>NZ_JABXGK010000001.1:0-2891039 GCF_013364395.1 Vibrio mediterranei | reverse complement strand
ACTTTGTGGTTCATGACTGGGGTGAAGTCGTAACAAGGTAGCCCTAGGGGAACCTGGGGCTGGATCACCTCCTTATACGAAAGATTATTGCGATGAGTGTTCACACAGATTGATTAGGTTTAGATTAAAGACGATGCTTGGGTCTGTAGCTCAGGTGGTTAGAGCGTTCGCCTGATAAGCGAGAGGTCGGTGGTTCAAGTCCACTCAGACCCACCAATCTTCCTCCCAGATGATTGGCGGTAAGCATCAACACTGATGGGGCTATAGCTCAGCTGGGAGAGCGCCTGCCTTGCACGCAGGAGGTCAGCAGTTCGATCCTGCTTAGCTCCACCATCTTTAAGTGTTTTCTCTTTGAGAATATTTAAAAATGGTTCTTTATGAATCAAGTTCTTTAACAATTTGGAAAGCTGACGAATAACATTTGATTAATGTTATTCATTTAAAAGTTCTCAAATCCTANATCGAAAGATNTAGGTACCAACACACATTCAAGTGTTCTTGGGAATTACGAAAGTAATTCATATTTGAGTCCGGCAAAATCGAGTCTGCACATGTATAAAAATGCAGACAACTTTGGTTGTTTGACCGTTTGCTTTCACTTTTCAAAAGTGAAGACAAATAGAAAGACCCTTTGGGGTTGTATGGTTAAGTGACTAAGCGTACACGGTGGATGCCTTGGCAGTCAGAGGCGATGAAAGGCGTATTAACTTGCGATAAGCTCAGATTAGGTAGTAAAAACCTGTGAGTCTGRGATTCCTGAATGGGGAAACCCAACTGCATAAGCAGTTATCGCTGAGTGAATACATAGCTCAGCGAGGCGAACCGGGGGAACTGAAACATCTAAGTACCCCGAGGAAGAGAAATCAACCGAGATTCCGAAAGTAGCGGCGAGCGAAATTGGATTAGCCCTTAAGCTTTTTATGAGACAGGTGAAGGCTCTGGAAAGTGCCGCGATACAGGGTGATAGCCCCGTAACCGACATCTCATCATCAGTGAAATCGAGTAGGGCGGGACACGTGATATCCTGTCTGAATATGGGGGGACCATCCTCCAAGGCTAAATACTACTGACTGACCGATAGTGAACCAGTACCGTGAGGGAAAGGCGAAAAGAACCCCTGTGAGGGGAGTGAAATAGAACCTGAAACCGTGTACGTACAAGCAGTAGGAGCACCTTCGTGGTGTGACTGCGTACCTTTTGTATAATGGGTCAGCGACTTATATTCAGTGGCAAGGTTAACCGTTTAGGGGAGCCGTAGGGAAACCGAGTCTTAACTGGGCGTTCAGTCTCTGGATATAGACCCGAAACCAGGTGATCTAGCCATGGGCAGGTTGAAGGTTGAGTAACATCAACTGGAGGACCGAACCGACTAATGTTGAAAAATTAGCGGATGACTTGTGGCTAGGGGTGAAAGGCCAATCAAACCTGGAGATAGCTGGTTCTCCCCGAAATCTATTTAGGTAGAGCCTCGGACGAATACTACTGGGGGTAGAGCACTGTTAAGGCTAGGGGGTCATCCCGACTTACCAACCCTTTGCAAACTCCGAATACCAGTAAGTACTATCCGGGAGACACACGGCGGGTGCTAACGTCCGTCGTGGAGAGGGAAACAACCCAGACCGCCAGCTAAGGTCCCAAAGTATAGCTAAGTGGGAAACGATGTGGGAAGGCTTAGACAGCTAGGATGTTGGCTTAGAAGCAGCCATCATTTAAAGAAAGCGTAATAGCTCACTAGTCGAGTCGGCCTGCGCGGAAGATGTAACGGGGCTAAGCTATACACCGAAGCTGCGGCAATGTGTTTACACATTGGGTAGGGGAGCGTTCTGTAAGCCGTTGAAGGTGGACTGTAAGGTCTGCTGGAGGTATCAGAAGTGCGAATGCTGACATGAGTAACGATAAAGGGGGTGAAAAACCTCCTCGCCGGAAGACCAAGGGTTCCTGTCCAACGTTAATCGGGGCAGGGTAAGTCGACCCCTAAGGCGAGGCCGAAAGGCGTAGTCGATGGGAAACGGGTTAATATTCCCGTACTTCTTACAATTGCGATGGGGGGACGGAGAAGGCTAGGTGGGCCTGGCGACGGTTGTCCAGGTTCAAGTGCGTAGGCTTAAGGTTTAGGTAAATCCGGACCTTTTTAAGGCTGAGACACGATGTCGAGCTACTACGGTAGTGAAGTCATTGATGCCATGCTTCCAGGAAAAGCCTCTAAGCTTCAGATTGTAAGGAATCGTACCCCAAACCGACACAGGTGGTCGGGTAGAGAATACCAAGGCGCTTGAGAGAACTCGGGTGAAGGAACTAGGCAAAATGGTACCGTAACTTCGGGAGAAGGTACGCTCTTAGTGGTGAAGTCCCTTGCGGATGGAGCTACCGAGAGTCGCAGATACCAGGTGGCTGCAACTGTTTATTAAAAACACAGCACTGTGCAAAATCGCAAGATGACGTATACGGTGTGACGCCTGCCCGGTGCCGGAAGGTTAATTGATGGGGTTAGTTTTCGGACGAAGCTCTTGATCGAAGCCCCGGTAAACGGCGGCCGTAACTATAACGGTCCTAAGGTAGCGAAATTCCTTGTCGGGTAAGTTCCGACCTGCACGAATGGCGTAATGATGGCCACGCTGTCTCCACCCGAGACTCAGTGAAATTGAAATCGCTGTGAAGATGCAGTGTACCCGCGGCTAGACGGAAAGACCCCGTGAACCTTTACTACAGCTTGGCACTGAACATTGAGCCTACATGTGTAGGATAGGTGGGAGCCTTTGAAGCGAGTACGCCAGTATTCGTGGAGGCAATCTTGAAATACCACCCTTGTATGTTTGATGTTCTAACTTGGTTCCCTAATCGGGAATGAGGACAGTGCCTGGTGGGTAGTTTGACTGGGGCGGTCTCCTCCCAAAGAGTAACGGAGGAGCACGAAGGTGGGCTAATCACGGTTGGACATCGTGAGGTTAGTGCAATGGCATAAGCCCGCTTGACTGCGAGAATGACAATTCGAGCAGGTGCGAAAGCAGGTCATAGTGATCCGGTGGTTCTGAATGGAAGGGCCATCGCTCAACGGATAAAAGGTACTCCGGGGATAACAGGCTGATACCGCCCAAGAGTTCATATCGACGGCGGTGTTTGGCACCTCGATGTCGGCTCATCACATCCTGGGGCTGAAGTCGGTCCCAAGGGTATGGCTGTTCGCCATTTAAAGTGGTACGCGAGCTGGGTTTAGAACGTCGTGAGACAGTTCGGTCCCTATCTGCCGTGGGCGTTGGAAGATTGAAGGGGGCTGCTCCTAGTACGAGAGGACCGGAGTGGACGAACCTCTGGTGTTCGGGTTGTGTCGCCAGACGCATTGCCCGGTAGCTAAGTTCGGAATCGATAACCGCTGAAAGCATCTAAGCGGGAAGCGAGCCCTGAGATGAGTCTTCCCTGGCGCTTAAAGCGTCCTAAAGGGTTGTTCGAGACTAGAACGTTGATAGGCAGGGTGTGTAAGCGTTGTGAGGCGTTGAGCTAACCTGTACTAATTGCCCGTGAGGCTTAACCATACAACACCCAAAGGGTTTTGATGGACTCAAAGCAAGAACATTGAATGTGTATTGAGACATTTAAACAGCTTTCCGAATTAAAGAATTTGCTTGGCGACCATAGCGTTGTGGACCCACCTGACTCCATGCCGAACTCAGAAGTGAAACGCAATAGCGCCGATGGTAGTGTGGGGCTTCCCCATGTGAGAGTAGGACATCGCCAGGCTTTGAACAACATCTGTTTAAAGCACTGTATAGATAAGACTTTAAATAGACCACTGCGGAGTGGTAGTTCAGTTGGTTAGAATACCGGCCTGTCACGCCGGGGGTCGCGGGTTCGAGTCCCGTCCACTCCGCCACTTATTTGAGAGTCGTCTCAATAAACACGAAGATAGGGGTGTAGCTCCAATTGGCAGAGCAGCGGATTCCAAATCCGCGTGTTGGGAGTTCGAATCTCTCCACCCCTGCCATATTCAAAGGCTCTGACTTAGGTCGGAGCCTTTTTTGTTTTCGCTTTTTCAAAGCGATGTGTTGGGAGTTGGGTCGCCAGCCCGGTCAAATCTCTCCACCCCTGCCATATTCAAAGGCTCTGACTTAGGTCGGAGCCTTTTTTGTTTTCGCTTTTTCAAAGCGATGTGTTGGGAGCTGGGTCGCCAGCCCGGTCAAATCTCTCCACCCCTGCCATATTCAAAGGCTCTGACTTAGGTCGGAGCCTTTTTTGTTTTCGCTTTTTCAAAGCGATGTGTTGGGAGCTGGATCGCCAGCCCGGTCAAATCTCTCCACCCCTGCGATATTTACAGGCTCTGACTTAGGTCAGAGCCTTTTTCGTTTTTCCTTTCCTAAGTTCTCTAATCTCATTGTTCACTGATATACTCGTAATCGTTATCAAATACTGGATATGATTATGCCTCATTTACGATTTAGAGCGATTGAACCTGAGCTTGTTAAAACTCTTTCTGGTCCACTAGTTGATGAACTGCAACCGTTAATGGACTGTCCCAAAGAGGACTTTACGGTTGAACATATTGCCTCCACTTTTTACTTTGATAATAAGGTCAGTCATGCTTATCCATTTATTGAAGTGCTATGGTTTGATCGGGGGCAGGAGGTCAAAAATTCAGTGGCTACAGTTATCACGACTCAGGTACGCTCAGCCCTAGGGAAAGAGCTTGATGTGGCGGTAGTCTTTAGTACGCTTGAGCCCTCGAATTACTACGATAATGGACAACACTACGGTTAGTATTTGAATAAGGTGACTCTCACAATTGGGACTGGAGAAGTCGAAGTATGTTGACTATGGTTATCAATACTTCGGTAGATTAGTCTTTTTGTTTCTTGGTGTTATTGTTATTGAGTTAAGGCTTATCTACTGTATTTTTGGGGGATTTCCCCATTAAGTTTTGGGTAAGGAAGACTGTTATGACTATGATCTCATCAAGGCAGTTTGCCCGATGGCTTAGGGAGAGATTCGCTTCAGAAAAAGATGGAGTGATTCTAACTAGAGAGGACATTAATCAACTATCCGGTAGGCAAAGTTTCACACTCGGTTTCATCAATGATATTCACTATGAGTTGATGCAGCACGGTATTGCCTTTGTGACCGACACCAGCAGAGAGAAGTTCTATTTAATTCCTATTAACTCTGCAGAAAACTGGCGCAAAAAACTGGAGATGCAGTATGAGAAAGAGCTTTACTGCAATGTTTTTCCGATCGAAAAGTCTGGGTAATAAAAAAGCCTCCACTTGGAGGCTTTTTGCTGACTAGGCCATACCTTGAATAATCACAAACTTCTCAAGTAGCTCATCATCGGTTTCCACATGGTTTGGATCGGTGATGATACATTTTGTGATTGGGCAGACGGACTGACAAGTTGGTTTGTCGTAGTGCCCTTTGCACTCCGTGCATAAATGGGGGTCGATCTCAAAGATCTCGCTGCCCATACTAATTGCCCCATTAGGACATTCAGGGTCACACATATCACAGTTGATGCACTTGTCAGTGATTAATAGTGCCATGGTTACTTACCAGTTGGGTTACGTGTATCTTGTCCTGAATTTAGGTTACGCATAAGTAGTGCGTAGTCCAGATCCAACTCCTCTGGTACTGGAATGAAGACGAAGTGACCGTTACCTTTAGCGTCGTCGATGCTTTCTGACTTACGGTTTTCCATCACTTCTAGGCTGAATACCACATTGCCTTTTGGTGTCATTAACTCAAGGCTATCGCCAACCACAAATTTGTTTTTCACTTCAACTTCAGCCAAGTGACCGCGACGTTTACCGGTAAACTCACCTACAAATTGCTGAGAATCGGAAACGGAATAACCGTAGTCATAGTTTTGATAGCTGTCATGAGTATGACGACGCAGGAAGCCTTCTGTATAACCACGGTGAGCTAGGCTTTCTAGCGTGCCTAATAGTGATTCATCAAACGGTTTGCCAGCAACAGCGTCATCAATAGCTTTACGGTAAACTTGAGCAGTACGAGCACAGTAGTAGAAAGATTTAGTACGACCTTCAATCTTAAGTGAGTGGACACCCATCTTAGTCAAACGCTCAACATGCTGCACCGCACGAAGATCTTTGGAGTTCATGATGTACGTACCATGCTCATCTTCAAATGCCGCCATTTTATCTTCTGGACGATGGCTTTCAGAAAGCAGTACGACTTCATCCGTTGGTTTACCACGACCAATAGTGGTCTCTGGACGCTCATCAACGACTTCAACTGCTTGTGCTTCAGGAACAAATTCTTCGACAATTTGACCTGCGTCGTTTTCAGTCGCTTTTTCAACTTTGTATTCCCAGCGGCATGCATTGGTGCATGTACCCTGGTTTGGATCGCGTTTGTTGATGTAGCCGGATAGTAGGCAGCGACCTGAATAAGCCATGCAAAGTGCGCCGTGTACGAATACTTCTAGCTCAGTTTCAGGGCAATGTTCACGGATTTCCTCAATCTCTTCTAACGATAACTCACGAGACACTATAACGCGCTCAACACCATTAGCTGCCCAGAACTTAACAGTCGCCCAGTTTACGGCGTTTGCCTGTACTGATAGGTGAATCGGCATTTCAGGGAATGCTTCACGAACCATCATAATAAGACCTGGGTCAGACATGATCAGTGCGTCTGGACCCATTTCAACAACAGGTTTTAGATCACGGATGAAGGTTTTTAGCTTCGAGTTATGCGGTTGAATGTTACAAACCACATAAAGCTTTTTACCTAGGGCGTGCGCTTCATTGATACCTATCTGAAGGTTTTCGTGGTTGAATTCGTTGTTACGAACACGAAGGCTGTAACGAGGTTGACCTGCGTAAACCGCGTCCGCACCGTAGGCGAATGCATAACGCATGTTCTTAAGGCTGCCAGCAGGTGACAGAAGTTCTGGAGTAAACATTGCTTTATATCTCTAATCTGATTTCAAGTCAGTGTTGTGCCACCTAATGGCACTAAGGGGCGCAAATTTTACGCTAATATCGAGAGGTTTCCAAGTTTTGTATTGAGCTCGCAGAACGCGAGCTCAGATAAGCAATGGCTATTGCTTTGGTAACCCGCCTAAGGCGTCATAAAGATTTGGTAGGAATGTGCCAAACTCACCGCAAAGTAATGAGAAGTCGGCATCCATTCGAGCCGCAGAATCTTCTCTTGGAATGTCGTCATTCTCATCTTTCAGTTCATCGCTGAATTTAAGGCGCTTAATACTGCCATCATCAGCCAGAACAAATTCAATACGCTCTTGCCAGTTCAGCGCGAGTTTAGTTACAAACTTGTTTGCTTCAATATGACCAAGAATCTCATCGCTAGACAGTTCTTGTTTCTTACAACGGATAACACCACCGTCTTCTAGCACTGACTTAAGCTCAGCCTCATCTAGAAGATTGAAGCCTGTAGGTACTTCACCGCCTTTCACCCATTCGGTTAATGTATTTTCAATAGGCTGATCAGGGAAGGCTGGAACAACAGGCAGGCTTCCCATTGTTTTTCTCAAGAGGGCGATGACATCTTCTGATTTCTTAAAGCTACTTGCATCTACAATGATGAAGCCTTCTTTTGGAAGAATAAGCAGATGAGTGAGGTTGCTGCGGCTGAAAGCTCGTGGAAGCAAATCAATGATGATTTCATCTTTAAGGTCATCTTTTTCTTTTTTCTTAAGTGGTCGACCTTCTTGCGTTTCCAACGCTTCTACTTTGCTGTTTAGTGACTCTTTGATCACAGACGCTGGCAGCATTTTTTCTTCTTTCTTTGCACAAAGCAAAATGCGGTTTTCAGAAACGTGGGTCATCATGTCGCCATGTTTACCAAGCGCTGTCACCCAACCAAATTTTTGCTTATCTTGACTACCACAAGGTGTAAAACGAAACTCTTCAAGCTGCTGCTCGAGTTTATCGGCGTTAAATTCAAGATCCTTGTTGAATCGATAGACCAAACAGTTTTTAAACCACATATTACTCTCACCTTTAGAATAGATAGCTGCACATGATAGGCAATTTTCAAACAATTGTCCTAGCCTAAATCTTCAATATGACAAACCAGATTGTGCGAAAGTTATATTAAAAATTGTTTTCAATGGTCACAAAAGTGTCATAATAATTCTTGATAATGCATGCAGTTGATTAGATTCCATAAGGTTATTCAGATATGTCTAGAAGAATCCTGGTTGTTGAGGATGAAGCACCAATTCGTGAAATGCTGTGTTTCGTGTTAGAGCAGAAAGGCTACCAAGCTGTTGAAGCAGAAGATTACGATACCGCAGTAAACAAACTGGCTGAACCTTACCCAGACCTTGTTCTACTAGATTGGATGTTGCCTGGTGGTTCAGGTATCAATTTCATAAAGCACATGAAGCGTGAAGAGCTTACTCGAAACATTCCAGTAGTGATGTTGACGGCTCGTGGTGAAGAAGAAGATAAAGTGCGCGGCTTAGAAGTCGGGGCTGATGACTATATCACTAAACCTTTCTCTCCAAAGGAATTGGTTGCTCGACTCAAAGCAGTTATTCGCCGTGTCACACCAACTGCGTTGGAAGATGTGATCGATGTTCAAGGGCTGAAGCTGGACCCAGTATCGCATCGTGTTACCGCGAATGATGCACCGCTAGATATGGGACCAACGGAATTTAAAATGCTGCATTTCTTTATGACGCATCAAGAGCGCGTATACAGCCGCGAACAACTGCTTAATAACGTTTGGGGTACTAACGTTTATGTTGAAGACCGTACGGTGGATGTGCACATTCGTCGTTTGCGCAAGGCATTAGAGTCCGCAGGACATGATAAGTTGATTCAGACCGTTCGAGGCGCTGGCTACCGTTTCTCTACCAAAGGCTAGCATCGAACTGGAGAGATAGATGGTTGAAAGGTTAACCTGGAAAAAGCTGGCCTGGGAGCTGGCTTTTTTTTACACCCCTTGGATTGTTGTTGGGTGGATATTTGGATATATGCCGTGGTTACTACTCGTTGCCACGGTTTTGCAGTTGATATGGCACCTACATAATCAGCTGCGTTTGTCTGCATGGTTGTGGGATGAAAAGCGTTTGACGCCGCCATCAGGCACAGGCAACTGGGAGTCGTTATTTAATGGCATCTATCGACTTCAACAGCGCCAAAGACGTAAACGAAAAGAGTTGACCAACCTGATTCGCCGTTTTAAAAACGGTGCGGAATCGCTTCCCGATGCGGTTGTGGTGTTTCGTAGTGAAGGTAATATCGTGTGGTGCAACAAACTCGCACAGCACCTTCTCGGCTTTCGCTGGCCTGATGATTCAGGACAGCCGATTTCTAATCTGATTCGTACCCCAGATTTCATTAAGTATCTAAACAAGCAGGACTTCTCTGAACCTCTAGAAATGCGTTCGCCTTTGAATGTGGAAAGAATGCTGGAGCTTCGAATCGTACCGTATACCGAAGGTGAGCATTTGATGGTCGTGCGTGACGTCAGCCAACTTAAGCAATTAGAAGGTATGCGTCGCAATTTCTTTGCTAATGTTTCTCATGAACTACGTACGCCAATGACTGTTCTTCAAGGCTACCTTGAGATGACAGAAGATCCAGACATGGTTGTAGGTCCTATGTGGACTAAAGCTCACGGCGTGATGACCGAGCAGCTTAATCGAATGAACAGCCTCGTGAATCAGTTACTCACGCTTTCCAAAATTGAAGCTGCGCCAATGCACGAGTTAGACGAAGTCGTCAATGTACCTGCTATGCTCGAAGTTCTCGAAAAAGAGGCGGTTAGCCTAAGTGGTGAGGATGGACACAAGGTTGAGTTTGATGTCGATAATAGTCTGAGAGTATTTGGTGACGATGATCAGTTAAGAAGTGCTATTTCAAATCTGGTTTACAACGCGATTAAATATACGCCACCGGGTGCAAACGTAAAAGTACGCTGGTATCAATCTGCTCAAGGTGCATGTTTAGATGTGGAAGATACTGGGGATGGTATTGAGCCCCAGCATTTGCACCGACTAACTGAGCGTTTTTATCGTGTCGATAAGGCACGCTCTCGTGATACTGGCGGAAGTGGGTTAGGGCTAGCTATCGTAAAACATGCGCTATCTCACCATGATTCTCATCTGGAAATTCACTCGGAAGTGGGCGTTGGTAGTAAATTCTCATTCATTCTTCCAGAACGTTTGGTAGTGAACTAATGGCGATGAGCGGAAGGTTAAGTTGGTCATCAGTATTGATTTTTGGCGTGATATCCTTCTCTACGCTGGCTTCAGAGTTGCCTAAATATACGAAGCAACCTGGGGTTGCAGGCAACTTATCCTCAGTAGGTTCAGATACTTTATCGGGGATGACCACCTTATGGCTTGAAGAGTTTAAGAACATTTATCCTAATGTTAATGCCCAAATTCAAGCTTCAGGCTCGTCGACGGCGCCTCCTGCTCTGGCCGAAGGTACAGCACAATTCGGCCCTATGAGCAGGAAGATGCGTTTAAAAGAGGTGGAATCTTTTGAGCGGCATTATGGTTACAAACCGACCGAGCTTCGAGTTGCGATTGATGCTATTGGGATATTTGTTCATACCGACAACCCCATCAAAGGTTTGAATTTCCAGCAAATAGACAGCATTTTTTCCTCAACATTACGCTGTGGAAGCAACCACTACATTAGTAAGTGGGAGCAGCTAGGCGTTAAAGCACCTTGGAGTCAACGTGCTATTCAGATGTTCGGCCGTAACTCGGTATCGGGGACCTATGGTTATTTCAAGAACAATGCACTTTGTGGAGGCGACTTCAAACGCAATGTGAATGAGCAACCTGGCTCAGCATCTGTGGTGCAATCAGTAGCGTCATCTGTGAATACCATTGGTTACTCTGGCATTGGCTATCAAGTATCGGGGGCGAAGTTGGTGCCCATCGCGAAACAAGGTGAGGATTACATCTTACCAACTCAAGACAATGTACAATCAGGTCACTACCCACTGTCTCGGTTCTTGTATGTCTACGTCAATAAAGATCCACAACGAAAACTTGATCCCATAGAGGAAGCCTATATTCGCTATATCTATTCTCGAGAAGGTCAGCGAATAGTGGTGAAAGATGGCTATGTACCGTTAAGTCGAGAATTTGCAGAACAAGAGCTAGCTAAGGTTGGACTGAGTTTTATCGATTAACCTTAACTGGTGAACCGAACATGCGGCTGCGACAACTAATCGAATTCAAGTTGCCACCCTACCGCTTGCCAGTAGCTTTGCTCCGTTTGTAAATCAGCGGAGAGAAGTCGGTTTTGTTCTAACCAATCTATTTGCTCACAACTCACAGTCCAAGTATCGTCGACAATAGTCAGCTTGAGAGGCAATAGAACATCATTACGTTGCCCATTAACGATAATGGCGAGTCGTAGGATTCGTATTAAACCGAGAATATGTTTTTTCTTAAACAGGCTAAACTCTGGGAGCTCTTGTAACTTGAGCGATTTTCTTTGAAAGCGAGCCAGTGTGGCTAAGATGCGCTGCTGCTCACTGTTAAAACCCGGCATATTGGTGTGCGTGAGTATGTAGCTTGAATGTTTATGGAAGGCCTGATAACTAATACTGAGCCCAACCTCGTGAAGTAGAGCACTCCACTCAAGCAAACTAAACAAATCACTTTTCTTTTTAAGGTTGAGCTGCTCATGAGTTTGATTTAAAAACTCGACTGCCTGGCCGCGAACTTTGGCGGCATGTTCAAGATCGACAAAATGTTTGGCGGCCAAATTTTCAGTAGTTCGCATTCGGATATCAGAGCGTTGGAAACGTTCCTCCATTTCATAGAGCAAACCTTCACGAAGAGCCCCTGCCGAAAAGTGCATTTCACGAATTTTCAAACTTTCAAAGAGCGCAGTTAATATCGCCACGCCTGCGGCAAACACTGGCTTCCTTTCGTCTGTTAGTCCAGCTAAGTTGATGTCATCAAGAGTGTTAAATTCACACAAGGTATCGATAAGTTTATACAAACGTTTATGGGTGACTAAACCATCTTCATGTCCTAAACCGATTAAGACTTCCCTTATTGCCTTAATCGTTCCAGAGGAGCCTAATGCAACTTCCCAACCTTTCTTTTTATATCGAACCGACAATGCTTCAAGTCTTTGCTGAGCAGATAAAATAGC
Organism: Vibrio mediterranei; assembly: GCF_013364395.1. NCBI lineage: Bacteria > Pseudomonadati > Pseudomonadota > Gammaproteobacteria > Vibrionales > Vibrionaceae > Vibrio > Vibrio mediterranei. The sequence goes on along the minus strand of NZ_JABXGK010000001.1, from coordinate 2,878,932 downwards.
TTTGGAGAAATTTTTAGTGGAGAGTTTTCCGTTGGCAAAAAATTTAGTGGTATAGCTCACGCAGCCCATCTGAGTGCTATTTAGTAGTACAGGTTCGAAAGCCTTACCTATGATGAGCTCGGTACTACCACCACCAATATCAATCACCAGTTTTGAATTTGACTCGGTTTGAGTATGCGCAACGCCGGTATAGATTAGGCGTGCTTCTTCTTCACCAGGGATGACTTCAATAGGAAAGGGAAGAACGTCGCGAGCGCGTTGCAAAAAGATATGGGTATTATTGGCGATACGCAGCGTGTGGGTTGCGGCAATACGAACGTTTTCTGGCTCAAAGCCTTGTAGGCGTTCTGCAAACATGGCAAGGCATTCTAATCCTCGTTCAATCGCAGCGTTGTCGAGATTCTGTTGAGCGTCCAACCCGGAGGCTAATCTCACTCGCTGTTTGTGGCGACTTACTAACTGTAGATCTTGATCCACTACCTTAGCGACAACCATATGAAAGCTGTTCGAACCTAAATCGATAGCGGCGACATTTTTTATACTACTGTCCTTGGTCTGGCTCATTATTGATCAGTTGCTCTTTGGTTTTTCTTGTTTGTTTCTCTACCTTTTTAAGATAGTCGTAAATAGCCATTTGTGAGCGTACTTTCTTACGGTTACCGCGCGGTACGTAGCTGTTGCTCATTTCTTTGTCTATCCAACGTGCCTTCATGGTATCAGTAAAGTGAAGGTTAATAATGTCGATAATTCGCTGTTTTAAACGAGTGTCACGCACTGGAGCGGCGACTTCAATACGATGGTCTATGTTGCGAGTCATCCAGTCGGCAGATGAGATATAGACTTGAGGATCGCCATTGTTATGCGCAATGATGACGCGAGGGTGCTCTAAGAAGCGATCAACAATGCTGATAATTTTTATGTTATCGCTCACTCCTTCAACACCAGGAACTAGAGAGCACATGCCGCGGATAATCATTTGGATTTTAACCCCTGCATTGCTCGCGCCGTAGAGCTTGTTGATCAGCCCCTTATCGACTAAATTGTTAATTTTTAAAGTGAGTTTACCTTTCTTGCCCGCCTTAGCATTGGCGATTTCAGTATCAATGAGTCGGTAGAGTTGTTTACGCGAGTTACGTGGGGAGACGATGAGATAGTTAAACTTCACTGGGCGATAAGGGTTTTCGATATAGCCGAAAACGTTACGAACTTCATTCGCGATCTCTTGATCGGCAGTTAGCAAAGAAAAGTCGGTATAGATACGAGCATTCTTCTCATGAAAGTTCCCAGTGCCAATGTGAGCATAGCGGGTAATCTCGCCCTCTTCTCGGCGACTTATCAGCAGTAATTTAGCGTGTATTTTTAACCCCGGAGCACCAAAGATCACTTGTACCCCGTTTTCGGTGAGCACTCTAGACCATTCAATGTTGGCTTCTTCGTCAAACCGAGCCTGTAGCTCAACCACTACTGTGACATTTTTCCCGTTGTGTACGGCGTCAATCAATGAGTTCATCAAACGGGAGTCTTTCGCCACTCGATATACATTGATTTTGATACCAATGACCTTAGGGTCAAACGAGGCTTGACGCACTAACTCAGTAATATGATCAAAGGTGTGATAGGGGAAATGGAGCAAAATATCTTGAGCGCGTATGGCCTCAAACTGGTTGTCGTAGCCATCGAAATCGGCACAACGCATTGGAGGTAGTGGTTTGTTTTCCAGGTATTCACGTCCAACATTTGGAAAGCCGATAAAGTCTTTAAAGTTATGGTAGCGACCACCGGGAATTAGGCTATCGTAGTTAGAAATGCCTAGTTTGCTGCACAAGGTATTTAGCATTTCTTCGGGCATATCACGCTCGTAAACAAAGCGTACGGGCATGGCGGTCAGACGTTGATTGACACTCTCAGACATTTGTTCGAGCAGGCTGTGTTCCACTTCGAGACTCAAGTCGTACTCCGCATCCCTCGTCATTTTCATCGCATAGCCATTAAGCTCATCGTAATCAAAGAACCCGCGGAATATATCGTCAAGACAATAACGAATGATGTTGTCGAGCAGAATGATGGTTTTACGGCGTTTACCTTTTTGTTCAGGAACCATGACAAAACGGGGTAAGTGATCAGTAGGGATCTCTAAGATCGCATACTGAGAACTCTGCTCTTTTTGCATATCGACAACGATATAGGCGTACTCATCCTTGAGAAACTGCAGTACGTTGATGTCTTCTCCAAGCATAAAAGGTGTTAAGTGAGGCAACACTTCATTTCTAAAGTATTTCTTTACCCACTTTTGTTGCGTGTCACTTAGCTGAGTTTCATTAACTAGGAAGATTCGACGACGAGCCATCTCTAAAATCAGCTCGTTGTAGAGTTCATCAAACCGCAAATTAAGCTTGAGTGCCTTACTTTGCATCTTACCCAGTAGATGTTTGGAGTTGTCGTTAATACCACTTTCTTGGTTAATGAGGATGCGACGTTTTACGTCAGAGAAACGAACTTTGTAAAACTCATCGAGGTTGTTGGAGAAAATCCCTAAAAAGCGGATGCGTTCAATCAGTGGGACGGTCTTGTCTGCGGCTTCTTGCAGCACTCGCTCGTTAAAAGAGAGCCAACTAAGTTCTTTTTCGATATAGAGTTTTTCCGCGCTCATTTACCTAACCACCAACATTCTGGACTCATTGTTGTCAATGAGTGACATATAAGACTAATCTAATCGTGAACCTTATTGATTTTATATGACATTTTTATTTCAAATAGCGTGCGACTTGACACATTTCATTATTTTCAGCACGTTAGATGGCATGTAATATAACTGTCATCTAAACGACATAAAATATTGGGGCACGTCATGCATTCTAGTAACTCGTCCCAGAACCCTTAACGGGTAATATCTCGTAAGATTCTAACCGTCACCAAAGAGACAAATGTAGATTATGGCAACAGCCAATTTTTCGTTACAAACCAAAGATCGTAAAAGACTGGTAAAGGACCGTTTGGTTCGCTGGATCGTGTCTTTTGGCGGTTTGAGTGTATTGGCGAGTTTGATCTTTATCTTTGTCTATTTGGCTTATGTGACGTTCCCACTGTTCTCTGATGCCAAGGTATCATGGTCACAAGGGGTTGAGTTAAGTATAGATAAACCTATCGTCTATAGCGCGATCGACGACCACGGCACTCGAGCTGCTTTTGTGACAACGGATGGCGTGGTGGTTGAGCAATCTTTAGTCTCAGGTCAACAAACAACACGTCAACTTCCTATTAGTACCTCAATGCTTAAGACGGTTAATAATGACCAGTTACTCATTGTTGATTCTGATCAGAGACTCGCCTTAGTTCAGCCTAAATTTAAATGGCAATCAGAAAAAGGACAAAGTGATCTAGAACTTAAGTTGCCAGGTCGTGCTGATTGGATGCCCACTCATGGCAGCGTCATATCATTGGTAACAGCAACCAGCAATGCTCGTGGAATAGCCTTTGCTATGGTAGATAGTCGTGGCTTAGTCCATTTGATTTGGCAGCCAATGAGTTCAGATGCGCAGGATTCTTCCGATTCGAAAACAGTGCAAACTCTCTCTACTCTTGCACCTTTAGACTCTGCCGATGAAATATTGCTAACTCCAGATGCGCAAACGGTTTATGTGCGAAGTGGTAATGAACTTGCTGTGATCAACAGAGGGGCCGAGCATCTCGTGGTTCGTGAGGTGGTGGACTTAACTGCAGTGAATGAGGCCAAAGTCACGGGGCTCAAATTGTTGTCTGGCGCTCACTCCTTACTGGTGGAGTATGATAATCAGCAAGTTTGGCAGTGGTTTGATGTGGTGAAACAAGACGCTAGGCACTTAACTGCTATTCGTTCCTTTAATTTTGACGCACCTTTAACTGCTTTACTTCCAGAAAATTTAACGAAAGGGTTCATAACCGTCCTAGCTGACGGAAGCCTACAAAGTAATTACACCACTAGTGAACGCGTTGTATTCACCAGTAGCCTGCCGAGTAAGAGCCTGGTAAGCCTCTCTGCGCTTTCTTACAACAATCAGTATGCATTGGTATTGTCCGGCGGTACGACCTACTTAGGGCATATTGATAATCCGCATCCAGAAATTTCGTTGTCGGCACTGTTTGGCAAAGTGTGGTATGAGAGTTACCCAGAGCCTGAATTCGTTTGGCAAACTACTGCTGCTTCTGATGAGTTTGAAGGTAAGTACAGTCTTGTGCCTATTGCCTTTGGTACTATTAAAGCTGCGATGTTCGCTATGTTGTTTGCGGTACCGATTGCGGTGCTGGGTGCGATCTATACGGCGTATTTTATGTCATCTAGTATGCGTAAAGTCGTTAAGCCAACCATCGAACTGATGGAGGCGTTGCCTACCGTTATCATTGGTTTTCTCGCCGGTCTTTGGTTTGCGCCGATAGTAGAAACGCATTTACCAGCGGTACTTCTACTTCTACTAACTCTACCAACAATTTGTCTATTGGCTGGTGTTGTTTGGTACATCCTGCCACGTCAATACACCAGTAAACTACCCAGTGGATTACATCCGTTTACGCTAATTCCTGTCATCATTGTTGCGATGTACCTTGCCATGACGTACTCCACTGACATGGAGGTGTTGTTTTTTAATGGTGATGCGCGAGTTTTTCTTGCTCAACATGGCATTGATTTTGACCAAAGAAATGCTCTAGTTGTGGGCTTTGCAATGGGATTTGCTGTGATTCCTACCATCTTTACGATTGCTGAAGACGCGATCTTTTCTGTGCCGAAGCATCTTTCCGATGGTTCATTGGCACTAGGTGCAACTCAGTGGCAAACCTTAGTGTATGTTGTGCTACTCACCGCAAGTCCAGGGATTTTCTCGGCAGTAATGATGGGATTGGGTCGAGCAGTAGGCGAGACAATGATCGTTTTGATGGCGACGGGCAACACACCAATATTGGATTGGAATATTTTTGAGGGCATGAGAACACTTTCTGCCACCATGGCTGTGGAGCTCCCTGAATCTGAGGTTGGAAGCAGCCATTATCGTTTGTTGTTTTTAATCGCGTTGATTTTGTTTAGTTTTACTTTTGTTGTGAATTCACTGGCTGAGTGGGTTAGACAAAGACTGCGGGAGAAATACAGTGCGCTGTAGAATGTGGAAGGAGCCTTACCATGTTTAAGTGGCTCAAATCTGGCGCACCTTGGGTTTGGCTAACAGGTGGTGCCGTTAGCATCAGCTTAATATCCGTCCTCGGTCTTTTGCTATTGATTGGTTGGAAAGGGCTCACTTATTTTTGGCCCGCTCCGCTTTATCAATGGCAAGATGACAACGGCAAAGCTTTAATTGGGCAGATTTACTCAAAGACTTGGGTTCCTACCCATAACATTCCTGATGCCGATAAGTTGTTACCGACTGAGGTGCTGGCTGCGGGGAAAGTAGAGCGTCTGAGTATTAAAGTCGCGAATCGAGACTTATATGGTGTCGATTTTGTTTCTTTGCTCTCACCACAACTTAAGTTGCAAACGACACCTGCCGATCTTGTCGTTTTAGAGAGAACACGTGGTGGTGATTTCTTTGGGAGAATTATCGCTCTAAAGACGCCCGATGGCGCAATTACTACGGATCTTAACACTCTGCTGAAGCTCGAAATTCAGCAGGTGAAACTGACTCGAGAGCAAATAGATGACACGATTCAGCGTAAAATACGTGGCTTGAATCATCAATTGGAAGCATTACGGCTAAAGCAGCGCCGAGACTCACTTAATGGAGAGCTGTCAGAGGAGCTTACTCACCGTTATGAGCAGCAAGTCAGTATTATTCACCAGCAGCTAAACCAAAGTGAAGGGGAGCTGGATGCACTGCGTAACGAGTTGAGCAGTAAAACGCTCATTGTTGAAGATATGCGTGGTGAGAAAGTTGAGATTGGGTTAAATCGGATCCTTGATTTCTGGTATCCGAACAATATGTCTTTTGCCGATAAGTTAGTACATTGGAGTGGACAAGTCTGGAAGTTCCTCTCTGATGATCCACGAGAGTCAAATTCTGAAGGCGGGGTGTTCCCAGCCATTTTCGGCACTGTTCTGTTGGTTATCATTATGTCGATAATGGTGATGCCGTTAGGGGTGCTAGTTGCGGTTTATCTACATGAATATGCTGAAAATAATGCTCTCACGCGAATGATACGGGTAGGGGTGATTAACCTAGCGGGGGTACCTTCCATTGTATACGGTGTGTTTGGTTTAGGTTTTTTCGTTTATACCATTGGTGGCTCAATTGATTCACTGTTCTATGCTGAGCGATTACCGGCACCAACGTTTGGTACTCCGGGGCTATTGTGGTCGGCATTAACTCTTGCGATTCTTACATTGCCAGTAGTGATAGTCGCAACGGAGGAAGGGTTGAATAGAATTCCAGTGTCCGCCAGGCATGGGTCACTAGCTCTAGGAGCAACACAGTCTGAAACGCTTTGGCGTATTGTATTGCCTATGGCGAGCCCTGCAATCATCACTGGGCTGATCCTTGCAGTCGCGAGAGCCGCAGGAGAGGTTGCGCCTCTAATGTTGGTTGGGGTGGTAAAACTAGCATCAAGCTTGCCTATTGATTCGCAGTTTCCCTTTTTGCATCTAGAGCGTAAATTTATGCACCTTGGTTTTCATATCTATGACGTGGGCTTTCAAACCTCGAATATTGAAGCCGCACGACCGTTAGTCTATGCCACCTCTTTCTTGTTGGTAACGGTGGTCGTTGGGCTAAACTTAACAGCAATCGCCATACGAAATAACCTGCGCGAAAAATATCGAACATTAGGACAAGATTAATCATGTTTTCTATCAATCAAACGTTGGGCTATCCCACGCCTTTAGATGTTAACAATCTAAGTGATGAGCAAACCGCCATTGCGATAGAAAACTTGAATCTGTTTTATCGCGATAAACAAGCTCTAGACGACGTATCTATGCGGATTCCAAAAGGGCAAGTGACCGCATTTATCGGACCGTCTGGCTGTGGTAAATCGACTCTGCTTCGCTGTATCAACCGAATGAATGATCTAATTGAAGGTTGTACGGTGACAGGCAAAGTGAAATTACATGGAGGTAATGTTTATCATCCGGATGTTGACGTCGCGACTTTGCGAAGACGAGTTGGGATGGTGTTTCAGCGTCCGAATCCATTTCCAAAGTCTATATATGAGAATGTGGTGTATGGATTGCGGCTTCAAGGAATTAAGAACAGCCGTAATCTCGATGATGCGGTAGAGCGAGCGTTGCGCTCAGCAGCGCTCTGGGATGAAGTGAAAGACAGATTACACGAGAATGCATTTGGGCTTTCAGGTGGACAACAACAGCGATTGGTGATTGCTCGAGCCATTGCTATTGAACCCGAAGTATTGCTGCTGGATGAGCCAACGTCGGCGCTTGATCCTATTTCAACATTGACCATCGAAGAGCTCATTAATGATCTTAAAACCAAGTACACGGTTGTGATCGTAACGCATAACATGCAGCAGGCAGCGCGAGTTAGTGATCACACTGCCTTTATTCACCTCGGAAAATTGGTAGAGTATGCGGATACTGATACTATATTTACCTCACCGATTGAAAAACAAACCGAAGACTATATTACCGGTCGCTACGGTTAATTAAGGAAGTTGTTGGACATGCACTTTGGTCGTCATATCTCTGGTCAATTTAATGCCGAATTAGAATCGATACGCACTCACGTGTTAACAATGGGAGGGCTGGTCGAGCAGCAGCTATCCTTTGCGATGCAGGCGTTGCACAAAGACGACCTTGAGTTGGCCAAAAAAGTGGTCAGGGACGATCACAAAGTGAATGCGATGGAAGTCTCCATTGACGAGGCATGTACGCGAATTATTGCTAAACGCCAGCCAACGGCTAAAGATCTCCGCTTAGTGATGGCAATCATCAAAACGATAACGGATCTTGAACGTATCGGCGATGTAGCGACTCGAATTGCTCGCGTGGCTATAGAGCAACCATCAACGAAACAACAGAAATTTCATGTCTCTTTAGAGCCGCTATGCCGACAAGCCATCACTATGTTGCATCAAGTGCTTGATGCATTTGCTCGTATGGATGTCGATGCTGCTGCCGAAGTCTATAAATTAGATGACAAGCTGGATGCAGAGTATGAAGCAGTGGTTCGTCAGTTGATGACGTATATGATGGAAGACCCGAAGAACATTCCTAACATTCTTCAGGTCATGTGGTCAGCTCGAGCCATTGAGCGGGTAGGTGATCGTTGCCAGAATATTTGCGAATACATCATTTACTTCGTGAAGGGTAAAGATGTTCGTCATCTGGACGAGAAAGCCATTAACGACATTCTTTAGTTGGGCAGTTTAAAAACGCCCAATCACACCGAAGTTTAAGGTCATATTCGAGCCTACAGGGATATAGGTGTCCTGTGAGTTGAATACGTCATAATCGAAACCTGTCTTTAAACCAAAGCTTGAGTTGAGCATATAAACATAACTTGCTCCAATGCTTAAGCCTAAGGAGCTGCGACTGCTCGTATCACTATCACGGCTATCACGACCGTAATAATCGGCTAGACCAAATTCAGCTTGCAAGCCATGGTCCTGTTTATGTCCAAACATGTGTTGCAAACCTAGGCGATAAGAGTCAATGCGCTCGTCGTAACGGTTAGTGTTATAGGTCTTGCGTCCATAGCTAAAAAATACAGCATCCATACCTAGTGTGTCCGCTACACCTAACTGAATACCAGCACCGTTGTATATGCCGATTTTCACATCAGGAGACACATGGAACGTTTGAGCTGATGTTGTGAAAGAAAGAGTAGCGATTAGAGGTAACAATAGCTTTTTCATCAAGCACCTTTATAGAACAGTAAAAGTGCGCTGATGTTAGCTGTCGCTAAGCCGTATGGCTAAGAAGAGTCGCTTATAGTTATCATTAGTCCTGATTATTGATATGTTGCAGTATCTTTTCGCGGAGTATTCCTTCTAGCCATTTGGCTTTTGGTGAATGGCGATTTTTATTATGGACATAGGCATACAGACCTTTGGTATAAGGCTGTTCGTTAAGTTCAACTCTTAATGCCCTTAGTTGCTTGCTGTGTTGACTTGGTAATAGGTTTGAATGTGGTAATAGCATATCTGTTGACGATACCACATCAATGATTGCTAACACGACCTCAGAACGAAAGCCTACTTTTGCTTCATATCCGTGCTGTTCTAGTATTTGAGCGGCAAAGCTAAAATTGTCATTCCACCCAGGAGAGATGAGTGATGCAATCTCATATTTAGCTGCATCATGAGGAGTTATGACAGTACTCTTGAGAGGGTGGTCTTGGCGCACATAAACCCGAGCTTCCATGTCGGCTAACTTCTCTCTAGCAATCTCTTTCGAGATACTATCTAAGTCATAGTGCATACCGAGAAACACATCACCATTACGAAGTTGCTCTGGGGTTTGCTGAGTCCAACTGGTGAGTTCTAAGTTTAGGTTTGGTGCTTGCTTTCTAAGTTCTATAAACAGAGAGCCCGCCAAACAAGATAATACTATCGGCGCCAAAGCGATTTTTATTGTTCCTTCAAGCTCACTTGGCGAAAAGTCGGAAAGCTGTTCTAAAGAGGCTTCGAGTCCATCTAAATAAGGGGCAATTTTTTCCTCTACTTGAAGAGCAAATGGTGTTGGCTCTAGCCCGCCCTGTACTTTGACGAAGAGTTCGTCATTCAAGTGAAATCGCAGCTTTTGCAGAGCTTGACTGATTGCAGGCTGAGTCACAAACAAGCGCTCGGCGGTTTTACGGGCATTGCGCTCTTGCAACAGAACTCGAAACGTTCTGAGTAGGTTCAAATCGAGCTTTTGAAATAAATTCGCTGACGTTTTCATAAATCCCTAGGAGAAAGTAGTGCGAGATTGAAAGAAGCCTGAAAACAGTCTGCTTCTTCTCTGGAACTTTGGTTAAAAGCACAAGCTTTATAATGAGTTTAGCACTTTCGCTACCGCTCGAATTTTATCACTGCTTGTCACAGGAATGGCAAAGTCATCCACATCATCACTGCCCATTTTTGCATCGTCAGCAATGAAATGCATTTTGCTTTTTCTAGTTGATTTGCCTGAAAGGTGGACTTCAGAAACGTGACTGGTGGCGATGATCTTAGCGACATTATCAGCATTGACTCCAGCTCCGGCCATCAATTCTATGCGTCCATTTGCCAAAGCTGACAGCTTGGCGAGCATATCGCTACCGTCTAGTGCATTTGAGGCCAGCCCGGATGTGAGTATTCGCTCACACCCTAATGCGATCACATCCTCCAAAGCCTGTTCGGGATGTTTACATTGGTCGAACGCTCGATGGAAGGTGACGCCCAGCTGTAACTCATGAGCCAGTTTTACTAAGCGGATAGAACGAGGCATATCGATGTTGCCATCTTTATCAAGTAGACCTAAAACGATACCTTGAGCACCATGTTTAGCGGCCGTGCGCACGTCTTCTGCCATGATCTCAACATCGTCACAATCATAGAGGAAATCACCTTGTCTAGGACGAATCATGACGTAGATAGGAATAGAAGAAGATTGGACAGCTTGTTTAATGAGGCCTGCGTTCGGGGTTAGTCCCCCTAACGCCAAAGATGAGCATAGCTCAATCCGCGTAGCACCACCTGCAATAGCCAGTGGCAGGGACTCGATATTGTCGATACAGACTTCAAGTTGGTAGTTCATAAGGTCTCTCAGTAACTATACTGGGTATCAATATATCTCTGCTTTTGAATTCTGAAAATAGAAAAAGCCCGAGTCGTGACTCGGGCTTTAATTTTTTGGCTAACTCGTTTCTTCTTCAATGATTGGCTGCGTTTTTCGCTTTATATTTATCCAACCATCAACCCTGATTGAGCGCAGGGTGAAGGCATCGAATTATTTAGACAGGTCGTCTGCGTGCTCAGATAGGAACGCTGCAACACCTTTTGGAGATGCGTCCATACCAGCTTTACCTTCTTCCCATTGTGCAGGACATACTTCGCCGTGCTTCTGGTGGAAGTTTAGAGCGTCAACCATACGTAGCATTTCGTCGATGTTACGGCCTAGAGGTAGGTCGTTAACTACTTGGTGACGTACAAGACCGTCTTCGTCGATTAGGAAAGAACCACGGAAAGCAACGCCTGCTTCTGGGTGCTCTACATCGTACGCTTGGCAGATTTCGTGTTTAACGTCTGCAACTAGAGGGTACTTAACTTGACCAATACCGCCATCTTCGATAGCAGTGTTACGCCATGCGTTGTGAGAGAACTGAGAATCGATAGAAACACCGATAACTTCACAACCTTTAGCTTGGAAATCAGCAAGACGGTTGTCGAATGCGATCAGTTCAGATGGGCAAACGAAAGTGAAGTCTAGTGGGTAGAAGAATACAACTGCTTTTTTACCTTTAGTGAACTCAGCAAAGTTAAAGTTCTCAACGATATCACCGTTACCTAGAACAGCTGCTGCAGTAAAGTCTGGGGCTTGACGACCAACTAGTACCATTTTTTTGCTCCTAAATAGAGTTTAATTCAAACCATTTTTGGTTTGGTCCGTGTTTGTGCGAGACAAACTATAGTACACATTGTAGTATTGAAAAAAGCGAAATTAATAGATTAATTCCATCGAAAAAAGCGATGAAGCAGTAATGCCGATTCCTTTTTTGATATTGGTCCAAAAACAGGCAGTTACCATGAATAAATGGCCCAGTTTAAAGCAGCTTCATTACTTGGTTACTCTGCATGAGACGCGACACTTTAGTGAAGCCGCAGAGCGCTGTTTCGTCAGTCAGTCTACGTTAAGCAAGGGGATTCAGAACCTAGAAGAACTGATAGGCTGCCCTCTCTATGAAAAGAAAGATAAGAAAAGTCCGTTGGTCTTTACCCAAGCCGGTGAAATGGTGGTTTCACAAGGACGAGAGCTCCTAGCAAAGGGACAAGACCTGATTGAGTTAGGCAACTTGTGTCAAGGTGATGCGATGCAAGGGCAGTTGAAGCTTGGTTGTATCCCTACAATAGCGCCATTTTTACTGTGTGATTTAGTTCAGGAAGTGAACGCGCGTTACCCTCAGCTTAATCTTTTACTCAGAGAAGATACTACCGCGAACTTACTCGCCGCGCTGAGACATGGTGAATTGGACGTTCTCATTTTGGCGCTCCCGATGGACATCGGCAATATGGACAGCTGCATTGTTGGACATGACCCGTTCAAGATGGTCATCAGCCGTAATCAAGCGGACAGAATTCGTGTTCCTATCAAATATGATGATCTACCGGATGAATCGGTTTTCTTGTTAGAAAATGAACACTGTTTAACAGAGCATGCGGTTTCTGCGTGCAAGCTGACTGAGAAAGAGAAAATCAATCCATTTAGCGCAACAAGCTTACATACTTTAGTTCAAATGGTTGCTAATGGATTGGGGACTACATTTATTCCTCAGATGGCGATCGAGCATGGTCTATTGGAGAATCAAAACCTTATTGTCGTTGAGCCTCCGGGGCAGCAAGCTTATCGCGATATTGGTTTAGTTTGGCGACCAAGTTCATCTCGACGTGACTCATTTCTTCAATTGGCGGATGTGGTTTCAGAATTACTTTAGTTTTCAAACTATTCTGCATAAAAGAGAACGGCTAGTGAAAGACACCACTTTTGGTGTCTTTTTTGTTAAATTACTCTAAATGCCTAGGTTAGTGTGTAAAAAAACACAGTTTAATTTTCACAAAATCTTTCAATCAAATCCTGCGCTTCACAGTGTCAATTTCACACTGTCAAATTGAAGAGGTGTGCGGTCTGTTATCTAGACATCTTAATGATAACGAGGTGTACCTAGCAATGTTCCTACTTTCGCTATAACCATGTAAGAAATAATGGTTGCCATTTTATGTAATTAAATTACGTAATAAGCTACATTATTTGCACTTTATCAATGATTGTTATTAAGAGTACAAAGTGTCGAATTTTCGAAAAAGGCACATTTAGAGTTGATACTCTAAGTTGGCTTGGGTATCGTATTTGTATGTTTTCAGTGGAAGGTAAGACTTGGTAATGAATCATTTATTTGACTCATTTTGCCACAATGAACATAAAGTTTGTTGACCGTTTCTGTAACTACTTTCGTTTTAAACTTTCAATTGAGATGAGAGTAAGTGCAGTCAGTGGCTTATCTTAGTGATAAAGAGCCCCAGCTGTGATCGTTTGATTGTCTCTCGTAGTGTTTAAGCGTTCTCATAATGAGTTATCACATCATTGAAAAACAGAAGCTTAACGCTTCGACTGGTTTTGAGCACTGCCTCAGTAGTTCAGTAATGGCTACTGAATGTCGGTAAGTTTGAGCGGCGCAAGCCGCTCCCTTTTTTTGGCTGTTACGCGTCTAGTACTTCCGAATCGCTACTCTCTTCAACTTCGTCCGGCTCGACTTCTTCTTGAAGTTCTAGCAAGTTAATCGCAATCGCGACAAAATCACTGTCAGTAATAATGCCAACTAGTTGTTTATTTTTCACAACAGGTAGGCATCCCACTTTGTGTTTTTGCATGTAGAGTGCACTTTCTTTTAATCCGGCTCTTGGTTCCACCGTCATAATATTACTGTGCATGAGTTCACTCAATGGGGTGGATAATGTGTAAGACTGGTCGCTTGGGATTTTTTGTAGGATGGATTCTTGTGCCGCCAAAACATCACGTTGAGAAACAATGCCGAGCAAATGACGTTCTGCATCAACGATAGGTATATGCCTGATATCGAGTGCTTCCATTGTATGTTTAGCATCGGCTAGGGAGTGAGACCGCAATAGGGTGTGAGGGTTGCGAGTCATCATATCTTCGACCTTAATCATAGGGCCTCCAACTCGTTCTGATTGTGTACTTTAACTATAGAATTTTTCATGGATTAAGTCTGAGACAGGCGTCGTTTTTTGTAGCGCCAGTCACAAAATAAACTTACTGATATTAAGGTTAAATTGTGTACCCTAAAAACACAGAGTTTACGTTGGACAATGACGGTTCAGCTTGCTATTCCAACGGGTCACTTTATACTATGCGGCTGCGAATTTTTTCGCCGTTTTTGTCGCTTAATATAGAAGATTGGTGTTATGCAAGTTTCAGATTTTCATTTTGATTTACCAGATGAGCTTATCGCTCGCTACCCTAAAGCCGAAAGAAGCTCAAGCCGACTGCTTCAGCTAACCGGAAATACTGGTGAAGTCGTAGATGGAAGCTTCACTGATATTGTTGACCAAGTACAGCCGGGCGATTTGCTCGTGTTCAATAATACTCGCGTGATTCCAGCACGAATGTTTGGACGTAAAGCGTCAGGCGGTAAAATTGAAGTACTTGTCGAACGTATGCTTGATGACAAGCGTGTCTTAGCTCATGTTCGATCTTCTAAGGCTCCAAAACCAGGTACAGAACTGTTCCTTGGAGAGAATGATGAATACCAAGCGTTGATGGTCGCTCGTCACGACGCACTTTTTGAGATTGAAATGCAGTCTGAGAAGACGGTTCTTGATATTCTTAATGATATTGGCCACATGCCATTACCTCCTTATATCGATCGTCCAGATGAGGATGCCGATAAAGAACGTTACCAGACCGTTTACAACGAGAAACCCGGTGCGGTTGCCGCTCCTACCGCGGGTTTACACTTTGATGATGCTGTACTTGAGAAAATCAAAGCCAAGGGCGTAAATTTTGCCTATGTGACTCTGCATGTTGGTGCAGGTACTTTCCAACCTGTGCGAGTTGAAAATATCAACGACCATCATATGCATGCGGAATACGTTGAAGTGTCGCAGGAGGTCGTAGATGCGATCAATGAAACCAAAGCAAACGGTGGCCGAATTATTGCGGTCGGTACAACATCCGTTCGTTCTTTAGAAAGCGCTGCGCAAGATGCGCTGAAAAACGGCACCGAGCTAGTGCCATTTTTTGGTGATACAGAAATCTTTATTTTCCCGGGATATGAGTATCAGCTGGTGGATTGCTTAGTCACCAATTTCCACCTTCCTGAGTCCACACTCATCATGCTGGTCAGTGCCTTTGCGGGTTACGATAATGTGATGAGTGCATACCACCACGCTGTAGAACAGAAGTACCGTTTCTTTAGCTATGGTGATGCGATGTTCATTACCAAAAGAACCGCTTAATATTTTTATTTCACTCAAGGAGCCAGTGGAATACGGTAAGGATTACCAACTTCACTAGTCGCTTGGCTAGTGCATTCAAGTGCGACAAGCTACGCTTGTTAGTGCGTTTTAAGATTGAGTCAGACTGTGTCTCTGGCAATGTGGAGGCTTCGTGAAATTACAATACGAACTAAAAAAGAAAAATGGCCACGCTCGTCGTGGTCAATTGACGTTTGAACGCGGGACGGTACAAACGCCAGCGTTTATGCCTGTTGGTACTTACGGTACTGTGAAAGGTATGACACCAGAAGAAGTAAAAGGTACTGGAGCTGAAATTCTTCTAGGTAACACTTTCCACCTTTGGTTGCGCCCAGGTCAAGAAATCATGAAGATGCACGGCGACTTGCATGACTTCATGAACTGGCATGGCCCAATCCTTACCGATTCAGGCGGCTTCCAAGTATTTAGCCTTGGGGATATTCGCAAAATCACTGAAGAAGGTGTGCATTTCCGTAACCCAGTAAACGGTGACAAGATTTTCATGGATGCTGAAAAATCGATGGAAATCCAGAAAGATCTTGGCTCTGATGTGGTGATGATTTTTGACGAATGTACGCCATACCCAGCGACCCATGCTGAAGCGAAAAAATCGATGGAAATGTCATTGCGCTGGGCACAACGTTCTCGCGATCATTTCGACAAGCTTGAGAACCCTAACTCGTTGTTTGGTATTGTCCAAGGTAGTGTGTACGAAGATCTACGTGATGTGTCTGTTGAAGGCTTAACTAATATTGGCTTCGACGGTTATGCGGTTGGTGGTCTTGCTGTTGGTGAGCCAAAAGAAGACATGCACCGTGTATTAGAGCATACAACGCCTAAACTACCTGAAGACAAACCTCGCTATCTAATGGGTGTAGGTAAACCTGAAGATTTAGTTGAAGGTGTTCGCCGTGGTATCGATATGTTCGATTGCGTAATGCCGACTCGAAATGCACGTAATGGACATCTATTTGTAACCGGTGGCATTGTTAAGATCCGTAATGCAACGAACAAGACGGATACAGGTCCATTGGATGAGCATTGTGATTGCTACACCTGTAAAAATTACTCTAAAGCGTATCTGCATCATTTAGATCGCTGTAATGAGATCTTAGGCGCTCGCTTAAACACGATTCACAACCTACGCTACTACCAACGTCTGATGGAAAGCATCCGCACTGCGATTGATGAAGACCGTTTTGATGAGTTTGTAGAAGAGTTTTATGCACGACGCAATCGCGAAGTGCCGCCACTAGATATGAAATAGTTGGCTAAATAAACGGCTATCCCTGCAATTGGTACCAAATCCTAGCTCTCGGTCACATTTTTTATGTGTTTAAGTCGCTATGAAACATTGAGTTACCGTTTGCTTCTTGAAAAGATAGGGGGATAGCCCAATTTTGGATATGTATTTACATTAAAGAGGATGTTTTCCGATGAGTTTGATTTCTGCAGCTCACGCAGCTGAAGCGGCACCACAAGGTGGCGGTTTTGAAATGCTAATTATGCTTGGCATGTTTGCGGTAATTTTCTATTTCATGATTTACCGCCCACAAGCTAAGCGTGCTAAAGAGCATAAAAACCTAATGGCTTCTATGGGTAAGGGTGATGAAGTCCTAACTAATGGCGGTCTAATTGGTAAGATCACTAAAATTGCTGAAGACAACGACTACATTGCTATCGCTCTTAACGACAACAATGAAGTAGTTATCAAGAAAGACTTCGTTACTGCAGTGCTACCAAAAGGTACGCTAAAGTCTCTATAAAAACAGCTAAAGGATCCTCGCTGTGCTAAACCGTTATCCTTTGTGGAAGTACCTGATGGTGGTGTTTGCCATCGCCATCGCAGCTTTGTATGCACTTCCCAATCTATACGGTGAAGATCCGGCTATTCAAATTACAGGGGCGCGTGGCGCCTCTGTTGATATGTCGACGCTGGATACTGTCACCAAAGCTCTTGAAGAAGAGCAACTTTCTCGTAAGTCCATTGCTTTAGAAAATGGCTCCATTCTTGTTCGTTTCAACGATACTGATACTCAAATCAGTGCGCGTGACGTAATCAGCCAAGCTTTAGGTAAAGATTCCATTGTTGCATTGAACCTAGCGCCAGCTACGCCAAACTGGTTAGAGTCGATCGGTGCAAACCCAATGAAATTAGGCTTGGACCTTCGTGGTGGTGTTCACTTCTTGATGGAAGTGGATATGGACGCTGCGATGGAAAAGCTGGTGGGTCAGCAAGAAGAAGCATTTCGTAGTGAGCTTCGTGAAGACCGAATTCGCTACCGCTCCATTCGTCCATCGGGTAAAGATGGTGTTGAAGTACTACTTCGTGACGCTGAACAACTCGCGGAAGCAAAAGCGGTGCTAACCACGAAACACCCAGACATGGACTTCTTTGATTCTGACTCAAATGGTCGTTTCGCACTTGTAGCGCGTTTTAAAGAAACTCGTCTACAAGAGATTCGTAACTATGCTGTCGAGCAGAACATCACCATTTTACGTAACCGTGTAAACGAACTGGGTGTGGCTGAACCTCTGGTTCAACGTCAAGGTGCTAGCCGTATCGTAGTTGAACTTCCAGGTGTACAAGATACTGCTCGAGCTAAAGAGATTCTTGGTGCAACAGCAACGCTAGAATTCCGTGAAGTAGACAGCTCTGCGGATCTTGCAGCAGCTGCTAATGGTCGAGCGCCAGCGGGTAGTGAAATCAAGCAAGACCGTGACGGTCGTCCTGTGGTGTTGAAGAAGCGCGTTATTCTTGGCGGTGCGAGCATTACCGATGCAAGTTCAAGTGCTGATGAATATGGTCGCCCACAAGTTAACATCTCGCTAGATAGCGAAGGTGGTAACAAAATGGCGGCGTTCTCACGTCAGAATATTGGTAAGCTGATGGCAACGGTTTTCGCTGAGTATAAAGACAGCGGCAAGCGCACACCGGAAGGCAAAGTTATTCTTGATAAGCATGAAGAAGTTATTAACCAAGCGACGATTCAATCGGCACTTGGTCGCAACTTCCGCATCACTGGTATCGATTCTGCTGCCGAAGCTCACAACTTAGCTCTGCTATTGCGTGCCGGTGCTCTGATTGCACCTATTTCGATCGTTGAAGAGCGTACCATCGGTCCATCAATGGGTCAGCAAAACATCGATATGGGCATTAAGGCATGTATTACAGGTATGATCGCCGTAATGCTATTCACCTTGGTCTATTACCGTCGATTTGGCCTATTTGCCAATATGGCACTAATGGCTAACATCGTATTGATCGTTGGTGTGATGTCCATGATACCGGGTGCAACGATGACGTTACCAGGTATTGCAGGTATCGTACTTACCGTAGGTATGGCGGTTGATGCAAACGTTCTGATATTTGAGCGGATACGTGAAGAGCTAAAAGAGGGACGTAATCCTCAACAAGCGATTCACCAAGGTTATGCCAATGCATTTAGTACCATCGCTGATGCGAACATTACCACGCTAATTACCGCGATTATTCTATTCGCAGTAGGTACCGGAGCAATCAAAGGCTTCGCGGTAACGCTGTCGATTGGTATTATCACTTCAATGTTTACTGCCATCATTGGTACACGATGCCTCGTGAACCTAGTGTACGGTGGTAAGCGTATCAACAAGTTGTCGATCTAAGGGTTAGTTATGTTTCAGATATTGAAAGCAGACAAAACGATCGACTTTATGCGTTGGTCTAAAGCGGCATTTGCCTTGTCGCTCGTGATGATAGGTGCTGCCATCTTTACTCTGTCAACCAAATGGTTGAACTGGGGTCTAGACTTTACTGGCGGTACGTTGATTGAAGTTGGCTTTGAGCAGCCGGCCAATCTTGAGCAAGTTCGTTCGGCTCTAGATGCGAAAGGCTTTGGTGATGCAACGGTTCAGAACTTTGGTTCATCTCGTGATGTCATGGTTCGTCTTCGTCCGCGTGAAGATGTACAAGCGGAAGCACTAGGTAACCAGATTTTGGACGCGATTAAACAAGGTACGGGCGAAAGCGTTGAAATGCGCCGTATCGAGTTTGTTGGTCCGAACGTGGGTGATGAGCTGACCGAAGCGGGCGGTTTGGCGATCCTAGTATCGTTAATCTGTATCTTGATCTATGTATCTGTACGATTCGAATGGCGCTTAGCGGCAGGTGCGGTACTAGCACTCGCGCACGACGTTATAATTACGTTGGGTATTTTCTCTTTGATGCAAATCGAAGTCGACCTTACCATTGTTGCGGCACTGCTTACCGTAGTCGGTTACTCGCTCAATGATACGATCGTTGTTTTCGACCGTATTCGAGAAAACTTCCGTAAGATGCGTAATGGTGAGCCAGCTGACATTATGAACAGCTCAATCACTCAAACGTTAAGCCGTACTTTGATTACGTCTGGTACTACATTATTCGTAGTTATCGCACTCTTTACTCAAGGTGGTGCGATGATTCACGGGTTCGCAACAGCCTTGTTGTTAGGTATTACCGTTGGTACTTATTCTTCAATCTATGTTGCATCGGCTCTGGCTCTGAAACTGGGTATCCAGAAAGAGCACTTAATGCCACCGCAGATTGAGAAAGAAGGTGCAGAGTTTGATGAAATGCCTTAAGGCATCGAATTAGACTTCAAGTGCGTCGTCATCCCCACACAGGCGTGACTCACGGATGACGAAAGCATCGTCCTAAATTGCAAAAGCCACTCTATCGAGTGGCTTTTTTTGTCTGTCATAAATGGATGACAGTAACTGTCTCACTGCATCGAAAACGCTAAAAAAATCCCGACCAATGGCCGGGATTTCAAATTCAGCTGTGACGGGCTGTGAGTCTTAAGCTAATTACTTAAGGATAGCTTCGTTACCATTCTCGCGAATGATTTTAAGCATGCTCTTAGCACCACGTGCACTTGCAGCAACAACGTTACCAGACTTCATGTACTCAGTACCGCCTGAAAAATCAGTCACGATAGCGCCAGCTTCACGTGCGATAAGTTCACCTGCAGCCATGTCCCATGGTTTTAGGCCTAGTTCGAAGAAGCCGTCTAGACGACCTGCACCTACGTAGCAAAGATCAAGAGCAGCAGAACCTGCGCGGCGGAAGTCTGCACATTCGACAAACATTGCTGACATGATCTTGAAATAGCTTTCAGAGTGCTGTTTCTGCTTCGAAGGAAAACCTGTACCGATAATAGTACCTTTTAGGTCTTTTAGTGTGTTAACACGGATTCGAGCGTTGTTTAATTGAGCGCCAGCACCGCGTTGTGCAGTGAATAGCTCGTTTAGCATTGGATCGTATACGCACGCAACTTCAGTTTTACCCTTAATGCGAACCGCAATAGATACTGAGAAGTGTGGAATACCTTTAACGAAGTTATTAGTGCCATCCAGTGGGTCGATGATCCATTGTACGTCGCTATCTTTACCTTCAATCATGCCACCTTCTTCAGCGATGATGCTGTGGTCAGGGTAAGATGTTTGAATAGTATGGATAATGAGTGCTTCAGCTTCTTTGTCTACGTTAGTAACAAAGTCATTGGTGCCTTTCTGTACCGACTCGATCTTGTCAGTGTTTTCTAGTGATTTAGCAATATGGTTGCCCGCTTTACGCGCAGCGCGTATAGCGATATTTAGCATTGGATGCATACGAATTTTCCCAACGGATGTTAAAGAACAAAAAGCGGCGGCGAGTATACCAAAGTTTTGGCAAAAAGGAAGTGGTTATTTTTTGTTCTGTCATTGGGGTGAATAAAAAGACCCTGACTATTTTAGTCGGGTTTATGTTATTATTCGTCGGTTTTGTAATCTCGGTGCAATTTGACAATGCTAGACAACGTGAAAATCGTCCTCGTCGGAACCTCTCACTCCGGTAATATCGGCTCAGCAGCAAGAGCGATGAAGGTGATGGGGTTAAGCCAGATGGTCTTGGTTGACCCACAATGTGAGGTAGATGCTCAAGCGATTGCGCTTGCAGCGGGTGCTAGTGATATTGCGCTTGGTGCTCAAATTGTTGGTTCATTGCAAGATGCTATTGAAGATTGTGGTTTGGTTGTTGGCTCAAGTGCGCGGTCTCGTACATTGGATTGGCCTATGATTGAACCAAGAGAGTGTGGCGAGAAGTTTGCCATAGAAGGTGAGCAACACCCTGTTGCTTTGGTTTTTGGTCGTGAACGCACTGGCTTGACCAACGAAGAATTGCAGCTTTGCCATTTTCATACTTGTATTCCAGCAAACCCGGAATACAGCTCTCTTAACTTAGCGATGGCGGTTCAGACATTAAGTTATGAAGTACGTGTTGCACATTTGCAGCGTGTGGCCAACCAATTTCCTGAACAAGAGCAAGCTGAGTATCCACGTCACAAAGAGCTAGAATTATTCTACCAACACCTTGAAAAAGTCATCACCGATACCCAGTTTATCTCTAAGGATAAACCAGGGTTAGTAATGAACAAATTACGAAGAATGTTCAGCAGAGCTCGCCCTGAGTCACAGGAAATCAACACGTTGCGTGGTATTTTAACGTCAATAGAAAAAGGGCTAGGGGTTAAAAAATAACCACTTTTTCTGTTGGGTTAAATACCTGACTATTTTAGTCAAATAAATACTTGATTAAAATAGTCAGGTATGGAAAAATCGAAACCACATAATCAATGTGGAAACGTGTGATATGAGACTAACATCAAAAGGAAGATATGCAGTAACGGCGATGCTAGATGTCGCACTGCACTCACAGCAAAGCCCAGTACCTCTGGCAGATATCTCTGAACGTCAAGGGATCTCACTGTCATATTTAGAGCAACTGTTCTCAAAATTGCGCAAAGCTGGACTTGTAGCCAGTGTACGCGGTCCAGGTGGTGGTTACCGACTCGGCGCAGAAGCGTCTGATATTGCAATTGGAACGGTGATAGCTGCTGTTGATGAGTCTGTTGATGCAACCAAATGTGCTGGCAAAGGCGATTGCCAAGGTGGTACACGTTGCCTCACTCATACGCTTTGGAGAGATTTAAGCTCTCGCATTAGTGACTTCTTAAATAACATCACTCTCGGTGAGCTGATGGTAGATAATGAAGTATTAGAAATTTCAGACCGACAAGACGTAGATCTTGCGGTAAATCATGGGTTCTCAAGAAAAAGTACAAGCACCGCACCCATCGGAATTAATGTTCGCTCGTAAGTAGTGTTGCTTTTACATTGGAGTAAAGAATGAAACTGCCTATTTATCTAGACTACTCTGCCACATGTCCTGTTGACCCGAGGGTTGCAGAAAAGATGGTTCAATTTATGACGATGGACGGTACCTTTGGTAACCCAGCGTCACGATCACACCGTTTTGGTTGGCAAGCAGAAGAAGCAGTAGACAACGCGCGTGAGCAAATCGCCGATCTGTTGAACGCGGATCCTCGCGAAATTATTTTCACTTCGGGCGCGACAGAATCAGACAACCTTGCTATCAAGGGTGCTGCTCATTTTTACGCTAAAAAAGGTAAGCATGTTATTACCTGTAAAACAGAGCATAAAGCAGTACTTGACCCATGTCGTCAATTAGAGCGTGAAGGCTTTGAGGTAACGTATCTTGAGCCGGAAGCCAATGGTCTTATCGATTTAGCAAAGTTAGAAGCTGCAATGCGTGACGATACTGTGCTTGTTTCTATTATGCACGTAAACAACGAAATTGGTGTTGTTCAAGATATCGCCGCTATTGGTGAGCTATGCCGCAGCAAGAAAATCGTTTTCCACGTTGATGCTGCGCAATCGGCTGGCAAATTGCCAATTGATGTTCAAGAAATGAAAGTTGACTTAATTTCAATGTCAGCTCACAAGATTTATGGCCCTAAAGGTATCGGTGCACTTTACGTTCGTCGTAAACCACGTATCCGTTTAGAAGCACAAATGCACGGTGGTGGTCATGAGCGTGGTTTCCGTTCTGGTACGTTACCGACTCACCAAATTGTTGGTATGGGCGAGGCATTTGCTATTGCTAAGCAAGATATGCAAAAAGATTATGACCATGCAAAATCTCTGCGTGATCGCCTGTTAAACGGTGTTAAAGATCTTGAAGCCGTTACGATCAATGGTGATCTAGAGCAGCGTGTACCTCACAACCTAAACGTGAGCTTCGCATTTGTTGAAGGTGAATCGCTATTGATGTCATTGAAAGATCTTGCAGTATCATCCGGTTCAGCATGTACTTCAGCGAGCCTAGAACCATCTTATGTACTTCGTGCATTAGGTTTGAACGATGAACTGGCACACAGCTCTGTACGTTTCTCGTTTGGTCGCTTCACGACAGAAGAAGATATCGACTATGCGATTGAGCAAATTACAACAGCAGTGAACAAGTTACGTGACATGTCTCCTCTATGGGATATGTATAAAGAAGGGATTGACCTAGATACGGTCGAGTGGGCACACCACTAATCTCACGATAGTAGAGGATTCGAGGAATTTATTATGGCATATAGTGAAAAGGTTATTGACCACTATGAAAACCCACGTAATGTAGGGTCGTTTGATAAAAATGATCCAGCTGTGGGAAGTGGTATGGTAGGCGCGCCAGCTTGTGGCGACGTAATGAAGCTTCAGATTAAGGTAACACCAGAAGGTATTATCGAAGACGCGAAGTTCAAAACCTACGGTTGCGGTTCAGCTATCGCATCAAGCTCACTGGTTACAGAGTGGGTAAAAGGTAAATCAATTGAAGAAGCTGCGGCTATCAAAAATGCTGAAATTGCTGAAGAACTAGAGTTGCCGCCAGTAAAAGTTCACTGCTCAATTCTTGCGGAAGACGCAATTAAAGCCGCCGTAGCCGATTATAAGAAAAAGCACGACTAAATCGCTTGGATAACCAAGCCTTAATATATCATCAAGAGAAGCAAACAAAGGTTGTAGTATGGCCATCTCAATGACAGAAGCAGCAGCAAGCCGAGTAAGAACGTTTTTAGAAAACCGCGGTAAAGGTATTGGATTACGTTTAGGTGTAAAGACCACTGGGTGTTCTGGTATGGCCTATGTTCTTGAGTTTGTTGATGAACTTGATGATGGTGATGAAGTCTTTGAGCATGAAGGTGTGAAAGTCATCATCGATGCAAAGAGCTTGGTTTATCTCGATGGAACAGAGCTTGATTACGTGAAAGAGGGCTTGAACGAAGGGTTCGAATTCAACAACCCAAACGCAAAAGGCGAGTGCGGTTGTGGTGAGAGCTTTAATGTTTAACCTTTAATAGTCGTGGTGCAGTTGGTTTAGCCAGTTGCTCCACGATTCTTGTTTGCGAGTCTATGTTATGAACCATTTCGAACTATTTGGGCTACCTATTCAGTTTCAGCTGGACGGTAGCCTTCTTTCTTCTCAATTCAGAGAATTACAGCGACGCTTTCATCCCGATAACTTTGCTACCGCTTCCGAGCGTGACCGCATGCTTGCGGTTCAGAAAGCAGCGCAAATCAATGACGCATACGAAGTACTTCGTAAGCCAATTTCTCGAGCAGAGTATCTGCTGGCTGAGAATGGCGTAGATATTCGAGCTGAACAGCAAACCTTGCAAGACCCTATGTTCTTAATGGAACAGATGGAACTGCGTGAGACCCTCGAAGAAATAGAGACCTCAAGTGATGTTGAGTCAGAACTCTTTGACTTTGAGGCGAAGGTCAGCAAAATGTTCAAATCACAACTGCTTGAGTTACAACAGCTGCTCGAACAGAATCAGTGGCCACAAGCTGCAGATAGCGTCAGAAAACTAAAATTTATCGCCAAGTTGCAAAGTGAAATAGAACAGCTCGAAGATAAGCTGCTTGGTTAATGGAAGCTCCCAAGGATATTTGAATGGCATTACTTCAAATCGCAGAACCCGGTCAAAGCTCTGCGCCACACGAACATAAGTTGGCTGCAGGTATTGATCTAGGGACTACAAACTCTCTAGTTGCAACGGTAAGAAGTGGAGAAGCAGCCACGCTACCAGATTCGAATGGCAGAAATATCTTGCCTTCGGCCGTGCATTACACAGAAGAGTCGACCACGGTCGGTGTTGAGGCTCGTGATAACGCAGCTTCTGATCCAGTGAATACTATTATTTCGGTAAAACGCTTATTAGGTCGTTCACTTGCGGATGTTCAAAGCCGTTACCCATCTATGCCTTACTCTTTGACAGAAAGTGATAATGGTCTGCCAGTATTACAAACGCGTGGTGGGGCGAAGAATCCTATTCAAGTGTCCTCTGATATCTTAAAAGCACTTTCTCAACGTGCAGAAGAATCGCTAGGTGGCGAATTAGCAGGAGTGGTTATCACGGTTCCTGCCTACTTTGATGATGCTCAGCGTCAAGGCACAAAGGACGCAGCGAGCTTAGCTGGTTTACATGTCTTACGACTACTCAATGAACCTACTGCGGCCGCGATTGCTTATGGTTTGGATAGTGGTCAAGAAGGTGTGATTGCTGTTTATGATCTTGGTGGCGGTACCTTTGATATATCTATTCTGCGATTATCTCGTGGCGTGTTTGAAGTACTCGCAACGGGCGGCGATTCAGCGCTGGGTGGCGATGACTTTGACCATTTGGTTGCAGAACATTTGCAGCAGCAAATTGGTAAGGCTGAATTAACGGTTCAAGAGCAGCGTGAATTACTGGACGCTGCAACGCAAGCTAAGATCGATTTGAGTCAATCTGATGTGGCAAGTGTGGATGTGCTAGGTTGGCAAGGCGAATTAGAGAAAGCTCAATTTGAAGATCTCATTCGTGCCCTAGTTAAGAAAACCCTTCTTTCTTGTCGCCGTGCTCTAAAAGATGCGGAAGTTGACGCTGAAGAGGTGCTTGAAGTCGTCATGGTGGGTGGTTCAACCCGTACACCTTTGGTTCGCGACATGGTAGGCGAGTTCTTTGGGAAAACACCTCTGACTAGCATTAACCCTGATGAAGTCGTTGCGATTGGTGCTGCCATTCAAGCGGATATTCTTGCAGGAAACAAACCTGACTCTGAAATGCTGCTACTCGACGTACTGCCTTTATCTCTAGGTATTGAAACCATGGGTGGCTTGGTCGAGAAAATTGTTCCTCGAAATACAACCATCCCAGTTGCTCGTGCTCAAGAGTTTACCACTTTTAAAGACGGTCAAACGGCTATGTCGGTTCATATTGTTCAAGGTGAACGTGAAATGGTTGATGATTGTCGTTCTCTGGCTCGTTTTTCACTTAAAGGTATTCCTCCAATGGCGGCGGGTGCTGCGCATATTCGTGTCACCTATCAGGTTGATGCAGATGGTCTACTGTCGGTCACTGCGATGGAAAAGAGCACAGGTATTCAATCTGATATTCAAGTCAAACCATCATACGGACTCAGCGATGATGAAGTGACCAATATGCTTAAAGACTCGATGACTTACGCTAAAGACGACATGTTGGCTCGTGCTTTGGCTGAACAACGTGTGGAAGCCGATCGCGTTATCGAAGGGTTAATTGCAGCGATGCAAGCTGATGGTGATGCTTTATTAGATGAACAAGAAAAACAAACACTAGTAGAAGCTATTGAAGCACTAATTAAATTGCGCAATGGTGACGATGCCGACGCCATTGAACAAGGTATAAAAGATACTGATAAAGCGAGCCAAGAATTTGCTTCTCGTCGTATGGACAAGTCCATTCGCGAAGCTCTTGCCGGTCAATCAGTAGATAACATTTAAATTCGAGGACTAAGTAGTCATGCCAAAAATAGTTGT
This sequence comes from Vibrio mediterranei, assembly GCF_013364395.1. Taxonomy (NCBI): domain Bacteria; kingdom Pseudomonadati; phylum Pseudomonadota; class Gammaproteobacteria; order Vibrionales; family Vibrionaceae; genus Vibrio; species Vibrio mediterranei. The sequence continues at coordinate 2,852,093 of NZ_JABXGK010000001.1, read as the reverse complement.
TCTGCCCCATGAAGATCTGTGCCCAGAAGGCGCAGTGTTAGAGGCTAACGAAGGCGAAACCGTATTAGATGTGGCACTAAAAAACGGTATTGGGATTGAGCACGCTTGTGAGAAATCGTGCGCTTGCACAACTTGTCACGTGATTATTCGTGAAGGTTTCGATTCACTTGAAGAGAGTGAAGAGCTTGAAGATGACATGCTAGATAAAGCTTGGGGCTTAGAACCAGAATCACGTTTGGGTTGCCAAGCCATCGTTGCTGATGAAGACTTAGTGGTAGAAATTCCAAAATACACGTTAAACCACGCATCTGAAGATCACTAATAAGTGGAGGATACATGAGCTTAAAATGGACTGATTCTCGTGATATCGCTATTGAGTTGTGCGATCAATTTCCAGATAAGGACCCTAAAACGGTTCGTTTTACCGACTTACATCAATGGATAACGGAACTAGAAGATTTTGACGATGATCCAAATCGTTCTAATGAGAAAATCCTTGAAGCAGTCATCTTATGCTGGATGGATGAGTACGATTGATAAATCGCTCTAACTTTACTTCTAAAAACGGACCTTTGGTCCGTTTTTTTGTCGCTACATGTTACATTGTTATTAATTCCCTTGGGCGGGTCATTGGTATTGTCTCTACATAGTGATAACATCATTTGAACCATAAGATACGACAACACAAAACAGAATTAAGACAAGGAGAGACCATGTCTAACACAATGTCGGTATTTCTTAGCCAAGAAGCGGCTGCTCCTCAATGGGGCGACAAAGCAATCATCTCTTTCACAGAAACTGGCGCGACAGTCCACTTAGGTGAGGGCCACGATTTAGGCGCTATTCAGCGCGCGGCTCGTAAATTAGACTCACAAGGTATTTCTAATGCAACACTGGCTGGTGAAGGCTGGGATCTAGAATCAACCTGGGCATTCTATCAAGGCTATCGTAACTCTAAGAAAAGCACGCAAGTAACACTGCCGTCACTCGGTGAACAAGATGAAAACGAGCTGAATGCACGTATCAAAGCTTCCAACTGGACTCGTGACATCATCAACAAGAGCGCGGAAGAAGTTGCACCTCGTCAACTTGCGACTATGGCGGCTGAGTTCATTAAATCAACGGCACCTGAGCACGTTACTTACCGCATTGTAAAAGATAAAGATCTGCTGACTGAAGGATGGGAAGGTATTTTCGCTGTAGGTCGCGGTTCTGAACGTACATCGGCAATGCTGCAACTCGATTACAACCCAACTGGTGACGAAAATGCCCCAGTATTTGCGTGCCTAGTTGGTAAAGGCATCACATTCGATTCTGGCGGCTACAGCCTGAAGCCTTCTAACTTTATGTCGGCGATGAAAGCAGACATGGGTGGCGCTGGTACTATCACTGGCGGCTTGGGATTAGCGATCATGCGTGGTTTGAATAAACGTGTGAAGTTGATTCTCTGCTGTGCGGAAAACATGGTTTCTGGCCGAGCGCTTAAATTGGGTGACGTGATCACTTATAAAAATGGTAAGACGGTTGAGATCATGAATACCGATGCCGAGGGACGCTTGGTTCTAGCTGATGGTCTCATTTACGCGAGTGAACAAAACCCTGAGCTGATTATTGACTGTGCTACGCTCACCGGTGCAGCTAAGAATGCTCTAGGTAATGATTACCACGCTATCATGTCTTTTGATGATGAACTCACTCATCAAGCATTAACCAATGCAAACCAAGAAAAAGAAGGTTTGTGGCCACTACCGCTAGCAGATTTCCATCGAGGTATGCTGCCGTCAAACTTTGCTGATCTTTCAAATATCAGCAGTGGTGATTACTCACCAGGTGCAAGCACTGCAGCGGCATTTTTGTCTTACTTTGTTACCGATTATAAAAAAGGTTGGTTGCATTTCGATTGTGCCGGCACTTATCGCAAAGCGGGGACTGACAAGTGGTCTGCGGGGGCAACTGGCATGGGTATTCGTACTCTAGCTCGACTGCTTACTGAGCAAGCTCAAACCAAATAACAACAATAGAAACAGAAAGATAAGGAACAATAATGGCCCTAGAAAGAACATTTTCAATCGTTAAGCCTGATGCTGTAGAACGTAATCTTATTGGTGAGATCTATCATCGTATTGAGAAAGCTGGTCTAAAAATTATCGCAGCTAAGATGGTTCACTTGACCGATGAGCAAGCGAAAGGGTTTTACGCTGAACACGAGGGTAAGCCATTCTTTGATGCACTGCGCGAGTTTATGACCTCTGGTCCTATCATGGTTCAAGTACTTGAAGGCGAAGATGCTATCGCTCGTTATCGTGAGCTTATGGGGAAGACTAACCCAGAAGAAGCTGCATGTGGAACCATTCGTGCAGATTACGCATTAAGCATGCGCCATAACTCGGTACACGGCTCAGACAGTCCAGAGTCGGCAGCGCGTGAAATTGAATTTTTCTTCCCTACGTCGGAAATTTGTCCGCGTTAATGATTGATTCCGCTCAACACAAGGAGGCTTAGGCCTCCTTTTTTAATATTGAGTGTTTATTCTGTTCAAAAAATGTTCACTTATAAATGAATACCTTATTATTTTAAGGTTTTGTAGCGCTTGTTGTAGTCGCCTAAAGGCTGTACAATTCGCGCCCTTAAGTAGAATCACCGTCATCGAAGAGGCAACATGACCGCACAAAAAGTCAATCTACTCGATTTTGATCGCAAAGGTATGCGTAAATTCTTCCAAGAGGAACTTGGCGAAAAAGCCTTCCGTGCTGATCAGGTTATGAAGTGGATCTATCATTTTGGTTGTGATGACTTTGAAAAGATGACCAACATCAACAAGAAGCTTCGTGAAAAGCTGATTCGTTTGGCTGAAATTAAAGCTCCGACAGTCTCTGAAGCGCAACACTCATCAGATGGCACCATTAAATGGGCGATGCGTGTAGGTGATCAAGATGTTGAAACGGTCTATATCCCAGATGATGACCGCGCAACGTTGTGTGTTTCATCTCAAGTAGGTTGTGCGTTGGAGTGTAAATTCTGTTCAACGGCACAGCAGGGCTTTAACCGTAACCTTAAAGTCTCGGAAATCATCGGTCAGGTTTGGCGCGCTGCGCGTGAAGTCGGCCTTGAAAAAGAGACTGGTCGTCGTCCAATAACAAACGTAGTGATGATGGGTATGGGCGAGCCTCTACTCAACATGAAAAATCTGATGCCTGCGTTAGAAATTATGCTAGACGATCTTGGCTTTGGTTTGTCCAAACGCCGCGTAACGGTATCGACTTCAGGTGTGGTGTCCGGTCTTGATCAAATGACGGGTGAAATTGATGTTGCATTGGCTATTTCTCTTCACGCTCCAAATGATAAGTTGCGTAGTGAAATCATGCCGATTAATGATCGTTGGGATATCGAAGATTTCTTAGCGTCAGTTCGTCGCTATATTGCGTCATCTAATGCTAATCGTGGCAAAGTAACGGTTGAATACGTACTTTTAGACCACGTCAACGATGATATGGATCATGCTCGTGAGCTTGCAGAATTGTTGAAAGACACGCCTGCGAAAATTAACTTGATTCCATTTAACCCTTATCCGGGCTCTCCTTACAAGAAACCGAGTAACTCGCGCATAGATCGTTTCATGAAGACGTTAATGCAGTATGACTACACTGTGACAGTCCGTAAGACTCGCGGTGACGACATTGATGCGGCGTGTGGCCAATTAGTCGGTGATGTAATTGACCGTACTAAACGCACCAAGCAGTTGGCTGAGCAAAAAGGTGAAGCCATTCCGGTAAAAACGGTATAAAACAGAAATAAATAAAGAAAAACCAAGTATTTGCTTGGTTTTTTTGTATCTATAGTGCTGTAATCGAAAATATCTGATCTTTGCCACAATTTACTGATAAAAAATTCAGTATTAATGGAACAAATATCGGTTTTGTTAATCAAATATTTCAAAACGTCGCTTGAACCTTATAGATAGTGTCAATTTTTTATCAAAAATGGCTCTATTTACGTCGTTTTACGTTTGCCGATTTTAACTCGTGGTTAGAATCGACTATGATGGTCACATTCAGCCGCTGTCTTGGCCCATTATGGGGCGACATTGCGCGAAAATCATAATGAAATCGAGCACTTTGCAATAGATTGAGGTGCAGAAGTAGGCAATTTGGGACTATGCTGTAAATACAGTTAGTACGTACGATTTACCACACTAATGACGATATCACACCAATAAATAAAACGAACTAAGCGTGTAGCGTCATAGTCACAACCAGAAGAAGTACATGATAAATGAGTACTGAACAAAATACCGTAGTAGATAAAGTTGAACAGCAACCACAAGAGCCCGTTCTTGCCGGAACCATATTAAAAGAGAAACGTGAAGCGCTAGGCCTTACACAGAAACAGATTGCGGACCGTTTACGCTTGCGTGTCGCCATCATTCAAAAAATCGAAGCCAATGATTTTGATGGTGAGCAAGTTGCAACCTTCACTCGAGGTTATCTACGTTCTTACGCTAAAGCAGTTGGCATAGATGAAAAAGAGATCCTTGGTGCTATTGAACACCACAGTGAGGCGCAACCTTCAGAACAACCAATGCAGAGCTTCTCTCAGAAAACCAATAAAGAAAAACACGATAGCCGCATAATGAAACTTACTTGGGGTATTTTCGTGGTGATTATTGGTATCTCCTCGGTTTGGTGGTTACAAAGTCAGCAAAAAGATACTCTTTCGGAAATCGCAGATACCAGCGATCCTGCCTTTCAAGTAGAAGAACCCGCTTCGCCACAACTTACCGCTGAGCCTGAATTAGCACCAGCCGAAGATGAAGTAAAAACTATAGATGTGTCTGCTATCATCGATACGCCTGAGCAGACAGAGGAAGCAGCGACAGAATCGGTATCAAAGACTGCCAATCTTAACGCTGAAGAAGCGGCTTCGGAAGATGTTGCAGTAATTGAGGAACAACCTCAAACTGCAAACGAGCAACCAAAGCCAGCTGATGGTCTGACTAATTTAACGATGGCTTTCACAGGTGACTGCTGGATCCAGGTAAAAGACGCGGACGGAAAAACCATCACTACTGGTATCAAAAAGCAGGGCGACAATGTCAATGTAAACGGAAAAGCACCATTTAAAGTGATTTTAGGTGCTCCTGAGAAAGTTTCTATGACATTAGCGAGTGAACCTGTCGACCTTTCTGGGTATACTTCAGGCAAAGTAGCTCGATTCACCTTACCTTAGATAATCAATATGCATCACGAATCACCAATTAAACGTCGCCCATCTACGCGTATTTATGTGGGCGATGTACCTATCGGCGATGGCGCTCCCATTGCTGTTCAGTCAATGACTAACACTCGCACGACGGACGTTGCTGCGACCGTTGCTCAGATTAAAGCGTTAGAAAATGTCGGTGCAGACATTGTTCGTGTATCTGTTCCTACTATGGATGCCGCTGAAGCTTTCCGAGAAATCAAACAGCAAGTTTCGATTCCTTTGGTTGCTGACATTCATTTCGACTATCGAATTGCATTGAAGGTTGCGGAGTATGGCGTAGATTGTTTACGTATCAACCCGGGTAATATTGGTAACGAAGCTCGCATTCGCTCTGTGGTAGATTGCGCACGCGACAAAAACATTCCAATTCGTATTGGCGTAAATGGCGGGTCGCTAGAAAAAGATATTCAGATGAAATATGGCGAGCCTACACCAGCTGCTTTGGTGGAGTCGGCGATGCGTCACGTGGATATCTTGGATCGTCTAAACTTCGACCAATTTAAAGTCAGTGTCAAAGCGTCGGATGTGTTTCTAGCTGTAGACTCTTATCGATTGCTGGCTCAAAAGATTGATCAGCCACTACACTTAGGTATCACTGAAGCTGGCGGCGCACGTGCGGGTGCTGTGAAGTCATCAGTTGGTCTTGGGATGCTGCTGGCGGAAGGTATTGGTGACACATTACGTATTTCTTTGGCAGCAGATCCTGTCGAAGAGATCAAAGTGGGCTTTGATATCTTAAAGTCATTGCGTATTCGCTCTCGTGGTATCAACTTCATTGCTTGCCCAAGTTGTTCACGTCAAGAATTTGATGTGATCGGCACAGTAAATGCGCTGGAGCAACGCTTAGAAGATGTGATTACACCAATGGATGTGTCGATTATCGGCTGTGTGGTTAATGGACCAGGTGAAGCAGAAGTTTCACACCTAGGCTTAGCTGGTAGTAACAAGAAAAGTGCATTCTACGAGGACGGTAAACGTCAGAAAGAGCGCTTCGATAATGATGACCTAGTGAATAAGCTCGAAGCAAAAATTCGTGCTAAGGCGTCGATGTTAGATGAGTCAAATCGCATCGAAGTGAATCAAGTAGAAAACAAATAATTTCAACGATATAACGGTATTAAACTGTGGCAAAAACTATTCAAGCAATCCGAGGCATGAACGACTGCCTCCCAACACAATCTCCACTTTGGCAAAAAGTTGAGAATACAGTGAAGCATGTTGTTAGCGCATATGGTTACAACGAAGTACGTATGCCTATCGTTGAAATGACCCATCTATTTAGCCGCGCTATTGGTGAAGTGACTGATGTGGTCGAAAAGGAAATGTACACCTTCGAAGACCGTAATGGCGATAGCCTAACGCTTCGTCCTGAAGGCACGGCTGGTTGTGTCCGTTCTGGTATTGAAAACGGCTTGCTATATAACCAAGAACAACGTCTTTGGTATATGGGCCCAATGTTCCGCCATGAGCGCCCACAAAAGGGTCGTTACCGTCAATTCCATCAATGTGGTGTGGAAGTCTTTGGTCTAAATGGCCCTGACGTCGATGCTGAGCTTATCATGATGACTGCGCGTCTATGGCGTGAGTTGGGCATTGCTGAACACGTACGTTTGGAACTGAACTCTATCGGCTCTCTAGAAGCTCGGGCTGATTATCGTACAGCATTGATTGCTCACTTAGAGCAGCATATTGATGTTCTTGATGAGGATAGCAAGCGTCGTATGTACACCAATCCGCTACGTGTTCTAGATAGCAAGAACCCAGATGTACAAGCGATTTTGGTTGATGCTCCTGAACTGTCAGATTACCTCGATGCAGACTCAAAACAACATTTTGCAGGTCTTTGTGAACTTCTTGACGCAGCAGGAATCGAATATACGGTAAATCAACGCCTTGTTCGTGGGTTGGATTACTACAACCGCACGGTATTTGAGTGGATCACCGAAAGTTTAGGTGCTCAAGGCACGGTTTGTGGCGGTGGTCGTTATGACGGACTGGTTGAACAACTAGGTGGCAAAGCAACGCCAGCTGTCGGTTTTGCTATGGGCTTAGAGCGTTTGGTACTAATGATGGAAACGCTTGAGCTGACTGATGTTCGTCGTAGTGTTGATGCTTACGTAGTGACTGCGGGTGAAGGCACCATGATGGCAGGTATGAAGCTAGCCGAGTCTTTACGTGAAGCTATCCCTGGTATTCGTGTCATGAACCACTTTGGTGGTGGCAACTTCAAGAAACAATTTAAGCGTGCAGATAAAGTTGGCGCAGTATACGCTCTAGTGCTAGGCGAGAATGAAGTGGCCGAGAATACGGTCGTGGTCAAAGATTTGCAGGGTGGTGAGCAAGAAACTATTGCTCAAACTGAGTTAGCCGCTAAATTAGCAGATATTATCTAGTTTATAGACTGACGTTGATTGAACGTATTCGATAGATGAATCAATCAACGTTAGTGACGAATTCTTTTAAGAGGACAGGAAGTGGAACTCTACGATTCTGAAGAACAACAAGTAGAAGCAATCAAAGATTGGTGGAAAGAGAACGGCAAAGCAGTGGTTCTGGGTGTTGTTGTTGGTTTAGGTGGTTTATTTGGCTGGCGTTACTATCAAGACTCAGTAACGTCTGCGCAAGAAGCTGCTTCTGAACAGTATACCAAAGCGGTAGAAGCTATTGCCGCTAAAGGCACTGACGCAAGTGGTGACGTGCAAGCATTTATCGATGGTAGCAAAGACACTGAATACAGTGTTTTGGCTTCACTACAACTAGCGAAAGTTCAAGTAGAAGCTGGTGAGCTTGAAAAGGCTCTTGAGCAACTGCAATGGGCACAAAGCAAAACTAAAGATGCGGCGATCACTCCGCTAGTGACTTACCGTATTGCTCGTCTAATGGCGGAAACAGGTAACGTTGATGGTGCGCGTGCTGAACTTGCGAAAATTACCGATGACGCATGGGCAGGTCGAGTGGCCGAGCTGCGTGGTGATATCGCAATTCGTGACGGTGACCGTGATGCAGCTTACACTGCTTATACTGAAGCACAGCAAGCGCAGGACGCAAGCCAAGGGCTACAAATTAAACTGGACGATCTTGCCAAGTAAGGGCCATAACCGATGAATAGAGTCGTAAAGAAAGTACTGCTTTCTATTTCGGTACTGGGAATTCTTGCAGGGTGTTCTAGTGAAGAAGATACCGTCATTATGGCACCACTGCCAAAAGTACAAAGTGAGTTCACGCCTCAGTCGGTATGGTCTGCAAGTATTGGTGATGGTGTTGGTCAGTTCTTCTCCAAGCTCTCTCCAATTTACGCCTATGACAACTTATTTGTTGCTAGCCGAGACGGAGTGGTAAAAGCGCTTGATCCAGAAACGGGCAAGACGCTTTGGGAAGTTAATGTTGCTGGTGAGACATCGGCTCGACTTTCTGGCGGTATTGCCGCAGCGTATCAAAAGCTTTATATCGGTAGCGAAAACGGTGAGGTCATTGCGCTCGATGTCAAAACGGGCGAAGAAGTTTGGCGCGCTAAAGTGAATGGTGAGGTGCTTGCGAATCCGGTAGCGGATGCAAGTTTAATCATGGTTCATACCAGTCAAGGCTTGTTGGTTGCATTGGAACAAACGTCGGGAGAAGAGCGCTGGGCGATCAGTACCGATGTTCCAAACCTAACTTTACGCGGTGACAGTGCACCAGCTACCGTATCAGGTGGTGTTTTCTGGGGCACGGCCAATGGACGTTTAGCTGCTGCTATCGTCGAACGTGGACAGTTGATTTGGCAGCAACCTGTAGGTACGCCAAAAGGTGCTACAGAGATCGATCGCTTGGTTGATGTGGATTCATCTCCAATCATTTTAGGTGGCACACTGTTTACAGTGGGTTTCAATGGGCAGTTAATTTCTATCGATCTACGTTCTGGTAACCCTATTTGGAAACGTAACTACTCATCAGCAACGGATATGGCGACGGATAACCGTAGTTTATTCTTGGTGACAGATAATGATCATGTAGTAGCTGTTGATGCTCGCAGTGGTACTGAGCTGTGGGAAAATAACCAGTTGGAAAACCGACTGCTAACAGCACCTGTTATTGTTGATGGTTACATCGTAGTAGGTGATAGCTTAGGTTACTTGCACTGGATTGATCGAGAGTCAGGTGAGTTTGTAGCACAGCAACTCATCAACGAAAGTGGCCTTTCTGTTGGACCAACTAAGGTACCTGAAGGCTATGTTTTAGTGACTCGTGATGGTGAAATAAAGAAACTCACTATCAACTAGAAAGCGTGATATAATTCACAAACGGCTCCTGGCTGATCTCAGTTAGGAGCCGTTTTATTGCTGCGAAGCAAAAGGATCTTTTCGAGCTCGGATAGATGGATTAATTTGTGGTTATAGGAAAACGTGAGAATTTTACCTATAACTACAATTAGAAGATAAGTGTAGAGGTTTATATGGTACCTGTTGTTGCCCTAGTTGGACGCCCGAATGTGGGTAAGTCGACCCTGTTCAATCGATTGACGCGTACGCGTGATGCTCTTGTTGCGGATTTTCCGGGGCTAACACGTGACCGTAAATACGGTCAGGCGAAACTGGGTGAGCATGAATTCATTGTTATTGATACCGGTGGTATTGATGGTACTGAAGAAGGTGTTGAAACAAAAATGGCGGAACAATCGCTAGCTGCGATTGATGAAGCGGATGTCGTGCTTTTCCTAGTGGATGGCCGTGCAGGTTTAACGTCGGCTGATGAAGCTATTGCTCAACACCTGCGAAAAATTGAGAAGCCGTCATTCCTAGTGATTAACAAAGTTGATGGTATTGATGCTGATGCTGCCAGTGCTGAGTTTTGGCAACTTGGTGTAGAAGACATGTACCACATCGCAGCGGCACACGGTCGTGGCGTTACTGCACTTATCGAACGCGCACTTAACCCATTTGCAGAAAGCTTTGTTGAACAAGGTGAAATTGAAGATCTGACTGAGTTTGAAGACGAAGACGAGAAACTTGATTATACCGAAGAAGAAGCGGAAGAAGAGTTTAAGCGTCTTCAAGATCAACCAATTAAGTTGGCTATCATTGGTCGACCTAATGTGGGTAAATCAACGCTGACCAACCGTATTCTTGGTGAAGAGCGTGTCGTAGTTTATGACATGCCGGGTACCACTCGCGATTCTATTTATATTCCTATGCAGCGTGATGATCGTGAGTATGTACTAATTGATACTGCTGGTGTACGTCGTCGTCGTCGCATCAACGAAACGGTTGAGAAGTTCTCAGTGGTTAAAACCCTGAAAGCAGTAGAAGATGCAAACGTTGTATTGCTCGTTATCGATGCTCGTGAAAACATCTCAGATCAAGACTTAAGCCTCCTTGGTTTTGCGTTAAACTCTGGTCGCTCTATTGTGATCGCTGTGAACAAGTGGGATGGTTTAGATACTGACGTGAAAGAACACGTTAAGAAAGAGCTTGATCGTCGTCTTGGTTTCGTTGACTTTGCTCGTATCCACTTTATTTCAGCTCTTCATGGTACTGGTGTTGGCCACTTGTTTGAATCTGTTCAAGAAGCTTACAAGTCTGCGACTACCCGTGTGGGTACTTCGGTACTGACCCGTATCATGAAAATGGCGACGGAAGATCACCAGCCACCTATGGTTCGTGGACGTCGTGTTAAGTTGAAATATGCGCACGCTGGTGGCTACAACCCACCAATCGTTGTGGTTCACGGTAACCTAGTCAATGAACTACCAGATTCGTATAAGCGTTATTTAATGAACTATTATCGTCGTTCTTTGGAAATCATGGGTACGCCAATTCGTATTAACTTCCAAAGCAGCGATAACCCATTTGAAGGTAAGTCTAACAAGATGACCCTTTCACAAGAGCGTAAACGTAAACGCTTAATGACGATGATGAAAGGTCGTCCTAAAAAATAAATCGAAATTAAACAACGCCCTCTGAGTACAGCGGGCGTTTTTTGTTGCAAGGAATAATCATACCGTGTTTACCGCTAGTAAAATTCACTTTTGTCATCAAACTTGGCAGCTAGACAGCGCAATTCAATTGATCGATGAGCATTCTGATTACACCGATATTGTTGTAGACAGTACGCCATTTCACCCTGTAAGTCACATATGGCCTGATCATCCGGCAGACAAAGGTTATTTGCTAGCGGAAGGTCAACAACTTGAAGTCATAGATTGTCTTGTTGGTGCTATCGAACTGGATACCAAAACACTGTATGTCGGCAGCGCGATTCCCGTAAAACGAGACTGTGATGGATGGGTATTTGTTGTTGTTCATCGAATCGCGAAAGGACCAGAACTTTGTGTTGGCCAGGTCATTACATTGGAAGTGGACAAAGCCTATCAACAAAGTTTGAGCAGAGGACATAGTGCCGGACATATCGCCTCTCTTGCACTTAACAAAGTGCTAGCTGCGTCATACTGGAGAAAAGAAGCAGACCGAAAAGATGGTTTGGCCCACTATGATTTTAATAGTTATGCTCAGGAACAGAGTGTGGTATCGCCAAACCGATGTTTTGACCGATATCGCCTTGGGAAAACGCTAAAGAAACGTGGATTAAATACCGTAGAGGTGTTGACAGACTTACAGAGAATTGAAGATATGACTAATCAACAGTTAGCTGAGTGGTCACAAGAACCCTCTGAAGTTTCAATGCAACTTGAAGGTCCATTTTTGACCAGTTCAAGATATTGGCACTGCACTCTTGATGGCGTCGACGTCGTGATGCCTTGCGGTGGAACGCATATCAATCATATGGATGAATTGATTAACCTTAGAGTCGAGCTAAAAGCCGTAGATTCGTCTTATATCGAAATGCATACCCATGTAAGTGACTAATTCGAGAAATGATCGTTTTATTAAATTCTTCATAGTGTCATTTATCAAGCCTTGCGTGGAATAATAATCTAAATTAAATCCAAATGCAGAATATGTAACTTATGCTTTCGGTATGTGGTTATATAAATGTTCTTTTAAGAGCAGATCGCTGATCAGATTAGATTAAGGGGAAGATCTAGGGAAGATCTAGAACAGCATCGTATTGTTGTTCGTCCCTTTGACCATACGACTAAATATTAAACTGGTCAATAGATCATCTATCCGTACGTTGTGTTATTATGTGTCGGTTACGCATACTCAATAAGAACGACAATTCTGCGGATTTATGACGAAAGATTTGCTGATAGATGCCCATAAGGGCATGAACTTACTCTTGAAAGAACTTGCTCTGGGGTTGCCAAAACCCCAATTGGAGGAGCGAATCATTAAGTTAACAGAGCGCCTGTTTAAGGATAAACGCGCCTCAATATTAACGTTAGATCAAGAGACACATCGACTGTACAGCACTTCAGCACCTAACTTGCCTGACTTTTACAACGATGCTATTGATGGGATCGAAATAGGAGAAGGAGTAGGTTCCTGCGGTGCGGCTGCCTATTTAAAACGTTCTGTTATCGTCTCTGATGTCAAAAGCCATAGTAATTGGCAGCCTTTTGTTGAACTTGCGACACAAGCAAATATTAGAGCATGCTGGTCTGTGCCAGTGATCTCTACACAAGAGCACGTATTGGGTACGTTTGCACTATATAGCTCATTGCCCTCTGATCCCCATGCTATTGAACTGGAGATACTCGAGTCTATTGCCGCGGTTTATTCTGTGGCACTAGAGAAATATGCTTTAGAAGATAAACTCAACTACCAAGCTAAGTTTGATTCTCTGACTCAATGCCTGAATCGTCGAGCTCTATTAGAACGTGTCGAACAAAGTCATTGCTTTCAAGGCAATTTTCTTGGCTGTTTCTTCATAGATATCGATAAATTCAAACAGGTAAATGATGTATATGGACATCAATTTGGCGATAAGGTGTTGGTTGCTGTCGCGCAAAAATTACGTTTGCTATTACCTGACCAAGCTGTGTTAGGTCGATATGGTGGCGATGAGTTTCTTGCGTTTAGTTGCTTTCCTAGTCAGGAAGATTCCAGAACTTTTTACGAGACATTGCAGTCAGAATTGAATCAACCTGTCACTTTAGAAGAGACTAACATCGGTGTTAGCGTTGGGTTTGCAACTAAAGAATGTTGTTCAGACATGACGATTGACCAATTGATCCGTTTAGCGGATACCGAGATGTACAAAGTCAAACGTAAAGCTAAGTTAGAGAGTTTATTCCTATCTCGTGGCTAAACGTTTTCCTAACGTTAAAGAACGTCTTATGGCAGTTGCCTAGTATCCTTTAGGTGTTCGAGATAGAATATCAATATTAACATCTACTAATATTTAGGTGAGATATGAACTTCGCAGACAACGAGTGCCCAGATTGCAAGGTCGCTTTAGATTGGGACGGGCAGTATTTCTGTAAACAATGTACTAAACACTTTGTCAAAATTGGTTATTGCCCAGATTGCCAAGCTGAAATGGAAAAGCTTCAGGCGTGTGGTGCAGCTAACTATTTTTGTAACTCATGTAATGAACTAAAGTCCAAATCTCGAGCAAGGTTTGAATTCCAACCAATCAAAGCTTAGTGAGATTGTCTAGTTAGGTTTGATATCGGTAACGGTAGAGACAAGAGTGCCATGCTCTACTTGAGTCGTCATTGTCGAGCCTATCTCTACCGAATCTACATGAGAAATGACTTTCCCATCCTCATCTTGAGTAATAGAGTAACCGCGCTTCAAAGTAGCGAGTGGACTCACCGTATCAAGCTTACCTACTGTTAATGCAAATTTATGCTTAGTTGAAGAGAGTTGGCGTTGCATCGCTTGCTCTAGTCGGCTTTCTAATTGAGTCAATCGATGCGATTGTTGTGCCAGACGAGTAACAGGAGATTGTAACTTCAGGCGATGCAGCTTGTTGGTTAACCTTAGAGTCTCTTGAGATAACCTTTGCTTCATTGCGGCATTAAGGCGGTACTCAAATTCATCCAGGCGTTGACTTTGGCGCTGCAAATGATGTTTAGGATGTTGATTGCTCAGGTCTTGCATCAACGAGGACAAGCGCTGCTTTTGCTCCGACAGATAAAGTCGAATGATGTTTCTCAGGCGCTGTTCTCTAGTGAGCAGTGACTCACGTTTATGAGAGGTATCATTGCTGACCAGTTCTGCGGCTGCACTTGGTGTCGGGGCGCGCACATCAGCGACGTAGTCAGCGATAGTGACATCAATTTCATGTCCGACCGCACTGATAATTGGTATTTGGCTGGCGGCAATGGTCCTTGCGACGATTTCGTGGTTGAAGCACCATAAATCTTCAAGGGAGCCTCCGCCTCGTCCGACGATTAACACATCACACTCGTTCCGGCTGTTTGCTCTGCCAATCGCTTGAGCAATCTCAATCGCAGCGTTATCTCCTTGAACCGTCGTCGGATAAATAACCACAGGTAAGGAAGGATCACGCCTTTTCAAAACATCTAAAATATCAAATAAAGCAGCGCCCGTTTTGGAAGTAATGATACCTACACGTTTTGGGTGGCTGGGCAATGGTTGTTTTAGTGTTTGAGCAAACAAACCTTCTGCAGCAAGTGACATTTTCAGCTTCTCAAACTCTTGCTGAAGTCGACCATCCCCCTCGGGTTGCATTGACTCAATAATGAGCTGATAGTCACCTCGCGGCTCATAGAGTGATAGTCTTGCTTTAACTAGTACTTGATTTCCATTAGCAGGTTTGAACGTTACACGGCGGTTGTTACCACGAAACATCGCGCATTTCACTTGAGCGCGAGAGTCCTTAAGAGTGAGGTACCAATGACCAGAGACAGGTGCAGAAAAGTTAGAAATTTCGCCGACTAACCACACAATCCCCATTTCATTTTCTAGCAACAAACGAACTTCAGAGTTCAGGCGTGACACCGTGTAAATGTTTTGATTACTAGACGTAGAATTAGAGCTTGATCGCGAGGATAGGGGCACAGCTAATCTCAAAGACGTGGGTATGGAAATTAGCGGCAATATAATACATATCAAGGGGGTAAATGCAAATAAAAAATATAAAAATGTGTAGCCAAGCGATTTCGTCGGGCGTATAATCCCACCGCAATATCTAATCCAAATGACCTTATTATGCGAAACGATAAGGGCGGATTATTCCTTCAACTCCTCTATTGTGAGATATTGCAAATGCTAAGAATTGCCAAAGAAGCGCTGACGTTCGATGATGTACTACTCGTTCCAGCTCACTCCACCGTTCTCCCAAACACAGCCGATCTTCGCACTCGGTTGACGAAGAATATCAGTCTGAATATTCCAATGATCTCTGCGTCTATGGACACAGTGACGGAAGCGCGTCTAGCGATCGCGCTTGCCCAAGAAGGTGGCATTGGCTTTATCCACAAAAACATGTCTATTGAGCAACAAGCTGAGCAAGTACGTCTTGTTAAGATCTTTGAAGCTGGTGTAGTAACAAACCCTGTTACTGTTCGTCCAGAAGCAACGATTGCAGATGTAATGGCGCTAACTGAAAAGCATGGCTTTGCTGGTTTCCCTGTTGTTACAGAAACGAATGAGCTTGTAGGCATCATCACTGGCCGTGATGTTCGCTTTGTTACTGATTTAAGTAAGAAAGTAGAAGTAGTAATGACGCCAAAAGCGCGTCTAGCATCAGTAAAAGAAGGCGCTTCTCGTGAAGAAGTGCAAGAAGAGATGCACCGTGCACGTGTTGAAAAAGTGTTGGTCGTAAACGATGAGTTCCAACTTACCGGTATGATCACTGCAAAAGACTTCCACAAAGCAGAACGTAAACCAAACGCATGTAAAGATGCGCAAGGTCGTCTGCGCGTAGGTGCTGCTGTCGGTGCGGGCGCGGGTAACGAAGAGCGCGTAAAAGCTCTAGTTGAAGCTGGTGTTGATGTGCTTTTGATTGACTCTTCACACGGTCATTCAGAAGGCGTTTTAACTCGCATTCGCGAAACACGTGAAGCGTACCCAGATCTCGATATCATTGGTGGCAACGTAGCTACGGCTGCTGGCGCGAAAGCATTGATTGAAGCGGGTGTTAGTGCCGTTAAAGTTGGTATTGGCCCTGGTTCTATTTGTACAACTCGTATCGTTACAGGTGTTGGTGTTCCTCAAGTTACAGCGATTGCTGACGCTGCTGGTGTTGCCAACGAGTATGGTATTCCAGTCATCGCAGACGGTGGTATCCGCTTCTCTGGTGATATCTGTAAAGCAATCGTTGCTGGTGCATCATGCGTGATGGTTGGCTCTATGTTTGCTGGTACTGAAGAAGCACCAGGCGAAGTTATTCTTTATCAAGGCCGTTCTTATAAGGCTTACCGTGGAATGGGTTCTCTTGGCGCGATGTCTCAAGGTTCATCGGACCGTTATTTCCAATCAGATAATGCTGCGGACAAGCTTGTTCCAGAAGGTATCGAAGGTCGCATCGCCTACAAAGGTCGCCTAAAAGAAATCGTTCACCAACAAATGGGTGGTCTTCGTTCAAGCATGGGTCTAACAGGCTCTGCGACTATCGAAGATATGCGTACTAAAGCAGAGTTCGTACGTATCTCTGGTGCTGGCTTAAACGAGTCACACGTACACGACGTTCAAATCACTAAGGAAGCACCAAACTACCGTCTAGGTTAATTACCCATAGACTGTAGTGATAACGTTGAGGGTCACAATTGACCCAGGTAAGTCTAAATCTTACGTAAACGTTTGCTTTTTTCCTTGATGCATAGATGTGAGGCGGGTAAACTCGCCTCCGTTCTCAATACTTAGCTTATAAGATTGCCCAAAATGACGAAAAATATTCATGACCAACGAATTCTGATTTTAGACTTCGGCTCGCAGTACACACAATTAGTAGCACGTCGTGTACGTGAAATCGGCGTTTACTGTGAACTATGGAGCTGGGATGTAGAAGAAGCGGATATTCGTGAATTCAACCCAGACGGTATTATTCTATCTGGCGGCCCTGAGAGTGTAACAGAGGAAAATTCTCCTCGTGCTCCTCAATACGTATTTGATTCAGGCGTTCCTGTTCTTGGAGTTTGTTACGGCATGCAGACAATGGCTGAGCAGCTTGGTGGCCGAGTAGCAGGTTCAAACGAACGTGAATTTGGCTACGCACAAGTTAAAGTATCTGGTGACTCAGCGATTTTCAAAGATCTTGAAGCGACTCAAGACGTTTGGATGAGCCACGGCGATAAAGTTGTAGAAATTCCAGCAGATTTCGTAAAAGTTGGTGAAACGGACACTTGCCCGTACGCTGCTATGGCGAATGAAGAGAAGAAATACTATGGCGTTCAGTTCCACCCAGAAGTAACGCACACTAAACAAGGCCTGCAAATGCTAGAGAACTTTGTTCTTGGTGCATGTGGCTGTGAGCGTTTATGGACATCAGAATCCATCATCGAAGATGCTGTTGCTCGTATTAAAGAGCAAGTAGGCGATGATGAGGTTATTCTAGGTCTATCTGGTGGTGTTGATTCATCGGTAGTTGCAATGCTTGTTCACCGCGCAATTGGCGACAAGCTGACCTGTGTGTTCGTTGACAACGGCCTACTTCGTCTTAACGAAGGCCAGCAAGTGATGGAAATGTTTGGCGATAAGTTCGGCCTAAACATCATCAAAGTTGACGCAGAAGAGCGCTTCTTGACTGCACTTGAAGGCAAATCTGACCCAGAAGAGAAACGTAAAACAATTGGTCACGTGTTTGTTGACGTATTTGATGAAGAGTCTAAGAAGCTTAAAAACGCGAAATGGCTAGCACAGGGTACAATCTACCCAGATGTTATTGAGTCAGCTGCTTCTAAAACGGGTAAAGCTCACGTTATCAAATCACACCACAATGTGGGTGGTCTTCCTGATGATATGGAAATGGGGCTTGTTGAGCCACTACGTGAATTGTTTAAAGATGAAGTACGTAAGATCGGCCTAGAACTGGGTCTACCATACAACATGCTTTATCGTCACCCATTCCCAGGACCAGGCCTCGGTGTTCGTGTTCTTGGTGAAATCAAGAAAGAGTACTGTGACTTGCTGCGCCGTGCTGATGCTATCTTTATTGAAGAACTGCACGCTGCAGACCTGTATAACAAAGTTTCTCAAGCATTTACCGTGTTCCTACCAGTTCGTTCTGTAGGTGTTATGGGTGATGGCCGTAAGTATGACTGGGTAGTATCACTGCGTGCTGTTGAAACCATCGACTTTATGACGGCTCACTGGGCACACTTACCATACGACTTCCTAGGTAAGGTTTCTAACCGCATTATCAACGAAGTTGAAGGCATTTCACGTGTGGTTTACGACATTTCTGGTAAGCCACCAGCGACAATCGAGTGGGAATAATCTCCGATTGTTGTCATTAAATAATAGAAACCGGCGCAAGCCGGTTTTTTTATGCATGCTAATTAATATCTGCAAATCATCAATCTTAGATTGCAAATAACGGATCTGCTCAATATCACAAATATCGATTAAAATTTTTCTATAACTTTTACCACTAATTTTTAATCGAAGGCTCTTTTACATGTCGAACAAACTCGCAAACCCTGCGCCACTTGGTCTAATGGGTTTTGGTATGACTACCATTCTGCTTAACATCCACAATGCAGGTTTCTTTCCGATTGATTCAATGATTCTTGCTATGGGTATTTTTTATGGCGGTCTTAGCCAAGTGTTTGTTGGCATGATGTGCTTTAAGCGTGGTGACACTTTTGGCACTACGGCATTCACGTCGTACGGCTTATTCTGGTTAACGCTAGTGGGTATTATCGTAATGCCTTACATGGGCCTTCCTGCTAGCCCAGCGAAATTTATGGGTTGGTATTTACTGCTATGGGGTGTGTTCACTGGCTTCATGTTCATTGGTTCACTTTGCTACCCAGTGGCTAAGCAAGTGGTCTTTGGTTCTCTGACTATCCTATTTTTCTTGTTGGCAGCGCGTGATTTCTTCGGCAGCGAATTGATTGGCACTATTGCCGGCTTTGAAGGTATCTTCTGCGGTGCGAGCGCGATTTACTTCGCAATGGCTCAAGTACTTAACAACGAATATGGTCGCACTATTCTCCCTATCGGTGAGAAAAAAGCGCCAGCAATGAACACTCAAGAAGTGGCAGCATAATTTAAGTTTCATTCATTCGGGAACAGTGAATGATAAAAGGGGTAGCTAAGCTACCCCTTTTTTTATGCGATGAGCATGTTTCATGTCATCCCTACACAGGCAGATACCTACCCAAAGTGAACATCAATTCTTAATTAAGATGTCTGTGTCTGAGTGGATGCGGAGCCCGCCTCTTGAGGCGCGTCAGGCTTTTTACCTGTTTTACGCTCGTAGCGACCTTCCCAGTAGTCTGCACCTTTAATACCAAGTGCGACAGGGTTGAATGTGTACTCTTCTACACCTTGCTCCTGCTGTTTCTCATAATCTTTGAGTGCAATGACTGCTGGTTTGGCAATAAAGAAGATGATCAAAATGCCCACGATGTTTAACCATGCCATCAGACCAACACCTACATCACCCATAGCCCAAGCAAGGTTAGCCGCTTTCACTGTCCCATAAAACACAGATGTAATTAGCACGAGTTTCAAGATGAACATCAATCCGTTGATTTTGAAAGTACGGCGAATGTAAGCGATATTTGTCTCTGCAATGTAGTAGTACGCCAGAATGGTCGTAAATGCGAAGAAGAATAGTGCAAATGCGATAAATAGCTTACCAACACCAGGCATTGTGCTTTCGATAGCTAGCTGAGTAAACGCAGGACCATTGGCTCCAACGGTTTCGGCAAGGTTTTGTACCAAGAACGTACTCTCTGGACCATGAACGTTGTACGCACCTGTGATAAGAATCATAAATGCTGTCGCAGAACACACTAGAAGCGTATCAATATAGATAGAGAAAGATTGCACTAAACCTTGCTGTGCTGGGTGATCAACGTTTGCTGCTGCAGCTGCATGTGGACCAGTACCTTGGCCTGCTTCGTTAGAGTAGACTCCACGTTTTACACCCCAGCCAATTGCCGCGCCGAAGCCTGCCATTGGGGTAAATGCATCGCCAATAATCATACTAACAATCCCCGGTACTTCACCGATGTTAAGCAGAATAATCACGAACGCGATGATGATGTACGCTAGAGCCATAAATGGCACAACGATTTGTGTGAAGTTTGCGATTCGTTTTACGCCACCAAAAATGATGAACGCAAGAATGACGGAAATAACTGCACCAGTGAAAATTTTAGCAAAACTGATGGTACCGATAGCAGTGTCAATCATAGCGCCTGTGCCGAATGCGGTTTCTACTGCATTACCAATGCTGTTCGATTGAACACCAGGTAGAAGAACACCACAAGCGAAAATAGTCGCAATAGCAAAGATCCATGCGTACCATTTTTGTCCCATCGCTTTTTCTATGTAATAAGCTGGGCCGCCACGAAATTGCCCTTCATCTTCTTCTTTATAGATTTGAGCGAGCGTGGATTCGATATAGGCTGTTGCTGCGCCAAAAAACGCAACCATCCACATCCAGAAAACTGCGCCTGGACCACCAAAACCAATAGCCGCAGCGACACCGGCAATATTACCCGTACCAACGCGACCAGAAAGTGAAACCGCTAAAGCTTGAAATGAGGAGATCCCTTTTTCTGAGCTTTTACCGGAAAGTAATAGACGCCACATTTCGAAGAAATGACGCACCTGTACAAAACGAGTGAGCACTGAATAAAAAAGGCCAGCACCAAGACACAAGTAAATTAGAGCGGGACTCCAGATTATCCCGTTTAAAAAATCAACCAAAGACTGCATAGTTCTTCCCTGTAAAGCTGGGGTAGCTTTTGAAGCTCAGCGACTGATGTTCTGATTGTTCAAAAGCTATTGTTGATACCCACCGTTTCCCAATCGTCCTTGCTTGCACGAAAAGCATGAGAAAGCTGAGCGCGAAGTGTTTGAATTTATAAAACACTTCGCGCATCCTACCTAAGTTTGTTGCAAATGTTAAGGTTGGATGTAAATATTGTGTTAACACGTGATGACAGGCACAAAATTTTAAATGCGGGTTGTTTGTGTGATATTTGTTTGTTATTTGCTTTCTTTAAAGAGATAAAAAAAGCCGACCTAAATGGTCGGCTTTAGATTAGGCGACATCTAAGCCTTGTTGCCAAAAGGCAATTTCCATGCGAGTTGCCGTTTTAAACACATGTATGATCTCTTGTGCTCTCTGGCTTTGTAGGTCAATGTCTTTTAGTAGCGCGTCTAATCGTTTGATACTGGTGTGCACACCTGACTGGAATTCTTCGCTGCCATACAGTTCTATCCAACTACGATAGGGGTTATCTTCTAGCATGGTATCGGCGCTTTTGAGTAAGTTGTCACCGATAACGGCATAGCCGATGGCACAAGGTGCTAATGCAGCATAAAGATCAACTAATTCGCCCGTCATTCCTGCATCTAGAACATAACGTGTGTACGCCACGGTACCAAAATCTTCGACTTCCGCTTCCATATCTGCTTCTGTGATTCCCCACTGCTGGCAATAAGTGACATGGTGGCCAATCTCAGAATTTAATAATGCCTCAACACTTGGTACCGCTTCGCGCATTTGAGCAAGTGTTTTGGCTTTGTAGATGGCTAGTGCATAGGCTCGAGCGTACTGCTTTAAGAATAGAAAATCCTGCTTTAAATAGTGTAAATACGCCTGCTGAGCGAGAGTCCCCCCGGCTAATTGCTTGACGAAATCATGTTCGGTGTAAGCCAACCACTCTTGTTGGCAAGCGTTAATTAAGTCTTGATGGTTCATGGTCACTCCTAAAGTACAGGTACGATGGTCTCTGCTTTTGGCTTAGCACTGATAATTTTGTGTTGATACATGAATTCGGTGAACGCGTCATATTTGGTCGCATCAACCGCAGATGGTCTAAGCGCAAATCGAGTCAATGTGTCACGCCACGCTCTTTTATTGAGTTCGTTGTTTAACGTGTCTGGTGCGTAGGCAACAAACTCATTCCAAGAAGCTGTTGGGTGATTCACTATGTAAGTGGTGGCCTTTTCAATCGCACGGTTGAATTTTACGATGGCATCTTTGTCATAACTGTTGGCATTGGCAACAAACACTAGTTCCTCATAAGTTGGAACACCGTGTTCTTCTGGGAAAAAGGCTTTTGGTTTATAACCTTCAAGTTCTAGCTGGTTGGTTTCAAAGTTTCTCAAACCACCCCAAATCGCGTCTACTTTTCCTGAAGCAAGGGAAGAGGAGAGAGCCCAACCAACATTAATGATCTGTACTTCGTCAAATGCCACTCCCTCGGTACTGAGCATGGTACCTATGGTCGCTTCTTCGTTACCTGCGATAGCAATACCAATTTTCTTACCTTTTAGGTCTGCTAGTGTGTTTATCTTGCCATTGTCCAATACCATCATGGTATTAAGCGGCGTTGCGATCAGAGTTGCGCTGCGGATCAGTGGAAGTCCGGCAGCTACGTCGATAGTAAGGCTAGTTTGATACGAAACCGCAAGGTCGACTTTCCCCGCAGCAACCAGTTTGGCTGGTGTGCTTGGGTCGGCTGGTTCTTGAATATCAACATCAAGCCCTTGCTCCTTGAAGTAACCTTTCTCTTGAGCAATGACGATAGGGCCATGATTTGGGTTAACAAACCAGTCGAGCATTAGCGTGAGTTTTTTTTCTGCAGCGTGAGCTGGCATGATGCTGGCTGTAGTTAGCAGCAGAGCCGCAGCGAGTTTGAGCATGGATTTCATGGTTTTTCCTTTTGATTGTTATTTATTTTCCCAAGGGATTAGGCGCTTGAGCCCCCAATCGGTAAAAAAGTAAAGCGCGACTGAGACGCTGGCTAATATAAACAGCGCCGCAAACATTTCATCAATTAACATGCGAGCATTGGCTTGCAACATGAGATACCCCAAACCCTCACTTGAACCAACCCATTCGCCAGCGACAGCACCGATAGGAGCAACTACGACGGCGACTCGTATACCAGAGGCAAGGACAGGTAGCGAGGCTGGTAAACGTATGTGCCATAGTTGTCGGAAGCGGCTAGCCCCCATAGTCTGTGACAAATCCAAATAGCCCACAGGCGTATTACGTAGTCCGTCATAGCAACAAGTGGTAACGGGAAAGAAGATAATCAGTGCTGCCATGACCACTTTGGAAGCAATACCGTAGCCCAGCCACAGCATCAGAATTGGAGCGAGAGCGAACACTGGGATAGCCTGGCTGGTTATTAAAATCGGCAGGAGCCAACGTTTGACGGGCTGAAACAACAGCATCTGCAGTGCAAAGAACAGTCCCATTGATAAGCCAAGTAGGAGCCCGAGCAGGATCTCTTGTGTCGTAACCCAAGTGTGTTTAAGAAGTACATCTTGACGCTCGACCAGCTTAACGAGTACGGCCTCGGGTGCTGGTAAGATAAAACTGGGGAGCTTAAACAGCACCACGATAGCTTTCCAAAGCCCTAAGATAATCAGGAAGCTAACCAGTAGTCGCAATAGTGTGCTTATCCCTTGTTTTTTCTGAGCAGCCGCCTGTCGACGGCTTTGTTCAGCGACTTGTGTTAAGACTGTCACGAGTGTCCCCCTAAATGTTCTAGGATGGATTGTTGGATGGTTGCGAATTCGCCATCTATATCTCTAGGAATAGCCGATTGTGGAGGGACGACTTTATTGAGCTGAGCGGGTTTCCCGTTCATGACCAATATTTGCTCGCCGAGCCTCAAGGCTTCTTGAGGATCGTGGGTGATCAATAACACTGTTTTATCACACAACAACTGAGCGGCAAGATTTTGCAATTTATGTCTAGTGACGGCATCAAGCGCAGAAAATGGCTCGTCCATCAACACTATCGATTTGTCTTGCATTAAAGTTCGAGCTAAGGCAACGCGCTGTTTTTGTCCGCCAGATAGTTCGTTGGGCAGAACATTCGCTTTGCTATCGAGTCCAACCTGTTCCAATAACGCCATGGCTTTGGCTTTCGTATTGGCTTCGACACGCTGACCATTTAAACGTGTAGCTAAACACACATTATCAACAACGGTTAACCAAGGCATAAGTAAGTCTTGCTGCGCCATGTAGGCTACGTTGCTCGACAGCTGAGTAAGGCTAGGAACTACAGTTTTGGCGGTAAAGGTGACTTTTTCCGTTAGTAGCCCAGCGATATAGCGCAGCAATGTCGACTTCCCGCAGCCACTAGGTCCTAACAAAGCGGTCCAGCTTCCCGCTTCAAACTGTACGCTCAAGTCTGAGAATATCGGTTGAGCGTCACCTAAATAGGTGAGCGTGGCGTTTTCAATACGAATATCGTTCATCGGTTCAGCGCGTAAAAGTGGTGAACAGGACCGTGCCCCTTACCGATGTCGAGCTCATCGGCGTGGGCAATCGCTTGAGTAATGTAGCTTTTACCGTTGGAGACCGCTTGATGTAAGGAATTATTTTGAGCCAAGTAAGACGCGATGGCAGAGCTTAATGTGCAACCTGTACCATGAGTATTCTTGGTATTGATACGCGTTGTTTCAAAGATAGACACATCATTTTGAGTAATCAGTAAGTCATTACTGCTGGAGTCTGACTCAAGGTGACCACCTTTAAGCAAAATCGCTGACGTACTGAGTTCGCGTAACTGGTCAATCAACGCTTCCATGTCATTTTGGGATTGCGGAACTTGGGTGCCAAGTAGGGCTGCACCTTCAGGTAAATTAGGTGTGATCACTGTCGCTAAAGGTAGTAATTCCGTTTTTAACGCATCAATAGCGGAAGGTTCTAATAGCAGGTCGCCACTGGTAGCGACCATGACAGGGTCTAGAACCACATGCTTTGGCTGATATTGACGAATCTTTTCAGCCACAGCGCGAATAATATTGGCGTCAGCAAGCATACCGATCTTTACCGCCACTACATCTAAGTCGCTGAATACCGCGTCTAATTGCGCCTGAACAAATTGAGGATCGATGCCGAGAATACCAGATACACCTTGCGTGTTTTGGGCGGTCAATGCAGTAATGACTGAGCACGCATAAGAACCCGTTGCTGAGATGGCTTTTATGTCAGCCTGAATTCCAGCGCCACCGCCAGAATCGGAGCCAGCGATCGTCAATACAATAGGAGTTTTAGAGGTTGATGATGTCATATCATGTTCCTTTTCAGGGTAGGAACACAAAATAGGCAGGGCAAAGATCCACTGCGGACGCAGAGTCTTAGTGCGGTGTCTATCAGTTCCCTACGCCAGTGCTAACTGAATCAGGTTCAACGGGTCTCACCACTTTGGTGATCTCAGCGAAAACGCTCCCCGACTAATGAGAAAGGACATTGTTATACAAGCGCTGGTTTTTTTCCAGAATTAAAACGTGAGCTCATCGACTTAAACGGAAAATACCTCCGAGTGCGCTTATTCTCTTGGTGAATGGGTTTGGTGTTTTTTAAGGAAGGAGGTGCCATCACAAGAATAAAATTCTGGGCACAAAGTAAAAATGTGAATGAAAATTCTTGTTACATATTGAGTATTTTTGAGTGGTGACTCGAAGTGAGTTTATTTTTTGAACACAAAATAAACCCCAAGTTCTATTAATTGTTCTCGATGTTCACACTTTTATAACAGGTGTGAGCAGCGTCATTAGACCTTTCAGGGAAAGAGAACAAATAATGAAAAATCTATTATTAGGGGTATCGGCGGTTGCTTTGGCGGTAAGCCAAAGTGTCAATGCCGCGCCAGCAAAACCCTCAATTGACGTCTGGGGCTCGAATAATCTGCAGTTTTCGAAAATCCAATTGGCTATGGAGACCACCTCTGGCTACGACCAGATGGTTCAATACAACGATCTAGCAGAGATCAAAATCACATTTAATCAGTGGAGTGGTACCACTGGAGATACTTATAACATCTACTTCGATGGTAACAAGGTGGCGACAGGGCCAATAACTGGTAGCCAAACAACCGCTACGTTTGGTTATGGTCAGGGTGGTTTGTATCAAATGCAAGTGGAAGCGTGTGATGCAACGGGATGTAGCAAAAGTGCGCCAATGGAGCTGGTGGTTGCTGATACTGATGGCTCTCATCTAGCCCCTTTGACAATGAATATTGACCCCAACAACAAGTCTTATAATACCGACCCTAATATGGTCGTCGGCACCTACTTTGTGGAATGGGGAATTTATGGGCGTGACTACACAGTAGACAACATTCCGGCAGACAACCTAACCCATATTATCTATGGTTTTATCCCGATTTGTGGTCCTAATGAATCGGTGAAATCTGTGGGGGGCAACAGCTTTAATGCCCTGCAGACCGCCTGTAAGGGCATGCAAGACTTTGAAGTAGTTATTCACGACCCTTGGGCTGCGTACCAGAAAAGCTTCACTCAAGCTGGTCATGACTACAACACGCCAATTAAAGGCAACTATGCCATGTTAATGGCACTAAAGCAGCGTAATCCCGATCTTAAAATTCTCCCTTCCATTGGTGGTTGGACTCTTTCAGACCCATTTTACAGTTTTACCGATAAAGCCAATCGAGACATATTCGTCGCGTCTGTGAAACGCTTTCTCAATACGTGGAAGTTCTATGATGGCGTGGATATCGATTGGGAGTATCCGGGTGGGGATGGTGCTGCACCAGATTTAGGTGACCCAGTAAATGATGGTCCGGCTTACATCGATTTGATGAGCGAACTGCGAGCTATGTTGGATGAGCTTGAAGCAGAAACAGGCAGAGAGTACGAACTGACTTCTGCGATAGGCGTTGGTCATGACAAGATTGAAGACGTGGATTATGGCAAAGCGATTCCATATATGGATTACATCTTTGCCATGACATATGACTTCTATGGCGGCTGGAATAATGTTCCTGGACACCAAGCCGCGTTGTATTGTGGCAACTTTATGCGTCCTGGGCAATGTGATGGAACGGGTGTTGATGCCGAAGGGATTCCATACAAAGGGCCTGCCTATACTGCGGACAACGGTATTCAGTTATTGTTAGCTCAAGGTGTACCTGCGAACAAGTTGGTATTGGGTGCCGCCATGTATGGCCGAGGTTGGACTGGGGTAACACCTGATACTTTAACTGACCCCACAGACCCTATGACTGGCGTTGCGACCGGCAAACTGAAGGGTTCAACAGCTCAAGGAGTATGGGAAGATGGTGTTATTGATTACAAAGGCATAAAAGCATATATGCTTGGTCCAGACAACACTGGAGTCAACGGTTTTGAGTACGGTTATGATGCGATGGCTGAAGCAGCCTATGTCTGGAATCAAACAACTGGCGATTTGATTACTTTCGACGATGACCGTTCAGTGAAAGCGAAAGGTGCTTATGTTCAAAGCCTTGGACTTGCAGGCTTATTTTCATGGGAGATTGATGCTGACAATGGTGACATTCTTAATGCAATGCATGAGAGTTTAGCTGGCGGAACACCAAGCAATCGTGCACCCTTTGCCAGTGCTGGTGCAGACCAATCAGTTCAAGGCCCTGCAACAGTAATATTAGATGCTAGTGCATCACGTGATAGTGATGGCTCTATCGTAAGCTATAGCTGGGTGCAAACTGGTGGTGACGCGGTAGTTCTTGTTGGATCCGATACGGTTCAAGCGAGTTTTGATGCTCAAGAGGTCACTGCGACACAGACTTATCAGTTTACGGTGACGGTAACGGATAATGAAGGTGCAACGGCCACAGACGTGGTAATGATTAATGTCATTCCAAAAGTGACGACTCCAGATAATACTGCGCCGAACGCGGTCATTACTGGACCGACTACTGCTAGCGCTAATGAAGCTGTGGTGTTGGATGCCAGTGCATCAACAGATGCAGAAAACGATATGTTGAGTTTCAGTTGGCAGACACCCAATGGTCTAGATGTATCTGTTCTAGGCAGTTCAGTGAGCTTTTCGGCACCTAGTGTTTCTGCCGATACGAGTTATATCTTCACTGTGACCGTTAGTGATGGCTCACTAAGTACCAGTCAGACTCATACTGTTACGGTGAGTGCCGATGGACCAATTGGTGGTACTTGTGAAGATAATTGGGATGCGGCAGCGGTGTACACTGGTGGTGATCAAGTGATTTACCAAGGCCAGAACTACAAAGCCAAATGGTGGACGCAGGGTGAAGACCCTACGAAAACAGGCGAGTGGGGTGTCTGGGAAAATACCGGTGCATGCCAATAAGAAAGGCAAGAACTCGTTAGCTAAGTGCTAGAACCAAAATCGCCACCTAATATTAGGTGGCGATTTTCATTGAAGCAGGGGCTTAAGCTGACTGCTCTGCCGTTGCTAGGCGATATTGAACCATATCTTCAATCGTCAGCACTGGCATGTTATGAAGCTTACCAAATGCAACGATTTCTGGAGCTTTCGCCATTGTTCCGTCTGGGTTAGTGACTTCACAAAGTACACCAAATGGTGATAGGCCAGCCATTTGCATCAGGTCAATGGTTCCTTCAGTGTGACCACGACGAGTTAGTACTCCACCTTGCTTCGCACGTAGCGGGAAAACGTGCCCTGGACGAGCAAGATCTTCTGGTCGAGCACCAGTTTGACATGCTGTCTTGATAGTTGTGACACGATCAGCGGCAGAAACGCCAGTTGTCACTCCCACTTTTGCTTCGATAGAGACGGTAAATGCAGTTTGGTTAGCGCTGTTGTTGTTCTCAACCATAGGCGGTAAGTCAAGTTGCTTGGCTTGTTCATCAGTAATACACAGGCAAACAATACCACTGCACTCACGAATCATAAGCGCCATTTGCTGGTTAGTTAAGTGATCAACGGAATAGATGATATCGCCTTCGTTTTCACGATCTTCGTCATCGAGTAGCAATACACCGCGACCTTCTCGAAGGGCCTGTAATGCGATTTCAACGCGCTCTAGTGGGTTGCCAAATTCAGATAGCAATGAAGTTTGGTTCTGATTCATGGTAATACTCCTAAATAAAAATACCAGAATCAGGGCATAGGTATGGGGACCCTGTATGAAAATACACAGATCCAAAAGATAGATGAACGACACCCGCATCGCCGTAAAGCAAGGAGGTATCATTCTATATTTACAACGTGCGCAACAATACGCACAGCAAACTCTAGTGAGTACTCACTACAGTATCTGTAAATATCATTATCCTCTCCCATCCGGACTTTAACCGTCGGCTCTGGATTCTCACCAGATCTGCTGACCTTAACTCCATAAAGTTAAGCGCTCGCGGGCTTATCAAACATTGATTTACCGCCGGTGGGGAATTTCGCCCCGCCCTGAGAATAAAAGTTAATGTCTTAACGACTTGTAAATGGTAGCGATTTTTTTACAGCTTGAAAAGCAGCAAGGGTCGCATTAATTACAATTACGACTCCAAATATCACCGCTTGTTCTACACTGAACCTTTTCGGTAGCCAAATAGCTACCTTCGTCACTCTATTGAGTTGATGAGTGTGATAAACATGCAGCCTTGCCAAAATTAGGCGGCAGATATGTGTGCCCGATTTAAAAAGAGAACAAAATGCAATTAACGCTAGAAACAGAACGACTTATTTTACGTGACTTTCAACTGGGTGATATCGAGGCATGGCTCACCATAACGTCTCATCCCAAGTATCAAACCTTCTATCCAAAAGAAGAGTGCTCGCCGGAGTTTAATGCGCATTTACTGGAAATGTTTGTCGAGCAATCAGAGCAGCTTCCACGCACCAAATTCCAGCTTGTGATTGAAGGAAAAGAGAGCCATGAAGTTATTGGCACTGTTGGCTTTCGCTTAGAAGCTGATAATCAAGCATCGATTGGCTTCGGTTTAGCGGTTGATAGGCAAGGACGAGGCATCGCGGTCGAAGCCATGTCTGCTTTAATTGAGTTTGGTATTGGTCAATTTGCTCCGACAACTATATTTGCTGAAACCAAAGCAGGGAATAAGGCTGCCATTGCCGTTTGCCGCCGTTTAGGGCTCAAACCGTCCATAGCAGAAGCCAGTCCAATCGATGATATGGATATATTACGACTAGAGTTAGCGGTGACAGTTGACTAATTTGTGCGTCGCTTTCTCGTCATAAGTGCGACGATGAGAGCGACAAATAAGCCGGCTGACACCAACCAAACGATCGCTCGGTGTTGATGATAAAACTGCTGGAATAACTGTAGGTGGTCAAAAGCAAAATGAGTGAGTAAACCAAATACAGCAACCCAAATCGTTGTCGCAAGAGCGTTCCCTAATAAGAACTCATTGCGCGGCATTTTTGCTACGCCACACGCCAGTGGCATAAACTGCTTCATTCCTTCAACGAAACGGCTGATGACTAAGCATGCAGGACCATAGCGTTTTATCATCGATTGAAGCTTTTGCATTTTAGGGCCTGATACATAGCCCTTCTTATCCAGCCACCCCTCAAAATAGTAGCCAATCATATAGCCACAAGTATTACCCAAAAAGCAGCTTAACCAGGATATTGACAGGACCAAGCTTAGATTCATAACCTGTTGTGAAGAGAGTATTGAAGCTGCAATCATCAAAGATTGTCCTGGCATGGGAATACCAATACCTTCTAAAAAGATACTGACAATAAGAGCGAAGTAGCCGTACTGCTCAAGTAACGGTTTCATTGCGATCAAAAGGTCGTTGATATGTTGCAAATGCAGTATCCAAATAATGAAGATCTATTGATAGATACTCCTGTTATTCCTGTTCGTCAATCAAAGTCCCGACAAAACCTACACCTCACTGCTGAGCAATCGATTAACAATCTTCTCTTTACTAAACAACTGACAGGTGACATGGTTGACGCACGTTGTATATGAGAAAGGAAGATAAGATGCAGGATAAGTGTCAAGTTGTATTACCCGGAAATCGGGCGATTACACCCGCAGAGATGTTTTCGCAAATGGCGGCCTGGTGTGAGCAAAATGGTGTAAAGCACGACAAATATGGTGAGGGGGAATTGATACAATCCTTTGAGCGCCAAGTTGCAGAACTCCTCGGGTTTGAAGCCGGACTGTTTGTAATTACTGGCACCATGACACAGCCCACTGTGCTGCAAATTGCCTGCGAACAGCGAGGCAGTAACAATGTGGCAATGCATCCTTCCTGTCATATCTATATACATGAAAACCAAGGCTACCAGTTACAAAATCGTTTTAATGCATTGCCCGTTGGCAAACCTTATGAGCCTTGGAATGTGTCATCGCTTTTGCAAATTCCAGACACGCTAGGGGCGGCTGTTTATGAATTACCAATGCGAGAAATTGGTGGGCAGTTACCTAGCTTTGGTGAATTAGAGGCGATTAAAAACCACTGTCAAACCAACAACATTCACTTACACATGGATGGAGCTCGGCTTTGGGAGTGTGCTGCGTACTACCAGAAATCTTATCAAGAGATCGCTAATGGTTTTGATTCAGTTTACGTCTCTCTTTATAAAGGTATCGGAGGCTTAGGTGGCGCGATGCTGCTTGGTGATAAAACCTTCATTGATAAAGCGAGTGTTTGGATGCACAGGCAAGGTGGTAGTGTTTATCAGCGTTCTCCATATATAGTTGCAGCGGCGATGCAATTTGAATCACGCATTCAAGCACTTCCTGCCTTATTTGAGCGCACACTTGAGCTCTACCAAATGTTGGCAGATTACCCCTCTCTCACTCCGAATCCAGAAGCTCCGCAAGCTAATATGCTACATATCCATTTGCCAATTAGTCAGAAGAAAGCCATTGCCCTTCGCGATACCTTAGCGCAGCAGCTCAGTGTTTGGATTGGCAATCCCCAACAAGGGCTACTCGCACAGCAGAGCTATATTGAGTGGTATGTTGGTGACACATTGCTGCAGATGCCAGACGATGAGTTGAAAGGATATCTCGAGCTCATTGAGCAAGGTTGCCAGTAGTACGAGTAAAACCTGCAACCTTTTGACCACCAGTAAGCTTTTGGGCTATAGGTGGTCAAAAGCAAATAACCGACATTAAGAATGAGCAGTTTACTGAAACTGGAAGAGCGATAACTAGCGTAGTTGTCGCTCTTTTTTCTTATATCTCTCGTACAGTTAGCTACTAAGGTTGCGCCTGACTAAATCGTGCATCTGTTTAATGGTCATTAATGCTAGCCATATGATCTCTTCTACCGAGCGTTGACCTGATGTAGAGCTGAGTGCCTTGTCTGCGGTTTTATTACTCAAAGCAGGTAGTTCGTGAACTTGTTGGTCGCGCAGACTAAATATTAAGGCATCCATTGCGCTGTTGATTAAATACTCTACCTGCTTGGAACCTTGATACGAGATGCCAGCTCGCACCAAAGGCAAAAGCAAACAGAGGTAATGATTGAGCAGTCGGTAATGGCTTAGCATATCGTCATAATAATGTGGGTCACTGCGAGTGTGGCGTGGTTCTTGTTGCATCTCACTATATACCAACTCAAGGTCACTCTCGGCAGTAAGCATTGCGGCTCTTTGCTTAGTGAGATCTATGTGGCTTCTTTGAGCCGGCTCCGCTTGCAGTTGAGTGTAGCAATACACAAAAAGGCTTTTTGAGCTGTCTAATGCCTTTAATGCTTGAGAGTGAATTTCTTTACCGCGCCATTGTGGCCATAAAACGCTGTAGCCTAACAACACTATCGCTCCGCCAAGAAGATTATCGATCAAACGTGGTGCTGCAAAGTTAAGCCCTTGATGAGCCATAGCATGGTAAACCAGAATTAATAAAGCGGTGATGCATCCAATAGCAAGCGAATAACGGCGCATGATATTAAGCATAGCGACGGGCAGTAATACAATGATCAATGTGTATATAGCTGCGGGCGGCACTCCAATTTTAATGACAGTTGTTGCAAACAAGACGCCCAAGGCGGTGCCTAAACAGCGCTGCCATGTCTTACTGCGTGTGGCTAAGAAGCTAGGTTGGATCACCATTAACATGGAAATAAGCACCCAATCAGGACGAATCAATTCGAAATACTCAGCAATGCCTGCGCCAAGGGCAAACATTAGCCCCACACGAGCGACGTGTCGCCAAATTGGATTGTCTTTACTTGGCCAGCGCAAGGAAAGCTCGAAGGGCTGTACTTCAAAAGAGCGTTCGTAGGCGGGCTCGTTTAACTCAATGCGATGAGAGATGTGTTTAATCGCATAGGCCCAGTAGCGGAAACGCGGTTGATCTTCAAGCTTTACCGCTTCGATGAGATCGTGAGCCTCTTGCTCGAGTGAACTTAAATGGGCAGCCTTCTCATGAGAGTTGTACAGCAGCTGTCTCGCTTTGTGTTTGAGCCTTTGCTGACAGTGTTGGCTCCATACCAATAGTAGGTCACGTTTCGACTTACTGGATTGGAACTGTGATAACAGATCTGGGTTATTAGTGTGGCTGCTCAGAATAACTTCAAAAGTATCCAGAGCGAGAAATAAGGCCAGTCTAAGATCGTTAACGTCCTCATGTTTTGAGCGAAATGACTCAGATTGAAGGGCTTGTTGAAAAAGCTCAATAAGCTGGTATTTGATAAGACGCTTAGGAGCTTCACTTTCATTCCCTAACAAAAAAGCTTGTCGATATTGAATGTAGTCTGCCAATTTCTCGTAGATCGCCGAAAGGCAAACTCGCAACGCATAATGTTTCCATAAGGCAAACCATAGCCAACTGAAGAGCGCAAAAGTGAGCGGTCCAAGCACTAACATTGGATACAAAAGGGTGCTGGAGTGTGAATGATAAAGCGATAAAGTCACCACGGCGATAAGCAAACTCGACATACCCAGCCGCCCCCAGAATGGTCCATTAACGGCAAAACTTGCCATTACGGCACCAATAGCACCGTAAGTAAGCCACAAGGGTAATTCGCTCAAAAGCAATACGTAGCTAGCAACGAGAGTAAGACTCCACGTCATTGCAGTAATAGCAAACCGAGTCCAACGTCTAGGCCCCGCAGTGTCTAATCCGCTGATCAATGCTGCAGGCATTGTCATCAAAGCGGTCATCGCAATATTAACTTGATGGAATAACACACCTAAGCCAATAAAAATCACAATGGCGCTGGTGGCTCGTAGCCCTAAGTTGATGGATGGTGAGTACCAAACCTTACGTAAAATGGCAGGAGAAATGGTCATAAACCCTCGACACTTATTGTTATCCATTCAGTGTAACTCTAATTGTTACAGTTGTTTCGGTATCAACTACAGATTACTAAATTGTCGAGCTGAGAAGGCTCATTTGACAGAAAAGTGCGTTTGCTTTGTTTAGAGAAGGTCATAAGAAACAAAAAGGGCGATAACTCTAAGAGTTATCGCCCTTTCCAAACGTTTGGTGGAGCTGGCGGGAGTTGAACCCGCGTCCAGAAACCATTCATCATTGGTACTACATGCTTAGTCGATCTTTAATTTCACCACCAACCTGCGAACCGACACGCTAGTTAATGGCTAACCTGAATTATAATTCGCCGTTCATCTCTCAGGTGGGAAAATCCGGGCTAGCGCGTTTGGGTTTGATCTCTCGTTATTCCCCGTCTTACGTGCGGAAGCTAGGGCGAGAGAGCTCTGAGCAGGTTATTAAGCTGCTAGTGCGTAGTTTTCGTCGTTTGCGACTATTTTTTTGCGGCTTTTTACGTGGCCAACCGCCCCACGGCATGCACCTCAGACTGCAAAATTCCTGTCGAATCCTAAATCAGCCCCAAAGTGTTCCTTGCATAGTACCAGAAAAGCTTACGCTGTCTAGCTTTGCAAGTTTAAGTGGTCACTATTAACGCAAATTACTCTTCATAATTCGTGCTTTATCGCGAGCCCAATCTTTTTCTTTAAGATCAGCACGTTTGTCGTGAAGCTTTTTACCTTTCGCAACACCGACTTTGAGCTTCGCCCAAGAGCGAGACCAATAAAGTGCAGTCGCTACTAATGTCATACCATCACGGTTAACCAAACCAATAAGTTTGTCTAGTTCACGACGGTGCATCAGTAGTTTACGAACGCGAGTCGGTTCAGCCACGATGTGTGTAGATGCTTGGTTAAGTGGAATGATAGACATGCCACTGATGTACGCCTGACCATCACGGATATAGACGTAACTTTCTGCGATATTAGCTTTGCCTTGGCGAAGTGATTTTACTTCCCATCCTTGCAGCTCAATTCCAGATTCAATTTCGTCTTCGATGTGATATTCGTGGCGAACTTTTTTGTTCTGAGCGATGGTATTGCTACCCGCTTTTTTCTTTGAATTCTTCTTTACCATAATGGAGTCATTATAAGGTCTGTTTTTGGATTAAGGAAAGGCTTTTATGTGCTTGATTGATAAATTAGCAACAAGGGTGTGTGCTTGATTATGACGAAACGTAAGGTCGAGTAACTTGAGCTAACTCAAGGTAAACAGTAGAATCGGAGGCAGCCTTTTATTTTGAGGAAATTTTATGCAACAAGTGACGCGTTCAGCATTGGTGATGTTTAGTGCTGATCAAATGTTTAACTTGGTCAATGATGTTGACAGTTACCATGAGTTTTTGCCTGGTTGTTCTGGCTCTCGAGTTTTGGAGTTATCGAACTCAGGTATGGTGGCGTCGGTCGATGTATCAAAGGCCGGGATCAGTAAAACCTTTACGACAGCGAATACCTTGGTGCATGGCAGCGAAATTTTCATGGAATTGGTCGATGGTCCATTTAAGATGTTGAAGGGCGTTTGGTCCTTTATTCCTCTTGATGATCAGGCCTGTAAAGTGGAGCTGAAGCTAGAGTTTGAATTTTCGAGCAAAATGATTGAATTGGCGTTTGGTAAGATTTTCCATGATGTGACCAGTAATATGGTCAATGCATTTACCAAGCGTGCCAAAGAGGTGTACACCTATGAGTGCTGATAGTCAGCTTATCCATGTCGAAGTGGTGTATGCACTACCTCACGAGCAGCGCGTGTTTCAACTGGTTGTAAATCACGAGTCAACGGTCGAAGAGATCATTCAAAAGTCAGGCGTTTTAGCGGTTTATCCTGAAATTGATCTTGAAAACAATAAAGTGGGTGTGTTTAGTCGTAATGTTAAGCTGGACGCGACAGTACGAGATAAAGACCGTATTGAAATCTATCGTGCGTTGCTAGCTGACCCGAAAGAAATTCGACGTAAGAGAGCAGAGCAGGCTAAAATGGCTGGTACCGCTGACCCAGTTACTGGTGGAAAACCTGCTGCGCAGAGAAAGTCTGAATCTACATCCAGTTAGTGGTGACGCTTAAAAGACTCAAATAGAAAAGCTCGCTAAAAGCGAGCTTTTTTGATGTCTAATTTAGGCTTTCGTAGAACTGGTCACTGGCTTCATAATCGCCAGAGATACTGGTGAGAGTGCCTGTTGCATCGAAGTTGGCAACCAGATTACGTTGCACTGGATCATCGTGACCTTTCGTTGCATGGTAAATGTAATACCAAGTATTTGGGTAGCCATTTTCAATCAGCATAGGTGAGCCAAGTACGAAACGAACTTGTTCTTTTGTCATGCCGAAACGTAGCTGTTCAACAGCCGTTTGCTCAACAAAGTTACCTTGGTTGATATCGATACGATAAACGATTTTTTCGATCACTGAACATCCTGTCAGCATCGTGAGCGCGAGTGGTAATGCGATCAACCACTTTTTTAATTGCATAGCTTTAATTTACGACTTTGATTTTTGAGACTGCAAAGATAATAAACAAGGATGAAGCAGAAGTAAAAACTTGTCTGTCTTAGATTGTAACTAGAGACGCTATTTTATGAGTTAGCTTACAATCCTTGTTTAAAAAAACAATCCGATGGAACTATCGTGAAGTCCCGCAATCACGCCGCAATTAATAGCTCTTTCGCATTGGCCAGTGTGCTATCGGTAATCTGGCTACCGCCCAGTAACCGCGCTAATTCACTGATGCGTTGTTGTTCGTTTAGCGTCAACATACTGGTCTCTGTTTTGTTGGCTTTGGTAGTTTTCGTAACAAACAGCTGTTGATGGCCATGGCCCGCAACTTGAGGTAAGTGGGTAACGCACAGTACCTGAGTTGATTCTCCGAGCTTACGTAACATTTTGCCTACGACTGCTGCTGTTGGACCACTGATACCCACATCTACTTCGTCAAAGATGAGGCTAGGTGTGTCAACTTTTTGTGCGGTAATGACTTGAATCGCGAGTGAGATTCGAGATAGCTCACCACCAGAGGCTACTTTCGCGATTGGCTGCATTGGTTGACCTGGGTTGGTGGAAACAACGAATACCACGTTATCCATACCTGTTGGTGAAGGATGCTCTTGCTGGAAATCAACGGTAATGGCGAACTTGGCCTTCTCCATGCTCAATTCATGCATGCTTTGTGAGATCAATTTGTTGAGCTCTTTCGCGTAGCGTCCACGAGATTTGCTTAGCTTTTCACATGAGCGGACGTAAGCGTCGAAATGTGCAGAGACTTCTTCCTCCATTGCCGCTAACTTTTCATCGGAGCAGTCCAGTGCTTCAATTTGCCCCAGAAGATCTTGATGATGTTGGTACAGCTCTTCGGGCATCACATGGTGTTTTCGAGCCAGAGACATAATCTTTGAAAAGCGTTCTTCTACATAGGCCATACGTTCAGGGTCAACATCAATCTTATCAAGGTAACTGCGCAGCTCGGTATTGGCCTCCTCTAACTGAATCATGGCTTCTTCAATCATATTAGGTAGGGCAGTCAATTCGGTGTCTAACTCGGCAAGTTGAACCAGTTTACTGCTCACAGTTTGAAGCATACCTAATGCATTGACTTCTTCACCTTCATAGATGATATCAATGGCTTGCTGACAGGTGATTGCCAGCTCTCCGCTATTTGATAGACGTTTATGTTCTTGTTCTAATTCGGGAAACTCTTGTTCGCCAATCGCTAGCTCATTAAGTTCTTTTATTTGGTACTCTAAAAGTTGAAGCTGAGCGAGGTTATTAGCACTGTTTTCTTTTAATTGGGAGAGTGCAATATCGGCACTGCGCCATGCTTGGTATTTATTGCGAACTTGTTGCAATAAATTAGTGTGACCAGCGTATTGATCTAGCAGTGACAATTGGTAATCGCTTTTCATCAACTGGTGATGAGCGTGC
This sequence comes from Vibrio mediterranei, assembly GCF_013364395.1. Lineage (NCBI taxonomy): Bacteria > Pseudomonadati > Pseudomonadota > Gammaproteobacteria > Vibrionales > Vibrionaceae > Vibrio > Vibrio mediterranei. Next base: position 2,813,888 of record NZ_JABXGK010000001.1, on the reverse strand, counting down.
TGACCATGGATGTTGATTAGAAGCTGCCCTAGAGATTTTAATTGCGATAACGGAACAGGGCTGCCGTTGATGAAGGCACGCGAACGACCTTCTTTGGTAATGGTGCGTCTTAAAATACATTCAGTGCCATCAAACAAGTCATTATCTTCCAGCCAACGTGTTGCTTGTTGGTTGTTTTCGATAACAAAAGCCGCGGTGACTTCGGTTTTATCTTCACCAGCGCGAACGGCTCCTGCTTCCGCTCTGCCACCTAAGCAAAGTCCTAGTGCATCAATCGCAATCGATTTACCTGCGCCAGTTTCACCGGTGATGGTTGTCATACCTGTACTGAGTTCTAACTGCAGAGATTTTACAATGGCAAAATTATTAACACTTAGATGAGACAGCATTTTTAGTTACCTGTTTAAATGAACATTACTGTATGTAAATTCAGTATATACTGTTTCTTTATACAGTAAAGTTGTACAGGTGTTTTTTTATGTGATTGAACGCACTGTTGTTGAATTTGTCGTCAATGTTAACGCTAGATACGAAAACCCCAGCATTATGTGCTGGGGTTCATCAATATGATTTTTAAAACAATTTGCTTGACCAGCCAAGCTTGTTTCTTAGGACGTGGTAATAGCTATAGTCTTTAGGGTGAATCAGTTTCAGACGATTTGGGCTTTGGTAAATATGAATCTCGTCACCTGGTGAGACGGGTAAGGAGATTTGCCCGTCACAACTGACTTCTTGAGTGCCTCGGTTATCGGGGGAGACAATCAGCTTAATGCGACAGTTTGCATCGACAACCAAAGGGCGACTAGAGAGAGTGTGAGGAAACATCGGCACCAGCGAAATCGCATTTAGGTTTGCGGACAGAATAGGGCCGCCTCCTGAAAGCGAATAGGCTGTTGAACCCGTTGGTGTAGAAACGATTAGCCCATCAGAGCGTTGGCTAAATGCAAAGGTATCATCTATGTATACCTCAAACTCGATCATATGTGCGACTTGTCCTGGGTGAAGGACTGCTTCGTTGAGAGCGGCATTATGACTCTTTATCTGGCCATGACGGTGAATTTCGGCTTCAAGAAGAAATCGTTCTTCTTCACGAAATTCCCCTTGAAGTACGGCTTCAAGAGAGGTTTCAAACCCTTCTGGATTTAAATCGGTCAAAAACCCTAAGCTACCTCTATTGACGCCAATAACTGCAACATCGAAGCGCGAGAGAACTCGTGCTGCTCCGAGCATGTTACCGTCACCTCCAACCACAATGGCGAGATCAGCTTCACGTCCAATACGGACTAGGCTAAAAAAGTGTTGTCGTGGGATATCGACGAGAATGTCGATAAGCCGGTCGTCCACCAATACTTTGTAGCCTTTAGAGGTGAGCCAGTGAAACAGTTCTTTATGGGTCTGAACGGCTTTCTGTGCTCTTGGTTTGCCTATGATGGCGATCACCTCAAAGGGTTTTTTCATATCACTTCCAAACTAATAGTGCTTGAATCACAAATCTTCATCCCCATAATATACCCAAAGTATGTATATATGCAGTGTTTGGTATGATTTTGATCCAAGTTTTATGGGCAAGTCATATTCTACATTGCCTTGAATTGAGTATTCCGGAGAAACCATGAGCAACGAAGAAAATAAGGTAAACCAAGAAGAGCTGCACACGCAAGAAGCGGAAGCGAAGCAAGCTGACGCTGATGTAGTTGGTTCTGACGCTGATGTTGAGTGGAACGAAGAATCCGAGCAAGATATTCAAGAATCGAAAATTGCTCAACTAGAAGCCGCTTTGCTAGCGAGTGAATCGAAAGTAAAAGAGCAGCAAGATGCTGTGCTTCGTGCAAAAGCAGACGTTGAGAACATGCGTCGCCGCACAGAACAAGAGATCGACAAAGCACGTAAATATGCACTGAATAAGTTTGCTGAAGAGTTGCTTCCGGTAATTGATAACCTTGAGCGCGCTATCGCCGCTGCTGACACAGAGAATGAAGCGGTAAAACCGATTGTTGAAGGCGTAGAGCTAACTCACAAAACGTTCGTTGATGTAGTAGCTAAATTTGGCTTGAAAGAAATTAACCCTGAAGGTGAAGCGTTCAATCCAGAGCTGCATCAAGCGATGTCTATTCAGGAAAGTGCTGATCATGAACCTAATACCGTAATGTTTGTTATGCAAAAGGGTTACGAGCTAAATGGCCGCGTGATCAGACCAGCTATGGTAATGGTGTCTAAATAACAAGCAAACAGTTAGGGATTGACACTAGAGGTTTATCCCGCTTGTTTTTGATTTATTGAGAAATGAAGCCTTATGGGCTTCATTTTTTTTGGTTATTTATTCTAATAACCTTTGAAAAAATAGGTGATAGTATTTTAAATTTTGGATAACAAAATGTAAAATTAATGCTTTATTTTGAGTTTCAGATCTGTAAGATGCCCTGAGCTTTCTACTAATAAGAAAGTAAATAACTATAAAAACACAGGGACTAAACACAACATTCTGGAGTTTATGAATGAATAAATCACTATCCCAAAAGATCTTTATAGGTCTATTTGCTGGCCTGCTAATTGGTACAGCTATTCAATACTTATTCGCAGGTGTCAGCATTTTTGACCAATACCTACTTGGTTTTGCTGAAGGTGTGGGCGGCATGTTCGTCTCGCTTATCAAACTGCTTGTTGTTCCACTCGTATACGTTTCTATTGTCTGCGGTATCGTAGAACTTAAAGACATCAACTCTTTTGGCCGTTTAGGCGGTAAAACTTTTGCGCTTTATATTCTTAATACTGTAGTCGCTATCACTTTTGCGTTAGCAATCGGTATGATTGTTCAGCCGGGTGCTGGTGCAAACCTTGGTGGTACAGTAGCTCAAGCCGTTGAGATTACGTCAACCACAACACCAGATATCTTCTCAATGATCACTAATATCGTTCCAAGCAATCCAATTCAGGCGTTTGCAAATGGCGATATGCTGCAAATCATCTTCATGGCGATTTTGACAGGTCTTGCCATCCAAGCATTGGATAAGAAGGGCGGTCCTGCTGTGAATGCGTTCAAAGTAGCGAACGACATCATGATGAAGCTCATTGGTCTAGTCATGAGTCTTGCTCCTTATGGTGTGTTTGCTCTTATGATTCAACTAGGTGCAACTCTAGATGCTGGTACGCTAGCTTCAGTGGCAGGTTATGTGGCACTGGTTGTTGGTATCCTTGTGCTTTGGATTTTTGTTGTGTATCCATTAATGGTGGGTGCAACAACCAAGATGACTCCTTCACAGTTTATTCGTGCGACTCGTGAGCAGGTACTGTTCTCACTATCAACAGCAAGTTCGAACGCTACGATTCCAGTAACGATGCGTACTTTGACTGACAAAATTGGTGTGTCTAAATCGGTAGCTGGTTTTGGTGTTCCACTAGGTGCAACGATGAACATGGCAGGAGCGTCTATTTATATTGCTATCGCAACTATTTTTATCGCCAACGCGTTTGGTCAGCCAATTCAAATGAGTGACCTATTTACACTAGGTTTCACAGTTCTACTACTTTCTATTGGTGCTGGTGGTGTTCCTGGTGGCGGCGTTGTCATGATCGGCGTTATCCTGCACCAACTAGGTTTGCCGCCAGAAGGTCTAGCTATTGTTGCCGCGGTTGACCGTATTAATGATATGTTCTGTACAAGTTCTAACGTTGTTGGTGATACTGCAGTGAATACGATTGTAGCGGGCAGCGAAAATGAGCTTGATGTTGAACAAGGTTCAGAAGCTCAACTTACTGAAAGCCGTGTCTAATCACCTTATTTAACGATTTGCAAAGCGGAGCCTCAAAGGTTCCGCTTTTTTTATGGATATCCATGCTTTCAAAGAGTTAGTTGTCCCTTTTATAGACAGTTTCTAATTTCTTCGGTAAAAAACTTAATTTTTTTTACCTTCCTCCCTTGAAAAGCATTTTGCAGCCCTTATTTAAGGTTCATACATAAAACAAACCTATTGCGAGCGGGTGTATTGCCGGCTCAATGCTCCATACTGGAGCTTGCAAACGAAACAATAGAATTTATTCGGAGATAGCCTGATGGGTAAAATCATTGGTATTGACTTAGGTACTACTAACTCTTGTGTTGCTGTTCTAGATGGCGACAAACCACGCGTAATCGAAAATGCTGAAGGTGAGCGCACAACCGCATCGGTTATCGCTTATACAGACGGCGAAACGCTAGTAGGTCAACCTGCAAAACGTCAAGCAGTTACAAACCCAGAGAACACGCTATTTGCTATTAAGCGTCTAATCGGTCGTCGTTTTGAAGACGAAGAAGTTCAGCGTGATATCGAAATCATGCCTTACAAAATTGTTAAGGCAGACAACGGTGATGCATGGGTAGAAGCAAAAGGCCAACAAATGGCGGCTCCTCAAGTATCTGCTGAAGTACTTAAGAAAATGAAGAAAACTGCTGAAGACTTCCTTGGTGAGGAAGTAACTGGTGCAGTTATCACAGTTCCTGCTTACTTTAACGATGCACAGCGTCAAGCAACTAAAGATGCTGGTCGTATCGCAGGTCTAGAAGTTAAACGTATCATCAACGAACCAACAGCAGCAGCACTTGCTTACGGTCTAGACAAGAAAGGCGGCGACCGCACTATCGCAGTTTACGACCTTGGTGGTGGTACATTCGATATCTCTATCATTGAGATTGACGAAGTTGAAGGCGAGAAGACATTTGAAGTTCTAGCAACTAACGGTGACACGCACCTTGGTGGTGAAGACTTCGATAACCGTATGATCAACTACCTAGTTGAAGAGTTCAAGAAAGAGCAAGGCATCGATCTTAAGAACGACCCTCTAGCAATGCAGCGTGTTAAAGAAGCAGCAGAAAAAGCGAAAATCGAGCTTTCTTCTACTTCTCAAACTGACGTAAACCTACCTTACGTTACTGCAGATGCAACTGGTCCTAAGCACATGAACGTAAAAGTGACTCGTGCGAAACTAGAATCTCTAGTTGAAGACCTAGTACAACGTTCTCTTGAGCCGCTAAAAGTTGCTCTAGCTGATGCAGACCTATCAGTAAGCGACATCAACGACGTAATCCTAGTTGGTGGTCAAACTCGTATGCCTATGGTTCAAGCGAAAGTGGCTGAGTTCTTCGGTAAAGAAGCTCGCCGTGACGTGAACCCAGACGAAGCAGTAGCAATGGGTGCTGCAGTTCAAGGTGGTGTACTAGCTGGTGATGTGAAAGACGTACTTCTACTAGACGTTACTCCTCTGTCTCTAGGTATCGAGACTATGGGCGGCGTAATGACTAAGCTAGTTGAGAAGAACACAACTATCCCAACGAAAGCGAACCAAGTTTTCTCTACAGCAGAAGACAACCAGAACGCGGTAACTATCCACGTTCTTCAAGGTGAGCGTAAGCAAGCGATGTACAACAAGTCTCTAGGTCAATTCAACCTAGAAGGCATTCAAGCTGCACCTCGTGGTATGCCTCAAATCGAAGTAACTTTCGACCTAGATGCGGACGGTATCCTACACGTATCTGCGAAAGACAAGTCGACTGGTAAAGAGCAGAAGATCACTATCCAAGCGTCTGGTGGTCTGAGCGATGAAGACATCGAGAAAATGGTTCAAGAAGCAGAAGCTAACAAAGAAGCGGACAAGAAGTTCGAAGAGCTAGCAGCTGCACGTAACCAAGCAGACCAAATGATTCACGGTACTCGTAAGCAAGTAGAAGAAGCTGGTGAAGCGCTACCTGCAGAAGAGAAAGAGAAGATCGAAGCAGCAATCACTGAGCTAGAAGAAGCTCGTAAAGGCGAAGACAAAGAAGCGATTGACGCGAAAGTTCAAGCGCTAATGGCAGCGGCTCAGAAGCTAATGGAAATCGCACAACAGCAAGCTCAAGCACAAGGTGCGGGCGCTGAAGCTGGTGAACAGCCTAAGCAAGACGACGATGTTGTTGATGCTGAGTTCGAAGAAGTAAAAGACGAGAAAAAATAATTTCTCGTCGCTATAAAGCCCAATCTCGGCGTCGGAAATGCTCATTTGCACTTTCTCTATGAAGACTAAGCAAATTGCGCGTTTCCTCCTTGAGCTTGAACTTTATGGCTTAGAGAATTCAGTGAACTGGATTCTCGAAAAGTGATTTATGCGGGCGTTTGGGGTAACCTTTACGCCCGCAAATTTGTAAACAGTGAGTTTACGAGAGTCATGTCGCTCTAGATAAGGACACCAATCTTTATCTAGAACGATACAATCCCCAAACAGCGTCGGGCTGTTTGTCGAAGTAATTGGTAACAAGCAATATGTCAAAACGTGATTTTTACGAAGTATTAGGCGTTGATCGTGACGCATCAGAGCGCGACATCAAGAAGGCGTACAAGCGTCTTGCGATGAAGTATCACCCAGATAGAAACCAGGGTGATGAAGCCGCTGCTGAGAAATTCAAAGAAGTAAAAGAAGCGTACGAAATTCTTACCGAGCCGCAAAAGAAAGCGGCTTACGATCAGTATGGTCATGCAGCCTTTGAACAGGGTGGTATGGGCGGTGGCGGCTTTGGTGGCGCTGGTGCTGATTTTGGTGATATCTTCGGTGATGTATTCGGTGATATCTTTGGTGGTGGTCGCCGTGGTGGTGGGAGTCGTGCACAGCGTGGTGCTGATCTACGTTACAACATGGAACTGTCACTGGAAGAAGCGGTTCGTGGTATCTCTAAGGAGATTGAAGTTCCAACGCTCGTTGAGTGTGAGACTTGTGACGGCAGCGGCGCGAAGAAAGGCTCTTCGCCACAAACTTGTGGTACCTGTCATGGACACGGTCAAGTTCAAATGCGTCAAGGCTTCTTTGCGGTTCAGCAAACCTGTCCTACCTGTCATGGCCAAGGTAAGATCATCAAAGACCCTTGTAATAGCTGTCATGGCCAAGGTCGTATTCAGAAGACTAAGACACTTAATGTTAAGATTCCAGCTGGCGTAGATACCGGCGATCGCATTCGTCTATCTGGCGAAGGTGAAGCGGGAGAGCATGGCGCCCCAGCAGGTGATTTGTACGTTCAAGTGCACGTGAAAGAGCATCACATCTTTGAACGTGAAGGCAACAACCTATACTGTGAAGTACCTGTGAGCTTTGCTCAAGCGGCATTAGGCGGCGAAGTGGAAGTTCCTACCCTTGATGGTCGTGTAAGCCTTAAAGTACCAGAAGAAACCCAAACAGGACGCATGTTCCGTATGCGCGGTAAAGGCGTGAAAGGTGTTCGTGGCGGCGGTGTGGGTGACCTTATCGTGAAGCTTGTAGTTGAAACACCAGTTAAGCTAAGTTCCCGTCAAAAAGAGCTACTACGTGAATTTGAAGAGTCATGCGGTGGTGATGCTGCTAATAAGCATAAGCCTAAATCAGAAGGTTTCTTCAATGGCGTTAAAAAGTTCTTTGATGATCTAACAAGTTAAGATTATTCAAACTATTGCTAAAGCTCGCGACCAGTCGCGAGCTTTTTTATTGCCCCCAACACGCCTTAGGGGTGGTCACTCCTAAGGCATTTAATGTCATCGACTTATCATCATCCAGACAGCTATCTTTCGTTTGTTGTTGTGATGATTGAGCCGTTGCCTTAATGATGTAGGCAATGGTGCTGCCAGCAGTTATTTCAAACCGATATCGCGTCGTTTGTGAGTCACAGATCGAACAAGTGCCGGCAGAAACGATTTGTTCGAAATGATAGCCGTTATCATAGCCGCGCTCTAGTTCGTATTGAATAGCGAGCATATCACTCAGCGCTACCATACGATGACTCTTCCTAACTTGTTGCAGGTAACTTGGGTAAGCAATACCTGTGATCACTGCAAGTATGGCTAAAGTAATAGCAACCTCGACCAAGGTTAAACCACGTTGAAGCCTGTTACTTTTATTGCATTTCATTTTTCTCCCTAGCCCTAAATAACTCATTTCATTTACTTTAATAGTTTTCGTGGCTGCTAAATTTAACGCAAGTCTTAGTCGTCATTTGTAGGTGGTTTCATTCTTTTTTGGGAAAGATCTCGCGGCTTCTCACTCTTTGAGTTGGTTATTGCGATAGCGGTTCTTGGTGCTCTGCTTTCTGCTGTAGCTCCTACCTTTCAAGACGCTTCTAAGAAACTCAAAGCAACGCGAGCCGCTAATGAGCTATATGCTCTGTTAATGCAAACAAAGGCCGAGTCGATTGCACAGAATACGCCGCTATGGGTTCATTTTTCGGGGCTCTCAGAGCATCCAGAAACTGAGCACTGGAGTGTTGAAGTGACGAATCGTGTTGATATTAATGATCCCGATGCCAGGTTGTTGCGGCAAATAAAAGGCGAGGTGTTTAAAGGCATTGGGTTGTCACTCAATCATTCTAACCATCGGATTAAGTTTGATAATTTGACGGGAATGGCCCTGTCTAATGGCACTATCAAATTACAGCCCTACAGTGATGAGGAGTCTTATATCAATATTCGGACTCACAGTGTTTCTGGTCGAGTGATTGTATGTGATGTTGGCGAGATCCAGTTTGGCTTTGGAGCCTGTCCTAAATGAGAAGTGCCCCTAATCTCGTACGTGGAGTCATGTTGATAGAGCTTGTCATTGCAATGGCTCTGAGTACGTTAGTGCTATCGGCACTTGTTACCTTCTATATGTCTATCCAACGTCATGTTATCGAGCGCTCGCAGTTACTTATTCTTCAGCAAGCGCTATCAACAACAGCACGGCGAGTTCAAAATGACCTTATACGCTCTGGTGCAGCTGGCTTTAATAATGCGACGCTGAATCCTCAAGGTTCAACACAGACTGTATACATATCCAACAATGGCATGTCGGTTCAATATGCTTATTGGGACGACAGAGACCCTAATGTGACCAAACCAATTGAAAATGTAGTGTGGCAATTTGATGCTGATAACCAAAAACTGAAGATTTGCCGTTCAGTTTCAAGTTTGGCATCGGGGGCAAGAGACATTAGTTTTTCCTTCGTCTCGGGATGTACATCCGTATTCGAACCAAACTTGGTGGCGATTTCACGCTTTGAGCTAATCAGCGATGAAGTGGGCTCTTCGAGTAGCACCAATCAGTACCTTAAATTGGAGATGGAAGGACACTTAAGAGCAAAACCTTCTGTCACCGCATCCATTTATCGAGACTTCATGGTGAGGAATGGCCAATGAGAGTCAGACATCAGTTAGGAGCGATCACTTTAATGATGACTTCAATATTGCTGAGTTTGGCTTTGATGTTGTTTATTGGTATGTATAAGACGACATTTTACGAGATCAAGCGTGCACAAAACGAAATTACCTCTCGAAAGTCTTTCTGGCTCGCTGAAGGTGGTGTGGAATGCGCGATTGCTCAGTATTTCCCTTCGCAGAAAATCCCTGCAAGCATTCAGGTTTGCGATGACACATTATCAGTGACAACAAAATTGTGGTCAGACAGTATAACTGGTGATGTGGTGGCTTCAGCGACATCAGGAAACCAGACTATCAGCCGGCGTTTTGCTTTAGCAACGTCCAAATTAAAGTCAGGGGCAATACAAACTTCTGCGAGCATTAAAATCAAATCGTCCTTGGTGATCAATACGCCGGATCCTGGTATGGAAGAGGATGAAGGCTGGGAATGTGCGGCATTTCGCTTCAAAGGTCATCTTTCAGTAAAAGGTTCATTAATTAATCGCGGATTGAGTGATGGTCCAGTGCCTAGTGAAGAGTTTATGAGTCATAAGAAGTGTTTGCAGGAGCACTTAACTACTGTCGTCGGTGATTGCAGCTCTTCTTCAGATCCCAAATGTTTTGCTAACGATTTTGTTCAAGATGACCAGCTTAGCGTATTTGAAGATTTTTTCGGTGTTCCTCGTCATCAACATGATGCGGTGAGAACTAACGGCATGTTTAGAGAGATAAACCTAGAAACTCAAACGGCAGAAGGCCTTTGGGAACGGAAAAACTGTGGAGAAGAGATACTCCAGCAGCTCCGACAGAATAACTTACATCTTTGGATAAATGGCTCATGTGTCATATCGGATGATTACTTAGCAGATATTAAAGTGCTATCGGAAGCGAGTGACGGCATTACGTTACTAGTTCATGAAGGTATATTTGCGATGCAAGGCGCAGCAAGCATTAAAGGTGTTTTGTTTCATTTCAATCAAGACTTTGAACCTTCAATTGAGCAATGGCAACAGTTAGGAATAAGCGACAGTATTACGACACACTTTCCTGAAGATCAATCACTTGCGGCTTATTACCAAGACGGCAGTTTTATGATTACTGGAGGCGCATTTTTTGATTACTCCAATGTAGAACATCTTGCATTATTCCGAGATTCCTTAAGCTTTCAATACAATCATGATGTCATCACTCATTCTAGTTCTTCATCCTCCAGTTACCTATGGAAGAAGGGGGCGTGGCGTGATTTTTAAACAGAGTGGCATCAGCATCATTGAAGTGTTAGTCGCATTGTGCCTTTTTGGAATTAGTGCGTTAGGTCTGGCGAAAATGCAAGTCGACATGGAGCAGCGCTCAGATTTTGCTTATCGAAGTACTCAAGCGCTAGCATTAGCGGAATCAAAGCTAGAGTGGTTTCGAACTCGCGGGGCTGACTCCTCAGTTTCCAATCGAGTTGTTGCAGATTATATGACGGATATTGTTGACGGACAGGACCACTCACATCCAGTGTTTGATGTTAAGTGGACTGTCTCGAAAGTAGCTCTGAATGGAAGCATCAAGACGGTTGAGGTTGAAGTATTTTGGGTTGATCGATTGGGAGTGAAACGCAATGTTGCTCTGGTTACTCAGATTTCCCGCTTTAGTGAGTTTGACTAATTCTCTTGCCTCTATCGTGTCATTTTTCCATTAAGTAAATGAACTGAGAGTCATAGCCAAGGTTTGCGTTATTGTCGCAAGCATTAGGCGCTTAGATGGTGGTGAAAATATAAGCTATGTTTATATAATCGGGTCTTTTGCGTGCTAGTTAGATAATTGTTTTGCATTTGTGCATTAACATGTTGGTTAAATGTTATGTTAGTCGGTGTTTTTTGCAAAATAAGTCTACAAATATGGAAAAAGTTCCAAATTATCTACTCTTTTCATCTTTTTTAAATAAAATGGTCACGCAAATATAATCTTCTCGCCTCGCGCGATGAGACCAACAAATAACAACATCACACACGGAGTTACCATGAGTAACCAATCGATTAATCAAGCGCCAGCTCCAAAGCCGAGTGGAATGGATCGCTTTTTAAACTTTATTGAGAAAGCAGGTAACAAGATCCCAGATCCTGCTATCCTTTTCTTCTGGGCACTGGTTATTGTTTGGGTTGCGTCAGCACTTTTATCTAACGTCAGTTTTGATCTGATTAACCCACGTACAGGTACTGCACTAGAAGTTAATAACCTACTTACTGGTGAAGCACTGGCTAGCTTTTTAGCTAATATGGTGACAACCTTCACTGGCTTTGCGCCGTTAGGTATCGTTCTTGTTGCGATGCTAGGTGTTGGTGTTGCTGACTCTTCAGGCTTTATTACTACAGGCCTTAAGAAGATGCTTAACTTCACACCAGCTAAGCTACTAACACCAATGCTAATTCTTGTTGCTATTGTATCGCACACAGCAGCAGATGCAGGTTATGTACTGGTTATTCCTCTAGGAGGTATCATCTTCCACGCAGCCGGCCGTCACCCATTAGCGGGTATTGCAGCAGCATTTGCTGGTGTATCTGGTGGTTTCTCTGCGAACTTTATCCCTTCTGGTATCGACCCACTACTTGCTGGTTTCACGCAGACATCTGCTCAAGTTCTTGATCCTGAGTACATCGTTAACCCTCTAGCAAACATTTTCTTCACTGGTCTATCTTCAGTGATTATTGTTGCTATCGGTTGGTACGTTACAGAGAAAATCATCGAACCGCGTCTTGCGAATACACCTGTAGATGAAGATGCAGAAGAAGCACCTGACCTAGGTACATTTACTGAGACAGAATCTAAAGCGTTCCGCGCTGCTGGTTGGTCAATGGTTGCTGGTATCGCGCTATTAATCGCAGCGATCATTCCTGAGACATCGGCACTGCGTTCACCTGAAGGTGAGATCACTGCGTTCTCTGCGCCATTAATGAAGTCGATTGTTCCTCTAATCTTCATTCTATTTATCATCCCTGGTTACGTATATGGACGTGTTTCTGGCACATTCAAGAACAGCAATGATGTAATCAAAGCGATGTCTGACACAATGGCGACAATGGGTGCGTACATCGTAATGTCATTCTTCTGTGCACAGTTCCTAGCTGCGTTTGGTCAATCAAACATTGGTACTATGCTAGCGCTTTATGGTGCAGAAGGTCTGAAAGCGATGAACCTTCCTGGTGAAGCGACGATTGTTGGTATGATTCTGCTAACAGCGTGTGTAAACCTGCTTGTTGGTTCTGCATCTGCGAAATGGGCACTAATTGGTCCTATCCTTGTTCCAATGCTAATGGCAGTAGGTATCTCTCCTGAGCTATCTCAAGCGGCATACCGTGTAGGTGATTCTGTTTCTAACATCATTTCACCACTAATGGTATTCTTCCCTCTAGTTGTGGTTTACTGCCAACGCTACGTTAAGTCGACGGGTATCGGTACGCTTGCGTCACTAATGATGCCGTTCTCTATTGCAATGCTAATTGGTTGGACAATCTTCTTGCTAGCTTACTGGGCACTAGGTATCCCTCTAGGTATCCAAGCGCCATACACTTATACAATGTAAGTTGGTAGACAGTTAGAACAAAGCCCGCCCTTTCTATAAAGGGCGGGCTTTTTAGTTTAAGTAATAGCTAAAACTTAGTCTTTCAAGAATCCAGCATGAAAGCGTAAGTGATCTTCAATAAAACTCTGAATGAAGAAATAGCTGTGGTCATAACCAGGCTGCATACGAAGCTTTATATCACTACCAGAAATTTCTGCCGCAGCTAACAACAGCTCTGGCTTTAGCTGCTCTTGTAGGAATCCGTCGTCTTCCCCTTGGTCTACTAAAATTGGCAGCGTTGCCATCTTAGCTTTAAGCAACTCAGCACTGTCATACTGTTTCCAGTCATCCGTATTGTTACCAAGGTACTGACTCAGTGCTTTTTGGCCCCAAGGGCAGTTCATTGGATTACTGATTGGGCTAAATGCCGAAATAGAGCGATATCTATCACTGTTCTTTAATCCAATCGTTAGCGCGCCATGTCCGCCCATGCTGTGTCCAGAAATGGATCGAACCTGCGTGACAGGGAAGTGCTGTTCGATAAGTGATGGCAACTCATCGACGACATAGTTGTACATTTGATAGTGTTGATTCCAAGGTGCTTGTGTGGCATTTACATAGAACCCAGCGCCTAGACCGAAGTCGTATGCACCCTCGGCATCATCAGGTACATCTTCACCGCGAGGGCTAGTATCAGGTGCGACGATGGCAATACCGAGTTTTGCCGCCATGCGGAAAGCGCCTGCTTTTTGCATGAAGTTTTCGTCGGTGCAGGTTAAACCTGAAAGCCAGTAGAGGACGGGGACTGGATTATCAGCGCTCGCTTCTGGTGGTAAATAGATGGCAAATCTCATCTGGCAGCTCAATGCCGAAGATTGGTGATGGTACTGTTTGTGCCACCCACCAAATACTTTGGCTTGGCTTACATTTTCTATGGTCATTCTATCAACCCAATTTAAAAGCAAGGGCTCTAGTACACTAGAGCCCTGAATCATTAATAGTGAATAACGGTACGAATACTTTCGCCTTTGTGCATTAATTCGAATGCTTCGTTAATATCTTCCAGTGGCATGGTATGAGTGATGAACTCTTGTAAGCCGAACTCACCTGCCATGTAACGGTTAACGATTTCTGGTAGTTCACTACGGCCTTTAACACCACCGAAAGCACTACCACGCCATACGCGACCAGTCACGAGTTGGAACGGACGAGTCGAGATCTCTTGACCTGCACCTGCTACGCCGATGATAACGGATTCACCCCAACCTTTGTGGCAGCACTCAAGTGCTTGACGCATCACGTTTACGTTGCCGATACATTCGAAAGAGTAATCAACGCCACCATCTGTCATCTCAATAATTACTTCTTGAATTGGCTTATCGAATTTTTGTGGATTGATCACGTCAGTCGCGCCAAGTTGCTGAGCAAGCTCGAATTTGCTTTCATTGATGTCAACACCAATGATTTTGCTAGCGCCAGCCATACGAGCACCAATGATAGCTGATAGCCCGATGCCACCAAGACCGAAGATAGCAACAGTGTCGCCTTTCTCCACTTTTGCTGTGTTCAGTACCGCACCCATACCGGTAGTAACACCACAACCAAGTAAACATACTTCCTCTAGAGGCGCTTCTTTGTTTACTTTAGCCAGAGAAATTTCTGGTAGTACGGTGTATTCAGAGAAAGTTGAACAACCCATGTAGTGGTAAATCGGTTGACCGTCTTTGTAGAAACGAGTCGTACCATCTGGCATCAGACCTTTACCTTGAGTCTCACGAACTGCTTGGCAAAGGTTAGTTTTACCTGATTTACAGAACTTACATTCGCCACATTCTGCTGTGTAAAGTGGAATAACATGGTCGCCAACTTCAACACTTGTTACACCTTCACCAACCATTTCTACAATACCGCCACCTTCGTGGCCAAGAATGCTTGGGAAAATACCTTCTGGATCATCGCCAGATAGAGTGAATGCATCGGTGTGACATACGCCAGTAGCAACGATTTTTACGAGTACTTCACCAGCTTTTGGAAGCATTACATCCACTTCTTCCATTTTAAGTGGTTGGTTAGGGCCCCAAGCAACAGCAGCACGTGATTTGATAAATTGTTCAGTCATGGTTATTCCTTATTATTACAAGGTCACAAAATTAACTAACGGCTAACTTGAGTAAGACTAGTTCACTTCACGCCGTTTGCATCAGATGGGGCTAGTATATTTATTTCTTAAATAATGATAATTAGCATAAATTGAAATACACTATTACATGAAAGTAATAGTGAGGGTTGAAATGGCAAATTGGGAAGGGATCAATGAGTTTGTAGCAGTGGTAGAAACGCAGAGTTTTACTGGTGCAGCAGACAGGTTGGCAACATCAGTAGCCAATATTAGTCGCAGAGTGAATGCGTTGGAGGAAAAGCTCGGCGTAAAGCTATTTGTTAGAACTACTCGCAAGGTTTCAGTAACGGAAGTGGGGGCGACTTACTATCAACACTGTAAACCTCTTGTTGATGGACTAGCGTTGGCAGAGTTAGCGATCACTCAACTTCAATCTACACCTAAGGGTAAAATAAAAATGACGGCGCCAGTCACCTTTGGTGAACAAGTTCTTGCGCCGTTGATGCACGAGTTTCTGTTGATGCACCCACAAATTGAACTGGACTTGATTCTTTCTAACCAGAAAATGAACTTGGTGGAAGAAGGGTTTGACCTAGCCGTTCGTCTTGGTCGACTCGAAGACTCTTCTATGATGGCCAGAAAACTACTCGACCGACATATGTTTGTGTGTGCAAGTCCAACCTACCTTGAAAACCATGGTGAGCCTCACACACTGTCGGAATTGAAAAGGCATAGCTGTTTACGAGGTTCAACAAAGTACTGGCGTTTCGATGAAAAAGGGTCTGAGCGTCTTATTCACGTTGAAGGTCGAGTTCAATGCAACAGTGGTTATGCGCTCGTTGATGCGGCTTTAAAAGGATTAGGCATAGTGCAACTTCCTGATTACTATGTGCAGCCGTATTTGGAAGCTGGGGAGCTGGTGGAAGTGCTGACTCCATATCGAGGTGATCGTGAGGGTATTTGGGCATTGTATCCACAGAACCGAATGCTCACTTCGAAAGTTCGAACGTTAATTGATTACTTATCAGAAGCATTAAGCCGAGAAAAACATGACTGATGAACAAATGACCTTTGAGTTTAATGATGAAGACCGTCGTTTTATGCAACGCGCGATGGAGTTGGCGAATCATGCTGAATCTGAAGGTGAAGTGCCTGTTGGAGCGGTATTAGTCAGAGGTGGGGAGATTATCGCTGAAGGATGGAATCAATCTATCGGTAATCACGACGCGACGGCGCATGCTGAGATGCAAGTGATTCGTAAAGCCGGGCAGAACCTAGAAAACTATCGACTGTTGGATACGACATTGTATGTAACGCTAGAGCCTTGTCCAATGTGTGCTGGAGCTCTGCTACACAGTCGTGTGAAGCGGGTTGTATTCGGTGCACCAGATTTAAAAGCTGGCGCAGCAGGGACGGTATTAAACTTGTTTGAAAGCCAAGCATCGTATCATTATGCCGATGTTGAATCTGGATTATTAGAAGAGGAATGTCGTCATCAATTGCAGGCATTCTTTAAACGCAGACGTAAAGAAATAAAGCAGAAGAAGCGTGATGAACAGATGAAGGGTGAGGAATGATTTATTAGCAAACATCTGCTGGGCAGATGTTTGCTGTCTGTGCTTTATGGAGTGAGTAACTGCATAAAAGCTCGGTGACGCCAAATAACCTTCTTCTTATTATTGGCCATTTTTCTTTTGCGGCGGTTTGCTGCCACCGTCTTATTAAGGTGTTTAGATTGCATTCTTTTCCTTGCAAGCATAAAACTACCTCCTATCACGAAAGATAAACCTCTCCGATCTGTATCTAGACACAATCATTGCGTAATAGATTTCCTTATCAATGGATCGATGCCGGAGTACGAAACACAATCCACCGCCCAACCTTGTCGTAGGGTGATTTCGATTATGCTGAGTATTTGCAGAGGGCACGACAGTACCTTGCGACAGAAGAGATTATCTCGCCAACCGAAGCGTTGGCGAATGATCAATCTCAAAGTTTAATGTAAGGGCTTGAGAATAAGATTTCAAGTATGCGATATACGATCACATTCGCATACTTGAAGATTGCTGATAGTTAACGTCCTGAGTGTCCAGTTTGCTGGGTTGATGCAGAGTCTGAGCCTGAGCTAACCTCCTCTTGTTCTGGCGCGACCGGTCCTTTCTCTGGAGGCAGTGGTGGGATGACGATTAAGTCTTCTGTACTTATTTCTTTTTCCGCTTCAACGGCTATCTGCTTGTCGATGTGACCAATAATGCTTTGATAGTAGCGACGAATATTCTCGACATAATTTCTTGCCTCATCACCGCGAGCATAGCCGTAACGTGTCTGGCTGTAATATTTCTTTTGGCGTAATAACGGTAAACGATCTTTCACATCCGCCCAAGCATCAGGATCACCACCTTGTCGTTTTGTCAGGCGTCTTGCGTCCATCATATGACCGAAACCGACGTTATAAGAGGCGAGGGCAAACCAGATTTTCTCATGTTCTGCGATAGAATCTGGAACACGATCAACAATTCGTCTTAAGTATTCCACACCGCCACGAACAGACTGTTCTGGATCCAAGCGGTTGGTAACACCAACACTTTTAGCCGTCGGTAATGTAAGCATCATCATACCGCGAACACCTGTTGGCGATTTAGCCACAGGATTCCAGTGAGACTCTTGATAGGCAAGAGCAGCGATTAAGCGCCAATCAAATTCGTTCGAATATTTCTTAAAGAGAGGCGACCACTTAGGCAATTTGCCATCTAAAGCACGGATAAACGCGCGAGTATCGACGTAGTCGAAAACACCGATGTGTCCGATATACTTCTCTTCTAAATTCGCCAGTTCACCTGTCTGTTTCAAGCGACCGAAGAACTCGATCAATAACGCGTACAGGCTTTCATCTTCTGACTTTCGCATATACCAAGAGATCGGTTGATCTTCAGTCATTTCAAACGCCAATGCGAGGTCAGGATAAATTCGTTGAGAAAGTGACAGTTCCACAGAGTCTGCCATGGTGAATTTAAGTTGGCCTTCAGAAACCTGCTTTAGTAGGTCATTGACGTCAGCATTAGCATCAATGTAGTAGCGGAACTCAGGGTTCTGGTTAGCGACATTCGCTAGTGTTTGCTCAAAGTGAGAGTCTTTTACTATCGCAAAGACCTCTTCACCATCGGCTTTATCGATTAACTCTTGCTGATTGTTTAATAATTGTTCTAAGTTTCTTGGTCGCCATTGACCCTTCTTATAGACCACCTGTTGGCTTACGTAGTAATAGGCAGGGCCTGCACGAAAGTGCTTGATACGTTCTGGAGATTGGCTTAGTCCGGCGGCGATAATATCGATTTCACCTTTTTGCAATGCTGGAAACAGACTTGCTTGGCGGTAAGCGGGCTTCATTTCTAACCGCACACCCAGTTCATCGGCAAACTGCCTTGCAAGCTCATAGTCCAAACCAGTCGGACCATCAGGACCAATATAATAAGAGAGTTGATTATTGAGAGTACCGACACGAAGCACACCACGCTCTTTAATATTCTCTAGTTCGCTTTTGGGATCAGAGTCGATTTGGCAGCCTGCCATTCCAAGCGTTAACAGACAAACGGATAGTAATTTGAGCCAGCGTAAATTTAACCAATAAACAGCAGATGGATTTTGCATTAATTCATTTATCTCACAACGATAGTGCTGTCTTTATACCAAAGCTGACGAGCTTGGCAAAGCAAGAAGGCATAAACACCCGAGAGTGGTCACTTTATCACCATGACGATATCGTTTGCTGCAAATCGAAAAAAAATGACGAAAACGTTTGCGTTAGCGGTTACGTCACAAAAAAAAATCCTCTATAATAGCGCCGCATTAGAGCAGGATAAATTGTTATAAGTTCAAAAATACAATCTAACCATTTGAATTTATACTAATTTCACCTCAATCAACTGCATAAGAGACCTAAGCACATGAGAATTTTGCGTGGTTCCCCAGCTCTTTCTGAGTTTCGTGTTAACAAGCTACTAGAGCTTTGTCGTGAACTAAACCTACCAGTAACAGGTATTTACGCTGAGTTTGCCCACTTTGCCGACCTAACGGCAGACCTGGATGAGTCTGAAGTTGAAAAATTAGAGAAGTTGCTGACTTACGGTCCAACGATTGAAGAGCACGAGCCAACAGGCACGCTGCTATTAGTGACACCTCGCCCTGGCACTATCTCGCCATGGTCTTCTAAATCTACGGATATTGCGAATAACTGTGGTCTAGACAAAGTGACTCGTCTAGAGCGCGGTACTGCTTACTATGTAGAGACATCAAGCGAACTGACGGAGCTTCAACTTGTTGAGCTTAAAGCGGTGATCCACGACCGTATGATGGAAGTGGTTTTCTCTGACTTCGAATCAGCGGCAGCACTGTTCCAAGTAGCAGAGCCAGCACCGGTAGCTGATGTTGAACTACTAACAGGTGGCCGCAAAGCACTAGAAGAAGCGAACGTGACGCTAGGTCTTGCACTTGCAGAAGATGAAATTGATTACCTACTTGAAAGCTTTGTGACTAAGCTAGAGCGCAACCCAACAGACATCGAGCTGATGATGTTTGCGCAGGCGAACTCTGAGCACTGTCGTCACAAGATCTTCAATGCAGATTGGACTATCGACGGCGTGAAGCAAGACAAGTCGCTGTTCAAGATGATCAAAAACACATTTGAAACGACACCAGACCACGTTCTATCTGCTTACAAAGATAATGCAGCAGTAATGGAAGGCTCTGAAGTGGGTCGTTTCTTCCCAGATCCAAAAACACGTCAGTACGGTTACAACCACGAGAAAGCACACATCTTGATGAAGGTGGAAACACATAACCACCCAACAGCGATTTCTCCGTGGCCAGGTGCCTCTACAGGTAGCGGCGGTGAAATCCGTGACGAAGGCGCAACAGGTATTGGCGGTAAGCCAAAAGCAGGTCTTGTAGGCTTTACGACTTCTAACCTTCGCATTCCAGGCTTCGAACAGCCTTGGGAAACGGATTTTGGTAAGCCAGGTCGTATCGTTAACGCATTGGATATCATGCTAGAAGGTCCACTAGGTGGCGCGGCGTTTAACAACGAATTTGGTCGTCCAAACCTACTTGGTTACTTCCGTACTTACGAAGAAAAAGTTACATCACACGCAGGTGAAGAAGTACGTGGTTACCACAAGCCAATCATGATTGCCGGTGGTATGGGTAACATCCGTGACGAGCACGTTCAGAAGAAAGAGATCCCAGTAGGTGCAAGCCTAATCGTACTTGGTGGTCCAGCAATGAACATCGGTCTTGGTGGCGGCGCAGCGTCTTCTATGGCGTCTGGTCAGTCTGCTGAAGATCTAGATTTTGCCTCAGTACAGCGTGAAAACCCTGAGATGGAACGTCGCTGTCAAGAAGTGATCGACCGCTGCTGGCAGCTAGGTGAAGACAACCCAATTGCATTTATCCACGATGTGGGCGCGGGCGGTATCTCAAACGCACTTCCTGAGCTTGTTGACGATGGTGAGCGCGGCGGTATCTTCCAGCTACGTGACGTACCAAACGATGAGCCAGGCATGAGCCCACTTGAGATCTGGTGTAACGAATCTCAAGAGCGCTATGTAATGGCGGTAGCGCCAGAGAACATGGAAGCATTCGATGCTATCTGTAAGCGTGAGCGCGCACCTTACGCAGTAGTGGGTGTGGCAACAGAAGAGCGTGAACTGAAACTTGAAGATTCACACTTCGACAACACGCCAATCGACATGCCGATGGACATCCTTCTTGGCAAAACGCCGAAGATGCACCGTGATGCGAAAACACTGAAAGTAGACAGCCCTGCGATCTCTCGCGAAGGCATTGAAATGAACGATGCGGTTGACCGCGTTCTTCGTCTACCAACGGTTGCAGAGAAAACATTCCTAATCACCATCGGTGACCGCACGGTTACAGGCCTTGTTGCTCGTGACCAGATGGTTGGTCCTTGGCAGGTGCCGGTAGCAAACTGCGCAGTAACAGCAGCGAGCTACGATACTTACCACGGTGAAGCGATGTCTATGGGTGAGCGCACGCCAGTTGCTCTACTAGACTTTGGCGCTTCTGCTCGTCTTGCGGTAGGTGAGTCTCTGACTAACATTGCAGCGACAGACATCGGCGATATCAAGCGTATCAAGCTGTCAGCTAACTGGATGTCTCCAGCGGGTCACCCAGGTGAAGACGCCGGTCTTTACGAAGCGGTGAAAGCGGTAGGTGAAGAGCTATGTCCAGCTTTGGGTCTAACGATTCCAGTAGGTAAAGACTCAATGTCGATGAAAACTAAGTGGAATGAGAATGGTGAAGACAAAGAAGTCACGTCTCCACTTTCACTAGTTATCACTGCATTTGGTCGTGTAGAAGATGTTCGTAAGACGGTCACGCCGCAGCTTCGCACTGACAAAGGTGAGTCGTCACTGGTTCTTGTTGATCTTGGTAACGGTAAAAACCGTCTAGGTGCAACGGCATTGGCACAGGTTTACAAGCAGCTTGGTGATAAGCCAGCAGACGTTGACAACGCAGAGCAGCTAAAAGGCTTTTTCGATGCGATGCAAACCCTTGTTCGTGATGACAAGCTAGTGGCCTACCACGATAAAGGCGATGGCGGTCTATTCGTAACGCTTGCTGAGATGGCATTTGCGGGTCACTGTGGTGTGAAAGCACACATTGCAAGCCTAGGCGAAGATGCACTAGCGGCGCTATTTAACGAAGAGCTAGGTGCGGTTGTTCAGGTTAAGAATGACGACCTTGAGGCGGTGAAAGCGGTTCTAGCGGCTAACGGCCTAGAAGCATGCTCTCACGTAATTGGTAGCGTTGAAGTGTCTGACGACTTCGTTATCACTTCTGGTGATGCGGTTGTTATCAAGCGCTCTCGTACAGAGCTACGTACTATTTGGGCTGAAACTACGCACAAGATGCAGTCTCTACGTGACAACTCTGCGTGTGCAGACCAAGAGCACGAAGCGAAGAAAGACAACTCTGACCCAGGTCTAAACGTGAAACTGAGCTTCGATGTTAAAGAAGACGTTGCAGCGCCATACATCGCAACAGGCGCTAAGCCTAAGATGGCAATTCTTCGTGAGCAGGGTGTTAACTCTCACGTTGAAATGGCAGCAGCGTTTGACCGCGCTGGCTTTGAAGCAACAGACATCCACATGAGCGACATCCTGACGGGTCAAGCAGTTCTAGAAGAGTACCAAGGTCTAGTGGCTTGTGGTGGCTTCTCTTACGGTGATGTTCTAGGTGCGGGTGAAGGTTGGGCGAAGTCTATCCTGTTCAACGACCAAGCGCGTGACCAGTTCCAGAACTTCTTCCACCGTGAAGACACCTTCTCACTAGGTGTGTGTAACGGTTGTCAGATGCTATCGAACCTAAAAGAGCTGATTCCAGGTGCAGACCTATGGCCACGCTTCGTTCGTAACGAATCTGAGCGCTTTGAAGCTCGCTTTAGCCTAGTAGAAGTTCAGAAGTCTGACTCTATCTTCTTCGATGGCATGGAAGGTTCTCGTATGCCAATCGCAGTTTCTCACGGCGAAGGCCGCGTAGAAGTTCGCGACACTGACCACCTAAACGCGATTGAAGCTTCAGGTACGGTAGCGGTGCGTTACGTTGATAACCACGGTAACCCAACGCAGCAGTATCCAAACAACCCTAACGGTTCACCAAACGCAATCACAGGTCTAACGACTCGTGACGGTCGTGTGACTATCATGATGCCGCACCCAGAGCGTGTATTCCGTACGGTTGCTAACTCTTGGGCGCCAGAGTCTTGGGGTGAAGACAGTGCTTGGATGCGCATGTTCCGCAACGCTCGCGTGAACGTTGGTAAGTAATCGACCAAGGCAACAGCCTCAAAGGTCGCAACCCAATAGTTAATGAAGTCCTCAGTGGAAACACTGGGGACTTTTTCTTATAAAAACTCTGAGCGTCAGCGCTCGATTTGTGTTCTAATACCGCGCTGGCTTAGGGATGGCCAGCATTACATTGCTGGAATATCCCTTAACAAAGTCTTTAGGAAATACATAAATGTCTGAAAATAAAAAATTTACTATCCGTCTAACGGAAAAGCGTAACGGTTGGTCTGCAGAGATCATTCGTCAAGTAACGTCTCGTCGCACTGTTGTTTCAAAGCGTGAGATGGGTTTTGAGAGTCAAGAGCTGGCTCAAGCTTGGGCGGATAAAGAGCTAGCTGGTTTCATTGAAAACCAAGCAAAGCGCAATGAGCGTAAAGCGGAAGCACGTGCTGCTAAAGCTGCTGCGGCTGTTGCAAGCGAAGAATAAGAATTTATGTACCTAAGGTCGGTTTAGGCCTTAGGTACTTTGTTACTTTATTGAGTGATTTGCGCATTCAGTTGTGCTACTAACCCCTCTTCTAAACCTAACTGGTTCGCCAGTTCTTTCAAATACGCTTTTTCCATAAAGTTTTGTTCATCCGCGACTAATAGGCTCGCTAAATAGATTTCAGTACCATGCTCGGGAGAGACGGCTAGCTTAGCAATTTCGCTTGGATCGAGGGGTTTTGCCATTTCAGTTTGAACAAGTCTATGCACTGATGGGTCTGCATCTAATCCTGTCAGAGCTTGTTCAATCTTCGCCATTTCTTGCTCATCAATATGACCATCTGCTTTAGCTGCGGCTATCATGGCTTTGAGTACCGATTCATCGTGCTGGTTAGTCTGAGTAAAATTAGCCGATGTTGATGAATGTGTAACTGTAGTAGCATCGGAGTTTCCTCCGTTGTTATTGCTGTAGTCGTTGTAAAGTTTATAGGCTAGAGCTCCAAGCGCTGCTGCACCGCCAACACCTAAGGCTTTCTTACCCATTTTCTTCGTTTTCTTAGAGCCCATTAACATGCCAAGAATACCGCCGCCTACAGCTCCTGCTCCTAACACTCCCAGAGTCTTTTTGTCACCAAGTGCGTTACTTAAACTGGATGAAGATTGGCTTGCTTTTTGAGTGGCCTGTTTTGCTAGATCTGAGTTGAGAGCTTGATTAAGAAGTGCTTTCAAGTCCATCTTGTTCTCCTGGTACTTACCGATATAGGTCATAGTAAAAGAGGGAAGATGAACAGAATATGAAGGTGATAAAAAAGGCCGCGTAAGCGGCCTTAAAGATAAAATTTAGCTCGTCTGGCGTAGAGGACCAGTCGCGATAACGCAGTATTACGCTAGCTGCGAAGTAACGTGCGCTACGATTTGTTCCATGGCAACTGGAGTCTTATCACCAGTGCGACGGTTCTTATACTCGAAGTTACCTTCGTCCATGCTGCGGTCGCCAATAACGATCGTATGAGGAATACCGATAAGTTCGATGTCAGAGAACATTACGCCTGGACGTTCTTTTCGGTCATCAAACAGAACTTCGATACCAGCAGCAGTTAGTTCAGCGTATAGCTTTTCTGCTGCTTCTTTAACGCGCTCAGATTTGTGCATGTTCATAGGAACTATAGCTACTTGGAATGGGGCAATCGCATCTGGCCAAATAATGCCGTATTTGTCATTGTTTTGCTCAATTGCAGAAGCAACTACACGAGAAACACCGATACCGTAGCAACCCATCTCTAGAATAGTATTTTTACCATCTGGACCAAGTACGCCACAGTTCATTTTCTCTGAGTAGTTTTTGCCAAGCTGGAAGATGTGACCAACTTCGATACCACGCTTGAGTTGGATAGTACCTTGACCACATGGGCTAGGGTCACCTTCAACAACATTACGTAGATCTTCAACTTTACCTAACTCTACATCGCGGCCCCAGTTGATGCCAAAGTAGTGTTTGTCATCAATGTTTGCGCCCGCACCGAAGTCACTCATTACTGCAACAGAGCGGTCTACGATAAATGGCAGTTCAAGGCCAACTGGACCAAGAGAACCAGGACCAGCACCAATAGCAGCGCGAATCTCTTCTTCAGTCGCCATTTCTAGTGGTGAAGCGATTTCAGCCAGTTTCTCTGCTTTGATCTCGTTAAGCTCGTGGTCACCACGAATGATCAATCCAACAAGTGGAGCATCAATCTCTTCAGAGGCTTTTACAAACAGTGTTTTGACGGTCTTTTCGATTGGTAGATCGAACTGTTCTACAAGCTCAGCAATAGTTTTTGCATTTGGTGTATCAACCAATGTCATCTCTTGAGTCGGTGCTGCTAGATCCATTGCTGGTGCTACTGCTTCCGCTTTTTCGATGTTAGCAGCGTAGTCAGATTCAGAAGAGAAGGCGATGAGATCTTCACCGCTCTCTGCCAATACATGGAATTCATGTGAACCGTTACCACCGATAGCGCCAGTGTCTGCTAGTACTGGACGGTAATCTAGACCCATGCGATCGAAGGCTTTGCAGTACGCCTCGTGCATCGCTTGGTAAGATTTTTCTAGACCTTCTTTGTCGATATCGAAGCTGTATGCATCCATCATCGAGAATTCACGTGCACGCATAACACCGAAACGAGGGCGACGCTCATCACGGAACTTAGTTTGAATCTGATATAGGTTCAGCGGAAGTTGCTTATAAGAGCTTACTTCGTTGCGAACAAGGCTAGTGATAACTTCTTCAGCCGTTGGGCTAAGAACAAACGGACGCGTGTGGCGATCAGTGAAGCGAAGTAGTTCCGCACCCATCTTTTCAGATCGGCCTGTTTCTTCCCATAGTTCAAACGGCTGCACTACGGGCATCAAAGTCTCAACTGCACCTGCATTATCGATCTCTTGGCGAACGATGTTTTCGACTTTACGCAGAACACGTAGACCCGTAGGTAGCCAAGTGTATAAACCTGAAGCTAGTTTACGAATCATACCTGCACGCAGCATTAGCTGGTGACTTACAACTTCTGCGTCGTTTGGTGTCTCCTTCAGAGTAGAAAGAAGATAGTTACTGGTACGCATTTATGGGTATCCGTTCATTATGTTAATAGAGAATTTGGGCAGAAGACCCAAATTGAGTTAAGCCGCTTATGATATCAGCCAATTCGCTTTCTACAAAGAGTCAATGGAAGTTACCAAGGCTAGTTGCGCGATTATTTTGAATTTTACGTTCCAATCGAAGAGTCTGACTCCGTATTCCTTATTATCAACCTTACTTTTTTTGTAAGCAGGTCGGGGATCTTGAGCGAGTACCTCTTTGATGACTTGCGTCTTATAGGCAACCTCCTTGTCCTTAGCTAGTTCCTCTAATGCAATGTCTGAAAACGCGACTTCTATCGATTCAGGTTCAGATTCCGCATAGCCACCGATGGCATCAGGGATTGAGTCTGAATAAGGGATATAAGGTTTGATATCGACGATTGGGGTGCCATCGACAAGATCAACACTGCCCACATCAATAAAGACTTGTGAACCTTGCTGACGAATACCTTTCAGTTCAACTGAAGACATCCCGATACCATTGGGACGAAATGTCGCGCGGCTGGCTAATACTCCGACTCGTTCATTGCCTCCTAATCGAGGCGGTCTCACTGTAGGTTTCCAGCCTGCGGCAAGGTTTTGGTCAAAGAGAAACAGCAACCAAAGGTGAGAAAACTGTTCAAGGCCGCGAACGGCTTCTAGACAATTGATGTCACCCTGCAACGCAATTGTTGCGGTGGCGCTCGAGACTAACCGAGGTTGTCTCGGTACAGCAAACTTCTCTTTGTAAGGAGAACGAATGATGCCAATTGGCTCCAATGAGTAAGTCACGAATTGAGTCCTAGTTCACATAAATCACAATCCATCATTTCAGAAGCGGAGTGTGTTTTCAATGATGATTTAGTTGAGCTTTTTTTATCCCTAATCGGTTGTCGATATTACAAAAAGGTAAATATGTCACGAGATTGTTATTTTTTGTTTTATATTTTTGTCATTATAAGTTGTTGTGTTTTTGCTAAATAACTGGATGTAAATTGCGCATTATTTACAATTAGCAACATTTTCGGCTTTTAATGTTGAGCTCCCTCACGTACCCTGCGGCTGCTTTTTTACAAAGTTGTCAGGAATCGACCATGGCTTTGTAAAGAATGCTAGGACAAATAAAAAAGGAGGGGACAGATGAGTTCATCTGCCACAATGAAACACAACAAGCCAAAAAAGCCTCTATTTACCCGTTTTCTTGACGCGGTAGAGTACTTGGGGAATCTATTACCCCACCCAATCACACTGTTTGCTATTTTCTGTGTTGCTATCTTAGTTATGTCAGGCATCGCCGGCTACTTTGACGTAGCGGTTGCCGATCCGCGCCCTGAAGGCGCTGCTGGTCGTGCAGCAGACGGCATGATTAAAGTAGTGAGCTTATTGAACGCAGAAGGCTTACAGCTAATCGTGACAAACTTAGTGAAAAACTTCACAGGTTTTGCGCCATTAGGAACCGTTCTTGTCGCTATGCTGGGTGTGGCAATTGCTGAACACTCTGGCATGCTATCTGCCGCAATGCGTGGTCTTGTTATGGGTGCTTCTCAGCGCATGGTAACAGTAACCGTTGTATTTGCAGGTATTATTTCTAACACTGCTTCAGAGCTTGGTTACGTCGTACTTATTCCATTGGCAGCGATGCTGTTCCACTCTCTAGGACGTCACCCTCTAGCAGGTCTTGCAGCAGCGTTTGCTGGTGTATCTGGTGGTTATTCAGCAAACCTCTTAATTGGTACTGTGGATCCACTACTATCAGGTATTACTGAAACTGCCGCTCAAATGATCGATCCAAACTACACCGTTGGCCCTGAGGTGAACTGGTACTTTATGTTTGTATCGACCTTCTTCATTGCGATTACAGGTGCCTTTGTTACCGAGAAAATCGTTGAGCCTAAACTGGGTAAATACAATGAAGAAGAAGCTGCAGAAGATCTTTCTAATGACAGCATGGGTTCACTGACTGCAGTAGAAAAGAAAGGCCTGAAAATGGCAGGTATTGCAGTACTGGTTGTAAGTGCAATCATTGCATCAACTGTTGTTCCTGAAAATGGCGTGCTTCGTACTGCTGATGGTCAGGTTGCAGGTTCTCCGTTCTTGAAGAGTATCGTAGCATTCATCTTTGTCTTCTTCGCGATTCCGGGCTTTGTCTACGGTAAAGTGACTGGCTCTATGAAGAATGACCGTGACGTGATCGATGCGATGTCGAAGTCTATGTCTTCGATGGGTATGTACATTGTATTGGTGTTCTTTGCTGCACAATTTGTTGCTTTCTTTAAGTGGACGAACTTTGGTCAGGTATTTGCTGTAGCGGGTGCTGACTTCCTACAGACTATCGGTCTAACAGGTCCTGCTCTGTTTTTTGCATTTATCCTAATGTGTGGCTTTATCAACCTAATGATTGGTTCAGCGTCTGCACAGTGGGCAGTAACAGCACCTATCTTTGTTCCAATGCTTATGTTGGTTGGTTATGCTCCTGAAACCATTCAGGCGGCATACCGTATTGGTGATTCAACCACCAACATCATCACACCTATGATGAGCTACTTTGGACTGATTCTGGCAGTGGCAACACGCTATATGAAGAATCTAGGTATTGGTACACTAATCGCAACTATGTTGCCGTACTCTATCTGTTTCTTGGTTGGTTGGAGTTTACTGTTCTATATCTGGGTATTCCTACTAGGTCTACCAGTAGGTCCAGGCGCAGCAACGTTCTATACACCTTAATAGATAAGCCTATAAAAAATGCTCCCAATGGGAGCATTTTTTTAATTACTTTAACTTTTCTAAATCCGCTTCAATCTCGGCAATTTTGCTAGAAACGACTTTTTCTAAGTGGCGAAGATCGGTGAGGATTTTCTGCTTAACATCGACTTCGGCGACTTCTACAGGTTTGGTTAGTTTATTTAATTCATCAATAACAAGCGTGAGATTGCGGTTAATTTCGGTGACTTCTTTGTAATTGCCACTGCTGCTATTAACACGAACATTCTTTACTTGTCTTGGATACTTAAACTTAACGCTTTTGGCGAAGAGCTCGCCCTTTTGCTTATGAAAGTATATCTTCAACACATCCTTGTGCGCTTCTTGTCGTAGTGAGTAACGCTCAATTTGTTTAGGATCGTGAATGCCTAAACCTGTGAGGTTTGGATACATAAGTTACCTCTTATTGCAGTGTGTTTTCTCTACAACTGTAGCAGGCAATTAATGTGGTAGATAGCTGATAATTAGACAAATAAGAGAGAAATGTGGACGAGATCGCTTAAATGATGCGCAATTTTAATTTAGGTGACTGGCCACGACGGTGTGGCCAGTCATTACTACTGACAACTATTTATTAACTAGCAATTTGTTCTGAAATTGTGTCGTGCAGTTTTTGTTTTAGCTGGCTCTGTTCCTCTTCAGACAGTCTGCCACCCGTTGCGCTTGTTAAGATAAATAAGTCTTCTGCACGTTCGCCAATTGTGGTGATTTTCGCCGCATGTAGATTAACGCCAAGCTGGGCAAACGTCGCTCCCACTTTTGCTAGTAAGCCTGGGGCATCTAAAGCGACCAGTTCCATCAGCGTGCGCTTTTTCCCCTTAGTGGGTAAAAAGTCGACCTGAGTTTTTACATTGAAATGCTTTAGGTTTCTTGGTGCGCGACGCGTTTTCACGCGGGTAGGGCGTCCATCCTCCAAGACATGAACCAAATGTTTGATCACTGCGGAGTGTCGCTCTACATCAATGGCATCACCATGTTGATCAAGCACCATAAAGGTATCAAGGACGAAACCGTCCTTACTGGTCATGATCTGCGCGTCATGCACGTTAAAATTACGGCGATCGAGTTCTGCAACCACTGTGGCAAACAATGCAGGCTGATCTTGGCAATATACAAAGACTTCAGTGCCGCCACGTGTCGCATTCTTACTCATCAGCACTAGTGGCTTAGTAGGATCATCGGCATTAAGGATGTGTTCACTGTGCCAGGCAATCTGCTTGTGAGTGTGTCTTAGGAAATAGTCAGCCTTGAATCGTTGCCAAAGTACTTCGATCTCTCGAGCGTTAAAGCCTTGCTTACGTAGAAGCGCTGAAGAGAGTTGTTGATTGTGTCGAATACGGTCACGAACATCGACGGGATTCTCTAGGCCTCTTCTGAGTGCTCGCTGTGTGGAGTAAAAGAGCTCAGCAAGCAAGGTTCGCTTCCAACTGTTCCATAGTTCTGGGTTCGTGGCACAGATATCGGCAACAGTGAGGCAGACTAGATACTCAAGGTATTCTTCATCGCGAACTTTTTTAGCAAATTCGATAATCACATCTGGGTCGTAAATATCACGACGTTGAGCGGTAACCGACATTAAAAGGTGATTTTGAACTAACCAAGAGACCAGTTTGGCTTCTGGTTTAGACAAGCCGTGTTCCATACAGAAATCATACGCTTCGACAGCGCCGATCTCAGAGTGATCGCCCCCTCGACCTTTACCGATATCATGAAAAATGGCAGCGAGGATAAGCAGCTCTTTTTTCTGCATACGAGGATAGACCTCGCAGCAAATGGGGTGCTTGGAGTAGTTTTCCTCGATACTAAAGGTGTGAATATGATTCAGCAGGCGGACACTGTGTTCGTCAACGGTGTAGACATGAAACAGGTCAAATTGCATTTGTCCAACGATCTGACTCCACTGAGGCAGGTAGGCTGATAAAACCCCTAGCTTGTGCATCAAGCGGAATGCTCGGTGCAGCGCGTTAGGATGGCGAACTAGATCCATAAACTTCTCTCTAGCTGCCGGAATGGTGTGCAAAAACTTGTTTAATCGACGTCGAGCAGTACGTAATTGACGCAATGTTGCTGGGCTGACGCCTTCAATACTCGAGTCATTAGCGATATGAATAAACATATCTAAGATGGTTTCTGGTCTAGCTTGAAATAGCGCTGGCTTTCTTGCTTCTATGAGTTTGCCTCTACGTTGGAAATCATCGTTAATGATGATGGCGTCTTGAATCTTGCCTTTATTGACGATGGCTTGATCAAACAGTTTCAGCAACATCTTATTCAGTTCAGCGACACGTCGTAGTGTTCGATAGAATTCTTTCATCATCATTTCGACCGCTACGTTGCCTTCACCGACAAAACCTAAGTTCTCGGCCACTTGAGCTTGATGAGCGAAGGTTAGCCGATTGTCGTAGCGTCGTAGTTCTATGTGTAGTGCAAAGCGTACGCGCCAGAGAAAGTTCTGGCACTCGACGAGTTCTCGGTACTCTGCATCGGTGAGGAAACCAAATCGGCTCATCTCGTACAAGGAAGTAGCGCCAAAGTGGCTGCGCGCTACCCAACTTAGAGTATGGATATCACGCAATCCGCCCGGTGTTGATTTAATATCGGGCTCTAGATTGTAGGTGGTGTCGTGGTACTTGGCGTGACGAGTGCGTTGTTCTTCGATTTTTGCGTGATAAAAGGTTTCTGAGGGCCAAAATTCTTCGGAATCAATCTGGCTCTTAAGTAAGGAAAAGGTGTCTTCGCTGCCACATAGCAAGCGTGCCTCTTGAAGATTGGTGGCGACGGTTAAGTCCGACTGGCCGATTTCTAGGCATTCTTGAACGGTTCTTACTGCGTGGCCGACTTCTAATCTCAGATCCCAAAGTAGGGTAATGAATTCACTAATGGTGCTTTCAAGGTTCGCTGGAAGCTTTTTGCGCGAGACCACCAGAATATCGATATCCGATAGCGGGTGCAGCTCACCGCGACCATATCCACCTACAGCCACTAACGCGAGGTTAGTTTGGTTAGCGAGACCAGTGAACTGCCATAACCGGTTAAGTAACTGGTCAATGTAATCTGAGCGACCTAGGACCAAATCGGTAATAGGGTGGTGATTTAAGAACTCCTGTTTCTGATGTTCAGAAAAGGTTTCTAATTGTGACTTTAACTCGCTGATCGTGAGTTGTTCGTCGCTTAGTGTGGTTGGGCTCTGAAAAGTCATGAGTGCGATCCGTGCAAGCAAAAAAGATTCTAACTACGGTTATACCAAAATGATTCAGATAAAAAAATATCCCCAGTGTTTGGGGATATTTTTGAATCGAAGCGGAATGGCTAGATATTGTTCATGTGACGAGGAATAGATTCGTCGCTACGTAAGGTCAATACTTCGCAACCTGTTTTGGTCACCACAATCGTATGTTCCCATTGCGCGGAGTTTTTGCCGTCGCCAGTGTAGACTGTCCAATCGTCTTCTGCGTCAATGCTGCAGCCAAATTTACCAGCATTGATCATTGGTTCAATAGTGAACACCATACCTTCTTTTAGTACACGGCGGTCGTTGTTTTTGTAGTGAACCACTTGTGGCTCCTCATGGAACTCAGAACCGATACCGTGGCCACAAAAATCCTTCACGATAGAGAACTTATTACGTGGGTTGTTCTTGTTATTCGTTTTAATGAATTTTTCAATCTCAGTACCGATAGCACCAACTGTGGAACCTGGTTTGACGGTCTTCATGCCCAGATACAGTGCTTCTTGAGCAACCATACATAGGCGCTTATCAGCAGGTGAAACATCACCGACTAAAAACATTTTTGATGTATCGCCGTGATAACCTTCTGGACGAGTGTCTAGTGAGGCATTTTCATCGTTAGGAATAATAACTGTCACGTCCACGTTGACGATATCGCCATTTTTTAGAACAGCCGGTTTTAGTTTACCTGTAGTACCCATTGCGTCTTGTTCTGCTGGGATACCGTGACAAACAATGTGGTTGATCGATGTGCAGATTGATTTTGGATAACCGTGATAATCAAGTGGGGCCGAGTAAGCGCCACGCTCACGAGTGTAATCCGCACAAATTCTATCGAGCTCTTCCGTCGTGACCCCTTCTTTCACGTGAGGTTCGATCATTTCTAAAAGCTCTGCTGCAAGCTTACCTGCGATACGCATTCTTTCGATTTCAGCTTCAGTTTTGATTTTGATAGACATCTGTGTTCTCTGCTTTCTAAATTGACGGGTTATTCTATCAGTGGCGAGATTAAGCGCAACAAGAATAAAACTCGTTTGTAGTTATGTACGTGATTCATTTTAGTTGGGTTTAGTTAAAAACTCACTGCTGTGATGATTGTACTTTGTACATTTATTGCGATTTTTGTAGAAATCAGTGGCCAAATTATGGTATAAAGCGCGCCGGAAACAGGACTTAGTTTCTTCGAATCGGCGAGCTCGGTTTTGTTCCCATTAACTTTAATTTAAATCACACACATTTCGTCACATGTTCCGGGGTGCTTGAGTAATCATTCATACCAAGTCGGATTCATGGGAAATGTGGAGGCCTAACCCCATAGAGGAATTTAAAATGGCAACTGTATCAATGCGCGATATGCTAAAAGCTGGTGTTCACTTCGGTCACCAGACTCGTTACTGGAACCCAAAAATGAAGCCATTCATCTTTGGTGCTCGTAACCGCGTACATATCATCAACCTAGAAAAAACTGTACCAATGTTCAACGATGCACTAGCTGAACTAGCTAAAATCGGTGAGAAGAAAGGTAAAGTTCTTTTCGTTGGTACTAAGCGCGCTGCATCTGAAGCTGTTAAAGAAGCTGCAATCAACGCTGACCAGTTCTACGTGAACAACCGTTGGTTGGGCGGTATGCTAACGAACTACAAAACTGTTCGTCAGTCTATCAAGCGTCTAAAAGATTTCGAAGCACAAGCTCAAGACGGTACTTTCGAGAAACTAACTAAGAAAGAAGCTCTAATGCGCACTCGCGAAATGGAGAAGCTAGAGAAGTCTCTTGGTGGTATCAAGAACATGGGCGGTCTACCAGACGCTCTATTCGTAATCGACGCTGATCACGAGCACATCGCTGTTAAAGAAGCAAACAACCTAGGTATCCCAGTATTTGCTGTTGTTGATACTAACTCTAACCCAGACGGCGTTGACTACGTTATCCCAGGTAACGACGACGCAATCCGTGCAGTACAGCTTTATCTAAACGCTGCTGCAGACGCGGTTAAAGAAGGTCGTAACAAAGACGTTGCAGCTGTAGCTGACAAAGACGGTTTCGTAGAAGAAGCTGAATAATAGCGGCTCGAAGTCACACTTAGTTTCGTAGACATCTAGTCTTCATATAAACTGAGTTATAGTTAGCATCAGGGGCCGAATGAGAGCCCCTGATTTTTACCCTAATCAGAATCAACTGAGGAATAGAGAATGGCTGTTACTGCTGCTCTAGTTAAAGAACTGCGCGACCGCACTGGCGCAGGCATGATGGAATGTAAGAAAGCGCTTGTTGAAACTAACGGCGACATCGAACTAGCAATTGAAAACATGCGTAAGTCTGGCGCTGCTAAAGCTGCTAAAAAAGCAGGTAACATCGCTGCTGAAGGCGCGATCATCATTAAAGAAGAGAACGGCGTTGCTGCTCTTCTTGAAGTTAACTGCCAAACTGACTTCGTTGCTAAAGATGCAAACTTCACAGCATTTGCTGAGAAAGTAGCTGACGAAGCTCTAGCAACTAAAGCAACTGCTGAAGAGCTAGTAGCTAAGTTCGAAGACGAGCGTGTTACTCTTGTTGCTAAGATCGGTGAAAACATCAACATCCGTCGCGTACAGTACGTTGAAGGCGCTGCTATCGCTACTTACCGTCACGGTGAGAAGATCGGTGTTGTTGTTGCTGGTGAAGGCGACGCAGAAACTCTTAAGCACGTTGCTATGCACGTTGCTGCTTCTCGTCCAGAGTTCGTTAACCCAGAAGACGTACCTGCAGACGTAGTAGAAAAAGAGAAAGCTGTTCAAGTTGAAATCGCTATGAACGAAGGCAAGCCTGCTGAGATCGCTGAGAAGATGGTTGTTGGCCGCATGAAGAAATTCACTGGCGAAATCTCTCTAACTGGTCAAGCGTTCGTAATGGAGCCAAAGAAAACTGTTGGCGAAATCCTTAAAGAGCGTGGCGCATCAGTAGCTACTTTTGTACGTCTAGAAGTTGGTGAAGGCATCGACAAGGGCGAGCAAATGAGCTTCGCTGACGAAGTAGCAGCAGCTCAGAAAGGTTAATCCTTGATGATTTGTTGATGAAAAGACCGTGGCCTTGGCTACGGTCTTTTTACGACTAGGCTATCTGTCATTTTTTAGCCGTCATGAGTTGAGTCTATACTAGTCTCAAGCCATGACCGTTAATCGATAACTCTTTGGAAGGTATACTTCATGACAACGAACCCTAAACCAGCTTATCAACGTATTCTGTTAAAACTTAGTGGTGAAGCGCTACAAGGCGAGGAAGGCTTTGGTATCGATCCAAAAATCCTTGACCGTATGGCACAAGAGGTTAAAGAACTGGTTGAACTGGGTGTTCAAGTTGGTGTGGTCATTGGTGGTGGTAACTTGTTCCGTGGTGCAGGCCTTGCTGAAGCAGGTATGAACCGTGTAGTTGGTGATCACATGGGTATGTTAGCAACGGTTATGAATGGCCTAGCTATGCGTGATGCTCTTCACCGTGCGTATGTGAACGCTCGTGTTATGTCTGCTATCCCTCTTAAAGGTGTTTGTGACGATTACAACTGGGCTGATGCTATTCGCGAATTACGTCAAGGTCGCGTCGTAATTTTCTCTGCAGGTACTGGTAACCCATTCTTCACAACTGACTCTGCTGCGTGTCTTCGTGGTATCGAAATCGAAGCTGATGTTGTGCTTAAAGCAACAAAAGTAGATGGTGTTTTCACAGCTGATCCAGTGGCTAACCCTGATGCAGTTTTATGTGATAAGCTTTCTTACAGCGCAGTTCTAGACAAAGAGCTGAAAGTAATGGACTTGGCGGCATTCACATTGGCTCGTGACCATAAGATGCCAATCCGCGTATTCAACATGAATAAGCCAGGTGCATTGCGTCGTGTTGTGATGGGTGAAGCAGAAGGCACACTTATCAGCGACGCAGAATAAGAGTACACTCTTAACCAGAATTATCGAAGGACATAGCCTGAAAGCAGACCGGCTTTCAGGTTACTATTATTTAAGGTGATATTGTGATTAACGAAATCCAACAAGACGCTCAAGAGCGCATGGCAAAAAGTGTTGAAGCACTTAAGAATAACCTAACTAAAATTCGCACAGGTCGTGCACACCCAAGCCTTCTTCAAGGTATCTCTGTTGAATATTACGGTGCGCCAACACCTCTAAACCAAGTAGCAAACGTTATTGCTGAAGACGCGCGTACACTTGCTATTACAGTATTCGATAAAGAGCTTGCGCCTAAAGTTGAAAAAGCGATTCTGACTTCTGACCTTGGTTTAAACCCAATGTCTGCGGGTACGGTTATCCGCGTGCCACTTCCACCGCTAACAGAAGAGCGTCGTAAAGACCTAGTGAAGATCGTTCGTGGTGAAGCTGAAGGCGGCCGTGTTGCAATCCGTAATATCCGTCGTGACGCTAACGGTGACCTGAAAGCGCTACTGAAAGATAAAGAAATCTCTGAAGATGAAGATCGTAAAGCACAAGATGAGATTCAAAAGCTTACCGATGCAGCAGTGAAAAATGTTGACGAACTGCTTGCTGCAAAAGAAAAAGAGTTGATGGAAGTCTAATATTTCACCACTCAGTTCTAGTTTGAACGCTGTGCTGACAGCACAGCGTTTTTTTATGCTACCCTGTCCGACCCGAATTATAACTATACTCTTTTATGCAAAACTCACACATCGTCAATGATTCCCTTCCAAAACATATCGCTATCATCATGGATGGTAATGGACGTTGGGCAAAATCTAAGGGAAAACCACGAGTTTTCGGGCATAAAAAAGGGGTTTCTGCTGTCCGTAAGACCATTTCTACCGCTGCAAAGCTGAATATTCAAGCCGTAACACTGTTTGCGTTTAGCAGTGAGAATTGGCGTAGGCCTGAAGATGAAGTTGGCTTGTTGATGGAACTCTTTATTAGCGTTCTGTCGAGTGAAATTAATAAACTTCATCAGAATAACTTAAGACTTTGTATCATTGGCGATAAATCTCGTTTTAACGACAGATTGCAAAGAAAAATCGCCGAAGCAGAGAAGTTGACAGAAAACAATACAGGTACTGTTATCAACATCGCTGCAAACTATGGTGGGAAATGGGATATTTTACAGGCAACTAAAACGCTGGCTGGTTTAGTGGAGCGAGGCGAGTTGTCAGCCGATGACATAACTGAAGATATGATCGGTCGTTATGTCACTATGTCTGATTTGCCAGATGTCGACTTACTGATCCGTACCAGCGGCGAATGTCGCATTAGTAACTTTATGCTTTGGCAAATGGCGTATGCCGAAATGTATTTCACGGATGAGTACTGGCCAGAATTTAACGAGGACAGCCTAATAAAGGCAATCACTTGGTTTGTGAATCGCGAACGACGCTTCGGTTGTACCGGAGAGCAAGTCAAAGCGTTAATGGAAGCCAATTAAGGACGATTTAATTTGAAACAACGAATTATTACCGCCCTAATACTAGCTCCGCTGGTGGTTTGGGGTATTTTTTCACTGCCATTAACTTGGTTCATAGGTTTTGTTGCCGCTGTTACGCTTATTGGAGCGTGGGAGTGGACTCAATTTACTCTTACTCGTTCTCGGCTGCTAGCCTTAATTCCTCCTGTCCTTACTGTTGGGCTCTCTTTGTTCATTGTCCCTTCTGACATTGTCTCTTTGAATCAGGTCGATTCATTGCATCTTTTATTGCTGGGTATTGGCTTTAGCTGGTGGCTCATTGCGAGTAGTCTAGCGATGACGTACCCTAAGTCCGCGGGACTGTGGGAGCACTCTAATGTACTGCGACATCTATTCGGACTACTAACTTTGCTACCATTTCTATGGAGCATTGTTATCTTGAGAGGACAGCACTATTACTTAGACCCTTATTACGGCTCAAAACTGGTTCTGTTTGTTTGTTTGATCGTTTGGGCTGCAGATAGCGGTGCTTACTTTGCTGGAAAAAGTTTAGGTAAGCGTAAGATGGCGCCTCATGTAAGCCCTAACAAAACCATCGAGGGTTTGATTGGCGGCATTGCGGCTGCTTTGGTTGTCGCGTGGGGAAGTTCATCACTCTTTGATATTCAGTTTACGAGCTATGCCAGTATGACTATC
The DNA here is from genome assembly GCF_013364395.1 of Vibrio mediterranei. Taxonomy (NCBI): domain Bacteria; kingdom Pseudomonadati; phylum Pseudomonadota; class Gammaproteobacteria; order Vibrionales; family Vibrionaceae; genus Vibrio; species Vibrio mediterranei. The sequence continues at coordinate 2,776,122 of NZ_JABXGK010000001.1, read as the reverse complement.
ATTACTCTTGCCACAGTCGTTATTTCAGTGCTGGGCGACTTAGTGGAAAGTATGTTCAAACGAGTATCGAAGATAAAAGACAGCAGTAATATTATTCCAGGTCATGGTGGTGTTCTCGATCGTGTGGATAGTCTAACCGCAGCATTTCCTGTATTTGCTCTCCTTTATCTCATTTTCTAATCTCCCCAACCAGAGAGTAAGTTCTTATTCTCTGGTTGACTTATAAGCGGTTGTAATAGCATGCAAAATTTAACCATTCTAGGCGCTACTGGTTCTATTGGAGCAAGCACTCTAAAGGTCGTTTCAGAAAATCCTTCATCTTTCGCTATCTATGCTCTTGTTGGTGGTAAAAACGTAGCCAAAATGGCTGAGCTTTGCTCCATTTGGAAACCCAAGTTTGCGGTTCTGAATGACGAAGTGGATGCGTCAGAGCTAAAGCGACTACTTCCTAGCAATATGAGAACCGAAGTACTGTTTGGTCAACAAGCCATGTGCATGGTATCGGAATCCAAAGATGTCGACGTTGTAATGGCTGCTATCGTCGGGGCTGCGGGTTTGTTACCTACGCTTGCTGCTGTGAAAGCAGGCAAACGTGTACTGTTAGCTAATAAAGAAGCGCTGGTAATGTCTGGTAAGCTATTTATGGACGCCGTGTACGAATCTGGTGCTCAGTTGCTACCCGTTGATAGTGAACATAACGCCATATTCCAATGTTTACCTGCGAATATTCAAACCAATCTTGGGAACTGCCAGTTATCTGAAGCGGGTATCAATCATATCCTTTTAACCGGTTCGGGTGGCCCTTTTCGATATACTGACGTTTCAACGCTTTCTTCAGTAACACCTGCACAGGCAATTGCTCATCCAAATTGGTCGATGGGGCCAAAAATTTCTGTTGATTCTGCAACAATGATGAACAAAGGTTTGGAGTTTATTGAGGCCCGCTGGCTATTCAATACCAATCGAGAGCAGCTAAAAGTGGTCATTCATCCTCAATCGGTTATTCACTCTATGGTGCAATACAATGATGGTTCGGTCTTAGCACAGATGGGACAGCCAGATATGGCAACGCCGATTGCTTATTCGATGTCTTATCCCGACCGAATCCCTTCTGGTGTTGCTCCTCTTGATTTTACGACAATCGGTGAATTGACTTTTATGGCTCCAGACTATGCTAAGTATCCTTGCTTAGCGTTAGCAATAGATGCCTGTTTTGAAGGGCAACATGCAACCACGGCTATCAATGCCGCAAATGAAATTGCGGTTGAAGCCTTCTTGTCGGAAAAAATCCGTTTTACTGATATTAGCGTGGTAAATGAGCGCGTTATGTCGAAAGTCTGTTCAGCAAATGAATTTATACAATTAGATAACTTGGAAACTATTCTTGAGCTAGATAGAATGGCTCGAAACTATGCACGAGAAATCGTGCGTTCGATTTAGTGAGAGAATTTTTGATATGACGGACATCCTTTGGAACTTCGCGTCCTTTATCGTTGCGCTAGGGATTCTAGTCGCGGTACATGAATACGGTCACTTTTGGGTAGCGCGAAAGTGTGGTGTGTATGTCGAAAAGTTCTCGATTGGTTTCGGTAAATCGATTTGGTCTAAAGTCGGTAAAGATGGGACTGAGTATAGTATCTCCGTTATTCCTTTAGGCGGCTATGTCAAGATGCTCGATAGTCGAGTTGATGAAGTCTCTGAAGCCGATCACAAGTATGCCTTTGATAAAAAGCCTCTCTGGAAAAGAACCGCTATTGTAGGTGCAGGACCAGCATTTAACTTCTTTTTTGCGGTCTTTGCTTACTGGCTGGTGTTTTTGATTGGTGTGCCTGCGGTCAAGCCTGTTATTGGCGAAGTTACCCCGCACTCGATTGCTGCACAAGCTGGGTTAACACCAGGAATGGAGTTTAAGTCCATTGATGGTACGCCAACCTTGGACTGGGAATCGGTTAATTTGGGGCTAGTGTCGCATATTGGCGATAATCAAATGACGGTCACAGTTTCATCAGATAGCCAAATAGGAACGGACAAAAAATTAACAATTGATTTGTCGGGCTGGAACTTTAATCCAGAAACAGAGTCTGCTATGGGGACGCTTGGTTTTAAACCGTATACCCCAGAGATTAAAACAACGCTGACAAATGTAAGTGAAGACGGAGCCGGTTCGGCGGCTGGCCTTCAGGTTGGTGATACTATTATCTCGGCTGGAGAGCAAGACATCTCTCAATGGCAACAAGTCGTGGATGTGATTCAAGCGAACCCAAATAGTCCAGTGACTATACAAGTGCTGAGAGACGGTGAGCGATTAACAACAACATTGACTCCTGGGTCACGTGAGCTGCGAGATGGTACGGTTATTGGCTTTGCGGGTATCGCTCCAGAGATTGGTGAGTGGCCTGCTAGTTATCGCTTTGACCTTCAATACGGGCCGGTTGAAGCAGTAGGTAAAGCTATCGCGAAAACGGGACAAATTATCGAGCTTACGATCTCTATGCTGAAAAAGCTGATCGTGGGTGATGTTGGCCTAAACAACCTAAGCGGACCTATTTCGATTGCGAAAGGGGCAGGTACAACCGCAGATTATGGACTGGTTTATTTCTTAGGCTTCTTGGCGCTGATTAGTGTCAACTTGGGTATTATCAACTTAGTACCATTGCCAATGCTTGATGGAGGGCATTTATTGTTCTTTGCAATTGAAGCAGTAATTAGAAGACCAGTACCAGAAAAAGTACAAGAAATGGGGTATCGAGTGGGAGGGGCTATTATCTTCTCATTGATGCTGATAGCAATTTTTAATGATTTTACACGCCTTTGATATCAGAATTTAGGCAGCGGTATTAGCAAGGATTAATTAGAGCAGGTATGGCGATTAAGCATATTCTATTCGCATCTCTACTAGCGACCAGTGTGTCGGCGAATGGGGCTGAGGATTTTGTTGTACAGGACATTCGAATCGAAGGTTTGCAAAGGGTAGCACTAGGTGCTGCTCTTTTGAAAATGCCTGTACGTATTGGTGATTCGGTAGACAGTAAAGATATCTCAGAGATCATTAATGCCCTCTATCAATCGGGTAACTTTGAGGATATTAAGGTACTTCGTGATAAAGACGCACTGGTAATACGTGTGAAAGAGCGCCCAACTATTGCGAGCATCTCTTTCTCAGGTAACAGCGCGATAAAGGAAGAGCAACTACAGCAAAACCTTGATGCGTCAGGTGTTATTGTCGGTGAAGCACTAGACCGCACAACGTTAAGTAATATCGAAAAAGGTCTAGAAGATTTCTATTACAGTGTCGGTAAATACAACGCGAAGGTTCAAGCGGTTGTTACACCGTTGCCACGTAATCGTGCCGACTTGAAGTTTGTATTCTCTGAAGGTGTTTCGGCAAAGATCAAACAGATCAACTTTATCGGTAATACTGTCTTTAGCGATCAGGAATTGTTATCACGTTTTAATCTGAATGTAGATGTTGCGTGGTGGAACTTCCTTGCAGACGATAAATACCAGAAGCAAGTTCTTGCAGGTGATATTGAAGCTCTCAAGTCGTTTTACCTCGATCGTGGCTATTTAAAGTTTAAAGTCGATACGACTCAAGTATCGATTTCTCCGGACAAGAAAGGCGTTTACATCACGCTAGGTATCGATGAGGGCGAACCTTATCAAGTGAAAGATGTGACGTTCCGTGGTCAGCTAATTGGCAAACAAGCCGAATTTGAAAGTATGATCCCATTTAAGGATGGCGATACTTATAACGGCTCTAGTGTTACCGCATTAGAGGAGAACATTAAGCGCGTATTAGGTGAAGCTGGCTATGCTTACCCGCAAGTACGCACCATTCCAGAGTTTGATGATGAGAATAACCAAGTTTCTTTGGTCATCAATGTTGAAGCTGGAAACCGTATTTATGTTCGCGATATTCGATTCACAGGTAACAACTCCACCAAAGATGAAGTGTTACGTCGTGAAATGCGTCAGATGGAATCGAGTTGGTTGAACTCGAAGTCTATTGAAACCGGTAAAAACCGTTTGAACCGATTAGGTTTCTTTGAAACGGTTGATGTTCAAACAGTTCGTGTGCCTGGTTCTGATGATCAGGTAGACTTGGTATATGATGTCAAAGAGGCAAACTCAGGAAGCATTAACTTTGGTGTCGGTTACGGTACCGAATCAGGTATTAGCTTCCAGGTTGGTCTCCAGCAAGATAACTTTGCAGGTTCTGGTGACCGAGTTGGTATCAGTGCGATGACCAACAAGTATCAGAAAAACATAACGTTGGATTATCGCGACCCATACTGGAACCTAGATGGTGTCAGTCTTGGTGGTCAGATTTTCTACAATGAGTTTGAAGCATCGAAAGCAGGTATCGTTGACTATACCGACCAAAGTTATGGTGGTACGTTGACTTGGGGTTTCCCGGTCGATGAACTTAACTACCTAGAGTTTGGTGGCGGCTATACACATAGCCGATTAGGTAACATCAAAGAGTACGTTCAAATTGAGAAGTTCCTGCAAGCTCAAGAGAAGAACCGTGATGCTGAAGGTAACTTGATTACGGATGATTTCCACTTAACGGCAGCTTGGACTCGAAATAATTTAAACCGTGGACGTTTCCCGACCGCAGGTAACCATCAAAAACTCTATGGTAAAGTGACGGTTCCTGGATCGGATGTTCAATACTTCAAGACTCAATATGACGTAAGACAGTATTTTCCTATTACCGATAGTCACAGTTTTACGTTATTGTTGAAAGGTCGCTTAGGTTACGGTAACGGTTATGGTCAAACCAATGGCAATGATAACTTGCTGCCATTCTACGAAAACTTCTATGTGGGTGGTTTCTCAACACTGCGTGGTTTCCGTCAGAACTCGGTAGGCCCTAAAGCAGTCTATAACGATCCAAATGGTGGTGGGTGCGGTAATGTAGGTGGGAATAATCCGTGTTACTCCGCGACTGACCAGTCAGTGGGTGGTAACGCAGTAGCGCTTGCTAGTGTTGAGTTGATTGTCCCGACGCCATTTGCTTCGGATGAGTTCCGCAACCAAATTCGTACTAGCTTGTTTATGGATGCTGCGAGCCTTTGGGACACAGAGTTTACTTATGTTTCACCAGACCCTAACATGCCTGGAAGCCAGTATTATTACGATTACTCGGATCCGTCGAATTACCGAGCGTCGGTAGGTGTAGCAGTACAGTGGATGTCTCCAATGGGGCCTCTTGTATTCTCACTCGCAACACCAGTTAAGAAGTTTGAAGGCGATAAAACAGAAGCCTTTACCTTCACGATTGGTAATACTTTCTAACTATATATTTTGTAACGAAAATAGTTTCTATACGAACAGAGGAATCGACCTTGAAAAAATTAATGAAAGCGGCTGGACTTGGCCTAGTTATCCTTACGTCTTCACTGTTTGCAAACGCAGCAGAAGCGGCGCAGAAAATTGGCTATGTGAATACGCTTCAAGTTTTCCAAGCACTTCCACAGCGTGAAGCAACACTGCAAAAATTACAGAATGAGTTCAAGGACAAAGCTGCCGAGCTTCAAGCGATTCAAGCGGATGCAGCTAAGAAGATGGAAAAACTTCAGCGTGATGGTGAGCTACTAGGTAAAGATGAAATCGAGAAATTACGTATCGAGATTGGTCAGCTAGATAGTAAGTACAAGATCAAAGGCCAAGCTCTAGAAAAAGAGAGCCAGCGTCGTGAAGCGGAAGAAAAGCAGAAGCTGTTTAAGACCATCCAAGAAGCAGTTGAAAAAGTAGCGAAAAAAGAAGGCTACGACATGATCATCGATATTCAGGCGGTTGGTTATGCAAAAGAAGAGTTCAACATCTCGAAGAAAGTTATCGACTCACTTAAGTAACAGTATTGCAGTAGGTTAGACATGACAGCATTGACGTTAGCACAATTAGCGGAGATTACTGGTGGGGAAATCCATGGTAATGAGAGCACGCTAATTAGTGCGGTAGCGCCTATGAACAGCGCAGGTGAGGGACAAATTACTTTCCTCACTAATGTAAAATACGCAAAGCATCTTGGTGAATGCCAAGCATCGGCAATCATGGTGAAAGCCAGTGAGTTAGAGCATTGCAAAACCAATGCTCTAGTGGTTGCTGATCCTTATGTGGCCTATGCTAAAGTCGCCCAAGCGTTAGATACTACTCCAGCTCCTGCTGCATCTGGTATTGCGCCAAGTGCAGTGGTCTCTTCAGAGGCCTGCTTGGGTGAGAATGTATCCGTAGGCGCCAATGCTGTGATTGAAGCCGGAGCAGAACTTGGCGACAACGTAATTGTCGGCGCGGGTTGCTTTATCGGAAAGGGTGCTAAGCTAGGTCGCAATACTAAGCTTTGGGCTAATGTATCGATTTATCATGATGTAGTGCTTGGTGACGATTGTTTAGTGCAGTCAAGTACTGTCATTGGTTCTGATGGTTTTGGCTACGCTAATGAAAAAGGCGAGTGGGTCAAAATTCCTCAAGTCGGTACCGTGCGAATTGGAAACCGTGTAGAAATTGGTGCTTGTACCACTATCGACCGCGGTGCGCTGGACGACACCATCATCGAAGACAATGTAATCATTGATAACCAGATGCAAATTGCTCATAACGTGCACATCGGATATGGCACAGCAATGGCTGGTGGTACTATTGTTGCTGGTAGCACCAAAATCGGTAAATACTGCCAAATTGGCGGTGCGAGTGTTCTCAATGGACATATCGAAATTGCTGATGGTGTTATTGTCACAGGTATGGGAATGGTCATGCGTAGCTTGCCAGAAAAAGGCATCTACTCATCAGGTATTCCACTACAGACCAACAAAGAGTGGCGCAAAACGGCTACTCGAGTCCATCGTATTGATGAGATGAACAAGCGCCTCAAAGCAGTTGAGAAACTGCTAGAGCAAACAGAAGACTAACTTCTGTGGCTTAAAAATGAAGGCTCGCTTAGGCGAGTCTTTTTATGTGTGTCAGATAACGCTAGGTTGAGCACTGCTTCCCCCCGAACTGACACTAAGTGGCATTTGGGTATATAATGCCTCTAGTTAGAAAAAGAATTGATAATAGGATTTTTACTTTGAGCACTGATACAAAAACAATGACAATCACTGAGATCCAGGAACTGCTTCCTCATCGCTATCCGTTTCTGTTGATCGATCGCGTTACTGATTATCAAGAAGAAAAGTATCTAACCGCCATTAAAAATGTGTCTGTGAATGAACCACAATTTACAGGGCACTTTCCGCAATTACCTGTGTTTCCTGGTGTGTTGATTTTAGAAGCTATGGCTCAAGCGACGGGTCTATTGGCATTTAAATCGTTTGGTGCGCCAAAAGGCAATGAGCTGTACTACTTTGCGAGTGTCGATAAAGCGAAGTTCCGCAAGCCAGTTGTACCAGGTGACCAATTGATTATTGAAGTGGAATTTATCAAGGAGCGTCGCGGTATTGCTGCCTTCAACGGCGTAGCAAAGGTTGATGGTGAGGTTGTTTGTTCTGCTGAGCTAAAGTGTGCTCGTCGAGAGTTTTAATATGATTCATGAAACCGCTAAGATTCATCCTAGTGCCGTTATCGAAGGGAACGTCACTATTGGTGCAAATACCACAGTAGGTCCTTTTACCTATATCTCAGGTGATATCACAATTGGTGAGAACAATGAGATTATGTCGCATGTTGTTATTAAGGGTCATACTACAATAGGTAACGATAACCGAGTATTCCCTCAAGCGATCATTGGTGAAGAAAACCAAGATAAGAAATACGGTGGTGAAGATACGCGAGTTGTGGTTGGCGACCGGAATGTTATCCGCGAGAGCGTACAAATTCATCGTGGTACTGTTCAAGATAAGACCCAGACAGTGGTCGGTAATGACAACCTTCTTTGTGTAAATGCTCATATTGCGCATGATGTGATTGTGGGCAACCACACACACATTGGTAACAATGCTATTCTCGGTGGTCATGTAACGGTTGGTGATCATGCTGGAGTTATGGCATTGTCGGCGATCCACCCGTTCTGCACAGTTGGCGCTTACGCTTATGTTGGCGGGTGTTCGGCAGTAGTACAAGATGTACCACCATACGTTCTTGCGCAAGGCAACCATGCAACACCGTTTGGTCTCAACTTAGTGGGATTAAAGCGTAACGGTTTCGAGAAGCCAGAACTGCGTGCTTTGCAAAAAGCGTACAAAGAGATCTACCGTTCAGGCAAGACACTGGCAGAGGTAAAGCCTGTGCTTGAGGAAATGGCGCAAGAGTGGGCATCAGTTCAGCGTTTTGTGGATATTTTGGAAAGCTCTGAGCGTGGCATTATCCGCTAACGTTGGTCACGTAAGTATAAAAAGATCGCTAATCAGTTAGCGGTCTTTTTCTGTTTTATGGTATTCGAGAAATTTGGCGAAAATAAGGACTGGTAATGGAACGACCATTGCGAATTGGTATCGTAGCTGGCGAACTTTCCGGAGATACTCTGGGAGAAGGCTTCATTAAAGCAATAAAGCAACAATATCCAGATGCCGAGTTTGTTGGTATCGGTGGCCCTAAAATGATAGCTCAAGGTTGCGAGTCTCTTTTCGATATGGAAGAGCTTGCGGTCATGGGATTGGTAGAAGTTCTTGGGCGCTTGAAACGGTTGTTGCATGTTAAAGCAGAGTTGGTGAAATACTTTACTCAAAACCCGGTAGATGTGTTTGTCGGTATAGATGCCCCTGATTTCAACTTGCGTCTCGAATTGGACCTTAAACAAGCTGGAACAAAAACGGTACACTATGTCAGTCCTTCTGTTTGGGCGTGGAGACAAAAGCGCATTCATAAGATTGCTGAGGCGACTAACCTCGTACTTGCTTTCTTGCCATTTGAAAAAGCTTTCTATGACAAATTCCAAGTGCCTTGTGAGTTTGTCGGCCATACTTTGGCTGATGCCATCCCTCTAGAATCGGATGCACAACAAGCTCGCGAGCTTTTAGGATTAGCGCCTGATAAAAAGTGGCTAGCGGTCTTACCTGGTAGTCGTGGTAACGAGTTGAAGATGCTTTCACAACCGTTTATTGAAACCTGTGTGAAACTACATCAAGACGACCCAAATCTCGGTTTTGTGGTGGCTGCTGTCAACGAAAAGCGTAAACAGCAGTTTATTGAAGCTTGGCAGCAAATTGCGCCTCAGCTTGAATTTCACATTGTTCAAGATACCGCACGTAACGTTATTACTGCTGCAGATGCAGTATTATTGGCGTCTGGCACCGTAGCTTTAGAGTGCATGCTACTTAAAAGACCAATGGTCGTTGGTTATAAAATGAATGCAATAACCGCATTTCTGGCCAAGCGTTTAGTGAAAACCAAATACGTTTCCTTACCAAATATTCTCGCCGATGATGAGATAGTAAAAGAGTTTCTGTTAGAAGCTTGTACGCCGGAAAACTTGTACAATGAGCTCACCAAGCTTCTTAATAGTGACAACAGTGCGGTGATTGCCAAATTCACGGAAATGCACCACTGGATTCGTAAAGATGCCGATAAACAAGCGGCAAAAGCAGTGTTAAATCTAATTGGAAAGTTATGACAACGAAGAAAAAAAGTGCTGAGCTTCCCCCCTTTGATTATCCGCAAGGTTACTCACTAGTCGCGGGTGTGGATGAGGTAGGTCGAGGCCCTTTAGTGGGTGATGTCGTCACAGCCGCGGTTATCTTGGATCCCAACAATCCGATTGAAGGGTTGAACGACTCAAAGAAACTTTCCGAGAAGAAACGACTCGCCCTTTATCCTGAGATAAAAGAAAAAGCGCTGGCATGGGCAGTTGGGCGTTGTTCTCCAACAGAAATTGATGAGTTAAACATCCTACAAGCGACCATGGTAGCAATGCAGCGTGCGGTCGCTGGACTGCAAGTACAACCTGATATGGTGCTTATTGATGGCAACCGAACGCCAACGTTACCAATGGATGCTCAAGCGGTCGTTAAGGGAGACTTACGTGTCGCAGAAATCAGTGCAGCATCGATTATAGCTAAAGTCGTTCGCGACCAAGAGATGGAAGAGCTTGATCTGCAACATCCACAATTTGGTTTTGCTAAACATAAAGGCTATCCAACGAAAGCGCATTTTGAAGCCATTGAACAGCATGGCGTCATTGCAGAGCATCGCAAAAGTTTCAAACCAGTCAAACGCGCCTTAGGTATTAAAGACTAGCTCACGTTAGTCGTATTAAGGATCGTGATAGTACGATTCGTTAGAGTATGATTCGCCAAATAATCGTCATGGCAATTTAGGATTTATTATGTCAGACCCCAAGTTTATACACCTTCGAGTTCACAGTGACTTCTCCATGGTCGATGGCCTGTCGAAGGTGCCACCATTAGTAAAAAAAGTGGCAGAGATGGGTATGCCAGCAATGGCACTGACTGATTTTACTAACCTATGTGGGTTAGTGAAATTTTATGGTAATGCACACTCCTCTGGGGTTAAACCGCTGATTGGTGCTGACTTTGCTGTTCAGTCTGACGAATTTGGAGATGAGTTAACTCGCATAACAGTATTGGCAGCGGATAATACTGGTTACAACAATCTGACTTTGCTTATCTCAAAAGCATACCTTCGAGGCCATATCCAACATCAACCTGTGATTGATAAGGCGTGGTTAGTCGAGTTATCTGAAGGGCTTATCGTTCTTTCTGGAGCGAAAGAGGGTGATGTAGGTAAAGCGCTATTAAAAGGCAATACAACACTTGCTAAGCAGTGTGCTCAGTTTTATCAGACGCATTTTCCAGATCGCTACTATTTAGAGCTGATTCGTACAGGACGACCTGACGAAGAAAGTTACCTGCATTTTGCCGTAGAGTTGGCCGAGGAGCTCGATCTTCCGGTTGTCGCGACCAATGAGGTCGTGTTTGTCGACAAAGAACTATTTGATGCTCATGAAATTCGTGTTGCGATCCATGATGGTTACACACTTGATGACCCTAAACGTCCCAAAAAGTACAGTGCTCAACAATATCTTCGTAGTGAGGAAGACATGTGTGAGCTGTTTGCGGACATCCCAGAAGCACTTCAGAACTCAGTAGAAATTGCTAAGCGCTGTAACGTGACCGTGCGCCTCGGTGAATATTTCTTACCTGCGTTCCCAACTGAAGGTATGAAAGAGACTGATTTCTTGGTGATGAAATCAAGAGAAGGTCTTGAGGAGCGTTTGGAGTTTTTGTTCCCAGATGAAGCGGTGCGAGCAGAGCGTCGTCCTGAGTATGATGACCGACTACAAATTGAGCTTGATGTTATCAACCAAATGGGATTCCCAGGTTACTTCTTGATCGTTATGGAGTTCATCCAGTGGTCAAAAGATAATGCGATTCCAGTAGGACCTGGACGTGGTTCAGGTGCTGGTTCATTGGTGGCCTATGCTCTTAAAATCACCGACCTTGATCCGCTTGAATACGATCTTCTTTTTGAGCGATTCTTGAACCCTGAACGTGTCTCCATGCCCGATTTCGATGTCGATTTCTGTATGGATAAACGTGACCAAGTGATTGATCACGTAGCTGAGATGTACGGTCGGGATGCGGTATCGCAGATCATTACCTTCGGTACTATGGCTGCTAAGGCGGTTATTCGTGATGTGGGGCGTGTATTGGGTCACCCGTTTGGCTTTGTTGACCGCATATCAAAACTGATTCCAGCTGACCCTGGCATGACGTTAGAAAAAGCCTTCAAGGCGGAGCCTGCATTGCCACAGCTTTATGATGGCGATGAAGAAGTTCGAGACCTCATCGATATGTGCCGCATATTGGAAGGGTGTACTCGGAATGCCGGTAAACACGCGGGTGGGGTAGTAATTTCACCGACTACGATTACTGATTTTGCACCGATTTATGCCGACTCTGAGGGACATTTCCCTGTTACTCAGTTTGATAAGAACGATGTTGAAACGGCAGGCTTGGTTAAATTCGACTTCTTGGGTCTGAGAACATTAACGATTATCGATTGGGCGCTTGGACTGATTAACCCTCGACTCGAAAGAGAGGGTAAACAACCAGTTCGAATTGAATCGATACCACTTGATGACTCGGCTTCATTCCAGCTGTTACAGAATTCTGAAACCACTGCGGTATTCCAGTTGGAATCGCGAGGTATGAAAGAGCTTATCAAGCGTCTACAGCCGGACTGTTTTGAAGATATCATTGCATTGGTGGCGCTATTCCGTCCAGGCCCATTGCAATCAGGCATGGTTGATAACTTCATCGACCGTAAGCACGGGCGAGAGACGGTCTCCTACCCAGATGAAACGTGGCAACATGAATCTCTAAAAGAGACTCTGGAGCCTACGTACGGCATCATTCTTTATCAAGAACAGGTTATGCAAATTGCACAGATCCTAGCGGGCTATACGCTGGGTGGTGCGGATATGCTGCGTCGTGCAATGGGTAAGAAAAAGCCGGAAGAGATGGCTAAGCAGCGTGCCGTCTTTGAAGAAGGGGCGATAAACAACGGCGTTGATGGCGAACTCGCCATGAAGATCTTTGATCTGGTAGAAAAGTTCGCGGGTTATGGCTTTAACAAATCTCACTCAGCGGCATATGCACTGGTCTCCTATCAAACGCTCTGGCTGAAAACCCATTACCCTGCTGAGTTTATGGCGGCGGTTATGACCGCCGATATGGATAATACAGAGAAAGTTGTTGGTCTTGTAGATGAATGCTTCCGCATGAAGCTCAAAGTGCTACCACCTGATATTAATGCTGGTCTGTTCCGCTTCAATGTTAACGAAGAGGGCGCGATCGTTTATGGTATTGGCGCGATCAAAGGGGTTGGTGAAGGTCCTATTGATGTCATTATCGAGGCTCGTAATAAAGGTGGCCACTTCCGAGATTTATTCGATTTTTGTGCTCGTATTGACATCAAGAAAGTCAACAAGCGAGTAATTGAAAAGCTTATTATGTCGGGTGCGCTTGACCGACTAGGCCCGCATCGAGCGGCGATGATGGCATCACTGAACGATGCGGTTAAAGCGGCGAGCCAACACCATCAGGCTGAAGCCTTTGGTCAGGCTGACATGTTTGGTGTATTGACTGATGCGCCAGAAGATGTGGAGCATAAATATACTCAAGTTCCACCATGGCCAGAAAAGGTATGGTTAGAAGGTGAGAGAGAAACTTTGGGGCTTTATTTGACGGGGCACCCAATAAACGCCTATCTTAAGGAACTTACCAAATACACCAGTTGTCGATTAAAAGACGCAACACCAACAAGACGTGATCAATCGTTGACGGTCGCAGGTTTAGTGATTGCTGCTCGGGTAATGACAACCAAGCGTGGAACACGTATCGGACTGATGACTTTGGATGACCGGAGCGGTCGTATGGAAGTGATGTTGTTCTCAGATGCGCTAGATAAATATGCTGAATTGTTAGAAAAAGATAAAATAGTGGTCGTTTCTGGACAGGTCAGCTTTGATGACTTCAACGGTGGCCTTAAAATGTCTGGCCGCGAAGTTTTAGATTTAGGTAGCGCTCGTGAGAAATTTACACGAGGCGTATCCATTTCGTTGTTAGAGCAACAAATAGATGAGCGTTTTTACCAGCGCTTCACAGAAATATTAACCCCACACAAAGCTGGGACAGTACCTGTTAATATTTACTACCAGCGTGCCGATGCACGCGCAAAACTTACGCTAGGAACAGAATGGCGTGTAACGCCGAATGATGCGTTACTAGAAGAATTACAGCAGTTACTTGGTAAAGACCAGGTTGAACTCGAATTTAACTAATTGAGTCCCAGAGCAAAAAGACTTGGGGCTGAATCGATAAGGATTCACAGATGAGCTTGAACTTTCTTGAATTTGAAAAGCCAATTGCCGAACTAGAAGCAAAAATCGAAGCATTGCGTGACGTTTCTCGTCATGGTGGTGATAGTGCAATTGACTTAGATAAAGAAATTGAACAACTAGAGAAAAAGAGCTTAGAGCTTAAGAAAAAAATCTTTAGTGATCTTGGGGCATGGCAAGTGGCACAGCTTGCGCGTCACCCACAGCGTCCGTACACGCTTGATTATGTAGAGCATGTATTTACTGAGTTTGATGAACTGGCTGGCGATCGCGCGTTTGCGGACGATAAAGCTATTGTTGGTGGTATGGCTCGTCTAGATGGTCGTCCGGTTATGATCATTGGCCACCAAAAAGGCCGCGAAACAAAAGAGAAAGTGAAGCGTAACTTTGGTATGCCAAAACCAGAAGGTTACCGTAAAGCACTTCGGCTGATGAGAATGGCAGAGCGTTTTAATATGCCAATCATCACTTTTATCGATACTGCGGGTGCTTACCCAGGGGTTGGCGCAGAAGAGCGTGGTCAATCAGAAGCGATTGCGATGAACCTTAAAGTCATGGCAGGTCTAAAAGTGCCAGTCATCTGTAACGTTGTCGGTGAAGGCGGTTCTGGTGGTGCTTTAGCGATCGGTGTAGGCGATTACGTGAACATGCTGCAATACTCAACGTACTCGGTAATTTCTCCTGAAGGCTGTGCGTCTATTTTATGGCGTGACTCTGATAAAGCGCCGCAAGCAGCGGAAGCAATGGGACTAGTTGCTCCTCGATTAAAAGAGCTTGAGCTTATTGATGAAATCATTGAAGAGCCACTAGGTGGTGCTCATCGTGATGCGGTGCAAATGGCTGCCAATATGAAAGCGACATTGCTACGCCAATTAGAAGAACTCGATCAGTTGGATGATGACAACTTACTTGAGCGTCGTTATCAACGTTTGATGAGTTATGGCTACTGCTAAGTAGAAACTGTTTATATAATAAGGCGAGCGAGATGCTCGCCTTTTTTTATTTAACCTAGGAAGAAACCATGACTCTGTACCAGCAATTTTCTCAAGTGCTTGATGAACAGAAAGTGATGCATGGCAAGATCATTGTTGGATTTAGTGGCGGGGTGGATTCACGTGTACTGCTGCGATTAGCAGCAAGGTATAGCAAACAGCATTCAATAACCTGTTTAGCGGTACATGTGCATCATGGATTAAGCGATAACGCAAATGAATGGCAAGTTCAGTGTGAGCGTTGGGCTCAAGAGGAGGCCGTTGAGTTTACCTGCGAGCGCGTAACATTGTCGCAAGACTCGGGAGAAAGCCTTGAGCAGTTGGCGCGTCAAGCTCGGTATCAAGCACTGCGTCAACATATGCAGAGCGGCGATATTTTGCTTACGGGTCAGCATCTTGATGATCAAGCTGAGACCATGTTACTGGCCTTAAAACGTGGTAGCGGACCCAAAGGGCTCTCTTCGATGGCCTCTTCAATGAACTTTGGCTCGGGGAGGTTAGTTCGTCCACTCTTAAATATTGCACGACATGATATTGAGCGCTATGCGCAGCATGAGCAATTACAGTGGGTCGAGGATGAAAGTAATTCAGACACTCGATTCGACCGTAATTTTCTTCGTCAATCTGTCTTACCCGTATTGAATCAGCGCTGGCCTAGTTTTGCTAAAGCTGCAAGTCGCAGTGCGCGCTTATGTGCGAAACAAGAACGGTTAATTAAAGAGTTACTATTGCCTGAACTTGAAGTATGTATGAATGAGTTCCAAGGGCTGAGTATTTCCACGATGTCATCACACTCTATTTTAAAGAGAGAACAACTACTTAGACTGTGGTTAGAAGCCAATACTTCGTTGATGCCTACTGAGGTGCAGTTTCGCAAAATTTGGCAAGAAGTGGCACTAGCTAAGCAAGATGCTAACCCGGAAATGAATTTGGCTGGTGGAGCGATTAGACGTGCTCAGGGGCATCTATATTGGGTTGAAGCTTATAAAGATGTCAGCGATTGGCAACAATCATGGTTAGATAAAGACATGTTAGTGTTGCCAGATAACTTAGGCGTATTAAAGTTGGTTTCACCGAGCAAAGACGCAAAGATGACACTAGACCGCCAAACGTTGAATAGGTCGTTAAAAGTCATTTTCAACCCTGAAGGTTTGAGTGCTCACCCCCATGGACGAGCAGGATCTCGTAAGTTAAAAAAACTGTTCCAAGAGCTGAAAATACCTAGCTGGCAGCGACGTAGAATCCCAATTCTAATACAGGATGATAAGGTCGTTGCTGTTGGTAACTTATTTGTAGATAAAGCATTTTATGGTTCAGATTGTGAACTTGTATGGGACAAGTGACCACATTTCATGTCACAATCGTATACAATAATAAAGCGCCAGAAATGGCAAAGCGCAAACTAGAGTACACGCTGTTATCTGGCTTATATGGAAATACACAGAAGGTAAAGCAATGAAAAATATGGTAATTGGTGCAGTATTGGCTGCAGGCCTATTGAGTGGTACGGCGATGGCCGCTGACATTGAAGCTGGTAAGGCAAAAGCAGCGATTTGTGCCGCTTGTCATGGTGCTGATGGCATCGCAGTTATTCCAGGTTACCCAAACCTTAAGGGACAAAACGAGCAGTACTTAGCAACTTCTATCAAAGCGTACAAGAATAAAGAACGTACAGGCGGTTTGGCTGCTGTCATGCAAGCTCAAGCGTCAATGCTGAGCGACGAAGATATTGCCAACGTTGCTGCTTATTACGCTAGTCTGAAATAATCGCATTATCGATTTACTATTAAGAGACCCGAAGATTGCCTTCGGGTTTTTTGTTTTCGTTGATTGTTGGCGCAGCCTGCCAGATAATGGTGTCAATCAATGAGGTTTAAGGGAAGAACATGAAAAAGATTGAAGCGATTATCAAACCATTCAAACTTGATGACGTCCGTGAAGCATTGGCAGAAGTGGGCATTACAGGTATGACCGTATCTGAAGTAAAAGGTTTTGGTCGCCAGAAAGGTCACACAGAGCTTTACCGCGGTGCTGAATACATGGTCGACTTTTTGCCAAAAGTAAAATTGGAAATTGTCGTATCAAGTGACGTGGCTGATCAATGTGTGGAAACCATCATTGAGACCGCTCAAACGGGTAAGATTGGTGATGGTAAGATTTTCATCACTGATATCGAACGTGTAGTACGAATTCGTACTGGCGAAGAAGATGAAGACGCTATCTAAGTCGAATCTCAAAGAATCATAAAGGAGTAGGTAACTGCTCCTTTTTCGTTTTAGAGAAGAGGTATTATGAAGTTAAAGTGGGTACTGCTTACTGGTGTCGCTATTGTGGGAATGACAGTGGGTGGTTTTCAATCGGTATTTACCGTGCGAGAAACACCAGAAATTACCAGTATTAAGGATAGCCAAGTTCAAACGGAGCTAAAGTGTTACCGCAATGACCATCCAGTTGCGTTGGACGAGTCCGGACACTTGAATATTTTGGTTTGGAATATTTACAAACAAAATCGCGAAAACTTATTGCCCGAACTTACTCGTCTGTCCGAAGACCGACAATTGGTCCTACTTCAAGAAGCCAGCCTCGATGATACATTTTTAGATTGGTTACAGCGCTCGGACTGGGGGAGTAATCAAGTTAGTGCATTCAAAGCATTTGATGTCTCTTCTGGCGTACTTAATTTAAGCCGTACCATGCCTTCAATCGCTTGCGCGAATCTGCAAACCGAACCTTGGCTAAGATTACCTAAATCAGGCTTGTATGCGGAATACGCACTGACGAATGGACAAACTTTAATCAGTGTGAATCTGCACTCTGTAAATTTTACGATAGGAACAGAAGAGTATAAGCAACAACTCGAGTCCTTCAAGCAAGTACTCGAGAAGCATCAAGGACCACTGCTAATAGCAGGGGACTTCAATAGTTGGAGTGAATCACGACTCTCCGCGTTAAAACAAGCCCTACATAAATACCATATTAAAGAGGTCGAATTTCAACGTGATAACCGTAAGCGATTTATCACTGGTTTACCTTTGGATCACATTTTTTATCGTGGAATGGAACTGACAGGACAGCGCGTTCCTGAATCTGATGCCTCTGATCATAATCCTCTACTTGCTGAGTTTAGGATTGTCTCTAAGTAATTGAACCAATGAGGTGGTCAGACATTAAAAAAGCGGCGTAAACGCCGCTTTTTTAATGAGAACTAAGCACTAGTTTTGGTGACATCAACGTAGAGTTTCAGTTTTTGGCCCGGCTTAAGATATTTCTGTTTCTGAAGGTCGTTCCATTTAACAACATCGTTGGTACGTACTTTGAATTTCTGTGCAATACCGCTGATGGTATCCCCACTTCTTACAGAGTAGAAAACGGTGCGGATAATCGCGCCATCACTCGCATTTTTCCAGATTACGAGTTCCTGCCCAACTCTTAATGTGTCACGAGGCCCCATACCGTTCCATTTTGCCAACGATTGGTGAGAAACTTTATTTGCTCTGGCAATCGACCACAAACTGTCACCACTGGCAACTTTGTGGGTCACTTTATAGTTACCACGAGATGTTGATTGTGTTTTTGCCAAGCGATTTGCTGCGCTTAATGAATAGGTTGATTCATCTTTGGTTGATGTCGGAACGAGAAGATACTGGCCCGCGCGAATATTGTTGCCTTTTAACCCATTGGCACTGCGAATTACTTGCGTCGTTGTCTGGTGGTCTCGCGCAATCACACTCAATGAATCACCTGACTTTACTTTATAACGCACAAGACGCATCCCTTTACCGCGATTCTGTTCCAGTTCGAAGCGGAACTTATCTAAAGTCTCGATAGGTAGCAGTAATGTCTGAGGGCCATCTGGTGCAGTTGCCCATTGGTTGTATGCAGGGTTATAACTTTGCAGTTCCTTAATCGAAATGCCGGCATATTTGGCTGCAATTGCAAGATCGAGCTGTTCATTAGGGTCGACCAATTCCAACACAGGCTTGTTTGCGATTGGTGGAATGTCGACACCATACTTTTCTTTGTTAGCCAGAACATCAGCTAGAGCCAGCAACTTAGGGACATAGCTGCTAGTTTCTTTCGGTAAATCGAGAGAGAAAAAGTCCGTTGGCTTGCCTAAGTTACGATTTTTTCGAATCGCACTGTTTACTCGACCACCGCCACTGTTATAGGCCGCGATCGCGTGATTCCAGTTGCCATCAAAACGTTTGTTCAACTGAGTCAGATAATCTAAAGCGGCTTGAGTCGATGCGGTAACGTCACGACGACCGTCATACCAGTAGGTTTGGTCTAGGCCGAACGCTTTTCCTGTTGCAGGGACAAACTGCCATAATCCTGCGGCGCTGCCATGAGAATAAGCGAAGGCATCAAAGGAGCTTTCGACAATAGGCAGTAACGCAAGCTCTAATGGTAGGTTACGTGCTTCTATTTCTTCAGTAATCAAATATAGGAAAGGCTGAGCGCGCTGTGAGACTGTTCTCAAGTGGCTAGGGTGTTTAATATACCATTCGCGGTAATAGTCCACTTTAGCGTTGTCTGGAATCTCCATTTTTAGCTGCATAGCGATGCGCTGCCATACATCTTCTTGCTCTTGTGGCGTTAGTGCTTTTGCTGGAGTTGGAGTATCAACGGAAACGGGCTTTGTTGTATTAGTGGTTGCTGTTTCTGCAGGAGAGTTGGTGGGCTTTGTTGTGGTGTTGCTTGAATCTGGCTGTGTCATCTGACAACCGGCCAGCAACAGGGCTAAGGCCCAACTGTATTTCTTATGCATTTTGTTTGCTACAACCTCTAATTTGAACGGTTGTGCATAATACTAATACGGATTGGGCCAAACAAGCAGCAAAACGTTAAAATTCGTTTTTCCACTCACGTAATGCTGTAAAAGTTGATAGGGGATCATTATTGACAGTTCGGTTTGCTACCGAGCTCACAACTTCTGCTTGAGTAGTTCGTAAAAATGGATTGATGCGCTTCTCTATGGAAATCGTGGTTGGCAAGGTTGGGAAACCTTTAGCGCGTTTCTGATTGGCACCATCTCTGTACTCATGAAGGAACTCATTATGGGGCTCTACGGCCATGGCAAAGGCGAGGTTACTAAGTGTGTATTCGTGAGTGCAGTACACTTCCGTCTCTTCAGGCAGTAGAGTGAGTTTTTGCAGCGAATTGTACATTTGCTCTGGAGTGCCTTCAAAAATGCGCCCACAGCCCGCGGAGAACAGGACATCGCCACAAAATAGCTTACCGTCGCCTACATAGCCAATATGATCGAGCGTGTGGCCCGGTAAATTGAGCACCAAAAACTCTTCATTGAACAAGTTGATACGATGTCCTTCACTGACATGGTGAGTAAGCTGTCCTATATTGGAATTCTCAGGGCCAAGAACGGTGATCGTCGGGTATTTTTCTACCAGTTTCTCTATGCCACCAGTATGGTCCCAGTGGTGATGGGTAATCAATATCGTGACTAACTCAAGTTGATTGGCTTCTAAATATTCGATCACCGGTTCAGCATCTCCTGGATCGACAACGGCGCACAAGTTCTGGTTATTTTGAATCAGCCAGATGTAATTATCGTTAAATGCAGGTATGCTTTTGATATGTAACATTGTTGTTTCTCCAGTTCAGTATGGGAGAGAGCGCGTAAATGAAGCCAGCACGCAGCAAGAAAAAAGTTGATCATCCCCATTCTTGGGAAGAGCTTGCCAACGGTCAATGGGTCTCTGAATCTATTCAAACGAGGCTTGATGAGTGGTGCCCCAAGTTCTTTGGCTATCATATGCTAAAACTTGGAGGACTGAGTTGTGAACTCACAAGCTGCAATTGCAACATTCAGCATCAAGTGAACCTTGATTCTAAGAACCCTCTGCACAATGTTATCGCTGACCGCTACGAATTACCATTCTTAGAGAAGAGTTTTGATGCTGTTGTAATGTCGCATCAACTTGAGTATGCCGAAGACCCCCATCGCCTACTGCGTGAAGTGGATCGAGTGATGATCGATGATGGTTACCTTATCATTACTGGCTTCAACCCTATGAGCTTCACCGGTCTTGCTAGCTTGATGCCTTGGAGAAAGAACAATTTCCCTTGGAGTGGCCGCATGTTTACGCCAAATCGGATAAAAGACTGGTTAGGGGTACTCAATTATCAGGTCGTCTATGCGGATACTTATGCGCTGTTTCCTATGAAACGATATCGGACGATGTGGACGTGGTTAGAAAGCAGTATTGGTGACTGGGCGTCGCCCATGGGAAGCTTGTATTTTATCGTAGCGAGAAAGCGAACCTACCCGCTTAAACCGATAAAGCCGCATTGGCGTCTAAAGAAAAAGCTAACACCGGCCAGTGTTAGCTATCGTACTGCAGATAAAAAGCAAAGCTCGTAAGCAAGGGAAAGCTTTAAGCGGGAGGAACCTTAGCTTGGTTGATAGCCAGTGTCTTCTTCTGTTGGGTTTTCTGCAGCAGCTCTTGCTAGTTCATCACACATTTCATTTTCTCTATGACCTGCATGACCTTTCACCCAGCGCCAGTCAATATCGTGCCGTGCAGTCTCTGAGTCGAGTGCTTTCCATAGGTCCGCATTCTTAACGGGCTTCTTATCTGCGGTTTTCCAACCACGTTTTTTCCAGTTGTGTATCCACTGGGTAATCCCTTGTCGAACATACTGACTATCTGTGGTTAAGATAACGTTGCAAGGCTCTTTAAGTGTCTGAAGTGCAACAATGGTTGCCATCATTTCCATGCGATTGTTTGTTGTCAACGTATAGCCTTTGGCTAACGTCTTTTCGTTCTGTTTGTACCTTAGGACGATTCCATAGCCGCCGGGACCAGGATTACCCAAACAAGAACCATCTGTGAAAATTTCAACCTGCTTCGTCATGATTTGATACTATATAGCTCAGTAAGTTTATCTACATAGTCTGACATACAAAACATCATGAATACCAGTCTCAATTCAGAACAACGCAGAATAGTGGTACTCGATACCGAAACAACAGGTATGAACCGCGAAGGTGGTCCTCACTACATGGGGCATCGAATCATTGAAATCGGCGCGGTGGAAATCATCAACCGTAAACTGACTGGTCGCCATTTTCACGTCTATTTAAAGCCTGATCGTGAAATTCAACCTGATGCTATCGACGTTCACGGTATCACTGATGAGTTTCTATTAGATAAACCGCTCTACCATCAAGTTCACGAAGAGTTCTTAGACTTTATTAAAGGCGCAGAACTTGTTGCCCACAATGCGCCGTTCGATGTGGGCTTTATGGACTACGAGTTTGAGAAGTTAGACGCTTCGATTGGTAAAACGGAACAGTACTGTAAGGTTACCGATACGCTTGCGATGGCAAAACGCATGGCGAACATGCCGGCAAGAAAGAACCTCGACTCGTTAGCAAAACACTACACCATAGATACGTCTGCTCGTGTTCTCCACGGCGCTTTGCTCGATGCGGAGATCTTGGCGGATGTATATTTGGCAATGACGGGTGGCCAAACTTCGATGCAATTTAATGCGGGACAGTCCGATGGGGACGAAAGTGGTGGTGAAACCATTAAGAGGCTCACAACGGGAAGAAAATCGCTAAAGATCTTGCATGCTTCTGCCGATGAAATAGAAGCGCACAATTCGCGTTTAGATATTGTTGAAAAAGGTGGCAGTTGTCTCTGGCGCCTGTAGGAGAGAAACATGCAGAGGATTATTTTTGCGATGGCGTTATGGTTATCGCTGACAGTTGGTGCATTCGCGACTGAGTCCTCAATGTCATTTCTTGATAACCGTTTTCGAGTTGACCAAACGGTGGAACGAATCACTTTTTTGGTTTATCGACAGGATAACTCTAAGCCGGTTACGCTAGTTCGCCCTGACGGTAAAAAATACTACGCTTGGCGTCATCCTGAAAACGTTCACTGGATTGAAGAGCCTAGTGTCGATGTCATTTCAATCGAAAAGCCAATGCCAGGCCCTTGGCAAGCCATTGGCAAAGTCACGCCCAAAAATAACATTCAAATCATTTCTCAGCTGTCTTTAAAAGCTGACACCCTGCCACAGCGTATTTATCAAGGTGAGAAGTTAAAGTTTACTGCCCGACTCATGACCGATGGCAAGCCGTTAATTGTTGAGAACATCCTCGACCGTGTGAACCTTAAAGTGGTGATGACGCGCTATTTAGAATCTCAAGAACAAACGGATAACAAGGTGCGCCCGGTACCTATTGTCATTGGTGAGTTTTATGATAACGGTGAAGGGTTGGATGAGCGCGCTGGAGATGGTGTGTTCACCGTTGAGCTACCTATTGAACTTGAGCCCGGGAAATACAATGTTCGAATTACTACAGGCAATGGGGTGTTTTTACGCGCTCTAGAGCAAGAAGTGCTGATTTACCCGACGCCATTTTCTAGCAAATTTATCCAAGGCGATGATAAGAAACCACATCAAATTGTAGTTCGCGGTGAAGTCGCGACGATTGAAGCTGGTAGTTTGGCCACCTCAATTGAACTGCAGTCCCCTGATGAGTCAGAGCAGGTCGTGCAACACCAAGCGGACGCAGGTAAAAACGATGTCACCTCGTATTTTAACGACTTACATCAAATGGGGACCTATCATTGGACTGGCCATGTGTATGCCAATGAGGCTTCCACGGGGCGTTCGTTAGTGTTTGATCTTCCAATGCGTACCTTCAGTGTTGTCGGGGCTTTGGATTTAGAAAAAGCCGAGGAAATGCAAGTGGCGGCACGAGAAGCGAAGAAAAAAGCGGAACAAGAAGCGCAAATCCTTGCACACAGAGAACAAGTGAGAACTCGAGCAATACTGGCCATCGTGATCGGCAATCTAGTGCTTATCGTGGTGGGTGGAGTCATCTGGTGGTTGGTTCGACGTAAGCGAGCCATTAAGGCTTCACTACCAGAAATGCAGTTAAATATGCCGCGTTAGTTTAGTAACGGTAATGACATAAAAAAGGGTCAGCAATTGCTGACCCTTTTAGCTATTTGGAATGATCAATTACCTAGAGTGATCAATTACGCGACTTCTTCCATTGTCGGGTAGACAGGCTTTGCTGCTAGCTCCTCTGGAGCAAAGTCATCAACGTTTATAGTGTACAGGCGATGTGCTTCTGCAGTAATAAGCAAGGTCGCCTCATCCTGAGTGATTAGGCCTTTCTCTAAACCTAGTGCTGCGACTTTATCAAGCTGCGTAAATGGACGACGCTGCTCAAGCGCTTTACACACTTTAGTAAACACAGGCTCAGCACGTAGAATGATATCAAGCGCTTGCTCAATACGACCTGCCGCATTGAACTCGGTTGGTTCTAGGTATTGACCACGACCCAAACGGCTTCGAGCTCCACAAGGGGTTTGTAAGATACGAGCCACTTGGCTATCAAGCTTATCTGAAGGCGCTTTGCGAACTGTGCCCAGTGGCAAGACGATAAAGCGCATCAAACGACCAATCGCTTTATTAGGGAAATTAGCCAAGAAATCGTCCAACGCTTTTTCAGTTTGCATTAGGCTATCTTGTAGACCCCAATGAAGAAGCGGTAAATCTTCGCTGTTACGGCCTTCCACGTCATAACGTTTCAATGCTGCACTGCTGAGATACAACTGACTCAAAATATCACCAAGGCGCGCCGATAAGCGTTCTTTACGTTTTAGTGAGCCACCAAGGACCGCCATAGACACATCTGACAGCAATGCTAGGTTGGCACTGTAACGGTTCAACTGTTGATAATAACGTTTTGTTGCGTCTTTCTGCGGCGTTGATGAACCACGACCATCAGTAAGACCGAGCCAGAAACTACGTACTAAATTACTAATCGTAAATGAAACATGGCCAGCAAGGGCTTTGTCGAATTTATCAACAGCATCATTGGCGGTAGAGTGCGCAGCATCCATTTCCGTTAAAACATATGGATGACAACGAATCGCGCCTTGACCAAAGATGATCATTGAACGAGTAAGAATATTGGCACCTTCTACCGTTACTGCAATAGGTGAACCCTGATAGCCGCGTGCTAAGAAGTTCGATGGACCAAGGCAAATGCCTTTACCGCCAACAATATCCATAGCATCGATAATGCTTTGTTGACCACGGTGAGTACAATGATATTTAACGATGGCAGAGATTACTGATGGCTTCTCGCCCAAGTCGATCCCTGTAACCGTAAGATGACTGGCTGCATCCATTACGTAAGCATTACCGCCAATACGCGCTAATGGTTCTTCAATACCTTCCATATGGCCGATTGGTTGTTTGAACTGACGACGGATACGAGCGTAAGCACCTGTTGCCAAAGCTGCTGTTTTGATACCGCCTGTTGAATTTGATGGTAACGTGATGCCACGTCCAACTGAGAGGCACTCAACTAACATACGCCAGCCTTGACCAGCCATTTTTTGACCGCCGATAATGAAATCTAGTGGCACGAACAATTCGTTCGCTGTTGTAGGGCCGTTTTGAAACGGAACGTTCAGTGGGAAATGACGGTTACCAATCTCTACACCTTTAAGGTGTGTTGGAATAAGCGCACAAGTAATGCCCAAGTCTTCTTTGTCACCTAGCAGGCCATCTGGATCTCGAAGTTTGAAAGCGAGACCAAGTACGGTAGCGACTGGAGCAAGCGTAATGTAACGTTTGTTCCATGTGAGCTTCATGCCCAAGACTTCTTTGCCTTCCCACTTGCCTTTACAAACCACACCAAAATCAGGAATCGAGCCTGCATCAGAACCTGCTTCTGGGCTAGTTAGAGCAAAACACGGAATCTCTTTACCGATGGCTAGACGAGGTAAGTAGTAGTCTTTTTGATCTTCTGTACCGTAGTGCTGAAGGAGTTCACCTGGGCCCAAGGAGTTAGGAACACCAACGGTAGATGAAAGTACACCCGACACGCCAGTTAGTTTTTGTAAAACGAGAGACTGTGCATACGCAGAAAATTCAAGGCCGCCGTATTTTTTCTTAATGATCATGGCGAAGAATTTGTGGTCTTTTAGGTATTGCCAGACTTCTGGTGGAAGGTCAGCCAGCTCGTGAGTGACTTGATAATCGCTCACCATCGCACAGACTTCGTTAACAGGACCGTCTAAGAAGGCTTGCTCTTCTGCGCTAAGTTTTGGCTGACTAATATTCTGTAGCTTTTGCCAGTTTGGCTTGCCTTTGAAAAGCTCTGCTTCCCACCAAACCGTACCCGCATCCAATGCTTCTTTTTCTGTCTGAGACATGGCAGGAAGCACTTTCCTAAATAGTTTAAGCGCTTTAGCAGAAATCAGTGATTGTCGGATAGAAGGAACACACAATACCGCTACCGTAGCAACGTACAACGCCCATATGATGGCGCCAAATACACCGAGTAGTGAACCTAAGACCATAGCAGCGGTCACGAGTAATAAAGATTTTGCCAGCGATGCTCGTTGGTAGAAACTGAATCCAACTGCGCCGAGCAAGGCGACGAGAGAGAGCAAGATGTCCATGATTGTTCCTTTATCTGGGTACTTATCGTTGTTGTAGTGGTTGACCGTTTTAGTAATACGTAAGGTAAGAGGTCGTACCAGTAGTAATTGTAACTCAATTATTGCACAAATGTAAATTTTCAAAAGTAATTACTCTAATTCGATTCAAAAATGAGAGCTTTGTATAATTTCCCAGCAGTTTCGAATGCGAAGCTATGAAAAACGAATCAGGGAGGGAGTTAGATGAGCCTATGCCTATCGACAGAATTGGGGGTTTATAGTTAAACTCAGGTAATCGCAACGACGCGTTGATGTCGGAAAATAAAGAGAATAAACCTATGTACCAAGATCTAATTAGAAACGAGCTTACTGAAGCGGCAGACGTACTAAACAAATTCCTGAGCGACGATCACAACATTGCGCAGATCGAAGCAGCAGCGAAAATGATTGCGGAATCATTCAAGCAAGACGGCAAGGTACTGTCTTGTGGTAACGGCGGTTCGCATTGTGACGCGATGCACTTTGCTGAAGAGCTAACAGGTCGCTATCGTGAGAACCGCCCAGGTTACGCTGGTATCGCCATTTCTGATCCAAGCCACCTTTCATGCGTTAGCAATGATTTTGGTTACGATTACGTATTTTCACGTTATGTGGAAGCAGTAGGTCGTTCTGGTGATGTTTTGTTTGGTCTTTCTACATCGGGTAACTCTGGCAACATTTTGAAAGCTATTGAAGCTGCCAAGGCAAAAGGCATGAAGACAATTGCCCTTACCGGTAAAGATGGTGGTCAAATGGCAGGTGTTGCTGATATTGAGATTCGCGTACCGCATTTTGGTTATGCGGATCGAATTCAAGAAGTACACATCAAGATCATTCATATTGTGATTCAATTGATTGAAAAAGAGATGGAATAATCTCAGTTTACTAGTGACATTATTGTGGAAGAAAAAGAGTAGGGAACTCAATGTGTGAATTGCTTGGCATGAGTGCAAATGTGCCAACAGATATCTGTTTCAGCTTTACCGGTTTGATTCAACGGGGTGGCAACACCGGTCCTCACAAAGATGGCTGGGGTATAACTTTTTATGAAGGGAAAGGTTTTAGAACCTTTAAAGATCCGCAACCGAGTTGTGATTCTAAAATAGCGGAGTTGGTTCAAAACTATCCGATAAAGAGTCGTGCAGTTGTTAGTCATATACGACAAGCGAACCGTGGTCAGGTTAATCTAGAAAATACGCACCCATTCACGCGTGAACTATGGGGGCGCTATTGGACATTCGCACACAATGGTCAGCTCAGTGACTATCAAGGGCTGGAAACTGGTCACTTTCGTCCAGTTGGCGAAACTGACAGTGAATTGTCATTTTGCTGGCTGCTGCGAAAATTGGATGAGCGCTTTCCTGAACCACCGCAAGACATGATGGCGATGTTCGCATACATTTCCGAATGTTGTGATGAGTTGCGAGAATACGGTGTCTACAACATGCTGTTGAGTGATGGTGAGTTTGTGATGACCTATTGCACTAACCATTTGTACTGGATCACGCGTAAAGCCCCATTTGGTAAAGCGACTTTACTTGATGAAGATGTGACGATTAACTTCCACGAAGAGACAACACCTAACGATGTGGTGACGGTTGTTGCGACTCAACCGCTGACTAGTAATGAGAGTTGGCATCGAATGAAGCCGGGTGAGTTTAACCTGTTTCATTTTGGGGAGTTAGTCGCCAGCAATGTTGATGAGTTAAAAGACGTGGAGTTTGCGGAGGCAAAGCCTGCAAGCCAAGCGCCTACTGAGCCGTTATAAGTCCACATCAAACTGGAACATAAGAAAAAAGCGAGTGATGGAATCACTCGCTTTTTTGATATTGACTCGTTGTGAGTTAGAGGGTTATTTGTCTGCGTAGCCTTGAGGGCCAAGTTCTAAACCATCCAACATCGCTTTGCTACCATCCATAGATAAGCGGCCTTCGACGAACCATTTTACAACCAGCGGGTAGATCTTATGTTCCTGACTTTGAACACGCTGTTCTAGTGTTTCAATTGTATCATCATCGAATACCGGTACTTTAGCTTGCAAGATAATTGGACCACCATCTAGCTTCTCAGTAACAAAATGGATACTGGTGCCATGGTGTTCATCACAGTTATCAATTGCACGTTGATGTGTGTGCAAACCTGGATATTTTGGTAACAGTGAAGGGTGAATGTTGATCATTCGTCCCATGTAGTGGCGTACAAACTCGCCACTTAAGATACGCATGTAGCCTGCTAAGACCAATAAATCAGGTTTGTGCACGTCAATACGACGCATCAGTTCAGCATCAAACGCTTCACGTGTTTCACTTAATTTTGGATCAAGGAACTCAGCCTCCGCTCCTGCTTTACGTGCACGTTCTAAGGCGAAAGCGGACTCTTTGTTTGAGAATACCGCTCGAACCTTGGCGTTTTCGATGGTGGACTCACAAGCGTCAATAATCGCCTGCAAGTTGGTACCATTTCCTGAAACTAAAACAACAATATTCTTCATGAAACTAATTGATCTCTACTTGCTCTTCACCAGCTTGTGCAGTCGCGATCTCACCAATTACCCATGCGTTTTCGCCTTCAGCTTTTAATAGTTCAACTGCTGCCTCTGCTTGATCTTTTGGCAGAGCAACAATTAGACCTACGCCACAGTTGAAGGTGCGGTACATCTCAAATGTATCAACATTACCTTTCTGTTGTAGCCAGTTGAAGATTGCTGGCCATTCCCAGCTCTTGCCATCAATCACAGCTTTTGTTCCTTCAGGAAGTACGCGTGGGATATTTTCCCAGAAGCCACCACCTGTGATGTGTGAGATTGCATGGATATCGTGTTCAGCGATCATTTTCAGAGCTGATTTGATATAAATTTTCGTCGGTTCTAGTAAGTGTTCACCAATTGTGCGTTCACCTAGCATCTCGTTTTTATCTGCGCCAGATACTTCTAAGATCTTGCGTACAAGAGAGTAGCCATTTGAATGTGGACCACTTGAACCAACCGCGATAAGTGCGTCACCGGCAGCGACTTTTGTACCGTCGATAACTTCTGATTTTTCAACGACGCCGACACAGAAACCAGCAACGTCGTAGTCTTCACCTTCATACATACCAGGCATTTCAGCCGTTTCGCCACCAATCAGCGAACAACCAGCTTGGATACAACCTTCAGCGATACCAGATACAACATCAGCTGCAGTGTCTACGTCCAGTTTGCCTGTTGCGTAATAGTCGAGGAAGAACAATGGCTCTGCACCTTGAACAATCAAGTCATTCACACACATCGCAACCAAATCGATACCGATAGTGTCGTGTTTGTTCATATCTAGAGCTAGGCGCAGTTTGGTACCGACACCGTCTGTTCCAGATACGAGTACAGGCTCTTTGTATTTAGTTGGCAGCTCACATAAAGCACCAAATCCACCGATGCCTCCCATAACTTCAGGGCGACGAGTGCGCTTAACCGCGCCTTTAATACGGTCAACTAATGCGTTACCAGCATCAATATCTACACCAGCGTCTTTATAGCTTAGGGAAGTGTTGTTTCCGCTCACGGGACAGTCCTCGATAAATAAATGGATGTGAAAAGCGGCGCTATTCTAACAGGGGTTTAAACAAAAAGGAAAACGTTTGCGTAAGAAATTACAAACTATTTTTGAGTGAGGGTAATCTGTTGATATAGGCAGGTTTAAGCGAGTAAATATGCGGAAAAAACACCATTAACCTATAATCTTGACTGAAATAGCAAAAGAAACCATGTATAATTTGCAGGTTTTGTTAAAAATTGCCGGAGTAGGACATGAAAGTTGTTGAAGTTAAACACCCTCTTGTGAAGCACAAACTGGGTTTGATGCGTGAAGGGGACATCAGCACAAAGCGTTTCCGTGAACTTGCTACAGAAGTAGGTAGCCTGTTGACGTATGAAGCGACCGCAGACTTTGAAACTGAGAAAGTAACTATTGAAGGTTGGAATGGTCCTGTTGAAGTAGACCAAATCAAAGGTAAGAAAGTGACCGTAGTGCCAATTCTTCGTGCTGGTCTAGGTATGATGGATGGCGTGCTTGAGCACATGCCAAGTGCACGTATCAGTGTTGTTGGTATCTACCGTGATGAAGAAACGCTGGAGCCGGTACCCTACTTCAACAAGCTAGCGTCAAACATCGACGAGCGTATTGCGCTAGTTGTTGATCCAATGCTAGCAACGGGTGGTTCTATGATTGCAACCATCGACCTGTTGAAAGAAAAAGGCTGTAAAGCAATTAAAGTCTTGGTTCTTGTTGCTGCTCCAGAAGGCATCGAAGCACTAGAAAAAGCCCACCCAGATGTTGAGCTATATACTGCTGCTATCGATGAGTGTCTGAATGACAAAGGCTACATCGTTCCAGGTCTAGGTGATGCTGGCGATAAGATTTTCGGTACTCAATAATTAAGAGTCTGATGATTTAAGAAGAAAAAGGCTGACAAGTGTCAGCCTTTTTTGCGTTCAGAGCAATTAATCTTCCATTTGAGCGTTATCAACCATTTTATTCTCACCTAGGTCATGAGGAAGAATCTGGTTAAGAACAATCGCCACAATACCGCACAAACTCACACCTTGAAGGCTGAAGTCGCCAATACCAAATGCCATGCCGCCAATACCGAATACTAATGTGATAGCGACAATCACTAAGTTGCGGGATTTATGCAAATCAACATTGTTCTTAATCAGTGTATTCAGACCTACGGTAGCGATAGATCCAAACAGCAAGATCATGATGCCGCCCATCACAGGAACAGGGATGGTTTGTAAAATAGCACCAAGTTTACCTACCAATGCTAAGACGATCGCAGTCACTGCCGCCCAGGTCATGATAACTGGGTTGAACGCTTTGGTTAGCATCACAGCGCCGGTAACTTCGCTGTACGTCGTGTTTGGCGGAGCACCTACCATAGAGGCTGCGATTGTTGCTACGCCGTCACCTGTGATGGTGCGATGAAGCCCTGGCTTTTTCAAATAATCTTTACCAGTAACGTTCGAGATGGCTAGCATATCACCAACGTGTTCAACCGCTGGTGCAATCGCAACAGGTAACATGAACAGAATTGCATTGATGTTAAATTCGGGAGTAGTGAAGTTTGGCATCGACAGCCAAGACGCTTGAACAACAGGAGTAAAGTCAACGACACCAAATGCTAAACTAGTGACATATCCCGCCACGATTCCGCTGAAAATAGGCAGAAGCTTAAGGAAACCTTTTGCAAAGACACTGACAGCAATAGTCACTAATAGCGAAATTGACGAAATCCATAGTGCGGCATTACCGTTGACGAGTTCAATGGCGCCATCGCCAGTTTTACCCAATGCCATGTTTACAGCAACTGGCGCTAGGCCAAGACCAATCACCATAATAACCGGGCCTACTACAACAGGCGGTAATAGCTTGTGAATGATCTCCACGCCTTTTGCTTTGATAACGGCACCCATTATGACGTAAACAACACCTGCGGCCATCAAGCCACCCATAGTGGCACCGACGCCCCAAGTTTGAACACCGAACATGATCGGAGCGATGAAAGCAAAAGAAGACGCTAGAAAAATAGGAACGCTACGACGGGTGATTAATTGGAACAACAGTGTGCCCACACCAGCTCCAAACAGAGCAACATTAGGATCTAACCCAGTAAGCAGCGGTACTAGGACTAAGGAACCAAACGCGACGAATAGCATTTGCGAACCTTGTAAGATAGTTTTCATAGTTTGATATCCAAGCAAATAGAAGTTTTCACCCAAGGGCTTTGGGCAAATTGGCGCGATAATATCACTTTGCAATCGATTACTTAATGATCTTGGTAAAAAATCTGGATTATTTGTTAGTAAAACTTCTATACAAGGCCAGATATCGTGCTTTGGATCTTGATGGATAGGGGCTGTGGCAAAAAATATTAACCAAACCTTGAAGCACTTGGCTTGCTCCTGAACTCATACTTGCTTATCATTTCGACTTATATCTTTGTAATTTAGGATGCTTATGCGTTATTTAGCTTGGTTGTTGGCAACAGTCTTTGTACTGCCAGCTTATGCACTGACCAAGGTTGATATTTACTCGACCGAAGTGGTGGTGAATTCTGAAGAACCGAACGCTGATGAAGTGGCTCGCCAGCAAGGCATGCTGGAAGTACTCATTAAAGCCAGTGGTGATTCGAAAGCTGCGGCTAATCCCGTGGTAAAGAAAGCACTAGGCAAGAGCTCTCAGTTCATTACACAGTTGGGTTACACGCGGCTAAATGGTGAGCAAGCATTAAGAATGACATTCAATAGTGAGCAAATTAACACCCTATTGAAGCAAGCTGATTTGTCGTCTTGGCCAATTGAGCGCGCCAATGTCATGGTGTGGTTGGTTGAAGATGACGGTCGGGATCGCGCTATCACTTGGGAGCATACCAATTCTGAAGCGGCGAATCAGTTAAGAAAAGAAGCGAAACGACGTGGGCTTCCAGTAACGTTCCCTGTTGGCGACTTTGATGACATGACGGGAATTCAACCAACAGATTTGTGGGGAGGCTTTGTTGGCCCAATATCACAAGCAACTCAGCGTTATCCTGTAGATGCGGTGATGGTTGTAAGAGCTGAAGGTAGTAGTTTACGCTGGACACTATACGACCAAGCACCAGAAACCTTAGGTCGAAACCAGTTAGAGCCTATCACTGGTTCAGCGTCAGGTGGCGTTGCAATGGCTAACCTTATCGATCAAGTCAGTGACTATTACGCCTCTAAAAATGCAACAGTGATTAGCGGCGAAAGTGCAGGCACCGTTACTGTGTCTTTTACCGGTATGAAGAGTGCAGATGCGTTCTTTACTCTGGAACGTGCATTAGGGCGCTTAGCTTCGACGGCGAAAGTGGAAGTGGCTGAAGTTAAAGGTGATGAAGTCATTATCAGAGCTTACTTACTTGGTTCGATTGAGTCATTTGAACAAGAAGTACTTAAGCTTGGCTTAGTAAAGCTGGTTGAAGTTCTGCCGGAAGAAACTGTGGCTGAGCCTGCTCCTACAGCTGTACCTGCGACTTTACCTGAAGTCGATAGCTCAACGGCAAATCCCGAGGCGAATACTCCAGCTCAGCCCGATACCGCTGAACCAGCAACGGTGTCGTCGGTTGATGAGGTTAATGTGGCTACGGACTCATCAGAGTCTACAGCGTCTACATCTGGCCTAATCGCTAAGCCACAACTGACTTTTGAATGGCTATAATTAGCTGAGATGTAAATTTACAGATTAAAAAAGGAGGCAATGCCTCCTTTTTTCTTGGTCTTGAAACAAGAACCTATCCTTCTTCTTCAAAGCCTACTCTTCGAAGCGTTGCTTTTCCTTTTTCTCTACCGAAGACAGTCTTGGCAGCTTAAGTCCAAGCTCCTTTCCTTTTAATCTGGCGTAGAGGATGTTTCCTGCGAAGGCCGAACAGGTGAGCAGAAGTTCTACTAATGCTAGCCAACGTTCTCCTTCATCGGCATAAAGCAGTGTTAGTGCATGCAGAAAATACAACATCAACACAAAGTTCGCCCAAGCGTGGGTATAAGGTTTTCCCGCGATAATACCCGGTAACGGTAATAGCAGCGGAATCATCCAAGCGATTGTAATCGCAGTGGGACTAATGTGAGGGTGTGGAGACAAATAGCCGTGCCAAACAGTGACCCAAGTTAGCAATGCTAAGTTGGCTGCCAGTGCAAAGATGCGCATGGTTTTGGTTTTAAAAGGGATTGCTATCATGATTCCATTACTTCAATTTTCTGGCGGTTTGTGCCAAGCGTTTTCCTAACGCAAAAGCTAGCTCTGACTCTTCAATACTAAGTTGTGTGCTTGAATCTGCTACGTGTGATGCTCCGTAAGGCGTTCCACCGGTTGTCGTGGTATGTAACTGTGGCTCACTATAGGGAATACCTAGAATCATCATTCCGTGGTGTAACAGAGGAAGTAGCATACTCATGGCGGTGCTTTCTTGGCCGCCGTGCAATGAAGATGATGAGGTAAACACACAAGCGGGTTTATCGATTAGGTCTCCAGCGATCCATAAGCTGGTGGTTTGATCCCAAAAGTGCTTCAAAGGAGCAGCCATGTTGCCAAACCAAACTGGACTCCCCATAGCTAAACCGTCGCATTGCTTTAGATCCTTGATGGAGACAAACGGATCGCCACTGTTTGAGTCTGACTCTTTCGTCAACTCTTCCACTGTACGCAGAATGGCTTGGCATTGCTCGACTGATTCAACTCCTCGCGCTATTGCGCGAGCGAGTTGCTTGGTGCTTCCATGTCGACTGTAGTAAAGCACCAGAATTTGGCATGGCATTATAGAATGTCTAGCACTTGCTCAGGTGGGCGGCCGTGCTTTGCTTTACCGTTGCTGACCACTATAGGACGCTCGATTAGCTTTGGATTATCGAACATAGCCTGAAACAGTTGATCATCGGTCAGTGCTGGATCTGCTAGATTAAGTTCCTTGTAAATATCTTCTTTAGTACGCATCATCGCACGAACGCTTTCTAATTCCAGCTGACCAAAAATCTCTTTGAGCTTTTCTACTGTTGGTGGAGTATCTAGGTATTTAACTACTTCTGGTTGAATGCCTTTTTCTTCAAGAAGAGCAAGAGTTTGGCGGCTTTTAGAGCAACGTGGATTATGAAAAATGGTGACTGACATAGATGGCTATTCCTTTTTGGTTTTATTGTAATGCCATGAAACGGTCACGTTGTACCAGTAATTGGTCAATACGTGCGTCATAGCGAGCCTGTTTTAGGCTTCCTAACTCGGCCAGTTGACTAGCCTGAGAGTAAAGCTGAATAGATTTATCCCACTGAGCATTCAATGCCAAGATTTCAGCGCGTGCGGCGAGATCTTCGGCACTGTTGCCTAGTTTAATGTTAGCTTCCGATAACAAGTGCCAGCCATTAGTATCATTGGGGTGCTCGTGAGTGTATCGCTGGAGAACTTGAATTGAGTCTTTGTATTTTTCGCCCTTGAGTAGCGCGTTGGCGTAATTGATAGTGATGACTGGGTTATTAGGCTTAACAGTTAAGACTTCTTTCATCAGCTCGGCTGCCTTTTCAGGCCTCTTTTGAGCAATGTAAAGATCGGATGCTGCATCAAGATAGAAATTATTGTTTGGATCTTTCTTTAAAAGCTTGTCGAGTATCGCTTCAGCTTCATCGAGTTTATTTGTGTCTAGATACACTAGGGCTTTGCCGTATTCGAAAGAGTCCTGAATTTTCGGCCCGGCTTTACGAGCAGTTCGCTCGAACCAATCCATTGCCGAAGCGGACTTAATTCCAGCATAGCGGGCCACAATTCTAGCCCGAGCCAAGTGATAATTGATTGAAGGCTGTACTCGTAGTGGCGGATAGCTCTGAGCTCGCTCACGAGTGTCGGTAATACGATCTTCTGGAAGTGGGTGAGTCAGTAACATTGGTGGCGGCTTGCTTGCATAACGATATTCATCCGCAAGGCGACCGAAGAAGCGTGGCATATCGTTGACATCAAACTTTGCGCGAGCAAGAGTGGCAATGCCAAATCGGTCGGCCTCTTTTTCGTTACTGCGTGTATAGTTGATAGAAGCTTGCATCGAACCAGCGGTGGTCGCTGTGAGCGCTGCCATACCCGCTTGAGGGGAAGCAATCGCCAATAAGAGTGAACCAACAAGTGCTGCAACAGTAGCGGGTGAACGGCGAGCTTCGTCTTCCATTCTACGCGCTAAGTGGCGCTGAGTGACGTGGGCGATTTCGTGCGCCATAACGGAGGCCAGTTCACTTTCAGTATGGGCGTGAAGGAACAGCCCCGTATGCAGTGCGACATAACCACCAAAGAATGCGAAAGCATTTATGTTACGGTCGCGTATCATAAAAAAGGTGAAAGGGGTCTTTACATCATTAGCACTGGAAACCAATCGATGGCCAATAGAGTCAACGTACTCGTTGAGCACTGGGTCATTAACAATTGGAGAGCTAGCGCGAATCATCCGCATATACGCATCACCATAAATAAGTTCTTGATCTATGGTCAACGTTGCCCCTGCTGCAGTTCCGATATCAGGAAGATCGAGTTCGGCATAGGCAACTTGAGGGACGCTTAATGCGGTAGCAACGCATAGGCAAATCAATGAACGGGCGCGTTTCAACATACGACTGAGGTGACTCCTTAAAATGTGGTAGTTTTGACCATGAAATCCTAACTTGGTTTCCTACCTTATCCTCTTGCCACTCATTTTTGCATACGGAACTGGGATAGGAAAGGTTTTCTCATTCTCGGGCTTAGCTGTATTTTGTTATCTCTGGTTTGTGTGAATATCCATTATTCATAGTTTCTGTAACACTTACTGGTTGGGTATGCTATCAAAAGTCTTTACAATGGATGACTTTGAGAGATTCGTAGCGTATATGTTTAGTTTCAACGCTGTTCAAATGGAAAGTGTATGACCGATATACATCTAGACTTAGTGGAAGAACGATGCCCGATGTCATTACTCTTGGTCAAGCGCGCTTTTAAACAGATTGAAATAGGGCAACTATTGTCGGTGAGATTAATCGACAAACACTCAGTCTCGGACGTCCTTCAATACTTATCTATCCAGAATGCGGCAATACATCATAGGATTGAAGGTGAAGTGAGCGTTATCAATATTCGTAAACAGGATGATTAATTGATGCTAGATATGGTCCGTCGTTGGTATAAGCGACGTTTTTCAGACCCAGATGCAGTGAGCTTGGTAGTAATTCTGTTATTTGGATTTATTACCATCTACTTCTTCGGTAATTTGATTGCTCCGCTATTGGTGGCGATTGTTTTGGCGTACTTATTAGAGTGGCCGGTTAGTAAACTATGCGCACTTGGTGTACCGAGAACCCTATCAGTAGTAGCGGTCATCCTCCTCTTCATCAGTTTAATGCTGTTAGCAATTTTTGGTTTAGTACCAACAATTTGGAATCAGGTTGGAAACTTGCTGAATGATATTCCAAATATGTATAACGGCATGCAGCAGTTTGTTGCAACGATACCTGAACGATATCCTGATCTCGCTGAGATTCATTTAGTCGAAACCATTATGGGTAACGTGAAAGATAAAGTTCTCGTTTTAGGTGAAAATGTAGTGAAAGGCTCTCTGGCATCGCTCGTTAGTTTAGCGGCGCTAGCGGTATATTTGATTTTAGTACCGTTACTGGTTTTCTTCTTATTAAAAGATAAAGAAGAGATGGTCAGCATGGCGAGCGGCGTTTTACCTCGTAACCGTCGCCTAGCGAATAAAGTTTGGATCGAGATGAACCAGCAAATTTCTAACTACATTCGTGGTAAGGTATTGGAGATCTTGATTGTTGGTACAGTAAGTTATGTCACTTTTGCTATTCTAGATCTTCGTTATTCGGTCTTGTTGGCCGTGTTGGTTGGTTTCTCAGTACTTATCCCTTATATCGGTGCAGCAGCCGTTACGGTTCCCGTTGCTATGGTGGGTCTGTTCCAATGGGGCTTAGCACCACAATTTTACTGGTTACTTGTAGCATACGGTATTATCCAAGCGTTGGATGGTAATGTTCTTGTACCAGTACTCTTCTCTGAAGCGGTGAATTTACACCCGGTAGCAATTATCGTTGCGGTCTTGGTATTTGGTGGATTATGGGGCTTCTGGGGAGTGTTCTTTGCCATACCATTGGCAACGCTAGTTAAAGCGGTTTGGAATGCACTACCAAGTCATGATGATGGCACTCAGCAAGCCACTTAGCTATCTGAAAAGAGTAAAAAAGCCTCGCTAAACAAGCGAGGCTTTTTTGAATTGAATGTCCCGAACTACAAGGTGTATTAAGATGCTTTGTCGTTCAAGTAATCAAGCACTACTTCGTGGTGAGTTTTAGTCTTGAACTTATTAAATACATGCTCAATCACACCTTCTTCATTGATTAAGAAGCTGATACGGTGCAAGCCATCATAGACTTTGCCCATAAACTTCTTCTCGCCCCAAACACCGAATTGGTCTGCAACGGCATGGTCTTCATCTGAGAGAAGCGTAAAGTTAAGTTCATCACGCTCAATAAATTTACCTAGACGTTTTACTGGGTCAATACTGACACCCAATACCACAACGTTGTGAGCGTCAAGCTCGGCTTTAACGTCACGTAGCCCCTGAGCTTGCACGGTGCAACCCGGTGTCATAGCTTTAGGGTAAAAGTAAAACAGGACTTTCTTACCTTTGAAGTCTTGTAGTGTGACGGTGTTGCCGTCTTGGTCGAGCAAAGAAAAGTTTGGAGCTGGTGCACCCGCAGTCAACGTGTTCATTGAAATTCCTTTGAAGCTGAATGGTGTTATTGTTTTATTTACTACCGCTGATGAAGTTCAGCGAGCCTTTTACTGATAAGCGTTGACACAAAGAGTCGAACTCTTCTTGTAACTGCATCAAATTGCAATTTTCTTCTACGTTAGCAGTTAGAGCGATCTGGAATTGATCGACTTCTGTGCCCGCACGCTCTTTGACAATAGTTTGCGCGCTTAATGAAGCCAGACCGATCTGTTTATCGGCGAAAAACTGGGTAAATTGTTCAGTGAGTCCAATGCGGTCTTCTGATTCAATAAACACTTCAACAGTATATTGATTCGGTAAGGCATCGTGTTTGGATGTACGTTTCATCATCGTAATGAGATCATGTTCTTGCCCTAAAAGTGGCAAGGTAGTCTCAACTCTTGTGATGTAACTGGGGGTGCCGGATATCAGCATTATGAGAGTAAATTCATTACCAAACATGGCAATGCGACTATCGATGATGTTACATCCGGCTTGTGCGACCAGATGTACGACTTCATTACAAATCCCTGGGCGGTCAGTACCAACGGCGGTAATCACTAAATACTGATTCATGGTGTCACTCTAAAGTCCTTATTTGATGATATGGTAGCACAGCTAACGGTAAAGCTCTTGTGATAGATGTAACCGAATACCGACAAATTTAAGGGGAATAAGTTTATCAGCCAGAAAATTGACCTGTTGATGACACCTCGAAATAGTAATAGCGCACCTTATACGTGCCTCATATCTGAAATCTGATAATTATTCATTCACTTCTTGCGGGGATCGTTTTTAATCTCTTGTGTTTATCAATAGCATTACAGTACCATGCAAGAAGTATCAATTTAGGGAGATCACCATGTTTTCAGGAAGTATTGTTGCCTTATTAACCCCATTCACTCCAGACGGCGAAGTGGACTTCGTTAGCTTACGAAAGCTAGTTGAGTATCATATTGAAGCTGGTACAGACGGTATTGTTGCTGTCGGTACAACAGGTGAGTCTGCAACACTAACTGTTGAAGAACATGTCAAGGTCGTCGCGAAGACGGTTGAGTTTGCTGAAGGTCGTCTACCAATTATTGCTGGTACAGGTGCAAATGCGACGCACGAAGCGATTACATTTAGTCGGTTATTTAATAATGTTGGTATTGCGGGTTGTCTGAGTGTGACACCGTATTACAACAAGCCAACGCAAGAAGGCATGTATCAGCATTATAAAGCGATTTCCGAAGAGACAGACATTCCACAAATCTTGTACAACGTACCTGGTCGTACAGGTGTGGATCTACTACCAGAGACGGTTGCACGTTTATCTGAGATTTCAAATATTGTTGCACTTAAAGATGCGACAGGTGATTTATCACGAGTTCAAATTCATCGTGAACTTTGTGGCGAAGATTTTATCTTACTAAGTGGTGATGATTCGACAGGGCTTGATTTCATCAAGCAAGGCGGCACTGGTGTGATTTCCGTAACGAACAACATTGCAGCGGCAGACATGGCAAAAATGATGAAGCTGGCTCTAGAAGGTAAATTCGAAGAAGCTGAAATCATCAATCAACGTCTTATGCCTTTGCATAAAAATCTGTTTGTAGAATCTAGCCCGATTCCTGTGAAGTGGGCTGCGCATAAAATGGGTTTGATTGACAACGGAGATTTACGTTTACCTCTTGTTGAACTATCCGAGCAAGCAAAACCTATTGTTGCTCAAGCTCTAACAGAAGCTTGTATTTACTAATAGAACATTAAGAGGAGTGAACTATCGCTCCTCTTATTAAGGGAGTATCAATGAAATTTTCTCGTCAGCTAGCGGTATCGTCGTTAGCTGTTATTGTTTTAGCCGCTTGTTCGAGTGACCCTAACACTCGTCGCGAAGCAAAAGATGACTTTAACTACCTAGATGCGCCACCGCTAGAAAGTTGGACGCTACCGGAAGATGCCACGCCTCAGTTCTATCCAAATTATGAAATTCCTAAAGGGGATTACTCGGGTGGCATTGGCCGTGAGGTTGATATTCGTCCGCCTCAACAAGTTTTAGAGCTTATCCCTGGTGCTCGAGTAGAAAGGCAAGGCTCCGACGTAACACTGTGGCTGCTACAAAAAGATGAGATGGATAAAGTATGGTCAACAGTCAAGACCATGCTAGCTGAAATCAACGTCAAAGCACGAAAAGAAACCGATGACTTTATCGAAACCGACTGGGTGTCTTGGGTTTCTGAAGATGAGGACGTTGAGATTGGTAGCCGTTACGAGATAAGCCGTTTCGAAGCAAACAATCGTTATGGTTTCAAAATGAAGCTGATCGATTGGCGTGAGGGTGGAAAAGATAAGCCAGTAACTCGTGTTAACGAAGAGCGTTACAACACATTGATGACCAATTTGGTAACTGCTCGCTATGACAGAGACCTTCGTGAAGAAGCCGCTCGTCGAGCTCAAGAGTTGGTCAAGTCTATCCCGATTAGCATGGGTACGGACAGAAGTGGTCTGCCAGTCATCATTGCACGTACACCGTATAATGTAATGTGGCAAGAGATCCCAGAGCTGCTGCCTAAGATGGGCTTCACCATTGAAGAGCGTAACCAGTCTCAAGGTACTGCAAAAGCCAAATACGCTGCACCGGATGACGCGTTCTGGAATGACGTTGGCTTGAAACCAATTGATCTAGAACCGGGCGAATACACCTTCCTATTCGGTGATTTAGGGAACCGTACTTCGATTAATGTTACGGATAAAGACGGTAAGCCAGTAGCAGAGAACCTGCTCCGCTCCCTAGAACCGTTGATATCGACAGTGATCAAGAAAGACTAAAACAAAAAAGGACCGTTAAGGTCCTTTTTTTATGTCTTCGTCATCATCGCCATATTTTTGTTTATCTAACTCATTGAGGCGGTCAAGTTCATGTTTACGTGAACGGACGTTATCTTCTTGGTTGAACTTCATATTGGCGGTGTGTTTCAGTGCTGCAATGTTGCCAATCACAACGGCTACAACAACAATAATGATAACCCACGGGTTAAATAGCCATTCAATCATACTTCACTCTCAACGTTGTATATTTGTTATATATTGATTGTAGATGTAATCAAGTTGAGAAAGTATGGCACGTTGTCCCAAAATCTCTGATTGCTCTAAAGTTTCTTGAAGCAATGTGATGGAAAGTTGGCTAAGACATTGTTCTGCCGTGGCATGGTGGCTGATATGCCAGGGTTCAAAGGCTACTCCGCCACGATCTTGCTGATAAGGAAAGCGGAAACCATACCGGCTAGCATTGTTTTTTAGCCATTGATAGAAGGGTACTTGATGACCTTGTGTATATTCCCAAGGCTCTAAGGCGAGAGAAGTGTCAACAGGTAACAAGTTACCTGCATAGACATCAAAATCGGTACCCCAGTGATGGCGGCTTGCACCGGGTAAAGCACTCCAACGCAAAATTGCTCGAACCTTTTGCTCATCAGACAGTGAGGCAGTATCCATGGGGTGGCTATCATCGTCTAGAATTGGCTTACCCCCTGACATTTTGTTGTTCCAAATACCAAGTTGACGCTCGAAACTTCGAAATCCACTGGCGATATACAGTTGAAATCCATCGGATGAAGCAGCTTGAATCAGAGCGTGCAAATCTTGCCTAACTTGCTGATGCACAAGAAACGCTTTGTTTCCAACTTGAAGTGGAACTAGCTCACATTCACTTTGACCAACAAGCTGCTTTCTATCCATATCTATTTACCCAAAAGATTAAACAGAGTTTTCTCGTACATATCGGTGAGCTTTTCAAGGTCAGCAATGTTTACACATTCGTTTACCTTGTGAATGGTTGCGTTAACAGGACCAAGCTCTACTACTTGAGTGCCCATGCGTGCAATAAAGCGGCCGTCGGATGTACCACCCGTCGTTAGAAGCTCAGGTTTCTTATGGTTGACCTCTTCCACGGCATCGACTACTGCATCCAGTAATTCACCTCTATCCGTTAAGAACGGATGACCACTTAATGTCCATTTTAACTCGTAATCCAACCCATGAAGGTCAAGTGTCGAATGTACGCGTTGTTTGATGTCTTCGTCGGTCAGTTCAGTACTGAAACGGAAGTTGAACTGCACATCGAATTCACCAGGAATCACATTAGTTGCACCGGTGCCAGAATGTAGATTGGGGATCTGGAAGCTGGTTGGAGGAAAGAAGTCGTTACCTTCATCCCACTTTGTTGCAGCAAGCTCTGCTAATGCAGGAAGCGCTTGATGCACTGGGTTGTTTGCTAGGTGAGGGTAAGCAACATGACCTTGTATGCCTTTTACTTTCAAATCACCAGTGATAGAGCCACGACGGCCATTTTTAACCACATCGCCAACCGCTAGCGTACTTGAAGGTTCTCCTACAATACACATGTCGATCAGCTCGTTACGCTCCATCAAGGTATCGACCACTCGGGTAGTCCCGTTAATAAATGGGCCTTCTTCATCAGAGGTGATCAAGAAAGCAATGGAGCCCGTGTGGTTTGGGTTCTGTTCTATAAATCGTTCTACCGCAACAATCATACAGGCTAGCGAGCCTTTCATATCTGCTGCACCACGTCCATGAAGATGACCATCAATGATTGTTGGTTCAAATGGTGGGGTATGCCATTGTTCTTTTGGTCCAGCTGGTACAACATCGGTATGGCCAGCAAAGGCGAATAGCGGCGCTTCACTACCTTTGCGAGCCCAGAAGTTGGTGGTGTCTTCAAACACCATCACTTCGATCTCAAAACCGAGTTTTTCTAGGCGTTCAATCATTACCTTTTGGCAATCTGCATCTTCCGGTGTTACTGATTCGCGACTAATTAAATCTTTTGCGAGTGCCAATACGGGGCTGTCTGTCATCCTTGATGATCCTTGTACTTATCGTTAATTCGAATTATGCGTTGAAAATCTGTTGGTATTGATCAGCTTTGAAGCCAATGTGTTTGCTGCCGTCAATATCGACAATAGGACGTTTAATCATGGCAGGATGCTCAACAAGAAGTGAGATCGCAGAGTCTTCATTAAGTGTGTCTTTTTGCTCTTGTGAGAGCTGGCGGTATGTCGTGCCGCGTTTGTTTAGTACTTGTTCCCAACCTAGAGCATCACAAAACTCGCGAACCATTTGCTCTGAAATACCATTTTTACGATAGTCGTGAAATGTGTACTCCACGTCATTAGCTTCGAGCCACTTTTTAGCTTTTTTAATTGTGTCGCAGTTAGGGATCCCAAACATGGTGATCGACATAATGACTTCCTTTCTATAATTGACTTGCCGACTCGGCAATTTTGTTTTCAAGCATCCTATCAAGAACTCTCCTTATAAACAAAAACTTGTTCTTTATCACACTTGGTCTGATCTGTTTGTTCTGAACAGATGGCGCAAAAACAACAGAAAAGCCAGCTAAATTAACCGATATTGATGAAAAGTTACAAAATCTGAATTGTTGATATCGCGCGGATTATCGAGAAATTGATCAAGCGCAACACCATCTTGTTGAAATCCAATATATTGGAAATGCACATAAATAGGAGGTGTCAATGGAACTGAGTCCTGTTTTTGCACGTCGTCTCTATCTCGCATTGCTTGTTGAGAGCATCGAGAGACCGAATGTGCCAAAACTTATCGAAAAAACGGGGTGGCCTCGCCGAACAATTCAAGATGTAATCAAGGCGCTACCTGGTATCGGCATTGAGCTCATGTTTGTTCAAGATGGGCGTAGACACAATGATGGTTATTACCAGTTATCTGACTGGGGACCATTCGACAGCCAATGGGTGATTGAACGCCAAAATGACATCGAGTCAACTCTTGGCGTTTAAGCAGCATATCGTTGTTGAGTGTGAATTAAGTATCAGCCGTGTGCATATGGATGATAAATGAGGCCAGAGTGAAGACTCTGGCTTTATTTTTTACATCGGTACGCGCTACCTATCAAGGTTACCGACGTTTGAAAGTCGAGAGGGGATAGCAAAAGTACAGTATCTGCTTCCAACTCACTTGCATGATTCTTTATGTCATTCATTGCGCCACGGGCCAGTGCATCATTGCCATAAAAAATCGAGCTATACCAGCGTCCTTCTGAACCAGTGATGTCGCCTTTCCAAGCGCAAGACGAGACATCCATAGTGGCATCCAGTCTTACCTCAACACGTTCAGCTTGCGGTGATGAAAGTTGATTGGCTGGTGTTGAGCAGCCTTGCAGCACAATCAGTGCG
Organism: Vibrio mediterranei; assembly: GCF_013364395.1. NCBI lineage: Bacteria > Pseudomonadati > Pseudomonadota > Gammaproteobacteria > Vibrionales > Vibrionaceae > Vibrio > Vibrio mediterranei. The sequence continues at coordinate 2,731,358 of NZ_JABXGK010000001.1, read as the reverse complement.
GTGATAGCACCGAGACTACGTTTAGTTAAGAGCAACATAAGCAATAAAACCTATCCAGCTAAATACCAACAACATCCAAGGTAAACGGGTAGAGCCTACCTCCTGAACTTGAATGTCTTGTGTTTGATTGTCTGCTTCAACGTGGTCACGTTGCTGCTTATCTCTTTTCTGTTTTTTTAGCGCTTTATCTGCCTGACGTTTTTTTTCTTTCTGCTGTTTTTTAAATTGCGCGATGCCTTTTTCAATTCCTTGAGCGATCAATTTAGTCTGTTCTTTTGTTTGACCAGGCTTTTGGGTTGATTTCGCTATGCGCATCGCTTCTTGCTGCGTTTCTACAGAAGGCGCACTTTTGTTGGTTTTCATACTCATCCTAACTCAAAATTTGCTGCATTTTATCATAACCAAGAGTTTGAACTTGAATCATTGCGCCATTAACACCATATAGTTTGATATTAGTTAGAATTTGAGACGTATTATGCGCTATGGCATAGAACAATATGACCAGCACGGAATCCTCAAAGCGCCAATTTGGCTCTGGTTAGGGTGGGCGTTCCTGACACGTGCTTGGGTGGTATTTATTGTTGCTGGTGCGAGTCGCCAAGAAGGAAGTCAAATTCTCGAGTATGTTTACCCAAACCACACTATGCTTTACCTCGGATTGGCCATGGGGCTACCGATTGTTGTAGGAATGTGGCTAATGGGATTGCGTAAAGCGGATACAGACAAAATCAATCGCTCTGTTAGCTATTTAAGAGGCACTTCTATTCTCGTGGTGCTAATGCAGCTAGGACATACTGTCTACTTAGTCAGCTTACAGCACTGGCAGTTTACCTGGACCAACGCGATGACACTGGTATTGCTGTGCTGGTTTGCTATTTATTTGGTAAATAGTCGCTATGTGATAGATTGCTTAGCGATGCCAAGAAAAATCAATACAGTTACTGATCAAGGTCATACTACGAGTAACTAGTTAAAAATACACTGTGCAAAAACAGAGGAAAGATCAATGTCATTACCACAAAGTGCGATAACGCCTGATGCTGAACCATTTGCGTTGTACATGCAGTTAAAAGTGAATCAAAACCCTCAGCAAGTGCTAAGTGCACTGCAAGCATTACCACAGTTAGTAAAAGAGCTTAATGAGTCTCAACCTGGTGCTGAACTGACTTCATCAGTAGCATTCTCTCACTCATTCTGGACACAGTTTGAACAGGCGATGCCGCCAGAACTGAAAGCGTTCCCAGAACTAGGTGAAGGTGATATTCACGCTCCATCGACTGAGGTAGATGTATTAGTGCATTGTCACTCTAAGCGTCATGACCTGCATTTTTATGTGTTGCGTAAACTCATGGGTCAGATTGCTGAGGACGTAACTGTTGTGGATGAGACCTACGGCTATCGCTTTATGGATGCTCGTGATATGACCGACTTTATTGATGGCACTGAAAACCCGAAAGGTGAGCAGCGTGGTGAAGTCGCATTAGTTGCTGATGGTGAGTTTGCTTCTGGAAGTTACGTGATGGTGCAACGTTTTGAACATAATCTGCCAGCGTGGAACCGCCTTAATGTTGCAGCACAAGAAAAAGTGATTGGTCGTACCAAGCCTGATTCTATAGAGCTGGATGATGTCCCTGCCGCATCTCACGTGGGGCGTGTAGACATCAAAGAGGAAGGCAAAGGACTTAAAATTGTTCGTCACAGCTTACCGTATGGTACGGTAAGTGGCGCTCATGGCTTACTGTTCATTGCTTATTGTCATACGGTACATAACTTCGATGCGATGCTTGAAAGCATGTACGGTGCAACCGATGGTAAAACTGACCAGTTGTTACGCTTTACCAAAGCGGTCACAGGGGCGTATTTCTTTGCGCCGTCGCAAGAGATGCTTGCCTCACTAAATATCGCAGCATAATCCATATCTTGGTTCCTAGGCGTTTGTACTAGGAACCTTCTCACTACCTTTTTTCCCTTCAGTTTTTTCTCATTTAGTCGATATCAAACTAACCCTCTTGTTTTCGGAACTTGTATGTCGATTACTGTTAATACCAATGTCAGTGCAATGATGGCGCAGAATCAACTGAATAAAGCGTCTCAGGCGTTGAATCAGTCGTTAGAGCGCCTGTCATCTGGCTATCGTATTAATAGTGCTAAGGATGATGCAGCTGGCCTACAAATTTCTAATCGATTAGAAGCTCAAATAAGTGGTTTAGGCGTAGCGCAGCGTAATGCAAATGATGGTATTTCCATCATGCAAACTGCGGAAGGCGCGATGAATGAAACCACATCAATCCTACAACGAATGCGAGATCTCTCTCTGCAATCTGCCAATGGTTCCAATTCGGCTCAAGATCGAAAGGCGCTGCAAGAAGAGTTTACCGCCCTCAATGATGAGCTAAATCGAATCGCAGAAACCACCTCATTCGGTGGTAAAAGATTGCTCAATGGAAGCTTTGGTAAGGCCACGTTCCAAATAGGTGCGCAGGCAGGTGAGGCCATTCAAGTTGAACTAAAAAATATGCGTTCTGACCAACTGGAAATGGGCGGCGTTGCTTATCGTGCCAATAATGGCGTTTCTGAATCGTGGCTGGTGGATTCAAGTAATCGTAGCTTGAGTTTCAGTTATCAAGATGCTCAAGGTAGAACTCAGACTGACACGATAGAGCTTAAAGTTGGCGATGATATTGAACAGGTTGCAACTTACATTAACGGGCAAACAGATACGATTTCAGCCTCAGTAAACGGGCAGGGGCAGTTACAATTGTTTGCAGACTCCCAGCAAGTCATCAGTAGCGTTACATTTTCTGGGAGCTTTGCTCAGGCTTTAGATATTGCGACACAAGGTATTGTGACGGTGGATAATTTGTCTATCGAAGCAGTAGGAGGTGCGCAAATGTCGGTGTCGGTGATCGATCAAGCTTTAAAGTATGTGGATGGTCATAGGGCTGAGTTGGGTGCGTACCAAAATAGGCTAGGTCATACCATTAATAATCTGGCAAATATGGAAGAGAATTTATCGTCTTCGAACAGCCGTATTAAAGATACTGACTATGCGAAAGAAACAACCGAAATGTTAAAGCAACAAATCCTTCAACAGGTTAGCACTACGATTTTGGCTCAAGCAAAACAGACTCCTAACCTAGCACTTACTCTTTTGCAGAGCTAATAGCAAAATAGGTCGTACGACGGCTAGGCAGATAACTTTAGTTCTTTTTCCTACAAAACTTCACTTTTTATGTTTCTTATCACAATTCATGTCCAACCGCATAAAAAAAGTAACTTTCCATAAATAAACTTCTCAAGTCTTTCTTTTTGAAGACGATAAAGATAGTAACTTTGAGAGAACTACTTGGTTTTCCGAGACGTCGGAAACCGCTACACCGGAAAATCAATTGGAGAAACAACATGGCAGTGAATGTAAATACTAACGTATCAGCGATGACCGCTCAGCGTTACCTAAACAGTGCAAGTCAGGCGCAAGCAACGTCAATGGAGCGTTTGTCTTCGGGTCATAAAATCAACAGTGYGAAAGACGACGCAGCGGGTCTACAAATTTCGAACCGTTTGAACGTTCAAAGCCGTGGTCTTGATGTGGCAGTGCGCAACGCGAACGATGGTATCTCTATCGCCCAAACWGCTGAAGGCGCGATGAACGAGACAACGAACATCCTGCAACGTATGCGTGACCTATCACTGCAATCGGCAAACGGCYCAAACTCAAAAGCAGAGCGTGKGGCGATTCAAGAAGAAGTGACGGCGCTGAACAACGAACTAAACCGTATCGCTGAAACCACAGCATTCGGTGGTAACCGTCTACTGAACGGTACTTACGGTACCCAGTCATTCCAAATCGGTTCAAACAATGGTGAAGCGGTGATGCTAAGCCTGAAAGACATGCGCTCAGACAACAGCGGCATGGGTGGTTCGGTTTACCAAGCAGCGAACGCGAAAGATAAAGATTGGTCAGTGGCAGCAAACTCAACACTGACTATCGACATGAACGACAGCGCAGGTAATGCGATGACAACGCTGACGATTAACGCGAAACAAGGCGACGACATTGAGCAGCTAGCGACGTACATCAATGGTCAAACTGACCTAGTGCAAGCGTCTGTAGATGAAGATGGCGCACTACAAGTATTTGCGAGCAACAATAAAGATATCGACAGCGCTTCATTAAGCTTCGGTGGCACGCTAGCGGGTTCAGGTGAGCTAGACATGTCAGGTGCAGCGGCAGCAGCAACGGTTAACGATATTGATGTCACGTCAGTAGGTGGCGCTCAAGAATCCGTGGCGATTCTGGATTCTGCGATGAAGTATGTGGATAGCCACCGTGCTGAGCTTGGTGCTTTCCAAAACCGCTTCAATCACGCTATCAACAACCTAGACAACATCAATGAGAATGTGAACGCGTCGAAGAGCCGTATCAAAGACACGGACTTTGCGAAAGAGACGACAGCGATGACGAAGAATCAAATTCTATCGCAAGCTTCAAGTTCGATTTTGGCACAAGCGAAGCAAGCGCCAAACGCAGCATTGAGCCTACTAGGCTAAGCGTCACCTCAGATGACAAACAAAAAACCAGAGCTTCAGCTCTGGTTTTTTTATGGTCTCACACTTTTTAGCTACAAAAAATAAAGGAGGCAGACTGCCTCCTTTATGATATTTAAATTCTGACTTAGTTAGAGAACAAGATAGATGAACCTTGGTTTAAACTAGTCAACAATAATGTTTTTTCGTTAACGATATCAATACGTCGACTTTGCTGGGCTTCCATTTTTAGGAACTGCTTAATCATCGCAAGTTGCTCATGAGTAAACTCGTCCGATTGTGCCGTCGCAGTGTCTTTGAACTCTCGAGGTGAAATCAGTAAGTAGTTGTCACTGATAGTCCAAGCGCCTTTCTCAGAAATCTTAATTAAGGTGTGTTTTTCTGGATCGTTACCGTACAAGCGCATTGAAGATTCGCGGATATATTCACCACCTGGCAAATATTTTACGTTGGCCGACATTTCTAATCGGCTTAACGGGCCGATATCGGTATCTGGATAGTCACGGGCAGCAATGATACCTACCATGTTGGATTGCCATTCATTGGACGTTAGAACTTGCTCGATTTTTAAATCACTTCCCCAGTAAAGCCAAGCACTTAGAGCAGTAGATAGAGCAAGTAAAATAGCAGCGTATTTCATTTTCATCAGGACACTCCTTACTTGCACACTTTGCTTAAGTCTGATTGCTCAGTAAAAATACGCATTGTGCTATTTTCACCAGAGAATTCGACACTATGAATAAAGTTCAGTGCAATTTGATCACTCTGATCGCCTGTTACAATCACTTCTAGAGGCAACATGTCGTCGGTATGTGTTTCAATATACTTAGCAACACATTGCTCAATTTTTGGTTGCCAGCTAGAGACGTCAGGGTGGTTTTCAGGCGTCACAATCTTAACGCTTTCGACCATACCAAGCTCTTTAAAGCTTGATTGCGCCGGGTTGGTTACCATAAGCACAAGAATAGGTAGCAAAATTGCCACTACGACCATTGCCCAAACGGTTGGCGGTGTCTTTTCTTTTGGAGCTGGTGGGATCACTGGCTCTGAGTGAGGAACGGTTGACGCAGAGTTTGGCTCTTGCAGTTCTTTGGCAAGATCAACAACAGGAGCTTCGTTTATGGCTTCTGATGAAGCGACAGGCACAGAGCGCTCAACACTAGATATAAGCTGATAGCCACGCTTAGGCACCGTCTTTACAAATTGAGGTGACTTTGTTGGATCCTTCAGCATCTTGCGGAGCGTAGAAATAGCTTGAGTCAAGCTTGAGTCATCGACCTCAAAGCCTTGATCTCTCCAAACAAATTCATGAAGGTCGTTACGAGTCACGACTTCATTCGGTCTTTCAGCGAGTAGAAGTAAAATGCGACTTTCATTACTACCAAGACGGACTACTTCATCGTTATTGGTTTGATCGACTAAAGAGTTGCTATTAGGGTCAAAAATGTACTTTTGACCGAGTATAAACTTAGTGCCTATGTTACTCATTGCATTCTTCTTTTTAGTGCCGCAACGCGACAGATACTGATACTTTGGCACTGAATAATTGCAGGGCCAATTATAGGATTTTAGGATTTTTTTATAGTCAGGAGCAGTAGGATAATAAAAACCAATCAAAAAAACAGCATTTTTATGTTTTTTGACCTTGAATTTACAATCTTCATCCTCATTTCTTTAGCAGATTAATCATAGCAATAACGAGTTCCAGAAAATGTCGAAACTCGATATTAAATGTGTAATGGAGATAGCATGAGCACCGCTGAAACTAACAATAAAGAAACCCGTGGCTTTCAGTCAGAGGTAAAACAACTTCTTCACTTAATGATTCACTCTCTGTATTCAAATAAAGAGATCTTTCTAAGAGAGTTAATCTCGAACGCGTCCGATGCAGCCGATAAGCTGCGCTTTCAGGCGCTATCTAACGCTGACTTATATCAAGGTGACGCAGACTTAGGCGTTAAGTTGTCGTTTGATGCAGAGAGCAACACATTAACCGTTTCCGATAATGGTATCGGTATGACGCGCGATGATGTGATCGAACACTTAGGCACTATTGCAAAATCAGGTACAAAAGAGTTCTTTGCTAAATTGTCAGATGAGCAAAGTAAAGACTCACAACTAATCGGTCAATTCGGTGTTGGCTTCTACTCAGCGTTTATTGTGGCAGACGCGGTGACCGTACGCACGCGCGCAGCGGGCACGGCCGCTGACCAAGCGGTGCAATGGCACTCTGCTGGTGAAGGCGACTACACCATCGAAGACATCACTAAAGAAACACGTGGTACGGATATCATTCTTCACATGCGTGAAGAAGGTAAAGAGTTCCTATCTGAATGGCGTCTTCGTGATGTAATCAGCAAATATTCAGACCACATCGGCATTCCAGTATCTATTTGGACGCTTGAGCGTGATGAAGAAGGTAAAGAGACAGAACAAGGTAAGTGGGAACAGATCAACAAAGCGCAAGCACTTTGGACTCGCAACAAATCTGATATTACCGATGAAGAGTATCAAGAGTTCTATAAGCATGTGTCTCATGACTTTGCTGACCCTCTGCTATGGAGTCACAACCGCGTAGAAGGCAAGAATGACTACACTAGCTTGCTGTATATTCCAGCTAAAGCGCCTTGGGATATGATGAATCGCGATCATAAGAGCGGACTTAAGCTGTATGTACAACGTGTGTTTATTATGGATGACGCAGAACAGTTCATGCCATCTTATTTGCGTTTTGTCCGTGGTCTAATTGATTCAAATGACCTACCACTAAACGTTTCGCGTGAAATTCTTCAAGACAACAAAGTTACTCAATCGTTGCGTGGCGCATGTACCAAACGCGTGCTAACTATGCTTGAACGCATGGCTAAGAATGATGAAGAGAAATATCAATCGTTCTGGAAGGAGTTTGGCCTAGTACTGAAAGAAGGCCCAGCGGAAGACATGGCAAATAAGGAGAAGGTCGCTGGCCTGCTTCGTTTTGCGTCGACGGAGGTGGATTCTGCTGAGCAAACTGTGTCTCTTGCGTCTTATGTTGAGCGCATGAAAGAAGACCAAGACAAGATCTATTACCTAACCGCAGATAGTTACGCGGCGGCAAAAAACAGCCCACACTTGGAGCAATTTAAAGCGAAAGGCATTGAAGTTATTCTGATGTATGACCGCATCGACGAATGGCTGATGAACTACCTAACCGAGTTTGACGGTAAGCAGTTCCAGTCCATTACTAAATCGGGTCTTGATTTAAGTAAGTTTGAAGACGAAGCGGAAAAAGAGAAGCAAAAAGAGACAGAGGAAGAGTTCAAGTCTGTGGTCGAGCGCACTCAAGCTTACCTAGGTGATCGCGTTAAGGAAGTTCGCACCACGTTCAAGCTTGCGACTACTCCAGCTGTTGTGGTTACCGATGACTTCGAAATGGGCACACAGATGGCGAAGTTGCTTGAAGCAGCTGGTCAGGAAGTTCCTGAAGTTAAGTACATCTTTGAAATTAACCCTGAGCATGAGTTGGTTAAGCGCATGGCAGACGAAGCGGATGAAGATGCGTTTGGTCGCTGGGTTGAAGTATTACTAGGGCAAGCAATGCTGGCTGAGCGTGGCTCTATGACAGATCCATCTCAATTCCTAGGTGCAGTGAATAAGCTTTTGTCTAAAGTCTAATAACCTTAGATTTATTTTGTGACTTAAAGCATAAAAATGAGCCCAATAGTATTGGGCTCATTCATTTTAAAGTGTGGTTTAACACAGAGTTAGCGAACTTTAGATGCTTGTTGGCTATTCTTTAGTCGTATTTCGCGCCAAGCAAAAGATTTCTGTGTTAGAATGCGCCGCACGCATAAACATTCAGATCTTTGTTGAGCAATGTTTATACATTCAGAATTCATCTTTATACCGAAACTTATCGTAAAGCAGCCACTAAGGTGAAGCCTTTAGCTGTGAGCTTCGGTATAAAATCTTTTTAAGTATAAGAGGACAAGTCATGCGCATCATTCTTTTAGGTGCTCCAGGTGCTGGTAAAGGCACACAAGCTCAATTCATCATGGAGAAGTACGGTATCCCTCAAATCTCTACTGGTGACATGCTACGTGCAGCAATCAAAGCAGGCACTGAGCTTGGTAAGAAAGCCAAAGCGGTTATCGATGCAGGTCAGCTAGTATCAGACGATATCATTCTTGGTCTAATCAAAGAGCGTATTGCTCAAGACGACTGTGAAAAAGGTTTCTTACTAGATGGTTTCCCTCGCACTATCCCTCAAGCTGATGGCCTGAAAGAGATGGGTGTAGACGTAGACTACGTTATCGAGTTTGACGTTGCTGATGATGTGATTGTTGAGCGTATGGCGGGTCGTCGTGCTCACCTTGCATCTGGTCGTACATACCACGTTGTTTACAACCCACCTAAAGTGGAAGGTAAAGACGACGTAACAGGTGAAGACCTAGTAGTTCGTGATGACGACAAAGAAGAGACAGTACGTGCTCGTCTAGGCGTTTACCACGATCAAACTGCGCCGCTGATTGCTTACTATGGTAAAGAAGCAGAAGCGGGTAACACTAAGTACCTGAAATTTGACGGTACTAAGCAAGTTGCTGACGTAAGCGCAGATATCGAAAAAGCTCTGTCTTAATTCGCAATTGTGAATCAAGTAAAAAAACGACCTTATTAGGTCGTTTTTTTTGATCCATGGATGGTCAGCTAGAGTATATAATCCGTTTAGAAATCAAATAACAACTAAAAGGAAGTCTATGAGCGGTTCGCTAAAAACAGGAGTTTTGCTGGTTAACTTAGGTACGCCTGATGAACCTACAGCAAAAGGAGTGAAAGCGTTCTTACAAGAATTCTTGCATGATCACCGCGTTGTGGATATGAATCGTTGGCTTTGGTGCCCTATTTTGCACGGCGTCATCTTGCCTATTCGTTCGCCTAAAGTCGCTAAACTGTATCAATCAGTATGGATGGAGCAGGGCTCACCCTTGATGGTGTACTCCCGTCAACAAGCCGACAAACTGGCGCAAGCTCTAAATATGCCGGTTGAACTCGGTATGAGCTACGGCAATCCTTCTCTTAAAGATGGGCTCTCAAGATTACTAGACCAAGGGGTTGATAAGATCGTGGTACTGCCACTTTATCCTCAGTACTCAGGGACGACGACTGCGGCTGCATTTGATGGTATTGCCAAGGCTTGTAAATCTATCTCAACGCTTCCTAGCATTTCATTGGTACGCGACTATCATGACAACGCCAGATATATCAAAGCGCTAGCCAATTCGGTGCGAGCGCATTGGGAGCAGCACGGGCGCGCGGATTACTTGTTGTGCTCATATCATGGCATTCCAAAACGCTACGCTGATAACGGTGACGTCTATCCTCTGCATTGTGAAGCGACGACGAAGCTTCTGGGTGAAGAGTTAGGCTTAGATTCGTCGCAAATAGGAATGAGCTATCAGTCCATTTTTGGTCGTGAGGAATGGTTACAACCGTATACGGAACAGACGTTGAAGCAAATGCCAGATAAAGGCATTAAATCGCTGGATATTATCACACCGGCATTCTCGGTGGATTGTTTAGAAACACTGGAAGAAATCGCGGTGGAGGCGAAAGAAACCTTCATCGAAGCGGGTGGCGAAAGTTATCGTTATATTAGCTGTCTTAACGATTCGCAGGAACACATCGACATGATGGTTGAATTGGTTCAGTCTGCTTAATGGCTTGTCTTAATTAAAAAAGGGTCAGACATTCAATGTCTGACCCTTTTTAGTTATTAAGCTTATTCGTTTATTAAGCGAGTTGTGCTTGTTGCTCTTCTACTTCTTGAGCCTTGCTAATGCCGTTAGACTCGGCACCGTGCATCCATTTTACTAAGGTACTTGAGAACACGAGTAAAATAACACCACAAATGACGGCCGTTGCGGCAATGCCGCCAAAGATAGCCATTGCACCTAGTTCACCAACGTGTGAACCAATAAGGCCAGCCACATAGTTTGCAATCGCATTGAAACCAAACCATGCACCCATCATAAGTGATGCGAGGCGAAGCGGTGCTAATTTCGTTACAAGTGATAGACCGATCGGAGATAGGCAAAGCTCACCTAGTGTGTGGAAGAAGAACGCACCCACTAACCAAAGCATAGAGGTTTTAACCGCAGTGTCGCCGCCTTGCTCCATCACTGCACCAACCATACAAAGGAAGCCAAGTGCTAGGAAGAATAGTGCTAGAGCAAATTTAACTGGAGAGTTAGGTTCACGCTTACCAAGTTTCACCCAAACTGCCGCTAAAACAGGAGCAAGAGTAATAATGAAGAACGGGTTTAGCGATTGGAACCAAGCTGCTGGTACTTCAAAGTCACCAATCATACGGTCTGTATATTGCTGCGTGTAGATGTTCATCAGGCCACCAGCTTGTTCAAAACCAGCCCAGAAAACGATAACAAATAGACCCATGATAAGGATAACTTTAAGACGATCGATCTCTTCTTTAGTTAATGGCGCTTTTGTTTTTGAGTTGTTCAGTGCTTTTGCACGAGCAGCCGCAGGCACGTTACCGATTTCACCTAACCAAGATTTCGCCATAGTAAGCTGCATGATTAAGCTGAGCACCATACCGATACCAGCAACTACAAAACCTGCTGACCAACCGAATGAATCCGTTGCTGAGCCCACAACGATACCCGCTAGCAGTGCGCCTAAGTTGATACCCATATAGAAGATAGTGAAGGCACCATCACGACGGTTGTCGCCTTCTTCGTAAAGGTCACCAACCATGGTTGAAATGTTTGGTTTAAACATACCGTTACCAGCGATAAGAAGTGCCAAACCACCATAAAATAAGTGCGCATTAGGCTCGCCTGATGCTGCAGCAGCCAGAGTGAATTGACCCGCTGCCATCAATACACCACCAATGATGATAGATTTTCGTTGGCCTAGGAAGTTATCGGCAATGTAACCACCGATAAGCGGGGTGATGTAAACAAGTCCAGTATAGATACCATAGAGATCTAGAGCATCTTTAGTGGACCAGCCCATACCGCCATTCATAGTAGCATCAGTTAAGAACAGAACTAGGATGGCACGCATTGCGTAATAGGAAAAACGTTCCCATAGTTCGGTACCGAACAATAGAAACAGGCCTCGTGGGTGGCCTAGGATGTTGTGCTGTGCTGTCATAAGTTTTACTAATTTTAGTTATCAAAGAATATAATGTGCCAACTTGTATACATGACCAAATTAATAACTGCAATAGCATTAATTAATAGATATTGTGAATAAAATGTTTAACACAATGAAATGTAAGTAAATTTTTCAGGGATGGTACGAGAAAAATGTGCTGCAAACTAACATTTCATTTTTTGTTAACTCGCAATTATTAGGAATATTCCTCTTTACTATTCGATTCATTAATTGAACTTTAGAGAAAGACCGCAAATTTAGTGATACGATGTAGGTAATTAGAAACATTATGCAGTGAAAATGAAACGTTGGTATTTGCTTTATTGTAAGCGCGGAGAACAAGCTCGCGCGAAAATGCATCTCGAAAATCAAGGCTTAGAGTGCTACTACCCAGAGATCTCGGTAGAAAAAATATTGCGTGGCAAACGACAGAATGTGAAAGAGCCGCTCTTTCCATCCTATGTATTCGTGAAGTTTGATTATGAGGTAGGACCTTCTTTCACTACCGTTCGCTCGACACGAGGTGTGGTTGATTTCATTCGTTTTGGTGCTCAACCAAAAGAGATCAATGGTGATCTGATTTTTGAATTAAGATCGATGGTTCATTGTGATGAGCCAGATTGCGCTGACCTTCCTGACAAAGGGGAATGCGTGAGAGTGATTGGTGGTCAGTTTGCGGGCATTGAAGCCATTTTCCAAGAGGCTGACGGTGAGGCGCGTTCTATTATGTTAGTCAATTTGATTAACAAACAAGTCCCAGTAAGTATCGACAATAAAGATTTGGATATATAAAAAGAGCCTCAGCATTATGCTGAGGCTCTTTTTTGAACATCGTGATATTGCTACCGACTAGTTATTGCTGTGTAGCTCGCTGTTTAACTCAACCGCAGTCTTATTAGTTAGACATTCGATTTGACCAGTCACAGAGTTGCGACGGAATAGTAAGTCTGGCTTACCTGCAAGGTCACGTGCTTTGACGATTTCTACTTCTTGACCAGAAGCATCAAGCATACGTACTTTAGAACCCGCAGTAACATACAGGCCAGACTCAACAGTACAGCGATCACCAAGCGGGAATCCGAGACCCGCATTTGCGCCCAGTAGTGAGTTCTCACCAATAGACACTACAACCGTGCCGCCGCCTGACAGTGTGCCCATGATAGATGCACCACCACCAATATCAGAGCCGTTACCAACAACAACACCAGCAGAAATTCGGCCTTCAACCATGCTAACGCCTGTCGTGCCTGCGTTAAAGTTGATGAAACCTTCATGCATAACCGTTGTACCTTCACCAACATGTGCGCCAAGACGTACACGAGAAGTGTCGGCGATACGAACGCCAGTTGGAACCACGTAGTCCACCATTTTAGGGAACTTATCGACGCAATCAACCGTTAGCGTTTCGCCTGCAAGGCGAGCTTCGATTTGGCGGTCAGCCAGTTCTGGAAGGTCGATAGCACCTTGGTTAGTCCACGCGATGTTATGAAGTAGACCAAAGATGCCGTCTAGCACTGTACCGTGTGGTTGAACCAAGCGGTTAGAAATCAGTTGTAGCTTCAAGAAGCCCTCTGCGACAGATTGTGGCTTCTCGTCAGTGGCAAGAATAACGATAACTAATGGTTGAGAAGAGTTTGCTGCTTTTTCTGCGAAGGATGCATTTTGTACATCGTCGTTTGATGCGAATGCTGTCGCTAATGCAGCGCTTTGCTCTGCAGTTACTTCAATCGCTTGGTTACCGTCTGTGTAACCTGCTACTTCAGCAATGGCTGAGACCAGTGCGTCACTTGGATTTAGACGTGGGTGTGGGAAAAACGCTTCGATGATTTTACCGTCGCGGTTTTTGGTTGCGCTGCCGAAAGCAATTGAATATGCTGCCATGACTCTCGTTCTCCATGTATAGAATTGTCCAAAAGTCGCGCCAAACTGCAGCGACTTGGTGTAATTTGTTGGCAATCATCTTATAGAGTGACAGGATGTGATGAAAGGGCAAAAATGGCAAAAGTCTGTAAAACGATACCCTTTGTCTTTTTAGCGATAGTTTTGTCTAATAAGAAATAGTCGATACTAGAGACAAAAAAACCAGCAGGACCTGATTGGCCGTTGCTGGTTTATTGATGAGAAGGGGAATACTAAGGTAAGCGATTTATGCTGCAGCCTCGCTATCATCCTCTTCCACAGGCTCAACCACTTTTGGTTTCTTTGGTGTCGGTTTGCGTTTAGCACCCAGAGCATAAAGCACTTCTTCTTTACGTTGAGCAAGGAAAAGGGATAGCTCTTCCTGTTTTGCTTCATCTTCAATGAGCTCACTTTCGCCTAGCAGTGAGAATAACTCGTCTGCCATATCCAACATTTTGTCATAAGCGTCAGCTTCAGCTTTAGAGGTAAAAGTCATCTTTTCTTCTCCGTTGCGTTCCACCACGTACTTGACGATTACAGCCATGGTCAATCCTCTAATATGTTAATTTTGAAACGTGTAATACTGTCTGTTTATACAGATGCGAGATCCGCTTGTCCAGTCGGCGGGTCAAAAGTGAGAACTGATTGCCTATTTCCTATTCATGCAAGACTAGGCTTTATCCCACACCTGACAAAAATCGATAAAGTTCTTAAGCAGCGGGCTCTGATATTTCTCTTTATGAACTAATACCCAGAACCGTCGCTTCATATCCAGCGCAACGGGAAGTTGTTTGATACGACCGTCATTAATCGCTGTTTGTGCGGCAAGTTTAGATAAACATGCGAGACCTAATCCCGCCGATACGCAGTTAATGATCGCTTCTGTGGTATTCAGCTCGAATGCTTCGTGCCATACCTCTATTCTTGGTGCAACCGTTCTTAAAAAAAACTCTCTTGTGCCGGAACCCGGTTCTCGCAATATCCAATCGCTGTTTTCAAGCAAGGACAAATCATTCATATCACTAGTTGCTAGTGGGTGATTGACCGAGGAGACGATACACATTTCATCTTCACTAAACTGAGTGCTATTAAGTTCGGGATGCAGCGTTTTACCTTCAACCAAGCCAATATCTAACTCATAATCGATGAGCTTTTGGCAGATCAACGCGGTATTGGAAATAAACAACTGTTGCGCTTTATGTTGGTGTTGCTGGCGAAAATCACTCAATAAAAACGGCGCTAATTGATTACCAACGGTATCACTGGCGCCAATGCGTAGTTGCCCGCGATAACTTTGCTCATCGCTAAATAGAGATTCTATGTCGCGACTTCGACTAAGCAGTTCATCGGCGAGAGGGAGTAACTTCTGACCCTCTTGATTGATCACTAAACGGTTATTTACCCGATCAAAAAGAGCATGGCCGATTTGCTTTTCTAGTTCACTTAACGACATACTCACCGCCGCTTTTGAGAGAAACAGTGTTTCCGACGCAGCAGTGAGAGTTTGATGCTGAGTGACGGCTACGAAGACTTTAAGTTGCTTAAGCGAGATATGTGGGGTCATGTTTAGTTAATCTGAACGTTAGTTGAATTTTAATGGATATACCTAAACATAAGGCAGAGTTAGAATAAGCGCAACACATTAATTGAGGCAGCTAATAATGATTGCGACCGTGAAAAAAGCACACTACAGAGTTAAAGGCGCACCTACACCAATGGCAGGGTTGGCTTTAGGTATCGCGAGTCTTGGCTGGTGTTGGGAAAATGCACTGGAACTGCATCATGGCGCACAGTGGATGGGCGCGGCCATCGCGAGTGTATTACTTGTGATTTTGGCTTACAAATTTTTATTTCATAACCACCTATTAAGAGAAGACCTAGCACACCCTGTTGTGGGCAGTGTTGTTCCTACGTTTGCAATGGCCACTATGGTGGTCTCTCACTCAGTTGGTCAGTTTTTACCAAGACTCGGTGATGGTATCTGGCTAGTTGCTGTAGGCTTACATATCGTGTTCCTAGCAAGCTTTGTTTATCACCGTAGTCGTGATTTCGAATTACACCATATGGTGCCAAGCTGGTTTGTACCACCTGTTGGTATTGTGGTTGCGGATGTGGCGTTCTCTGGTAATCCAAATCTGCAATGGGTAGCAAATGGTGCTTTGTACTTTGGTCTAGGTGTGTACGCAGTGATGCTTCCTACCATGATTTATCGTTTGATTTTCACTCACGAAATTCCAGACGCAGCTAAACCAACATTAGCGATTATGGCAGCGCCAGCGAGTCTCTCACTTGCCGGTTACCTAACCGTGGCAGCAGAGCCTTCACCAGTGATACTTGCACTGCTATTCGGTATTGCAGTACTGATGACGATGATTATCTATTTAGCGTTCATTAAATTGCTTCGTTTACCATTTAGCCCAGGCTATGCAGCATTTACTTTCCCAATGGTTATAGGTGCAACAGCCTTGTACAAATTGGTAGCCTGGATGGGCGCTCACGGAATATCAGAGAGTGCGATTCAGCAAGTTCGAGTGCTAGCCAATATTGAGTTAATTGTGGCAACGATTGTTGTAAGCTACGTAGCGGTACGTTACTTAATGGCTTATCTACCTAAACCTTCACATCAAACAGCGTAGGGCTTCAAGTAAATATTAGAACTGAAGTTAATGTGTTAATCTTGAGTGAGGACAATTAGTTAAAGGCGCGCGGCAACGTGTTCACCGTTTATCACTCAAATCAAATCGATGTATTGAAATCTCTACTGGTGCAATTAATCAAGATTGACCCACTAGATAATCCATTCGAAAAAGAACAGATTCTTGTGCAAAGCCCAGGTATGTCACAATGGCTGAAAATGGCGCTGGCACAAGAATTTGGCATTGCTGCCAATATCGACTTTCCACTTCCCGCGACGTTTATTTGGGATCGATTTGTTCAAGTGTTGGATGAGGTGCCCAAGCGCAGTGCATTCAATAAAGAAGCGATGACATGGAAAATCATGCATCTGTTACCGCTTCATCTCAATGACCCAGACTTTGCTCCGCTCGCTCAGTACCTTTCCGATGATGCCGATGCCTCGAAACGCTATCAATTGGCTGAAAAAATCGCCGATATCTATGACGGCTACTTGGTTTATCGACCAGAGTGGATAGCGGCATGGGAAGCTGGGGAACCTGTCGTTGAACTGGAAGATCAGCAGCCTTGGCAACCTAAACTATGGCAGGCGTTGTATGATCATACGGTAGCGTTAGGTCAGTCACCTTACCACCGTGCTAACCTCTATGAACACTTTATTGATGCCTTAACACACAATGTGGATGTGAAATCGCATGGTCTAGATAGGCTGCCCAAGCGCTTATTTGTTTTCGGCATTTCTTCTTTGCCCCCGAGATACTTGGACGCCCTTAAGGCGCTCGGGCAGCATATTGATGTGCATCTGATGTTCACCAACCCTTGTCGTTATTACTGGGGTGAAGTGCGTGACAGAAAATATCTGTCCAAGCTTGCCGCCAATAAGCGCAAGCATTTACAACAAATTGCCGATGTGGCGCATTCTGGCGATATGTCGATGGTGGAGCAGCTTAAAGGCTCCATCGAGCAAAATATCGAAGATGAACTGCATATCTCTGAAGTTGGCAACAGCTTACTAGCGTCTATGGGTAAGTTAGGAAGGGATAATCTCTATCTTCTTTCACAGCTGGAGTCGAACGAAATAGAAGCATTTGTTGATGGACAGCGAACTACGCTGTTGGAAAATATCCAAGCGGATATTTTGAACTTAGAAGAACACCAAGATGATCAGCTATTGCTAAGTTCTCAACATAAGCCAACCATTTTGCCTCAAGATCATTCACTATCTTTACACGTTTGCCACAGTCCAATGCGTGAAGTGGAAGTGTTGCATGATAACTTGCTAGCGATGTTTGATCGTAACCCCGATCTCAAGCCGCGTGATGTGATTGTCATGGTAGCCGATATCAACGCCTATAGCCCTGCGATTCAGGCGGTATTTGGTAATGCTTCCGGTGAGCGCTACATTCCATTTTCGATCTCGGACCGAACGGCAGACAAAGAAAGCCCTTTATTGAATGCTTTTAACCTATTATTGCAGTTACCTGAGTTGCGTTGTTCCAGTAGTGAGTTACTTGAATTGCTTGAGGTACCTGCTATTTTGCAGCGATTCAATATCAGTGACAGTGAATTTGCTACATTAAAACTTTGGGTCGAAGAGGCTCAGATACGTTGGGGTTTGGATAACCACACTGCCAGTGAGTTCGACTTACCTGAATTTGAGCAAAACTCATGGATGTTCGGTATTTCTCGAATGCTGGCCGGGTATGCTATTAGTGAACAAGCTGGCTTGTTTGAGTTTGAGCATGGCACCATTGCGCCTTATGAGCAGACTCAAGGTATGCAAGCCGAAAGTGCAGGCAAACTGGCACAGTTTATCGATACCATTACCAAGTATCGTGGATTGCTTGCCAAATCCGCACCAATAGATACATGGCAAACCAACATAAATGCCTTGTTGGATGATTTCTTTGATGTTGATCTAGAAGGTGAAGTGGTTGTAAAAGCGATTCGTGACACGCTTTCTGGTCTCAAAGAACAGCTTCAAGATGCTTGCTATAGCGAACCACTTGCACCTCGCATTGTACGCCAATATTTTATCGATAAGCTATCGGGATCACGAGTCAGTCAGCGCTTCCTTGCTGGGCAAGTCAACTTCTGTACCTTAATGCCAATGCGCTCGATACCATTTAAAGCTGTGTGTTTGCTTGGTATGAATGACGGTGTTTACCCGAGAAGTGTTCCACCTGAAAGTTTTGACTTAATGACAGGTCGCACCAAACCGGGAGATCGATCTCGTCGAGATGATGACCGCTATCTATTTTTGGAAGCCTTATTATCGGCACAGCAACAGCTTTATATTAGCTACGTTGGACGCTCTATTCAGGACAACACTGAGCGAGTACCTTCGGTACTGGTATCAGAGCTGGTGGAATATTGTGAGCAAAACTACTGCTTGCAAGGAGATAGTGAGTTAAGCGTGGATGAGTCTGGAGCCAAACTTCGCAACAGTTTGGTTCAGGAATACGCGATGGTGCCGTTTAGTGCTTCTCATTTTAAGTCCGCACACAGCTATCAAAGTTATGCCTCCGAGTGGCTACCCGCTGCTTTGCAGCAGCTCAGTAATGTGAGGTTTGACGGTTCAGAGCCATTTACGCTTGAGCCTATTGAACGTGCCGTCGGCAGTGTTGTTGAGCTGGAACTTACCGAGTTGCAGCGTTTTTGGCGGTTGCCCGTTCAATATCTATTCAACCGCAGGCTTGAAGTCAGTTTTGATTCACAGCAGTTTACAACCGAAGACGATGAACCCTTTGCGCTTAATGGATTAGAGAGCTTTGTATTGCGAAAAGAGCTACTTGATTTCTTTACTAAATCAGAAGACGGCACTGACTTAATAACGGCATTTAAATCCGAACAGAAGGCGCAAGGCTATCTACCTATCAATCACTTCGGTGATTTGGAATTTGCATCGAACGTGGTGCAAACCGAAGAACTCGCTAAGGCCGTGAGACCGCTGTCGAATAAAGCATTGGACGATACCGAAATAAACCTGCAATTAACCTTGGGTTCGATCACCATTAAATTACAAGGTTGGGTCACGGGTATTTATGCCTCAGGCTTGCTTAGATACCGTAGTGGGCGTTTGCGTTCTAGTGACTATTTAAGTGCGTGGATTGACCATCTAGCACTGACCCTCGCAGGTCAACCAGCAGCGACCCATATGCTGGCCTACGACAAAAAAGAAGGGGTAGTACATCGTGTCTATCCTCAACTTGATAGTGTTCAAGCGGAACAGTATATGAGGCAATTACTTGAGTTGTTTCTTGGTGGTTTGGATAAACCTCTAGCCTATTTCCCTGAATCGGCATTAGCAGGTATCGAGGCGAACTATAGTCGAGGCAACTGGACTCCGAACGATGAAAAGATGTTGAGTAAAATGGAAGCTCGATTTATCGGTGGTTACATGCAAACGGGAGAGGGCGAGAATCCTTATATTTCTAGAGTCTGGCCTGAATGGAGTGAAGTGCTTGCCAATGATCTCAAATTAGTCTCGCAGCTCGTGCTAGAAGCCCCAAGAACCCTAAGTATGGATGCTGAAGAGTACTACTCTCATGAATAGGGAAAGTTTCGTGAATTTGGGAAGGCTGCGTGAGCAAGAAAGGGGGCGGCCGCCAGTATTTTTATAGTGTGTAGGGAGATTGCTGTGCGGCCAAGTAGGTCAGAGGGACCAGTTTCTAGGGCGCATAGTAGTGGGAGCAGATAATGAATTCCGTGAATGCGATCGCACCCTGTATAAATGATAGTTATATCTAATTGATAGAATTAAAGAATTAAGCGTTGGATCACACAGTTGAGTTTAAACACCATGTCACAGAGCCATGAACCAATAGCGTTAGACACCATGCAGTTTCCATTGCACGGTGCAAGATTAATAGAAGCGTCAGCGGGTACTGGTAAAACATTTACCATTGCGGGCCTTTATTTGCGCCTACTTCTCGGTCATGGCAGCGACCAAAGTCGTCATAAACAGCCACTAACTGTCGACCAGATTTTAGTCGTAACGTTTACTGAAGCGGCAACGGCTGAGCTTAGAGATCGTATTCGCGCTCGAATTCATCAGGCTCGAATTGCTTTTGCGCGCGGTGACAGTGACGACCCGGTCATTAAACCTCTTCTAAATGACATAACAGATCATCGCTTTGCGGTAGATACTTTGCTTCAGGCAGAACGCCAAATGGACGAAGCGGCGGTGTACACCATCCACGGTTTCTGCCAAAGAATGCTGACACAAAATGCGTTTGAGTCTGGATCTCGATTCAATAATGAATTCATCACCGACGAAAGCCGACTAAAAGCTCAAGTGGTCGCAGATTTTTGGCGCAGTCAGTTTTATCCGCTAGGGTTGGAGCTTGCAAGTGAAGTCCGAAAGCTATGGGCGACGCCAAATGATCTACTCAAAGTGATTGCCAATTACTTGACTGGCCCGGCGCTGTCGCTAACAAATGTCGATGCTTGTAGTGACATTACCCAGCTTCATGCACAGAATTTACAGCGAATCCGAACCCTTAAGTCGGAATGGCTAGCGGTCGCTGACGACATTGTTGGTTGTGTGAGTCAATCGGATGTAAACAAACGCAGTTACACTAAAAAGTCACTGCCGACTTGGGTTGAGGCGATTACTGATTGGTCTAAACAAGAAACATTGGACTACTACCTACCAACGCAATTAGAAAAATTCGCTCAAAACGTTCTTACAGAAAAAACGCCTAAAGGCGACGCGCCAACGATGGCGATCTTTACTGAGATTGAAGCCTTCTTAGCACAGCCACCTGAGCTCAAAACCTCGTTGTTGGCATTGGCTATTCAGCATTGTCGTCAGCGATTGGCTCTAGCTAAGGAACAAAAGCAATGGCTCTCATTTGATGATTTGCTGACCCATTTATCAGCGGCTTTGGACAGCGAATCTGGTGACACTCTGGCGGAAAAAATCCGAACACAATTTCCGGTGGCGATGATTGATGAGTTCCAAGATACAGATCCGCTTCAGTATCAGATATTTAGTCATGTGTACTTAAATCACGCCGACTGTGGTTGGTTTATGATTGGTGACCCGAAACAGGCAATCTATGGTTTTCGTGGAGCTGATATCTTTACTTATATACAAGCTCGAAACCAGGTACAAGACCACTATACGTTAGGTACGAATTGGCGTTCCAGCGAGAGCATGGTCACTGGCGTTAATGCACTGTTTAAACAGGCAGATTCGGCTTTTCTTTACGATGATGATATTCCGTTTCATGCTGTCAATGCTAGCCCTAAAGCGAGTAAAATGCAGTGGCAGTGTAACGGTGAACATCAAGCGGCAATGCAGTTTTGGCTCCAAGACGCGGAATCCCCCGTTGCTAAGAGTGAGTATGTACCAACGATGGCAGCTGCCACCGCTCAGCACATCAAACAGGTATTAACCCAGTCCCAAACCGGTAAAGCAGCGCTGATTAATGGTGACAACAACGAAGCGATTGAAGCGGGCAATATCGCAGTGTTGGTGAGAACTGGTAGTGAAGGTCAGTTGATTAAACAGGCCTTGGCTGAGCGCGGTATCGCTAGTGTTTATCTTTCCAACCGTGATAGCGTTTTTACCAGCGAAATAGCTGATGACTTACTGCGTTTGATGCTGGCAGTTTGGCATCAAGACGATGAAAGAATGCTAAAAAGTGCGTTAGCCTCCCAGCTATTTGCTCTGCCTGCCGTTCAACTGGACAGCCTCAATAATGATGAAAATCTCTGGGAACAAGTGGTTGCTGAATTTCGTGACTATCGCCAACAGTGGATATCGCGCGGTATTTTACCAATGCTGCGTTCAGTATTGTTTAAGCGAGAAATCTCCAACCGATTGTTGTCTACTGATGGTGGTGAACGATTACTTACCGACTATCTCCACTTGGGCGAACTGCTGCAAGCAGCAAGACAAGATATGGAGAGCGACAGTGCATTACTACGTTGGTTGGGGCAAGCGATAGAGGATGCCAAGCAAGGATTAGGCTCTAGTGATGAGCATATTCAGCGTTTAGAGTCAGAGCGTAATCTCGTTCAGATTATCACTATTCATAAGTCAAAGGGTTTGGAATACGACTTGGTTTATTTGCCGTTTGTGGTGAGTTATCGAGAAGCGATGGAAGCCAAGTATTATGATGCCGAAAGCCAATCATCGGTACTCGATCTACGTCAATCATCAGCCTCTATGGCACAAGCCGATAAAGAGCGGCTTGCCGAAGATTTGCGCCTCATCTATGTGGCATTAACTCGTGCAGTTTATGGTTGTTTTATCGGGATGGCGCCACTGAGAAATGGCCGCTCAACCAAGGAGCCAACTGGAGTTCATCACAGCGCAATAGGGCATCTAATCCAAAATGGTCAAGAAATGGGAGTGAGCGAGTTAAGTTCTGCGCTCAATCAGCTTGCCAATGCTTCTCAAGCTATCGCTATCACAGAGGTACCAGTACTTGATGAGGAGCGTTATCAAGAGTTGGCGCAACCGACCGAAGAGCTCGTCGCTAAAGCTCAATCAATGGCCATTGATCGTGACTGGCGAATCACCAGTTATTCAGCCCTTGTAAAACAGAGCCATCATAGCAACGATAGTGAGGTGTTTATTGAAGCATCCGGACTTGATATCGATTCATCCGAAGAGCATGAAGTCGACGTGTTATTGGAACCAGAAAAAACCATTTTTCATTTTCCTAAAGGGGCGCGTCCCGGCACGTTTTTACATACCGTGTTTGAAGAAATCGAATTTACAGAGCCCGCGACATCACTACAAAATAGCGAGGTTATTCGACAGCTTCTCGAGCGAGAGCAATACGATGCAGAATGGTTACCGGTGATTCAGCAACTTGTCGATCAGGTCATGAATACGGCGCTAGATGGTGAAGCGCTGTACTTAAGAGATAAGGACTCTACGCAACGTTTGGTGGAAATGGAATTTCTTTTGCCGATTGAAGTGCTTGATGCGGTGTCATTAAACCGTGTTATACAACGCTACGATGCGTTATCCGCTAAGGCGAGCGAGCTGGGCTTTTACACCGTTAAAGGCATGCTTAAAGGTTTTATTGACTTAGTGTTCGAACATCAAGGTAAGTACTATGTGCTCGACTGGAAATCTAACCATTTAGGTGATGAAGCAGAGCGTTATCAAAAACATCAACTCGATAACGCTATGGTTGATCATCGCTATGATCTCCAGTACCAAATTTACGCACTAGCGCTGCATCGGTT
Organism: Vibrio mediterranei; assembly: GCF_013364395.1. NCBI lineage: Bacteria > Pseudomonadati > Pseudomonadota > Gammaproteobacteria > Vibrionales > Vibrionaceae > Vibrio > Vibrio mediterranei. The sequence goes on along the minus strand of NZ_JABXGK010000001.1, from coordinate 2,707,907 downwards.
CTTGAAAACCCGTATCTCTGATTACGATTATGACCAGCATTTTGGCGGCGTGTTTTATCTCTTTTTACGTGGTGTTAGGCCCGATTCTGACTCCGGTATTTTTAGTGCTAGGCCCGACAAAGCCATGATAGAAGCATTAGATGGGCTTATTTCAGGAGAGTCTTTGCAATTAGATGAGACAAATGAGCAAATGGGGTTAGGATTCTGATGGCAATGGTATTAAAAAACTTCTCCGAATGGGTCATGTATCTAGCGGAAAAAAATGTCTTGAGACCGCTGGATTTTCAGTTTGCGAAGTTTATCTCTTCCATTGAGCAACAGCATCGAGATCCGTTGATGTGGTTAGCTGCGGTTACAAGCTACCAATTAGGTCAAGGGCATATTTGCGTCAACCTTGATGCAGATGAGCAAGTCTCTCTGCCGATGCCAAGCTTGATCGGTTTGTACGGTGAAGCTGCTGAGTCGCTAGAGTGCATGGTGAGTCAAGTCGATTGGCAAAAGGTAATGACGGAGGCGTCTACGGTTACCTGTTTGTCTCCAAACGACATTATGACATCGGCGGTCACGCCATTGGTTTGGCAGCAAAATAGATTATATCTACAGCGTTATTACTACTTTGAACAGACGATCGCTACTCGCCTCCATGCCATGGCTGAACCGATTTCCATTGAGAGAGATGCGCTGCAAAGCGTCGCAAAGATGTTAGATCGCCTATTCACGCGTGAGTACCACTATCTTTATTCCGCTTTGTCTGCTCTACCCGCAGAGCAGAATAATCAGGTTATGCGCCAGCAAGTTATCTGCGATTTTCTCGATGTGGTTAAGCCGGAATCTATCGATTGGCAATATGTTGACGATATAGTCACGCAAGCGACAAACGTAAAAGCACTTCAAGGTTTGGATGATGCTATTCCATTATCTCTGTGTTTAAACTGGCAAAAAGTGGCAGCCGCAGTTGCGCTTACACGTCGCTTCGCTGTGATATCAGGCGGACCTGGTACTGGCAAAACTACGACGGTAACTAAGTTGTTAGCTGCGATGGTACATCAGGCGAATCAAGCCGGTGAATCACCTTCAATTAAGCTGGTGGCGCCAACGGGGAAGGCGGCAGCTCGTTTGACGGAATCCATAGGTAAAGCGGTAGACTCGTTAACTGTGGAGCCAGAAATTAAGCAGCAAATTCCAACGGAGTCGAGCACGCTACATCGCTTACTCGGTGCAATCCCCGGTCGCGTTGAGTTTCGACATAACAACGCTAACCCATTGCATTTAGATGTGTTGGTTCTCGATGAAGCGTCTATGGTGGATCTGCCGATGATGCATCGTCTATTGGATGCGTTACCGGCGCATGCTCGACTTATTCTTCTTGGAGACAAAGACCAGCTAGCCTCAGTGGAAGCCGGAGCAGTGTTGTCGGACATTTGTGACTTTGCTCAGTTTGGTTACAGCAGTCAGCAAAATGATTTGATTCAAGCGTTAACACAGTTTGATTGCCGATTAGCTGGCAAAGTGGAATCCTCAAAATCCGCCTCTGCATTGGTTGATAGTTTGTGCGTGCTACAAAAAAGTTATCGTTTTGATGCAAGGTCTGGCATCGGTCAACTAGCTAAGCAAGTTAACTCGGCAAATAGCTACGGTTTTGATCAGGTCTGGAACAAAACATTTGATGATATTGAATGGCTAGCCTTAAGTGCGGATAGCTATCAACAGTTAGTTGATAAGCTAGTACGTACTTACAAAGATTACCTGACGCTATTGGTGCGCGCCAATCCGCAAGGAGAAGAACTGCAAAGTGCTGAAACGTTGTCACATTGGCAGCAGCGTTTGGCGAGAGAGGTGCTCTCCAGTTTTGCCCAAAGCCGGTTGTTGTGTGCGGTTCGTGAAGGCGATTTTGGAGTTTCAGGGCTTAATCAGCGAATCGAAAAACGTCTAAAGCAACGCGGGCTAATTTCTCGCGGTGACGAGGCGTGGTATATCGGCCGCCCTGTGATGGTGACGAGAAATGATCATGGTCTTGGCTTATTTAACGGTGATATAGGCATTTGTATGTGGGACCATTGCGCTGAGACACCAAGGCTTAAAGTATTTTTTGAATTGCCTGATGGTAGTATTAAGTCTGTGCTGCCGAGCCGTATGCCTGAGCATGAGACGGCTTATGCGATGACGATTCATAAGTCTCAAGGCAGTGAGTTTTCTCATACGTTTATGATTTTACCAGCCGACTTCTCGCCCTTGTTGACTAAAGAGCTTATCTATACTGGCATTACCCGAGCGAAAAAACAGTTCACTTTGGTGGCTGATCAACGAGTCGTGAATCGAGGTATTCGCCATAAAACTTTACGACATAGTGGTTTAGCGAAGCGGTTAGTGAACTAAAACGTGAGAAAGAGGGAGATACAGTGAGTGGTTTTCCACCATCCATGGCGGTAGATGCCCAAAGCCTTTAGTTAAAGACTTCTGAATACGTGATTTGGTTGATTCGATACTGTTGTTGGTAAATCTTCATTAGAGACTTTACCTTGTCAGTTACCGGAAACACGCAATGGACATTGTGTCCTTCTAAGAACTGGTTTTCAGCCATATCCCAGAAGCTCTGAATGGAATTGCAAATAACTGTACGCATAGATGTCACTCTTAAAGTTGTCGTGGCACACCTAGCTATCCTTGCATTCCCCAAAAAGCGCTATGTATTTGGGAGTCCCATCACAAAAATGCCTGTGATTTGAGCGAATTTTAGACAGTAATCTTTGAGAAGTAAAATAATTTGTGAATTTTATTGATAGCAATCGATTTCATAAAATCGACGGCTATCGAGCTATTATTAAACTGCTACAGACAATATCTTTGATTTGCGCTGTAGGTTGTACAAATCTTGTTTTGCCATTGGCAAGGACTCTACACCGATCTCTAAGAATCCTTGTTCTCTAAACCAGTGCAAGCTATGAGTGGTTAGCACAAAAATCTGCTCTATCCCTTTCATCTTTGATTGTTGTTTCATGTGATTGAGTAATAACACGCCACGGTTGCCATCACGATAATCGGGATGAATAGCGACACAGGCCATTTCCGCCATCTTTTCATGTAGATATGGATAAAGTGCCGCACAGCCAATGATCAACCCATCTTTTTCTATGATGGTAAACTGATGGATTTCCTGCTCAAGTTGCTCGCGCGAACGACGAACTAAAATACCTTTTTCTTCAAGCGGGCGAATCAAATCAAAAATACCGCCAATATCATCAATATCTGCCTGTCGAACTTGTTCGGCACTGGCCATGACTATCTGCGTTCCGATACCGTCAAGAGAGAATAGCTCTTGTATCAATGCGCCATCAATTTTATAGCTGATAAGGTGACAACGAGGAACGCCCGCGCGACAAGCCGACTGAGCGCCACGTAAAAAACGTAGCGTACCGCTGCTTTCACCCTCGTTAACGCGTTCTTTATCCTCGAACTGCTCGATAAGTTGATTGACCTCGGCAGGGAATAGTTCTGCAATAGCATTTCCATTTTCATCCAACACGCCTTGCTCGGAACAAAAACCAATTAATTTATCGGCATTTAATTTTATTGCGACTTGGGTCGCCACTTCTTCTGAGAGAAGGTTAAAAGTTTCGCCTGTGACAGAGCCGGCAACTGGGCCAAGAAGTACAATAGAACCTTGATCGAGTACTTGGTTGATTCCTTGGATATCGATACGACGGACTCGCCCACTGTGACAGTAGTCGATGCCATTATCGACTCCAAGAGGTTGCGCGATAACGAAGTTGCCACTGATGACGTTAAGTTGATTGCCTGCCATAGGAGTATTATTAAGGCTCATAGACAGGCGAGCGGTGATGTCGAGTTGCAATCTTCCCGTCGCTTGCATCACGTAATCGAGACATTTTTCCGTCGTGACACGTGTTCCCTTGTGGTAAGGACAATGGCAATCATTTTGCTCCAGTAATTGGTTTATCTGTGGTCTCGCGCCGTGGACGAGAACCAGTTTGACACCGAGGCTGTGCAGTAAGGCAATGTCGCTGACGATATTGGTGAAGTTTTTATCGGAAAACGCTTCGCCACCTAACATAATGACCATGGTCTTGTTACGGTGTGCATTAACATAAGGTGTGGACTGCCTAAATCCTTTAACTAAGGCGGTACTACGAATCTTCACGCGGCTTACTCTTGGTTTATTTATGTTGAAATAATGACTTTTTATTCAGTGTTGCGCAAGGTTTAATTTGCGCAGTTTAGGTGATGAGTTGCATGATTGGATTTGCAGTGACAATATGTCGCTGTCGATAAATGGTAAGGCTTGGTATGAGTAGCGGTAAGCAAAGCGGTGCAGTCGGAATCAAAGCAGTACCGGCAGCTAGACTAAAACCCAATAAGTGGTTGGAACGAACCTTAATCGTGCTGGCGTTAGTCGGTAGCTTAGCAGTATTAGGATTATATCAAGACTTGTATGACCGTTATCAATCTCATGCGAATCCAAAACAGGCCGTGTACGGTGTTTGGTACGAAAGAGATGCGGCTCCTTTTGCTAGAGATTCCTTCGAGCTTACTCCTGATAAAGTGGTTATCGATAACCGAGTAGTTGCGACAGACTTTGAGCTTACTCGTGATGAATTGTCATTCTATGTTGGTCCTACCTTGTATCGTTATCACATTCTTAATGAAGCTAAAACGGAATTGAGGCAATTATCACCGACTCATTACAATCCCATCTTTGTTTTGTCAGGAAAACACAAAAACAACCTACTATAACGTTCGGTTTTATTGCGCTTTTTTAAAGAGTTTGCCATCCTGAATGCACCACAAATAAGGGATGACTAACTTGATCAAACGTATTCTGCCTCTCGCCTCTGTATTGCTCGTATTTGGCTGCGCACAAACTGACCGCGCTCAGCAATATCAAGATGGCGAATTTACCAAACTGCTTAACAAGACCGAAGTTATCGAGTCGAACCAACCTAGAAACTTCAACTCTTTTGCAAGTCAGGCAGATGAAGTGATTAAGAAGTCGCCGTCGATGGCTAAAATCTATCAGCCTTTGTATGAGCAACTAGAGGCGTGGGCGATCCAAAGTGGCGATCCAGCGCAACTGGCAAATTTTGGTGTGCAAGCGGCCCAATTAGGTGGCGGCGATAACAAAGGTAATGTGTTATTTACAGGCTATTTTTCGCCAGTGATGGAACTGCGTCACAAGCCAGATGAAACCTTCCGCTATCCGGTCTATGCCTTACCAGATTGTTCGCAAGACTGCCCAACTCGAGCTGAAATCTACGGTGGTGCGCTTAATGGTCAAGGTTTAGAACTTGGCTATGCAAGCAACTTGATTGATCCATTCATTATGGAAGTGCAGGGTAGTGGCTTTGTTCATTTTGAAGATGATGACACGCTCGAATATTTCGCCTACGCCGGCAAAAACAACAAGGCATACGTGAGTATCGGACGTGTGCTTATTGAACGCGGTGAAGTACCAAAAGAAAAGATGTCGCTTAAAGCCATCAAAGATTGGGTGATGCAGCAAGATGAGCAGACCGTGCAAGAGCTACTAGAGCAAAATACCTCGTATGTGTTCTTCCAGCCTCAAGATGCCGCACCGGTGACGGGTACGGCTGGCATTCCATTATTGCCAATGGCGTCGGTAGCGGGTGATCGCTTAGCATTTCCAATGGGAACACCAATCCTTGCAGAAGTACCGCTGTTGAATGCGGATGGTACGTGGAGTGGTGCCCATGAATTACGTCTATTGATTGTGCTTGATACCGGTGGGGCGGTAAAAGGAAATCACTTCGACTTATATCATGGGATGGGTGATTTTGCAGGTACACAGGCTGGTCACTATAAGCACTTTGGTCGAGTTTGGAAGCTTGGTCTAGAAAACTCGGCGACAGAGAGTCCTTGGGCATTGCCACCTGAGAAAAAGTAACATTGAGAAAATAGTACGAGCGTGTTTCGTACATAGTTGACCTTTTTACTAAGAGTGCGTATAAATCGCACTCTTTCTTTTTTCTTCGAGACAAGTTAGGTAACCCATGCGAGAACTTAACCAACCAGCTTCTGATAGCTACAATCAAAGATTTGGCGGCACGCGCAGACTATACGGCAACAGTGAGGTCGAGATCTTACGTGCGGCGCATATTTGTGTGGTAGGAATTGGTGGTGTGGGTTCATGGGCGGTTGAAGCGCTTGCAAGAACTGGCGTGGGTGAGCTGACTCTTATCGATATGGATGACGTTTGTGTGACCAACATTAATCGCCAAATCCATGCGATGTCAGGTACTGTTGGTCAGAGCAAAATTGAAGTTATGGCTGAGCGGGTAAAATTGATTAACCCCGAATGCAAAGTTAATTTAATTGATGACTTTATTACAGCAGACAATGTCTCGGAATACATCAGTAAAGACTTTGACTATGTACTGGATGCCATTGACAGCATTAAACCTAAGGCAGCGCTATTGGCCTACTGTCGTAGCAACAAAATCAAAGTGGTGACCACTGGTGGAGCTGGTGGACAGACCGATCCAACACAAATTACGGTGGCGGATCTGACAAAAACGATTCAAGACCCGCTAGCTAAGAAACTCAAAGACACTTTGCGTCGTCATCACAACTTCAGTAAGAACCCTGCACGTAAGTTTGGCATTGACTGCGTATTTTCTACGGAGCAGCTTAAATACCCTCAAGCTGATGGTTCTGTCTGTGGAGTGAAGTCCACGGCGGAAGGGCCAAAACGTATGGATTGTGCAAGTGGTTTTGGCGCGGCTACGGTAGTGACAGCGACATTTGGCTTTGTTGCGGTGTCTCGTATCGTTGAGAAGCTTATTCAGAAATACGCGCAGAAATAGAGGCAGCTTATGTCATCAGATAACAACAACCCATTTGGATTGGAAATCAAAGCACAAGATGTTGTTGACGCCATGGCTCAATTGAAAGGTTGGGAAGACCGCTATCGACAGGTTATTCAGTGGGGTAAGAAGTTGCCAGTATTGGATGAATCCCTCAAGCAAGATCAGGTTCTAGTTGCTGGCTGCGAAAGCTCAGTATGGTTAGTTCTCTCCCAGCAAGAGGGCAAATGGCAGATTCAGGCAGATTCTGATGCGCGAATCGTTCGTGGCTTGATCGCTATCGTTTTGGCAGCTTTCAATGGTAAAACATCGGAGCAAATATTGGCGTTCGACTTGGATGAGTATTTCGCACAGTTAAACCTCATCAATCATCTTAGTCCGTCTCGCGGTAATGGCTTGAAAGCCATTGTTGACGTCATTAAGTCTAAAGCGTCAGAGTAATTGATTATAAATAAGGTCGACTCACATTCGTTAGTCGACCTTATTATTGAAGCGATGTTGTTGAAGTTTGAAACGTTATCGTTACAGCATATCCACCGCTTTAGTTAGTGCGATAAGAAATCTCTCTACATCTTCTTTTGTGTTGTAAATAGCAAAAGATGCTCGAACTGTTCCCTTCACACCAAGCGCATCCATTAATGGGTGAGCACAGTGATGACCAGCTCTTAATGCAATGTTCTGTTGATCTAACAGCGTGGCGATATCTTGATGGTGAACGCCATCCATCACAAAAGTGATGACGCTTGCACCAGGTTGGTAACCAATGATGCGAATATCCTCTAAGGCGTTCAAACCCTGAAAAGCTTGATGTTGTAGGTCACTGATGTGACTCTCCAGTAGTTGACGGTCATAGCTTGATAGCCAGTCTATGGCACAAGCTAGTGCTAAGGCTCCTGCCACGTTCGGAGTCCCAGCTTCAAACTTTCCGGGTAGTTGACTAAATGTGGTGCCTTCAAAGGACACTTTTTCCACCATCTTGCCACCACCATGCCAAGGCGGCATAGCTTCCAGTAGGGCTAGCTTGCCATACAGTACCCCAATACCAGCTGGTGCATACAGTTTATGTCCTGAAAAGACGTAGAAATCAGCATCCAACGCTTGTACATCCGTTTGCTGATGAACAATACCTTGCGCACCGTCGACGATGATAATGGCATCGGTGTTAGCTCGGGTTAGCGTTACAATCTTATCCAACGGTAGAGCAGTTCCGGTAACATTGGTGATTTGCGTAGTGGCGACAATTTTCGTTCTCGGGCTGAGTAGCGCCTCAAACGCATTAAGATCAAAGTGACATTCTGGTGTTATTGGAATCTTAACAACCTTCGCGCCAGTCTGCTCAGCAACGATTTGCCATGGGACAATATTTGCATGATGTTCCATCTCAGAAACCAGAATCTCGTCCCCTGGTTGTAGGGTGCTTCGAGCGTAAGTCTGTGCGATAAGATTGAGTGCTTCGGTTGCCCCTCGTGTCCAGATGATCTCTTTACTGGAAGCCGCATTAATAAAGCGTGCCACGGTTTCTCTCGCTGCTTCAAAGCGCTCGGTTGCAACTGCGGTGAGTGAATGTGAACCACGATGGACGTTGGCGTTTTGGTTACCATAATACTGAGTGATACAGTCGATTACAGCTTGCGGTTTTTGTGTCGTTGCCGCACTGTCCAGATAAACCAAATCGCCATCAATAGCTGGGAACTGGGCCCGAATGTTGAGTAACTCACTCATCGTATTTACCCATTTTATGGTAGTGAAGAGTCGGGTTAGTGATCATTGGCTCAGCCACTTGCCAGGCTTTTTCTTTACCACACAAGGCGATGATAATTTCAATCGCAAATTCGAGGGCGGTCCCAGGGCCTTGGCTCGTGATAAGGTTGTGGTTGATATCAATTGTTACTCGTTTGCTGCGCCAGCGGTTTTCTGGGATATGTGATTGAAAACTTGGGTGGCCTGTCATCAGCGCATTTGGGTAAAGCTGATGATGTTGCAGCACCAATGCAGGCGCTGCGCAGATAGCACCAACCAGTTTACCGTCGTATTGGTGTTGGCGAACCATTTCGACTAATAATGTGCTGTCTCGAAATGTTTCGGCACCGCCTACACCGCCTGGTAAGGCGATAACATCGAACTCTTCATCGGCGACATCGACCAGCCTGCAATCCGCAGTCAGGGTGACACCGCGTGACGCTTTCATAGTCAGCGCTCCATCAAATGCCGCGCTAGCGACGGTCACGTTGAAACCTGCACGCACCATAATGTCGATGATGGTAATCGCTTCCATCTCTTCGGTGCCTGGCGCTATGGGAACAAGGATTTTCTTAGTCATGTTGATTCCAACTTGATTCGATCTGTTTAATTTGATGATACAGGGCTAGGTTGGTGGGAACAGCAATACCGTATCGCTTTGAAATAGAGACCACATAGCCGGTAATATAATCAATTTCGCTTTGTCTTTTATTATAAATGTCTTGATGCATGGATGAGTAGTTTTGCGCAGTGGCATGGATGACTTTGTAGACGGTATCCAACATCTCTTCTGCTTTAAGAGCCACTCCCACTTTGTTTGCACACTCAGTTGCTTCGCGCACTACCATGGCGATCTGTTGCTGATAATCTTTATGAGCCAGTCCACCATTTTGACAGTTGTTGATAGCTGTTAATGGGTTTATGGCACAGTTAATAACAAGTTTGCTCCATAGTGCCGTTTGAATTTCAGAATTCCAAGCTACAGGTTTGAAAGCATGGTCGAGAACGTCGGCGATAAAGGAACAACGTGAGCCTTTGTCATTCCAGGCCCCTATAAAGGTCTGGCCTAGGCCGGTATGGCGTACTTGTGAGCTTGATAGTTTAAGCGCGCCGTGAGTAGAAGTACCAAGTAACACTGGGTGGTGATTAATGGCGGTTTCTAAGTGCTCAACGGTGCCCATACCATTATGAAGAAAGAGCAAGATGGTATCGCTATTTAAATGTTTAAGTAGTGGCTTTAAAGCCAATTCCACTTGCCATGCTTTCAATGTAACGATAACAAGATCACTCGCTTTAAGTGAGGTGATATCGCAATTGGGTAAGTGGATAGCACTACCACCATCTAGCTCGATGGCTACGGTATCTTGAGGTGATCGGCCCCAAACCGAAACTCGATGCCCTGCCTGATGAAGCTTATAAGCGTATAAAGAGCCAATAGCGCCGGGGCCCAAAATAGTAATATTCACAATAGCTATGTAATCGTGGAAAGAGAGGATAGAAGAATAGCAAATTTAGCTGTGGTTTTCGAAAGCTATGTTGGCGATTTGGTGATACAAAAAATGGCGCCGCAGCGCCATTTTATCTAACTTCGAAGAATTAGAAGTTGTATTGCAGACGGTAGATGATTGCATCACCGTAGTGCTGTTCGTAGTTTGTTGAACCCCAAACACCAAGTTTGTTTTGGAAGTAACGATACTGAATTGCTGCTGTTAGGTGCTCTGTTGCGTGCCAGTTAAACAATAATGCACCGTTAAGGCCTGTCTTACCGCCTTGAGCTTTAGCGTATTCATCGTTGCGGTCAAATTCGATTTCGTTCCAGTTAACGAACGAGAAGTTTTGACCGAATGCTTCGAAACCATAGCGTGCAGTCCAACCTGCCATGTAGCCGTTGCGACCGTTGATGTTTTGGCTCATGCCATCAGATTCTTTATTAAAAGAGTCCCAAGAAGTGATGTCATGAACACCAATCCATGGTTTGAAGAACCAGTTATCACCTTGTAGAGCCGTATAACCAAGACCCAGAACGCGGTTGGTTTCACTTTGAGCTGGGTTATCGTGGTGGTAAACCTGACCGTAAAGCGATACGCCAGTATCACCTAGGTAAACATGCGCAGTACCTTTGAATGAGTTCTTTTGCTCTGATGCACTTTTCTCAACACTTTCGCGATCGTAGAAGCCGTAGATTTCGCCCCAAGTGAAGCCAGCGCCACCTTCAATACCTAGTACAAATTGGTTACGTTGGTCACCCACTGCACCGTTATCGATTTTGTTAGGACCGTGATCCCAGCTCTGATGATCAAGATAAACGCCACCAAAACCGTATAGATATTCTGCTGAAGCTGGTACAGAAGCTACCGCTGCAACAACGCCAAGAGCTAAAAGTGATTTACGCATAGTGTTAACTACTCTTTAAGTTGTACTGAAATTAGCCGCGAATCCATGCGAACTCATCCGATGGGTGGGCATGATAGCGATTTATATCTCAAAGTAAATGTGCAACATCGCAAACGTTTACTAAAGTTTGTGAGAGATATCACAAATACTAACGGTGAGTGGGAACTTTTATAAATAGCCTACAATTTAATCAATATTGTCGATCTGTGTGATAACAAAATCTCGATAGTTGTTAACATATGTTGGTTCTGATCGTATTTAGCGAGTTAGCGTACAAAGGGTATATAAAACTAAAAGGAACTATGATGACGCAGATAAAGTTGTTTCCATTGCGCTCCGTGGTGTTACCCGAGGGAAAAATGAGGCTCAGGATCTTTGAACCTCGCTATAAACGCATGGTAACGGAGTGTCTTAAAAACGAAACAGGGTTTGGAGTCTGTTTGATCAGTGCATCTGCGGGAGCTATCCCTAGTAACGTTTCATCTGTAGGCACCTACGTCAGAATTGTTGATTTCGAGAGCCTTGAAGATGGAATGCTTGGCGTTACCGTTTCTGGGATACGCAAGTTTCAGATTCACCATGTTGTTTCTGAAGAAGACGGTTTGCGTCAAGCTCAGGTCAGTTGGATAGAAAGTTGGCCTCCAACCGATTTAAGTGATGAAGACCAATTTCTTGGTGAGAGGCTTCAGCACGTCTACGAAAAGTTTCCTCAAATTGGCGATCTTTACCTTCACCGCTTTTTCGATGATGCGACTTGGGTTAGCCAGAGGTGGCTGGAAGTATTGCCACTCGAATGTCATCATTTTGAACATCTTGTAACTCAGCAGGATTGCTCAGCTACTTTGTCATTTTTGGGAGAAGCGTTTCGCAGCGACGACGTTGATAATGCAACTCGACACTAAATATTTGTGCAATCGTAGTGATCATTGTTGTAAATTTGTCGTAAGTATTTAGGTAGAAAGACGGATCATCTGGAACTCTAGGGATACAAGGCATGACATTAGACAGTCCTCAAGCCCTTAGTAAGCAAGAATGGGCAGAATGTATGGAACGGGTCAAGCAAAGGGACAAAAGTGCCTTCGCTAACCTGTTTAACTATTTCACTCCTAGGTTGAAGCAATTCACCTTTAAGCACATGGGTAATGAGCAAGTGGCCATTGAAATGGTCCAAGAAACCATGGCGACGGTATGGCAAAAAGCTCACTTATTTGACGGCTCGAAAAGTTCGTTGTCGACTTGGATTTATACGATTGCTCGTAACTTATGCTTCGACATGCTCCGCAAGCAAAAAGGTAAAGAGCTTCACGTCCACGCCGATGATATTTGGCCTACAGATTATTGTCCACCTGACTTTGTAGAACACTATTCTCCGGAAACTGATCGTTTGAAAGAGCAAATAATTAAGTTTTTGGATGAGCTGCCAAAGGCTCAGAGGGAAGTAGTGCAAGCAGTCTATTTGGAAGAGTTACCGCACCAACAAGTCGCTGAGATGTTTAATATTCCGCTGGGAACCGTTAAATCGAGGTTGAGGTTAGCAGTGGAGAAACTTCGACATTCAATGGAGGCAAATTGATATGAGTCACCACCCTAATTCAGAATTATTAAAGCTATATGCGACGGGTGAGATAGATTCTGCGCACGGTGCAGCAATCGCCTCACATATTGAGTCTTGCTCAGAATGTCGCGCTAAAGTGATGAGATTTGAAGCTGAAGTTGGCGAAGCGATGATGTCCTTAAGTTCAAAGGATGAAAAGTCTTCAAAAGATCTGGAGCTGGTTTTTTCTAATATGCTCGACGATATAATGACCCTTGATGCCGACTATTCGAAGCCCAAGGTGAGAAAACCCGGCAAGGTGCAAGTAGATGGCAAAGAATTTACTGTACCGGCGACAATAGCTCCTCTCGTAGAGAGGATGAGTGAATGGCGTAGCTACGGCGGCAAGGTGTTTACGTCAACAATCGATGTGGACGAAGAATGTAGAGTAAGTCTCCTCTACATAAATCAAGGCGTTCAGGTGCCTCAGCACACCCATAAAGGGTTCGAATCGACACTTGTGTTACACGGTAGTTTTAAAGACGAAAAAGGCGAATATCATGTTGGAGATTTCATTCGTGAAGACGGTGAAACCAAGCATGCGCCTCAGACCGTTGAAGGTCAAGATTGCTTGTGCCTATCGATCCTAACAGAGCCAATGATTTTCACCCAGGGCGTAGCAAGAGTATTTAATATGTTTGGGAAGGGAATGTATCCTTAAGCCTCAAGGCTCGACAAAGACGCAGAGAAAAGAGCCTCAATTTATTCTTGAGGCTCTTTTTATTTCAACGATGTATCTATTCAACGATCTTATCGTCTTTAATTTCTTCTTGGTCTCTTTTACGTGCTTTATCCAAGAGATCGGTAAAATAGTGCCTTAATGAATAGAGCATAATAAGGCTTGGAATGACCATTAACGACGTAATGACAAAGAAGAGAGCCCAGTCATTTAGCGCATCAACCAATTCCCCACTAAATGAAGCCAGGGTAGTTCTACCGAAGTTACCCAAAGAAGCCAACAAGGCGTATTGTGTAGCCGAGAAAGCCTGACCTGTCAGTACGGTAAGGAACGAAACGAAAGCGACAGTGGAGAAGGCGGTGGTAAAGTTGTCCACTAGAATGGTTGCTAAGAACAGGTGCTCACTCGGACCAACCTTCGCGATCCATGCAAACATCAAGTTACTGGCACTCATCGCGATACCACCAATCATCAACCCTTTTACAATACCAAAACGCACATTGAACATGCTGCCTAATAGTGTAAATAAGATGGTTGCGCCCCAGCCAATGAGTTTGGAATAGTAGCCGATTTGCTCGTTACTAAAACCGATCTCTTTGTAGAACGGAATTGACATTCTACCTAAGAAGGCCTCGCCGATTTTAAACAAGAAAACAAACAACAGTAGGGTAATCGCGACTTGAACACCATTACGGCGGAAGAAGTCGAGAAAAGGCTCAATAACAGTAACTGATAGCCAGCTAATTACTGGGTTGCCAACCACTTTCTCATGGCGCTTCTCGGCTTCAGCTTGCAGTTTATCCCGTGCGGTTTTTGGTTCTCCTACGAGAAGGGTAAATAGCATCAAAATAGCAACGATTCCGGCCATGCCATAGTAGACGCCATTCCATCCCATTGAGTCAGCATTGATAAACGCGAGGTAGCCAGGTAACGAGTAGCCTGTCCACCAACCAATCACAGCCATAGCTGATGCTTGTGGTAGCTTGTTCGACTCAGATTTTGGGAAGGTGTCGATACGAAATGCATCGATAGCAATATCTTGCGTTGCCGATGAAATAGCGATACACAAAGCGAGCATTGACGTAAACATCAAGTCATTGGCGGGGTTAACACCTGCAATGAATAAGGTAGCAACCAGAATGGAGCTCTGACACAAGAATATCCAACTACGACGTTGACCGAGGGCTGAGTGCAAGACAGGTAACTTTACCCTGTCGACTAATGGAGCCCACAAAAAGTTGATTGCATAGACAGCAAAAACAGAACCAAAATATCCGATGGCAGCACGAGTTAAACCTGCATCTTTAAGCCATCCGGACATATTCGAGCCAATTAGAACCCATGGAAAGCCACTTGAGCACCCCAACATAAAGACCCAAAGCAGTCGTTTGTCCCAATAGCTTTTGACCGTGTCTAACCACGTCATTTTATGTTCCACAAGTACGCTCCTTGCTAGGGGGTGAGCTGATAGGAAAATGAGAGAGGAAATCCTCTCTCATTTTTGCGTATTATTCAGTAATACGTTGTATTTTTGTAATGACGATAGGCTCTAAAGGAACATCTCGCATTCCACGAACACTGCGTGTGGGTTTCTGTGCCATTTTCTGGACGACGTCAAAGCCTTCGATAACTTGGCCAAATACTGCGTAACCTGGATTTGTCACGCTGTAATTCAAGAAATCATTATCAACGAAGTTAATGAAGAACTGACGTGTTGCTGAGTTTGGATCTTGAGTTCTGGCCATTGCAATGGTTGCTGCGTCATTATCCAGTCCGTTTGAGGCTTCATTTTTGATTGGGGCGTTAACAGGTAAGCGGTTAAACTTGCTGTCAAAACCACCACCTTGTGCCATAAATCCCGGAATTACGCGGTGAAATTGACTGTTTACGTAACTGCCATCTTCAACATAGGTTAAGAAGTTTTCTACCGTAATAGGTGCCTTCTCTTGGTTTAGTTCTACGATGAATGAACCCAAATTTGTTTCGACTTCTACTTTTGGTCCCGCAAAAACGCTCGTAGCGATCAGTGCTAGGGAAGCGACAAGTGTTTTAATCATTAGAAACGTTCCTTCATGTAATCTTGTAGCTCAGTATCGTTAGAAATTTCTTTTAAAACAAGGTTTACGGTGTCGTTAAGCACGGTTTCGATCTCTTCGTTAGAAGCACTCATTAACCCAGAGCGCTTTGCGGTACCAGTGTAGGTTTTCACCAATTTACCCTGCTCATTCTCTGCTGTTAGCTCGAGAATGACCGTTGCGTTCATATCATTCTCCATCACAGTGTGCTTGACTGAGACTAATGCTTCTTGGATCTCAACTTTTAGTGTGTTTTTGCTGTTTACGGTAACCTGATAACCCTCTGAAGAGAATTGGTTGACTAGGGCGTTCTCGATACCAATGCGAACATTCTGTCTAGCATGCACTGGGGTGATGTTCGCTCGACCATTATCCAGTAAAGCTACGTATTGCGCAGTACGGACATCTTGGCTAGAGATGGACATCGCCTTACCTTCAACGATCTTGGCAGCGCTGGTTGCCGCGGTAGGCGCAAAATTAATCTGTTCTTTTTGAGGACTTGCACATGCAGCAAGTAAAACGACTGAAGCAGCCAGAACGAGCTTTCTCATTGATTATTCCTTTTCACACTCTTCAAAATGACGAGTAAAGTTATGAAGTCCGCTTGGGCTTCATGATGAATATTATCCGATTATTGTTAAGCTATATGACTATTAGCAGCAACAATGACTCAAACTTTACTTAGTTGCCTGTAAAATAACAAATTTGGCGTTAGATGCGACAAGTTTTACATTGTGTTTGCCAAAGAGTCGCGCTAGTTTTTTATCGTAGCCTAGATGACGATTGCCGATAACCATTAACTCCCCTGTATCTCGAAGAACTTGCTTAGCATCACAGAACATTTGCCACGCAATGTGATCGGTCACCGCTTGTTGTTGATGGAAAGGTGGGTTGCAAACTACCAAATCTTGACTATTTGCCTGGAAACCGTCTAAACAATTATTCGCCACAAACTCACAACCATCGAGAGCGAGGTTGTTTAAAGTTAGGTTGTGATGAGCTGACTTCACGGCCATAAAGCTTTCGTCGATAGCTGTGATATTTGCTTGAGGATTGAGTTGCTTTAGCTTCAGTGTCAATACGCCATTACCGCACCCCAAATCCACGATATCTTGATATTTGGTGTTGCTCTTAAGATGTTCTAGGATAAACCGCGCACCCAAATCAAGACTTTCCCCGGAGTATACATTTGGTAAGTTAGAAAGTACCAGTTTATGCTCTGATACTGGCCAAGTTGTATAAGGGTCAATACTCTCTTGATGCACGCTATTCAGATCTGAAAACACCAAACGATGCTTTTTCCAAGCGAGTGAAGTTGTGGTGTGTCCTGCATATTTTTCAAAAATCTTAAGAGTAGAACTATGGATCTCTTTTGCTTTGTTCACGGCAATGAGCGAGCAGTTATCTCTGTACTTTAAGGCGATTTGGTTGAGTTGCCATGTCAAGTAACGATTGTTACGGGGAATCTGCATCAACACGATATCTACTTGTTGCGGCCATTCATCGGTTGAGGCTCGAAGATCGATGGGTTTGCAATGGTTAAGCGCTAAATTATGCTTAATGCCTTGATGAGAGATAAAAGAATCACTGATTGTAGTCACTTTATGCTGTTCTGAAAACCAGCAACTTAGGGCACCAAAACTGTCGTTAAGAATCAGAATGTTAGAGCCAGTAGGCAGTTTTAGCTCTTCAAAATTTTGAATCAGGTATTCGTCTCCAGCATCCCAAGCTTGAAGTTGTTCATTGTTGAGTTTAGGGAAACGAAATAGTGAATATGAGCGCTCAAATAGGTTTAATTCAGTCTTCATAATGCTGTGATTTGGTGACAATGGTTGTATTTTGACAAAATCTCGGAACTTTCGCCAAGGCGAATATGATTTAAGGGAAGATTCTTGATTAAGTAAAGTATATACTTTACCGTCTAAATAAAAATAAATAGTTACAGCCCAAGGAAGTAAGATGATTCAACAAACCATCGAGCAAAAGCTCCATCAGACTTTCAACCCCACATTCTTAGACGTTCGCAACGAAAGCAATATGCATAATGTCCCTCCAGGGTCAGAGAGTCATTTTAAAGTAATTGTTGTCAGCGATAGCTTTAATGGCGAGCGTCTTATTGCAAGGCACCGTAAAGTCAATACGGTCTTAGCAGATGAATTGGCAGGTCCTGTTCATGCCTTAGCAATCCATACTTATACACCAGAAGAGTGGACAAAAGAGAATCAACTCGCCCCAGACAGCCCTAATTGCGCAGGCGGCGGTAAATAGCTCTATACTCTTTCTAGTTTTGGTGCAGGTCATAGCGTTTCGGTAACAATCACACGCGTCAACAATAAACCGCAGTTATTTTTACGTAAGTGTTTGATGGAGCTGCTACCACTTTGGTGGTAATTCATTAACAGCGTGTCAACATATAATGTTATGTGTTTTTGTTAGTTAGGAATGTTTCAGGATATGAATGGGGCAATTGCTTATTTTCAAAAGGGTTAATAAGACTTTGTGCGATTGGTCAAAGTTATACATATTCGCAACCCTAGAGATAGCAAAAGTTTCGAAATAATGACCCCTTTGCAGGGATTCATCATGGCATCCCCTTTGCAAATGATGCTAAACTACCGCACCAGAAAAATCTCGCAGTGATTCTATGACGAGATTGTTAAAGTGATGTTGCTGCCTTGGTGCTAATAAAACCAAGGTTAGACACTCAATGTCGTGTCTATATGTTACGCAATTTTAAAGAATCTTTTTCCCGATAAAAGTAGTGCAAGTGCGTATGATTACAATAAAGAAGGGCTTGGATCTTCCTATCGCAGGAACTCCATCCCAGGTGATTAATGATGGTAAGTCCATCACTAAAGTCGCCTTGCTTGGCGAAGAGTACGTGGGTATGCGTCCAACAATGCATGCTCGCGTGGGTGATGAAGTGAAAAAAGGTCAGGTTCTTTTTGAAGATAAAAAGAACCCTGGTGTTAAGTTCACTTCTCCAGCAAGCGGTAAGGTTATTGAAGTTAACCGTGGCGCGAAGCGTGTCCTACAATCTGTTGTGATTGAAGTGGCAGGTGACGAGCAAGTTACTTTCGATAGCTACACAGCTGACCAACTAGCAGGTCTTGATCGCGAAGTGATCAAAACTCAACTGGTTGAATCAGGTATGTGGACTGCGTTGCGTACTCGTCCGTTTAGCAAGGTACCGGCGATCGATTCAACGACTCAAGCGATTTTCGTAACTGCAATGGATACTAATCCACTTGCGGCTGAGCCTGAATTGGTTATCAATGAGCAAAAAGAAGCGTTCGTTGCAGGTCTTGATATTCTGTCTAAATTGACAGAAGGCAAAGTTTACGTCTGCAAAAAAGGAACGAGTCTACCTCGCTCAAATCAATCCAATGTCGAAGAGCATGTTTTCAATGGTCCACACCCAGCTGGTCTTGTTGGCACTCACATGCATTTCCTATATCCAGTTAGCGTGAATAACGTTGCTTGGAGCATTAATTATCAAGATGTGATTGCATTCGGTAAGCTCTTCACCACTGGCGAAATCTATACAGATCGTGTGATTTCACTTGCTGGTCCAGTAGTTAATAACCCTCGTTTAGTTAGAACTCAACTAGGTGCAAGCCTAGATGATGTCACTAACAACGAGCTGATGCCTGGTGAAGTACGAATCATTTCTGGTTCAGTACTGTCTGGTACTCAAGCTTCTGGTCCACACGCTTATCTAGGTCGTTACCATCAACAAGTGTCTGTATTGCGCGAAGGTCGTGATAAAGAACTGTTTGGTTGGGCGACACCAGGTAAGAACAAGTTCTCAATTACTCGTTCATTCCTAGGTCACCTATTCAAAGGTCAGTTGTTCAACATGACAACTACGACTAACGGTAGTGATCGTGCAATGGTTCCAATCGGCAACTACGAGAAAGTAATGCCTCTAGATATGGAGCCAACGTTATTACTTCGTGATCTATGTGCAGGTGATCAGGACAGCGCTCAGCGTCTTGGTGCTCTTGAACTAGATGAAGAAGATTTGGCGCTATGCACCTTTGTTTGTCCAGGTAAGTACGAATATGGTCAACTCCTACGTGAGTGCCTAGACAATATTGAGAAGGAAGGGTAATCCATGCTTAAGAAATTCATCGAGGATATCGAGCATCATTTCGAACCAGGCGGCAAACATGAAAAGTGGTTTGCACTGTACGAAGCAGCGGCAACGCTATTCTACACGCCAGGTCTGGTCACGAAGCGCAGCTCGCATGTCCGTGATAGCGTTGACCTAAAACGCATCATGATCATGGTTTGGTTCGCAGTATTCCCAGCAATGTTCTGGGGTATGTACAACGCGGGTAACCAAGCAATTATGGCACTTAACCATCTTTACGCTGGCGCTGAGCTTGCGGGCGTTATCGATGGCAACTGGCACTACTGGCTAACCCAAGGTCTTGGCGGAACGCTAGGGACTGATGCGGGTTGGGGCAGCAAGATGCTACTTGGTGCAACTTACTTCCTACCAATCTACGCGACAGTATTCATTGTCGGTGGTTTCTGGGAAGTCTTGTTCTGTATGGTGCGCAAGCACGAAGTTAACGAAGGTTTCTTTGTAACTTCTATTCTGTTCGCACTGATTGTTCCACCAACTCTTCCTCTTTGGCAAGCTGCTCTAGGTATTACCTTCGGTGTTGTTGTTGCAAAAGAGATCTTTGGTGGTACAGGTCGTAACTTCCTTAACCCAGCTCTAGCTGGCCGTGCTTTCCTATTCTTTGCGTACCCAGCACAAATCTCGGGTGACGTGGTATGGGTTGCAGCAGATGGCTTCTCTGGCGCGACGGCTCTAAGCCAATGGGCACAAGGCGGCGAAGGCGCACTTATCAACAACATTACTGGCCAAACGATCACTTGGATGGACGCGTTTATTGGTAACATCCCTGGCTCAATTGGTGAAGTATCGACACTTGCACTTATGATCGGTGCAGCGATGATTGTTTACATGGGCATTGCTTCATGGCGCATTATCGCAGGTGTTATGGTTGGTATGGTTGCTGTGGCGACGCTATTCAACGTTGTTGGCTCAGATACTAATGCAATGTTTGCAATGCCTTGGCATTGGCACCTAGTGCTAGGTGGTTTTGCATTCGGTATGTTCTTTATGGCAACGGATCCTGTATCGGCTTCGTTCACTAATAAAGGTAAGTGGGCTTACGGTATTTTGATTGGCGCTATGTGTGTCATGATCCGTGTTGTGAACCCTGCATACCCAGAAGGTATGATGCTAGCAATTCTATTTGCTAACTTGTTCGCACCGCTATTCGACCACTTTGTGATCGAGAAGAACGTTAAACGGAGAGAAGCACGCTATGGCAAGTAATAACGATAGCATTAAAAAGACGCTGTTTGTTGTTATCGCGTTGAGCTTAGTGTGCTCAATCGTTGTATCGCTTGCAGCAGTTGGTCTGCGTGACAAGCAAAGAGCGAACGCGTTACTAGACAAACAGTCAAAAATTATCGAAGTCGCTGGCATTAAAGAGAATGGCACAGTCGCTGAACTTTATAGTCAGTACATCGAACCTCGTCTTGTGAACTTTGATACTGGTGAGTTTGTTGATACAGCTCCAGATGGTAGCGATGCAAACAACTACGATCAGCGTAAAGCGGCGAAAGACCCTTCGGAGTCAATTCGCCTAACAGCTGAACAAGACCAAGCAAAAATCATTCGTCGTGCTAACGTAGGTACTGTTTATCTAGTTAAGCAAAATGGCAAAGTGAGCAGCATTATCCTACCAGTACATGGTACGGGTTTATGGTCTATGATGTACGCGTTCGTGGCAGTTCAGACAGATGGTAATACTGTGAACGGTATTACATATTACGAGCAAGGTGAAACTCCAGGATTGGGTGGTGAGATTGAGAACCCGTCTTGGCGTGCACAGTTTGTTGGTAAGAAACTGTTTGATGAAAACTTCAAGCCAGCGATCGAAATCGTAAAAGGTGGCGCACCTGAAGGCTCTGAACACGGTGTTGACGGTCTATCTGGCGCAACACTGACAGGTAACGGCGTTCAAGGTACGTTTGACTTCTGGTTGGGTGATATGGGCTTTGGTCCATTCCTAGCAAAAGTTCGTGACGGAGGTCTGAACTAATGTCTAGTGCTAAAGATGTGAAAAAGAGCCTGATGGCACCGGTGTTGGATAACAACCCGATTGCACTTCAAGTTCTAGGTGTGTGTTCTGCTCTAGCAGTAACCACTAAGTTAGAGACAGCATTTGTAATGACTTTAGCAGTAATTTTCGTTACTGCACTGTCTAACTTCTTTGTATCTCTGATTCGAAACCATATTCCAAATAGCGTACGTATCATCGTTCAGATGGCGATCATCGCATCATTGGTAATCGTGGTAGACCAAATTTTGAAAGCGTATCTTTACGATATATCTAAACAGCTTTCAGTTTTCGTTGGCCTTATCATTACCAACTGTATTGTAATGGGTCGTGCGGAAGCATTCGCTATGAAGTCTGAGCCAATCCCATCATTAATCGACGGTATTGGTAACGGTCTTGGCTATGGCTTCGTTCTAATCACTGTTGGCTTCTTCCGTGAACTATTTGGTTCAGGCAAGCTGTTCGGTATGGAAGTTCTACCGCTGGTAAGCAACGGTGGTTGGTATCAACCTAACGGTATGATGCTTCTAGCGCCTTCAGCGTTCTTCCTTATCGGCTTCCTGATCTGGGTAATTCGTATTATTAAGCCAGAACAAGTAGAAGCGAAGGAGTAACGGCGTCATGGAACATTATATTAGCTTATTAGTTAAGTCGATTTTCATCGAAAACTTGGCGCTTTCTTTCTTCTTGGGTATGTGTACATTCCTAGCGGTTTCAAAGAAAGTTAAAACTTCTTTCGGTCTTGGTGTCGCAGTAATCGTTGTACTTACAGTCGCAGTACCTGTAAACAACCTACTGTATAACCTAGTTCTAAAAGAAAATGCGCTAGTTGCAGGTGTCGACCTTAGCTTTTTGAACTTTATTACCTTTATCGGTGTAATCGCAGCACTAGTACAAATCCTGGAGATGGTACTAGACCGCTTCTTCCCACCTTTGTATAACGCACTAGGTATCTTCCTACCGCTAATCACGGTGAACTGTGCAATCTTTGGTGGCGTATCATTTATGGTACAGCGTGATTACAACTTTGCTGAATCAGTCGTTTACGGCTTTGGTTCTGGTGTGGGTTGGATGCTAGCTATCGTTGCGCTAGCGGGTATCCGTGAGAAGATGAAGTACTCTGATGTACCTCCTGGTCTTCGTGGTCTTGGTATCACGTTCATCACAGTAGGTCTGATGGCACTAGGCTTCATGTCTTTCTCTGGTGTTCAACTGTAAGGTATAAGGAATAGTCAATGGACATTATTCTTGGTGTAGTGATGTTTACGCTGATTGTTCTAGCCCTAGTTTTAGTGATTTTGTTCGCTAAATCTAAGCTAGTACCAACAGGCGACATCACGATCTCTGTAAACGGCGATCCTGAGAAGGCAATCGTAACTCAACCAGGCGGTAAGCTTCTGGGTGCTCTAGCTGGTGCTGGCGTATTCGTGTCTTCTGCTTGTGGTGGTGGTGGCTCTTGTGGTCAGTGCCGCGTGAAAGTGAAAACTGGTGGTGGCGACATTCTGCCTACTGAGCTTGACCATATTACTAAAGGTGAAGCACGTGAAGGTGAGCGTCTAGCATGTCAGGTTAACATGAAGACGGACATGGACATCGAGCTTCCAGAAGAAATCTTCGGTGTTAAGAAGTGGGAATGTAGTGTTATTTCAAACGATAACAAAGCAACCTTCATCAAAGAGCTTAAGCTTCAGATTCCAGATGGCGAATCAGTACCTTTCCGTGCTGGTGGTTATATCCAGATCGAAGCACCTGCTCACCATGTTAAGTACTCTGACTTCGACGTACCTGAAGAGTATCGTGAAGACTGGGACAAGTTTAACTTGTTCCGCTATGAGTCAGTGGTTAATGAAGAATGCATCCGTGCATACTCAATGGCTAACTACCCAGAAGAAGAAGGCATTATTATGCTAAACGTGCGTATCGCTACGCCGCCGCCTAATAATCCTGATGTACCACCGGGTATCATGTCATCGTTCATCTGGTCACTTAAAGAAGGTGACAAGTGTACGATTTCAGGTCCGTTCGGTGAGTTCTTCGCGAAAGAAACAGACAACGAAATGGTATTCATCGGTGGCGGTGCTGGTATGGCTCCAATGCGCTCGCACATCTTTGACCAACTTAAGCGTCTGAAGTCTAAGCGTAAGATGTCTTTCTGGTATGGTGCTCGTTCTGTACGTGAAATGTTCTATGTAGAAGATTTCGACGGCCTACAGGCTGAGAACGATAACTTCCAGTGGCACGTTGCTCTATCTGACCCAATGCCAGAAGATAACTGGGATGGTTACACAGGCTTCATCCACAACGTAATCTATGAGAACTACCTCAAAGATCACGAAGCACCAGAAGATTGTGAATACTACATGTGTGGTCCACCAATGATGAATGCGGCTGTTATCGGCATGCTGAAAGATCTTGGTGTAGAAGATGAAAACATTCTTCTAGATGACTTCGGTGGTTAATCTTCGTTGAAGCATCGACATGGCTGGCTCATGTGAGTCAGCCATTTGTATTTTCAGGGACAACACATTTCCTGTTTCTAAGTTTCTGAAACTATTCACGTTTGTCTAGAAATTTATTTTTTGGGCAAACGTAAATACTTTTGAAAGTAGGTGAGTAAAGGTATGTTTCATCTAGCTAAACATCTTAAGCTAATTTTGGTTGTATTGTTTGCGACTGTAATTTTGTCGGGTTGCGGTAATCAGCGTGAGCAGGTTCATTTGAGTGGACCAACAATGGGCACAATCTACAATGTTAAGTACATTGTGACTGATACGTCCCCTAAACCGGAAGTCATTCAAGCTGAAATCAATCGATTACTTGAAGAAGTAAACGATCAGATGTCGACGTATCGTCAAGACTCTGAACTGAGTCGCTTCAATCGTTACTATGGTACGGAACCATTCCCTGTTTCACGACAAACCGCTATCGTAGTTAACGAAGCTATTCGTTTGAATGAAGTGACACAAGGCGCACTTGATGTGACAGTAGGTCCGTTGGTTAACTTGTGGGGTTTTGGACCAGAAGCTCGTCCAGAAGTAGTCCCGAGTGATGAAGAACTGGCGTCTCGTAAGGCGCAAACTGGCATCAAGCATTTGTCTGCAACCGATACAACGTTAAGAAAAGACCTTCGTAGTCTGTATGTAGATCTATCTACTATTGCAAAAGGTTGGGGCGTTGATGTTTTAGCTAACTACCTTGAAAGTATCGGTATTCAAGATTACATGGTTGAAGTGGGTGGTGAAATGCGTCTGAAAGGGATTAATCGTGACAGCGTGAAATGGCGTATTGCGATTGAAAAGCCAACCGTAGACGAGCGCAATGTACAAGAAATTATTGAACCTGGAGATATGGCGATTGCCACGTCAGGTGACTATCGTAACTACTTTGAGAAGGATGGTGTGCGCTATTCTCACATCATTGATCCTTCGACAGGTAAGCCGATTCATAATAAAGTGGTGTCGGTGACGATTTTGGATAAGTCATCCATGACAGCGGATGGACTTGCGACAGGACTGATGGTTTTGGGTGAAGAGAAAGCACTAGAGATCGCTGATCAAAACAATATCCCAGCCTTTATCATAGTTAAAACAGAAGACGGTTTTGAAGAGTTTGCATCAGAAGCGTTTAAACCTTATCTGAACAAGTAATAGGTCAATCACATGAATACATTTTTAATTACGTTTGGTGTTTTCTTAGCGGTTATTGCTGCCATGTCGATTGGCTATATTATCCAGAAGAAAGTAGTAAAAGGTAGCTGCGGTGGACTAGGTGCCGTAGGTATTGACAAAGTTTGTAACTGCCCAGAACCATGTGACGCACGTAAGAAGCGTGAAGCACGTGAGCAAGCGCGTGCTGAGAAGCTAGCAGCGTGGGAAAAGGACCGTATTGCGTAAGCGTTCAATCTGGTTTGCTGCGGTTTTGATAATTGCGTCAACCTTAATACTTTATGAAAGACCAGAGTAATGCTCTGGTCTTTTTGTTTTGATTACCTGAAAACTCGTCGTATAATTAAACTGTATAAATAAACAGTTGTGAGTGGCGGTGTCTGACAAAATACGAAAATTCATCCATGTTGATATGGATTGCTTCTACGCCGCAGTGGAAATGCGAGATAATCCTCACTATCGCGGTAAGGCACTAGCGGTTGGTGGCAGCGAGCGCCAGAGAGGCGTAATAAGCACATGCAATTATGAAGCTCGAAAGTTTGGGGTTCGTTCAGCTATGCCAACTGCACAAGCGCTTAAGCTTTGTCCCAATTTGTTGCTAGTCCCTGGACGTATGCAGATTTATAAAGAGACCTCAATTAAGATTCGAGAGATATTCTCTCGTTATACTTCGTTGATTGAGCCACTGTCTCTGGACGAAGCTTATTTAGACGTTACCGATTCTCCACACTGTCAAAACTCTGCAACTCTGATTGCGGAAGCGATTCGCAAAGACATCTGGGATGAATTACAACTCACGGCTTCAGCAGGCGTCGCACCATTGAAGTTTCTCGCCAAAATCGCTTCAGACATGAATAAGCCAAATGGTCAGTTTGTGATTCCACCCGATAAAGTACAACAGGTTGTTGATGATCTCGAACTTGGTAAGATACCTGGAGTGGGAAAGGTCAGCCTTGAGAAACTTAACAAAGCAGGTCTTTTTACTTGTTTAGACGTTCGTAATAGTGATTACCGAGAGCTGATCGTACGGTTTGGCCGCCTTGGCGCTTCTCTGTGGAAAAAGAGTCACGGAATTGATGAGCGGGAAGTGGTCGTTGAGCGAGAGCGTAAGTCTATTGGTGTTGAAAGGACGTTTAGTACTAATATTTCCTCCTTTGAACAATGTTGGCAAATAATAGAAGAGAAGTTGTATCCAGAACTGGATATGCGGCTTAATAAATCTCAGCCTAAACGTAATGTTATCAAGCAAGGCATCAAAGTGAAGTTTGCTGACTTTAAACTAACGACCATCGAGCATGTCCACAATAGATTGGATTTAGCATATTTTAAAGACCTGCTGCGAGAGGTGTTAGAGCGTCAACAAGGCCGCGAGATTCGTTTGTTAGGATTAAGCGTTATGTTGGAGCCCATAGAGCAAGCTCGCCAACTAACGATGTTTGAAGATTAACCGTTACATTGTTAACTAGTAATTGTAGTAAGGAGCTCAATGGACAAGCAAGCGCTGCTAGACGACGTGATCGATCAACTGGAACAGAACGTTGTGATGTTAACTTCCGCGATGGAGAAAACGGTTGACGCCGCTACCAATGAAGAAACAGTGCCAGAGCATAAATATGATACCTTGGCTTTAGAAGCGTCATACCTTGCTCACGGGCAAGCGGTGAGGTTGGAGCAAGTAAAAAGCGATATCGCATTACTTCGCAAAATGGTATTGAATCCATTCTCGTCACTAGACAATGTTAGACTTACCACCGTGGTAGAGATAGAAGATGAAGACGAAGTAGTGTCGCGATTTTTCGTACTACCATGTGCTGGCGGCCTGACCATTGAAGAGCCGACAATCAAGGTAGTCACACCACATTCTCCTTTAGGTAGGGCCCTAATTGGTAAGTCTATTGATGATGAGGTTGTGGTTAGTATTGGAGAGAAACTGACGCATTATGCTATTATTCACTTATATTAAGCGTATGCTATAGGGTAATTTATGAAGATACACAATAGAGTGTTCAGTCGTAGTCTATTATTAAGCACCTTACTAGCCTCGGGTCATGCTTTGGCTGTGGGTCAGTGTGGTGTCGATATCAAGAATGAAGTTCACCTTGATGGCGAGCAGGTAGAAATTGTAAAGACCCCCGCTTCTAAAGTACTTATTGATCAAGACAATAACTTATTCATCAATGGGAAAGCGATAGAGCTGACTCAGTTGCAAAAAGAAGCACTTGAAAGTTATCGCGAAAACATGAATAAGTACGTGCCTAAAGCGAAGGAGCTTGCGGAAAACGGGCTCGAACTTACCAATGAACTTATCGACGATGTTGCAGAGAGTTTTGACAACTCAGAAGCGTTCCAAAACGTAAAACAAGCCGTTGCCGAGTTTTTTGCTGATGTGGAATCTCGATATGAAAATAATGGCGAGTTTGTTCTACAATCTGAAGCCTTTAGCTCCTTTATGGACAATTGGGAACAAGATGTCGCTAAAGCGAAAGAAGTTTTTAATAAAGAATTCTTTAGTAGTGCGTTTACTGCTCTTCAAGAGAAAATGAGTGAAGAGGGAGGCTTGAATTTGACTGAACTATCGAAGCAGATGGACGAGCTCAAAACTCGTATGTCAGAAACCATGAAGGTACAGTCTGAATCGTTGAAGCAACAAGCAGAAGATTACTGCGATTCTCTCAATGATGTTGCTGAACAAGAGCAAGATCTTCAAAAGAAAATCCCAGAGTTAAAGGACTATCAAGTCTTTACTATTTAACTTTGTTATTACTGTAAGTTATCTATGAGCTCCGCTAGTGCTTAAAAAGTAATAGCGGAGTTTTTTGTATTAGGATGTTGGGTTTTAGTGTTGCATCTCTTGGTAATTGTAAATTAAGTTGCTTTTTTTTTGCTGTAACGAAAAACTTACTATTAATACTGATGTTTATATTAGAGTATTTAACTAAATAACATTGCTCTCGTCGCATTTTTATCATACTGTACCAGCAAACTAGTACGGTATGATATTCGCAGTGGACATTTCTAATTCTTCTTCAGCTCCAAGGGAGCATTTTGGTTCTCGACTTGGCTTTATACTGGCTGCAGCTGGTGCAGCTGTTGGTCTCGGCAACATCTGGGGATTCCCAACTCAAGCTGCAAGTAATGGCGGTGGGGCATTTTTGTTGGTTTATTTGGTGATGATTTCGGTGGTCGCCTTTCCTATGTTGGTTGTGGAAATGGCGATTGGTCGTCATGGTCAAGCCAACCCAGTGGATAGTATGAAGTCACTAACCACTAATGCTCTAGGTAAACGAGCGGGCGGCCTCGTTGGCTGGATTGGCCTTTCTGTGCCATGCGCAGTACTAGCATTTTATTCCATTGTTGGTGGCTGGCTGATTTGCTTCTTGTTTGGGGCGTTAGCAGATATTGCAGGCTTAACGAGTCTTGCCGACTGGTTCAAGGGTTTTAGTGTCGAACGCAACGTGTTCGGTACCATTGTCTTCTACCTTCTCACTGTTCTTATCGTTCAAGGTGGTGTTAAACAGGGGATCGAGAAATGGTCAACCCGATTAATGCCTTCACTCTTCATTCTATTTGCGTTGTTATTCGTTTATATCATGATGCAACAAGGAGCGATGGAAGGACTCAAGCATTACCTAATCCCTGATTTCGAAAAAGTTTGGGACAGGAAATTAATTCTTGCTGCCATGGGACAGGGTTTTTTCTCATTAACGATAGGTGGCTGTTCAATGCTGATTTATGGCTCTTACCTTTCAAAAAAAGAGAACCTGCCGAAGATGGCGATGAACGTCACGTTAGTAGATACAGCGGTGGCATTTATCGCTGGTTTGGTGGTGATGCCAGCGATGTTTGTTGCTATGCAGAAAGGGGTACAAATCTATGCTGAAGACGGTTCATTATTGAGCTCCGACACGCTTGTTTTTACCGTGCTGCCATTGATGTTTGAATCTCTTGGTTTATTGGGTTTAGTGTTTTCTGTTGTTTTCTTCTTGTTGCTTACAATTGCAGCGCTAACGTCTTCTATTTCGATGCTTGAATGTCCGGTAGCGTTAGTAGATGAACGCTTCAAGACTGGCCGTAAGAAAACCAGTTGGGTACTGGGCGCATTAATCGCTCTATTTAGTGTCTATATTGTGTTTAATTTTGCAGAGCTATTTGGCCTAGTAGCAATGGTAGCAACGCAATATTTACAACCAGTCGCAGCACTGCTGTTCTGCTTATTTGGTGGTTGGGTCTGGAGCCGAGCTGGTAAGATAAAAGAGCTTGAACAAGGCTGTCCAGACTTTCAGCTTGGCTGGTTTGGCAAGGTATGGCCTTTCTACGTGAAATTTGTCTGCCCAATCTTAGTGATTACGGTTATTTGGGCATCGTTTGGCTAAGACAAACAGTATGAGATCAGTAAAAAAGCTCTGCATTTGCAGAGCTTTTTTACAAAGAAAACGTCGTGTCTACGTCTTATCGAAATTGACCAGCCTCGGGAAGAAAATCAAACCCAGCACTTGCTAGTTTCTCAATTAATGCCGACTTACTGATATCGAAGAAGTTAGCAAGTTTGTCGAGATCGCCAGCAAAATCGTCCCGTAGCTTCATATTAACAATACTCATCAGCATGACAGGGTCCATACTCTCAAAGTTCGCTAGATTCATAGTGTGCTCTCTACTTATCTTCAAAATCGGAAATGAGTAAATTGGCCGCGGCAAAAGCTGCCTTTTCACGTGTTTCCAAAGGTAAGGATTCGTCCGCTGCAATGTCGTTTAACGCACGTACTGCACAAGAAATAGCCTGAGGGATATAACCTTGGTCACCACTACCAATTTGGGCGTAGATTTCTCTTACTAAGTCACAACAACCGTAAACTTGCATATCAATGATCTCTGTAAATGATAACTTGTCTCAATATACACAGAGGTAACGGAAAAAACAAAACTGCCTTTTGATATGAAACAAAAAAGCCGATGTTATGGTTAAACATCGGCTTGATCATGGCGATTAAAGCAGCGAATTATGCTTTAGCAGGAATAGCTTCTAATAGCGCAACCATTTGGTTCCAGAACAGTTCAACGGTATCGATTTTCACTTTCTCATCTGGCGAATGAGGGAACTTGATCGTTGGGCCAAACGAGACCATATCCATGCTAGGGTATGGTTCTTTGAACAGACCACACTCTAAGCCCGCGTGAATGACCATAATGTTTGGTTTGTGACCATAGATACCTTCATACATGTCACGGAAGATAGCCATGATTTCTGATTCTGGATCAGGCTTCCAACCAGGATATGCGCCTGAGCATTGGATAGTAGCGCCAGCTAGCTCTGCGATAGAGGCTAGCATGCCTTCAACTTGTGAACGCCCAGAGTCAATTAAAGAGCGAATCAAACAAAGTACTTCTACTTTATCTGTTTGAGTGGTGATAACGCCAACGTTTAACGAGGTTTCTACCACGCCTTCAATATCATCACTCATGCGAATCACGCCATTTGGACAAGCGTTTAGTGCTGCAATGAAGCGAGTTTGAGATTCTGTCGCAAATACATCAGCTAAGTCAGCTGCATCGTTAAAGGTAACAATATCGGTTTCGATAGCGCCAAGCTCAGATTTCAGCAGTTCAGTATAGAAGCTGTATAATTCGTCCAGCTTTGCTAGATTCGTTTCTGGCAGTGCAAGGGTGACAAAACCTTCACGTGGGATGGCATTACGTAAGCTACCGCCACGGAACTCAATAAGACGTGCGTCTAACTCTTGAGCATGACCAGCAAGGAAGCGAGCCAGCAGCTTGTTAGCATTGCCGCGACCAGTATGGATATCACACCCGGAGTGTCCGCCTTTAAGACCTTTTAATGTCAGCTGACGCGCCACATAACCTTCAGGAGCTGCTTCACGATTTACCTCGAAAGTAATTGCTGCGTCGATACCGCCAGCACAGCCCATGTAGACTTCACCTTCTTGCTCTGAATCCGTGTTAAGTAGGATGTCACCTTCCAGCCAACCTGCTTCAAGACCAAACGCGCCAGTCATACCAGCTTCTTCGTCGATAGTCAGCAATACCTCTAGAGGACCGTGTTTGATGTCATTAGAAGCAAGTACAGCTAAACATGTTGCCATACCAATACCGTTATCAGCACCCAATGTTGTGCCTTTTGCGGTTACCCATTCGCCATCGATGTAAGGTTGAATTGGGTCAACGGTAAAGTCATGATCAGTATCTTCGTTCTTTTGCGGTACCATATCGATGTGCGCTTGAAGCACAACACCTTTCTTGTGCTCCATTCCTGCGGTAGCAGGCTTCTTAATGAAGACGTTGCCAGTTTTGTCACGTTTTACTTCAAGACCTTGCTCCTTTGCCCAGCCGACAATGTACTCTGCAAGAGCTTCTTCATGCTTAGATGGGTGAGGGATAGAGCAGATTTTATCGAAAAATTGCCAGACAGGTGCTGGTGACAACTTACTGATTTCAGAATGGAATTCAGACACGGAACTCTCCTTTTGACGGGCTTTGCTAGATAGTTGTTCCTCAGATGCCCCTTATTTTGAAGGGAACGTCTGGTTTTCTAGCTTATTTAAGATAAAGCAAAGGATATCATTAGTTGTAAATAGGTAGTAGTCAAACCTGAAGTATCTTGTAGAAACGATGGTAAAGCTTAGTTACCAGACTTAAATGAGTCTAGGTGCATATTTGATAGTGTTGTTTTTGTAATTTAATTACAGTTTTAGGTAATAAATTAGTCACTAATAAAATAATTGTGACTTAGATCGCTTTTGTGCTTGTAATAAAAATCCGATATGGTATTCTTTTGAACAGTTGAGAGACTCAACGATACTGCTCACGGAAAGAGCCCGATTTATCGCCTCCAAGGAACCGAGATTCAAAGCAATTAATGCACAATGATGTTTTGTTAGAAGGTGATGTTTATGAAAGGTTTAGCAAGCGCGATGTTTTGGACAACTCAAAACGTATACACAAAAGACTTCGCGTACAATGTCTACTTTGGTAGATAGTGAACGATTTATACCCCTATATTTAGAATTTTTCGTTGGTTATATACCCCAATTGATGACCAAATTATTCTACCGCCACTCAACTGAGTGGCGTTTTTTTTGCCTTTTATCTCCCCAAACTACCGTCTTAATCTCAAAAAACGTTCAAATAGTGAACGAACGGTAAATAGCCTGACTACACTGAATTCTATTGGCGATTGAGTAACTACATCAAATTGTTAGTTATTGTTACCGAATAGGTTTCATATCAACTTAAAATTATTTGGTTTAGAGTCAAAATTCTAGGTGGAATTTGCGTTTTGATAACCTTATAATTCGCGCCAATCGTTTACGCAACCGTTTACTTTTTACATTTTAGGGATTCGATTATGCTCGAAAGGCTGTTTAAACTCAGTGAACATGGCACCAATGTGCGCACTGAGATCATCGCAGGTTTAACAACCTTCCTGACGATGGCTTACATTATTTTTGTTAACCCAGCAATTCTAGCTGATGCCGGCATGGATCGCGGCGCAGTATTCGTTGCTACCTGTCTTGCGGCTGCTATTGGCTGTTTCATCATGGGCTTCGTAGCTAACTATCCAATCGCACAGGCTCCTGGTATGGGGCTGAATGCGTTCTTTACCTACGCGGTTGTGCTAGGTATGGGTTACACATGGCAAGTGGCTCTAGCGGCAGTATTTTGCTCAGGTGTCTTGTTCATCCTTTTGAGTGTGTTCAAAATTCGTGAGTGGATCATTAACTCCATTCCAATGTCGCTTAGAACCGGTATTTCTGCGGGTATTGGTCTATTTTTGGCACTTATCGCGCTGAAAAACGCGGGTATTGTTGTCGATAACCCAGCAACACTGGTTTCGCTTGGTCATATCACGTCACTGCCAGCAACTCTCGCTGCAGTTGGTTTCTTTCTGACTATTGCACTTGTACACCGTGGTGTAAAAGGTGCAGTAATGATCGCTATCTTGGCGGTAACCGGTCTTGGTCTTATTTTTGGTGACGTGCAGTGGGGCGGTATCATGTCTGCTCCACCAAGCATTGCGCCTACCTTCATGCAATTAGATTTCTCAGCTGTGTTTGAGATCGGCATGATTTCAGTGGTATTTGCTTTCTTATTCGTCGACTTGTTTGACACTGCCGGTACGCTGGTTGGCGTTGCTCAAAAAGCAGATTTAATCGGCAAAGATGGCAAAATCCCACGTTTGAACAAAGCGCTTCTAGCGGATTCAACAGCGACATCAGTAGGTGCACTACTGGGTACGTCAAACACAACCTCATATGTAGAGAGTACAGCAGGTGTGGCTGCTGGCGGTCGTACAGGTCTGACTGCAGTTGTTGTTGGCATTTTGTTTGTACTTGCTTTATTCTTCTCGCCTTTGGCGGGTATGATCCCAGCTTACGCAACTGCAGGTGCTCTGTTTTACGTGGCAATTCTTATGATGTCTGGTCTAGTTGGTATCGACTGGAGAGACATTACAGAAGCTGCGCCGGTTGTTGTAACTTGCTTGCTGATGCCTTTTACATTCTCTATTGCAGAAGGTATCTCGTTAGGTTTCATTGCTTACGCGGCGATCAAAGCATTGAGTGGTAAAGGACGTGACGTTTCTCTAAGTGTATGGGTAATGTCGGCAATCTTTATCATGAAGTACATTTTGGCTGCATAACGCACGAACACGTTTTAATTAGGTTTTTACTATGGCTAACAAATTCATCATCACATGGGACAATATGCACGCATATTGCCGTCAACTTGCTGAGCGTCAAATGCCAGCAGAACAGTGGAAAGGCATTCTAGGCGTAAGCCGTGGTGGTCTGGTTCCTGCTGCAATTCTGGCTCGTGAGCTAGGTATTCGTTACGTAGATACGGTATGTATCTCTAGCTACGATCACGATCATCAGCGTGACATGACAGTGCTAAAAGCACCTGAGCATGATGGTGAAGGTTATCTAATCGTTGATGACTTAGTAGACAGTGGCGACACTGCTCGTAAGATCCGCGAGATGTACCCTAAAGCTAAATTTGTAACAGTATGTGCGAAACCTGCGGGTGTTGAGCTTGTTGATGAATACATCGTTGACATCGCTCAGGACTGTTGGATTGAGCAGCCATGGGATATGGTGCTGTCTTACGTTGAGCCAATCAACCGTAAACAAAAATAAATACATCAATCTGTATTTGCGAAAAATGACCCTTTATTGGGTCATTTTTTTTATTACTATATAGGACAAAGTTCCATTAGAAGGCTATGACATGTCTGAAGAAACCAGCAAGAATATCTCTGAGACGTTGTTCGAGAAAAACAAACAGGCAAAAGAAACCTCCCGTCTGATTAGATATATGCCGAGTAGCGATAAGCTGCTTGAGGAGCGCAGAGCGGAGAGCCCCACCTCTTGGTACCGAAACCTACTACGGTTGCAATGGGTTTGGCAGGGTATTGATCCTATCGAACAGGAAAGTGTGTTAGCGACCATTGCCTCATCAAAACATTCTCGTACGGTTGACGAGTGGCTGGATACCGTAATGGGCTATCACGGTGGCAACTGGAACTATGAGTGGACGAAGCTTGGTATGTTGCATCAAAAGCGTGCTAATGATGTGACCGGGGATGACTCGGCCGAAGAGTTATTTAAAGCCTCACTTTGTTTTAGCATTGCAGGTTACCCTCATCTAAAGAACGACAATCTTGCGTTACAGGCGCAGGTGCTGGCGAATACGGCTTACAATGAGGCAGCAAAACGCACTAGTCACATTATTAAGCAAATTGAGGTTCCTTATAAGAACAAACGTATTATTGCCAATCTGCATCTAGTTAGCACAGACAAACCACAACCTGTTGTTATAGTGAGTGCTGGCCTCGACTCCTTACAAACAGACATGTGGCGTTTGTTCCGCGATTATCTTGCGCCCGCAGGTATCGCGATGTTAACCGTCGATATGCCTTCTATCGGTCACAGCTCTCATTGGCCCCTAACGGAAGACACGTCTTGCTTACACCAAGCTGTGCTAAACGAGCTACCAAATATCCCATGGGTC
Source organism: Vibrio mediterranei (assembly GCF_013364395.1). Taxonomy (NCBI): domain Bacteria; kingdom Pseudomonadati; phylum Pseudomonadota; class Gammaproteobacteria; order Vibrionales; family Vibrionaceae; genus Vibrio; species Vibrio mediterranei. Next base: position 2,672,749 of record NZ_JABXGK010000001.1, on the reverse strand, counting down.
GATCATTTCAAAGTAGGTCTATTAGGTTTCCGTTTTGGTGGCAACGCGATGGTTAGGTTGTCTTTCCTTGAACCCAATAAGATTAAAGGCTGTGTATCACTTGGCGCACCTATCCATGACTTGCTGACGAGTCCAAAGAAAATCCAGAACATGCCTAAGATGTATTTGGATATGCTGGGCTCTCGATTAGGCAAAGATGCTATTGATATCAATAGTTTGTCAGGGCAGCTAATGGCTTGGTCACTCAAGATACAAGGCTTCCTCAGTGCTCGTCGCACGAAAGTGCCGATCTTAGCAATGAGCCTAGAAGGCGATATGGTTTCACCACATTCAGACAACCGCTTGGTAGCCATGTTCAGTGATTACGGCAAGGCAAAACAAATACCTGCGAAAGGTATTGCTAAAGGATATGAGCAATCACTCGAAATGGCGATTAAGTGGTTGGAGGACGAACTTTGGAGGTGACATTTGTGGTAAATTAGTTAAATATGAAATAAGCGTGTAATCAAATATATGATAAAACAATAAATATCTCGGAAAATTTAACGCTATTTCAATTCAATAACTAATTTTACTTATAAATGGAGTTTCCCCATGTCAGAAGCGGCTAAAAACCCTACGCATTATCGTTTGCTCACTGCTCTAAAAGCGATTGGTCCTTATCTTAGAGAGCCTCTATGCAAAGAAGGGTTTTATCACTTTGATTGCCTTTCCGTTTGTGTTGATGATACTAAGTCTCCAGAAGATAGAGAGTTTTGGGGTTGGTGGGTTGATTTGAGCCTAGTTGATGAGCAATTTGAAGCAACGTATCAGATTGGTCGCTATAACCAAGTAGGTGAGTGGGTCCTAGAGTCGGCTCCGGAATCAGCAACTCAAGAGATTACTCGAACACAAGAAGTGTTCCATGAAAAGTTGGTTTCTGCGCTTCAAGAAAAGTTCTCGTTGGATGTAGCAATACATGATGACTCTGTAGAGTTCGTGTAACGTTTACAAAGCCTCAATGTCTCGATTGGGGCTTTTTTTTGCTGCTTTTCCAATCCTCTCACTTTTTACTTGTATAAATGATGTTTGATTGCTAAAACATCACTCCTTATTTAACTTTCGTGTCCAACAAACAGAGATGACAACTGATATTAATCGTCAAGCTACAGACAAAAAAACTGTAGTGGTGAAGTTAGGAACAAGCGTTCTTACAGGTGGTTCCCTAGCGCTAAACAAAGCGCATATGGTCGAGCTCGTTAGACAATGTGCTGAGCTGAAAAAGCTTGGTCATTCTGTGGTTATGGTATCTTCTGGTGCTATTGCCGCAGGCAGAGAGCACCTAGGATACCCCGCACTTCCCAATTCAATGGCGAGTAAGCAGCTATTAGCGGCTGTGGGACAAAGTCAGTTGATTCAAGTTTGGGAGTCGCTATTTGCGATTTACGGACTTAAAATCGGTCAAATGCTGCTAACACGCGCAGATCTTGAGGATCGTGAGCGATTCTTGAATGCACGTGACACCATCAATGCGCTAGTGGAAAACGACATTATTCCGGTTGTAAATGAGAATGATGCGGTTGCGACTAGCGAGATTAAAGTTGGTGATAACGATAACCTGTCAGCATTGGTGGGTATCTTGTGTGGTGCAGACAAACTGCTGCTGTTAACCGATCAGCGTGGCCTGTTTACCGCCGATCCTCGCAAGGATCCTAATGCGGAACTTATTCGCGAAGTCACTACGATTGATGAAACGCTTCGTAAGATTGCTGGCGGCAGTGGAACGACATTGGGCACAGGCGGTATGGCAACCAAACTTCAGGCAGCGGATATTGCACGTCGTGCCGGTATTGAAGTTATTATCGCTGCTGGTAGTGCTGAGAACGTGGTGTTTGATTCGTTGTCAGATGAGCCCCAAGGTACACGCTTCCTACCACTTCCAGAAGCACTAGAGAATCGTAAACGTTGGATTCTTGCTGGCCCGGCAGCAACGGGTAACATTGTCATCGATGCGGGGGCAGTCAATGCTGTGATTGGCAAAGGCAGCAGTTTACTCGCAAAAGGTGTTGTTAAAGTTTCAGGCCGCTTCGCTCGAGGTGAAGTGGTGCGTGTGACAACCAAAGACGGAGCACTGGTTGCAAAAGGAATTTGTGGCTACTCCGATACTGACCTAGCGAAAATTGCAGGTAAACACAGTAAAGAAATCGGTGAGACTCTAGGCTATGACTATGGTGCTGAAGTCATTCACCGCGACGATATGGTTGTCATTCAAGATTAAGAATAAAGGGATAAGTAATGGATATGATTAAACTCGGTCAGAATGCCAAGCAAGCAAGCTTCTCTCTGGCTACTGCATCGACTGCTCAAAAAAACAATGCGCTACAGATCATTGCTGATGAGCTAGAAGCGAATGCTGACGTAATCTTAGCGGCAAACGCTAAAGACATTGAACTTGGCCGTCAAGCAGGGCTTACCGAAGCACTTTTGGACCGTTTGCTGTTAAACGAGCAGCGCTTGAAAGGCATTGCTGATGACGTGCGCAATGTGATCACCTTGTCAGATCCTGTTGGCAGTGAAATTGACAGCAAAATCCTTGAGAACGGCATGAGTCTGTCTCGTCGTCGCGTGCCACTTGGTGTAGTAGGTGTTATCTATGAAGCGCGTCCAAACGTAACCATCGATATTGCGGCGCTCTGCCTAAAAACAGGTAACGCAAGCATTCTGCGTGGCGGTAAAGAGACGTTTTACTCCAATATGGAACTGGTGAAAGTCATTCAATTGGCGTTAGATAAAGCGGGCTTACCAGCTGCTTCGGTTCAGTATATTGAAAAGCCAGATCGTGAGCTTGTATCACAACTGCTTAAGTTGGATGATTATGTCGATATGATCATTCCTCGTGGTGGTGCCGGTTTACACAAAATGTGTAAAGAGAACAGTAATATACCAGTAATCATTGGCGGCTTTGGTATCAGTCATATTTTCGTTGATGAGTCTGCTGACCTAGTACGTTCTTTAGATGTGGTTGAAAACTCTAAAGTTCAGCGTCCATCTGCGTGTAATGCATTGGACACCCTACTAGTGCATGAGAAGGTAGCGGCGGAGTTCTTATCGATGCTTGCCGAGCGTCTCAAAGGTAAAGTGAGCCTAGTCGCTGAGCCAAAGGCGGAGGCTATTCTAGCTGGCGCTGCAGATTTAAGAAGTGCAGGCGAAGGCGATTTTGATACTGAGTGGTTGAGTTTTACGCTAGGTGTGAAAGTGGTTGCGGATGTGGAAGAAGCGATTCACCATATGCGAATACATAATGCCAGTCACTCCGACGCTATTATGACTAACAGCTTGGTGAACTCAGAAAAGTTCATCAACTCAGCAGGTTCGGCAGCGGTTTATGTTAACGCATCTACGCGTTTTACCGATGGAGCGCAGTTTGGCTTAGGTGCTGAAGTTGCCGTGTCTACTCAGAAGCTTCATGCTCGTGGTCCAATGGGCTTAGAAGAACTAACCAGCTACAAGTGGGTTGGAAAGGCTGATTACTTGCCACGTGCGTAATTAATCACAAGCATTATGAATTGAAAAAGTCAGAGCCATAAGCTCTGACTTTTTTGTTTGTGCGCTTCTGTTTGCACCGACGACTTACTTGGAGTGCGCTATCGCTTCGCTTTAGCCAAAAAGCGGTCTAAATTATTGGCAAATTCGCGTCGTTCAGTTTGTCCTAACGGTGCGGGCCCGCCAGTTTGAACGCCACTCGAGCGCATGGTATCCATAAAGTCGCGAATGTTGAGTCGTGCTTTAATTGTATCTTTAGTGTACATCTCGCCGCGCGGACTTAGCGCTAGGGCATTCTTGGTGATGACTTCATCTGCAAGCGGGATATCTGATGTGATGACTAAATCGCCCTCGCTAACACGCCTTACAATTTCATTGTCAGCGATATCAAACCCTGAAGGCACAGTGAGTGAGTGAATGTTCTCTCGTTTTGGTACAGGCACCGCGTGATTCGCCACGAATGTGCAGGTTAATCCGGTTCGCTCTGCTGCTCGACAAATGGTTTCGCGAATTACCTTTGGACACGCATCGGCATCCACCCAAATCTTAACCATTGTTCTGCTCCAGCTTGGTCAGTCTTTCCGTCAGTAGCGCGACTTGTTGTTCTAATTCCTTCACTCTGAGTTCCAATGGCTGAATCTCAGGCTCAGCAGCCACTTCAACTTTAGGAACGTGTTGGCTACTCTTCCAGGACTTAATTACAGTGATTAGTGCAGGCATAGGCACTTTGGTCTTCAAACGCGCCTTTACCAAAGCGACTGTTGGTTCCTTGCCCTCAGCATGCAATGAGTTTAAAGCCGCTTCAATTTCTGCGGAGACATCTTTCGTTAGCATGTTTTTTTCCATTCAATAAGGGATAACTAAATAGTACCTGTGATTTTGGTCGGGGTACAGAAAAGCAAAAGTCGATTCTCGTCACACTTTGGCATTGATGGCTTCATTAATAAGCGCGCTAAAACGGAAGAGGCTTGTGCGAGATCTCTCACAGCAGTTGTGAGAGAAAGAGATAAAAGCGCGAGAAATTTGGAAGGAAATAATATTAAGTGTTTGTATTTATTGATTTTTAACCGTTGTGAAACATTTTGGTGCGGAAAAAATTGAGTTTTCTGCATTGCTCAAAAACGGCAATCGCGTAAATTAGAACTTGTCGGAAGGATGCTGACACGGAACAGGAAAGACATTGGAAGGTCATCTTCAGGAAGAAGATTTGGTTACCAAGGGAATCGTAACCAGCAAGGAAGTTAGGATAGCGCGGGATGCGAACAATCATCAGGAAGATGATTTAAAAGGAAAAGGATACACTCAGGAAGAGTGAAGGAACCCCATCAGGAAGATGGTCAAGGACACCGCTCAAGGAACAAGTGAAGCGAGCTGACTGGGATGGTTAGCGTCATTGGATGAGATGGACACCGCTAGGACGGCGACGAATGGATATAGCTGAAGGATTCAGCCACTATTACGGATGATGCATGGAGCATTTTTAGTAGCCGGACTGCTGCGAGTAAGACTATAGCCCCAATACGCAAGTGTTGGGGCTTTTCTTATATCTGAGATCAATAAATCTCATGGAATCACTTGTTATAGTCTGCACGCGAAATCAAAGGAATGTAATAACGTTATGACGATCGCTACGCTACGGACAGTATTAATCCCCTATACCGACCATCTCGAGTCGGATTTTCTCATGCTTAACGTCTGTGCTAAGAATAGAAAGCACATGAATGGGCCTCACACGCTGGCAAAAGCACGCACTATTTTTCAATCGATCTTAACCGACCCTGATATTTATGCCATGGCAGTCTTGGACATTCGAACCCGGGACTATCTAGGTCATATATTTGTCGACAGGCATGCGAGTAGTGAAGGGGAACTGGGCTATATCTTTGATAAACAGTATTGGAATAAAGGTATTGCCACGGAAGTGTTGCGCGCGTTTATTCCTGACGTGGTTGCCACCTTGGGATTAAGTAAATTGACGGCGAATGTCGATACTGATCATGAACCTTCCATCAGACTACTTAAGAAGCTCGACTTTGAGCAAATAGGCCATGCGAAAGATGAACATGGCCCGTATTTGATCTTTCAATCTACATTCGGTGCGGTGGCAGATGAAAATTCAGAACATGAAAGCCTTTCATCAACAGCTTTCCTTGATAGTAATCATCGCCTAGGGCTGAAAACTCAAATTCATAAATAGTATGCCAACCCCATCTACCGTTGGCATCTCTTAGTTTGTGTGCGCCGAACGACACGCTAAGCATCTGCAGATCCAATTCTTTGCAACGCCTACTTACCGCAGCTTTAGCAATTTCACCTTGTCGTCTTTGTTGCCAAAACAAAAAGCAAAATAAGCTCAATGCTAAGATCATCAGTAAATTGTTGATCACCGTTAGGTCTCCTTAGTGCATCCGGCCCTGAGTGGCGCTTTGCTGAAGCGCAACTAAAGCCTGTGCTAGTTCAGGGGACGGACTAGAGTGCAACAGTGGCAGCAGAACCAAACGTAAACTTGGCATCATAACCAGATCGGCGAACAGCTGGTTGAACAGAGTCTGGTTTCCTGTTTGTGCCAGCCTAATCAGAAATTGCTCTGCCAGCGCTGGTGTCGTTAACGGTAACCAAGAGCGACCCGCGATTGCGATGAGAATTTCTTGATGACTGAGTGTCGCACTGGCCAAAATGGTAGTAATCAGCGACTCAAGTTGTTCCGGTTTTCCTCCAGATAAGGCACGGACATATGCGGATAGTAGGAACAGATCGGTATACTCTGTCTCCACCTCTTTTTGTGCCAATTCAAATAAGGTATCAGAAAGTTTTGCTGGAAGGGCAATATGCTCCAAGGCTCCAAGCAGAGCATATCTCGGCTCGTTAGCAATATGTCGTAAACTGGTTCTTACTAGTCGACTGTTATCATCAGTACTGAGACGAGCGGCAATGTCAGTAATACCTTGTAGACCGACAGTTTGCCAATTATCCCATCCCAGCTTACCGGCAAAATATTCTTGCGCATGCGTGTAGTATTGGCTGGTTGGTAGTGCTAACTCAGCACGAAGTACGCTATGAAACACGGCAAGCTTGTCGTCTTTTGGTTTGAACGTAAATGGATTATTAGCGAGCTTTTGTTGTTGCTCTTCACTCATTTCTTTACTCAGCCGACTCCCCATCGCTTCCATCACAAACTTAAGAAACTGGCCCACATCAGCCTGACTAAGTAGGCCACGCTCATCGAGGTTAAACTTCAGAAACCATATCCAAGGTTGTTTCTCCGCGTTCCAGTAGGCAATCGCAAACTGTGCCTGTCTTTGAATCGGATAAGGGTACGGTTGGCTTGCTTGCTCAACGTTGGCAAATTGATCATTGTCGATGCGCTGAACTCGTCGAGAAATATCATAAATGTGATATTCGCAGCCACTGTTTACCAGAAGGTCCGACAAAGTATGAATGGTATCCATGGAGTAATTCCTAGTACGGTTTGGGTATAGAACAATAGATGGTATTCTATCGCGAATTTTCAAGTCATTGGTTGCCAATTTCATCGAATGATGAGACCGCAATCTAACGAACGGCCTATTTACCATGAAGCTATTGCTCGTAGAGCTAAAAGAGTTGCTTAAAAAACATGCACTGTGGCAAATCCAAGAGCCAACAGCCAGTGCGATGAGCAGCCAACAACCTTTCTCTGTCGATACTTTGGAACCCCATGAGTGGCTACAGTGGGTTTTTATTCAGCGTATTGAATCTATGATAGAGACGGGACAGCCATTACCGAAGGGCTTTGAGATCGCTCCTTACTTTGAAGAGGTATGGAAGCTGCGCCCTGAGTATCAAGAAATAATCCTTGTATTGAAAAAACTGGATGATAACGCCAAATGACCGAAACCATGACTCTACCTGCCGTGGAACCACTAGAGATCGTTTATCAAGACCAATATTTAGTCGCGGTAAATAAACCTGCGGGTATGCTTGTGCATCGTTCGTGGCTTGATAAAAACGAAACACGTTTTGTCATGCAAACATTACGAGACCAAATTGGCCAACATGTATTCCCACTGCATCGCTTAGATCGACCAACGTCTGGCGTGTTGTTATTTGCTCTGTCTAGTGAAATCGCTTCACAGGCTATGCCGATGTTTGCTGAGCACAACATTGAGAAAACCTATCATGCCATCGTTCGAGGCTGGATCACTGAGGGTGATGTTCTCGATTACCCTCTTAAAGTGGAGCTTGACAAAATCGCCGATAAATTTGCTTCTCAAGACAAGGAAGCGCAGCCTGCAGTAACCGCTTATCAGCCATTGGCATCGGTTGAAGTGCCTTATTCAACAGGGCGATTCCCAACTAGTCGCTATTGCCTGGTCGAGATGAAACCTAAGACTGGTCGTAAACATCAACTCCGCCGACACATGCACCATCTGAGTCACCCGATTATTGGTGATACTAGTCACGGTGATGGCAAGCACAATCGTTTGTTTCGCGAACACTACGATTCGCACCGCCTATTGCTACACGCTTCTGAACTGAAGTTTGTTCATCCTATTACAGAGCAGGAAATAACCATTTCTGCAAACTTTGATGCGGTCTGGCAAAGTCTTGTTGATGCATTTGATTGGCAAGAGTGTGAAGCCATTCAGCAATACCATAGATAACGGGCTTAACTGGTCAAATAGTGGATTTCTTAATAGGTGAATTTTCGCTAAACTGGGAAATCAACCACAGGAGGTGTTATGCATTGTCCCTTTTGCACTGAAAATGATACAAAAGTTATCGACTCAAGGTTGGTAGCGGATGGCCACCAAGTGCGTCGTCGTCGTCAATGTTTGGCATGTAGTGAACGTTTCACCACCTTTGAAACGGCCGAACTGGTGATGCCTAAAGTCATCAAGTCTAACGGCAATCGTGAACCGTTTAATAAAGATAAAATGGTTGGCGGTATTCAGCGTGCTTTAGAAAAGCGTCCGGTAAGTGCAGACGCTATTGAACTTGCTATCAGTCATATTGAGTCACAACTTCGTGCGACTGGAGAGCGTGAAGTACCAAGTGAGATGATTGGTAACCTTGTTATGACTCAATTAAAAGAGTTGGATAAGGTCGCTTATATTCGCTTTGCCTCCGTTTATCGAAGCTTTGAAGATATTCGAGAGTTTGGAGAAGAAATCGCTCGTCTCGAAGACTGATCGACCCAGATGCATTTAGCCATAGATATGGAAAGTTATGAGCCAATTTAGCGCTATTGATTATCAAATGATGAGCCGTGCCATAGAGCTCGCGAAAAGAGGGCGCTTTACCACTGCGCCTAACCCAAATGTAGGCTGCGTCATTACCTTAAACAACGAGGTAGTGGGAGAAGGCTATCATAAGAAAGCCGGTGAGCCACATGCGGAAGTTCATGCCTTAAGAATGGCAGCAGAGCGAGCTAAGGGCGCGACCGCTTATGTCACATTGGAGCCATGTTCACACTATGGACGAACACCTCCATGTGCTGAAGGGCTGATAAAAGCAGGAGTGTCTAAAGTCATTTGTGCCATGTCTGATCCCAATCCGCAAGTGGCTGGCCGAGGCTTTAATATGCTTCGTGAAGCTGGTATTGAGGTGTCCGTTGGTCTTTTGGAACAAGATGCGCGAGCGCTTAACCCTGGTTTCCTGAAGAAAATGGAAACAGGGATGCCTTTTGTTCAACTGAAAATGGCAGCCAGCCTTGATGGGCAAACGGCATTAGCTAATGGCAAAAGCCAGTGGATTACTGGCCCCGAAGCACGTCGAGACGTTCAAGCATATCGTGCCCAGTCAGGAGCTATTCTATCGACCAGTCAAACAGTCGTAGAAGATAACGCCTCTTTGAATGTACGTTGGGATGAGCTTCCAAGTCATGTCACTGATGTAATTAAGCCTGATGAATTACGCCAACCTACTCGCGTGATTTTGGATAGACAAAATGCACTATCGAGAGAGCTGAAATTGTTCCAATCTGAGGGTGATATGATTCGAGTGGCTCAGGCTGGTGGCGATCTTAACGTGACAATGAACTCAGCTAATCAACTGGATTTAGCTGAAACACTGCAAGGCTTGGCTAAAGACCAACAAATTAATCATGTATGGATAGAAGCTGGGGCAACGCTAGCGGGCTCGATGATTCAACAACAGCTCGTTGATGAGCTTATTGTGTATTTAGCACCTAAGCTTATGGGGGCCGATGGGCGAGGGCTTATTGGGGCACTTGGATTGACTGAGATGCAAGACGTCATCGAGCTCGATATAAAAGATATTCGTATGGTGGGAAGCGACATTCGCATTGTCGCCACACCACAACTAAAGCAGAAGTAGAACAATGTTTACAGGAATTATTGAAGCGGTTGGCACACTGAAGGGTATCACTCCAAAAGGAGAAGATATCAGTATTCATGTTGAAGTGGGCAAACTGGACATGAGTGACGTAAAACTAGGAGACAGCATCGCGACAAATGGCGTCTGTCTTACGGTCACCAACTTCACAGACAACAGTTACCATGCGGACTTATCCGTTGAGACGCTAAAGAAAACAGGCTTTGCTCACTACAGCGTTGGCGACAAAGTAAACCTAGAAAAAGCGATGCTACCAACGACACGATTTGGCGGGCACATCGTGTCTGGGCATGTGGATGGTGTCGGAGAAATTGTGGACCGACAACAAGTTGGTCGCGCCATAGAGTTTTGGGTGCAGATGCCGTCTGAGCTAGGCAAGTATGTAGCGGAAAAAGGTTCTATTACCGTAGATGGGATCAGTCTGACGGTAAACGACGTTCGCAAAGATGCCTTTAAACTAACGATTGTGCCCCATACATCTGAAGAAACGACCATCGACAACTTTCATGTTGGCCGAAAAATTAATTTAGAAGTGGATGTCCTAGCTCGTTATATGGAACGATTGCTGCAATCGAAAGCCAGTGACGAATCTGAGTCTCGAATTACCATGGACTTCCTACAACAAAACGGCTTCGCTTAAAATCTGACGCAAAGCTTGATGCCCAACGAACCAATACAGGAATGTGAAATGCCAATTAGTACGCCGCAAGAAATCATTGAAGACATTCGCCTTGGGAAAATGGTTATCCTAATGGACGATGAAGACCGTGAGAATGAAGGTGACCTTATTATGGCCGCTGAACATATCACACCAGAAGCCATTAACTTTATGGCGACTCATGGACGTGGATTGATTTGCTTAACCATGACAAAGAGCCGTTGTGAAGCACTAGGCTTACCACCTATGGTTCAAGACAACAACGCGCAGTACACTACTAACTTTACTGTGTCTATTGAAGCCGCGGAAGGCGTAACCACTGGTATCTCTGCGGCAGATCGCGCACGTACAGTTCAGGCCGCAGTTGCAAAAGACGCAAAGGCTGCAGACTTAGTGCAACCAGGACACATTTTCCCATTGGCAGCTCAAGACGGTGGTGTGTTAACTCGCGCTGGTCATACTGAAGCTGGCTGCGATCTGGCAAAGCTCGCGGGTTTTGAACCTGCCTCTGTGATTGTCGAGATTCTTAATGACGATGGCACTATGTCGCGCCGTCCTGACTTAGAAATATTCGCCGAAAAACACAACATTAAGTTGGGAACGATTGCTGACCTCATCGAGTATCGTAACAATAACGAGACCACTATTGAACGCGTTGCTGCGTGTCATTTGCCGACTGAATACGGTGACTTTGAGTTAGTGACCTACCGCGACACTATCGACAATCAAATCCACTACGCGATGTGTGCTGGTGATTTGACGGCTAGCACTCCATTAGTTCGCGTGCATTTGCAAGACACCTTCACTGATATCTTACGCTCAAATCGAAACTCCGATCGCAGCTGGACTTTGGACAAAGCAATGAAGCGCATTGGAAAAGAAGGTGGTGTACTGGTGATTCTTGGTAATGAAGAAAGCACTGAGGCTATTGTTCACAAGATCAAGGTATTCGAGCAACAAGACAATGGCTCAGCACCGACCATGGCTAAAAAACAAGGCACATCACGCCGAGTAGGCGTAGGGTCGCAGATTCTTGCGGATCTTGGTGTACATGAAATGAAGCTTCTGTCTTCGGCGGATAAAAAGTATCACGCACTGGGTGGCTTTGGTCTGAGTGTCACCGAATACATTACTGAGTAATTTATCCAAGCCTTTGCTTATGAAACGCAAAGGCTTTTTCTTTTTCGTCGCGCCGCAACCGATTTCAAGTATTGTGAAAGCAGTGTTTGACTAAAGTTAGCGGTGGATATTAATAATTGAGTTGTGCTAGAATCCGGCGATTCTCGCGCGATGAACATAGTTTATAAGGAAAGCATATGAAAGTTATCGAGGGTGGCTTCCCAGCACCGAACGCAAAGATTGCTATTGTAATTTCTCGTTTCAATAGTTTTATCAATGAAAGCCTATTATCTGGTGCTATCGATACTTTAAAACGTCACGGCCAAGTAAGTGAAGACAACATCACTGTTGTTCGCTGCCCTGGTGCGGTAGAGCTACCATTGGTTGCTCAGCGAGTTGCTAAAACAGGTAAGTTTGATGCAATCGTGTCTTTGGGTACAGTAATTCGTGGCGGTACACCACATTTCGACTATGTTTGTAGTGAGTGTAATAAAGGTCTTGCGCAAGTGTCTCTGGAATATAGCCTACCAGTAGCATTTGGTGTATTGACTGTTGATACTATCGATCAAGCAATTGAGCGTGCCGGAACCAAGGCTGGTAATAAAGGTGCAGAGGCTGCACTAAGCGCGCTTGAAATGATCAACGTTCTTTCTGAAATCGATTCCTAATGGGGGCCAGTGTGAAACCAGCCGCACGTCGTAATGCACGTCAATTTGCTCTGCAAGCAATTTATTCTTGGCAAATTACTAAAGAAAATGTTGCCACTGTTGAAGAACAGTTCTTATCAGGTGGTAAGTATGATGAAGAAGAGCATCATGCTGCTGAGCCTGCGTTGACTGCGCCAGAGACTGACGTTGTATATTTCCGTGATTTGCTCACGGGTGTCGCGTTGAATCACACGGAACTAGACAGCAAGTTACGTCCGTTCGTTTCTCGTCCAATGCAAGATCTAGACATGATGGAGCTTGCGCTTCTTCGTCTAGCTATGTACGAAATGACGAGCCGCGAAGACGTACCTTACAAAGTGGTTATCAACGAAGCTATTGAGCTTGCGAAAGTATTCGCAGCAGAAGACAGCCACAAGTTCGTTAATGGTGTTCTAGATAAAGCAGCACCTCACGTTCGCAAAAAGTAACGATTAACGTTTGTCTATTCGTAAAAAGGTCAGCAAATTGCTGGCCTTTTTTATATACTCTTCTCACCTTTCCAGCACAAAGCCTACAAGATGTCCGGTGAATTTAGTTTAATCGACAAGTACTTCGCGTATAAACAGCAGCAACGCAAAGACGTGGTCTTAGCACAAGGTGATGATTGTGCTATTGTTGCCCCTCCAGCTGACAGCCACATCGCCATTAGCACTGATACCTTAGTATCCGGTACCCACTTTCTCGCTGACGCCGATCCGGCTTGGATTGCACATAAGGCACTTGCCTCGAATATCAGTGATTTAGCTGCAATGGGTGCATCACCTGCTTGGGTCTCCATGGGGATCTCATTACCAGAAGTGAACGAACGCTGGCTTGAACGTTTTTGCAATGCGTTTTTCTCGTTAGCAGACTATTACGGTATTCAGCTCATTGGCGGCGACACCACAAAAGGACCGCTGGCGATTACTCTTACTGTGCAAGGCACACTGCCACAAGGCAAAGCCTTGACTCGAAGTGGGGCAAATTCTGGAGACTGGATTTATGTGACAGGTCACCTCGGTGATGCCAAAGCTGGCCTTGATGTGATTCTGGAAAAAAACATCAGCGCGAATACCGAACTCAACCGCGTGCTAGAAAAGCGCCACTTTGAGGCTACGCCGAGAGTACTTGCAGGCATTACGCTTCGCGATATCGCTTCTGCTGCGATTGATATCTCTGATGGCCTTATTTCTGACTTAGGGCATATTTTAAAGCGCTCAGACGTTGGCGCTCGTATTGATGTCGACTTGCTGCCTGTTTCGTCTGAACTCAAGCAATTCGTGGAGTCTGATGACATCGCAAAGCAGTACGCATTAACTAGCGGAGAAGAGTATGAACTCTGCTTTACGGTGCCGGAAGCCAACAGAGGGCAACTTGAGATCGCGCTATCAAATACGCCATTTACCTGTATTGGACAAATAACGGGCACGGGCTATCTTGATCTACATTCTAACGACCAACCACTTGACTGGCAGTTGGGTGGATTCGACCACTTTAAGGTGAGCCAATGAGTAACCCCCTTGACTTAATCTCTTTGAAAAACCCTTGGCATTTGCTTGCGACTGGCTTTGGCAGTGGTCTATCGCCTGTTGTACCCGGTACTATGGGTACACTGGCAGCGATTCCGTTATATCTACTGTTAGCACAATTGCCTTTGAGCATGTATCTTATCGCGGTTTTACTGTCTTGTATTATCGGTATCAAAATCTGCCAAGTGACCTCAGATGATATGGGTGTGCACGATCATGGCTCTATCGTATGGGATGAGTTCGCCGGATTTTGGATCACCATGGCGATAGTCCCAGCACTCAAACTACCGATTGACGATTGGAAGTGGTTACTGACAGGCTTTGTGCTATTCCGTTTCTTCGATATGGTAAAACCATGGCCAATCGGTTGGCTCGATAAGCGCGTTCATGGTGGTTTAGGTATCATGATTGACGACATTGTTGCGGGTGTGATGGCGGGTATTTCACTTTACCTGGTCGGACGACTAGCAGGTTGGATTTAATAACGCTTTGTAATTAAACAATAAAATAAACGTGCCTTTAGAAAGGCACGTTTGAATGACAAAGCTTTACTATACGTTTAGCCAAAAGTTGCTATGATTGCGACCTCTTTAAGTTTTGTAACAATTGGTATGTTCAGCAATCTACGTCTCTTCATCAATTCTTTTCTAGTAATGGCAAATACGGCTGTGACTGCATTCGTAGTTTGCACATTCTCGATCATCAAATTACTACTGCCACTGAAATTCGTTCAGACATTGATGACCAGCCTATCTAATAAACAGATGTGGCTTTGGGCGACGATTAACTTATGGCTGCTAAACTTGAATAACAACATTGAATGGGACGTTGAAGGCGGTGACGATCTGACGCCAGACCAATGGTATATGTTGTTGTCTAACCATTTAAGCTGGGCTGACATTGTTATCATCACATCCGTGATGAAAAACAGAATGCCAATGTGCAAATTCTTACTAAAACAAAGCTTACTGTATGTGCCTTTCGTTGGTCTTGCTTGTTGGGGCTTGGATATGCCATTTATGAAGCGACACTCGCAGGCCTATCTGGTTAAGCACCCCGAGCGACGCAATGATGACTTTAATGCGATTCGCAAGGCTTGTAAAAAGTTTGAGCACGTGCCAACAACGATGATCAGTTTTGTTGAAGGGACGCGATATAGCGAAGAAAAGTTGGCGACGGTTAAAACACCTTATCGACACCTATTGAAGCCAAAAACAGGTGGTGTAGCGTTCACACTTAACGCCATGAACCATTTGTTGGATGGGGTCGTTGATATCACACTGGCGTATCCAGAAAATCGAGAAGACCCATTTAATGATTTGTTGAAGGGTAAGTTGACGAAAGTTGTGGTCAAAATCGATGTATATCAGATGGACGAAAACCTCAACGGCGATTACTTCAACGACAAAGTCTTCAAACGTCGCTTCCACAACTGGCTCAACGATGTATGGAAGCGCAAAGATGAAAAATTGGAAGCTATCTATTCGCAGAGCTAATAATAAGTGACAAGAATACAAAAAAGGGTCTACCAGTTGGTAGACCCTTTTTAATATCAATACATTAGGTTATCAATACAGACTACCCAACCGGTAATCTTGGAATGACTCGACAGCACCTTTCTGCTTCATTGATTAACACAGAAACAGCATGTGTATGGTAATTCTCTCCGCTCTTCCAAACGGTTTCTCCGAATATCTGACACAACTCAAAATCAGAAATAGTTCCCTTCATTTCTTGGTAGGCGACGGCAGAGATGATTTTCTGTTCCAATGATTCTGGACAGGATTCAACACGCCAACGACTCACTTGAATATTCGGCAAAGCACACTCCTTGTGGTCATATTTTCGTCATCCAAGCCACAGTAACACTATGAATTTACAGGATCAAGTTGATCTTGCTCACAGTTTTTTTGGGCTATTAATGTGCTAGTCGTAACCTATTGTAAACGCGCGAACTTATTTTTATTTGGTTAATACTTAATCATTAAAATAGTTTTTGCGAGTGATATAACGTTTGAGTTAAATGGTTTTCTGTACGGTTTCTATGTCGGACTCTGATTTGAAAGATCTTACTAGAGCGATCAGCTCTGGTAACAGCCACAGTGAAGAGACATACAGAGCATACTCGGCAAGAAGCCCAACAAGCGCCATGCCAACAGCAGTTTCTGTTCCTAAATAATTAGGTAGTACGTAGCTAAGAAGTAGGTAGGTAAAGATGGTATAGCTGACCGTAAGCCATAAAGGGTCACGACTGTTTTCAGAGAGCTTATTAGCTTTGGATTGGTGTTTAGAGCGTGATTGATTTTCCTTAATCATGGACAGTACTTCCTAATTATCCGTTACGTCTAAGATATTCAAACACTCTAGTCGCTGTTCACAAGAATACTCGACGGCTAATTAGAGCAATCTCATAATTCTATAAATTAATATTGTTAAGAATGAACCTCGCTCACAATTACTCGCTTAACACCATGGATCCAAGTATCTAGCTTTTTTCGTGATGACCTCTCATTTTAGAGTATTGATCCTAATTGTGATGGTTTGCCGACTACACTTTGAGATAACTATTAGAGTTCACATATCGGATGCGATAGACGATTAGATAGAGGATACAAGGATGGATTATCAACGCATTAAAGTAACTAGGGACGAGCACGTCGTGACTGTACGCTTAAACAGGGCGGATAAGCTTAATGGTGTCGACATGATTATGTTTAATGAGTTGATTCATGTGAGCAAAGTGCTTCGTAACGACCGAACGCTGAGGGCAGTTATCCTGACGGGAAGTGAAGGCAACTTTAGCTCAGGACTCGATTTCAAATCTATGATGAAAAACAAGAGCTTTGCTGCAAGACTCTTGTTTAAGTGGCTTCCTGGCCAATCAAATCGTGCACAGCAAGTAAGCAGTAATTGGCGAAAGCTATCCGTTCCTGTTATTGCTGTAATCGAAGGATATTGCTGGGGAGCGGGTATGCAAATCGCGCTAGGGGCCGATTTTAGATTCTGCGCGCCTAATGCCAACCTTTCAATCATGGAGTCGCGGATGGGATTAACCTCAGATATGGCGGGATCCATTGCTCTTAGAGAAATCATGCCGAAGGACCAAGCGATGCGAATCTCGATTTGCGCTACAGAACTTGACGCTAAGGCAGCATTATCTATGGGATTAGTGACCGAAGTCAGCGATGACCCTATGACAGAGGCATTGGCACTTTGCACTCAAATCGCCCAAAAATCCCCAGATGTGACCGCTGCTATGAAGCATATGTACACTCGTTATTGGACCGCACCTGCATGGAAACTTTTGGCGTATGAAACTTATAGCCAGATACGCATTATGCTGGGGAGAAATTTTGTTCGCGTACAACAGGCTTTGAAAAAGAAAACATCACCACAATTCGAGCCAAGACAGCGTCACTGGTAAGTTCAACTATTTACGCTCACCACTTTTTATGATCAATGTAACGTGGCTGTGCTCTAGCCAGCCACGCCCATTGAGTTCATCTCTGCTTAATATTCAAAGTTAATTTACTCACATCAAATACCTCTCTTTGTGTTTTTAAAACGCAGTTTCAAAACCAGATCTAGTTCAAGATTTAACCGTTAATTTTCTAATTTTAAGGATCAGTGATCACGTCTACGGTTGTTCATATGTGAATGTTATTGATCATATAAGAACGACTGTTACTATTAAAAGCATAAATTACGGTTAAGGAAAGTTATGTTAACGAAGTATTCAGCGAACCCTAGAGACGTGAAAAAGTACTCCACTGCACAACTGCGTGATGAGTTCTTGATCGACGAGCTATTCATACCATCTCGGGTATCGGTAGCGTATAGCCATATTGACCGAGCGGTTGCTTTAGGAATTTGTCCTCAAGATAAACCATTGATTTTAGAGGAGTGGATAGATAGTAAGTCGTTCGGGACCGAGTTTTTTCTTGAGCGAAGAGAGCTTGGGTTAGCTTGCTTAGAAGGAGCTGTAAAAGTAACCGTAGATGCAAAAACGTTCCATTTAAACGCTATGGATGTGCTTTATGTCGGCCTAGGCTCAAAGACAATTGAGATAGAGAAAGTAGAAGGTAACGCGACAGTCTACGGATTAAGTGCACCAGCGCACAAATCGCTACCCACAAGGGTAATTCCTCAGAGTGAGGCACGTGTGGTAGAACTTGGTTCAATAGAGACGGCAAACCAACGCGTCATTAACCAATACCTGCATCCGGATGTGATAGAAACCTGTCAGCTATGTTTAGGAATCACTCATTTAGCACCGGGTAGCGTTTGGAACACGATGCCTGCACATACTCACGAACGTCGAATGGAAGCGTATGTGTATTTCAATATCAAGCCGGAACAAGCCGTGTTTCATATGATGGGCGAACCTACCGAAACTCGTCACATTCTAGTTAGAGATAAACAACTCGTACTGTCACCAAGTTGGTCGATTCATTCGGGGTGTGGTACGCAAAACTATAGCTTTGTTTGGGGAATGTTAGGTGAAAATCAAACATTCGACGATATGGACTTTATTCCAATGGATACATTGGCTTAGTTGATACTAATAGGAAATTAACATGAACAAAACTCTGAAAAATGTACTTCTTACTACCGTAGCGGGCGCAGCAGTCACAGTATCATCAATGACATTTGCAGCAACGGAAATCAAAGCGGCATTTAACCAATCTGACAAGCACCCTCAATATTTGGCTTTGGAAGAGTTTGGTAAACAGTTAGAAGCGGAAACGGATGGTCGTTACAAAGTTACTATTTATCCCAATGCACTGCTCGGCGATCAACGTGCGTCGTTGGAACTGGTTCAAGCTGGCGCAGTGCAAATGGCGGTCGTAGCAAACCCGTTGGTAGAAAACTATGACAATACCTTCACTGCAATCGGTATGCCTTTCGCTTATACCGGTATTGAGCATCAAGAAAAAGTGTTTACTTCCGGGGCTCTAGACAAGCTATTTGCTTCTACCAAAAAGTTTGGTTTTGAAGTGTTGACGGCTTATACCGCTGGTTCTCGTAACGTTTATACCAAGGGGCATAACGTTAAGTCCGTCGAGGACATGAAAGGTCAGAAAATCCGTGTGATGCAGTCGAATACTATGGTAGAGATGCTAGGGTGCATGGGCGGTACTGGTGTACCGATGAGTCAAGGTGAAGTGTATACCGCGGTTCAACAAGGTGTCCTTGACGGCGGTGAGAATAATGAAATTACTTATGCCGATATGAAGCACTATGAAGTGGCTCCTTACTTTAGCAAAACTTCTCACTTGATGGTGCCTGACCTAGTCGTTATCAGCGACGACTTCATCAATTCAATGTCGAAGGAAGACCAGGCGACTATTCGTCGTTTAGCTAAAGAGTCGACTGTTGACGAGTTTGCTAAATGGAATGCTCAAATTGGTAAGGCTCGTGCGTTAGCGGAGGAGAATGGTGCGACCTTTATTGATGTCGACGTGAGACAATTCCAGGAAAGCTGCAAACCTCTACAGCAAAAATTGATTAAAACTGACGCACAGAAAGAATTAACTAAGGCGATCAGTGAACTGAGCTAATTAAGAAGGAGTTAGGCGCCAAGCCTAACTCCTTTTTTGCAAGGAAAAGTCTAGTGGAAAAGTTGTTAGTCTGGACAGATAAGTTCAAGAAAATCATCGACTGGGTAGTGGAACGAGCTTGTATCGCTATTATGGCATTCTTGACAGTTCTTGTTACTTATCAGGTCGTTACTCGTTATGTCTTCAATAGTCCAAGTGCGGTGAGTGAAGTGCTGTCACGATACATGTTTGTCTGGTTGGTGTTGATTGGTGGGGCTTATGTGTTTGGCTTGAGAGAACATATGGCTATTACCTATGTACGAGATAAGTTCTCGCCGAAAATAGGCATACTGGTTGATATTTTCACTGAATGGACAATCGCTATATTTGCTTTCGTGGTTATGTGGCAAGGCGGATTCAAAGCGTCCGTTCGTCAAATGTGGCAGTTAGATTCGGCCTTAGAAGTGCCAATGGGTGTTATTTACTCGGCATTACCTATTGCCGGAGTGCTTATTCTTGTTTATTTCGTTATCAACCAACTGAAACTAATACATCAGTTTCAGCAACTTAGTGTAAAAGGATAGACATATGGATGCTGCTACCCTCGCTGCTCTTATTATGTTCGGCGGCGCTATCATTCTACTCGTTTTAGGTGCGCCGATAGGTATTAGTATTGGATTGCCTTCATTTGTTGCCATGGTCAGTATTTTGCCATTAGCAGGTGCTACGACGACAGCCGCCCAACGTATGTTCACGGGTTTGGATAGTTTTGCATTGCTCGCGATACCGTTTTTCATCTTAGCGGGCAATATTATGAATAACGGTGGCATAGCCATACGACTCATTAATTGCTCGCGCATAGTAACGGGTTATTTTCCTGGAGCATTAGCCCAAACTAATGTGGTCTCGAATATGTTGTTTGGTTCAATCAGCGGCTCTGGCGTTGCTTCGGCAGCGGCGATTGGTGGCATTATGAATCCTATTCAAGAGAAGGAAGGGTACGACTCGCCATTTAGAACAGCGGTAAATATTGCATCTGCTCCAACTGGAATGTTGATTCCACCAAGTAACACGTTAATTGTTTATGCGACAGTCGCTGGTTCGGTATCTATTTCAGCACTCTTTATGGGCGGTTATTTGCCCGGCTTACTCTGGGGTGGTGGCGTTATGCTAGTGGCAGGGTTTATGGCCTACCGCCGTGGATATATGTCGAAACATGTGATGAGCCTTTCTGAGCGCGCCAAACTATTTATTGATGCAATACCTAGTTTGTCATTAGTGGTGGTAGTGATAGGAGGTATTCTCGCAGGCATCTTTACACCGACAGAAGCTTCAGCTATTGCGGTCGTTTACTCTTTGGCGCTTGGGTTTATATACAAAGCTCTGAAAGTTGAACAGCTCCCAAGTATTTTGTTGTCGACTGCCAAGTTAACTGCGATTGTCATCTTTATGATAGCCGCTTCGTCAATCATGTCGTGGGTAATGGCGTTTACGCAAAT
Organism: Vibrio mediterranei; assembly: GCF_013364395.1. Classification (NCBI taxonomy): domain Bacteria; kingdom Pseudomonadati; phylum Pseudomonadota; class Gammaproteobacteria; order Vibrionales; family Vibrionaceae; genus Vibrio; species Vibrio mediterranei. The sequence continues at coordinate 2,651,860 of NZ_JABXGK010000001.1, read as the reverse complement.
TCCTGGAGCTATAGCCGATGCTTTGTTGTCGTTAACCGATAACCCGATTGTGATTCTTCTAATCATCAATGTGATTTTATTGTTTGTAGGGACCTTTATGGATCCCACGCCAGCGGTATTAATTTTCACACCCATCTTTCTACCGATTTGTATGAATTTGGGTATGGATCCAGTCCAGTTTGGTATTTTGTTGGTGTTTAACTTGTCACTTGGCACCATAACACCACCAGTTGGACCAATACTATTTACTGGTTGTAAGGTTAGCGATATCAAAATTGACCATGTGATCAAAACGCTGCTACCATTCTTTGCGGTGATATTTTTAGTACTAATGGCAGTGACTTATATCCCGGCAATCTCGATGACGATCCCACAAATGATGGGCTTAGTGAAATAAGGAGCAGGTACTTGGAAAAAGTTGTTCGGCAGGAGTATAACGCCCCAGCCTTAGAGAAAGGGTTGGATATACTGGAGTTGCTAGCAAGTTCAGCTGAACCCATGTCAAAGAAACAGATCGCAGAGATGGTCGGTCGTAGTGTGGGAGAGATTTTCCGAGTACTCTCCGTGTTGGCTCGTCGTGGTTATGTGACCTTTAATGAAGATAGCGGTAAATATATGTTTTCTATGCAGATGTTTACCGTTGCTAATCAGTATCCACCTCAGTCTCAACTGTTAAATATCGCCAAGCCATTAATGAAAATGGTGAGTGAAAAAGTCAATCAATCATGCCATGTTTCATGGTATGACAATCAGCATCTGGTGGTGATCGGAAGGGAAGAGAGTCCATATAAGATGGGCTTTAGCCTTAAGATTGGCGCTAAGTTAGACGTATGTTCATCCGGCTCTGGAATCGTACTGTTGAGCTTTAGTGATGAGCTCAAAAGAGAGAAAATACTCAAGCAGAGTGGTGCAACTGATTACGAAATAGAACAAGCGAACGCTTTACTCAATCTGACCAAGAATCAAGGTTACTTTATTGGTCCCAGTCCACAAATTTCGGGTATTACTAATATCAGTGTGCCGATCTTTACGGGCAGTGAGATGTTGGCTGTGTTAACTGTTCCATATGTCACTTTAGACTCTGATGCAGTTCATCATGCTGTAGATAGTATTGAAACGACAAAGAACGAGTTAGTCGCTATTTGCCAATCAATCAGTCATCAGTTAACGCCTCAAGTGTAATACTTTCAAAGGCGTGTGGTTATTTCATAGATAGCGACATGCCTTTACTCTTCTTAGGTCTAATTGTTCAATAATGCCTCTGAATTCATCAAGACCACGCTAGATTATTCATCTGTGACAAGCTAAGATTTCTTCTTTCTATTCAGCACATTTATCACAGAGTTTTTTAACTCTAACGCGCTAATTTATCGAACAAATTTACGAGACTAACAACGTATAGCACCATGTGGAGCCACGAGTGAGCGAATTCCAAGATCTATCCATACAAATCGAACAAATCTCTCAAGCTGAGGAGCATGAGCAACCAAGTGTGCTTAATGAACTTATAGAGCAGGGGATGGAGTCGTCGTCGGTGGGGTTGATATTGGAAGCCTTTCCTATAGAGCAAAGGGTTCGTTTGTGGCGTGAGTTGCCGCTGGAAATGCACATCGAAGTGCTCACAGAGACTCGTGCGGAAGTACGTGTTTCTATTCTGGATGCGTTATCGGAAACTGAGCTTAAGCTTACGCTGGCGAAGTTGGATAACCTTTCGCTTATCGAGTGGGCGGACTCACTGCCTGATGACATCATTGCCGAAGCTATCTCTTTACTTGAAAAGGATGAGCTAGAGCTTTATGACCAAGCCAATGAATATGAAGAAGATCAGATTGGCCGCTGGGCAGATAGGAAAGTCATTACGATTCCTTTTAGTATCTCAGTAGACAGAGCCAAGCTGTTGATTGATAAATACAATTATGAGCAGCCAGAGCATATTTATCTAATTGATAAGCAAAAACGTTTTCGTGGGATGGTGGATTATAGCGATGTCTTAAAAAGTGATCCTAAAACGCGAATCAAACAGTTGGTTTTGGAGCACGTCACCACGCTTAGTGCAAAGCTAACATTGGCCGAATCGGTGGAAGCAATGGAGCGTTCCTCCTTCAGTGCATTGCCTATTCTTGATGAACGTAAATTGTTGGTAGGGGAGATTGACTGGAAGTTTGCTCTTAGCACGCAACGAGAAATCTACGAGACGCGTTTAATGGCCGGTACAGGTATGGATGAAGGCGATGACCTCTTCGCACCAGTATTGAAAAGTTCGCAAAAGCGTGGGGTTTGGTTGGGGATTAACTTGCTTACCGCTATCTTAGCTTCAGTGACAATTGGCTTGTTTGAAAACGTCATTTCGCAGGTTGTTGCCCTTGCGATTCTTATGCCTATTGTCGGTTCTATGGGTGGGATTGCAGGAAGCCAGACACTAACTTTGATCGTGCGTTCTATGGCTCTCAACCAGATTACCTCCGGTAACCGATTTGCCCTTATCAAGAATGAGTTGGGCATTGGTGCAATTAACGGCCTACTGTGGGCGATCATCATAGGTGCGATGGCTGGATTGTGGTTCCAGTCTTCGATCCTTGGTGCGACCATAGCGTTGGCTATCGTCGTCAATATCATCACAGCAGCGTTGTTTGGTGTCTTGATTCCTCTGGTTCTGGATAAGCTCAAGCTTGATCCTGCTTTAGCGGGTTCAGTCATATTAACGACGGTTACCGATGTGGTCGGCTTCTTTGCGTTCCTTGGTACCGCAAGCCTAGTCATGTTGTAAGTCTTCATTAAGAGGGTTGTAAGAATTGGACTGCAACCCTCTTTTCCTATGATTTTAAAACGAAAAACCTTCCCTTTTCCCCAGATTTTAATTGAGCCTTTATGTTTTGTAATTAGTTGAATATAAATGTAAATTCATCCTGTTTGACATTGTTTTGGCTGTTTGGGCTCTTCTCTTTCTAATTCCTTTGTTTTTATCAATAAATCTCTAGTTTTTAAGTGCTTGCGATGCTCTAAAGTCTGGCTATAATCGCGCGCCATTTTATTAATGGTGTAAATGGGATGAGCCGCTCGCCTGGCGCCTCTCCTGTAATAATCCACTTTAATCAACTTGCTCATCATTTATCTATCGTGATGATGCGAGAGGATCGCGAAACAAATGAAACTAATTAAAACCACGATTGCTGCTGCACTAATGTCTACTATGCTAACTGGCTGTATTGGCCAAATGGCAACAACGAGTATGGTGATGTATGAAGTTAACCTAAAAGGTGTGGACAACCGTTATGCTCGTGCTGGCCTATACACTTTGATGTCACCAGTTTATGCCATTACAGCGGCAGCGGATCTATTCGTGATTAACTCTATTGAGTTCTGGACTGGTACCAACCCACTAACTAAGAAAAAGGCGGTAGCGGACACTCCTGCTGAAGCGTACATCAAAGTAAACCACAAGGTAGGAAAGAAGCTCTCTACTGCACCTGTTAAGTTATCTATGCTGGATGACAACACAACGCAGATGGACTTCATTGATGATTCTGGTAAGGCACGCACACTTGTAGGAGTGAGCGGTAAAGATTCTGTTGATTTCTACCTAGATGGCGAGTTCATTACTACGGCATCCCACGCAGAACTAGAACAGTACGCAACGGCGTCTTAACTGTTATCAGAGCCTGCTCATTGATTCGAGCAGGCTCGTTTTTGCCAGCCGCTTACCAACTTAACACTTCAACTATCAACACTTTTATTGATGCAGAAACTGGAGTTCCACACGCTTTCCTCCTATCATCCGCACATATTTCTGCGATCGTGTAAACCTATCATGTCTTTTTCTGAGTTAACGTTAAGCTCGGCATTAATTGATGCCATTCCTAGTGAATTCTCTCATGCTACTCATATTCAAACCCTCGCTATTCCTGCAATTACCGCACAGCGCGATGTCTTGGCTCTTGCACAAACTGGCAGCGGTAAGACCTTAGCCTTTGGTCTTGGGCTGATAGAGCAGTTGCTTAACAACGAGATAAAGCAAGCCTTGATACTAGTGCCTACGCGTGAGTTGGCGAAACAGGTAACAGAGACCATCGATCCTATCGTCGCTCTATTAGGTTATTCAGTCGCTGTGGTTTGCGGCGGCGAGGATGTAGAGCCGCAGGTGGGTCAGCTTAATGCTGCTCCAGAGATTGTAGTGGCAACACCAGGACGTTTGCTCGATATCATGAATAAACAGCTGGTGGACACTCAACGTATTGAAACTGTGGTGCTTGATGAAGTTGACCGTTTACTCGATATGGGTTTTTGGCCAGACATTCAGAGTATACTCAATGGATTGAGCCACAGAAAACAAACCTTAATGTTCTCAGCAACGCTACCAGAACAATTGGAAGCAAAAGTCACGACTTTGCTTAACAATCCAATCAGAGTTGTAGCCAATAAAACCAATAGTGTGGTGGAGCAGATTGCAGAGACATTGTATTTGGTAAATAAAGGCAGTAAAGCCAATGTGCTGATTAAGAAAATTACTGAGTATCAATGGCCTCAGGTGTTGGTGTTTATTGGTGCACGAGACAATGCCGATGCGCTTTGTAAGAAGTTGAATAAAGCAGGTATTACTAGTGGCGCCTTACATGGTAATAAGGAGCAAACGGAGCGTGAACGTACCTTACAGGCCTTCAAACAAGGTGAGATTCAAGTACTGATTGCTACCGATATTTTAGCTCGAGGGATCCATGTAGATGATCTTCCAGTCGTGATTAATTATGAGTTGCCAAGTGACCCATCTGTATACGTGCATCGAGTTGGGCGCACCGCCAGAGCAGGAAAAATGGGACAGGCATTGTCGCTAGTTTGCCATGGTGAAACCGAATATCTTGAGGCGATTCGTCAACTCACATCACGAAGCTTAGTGTTGGAAGAGCTGGCTGACTTTCCGGTGACGGACAAACCCTCGACAGGAGAAAGCAAGCGCCCTAAACGAGATAAGCAAGCCAATCGACGCACCAATAAAAAGACCCGTGCGAGTCAATTCAAGAGCAAGAAACGTTAGCATCGAGTTCGCAACAGAGAGCGTTAAGGAAAACAGTCATGGCAACCATGAAAGACGTAGCAGAGTTAGCAGGGGTTTCGACAGCGACAGTATCGAGGGTAATTAATCGCTCACACTACGTAGAACCAGTAACGTTGGAGCGGGTGGAGAAAGCGATTAAAACGCTTAACTATCGTCGTGACCCTCGAGCCGCTGCGTTAGCGAAACGAAGCAATAACACGCTAGGTCTACTCACAGGTAACTTGGCTGATCCCTTCTTTGCATTAATCGCCAAAAATGTGGAAGAGGTGGTACGTATTAATGGTCATCAACTGGTAGTGGTGAGTGGCGGTCACAATGCGGAACGTGAAAAAGAAGGCTTGGACTTTCTTATCAGCCAAGGCTGCGAAGCTATGGTTGTGCATGCCAAAATGCTTGATGATGCCACTTTGCTCCGCTACGCTGCCCAAGCTCCTGCTATGGTTCTACTCAATCGCACTATTCCACAGATCTCGAATCGCTCGGTATGGGTGGATAATCAAGCTGGAGCAAAGGTCTCGGTGGAGCATTTGATTGCTTTAGGTCATCGCAAGATAGCCTACGTCACCAGCGACCTGCCGATAGAAGATAGAACCGATCGCCTTCAAGGCTATAAAGACGCCATGTCATCTGCCAACATTGAAGTACCGCCTAGCTGGATTATTAACGAGAATTTCAGTGAGTCTGGCGGTGAAGCGGCAGGAAAGGCGTTGATGGCGCGGTGCCCAGAAGTTACTGCTGTGGTGACGTTTAACGATGTCATGGCGGCGGGGCTGATGGCGAGTCTCTACGAACAAGGCGTTGTAGTACCTGACGATATGTCTATTGTGGGTTTTGATGATGTGTTGTTGGCACGCTATCTTTATCCACGTTTAACCACAATGCATAACCCTATCGACGAGATGTCGGTGCATGCCACGAAGCTAGCACTGAACCTCAAAAAATCAGCCTATACTCCTCCCCATAACCATCGATTTGAAGCCAATTTAGTCGAAAGACAGACCGTCAAGCCGTTAAAAAGGTAATTATCAATGAAAAAGCGTGAGAATGTTCACATCAGATAACCTCATGTAAGCGCTTACATGAAACAGTCATCTAGCTCTCAATTTTGGAATGAGGCTAAGGATATTATCTCTGCGAACAAACCCTACACAGTTTTTGAGGATATACATTATGACAAATTCAAAGCCTCTGCCCTCATTTGGTTTAGCGCTCGCCCCTATCGCGGTGATGTTTTTGCTTTTGGCAATCGGCTACGGAGCGCTAGGACTACGAATTGAAGTCTTGCTGCTGATTTCTGCGGCATTTACTGGTTTCATCGCTTGGAAGATGGGCTACAACTGGGATGACATTATTGGCGCTATTGTTGAGAAGCTTGCCAAGGCGATGCCAGTCATCCTAATTCTTGTTTCTGTTGGCGGCCTTATCGCCAGTTGGATGGTGAGCGGCACGATCCCTTATATGGTGTATTGGGGACTTAAAGTGATCAGTCCCGAATACATCCTTATCGCTGCCTTTTTCGTGACTAGCGTAGTATCGGTATGTACAGGTACATCTTGGGGTTCAGCAGGTACTGTTGGTGTTGCACTAATGGGTGTTGCGGCTGGCCTAGATGTGTCGCTTGCTGCCGCTGCGGGTGCAGTAGTTTCCGGCGCTTATTTCGGCGATAAAATCTCTCCACTGTCTGATTCAACCAACTTTGCTCCAGTGGTATCAGGCACAACCTTGTACGAACACATCCAACATATGCTCTACACTACCTTGCCAGGCTTTGTGATTGCGGCAACCGTGTTTTTCTTTGCTGGTCAAAGTGCCGATGTGGCAGGAGTGAGCGAACCAGAGAAAGTCGTTGAGATCTTAGCGGGCCTTGAAAGCCTTTATAACCTCAACATTGTTCTTATTATTCCACCAGTGATGATCCTTTGGGGTGCTCTTACTAAAAAGCCAGTATTACCGCTGATGCTTGCAGCGTCGGCGATTGCTATAGCACTTGGCATGCTACTTCAAGGCTTCTCGCTACAACAAGGTTTCCAAGCGTATGTTGATGGCTTCAATCTATCAATGTTTGAAGCGAATGGTCACGAAGTATCAGGCATCATTCCGGATGTAGCGAAGCTGCTTAATCGTGGTGGTCTGTTCTCAATGATGAGCACTATCTTGTTGGTATTCTGTGCCTTCTCTTTCGCAGGTATTTTAAGCTTAACTGGCGCATTGAACGTGGTACTTGGTCGCTTCCTGCATCTGATTCACTCAACGGGTCAACTGATTGCTTCAACGGTTATCGCGACGATTACGGTTGTGTTCACAACATCAGACGGCAAATTAGCACTATTGATTCCGGGAGAACTGTTCCAAAACGCTTACCGAAAAATGGGTCTAGATACCAAGAACCTCTCTCGTACTATCGAAGATGCAGGCACAATTATTGAACCGCTAGTGCCTTGGACCGCTGCAGGTATTTACATGGCGGGCACGCTAGGCGTAGCAACGCTTGATTATCTACCTTGGGCGATTCAGTGCTATACCGGCGTTATCTTCGCGCTGATTTACGGTTTTACTGGTTTTGGTATTGCGAAAGCAAAGCCAGAATCAACAGATAATACAGAATTACAAACTGTTGCTACCCCAACAAAATAAGGTAACTGCTGAATGAATTGCTTCGACCAAATGTTAGAACGTCGTAACACTGGCTCGCTTAAATGGGATTTTATGGGTCAGAAGCTAGGATTGCATCAATCGGATTTACTCCCTATGTGGGTCTCAGACTATGATTTCAAAGCGCCACAAGTGGTATTAGATGCGCTAACGCAGCGCACTGAGCATGGTGTCTTTGGCTATGCAGAGCGAGATGCTGACTATTATCAAGCCATCATTGACTGGTTTGCTACTCAGCATGACACCCATATCGATAAGGAGTGGGTGACAACGATCCATGGTGTGTTGCCTGGGTTATCGATCGCACTGCAAATGCTTACCAATATTGGTGACCAGATTGTCATGCAGTCTCCGGGCTACGGGTCCTTTCGCAAAATCATTGAGTTCAACGACCGTGTAGTGAAGGAAAATCCCTTAACGCTTGAGAATGGCGAGTACAGTATTGACTTTGAACACCTCGAGCAGTGCTTTGCTCAAGGTGCAAAGGCGATGATCTTTTGTAATCCTCACAACCCAACGGGACGTGTGTGGTCACAGCAAGATGTGCTAAAGCTTGCAGAGCTTTGCGAGCGCTATCAAGTGTGGTTGTTAAGTGATGAAATTTGGTGCGATCTTACGCTTTCCGGCCAACAACACTATTCGGCGCTGAAACTGCCGCAAAGCCTAAATCAACGTTTGATAGTGGCAACGGCAGCGAGCAAGACCTTTGGCCTTTCGTCACTGCGTATCTCTAATTTCATTATTCCTAATGAAGAACTGAAAGCACGCTTTGTTAGACGATTAGATGCTCATGGCATGGATGTGTTTAATAGCTTGTCTTTGGTCGCCGCGACCGTTGCCTATCAGCATTGTGCCGAATGGTTGGAGCAATTAAAGCAGTATCTAGAACGAAATATCGAGCTACTTCAACGCTTTGTAGAATTGGAGCTTTCAGGTACAGGGGTGAAGTTTTTACCTCCTCAAGCGGGCTATCTAGCATGGTTGGATTGCCGAGCACTTGGCCTTACTGACAACGATCTGGAGCAGCGCTTTATCAACTCTGGCGTGGTGCCAAGTATGGGCACAGCCTTTGGTAAAGAAGGTTCGGGCTTTGTCCGCCTTAACCTTGGTTGTCCAGAGACTACGTTGCAAAGAGCACTTACTTGTATTAAACACGCCTTAGTATAACCCTACATCTGTGATGTGATTCACGTATTCTTTGATAACTAGCGAGTACTAGGAATTTTTCCTAGTACTCCTAAGACCGCCTCTCAAGCCATTATCCCGGCCAATTCTTACACTCTTGCTCATAGATTTTCAGCGCTATCAGCGCTGATCCTCAAACGAATTTACTTTTTGCACCACACCAAGACCGGCGATGGGTCGCTCTTTGGGTAGTGCTGCCCCTTATGTTGAGAGTCTAAGGATTCATCATGTTGAAATTTCTAGAGCAAGTGCGTAAGCCGACGTTGGATCTTCCCGTCGAGCAAAGACGCAAAATGTGGTTTAAACCCTTCTTACAGTCCTATTTAGTGGTCTTTATCGGTTACATGACCATGTACCTGATTCGTAAGAACTTCAATATCGCGCAAAACGATATGATTTCGAACTATGGGCTTTCCATGACTGAACTTGGTTTGATTGGTCTTGGTTTCTCCATCACTTACGGTATTGGTAAAACCGTGGTGTCCTACTATGCCGATGGCAAGAACACCAAACAGTTCCTTCCGTTTATGCTGATCCTTTCAGGTCTTGCGATGCTTGGCTTCAGTTTCAGTATGGGTGGCGGCAGCGTTAGTCTATTCCTAATGATTGCATTTTATGCACTAAGTGGTTTCTTCCAAAGTACCGGTGGACCTTCTAGTTATTCAACCATTACTAAGTGGACGCCACGTAACAAGCGTGGTTCATACCTTGGCCTTTGGAACATGTCGCACAATGTAGGTGGTGCAGGTGCAGCAGGTGTTGCACTATTCGGTGCTAACTACCTGTTTGATGGTCACGTGATTGGTATGTTTGTGTTCCCATCTATGATTGCTTTGGTGGTTGGTTTCTTTGGTCTTCGTTACGGTAGTGACTCTCCCGAAGCTTACGGTCTAGGTAAAGTAGAAGAATTGTTCGATGAAGCGGTGAGTGAAGAAGACGAAGCGGCTGAAGAAAACCAAATGACCAAGCGTGAAATCTTTGTTGAGTATGTACTTAAAAACAAAGTGATTTGGTTACTGTGTTTTGCCAATATCTTCTTGTATATCGTGCGTATCGGTATCGACCAATGGTCAACGGTTTATGCCTATCAAGAACTTGGTCTATCCAAAGAAGCGGCAATCTCAGGTTTCACTTTATTTGAAGTCGGTGCATTAGTGGGTACCTTACTTTGGGGTTATCTGTCTGATTTGGCGAATGGTCGCCGTGCTCTGGTAGCTTGTGTGTCATTGGCGCTAATCATCGTAAGCTTGGAGTTCTACCAGCATGCGACAAGCGAGTTCATGTATCTTGCTTCTCTATTTGTTCTAGGTTTCTTGGTCTTTGGTCCTCAACTACTTATCGGTGTAGCGGCAGTAGGTTTCGTACCTAAGAAAGCCATCAGTGTTGCCGACGGCGTGAAAGGGACGTTTGCTTACCTCATTGGTGACAGCTTCGCGAAGTTAGGTTTAGGTATGATTGCCGATGGAACGCCTATCTTTGGTCTGACAGGATGGAAAGGTACCTTTGCGGCGCTGGATACATCTGCGGCGATTTGTATCGGTCTATTGGTCTTCGTAGCTATCGCAGAAGAGAAGAAAATTCGTAAAGCTAAGAAGCAGTTACAACAAGCTACCGCTTAATATACCCCTGAAAAGCGCTGTCTACGATTTCGTATTTGGTTTGCCTGAGCCACTGGAATCATAGATGGCGCTTTTTTTAGAACCAAACGCTATTTGCTTAATCGATGCGTCGGCGTTAAGTTACCCCATTTTCGCCTTTCTCTAGTCGGTACTTCATCATGATCAATGTTGTTTTAGTGGATGACCACATCATCGTACGTTCTGGGTTTGCTCAATTACTCAATCTAGAGGAAGACATTAATGTAGTCGGTGAGTTTAGCTCGGTTGAAGAAGCTAAAAGAGGGCTGCCGGGCAGTGGTGTGCAGGTATGTATTCTGGATATCTCGATGCCGGACGAAAGTGGTCTCGCGTTACTAGAGTCGATGCCCAAGGGCATTGCCTGTGTGATGCTCAGTGTGCATGACTCTCCTGCTATGGTGGAAAAGGCATTGGAATTAGGTGCACTGGGTTATTTGACCAAACGTTGCAGTCCTGATGAACTGATTCAAGCGGTGCGAACCAGTGCCAACGGTGGTTGCTATCTTACCCCGGATATTGCCATGAAACTTGCTTCTCCAAGACCGTTCCAACAAGCCTTATCTCGACTTACTAAACGTGAATATGAAGTGTCAGAGCTCTTGGCGACGGGACTCGATGTGAAGGCGGTAGCGGCCGAACTTGGATTAAGTCACAAAACCGTTCATGTCCATCGTGCTAATGCACTGGATAAACTTGCTGTCAAAAACAATGTGGAACTTGCCAAGTTGTTTAGGGCAGAAGCGACGTTGTAATGCGAACTTACCTCGTTGCCAGCGCCAGTGCATGGCTGATAACCCTGTGCAGTTGGTTTTGTTTATGGGTGATTTCCTATTACTTCGTTAACGACGCTGAGTTGGCAATTCTGTTTTTCCCGTTCGCTCTTAGGCTTGGGATTACCCTGCATGCCGCTAAAAAATACTGGGGTGCCGTTTATGCTGCTGAGTGGTGCTTAACCATCTCTCTGGCTATTTTGCTTGCGCAGCCTCAGTGGTCGGCCATTTTGGTTGCTAGTGCGCTAAGTATTCCTGTTGCCTTGGTTGCTGAGCGTTATTATCAAGGTGCTCAGTGGCGACGATTACTGATTCAAGCTGCAGCGATTGTTGCCTGCGCTCTGATTAACATGCTTGCTGTCGGCAGTCATAGTGATTCTCTGAGTTTTGTCGGTTTGGTGAGTATTACGGCGGGGCTGATGCTGGTGCCGAGCTGTTACCTCATTTGGAATTACCTGTTTCAAAGTACGTGGCGACCTTTGACATCTAACCTCATCCATCAACCAATCGAATTTCACTATAAGCCCATTTTGCTGTTCATTGCACTGTTTGCGGTGAGCATTTCTCTGCAAGTCGGGCTGCCTGACGAGCTCAGGCGCTTTGCTCCGTTTTGTTTGGCAATACCTATCATCTTGCTTGCGTTTCGTTATGGATGGCAGGGTGCTCTGCTAGGTACGCTTCTTAATAGTTGTGCATTAATAGCGGCGCGTAGTGGGGTGTCACAGCTGGAAGTCACGGACCTACTGTTATCAATAAGTGCTCAATCATTAACGGGAATATTGCTGGGAATGGCGGTGCAGAGACAGCGCGATTTAAACCATCAGCTTCGCTCTGAACTTACTCGCAACAAGCACTTAGCGAAACAGTTGGTGCAAGCGGAAGAGTCGGTGCGTAAGGACATTGCTCGCGAACTGCATGATGAAATTGGTCAGAATATCACTGCTATTCGAACGCAAGCGAGCATTATTAAGCGCGTCAACAATCCTGATTTGAGCATTGGTTGCGCTGATACCATTGAATCCTTGTCTCTGAATGTCTATGACACCACAAAAGGACTGCTTACTCGATTAAGACCAAAAACCTTGGATGATTTAGACGTGATCTCCGCTATTCAGCAAATGGTGCGTGAGATGGAGTTTGAACAGCTTGGTATTGAAGTTGAATTTACTGTCGACAATGTTAGCCAGCGAGTGCTCTCAGATATGATGGAGGTGACGTTGTTCCGTTTATGCCAAGAAGCGCTGAATAACATTCTCAAATACGCTCAAGCCAAACAGGTGCGAATAGAGCTCGTCATTGATGCGACAATCACGCTAAAGATTGCTGATGATGGCATTGGCTTTCCGCTTCAAGATAGCCAAAAAGGGTTTGGCCTTAAAGGCATGAAAGAGCGTGTTCAAGCGTTAGGTGGCCAGTTTGAGATTCGTAGCGTTGTTGACGGAGATGAAGCACAACGTGGCACCGAAATTGATGCACGACTTCCATTGGTGTAGCGGGGTAGTTCATGACAGTCAAAGTAGCAGAACAACAGATGAAACATCAAGATAGCACGAGTGTCGATACTCGCTATCGGTACTGGCGTTTTCACATCATGCTGGGAATGTATCTCGGTTATGCCGGTTTTTATCTCACCCGAAAAACTTTCAATTACACCGCACCTGCACTTATTGCCGACCTTGGTTTAGACAAGGGAGACATCGGCATGATGGGCACCATGTTCTATTTGATGTATGGGCTATCAAAATTTGTCTCAGGTATTATTTCCGACCGTTCCAACCCTCGTTACTTTATGGGTATCGGGCTTATTGCCAGTGGAGTGGTAAACATTGTCTTTGGTTTGTCGAGTTCGCTGTTTGTTCTCGCGAGTTTATGGATTCTTAATGCTTGGTTCCAAGGTTGGGGCTGGCCGTCCTGCTCCAAGCTTTTGACCACCTGGTACTCCAGAACCGAAAGAGGATTTTTCTGGTCGCTTTGGAATACAGCACATAATGTCGGTGGTGCGATGATTCCTTTGCTGGTGGGCTTTCTAACCTTTCATTATAGCTGGCGCGAAGGGTTTATTATTCCGGGGATAATAAGCGTTCTGATAGGTTTATTTCTTTGTTGGCGACTGCGTGATAAACCCACGTCAATGGGACTGCCTACCGTAGGTCAATGGCGCAATGATAAGTTAGAACTAGCTCAAGAAAATGACGGAGTAGGGCTGAAGCCGAAGCAGATTCTCTGGTCGTATGTTCTCAACAATAAATACATCTGGTTGCTCGCTTTTAGCTACGTATTGGTTTACATCGTGCGCACGGCGATTAATGACTGGGGTAACTTGTATCTGACTGAGCAGCATCATTACAGTTTAATCAACGCCAATGCATCAGTATCTTTGTTTGAAGTCGGCGGCTTTGTGGGGTCTTTAGTAGCTGGCTGGGGCTCAGACAAGCTATTTGGCGGTAATCGTGGACCAATGAACCTGATTTTCGCAATGGGGATTTTCCTGTCTGTTGCCGCGCTCTGGTTAATGCCATTAACCAACTTTGTGTTTCAGTCTGCTGGTTTTTTTGCCATTGGTTTCTTTGTATTTGGACCGCAGATGCTCATTGGTATGGCGGCGGCTGAGTGTTCACATAAAGACTCAGCAGGTGCGGCTACAGGATTTGTTGGACTGTTTGCCTATATGGGCGCAGCTCTTGCTGGCTACCCACTTGCGATGGTATTAGAGCAGTTCCATTGGACTGGGTTCTTTGTGGTGATATCGGTCTGTTCGGCTGTCATCGGCCTATTGTTGTTACCCTTTTTACAAGCACAATTCAGTCAGCGTTAATTCATGGTTTGATGGCTCGGACTCATTGCCGTTGTATCCAATCAACCAGTGTGGAGTGAAGCCATTTTATCGCGTGTGTATCTCGGCTTTGGGCTGGGTAGATAAGCCAGAATTTGACGGGTTCAACCGGACCCGGAAATGGCAAGATCTTGATGGGTAACCGATTGGCATGCTGCTCAGCGAATCGTCTGGTACAGAGGCACAGTGCTTCACTTTCTGAAGTAAGCGACAGCATGGAGGTTAAAGAGGTTTGCGTGCTTAAGATACGTCTTTTGGGTGGCGGTGAATTATATAGCATTTCAAACAGCGAAGACTCTCCAAATTGGTAATTCAATATGATGTGCGACTCTTCGGCAAACTGCTCTGGTGAGATGGTGGAGCCTACTCGTGGATGGTTTTTCGAAGCGATCACCACAATTTCATCTTCAAATAACAGATCGTTGCAAATGTTCGGTTCAGCGAGCTGGAAAATATCTATGATGGCATCGGCGTGTTTGAATTTTAAAGTCTCGTAGCTATCGCTATTACTATAAAGGATATCCAACCATTCGAGACGAAAACGAGTTTCAGTGTGATTGGCAAGCTCGGTGCTTTTTATGTGTTCAAATATGATGGGTTCAGGTGCTTGTACCACCACTTTTCGTGGTGTTGATTGGTGAACACCATAAAGGCAGTCATTGGTAATTACATCGAATTCATGGAGCAGAGGGGCAATGCGTTCTATTAAATGATGCGCTTGTAGGGTTGGAGTTATACCGCGGCCTCGACGCATAAATAACGAGGTGTTGAGCTCAATAGAAAGCTTTTTAATTGATTGGCTTACTGATGCTGGAGTGACGTTGAGCTCTTCTGCTGCACGACTAATCGAGTCATGTTTGTACACGGTAGCAAAAGTTCGAAAAAGGTTTAAATCAATCTTGTCACTGTATTGAGTCATAGAGTTTGCCATGAGTTAAAGTAGGTAACCTTCCGTGGTTACTTAGTTAACTATAGGAAAGATAGAGATTATTTCCTACGATTCTGAGAACTCGTGCTCTAGCGCATCAAGTGTTGTTTGAGACACTAATTGGTCATCAATGTAGTAACTGATCTTGTCGCCTTCTTTTACACCTATCACTTTCGATTGCTGACCATCCGCCAAGGTCACTTCCATTTCAATTGTATTTTCATCCAGGTAACGAATGGTGCCTGAGTTAGGCGTGCTCATTGTCAGTGGATCAATCGGTGCATCGTGCAGGCTAGAATCAACCTTGTCATTCACTTCTAAGTAGGTCTCTGTTTTTGTATCAAACACATGAGGCTTACCGTTAATTGGGTTGGTACCTGACCAGAATTCGATTGAGTTCACAACGAACAAGTCAGCCACTAGCGTAAAACCATAGACAGGAGATAGCAGGAAGTTAACGCCTGCACGTGCGTAACGGTTGTCCACGACTTTAACGTTGAAGCCCATCAGTTTTTCGGTCACAGCGTTACTGCCGACACAGCCACTGAGTGTCAGCGCAGAAGCGAGAAAAAATGCAATTTTAGTTTTGGTGTTCATAACAAGCCTTAAGCAGTAATAATAAGTTGGTTGTTACCAAAGATGTTCAGGTTCTAGGGGGTTAGGCAGGAACCTAAACAAACCTTTGGTAACGGAGGGGGCGCAGCCTAAAGCGGTGGAGGGAACAGATAAATGTGTTTGGTTTAAAAGACGTTTAAGTGCTGGTTAATAATGACATAAGACGAATTTTTCTTTAATTAACAGATAGTAATGGAAAGCTGCTGAGCGCGATGTCATAAGGTGAAACAAGTTGACATAACTCTGATGTATCTGATGATGAAATGTATCAAAAGTGGAGGCGGATATTTGTAATGAATAGGGAATGTAGAACACAGATAAGTGGAATGAAAACGGCAAGCGTGAAGTGCTTGCCGTAAAATAGTTTTAACTCGCTGGTGACTTTGTTATAGCGTCAAAGTCGTTGCTGCTTTGCCATCTGATTGGCAATTTTTGGTGCATACCAAAGACTCGGCGCAATAATGAAGGAGGCAGGCACTGCGGTGATAACAATAAATGACTGTAATGCAGATATCCCACCACTGCCCAGCGAAATCAGAACAATGGCAACGGCACCCATAATGATTCCCCAGAAAGCACGAATCGTCGCGTTCGGTTCTTTGTCTCCACTAATCACCATGGTGATGGTGTAAGTCATGGAGTCACCCGTGGTGACAATAAAAGTCGTGGTGAGAATCAAAAATAAAATGGAGATCAGCGTCGGGAATGGCAACTGTTGTGTAATCGCTAAAAGTGCCCCTGGCATATTGAATCCCTCAAAGCCTGCCTGAATCACACCAGGATTTTCCAATTCAAAGGCAAGTCCAGAACCACCGACGATGGTGAACCAAAAGCAAGTTACTAGTGGGGCGGCGATACTAATGGCAAGTACTAATTGGCGGATAGTGCGGCCACGGGAAATACGGGCAATAAAAATCGCCATCATCGGAGCATAGCCAATAAACCAACCCCAGAAGAACACGGTCCACCAACCTAACCACTCAGGGTTTCCTCGATACAGCGCCATTGGAACAAATTGGTCAATCATTTGACCTAAACCTTGAACATAGCTATCGATAATAAAGCCAGTGGGACCAGCAAATAGAATAAACACGATAAGAGCCACGGTAAGAATAATGTTATAGCGACTCACCAACTGGATACCGCGATTGACTCCGCTTAATGCCGAGAGGGTATAAAATACCATCGCAACGACCACTACTATAGCTTGGGTTATGAAGGTGTCCGTAGTACCAAAGAGCTCTTGCATAGCATAGCTGATTTGCAGCCCCAGAAAACCAATAGGGCCAATTGTGCCAGCGGCAACAGCGATAATACTCAGTGCATCTACCGTGTTGCCGATTCCGCCTTTAATAGCTTTTTCCCCAAGTAGCGGATATAGCAAGGTTCTCGGTTTTAGAGGTAAGCCTTTGTCGTAATGCAGATGCATTAACACGATAGAAGATAAACAACCTAAAACAGCCCAAGCTAGGAAACCCCAATGAACAAAAGACTGAGAAAGTGCGTTGATGGCATTGGTTTTAGCATCTTGAGAGCCAAATAAAGGTGGAGGTGAAACAAAGTGTGCGATTGGCTCAGCAGCAGCCCAGAACACGCCGCCACCTGCGAGCAGCGTACACAATACTATCGATAGCCATTTGAAATTCGTTACATCAGGAGTATTGAGATCTCCTAAGCGAACATCACCGGTACGACCAAAACAGAGGGCGAGACCAATAACGAAGTTGGCTAACAACAAAATTTGCCAAAATGCGCCAAAATAGCGAGTTGCCAGCTGAAAACCAGAATCGACAAAAGAGGAAAGAGTAACAGGATGGGTGAGGGCAAGTAGAACAAATAGAGTTAGAAAAGAGCCGCTAATCCAAAACACAGGATTGTTCATTTCCAGTTTGGCTGCGAGCTGTCTCAGTCGTTCAGGTGGATGGATAGCATCGTACGCTGAGTTTGAAGCTGCTGAAGTAGATTCAACAGTATTAGAATTTAGCATTAAATAATCACTATTCACTATATGCTGCTGTTAAGCGAGCAATGTGGATTTGGACACAATTTTGCAGAGCAAAATGTGAGCTGCGTCATAAAAAGTCGGCCATCCTAACATATTGCTTGGTGGGGAACAGAGATTTTTTACGGATATATGGTGCTTCAATAAGAAAGCGTCTGATGTTTAGGAAGTTTTAGAGCGCAGATAAATATAAAGGCCTATCAGATGCTGAGTCTTTTAGGCCTTATTAACCAACAAATAGGATGTCGAAAATTGGAGGTTCATTGGTTTGCGATGATCATATCAGTCTGGTCGCGGACTGCTAGAAAATTCGGACACAAATATTGTAAGTATCAGTGTCCTTTTTCTTTAATTTTTCATTTTTAACTATATGAATAATATAGGTTTGTTAATCTTTTGATCGTTTGTTGAGCAGGCTGGGTAATGTTGTAAGAAAGTGCGTTATTTGGTTAACACATTCTCATTAAAGTCCTTCTGAAAATACAAAACTTTTTGTAAATAGCGCCGCGCTTCATCTTTCGGATGTTGTGTGGTGAGAGCGGTATAAACTTGCTGTGGTTCCATCTGGTTTAATTTGTTCATCGCTCGTTTCCTATCTTTATCAAATGTCGCCAGTACCCCACCAGTTCCGCCGTTATAGGCCGAAATCATGCTGAAATGCAGAGAAGTAGGGTGCTTTACATCGCGTAAATAACGATTCTTTAGGATGTAAAAATAGGCAGCGCCCGTATCAATATTATTAGCAGGATCAAAAAGGTACTCTTTGGTCGGTATGCCGGGTTTGTTCTTGACCAAATTGAACACATCCGCCCCTGCGGTTTTAGGAATAACCTGCATGAGACCGTAGGCACCTGCGTGACTCACCGCATATGGGTTAAAGCTACTTTCGGTTTTTATGATCGAGTAAATGAGATCTTCAGATAAGCTGTAACGTTTTGCTGCGCTTTGGATCAGATCCGCGTATTGATACTCGCGCTGCTGCAAGTGATCGTCCGTCATCGAGATCTCGACATAGTAAGCGTTACCATTTTTAATTGGCTTGGTGTGCATTTGAGTAGCGATCAAATGTTTGGCGTAACGATTGGCTCGCCACTGCCATTCAATCGGCTTGCCATCATGGTCGAGTACTTGACCAAGTAGAAAAGGCTTTCCCTTTAGAACCACTTCTTTGTCGGAAAACAACTCTGCATGTTCTGGATCGGCCGGCATCAGCAGCGTTTGTACAATGGCTTTTTGCAGTTGTTGTTTTGGATGACTTTGAGACAGCGTGGAGACGTAAATTTTTCCGCGGTCAAAATCGATATGCGCTCGGGTTCGGTAGCCGTCTAGGTATTTCACGTAGCGATGCTTACCAGCTTGAACAAACTCGTCCTCTCCCCACTTTTCTTTGGCTTGACCTGCAACGTAGTTCAAAAGTTGATTGATGACTTGCTTTTGGGTGTTCGATGATGTGGAAGACCCAGGAGGATTCGTGTGGTTAGCACAGCCAAATAACAGCAGTACTGAGATAAGAAGCGCTTTCTTCACCAAGTGTTACTCATAACATGGAATATACGAGGCTAAGTATCTGATAACTCGCGTGCTTTAAAAATCTACTTTCTCATTGAGTGAGTATTTGCTACTACAGAGTTGAAGTGGAAAGCCTCAATGCGACGTGCTTGGTGGCGAGTGAGCAAAACAGCCTACGATAACCAGAGGCTGCTTTTACCTAGTTGAGATGACTAGTATGGTTTGGGTGTCGGTGCTTGATTACTTGAAATACGCTTTGCGGTGACGATAAGCCCTTGGGTATAGCTAAAGCCATAACCATAACCGTAGCCGCCATATCCGCTATCACCACGCCCTCCTGGCTCCAGTAGCGCTTTAAAATCATAGTCACCACTGGTAATGGGTGTAATCGAAATCACTTCGTAGCCATCGTGGTTAAGAGTTTCTACGGCTTTTTGAAGATCTTCTGTGAGGCGAACACTGTCAATGACAGACTTAGAGTAACCCGTTTTGGTCCAAACAGGCGTGTCACTATAGTCGACAGCTTCATGCTTGCCGACTTCACAAAAGTGAGCGGGCACATGAACAACTCGATTCATACTGATACCTTTTTATATTGTTATTCTGATATACCTAAGGCGAGTTAGTCTTGGTGCTAACTTTTTATATAGGTGCGGTCATTTTACATAACTATATCGTCAAGTCTTGCAATTTATTGTTTTTCATCAGTAGCTTGAATGTATTAGTGAGTTGGTTTCTTCTCGACAAAATAGGCAATGTGACGCCGTATTACATGGACTTGAGGCGACCGTTAAAGTGCGCATAGACATCATCATTATTAAATCCATCTACATTCTGACTTGAGAATATCAGCGGCTCTACCCCTTTTTCGAGTGCAAGCTTTTGCGCCTCGGTGGTAATTGTATTGACCAGCGCCATACCTGAGATGCTTGAAAAGGCACCGGTAACGCGTTGGTTGATTTCGCATAGACCATCGCCACTTGGAACTTGGTTATCTAACACGATATCAGCGATGTCCATCAGCTTTAATCCAGAACTATGGCGGCTCGGGTATTGAGACGATTGGGTGACGGAAGTAATAGCGATCACAGGGTGATCTTTTTGCTTAGCTAACTGAGCAAATTCGACCGGTAGCGCATTTCTTCCCGAGTTTGATACCACCATAATGACGTCACCACTCGAAATGTTCTGCTCTTCCCATAAGATCTGCGCAAGACCTTCTAGCTTCTCGAGCTTTGAACCTCGCAAGGCACCATCTGAAGTCAGTACGGTTGAATCTAAGATAGCATTCACATTACCAAGCCCTCCTGCCCGGATAAAGCCTTCCAACCCCACCATATGCGAATGTCCGGTGCCAAGGATATGAATCATGTTATCGCCGACAATAGCATCAGCAAAAAGCTGAGAAGATTGAATAATCTGAGATTGATTGGTTTTAAAAAGTGTATCGAGTGCAGAAATGAGTTTTTGGCTGTATTCAAACATGGTTCGGTTCTCTTTTATCGTTGAGATAAATGGATTAGAACAGAGATATACTGAGATAAGAAGGGGAGATGATAAGGAGTGCGCTGTCGAGCAAGTGTTTTATTTAAAAGGAAAATAAATAGCGCCAATGTAAATCGGCGCTGAGTACGTAAAGATTCATTGTATTAGAGGGGACTACTTGATAATTCGAATTGATTCCGCCTCTACAGCAACATCACTGTCACCTTTTTCAATCTCGCCATAGATTTTTACTTTGTCTTTTGGCGTGATGGTTTGTCCTGCCCATTGGTCGGCGTCGATTTCTACCGGCATTTCACCAGTATCATCTTTAAACATATACACTTCATGACCCATTGATTTTACCAAATAGCCCACGATGGTGACCTTGTTACCGTCGGTTAACCAGCCCGCATCCATGATTTCCTGAACCGTGTTTAAAGAGTCTTCCGCTGACGGTCCTTGAAACCCACCCGTTGTCGTTTCCATAGCTTCTTGATTAATCGTGCTTTGAGCAGCGAAAGCAGAGGTTGAAAGAATGAGTGAGGTAATGATAGCAAGAGGGATTTTTTTCATATTGATTCCTTAGAAACCAGATCGAGACAGTGTGACTGCCCAGCCATTGAGTATGTGCAAAACCATTACTCGTAGTTATAGAGCAATATGCAGGAAATGCCATATTTCAATGAGTGGATAAATATCAGCTACGAAGATTTCACGCAATTGGATCTGATGAAAAATAAGCTATCGAAAATAGAGAGTTAACTGGGTGTATTGTCGTCTAGTGATAACAAAGATTGCTTTTTAGCATGGATAGCAGTACATATAAGCAGATTCCACTACTGGGCTTTTTCTTTGAAGCGACTCATTGAGCTTTTTCCACTGATTGCGACCTTGCTATCGATACTGCTGTTGGGCGGGATCGTTAATGCTATGGAAGTGGATTTGCCTCAATATCAAGCGACGGTCATCACTCCGGATCGCACTCCTGACCTTGCCAATGATAACCAGTTGCTGCGCAGCTCGACGTTTCGAGTACCTATTCCCAAAGCTCAGCCAGCCTCAAAAGAAGTCCTGCCGTGGCTGCTTGTCGTTGCCGCGTTCGCATGTCTGATAACTACTTGCTGGGGAGCCCGTTACACGCCACGAAGTTACTTGTTTTCAGACAGTCGACGCTTAGCCGGATGGCAGGACAGTAACCTTCAATATCGGTTTATCCATTCTCGTTAAGTACGCCTCATTCCTGCTGTTATTTCCTTAGTTAACTGTTGGTTTTTGGAGTCGTTATGTTTGAAGCTACTCAGGATGTCTTGATTGCTATTTGGAATCAGGACTTTAATGCGCTGCTTGCACCAGAGAGCGCCATTTTAATTTATGTGTTGGTGACATTTTTTATCGGGTTAGAAAGTAGCTTTCTTCCAGCTGCCCCCTTACCTTGCGACAGTGTCGTCGTTTTAGTTGGGACGTTGTCGGCAGTCGGTGTTCTTAGTCCATTTATCGCGTTTCCACTACTCATCGTTGCTGCGGCTGGTGGTAGTTGGCTCGCCTATCTACAAGGTAAGTGGCTTAACAAGCTTCCTATTGTTCGTGGTTGGTTAGCGAAAGTTCCTGAGAGCAATATGCGTTTGGTGGACAATTTACTTTGTCGTCATGGGCTCGTCGCTTTGTTCTGTGCTCGCTTTGTTCCGGGTGTGCGTTCTTTAGTCCCAATGGTCATGGGGATTCGTGTTCATGATGCCCCTCGCTTTCACTATTTCTCATGGCTTAGTGCCACGCTGTGGATTGGCTTGTTGGCGGGTGTAGGATTTCTCTTACCTTCGTTGCCTGAGCCTATTAGCAGAGTGACCACTATGGTCTTAATGGCTGCTCCCTTTGTGACGCTGTTTGCAGCGATTTTTACTTTTATGACATGGCGACTACGTAAAGCTATTCGCGGATTTAGGCAAACCGCTAAAAAGCACTAATTGAGAGCAGTTTCTTCGTTGTTCCTTTCACCATTTTATCAATCCAAGTGGCGATATTGTGCGTCACTTTACCGAGCTATATTTTGAAAAAGTACCTTATTCCACAAATAGACCTGTCTATTGTGTTAGCGATTCTGTCTTTGATGTTACTGAGTACCTTAACGATATGGAGCGCCAGTGGTTATAACGAGGCCGTTATCACCAACCACCTAATTCGATGCGTTATTTCACTGTCTTGTCTTGCGATCATGTCGTCGATTCCTGCCAAACAGTACCGCCGTTTTTCACCATATCTGTATTTTTTGACGGTAACACTTCTGGTAGCGGTTGTGTTTGCTGGGGATAGTACTAACGGCTCCCAACGTTGGTTGAGCATTGCTGGGTTCCGTTTTCAACCTTCTGAACTAGTGAAATTAGCCATTCCTATGATGGTGGCTTGGTTTATCCAGCAAGATGGCGAGAGACCGACAGGGATGAAGATTGTGTATGCCATGATACTGACCGCCATCCCCGCAGGGCTTATCTTTGTTCAGCCAGACTTGGACGGGGCAATATTTGGCGTGATTTACATGTTATTTGTACTCTATTTCGCGGGAATGAGCTGGAAGATCATCGGTGGTTTTATTGGTTTGGTCGCGACAATGATCCCTTTGCTTTGGTGGTTTGTTATCGAGAGCTATCAAAAGAAGCGCATCCTGCAGTTTCTTAACCCCGAAAGTGATCCATTGGGCTCTGGGTATCAGATTATTCAGTCACATATTGCGATTGGCTCAGGTGGTATTACGGGTAAGGGTTGGACTAATGCAACGCAAAGCTCGCTGGGTTTTATTCCTGAAAGTCATACCGACTTCATCTTTTCCGCCTACGCAGAAGAGTGGGGGTTCATTGGTAGTGTACTGCTGCTATCGCTCTATTTATTCATCACGCTGCGTACGCTCTGGCTTTCCTGTCATTGCCACCATGCATATAGCCGCCTAGTGACGGGTTCGTTGGCATTAAGTTTCTTTCTATATGCTTTTATTAACACGGGCATGGTGAGTGGGATATTACCGGTGATGGGTAGCCCCTTGCCTTTCTTTAGCTATGGTGGGACCGCCATGATCACTCAAGGTATCTGCTTTGGAATCATTATGTCGCTATGTCGTGCATCCTCACGATTTGAGTCCTGACGATAACAAGGAAGCGGTTATTGCTGCAATCGAACATTGACATTGTTTGATGATCAAACTAAATTTAAATCAAATAATTTGATAATCAAACAATATAATGAAAATAGCTAATGACACACTGACTCATCATCACCATTTTTCTAGTCACAATCATCAAGGTGAAAAGCGAACGCTTTACGTGCTGCTTCTTACGCTGACCACGATGGTAGTCGAAATTGTCGCGGGCACGGTCTATGGCTCTATGGCGCTTTTGGCAGACGGTTGGCATATGGGCACACATGCGGCAGCGTTCTGCATTACCTTGTTTGCCTACCGATATGCGAAAAAACATCAGAGTAATGATAGGTTTTCGTTTGGTACGGGAAAGGTCAGTGTGCTTGGTGGCTACACAAGTGCCATTGCACTTGGGATTGTTGCGTTATTAATGTTGGTTGAGTCGGTCCATCGCTTGCTTAATCCGCAGTCGATTCAGTTTAATGAAGCGATTATCGTCGCTTGTATTGGCTTGGCAGTGAACGTCATCAGTATGCTGCTGCTAGGTGACCATCACCACCATGGACATGATGATGCTCATCATCACGAGCACTCACACCATCATGGACATGATGATGCTCATCATCACGAGCACTCACACCATCATGGACATACACATCACCATGATCATAATTTGCGAGCAGCCTACTTACACGTGCTAGCAGATGCGCTGACTTCCGTGATGGCAATTGTGGCCTTGGTACTAGGGAAGTTCTATGGTTGGAATTGGCTCGATGCGTTGATGGGCATGGTCGGTGCGTTAGTGATCAGTAAGTGGACATTGAACTTACTCAAGCAAACAAGCCCGATTCTGCTTGATGAAAATATCGATGATAAATATCGAAAGGCAATCCAAGATGAGCTTACGCCAGTAGCCCTTGTTACGGATTTACATATTTGGAAGGTGAGTGGACATCATCACGCAGCGGCAATTACGCTTATAGACCAAGCGGGTATTTCATTGGATGAGTATAAGCAAAAGCTAAGCAAGTTTGATAAGATTGACCATCTCACTTTAGAAGTACATTCAACATAATGCGAAACTTAGAATCGTTAAATCAGTTACTTACCGAGTTTTACGACAAGATGTCTTCATGGGAACAGTCAGTGGTCAAAGAGACTGGCTATTCCCTTGCACAAGTCCACACCATTGAAGTGCTCGGTATTCATGGTGCTATGAGAATGAAAGAGCTTGCCGACAAGCTCGGCATTACTACGGGCACATTAACGGTTCAAGTAGATAAACTTGTTGCTGCCAACCTGATGGAACGCTTACCACACCCTAATGATCGTCGCGCCATCGTGGTGGCGCTAACACAGCAAGGGCAAGAGATTCATCGTCATCATAACCAGTTGCATTTGGATTTGGTTAAAGATTTAACGAGGCATATCGAGCCGGAACAAGAAGCCTTGTTGATTTCATGTCTCACAAAGATGAATAGCGAGTTCTAGGCTAGTCGGAAGCCAGGCTGTCGACGAAGAATTGATAGTCTAAATAGGCGCGACGTACTCGCTCTGGTATTGGCTTTTCATAAATCCGAGCATCGTCAATTTTCGCCATTGACCAACCTTGAAAAATGACGAGCTCATAACCACTCAATTCTTTCCCATTTGTCTGTGACAATAGCTGATAGCGGATATTCTGGACGTGATACCACGGTGAACTCTTGCCTCGAAAGTGATTAAGAATAGGGTACTGAATTAAAAATATTTCACAGCACATCAGCTGCGCCAGCATACAATCGACGCTTGATCTCTGTTCTTCAGGGTAGAACAACAACACCTTTTTGAGCTCTCGATTACATTCCTGAATGATACTTGGCATTTCCTCCTCCCTAATCTCATTGATAATGATAAGTTGTCACTCGTCGTGTCGAGTTAAGTCACAAGGGATTATTTCAGCTTAGCAGTGCACTCAAACAAAACAAAAGTATTGGTCACCATTAGTCTCTTATTGGTTTGCAATAAACTTATTTGTTACCTAAATAGCCGTAGTCAAATTTAATTAATTAAAATGTTATTAATGAGTTTGATAGATAACGAGTGCATATTCCAATCGTAATTTAATTAAATAAGCTAATTGTTATTTTTTCGCTTTGTTATTTAAGAGTAATTTCTCGCTTTTTACGATTAACTCTTAATTAATACTTCAATTTCTATCTTGAGAGTTGCCATAAAGTAGCTTTAAATCAATGGTTTAAATTTCAACTTTGTCAATTTAATTTTCTAGAGTATATGCTCTTATTGAGTGTTCACTCTTCGGGTTTATTTAGTGATTTGAAGTGCAAAAAACAATCAATAGTAAACCTTATTATTTGCAAGTTAGTGACAACACCTTATAGCTAAATAGTTCATAAATGGTCACTGAGGTGATAGTTCGTGAATGAAAATAATTAAAATGGCTAGATAAGGAAAGATTACATGCACAACACAAAAGGGGTTTATACCCTGTCATCACTAACCTTGGTTCTACTTGGTACCTCTATAGCGAATGCTTCTCAGATAGCGCCATTCAACGAAGATGACTTTCCAGCTAAGTACATTATTAAGTTCAAAGAAGAGGTTTCTAGAGAGGTCTTCTCTGCGGACGGTACAGAGCCAAGCTTGAATCAGTTGCCAGAGAATGTTCTCCAAGCTGCCCAAGCGAGTGCGGTGGAGAAGATCAGCGCTGAGCCGATTTACAGCATAGAGGTCAACGATGCTGAGCTTTCAAAGTTAAGAAGTCATGAACAAGTAGAGTATGTGGAAGTTGACCCTCCCCGTTTTCTACTGAGCGAAACAACACCGTGGGGATACAACGCTGTTAATGCGCAGTTGCTGAGTGATAGTAATGCTGGCAATCGAACAGTTTGCATTATTGATTCGGGCTACGATGTTAGCCATAACGATCTGAGTGGAAATCGTGTTCGTGGTACCAATGACAGTGGAACGGGTTCTTGGAGTGAACCGGGATATAACAACGCTCACGGTACGCATGTTGCGGGAACTATTGCTGCCATTGCAAATGGTGAAGGTGTGAAAGGAGTCATGCCAAATCAGCAGGTGAATCTACATATTGTTAAGGTTTTCAACGAGTCGGGGTGGGGTTATTCGTCAAGCTTGGTGAAAGCAATACAAACCTGTGCAGAGAATGGTGCCGATGTTGTGAACATGAGTTTAGGTGGTAGCCAAGCCAGCCGCACTGAGCAAAATGCTTTGCAGTCATTGTCCGACCAAGGCGTATTGCTCATCGCTGCTGCAGGTAACGATGGGAATACCGCGCATAGCTATCCAGCGTCATACGAGGCGGTAATGTCTGTGGCAGCTGTTGATAACAACGACGATCATGCAGCGTTTTCTCAGGCTACTGACCAAGTAGAGATTGCTGCTCCGGGTGTCGCAGTACTGTCTACGGTAACCGTTGGAGAAGGGGTGTTGAGTGACATTGTATTCAATGGCGTCAGTCAGTTTAAGCGTGGTGTGGTATCGCACAACCGCAAGTCAAAAACCTCTGGCCGTTATTTATCGGACTCAATCTCAGGATCCTTTAGCGGAGAATTAGCACAATGTGATGTGTCGTCTGGCGATTATCGCTGCGGCGATCTTACCGACAAAGTGTGTTTGACTGAGCGTATCGAGAATCAACGCTCTGGCGTTCGCCCTGAGATAAATGCTGTCAAAGCCTGTTATAACGCAGGTGCTAGGGCTGCTATTGTCTACAGCAACAGTGAATTACCAGGTTTACAGAACCCGTTTGTATTGGATGACAACGACCAATATCGCTTGATTTCAGTAACGGTCAATAGGGAACTCGGGCTAGAGCTTGCCGCTCAACAAGGCCAAATTGTTACCGTTTCCACATCAAAAGGGCAAGACTACGAGTATTACAATGGAACTTCCATGGCTACGCCACATGTTGCCGGTGTAGCAGGACTCGTGTGGAGCTATCATCCAAATTGCACCGCGTCACAAGTTCGTCGAGCATTAACCGCAAGTGCAAAAGATATCGATGTTGCTGGCAGAGATAACAGAACCGGTTATGGCTTAGTCGATGCTGATGCGGCAAAGCGCTATCTCGATCAAGGTTGTAATGGTCCGGATGGTGGGCAGGGAGAAACGGTATTAGTTAATGGTATTGCTAAAGGGCCGCTCCAAGGTAGTGCTCAATCAAGTCGTCTGTTCACATTTGATGTACCTGATGATGCAACCGAGCTTAGCTTCTCATTAGTGGGCGGCAGTGGTGATGCTGATCTTTATGTGAGTTTTGAGCAAGAGCCGACGAATCGTCGTTATGATTGTCGTTCATGGGAATCTGGAAATAATGAACGCTGCACTATAAGTGACGTCTCAGCAGGCACGTATCATGTATTGGTGAAGGGCTACTCGGCGTATTCTGGTGTGATGCTCACCGCCGCTCATGATGGTGCAGAGAGCGGCACTCAACCACCATCCACTTACACCAACAGTACCGCGGTCAAGATCCCTGATAACAATACTAGCGGAGCAACCAGCCAAATAGAGGTCTTACGCTCTGGTGACTCCGGAAGCCTTGAGGTCACCGTGGACATTAGCCATAGTTATATCGGAGATCTTAAACTGACATTGATCTCACCGACCAATAGTGAAAAAGTACTGCACGAAAATAGTGGGGGTTCTGCCAGCGACATCAAGACCAGCTATTCTATAGACTTTTCTGGTGTTGAGTCTAAAGGGAACTGGACGCTTAAAGCGGTAGATAGCGCTCGCCAAGATACCGGAACAATCAATAGTTGGACACTGTCATTTCAGTAAGGAGTGGATATGAAGAACTACATAGCTTCTCGCTCTCAATGGCTAACTTGGTTAATCGGATTTGTCCTTGTATTTAGCATGACAGCAACCTTTGCGGACAACCCGGCCTTTCCACCAATAGATGAGAGGCCAGTGGACATCACAGAGCAGCCAACCCGATTTTACGTTAAGTACACTCAGGGAGCGGTGCAACAGGTGAGGGAGTTATTAATGTCTCATCAATTAGAAGTAGTCGAGGTATTGGACAATCAGAGGGTGTTTGTTGTCTCTGGTGAGCAGGAAAAGGCGGATTCCTTAGCTGATAGCGCATTGGTTGAGTACGTGGAGCCTGAGCCAATTAGGAAACTGTACTCTCAGTAATCCGGTGCTTCATTTCAAGATACTGAGTAGGCGTTAACGAGAATGCCTCGGTTTGATAATCAGGCCAAGGCATCTATTCAACGCCATCTAAAGAGGTGGCGTTGATAACAAGACTAGCGAAAAGAGGCCTAAAACACGCCATTTTCATTTTCGATATCGCCACCACTGATAAGTGAATATACTCGCATTGAGAAGTCGAGCGCTTGAATCGAATCCCAATGCTCTACAATCCGACCATCTTCAATACGCCAAGTATCGATAATATTCATCCCTTTTTGATCGTTTCCTCTGTCTTCACTGTTGAGTGTGGCGTGAGAGTGAAAAATCACATAGTCACCGTCAGCATAGATATGTTTTACATCATAGCTGTACTCTGGGTAGTCCTCGACAAACTCCTTGAGAAATCCAACTAGCCCGGTGACTTTATCGGGGAGGTTTCGGTTGTGCTGAACGTAAGAACTATCATTGTAGTGCTCCATCACATAGTCAAAGTCATGGTTGTTCATTAGGTGCTGAACAAAATCAGTAATTAGTGCGGCATTTTTCGCTTCTTGTTCTGTCCAGTTCGCTTTTGTTAAGTTTTTAAAATCAATAGTTAAAGTGTCTGCTGATTGTGCGCAGACGTGGCTAGTCACGATAATAAGGATGAATGTAGTTAGTGCTTTAAACATAGTTAACTCCCTTTCACAGTTTTCCATTGGTTACTTTTAGTAACTATAGTAATTTATAGTAACTAGCAGTACAATAAGGCACCAAAAGATGCGTTAGTTACCTTTTGGTAACTGTTGGCGGGTTTGGTACAGAGAAAAGGTAAGAAGTTATGGTCAAAGCAACAAAGACGGAAAGGCGTGTGTTTTATAACACTCAGGACTGTCCCGTTAGAAACGTGGTAGCTCAAATCGGTGACAAATGGTCGTTGCTTATTTTATTTGCACTAGTGGATGGGCCTGACCGATTTAACGATTTAAAGTCTAGAATTGAAGGAATCTCTCAACGTATGTTGACGCAAACTCTTCGTGACTTGGAAAGAGAAGGTTATGTAAATAGGACCGTTTACCCAGAAGTACCTGTTCGCGTGGAATATGCGTTGACTGACTTAGGTAAACAAGTAGTTAAGCCATTATATGAACTTGTTCAATGGGCCGAGAATCATAAACCTAATATTGAGCAAGCTCGCGCTGAGTATGATAGTAAAACAAAAGGCTAGAAAATGATGTGCATGTCATAGCGTCTAAAGAGTCTTAAAAGTTCAACCATATGCGTTTTATTCTACATATCTAACTCTCTATTCTCATTGGAACACATGCTCCTGAAGCCCTTCTCTTGCGCGAGGGAGACTGATGATCATCCGCAATGAAGATATTTACATAAACTTCGCTTCAGCTCTTGAATAACATTCACCATCCACATAAATACCACTGTTTAATATATACAAACCTCGTTTGCTTTTTAAGCAATGAGCTTGTACTTCAATTAACGTGTTAAGAGGTATTGGCTTGATAAAGCGAACATCAAGCTGGGCTGTCATGGCACAAACGTCGCGAGAGAAAAGGCAGTGGGTCATGGCGGCATCATGTAGAGCGCTGATTGCCCCACCTTGCATGACATCTTGGTAGCCTTGCACATTCTCCATGGGTACGATTTTAGCTCTTACTCCACCATCTAACGTAGGAATGAACTCAAGAGTTGTATGTGGGTTGAAAAAAGGCTGGCAGCAAATGGCGCATTGCTGGTGGTTGATAGGATGATGAATAGACATAACTTACCTTCAGGTTAATGGACTCCTTAAGCTTTGCCAGAGATACTATAAATATAACTGGCATATGCCAATAATTAGTTGTGAGAAATTAGTGTTCATATAACAAGGGTGACAGGTGTTTTTCAGATAGAGTGCTCCAACACTGGCAACAATGATATAAACGTTATAGCGGCTAGGCTGATATTAAACATGCGCTGTTTTAAGGTGGTATTGAGATAAACTCGGATTTTTTGACCAACCCAAACCCAAGTGATATTGGCAAACAGTCCAAATGTCGTAAATACTAGGGTAATCAGTGCCACAGAGAGCCAATAGCTGGAGGGTAGGCTATAGCTTGTTACCAAAGCGAGTGATGCCATCCAGGCTTTCATATTACCCAGTTGAAATAACGTAGCCTGAGTCATATTGATTGGTTTGCTCTTGGTGGATTTTCCGGAGAAAGGGTTGGTACATAAAAGCTTTATCATCAACCAAAACATATAAGCCAGACCAAGGTATTTTATTGCTAGATACCAACTAGGGTGAGTTGTAAGAGCGACACCTACGCCACATGCACAGAGCAGGATCAGCCCGGCTACACCAATACGAATACCAATCAGATGTCGCCATGATTTCCGGATACCAAATTGTGCCCCTGAATTGGCGAGCAATAAATTGTTCGGTCCCGGGGTGATGGCGGTAACAAATGCGAATAAACTCATGGCCGGCATTAAGTCCCATAATGTCGTCATTTCCTTTCTTCTCCTCTCAAACAAGTACAGACAGCCCAAGAGTAAAGGTGCTCAGAGAGATTGACCTACAGTTAATGCGTCATGGTGACAATTCTTTGGTTTCATTTTCATCAGGCCTTATTTATCCTGATTACAAGAAACAATTGTACCCCTTTGGAGAGAGACAATGTTAGTCCCAGATATATCGGGTCGTTCCGGACCTAAGTTTATGGCACTGGCTGATGCGATTGCCGAGGTGATAGAAAGTGGTGAGCTGGAGCCAGATACTAAATTGTTACCCCAGCGTATTTTGTCTTATCGATTGGGTGTGACAGTTGGAACGGTGACTAGAGCCTATCATGAGCTTGAGCGAAGGGGACTAACGGAGCCCAAAGTAGGAAGCGGGACCTATGTTCGGAACAGAGAAACTGAACTGAATCACTTTTATCATCCGGTATTGGAAGAAAAAGGTATTGATTTGGCACGTTGCCGACCTTTTCTGTTGTCACAGCCGAAATTTCTTGCTGACGCATTGAAGGAGTTATCTCACGAAGAAATCGCGCAAGCAGCGGTACTGGATTATTACTCCGCTGATGGTATTCATGGTCATAGTGAGACCCTTCGACAATGGCTGATGACCAAATTCAATATCGATATTGATGCCCGACGAGTGGTGTGGACACATGGAGGGCAGCACGGAATATCGTTGATTATACAAGCACTAAGCCGTCCCCAAGATACTATTCTTGCTGAAGGCTTGTGTTATCCGGAATTCATGCACGCATGTCAACAAGCCGAACGAAAGTTAGTGCCAGTAAAAGTTGATGAGCATGGATTAGATCCAGAAGATTTGGCTTTGCACTGTAAGAGACATCGTCCCAAACTACTTTATCTAACTCCGGGAGTTCAAAACCCGACCGGAGCCCAGCTATCGGACAGCCGAAGACTGAAAATCATTGAAATATGCCGTCGCTACAACGTGCTAATTATTGAGGACGATGTGCTCTACTGCCCGCCGTCTCATCGAAAGACTCCGTTAGTTGCTATCGCTCCGGATATTACCTTATACGTGGGTAGCTTTTCTAAGTACTTTGCGGGTGGGTTGCGACTGGGTTTTGTCATTCTACCATTGTCCTTCAAGGACTTAATGCAACGTGCGCTACGAGCCAGTTGTATGTATGTTAGCCCGCTAATCATCGATCTGGTGTGTCGCTGGCTAACCAGCGGTGCGATGCAAGCTGTGGATGAAGAGATCGCGATGGAACTCAATGCACGTCACCGGGTCTGGAAGAAGGTATTTCCCAAAATCCAGATTGGTGTACCTGGCTACAATGTTTGGCTACCTTTGCCTGAACCGCTAACCGGGTATCATTTTAACCAATCGTTGCTGAAATATGGGGTCAGAGTGAGAGAAGCAGAAATGTTTGCTGTGGGTCGTTATGAAGTTCCGGCAGCGGTGAGGGTATCTCTGGCAGGTCCATCAAGTCGTCCACAATTGCAATCAGCTTTAGAGATTGTAAGAGAGCAAATTGCACGGCTCACTTAAACTTCATCGTTAATGTCGTTTGCGTCAGCAAGAGCCTCGCTAACTCACTTTTTTCGAGATTCATTGAGGCAATAAAACAAAAATGCCCACGAGACAAATATCTAGTGGGCATTAAAATTATTTAATTAGCAGCTGAGAGAGTTACTCGTAGTCAGAAGCGTAAGTGTCTTCGTAAGAGTGAGAGTAGAACTCAAATAAGTTACCAAACGGGTCTTCTAGGTAAACCATTTGCGCTTGCTTAGAATCATCTTCTGGGTGGTAACGGTGAATATCCATGCGCACTTTACCGCCAAACTCTTCTACACGTTTGATTGCTGATTCAAACTGCTCTTTTGGCAATTGTAGACAGAAGTGGAAGATACCTAGACGAGAAAAGTCAACGTTATGACGTTCTTCACGGTCAACCATTTCGAACAGCTCTACACCGATACCGTCATTAGTTACTAGGTGAGCAATGTTGAAGCCTTTGAAGCCTTCACCAAATACTGCAATACACATACGACCGATTGCACTTTCGCGCTCTTCGATTACTTTAGTGTTGTTCATTACAACGCGAAGGCCTAGCGCTTTAGTGTAGAACTCTACCGCTTTGTCCATATCGCCAACCATGATACCAACGTGATTCATTTTCATAACTTTCTCCAAAAACTGATTTGATTATTCGTTTCGTATTTCGTTTCGATGTGGAGAAGTATAAGTATGACTGGTAGTATTTAAAAATTATCAATAATTATAAAAATGATAACATAACGTTATTAAATGCAGTTGCCCTTTATGAGTTTGATGTGGGTATACTCCAACCTCAACTCCTGTTGCTTGACCTACTTTCCAAACATTGGGAGCGCTAAGTATGCGGTCATATTTATTTATCCATTACAAATAGGAAATTCTCTTCATGCGTAAATCAGATAAGAAAGTTGAAAATTTAATTAGAGACGTACTAACAGAAGTATGTGAAGGGACGCTAAAAAGCTACGATGGTTTTCTTTGGGTGACTCATACTGTTAAATTCGGTTCTTTTCCGCAGAGCTTAAAAATCGTCTGCGTATTCGAAACGAATCAAGATAGAGCAAACTTTTTAATAGGGGAAGGTCAGCAACATGTCTCAACGACTATCCAAAATGCGTTTAGTAAGGTCGGGGTGCAACTAAAAAACGTAAGTAAGCAAATTAGTTACGATATACGGTAAAGTGCCTAAATCTAGTCATTCCTGCGAGGGCTGGAATCTACCATCAGAGTCCTCTGAGTCAGATGAGTCACCTCTAGCTTACTTTTGCCCCAAAATGCGTTAGGTCAACACAATATTGAAATTAGTATAGGTAATATAAAATATGCTCAATTTTTGAATTTGACCTTTGTAAAATGTCTAAAGCAAGTGAAATCCCATATCCGTTAATCTTGTTTTATCAGCATCATTTAAAGTTTTCACAGCCCATATTAAACAGTGTTTAGGCCTTGATGAGGCAACATATGCGAACCTAGCAGCCTCACTGCTTTGACTATCAATCCAACTGCGCCAATGAGAACCAGGCTGCCCACCTGCGCGTGCCGTTGAAATTAGAATGGTGACATCGTGTGTTTCGCCTTTTGCTCCATGAATTGTAGTCTTACGGTGCAATGTTGTTGTTTTAGTTGTTTGTCCTAAAAATGTGTCAACTTGGTTGCCTGCTTGACCAGAGGGTGATGTCAAATTTACATTATTTAGTGGGGATATGACTTGGGCAATCTCTTGTATGATGAATTTTTGACTTGATAGGTTTCGAACTAATGTCTTAGCACTACGTACCCAATTTGACCAAGAACCTGTCATTTGTTTTAGGTTATTATTGGTGAAATACTTAAGTGATGAACATAAAAACCTTCTCCATGCTAGGTTTGAGTCTATGCTTTGTGGACAATTGAAACTGTTTGGTTTAATGCACTCTTGTAGATGGTGGCGAATAAACTCCGAGAATAATGTCACGGATTTTTCTAGTGCATCCATATCATCGGGGTCAAATAGCTTTATTGCTAATGCTAGTTTCTGGACGTTGTTTAGCTTCGAAGCAGAAGTTTGAAACTTTTGTAGGATTGAGTGCCCTCTAGAGATAATAGTGTTGTTTTTATAACCATTACATAGTTTTTCAAATGTACTAATCAGTTCCGTTGGGCACCTATCATACTGGGCAATGAAACACTTTGGTTCTAACCACGTTACTTGCCCGATAATATCTCTACGACCTGTTAGTTTTTCACATAGGTTGATGATATTTTGACAACTTCGGAAATTGCTAGTTAGCTCAAGTGAAACGAAATTGTTGTTTCCTACAAATTTACTGATCTCCTCGGGGTCAACGTCTCTAAATCCATATATAGCCTGGTGAAGGTCGCCAACAAAATGCAGTTTAATACCAACATTTGAGAGACATTGAAGAATCATAAGCTGTTCAAAAGAAAGATCTTGGCACTCATCCACAATTATTAGCGGATATTTTTTTGCGAATAGTTGAACAAATTTTTCAAATTTCTCTTCGGTAAGTGCTTTCAGTGCTAAATACTCAATGTCTTTATAAGTTGCGTAGCCAGCAGCAAGCATTAGATTTTTGGTTTCTTTTAGATCTCTTTCTTGCCAGCTTTCAAGGGTAACTGCATTTAGTTCTCGATCTTTGATTGAATCCCCAGTATCGAAGATAGCTCCACCATTTTTCAAGTCCATAGAATAGTGATGTGCATGTATGTTGCCGCGACGAGCTATGCCCCACCTTGTTCTAAAACCTAAAGTTGAAGTTCCTTCAATAATGCGAATTGTACAATCTCCAGCTTGCCCGTTAAATCCAGTCAACTGAGTTGCTAAAGGGTTAACAATATTCTTGTAGATAAAACTATCGAACGTCCCCAAAAAGTGAGGAAAGAGACTGCGTCCAATTGGCAAATATTTCATAACTCTATTTTTTAATTCGTCAGTTGCACTATTTGCAAAAGATAATACAGCCATACCTCCTGGATACTTACGCCATCTTTTGGCTTCTGTAGCTACTTTTGCTGCTACTACTTCAGTCTTTCCGCTACCAGGGCAAGCTTCTAAAAAAACATGTCTATTAATATCTGATTCGATATAAGCCTGTTGCTCTTCAGTGAACTCGAACATTACTCTTGCTCCCCTGTTTTCTCCAGAGAACAAGCCCACAGAATGGCATCTTCAATGTATTTAGGAACGCTAATGCTTAGTTTTTCTTTTTCAATTTTATCGGTGAAAACTTGAGCAAAAATACCTTTGCCAACTTTATCATCATCAATGCGCTTCAGAATTTCGTGGGCAGATACGGATTTTTCCTCAGACGTTTTCGTTGTCCATTCTTGGCCAGCAATCTGATTGAGAGTATCTATTACAGTGCTATTCCCTGTTTTAGGTTTTGGCCAAAGTGAAGCGACAACCTCAGCCATTAGAGCTACGTTATTACCTTCCATAGCCAAATCGTACTCTAGCGTCTTATACTTACTGACAAACAAGCGAGCGTTTTCAGATGAGTTGATTGAATCAACTAATTTAATAGCATGGTTCATGCCTTTAAGTAGATGTGAATCGTGTGGAATAAAGTCGACTTCTTTATCAATGGTTTCATCTTCATTTTCTTCGCTAGCGACTTGGATAGTTTGTTTCTTTGGAGGGTCTAGATCTGTAACGCCAGCACAGCGAACTGGTATATTTAGGCCTTCTTGATCTTCTTCATCTTCGAGGTCTGTTAAATTGCAATATAGTCTTATGAAATGCTTAAAATAAATGCCATTAAGGTTGATGGTTGAAACTCCCAGATCTTCTAAATTCTTTTTCCCGTCACTTTGCTCTTTTAGAACCTCCTTCGCCAGAATGGGAAACAACATTTGTTCTGCAATTCCCTCAACAAGAATGAGACCACTTGCGAACAACAAGTTTGACTTTGTTACATCCAGCCATCGGTTGATAAACTGTGTACTTCCGTCAGGAAGTCCGCATGAACGCAACGGTGTTGCTGTTGGTGAACTAGATTTAGATAAGTGGATGATTGAGTCGATTTCCACCGAAGAAGCCAAGACGGTTGAGTGACTGGTGACTATGACTTGAACATTGTTATTTTTATCTGCAACTGACTTTAGATGATTTAGAAGCCTAATCTGCAATTGAGGATGTAAGTGAGCTTCTGGCTCTTCAATTAGCAATAATTTAAGCAGGGGTTGTTCGTCTTCTCCATCATCATCATTGAGGGTTAGCTCTGCGAGGATTGATGCTATGTATAGTAGGTTGTTATATCCAAGGCTATTTTGACTTAAGCTTCGGAATAAATCTTGATCATCCGCAGACATGTCAGGGAAAAATAGGAGCGTCAAACTTTCGGCTATTTTGGTAAAATCGCTTTCAGCAAACTGAATTCGAGTTTTCTGTCCAAAATGATGACCTATTGCTTTGACTAAGTGTTCAGTAATAAGTTCGTTTGCTCCTTTAATGCTCAAGCTTTTATCTGTAACCAGAGTGTCGTTAAAGTTTTTGAATTGCTCCTCTAGAGGGTGAGGAGTATTGTTTATTCGACATTCTTTTAATGCGTTGCGGTTAATTGCCTTGAGTAATTTAGATAAGCGTGATTGCCTACCATTGGTGAGCTTAGATTCAGCATCTCTCAATGGTGGCAAATAAATGCATTGAATTAAGTCGAGTAACTCAGGATCGAATTGTGAGCTTCGAGAGGAACCTCCCCAAACTAGCTTTTTGTATCTTCCTCTGACTTCTCTATTCTCTGCTTGTAGGTTTAGGACAGCAGTGTCTGTACCACCACTCCAAGGCAGCAATGCAATTTTTTCATCTGAGTCTAAACCATTGAAATTAGCTTTGATTGAGAAGGATGGAGCTATTGGAGAGCCTTGGGTGAATGCAGAGTAAAAGTCATCCTGGCTAATGCTATATCGCCCAGACTCTGAGTCCTGGAACAATTGCCGAATTGCACTAATTATAGCGGTTTTGCCTGCACCATTTTCACCTACGAGAACATTCAAACCAGGCGAGAAAGGAATTTTGAACTCTTCATCAAAACAACGAAAGCCTTTTACTCGTAACTCATTTAAGTACATACATTCCTCACAAATTACTCCAATACATTTATATGCCATAAAGCACTATGCGCATACTAACATTCTCTAGTACTGATTTTTGTGAGGAGGACAAAACATAACAACGGTATTTAATTGAAAATGTTGAATAACTTTTGGAGTTACATT
This sequence comes from Vibrio mediterranei, assembly GCF_013364395.1. Lineage (NCBI taxonomy): Bacteria > Pseudomonadati > Pseudomonadota > Gammaproteobacteria > Vibrionales > Vibrionaceae > Vibrio > Vibrio mediterranei. Next base: position 2,613,660 of record NZ_JABXGK010000001.1, on the reverse strand, counting down.
CAAATTAAGGTGCTAATATTTTTGCGGGCTACAAGAGAATACTTAGGTTGTGGCATCCCAATAGTGTTTGCGAATATCACTAACAATGAGCGGAGCAGGTCTTGCGTTTGCCTTGTCACTTTACCGATACTATTCCTAATCCACACTATCCGAGCTAAAGCAAAACCTCTAGCTCATTTATGTCCAAAAATGAGTCGAAACTCTCATTTAGGGCTCATTCCTTAACGAAAGCTTTTAGAGTTTCCACTTAGTCAATCAGGCTTTTTCAATAAGCTATACGCACGCCTCAAGTCTTGACATCATGCTATGGAAAGCGAGTCTCCTATAGAGTCTCAAGAAGGGGGTTGTATTTGGAAGCGCCGAATCGCTATAAAAACAAGCGGCTAAGATTGCAGCTTGGTGAGGTTGCTCGATTTATCGTCAAAATGTATTAGATATCAAAGTCTAACCTATGATTTTCCTACACAGAAAGCCAAAAACAACAAAGGGCTAGCAATCACTAACTTGCTAGCCCTTTTAATATGGCGCTCCCGACAGGATTCGAACCTGTGACCTGCCCCTTAGGAGGGGGCCGCGCTATCCAGCTGTGCCACGGGAGCTTATGACTAATAATACTCAATTATTTTAATAAGTTAAGTCGCTTTTCTACATTTATTATAGTTTGTTCATCACGTCACCAATTTGAATACTGTTGGCGAGGCTTGGCTGGTCGACGGTTGCTTCAGCATCATTTTCATAGACGCGTGACACGGTTAGGGTGATGTCGCTCTGACTCACTTTATTGCGCGGCAAACCATTCTGGTCGATAAAGGAGCCTGTATGCCAAAGTTGCAATCGGTCTCCCGCTTGCACACCGTGGACTCGGCCTAAGTCGATGGTGACTTTATTGCCGTAAGAGGCGACCACTTCAGGCAAGGTCATCTTACAAGAGATCTCTGCTTCGAGATCGAGCATGATATTACGGCTGACTTTCTGCATCATTTCGCCGTAAGCAGATGTCCAGAAACGAGCACTTTTGGTGTCGACTTTACTGGTTTTAGCAAATGGCCACTGGGCGATTTCACGGTAGTTACGTTGATAGATTTCATGGCCGGTTTTGCCGTCGTAGACCGACATATCCATAGCAAACTGGCGATTGATTACATCATCGGACAGCAATCCGCCCTGAGTTATGGTGGCTGTCAGATCGTTAATCTGTCCGGTTACTAAGTATTGTGCTCCCAGATCTTCGGCGATCATCTTAATACGCTCAGGTTGCCGTTTATTAATCTCATAGCGTGTGGTACCGACCGAAACAAAACTGTATGAGCGATGTTCAAGCTGATTAGAGATAACAGAACTGAAGTCTTCACCCAGGTCGTATATTTGCCCCATGACCGCTTGTTGTGGATCAACGATATCAAACATTGCCACGCCAAATGTCTTTTTGTATTGCTCGTTATGGCAAGCCTTTGCCGTTGGGTAAATGTCGATCCGCGCTTTGACGACCATTTGATTGCCGCTTTTGTATTGATCGTCGATGACGATTTGGCGAACTTCGGAATCAATGAATTGGTATTGTTTTCTATCGTCTTCGAGCAACGGGGCTAAGTTTGCAAGCCCACCGATATCAGCTCCAGAGAAGTCTACTGCTTTGTAGACGGCATCTTCTAGTGCGTAGATCCTTGCCGCTTTCTCAGAGGAGACGATGGTGGAAGTACCGGTGACTTCATACCATGCAGCAAAGGCAGAGCTACTGCTAAAAGTAACCAATACCGTTGAAATTAAAGAAGAAACGATTTTTTTCATACAACCAATCCAAATGCGGAACAATATTTGCTAGCTAGTTTGTAGCGAATATTGGAGCGGGCTTTCTTATTAAGGACAGAATGAGAATAGCAAGGATTGTTCCAACCTTGAAAAGGTGGGGAACCTATCCATCCAATTAATAACTTTTTGGAGAGTGTGTAATGAAAAAGTGGCTCCTGATGGCATCAGTGTTAACACTGACCGCTTGTGCCTACTCACCAATCTATAACGGTAAGGAACCCTATTCCGGCAGTAAGTTTATGCTGATGGAAAGTCCTCGCCATACGATGGATTATTTCGTCGAGAGTTTGACGGAAGACTTAGTTGAATCGAACACTAGCGTGTCGTCTCGCACTCCGATAGCGGTGGCATCGTTTGTTGATTTGCAGAATATGGATGCGACGAACTGGTTGGGGAACTCGGTATCAGAGGGCTTTATCTACCAGCTTCAGCGCCGTGGCTTTAAGGTTGTTGACTTCAAGACAACGGGCTCAATTCAGGTGACCAGTCAAGGTGACTTCGTACTAAGTCGTGATTGGAAAGATCTGGCCCAAGAGCAGCAGATTCAGTTCGTCTTGACGGGAACCATGTTGCGCCAAGAAGGTGGTGTACTGGTTAATGCTCGTGTTGTTGGCATGCAGTCGCGTATTGTGGTCGCTTCGGCTCAAGGCTTCTTGCCTGCTGACCGCATTGGCCGTGATTTGGATACGCTGAATCAAATGCGTACCGAAGATGGCGTTCTGATTCGTTCAGACCCGACTATGACGACACCTCATACAGTCATCTTGCGCCCATAGGAAAGGATAATGAGATTTTTATTTGCCGCGCTTGTAGCGCTTGTGATGATGGGTTGTACTCCGATTACAGCCATGGACCAGAACACACTAACGGCGGTGGGCTATGCGAGTATCAGCGAGCAAACTGGCCGCAATGAAGAAGAAAAGCAAGTTCGTGCCATGCGTGCTTCTAAGATTGATGCTTACCGCGAGTTAGCGGAGCAAGTGTACGGCCTACGAGTGTCTGCTCGTGCTGACTTACAAGATCAACGCTTGGGTGTTGAATCGACAACAGGCGCGGTAGATGGTGTCATTCGTGGTGCGGAAGTAGTTCGCAGCTATAAAGTTGGTGACAGCTATGTTACTGAACTGCTACTCGATATTGATAAGATGAATCGTCTAAGAGACTACGGCGAAATCCGCCGAGTGCCTGAGAAGAAACGTCAGAGCTTGTTCTAATATCAACACTCTAGATAGCAAAAAGCGGCAACAGTTCTCCTGTTGCCGCTTTTTTGTATTTGAGATATTAGGCTTTTAAGTTAGTTCCTAATGTCGACAAGGTGTGGGTTTGGCCACCTGCGTTGTAAGTCATGCCCACTTTGCCATGACTTTGCTGCATCAAATTATTGAGCTTATTAAAGCTTAATTGGGCGCGTTGTAGACTCTGACCATTGATGTCGTTGAGTTGTTGGCAGTCGAGGATAATCGACTTAATGTCAGCCACCTTTTGAGCCAGCACGGCTTCTTCGGTGAGTCTTGCTACATCTTGATGTTGAGCCAGTCTTTGATCGGTTTGTTGAAGCTGACCAATGATTGCCATCTTTTCTTTGGCAAATCTTTCAATTTCAGATGATTCGCGAGCAGTAATGGCCTTGGTCTCCTCGGAGAGGAGCATAGACAGTGCTTTTGCATTTTTCAGTTGGTATTCAACCAAATCAACCAGTGCTGCCATTAATATACCTGTGAGTATTATCTGTTAACCTGTTTAGCGTAATCCGCCAAGTTCGTCTTCGAACTTCATCATGTTGTCTGCCAGTTTTTCAGCATCGACGGTGTAAGAACCGTTCGAGATTGCTTCTTTGATTGCCGCAACTTTTGCCGCGTCAAAGGTAGGCTGACTTGCCATTTGCTGATGCATCTGACCAATGGCTTTACCGCCTTGGCTCAGTGTTACGGCATCTTGCTGCGCTGATGATTGACCAACTTGAGCTGAACTACTGTCTTTGCTTGCTTCCGAACGGGCAGGAGCGCGACTTGTCGTCGTTAGCGTCTGTCCAGAACGAATATTATCAATGCCTGCCATCGTTTAGCCTTCTTGTTGCCTAATTTGCATAGTTTACCTGTATATCGAGCATATCGACCAGCGTAATGATTACTTTAGGAAAAAATCAAAAATTAACCGTGATTTCCGCAACGCCAGTAACAATACCCTCAATTATACGCTGAGACTTGTCATTTTTCACTCTTACTTGATCGCCGTTAGCGCCATCGGTAAGTGCTGTGCCTTTAGTGGAGATGGTCATTTCACCTTTCACTGCACGAATAACGACTTTTTCGTTGCGGCAAACAACACAGACATCATTACGCTCAATAACATCACCCATCTTCATGTTTTTCTTGAGCTTTGCGCCAACCACTTGGTCAAACTCGGTAAAGCCTTGGCGGCGAAAACGGTTCTTATCCACCATGCTCATCGTGACATCGTCACTGGATACAATATTGCCTCGAGATAACGGGCGAGTTGCGGTCACTAAGGGCAAGGAAATGGACATTCGAACGGGTACGTAAAGTCGCCAATTATCTTCCGGACACTCCACCAAAACGGTGACATTACTGCTGGTGTTGCGGGTGTTTGACGACGAGGTCAAAAGCGGAGAGGGGCAATCTGTTGCATGTACTCGAGAGTCGATACGGCCAGGTGTGGCAACAATTTCACCGCCGATAGGTTGCTCAATAGTATTTAAAACATGAGCTTGGGCAGCCTTTTGAATGTTTTCTATTTGCTCAGGCGTTGCTGCGTGCGTTAATACACTAAAGAATAACGCTTGCCAGACGATACAGAGGGAAAGCCAGTTGCGCCTTAACCTCGTTTTGTAACTGGATGTACACAAAAAAGATGTCTTATTATACAGCATTCTGTTTCTCGGGTTCCTTGTTGCCTGTGTAGACTATCACTTTTTTAGCTTTAAAGTTTGAGATGGAGATGAACTTATGACCGGTATCTTGGATTCGGTGAATCAACGAACGCAACTGGTTGGTCAAAACCGACTAGAGCTACTGACGTTTCGTCTGATGGGCCGCCAGCGTTACGGCATTAATGTGTTCAAAGTTAAAGAAGTGCTTCAGTGCCCTAAATTAACGCGCATGCCCAACCTACATCGTCTTGTCAAAGGGGTGGCTCATATTCGTGGTCAAACTATCTCAGTGATTGATTTAAGTCTTGCTGTTGGTGGTCGACCAACAACGGACATTGAAAACTGTTTTGTGGTTATCTCAGAGTTTAACCGTAGCGTACAGGGATTTTTGGTAAGCTCTGTTGAACGCATTATTAACATGCATTGGGAATCGATTTTGCCGCCGCCTGAAGGTGCAGGTAAAGCCAACTACCTGACAGCTGTGACCAACATCGACAATGAATTGGTTGAGATTCTGGATGTTGAGAAGATTCTCGCTGAGATTTCGCCTGTGGTTGAGACCATGGACAGCAATATCGCCACGGAAATTGCCGCAGCTGAAGAGAAAGAGCAAAAGCAGATCGTTAAGCGTATTATGATCGCTGATGATTCCGCAGTGGCACGAAAACAGGTCCAACGAGCCATTGAGTCTATTGGCTTTGAGTCCATTTTGGTGAAAGATGGTAAAGACGCTTACAACAAGCTGACAGAGATGGCAGCTGAAGGCGATATTCATGATCAGATTTCCCTGTTGATTTCTGATATTGAAATGCCAGAAATGGACGGTTACACCCTAACGGCAGAAGTGCGCCGCCATCCCGATCTTAAAGATCTTCATATTATTTTGCATACCTCGTTAAGCGGTGTGTTTAACCAAGCAATGGTAGAGCGAGTAGGGGCTAACGAATTCATCGCTAAGTTCAACCCTGATGAATTGGGAGGCGCCGTCAAAGCGGCCATTTTGCCGACAAATTAAACAAACAAAATTAGAGCTTGTAGTCGCTTGAGAAAAGCGTATAAAGCAAGCCTTCAAAGCAGTATAGAGAAGTGAATGACAGCGATAACCATAAGCGATCAAGAGTATCGTGATTTTAGCCGCTTTTTAGAGTCCCAATGCGGTATTGTTCTTGGCGATAGTAAACAGTATTTAGTCCGCAGCCGTTTAAGCCCGTTGGTGGCAAAATTCGGTCTAGTCTCTTTGTCTCAGTTATTAAGAGATGTGGTTACTGGACGCAATCGTGAGTTAAGAGTTGCCGCTGTTGATGCCATGACCACCAACGAAACCTTATGGTTTAGAGATAACTACCCATTTACGGTGTTGTCTGACAAACTGCTCCCAGAACTTGCCGCCAACAAGCGACCGATTAAAATTTGGTCGGCTGCGAGTTCTTCTGGTCAAGAACCGTATTCCATGGCGATGACAGTTTTGGAGACACAAAACAAGAAGCCGGGAATGATCCCTAACGTGTCGATTACCGCGACGGACATCTCGTCTACGATGTTAGATATGTGTCGTCTTGGAGAATATGACAACCTCGCGTTGGGTCGCGGTCTATCACCGGAGCGTCGCCGAGTGTTTTTTGAAAACACCAGTAACGGTAAGATGAAAGTGAAAGACAACGTAAAGCGTTTGGTGAACTTTCGTCCGCAAAACCTGATGGACTCGTATGCGTTGTTGGGTAAGTTCGACATTATCTTTTGTCGTAACGTACTGATTTACTTCTCCCCTGAAATGAAGTCTAAAGTGCTGAACCAAATGGCACGTAGCCTAAACCCAGGTGGTTACTTGCTGTTAGGGGCATCGGAGTCGCTAACGGGGCTGACGGATCAATTTGAAATGGTGCGTTGTAATCCGGGCATTATCTACAAGCTCAAATAGTTAATAGTTATTCTCCACAATCTTTACCGTATCTAGCCTTGGTTTTCGCCAAGGCTTTTTTCTTGCTATTCTCTAGGTTCAGTGACGGTTTGGAGGCCATCACTGTCGACATTCCTAATTAAACCCTCCGCCAAAACTGGCGTACATTTTGCTCTCTATCTTTGCCAGAAGGAGCACGATGAACGTCGAATTGAATAGCGTCATCAGTGGTTGTTACCAAAAAATAACTTTTGGCGCGGAAATTGCTTTATCTTTGTATAAGGCACGTATTTTTGAACGATGAGGTTTCAATGGCCATCTCTTTTAACAATGCATTAGGTATTCATCAGTACACCGTTGGTGTGCGTGAGAAGAATGCTGAAGTCATCTCCACCAATATCGCGCAGGCGAATACGCCGGGTTATAAAGCGAAGGGGATGGAGTTTGATCGTGCGTTAAAAGCGGCAAGCTCAGGGGCAAGTATTGGGCTTAGTCGAACTGATGGACGGCATATTTCTGCCTCTACTAACGTCAGTGGCGAAATGCTTTACCGCATTCCGACACAGCCAGATACCGGTGACGGCAATACTGTAGACGTAGATTTAGAAAGAAACTTGTTCATGCAGAACCAATTAAGACATCAGGCATCACTCGATTTCTTAGGCGGCAAATTCAAAAATATGACCAAAGCGATTAAAGGGGAGTAATTTAGATGAGCTTATTTAATGTATTTAATGTGACAGGCAGTGCGATGAGCGCTGAGTCGGTTCGTCTAAATACCACCTCAAGTAACCTTGCCAACGCTGACAGTATTAGTAGCTCGGCAAAAGAGACTTACAAAGCTCGCCACGCCGTATTTGGCGCGGAACTGAGTAAAGCTCAATACAACCGCGATCATTCAGTACCTGTGAAAGTATTGGGTATTGTAGAGAGCGACAAACCCTTAAGTGCAGAGTACAACCCAGATCATCCACTCGCTAACGATGAAGGCTATATCTACAAGCCGAACGTTAACGTGATGGAAGAAATGGCCAACATGATTTCAGCTTCGCGCTCATACCAGACTAACGTTCAGGTAGCGGACGCGAGCAAGCAAATGTTGTTGAGTACTTTGCGAATGGGTCAATAGAGATAGGAGTAGCTCATGGCTGGAATCAACAACGTTGGTCAAGGCAGTTTATCCTACATTGACCAACTGAAAAAACTGCAAGAACAAAGCAAGCCTGAAGAGACAACCGGTAAGCAGGATCTGAAGCAAGAAGACTTCTTGTCCCTACTCACCAAACAGTTGGCTCAACAGGACCCATTTAAACCAGTCAGCAACGACCAGATGATTGCTCAAATGGCGTCGTTTGCCACGGTAGATGGTATTGGCAAGATGAACACTCAGTTCGAGAGTTTGAACTCGTCAATGACGTCTAACCAAGCACTACAAGCGTCTTCACTTGTTGGGCGTGATGTCTTGGTACCCGGTGCGGCTGGTGTGAAGGAAGCAGACGCTGGCATGGCGGCAATGGTCAAATTGCCACAGTCCATGGATAACGTGTTTGTTCGTGTAGAAAATGAAATGGGTCAATTAGTACGTACCTTTGATGTCGGCGCAAAACCTGGCGGTGATGCTCGTGTCGAATGGGACGGTAAAGATGATCAGGGTAATCCAATGCCTGCAGGTAAATACAAAGTGAAAGCTTCGGGTTTACTTGATGGAGAAAGCCGCGAGTTCGAAGTGTCGACTTATGCGAACGTGAACAGTGTGCTTCTTGGTAAAGGGGATGGAAACGTACTACTCAATCTAGCTGGCTTCGAAAATCCAGTTCGGCTAGCAGAAGTACTGGAAGTCGGCAAAGCGTAACCGCTGGCTAGATTAGGAGATTAGGAATGTCATATGTATCTTTAAGTGGTCTATCTGCGGCTCAGTTAGACCTCAACACCACCAGTAACAACATTGCCAACGCCAACACATTCGGCTTTAAAGAGTCACGTGCCGAGTTTGGTGATGTGTATTCAAACTCACTATTTACTAATGCGAAAACCACACCGGGTGGCGGTGCTCAGCCAAGCAAGATTGCTCAGCAGTTCCACGAAGGTTCGAGCATATCGACTAACAACCCAATGGACTTGCGCATTAGCGGTACTGGCTTCTTTGCCGTATCTAAAGATCGTCTTGTACCACAACAAAATGAGCTAACGCGTAACGGTGCTTTCCACCTAAACAAAGATAGCTACATGGTGACGTCGAACGATGAGTTTCTACTGGGTTATGAAGTGAATAAAGATACCAATGAGGTTGTGTCTTATGAGCCTCGTCCAATCAATATACCGCCAGAGTTTGGTAAGCCGAAACAGACTGCGAATATTGAGATTGGTGTGAACCTTCCTGCTAATGGTGATCTAAAAGATCCGGCTCTGTTCGACTTTACTGATCCTGAAACTTATAACCGTTCAACATCATCAACGATTTATGATTCCATGGGACAGTCGTATAAAATGACGACGTACTATGTGAAAGATCAAACTCAGCAAAACACGTGGCAAAGTTACTACACGGTAACCGATGGCCAAGGTGAAAAACCAGTGAATATCGCTGGTGGTGATGCAACAACGCCAACAGGGCATGTTGGTCATACAATGCGATTCAACAACGACGGTACACTAGCGAGCTTGAACAATGGGCAGCCAATTGTCACTACTGATCTTGGTGCAAATGGTATCGATATGAACGGTGCCGATCCTGCACAGACATTGTCGTTTAGTCTTGATAGTGCCACTCAGTTTGCCGCTCCGTTTGAACTGACTAAGTTCCAAGAAGATGGTGCGACGACTGGCTTCCTAACTAAAGTCGACTTTGATGAGCAAGGCAACGTGTTAGGTACTTACTCAAACGGTGAGAATGTGACATTAGGTCGTGTCGCTATGGTACGTGTAGCGAACGAACAAGGTCTTGATAAGAAGGGTGGTACCCAATGGGATTCTACGACTGCTTCTGGTGCTAAGATTTGGGGCGAATCAAACAAGGGTTCTTTTGGTACCATCAATAACGGCACGCTAGAACAATCGAACATTGATATGACCCAAGAGTTGGTAGACCTGATTTCAGCGCAGCGTAATTTCCAAGCAAACTCACGTGCTTTGGATGTACATAACCAGCTGCAACAAAACATTCTACAAATCCGTTAAGTCATAGTATGAGTGGCTGTCAGTCACTCGTCGTTAATGTCTTGAAAAATCGAGCGTACGAGTGCATATGGACATTCGTACGCTGTTTTGCGTTTCAACAAAGCGGTCATATTGTTGCCGCACCGTTGCCACCTTGCCGTTTAGCTTTGCCTCTTCGATAGAACATCGGTTGCCGATCCTCCGCTTTCTTACCTTATTTCCCGTTTATTTCTTTGATTTATAAGGAATAAAATTAGTGGCATAGTCTTTGCTTTATAAGCTCCGTACTTTGAATTTTGGAGCTATCAATGGATCGTGCCCTTTACCTCTCAATGAGCGGCGCAAAGCAGAATATGCAAGCTTTGCAGCTTAGAGCAAACAACCTTGCGAACGCGAGCACGCCTGGCTTTCGAGCTGACCTTGCCCAAGCGCGCTCAATGCAAGCGTATGGTGAAGGCATGCCAAGTCGTGTGTTTAGCATGACAGAGCGTCCAGGACATAACTTCGAACAAGGCAGTGTTGTGACGACAGGTCGCGACCTTGATGTCACTATTGAAGGCCAAGGTTGGATTTCAGTATTGGATAAAAACGGCAAAGAAGGGTTAACCCGCAACGGCAGTTTACGCGTGGATCAAAACGGTTTGTTGGTCAATGGCAACGGTAACCTTGTGTTAGGGGAACGTGGTACGCCAATTACTGTACCTATTCCATTGCGTAAGATTGAGATTGGCCGTGACGGCACCGTCTCTGTTATACCGCAAGATGCACCTGCTGACGAAATGGAAATCGTTGACCGTATCAAGCTCACCAATACTGATAACCGTTCACTATTCAAAGACACTAATGGTTTATTTCGTAATAAAGATCCTCAATTAGGCTACACCGCTTCAGCTAATGTACAGCTTATGACCGGGGCTATTGAAGGCAGTAACGTTAATGCCGTTGGTGAAATGACAAGCTTAATTGATTTGCAGCGTCAATTCGAAATGCAGGTCAAGCTGATGAGCACCGCAGAAGACATGGATAAGGCTTCAGACTCATTGCTTCGCATGGGTTAATAGGATTGAGAGAGGAAGAATAGAATGCATCCGGCACTATGGGTAAGTAAGACTGGCTTAGACGCTCAGCAAACCAATATTTCGACAATTTCAAACAACCTAGCGAACGCATCAACCATCGGTTACAAGAAAAGCCGTGCGGTGTTTGAAGATTTGTTTTATCAAAATATCAATCAGCCTGGTGGTCAATCATCGCAAAACACCGAACTGCCTTCAGGCTTAATGCTAGGTGCTGGTTCAAAAGTGGTGGCAACGCAAAAGATCCATACACCGGGTAATGCTCAAACTACGACCAACAGTCTCGATATGATGATTGAAGGTGATGGATTTTTCCAAGTATTGATGCCAGACGGCAATATTGGCTATAGCCGCAACGGTCAGTTCACGCTAAACGATGAAGGGACTATTGTTACGTCTGGTTCAGGCTATGCGTTGGAACCAGAAATTGCGATTCCTGAAGATGCGATTTCCATTACTGTGGGTACCGACGGTGAAGTGTCCGTTCGAGTACGTGGCCAGCAAGATAACCAAGTCGTGGGTAACATTACCACTGTCGACTTCATTAACCCAGGCGGTCTAGAGCCTATCGGTCAGAACCTTTACTTACCAACCGGTGCTAGTGGCGATCCAAATGAAGGGGTTCCGGGTTTAGATGGTTTCGGTCAAATTCGCCAGTCGATGTTAGAGACTTCAAACGTTAACGTAACGGAAGAGCTCGTTAACATGATTGAAGCGCAGCGCGTGTATGAAATGAACTCTAAAGTTATCTCGTCAGTCGACAAGATGATGAGCTTTGCTAACCAGCAGCTTTAACGAATAAGGACGACATTGAATGAAAAAGTTATTGTGTGTCTCTTTACTTGCTGTGCTCTCGGGTTGCGCTCAGTTTGGTCAGGAAGAATCGGTAGACGATGTCTCGAACAGCACGACGACGGTCGATGCAGTTGAAGGAGATAAAACCCAATCGTCTGGGATTGTTGATACGCTACGTGGTCGAACTGACCCTATTGCCGATGACCCAGCATGGGCGCCGATTCACCCAAAAAACAAGCCAGAACATTACGCAGCGGCAACGGGTTCACTGTTTAATACTCACTACGCGCGCGATTGGTATGATGATTCTAAACCCCGTGGCATTGGTGACATCATTACGGTAGAACTTAATGAAGCAACGAAAGCAGCAAAAAGTGCTGATGCGGATCTCTCGAAAGCCAATGACTCTTCAATGGATCCACTTTTCGTTGGTGGTAGACCCGTCACCGTCAATGACTATGACTTCTCTTATGAGTTGAAGAACGACAACAACTTCAAAGGTAATGCTTCGGCCAATCAGAGCAACAGTTTATCAGGTTCGATTACCGTAGAAGTGATTGAAGTGCTTGCCAATGGTAATCTCGTCATTCGTGGTGAAAAGTGGCTAACTTTAAATACTGGAGATGAGTACATTCGTTTAAGCGGCACGATTCGCCCAGATGATATTGAGTTTGATAACACCATCGCATCTAACCGTATTTCTAACGCTAGAATTCAGTATTCGGGGACCGGAACCCAACAAGATATGCAGGAACCTGGATTCTTGGCACGATTTTTTAATGTCTCTCTATAGGGATAGGAATCGACGAATAATAAGCGGCAAACCCTCTCCTCAGAGGGTTTGTTTGTTTTTAGGGTAACATGATGAAAAAATTCACGTTTTTACTTCTTGGTTTATGTTTTGCTGCGGCAAGTGTCCAAGCGGCACGCATTAAGGATGTGGCAGAAGTTGCCGGGGTGCGTAGTAACCAATTGGTGGGTTATGGTCTGGTGACTGGTCTTCCGGGCACAGGTGAGAAAACGCCGTTTACAGAGCAAAGTTTCCGCTCGATGCTTGAGAAGTTTGGTATTCAAATGCCAATAGGCTTTAAGCCTAAGTTCAAAAACGTGGCAGCGGTTATCGTTACCGCAGAATTACCTGCGTTCTCAAAACCTGGTCAGCGCGTGGACGTGACAGTTTCTTCAATCGGTGCGGCAAAAAGTCTCCGTGGAGGTACCTTGATGCAGACCTTCTTGCAAGGTTTGGATGGTGAAGTCTATGCTGTGGCACAAGGTAATTTAGTGGTAAGTGGCTTTAGTGCCGAAGGTTTAGATGGCTCTAAGATTGTGGGCAATAACCCTGTGGTCGGAATGATTTCAAGCGGTGCAACGGTTGAACGCGAAATTCCAAGTCCGTTCTCTCGCGGTGATTACATTACCTTTAACCTTCTGCAATCAGATTTCACAACGGCGCAAAACATGGCAAATGCCATCAATGACTTTCTGGGTCCGCAAATGGCGAGCCCATTAGATTCTACCTCTGTTCGAGTTCGTGCGCCTCGCGACCTCAGCCAACGTGTAGCTTTCCTATCAGCGGTTGAAAACGTTGAATTCGACACCGCAGACAGCGGTGCAAAAATCATTGTTAACTCGCGTACAGGGACAATCGTGGTTGGCAAACACGTCAAGCTTAAACCAGCGGCAGTGACTCACGGTGGTATGACGGTTGCTATCAAAGAAAACTTGAAAGTAAGCCAGCCCAATGCGTTTGGTGGGGGCGATACGGTGGTGGTGCCGAACTCAGATATTCAGGTAACAGAAGGTTCGGGCAAGATGTTCAATTTCCAACCGGGTTTGACTCTAGATGATCTCGTTCGTGCCGTTAACGAAGTGGGCGCAGCACCATCAGATCTTATGGCGATTTTACAGGCGCTTAAGCAAGCTGGTGCCATTGAAGGTCAGTTGATCGTTATCTAGGTAAGTATCATGATTAAAAACTCCAATGACATCGGTTTTATCCATGATATCAGTAGCCTAGATAAGCTTCGTCAGAAAGCCGTGAGTGGTAAAGAAGGCGATGATGATGCGGCATTACGCGCTGCAGCTCGTCAGTTCGAATCTATCTTTACTTCTATGATGTTAAAGTCGATGCGCGATGCGAATACTCATTTTGAATCGGATCTGACCAATAGCCAAAACGGTCAATTTTACCGTCAAATGCTTGATGAGCAGATGTCGAGTGAGTTGAGTGCCAATGGTTCTCTGGGATTAGCAGATATGATCGTCGCTCAGCTTGGTGCAGCACGTTCACCAGAAGCGCACGCTGCAGCAGGCAGTGAAATCCGTATGCGTAATGAAGCGTTCGATACGTCACTTAATCTCCCTTACGATGAAGCAAAGGCTCGTAAAACTGCGAAATCACTAGGCCTTGACGGAGCCCCTGTTGCTCAGCCTGTTGATTTCAAGACACCACAAAATTTTGTCGAGTCTTTGAAACCATACGCGGACAGAGCAGCTCAGTCGTTAGGGGTGGATTCATCGTTATTATTAGCGCAAGCGGCTTTAGAGACTGGTTGGGGGCAAAAAGTCGTCAACAACAGTAAGGGCAGCAGTAACAACCTATTTAATATTAAGGCTGACAGAAGTTGGCATGGCGATAAGGTCGCAACGCAGACACTGGAATACCATCAGAATGTACCTGTGCAAGAACGCGCAGCATTCCGTTCTTACGACTCGTATGAAGACAGCTTTAACGATTATGTGAAGTTTCTTAATGACAATCCACGTTATCAGTCGGCATTGAATGGTAACCAAGGTTCTGAACGTTTCATACGTGATGTTCATCGAGCTGGATATGCGACAGATCCAAACTATGCGGACAAAGTGTTGCGCGTTAAGGCGCAAATCGATGATATGTCGCTTTAACGGCTATCGATAGTTTTCCTTATACTTATTGGTCCCGGCAAATAGCCGGGATTTTTCTTACTACCTTCATCTTTTTCCGTTCATTCTTATCTTTTTTAGTGCCAAGCTCAGCGGCAAAGATACTCTGGCATATATATTGCAAATTAAACGGCAGAGTGGCGTAACTTGTGGATTTAGTTAGGCTAATTTTGGTTTTTTGGAGGCGATATGGCGTCAGATCTTCTGAACTTAGGTGCGCAAAGCGTACTGACAGCTCAGAGACAGTTAAACACGACTGGTCATAACATTTCTAATGCAAATACAGAAGGTTACAGCCGACAATCTGTTATACAGGGGACCAATACCCCGCGACAGTTTGGTGGTCAAACCTACGGTATGGGAGTGCATGTGGAAAATGTTCGCCGCTCGTGGGATCAGTTTGCCGTCAAAGAACTCAACATGGCAACGACTCAGGTGAATTATCGCAACGAAAACCTGACTAACCTCGATATGATGTCGGGGATGTTGTCGTCTATGTCGTCTAAAAAGGTGCCTGAAAGTCTTAACGACTGGTTTGATGCTGTAAAAACATTGGCCGACACCCCCAATGATATTGGTGCGCGTAAAGTCGTACTTGATAAAGCCAACCTGATTCGTCAATCGATGAATGATTTCCACGATACGGTTCGTGAACAGCGGGATAACGTCAACAAGAAACTCGAAGTGAGTGTTGAGCGAGTGAACCAAATCGGTATCGAAATTCGTGATATTCACCGCTTAATGATGCGCTCGCCTGGTCCACATAACGACTTGATGGATAAGCATGAATCGTTAATCAAAGAGTTGTCCGAATATACCAAAGTGACGGTGACGCCTCGCAGGAACGCTGAGGGCTTCAACGTTCATATCGGTAACGGTCATACTTTGGTATCGGGTACAGAAGCCAGTCAGTTGAAGATGATTGATGGATTCCCAGATACTCACCAGCACCGCCTTGCGATTGTAGAAGGCAAAGGTATTAAACCAATTACCAGTGATGATATTGGCGGACGCTTAGAAAGTATGTTTGAAACTCGTGACAAAGAGATTCCATACGTTTTGGATGAACTCGGTCGTCTCTCTATCGCTTTTTCTGAAAAAGTAAATGAATTGCAAGGGCAAGGGCTTGATTTGAATGGCCAAGTCGGACAAAACCTGTTCGCGGATGTCAATACTCTCGCGTTTGCTAAAGCAAGGGTCGTTGCACCAGTCAACTCAAGTGCTGACGTGGCAGTGTTTATTGATGATACCTCACAACTCAAGGGTGGAGAGTATTCATTGAAGTTTGACGGTGCTAATTACCATGTGACCAACTCAGATGGTGTGACTCAGTCTTTCTCAGGCCCGAGCATGCAACTAGATGGCATTCGAGTCGTAATTGGTAATCCGCCTGCCGTTGGCGAAAAGCTTTTGCTGCGTCCGACGAGAGACGGTGCAGCCAATATGAAAATGACGACTAACGACCCAAAAGCCATAGCAGCACAGAGCTTTGAAGCCTCAACTACGTTTGCGCAGGGTGATGCCAAATTTAAAGTCTCGTCAGTGGGCAGTTTGAAAGAATTTGAAGTGGTAGTGTCGCCAACGGGGACGGAATTTGCCGTCACTGACAAAAGCGGCAACGTATTATTGAGCCCAACGCCTTACCCTCCGGCTGGTCCGGTGACGGTACTTGGCACCACGTTCGAGCTCAGTGACGGAGCGATGGCAAATGACAAGTTCACCGCTAACCTCAATCCGGCAGAGGGTGATAACGGTAACTTGAGAAAAATGCTGCATATTCAGACTGATAAATCGATGAATGATGGCGACTCAACGGTCATTGATATCTATCACAACTTAAATACCGATGTGGGTTTGAAAGCCTCGACGGCGACTCGTTTACAGGAAGTCGCTGAGCTTGAGCATGAAAACGCGCAAAGCCGAGTAGCGTCTATTTCGGGCGTTAACCTTGATGAAGAAGCGGCCAACATGATGAAGTTTCAGCAAGCGTACATGGCGTCTTCTCGAGTGATGCAGGCGGCGAATGAAACCTTCGATACTATTTTGCAGCTAAGGTAAGGAGCTAGATTATGATGAATCGAATTTCTAGTTTTCATAATTACCAAACGGTGCAAAATGATATGCGCCGCCAAGAAAACAAAATTCATGAAAACCATGCACAGCTCGCCTCTGGTAAACAGCTGCAAAAGCCAGCGGACTCACCACTAGCGACGCATTATTTGCAAAAACTTAAACAGCAGACGCAGCAGTTGGATCAGTACGACAGCGCCATCACGTTGTCGAGAAATCGCCTTGAGCATCAAGAAGTCATGCTCGGTGAGACAGAGCAGTTTGCCGATAATGCAAAGCGATTAACGATGCAAGCAATCAACGGTGCGCTTTCTCCCGAAGATCGTGAAGCCAAAGCTCGTGAAATAGAGGAGTTGGCAAAGAACTTTCTCGCACTTGCTAATACACGTGATGAATCGGGTAATTATAGCTTTGCTGGCACAAAACCTAAGACTCAACCATTTTTCGTCGATGGGGAAGGGCGTATTTCTTACGCTGGTGATGACTATCAACGCAAAATGCGCATTGCAGCAAGTCTGGAAGTGGCTACGAGCGATCCAGGTAGCAAACTGTTTATGGAGATTGATAACCCACTTGGGGATTACAAAGCCAATTATCAGCTGCAAAAAGGCTCAGAATTGCTACTTGAAAAAGCCACTAACAGTAATGCTAACGACAACAGTACTTACAAAGTGACGTTTGTCGATATGGGTAATCAGCAATTTGGTTATCAGCTTGAACAGAACAATACGGTTGTTGCTGCGGGAAATTTTGACCCAAGCCAAGGCATTCAATTCCAAGGGCTCAACATTCAGACCAAAGGGCAAATTACACCGGGGGACGCGATTGAAATCGAACCTCAAAAAACATTTAGCGTCTTTGATACGTTTAATGATGCGGTGTATTGGATGGATAACGATGTAGCCGATGCTTCGGCCAGTGCTCAGCTTCATCAGGTCACTGAGCAGTTTCACGCAGCATTTTTGCACTTAACCAGTTCACGTACCGACGTTGGAGTAAGGCTAAACAGTCTTGATATCCAGCAGTCGCAACATGAAGATTTTAAAATTTCGCTCGCTCGTTCTAAAAGTAATTTTGAGGATCTCGATTACTCAAAAGCAGTCATCGACTTTGAAGAGAACTCACGAGCACTGCAGGCTTCACAGCTTGCTTTCGGAAAAACCAAGGACCTGACGTTATTTAATTATCTATAGCGAAAGTTTGGCATCTCGGTTGCCGCATGAGCATTGCCATGTGTGCAGAGGTGAGAACGTTAGGTGGCAATCTTAAGCCACTTTGAACGCGCTAACGAGGTCATGGTATGCATTGGTTCAATGAAAGAGCTTTAATGTATTGATTTATAATTGAATGTATTAGTTGGCATAGAAAATGCTAAACATGAATACAAAGTACCCGATTAAGGGCTAACTCGATAAATAAGCACTTTAGATACTCCACCTGATACGGGGTATTAGGTGGGCGTAGTAACAATATTGAATCAACAATGTTTGTTATTAAGTGAGCCTACTTGAAGCTTGCGAACTCAATTAGGAGAGCACAATGGCAGTAACAGTAAATACAAACGTTTCGGCTATGACAGCCCAACGCTACCTGAACAAATCCAGCGATGCGCTAAATACTTCAATGGAGCGTTTGTCGTCTGGTCACAAGATCAATAGCGCACGAGACGATGCTGCAGGTTTGCAGATCTCGAACCGATTAACAGCGCAATCACGTGGTCTTGATGTGGCAATGCGTAATGCTAACGATGGTATTTCGATTGCACAGACTGCGGAAGGTGCCATGAATGAATCTACTAGCATCTTGCAGCGCATGCGTGACCTGGCGATTCAATCGGCAAATGGTACTAACTCTCCTGCTGAGCGTGTTGCAATTAATGAAGAATCTAATGCACTTCAAGCGGAGCTAAACCGTATTGCTGAGACCACCTCATTTGGTGGCCGTCGTTTGCTTAATGGCAGCTTCGGTGAAGCGTCATTCCAAATCGGTGCTAACTCGGGTGAGGCTTTAATTATGGGCCTAACCAGCATTCGTGCGGATGATTTCCGTATGGGCGGGACCACATATACCGCAAACAACGGTAAAGGTGCCGATTGGCGTGTGGATAACACGAATAACCAGTTGGACATTAGCTTTACGACCAAATCTGGCGAAGCAGTCGCTATCAACATCACAGCAAAGCAAGGCGACGATATTGAGCAGTTAGCAACGTATATCAATGGTCAGTCTGACAAGATTAGCGCTTCTGTAGGTGATAACGGTGAGCTTCAAGTGTTTGTCGCAGAACCTGACATTGACCTAAACCAGTCAGTGACAATTGGTGGTTCGTTAGCCACAGACTTAGACTTACAAACTGCATCTGCTGCTCAGTCTACAGTGCAAGATATTGACATGACTTCAGTCGCCGGATCGCAAAACGCTATCTCGATTATCGATTCTGCACTTAAGTATGTGGATTCACAACGTGCAGATTTAGGGGCGAAGCAGAACCGCTTAAGCCACAGCATTAACAACTTGGCGAACGTTCAAGAGAATGTTGATGCCTCGAACAGCCGAATCAAAGATACCGATTTTGCTAAAGAGACAACCGAAATGACCAAGAACCAGATTCTACAACAAGCTGGTACGTCAATTTTGGCGCAAGCAAAACAGTTGCCTAACTCAGCGATGTCTCTACTACAATAGAGATAGTGTCCGAGTTCTAAGTGACAGGAACATAAGCCAGACGTGGCAATAAATTTCCTGTTGCTTGGCAAACATACTTTGTGATGTGTTGGGGCTCTCTCTCAACCTGCCTCAATACGGCATCAAAGTATGTAGGTTAGCTAGGGTGTGTTTATTTCTCTCTGATCTCCGCACGCTACTAGCCACCACCCAGCCCCAGTTCTCTCAAAGGAAAAGGGGCTTTTTCTTTTCTTAAGATCCACAACTCACGTCTAGCAAATTAAGCAAAATTCCAGTGTTTCGGCGGTATTTCGCTAAACTTTAGTCTTTTCTTTTTAATCTTTCGTTAACTGCTTAAATCCTAATCAAACGGACGTTTTCTTTTGTTTTTTCGAGTTTTTTTCTAAAGGTTTTTTCACTCGTGTCGTTAAAAGATTAACTTTGAGAGAACTACTTGGTTTTCCGAGACGTCGGAAACCGCTACACCGGAAAATCAATTGGAGAAACAACATGGCAGTGAATGTAAATACTAACGTATCAGCGATGACCGCTCAGCGTTACCTAAACAGCGCAAGTCAGGCGCAAGCAACGTCAATGGAGCGTTTGTCTTCGGGTCATAAAATCAACAGTGCGAAAGACGACGCAGCGGGTCTACAAATTTCGAACCGTTTGAACGTTCAAAGCCGTGGTCTTGATGTGGCAGTGCGCAACGCGAACGATGGTATCTCTATCGCCCAAACTGCTGAAGGCGCGATGAATGAGACAACGAACATCCTGCAACGTATGCGTGACCTATCACTGCAATCCGCAAACGGCTCAAACTCAAAAGCAGAGCGTGTAGCGATTCAAGAAGAAGTGACGGCACTGAACAACGAACTAAACCGTATCGCTGAAACCACAGCATTCGGTGGTAACCGTCTACTGAACGGTACTTACGGTACCCAGTCATTCCAAATCGGTTCAAACAATGGTGAAGCGGTGATGCTAAGCCTGAAAGACATGCGCTCAGACAACAGCGGCATGGGTGGTTCGGTTTACCAAGCAGCGAACGCAAAAGATAAAGATTGGTCAGTGGCAGCAAACTCAACACTGACTATCGACATGAACGACAGCGCGGGTAACGCGATGACAACGCTGACGATTAACGCGAAACAAGGCGACGACATTGAGCAGCTAGCGACGTACATCAATGGTCAAACTGACCTAGTGCAAGCGTCTGTAGATGAAGATGGCGCACTACAAGTATTTGCGAGCAACAATAAAGACATCGACAGCGCTTCATTAAGCTTCGGTGGCACGCTAGCGGGTTCAGGTGAGCTAGACATGTCAGGTGCAGCGGCAGCAGCAACGGTTAACGATATTGATGTCACGTCAGTAGGTGGCGCTCAGGAGTCCGTGGCGATTCTGGATTCTGCGATGAAGTATGTGGATAGCCACCGTGCTGAGCTTGGTGCTTTCCAAAACCGCTTCAATCACGCTATCAACAACCTAGACAACATCAATGAGAATGTGAACGCGTCGAAGAGCCGTATCAAAGACACGGACTTTGCGAAAGAGACGACAGCGATGACGAAGAATCAAATTCTATCGCAAGCTTCAAGTTCGATTTTGGCGCAAGCGAAGCAAGCGCCAAACGCAGCATTGAGCCTACTAGGCTAAGCGTCACCTCAGATGACAAACAAAAAAACCAGAGCTTCGGCTCTGGTTTTTTTTCATTTGGCTTTAGAGCGTTGCAAACACAACTATCCTCCATTCGAATCTCCGATCTAAATCACATTTATCCAATCAATTGAATTAATAGTAAAAAAAACGCCAATTTGTTCTAAAGCTTCTAAATTTATCGCCGTTACAGGGATTGAGAGAAATAAAATCGGATGTGCCAATGTGAGGTGAGAGACACAGAGGCCATCTATCCTAAATGCCTAAGGAGATCAGTATGGCAATTAATGTAAACACGAATGTGTCTGCAATGACTGCTCAGCGTTATCTGAATAACGCAGCAGAGAACACACAAAAATCAATGGAACGCTTGTCTTCGGGCTACAAAATCAACAGTGCGAAAGACGATGCAGCAGGTCTGCAAATTGCGAACCGATTGAATGTTCAAAGCCGCGGCTTAGATATGGCTGTAAAAAACGCAAACGATGGTATCTCTATTGCGCAGACAGCTGAAGGTGCTATGGATGAAACTACTAACATCCTACAACGTATGCGTGACCTATCTCTACAATCTGCAAACGGCTCTAACTCAAAAGCAGAGCGTGTAGCAATTCAAGAAGAAGTGACAGCGCTTAATGACGAGCTAAACCGTATCGCGGAAACCACGTCTTTTGGTGGCAACCGTCTTCTAAATGGCACATACGGTACACAGTCGTTCCAAATCGGTTCTAACAGTGGCGAAGCAGTTATGCTGAGCATGAACGATATGCGCTCTGACAATGCACAAATGGGCGGTTCTTCTTATAAAGCGGCTAACGCGAAAGATGAAAGCTGGACAGTTGGAGCGGGTGCTACTTTAACGATTGACCTAAATGACAAAGCGGGTAACGCAATGACTCAGATTGCTATCACTGGTAAAGAAGGTGATGATATCGAGCAACTTGCAACCTACATCAATGGTCAAACAGACCAAGTTCAAGCATCTGTTGATGAAGACGGTGCTCTGCAAATCTTCGCAAGCAGCAACGGCGAAGCTGATAGTGCTTCACTAACGTTCGGTGGTTCACTAGCGGGCGGTTCTGAGCTTGACCTTTCTGGCGCAGCAAGCGCGGTATCAGTTAATGACATCAACGTTACTTCTGTAGGTGGTGCACAAGAATCAGTAGCTATTCTAGATGCGGCGCTAAAATACGTAGACAGTAACCGTGCAGAACTTGGTGCGTTCCAAAACCGCTTCAATCACGCAATCAATAACTTAGATAACATCAACGAAAACGTTAATGCATCTAAGAGCCGTATCGAAGACACCGATTACGCGAAAGAAACGACGGCAATGACCAAGAACCAAATCCTGCAGCAAGCGAGTACTTCAATTCTAGCTCAAGCGAAGCAATCGCCTTCAGCTGCACTTAGCCTACTAGGCTAAAAAAGGCTTACACCTTAGGCAAGTGTGTTGGTGATAGGGTTACTCTATCACCAACTTCCAATTTCAAGCTTATTGCTCAACTAGTTTTACCCCAGTTGGAGTTGGACAATAGAGAAGGTTAGAAACGGGAGAACGAAAGTGGATATCTCATCCTACGCGTCGAACATTCAGCCTTTTGCCTCTTCTAGTGGCACAGAACTTGCTTCGAAAAATACTAATAAAACAACACCGTCAGTTGATACCGATAAAGGCTCACAGCCGATAAAGGTCAATGAACTGAGAACGGCGGAAAGTGTGGCGTTTTCTAACCAGAAAACTTCCGAATTGATTCAGAAAATTGCGACCGAGCGTCATGACCTCAATCAGGCAGAACGTGAAAATATGGTCAAACGTCTTGATGAGTTTCTCACCTCAATGAATACGGGATTATCGTTTCGAAGAGATGAAGAATCAGGGCGCGACATCATTACTGTTTATGCAAAAGACAGCGGTGAGATCATTCGTCAATTTCCAGATCAAGAGCTTCTCGACGTACTAAAGCGTGTTGAAAAACATGGCGCACTCAGCATTGACATGTTGGTGTAGTCGCATCACTAAGATGCAATAGTATTAAATTCGAAGTGGTTTGGTGAATATGGGCCCGATAGGGATGTCTTCAGGCATGGATATCAATTCCATGGTGAGCAAAATAGTCGATGCTGAGCGGATTCCGAAACAGCAACGTCTCGACTATGAGCGTAGCAAAATTGATACCGGTATAAGTGCCTACGGACGACTCAAAGAGTCACTAGATACGATGAAAAATCTTATGGCAAGCTTTCGCCAGGAGAAGGCGTTTGCGCTGAGAAGCGTCAACACCTCCGAAGAAAGCGTTGTCACGGCAACAGCATCAACTGATGCTATTGCTGGCAAATACGCTGTCGATGTATTGCAGCTTGCTCAAAGCCATAAAATCGCTTCGGATGCTATTCCTGAAGATACGAAGTTTGGTCCAGGTAAGCTGCAAATTTCAATGGGTGATGACAGCTTTGATATTTCCCTTCGCAGTAATTCTCGTTTAACCGACGTAGTTCGTGCCATTAACGGCGCGAGTGACAATCCCGGTGTACGCGCATCTATCGTTAAAGACATCAACGGTCCTAGGCTTATTGTGGCGGCCAACCAATCAGGGGTTGAACATGCCTTGATAATTGATGTAGACGCTGAGCCCGGCAATGATCTCTATCGATTCGAATACAAAACTATTGAGCAGCGCGTTAAAGCGTTGGAGCAAGCTCAGGCTGATGCATTAGCTTTACTAGATGTTCCATCCTCTGAGGAAGATGAAGTTAAGAAAGCAGATGAGGTGAATGAAGCCACTGCTAATGAAGCTTTGGTAGAGGAAAACACCAAGGATGAACAAAGCGCAGAATCTGTCGCGCAAGAGGCAACATCTGGCCGCCCTGAAGACACTATTCCCGGTTGGACAGAAACTGCATCAGGAACCTTAATGGATTCCTATCAAGCGCCAGAGCCGGAGCTTGATCAAAAAGCATTAGAGAAATCGGGTGAAGTCCCGGGTTGGAGTAATACGGCCTCGGGCACTTTGACCGACTCTTATGTAACGCCAAGTGAAGCACAAGCTCAGCTAGAGCAAGAATTGGCCGATGAAAAAGCGGCCATTGCCCAAGCTGTTGCTGACGGTGATATGACCGAAGCGGAGGCCAAGCAACTAGAGCGTGCCAAGCTATCACCTGAAGAACGTGAGCGTTTAGAAAAAGTAGAATCAGTTCAAGCTGAACTTGCCGAAGCACAGCGATCGCTGCAAATCTACAATGGCATGTCACAAGTCCAAGCAGCGCAAGATTCAAAGGTCATACTCGACGGTATTGCTGAGCTATCAAGTCACAATAATGTCATTGAAGGTGCCATTGAAGGCGTGGATTTAACGTTGAAAGGCACGACCAAGCAAGGGGATCGTCCAGCTGAAATTGGTGTGGAATATGACCGCGCTAGTGTGCGTGCTGATATTGAACAATTTGTTGCCGCCTACAACCAGTTTTATCAAGTGTCCAAAGAGCTTTCTAGTGCAGATCCCACAACTGGGCAAACCGGTCCATTGGCGGGAGATAGTGTGGTGAGAAGTGCGGACTCGCGTTTGAAAAGTGTCTTTTCATCAGCGGTAGAAGGTGCCCCTGAAGGGTTAGAGACCTTAACTGAGTTTGGTGTCACTACGACGCGCCAAGGTAATCTCGAAATAAACTATCAAATGCTCGATAAGCAGTTGAATAATAACTTCAACAAGCTAGGCGAGTTTTTCGGCGGTAATAACGGATTTGCCAAACGCGTCGAAGATGCTATTCACAGTATGACCGGTGCTACCGGGACGATCCGTACTCGAGAGCAAAGCTTAGTTGAACAAAATTATCGACTGAATGACCAACAGGTCAATTTAGACCGTCGCATGGATAGCCTACAGAAACGAACTCACGACAAATTTGCCGCCATGCAAGACGCTACCGGAAAGATGCAGTCGCAATTAGCAGGCATGATGAGTGCGATGGGGGGATAAGCTGATGTCGAAAGTAGGGTCTACTAATTGAGCATATTCAATCAATTAGGTGATTTGGATCACCGTTTACAATCTGTTTTAGAAAATGATGAGTTGGATACTGAAGAAATTCACCTTCTGGTCGATAAAAGAGAACAGATAATCACGAAGTTAATAGCCGCTTGCCAAAGGAATCCGAACCTAAAGCAGAGTGATGAGTGGCTGCAAGTGGAACAGTCGACACGTCGAATTGCGACCCATATGCAAACCAAAACGGATCAATTGGGACTGGAACTTAGAAAGTACCGACATGGTAGAAAGTCCCTACAGCAGTACCAAAAATTTATTTGAGAGGATAGTGATGCGTGGTTCATTACAAGCATATAAGAAAGTATCTGTAGACAGCCAATTGAGTGCTGCGTCACCGCACAAAGTTATCCAAATGCTAATGGGTGGTGCGATAGAAAGACTGATTCAAGCCAAAGCAGCGATGGAACAAGGCAATGTGCCTGTGAAAGGCGAGCGTATCGGCAAAGCTCTAGATATCATCATTGCACTACGTAGTTGCTTGTCTATGGATGATGGCGGCGACATCGCTAAAAACCTCGACCAGTTGTATGAATTCATGATTGCGCAAATTACAACGGCTAATCACGAAAACAACCCAAAACCAATTGATGATGTGATAGAGATCATACGAGAGATAAAATCTGCTTGGGATCAAATTCCTAGTGATTACCACAACTTAACAGCACAAGAAGTTGGAATCTAAGCGGAATTAACCTCTTAAAGTCAACGTGACAAAGTTGCTATATCAGAATAATGTCAATAGAATAGACGCCATTCCCAGCCTAATGGCGTTTTTTTATATCTAACCACTTGTTTTATAAATTGCTTGTCAATTTTATAAGGTGTTTTTTGGCTTTTGTTAGCTCGGCGTAAAATTGACGAGTGACAAAAAATTGACGCCACTGTGGTTGGTTTTGATCAAGGCATAATTCCTGACTCATGCAAGGCTTAGCTAAACTTCTTGTTATTGCTGATGATCCGCAAATTCGCACTAATCTAAACACCATTTTGGAGTTTGTTGGTGAGCATTGTGTGGCGATTCCATCTACAGACATAAACCAAATCGATTGGTCCCAGACGTGGTCGGGTTGCATCGTAGGTGCTTTGGAAAGCCCAAATCTATCTCAAGTCTTGTTATCGCAGCTTTCGCTGTCTAATCATGTTCCTTTACTGGTGACGAGTGAATTTACCGGCGCGGTTGAGCCACTTTCCAACTTTGTTGGCGAGTTAGAACTCCCTCTCAACTACCCTCAGCTAAGTGATGCGCTGCGTCATTGTCGCGAGTTTTTGGGTCGTAAAGGCGTTCAGGTTCCGTCGAATCTTCGTAAAAATACGCTATTTCGTAGTTTAGTTGGACAAAGTCCTGGCATACAGGAAGTTCGTCATTTGATTGAACAGGTCTCTGGTTCGGAAGCGAACGTGTTGATTCTGGGCGAGTCAGGCACGGGTAAGGAAGTTGTTGCTCGCAACATCCACTACCATTCAACTCGTCGTAGTGGGCCGTTTGTTCCAGTGAACTGCGGAGCGATTCCACCGGACTTGCTAGAAAGTGAGTTGTTTGGTCATGAGAAAGGCGCCTTTACGGGGGCGATTACTTCTCGTAAAGGGCGTTTTGAGCTTGCCGATGGCGGTACCTTATTCCTTGACGAAATTGGTGATATGCCAATGCCGATGCAGGTCAAGTTACTGCGCGTATTGCAAGAGCGCGTGTTTGAACGCGTTGGCGGCAGTAGCGTGATTAAAGCCAATGTTCGCATTGTTGCCGCAACGCACCGCGATCTTGAAAGCATGATCCAACAGGGTGACTTCCGCGAAGACTTGTTCTATCGCTTAAATGTTTTCCCAATTGAAATGCCATCGCTTCGAGAGCGCAAAGAAGACATCCCTCTGTTGTTGCAAGAACTGCTAGCGCGTATGGAGGCAGAAGGTGGGCAACCTATCTGTTTCGCCCCTCGTTCCGTTAATTCGTTAATGGAACATGATTGGCCAGGTAACGTTCGTGAACTTGCCAACCTCGTTGAACGTATGGTGATCTTGTATCCAAATAGCTTGGTGGATGTGAATCATCTTCCGGTTAAATACCGCTATAGTGATATCCCAGAATTCCAGCCAGAAATGAATGCGTTCAAAACGATTGAAGAACAAGAGCGTGATGCACTAGACAGTATATTTGCGGAAAACTTTACCTTTGAAGAGCCTGAACTGGAAAGTCACAATGCGCCTCAATCGTTACCTCCTGAAGGTGTTAACCTGAAAGAAATGTTGGCCGACCTCGAAGTGAACATGATTAGCCAAGCTTTGGATGCTCAAGAAGGCATCGTTGCTCGTGCTGCTGATATGCTCGGTATGCGTCGTACCACCCTTGTTGAAAAAATGCGTAAGTATAACTTACACCGCTAGATTGGATCTGTTTGTGATGTGATTTAAGTCACGCTCAATTTGCTATGACAATTTATTGACGCGATTAACTTGTTGAAATATATAGGCTTAAGCCCGGCATGCTTTTTGCATTTTCGGGCTTAAGTCTTTTATGGACTACGTATTTCTGCGAGTCGTATTGAGAAGGAACACCTCGTAAATGGATCAGTTGGCAACGGGCGAATCACAACAAGATGAGCAATCAAGCTCACACTTAGATTCCTTGGAATCGCAAGTAGAACGATATCAGCAGGTTATAGAAGCGATGCCTGCAGGTGTCATTTTGTTGGATACACAAGGTGTGGTCAGGGAAGCGAACCCAGAAGCGCACCGTATTCTCGATATTCCCCTTGTTGGCCAAAAATGGTTTCATCTGATTCAAGTGGTTTTTGACCCCAAAGAAGATGATGGTCATGAGGTCTCTTTGCGCAATGGCCGCAAGGTTCGATTGGCTATTTCCGCTTCCTCAACTGGACAGTTGATTCTCATTACTGACCTCACTGAAACGCGCTTGCTGCAATCAAGAGTCAGCGATTTACAGCGCTTATCATCTTTGGGAAGAATGGTTGCTTCACTCGCGCATCAAGTTCGCACGCCGTTATCCAGTGCTATGTTGTATGCCTCTAACCTTGGTGCGCCTAACCTTCCACAACCTACTCGTGAACGCTTTCAAATCAAATTGGTCGACAGACTTCATGATCTTGAGAAGCAGGTTAATGACATGCTGTTGTTTGCAAAGGGGGGCGACAATAAGGTCATAAAGCCATTTACCTTAAAACAACTGGTGGATGAGTATCAGCCGATGGTCGAGACCACACTAAAAAGCAACAACATCGATTATTGTATAGAAGTAGAGCAAGACGAAGTAGCGCTGCTGGGTAATGTTAATGCGGTTGCCTCTGCCTTGAGTAACCTTGTACTTAATGCCGTGCAAATTGCTGGTAAAGGGTCGCAATTGGATGTGTTTTTCCGTCCAGTTAATAACGAATTAAAAATCTCTGTCCAAGATAGCGGGCCAGGCGTACCTGCTGAACTGCAACAGAAAATAATGGAACCGTTTTTCACTACTCGTTCACAAGGCACGGGTCTTGGTCTTGCGGTAGTGCAAATGGTTTGCCGTGCTCATGAAGGACGGCTTGAATTGATATCAGAAGAGGATGATGGCGCATGTTTTACCATGTGCTTGCCATTGGCAACGTCATCTCAAGAAGTAACAAATGAAGGAATAAGCTGATGGCTCAAAGCAAAGTACTTATCGTAGAGGATGATGAAGGTCTTCGCGAAGCTCTCGTCGATACATTGGCCCTTGCAGGTTATGAGTGGGTGGAAGCCGATTGCGCTGAAGATGCTCTAGTGAAGCTCAAAACTCAGCCGGTAGATATTGTTGTTTCCGATGTACAGATGGCGGGGATGGGCGGTTTAGCACTCCTGCGAAACATTAAGCAGCATTGGCCCAATTTGCCTGTGTTGTTAATGACAGCTTATGCCAACATTGAAGATGCCGTCGCAGCCATGAAGGAAGGTGCGATTGATTACATGGCGAAACCTTTTGCGCCGGAAGTGTTGTTGAATATGGTCAGTCGTTATGCGCCAGTGAAGTCAGATGATAATGGTGATGCGATTGTTGCGGATGCTAAGAGTATTCAACTGCTTACTTTGGCTGAAAAAGTTGCTAAGACTGACGCCAGTGTCATGGTGCTGGGGCCAAGTGGCTCAGGTAAAGAAGTCATGTCACGCTATATCCATAACAAATCGCTACGTGCGGACGGTCCTTTTGTCGCAATCAACTGTGCGGCCATTCCAGACAACATGTTAGAAGCGACCCTATTTGGCTATGAGAAAGGGGCGTTTACCGGCGCTATTCAAGCCTGTCCGGGGAAATTTGAACAAGCTCAAGGTGGCACCATTTTGCTTGATGAGATCAGTGAAATGGATTTAAACCTTCAAGCTAAATTACTTCGCGTACTACAAGAGCGTGAGGTAGAGCGGTTAGGTAGTCGTAAAAGCATTGCATTAGACGTTCGAGTATTGGCGACCAGTAACCGTGATCTTAAACAATATGTTCAGGAAGGTAACTTCCGTGAAGACCTATATTATCGCTTAAATGTGTTCCCAATTGCGTGGCCAGCTCTTTGTGATCGTTCTGGAGATATTGCGCCTTTAGCCCGTCATCTAACCGAGCGCCACTGTAAGAAATTGGGAATGCCAGTGCCAGAATTTGGTCAGGCAGCATTAGCAAAACTCATGAGCTATCCGTGGCCGGGTAACGTTCGCGAGCTAGATAATGTGGTGCAACGCGCTTTGATCTTATGTGACGAGTCAACCGTCTGCGCTGAGCACATTCTATTAGAAGGTGTGGACTGGCAAGACGCATCGAGCTTACAACAAGTGGTGTCGAGCCCTGAGCAAGTTGCACCGGAGATTGCTCCTGTTGCTCAGGTTTCAAGTGACGTGATGGGTCGCAGTGCAGCATCGAGCGAAGGCTTGGGTGGTGAACTTCGTGATCAAGAGTTTTCAATTATTTTGGAGACGCTGAAAGAGTGCGAAGGTCGCCGTAAAGAAATGGCGGAGAAACTTGGTATTAGCCCACGAACCTTACGCTATAAGTTAGCGAAGATGCGCGATGCTGGTATTGAGATCCCGAGCTAAGATGTGTCCTAAAGTGTTGGTTTAGAGCTAACACTTTAGGTTTAAACCATGGCATAATTTTTGCAATTTTCAGGAAAGAATCAAGATATTGTAAGGACACTGTCAAAAGATTGACGGCGATTGATAAAGCATGAAAGTAGACGGATTACACAATGAAATGCAGACCATGATGTTGGAAGCGGCCAACTCTAAGCCTGCAGCAAACGCCCATCAGGTTGGTGCTAACTTTGGCGACATGCTTTCTCAAGCGGTGAACAACGTGAATGGTCTTCAAAAATCATCCGGTGATCTGCAAATGCGTTTTGACCGAGGGGACGCTGATGTCTCTCTTTCTGATGTCATGATCGCTCGAAACAAGTCTAGCGTCGCCTTTGAAGCAACCATTCAAGTGAGAAATAAGCTTGTAGAAGCCTATAAAGAACTCATGAATATGCCCGTTTAATCTAGGTAGTAAAAAGTAGTGGCTCAAGAAAATCAATCGACAGACGTAGCGTTAATGGATAGTGGCTCAGATACCGCAATGGTGACGAGCTCAGACATCGCAGCAGAAAGTCAAAATCCAGACATCAACGAGAAAAGCAGCTCTAAGTTTGACTTAGCCGTAGGCGATCTCGATCTTCTCAGACAAATCGTCCTAGTTCTGTCTATCTCTATTTGTGTAGCGCTCATCGTGATGTTGTTCTTCTGGGTTAAAGAGCCAGAGATGCGCCCGTTAGGCGTATATGAGACCGAAGAGCTTATTCCAGTTCTTGATTATCTTGACCAAAAGAAAGTGCAGTACAAGTTAGAAGGTAATGCACTGAGTGTTCCTGCGAGTGAATACAATAACCTCAAACTTGATATGGTGCGTGCAGGAATAAATCGCGCATCAAACACCGGAGACGATATCCTGATGCAGGATATGGGATTTGGTGTTTCTCAGCGTCTTGAACAAGAACGTCTTAAGCTAAGCCGCGAAAGGCAACTAGGCAAAGCTATCGAGCAGATGAAGCAAGTGCGCACCGCTCGTGTACTTTTGGCACTGCCAAAACAAAGTGTTTTTGTTCGCCATAATCAAGAAGCATCCGCTTCAGTCTTTCTCACCTTAGCCACAGGCGCTGTATTAAGGCAGCAAGAAGTTGATTCCGTTGTGGATATGGTGGCGAGCGCCGTTCCGGGCATGAAGCCATCACGTATTACCGTTACTGATCAGCACGGTCGCCTATTGAGTTCGGGCTCTCAAGATGCTGCTTCTATGGCACGTCGAAAAGAGCAAGAACTAGAGCAAAATCAAGAACAAGCGTTACGTGAGAAAATTGATTCGGTATTGATTCCGATTCTTGGCTTAGGTAACTACACCGCTCAAGTTGATATTGAACTCGACTTTAGCGCCGTTGAGCAAACGCGTAAGCGCTTTGACCCGAATACGCCTGCAACTCGAAGTGAATATACCTTAGAAGACTACAACAACGGTAATGTTGTGGCTGGTGTGCCGGGTGCACTTAGTAACCAGCCGCCCGCTGATGCCTCTATTCCTACTGATGTCGCACAAATGAAAGATGGCTCGATCATGGGGCAAGGTTCAGTTCACAAAGAAGCGACACGTAACTTTGAACTCGATACCACGATTAGTCACGAGCGTAAACAAAGCGGTGTAGTAAATCGCCAGACCGTAGCGGTTGCAATAAAAAACCGTTCAAGCGTGAACCCAGATACTGGTGAGGTCACTTACCAGCCGCGTTCAGAGAGTGAACTGGCGGCAATTCGACAAGTACTTATCGGTGCTGTTGGTTTTAATGAAAACCGTGGTGATTTACTCAATGTTTTGAGTATGACGTTTGAAGAGCCTACGGCCGATCTATTACCGGATGTACCAATTTGGGAGCACCCTAATTTCAATGATTGGATTCGCTGGTTTGCGAGTGCCTTGGTGATCATCGTCGTGGTCTTTGTTCTAATTAGACCAGCAATGAAGAAGCTGCTTAACCCAGCAGCTCAGGAAGAAGACGACCAGCTTTATGGCCCGGATGGTCTGCCGCTTGGCGCCGACGGCGAAACTAGCTTGATTGGTACCGATATTGACGGCAGTGAGTTGTTCGAATTTAGTACCGGTATTGACCTACCAAACCTACACAAAGACGAAGATGTGCTTAAAGCAGTACGAGCTCTGGTGGCGAATGAGCCGGAACTCGCGGCACAAGTTGTTAAAAATTGGATGGCTGAAAACTAATGGCAAACGAGATCGTGGCAGCAAATGGCGGCCAACTTGCAGAAACCAGTGTCGACATTTCTAGCATTGGCGGAGATGAAAAAGCGGCTATTTTGCTACTCAGTTTGAATGAATCCGATGCGGCCAGCATCATTCGTCATCTTGAACCTAAACAAGTTCAGCGTGTGGGTAGTGCGATGGCGAAAGCCAGCGATCTGAGCCAAGACAAAGTGGGGGCGGTTCACCGCGCCTTCTTAGAAGATATCCAGAAGTACACCAATATTGGTATGGGTAGCGAAGACTTCATGCGCAATACCTTGGTAGCTGCATTAGGTGAAGATAAAGCCAACAACCTTGTGGACCAAATCCTTCTGGGAACTGGCTCCAAAGGTTTGGATTCATTGAAATGGATGGATCCGCGTCAAGTTGCCAGCATCATTGTTAACGAACACCCACAAATTCAAACTATCGTACTTTCTTACTTGGAAGCTGATCAATCAGCAGAAATTCTTTCTCAGTTCCCTGAGAGAGTTCGTCTTGATTTGATGATGCGTATTGCGAACTTGGAAGAAGTTCAGCCGTCTGCGTTAGCAGAACTGAACGAAATTATGGAGAAGCAGTTCGCAGGCCAAGCAGGCGCTCAAGCCGCGAAGATTGGCGGCCTGAAGGCGGCTGCGGAGATCATGAACTACCTCGACAACAACGTCGAAGGGATTCTTATGGATCAAATTCGCGACCAAGACGAAGATATGGCGACTCAGATTCAAGATCTTATGTTTGTATTCGAGAACCTTATCGAAGTGGACGACCAAGGTATCCAAAAGCTGCTTAGAGATGTACCGCAAGACGTGTTGCAACGTGCTCTTAAAGGTGCCGATGATGCGCTTAAAGAGAAGATTTTCGATAACATGTCGAAACGTGCTGCTGACATGATGCGTGAAGATATTGAGGCGATGCCACCTGTGCGTGTTGCTGATGTAGAAACGGCACAGAAAGAAATTCTCACGATTGCTAGACGAATGGCGGACAACGGTGAGCTGATGCTTTCTGGTGGCGCAGATGAGTTCCTATAAAAACTCATAACATATTCATTTGGAAAACTTTCTTAAGAATAAAAGGGAAGGCTTGATGTCTGGAGATAGAAAACGTGGCTTTTTGCGTCCGTCAGAAGACAATACCATAGAGTCAGCTCATTCTTGGGGGTTACCAGATTACACCTCACAAACTAATCAACATGCCAAAGAGACCGCGCTTAATTACGATCCTAGTTGGGCTCCTCTAGAAGAAGCACCCGCTGAAGAAGAGCCTTTGATGCTCACTGAAGAGCAGATTGAGCAGATCAAACAGGGTGCTTATCAAGAAGGCTTGTTCCAAGGCCAAGAAGCCGGTTTTAAACAAGGCTACGACAAAGGCAAGGAAGAGGGAACTCAAGCAGGACATGCCGAGGGACTTGAGTTAGGCAAAGTAGAAGGCGTTGCCGCTGGTGAAGAGTACATTAAGCAGCAGGTTGAAGTCTTCATGAACATGGCGAACCAATTTGCTCAACCGTTAGAGCTAATGAACAACCAAGTCGAAAAGCAATTGGTCGACATGGTTCTCGCGTTGGCCAAGGAAGTGGTGCATGTTGAGGTTCAAACCAATCCGCAAGTCATTCTCGATACCGTCAAGCAATCGGTCGACGCGTTACCGATTGTTGGTCATGCAATTACGTTAAAACTCCATCCGGCTGATGTTGATATTATCCGTGCCGCTTATGGTGATGAAGAGCTTGATATTCGCAATTGGACGCTTGTTATTGAACCGTCTCTCAATCGTGGTGATGTATTTATCGAAGCGGGTGAATCGAGCGTGAGTTACAAACTCGAAGAGCGTGTGAAAAGCGTATTACAAAGTTTTTGTGGAACCAATCGCCATCAGGGAAGCGAGTGATGCAAGCACTTGCCGAGCGACTGGCCAATTACAAAGTTGAAGGGCATAAGTCTCGCGCGATTGCTTCTGGCAAACTGGTTCGTGTTGTTGGATTAACACTCGAAGCCATCGGTTGCAAAGCACCCATTGGTAGTGTCTGTAAAGTGGAAACCATGCACGGCGAAATGGACGCCGAAGTGGTAGGTTTCTCCGGTGAACACTTGTATCTAATGCCAAGTGAACAGATTACCGGAGTTCTTCCTGGCGCTCGGGTAACGCCAATGACTTCTGATGCTGGACTTCCAGTAGGAATGGAACTACTCGGTCGAGTGATTGATGGAGTGGGAAACCCGCTTGATGGACTGGGTGAGATCTATACTGACAAACGCGCGTCGTTCAATGCTGAACCTATCAACCCGCTAGCGCGTAAACCCATCTCTGAACCACTTGATGTTGGCCTTAAAGCCATTAATGGCTTATTGACCGTTGGCAAAGGCCAGCGTATTGGTCTTTTTGCAGGTTCAGGTGTTGGTAAGTCGGTCACGCTAGGTATGATGACTCGTGGTACGACGGCACAAGTGGTTGTGGTGGGACTGATTGGTGAACGTGGCCGAGAAGTTAAAGAATTTATCGAAGAGATTCTAGGGACATCGGGTCGTGAGCGTTCGGTGGTCGTTGCAGCACCAGCTGATGCGTCACCACTTATGCGCCTGAAGGGCTGTCAAACCGCTTTAACCATTGCCGAGTATTTCCGTGATCAAGGGCTCGATGTCTTACTTCTGATGGATTCATTAACTCGTTTTGCGCAGGCGCAGCGTGAGATTGCGCTTTCAGTAGGTGAGCCACCGGCAACCAAAGGTTATCCGCCATCGGTCTTTGCCAAGCTCCCCGCTTTAGTTGAGCGAGCGGGCAACGGTGATGTGAATCAGGGCTCCATTACTGCATTCTTCACTGTGCTTACTGAAGGGGATGATTTACAGGATCCTATCGCTGATGCGGCGAGGGCGATTTTGGATGGTCATATCGTTCTGTCTCGTGAAATGGCAGATGCTGGTCACTATCCAGCCATTGATGTGGAAAAATCGGTGAGTCGTGTTATGCCACAAATCACGGATGATCAGCATGTACTAATGTCTAAAGCTGTTAGGCAGGTGCTATCGGTTTGTCGCAAAAATCAAGATCTGGTATCCATAGGCGCTTACAAACCGGGAACTGACCCTGCTATTGATAGCGCCTTTACGCTGAAACCTAAGCTTGACCAGTACTTGCAACAAAGTATGCGTGAAACGGTGCCATACGATATGTGTTTGGGTATGCTTAAACAACTGTTGCAGGTAAACTGATTCGGTTATGGATAATGCTCTCGATTTTCTTCTAGAACAAGCCAAAGACAGCGAGCAACAAGCGGTCTTAGCCCTCAACAAAGCACGATCAGAGCTTGAAGACTATTACAATCAAGTAAGACAAATTGAGCAGTATCGCCTTGATTACTGTAATCAACTTGTAGAGCGTGGCAAAGGAGGGCTGACGGCGAGTGAGTATGGTCACCTCAATCGTTTTTTGACACAGCTAGATGAGACATTAACCAAGCAAAAATCCGCAGAAAGTCACTTCAAACAACAGGTCGAAGATTGCCAAGATTACTGGCACAATACTCGTAAACAACGTCGGTCCTATGAGTGGCTTATCGATAAAAAAGCTAAAGAGAAACAACTGCAAGAACAAAAGATTGAACAAAAACAGATGGATGAGTTTTCTAACCTGCTTTTCGCTCGTCGTCGCTCTGCTCGTTAACCCTATCCTTTAGTAAAACTCACTGTTCGGTACAAATTTTGCATCGATAGATGACATAACTGTAAGCGGCGGCATTTTGCCACCTAGCGTATTTAACTCTTCTTTACGGGCCTTAATGGAATGAGTCTGGCAATTACTAACAACAGTATTTCAGCGACACCAAATGCTAAGTCTAGTGACAACACCACCTTGGTGGATTCCGCCGATAACGCGGAAGAACAGGGCTTTTTTGATAAGCTTAAAAGCGCAATTTCTTCAGAAAATACTGAGGAAAACCAAAAGGTTGAAGGTAAAAAATCAGGCGAAAAGATAACGTCGAGTTCGACAGGTGTTTTATTGGAAGATGGCGCTGAAGTGAGTGATGAGGTAGGAAAAGCCGCTGAGACCACGAAGTCTTCACAAGCCACCCCAGCAACGGTAAAGAGTCAGGCGAATGATGAAGATGTAGAAGGCACTGAAGAGAAGAGCGTCAAAAAAATGGCGGCTGGTGGTGCTATAGCTGTGGGTGATGAGACGTTAAGCTCCGATTCTCAAGGCAGCAGTGTCGAAGCCAAAAAAACCGTGAGCGACAGTGCTGAATTGCTTAATCGTTTAGATGAATCAAACAGTGCGCTAAAGCCCAAAGCAACATCAGTTGAGTCTCAAGATGAAGCCAAATTAGCAGGAGCCGCGATATTAGGTGCTACAACTGCAAACGCTCGCAACCCTCAAGCGATGAATCAAGTTGATGGACACGCAGCATCAATGAGTGGCGACGGCTCGTCAATAGAGAAACAAAGCAAGAATATCGTTGCTCCTGATGGGGTTGTCAGTGAAGCTACCGCCGAAGAATTGGCGGCACTTTCTGCGTCTCAGGGCAATCTTTCACAAACGGGGTCTACGCAAAATAATCCTACACAAGGTAGTGCTTCGCTTTCTGGTGATAACCTCGACGGTTCACACAAATCTAAGGCGGTTGCCGCAGGAACTGCAGCACATTTAGCGTCCGGGCAAGAGGTGAGAGCAACGACGTTTGATGGAGACACAAAAGCTGGCACACAAAACCAAATTGCTTGGTCTAAGCCTGATGCGGAGCAAGGCGGAAAATTAGACGCCAAGACTCTCGCGGCGACGGCTTTTACTGCAGATAAGCTTCATTCGAGTGCAAGTCAAAGTGCTGCTATGGCGACGCCAGCTACTCAGGCAACAGCAGTGCCAATACATAGTGCAACTCAAGCCGGCTCAGAGGGGGCGATGGCCGCAAGTGTATTAGCGGCTAATGCTGCCGCAACCAGTCACAATACCAATAATCCATCGTTAACCTCGGGGAATGCAAGTTTAGCTGGCGTGCAAAAACAAAAAGGAGCCGCCAACCTTGGACAAGCAAATGATGCTCCCGCCGGTATAACGCATGCCGCAGCAGCAGGTGTGACTGCTAATCAACTGCGAGCTGAGCAATCACAAGCACCAACAAACGTACAGTCGCCCCTAGTGCTCACCAAAGAGAACGCGAGTGACCAAGTTGCAGAGCGCGTTCAAATGATGATGGCGAAAAACTTGAAACATGTGGATATTCGTTTAGATCCGCCAGACTTAGGTCGAATGCAAATTCGCATGAGTTTAAACAATGATTCTGCGACGGTGCATTTTACGGTTCAAAACCAACAAACGCGCGATATGGTCGATCATGCTATGCCAAGGCTGCGTGAAATGCTGTCTCAACAGGGAATTCAACTGGCAGATTCGTCGGTTCAGCAACAGAGTCAAGGTCAGCAACAACGTCACGCTTCTCATGAATCGAGTGGTTCTGGATCTCAATCTAGTGGTCAGTCGAATCATGGTGTCGATGATACTGAAGAAAGCGTAAGCTTGAACGTGAATGTTGCCAATAAAAAAGATGGTATTAGTTACTACGCCTGACGCGAGTAATCTCATGGAAAATAGAAGAACAAAATGGCAGAAGATACTTTAGAACAACCTAAGAACAACAAAAAACTGTTGATCATTATTGTCGCAGCGCTGGTGCTATTACTGGCTGCTGGTGGTGTCGCCTATTGGTTACTGGGATCTGATGAGGCGCCAGCAAGTGCTCCCGCGGCACAAAGCGGTGCTGCAGCGGTGCCAGTTGACCCAATATCGTATGTGAATATCGCCCAACCATTTATCTTTAATGCCGCTGGCAAACAGCGCGATCGTGTTGTTCAGATCAAAGCGCAACTTATGGTCCGTGGCCTAGATAACGAAGAAGTGGCGCGTTATCACTCTCCTTTAATAGAAAGTACATTGTTGTCGACGTTTGCGTCGGCGACGGTTGAGCAATTGCGCAGTACGAATGGACGCGTTGAATTACGTGACCAAGCTACCGCTGATGTTCAAGCCAGTTTGTCTCAGGTTGTCGGTAAGCCTGTAGTCGAAAGAGTGTTATTTACCGATTTTGTAATCCAGTAGGTATTGTGTGACCGATTTATTAAGCCAAGACGAAATTGATGCGCTTCTCCACGGAGTAGACGATGTCGATGAAGTTGAAGATGAGCTAGATCAAGACCCCAATGATGTGGTGCATTTTGACTTCTCGTCGCAAGATCGCATTGTTCGTGGTCGAATGCCTACACTCGAACTTATCAATGAACGTTTTGCGCGCCATATGCGAATCAGCTTATTCAATATGTTGCGAAAAACCGCTGAAGTGTCGATTAACGGCGTTCAGATGATGAAGTTTGGTGAATACCAAAACACCTTATACGTGCCAACAAGCTTGAATATGGTGCGCTTTAGACCGCTAAAAGGAACAGCTCTCATTACTATGGAAGCGCGTTTGGTGTTCATTTTGGTAGAAAACTTCTTTGGTGGTGACGGCCGTTTTCACGCCAAGATTGAGGGTCGAGAGTTTACCCCTACAGAGCGGCGTATCATTCAGTTATTGATGAAAACCGTTTTCGAAGACTACAAGGAAGCGTGGTCGCCAGTTATGGGCGTTGAGTTTGAGTATTTGGACTCAGAAGTGAACCCAAGCATGGCGAACATTGTCAGCCCAACCGAAGTTATTGTGGTCAGCTCGTTCCATATCGAAGTGGATGGCGGTGGTGGCGATTTCCATGTGGTGATGCCGTATTCTATGGTGGAGCCTATTCGCGAATTACTCGATGCAGGTGTCCAGTCGGATAAGATGGAAACCGATGTCCGTTGGAGTAGCGCCCTGCGTGAAGAAATTATGGATGTTCCGGTGAACTTCCGCGTGAACCTGTTAGAGAAAGACGTATCACTTCGCGACCTTATGGAGTTGCAAGCCGGAGATATCATTCCTATCGATATGCCGGAAAATGCCACCATGTTTGTCGAGGAATTGCCGACGTTCAGAGTGAAGATGGGACGCACTGGCGAAAAAGTTGCCGTACAGATTTCCGAAAAAATAAGACGCCCAGATGTAGTGAAAACCGACTTAGCTTTCCTTGGTAAGGATATTATGGCTGAGTTGGAGCATGTGGAAGACGCAGACGAAGAATAACCAGAGTAGATATAAATAATGACGATAAGTGACGACCAAAAACTTGCGGACGAATGGGCAGCCGCTTTAGGTGAAGATCCAATGGCGCCAGAAATTGATGTGGATGAGGTACTCGCCGCACCACTGGATGAACTGCAAGACTCACCAGCGCCGATTTCAGAGGATGAGCGTCGTAAACTGGATACGATTATGGATATTCCAGTGACCATCTCTATGGAAGTTGGCCGCTCACAAATTAGCATCCGTAACCTACTTCAGCTGAACCAAGGTTCGGTAGTGGAATTAGACCGCATTGCCGGCGAATCGCTCGATGTCATGGTAAATGGCACCTTGATCGCTCATGGTGAGGTGGTTGTGGTAAACGACAAGTTTGGTATCCGTTTGACGGATGTCATCAGTCAAACTGAGCGAATTAAGAAGTTGCGTTAATATGGCGATAAAGCTTTTGTCTAGAGTTCTGCTAGTGGCAGTTTCATTAGGAGGGGCATCGACGGCGGTCGCCTCTCAAGAAAGTGCTCCACTAAGCGCTTCTGGTTCTCCATTTGACCTAGCTACTACGCTAGGTTCTTTAGTGTTAGTTATTCTGATAATTCTTGGTTTGGCATGGGTGCTAAAACGCATGAAGGTGCCATCACTGGTCAACCAGCAAGGGCTTAA
Organism: Vibrio mediterranei; assembly: GCF_013364395.1. Lineage (NCBI taxonomy): Bacteria > Pseudomonadati > Pseudomonadota > Gammaproteobacteria > Vibrionales > Vibrionaceae > Vibrio > Vibrio mediterranei. The sequence goes on along the minus strand of NZ_JABXGK010000001.1, from coordinate 2,573,599 downwards.
GATTGTTAGGCAAATTCCAGTTGGGACAAAAGAACGTATTGCTATAGTACAGGCAGGTGAAGAGCAGTTTTTAGTGGGTATTACCTCGCAGTCAATTCAGCTGATTTCAAAGTTGGAGACGCCACTAGAGGAAGCCGATTTGGCTCAGCCTGCGTTTGCTGCGCAGCTATCGAAACTGATGAAGAAACCGAATTCCCATGACTAACTTAACTCGACTGATTTTCATCTGTTTGACGCTGCTTCTTGCGCCACTGTCATGGGCAGAAGAGGCGGTAGCGACACCAGTACCGAGTAATGCTGCACTAGACACAGGTGTGACTGTCACCGCTATGCAGAATGACCGGGGGGCAGCGGGCAGCGCCTCCTCAAGCTCGTTTGGCACAGGGCCAGGTATTCCGGCGTTCACCATGAAAACCAACCCTGATGGCAGCGAAGACTACTCAATAAACTTGCAGATTTTGGCGTTGATGACCATGTTGGGCTTTTTGCCTGCCATGGTTATTTTGATGACCTCATTTACCCGTATCGTTGTTGTGATGTCGATACTAAGACAAGCGATGGGTTTGCAACAAACACCTTCTAATCAGGTGATTATCGGTATCGCGATCTTCTTGACGTTTTTCATCATGTCGCCGGTATTGAATCAGGTGAATGACCAAGCGATTCAACCCTACTTGAATGAACAAATCACGGCAAAAGAAGCGTTTCAGCAGGCACAAGGTCCGATGAAATCCTTTATGCTGAAGCAGACAAGAGTCAAAGATTTGGAGACGTTTGTTGAAATGTCGGGCTCGACAGCACAGAACCCAGAAGATGTGTCAATGGCGGTACTGATTCCGGCATTCATTACTTCAGAGTTGAAAACGGCATTTCAGATCGGCTTTATGTTGTTCTTACCGTTTTTAATTATTGACTTGGTTGTGGCGTCGATACTAATGGCGATGGGTATGATGATGTTGTCACCAATGATCGTATCGCTGCCATTCAAGTTGATGTTGTTCGTGTTGGTTGATGGATGGAACTTAATACTGTCCACACTGGCCGGCAGTTTTGCTTTGTAGCTGGAGATAATCGATGACTCCAGAGGTATTTGTTGAACTGTTTAGAGACGCATTATGGATGGTGTTGATCCTCGTCTGTGCCATTGTAGTGCCAAGTCTTCTCGTCGGTTTGGTGGTGGCAATTTTCCAAGCGGCCACTTCTATCAATGAACAGACGCTGAGTTTTCTACCAAGATTGATAGTCACCATATTGGCGTTGATTGGCTTTGCTCACTGGGGCACTCAGATGATGATGGAGTTTTTCTATGAAATTATAGAGAGACTGCCACAGGTACTCTGGTAACAACATTATGGAGTACCCTACCAGCGCTGTACTCGAATGGATCAGTAATTACTTTTGGCCTTACGTGCGTATTTCTGCCATGTTGATGGTGATGTCGGTGACGGGGGCCAACTTTGTGTCACCTAGAATTCGATTGTTTTTGGGGCTAGCGCTGACACTGGCTGTCATGCCTTCTATCCCTGCCGTTCCGCAAACTATCGAGTTGTTTTCTTTCCAAGGCTTTCTTACGGTCGCAGAACAGATACTGATTGGTACTGCGATGGGGATGACGACCGTCTTCATGATTCAGACGTTTGTTATGCTAGGTCAGATCCTCGGTATGCAATCGAGTCTGGGTTTTGCTTCTATGGTCGACCCAGCGAATGGTCAAAATACTCCTTTGCTTGGTCAGCTATTTATGTTCCTAGCCACGATGTTTTTTCTGGCAACGGATGGTCATTTGAAGATGATTCAACTGGTGGTGATGAGCTTTAAGACTCTGCCTATCGGGTCTGGACATCTCTCTAGTGCCGATTTTCGTGAGATGGCTGGATGGTTAAGTATCATGTTCCAAACCGCCTTGAGTATGGCCTTAGCCGGGATTATCGCTCTATTAACGGTGAATTTGTCGTTTGGTGTGATGACTCGTGCGGCACCGCAGTTGAATATTTTCTCTCTTGGTTTTGCCTTTGCATTGCTGATTGGTTTGATGATCTGTTGGTACATCATGGCTGGCCTGTACAGTCACTACCAATTGTATTGGCTCGAAGTGGAAGGTCAGGTATGTCGCTTGATCGACCTGAACTGTTAAGCGAGTAGGAGGCTGACGATGGCAGAATCAGATGGCCAAGAACGCACCGAAGACGCCACCCCCCAGCGGCTTAAACAAGCTCGCGAAAAGGGGCAGGTGGCACGTTCTAAAGAGTTAGCGTCGGTCTCAGTACTGATTGTTGGTGCGCTTTCGCTGATGATGTTTGGTGAAGGGCTCGCGCGCGCTTTGTTTGGTTCAATGGCTCGGCTGTTTAACTTGAGCCGAGAAGAAATCTACGATTCGACCAAGCTGTTTGATGTGGCACTTGGCGCACTTTCCAGTCTATTGCTCCCACTTCTGCTTATCTTGTTTGTTCTATTTATTGCGGCGTTAATCGGAGCTGCTGGTGTTGGTGGTATTAGTTTCTCTGCAGAAGCGGCGATGCCAAAACTATCCAAAATGAACCCGCTTAGTGGCCTTAAACGCATGGTAGGAATGCAAAGCTGGGTTGAGCTGATCAAATCAATTTTAAAGGTCACGTTGGTGGCAGGGATGGCATTCTATCTCGTTAATGCCTCCAGAGCAGACTTGTTCCAGCTTAGTATGGAAGTCTTTCCACAAAACATTTTTCACGCGCTCGATATTTTACTTAACTTTATTTTGTTGATTAGTGCGACACTATTGATTGTGGTCGCCATCGATATTCCATTCCAGATTTGGCAGCATGCGAATCAGCTCAAAATGACAAAGCAAGAAGTCAAAGATGAGTTTAAAGATACCGAAGGTAAACCCGAGGTGAAGGGACGGATTCGAATGCTGCAAAGAGAAGCCGCTCAACGAAGAATGATGGCAGAAGTACCGCAGGCCGACGTTATTATTACCAACCCGGAACACTTCTCTGTTGCACTGCGCTATAAACAGGGGCAAGACAAAGCGCCTGTAGTGGTTGCAAAGGGTATCGACCACATGGCACTTAAGATACGAGAAGTGGCTAGAGAGCACAGCATCTACGTAATTCCTTCGCCTCCGTTAGCGCGTTCTCTTTATCATACAACAGAACTGGAACAGGAGATTCCAGATGGCTTGTTTGCCGCGGTTGCTCAGATATTGGCGTATGTGTATCAACTTAAACAGTATCGCAAAAAAGGTGGACAGCGCCCTACGCTGCAAAATGATCAAATTACCATTCCAAAAGATATGAGATTTTAATGAAGCACCTTATTTATTGGGTGTGCTGTAAAATCATAGTTTGAAATTCAGAGTGATTTAGTAATTGTTGACGACCCTCAGTGATCATTATGTCTATTGAGTCTGGTTCTAAGGTAAAGTCGGTGGGGATCTCATTCATTATCGCTTTGAGTTTTGCATCTTGTACATTCTGAACACTGATCTCAATAAAATAAGGCTTGATAACCTTGTGCTTTGTTGAGCCTTCTTGTGACCATTTCTGCATAGAATCGAGGATTAAATCCTTGGTTGAGTCATTGTAGCGATGGAGCTGAATGTCGGTTACCGCATCCAAGGTATCTTTGATACTTGGAGCTTCAGAGTGACGACCAATACCAAGTTCTGGGGAGGTGGAAGCGTCAACAGAAATAATCACGAATGGAATGCTAGATGATGAATGAGAGGCGTTAAGTATTTGTTCTGCTTCATAGTGCTCCATCAGTTCATAAATGGCTAATAAACCTAGGTTATCGGTAATTCCACCATCTACTAGGTGTATGTATTGGTTTTTCTTTTTGCAGCTGTAGCTATCTAAGCTGTCTACGAATTGTTGGCTTCGGTTAGGTGACCCATGATTGATTAGCTCAAGCGGGATTGGTGTAGATTCACATGTTGGATAATTTTCTAGCACAACGGGCGGAAACAAAACAGGCACTGCAGACGATGCCATGACGGCGCTTGAAATAGGGTAGTTATCTACGTTAGAACATAACAAATCAAAGTATTCCGGTGTAAATGAAAAACGCGTCCGAGTCGTAATATCAGAAGCATTAATAATAATGTATGGTGATTGGGTATTATCTATATCCGAAAAAATGGCGTCACCAAAGATATGATCTTGATAATAATTGGTGGCGTCGGCAGTTAGGTTTTTTGGAACCATCCATCGAAATGGTGAGAGGAAATGCGAAGCGATATCATGGGAAACCTCTTGATATAAGAAATCTTGCCTATATTGCTCTAGCTTGTCATGTCCATATAAGCCAAGGTAGGCCGCGGTGAAACTTCCTCCTGATACAGCACTTACGACATCTACCTCGTCAATTAACGAGATTGACTGGCCGTCTACTTGTATTTGAGTTTGCGCTAGAGCCTCCAGTACACCATAAGAGAGCGCCGCAGCTCGACTACCTCCTCCTGAAAATGAAAGCATAACAATCATATGGTTAGGTCGTTGTAGGTACTTTTGCAAGGTATAATCAGAAGTGGACTGTGATGTACTGAGTTTTTGGTTAACAGGTGGCGTGTGTGACGTACACCCTAGTGCCAAGCTCATTAACAACACTGGCACGGGTCTAAAATTTCTGATAGCTAACATTGATTCAAAATTTTCCTGCTCAATTCGTTATGACTTAGTCAGTTCGCGAAAATTAATGCGTCTGATCCTAAATTTAATCAACTCATTTTTTAAGCAGGGTAATATCGAATTGTCTGTCTCAAGAAATGAGACAATCAGAGGTGCCAGAATATAAAAATATCGTCAAATATTTGACGAATCTAGTGGCTTGATTCTTGCTAGTTGCTGTTGTTATAGGATTATTTTCACCAAGGGCTAGTGGTTTTGGTGACGCAGTGACGTAGTTATTAATGAAGTTGACTTTACCTTTTACCGATAGGTTGCCAAACATTCCTCGCAGAGCATTACCAGCTATTGGTGCGCCAATTATGGTTCTTGCAGCGTTGGCAATGATCGTTCTTCCGATACCGGCATTTCTTCTCGACCTGTTTTTTACCTTCAACATCGCGTTAGCGATGGTGGTACTATTGGTGTCGGTCTATACCCGTCGTCCTCTCGACTTTGCTGCTTTTCCGACGGTGTTGCTCATCGCTACTTTACTGCGTTTGGCACTAAACGTTGCTTCAACTCGAGTGGTGTTACTGTATGGTCACGAGGGAAGTGGTGCAGCGGGTAACGTTATTGAGGCCTTTGGTAACGTAGTGATTGGCGGTAACTACGCAGTTGGTTTAGTCGTGTTTATGATTTTGATGATCATTAACTTTATGGTGGTTACCAAAGGTGCGGGGCGGATCTCTGAAGTAAGTGCACGCTTTACTTTGGACGCCTTACCAGGTAAACAAATGGCCATCGATGCTGACTTGAATGCCGGCCTTATTGATCAAGAGCAGGCTAGAACACGCCGATTTGAAGTAACCAAAGAAGCAGACTTCTACGGCTCGATGGATGGTGCATCAAAGTTTGTTAAAGGTGATGCCATTGCTGGTATTCTGATTTTGTTCTTAAACATTATTGGCGGCTTGAGTATTGGGATGATGCAGTACTCACTCAGTTTTGGTGATGCCATCCAAATCTATACACTATTAACCATTGGTGATGGTTTAGTAGCACAGATTCCATCACTTTTACTCTCTATCGCTGCTGCAATCATGGTAACCCGTCAAAATACTGACGAGGATATGGGCCAGCAAGTTGTTTTCCAACTGTTTGATAATCCGAAAGCTCTAACCATTACAGCGGGGATCCTGGGTGTGATGGGTATTGTGCCTGGTATGCCTCATTTTGCATTCTTGATGCTGGCATTGATTGCCGGTTTGGGGGCTTACTGGTTACACAGAAAACAAGCTAAGAAAGAGGAACAGAAGAATCTTCCTGCGGAGATCAGCAGCAATGAAACCTCATCAACGCCTAAGGAGTTGTCTTGGGATGATGTTCACCCTGTGGATGTCATTGGCTTGGAAGTAGGTTATCGACTTATACCGCTTGTTGACCGAGACCAAGGTGGTGAATTACTCGAGCGTGTTAAAGGAGTTCGTAAGAAGCTGTCACAAGATTTTGGCTTCCTCATCCCAGCTGTTCATATTCGCGACAACCTAGAGCTAACACCAAATTCCTATCGAATCACGTTGATGGGAGTCGCGGTAGGTGAAGCAGAAATTCGTCCTGATCAAGAGTTAGCGATTAATCCGGGGCAAGTTTATGGTTTGATTGACGGCGAACAAACCATCGATCCAGCATTCGGACTTGAAGCGGTCTGGATTCAGGAAGCACAGCGAGAGCACGCTCAAGCACTAGGCTATACCGTTGTCGACTCATCTACTGTGTTGGCGACTCACTTAAGTCAGTTGCTAACTAACAATGCTGCGCAATTGCTTGGACACGAAGAAGTGCAAAACCTTCTTGAGATGCTGGGACGAAGTGCGCCAAAACTGGTCGAAGACTTTGTACCAGAGCAATTACCTTTAGGAACCGTGGTGAAAGTGCTGCAAAACTTGCTGCATGAAGCAATACCAATTAGAGATATTCGAACTATTGTGCAAACTTTGGCCGAGTACTCCGGCAAGAGTCAAGAACCTGACGTTCTCACAGCAGCGGTTCGAATAGCGCTAAAACGACTAATTGTTCAGGAAATCAATGGAATAGAGCCAGAGTTGCCGGTCATTACGCTCATTCCTGAGCTGGAACAAATATTGCATCAAACAATGCAAGCTTCTGGTGGTGAATCAACCGGAATTGAACCTGGATTAGCCGAACGACTGCAAGCGTCACTAACTCAAGCGACACAAGAGCAAGAGCTAAAAGGTGAGGCAGCTGTGCTGCTGACATCAGGGGTATTACGTTCGACATTGGCTAAGTTTGTGAAAAATACCATTCCTAACTTACGTGTCTTGTCTTACCAAGAAATCCCAGATGAGAAACAAATCAGAATTGTGCAAGCCGTTGGTAATTAGCGGTTTGGATGGAAAATGGATGTAACAGTTGAAAATTAAACGATTTTTTGCCAGAGATATGCGTCAGGCATTACTCCAAGTGAAAGAAGAACTTGGTGCTGAAGCGGTGATCATGTCCAATAAAAAAGTGGCGGGTGGGGTAGAAATCGTTGCTGCCGTCGATGGTGATAGTTCACCATCGGAACCACGTCAGATGCAAAGCAACGCATTGGCGGCACCAACACGTCCACAAAGCGGCTATGACGGTGGTCGTCAGACCAATGACCGTCAGGCTGATGGTAGAAACCATAACAGTGGACGCAGCCTCAAGGACGACGTTGTGAATCTCAATCAAAAAAGTTCAGCAAGCGCGCCTTCGGTCACCGATCGATTTGCCAATATGCTCAAAAACTATCGTGGTGCTGACAGCAACGCGAGTAAAAGCGCATCGACACCACCTGATTCTCTTTCTGCTTTGTTAGAAAGACAATCAGAGCGAGCAAAATCGGTCAGTGACGGTTATCAAAACAGCGATCGCTATCAATATGCTCAAGAAAATCGCTCAGATTTTGACTCTCGCGACAATCGCTTAAGCGTACGTTCCACAGGGCGTCATCAATTTGCTGAAAATAGCACAGATGCACCGCGCCGAGGTTCCAGTCCACGTGACGCGAAAATCGGTGAAGAGCTCGAAGCGATGAAGGAAGATATGTCATCCATCCGTCGCCTTCTTGAACATCAGGTGTCCGGTTTAATGTGGCAAGAAGTCGAGCGCCGAGAGCCACTTCGAGCCATGTTAATCAAACGATTAGAAAGAATGGGGCTGTCTCCAGAACTTTCCGATCAGCTCGCTTGTTATATCCCAGAAGATACGCCGCCTCAAAAAGCATGGAAGGCATTGCTGTCTTTAGTCTCAGATCAAATCGTTGTGAGCAAGCAAGATATTCTGCGCAAAGGTGGGATTGTCGCGTTGCTTGGGCCTACGGGTGTCGGTAAAACGACGACAGTGGCTAAATTAGCGGCAAGAGCCGCTATGGAATACGGTTCGGATAACGTAGCGCTAGTCACAACGGATACCTACCGAATTGGTGCTCATGAGCAATTATCCATTTATGGCAGAATTATGGGATGTCCCGTCAGAGTTGCTAAAGATTCTGAAGAACTTGCCGATGTACTATATCAGTTAAGAAACAGACGCTTAGTGCTAATTGATACCGCAGGTATGGGGCAGCGAGACGTTAGGCTTTCCGAACAGCTCGATACGCTGATGCAGGAAAGCGGAGAAGTAATACATAGCTACTTGGTGCTACCAGCGACAGCGCAGCGTCAAGTTTTGCAAGAAACGTTAGACCACTTTAGACGCATCCCGTTATCAGGGTGCATTATGACTAAGTTGGATGAGTCGTTAAGCTTGGGCGAATTTATCAGTGTTGTAGTACAAAATGCACTACCAGTCACCTATATTGCCAATGGACAACGGGTGCCAGAAGACATTGTAATTGCGCAGCCCAAATATATGGTCGCGAAAGCGAACGAACTATTAGAGAAGTCGACAGAGAATGAACCCCACTTCTGGAACAGTGATATGGAGGGGGTTTAGGTGCAAGCGAATATGACAAATAACATGATACATGACCAAGCGAGTGGCCTAAGACGTTTGACTCAGCCAACGTTGACGAAGGTAATTTCAGTTACTGGCGGTAAAGGTGGTGTTGGTAAATCCAATGTGACGCTTGGACTTGCAATCTGTATGGCTCGTCAAGGCAAAAAAGTAATGGTGTTGGATGCCGATTTAGGTCTGGCAAATGTCGACGTCATGCTTGGTATTCGACCTAAGAAAAACCTCGGCCATGTATTAGCAGGCGAATGTGATTTAAAAGATGCTATTGTCGAAGGTCCTCACGGCATTCGAATTATCCCAGCGACATCTGGAACGCAGAGCATGACGGAGCTGAGCCATGCTCAACATATGGGATTGATTCGAGCGTTTGGTAGCTTAGAAGAAGAAATGGACGTCTTGCTTGTTGATACCGCAGCGGGCATTTCCGATATGGTGGTGAGTTTTTCTCGCGCAGCGCAAGATGTAGTAGTGGTGGTTTGTGATGAACCAACCTCAATTACCGATGCTTATGCACTTATTAAGCTACTTAGTCGAGAGCATCAAGTTCAGCGCTTCAAAGTGGTGGCGAATATGGTTCGTAGCTATCGAGAAGGGCGAGAATTGTTTACAAAATTGACATTAGTCACAGAACGATTCCTCAATGTGAGTCTTGAGTTAGTCGCATGCATCCCATTAGATGATAAAGTGCGACAAGCAGTGAAGAGACAAAAGATAGTAGTTGATGCATTTCCACGCTCACCTGCTGCTCTAGCGCTAAGTTCTTTGGCGAACAAAGCGTTAACTTGGCCTATTCCAAAAGTACCAAGTGGGCACCTAGAGTTTTTTGTCGAAAGGCTACTAAATAGACCAGAAGCGCTAGAGGAACCGTTTAGTGAATAAAGCTTTGACCTATGACCAACATGCCAATTTGAGTGGTCAGCAAGCTTTCTTAGAGAAGTACTCAGTATTGGTGAAGCGTATCGCCCACCATTTGATTGGGCGACTTCCACCGAACGTGTTGGTTGAAGACTTGATCCAGGCTGGAATGATCGGCCTGATTGAAGCACAAAAAAATTACGATGGCAGTAAAGGCGCGAGCTTCGAAACCTACGCAGGGATTCGGATTCGAGGAGCCATGCTTGACGATATTCGTCGCGGTGATTGGGTGCCACGTTCGGTACATAAACATAGCCGTGATATCTCTCAGGCCATTTCGGTGTTGGAAGTCGAGCTGAATCGAGACCCAACCGATTCTGAGGTGGCCAACTATTTGGGGCTGAGTCTTGCTCAATACCACAAAGCTCTGACCGATATTAATTGTTCGAAGTTGGTGGGAATAGAAGATTTAGGCGTTTCGGAAGATTCTGTCTCTGTTTCAGATGAAGAAGATAATACTCCGTTTCAAGGCGTCGCGGACGATGCGTTCCGTGAAGCGTTAATAGAATCAATAAAATCGCTACCAGAGCGTGAAGCATTAACGTTATCCTTGTATTATGACGAAGAGTTAAATTTGAAGGAGATAGGTGAAGTATTGGGCGTCAGCGAATCGCGCGTTAGTCAAATATTGAGCCAATCGATGCAGCGTCTTCGCACCAAGCTAAGTGCTTGGACAGATAATAATTAATAAACACTGATCTTGCTTTCAGTGGAGGCAATTTTGAATAAAAACATGAAAATCCTTATTGTTGACGACTTTTCAACAATGCGCCGTATTGTCAAAAACCTTCTACGCGACTTGGGCTTTAGCAACACGCTAGAAGCTGATGACGGTTTAACGGCACTACCAATGCTCAAGAAGGGCGATTTTGACTTTGTCGTAACCGACTGGAATATGCCAGGCATGCAAGGGATCGATCTACTACGACACATCCGAGCGGATGAAGAACTTAAACACCTACCTGTTCTTATGATCACTGCAGAAGCTAAACGCGAGCAGATTATCGAAGCGGCGCAAGCCGGTGTAAATGGTTACATCGTTAAACCATTTACCGCAGCAACACTAAAAGAAAAATTAGACAAAATTTTCGAGCGTTTATAACGCGCTCAGCATAGCGAATGGCTATATCAGAATGATTTCATTAGAACAAGCTAAGCAGCTTGTTGATTTGTTGGAAAACGACAAACAACAAGAAGCCAATGAGCTGGTCATGATGATTCAAGGCGGCAACGAAAGTCGAGTACTTCAAGAAGTTGGCGCTCTGACTCGTGACCTGCACGATGCTTTAAAGGAATTCAGCATTGATACGCGTCTTAATGAGATCGCCAATGATGAAATCCCTGAGGCTCGCGACCGCTTAGAATACGTCATCAACAAAACGGAAATTTCTGCCAACACCACAATGGACGCGGTAGAACGTTGTCTGCCTATGGCGGACAATCTCCATGAATGTTTATTGCAAGTTCGTCCACAGTGGAACGAGCTAATGCATGGCAGGCTTGAGCTAAAACAATTTAAAGACCTGTGTCATCGTATTGATGATCTACTTAGTCAGGTGGAAGGGGATGGTACCGAACTGCGTACTCAGCTCACCAACATTCTAATGGCGCAGGATTTTCAAGACCTTACTGGACAAATCATTCGCCGCGTTATCACTTTAGTCAGTGAAGTGGAAACGAGGCTGGTGGAAATCTTGAAAGTGTTCAGTGACGAACAACAACCAATAACATCAAAACCAAAGCAGGCACCAGTTGGCGTCGAGGGACCGATTATTAACCCTCATGAGAGAGACGATGCCGTCTCTTCGCAAGACGAAGTCGATGATTTGCTTTCGAGTCTTGGGTTTTAGGGGTGGACAATGAGCTACGAATTAGATGAAGAGATTCTACAGGACTTTCTAGTAGAAGCGGGTGAGATACTCGAGTTGCTTTCAGAGCAGCTAGTCGAACTAGAGAACAATCCTGAAGATAAAGATCTTTTGAATGCGATATTTAGAGGTTTCCACACCGTAAAAGGTGGTGCAGGATTTCTAGCATTAACTGAACTTGTTGATACCTGTCATGGTGCGGAAAACGTCTTCGATATCCTTCGAAACGGCCAGCGCTCAGTGAATGCCAGTCTAATGGATACCATGCTTAAAGCGTTAGACACCGTTAACCATCAGTTCCAATCAGTTCAGAACATGGCTCCGATTGAACCGGCCGATCCTGCACTACTAGAGGAACTTCATCGCCTAAGTAAGCCAGAGTCCGCAGACGAGGCCGTAGCTCCTAAGGTTGAAATCCCAGAACCTCCGACCGTCTCTGAGCCAGAACTCAGCGTAGTTGAATCTTCAACGGTGGCGCAAGGCGACTCCATCGATGACATTACTCAAGATGAGTTTGAGCGTCTTTTAGATGAGCTTCATGGCAAGGGGAGTGGCCCGAGTAAAGTTGCGGCTGCGCCTGCCATCTCTGCGGTGGATAGCGCGCCTGTGGCACCAGCGGAACTTAGCTCGTCAGACATTACGGACGATGAGTTTGAAAAACTGTTAGACGAACTACATGGTGTCGGTAAGGGACCTTCTGCGACAGATATTGCCCCAGCGGTGACAGCTGTAGCTGCCTCTAAGCCTGAGGTTAAAGAGACACCAGCAGGGCCTGACAGCGGTGATTTGATGACGGACGAAGAGTTCGAGAAACTGCTGGATGAATTGCATGGTGTTGGTAAGGGCCCTTCTCCAGATGAACTGGATGTAGCAACAAAACCTGCATCTCAAAACGTTGCACCAGCGACGATCGAGCCTAAAGTAGCAGAACATGCCAAAGCGGCGGCCCCCGCTGTTGCGCCAGCCCCAGAAAAATCCTTACCAGCGGAAAGCAAAAACACGGCTGTGCAGGTCAAGAAACCACAAGCCGAAGCAACAGTTCGTGTTGATACTTCAACACTGGATACCATCATGAACATGGTTGGTGAGCTGGTGTTGGTTCGTAACCGCTTGGTAAGTCTTGGTCTCAACAGTAATGATGAAGAGATGTCTAAAGCAGTCTCCAATCTCGATGTTGTGACAGCAGATCTGCAAGGTGCGGTAATGAAAACCCGCATGCAGCCTATTAAGAAAGTCTTCGGTCGCTTCCCGCGAGTGGTAAGAGATTTAGCGCGTAGCCTTAACAAGGACATTGTTCTTGAAATGCAAGGTGAAGATACCGACCTCGATAAGAACTTAGTAGAAGCCCTAGCGGATCCACTGATTCACTTGGTTCGAAACTCGGTTGACCATGGTGTGGAGATGCCAGATGTTCGTGAACAGTCAGGTAAATCTCGCACGGGTAAGATAACCCTTTCTGCCTCTCAAGAAGGTGACCATATCGAACTTGCCATTATTGATGATGGCGGTGGTATGGACCCTGAGAAGTTGCGTGCTATTGCGGTAAAACGCGGCATGATGGATGAGGACGCAGCCTCTCGTCTGACCGACAAAGAGTGCTTTAATCTTATCTTTATGCCGGGCTTCTCCAGCAAAGAAAAGATCTCGGATATATCGGGTCGTGGCGTAGGTATGGATGTGGTGAAGACCGCCATTAATACCTTAAACGGCTCTATCGATATTGATTCAGAACTCGGTAAAGGCACCAAAATTACCATTAAAGTTCCGCTCACATTAGCGATACTTCCAACCTTGATGGTGGGAGTGGGAGGTAATCCATTTGCACTGCCTTTGGCAAGCGTGAACGAAATTTTCCACCTAGATTTAAGCCGTACCAATGTGGTTGATGGTCAATTGACGATCATTGTTCGTGATAAGTCTATTCCTCTGTTCTATCTGCAAAACTGGCTCGCACCACATGCGGGTCGCGCTGAGCAGCGTAAGGGTCATGGGCATGTGGTCATCGTTCAGATAGGCAGCCAGCGTGTTGGCTTTGTTGTGGATACTTTGATCGGCCAAGAAGAAGTGGTGATTAAACCGCTAGATAGCCTATTACAAGGTACGCCGGGCATGGCAGGCGCAACCATTACTAGTGATGGTCACATCGCATTGATATTAGACGTACCTGACTTACTCAAGCAGTACGCAGCAGCATCGCGTATCTAATTTAGGGAAGTCTATGTCACTTAAAGTACTCGTCGTCGACGACTCAAGTTTTTTCCGCAGACGTGTTAGCGATATTATTAATGCAGCCCCTCGATTAGAAGTGGTTGATGTTGCTGTGAATGGCAAAGAGGCAGTCGAAAAGGCACTGTCTCTGAAACCCGATGTGATCACTATGGATATAGAGATGCCAGTTATGGATGGCATCTCTGCGGTACGTGAGATCATGGCGTCTCAGCCAACCCCGATACTTATGTTCTCGTCTTTGACGCATGAAGGCGCCAAAGCGACCTTAGATGCATTGGAAGCTGGTGCTTTAGATTTCTTACCAAAGAAATTTGAAGATATTGCGCGCAACAAAGACGAAGCCGTCAGCCTGTTGCAGCAACGTGTGCAGCAAATTGCTAGCCGTCGCGCGTTGTTACGCAGAACACCTATTCGCCCAATATCAAGGTCAGCGGGCACAATAACATCGAGAACAGCCGCTTCACGTGTCGAACCTTCAGTGAGTGCTGTAAAAGCCACCGCGCCAGCGACCCCAGCCGCACGGTTTCGTGCCAGTGGTAAGTCGTATCAGTTGACAGCGATCGGAACTTCAACAGGCGGACCAGTGGCTCTACAAAAGATCTTAACCAAGTTACCTGTTAATTATCCCCATCCGATTCTGCTTGTACAGCATATGCCAGCGACGTTTACTGCAGCGTTTGCAGCACGCTTAAACTCTCTTTGCCAAATTACGGTCAAAGAAGCGGCGGATGGCGATATGTTACAACCAGGTGTTGCCTATTTGGCGCCAGGCGGAATGCAGATGATGCTCGAAGGACGTCCTGGTAATACCAAGATCCGCATCATTGATGGTGGCGAACGCATGAATTACAAACCCTGTGTTGATGTCACCTTTGGTTCTGCCGCTAAGATCTATCAAGACAAAGTGTTGTCGATGATATTAACTGGAATGGGTGCAGATGGTAGAGAAGGCGCTCGTATGCTCAAAGCTGCAGGGTCAACTATTTGGGCACAAGACGAAGAGTCTTGCGTGGTTTATGGCATGCCTCAGGCTGTAGCGAAAGCAGGTATTTCGACGGAAGACCTGCCGTTGGAGCGCATCGCCGAACGTATTTTAGTAGAGCTCAAGAGGCACTAACTATGATTGTTTGGAGTGTAGCTAACCAAAAAGGTGGAGTGGGCAAAACCACCACCACGGTAACGTTGGCAGGGCTATTGAGCCAAAAGGGGCATCGAGTCTTGTTGATCGATACCGACCCTCATGCATCATTGACCACTTATCTGGGTACGGATTCAGACGAGCTGACTCATAGCTTGTTTGATTTGTTCCAACTGAAAGAATTCAGTGAGACACGTGTTAAAGCCTTAATTCACCAGACCGAGATAGATAATATTGATATTTTGCCAGCTCATATGTCGCTGGCGACACTCGATCGCGTTATGGGTAATCGCAGTGGCATGGGGCTTATCTTAAAACGCGCATTATTGGCACTTCGTGACGAGTACGATTATGTGTTGATAGACTGCCCACCAATATTAGGTGTGATGATGGTCAATGCGTTGGCGGCGAGTGATAGAATTTTAATCCCAGTACAGACCGAGTTTTTGGCTATGAAAGGGCTGGAAAGAATGGTGCGTACGTTGGCTATCATGCAGAAATCACGTCAACGCCCATTCAAAGTAACGATTGTCCCTACCATGTATGACAAACGCACTCGGGCATCTTTGCAAACACTCATCCAGCTTAAACACGATTATCCATCGCAAGTTTGGAGCTCTGCGGTACCTATCGATACCAAATTTAGAGACGCAAGTCTTAAACACTTACCTGCGTCGCATTTTGCCGCTGGAAGTCGTGGCGTATTTGCCTATAAGCAGCTGCTGATTTATTTAGAAAGGTTGGCTCAAGATGAAAGCTGATGCAGCTCCCCTCTCAAGCGAACAAGCGCTAGACGATTACTTTACGTCATTATTAGGGCTAGAAGATGGCCTTGATTTCGATAGTGGAGAGTCTGAGCCAATCGAAGTGAGTGAACCAGTTTCTGTTGCTGAATCATCGGAAGCTGAGGCTCTTATTGAGCAGCAGGATTCGCTATCTACATGGCAACCTGAGCCTCAACTACAACTTAGCCAATCAAAAGAAGTAGCACGCACTTACGACGAACTTATCGCGGAAGCTGAAGAGCCTGATCTGCAACACCTTGAGAAGCTGTTTAGTGGGTTGCAGCACCAGTCAGAAACCCAAGCAACTGAAGAGTCAATAGTTGCTGAGCCAAACATAGCCGTTCAGGTGGAGTCGGAACAAATTGCTGCTGAAGCAGCAACAGAAGAAATTCAATCGTGGGATCTAGAAGAAACTTCGGATGTAATTAGTGATATTAAAGTTGATTCTGAGATTGCCGATACAGTTGATGTAGAACTGGTTACCGCAGATGGTGGGTCGGGTGAGCAGAACATTTGGCAAAATGGCGAGCGTACTGAAGGTTTTCAGGTGCTGTATTTTGATGTCAATGGTATGACGTTTGCCGTGCCTTTGGATGAGCTTGGGGGTATCCACCAGATTGGTGAGCTAAACCATTTGATTGGCAAACCTGCTTGGTATCTGGGGCTGCAGTCGAGTCGCGATAGTCAACTTGATGTGGTTGATACGGCTATGTGGGTAATGCCTGATGTTCTTAATGACGATAGTTACAAAGATGCCTACGAGTATATTGTGATGTTAGGTGAGAGCCATTGGGGACTGGCGTCTACAGAGCTTAAAGGTACTGAGCTACTTCAACCAGAAGCGGTGCGCTGGAGAGAAAAATCCGGTAAGCGTCCTTGGCTTGCTGGGATGGTAAAAGAACAAATGTGTGCGTTAGTTCATGTGTCTGAGCTAATTGACATGCTTAATGCTGGATTAGATGTTAAATCGGTACAGTAAACAACAAAATTAATGCTATTTGCTTCCGCTTTCATTATGAAGCAAGGCAGAAATGAATTGAGAGGAAGACTATGTCTCAAACGATGGATGTTGAACTAAGAAAAGATCAAGCTAACGATGAAGTGCTGCAATGGGTGACGTTTCAGTTAGAAGAAGAAACCTACGGCATCAATGTTATGCAAGTTCGAGAAGTACTTCGTTATACAGAGATAGCGCCTGTACCTGGAGCACCAGACTACGTTCTCGGCATTATTAACCTCCGTGGCAACGTGGTCACGGTGATTGATACTCGTTCACGTTTTGGCTTGATGCCTGGTGAAATCACGGATAATACTCGTATCATTGTTATCGAATCTGAACGCCAAGTTATTGGTATTCTAGTCGACAGTGTGGCTGAAGTGGTTTATCTGCGCTCTTCTGAAATTGATACAACGCCAAGTGTTGGTACAGATGAAAGCGCGAAGTTCATTCAAGGGGTGAGCAACCGTGAAGGTAAATTGTTGATTCTTGTTGACCTTAATAAACTGCTCTCTGAAGATGAGTGGGATGAAATGGCTTATCTATAATGATTGACTCTGTGTCTTTGATGTCACCACTGCTATGGGGAGCGGTGGCATTAGCAATTATTCTCTTTGTATGGTTGGTGAAGGTTCATCGTGGCCTGAATCTACATAAGGCACATGCTCGCCAGCAAAAGCGAGCGCTAGAGAAAGATGTAGAAAAATGCAATAAACAGCTTCTTGAAGTACGTTCGGTGTTAGTTGGACTTGGTCAGAAAGTATCTGAACAAGAAGAAATTATAGCTCACCTAACCGAGCGTATTATCGAGCTGGAAAATGTCGATAGTGATGGTCGTTTGTACACTCGCGCTAACAAAATGGTCAAACTGGGCGCGGATATCAACGAGCTTATCGAAGAGTGCGAACTTCCAAAGGCAGAAGCAGAGCTGATGCTCTCCCTACAGAACAAAATTGCCGGCAAAGAAAAAGTGCCGCCTTTACACAAGGCAAAGCAACCTGTCCGAGCACCCGCCAGTCAAGGTTATCCCTCCCTTAAAAAGAGCAGATAGGCGTTACAGAACATCAATAACTCATTGATGTTCTTGTTCTATTTTAATAACAACGTTAACAATTCTTTACCTTTTTCTAGTCGTCATAGGTGTACGGTTTGCTATTCTATGGTTCGGCATGATATGACAAATTAAGAAAATATCTACCACTTTATGGGTATATATTTCGTTTTAAGAACAGTAATTTATAGTTTCTTACCAAGTTTCGTGAAGCGAGTTTGATCATTATCGTTTAACGCTATTTTAGCTATGGTAAGATGGACGCCCTGTCGAACCAGTACGTAAATGAATGTTAGAAGTAACAAAATTAACAGCGATTCGCGATGACCGCGTATTATTTGAGAATTTATCTTTTTCTTTACAATTAGGCGATCTCGTACAGATTGAGGGCCGAAACGGTACCGGTAAAACCACGCTGATGCGTATTGTTGCTGGACTGGGAGATAAAGAAGAAGGTGAGATCAAATGGAACGGTGAAAAAATCGAATCCAGTCGGGAAGATTATCACCAATCTTTGTTGTTTCTGGGACACCAAACTGGCGTCAAACGCGATCTGACCGCGTTCGAAAATCTAAAGTTTTATCAGTCTATTCATGCTCCTGACACATCGACGGAACAGATTTTTTCTGCGTTAACCCAAGTCGGCCTTGCTGGTCGAGAAGATGTACCTGTTGCTCAACTTTCTGCAGGTCAACAACGCAGAGTAGCGTTGGCGCGTCTTTGGCTCAGTAAGCAACCATTGTGGATTTTGGATGAACCACTGACTGCGATCGATAAGCAGGGTGTTAAAGTGCTAGAAGATCTATTTCTCAACCATGCGGAACAGGGCGGTATCGTATTGTTAACGACTCACCAAGATATGTTTAGCGACAATCCTAAACTCAAAAAGATCAAACTTGGAGAGTAGTATGATTGCGTCCATGATGAAAATAATCCGTCGAGAGCTACTCATTGCGTTTCGTCGTCAAGCCGATATTTTCAATCCACTATGGTTTTTCATCATAGTGATTACTCTTTTTCCGTTAAGTATCGGACCTGAGCCGAATCTACTGGCGCGTATTGCTGCGGGTATTGTGTGGGTTGCTGCTTTGCTTTCTGCACTTTTGTCATTGGAGCGACTGTTTAAAGATGACTTCCAAGACGGGTCTCTTGAACAGATGATGCTCATGCCTATTCCTCTACAACTGGTTGTTATAGCAAAGATTATTGCTCACTGGTTGCTGACAGGGTTGCCTCTTATCATTATTAGTCCACTGCTGGCGATTTTGTTATCACTGGACTCAAATACATGGATTGCTGTCGTCTTAACTTTATTGGTGGGGACACCTACCTTGAGTTTTATAGGCGCTATCGGTGTTGCATTGACCGTTGGGTTGCAAAAAGGTGGGGTGCTGCTGAGTTTGCTCGTATTGCCTCTCTATATTCCTATTCTAATATTTGCTACCTCTGCGATTGATGCTGCATCATTGGGTGTTGCGTATAATGGTCAGTTAGCTTTGCTAGCTGCTATGTTAGCCGGAGCAATGACTCTGACTCCGTTTGCTATCAGTGCCGCACTAAGAGTTAGCGTAAACTAAAAATATACCACGCTTACATTGCCGATTCGGCGATGAGAGAAATGTCGTCAAAGAGTGAGAAACACTATGTGGAAATGGCTCCATCCTTATGCCAAACCCGAAACCACTTACCAATTGTGCGGTAAGCTTTTACCATGGTTTGCCACGATAGCATTACTATGTCTATCCATCGGCACCGTCTGGGGACTTGCTTTTGCACCTTCAGACTATCAACAAGGTGATAGCTTCCGTATTATCTATATTCATGTCCCTTCTGCAATTTGGTCTATGGGCGTGTATATGTCGATGGCGATTTCGGCATTTATTGGTCTAGTGTGGCAGGTTAAGTTGTCTAACTTAGCGGCTCTGGCGATGGCGCCAATTGGTGCGGTCTACACCTTCATCGCCCTGTTAACAGGTGCAGTGTGGGGCAAGCCTATGTGGGGTGCATGGTGGGTCTGGGATGCTCGTCTGACGTCAGAACTGATTCTTCTATTCCTTTATTTAGGTGTCATTGCGCTTTACCACGCTTTTGATGATCAAAAAACGGCAGCAAAAGCAGCGGGTATTCTTGCCATAGTAGGTGTGATTAACCTCCCTATAATCCATTTCTCTGTGGAGTGGTGGAACACGCTACATCAAGGCGCGACAATTACTAAGTTCGCTAAACCTTCGATTTCCAGCGACATGCTGTGGCCACTACTATTGAATATTTTCGGATTTGCCTTCTTCTTTGGAGCTGTGACGATGATTCGTTTACGTAATGAGATCATCAATAAAGAGGGGCACCGTCCGTGGGTGATCAAACTGGCTGAACAAGCCAAGCAAAGAGGTTAGATATTATGCATTTTGAATCTTTAGGTGACTTTTTTGCTATGGGAGGTTATGCCTCCTATGTTTGGAGTGCATTTGGCATCACCTTTTTGTCCATGATTATTCTTCTTGTGACTAGCGTGTCACGAGGAAAAAAACTACTTAAAGACGTTCAAGCTAAAGTCGATAGGCAGGCGCGTATCGAAGCAGCGAAAAATATGGAGAACACTCTATGAACCCAAGGCGTAAGAAAAGGCTCGGCATTATTCTGGCCATTTTCATTGGTATCGGTGCGACTGTTGGCTTGATCATTTATGCACTTAATCAAAACATGGATCTGTTCTATACACCAACGGAATTGGTGAATGGTAAGAAAGACGGCTCAAAACCTGAAATTGGCCAACGCCTGCGTATTGGTGGAATGGTGGTTGCAGGTTCGGTAAGTCGTGATACAGAATCACTGCGCGTCAGCTTCGATTTAGCTGATGTCGGTCCTAAGGTGACAGTGGTTTATGATGGTATTCTTCCTGACTTGTTCCGTGAAGGGCAGGGCATTGTTGCTCAAGGAGTACTAGTGGAGCCTACTAAGATTGAGGCTTTTGAAGTACTAGCTAAGCACGATGAAGAATACATGCCGCCTGAAGTAGCAGAAGCTATGAAGAAGACGCATGAACCACTGCAATATTCTCAAGAACAGAAACAAGGAAGCGGTCAATGATTGCTGAAATTGGTCACTTTGCACTGATACTCTCGTTGAGTTTATCAGTGCTACTCAGTATTTTGCCGCTCATAGGCGCATCGAAAAACAACACATTGCTGATGAACACGGCAAGGCCTCTCTCTTGGGGTATGTTCATTATGCTACTGTTGTCCTTTGTTATTCTCGAGTGGGCGTTTTACGTTAACGACTTTACGTTGCAGTATGTGGCGAATAACTCGAATACTCAGTTGCCTTGGTACTACCGTCTAACGGCAGTATGGGGTGCTCACGAAGGCTCATTATTACTTTGGGTGTTGATTCAAGCGGCTTGGACCGTTGCTGTAGCTAGCTTTAGCCGTGGTATGCCTCAAGAGTCAGTCGCGCGAGTACTAGCAGTAATGGGCATGATCACAGTCGGTTTCTTACTGTTTATCATTGTTACTTCAAACCCATTTTTAAGAACATTACCTTTCTTCCCGGTTAATGGACGAGATCTCAACCCACTGTTGCAAGACCCTGGTTTGATCATCCACCCTCCAATGCTATATATGGGTTATGTTGGCTTCTCGGTTGCGTTCTCTTTTGCGATTGCATCATTGATGTCAGGTCGCTT
The DNA here is from genome assembly GCF_013364395.1 of Vibrio mediterranei. Classification (NCBI taxonomy): domain Bacteria; kingdom Pseudomonadati; phylum Pseudomonadota; class Gammaproteobacteria; order Vibrionales; family Vibrionaceae; genus Vibrio; species Vibrio mediterranei. The sequence continues at coordinate 2,552,346 of NZ_JABXGK010000001.1, read as the reverse complement.
GGATACTGCTTGGGCTCGCTGGTCTCGACCTTGGACAACCGCTGCATGGGTTTTCCTAACTCTAGGTATCGCACTGGGTTCATGGTGGGCATATTATGAGCTTGGCTGGGGCGGCTGGTGGTTCTGGGATCCAGTTGAAAATGCCTCGTTCATGCCTTGGTTAGCGGGTACCGCATTAATGCACTCATTGGCAGTGACTGAAAAACGCGGCACGTTCAAAGCTTGGACGGTATTGTTGGCGATTTCAGCATTCTCTTTGAGTTTGTTGGGGACCTTCTTAGTACGTTCCGGCATTTTGGTCTCAGTGCACGCCTTTGCTTCCGATCCGTCGCGCGGTATGTTTATCCTCGGTTTCTTAGTATTCGTGATAGGTGGTTCCTTACTGCTGTTTGCTTTGAAAGGTGCCTCGGTGAGAGTACGTGGTAACTTCGACTTGCTGTCACGTGAAAACGCGCTGTTGGGTAACAATGTTCTGTTGATGGCAGCACTCGTCGTGGTGCTTGTTGGTACTTTGCTACCACTTGTTCATAAACAGATTGGTTTGGGCTCGGTATCGATCGGTGCGCCATTCTTTAATATGTTGTTTACTTGGCTAATGGTGCCATTCGCGTTCCTACTGGGTATTGGCCCTCTGATTCGTTGGAAGCGTGACAAAATGTCGACGCTTATTAAGCCAATGGTCATCTCTGGTGTTATCTCACTTGCTTTCTCTGCGCTGATGGTAACCGTTTTGGCCGAATACTTTACAGGTCTAGCATTCCTTGGTTGGTTGATGGCATCTTGGATCATTACCATGCATGGCTTTGAACTTTACGAGCGTGCAACTCACCGCCACAGTTTTGCCAAAGGCATTACTAAGCTACCTCGCAGTCACTGGGCGATGATGTTGGGTCACATCGGCTTAGCAGTAAGCGTTATTGGTATCGCTATGGTGCAAAACTACAGCATTGAACGCGATGTGCGTTTAGCGCCGGGTGAGCATTACCAGATTAATGACTACGATTTCTATTTCAAAGGTCTGCGTGACAAAGATGGTCCGAACTACGATGGTTATATCGCTGACTTTGAAATCACCAAAGATGGTAAATACATCAACACCCTTCATGCAGAAAAGCGTTTCTATCGCACTGCTAAGTCTATGATGACTGAAGCCGCTATCGATCGTGGAGTGACTCGTGACTTGTATATCGCGATGGGTGAGCGTCTAGATGATGGTAAGTCATGGGCAGTTCGTATCTACCACAAACCGTTTGTTCGTTGGATTTGGTTAGGTGCGCTGATTATGTCTATCGGTGGTGCATTAGCTATCAGTGATAAACGTTACCGTTTCAGAAAGACAGCGAAGGCGGAAGGAGACGCATAATGAATAAGAAGATCCTATTTATTCCTTTAGTCGCATTTCTAATTTTGGTGTCGGTCTTTGCCGTTCAGCTAGGGCGTAACCAGGCTGGGGACGATCCTACCAAGCTAGAATCGGTGCTGATTGGCAAACACGTTCCAGAGTTTCGTTTAGAAGATCTTGCCGAGCCTGGAAAACTGTACAATCAGGATATCTTCAAAGGTGAGCCTTTACTGCTAAATGTTTGGGCTACATGGTGTCCAACTTGTTATGCAGAACACCAGTATCTCAATGAGCTTGCGGGGAATGGCGTCAAAATCATCGGTTTGAACTACAAAGATCAACGTAACAAGGCGATTCAATGGCTTAATGAGTTGGGTAATCCTTACTTGATTAGCCTGTTCGATGGTGATGGCATGCTAGGTCTAGATTTAGGGGTTTACGGTGCGCCTGAAACCTTCTTAATCGATGCTAATGGTGTGATTCGTTACCGTCACGTTGGCGATGTGAACGCTCGTAACTGGAGTGAGAAACTTCAGCCTCTATATCAGCAAATGTTAGAGGAGGCGAAAAAATGAAAAAGTGGTTAATCGCTTTAACGTCTTCACTAGTGCTCGCATTGGCAGCTAATGCTGCAATTGAAGTTCATGAGTTTGACTCGTTAGAACAGGAAAATCAGTTCCAAGAGCTAAACCACACGCTGCGTTGCCCTAAGTGTCAAAACAATACTATCGGTGACTCTAATGCTGAGCTTGCTGTAGACCTTCGTCAGAAAGTCTATGAGATGACCAAAGAAGGCAAATCTAAGCAAGAGATTATCGACTATATGATCGCTCGCTACGGTAACTTTGTGACTTATAATCCACCGCTGACATTCGCAACGGCGATCCTCTGGGTTGGCCCGTTATTTGTCGTGGTGTTCGGTTTTGGTTTGATTGTGATGCGCAGTCGTAAGAACCGCGCTAAGCAAACTGAACAAGCAGGCAGCGAGTGGAGCGATGAAAAAGAAGCTCAACTGAAAGCGTTGCTGGATGAAAAAGAGACTGGAGATAAGCAGTAATGACACTTTTTTGGATATCAACAGTCGGTCTTGTTGTCGTTGCAATCGCACTGCTGGCAATCACTCTTAACAGTAAGAAAGCCAACAACGATGAACAGCTTCGTGATGAATTAAACAAGGCATTCTATAAAGATCGTCTTTCTGAGTTGGAAGTGGAAAACGAAGAAGGTTTGGTGGAGAACCAACAAGACTTAATCGATGACCTTAAACAATCACTGCTTGACGATATTCCACAACAGCAGCAACAAACCGAGAAATTCAATATTTCGCCAATGGCGGTACTGATTCCTTCTGTTGCTTTGGTTGTGATCTTGACTTACGGTATGTATATGCATTTTGGTGGTGCAACCAAGGTGAAAAATTGGCAAGAAGTCACAGCTAACCTTCCTGAATTATCGAAGAAGCTGATGGCGGGCTCTGCTGAGCCAATGACTGAAGATGAGATGCAAGATCTTACTTTGGCCTTGCGTACTCGTTTGCACTATCAAAAAGACGATGCAACGGGCTGGTTGCTATTAGGTCGAATCGCCCTTGCGAATCGCGACGTGACAACCGCAACAGACGCGATGGAAAAAGCCTATCGGTTAACGCCTAATGATGCAGATGTTAAGTTAGGTTACGCTCAAGCTCTGATGATGTCTCAAGATGAAATGGACAATAATCGTGCAAGAAGCCTTCTTACTAGCTTGATTCAAGAAGAGTATGTTGATCTTCGAGTGTTCTCGCTATTGGCATTCGATGCATTTGAGCGAGAAGATTTCCCAGGAGCTATCCGTTACTGGTCGATTATGCAGAAAATGATTGGTCCAGAAGATAGCCGCTATGAAATGCTTTCTCGAAGCATTGAGAGTGCCAAAGCGCGCATGGGTGAGCCGATTGTTCAAGGTAAGTCAGTGGCGGTGACGATTTCACTAAGCCCTGATGCTCGTATCCCAGAAGATGCAGCACTAATCGTCTCAGTACACCCAGCAGACGGTTCGCCAATGCCAGTTGCGGCGGCGCGCTATCCGCTAGGTATTTTCCCACGTACTGTTGTTTTGGATGATAACAACAGCATGATGGAAGGGCGTAAACTATCAAGTTTGGATGGACTCATTGTGAGAGTTCGTATCGATAGTGATGGTAATGTTGCGACTCGCGATGGCGATTGGTTTGGTGAAAGCCAACCTGCTAAATTGGGTGATACCGTGGAGGTGTCTATTAATCAGCAGTACTAATTCCTATAACATATAGTCATACTGATTAATAAATATTGGCCTAGATTGTTGCTTTAACTAGCCTGTGTAGTTGCATACCGCTATACTCATTACTAGTGGTTATAACAACAATCTAGAGCTTAATTCCTAATTATCAAAGCATTAGGACAAAAAAATACGAAACTGCTCAGATTGTCATGGCTTATGGATGAGGTTATGCAGTCAGCATCAACCGGCAAAAAGATCACTCTTTTTGCCGTTTTTGTTTCTTGCGTATTTCTGTTTGGTTGTTCTTCATCTCCTGAAGATACCCAACCAATAGAAAGCCAAGAGGCAACTTCGACTTTGGATTCTAGCTCAAGTGACTCCAGCGATCTGCAAGTCGAGAACAGTGAACTACAACCTGACAATGATACGACTCAGGTTGGAACCGACGTCTATGATCCCTTCGAAAGCTTTAACCGAGCAATGTGGGCGGTTAATTATGACTATTTAGACCCCTATTTTGTGCGTCCCGTCTCTCTCGCTTACGTCAACTACACGCCTGATCCAGTCAGACTAGGGGTACGTAACTTCCTAGCTAACCTTGATGAACCATTTAGTGCTGTGAACAATGCTGTTATGGGTAATGGTGGTAAGGCGCTGGATCACTTCAATCGATTTTGGATAAACAGTACCTTAGGCTTATTAGGCTTTATTGATATCGCTTCTGCGGCCGGTATTGAAAAGCGAGATAAGAAAGAGTTCGGTGATGCGATTGGGCATTATGGGGTCGGTACGGGCCCATATTTTATGATACCGGGTTATGGGCCGATTACTTTACGTGAAGGTGCAGATGTCGTAGATGGATTATATCCGCCAATATCTTTCTTGAACTTCTGGGCTAGCTTTGGCAAGTGGGCCTTAGAAGGAATGGAAAAACGCGCGCTAGTCGTCCCTCAAGAAGCAACACTCGAACAGTCACCAGATCCTTATTCGCTTACTCGGGATATTTATATCCAACGTCAGAACTACAAAGCAGAAGTAGTGGATGATGAAGTGGATGCGGAGGAAGAAGCTTATATTGATGACTACTTGGAGGATTTTGAGTAGCTCGAGAAGGCACTTTGTAAAGAGATCCTCATTGTGAATAATAGAGGATCTCTTAATTAGCTATAGAGACTATTAGAAGCGATAGTTAGCTTGTACGCCTACTATCCAAACATCACCTGAGATTTCACCAGTGAAATCACCAAAAACTGACGCGGCTTGGTCATGTGAGTCGCGAGGTTCAACAATCGGAGCTTTACGCGCCATAATATAAGTTAAACCACCACCCAAAGTGAACTGCTCTGTAAATGCGTAGCTAGCACCAGCACTTAACCATGTACGATCTGTTTCAGGAATAGTGGTTGTACGGTATTTATCGTCAACAGCTGACATATCGTAAGCAATACCACCACGCAACGTTACTTTTTTATTTAAACTGTACGTTGTACCTAGAGCAAAACGATAGCTATCTTTCCAGTATTCACCTTTAATATGATCGCTCATACCATTGTCGTATTCTGCAACAAGTTTGTCGAAGTCACTCCATTGAGTCCAGTTGATACTTCCGTGAACTGCCCATTTTGCGTTCAGTTGATGGAATGAAGCTAGTTCAAGAGTTGCTGGTAGTGGGACTGATAGAGTTCCACCGATACTTTGGTTTGGTACTAATAAACCACTGGCATCACCTTCGAAGTCCATAGTCACTTTCGACTTATAAGCAATACCAACACGGTTGTTAGGATTAATCTGCCAAGCGGCGCCAAGTTGGTAGCCCCAAGAGCTATCTTTTCCTTCCATATACTTCAGATCAGTGCCTGCGACAGGGACTGAAGCACCAAAATGTCCTTCTCCAGTGACAAAACGAATACCGCCACCAATACTAAATTGCTCATTGATTTTATAACCTAAGCTAGCGACAGCTTCTACCGTCATTACTTTCGCTTGATTGCCATACTGGGTCGCAAGAAAGCTACTATCAAGCTCTGTTTCCATACCGTAGTTTGACCCTAGAGCGAGGCCAGCTGTAAAACTATCATTAATTTGATGTGACACGTATAAGTTAGGTACAGGCGCACTATGAGCAATGTCTTTAGCTTCAGTGTAGCCAAATTTAGAAGAGGTACCGGTAACGTCTATATTTGGGTCGACATAAAGTACACCGCCAGATACCTGAGTACCCTCTAGATAAGTCAACATCGCTGGGTTACGCCATTGTGCGCTTGCATTGTCAGCCATTGCTGCCTCACCTGCAAATGCACGTCCTAGACCAGTCGCTGAATATTCTGCTAGTTGAAAACCTGCCGCTGAGACCTGTGAAGAGGATAGCAGCCCCAAAACCACTGCAAGAGATAGGGGAGTTCGTTTTGAAATTGTCATTGTTGTTCGCTCAAAGTATTTCCATTTAGAGCGGTGATTCTATTTTTAGAGTAAATGCTTTAAAACTAATTTATTACAAATACATCATTTTTGAATTTAAATATCGTAGAACTAAATTTTTATGGGTCAATAATCTAGATGTTATGGTGATGTTTCAAAAAATCAGCTTACACCTGTATACAAAAATCAAGAAAAGGTATGACCAGTTGTATGCTGAAAGTGAAGGGTTGAGTCAGGGGAGATAGAAAAAAGGGTCGGAATACCGACCCTTAAGAAGTTTAGTTATTTAGCTTAGAAGCTGTAGCTGTATTGGATACCTGCTAGCCATGCGTTAGCATGTGTGGTAGCAGTTAGTTCTGGAGCTAAAGGAGCGCTCGATTCAGTTACAGAAACATCTTTACCTGCTAGGTAAGTTAGACCTAGGTCAATAGTGTGGTGTTTCTTGAAGTTATAACCTGCACCGACAGAGAACCATTGACGATCTGAGTCTGGTACAGAGATTGAGCGGTCTTGGTCTTGTGCTGCGGTGTCATACATATAGCCAGCACGTAGGGTCCATTCTTCGTTTAGGTAGTACGTACCGCCTAGAGCAAAGTGGTAGCCATCTTGCCAGTTGTATTCTTTAATAGTTGCGCTGTTATTAGTTTCAACTTTGTCAAATACGCTCCAACCAATCCATTGAACGCTATAGTGAACCGCGAATTTTGTGTCAGTAATTTTGTGGAAACCACTAAACTCAACCATGCTAGGTAGTTTTAGATCGATACTACTTGCATTTGGATCCAATGCATACTCTACTGTACCGTCAGCGGTGACTGTCGGGCTGTAGTGATATGCTAGGCCAAATCGGTTATCTTCATTTAGCTCAAACACAGTGCCGACATTAAAACCAACACCAACGCCGCTAGCATCAATGTTTACAACTTTGGTTTCATTTAGCCCAGGTGTAGAAGGACTAGTTGTACGTTCTAGCTTGCCTGAGCCTTGGACGATATCAATACCACCACCAACACTCCACTGCTCATTAATGCGGTATGCAGCATTTAGTGTGTAGTTGATGCTGGAAATCTCTGTCGTACCGCCATAGACCTTAGCCAAGTTATTGTCTCCGAAAGAGTCATCGAAGTTGTTGGTGGTTCCAAAGTTAGAATAGATACCAGCACCTAAAGCCCATTTATCATTTAAGCGATGGATATAATAGATATTAGGTACATATGAGGTTGCCGTGTTGTTTGCATCAGGTTCTTGCAATCCGTAAGGTGGAGACCCTGCACCACCAATATTTTTAACATCAATGCTAGATGCTATTACATTCAAGCCACCAGAAAACTGGTGCGAGTCAAACAACGTCATCGCTGCTGCGTTACGCGCCATTACCGAAGCGTTATCCGCAATTACAGCATCACCCGCAAAAGCACGGCCTAGACCTGTTGCTGATTGAGAGTTAAGTTGGAAACCTGCTGCTGCTGCATGTTGAGAGGCGAAAGTGAGTGACGAGACTGCCACTGCTAATAGTGTTTTTTTATACAGACGCGAAGTAGTCATTTAGTATACATCCTTTTTTGTAATCGCCTCTTTGGGCGTTAGTGAAAATTGAGTTAATGCTCAATTTCGGGGCTGATCCTAATCGCTAGTATAGGCAATAGAAATCTGACCAGTAACTAAAATCGCGTAAAAAGTATATAAATGATGACTATTTGGCAGGAAATGCATCGAAAAAGGTTATTTCTAGAGTTGATACTCTAAAAATAACAATATCAATAAAAAAAGAGCCCTATTCGGAAATAAGGCTCTTTTATCTATAAAATTAAGCAGGGTTAAGGATTTTCTTAATGTTTTCGCCGATTTTACTAAAGTCTTCACCTTCTTCACCAACAAGGATGAAACTGGCATCGCCAATCGGTTCGACCATTCCCGCCATTCCATCTTTATCGAAAGACTTAGTTTGTTCGCTCGCGATGCCTGTTAAGAACAGGGTCACTTTGCCTTTTTCACCTTGAAAAACCATGTGCATTGCATTGGACTCACCAAAACCGCAGTGATTCAAATAATAAACATGGTAAGGAAAGCTCTGGCCGATCTGATAAGCAAATGGCAGCAATTTAGCATTAATTTGAGCTTTAGAGACGTTTTCATCAAGTGGTTCAATAAAGCCCATTTCTTCATGAACATGTTTCATAGCTGTATCAGATAACGAAGCTTGCGCCGGTGAAACAACCACATTCCCCCAATTAACTTGGCCTACTAGTAAACCAAAGGCAAAAGCGATAGACGCTGCTAATGAAAGCGCGCGCTTACCGAATTTCACTTTGACCACGTTGCTTTCTGGTTGGTTAAATAAGATCCGGTCAGCTAAATCATCGGGAACATCGACTTTCATCGCTTGTTCGATTCGAGCGTCCAATGACAAAATATCGTCCATATATTTCGCATTGTTTTCGCTTTGTTGGATCGCTTCCAATAACTCAGCATCTTTCGCCTTCGGATCGGACATAATACGACGACGGAATTCTAACTCATCCATTGTGTTGCCCCCTAGGTGAATCCGCAGACTCCAACATTTCCTTGAGCTGATTGCGTGCTCTAAATAATCGAGTCATTACAGTGTTTTTGTTAAGGTCGAGGATCGAGCCGATTTCTTCACCACTAAAGCCACCAACGACTTGTAGAAAGAGCGGTTCTCGATACTCGACATCGAGTTTCATAATTTGTGCTTGAAGCCATTCCTGCTGATGGTGCGGATCATCAGAAACCTTTGCATCATTGCCATAATCATCGATATCGACGAGATCAAACTGCTTACGTTCAAAACGTCGAGCATTCTCTCTACGTAGAATCGTGATAAGCCATGACTTCGCGGCTTTTTCATCTTGGAGGCTATCCAGAGACTTCCAAGCACGCAAGCAGGTTTCTTGAACAAGATCTTCAGCGACGGGCTTATCTTTACACAACCAATAAGCGTATCGATAAAGATCTCTATGATAAGCACGAACCAGTGCTTCGTATTTTCTTTGTTTGTCCATATTCGAGTTGACCGGACTACTCGAAGATTTCTTTCCAAACTTTTTTATAAATGACACAGGAGCCCCCGTTTTTGCTCTGTGATTCGTGTTTTTTTCCCTGGATTTACAGCAAAGTCACTCAAAATTGATCTAGTTCAAAATTAAGACCTGAGGAGCGGTTATATTAACCCTTGTCATCTCGTTGGTCTTTCGGGACTAACATGTTGAGCAAGATGACACTTCCTTTTGAAGGCTGACTTTACTTTCTCCTAATCAGGAAACTGATTATTTTCAATTGGCGCAAGTTAATTGCTTTATAGATTCCAACCACACAATTTACTGTGTGGTTTTTTTTTGCTCGTAGAATCTATCTTCTTGTTTTCACTATTCCTATTGTCGCTTAGCTTGCGTCATTCTCATATTCCATTTTGGTCGACCATATCACGTTATTCAATAAATCCATCAAGTTTTATTAAACGACTGTTTTAAATTCTTAACATCTTCGTTACAATGCTGTGGTCAGACCTCTTAGGAAGGAGAAATTATGAGCAGTAAGGAAGTGGGGAAAATCGATCTCACCACCCGTAACGGCGAACGTATCGCTGTAGTTGCAGGCTTGCGAACACCTTTTGCGCGCCAAAGCACCGAATTTAGCCAAGTACCCGCTGTTGACCTAGGAAAGATGGTCGTTGCTGAAATGATGGCACGTACCGATATCGACCCTAAGTTAATCGACCAAGTGGTATTTGGTCAGGTTGTTCAGATGCCAGAAGCCCCAAACATCGCGCGAGAAATTGTACTTGGCACTGGTATGAACATTCATACTGACGCTTATAGTGTGACAAGAGCTTGTGCGACAAGTTTCCAAGCCGCTGCCAATGTTTGCGAAAGTATTATGGCTGGCACCATTGATGTTGGGATTGCTGGTGGCGCCGATTCATCTTCTGTTTTACCTATTGGGGTTTCTAAAAAACTGGCGGCGAACCTACTTGCTTTGAGTAAAACCAAAACAGTCGGCCAAAAACTTAGCATTCTTAAGAAGTTGTCGTTCAAGGACCTTATGCCTGTGCCACCTGCGGTCGCTGAGTATTCGACTGGTTTATCTATGGGACAAACGGCTGAGCAAATGGCGAAATCTCATGGAATTACTCGCCTTGAACAAGATGAATTAGCACATCGCTCTCACTCCCTTGCGTCGCAGGCTTGGAAAGAAGGCAAAGTGCGTGATGAGGTAATGACGGCCTTTCCTGAACCATATAAAAAGAGCCTAGAGCAAGACAACAACATCCGTCATGACTCAGAGCTTGCTAGCTATAGTAAGCTTCGTCCGGCATTCGATCGCCAATATGGCACTGTAACTGCGGCTAACAGTACGCCGCTGACCGATGGCGCTGCAGCGATTATGTTGATGCGTGAAGGTCGAGCTAAAGAGCTAGGTTTAGAAATCAAAGGCTATATCCGCTCTTATGCGTTCTCTGCTATTGGCGTTCGTGAAGATATGCTGATGGGGCCATCTTATGCGACACCTATGGCACTAGATCGTGCTGGAATCTCGCTGTCAGATTTAACGCTTATCGACATGCATGAAGCCTTCGCTGCCCAAGCACTTTCTAACGTCAAGATGTTTGCAAGTGAGTCATTTGCTAAAGAGAAGCTTGGCCGTTCGAGTGCAATTGGTGAAATCGATATGGAGAAATTCAACGTACTTGGTGGTTCACTTGCCTATGGCCACCCATTCGCAGCCACTGGTGCACGAATGATTACGCAAACACTGAACGAGCTTAAGCGTCGCGGTGGTGGATTAGCGCTTAACACCGCTTGTGCGGCTGGTGGTTTAGGTGCGGCAATGATTCTGGAGGTAGAATAATGAGCGAGCATAAAGCCTTTCATCTTAATGTTGATGAGCAGAACATTGCATGGCTTGGAATAGATGTTCCAGGTGAGAAAATGAATACCCTTCAAGCTGCGTTTGCCGATGAAATGGCACAAGTTTTTTCTGAGCTTGAAGAGAAAAAATCGGCACTTAAAGGGTTGATTGTCCACTCGTTAAAATCGGATAACTTTATTGCCGGAGCAGATGTCAGAATGCTTGATGCATGTACATCTGCAGAAGAAGCACAAGCGTTAGCTGCAAAAGGGCAAGAGATGTTTCAGCAGCTTTCCGATCTCCCATTCCCTGTTGTTGCTGCGATTCACGGTCCTTGCTTGGGCGGTGGTCTAGAACTCGCACTTGCTTGTGATTATCGTGTATGTAGTGATGCGGATATTACTAAGCTAGGACTACCAGAAGTTCAGCTTGGTTTGCTTCCTGGCTCAGGTGGCACACAGCGACTACCGAGACTTATTGGGCTACTGCCTTCTCTTGACCTTATTCTTACGGGTAAGCAACTTCGCGCCAAAAAGGCGAAAAAACTTGGTGTCGTCGATGCGAGTGTGCCACACACTATTTTGTTGGACGTGGCGAAAGATTTCTTAGGTAAGGGCAAAAAGCGCAAAGCGAAAAAGCTCACCAAGAAAGAAGTGTTGATGTCAGGTACCGGTCTTGGTCGTAAAGTTATCTTTGACCAAGCAGCGAAGAAGACCAACGAAAAAACACGCGGTAACTATCCTGCGGCCGATGCCATTTTAGATGTAATTCGCTATGGTCTCGAAAAAGGCATGAAGAAAGGGCTGGAGAATGAAGCTAAACGCTTTGGCGAATTAGTGATGACTTCAGAATCTAAAGCATTACGTTCTATTTTCTTCGCTACCACAGAGATGAAGAAAGAATTTGGTAGTGACGCCCAGCCTAAAGCCGTCGACAACGCTGTGGTACTTGGTGGTGGCTTAATGGGGGCGGGTATTACTCACGTCACCGTATGCAAAGCGAAAGTGCCAGTTCGCATTAAAGATGTTGCTAATGAAGGCATTGTGAATGCGCTTAATTACAACTTTAAGTTGTTAGAGAAAAAGCGTAAGCGTCGCATTATCTCTAAAGCGGATCTACAAGCGCAAATGTTGCAAATGGCCGGCGGCACAGACTTTACCGGTTTTGCCAAGGCCGATGTTGTGGTCGAAGCGGTATTTGAAGATCTATCGTTGAAACAACAGATGGTGAATGACGTCGAGAGCAACGCTAAACCAGAAACCATTTTTGCTACCAATACGTCATCCATTCCTATCGCGCAGATTGCTGAAAAAGCGGAACGTCCAGAAAATGTGGTTGGTCTGCATTACTTTAGTCCAGCCGATAAAATGCCGTTGGTGGAAGTGATTCCGCATGAAGGTACATCGGATGAAACTATCGCGACTATGGTTAAGTTTGCCAGAAAGCAGGGTAAAACACCGATTGTTGTTAAAGACCAAGCAGGCTTCTACGTAAACCGTATTCTAGCGCCTTACATGAATGAAGCGGCAAACGTTCTACTATCAAACGAGCCAATTGAAGCGCTTGATAACGCTTTGTTGGACTTTGGTTTCCCTGTGGGTCCTATCACACTGTTAGATGAAGTAGGTGTTGATATTGGTGCCAAGATCATGCCAATTCTAGTCGCTGAGCTAGGCGAGCGATTCCAAGGTCCGGATGTCTTCGACAAACTATTAAACGATGGTCGTAAAGGCAGAAAAACAGGTAAAGGCTTCTATACCTATAAAGGTAAGAAGAAGTCAGTGGACAGCTCGGTGTACAGTGTTCTTGGGCTAAAACCTGAAGCTAAGATGTCTGAGAAAGATATCGCTATTCGCTGCGCTTTACCTATGTTGAACGAAGCAGTGCGCTGCTTGGACGAAGGCATTATTCGCAGTCCACGTGATGGTGACATTGGTGCGATCTTCGGTATTGGTTTCCCACCATTCTTAGGTGGTCCTTTCCGCTATATGGATACGATTGGAATTAAGAAAGTCGTTGAGTTGATGAACCAGCACGCTGAGAAATACGGTGACCGCTTTGCGCCATGCGACGGCTTGTTAACTCGAGCTGGACTTGACGAAACCTTCTATAAATAAGCGTTAAAAAAGAAAACCCCTCAAATGAGGGGTTTTTTATTATCCTAAATCCGTATCCTTCGGCCTTAATTGAAACTCTTCAATTGAGCCTATCTCGAAACCTAGGTCCAAGCGTGGCGCGTTAATATGCGCTTTACCTTGGCTGTGCATGATCAGTCGATTGGCGGTTCTGGGTTTTAGCTCATTCACAACAAAGCGAATCATATCCGCCCTTGTGAGTGATTTAAGTTCAGCTAGTACTTTCTCTCGTTGGTTGAACTCTGTGTCTTTGTTGCCAATAGCAATCCAGAGTCGCTGAGCTCGTCCTCGTAATGTGGTATCAGGGGTTGAGATTTGATTCCAAAGCCCTTTCTTACTGCTGTGCCACTGGTAATCATTAAGCTCTAGTAACACCATGTAGAAGGCGTTAAGAAACTCGTCGATTGAGCGAATCAAATCGTTGGGCGCCGCATTTGGCGATTGGACATACAATACAATACCAGGGTGACGGTTAAGCGGCATATTACCAGTGCCAACCATATAGCCGAGCTGCTGCTTGGTACGAATCTCATGAAAGAAGGTGGCGGACATCAGGTGGTTCGCCAACGAATACAGCGCAATGCTTCTTGGTTCAATATCTTCACACTGATAGTAAACCACGATGGCAGAGTCATCTTGGTCGCAGAACACTTCTTTTTGGAAACTGCCATTCTCCCCAAGCATGACCAAAGGACGTAGGCTTTCTTCGTATTTTTGATTATTCAGTCTAAGGGCATCTTTCAAAGTAGTGGCGATATCGAGTGCGCCTTGGCGATGCCAATCACCGTAGACAAACATCTCAATATGCAGCTCGGACAAAATAGACTGAACGAAGTTCGGTAGCTCGTCTACTTCGATAGACTCAAGAGCTTCGATTAGTACCGGATAAGGTGGGTTGTTTGGTTGCAATATCCCAGTCATCGCATTGAATAACTGTGAAATAGGACGATCTTTGGCGGTATTGCGCCAGCTTCTTAATAGTTGAGATTTGATGCTTTCGAACCGAGCAGGATTAAACTCTCTAGACGCGAATCGCTTAAGAATCATTTCCAGTAGTTGAGGCTGTTTTTTACTGAATCCAGAGATGGACAGCGTGACACCACCTTGGTGTGCATACATGTCATATCCAAGACCAGCCACTTCAGCGGGGTAAGTCTCTTCAGACAATGAGTCGAGGAACATTTCAACACATAAGCGAGTCTTGACAATGTTCTTGGGTGAATTGACAGAATGAGGACTATCGATAGCAATAAACACTACGCCTTTTGGGACGTTGAATTTATCGTCTTGTAGGTGCCACAGCCTAAAGCCGTCAAGGTCTTCAATTAGCTCAGGGTGCTCACCATTGGACTCAACAGGGTAGGTCTTTAAATCGTAGTTAATAAATGGGTTTTTCTCTGGCAATCCAAATGGAAGGTCAGAAAACGCAGGCAACTGATTAAAGAATGCTAACTGTTCGTCAGTAAAACGCGTTACTGAATAGGGCGTAAAATACCACTTCGCTTGTTGGTCGTAATGTTGCTCTTTAGCGACTAAGGTTGCTTTCAAATTGTCTGTGGTGAGATAGGAACCATATTGCTTCAATAGCTCTTCATCATAACCAGACATTTTATAGTCGCCGTAGACAATATCCTCTGGCAAATAGTTTTGCATGTTCATTACAAGGTGGCTAACGAGATCTAATGGGCGTGCAGGTTCTTGAAATTGGAACGCTGATTCGGTAACAGCCCTTTTTTCATCGTAGCGCCATTCATCCATGCCGTCAGACTTTATTAGCGCGGTAAACTGGAAAACGGCTTGGATGATCTCATCAACATGCTCTAAGCCAACAGGTGTTAAAGAGACGCTGACACTGAATTCGCGAAAGTTACTGCCCGACGCTCCACCACCAGCAGATAGCGAGGTAATCCACCCTTTGTTTTTAAGATAAAGCATTAAGCTGCCTTGACCTTCGTAGCCGAGTAAGTTGGCGAAGTATGACATTGGCTTTTGGTGGTAATGCTGATTCGTGGCAGGTAATGGGAAAGAGAGAATCAGCTTGCGGATCTCTTTAATAGGTTCTACTTGAATTAGAACTTCGGTATGTTCTTTCGTCGTAAAAGGGACATCAACTACTTTTCCGTGTAATTGATTATTGCCCACATCGCTAAACTTGCCGGCAGCCCATTGCTCTAGCTCATCAAGTTCATGAGGACCTATGAGTGCTAATGTCATAAGGTCAGCAGAGTATTGTTCTTTATGAAAACGAACAATTTCTTCGCGAATACTTTGCCCATTTCGATCACTCAGCGTGTCGATATTTCCGACGGAAAATTTAGAAAATGGGTGAGCTTGGTTAATGGTCTCTTTTTGGACCTGATACAAACGTCGTCCATCTTCATTCAGCTTTAGTTTGTACTCTGAATCTACCGCTTGACGTTCTTTGTCGAGCGCTTCCTCATTAAAAAGAGGGGCAGAAAAAAACTGGCTGAAACGGTCGAGACCTTTTTCAAAGGCGTTTGGATAAATATCGAAGAAAAAGCACGAGTGCTCAGTGCCTGTCCACGCATTATTTGAGCCACCATGTTGGCTAATAAAAGACTGGAATTCACCAACTTTGGGGTATTTGTCTGTGCCGAGAAACAGCATATGCTCCAAGTAATGAGCGAGCCCTTCACGATCATCAGGATCGTCAAAATGACCGACATTAACGGCCAGAGCGGCAGCCGATTTTTGAGCCTGCATATCTTGAATAAGCAGTACTCTTAGCTCATTGTTGAGAGTAAGGTAGCGATAGGAGCGACTATCATTAGGACTTAGATGCACTTATCTTCTCCAGATTAAGCGGAAGCTTGGACAGCTCAACCAAGCACCTGGCAACAAAAGCAATGTCTCACTATTGGTACTAACAGGGTTTACCAATACTTAAGTAAAATAATTATGACGTTAAATAAGAGACACGCAAAAACAAAGTTACAAATATTTTTAGACTACTTATTAAATTGTTAAGAAAGTCGAAGCCTTTAGCAAGTGAATTGATATAATTAATTTTTTTAAATAAGTATAGCTCTGTATCGATGGAACGATGAAGTTAACCATCAGTAGAAACAGGTAAACATATGAAAGTTTTTATAATGCGCCATGGCGAGGCTGTCCATTACGCACCTAGCGACGAAGAGCGAGCTCTGACATCTCACGGCAAAGAATGCTCGGTAATCGTTGCGAGAGCTTGCAAACAGCAAGGTTACTCGGAATTCGACAAAGTGCTGGTAAGCCCATACCTGAGAGCACAACAAACTTGGGCTGCAGTTAGTAGCGAGTTTAGTAGTAACGACGTGGTGACCTCTGACGATATTACGCCTTATGGTCAAGCGGAAGACGTGGTTGAGTATGTGTCGGCTATTGCTGAGTTAGAAAATCTAGAGTCAATTTTGCTGGTATCGCACTTGCCGTTGGTTGGTTACCTAACTGCCGAGTTTGTCGGTGATATCAGTGCACCAATGTTTCCAACATCAGGCTTAGTGTGTATTGAGTATGATGTGGAGAGAAGGCAGGGCGAAGTGCTCTGGCACATTCACCCTTAGGACGTTACTTTTCTGGTATTGAAAGCAATACCAACAGAGCACCATCACCACCAAACTCGAGTGGTGCTTGGTGAAACGCCATTACGTCTGGATGCTGCGCCAACCAAAGAGGCGCTTTTTGTTTCAGAATGTGCTTGCCGATGCCATGCATAACGCAAGCACAATGAATGTTCTCTTTCACGCAATGAGCAATCATTGCGCCTAATTCACGTTTTGCTTCTTGTTGTGTCATGCCGTGCATGTCTAAGAAAACATCAGGCACATAGACACCACGACGTAACCTCTTTACTTCATACGTAGACACATCATCGCGAGCATAGCGCGTTGGACCTTCATCGCTTAGGTGCGGAACAAACTCGTCCGAGAAGTAAAACTCTGCGTCTTTCGCTTCTCTATTGGTTCTTTTCGCTTCTTTTTGTTTCTTATTTCGGTTTGGCTGCTGGACTATGGTATCCTGTCGCAACTTTTTTACGCCTTGTACTGCGTCCCGGAATAGACCGAAATCATCATCGGTATTGTCGTCTTTCTGGCTCATTAATGGGAACAACTCATTAAATTAGGTTATTAGCAGTATTGTAGCGCTTTTTGGAGGCAATTTTGGATAAGATTTTTGTGGAAGAAGCCGTTTCTGAGCTTCACACATTACAAGATTTGATTCGTTGGACGGTCAGTCGCTTCAACGCAGCGGGTCTTTTTTACGGCCACGGCACTGACAATGCTTGGGATGAAGCGGTTCAGCTGATTCTGCCAACGCTGTACTTACCTATCGATGTGCCACCGCATGTTTTGAACTCTCGCTTAACAAGTAGTGAGCGTCTTCGCGTTGTTGAGCGTGTTATTAAGCGTATCAATGATCGCACTCCAACAGCTTACTTGACTAACAAAGCGTGGTTCTGTGGTTTAGAGTTCTTCGTTGATGAGCGCGTATTAGTGCCGCGTTCTCCAATTGGCGAATTAATTGAGGCGCAGTTCCAGCCATGGTTAAGTGAAGAGCCAGTACGCATCATGGACCTTTGCACTGGCAGTGGCTGTATTGCGATTGCATGTGCACATGCTTTCCCTGATGCCGAAGTAGACGCGATTGATATCTCCACAGATGCATTGGAAGTTGCAGAACAAAACGTTCAAGACCACGGCCTCGAGCAGCAAGTGTTCCCAATTCGCTCTGATTTGTTCCGCGATCTGCCAAAAGAGAAATACAACCTGATTGTCTCAAATCCACCATATGTGGATGAAGAAGATATGAATTCTTTACCAGAAGAGTTTACTCATGAGCCGGAGCTTGGTCTTGCGGCAGGGACCGATGGATTGAAATTGGTGCGTCGTATTCTTTCTAATGCACCAGACTACTTAACTGATAACGGCATTCTTATTTGTGAAGTGGGTAACTCTATGGTTCACATGATGGAACAGTACCCTCATATTCCATTTACTTGGATTGAGTTCGAGAACGGCGGTCACGGCGTATTTATGCTGACGCGAGAGCAGCTTGTTGCCCACGCTGAGGAATTTGCAATCTATAAAGATTGATCGTTAACGAGATGACTGAAGACGCCGCAATGAGAATTGCGGCGTTTTTTTGTTTGGGGGTTTACAACGTCTGCCTTTGTCGTCACTATGAAATCACGAAGAACAGACAGGCATTGAACAAGCTCGGATATAGCTTGTTCTGACAGACAGAGGAAGTAATGGCAGGAAATAGCATCGGACAACATTTTCGTGTAACAACATTTGGAGAAAGTCACGGTATTGCATTGGGTTGTATCGTTGATGGTTGTCCTCCAGGGTTAGAAATTACCGAAGCCGATCTGCAAGTAGACTTAGATCGTCGCCGCCCAGGTACCTCAAAGTACACCACTCAGAGACGTGAACCTGATGAAGTAAAAATCCTCTCTGGGGTATTTGAAGGTCAAACAACGGGTACATCAATTGGCCTGCTGATTGAAAATACCGATCAGCGTTCTAAAGATTATTCAGAAATTAAAGATAAATTCCGTCCCGGTCATGCCGACTATACCTATCACCAAAAATACGGGGTACGTGATTACCGAGGTGGTGGTCGTTCATCAGCTCGTGAAACCGCAATGCGTGTTGCGGCTGGTGCAATTGCAAAGAAATATCTTAAACAAGAATTCGGTGTAGAAATTCGTGCTTACTTATCACAAATGGGCGATGTGTCTATCGATAAGGTCGATTGGAATGAAATCGAAAACAACGCGTTCTTCTGCCCTGACGTGGACAAAGTCGAAGCATTTGATCAGCTGATTCGTGACCTAAAAAAACAGGGTGATTCCATTGGCGCTAAGCTGCAAGTAGTAGCAACCAATGTACCAGTTGGCCTTGGGGAGCCTATCTTTGATCGTCTTGATGCCGATATCGCTCATGCATTGATGAGCATTAATGCCGTTAAAGGTGTCGAGATTGGCGATGGCTTTGATGTGGTAAACCAAAAAGGCAGCGAACATCGTGACCCTTTAACGCCTGAAGGCTTTTCAAGCAACCACGCTGGGGGTATTTTAGGTGGTATTTCTACCGGGCAAGATATCGTTGCGAATATTGCTCTAAAACCAACATCAAGTATTACCGTTCCGGGAGACACAATTACTCGAACTGGTGAGCCAACTCAGTTAATTACCAAAGGTCGCCACGATCCTTGCGTGGGCATTCGTGCTGTGCCAATCGCGGAAGCGATGCTAGCGATTGTTCTCCTTGATCACTTACTGCGTCATCGTGGTCAAAACCACGGTGTAACGACAGAAACACCGGTTATTTAGCTCGAATAAGCAACAGACTTGAAGCCTCGCAGTAACGCTGCGAGGCTTTTTTTGTACCTCATCACGTCTTGGACAATAAATGCTCAAAATTAGTAATGATATGAAATTAGTCACAATAATTTTAGGGGTATAGGGTCACACTAGAACTTCATCGAGAAAAGGAGTGCATTTATTGGACAGAAGGATCCGAAAAATGACTTGGAAGACGAGCTGGCGGGAAACCGCCGACTCGATGCAACTGTGCTTGTTTCCAATCATTTTAGGAGTCCATTATGTCTCAACATGAAATCAGAAATATTGCCTTTGTCGGTCAAACAGGAACCGGTAAAACCAGCCTAATTGAACGCCTGCTTTTTGAGTCCCATTCCAGCCAACATCTTGGTCATGTGGAAGATGGTGACACCATCACTGATTTTGATGACCAATCCATACACTACCAGCATAGTGTTGAAGCAACTCCCGTTACGCTCTCTTGGCAAAAACACCAAATGAATATTATCGATACTCCAGGACAAGCTGAGCTGCTTGGCCGCACTTTGAGTATCTTTCCTGCTGTTGAAACGACGGCATTGATTCTTGATGCCAGTTTACCAATTAACCAAGTGTCAGAACGCCTTTTCAAATTTGCTCAAGAGCAGAAAAAATGCCAAATGATCGTGGTGAATAAGATTGACCAACATACCGATAAATTAGTGGCGCTCTTAGAAGACATTGAGCAACGATTTGGCGCTCAATGTTTGCCAATAAACTTACCTTCCGATAAGCCCGCAGAGGTCATAGACTGTTACTTCGAACCTAATCCAGAACAAGCGACCTTGTTTAGCGGAGTTGAAGATGCCCATGAACTGCTCATCGATCAAGTAGTGGAGGTTGATGAAGCTTTGATGGAGCTATACCTAGAACAAGGCTCAGAATTAACACCAGAACAGCTTCATGATCCATTTGAGGAAGCCTTGCGCACTGGGCATGTAATACCAGTATGTTTCGTATCATCCGATACGGGGGCAGGTTGTGATCTTCTGCTTCGTACATTGGCAGAAATTATGCCAATGCCAGATGAAGGTAACCCGCCTTTATTAGAGAAAAATGGCAAACGAGTATCAATTGACTGCGATAAACGTGACCATACGGTCGCGCATGTCTATAAAATAAATGTAGACCCATACATGGGCAAACTTGCTTATGTCCGAGTTTTCCAAGGGGAGCTCACAACAGGTAGCCAGTTGTTTGTTGGAGATAGCAGCAAGGCATTCAAAGTGGGCCATTTGTATAATCTGCAAGGTAAAAAACGACAAGAAATTAGCAGTGCTAAAGCCGGCGATTTATGTGTACTTGTTAAGGTGGATGATCTGGAGTTTGATTCGGTCATTCATGACTCCCATGATGAAGATGGAGTGGCGTTCAAAACACTAAACTTCCCTGAATCCATGTATAGCTTAGCCCTGCGCCCCAAAAAACGTGGTGATGAGCAGAAGCTTTCTGATGTTTTGGCTAAGATTGCCGCAGAAGATCCGACACTGAAAATTGAGCATCGCACTCGTACCAATGAAACGGTCTTGAGTGGACAGGGTGAATTCCACCTCAAAATTGCGCTCGAAAAAATGCTTAAAGTGTTTAAGTTGGACGTTGAAACCAGTCAGCCAAGCGTTGAATATTTCGAGACCATAACTAAGCCAGCAGAAGCGCAATATCGTCACAAGAAACAAAGTGGCGGAGCTGGGCAGTTTGGAGAGGTTCAGCTAAAAGTAAAACCGCTAGCAAGAGGCGCAGGATTTAAGTTTGTCAATAAAGTGGTAGGTGGTGCCATTCCAACGGCATTAATCCCTGCTGTGGAGAAAGGCATTCAACAGGCCCTTGAAGAAGGGGCTATTTCCGGTAACCCAATTCGTGATATTGAAGTGACGGTTTTTGATGGCAAATACCATTCAGTAGATTCAAAAGAAATTGCCTTTGTTATCGCAGGTAAGAAAGCCTTTTTGCAAGCGGTTGAAGAGGCAGGTCCAATAGTACTGGAGCCGATAGTGGATTTAACACTTGAGATACCGACTGCGTCAGTAGGTGATGTATCTGGCGACTTGTCCGGCAATCGTGGATTGATTGTTGGCAGCGAACAGGGGGCGTTTGGTAGTACGTTACTGGAAGCCAAGTCGCCAATTAACGAACTACAAGATTACTCGAGACGCCTCAAAGCACTGACGGGTGGCGAAGGGCGATTTAGTATGACGCTTAGCCACTATGAACCGGCACCGCCAACGATACAAAAGAAAGTATGTGAAGGCGCTGATTGATTCTGATATTTCCTAAACGATGAAAAAAAGCCCCGCACCTCGAATGAGGTTGCAGGGGCTTCCAACCGACGTTGTTGTTATTCTTCAAACGCTATAAGTTAGGATCTGTCACTCTCTTGTTGTGATTCTAGTTTAGTTGTAGTTTGGTCATTTTCCGAATCCGTGGCTTGTTCTTGCTGCTCCATCTCTGCGATTTGCTGCTCAAGTTCTTTAATTCGAATTTCTGCTTCAAGCTCGGCAACACGTTTTTCTGATTCGCTGCGCGTATCTTTGTCCAAGCTTTCGGCAAGGATCTCAGTACGCTCGGTTTCTCTCGCTTCTGCGGTATCTTTCATAGAGCCCGATACGCCACCGGCAACCGCACCCATAGTGCCTGCTTTTACTGCGACTTCAGGGCTACCAGTTAAAGCACCTGCTGTGACGCCAATAAGCGCACCACCAATAGCACCACGATTACGCGCTGCATTTCGATTCTCTTCCTCGCCATCCGTAGCCTTATTAGACGCGCATCCCGTTGCGAATATAGCCATAACGATCGCGAGTGCTTTTAAAGAATTAGACTTAAACATAGTTGAGTACCTATTGTGCGGCCACGAGCAAACGTTGCTGCGCAGCTAACATTTAATGTTGGTTGCTTTGGATGAGTCTTACTATAAAAGCAGAAGAGAGTAGGAGCGATAGAGCGGAGAAGATAGCTGATATTTACTTTGTAAATATCAGCTAAGAGAAAAAATGGTGTTGAATTGGGCTTAGTGGACGGCTTCTTCACTATCAAGGTGGAAAGAAGGCAAACGCCATTTAAACCGAACCGCTGCCATGCGCAGGGTATAACCGATCACTAAGGTAACTATCGTTGTGGTCAAAGTGCTCACACCGTATTCCAGAAGAACAAGGTACAAACAAGCAGCGATGACAGAGATCGACGCGTAAAGCTCTTGGTGTAATACCAGAGGTGTCTGACGACAAATCAAGTCACGCAGCAAGCCACCAAAAACGCCGGTTACTAATCCGGAAACGATACAGATAAACGGGTGTAATCCCATGCCAAGCCCGACGTTAGTGCCAATGATGGTGAAGACAACAAGACCGAGAGCATCTAAACGAATGAACACCCCTTTGAACTTGATGATCCATTTGGCAAGCCCAGTAGTGAGAACACCTGCCACACAAGTGATGGCGAGAAATTCAGGATGTTTTACCCAACCAAGAGGGTAATGGCCAAGCAGAATATCGCGAACGGTACCACCGCCAATAGCGGTAGCACTCGCTACTAACATAACTCCAAACCAGTCCATATTGCGACGGCCAGCGCTTAGTGCGCCAGTCATTGCTTCGGCGGTAATCCCAATAATATATAAGACACTTAGCAACATGACACGATACTCGAAAATAAAAGATGCGCTAGTGTAGTGGCATAAAGGCGTTGTGACGAATGAAATATTATATAAAGGAAACGTTTTTCTGATTAATAAAACTAATGATACGACTTGTTCCTTCACCTCAAGACTTTACCTCTAGCAAAATTCCATAGACAATACGCCCCAATTGTTTTCGCTTAACTGTCACTATGCAGCATCAGTACCAAGATTTAATTACTATTTTTAACCAAACTTTCTATCAGGAATACAACACTAAGCTAGAGCTTGGTGGAGAAGAGCCTATCTATTTACCTGCCGACGAAACAACGGAATATCATCGTATTGTCTTTGCACGAGGTTTTTACGCTTCAGGCTTACATGAGATTGCACACTGGTGTGTGGCGGGACCTGAAAGAAGATTATTGGAAGATTTTGGCTACTGGTATCATCCAGATGGGCGTACTCAGGAAGTGCAGAGTGAATTTGAGAAAGTAGAAATTCGTCCTCAAGCTTATGAATGGATTTTATCCGTCAGTGCAGGGTTCCCGTTTACCGTAAGTTGTGACAATCTAAGCGGCGACTTTGAGCCAGATAGAGTGGCGTTTATGAGTAAAGTACATGACGAAGTAATGGCAATACTTTCCGAAGGTATTCCTAAGCGGGTATTGGCACTTTCTCAAGCACTAAGACAGTTTTATCAAACCCCTGAACTTAGCCGTGACCAATTTGCGGTTCGTTAGAGTAAACTAGGAAAAACCTAAACTATGATCATCGAATATGAAGAAAAACTTCTAGAGACCATTGATTCTCGCATCCAAGACGCATCCGAAGATGAGTTGTTTGCTGGTGGGTATCTTCGCGGCCACATTTCGTTGTCAGCGGCTTCTTGTGAGGAAGAAGGGGTAGTGGATTTGGCTGAGTTCAAAACTCGTATTCAGGCTAGTATTGATGAAGCGAAATCTGAATTGTCTCCAGCCGATAGAATCATAGTGAACGATCTTTGGACCGAACTACAAGCCGCGATCTAATCTTGTTCGAAAAAATCGATTGATTTGATTGGTTTTACTCGCTTGTTGAAAACGATGGATAGGTTAACCTTTAAACAACTTCTTAAAACGTTGTCACTAATAAGGAACTTGTCATGAAAGTAATCGCATTCGGAGCCAGCACGAGCAGCACTTCTATAAACAAAGCATTAGCTACTTATGCTGCAAATCTGATCGAAGGCGCGGACGTTGAAGTACTCGATCTTACCCAGTTTGATGTGCCAATGTTTAGCGAAGATAAAGAGAAAGAAATTGGCCAAGCCGAAGGGGCAAAGGCATTCTTAGCGGCTATTCATCAAGCCGATGCTTTGGTGGTGTCTTTTGCTGAACATAACGGCCATCATCCAGCGGCTTATAAAAACCTGTTTGACTGGGCAACGCGCATTGAACGCGAAGTGTTTAAAGGCATTCCGGCGGTTTATTTAGCTACCTCACCGGGCCCAGGCGGAGCAAGTAACGTTCTTGCGGCTGCGGTTAACTCTGCACCTTATTTTGGCGGCAATGTTAAAGCCACAGTCTCAGTGCCAAGTTTCTACGACAACTTTGACTTGGAAGCGGGAAGTCTGCGCAATGCAGAACTAGTTGAGCAAATTCAAACTGCTGTTAAACAGTTATAAGTAAAGGCGCCAAATGGCGCCTTTTCTCTATCAGATCGTCTTATATTGATTTAAAACTCGTATGCTGCTGAGATTTTAATGTTGCGTCCAGGCTCATAGTCGTCCAACGTAAATCCTCTTGCAGTTCCAGATCGTGAAGCATGAGAGACGTACTGCTCATTAAAGATGTTATCAATACCAAAGGTTACCGAAAGCTCAGGCGTTTGGTTAGGAACCCATTGTGCGTAGAAATTGTGAACATTGTAACCTTGCTTAATAGGCGCTCCATCCTGAACGTTCGTTTCATCAAGTACCACTATGGATGTCCATCCAATCAGCGTATCAACGGCAAAAATATCATATTCCAAGGTTACGGCAATACTATCCCCAATGTCCGCACTGCGTCCTGCAGCGTTGACTACGGGCCCACCGTTGGTCAAATCTTTGTTGTCCGACTTGGAGTATGATGCTTTCGAGCGGAATGCTTGATAGCTGTATGTACCGCTTAGCTCAAAGCCACGGTATTGGGCGTCGCCTTTGTTGTAAATGTTGTAAACATATGGGCGACCACTACCTTCTGCGACGATATAGTCATCTATACGAGTATTAAATAGAGTTAAGTTACCGCCAATAAAGTGTTCCGAGATATGTCGATTGAACTTGAGTCCACCTTGAGCGTTGTAACCTGTTTCTGGTTTGATATCGTCGGACAAATAAGCCACATCCTGATATCGAATAAAGGTTTCTAATAGTTCTGGTCCTTTAAAGAGTGTTCGCCCACTGGCAAATAATGTCCATCCATCCACAAACTCCCAATCTGCTGCCAAAGCCCATGTGAAGTCAGAAAATGTCTTGTCGCTGGTTGTGGCTTCACGTTTATAGTTGTCGTAACGACCTCCAAGCGTTACTGCAAACCTATCTGTAGCATAAAACTTGTCTTCGATGAATGCAGCGCTGGAAATAGCGCTTTCATCCATAAATTCGACCCCACCGTAGGCACTTTTTGACTGTTTGTCGACATAATCGACACCGTAAGTGAGTGAGTTGTCGAAGCCAAAGACAGGCAGTTGAGATTGCACTTTAGCGTTGAAGCCCTGATTACGGTTTTCAGCGCTATTGTTGGAATGTCGGTTGCCCGGCCAGCGCCCACTGATGGCGCTCTCATCGCGCTCTATCTTGGTTTTACTGTAAAACGCATTTACCCGACCTATATGTTTCTCTTTGTTGAGTTCGTAATTAAGCGTAATGGTATTGCGGTCATAAGTTGTCGGAATGAGATCGTCCTGAGTGAGCCCTATATTGGCGTTTCCACCCATATCAGGGCGAGGGTTGTAATCACCTTTGTCACGATAGTAGTCATAAGCCAGTTCAAAGCGGTGTTCGTGAGTGGGTTCAAATCCTAGTTTACCCAGAATGTTATAAACATCACCTTCGGAGCCATAAGTTTGATTACCATCACCATCTTTAAAATTACCACGGCTTACACCGTGGCCGTATACCATATAATCAACTTTCTCTGACATCAGTCCATAAAGAGTTAGCGAGCCTTGCTTACTGTTGTTGTCAGCATAGCCACCAAACACACGGGCGCCAAACTGATCAGAACCTCGAAGCAAATCCCGTGCATCTTTCGTTTCAAAATAAACCGCGCCACCGATGCCACTTTGAGTAACAGAGTTATTGCCAACTTGAATGTCTACTTGTTTGATGATGTCAGGGTTGAGTGTCAAGTTACCGATGTGATGGAACATATTCGCGTGCTGCGAAGCGCCATCTAAACGAATATCTAAATCAGTTTCACCAAATCCGCGAATATTAATCCGCTGGTTTACCGAGTGCGTACCGCCAACATCGACACCGGGTATATCTCGTAATAAGTCGGACATATGATCGGCCTGGCGTAGTGACATATCTTCAGCAAACACTGACTCCGAGCTACTGGAGACTTTTGCTCCCCAGACCACAACGGTTTCTTCAAGTGGAGTATTTTCGTTATTGATAGCGGTATCCGCTAAAGATTGGGCACTCACTAAAGCAAGAGCCACCGCTAAGCTGGTTTTAGATAAGTCGTGATAGGGCTTTGAGGGTAGACAAACATTCATAAAATTAACCAATGATGTAAATGATAATAGTTTGCATTTATGATAAGTTTGTAATTTGGTCGTGAATAGCAAAAACAATTATGAGAAATCGTCCAACAGTTATGAGTTTTATAAAGAGGAATGGCAGTGGAATTGGCCAATAGTGTTTTTAAGAAAGTGGTAATGACAAAAAGAGTCGCTGACAACGACCTTGAGGCGATTGTTAGTGAGATACCTTCCCGACGTTCGCAGTTGGCTAGAGGGGTGTTTATCTCACACCCTTCTACTATTGAGGAAGGGTATGTTCTTCACGGAGGCATCAGTGAAGAATTAATGAATACCAAAGTAGTTTCTGTCGCCACGCCAGCTCTCATCGTAACTGTGCTACTCGAGGGGAGGCTCAGCTTTGGGTACGATGACCTCTGTTTTGATTTATCGGTAACGAATCAATCGCAAGCGATAGCGGTTAATCTGACGAAGCCAGCAAGTTTTCGAAGAGATATCATCAAGCAATCGACATTAAAGAAAATCAACATCTTGTTTTCTCACCAGTGGTTGCAATCTAGGCTGGGGAGCGGGTCTTGTACACTGAATCAATTTCTCAATACTCATAAGGCACATATCGACGTTCATTATTCTGAAGAATTGGATCGGATAGTTCGTAGTCTTATTGAACCAAGACAAAACAGCAACTTTAATGACACGATCTCAAGAGATATTGCGACATTGCAGTTGGTTAAAATCGTCACGGATGAAATTGAGCAGCGTTTACCAATCTCCAACTTGTCACAACAGAAACGGCCAGATAGTGTGGCGCAGTTGATTAAACACATTGAGTACAATTTAGATCAGGATCTAGGTTTGGAAGAACTCGCTCGCTCGATGGCAATGAGTGTTTCTAAGTTACAAAGAAAATTCAAGAATCAGATTGGCATGACGGTCATAAGTTATGTGAGAGCGCGCAAACTGGAGCGCGCTAAGCAGTCTATTGAACAGGGTGGGCTATCCATATCCGAAGCTGCATACGAAGCGGGCTATCATCACCCTTCTAATTTTACCTTAGCGTTTCGCAAGCACTTTGGGCAGTGCCCGTCCAAACTGATAGTGGAAGAGATCGAATAAGGTGAAGCGACGAATCGTGATGGCCTATCAATATTGACGATTTCATTTGATGTTTATCAAGCTGAAGGAGTACCCTAGCAGCAAACTAAAATCATAAGGATGTATCATGATTAAGCTTGCGATAGTAGGAACCAATTGGATTAGTGAGAAGTTTGCTCAGGCGGCACTAGAAAGTGAAAAATTCATCGTGCGTGGCGTTTATTCTAGAGCGTTAGAAACAGCAAAGCGTTTTGGTGAGCCTCTTGGAGCGACGTTGTTTTTTGATAGTTTAGATGAGCTTGGAATATCGACAGACATTGATGCAGTATATATTGCTTCTCCTAACAGTCTGCACTGCCAACAAGCGATTCAACTTATGCGCGCGGGCAAACACGTGATTTGTGAAAAGCCGTTAGCTTCGAATATTAAAGAAGTTGAGCAGATGTTTGAGGTTGCCAAAGAGAATGGCGTTGTCCTAATGGAAGCCTTCAAAACGGCGTACTTACCTAACTTTATTGAGTTAAAAAAAGCCACGAAGGAATTAGGTCGCCTACATAAGGTTCATTTGACCTATTGCCAATATTCCTCACGTTACCAAAGATACCTTGACGGCGAAAATCCAAATACGTTCAATCCTGAGTTTTCTAACGGCTCTATTATGGATATTGGTTTTTATTCCGTTGCGGCAGCGGTTGAGTTGTTTGGCGCCCCAAACAAGATTCAGGCGTCTGGGCATTTACTGGAGTCGGGCGTTGATGCGCATGGCAGTGTATTGCTAAGTTATTCGGACTTTGATGTGACGCTGGAGCATTCAAAGGTGAGTAACAGTTACGCGGCGAGCGAGATTCAAGGTGAAGAAGCGAGCTTACTACTCACTCACTTTTCTGAGTGTCTAGGCTTTGAAAAGCGAGAAAGAAGCGGTGAAATCACCAGCGTGTCGCTTCCACAAGTAGAGAACAGCATGATGTATGAAGCTGAGGCGTTTGCTTCTATGATCACTGCGCAAGAAATGGATCCGCATGCGGTGCAGCGTTCATTGGATATTTCGAGAATAATTACCGAAGTACGATTGCAAACCGGTGTGGTGTTCCCGGCTGATAAATAATCGATAGAAAAAGTAAAGGAGCCGATAAGATATCGGCTCCTTTCGTTTATGCTTTCTGATGACTTGAATCAGTTGACGTCGCTAAAGAGCGTTCTATGAGTTTGGATTTTCCAAGGCCAATGAACACCATCACGGTGGCGACGACAATGCAGATAGCACCGACACCGACTTGTCCTTGAAAGTCACCAGTTGCCGTAGCTGACTGGGCGACAATTGGCCCAAGTGCAAGACCTACTGTACCAATCTCTGGCCCGTAGGAACTGAAATACCCTGACTTATCGGTGGTGGCTAATGCGGTGTAGTAACGTGCGTACATCATGTTCCATAGCATGATATAAAATGCTGAAAAACCGAGGAAAGAGGTGGTGTCATTGGTGCTAGCCATACCAAAGCAGACTGCGGCATTGATGATACTTAGCGAGACAATTATCGTGGTATGACTGTACTTTTTATCCACTACAGCCGTCAAAATACCACCAACAACTGCCATTACTGAACCAACCGCTAACACCAACCCAACATCTTCAGTGGAAGCTTGCATATCATCGCCAATAATTTCGATGTACGGGTAAATAATTCCTAGACTCAAACTGTACACAAGAAACGCGCCGCCGACCCATATCATCGGGACGACAAATGTTTTCTTATCCACCTTGCTCTGACTACCCTCTGATATCTCAAGATCTTTGTCGAGACGGCCATTATCTGGGTAGAACCAAAATGCCACTAGACAAAGAGCGGATGCGAACATGAAGAATTGATATAGCGCATTCAAACCATAGGTAGCCATTAACTCTGGAATGAGGATAAACCACGTGATCAGCCATACATTCAGAGCTGCAATCATATAGCCAAAATTCCGACCAGGGTGACGGGTCACACTCATTCCGACAAGACCTAGTGAGTAACCAATACCCTGACCACTACCTGCAATGAGGCGACTTAAGATAAAACTGTCAAAATCTTGTGCCGTCATACTTAAATAGTTGCCCACAATCAATGCAAGTGCAGCAAGGTATCCAATATAGCGCCAATTAGTACGACGAATGAGTAGCAACGAAAAGAGAAGTGATGAAAGGGCGGTGGCTAATAATTCATACATGGCAATACTTTCGATTTGTGCGTCATTTAAAGACATCACTTCGGCCGCACCACCTAACATAAAAGGTAGAAAGTTAAAGGCATTTGGGGCGAACATTACCAGCATCATGGCTGCAATGATCAGGGCTTTGGAGTCGATAGTCCTAGCGGGGCTCACAAAGTGTTTTAACATAGTTATCTCCTATCCATCCTAGATTAGGGTTGTTAATGATATGTTAATCATGAGTGCTATTGATGAATTACAGTAGTACCCTTATGGGTTACAAAAATGTTACAACTGTGCTTATTGTGTAAATTATTACTGCCTTCAATATCTGTTTATCGAACACATATTGAAGGCGGAGAGATTTAGAGGGGAGCGCTATCTATTGGCGTGTTATCGTTTAACTCAAAGTGACGATCAACCGAGAACATAGTCTTTAAAGTGATCTCGCAGATCTTTTTTACTGAGTTTGCCAGTGGCGGTGTGAGGAAGTTCGTTAATAAACTCAACGGCGTCGGGGATACAGAACTTCGCAACTTTACCATCGAAGTGAGCCAAGAGCTCTGATTCCGTCACAGTCACATCATTAGTGACTGCAATAAGCAGCGGGCGTTCACCCCACTTGTTGTGCGAAACACCGATCACTGCAGCTTCCTTGATATCAGGGTGCCCTACGGCGATATTCTCCAGTTCAATTGAGCTAATCCATTCGCCTCCTGACTTAATAACATCTTTTGAACGATCGGTGATTTGCATGTAACCATCAGGATCAATGCTGGCTACGTCTCCGGTATCAAAGTAGCCGTTGCTATCAACACTTTCTCCTTGCTTGTAATACCCTGATGCAATCCACGGGCCTCGTACTTTGACCGAACCAAATTGGTGACCATCCCACGGCACCTGATTGCCTTGCCAATCTTCTATTCGCATATCTACGCCAAACACAATGCGACCTTGTTTAAGCTGGTACCCCATCTTTTGTTCATCAGCAAGTGAACGTAGCTTTGGCTTGAGTTTATTGAAGGTACCAAGGGGGCTCATTTCGGTCATACCCCAAGCATGGTGCATCGAGACATTAAATAATTCATCGAACTCCCTTATTAATACTTCAGGACAAGCAGAGCCACCGACGACGATTCGCTTGAGACTTGGTACTTGAAGCTCTGATTGTTTTAAATGCTCCAACAACATCAGCCACACAACAGGCACACCCGCTGTCATGGTCACGCCTTCATTGTTGATAAGCTCAGTCAATGTAGCTCCATCTGCCATTTTGGGACCGGGCATCACGAGTTTAGTCCCAGTCATCGGGGCACTGTACGCCAGACCCCATCCGTTAACATGAAACATAGGTACGATAGGCATTACGCACTCATCGATGGAAAGCCCAAACGCATCAGGTAGAGCACTGCCTAATGAGTGAAGGACTGTCGACCGGTGTGAGTAAAGCACGCCTTTGGGATGGCCTGTTGTCCCCGAGGTATAGCATAAAGAACTGGCGTCATCTTCTTCTAGCTCGGGCCAAGTAAATACAGTGCTTCGGTCTGCGATAAAACTTTCGTAGTCCAATAGGTTTTGGATTTGAGATTCAGGTAAGTGAGCGTGATCCGTTAGTGCGATGAAGTGGTTAACGGTAGAGAGTTTGCTTTGCAGTTTTTCAATAAGAGGTGTGAAGATGGGGTCAAAGAACACTATGGTGTCTTCTGCATGATTGATGATGTACTCAATTTGTTGTTCAAAGAGTCTAGGATTGACGGTGTGTAATACTCCCCCAGAACAAGAGATGGCGTAGTACAACTCAAGATGTCGGTAGTCATTCCATGCAAGCGTAGCGACGCGCTGACCTTTTTTTAATCCCAGTGATTTGAGTGCATTCGCCAATTGTCGAGTTCGTGAAAAGGCGTCCGACAAGGTATAGCGGTGCCTAGGGTTGTCGTAGGTCACCGAGACTATCTCGGTATCGCCATTGACGCGGTCGGCGTGACGCATGATTTCAGTGATGGTGAGAGGGACGTTCATCATCTGTCCTTTCATTATGCAACTCCATTTGTGTTGATTAAATGTAAACAGTATGTGATCGCTTTCCTTTTGGGTATGTACCCTGATGGGGTTACGTGTTCGAAGTGACTTAAGGGGTCTATGTTCTAACTCGGTTCAATCTGTGATGGTCTTCATCAAAACGCAGGTATTTTACTTTTTATCATCAAGAATATTTGCCATCGTGTACTAAATAATGCCCAAAAATAGTCGCAAGTTTGACAAATCGAATAGGTCATTGGGTCATCGTTTGAGATGTTGAATTGGTGGATTTGAGCTCGTGCCCCTGACGTGGTATTTCATCAGGGAGCGATACGTGATAAGGAGTGTCTATGTCAGTTATTATGGACGGGTGGATGGAGTTTAGCCATCGCTATCCTCCTCTTATTGAAGCAATCGGTGAGCAGAGCTTTTTGGAAAAACTGTCTCAGCTCATCACCAACATTGTTGACTATGAAAGTCTAGTGGTTATGGGCTTTAGCGAAGATAAAGCTCCAGTGGTCATCTATAACGATACCAACTTCTTTGCCGAACAGAGCAGAGATAAAGAATTTATGGGGGCGTTAGTTTTGGATCCGTTTTACCAACTGATCCGCAGAGGCGTGAGAGAGGGGGTGTATAAACTGGATGAAATCGCCCCAGATGAGTTTTATAGCAGTGATTATTACCATCAGATATACAAGAAGACTGGCTTACAGCAAGAAATAGGCTTGATTGTTACTTGTACCGAAGGGTTCACTTTGGTGCTTTCTGCTGGGCTGAGAAATAAACAGAGTGTTGATTGTGATGAGAAGCGACGTCTGAATTTGTACTTTGACATGCTTAAATCAGCCATTCGTAAACATTTTGAGTTGGGTAGTCCAGAAGAGAGAACGATTGGGCATCAGCTCAATGACATTTTTAGTAATTTTGGGAAAGACTTCTTAAGTGAAAGGGAATGCCAAGTGACGCAACTGGTTCTGCAAGGCTATTCAACCAAAGCGATTGCTCCATTGTTAGAAGTCAGCACCGAAACCGTCAAAGTGTATCGAAAGCGGATTCATAACAAACTAAAGATATCTTCCCAATCTGAGTTGTTTTCTCTTTTTCTTGAGGCGGCATCAACGGTTCCCGCTGATAGTAATATCGATCCATTGACGGTCTATTTCGGAGGCAAACATGTCCATTGATGATGAGAGTAATGTCACCTCATTGGGGAATTCAATTTCTACCGAAAGCGCGGAACAATGATGATGTTGGAACAGGCAAGCAGCAATCAAGCAGTAGCAATCAAGTTTGCTAGTGACACATCTCCTTATCTGAACTCACGCTTGAGCCGCGTGAAAACATCAGTTTCCCCGACCTCCTGGTAGTCAGAGGTCGGGTCTTTTTGTGATCTCTATCCTAGGGTTTCTGTACATCATTCACTTGTATGTGATTATGTTCACATTTAGGTTTTTTTTGACATTTGATAATTCTACAGCAAGGGTAGAATGAAAACGAATTGTTAAACTTGATGCTAGATGGTTGGCATAATGTGCTGAATAATCGTTAATAAATAGAACTATCAATATTAATTTCTAGCTATATTTCTCTGAGCAGAGAGAAGTTGTCAATTTACCTTCACATTGCAGTATATTCATCTGATTTTTACCTGTTGTAGGAGAATTATGCCATTTTTGCTACAAAAATATGGCAAATTAGTTCGAAGGTTGGTAATGTGAACCGCAATCTTTGTATGGATTTAGAATTAAATGCTCAAAAAGTGAGCTAAATAAATCTAAAATGCTGTCCGTTCTAGCAATCTTACGAAGAAGTCATGGATGCAAAATTAAAACTTGGAGTTAAATGCATGTATAAGAATAAAATCACGCAAGCCCTTCTTCTAGGTGCTGGCATGGCAGTGGCTGCCACTTCTTTTTCTACTCTTGCCGCAGATGTACCAGCGGGCACTAAACTAGCAGAGAAACAAGAGCTTGTTCGTGGTAACGGTACCGAGGTAGCAACACTCGATCCACACAAATCTCAAGGTGTTCCAGAGTCACACGTAATTCGTGACCTTCTTGAAGGCCTAGTGAACCAAGATGCAAATGGTAAGACTATCCCAGGTGTTGCCGAAACTTGGGAAACGGCAGACAACCAAACTTTCACTTTCCACCTACGCAAAGACGCAAAATGGTCTAACGGCGATCCTGTAACGGCAAACGACT
Organism: Vibrio mediterranei; assembly: GCF_013364395.1. Lineage (NCBI taxonomy): Bacteria > Pseudomonadati > Pseudomonadota > Gammaproteobacteria > Vibrionales > Vibrionaceae > Vibrio > Vibrio mediterranei. Next base: position 2,518,119 of record NZ_JABXGK010000001.1, on the reverse strand, counting down.
TCGTATACAGCTTCCAACGCGCAGTTGATCCAGCAACAGCATCTCCATACGCTTGGTACATGGAATACACCAAGATGGCAAACGCTAAAGACATCGTTGCTGGCAAGAAAGACAAGAGCGAGCTAGGTGTTAAAGCAGTAGATGACTACACGCTAGAAGTGACGCTAGATACAGCAGTACCTTACTTCGTCATGATGATGGGTCACACAACGGTTAAGCCAGTTCACCAAGCGACGGTAGAAAAATTCGGTGACCAGTGGACTAAGCCAGAGAACTTCGTTGGTAACGGTGCGTTTGTTCCTAACAAATGGGTAGTTAACGAGCGTCTAGAGCTTGTACGTAACGACAACTACTGGGATAACGACCATACTGTTCTTAATAAAGTAACGTTCTTGCCTATCGAGAACCAAGTTGCTGAAATGAACCGTTTCCTTTCTGGCGAACTAGATTTCACATACGAAGTACCTAACGAGCACTTCCGTCGTCTACAAAAAGAGTACCCACAAGATGTAAACATCAAGGGTAACCTATGTACTTACTACTATCAGTTCAATGCACAAAAAGCACCGTTTAACGACGTTCGCGTACGTAAAGCAATGTCTTATGCAATGGACCGAGATATCGTTACTAAAGCTATCCTTGGCCAAGGTCAAAAACCAGCTTATTTCCTAACGCCAGAGATCACTGCAGGCTTCGACCCTGTAACTCCTGAGTATGGTCAACTTTCTCAGAAAGAGCGTATCGCTGAAGCGAAGCGTCTTCTTGAAGAAGCAGGTTACACGAAGAGCAACCCTCTAGAGTTCAACCTACTTTACAACACATCTGAAAACCACAAGAAGATTGCTGTTGCAATCGCCTCTATGTGGAAGAAAGAGCTAGGCATCAACGCGAAGCTTGAAAACCAAGAGTGGAAGTCTTACCTGGACAGCAAAGACACAGGTAACTTTGACGTTGCACGTGCTGGTTGGTGTGGTGACTACAACGAAGCGTCCTCATTCCTAACACTAATGGTTAGTCAAAACACAACGGCGGGTCAGCACTATAAGAGTGCAGAATACGATAAGATCATCGATAAAGCCCTACACTCTACTTCTGAAGAAGAGCGTACTCAGCTATACATCGATGCAGAGAAATTGCTAGCGAAAGATATGCCAATTGCTCCTATCTATCAGTATGTTACAACACGTCTAGTATCACCTCAGCTTGGTGGTTACCCAGAAGGTAACGCTGAAGATAAGATCTACTCAAAAGATCTATACATCAAAGCAAAATAATCCCCTATAAAAAATATAACTAACTAAGACCTGTGTGTGCGTAAGCACACGCAGTGTCTATTTTATTTTAAATTGTCACAGACTGGATGGATGAGTTTATGATTAAATTCATACTTAAACGGATATTTGAAGCGATACCAACACTGTTGGTATTAATTACTGTCTCCTTTTTCCTGATGCGATTCGCACCAGGTAACCCTTTTTCAAGTGAGCGCCCACTTCCACCGGAAGTTATGGCTAACATTGAAGCAAAATATGGCCTTGATAAGCCAGTGTTCGAACAGTACACCACGTACTTGACCAACATCTTACAAGGTGATTTTGGTCCATCTTTTAAATATCAAGATTACACCGTAAACGAGCTTATTTCGGTTGCTTTACCTGTATCGGCCAAAGTAGGTCTGATTGCCTTCATCTTTACCGTTATCATGGGGGTAACCGTAGGGACTATTGCTGCTTTACGGCAAAACACTTGGCTCGATTACACGATTATGTCTACGGCCATGCTTGGGGTCGTTATGCCCTCTTTCGTATTGGCACCAGCATTGATTTATCTGTTCTCACTGCATTGGAATCTTTTCCCTGCTGGTGGCTGGCATGATGGTGGCTTTCAATACATCGTGTTACCCGTGATCGCCATGTCACTGCTTTATGTTGCAACGTTTGCACGTATTACTCGTGGCAGCATGATTGAGACATTGAACAGTAACTTTATCCGCACAGCTCGCGCAAAAGGCTTGAGCTATCGTTATATCGTTCTTAAGCACGCTCTTAAGCCTGCACTGTTGCCAGTAGTATCGTACATGGGCCCCGCGTTCGTAGGTATTATTACCGGTTCGGTAGTAGTAGAGACTATTTTCGGATTACCTGGTATCGGTAAGCTGTTTGTAAACGCAGCCTTTAACCGAGACTATTCGTTAGTAATGGGTGTCACCATCTTAATTGGTTTCCTATTCATTCTATTTAACGCCATCGTAGATATCTTGCTTGCGATGATCGACCCGAAAATTCGTTACTAAGGGAGTGTGGTAATGATGCTAACGAAAAAAGAAAACTTGGAAGCGGTAGAGAAGTTTTCCGAGAATTTAGAAATTGAAGGTCGTAGCTTGTGGCAAGACGCGCGTATCCGTTTTATGCGTAACAAAGCTGCGATGGTGAGTTTATTTATTCTAACCCTGATGACATTAGCAGTGATTTTCCTGCCAATGTTTGCTCAATACGCGTTTGATGATACGGATTGGTATGCCATGCATGCTGCACCAAGTGCTGAGCACTGGTTTGGTACTGATAGTCTTGGACGTGACCTTTATGTGCGTACATTAATGGGTGGCCGTATCTCTCTAATGGTAGGGGTTCTAGGTGCATTTGTTGCGGTATTGATTGGTACACTTTACGGTGCAACATCAGGCTTTATTGGTGGTCGTGTTGACCGCGTTATGATGCGTGTACTTGAGATTTTGTACGCTGTACCGTTTATGTTCTTGGTTATCGTTCTAGTAACATTCTTCGGTCGTAACATTGTGCTTATCTTTGTGGCTATCGGTGCGATTGCATGGCTGGACATGGCGCGTATTGTACGTGGTCAAACTCTTAGCTTACGCAGCAAAGAGTTTATCGAAGCGGCACACGTTTCGGGCGTGAGTAATTGGAAAATTATCACACGTCACATTGTCCCTAACGTACTTGGTATCGTAGCGGTGTATTCAACACTACTTATCCCAAGTATGATTTTGACAGAATCTTTCCTTTCATTCCTTGGCCTTGGCGTACAGGAGCCGATGACCAGTTGGGGCGCATTGCTTCAAGAGGGTTCTCAAACAATGGAAGTGGCTATTTGGCAGTTAGTTTTCCCTGCTATTTTCATGGTCGTAACCTTGTTCTGCTTTAACTATGTTGGCGATGGTCTTCGTGACGCGCTGGATCCAAAAGACAGATAAGAACTAGAAGAAAGGATTGAATATGAGCTTATTAGATGTCAAAGATCTGCGTGTTGAGTTCACCACGCAGGACGGTATTGTTACCGCTGTAAACGACTTGAATTTCTCCCTCAACCAAGGCGAAACGCTGGGTATTGTAGGTGAGTCCGGTTCAGGTAAATCGCAAACTGTATTCGCTATCATGGGCTTGTTAGCGAAAAACGGTATCATTTCGGGTAGTGCACAATTTGAAGGGCGTGAGATCCTCAACTTGCCAGAAAAAGAGCTGAACAAAGTTCGCGCTGAGCAAATTGCGATGATTTTCCAAGACCCAATGACGTCGCTTAACCCATACATGAAAGTTAGCGACCAATTGATGGAAGTACTTATGCTGCATAAAGGCATGGGTAAAGCGGAAGCATTCGAAGAGTCTGTTCGTATGCTTGAAGCGGTAAAAATTCCAGAAGCGCGCAAGCGTATTACTATGTATCCACATGAATTTTCAGGCGGTATGCGTCAACGTGTGATGATTGCGATGGCGCTATTGTGTCGTCCAAAACTGCTGATTGCTGACGAACCGACAACGGCATTGGATGTAACGGTTCAGGCTCAGATCATGGACCTTCTGAACGAGCTTAAATCGGAGTTCAACACAGCTATTATCATGATTACGCATGACTTGGGTGTTGTTGCAGGTTCATGTGACAAAGTACTAGTTATGTACGCAGGTCGTACGATGGAGTACGGCACGGTAGATGAAATCTTCTATAACCCTAGCCACCCTTATGCGGAAGGTCTGTTAAAGGCAATCCCTCGTCTGGACACGGAAGGGGAGATCCTACCAACGATTCCAGGTAATCCACCAAACTTATTACGTTTGCCACCGGGCTGTCCTTACCAAGAGCGCTGCCACCGTGCAACTCCACAGTGTAGCGTGTCTGCGCCAACACTAGAGAACTTTGGACAAGGTCGTCAACGTGCGTGTTTTTCTGATTGGGAGGCTTGGGCAAAATGAATGCAATGACAAACAACAAATCACTATTACTTGATGTAAAAGAGCTAAAAGTACACTTCAGCATTGCATCGAAATCAGCTTGGCCTTGGTCAAAGCCGGCTCAGCTTAAAGCCGTAGATGGCGTAAATGTTCGTCTATACGAAGGTGAAACACTGGGTGTAGTAGGCGAGTCAGGTTGTGGTAAGTCTACGTTTGCACGCGCTATTATCGGTCTTGTAGAAGCGACAGATGGTGAAGTGATGTGGCTTGGTCAAGATTTGACTAAGATGCAAGCGGTTCAGCGTCGTGACACTCGCAAAGAAATCCAAATGATTTTCCAAGATCCTTTGGCATCACTTAACCCTCGTATGACGGTGGGTGACATCATTGCCGAGCCATTAGAGACCTTTTATCCAGAGCTCTCAAAACAGGAAGTGAAAGATCGCGTCAAAGAAATGATGGCAAAAGTAGGCCTGCTACCAAACGTGATTAACCGTTATCCGCACGAGTTCTCAGGTGGTCAGTGTCAGCGTATCGGTATTGCGCGTGCACTAATCTTACGTCCTAAGATGATTATTTGTGATGAGCCTGTATCGGCATTGGATGTATCTATCCAAGCTCAGGTGGTTAACCTACTGAAAGAGCTGCAAAAAGAGCTAGGCTTGAGTCTAGTGTTTATTGCGCATGACCTGTCAGTCGTGAAGCACATTTCTGATCGTGTTTTGGTAATGTATCTTGGCAATGCTGTTGAGTTAGGTGAGGCAGAAGCATTATTTGCCAATCCGTCGCATCCTTATACTAAAGCGCTAATGTCAGCGGTTCCGATTCCAGATCCAAAAATTGAGCGCACTAAAACCATTCAGATGTTGGAAGGGGATCTACCATCTCCGATCAGTCCTCCATCAGGTTGTGTGTTTAGAACGCGCTGCCCACAAGCAACGGAGCAGTGTGCTCAACAGAAACCAACAATTCAGGGAACGGACGTACACGCAGTGTCGTGCCTAAACGTCAGTGTTTAGGGAATCCCACTAACCAGCAAGGAATGGCTCTAGTTGTTTGTGTGTGAATAATTAGAGCCGCTATTTTCAGCCTGTGACGGGCCTAAGCGCGGCAACTTTTTTGGTCGCGCTTTTTTTGTTCTCACCAAAAGATCATTCAAGTTATTCGAACGACTTCTTTCAAACCATCCCCTCAAGTTCTTCATGCTCGCTTCATATAATGTCATCACTAAATGAAGAGAAGGAATGAAAGCATGGGGAAATTGGTTGAAGGTGTTTGGCATGATGTATGGTATGACACTAAAACGTCTGGCGGTAAGTTTGTGCGTGAAGATGCTGGCTTTCGTCATTGGATAGACAATAGCCCACAAGCAGAATTCCAACCTGAATCTGGTCGCTATCATTTATACGTATCGCTAGCTTGTCCTTGGGCTCATAGAACACTGATCTTTCGCACTCTTAAAGGCTTGGAAGCGCATATTGATGTTACTGTCGTGTGTCCTGATATGCTTTCAGAAGGGTGGTCTTTTGGGCTTCCCGAGCCACTATTTGGATTCACCAAACTTCACCAAATTTATACACAAGCTAAACCGGACTATACCGGTCGAGTTACTGTACCTGTTTTGTGGGATAAAAAGACCAACACTATTGTGAGTAATGAGTCATCGGAAATCATCCGAATGTTCAACTCGGAGTTCAACCATCTGACAGGTAATAGTGACGATTTTTATCCGGAGAAATTGCAGTCCGCGATTGACGAGTGGAATGAGTTTATCTACCCAAACATTAACAATGGGGTATACCGTTGCGGTTTTGCAACTACTCAGGAGGCGTATGAAGAAGCTTACAATAGCTTGTTCGATGCTTTGGATAAGGTAGAAGCGCAGTTGGCGACCCATCGATACTTAACGGGTGACCAGATAACGGAAGCTGATTGGCGATTGTTTACCACATTAGTGCGTTTCGATGCGGTGTATGTGGGGCACTTTAAGTGCAATAAAAAACGTATCGCTGATTACGAAAATATCCAAGGTTTCCTCAAAGAGCTATACCAAGTTAAAGGTGTTAAAGAGACCACGGATCTCTACCATATTAAACGCCACTACTACTTCAGTCATACGGGTATCAATCCAACTCAAATTGTTCCTGCTGGCCCTGATTTGGACTTGGATTCGCCTCATGGAAGAGAGCGTTAAACTGCATACAATAAAAAAGCCTCCGATGACGGAGGCTTTATTCATTCAGTTAAAGGGCAAATTACTTTTGCTCTTGACCTGACTGAATCGCAGTTAGTGCTACTGTGTACACGATATCGTCTACTAGTGCGCCACGAGAAAGGTCGTTAACTGGCTTGCGCATACCTTGCAGCATTGGACCGATAGAAACTAGGTCTGCTGAACGCTGTACCGCTTTGTATGTTGTGTTACCAGTGTTCAGATCTGGGAATACAAATACAGTCGCTTTACCTGCAACCGGAGAGTTAGGTGCTTTAGAAGCCGCTACGTTCTCCATGATCGCTGCATCGTACTGTAGAGGACCGTCGATGATAAGATCAGGACGTTTCTCTTTTGCTAGTTTGGTTGCTTCACGTACTTTATCTACATCAGCACCTTTACCAGACTCACCAGTAGAGTATGAGATCATTGCAACGCGTGGGTCGATACCGAATGCTGCAGCAGAGTCTGCAGATTGGATAGCGATTTCCGCAAGTTGCTCAGCTGTTGGGTCAGGGTTGATTGCACAGTCACCGTATACCAATACTTGATCAGGCAGAAGCATGAAGAAGATTGACGATACGATAGATGTACCCGGAGCCGTTTTGATGATTTGGAACGGAGGAACGATAGTATTTGCTGTTGTGTGAACAGCACCAGATACTAGACCGTCTACTTCGTTTGCTTCAAGCATCATTGTGCCAAGGTAAACAGAGTCTTGTAGCTTCTCACGAGCCACAACTTCAGTCATACCTTTCGCGCCGCGTAGTTCTACGAGACGAGCAACGTAGTTTTCACGTACCGCATCAGAATCGATGATTGTAACACCTGCACCTAGTTCAACACCTTGTTGTGCAGCTACGCGCTTGATTTCGTCTGGGTTACCAAGAAGCACACATTCCGCGATGCCACGCTCAGCACAGATAGCCGCAGCTTTAACTGTACGAGGCTCATCACCTTCAGGAAGAACGATACGTTTGCCAGCTTTACGAGCAAGTTCTGTTAACTGGTAACGGAATGCTGGTGGGCTTAGCTTACGAGTACCGATAGTACCTTCAAGTAAAGAGTCAATCCATGGACCGTCGATGTGACCAGCAACGTGCTCGTTAACGAACTCGATACGCTCTTTATCGTCTGCAGGTACTTCTAGGCTAAAGCTCTGTAGGTTCAGAGACGTTTGCCATGTGTTACCTTGAGCCTTAAAGATTGGCAGGCCAGTGTCTAGTGCTGGCTTGATTAGGTCAGCAATTTCAACAGGAACATCGTAGCCACCTGTTAATAGGATAGCGCCGATTTCTACACCGTTCATTGCAGCAAGTGCCGCAGCGACGATAACGTCTGGACGGTCTGCTGAAGTAACAAGTAGAGAACCTGGTTTGAAGTGCTCGATCATGTTCGGTAGAGAACGTGCACAGAACGTGATGCTCTTAATACGACGCTTCTCGATATCGCCCGCGTTAATTACTTCGGCATTTAGGTGCTGAGCCATGTCGATTGCACGCGTTGCAATTAAATCGATCTTCCAAGGCACGCAGCCAAGAACGCGGATTGGGCTAGTGTTGAAGATTTGCATTACTTCAAGGTTAGCTTGCTGCGCGGTGTCTGCGTCATCAAAGATTTCAGAAAGATCTGGACGAGTACGGCCTGCTTCATCAACAGGAGCGTTTAGCTTGTTGATGATAACGCCAGAGATGTTCTTGTTTTTAGTACCACCGTAGTTAGTACATGCAACTTCGATACGCTCTTTAAGCTGACTTGGGTTGTCAGTACCTGGCGTTGCTACGAATACGATCTCTGCACCAAGTGTTTTTGCGATTTCTGCGTTAACTGCGTTCGCAAATGGGTGTTTACGAGTCGGTACTAGACCTTCGATAAGCGTTACTTCAGCGTCTTTGCTTACTTGATTGTAACGTTCAACAATTGTCTCAAGTAGTACATCAACTTTTTCGCTACCGTATAGGTTCTCAACGTCAGACATTGGAAGTGGTTGGCCCACTTTCATATCGCTGCTGTTACCAACGATAGTTGAAGTTAAGTCTGGTTGATCGCCACCGTGGCGAGGCTGAGCGATAGGCTTGTAGAACGCAACGTTCACACCTTTGCGCTCCATAGCACGCAATACACCCATGCTAACACTGGTAAGACCTACGCCAGCGCTAGTTGGTACAAGCATAATAGTACGGGACATTCTTTGAGTACCTCAAACTATATGTAGGGAAGAAACTCAGCGTGGTGAACGTCCTTTTAGGAGAAAAACAGACGGTCGGCTGAGCCCAATAAGAAAACTGGCTAACCTAAGTTAGCCAGTTTGAAAATTAAAGACCCGCTAGACGCGCAGTGTCTTCAGCAATTACTAGCTCTTCGTTAGTAGAGATAACCATTGCAGGGATACGGCTGCTTGCTGCAGTGATAGTGCCTTCGCCGCCAAAACGAGCTTTAAGGTTAGCTTCACCGTCAACTTCGATGCCGAATACGCCTAGACGGTTTAGAACCATCTCACGGATTGGTGCAGAGTTTTCACCGATACCACCAGTGAACACGATAGCGTCTAGACGACCGTCAAGAGATGCAGTGTAACCCGCTACGTATTTCGCTAGACGGTGGCAGAACACGTCCATTGCACGAGTTGCTTCTTCTTTCTCACCGTAGTTGTCTTCAACGAAACGGCAGTCAGAAGTCACTTCAGTTAGACCTAGAAGGCCAGACTCTTTAGTTAGCATGTTGTTGATTTGCTCAACAGAGTAACCTAGTGCGTCGTGTAGGTGGAAGATGATCGCTGGATCGATATCACCACAACGAGTACCCATTACTAGACCTTCAAGAGGAGTTAGACCCATTGAAGTATCTACAGATTCGCCGTTCTTGATAGCGCAAACAGAAGCACCGTTGCCTAGGTGGCAGTTGATGATGTTCAGTTCGTTAGCTGGCTTACCAAGTAGTTCAGCTGCTTCACGTGCGATGAATAGGTGAGACGTACCGTGCATGCCGTAGCGACGGATGCCGTGCTCTTTGTACAGGTTGTACGGTAGAGCGTATAGGTAAGACTCTTGAGGCATAGTTTGGTGGAACGCAGTGTCAAATACTGCTACGTTCTTAAGCTCTGGGAAGTTGTGCTTCGCCGCTTCGATACCGATGATGTGAGCTGGGTTGTGAAGAGGTGCAAATGTTGCAGAGTCTTCGATACCTTTAAGTACATCGTCTGTAATTAGCGCAGAAGATGTGAATTGCTCACCACCGTGAACGATACGGTGACCGATAGCGCCTAGGTTAGCTTTTAGCTCAGGTTTAGAAGCAAGGATAGTTTCTACCATGAATGCTAACGCTTCTTCGTGAGCAGCGCCGTCGCCTAGTTGAGCTTCGTGTTTACCATCAAGTTTCCACTTGATACGAGCTTCTGGAAGGTGTAGACATTCAGCAAGGCCTGTTAGGTGCTCATCACCGTTTTCTGCATCAACGATGGCGAACTTAAGAGAAGAACTACCGCAGTTTAAAACTAAAACCAGCTTAGACATTAGAGGTTACCTGTATTTTATTGATCATGGATCATTGGGGTATAAAACGTATCTCAAGGCTGAGAAGGTACAAAAGATTTACCATTCAGTCTTGGTCAAAAATTCATCAATTGCCGTATAATAATATGCGATTTCTTCATTAAAATCACATTTGCGTCCTTGCGACGTTCATCTCTTGGTTGCCTTATTTGTAAATAAAGACAACAATGAGATTGAGGAAACGCAAAGAATAACGATAATGACAGAAGATAACAAAATAAATTTGAAAGAATATTAACTTCAGTCAATATTTTGCTGATTTAGTTGAAGAGTTCAACTTTTTTTTAGTGAGGTTGCCTATGAGCGAGCGAGTAAGTCTGACTCAGAGTATAAAAAATGGCCAAAAGTACATGGAGCTGTGGCCAATGAGAAAGGAACTCACACCATTGTTCCCAGAGCAGCGCATAATCAAAGCAACAAAGTTTGGTATCAAAGTCATGCCTGCGGTTGCCGCTATTAGTGTGTTAACGCAAATGGCGTTTAGCAATGCTCAAGCCATGCCACAATCTATTGTTATCGCGTTGTTTGCTATCAGCTTACCAGTTCAAGGTATGTGGTGGCTTGGAAACCGCTACAACACACAACTACCTCCAGCACTTGCGTCTTGGTATCGAGAGCTGCATCAAAAGATCATTGAGACGGGCTGTGCGATGGAGCCAGTTAAGGCCAAGCCCAAATATAAAGAACTCGCTGTCACTCTAAATAGAGCGTTTAGACAGCTCGATCGCAGCGATTTTGACCGTTGGTTCTAATTTAATTGGCTTCAAAACAAAACCCCGCATTAATGCGGGGTTTTGTTTTATAGAGGCTTGTCTTAGTAACCGCTATTCATAGGCACGACGGATCTTGTAGACGCTGCCACTGTCTGTCGTAAACCATACGTTACCCGCGGCATCAGAAGTGATATCGCGGATACGTTCGCCCAGCTCTTCATAATAGCGGCGTTCTTCGAGTACTTGGCCTGCTTCATTGACATCGAGGACGTTCATATGAGTGAGCTTTAATGCGCCAATCAGAAGTATGCCGTTTAATCGAGGGAACTTCTCTCCTTGATAAAGGTGTAGTGAACCAGGTGCGATAGAGGGGATGTACACTTTCTTCGGCGACTCTATTCCATCTTTTTCTTGAGCTTCCCCCGCATTAATCGGCCCCCAATATTCCTTTCCATGAGAAGTAATTGGCCAGCCATAGTTTGCCCCAGCTTTGATTAAGTTGAGCTCATCTCCACCTCGTGGTCCGTGTTCAATGGCCCAAAGCTGTTTTCTATTGCTGTCGTAGATTATGCCCTGTGGGTTTCGGTGACCATACGAGTAAATCTCGGGGGCAAAGCGCTTGTTATCAATAAATGGATTGTCTTTAGGCACGCTGCCATCTTGATTAAGCCGAATTATAGTACCCGCGTGATTGTCGGTTTGCTGCGCATTATCCCGTTCCCCTGCGTCTCCGATGGTCATGTAGATATAGCCTTCATCATCAAAAGCAAGACGACTGCCAAAATGTCGCCCCGAGGTGACGACAACGTTGCTGGAGAACAAGTCCTGCCATGATTCTATTGTTGACCCGTTTAAACGCGCTTTGGCAAGTGTCGGGGTGCCACCTTTACCATCGGGTTTGGCATAAGTGAAATAAAAAACATTTTTGTCTTTAGGACTAGCGATGATGTCCATTAAACCGCCTTGACCCGACGAATACACATTTGGCATACCGGAGACAGCAGATACCTTCCCGGTTTCCCCATCAAGGATAACAAGACTGCCTTGGCGTAAAGCTATCAAAAAACGTTTGTTATCAATTGGCTCTATTGACCACGGTACGCCATCAATGACGGCAACTTTATCGAGCTTGCTGCTTTCCAATTCCCTCGCAAACCCGAATGCAGAGAACACACAAATTAGAGATATGAATAAAGCTTTTTGAATATGTAGGTTCATGAAGGTCTTCCTTGGTAACTATCGGGAGCGAGCATATATGAAGCTGAACGCTATCTGTATGAATATAGACACCTTTCACAAAAAATCACTCACAATCCTTCACTTTTGTCAAAAATGCATTACGCTAAGATTTGACTAAATATTAGTCGCATGTATCGTATAGTGTACATTCTGATTAAAATGTATGTCATTAAATCAATCTTTCAGCACGTTTATCTGGTCGGTTTGTTAATATTATCTTTCAATTTGGTAAGCTTACTGGTAGAAATAGCAGTAAGTCGAAAATTAAATAAATATTCGACATTTAATGTAAAACAATAATTACACCTAATTTCCTCTTGAGTGAGAGCTTTCTGCCTCACAAGGAAAAATTGCTGAATCAAGGAGTGAAGATGAAAGCAAGCAAGTTACTTGTCACAGCAGCACTAACTGGCGTGGCTCTATTATCGTCTACGAGCATTATGGCAAAGACGGCAAAAGTGGCAGTATCCCAAATCGTTGAACACCCAGCGCTTGATGCGACTCGCCAAGGCTTGGTGGATGGTTTAAAAGCGAAAGGGTATGAGCAAGGAAAGAATCTAGAATTTGACTATAAAACGGCGCAGGGCAATCCAGCTATTGCGGTACAGATTGCACGCCAATATGTAGGTGAGCGCCCTGACGTTCTTGTTGGTATAGCAACTCCAACGGCTCAGGCTCTGGTATCAGCAACGCGCGATATCCCGGTTGTTTTCACTGCCGTTACTGATCCAGTGGGAGCGAAGTTAGTGAAGCAGCTTGAGCAACCAGGTAAAAATGTAACGGGTCTGTCTGACCTTTCTCCTGTTGATCAACACGTTGAATTAATTCAAGAAATCATGCCAGATGTAAAAAGTATTGGTGTAGTTTATAACCCAGGTGAAGCTAACGCGGTTAGCCTTATGAAGCTGCTTAAAGAGAGCACTGATAAGCGCGGTATTGAATTGGTAGAAGCGACGGCACTTAAAAGTGCTGATGTACAAACTGCGACTCAAGCAATTGCTGCTAAATCAGACATCATCTACGCACTTATCGATAATACGGTTGCTAGTGCGATTGAAGGCATGATTGTTTCTGCAAATCAAGCGAAGAAACCGGTATTTGGTGCAGCAACGTCTTATGTTGAGCGTGGTGCGGTAGCAAGTCTTGGGTTCGACTACTACCAAATTGGTGTCCAAACCGCAGACTACGTAGCCGATATCCTAGATGGTAAAGATCCAGGCCAAATGGATGTCAAAGTTGCGAAAGGCTCTGACTTGGTTATCAATGCAACAGCAGCTAAAAAATTGGGTTTAGCGATTCCTAAATCAGTGATGGATCGTGCAACAAGCGTAAAGTAACGCACGAGTGATAGTGGCTGGGCTTTGTGATTTAAGGCCCAGCTTTTTTATTAAGCAGAAGAGGAGTTGTTATGTCTGCTTTCGCTTTTTTCGGCGCTCTAGAAATCGGTCTTATCTACGGACTGGTCGCGTTGGGTGTCTATCTCACCTTCCGAGTTCTTGATTTTCCAGATCTTAGTGTTGATGGCAGTTTCCCTATGGGAGCGGCCGTTGCAGCGACCGCTATTGTGGCTGGAATCGACCCTTGGATTGCAACGGGGATGGCTATCGTTGCTGGTGCAGCAACGGGTTGGGTGACAGCATTCTTAGCCGTTAGGTGTGGCATTCTTCATCTTCTAGCATCTATCTTGACTATGATCGCGGCGTTTTCGATCAATATTCGAATCATGGGACGCCCAAATATTGCACTACTTGGTGAAGATACTATTTTAACTCCATTTGAAATGATGGGTGATGCCATGTACATCAGGCCTTTAGTGGTGGGTGTACTCGTTCTGGTGTCGGCATGGTTTGTTGTCCGCCTTCTTAATAGTGATTTCGGTTTGGGGCTACGAGCGACTGGTGTCAATGCGCGCATGGTTAAGGCTCAAGGTGCAAGCACATCGTTTTATACCTATTTTTGTCTTGCTTTATCCAACGGTTTCGTAGGTTTCGCTGGTGCGCTGTTCGCTCAGACCAATAGCTTTGCGGATGTGACTTCTGGTGTGGGTACGATCGTGGTTGGCCTTGCTGCTGTTATTCTGGGTCAGACCTTGATTCCGGGTAAAAAGATTTGGGTAGCGGTGACCGCGGTGATTGTCGGTTCCGTCTTGTATCGTCTAGCTGTGGCGTTCGCATTAAGTTCTGGCATGTTTGGATTGCAGGCATCGGACCTTAACTTGGTGACGGCGGTCTTGGTAGCCATTGCACTGATTGCTCCGAAACTAAAAGGAAACCTCAAAGCAAAAAAGGGCGTTAAGCCTGTAAAGAGTCAAGCAGTATCTAATTCAGGCAAAGCGGGGAAAGTAGCATGATTCGTTTAGAAGATATTCAAGTTACCTTCAACCCAGGTACTATCCTAGAAAACCAAGCATTGAAAGGCGTTAATCTAGAGGTTCCGGAACATCAGTTTCTAACGGTGATTGGTTCAAATGGAGCGGGTAAATCTACGTTACTTGGCGCTGTTACTGGTGAAACACCTATGATTGGCGGTCGAGTGCTCATTGACGAAATGGACGTGACCAGACAAACGGTAGATCAGCGAGCAAACCAATGTGCTCGTGTATTCCAGGACCCCTTAGCAGGAACGTGTGGAGACCTCTCTATTGAAGAAAACATGGCCCTAGCATATATGCGTGGTAAAAAACGTGGTTGGAGTTTGTCGCTATCGTCAAAGCGTCGCAAGCTATTCCAAGAGCGCATTAGCATTCTTGGTTTAGGCCTTGAAGACCGATTGAGTGACAATATTGGGTTACTTTCAGGTGGTCAGCGCCAAGCGGTAAGTTTAGTGATGGCAACGCTGTCAGATAGTAAGCTGTTACTGCTTGACGAGCATACAGCGGCACTTGACCCACGTATGGCAGCTTTTGTTATCGACTTAACTAAAAAGGTGATCAAGGAGTTTAACCTTACGGTAATGATGGTAACGCACTCGATGAAAGATGCGCTGGCCTGCGGTGATCGAACCGTAATGCTACACCAAGGAGAAATCGTCTTGGACGTTGAAGGGGAACAGCGCGCAAATATGCAAGTTCCAGATCTATTAGAAATGTTCTCAAAAGTTCGTGGTGAAGAGCTGGCGGATGACAGTTTGCTATTGAGTTAACATTCTATTCTTAAACATCATTAACCGAGCTGTTTCTAAGCCTCAGTGCTACGCCTACAGACTGTGATCCCTCTTCAATTTGAAGGGGGATTTTTTATTGCGGTTATTCAACTAAGATAACGTAATCTCGTTCCCTCTATTTAAGAAGAATAACAATGACACAGCCTTTTTTATTTCATCCACAGACTCATGATGGGGTGGTGCGCGTCGAAGATAAGCTAACCATTACTTTGTTTGCTGAAGCAAAAGATTATGAGTCGGTAAGCCTTCGTCATGAGCCTGACAATGAAGAGTACATAGTCCCTATGTCTAAAGTGGGCACGAAAGGACGACTTGATATTTGGCAGGCGACGCTTCCTCTTAGCGAAGATAAAGATGTTACTTACTACGTGTTTAAAGCTCTAACGCAAACGGAGCAGTACTGGTTAGATGCCCGCGGTGTTCAAAAACGTATGCCCGGGCGAGAGTACCATTTTAAGTACAATCGCTGTCATCAGCCCCCAAGTTGGGTAGCAGAGCAAGTTTTCTACCAAATCTTCCCTGAACGTTTTTGCAACGGTGACCCAGACTTAGCGGTGGAAACGGGTGAATATCAATACCCTGCTCGGAATAGACAGTCTGTGAAAAAACAGTGGGGAGAAAGTGTTGGTACTCATGGTGATACTGGCGCAGTAGAGTTCTTCGGTGGTGACCTTGCGGGCATCGAAAGTAAACTCGACTATCTTCAAGATTTAGGTATCACTACGCTTTATCTGAATCCAATATTCACGTCATACTCAAACCATAAATACGATACCGTTGATTACTACTCAATTGATCCAAAATTTGGCACTAATGAACAATTTGCCCAATTGACGGATAAGCTTCATCAACGAGGCTTGAAAGTGGTGCTAGATGCAGTACTCAATCACACATCCATCTCACATTCATGGTTCGATATCCTTAGTCACGGCAATGGAGCTTATACATCGCAAGACAGTCCATATCGTGATTACTACTTTTTTGAAGCTGATTCAGATAGGTACGTCGGCTGGAAAGGGATTGACACGTTACCAGTATTGAATTTCCGCAACCAAGAGGTATGCAACCAGATCTATCAGGATGAAAGCTCAGTTATCAAGTACTGGCTAAAGCCCCCATATAATATCGATGGCTGGCGTTTTGATGTGATTCATATGTTAGGTGAAGGAGAGGGAGCAACCAATAACGCGCATTATGTGAAAGCATTCCGTGATTCGATGAAGTCGGTGAACCCAGATTCTTATATGCTCGGAGAGCATTTCTTTGAGGCGACTCAGTGGCTACAGGGTGATCAAGAAGATGGGGCGATGAACTATTATGGATTCGCGCATCCAGTTAGGGCTTTGCTAGCAAGCAAGGACATTCAATTTGATCCAATTAACATTGACTGCCATGACTTTCTTGAGTGGCTTCAGGAAGCAAGTGCAAAGGTTCCATGGAACAACCAGCTGTCACAGCTCAACCAGTTAGATAGCCATGATACTGAACGCTTTATTACAACACTTAGTGGAGACAAAGCGAAGTTTGCTATCGCGAACCAGCTATTGATGTCTTTTGTGGGGGCGCCTTGTTTGTATTACGGTGCCGAGATTGCTCTAGAAGGCTCTCACGACCCAGACAACCGTCGTTGCTTCCCTTGGGAACAGATTGAGCACAGTGAATGGCTACCGTACTTTAAAAAGATGATTGCCATTCGTCGGAACTCGAAGGCACTGCAAAAAGGTAGCTTTATGCCTTTGTATGTTGATGAGGCTTGTTTGGTGTTCGCTCGCCAACTCGATAGCGAAGTGGTGCTAAGTGGTTTCAATCTAGGAAAACAATCGAACCAAGTAGAATTGCCCATATGGAAGCTGGGGATTGAACAGGGAGCGTTTCGTTGTCCAATTACCGAGAAGATAATCTCTGCTAACAAAGGAATGCTCACCGTCTCGATAGAAGGCGAACATTCACTGCTACTAACCCATTAGCCTGAGTAAACTACTGTGACAATGTCTCAAGTACATTGTCACGGTAGTTTTGTATATGCTCAACGATAGGTGCAGCCTTATTGAAGGTGCGGATTTCTCGGAACAACTCGTTCGCTTGAGGATATTGCTGACGAAGATACGAGAACCATTGTTTTACTCGGTTAGGGTAGTACAGTCCCTTGTCGCCTTTGATTTCATAAGTCGAATAGACCAGCAACAAATCAACCACGTCTTGCCATGGCATCACGGTGTGGTTATGTTTCACTACATTGCCGAGGTTAGGGACATTAAACGCGCCACGGCAGACCATGAGTGAATCAACACCGGTAGTTTCTATACAGCGTTGACCATCTTCAAAGTTCCAGATTTCACCGTTGGCAATTAAGGGAACTGATGTTTTCTTGCGGATCTCATTGATATATTCCCACTTGATCTCGCTTGCCTTATAGCCACCAGTTTTGGTTCTAGCATGAACGGTTAACTCGTTGGCTCCAGCTTGCTCTATCGCATCGACAATCTCAAAGCAATCATCCGGGTTTTCCCAACCTAGGCGGATTTTTGCTGTCACCGGAATATTGCGGTCAACAGCTTCACGACACGCTTTAACGACGTTATGAATAAGCTCGGGATGTTGCAATAGGGCAGCGCCCCCTTTGCTTTTGTTAACCAGTTTTGCGGGGCAACCAAAATTAAGGTCGATACCTTTAGCGCCAAGGCTCGCCGCTCTTACCGCATTTTCTGCCATCCAGCGAGGGTCTTGACCCAGTAATTGAATATGAACGGGTGTACCGGATTTGGTCATTGAACCTTGCGCTAACTCAGGGCACAGTCGGTGGAATACGTGATCGGGTAGGGTTTGGTCAACGACACGAACAAACTCAGTCACACAGAGATCGTAATCGTTGATCTCTGTAAGAATCTCTCGCATTAGATGATCTAAAACGCCCTCCATTGGGCCCAAAACAACACGCATACCAGTTCTCACTATACTCAGGGAGCGGGGATTCTACCTGTTATAGGGTAAAGAATCGACCATTGAGTTCAGCGACGTAGCCAAATATACTTGCTGCAAATTTTTAAGATAAAAGATCAACGTATGAAATTCATCGAGCTACCTGCTGATTGGACAGGTGAGTCTAGTGCATTTATTGAAGGCGCAATCTTGGCGGCAAACTTTGCGGTCGAACCATTAAAGCCGGAAAGCTGGTTAGCTAATGTGGTCGGCGACTATTCGGCTGACCAAGAAGCATGGATTGTAGATCATCTAAATGCTCAATACGCCCAATTGAAGACCGCTCATTACCATCTTACGGATTTTATTGGCAGTAATACTGAGCAGTTAGCAGACGTAGCCGAAGGGTTTATGACTGTGTGGCCTACTGTTGAACAGCAATGGATTAACAAGCAGTTTGCAGATGGCACGCAGCGCATGCTTCAAGCGCTGTTAACTACGTTTATGCTGGCTATTGATGAAGAGCAGACGCATAACGAAATGCGTCAAGCAGGGTATGAACAGCTACCACAACTAACGGAATTTCTACCACAGTTAGATGCGATGATACACGAAGTAGGTATGGCGGCTGATGAAATGATGATTGGACATCAATCTCAAACCGTTAACCCGTTTAAAGACGTGGGCCGTAATGACACTTGTCCTTGCGGTAGTGGCAAAAAGTTCAAGAAGTGCTGTGGTCAGTAATCGCTTACAACCATAAGAAACAAAGCCTCCAATTTGGAGGCTTTGTTTTATCAATTAGTTACCCAAAAGCGTTACTGAAAACCACGTGCTCTGGAGCCAGACAGTTTCGCGCTTTGGGAGATAATGATGATGGCCAGTGCAACTAAGTTACCTGCAAAAATAATCACCAGCCATTGTGGCATTGATAGTGTCAGGAACTGCCATACGACTTTAGAACAGTCACCGTAGGCTTCAAATAACCAAGGAGCCCATTGATTTAAAGGTGCCCAATCTGGGAAGGTGACGAACAAATCACAGGTCTTGAAAGGTGATGGATTGAACTGATAGTCCACGTGTTCAAGCGCCAATGTTAATCCTTTGATTGCCGAAGCACCCCAAGCACCAAATCCAATCCAACGCATTACCGTATTTTTCGGATTGATCATACCTATTAGCGCAGCACCGGTAATACCAAACATGGCAACCCGTTCATAAATACACATCACGCATGGACCAAGCTGCATAACATGTTGGAAGAATAAGGCACAAAGCTCGAAGAAAATGGTGCATATAAAAAGCAGGCCCCAAGACAAACGAGTTTTGGAAAATGCTTTGATGTTGGAAAGAACCGTCACTGATACGTCCTTGTTGAAATAAAAAAGCTCTGAATACTCAGAGCTTTTTAACGCGGATTAGTTTCACAATCAACTAAAAATTAGTGCCCAGATGAGACACTCGCCTCAATTACCTTACCTGTGGCTTCGGTAATCCAGCCTAGATCGTAGAATATTGCTGTCATTGGCTCTAAGAGATAAACAATACCAAATAAGCCGACCAAAGCGAGAACGATAGTGTATGGCAGGGCCATGACTACCATCTTGCCATAAGACAAACGAATAAGTGGTGCCAAAGCAGACGTAAGCAGGAATAAGAAGGCTGCTTGTCCGTTCGGTGTTGCTACTGAAGGTAGGTTAGTACCTGTGTTGATAGCGACGGCCAATAAGTCAAACTGCGCTCGGTCAATGACACCTTCGACCAATGCTGTTTTCACTTCGTTAATATATACCGTACCAACGAAGACGTTATCAGATACCATCGACAACAGACCGTTCGCAACATAGAACAGCGCCAACTGAGTACCTTTGTCTTCGATATGCAGCACAGCATCAATGATTGGCTTGAACAGCCCTTGATCAATAATTACAGCAACAATTGAGAAGAACACTGCAAGTAGTGCCGTGAATGGTAGTGCCTCTTCAAACGCTTTACCCATTGAGTGCTCTTCAATAACACC
The DNA here is from genome assembly GCF_013364395.1 of Vibrio mediterranei. Classification (NCBI taxonomy): domain Bacteria; kingdom Pseudomonadati; phylum Pseudomonadota; class Gammaproteobacteria; order Vibrionales; family Vibrionaceae; genus Vibrio; species Vibrio mediterranei. Next base: position 2,498,119 of record NZ_JABXGK010000001.1, on the reverse strand, counting down.
GGTAAAAGACGTTGCAAGAATAATCACAGACAGGCCAATAAGACCGACAGCGGCCAAGTGCATTGCAAGAGCAACAATCAACCAAACTGCGATAGCACCCTGAATCCAAAGCTTAGCAACATCTTGTTTAGTACGTGTTTTACGTTCTTCGCGGTCGAAATCAACAAGGATTTGACGAACGTTGTCTGGTAGCTTGGCGCCATAGCCAAATACCTTGAATTTCTCAACAAGTGCACAAGTAATAAGGCCACAAACGAATACTGGCGCAGTAACTGGCAGCATTCGCATGATGAACTCACCGAACAGCCATCCTGCTTGATCGGCAATAATCAGGTTCTGTGGCTCACCAACCATGGTCATTACGCCACCCAGTGCGGTACCAACACCAGCGTGCATAAGTAGTGAGCGTAAGAACGCGCGGTAGTCTTCCAAGTCATCACGAGTTAGTTCAGATAAGTGTTCATCTTGAGTATGGTCATGAGAAGAACTGCTAGGTTGACCAGACGCGACTTTGTGATAAATCGAGTAGAAACCTACAGCTACGCTGATAACAACAGCGATAACGGTCAGAGCATCTAGGAACGCAGACAGAAAAGCAGCTGCGAAACAGAATGCGAGAGACAACATTGTTTTAGAGCGGATACCGAGAAGTATTTTGGTAAAGATGAACAGCAAAAGCTGCTTCATAAAGTAAATACCGGCAACCATAAACACTAGAAGCAATAGAACTTCAATGTTGTTGACGATTTCATGCTTCACCATACCCGGGCTGGTCATCCCAATTGCAACGGCTTCGATTGCAAGTAGGCCACCAGGCTGTAATGGGTAGCATTTTAGCGCCATAGCAAGCGTGAAAATGAACTCAATGACCAACAGCCAACCAGCGGTAAACGGGTCAATGAAGAAGAAAACGATAGGGTTGATAATTAGGAAAGCGATGATCGCTACTTTATACCAATCGGGAGCCTTACCAAGAAAGTTCTTGATAAAAGCATTTCCTAAAGACATCGGCATAGTAATACTCTTATGTTGTTATTAATCGACAAATGCAAGGGTACGAGAGTATTTGAGAGGGCTTCCAAAATATCTAACTTAAAAAACTTAGTAAACGAACAATGCTTACATGGAGTGGAGACCATTGTTCACTTGCCAAGTCCCTCAGTTGCTAAGCACTCCTTGCTTCGCCCGAAACTCTACTCTTCGGTAAGATATAGTCAACAAAAATTACAAATTCAGATTGGTAAATTTCTACTTTTTGTTAAAAACGCGATCTATGTGTAATAAGCAAAACATAGACCTATACAATATTTGCGTTTTTAGCCTCTAGGTGGCTGACCACCTAAAACATGACTCATGGATAATATTCGAAACATAGCCTTCAAAAAAGTATGTTTTTTAGCGTGATTTGCGCCTAATACTCGATAAAAACGTATTGATTAGTTTTGGATATGATAGGTTGAATAACCATAATCTATAAGGGGTTTGAGGTTAATAGAACATTAATAAATATGTAATACTTATGCCTCGTACCTATAAATGGTTATGCTGAGAAAATTGTTAAAATGGAGTATTTGCTCTATTTTGGTATTGTTACAGATATAAGTAGTGTAGGTTTACCAAATTCTCGAAGTAGTGGTATGATGAGTTCTATACACGAATAAATAAAATGATTGGATACACCCCATAATGGTAATTAAGGCGAAGAGCCCAGCAGGGTTCGCTGAAAAGTATATTATTGAGAGCATCTGGAATGGCCGTTTTCCTCCTGGCTCCATTCTTCCAGCTGAACGAGAGCTATCTGAACTAATTGGGGTAACAAGAACCACGCTTCGAGAAGTACTACAGCGCCTAGCAAGAGATGGTTGGTTGACGATCCAACATGGCAAGCCAACAAAAGTGAATCAATTTATGGAGACGTCTGGTCTTCATATCCTAGATACGCTGATGACTCTTGATGCGGATAACGCGACTTCTATCGTAGAAGATTTGTTAGCAGCGAGAACGAACATCAGTCCAATCTTCATGCGCTATGCGTTTAAAGCTAATAAAGAGAATTCTGAGCGCACGATTGAAGGTGTGATTGATTCTTGTGAGAGTCTGTTGAAAGCGGAGTCGTGGGACGAGTTTGTTGCTTCTTCCCCATACGCTGACAAGATTAAACAGAACGTAAAAGATGAAGGTGAGAAAGATGAAGCTAAGCGCCAAGCCATGCTGGTAGCTCGCACTTTCAACTTCTATGATTACATGCTTTTCCAGCGCCTAGCATTCCATTCTGGGAACCAAATCTATGGTTTGATCTTTAACGGTCTTAAGAAGCTTTATGATCGTGTAGGTAGCTACTACTTCTCGAATCCAGAAGCACGTGCCTTGGCTCTTAACTTCTATAAAGAGCTTCTAGATGTTTGCCAAACGGGTAATAGAGACAAATTACCGTTGGTTATTCGTCACTATGGTATTGAGAGTAGTCAGATCTGGAATCAGATGAAGACCACTCTTCCGACGGATTTTACCGAAGACGACAGTTAAAAATGAAAAGGCCACAATTGTGGCCTTTTTTGTGAGTGCAAGTCTTGCTTCAGACGATGACCGAATTGGGAATCGGCTGGTATAGTTCTTCTGCTAGCTCTTTAATGATGCCATCGTAGTTGGTGAATATAAGTTCAGAGAGCTCCGACGTGAGCTGATACATAAATTCTTTATCGAGCTCGGCTTTCGGATGGTCAATCAACGCCTCTATTTTTCCTATGGCAGTGCTGTATATAGGAGAAGGAATAGACAGCGGACCAACTAAGCTAAGTTGGTTAACCTTGCGATGGATTTGATTGCAGTAATGCAAGGCGCGTTGTTTGCCGAGCTCAGAGTCAATGCTATCAATACAAAGTCTTAACTGAGTTAGGCAATCAAGCGAGTCAATAACACTTTGCCATAGAGTACGATACTCTTGTTCTAAGTCCTCTCTTTCTACAGCCATCAACCAAGCAACCAGAATGTCATCAATCAGCAGTAATGTCTGGCGGATGAGCTTGCCATGTACAATTTGGTTTTTGTTGACGCTGTGTTTCTTCCAAGAACGACTTAATAGCTTAATATTGCTGTGCAGCACACGGTACATAGGCTTGTTGTCGAAGTGAGCAATGTCAGTCAATGCAAGACAGCACTCTTCCATTGCAACTTCAATTTTCTGTAGCTGCTTATTCTTCTTCTGCTCAAACATCAATGTGTAGTGAGTAGCGGTGCGGTGCTGTCTGACTAATGCGACTAACTCACGTAAATGAACGATGAGTTGATATTTACGCTCAGTTTTTGCCTCGGTGACTTTGGCATATCGATAGATTGCTGCAAGTATGGCTAAAGATAGAAGTAGAGACAGTAATACAAACATAACGACCTCCTTTGTCGAACAATATCTACTGTCTATGTCTCAGCAAGCTCAATGCCAATTGATTATCCCATTGAAAACAATGGCTTATATATTGGTCAATCAATGGGAATGCGACTAATTGGTGCAAATGCACATTTTGTGTGAATTCTGTCACAAAAAAAGCCAACACGAAGGCTGGCTTTTAGTCATAAAAGAGTCGGTTACATCACTCGCATACCTGGCTGAGCGCCTTCATGCGGTTCAAGTATCCAAAGATCGCTGCCACCTGGTCCTGCAGCTAGGATCATGCCTTCAGACATGCCAAACTTCATCTTACGAGGTTTTAGGTTTGCGACCATCACGGTTAGCTTACCCTCAAGCTCTTCTGGCTTGTACGCGGACTTAATTCCTGAGAATACTTGACGTGTTTCACCACCAATATCAAGCTGGAATTTCAATAGCTTGTTTGCTTTTGGCACTTCTTCGCAAGAGATGATACGAGCAATACGCATGTCAACTTTAGCAAAAGCATCAAACTCGATCTCTTCTGCAATTGGGTCTTTGCTTAGTTCAGTTTCCGTCTTAGCTGCTTCCGCTTTTTCCTTCGCAGCTTGCTCTGCCGCTGCGTCTTCTTTAGACGCTTCGATCATTGCTTCTACTTTCTTAGGATCAATACGGTTGAACAGAGCCTTGAACTTAGTGATCTCATGAGCAGTGAGTGGCTGCGCGATGCCATCCCATGATAGCTCTTCGTTTAGGAAAGCTTCGGTGCGAGCAGCAAGAGCAGGCATTACAGGCTTGATATAAGTCATCAGCACACGGAACAAGTTGATACCAACAGAGCAGATATCTTGTAGCTCTTGGTCTTTACCTTCTTCTTTCGCGACAACCCATGGCGCTTTTTCATCAACATATTGGTTTGCTTTGTCAGCAAGTGCGGTGATTTCACGAATTGCACGACCAAATTCGCGAGCTTCATACAACTCAGCAATGCGATCAGCGGCGGCTACAAATTCATTGTATAGCTCTGGCTCTGCGAAGTTTTCAGAAAGCTTGCCTTCGAAACGCTTAGTAATGAAACCTGCATTACGTGAAGCCAAGTTAACAATCTTATTCACCACATCGGCATTTACACGTTGCGTAAAGTCTTCAAGGTTAAGGTCAAGATCGTCGATACGGCTGTTCAGTTTTGCAGCGTAGTAGTAACGTAGACATTCTGGGTCTAGGTGGTCAAGGTAAGTGCTTGCTTTCACAAATGTACCTTTAGACTTAGACATTTTCGCGCCGTTAACCGTTACGTAGCCGTGAACGAATACGTTGTTTGGTTTGCGGAAACCAGAGCCTTCAAGCATTGCAGGCCAGAACAAACTGTGGAAGTAAACAATGTCTTTACCAATGAAGTGGTAAAGCTCAGTGTTACTGTCTTTGTTCCAGTACTCTTCGAAGTCTAAGTCGTCACGCTTGTCACATAGGTTTTTGAATGAACCCATATAACCGATAGGTGCATCTAGCCACACGTAGAAGAACTTGTCTTTTTCGCCAGGGATTTCGAAACCGAAATACGGTGCATCGCGAGAGATGTCCCACTGTTGTAGACCAGATTCAAACCACTCTTGCATCTTGTTTGCAGTTTCAGTTTGAAGTGAGCCAGATCGAGTCCACTCTTTCAACATGCTTTCAAATTGAGGCAAGTCGAAGAAGAAGTGCTCTGAATCCTTCATGATTGGTGTTGCACCGGATACCGCAGACTTAGGGTTGATAAGTTCTGTTGGGCTATATGTTTCACCACAGTTGTCACAGTTGTCACCGTATTGGTCTTCAGACTTACACTTAGGGCAAGTACCTTTAACAAAACGGTCTGGGAGGAACATCTCTTTTTCTGGGTCAAACAACTGAGAAATAGTGCGGCTTGAAATAAAGCCGTTCTTTTTCAATTCCAGATAGATGTGAGATGCAAGCTCGCGGTTCTCTTCTGAGTGCGTGCTGTGGTAGTTATCAAAACTGATATCGAAGCCAGCGAAATCTTTTTGGTGCTCTTCGCTAACTGCTGCGATCATTTCTTCTGGCGAGATCCCCATCTGCTGAGCTTTCAGCATGATTGGTGTGCCGTGAGCGTCATCAGCACAAATGAAGTTTACTACGTTGCCACGTAGACGTTGGTAGCGCACCCAGATATCCGCTTGGATATGCTCAAGCATATGTCCTAAGTGAATAGAACCGTTAGCGTACGGTAGCGCGCAAGTGACCAACAGTTTCCTTGAGTTAAGGTTTCTTGGATCGGTTGCCATACTTTAGTTTCGCTTTCTTTATTCAGAGTAAAATATTCGCTAATACTACATGATGACCGCCATGACTCCAAGGTATCCAGAGTCAATCCCCATAACTTTTTTGGGGTTCTGGTTCTGGCGACGTAATGCTAATCTTAACAGGACTAAAAAATAATAAGGAAAGCAAGATGCGCACGTTCGAATCAAAACAAGATTTTTGCCAGTGGCTCGGGGAGTTTCACGGGGAAAACCTAAAACTGGGTTGGAGCGAGTCACCGGATGTAGTGTCTGTATCGGCATCTGGTGAATTTCAGATTAGGTTGCCTTTCGCTAATCAATCGCTGATTTCAGAGCTGACGACTTGGATTAAAACGCAGCAACAATCAAACCAAGTGGCAGCATTTGAGTTTTCTGTATCAAGCCAAGTGAAAGCGCTAGAAACTACGGTGGCGTCAGAAATCAAAGGCGTGAAGAACGTTATAGCGGTCACGTCCGCAAAAGGAGGGGTTGGGAAATCGACAACAGCGGTCAACCTAGCGCTTGCCATCAGTAAGCTTGGAGCAAAGGTAGGTATTCTCGATGCCGACGTTTATGGACCATCTATTCCGATGATGTTTGGGCAAATCAATGCGCATCCCGAAGTCCGCGACGGAAAGTGGATGCAACCAATTGCCGCGCACGGCATTTATACTCAATCTATCGGTTACCTTATTAGCTCTGATGATGCGGCGATTTGGCGCGGCCCGATGGCATCCAAAGCGTTAGCTCAACTGCTTAATGAAACCGAATGGCCAGAACTTGATTATCTGGTGATTGATATGCCACCAGGTACTGGTGATATCCAACTCACCCTGTCTCAACAGATCCCGGTGACTGGCGCATTGATTGTCACCACCCCACAAGACTTAGCGTTAGCAGATGCTATCAAAGGTGCCGCTATGTTTGAAAAAGTGTCTGTTCCTGTGGTGGGTATCGTCGAAAATATGAGTTATCACATTTGTAGCCAATGTGGCTCGAAAGAACATATTTTTGGCGCAGGTGGTGCTGAATGGATGGCTTCGAAATTCGGTCTTAACCTGCTGGGCCAAGTTCCGCTTCATATTGATATTCGAGAATCCATTGATAATGGTGCGCCAACTGTGGTGTCCAATCCAGAGGGAGAGCATGCTCAGATCTACACACAATTGGCTGAAAGAGTATGTGCAGACCTGTATTGGAATGGAAAAGCGAAACCGGAATCCATCTTGTTTAAAATGGTGGAATAACGGAGAAACCGAGCTAGTTGTGAGCTCGGTTTCTTATTGCCTTCTACTTTGTAAAATGAAGTAATCGATTGCAATTTCCTATTTCTTGAGCGAGGGCAAAATTGGGCATCAAATAAGTGAGATCTCGACTAGTATCTAAGGGTTGATGTCCATATAATTACCCGGTTTTGTCCTCACCACCATATATGTACTAGGTGCAAAGAATGTCTGATAATAATCAATGTGTCATCGTAGGTATCGCTGGCGCTTCTGCTTCCGGAAAAAGCCTCATTGCGAGCACAATCTATAACGAACTTCGCGAGAAGGTAGGCGACCATCAAATCGGAGTGATCACGGAAGATTGTTACTACAATGACCAAGGTCATTTGAGTATGGAAGAGCGTGTAAAAACGAACTACGACCATCCAAGTGCACTGGATCATGACTTGCTTTGTGACCATCTTGAAAAGCTGATTCAAGGCGAAGCGGTAGAAGTGCCAGAATATAGCTACTCCGAACATACTCGCACTGATAACACTACGTCGATGACACCAAAGAAAGTCATCATCCTTGAAGGTATTCTTCTTCTGACTGATCCTCGTCTTCGCAAGCTAATGCATGCGACGGTATTTATGGATACTCCGCTTGATATCTGCCTACTGCGTCGCGTTAAACGTGATGTTGAAGAGCGCGGACGTACCATGGAATCCGTTCTTCAGCAGTACCAAAAAACGGTTCGTCCTATGTTTATGCAGTTTATTGAACCGTCAAAACAGTACGCTGATATTATCGTTCCACGTGGCGGTAAAAACCGTATTGCGATCGATGTACTTAAAGCACACATCGCAAAGCTGTTAAAAGCGTAATCCTTACAATATTCGGATTGAATTCTTACGTTATAAGTAACCAAACTGTTCTATACTGAACGGGTGCACGTATAACGTTTAAATTGCTTTATTTTTTAATAGATTAGTGGCACTTTATGTGCCACTTTTTGTTTTCCGCTTTGCAAGGAAGATGCGAATGAAAAAACTACTCCTTATCTTGGCGATCCCGATTGTGCTTATCGTCGTCGCTATCGCCGCCTTGGTGATGTTTGTAAACCCTAATCAGTTCAAACCTATGATAACTGAGCAGGTTCAGGCACAAACTGGTCTAGAACTTGAAATAAGCGGTGACATCAGTTGGCAGTTCTTCCCTTCACTTGGATTTGAACTTGGTCAAACAAATCTCAAGAATCCTCAGGGCTTTAAGAATCCCAATCTATTCAGTGTCAGCCAAGTTGGCGTGAGTGTTGGGGTGATGCCTCTGCTCGATAAAACCCTAGAAATTGGTTCTGTGACGCTTGATGGTGCGCAAGTCCATTTAGAAACATTAAAAGACGGAACGTCTAACTTGGACGCATTGACTGCCGCTAGCAAAGAGGCTGAATCTGCAACCCCAGCCGATAAGGCAGCGATCGAGCCTGAGACTACGTCGTCCGCGTCTGCCGCACAAGGTTGGAGCATTTCACTTTCTGGTGTGACGGTGTCCAATGCGTTACTTGAGATTTCTAACGAAGAAACAGGGTCATTTACCAAGCTTTATGATGTCGGTTTAAATGTCTCTCAGTTCGCAGCGGACCAATGGACTACAGCCGACTTTGATTTGAAAGGTCAAAACAACGACCAGAGTTTTACTGCTAAAGGTACTGCAGACTTTAAGTTGAGCAAGGACTTTGCTGAGTACGCACTGAAAAACATCAAGTTTGATGCTACATATCAAGATACGGTTAATAATGTTGAGCAAGCTCAGCTTACGGTAGCGACATTCGAATTTGATAAACCAAACAGTATTGAGTTTGCGGTTAAAGGTAAAACGCCAGATCTTAGCTTCGATGCCAAAGGTGGTACGTCATTTGAAATTGATAAAGCGATGACCATGCTTAAGTTAAGCGCGTTGACACTTGACTCTACCTTAGAGGGTAAACCACTACCTCAGTCTCCAATGAAAGTGGGAATGTCATCAGATCTTAGCTTTGATCTTAAGAAGAACTTCTTGAACTTTGTGCTTCAAAAACTATCACTCAATAAAATGGAGCTAGATGGGAAGGCGACTGTTCAATTGGCTGATATTCCGAAAGTCCGCTTCTCACTGCATAGTCCTAATATTGACCTTGATGAGTTCTTAGGATTAAACCAAACTCAGACTGGCAATAAAACAGCCAATTCTGGTGGCCAGCCAACCGCTTCTTCAGGCAAATCTGCACCTGTGAAAGAGGTAGAACCTGACTTAAGTGCACTTAAAGGCTTGGATGTAAAAGGCAGTGTAACGATTGATAAGTTTAAAGCGGCTAATGCGCACATGCAGAAAGTAAAAGCCGACTTTTATGTTAATCGTGGCGTAGCAGAACTAACGTCATTTAGTTCTCAACTGTATAGCGGATCAATTACAGCAAAAGCAAAACTGGATGCGCGTAAATCACCAGCATCTTATAGTGCCGTGAAGCGTATTAAAGGCGTAAAAGTACAACCGCTTCTAAAAGATGTTGCTAACAACGACATGCTCGAAGGCACCGGCAATATCGATGTGAATGTTACAGGTAGGAGCTTGACCCCAACGGGTATTGAGAAAAATCTAGCGGGTACGGTGAAGATCAATTTTGCTGATGGTGCCGTCAATAGTATCAACGTTGCACAGATTATCAGAGAAAATTATGCTCGCTTTAAAGGTCAGTCTGTTGAAGCTGAAAAAGGGCCTAAGAAAACCGACTTTAGCGCGATGAAAGCTACACTCAAGCTAGCCAAAGGTGTCGTATCTACCAAAGATATGTCAGCAGAATCGCCGCTATTGCGTATTCAAGGTGAAGGATCTGCGAATTACATTAATGAGACGGTCGACTTTTTGGTGCGCACTTCTATCGTAGGGACATTGGAAGGGCAAGGTGGTCAAAGCATTACGGAGCTGCGTGATGTTACGATTCCAATCAAGGTGACCGGCGCTTGGACTGATCCAAAGTTCGCTCTTGTGTTTGACGATGTGTTGAAACAGAAAGCTCAAAAAGAAGTAGAACGCGCGACTGAGCGTCTTGGTATTAAAGATGAAAAGACCAAGAAAGCCGTCGATGGGCTACTAAAAGGGCTGTTTAACTAAACTAGCCAGCTACAAGTAAAGCCAATGCCAGCGTGTATCACGCTGGCATTTTTCGTATTGGCGGAACGAATTACGTTAGAGATGTTGCTACCAATGGTAGTCAAGATCTTGCTCTTCTTCGAGCTCCTCAACTGCTAGAAGCTGCCATGATTCTATAAGTGCGGTGGCAGCGGCCATTGTGATAGTTTTGTATAAGTTGTGAGTAGCATGGGTAGGCAAGCCGTCATGTTGCAGAGTAATCGAATAGCTACTCTCATGTTGGCTCTTTTCGATATTTTCCCAGTCTTGCTTTAACTGTTTGATAGGTTGAGTTGTACTTTGGCCAAGTATAAATCGGTGCTCATTACTACCAATCCATAGGATCAAACGACCACTTTCCATGAAACTCTCCTTGTTATCAAGATGTTGTGTTTGTGTTAATTTAACCAATTGTGACGACAGTTTCACGCCAAGTTGATTGTCTGATTGTACCTAAATGGGGTGACAGAGTGTTGTTGCTGGGAGAGGAGTCAGTAAGAATTAAGGCGAGGATAGCAGATTTAAAGTACTAACAAGCTGACACTTTAAACTGCTACCCTGAAGATAGTTTTACCTGGCGTTAAAGCGCAATGAAAATGCCCGCTAAACAAGCACTCATTAGGTTGGCTAACGTACCGGCTAGCACGGCTTTAAGGCCCAGGCTTGCCACGTCAGAGCGGCGCTCCGGTGACATTACACCAATAGACCCTAGCTGAATGGCAATAGAGCCAATGTTGGCGAAACCGCAAAGAGCGAATATAACGATAACTTGGCTGTGCTCCGATAAGCTAGCTTGATGCTGAATGAAGTCGATGAAAGCAACAAATTCGTTCATGACTACCTTTTGGCCGATAAATGACCCTGCCATCAGCATCTCACTTTGATCGACACCAATAAGCCAAGCTACTGGAGCGAAGAGGTAACCGAATAGCAGTTGTAATGTGATTCCTTGCGCACCAAACAGCTCCGCTATGGATTCAATAGCGGCGTTAGCCATCGCAATAACACTGACAAAAGCGATAAGCATCGTACCCACTGCGACCGCAACTTTTACTCCGTTCATTGCCCCCGCTGCTAAGGCATCGATCACATTACTTTGATCGCCAGTATCTAAGTCGACAGAGTCATGAGCTACCGGAGTTTGTTGCTCAGGTACGATAAGCTTAGCCATCATTAGGGATCCTGGCGCAGCCATAAAACTTGCGGCGATTAAGTACTTTAGCTCTACGCCTAACCCGGCATAGCCACCAAGAACACTACCTGCCACAGACGCCATTCCGCCCGCCATGACTGCGAACAGTTCCGAGCGTGTCATAGTTGCAAGGAAAGGACGAATAAGCAGTGGGGACTCACCTTGTGATAGGAATATGTTGCCGGTTGCCACCAACGATTCCGCTTTGCTTGTTCCCAAGAACTTCTGAATTAAACCACCGAGTACGCGGATAACCGCTTGCATGATGCCAAGGTAGTAAAGTGCTGAAATAAGAGCGCTAATAACGATGATGATAGGAAGAACACGGATGGCAAAAATAAAGCCTTCAGAAGCTAAATCACCAAATAGAAATTGAATACCAACGTCGGAGAAGCTAAGTACTTTGGCAACACCAGAACTCATCGCGCCAAGAACATGTTGACCAAAAGGAATGTAAAGAACAAAAGCAGCAAACAATGTTTGAAGGAGGAGTGCGCGTAATACGGTATTCCAGTTAATTGCTTTACGGTTTTCGGAGAAAATAAAACCGATGGCTAACAACGAGATAATGCCTACAAAACCAAACAGGATAGTCATTAACATTGGGCCACCTCACCGTAGCTTAGACAGTTAAGCATGGAATACGATGACCAAGAGGAAACAGCGGAAAGCTGAGGAAACCACTGATTGTGGTAACTGAAGATAAATTTGCCCATTTTTATACCCTTTACAAGCGTGGAGATTGCAGCTGGTCCAAATCCTTGGGTCGTTCACAGTTCCTTGGTGACGGCTTGTATTGGTGTATAGCTAGAAGATTACGCAACAATGCGAAGTGCCCTAGCAAACGGGAGGGCAGTATACAGTAAAAAATGAGACTTACATCTCATTTTTTACTCTTTTGGTTCGATTGGCTAGAACATCACCAATCGACACCTTTTAGCGCTTTTATGCCTGATTCGAAGGCGTGTTTGACATTTTTAACCTCTGAAACGGTATCTGCAATGTCTATGAGCGTTCGGTGGGCACCGCGACCTGTGATAATGACAGATTGCATTTTAGGTCGGTTGGTTAACGCTTCTACTACTTCTTCCAAATCGATATAGCCGTAGCTCACCATGTAGGTCAGCTCGTCAAATAGAACCACGTCAAGTGATTCGTCTTTAAGCATGCGTTTACATTCTTGCCAAACTAACTGAGCTGCTTCCGTGTCAGCGGTTTTGTTTTGGGTCTCCCAAGTAAAGCCTGTTGCCATCACTTGAAACTCAACACCTAACTTCTCTAGTAGGTTACGTTCGCCGTTATCCCATGTTCCTTTGATAAACTGAGCAACCGCGCACTGCTTTCCATGACCAACGGCTCGAGCAATGGTACCAAAGCCAGATGTTGACTTGCCCTTACCGTTTCCGGTGATGACTAACAACAAACCTTTTTCTTCTTGAGCGTTGGCGATCTTCTTATCAACGTTTTCTTTTACTTTCTGTTGTCGTGCTTTATGACGATCTTGTTTTTGCTCTTCGGAGAGTGACATGGTGATTCCTTATGTTTAGCTGCTAGTCCTCTGTGTTCGGTATATGATAATGAAATAGAAACAGAAAAAAACAAGACAAAGTTCAGGGGTAATCGGATGAAAAAGATATTGGTGGTATGCATGGGCAGCAGAGTTGTTTCTATTAACTAATTAAAAAATAGAAATAAACTTCCGTTTCCAAAAATGCTCCAACGAAAGTTCTCCAAAATGTGAGCGTGTTTTAGTTGCATTTCAAGGTGGCTATAGGTGGCGTAGTATGAGTTACTGGGTCACGTATAGTTTCAGAAGACATAAAGCCTCTCACTTTTTCCCGTTAGATTATTACTAGAGATAGTGTGGAAGCACTAATTGCTGGCTCGCTTTTGCCTCACGGCTTTCCGGAACCAACAGAGGAAGAACTAGCCAGCCATAATTAATCTGCTCGGTACTTTGGTCTCTTATACGGATTTTAACCGTAGCACGGCCCGTGTAACTCCATACCAATTCACACAACAGGTTGATAATACTTGAGTTTCATAATAAATGGCAGCAACATAGGTGGAATGCAAAGACGAATAAATTCCGTTTATAAGGCGTTAAGCTTTACGATAAAATTGAGGGCATAATGAGTAATATTGGTCAGCCTAAACCTCCACCAAGTTGGTACAAAGACCGTGGGCAGTCATACATTGAAGAGGAATTCAGCAAAGAACTTGGTGAACTTGCTGATGCCATTGAAACTGAGCATTGGTTTGGTGACAAAGAGAAGCATGCGAGATTTCGAGTGGATTTTTTACTTAAGGATGCTCGGCTTATTATTGAGTTGGACGGGCATGACTACCACTCTTCAAAAGAGCAATTGGAAAAAGATGCGCTTCGGCAGAGGTATTTGTCTCGGGCTGGATATACAGTTATAAGATTTACTGGGAGAGAAGTTGTTCGTAACCCTAAGGCGTGTGTAGATGAAGTACGAGAAATCTATAAAGAACGAATGCATCGAGCCCCAGCTAAGTATCGGGTTATGTACATCGACTATCCCTACTTATGTAGAGAAACATCAAAAGCCTTAGCATTCTTTAAGCAATTGCACCCTAAGCGAAACCTTGAAGCTGTAAGAGTTGAAGAGTTTATACCTCATGCTATTGAATGGTTACACGAAAAGTCATTTGTTACTGCTTTTGTTTTCCATCCTCCAGAATATACTCGAGAATTAGTAGATTTAGATGGCTATATACAAGAGTACCCAAAAGGTGAAGTTCGCATAAACACCATTGAAAAAGAGATGTATTCGCTAGAATTAGGGGATCATATGGAAGCTTTTTCTCATCTTTTTGACGAGTTTATGCTAATTGCAGATGATCCGGTTTACGTTCATCCACTTCGTTCAGTTCTTCCTGAACAATTGAGTGTAAAGACTATGGCGTCTTATGACTTATCCTATCTAGCTAATGGAAAACTTTTGCGCAATGGGAATGAAGACACAAGCTTTGTTGGAACAGATCTTGTCCATGTTCTTTGGCAAAGAGTCTGGTATGTTATTGGGGCATCTATGGGATTAAGTTTGTACGAAATGTAAAGCCTAACAAACAACTCAACAGTGATTCGCAATGCTTGGCGCTCTCTCTTCGAGTTGAGTTAAGTGTTTACGGCGCCGTGTTTAAGTTCAGTGTATGCGCTGCTCAAACGTTAATTGGGCGTTAGTTGCTTAATTTGAACTTCGCGTTAGAACGAAAGTTTACATTGCTATACAATGCATAAAATTTCAAATGAGGATACGTAAGTGATTGAAGATGTGCCAAGTTTTCTCACTGCTATAACTACTTGGTTAATCAGTGAAGGGGTATGGTTTTTTCCGCTTATCTTGTTAGTGACTAACTTTGCGTTGAAGTGCTATATCAACAACGTTCCTGATAAAGCGGATATTTGCCAGAGTATAGTTGCTGTTCCTGCCGAAGTTAAAGTAGTTGCTTCATCGTTTGTTTTCGCTGCGGCTATTGCGTCAACCAATAAACCTAGCGAAGCGTTTGCTTTACAGATCGTGGGCTTTTTTTACCTAATAATTTTGGCTGTATCTATAGGCTTCTTTAATAAATATGACGGTTCTGAGGCGCGAAGCATTGAGGGACCGCTTTTTACATACTTAATAATTTCGTCGGCGGCCGCGTTGGTTATGCTCGGTCTTTCAATTCAACTAATGATGCATACGGTGAGCTAAATGGATATTTATAACTTATTTACAGAGTCACTCATTAGTAGCTTACCAATTTATGTCATAGTTCTTGCTGGCATCTTTTTTCTGCGCGATGTGATGAGAAAGTATTTCGAAATGAAGCAAAAGTATGACTATAAAGAAGATCGTTATCGTCAAGATATTGAAGTTGAACTAGCTAAGTTAAATGAGAAAATTCAGATTAATGATGAGCGTTTCAAGTCTGTAAACCACCTGATTCTAGATGGCGATGATATTAACAATAAAGTACTAAAGCAGTTTGGTGTTACAGGTGTCGACGCAAAAGTTAAGCCGAATACAGCTTTCGTGTTAACACCTTTTAATGATCGTTACTCAGAAGACTACAATTGGGTGAAAAGTTTTTTTGTTGAAAATGACTATAAGTGCACGAGGGGAGATGACGTTAAAGTCATGAACAACATCTTGGGTCATATTATACGTAGAATGGTTACCGCTGAAATAGTGGTGGCAAATATATCAGGAAGAAATCCTAACGTATTCTATGAGCTTGGAATAGCCCACGCGCTAGGGAAAAAAGTCATAATAATAGCTAGAGCACCAGAAGACATTACGTTCGATATTTCAGGTAGTCAAGTGGTTTTGTATAACGATGAAGATACGTTAAAACGTGGTCTTAATAAGTGGTTAATCACAATTCTGAAAGGTGAAAAAAGCAACTAACAAACTGTTTGAAAGTGATCCGCAACGCTTGGAGTCTTTGCTATGCGTTGCGTTTAGTGTTTAAGGTGGTATGCGGCGGCATCGGTATTGCGTTGCTCACCCCTTTACAAAGCTTTAGTTCTCTAGGAGATATGAAATGATAGGCGATATTCTTCTTGTCAGGGGAGGTACTAAGTTTTCTTCTGCATTAGTTAATGCGCAGAAAGTGATTTACAACGGAGTAGCTTCTAGTCATGTAGAGCTGAGTATAGGTGATGGTTCATTAGTGCATTCTACGAACGATGGAGGTGTTCACTTTGTTTTTCTTCTTGATGAACTTGAAGATATAAAGGATGCTTGGAAAGCAATCCGCCTAAAAGGAATAACTGAACAAGAGCAAGAAGAGTTGTTGAAAGCAGCTTTATATTACTTGAGACAAGGCTATAACAAAAAATATATGGGAAGCGGTGAAGAGGACAGCTCATTTTGTTCAGAGCTAATTGCTAAAATTTATGACAAAGCAGGAGTCCCGCTTCTTGATGATAAATTACCTAGTAAAACAGCCCCTGCTCATTTTGACCGTCTTGCTGACGAGAGTGAACAATGGGAAGATGTAACTGACGAATATTTGGCATTAATTGAAAAGATAAGAGAAAATGATTTTCCATTTCGCTTTGCTTTCGAGACAATTAAAGGTTCCATGATTAAGCGTTCGGCTTTAAGTTCAATGAGACAATCAGTCTTTCAGGCTATTCAAAAAAACGCCGAAGACTCAGGGGATCAAAAGCAAATTAACTTTATCGAGGACGTTAAGCAAAAGCTTGTTTCCGAGAGGGTTCTAGATTTTTGGGATGAAAAAGATACCATCCCATATAAAGCTCAAAGTGACAGCAAAAAGTAACTAACAAACCATTCAAAGGGGATTCGCAACGCGTGGCATTTTTACTATGCGTTGAGTCTATTGATTAAGGTGGTATGCCGCAGCATCGGTATTGCGTTGCTTACCCCTTAGCTGGGTGTTCTTCTGTGAGTTAATTAGTTGTAATCTAATCTATTAATTTAAAGAACAAAATTTTGTCAAAAGTACGCTTTGGAATCTACCTGCATGTTGTGGTTACTAAGAGATTCTGTCGTAATTTTTATCAGAATTTATTGTTCGTCGACATCTAGGTTGATACAGAAAATAGCTCTGCCTGTACATGAGATCGTAGAGCTTACTGGCAAGTCAGTTTTTAACGTCCACGACTACTCTTTCACTCTCCCACAACAACATACTCACTTCCTCGGTTATCCGAATACCTATCCGTCGTTCGGCGATCTTTATGACCAAGTAGCTTTTGAGTATCAACGCCTGCTTCGTGGTATGTGCGTTCAGCTAATGATCTCAGTTCATGAAAAGTAGGAGGAGTGCCTTCCCATTTTAGGTTGGCTTTGTCTCGAGCCTCGGCAAACCTGCGAGTGACAGTGTTGACGTTGACCTTGTCTCCTGGTTTGGTGCTGTGTACCCGCGCTATATTGTGAACGAGATAGCGTGACACTATATCCGTCTTTCGGCACATTCCTATGATGTCTGCCAGCGTCATATCGAGAATTGGATTACGAAGGGTGAGGGGGAAGGCGAGTTTCGTTTTCTGCCCAGATTTACTTGTGGCAACGTAGAGTAGACCATCTTCAATGTCCGAGAACTTGAGGTTACAAATGTCCTCTCGACGCAGTCCTGTCGTCAAAGCGAGAAGGGCGGCGTGATAGCAGTAGACATGAGGTGAGTTTTTCAAGACGCGGTCGATTTGCTCCCAGTGAGATACGGTTAGACGAGCACGGCGATGGGGGCTTGGTCGCTAAGGCAGGGTTATAACCAGCCTCAACCTCACCAGCATGTTGAGCCTCTTTGAATACATCAATCCAAATAGACCTCAGAACTTGAGCCATTCGTGTTTTGCCTTCCCGTTTGTACTCATCAATGATGATGGCGAGAGTCTTTGTATCGAGCTCCCTGATAGCAACATGCTTACATCTGTCATTTAGGACTTTGATGCCACTTCTCCGTGTTTTGAAGGTAGCATCAACGATTTCACCAGTCTCAAGTCTTTCGGCTTGAATCTCCATGTATCGTTCACACCATTCACCGGTACTGATCCCCATTCGTTTTTTCTTGGCAGGATTAGCATTGAAAATGTGGTGATATTGCTCGACTAGCTGGGCAGCGATGAGTCGATTAAGCTCTGTTGCAACCTTAATCGCTGTTGTTCTGTCGGTTCCTAATCCATGGAATCTACCAGTTCGAGTATCTCGGTATTGGTAGTATGCCTTGCCATTTCGCCTATCAAATTTCTGATAGAGATTGGGGATGTTTAGATTGTGTGCTCTAGGTCTAGCTGCCATGACGGAAAATCCTAGCTACGACAGGGTCGTTGATTTCTATGGAGTCTGTTGAGCAAAGACCGACAAATACCGCTTTTTCATCGCACATCCATTTTCCGCCGAATTTGACCGGCGCAGGGTGTATCTGCTTTGTTTTTGCGTAGCTCGCCAACGTACTCGCACTTGGGGCAAAGCCAAACTCTTGGATTGCCCATTCCCGAATCGTAATATGCATAGTTCACTCCTGACCTTAGTTGCTGCCTGAGTCAGCCAATCGCCTTGCTGTAACCGACCATCATACCTTTGGGTTGAGCCCAAAAAGTCCGTTTACCTACTTTTTCTAGATTAGCGAGGCCGCAATGGTGGCAATGGGATTAAGCAGCCAAAAACGAGTGCACAAAAATTTTTTGGGGTAAGCCATCGGAGAAATATCGAAGAAGCTAAGTACGTTTTGTTCAGATAGCTTTCTTGCTCTGAACTGCGGAATTAATTACCACTCGACATACATCAGAAAATGAGAAAACAGCTAGAAAACACAAAGTGCACTTAGCGACAAAATTACCGTTGGTTTATCAATATTGGGTGGAAGATGTAGGGCAAATTTGTGAGAATTTAAAGAAAACACTTAAAAACAATGACATGGGAAAATCGATAGTTGGTGATTCTAAGTGAAATGCCGGTATTGGGTGGAGAGCCCTCTTTTACTCAATGGAAAATAGGTCAGAAAAACAAAAAGTGAAATGAATACGATGCATTACGTTAACTTCTGAATCATGAAAAGTGTCATATTTCTCGTAATGGGTGGAAGGCGTGTTTTGACGTTGGCAAAAAAGCATGAGAAAACAAGAATATATCGATTAATCAGATGGTTGTAAGGCGAGGTTACAAGTAAAAATAGGTTGTTTTGGGTATTTGGGTGGAAAGCCTAAAAACCCCGAAATTATCTGTAATGGGTGGAGACCCTCCCCAGCTTCCACCCAGAATTTATGCTGGGGGGAATTTCACTAACAAAAAATCCCATATCCAGCGCGACTATCGCAGAGAAAGTATCTTCATCGACGCTTATCGTAGCCGCTTAAATCGTACAACTTGGCCATAGCGGCCTTGAGCGACGGACAGGGTTAGCAAGCGTGTAAAACAAGCTTTGAAACCGCCAATCTGCTGGGCAATGTCGCGAGGCGCTCTTGTTACTGCAAACATGGCCAACGCGGCCTTGAGCGCGCTCTAAGTTTACTTTTGGGGATGAATAACTGTGCAAAGCGCAGGCCTTAATCTTGAGTACGGCCAGCGCGATTATCACTGCTGATAAGGTTCGCATGGAGCTTAAAACATCGCTCTTTTCTGGGATTGTTCTATAGAACTTACACTGGCAGGACATCCTCACATGCCTGAAGAGAACTCACTGAATGGTACTAACAGGTGTCATTTGGGCTGCTTAATCGAATTTCCGTCGCTTCCCCTGTGCTTTACTAGAACAAAGAAATACAGGAGGGAACTATGATTGAGCCAGCTAACAGCAACTTTCCAGTTCTGAGTTTGGAACCAATGGCCGAGTTAAGATCAACTATCGAGCAGGAGCTGGCAAGATTGTGTGATCCGAGTTTCTAGACTCTGCTTGTGTCAGGTACTCGTCGAATAGACCGTCCAAAAAGGTGTACCTTCTCGGACTTGGGCAAAACGACCAAATGGTAAGGTAATCACTGTACGTTAAGTCGGCAAAACGCTTGCCGTACATGTCTTCATTTTTGCTGGGACTTATTGGACAGTCTCGAGGAGGAATTATGTTGATTGGTTATGCTCGTGTGAGTAGCGATGAACAAGATTTGGGGGTTCAGGTTGAACAGCTTACTCGTATCGGTTGTGAAAAGATCTATCAAGATAAAGCCAGTGGTAAGAGCGCGGAGCGTCAGGGTTTAAAGCAGCTTCTTGAGTTTGCTAGGGAAGGGGACATTGTGCATGTCACCAAGGTTGACCGGATTGCCAGAAATACAATCGATGCGCTTGGCGTCGCCGATCAATTAAGCGCGCGGGGCGCAGGGCTCATCTGTCATGACTTGGGTGACCTAGATATAAACAGTGACGTGGGGCGCGTTATCTATACCACAATTGGCGCATTTGCAGAGATGGAGCGCTCAAGAATATTGCAGCGATGCAATGAAGGGCGAGAACGAGCTAAACAGCAAGGAAAGCACCTTGGGCGTTATCCTAACTTGACATTACATGAACGCATAAGGGAGCTAGCTAAAAGCGGATGGAACAAGCATGCTATTAGCCGTGATCTCGCCTGTAGCCGATCTACGGTTTATAAGGTGCTTTCCGAACGGGTATAGAGTGTGATGTGGTTTTATCAGGTTCTAGTGGAGATTGAGAGACTTCTACGTCTGGCTGCTAAAGTGCCGTGATACGTTGTTGTCCAGAATAGTGCTGGTTGGTAAGGGGAACACGAAAATGCCCCTACCGTTTTAGAGCGTGTAAGTTTCACGATGAAACGGGCTAATGGATAACTTATTAATACTAGTGGTTATTTTATGAGATCTAGACTAGTTGGGTAAATTGTGTAATTAGTAGAATATCGGAAGTTTTTATGTCACATGGAGCTCAATGCAGTTATGCGGAAGTACATCGCCTTAGATCGTCAGTTTTTACCCATAATAGAAAGCCACAAAGACTCTGAAGAGCTAATTATGTCTCTTAGTTTGGGAACCAATAAAGCTGACAATTGGAAGTCTATATTAAACCAGTATCGTACGGTCATTTTGGCCGAGGCAGGCGCTGGTAAGACGGTCGAATTAATGGAAATGGCGAGTAAACTCTCAAATGAAGGGAAGCCGTCTTTTTTTATTCGAATTGAGGATATTGACCGTAATTTTGATGATGCTTTCGAAATAGGTGATGAAGATGAGTTTGAGGACTGGCTCAGCTCCAATGATGAGGCTTGGTTTTTCTTAGATTCGGTGGATGAAGCAAAATTAGCTCATCCCAGAGCTTTTGAAAAAGCTATCAAACGTTTTGCAAAAGGAATTGAGAAAGGAGCTAAGCGGGCTCATATTTACATTTCTAGTCGTCCATATAGCTGGCGTGCCGAGTCAGACAAGGCTCTAGTTGATGCTCACCTATTCTATCCCGCTACTAGCCCTAGAGGAGATGACGACAAAGATAAGCATCCCAAAAGTGCATTAAATGTATATAGCTTACGGCCGTTAAACCGAACGAAGGTTTATACCTACTGTATTGAAAGTGGAGTTAGTAACATTGATGAACTCCTGGATGAGATTGAGCGGTTAGGCCTGTGGAACCTCGCAGAGAGACCTTTTGATTTGGATATCATCATAACGAAATGGTTAGATGATCAATCTCTTGATGGGCGGCTGCATCTACTACAACATAATATTGATGTTCGTCTTAATGAGGTACATAACAATGCTCGAAAGCCTCTCAACTTAGACAAGGCTCGTGAAGGTGCTCAACGGTTGGCTGCTGCTGTCATCTTAACGGGTAATGTTGGGATCAATGTACCTGATGCCGAAAAGGTAAAGCAAGGAATTGATGCCGACATTATTCTGTACGACTGGGAACGAGAAGACGTTAAGTCTTTACTTGAGAGTGGTTTGTTTAATGACATTATTTACGGCGCAGTAAGGTTCCGGCATAGGGATGTTCGTGAGCTATTAGCAGCACAGTTTTTCGCTAGTTTATTGAAAGAAGAAGGTTTGCGATCCCAAATCGAGTCTTACTTTATTAGGGAAGTTTTCGGTGAAACTGTTGTTACCCCTTTATTTCGTCCGATATTGCCATGGTTAATTCTATTTGATGATAGCCTCCGGGCGAAGATATTGGCTATCAAGCCTGAAATCGCTATAGAGGAAGGCGATCCCTCTCAGTTGCCGTTGTCAGTAAGGAGGCAAATTCTTTCTGATGTTATAGCTCAAATTGCCAATGATACAGGTGACCATTCTGCTCGAGGCAACGCCGCCATAGCGCGAATTGCACAGCCAGATCTAACGAAGGATGTACTCAACCTTATTCACAAATATGTAGACAATGATGATGCAATATTTTTCCTTGGTCGTTTAGTCTGGCAAGGGAAGATGAGAGCTTGCACCGAACCTCTTATAGAAATTTCTGTATCTAGCATGCGAGATGAGTATGCCAGAACTGCGTCAGTACGAGCTGTATTAACTAGTGGGGATGAAGAGCAAAAAGCTCTTGTCTGGCAAGAGATTGTTCACAGAGGGGAAATCCCTATAGCCTTACTGAGTGAGTTGGTTGACCATACCACACCCGACGAAGATTCTATTAGATATCTAGTTGAATCCATTCGGCAAATAAAGGATTCAAAAAGGTTTGAAGTATTAGACTTGGATCGAACGCTGCTTGACTTTATAGAGAGAGCAGAAATCAAACTTATTCCTGAATTACTAAAAGGGTTAAATAGTTACCTTAGCGCCGCTCCTTTTATAGAGACAAGAGAATGCAGAGTTTCTAAGAAATATGCATGGTTGTTTGGTTCTGCTATCAAATGTTTGGAAAAGCTAGTGGTCAATAGGGATCCATTCGCTTTGTCAGAGCTTTCGCTGTCTACTATGGTAAATGTAGGAGCTTGGCAGTATTGGAGAGAGGAGAACTTATATGATGTTGAACATGAGCTCTGTAATCTGGTACCTGGATGGCAAGAGCTGAATGATGCTCTTTATTGGCATAGTATCGAGAATGCAAGAACGCATCTAAGTGGGCAAGATAAGCCCCTGACCGATGATTGGTGCATATCATATTTAGAACACTTTTGGGCTTTCAATCGTGATGATTTCTCAAGGTTAGTATTATTTGTTAGCACTCGTATTGAACAAGATGACCGATTAGTAGCACTGAATGCCGCGTTCAGACTCTATCAACAGTTAGGCTCACCTGTAAACATGCTGGAAGAGCTTCATATCGCTGTGTTTGGGGAAGAAATCTTAGTATCACGATTAGAGAATTTGCTAAATCCGATAACTCCTGAATCAACACTAATGTACAAAGCTGCGCAAGCGGAATATCGCCTAGTGGCAGAAAAAAAACGGAAACATAGAGAAAGCAGCCGAAACGATTGGATACACTCACTAATAGAGAATCCGTCTCAGATTACGAATCCAAAGGTAAAATCTGGCGAAATTTCTAACAATCATGTCTGGTTATTACGTGAGCTAGAGAAAGATAGTTCTGCTACAAGTCGACGCAGTGCAAGTCAATGGGAGCGGCTAATTCCTGAATTTGGTGTACAAGTAGCAAACTCATACAGAGAGTTTTGTATGAATCATTGGCGAAACTTTCGCCCAAAGTTGCATTCAGAGGAGGACATTGGCAATTCGATCCCGTTTGCTTTGTTATTTGGTTTAGCTGGGCTAGAAATTCAAGCAAAAGAAGACTCTAATTTTCCGAAGTCTCTAAGTGTTGAAGACCTTGGAACTCTATTGCGTTATATTACATGGGATATAAATGGATTCCCAAGTTGGCTTGAGGTGGTACATCGAACTTATCCAGAGGAAACAAATAAGGCCATTCTTAAAGAGGTGTTTTGGGAGCTAGAGAATAATAGTAAAGTCAAAGAGGTTTCGAGCCATATTCTACACGATTTGGTGTATCACGCACCTTGGCTCAATCAGCATCTCGCCGGAAGAGTATTTGAGTATCTAGTCAGTTCTGAGAACTTAATCCAAGCCAATAAGGAATACAGCTTAAGACTCTTGATTGAGGGTGGTATTAGTGCAGAACAACTATCTATTCTAGCCCAAAAATACATATCAGAAAGTCAAGGTGACGATCATGAAATTGCATGGTGGTATGCGCTGTTAGTCGATAGTGAGCCTGGCCAAGGTATTCCAGAGTTAGAGGAGTGGCTAGCAACGCTTGAACCTGAACAGGCAACGAACGCTGCGGAAGTATTTCTGGAAGCGTTATTAGGTGGGAGGAGCTCACATCGTTCTGTTTATAACTTAGGACGGTTTAAAGTCGTTGCTCACCTAAAGGCATTGTACGTACTGATGCATAAATATATCAGAGCCAGTGATGATCTCAAGCGAGCTGGCACCGGAGTCTATAGCCCTACAACACGAGATCATGCTCAAGAAGCAAGAGATATGTTGTTCAACTACTTAGTTGAGATTCCCTCAAAGGAAAGTTATTACGCATTGACACAGCTAATAGAAGATCATCCTGACAAGTCACATCGACCGTGGATGAAAAAGAATGCATACAAAATGGCTGAAGCTTATGGTGATGCCCCACTATGGTCAGATAACCAGTTTAAGGAGTTTCACAAAACTAATATGATCTCTCCTGAGTCGCACAGGCAGCTATTTGAACTGGGTGTCCAACAAGTTCTTTCGATTAAAGATTGGGTCGAAAATGGTAATGATAGCCCTTGGATGACTTGGCAAAGAGCAACCAAAGAAAATGAGGTTAGAACGCTTATTGCTGCTGAGCTAAGAAAAAGTGCCAACGGATACTACACAATCGCAGAAGAGCCAGAGTTAGCTAATGAACAAAGGATGGATATTTGGCTTGCTAACCCGAAAGTTGCCTCTCCAGTTCCGATTGAGTTGAAGTTACTTGATAAAGGTTGGAGTGGTCCTGATTTGTGCGAGCGTCTTAGAAACCAGCTCGTTGGTGATTATCTAAGAGAGGGCACTGCTGGTTGTGGTGTATTTCTACTAGTATCACAGAAGTCTACGAAGAGTTGGGAAATAGATGGTAAGCGAGTAAGAATTGATAAGCTCGCTCCAGCACTTAAAGACTATTGGAAGTCGATTGCGCATGGCTATGTAGATATCGATGAGATAGAAGTGATAGTCATTGATATGAACAAAAGAGCTTTAGCCTCTGACACATGACCTCATCATCACGTTAAATCAGAGAGCGCCTAGAATAGGGAAACGCTTTCACTGTGCCATCTAGTTTAGCCAAACTTTAGCTAATCCGTATTATTCTCGTTTAGCAAAGTCACCGACACGTTTATGCTTACTTTCGAGTTAGACTCAAAACCACAGCTAACTCGAAAGCTCCTAGCCCTCACACTCAACGCTTAAACCGCCTCAACAACGAACCCCTACGAAAACATGTCGTCATCCAATCCCGTGCTGAAGCCATCGTCAAAACCGCTATCACAACTATTATCAAAGCCTGTAGTAGTGAATTCGTCAGAGCTGTGATCAGTACATGAGCTAGAATCAGTTTCAAAAGCGCTATCAGCAGTACTTGAGGCGGTATCGTCTGGGTACGTGCCTTGAGACAGACTGTCGTAGCCGTACGGATTTCCCATAGTATCCAGCCCGCCAATACCTCCAACCATTGGAAGGCCTGTTGCTGGGTTAATGACGGTGTTCTCATCATCGACATGAGATTGGTTGGTAAAGTCCATCGATGCAAAATCGGTGTCGTTAGTTGGCTCATACGAGTTGCTATCGACCGAGCTTTGAGTTTGGTCTTGGTAAAATACCCAGTTTGGTTCATAGTTTGACTCCTTGGTGTTAACGCCAGGTTCGATGGTGCTTCCGATAGCTTCGTAACTGCGCATTTTGGTTGCCAAAAACAAGCCAAAGATGACTAAAGCCAGTAAAGTAAAAATGCCGCTCATACTTCCCCCCCTTGTTTGGATTGAGATAAGTTGGAGAACACTCTGCTCCTTTCATCGCTGATGCTAACACCCGGCCAAACCCCAAGAGTCCGTTTGGTGATTACTTTTTGCTCTTCAAGATAAATAAAACTGGCAAGCAGCCTTGTGAACACGCTTAAATTTATTATGTTTTGTTTTTCAATGGTTTATGTGAAAGCTAGTTGTTAGGATGGTTTTCACATCGATGCTGAATGGTCGTTTTGAGGCCAAATTCGCTCCAAAATCCCTCCAAAACTATTCACAAGTACCTGATTTATAGACTAAAATTTTTTGTATCTTTGACGTGAAAATTGGCCGAAATTAGGTGTTAACTATATGAATAATAAAAAGAAACCATCGATTCTAGTTGTATGCATGGGCAATATTTGTCGCTCGCCAACGGGTGAAGCGGTATTACGCTCTAGAGCAGCGAATCAAGGGGTTGAGGTCCTCATCGATTCAGCAGGGACGATTGGCTACCATCACGGCGACGCCCCTGATAAGCGAGCGCAAGCCGCTGGCGAAGCTCGTGGTTACTCGTTTTCTGGAATAAAAGCGCGACAAGTGACAGATGAAGACTTTGAGATCTTTGACATGATTCTAGCCGCAGATAAGGATAACTTGGCCGACCTTAAACAACGTTGTCCTCAACATCTCAAGTACAAACTTTCGTTGTTTCTTAGCCATGGTTCTTCATCCTATAGTGAGATCCCAGACCCTTACTATGGAGGAGAGCAGGGCTTTGAGTTGGTGTTGGATCTCATTGAAGAAG
Organism: Vibrio mediterranei; assembly: GCF_013364395.1. Lineage (NCBI taxonomy): Bacteria > Pseudomonadati > Pseudomonadota > Gammaproteobacteria > Vibrionales > Vibrionaceae > Vibrio > Vibrio mediterranei. The sequence goes on along the minus strand of NZ_JABXGK010000001.1, from coordinate 2,471,745 downwards.
CGGCCGATGCAGTGTTAGCCAAAGTCTAATGGCAAAAAACGCAGCTTAGCTGCGTTTTTAAAACGATCAATAGTAAGGATTTATTTACTCATTTCACCACGTAGCACTTCTAACATTTGGGCTTTAACTTCTTCGTAGCCCAAGTTTTGGCTAAGTAGGTAGTGTAGCTTGGCTAGAGCCGCTTCTGGGGTCATGTCAAAACCACTTATAACTCCGGCATCGGCTAGGGCACAACCAGTGGCATAACCGCCCATATTGACTTTACCGGCTAGACATTGGGTAAGGTTGACCACAATCACGCCACGTTCAGAGGCTTCTTTTAGGTGTGCGAGAAGCTCAGGGTTTTGTGGCGCATTACCAACACCGAAAGTTAGCAATATCATAGCGTTAACAGGTTGAAGTAGCGTGTTACGAATCACTTCATGTGAGATGCCAGGGTACATAGTAATGACCCCAATAGGCTGTGGTGTGATGTCGTGTACTTTAAACTTGCCCTCAGGCATTTTGTTCAGTTCTACACCACTACCTAACTGAATATTGATACCCGCCTCTAAAATCGGCGACATGTTTGGAGACGTAAACGCGTTGAAACCATCGGCGTGAGATTTGGTACTGCGGTTACCGCGCATTAGTTGATTATTGAAGAACAGTGTGACTTCGTTAATCGGATAGTTAGCCGCAATGTGCAGTGCATTCAGCAGGTTAGCTTGTCCATCAGAGCGTAGCTCCGCTAAAGGAATCTGTGATCCGGTGACAATGACTGGCTTACCTAGATTTTCTAGCATAAACGATAGTGCCGATGCGGTATACGCCATCGTATCGGTGCCATGCAGAATAACGAAGCCGTCATAGTTGTCATAGTTATCACGAATATCGTCAGCAATCTGTTGCCAATCTGCAGGTGTCATGTCTGAAGAGTCAATCAACGGGTCGTATTCGTGAATAGTAAACTCTGGCATTTCAGGGCGATGGAATTCCGGCATACTAGCCAGTTGCTTTTCCATAAAACCGGCGACGGGAATATAGCCGTGATCGGACTTTTGCATGCCGATGGTGCCGCCAGTGTACGCAATATAGATGTGTTTTCTTGTCATGCCAGGGATCGCTTTATTATCAAGGGGAACAGATGCAGGCGATTATAACCAAAACAAATAAAAGAGCCACCGATTGGTGGCTCTAGATAAATGAATTTGTTAGCTCTGCATGCCTACTGGATATTACAGGTCAAGCACAGTACGTACTGGCCTTTTGGGTCGTTAAAGCTTTCCAGCAAACTGGCTTGTTGTTGCAACTGAGTCGCGACAGGCAGTAAGCTTTGTGGGACCCAAGCAGATATGTCGAGTCCAAGACTCACTTTTACCTGCTGCATAATATCTTGGACGAACTGTTGCGCTGGGCTTAACGGTTCTTCGACCCAGTAGATATCGTACTTCTCCATACCTCCGAGTTCAGCAGCGAGAGCGACAGCATCATCAAAATCGCCAATCTGGTCAACCAAGCCTCGCTCTAATGCGTCTTTACCGGTCCATACTCGACCTTGCGCGACAGAGTCGACATCCGTGACAGACATGTTGCGGTTATTCGCGACTAACGTAATGAAGCGCTTATATCCATTTTCGATGCCCATTTGGAATGCTTTTGACGCGCCTTCACTGATGCCTGTGGTTACACCAACGCCTGAGAAGGGTGATGTACCAACGCCATCGGTATTAATCCCAATATTGTTTAACCCTTTCTCGAAGGTTGTTACCACACTAAAGATACCGATTGAACCAGTGATGGTCGTTGGCTGTGCCATGATCTTATTAGCGTTCATAGAAATCCAATAACCACCGGAGGCAGCAACACTCGACATGGACACTACGACAGGCTTACCAGCATCGCGCAGCGCTTGAACCTCGTTGCGAATCACTTCTGAAGCAAACGCACTTCCACCTGGGCTATCAACACGCAATACCACTGACTTAACGGAGTCGTTTTCACGAGCCTGTTTGAGAAGGGCTGCTGTTGTATCACCGCCGACAGTACCACGCGGTTGCTCACCATCCATGATGGTGCCGCTCGCTACGATGACGGCAACTTGGTTATCTGGCTGCTTTGGTAGGTCATATGGCATGGATGCCAAGTACTCGTAATAACCCACAGCGTTAAAGCCACCATCGCCGTCGCTACCAAATGCCTCGACCATAGCCTGATTGACTTGCTGTTTGGTAACAAGTTCGTCGACCAATCCTAGTTGCTTAGATAATGCGGCTAAATCGCCGTCAGCAGCTTCTAGTTCTTTAAGAAATTCATCCATGGTTGGCGTTAAAACGCTGGTTTCGATTTGACGGTTAGAGGCAACATCATCTACGTAAGCGCCCCATAGCTGTGAAACCCAGCGAGTGGCAGATTCTTTCGCTGCATCAGACATGTCATCACGAAGGAATGGCTCGACCGCGGATTTGTAAGTCCCGACTCTGAATACATGAGTTGTCACATCGAGTTTTTCGAGTAACGTCTTGTAGTACATTGAGTACGCGCTGTAGCCTTTGATAAGTACCGCACCATCAGGAGCAAGGTAGACTTTGTCGGCATAGCTGGCTAGATAGTATTGACTTTGATTGTAGAAAGCACCGTAGGCATAGATAGGCTTGCCTGTCGCCTTAAACTCATTCAACGCTTTAGCAATGTAGCGAAGTTTGGTTAAACTAGTTTCCGGCATGTCTCTCAACGATAGCACTAATCCTTTTACAGAATCATCAGTCGATGCGTGGCGGATTGAATCTACTATATCAAACAGAACGTTTTCTTTTGGAAGGTCGCGCCCGAACAGTGATCCAGTGACAGAATCCATAGGATTCACATAACTGCTTTGCTCGACGATAGGCCCAGAAATGTTCAGGACTAACGCTGACTCTTTTTTGACGGTAGCTGGCGCAGGTTCGACTTGAGTGAAAGCAAAATAGATCATTGCAATCACAGCAAAGAAGAGCAGGTTAATAATGGCAAGTCTGGTAAAGTTAATGACTTTCCAGAACCCTTTGAAGATCAAACCGATAAATCGAAATACTTTTTTCATCATCTCTCCACATCACCAATTGGTGAGTGTTTTTGTCCCTAAACATCAATTACTAGTGTAGCGTTGGCGTGGCAGATTCGCTGTATGAATAATGTAATTGTACATGCTTGTTGCCACTATCACTCAATCAAGGTTTTAAGTGAATAAAAATTAAAGACTTAACATACTAGATTAAGTTCAAATATTCAGGAAAAAATTTTTAATAATGTTGAGAAAATGTAAACGCTAGTTTGATTTTTTAACCTTTACATAATATTCTGGTCAGACCACAACTATAACAACGGAAGTGAAGTCTGCTATGTACCCGAACTTACTTAAGCCTCTGGATTTAGGATTTACCCAACTACGTAATCGTGTGCTGATGGGATCGATGCACACAGGTCTTGAAGAACACAAGGAAGGACTGCATAAGCTTGCTGCATTTTATGAAGAGCGAGCCAAAGGAGGAGTAGGCTTGATTGTCACTGGCGGATTTGCGCCAAACCTTCGCGGACGTCTTGCCCCTTTTGCTGCTGAATTTAGCAAGCCAAAACATGCCAAAGCGCATAAAGTTGTTACTGAGGCTGTGCATAAGCATGGCGGTAAAATCGCATTGCAAATTCTTCACGCTGGTCGTTATGGTTACCACCCGTTTTCACAAAGCGCATCGAAAATAAAATCACCTATTTCTCCTTTTGCACCTAGTGAAATGAGCAGCCGTCAAATCTGGAAGACTATCGACGCTTATGCAAACAGTGCATCACTGGCGCAAGAAGCAGGGTATGACGGTGTTGAAATCATGGGTTCGGAAGGTTACTTCATCAACCAGTTCATCTGTAAGCGCACCAATGTTCGCTACGATGAGTGGGGTGGTAGTTATGAAAACCGTATCCGCTTGCCGTTAGAAATCGTTAAAGCAGTAAGAGCGGCTGTGGGTAAAGAGTTTATTATCATTTTCCGACTCTCGATGCTGGATCTGGTCGAGCAAGGCAGTACTTTTGAAGAAGTGGTACAGCTTGGCCAGGCGCTTGAGCAGGCTGGCGTAACGATAATCAATACTGGTATTGGTTGGCACGAAGCGAAAGTACCGACGATTGCCACTCAAGTTCCTCGCGGTGCTTTCACCTGGGTAACCGAAAAAATCCGTCCTTATCTCAATGTGCCTGTTATCACGACTAACCGAATAAATACACCGGAAGAAGCCGAGCGGATACTTTCATCAGGGCACGCTGATATGGTCTCGATGGCGAGACCTTTCTTGGCCGACCCAAACTTTATCGCGAAGGCAGAGCAAGGCAAGTCACAACTAATCAATACGTGTATAGGTTGTAACCAAGCGTGCTTGGATAATGCATTCAAAGGCAAGCGCGCCACTTGTTTGGTCAATCCTCAAGCGTGTTATGAAACGGACTTAATCGTCAAGAAGACCGTAAATAGTAAGACCATTGCCGTTGTAGGTGCCGGACCTGCAGGATTAGCGTGTGCGACCATGTTGGCGGAAAAAGGCCATTCTGTGGATCTTTTCGAGAAGAGTGACCGCATTGGTGGCCAGTTCCGTTTAGCGATGCAAATCCCAGGTAAAGAAGAATTCAGAGAAACTATCCGTTACTTTGCCAACCGTATTGAAGAGACCGGCGTCAAGCTACATCTTGACACCGAAGCGACGTCTGACCTGCTACGCGAATATGATGAAGTAGTGATGGCGTCCGGTGTTCAGCCAAGAATGCCCAAGCTTGAAGGTATCGATAACCAAGATAAAGTCATCGACTATCAAACATTGATTCGCGATAAGACACCAGTAGGTGACAACGTGGCGATCATGGGGGCAGGCGGTATTGGGGTCGATGTTGCGAGCATGATTACTGAACCTCATGGTCAGACGTTAGATGACTGGTTACACGAATGGGGCATCGACAAAACCATCGAGCATCCAGGTGGTCTATTCCCATTCCCGGAAGAAGTGACCGATACCAATGTCTGGGTAATGCAGCGTAAAGAAGGCAGAGTAGGTAAAGGCCCGGGTAAAACGACAGGCTGGATCCACAAAAAAACCCTTGAAAAGAGAGGTGTACATCTTTTAGGTGGTGTGACTTATAACAAGATTGATGATCAAGGTCTGCACATTACTGTCAAAGGTGAAGAGCAGTTGATACCCGCAGATAAAGTGGTCATCTGCGCTGGACAAGAGTCTGTAAAACCATTCGAAGACCAGTGGCAAAGCTTTGGTGACAAATTGCATGTTATTGGTGGCGCTGACTATGCTGGTGAACTGGATGCGGTTAGAGCGATTCGCCAAGGTGTCGAATTAGCTGCCAAGCTATAAAGTACATTGAGAACAGTTCTCACTTTTGCTGTCATGGCGTTAACGTTTTGTTATAATGAGCGTTATTACAACAAACAAAAAGGGAAGTGTTATGGATGCCCTAGAACTGTTACTCAATAGGCGGTCGATTGCTCGACTATCAGAACCGGCTCCTGAAGGAGAAGCGTTAGAAAATATTATTAGAGCGGGCTTGCGTGCTCCCGATCATGCAGGACTTACTCCTTGGCAGTTTGTGCTGGCGCAAGGTGATGGCAGACAGAAACTGGCTGATATCTTAAGTGATGCCGCTGCTCAAGCGGGCAGTGAGGAGGCGGTGATTGAAAAAGCTAAGAAAGCCCCTTTTCGTGCTCCTCTAGTCATCACCGTCATTGCGAAAGTGACGCAACATGACAAGGTACCCGCAATCGAGCAGCATCTTTCTGCTGGCTGTGCAGTTCAAGCAATGCAAATGGCGGCTGTAGCTCAAGGCTTCCAAGCATTCTGGCGTTCGGGCAAATGGATGTTTGATGAACACGTTCGTCGGGCGTTTGGCGTTGAGGGTGATGATCAAATCGTTGGCTTTCTCTACGTCGGTACGCCCGGATGTACACCAATGAAAGCGCCAGAGCGTGATTTAAATAAATACGTTAAGTTTCTATAACGGAATATTTAACTGGCTATTTATACAGTTTTTCTTGATTCTTAAAGGTAAGCTTAGTTAAGCTTACCTTTATTTTTTCAGATACCAGTGACCCTTCTCTATGACTCGTCTCTTTATTGCCGAAAAACCCAGCTTAGGGCGTGCTATTGCCGCCGCTTTGCCAAACCCTCAAAAGAAAGGCGACGGATTCATCCAATGTGGGAATGGTGATGTGGTCACATGGTGTATTGGTCATCTGCTTGAGCAGGTAGAGCCTGATGCCTACGATGAGCGTTATAAAAAGTGGAATCTGAATGATCTGCCTATCGTGCCAAATCAGTGGCAACTCAGACCTCGAAAAAGTGCTTCAAAACAGCTCACTGCGGTAAAGAAACTACTAAAAACAGCGACCAGTATTGTTAACGCGGGAGACCCAGATAGGGAAGGGCAACTTCTGGTTGATGAGGTGATCGACTACTGTAAGGTTCCGAAAGCCAAGAAAGATACTGCTCAGCGTTTGTTGATTAGCGATTTAAACCTTCCGGCGGTAAAAAAAGCGCTCAATTCTATGCGCATGAATCAAGAGTTTATTCCACTTTCGGTATCGGCATTAGCACGTTCACGAGCGGATTGGCTTTATGGGATGAATATGTCTCGGGCCTATACGCTTCTCGGACAAAAGGCGGGTTATCAAGGTGTGTTATCTGTTGGGCGAGTACAAACACCCGTGTTGGGATTGGTGGTTCGTCGTGATGAAGAAATCGAGAACTTTGTTCCCAAAGACTATTACACTTTATACGCCTTGATTCCTTACCAAGATTCGCACGCGGCCTTTGACATTCGTGCCAAATGGAAACCAAGTGAAGCCTGCCAACCATGGCAAGATGAAGAAGGAAGAGTGCTGAATAAAAAGCTGGTGGAAAATGTCGCGAGTCGTATTCAAGGACAGCCAGCAAAAGTCACTAAGTCAGAGCATAAGTCGACAAAACAGAATGCGCCTTTACCGTACTCTTTGTCTGCTTTACAGATTGATGCGGCCAAGCGTTTTAATATGAGCGCGCAACAAGTGTTGGATGTTTGTCAGGCTCTGTACGAGAAGCACAAACTGATTACCTATCCACGTTCTGATAACCGATATTTACCTAAAGATCATTTTTACCAAGCGAATGATGTCCTAAGTGCAATAAAGAACAATAGCAGAGAGCATGCTCAGGCGGTTGATGACGCGGACAGCAGTCGTAAGTCTAAAGCGTGGAACGACAGCAAAGTGGATGCACACCACGCTATTATTCCGACACCAAAGAAAACCAGCAGTGTGCTATCTGGGTTTGAAGAGAAAATCTATGGGTTGATCGCGCGTCAGTATTTAATGCAGTTTTATCCAGCCGCGGTGTACGCCGAAGCCATGTTAGAGTTCGATATTCAAGGTGGCTGTTTTATTGCTAAAGGCAAGCGCTTGCAGCAACCTGGGTGGCGAGTCTTGTTAGGGAACTCTGCTAATGAACAAGAGGATGGCGTAGATGCCGTTCCGCCTTTGGAAGTCGGTACCGAACTCATCTGTCGCGAAGGTGTGATCGCAGAGAAGAAAACCGAGCCACTAAGACATTTCACCGAGGCAACATTACTTCAGGCTATGACCGGTATCAGCCGATTCGTTGAAGACAAATCGCTGAAGAAAATCCTACGTGATACCGATGGTATCGGAACAGAAGCAACGCGTGCGGGTATTCTTGATACACTTTTTAAACGCAAGTTGCTTAATCGTCAGGGCAAGTCAGTTATTAGCACTTCTGCAGGAAGAGGTTTAATTCATGCGCTACCTGATGAATCGACCTATCCTGATATGACAGCACACTGGGAGTTTCAGCTGCAAGGCATGGCTGAGAAAACGCAGTCCTATACGCCATTTATGGCAGAGCTCAATAACCGCCTTGAACAGCTTATGCAACAAGTGAAGTCGGGTCCTGTGCCGGACTCTCTCAGAAATTTGCCCAAAGTTGAGAGACCGGCATTTAAGAAACGACGTTTTAGTAAGGGAAAAAAAGCGCCTAGTAAGACCAAGAGCCGCAGCTAATATCGAATGACTAATGACCTACCAAGGAAGTGGTTGACCGTCGAAGTTAATAAATTGGCCTGACTGGTTGGAGTCAGCGTTTTCGATGACCTTGAACAAGCCAGATGCTGATTCTGTGGTTGAGATAAGAGCATTTGGACCGCCCATCTCGGTTTGAACCCAACCCGGATGTAATGCCAGAACGGTAATACCTTCTTGGCTTAAATCGTTACTCAAACTCTTAACTACTGAGTTCAGTGCGGCTTTTGAGGAGCGATAGATGTACCCACCACCTGATGTGTTTTCTGTCATGCTACCAACTTTAGAGGATAAGCACGCAATTTTCCTAACCGCGGAGCGTTGAATTTTGGGATACAGCGCTTCCACCAATTTAAGCGGAGAGATGGTGTTTATTTCTAACACCTTGCGCCACTCATCGATGTCTGTATTGCCGAAACCGTAGCCTTTGGGCCATAATAGCCTGCATTATTGATTACTATATCTAGGTTGGGTAACTGTGCGAGAAGTTGTGGATAGGTTGGATAATCGGTGACGTCAAAGCAGTATGTAGACAGGTTTGACTCACTTACCTCCAGAGACAGCAGCTCCTTAGCGCTGCATGCACTGCGATAAGTGGCGTGTACTTGGTAGCCAGATTGAAGGTATCTTTTGGTAAGAGCAAGACCAATACCTCGATTTGCCCCTGTAATGAATACGGTTTTCATATGTGCTCCCTAACGATAAGATGCTCCCATTATAAATGAAATCTAGAGCGTCTGATGCACAACAACGTTGTTCCTTTGATTTATCACCCTATCTATTCTGATTTACCATTGCCAGAAGGACATCGTTATCCTATCAACAAATACCGTTTGCTGTATGAAGAGGTTGAGCGAAAGTATTTACACTTGGCTGAATCTCCTTTTGTCATAAAAACACCTAGCCCGTTGACGGTAGAGCAAGTGCAACAGGTTCACTGTAGAGACTATGTTGAGGGTTTAGTCACAGGAAGCTTACCTGCAGCGAAGATAAGAAGAATAGGCTTTCCTTGGACAGAGCAGCTTATTCAACGAACACTGATCTCAGCTGGTGGGACGTGTTTAGCAGCACAACAAGCGATGGAGTATGGTTTAGCGATTCACTTAAGTGGCGGTTATCATCACGCTCATTACGATTTTGGTAGTGGTTTCTGCTTGTTCAATGACCTTATTATCGCCGCGCAAAATGCAATAGAGCATGGGATGGAGAAAGTACTGATTGTTGATAGTGATGTACATCATGGCGATGGAAGTGCGACCCTTGCCGCAGGTACTGATCAAATAGTGACTCTATCACTTCATTGCGAAAAGAACTTTCCCGCGAGAAAGCCGTTATCTGATATGGATGTGCCTTTAAGTCGAGGTGCGAGTGACAAAGAGTTCTTGGCAAGCTTCAAGCAGGTGGTTGAACTAGCAATACGACTGCATCAACCCGATCTGATTATTTATGACGCGGGTGTAGATATTCACGAGGACGATGAACTAGGCTATCTACAAGTGACCTTGGACGGAGTATGCCAGCGTGATTTATGGATGCTGGACTACTGTCGAAATAAAGGTATCCCTGTCGCTTGTGTCGTCGGTGGTGGTTATCGAACAGAGCATAGCGATTTAATTCCTATTCACATGTCACTTATCGATGCGGCATACCAGCAAAGGAGCGGCAAATGAAGCACAGAATAAGAGCGGCAGGTATCGCGTTACAAAATAATAAGATACTAATGCTTCGTGTGCGCGACCAATACTCAGGAGAATACTGGATTCCACCAGGTGGTGGCCTTGAGGATTCGGATGTGTCTTCCAAGCAAGCGTTAGTGCGAGAGTTTCGTGAAGAGACTGGGCTTGATGTGACCGTCGGGCCGTTATTGTGTGTACGGGAGTTTCATGAGACCTCATCCGATCGCTACCACGTTGAGTTGTTTTATTTAGTTGAGTCATGGAGAGGAGAGCTTTCTCTAGTTAACCTAGAGGGACTTAATGACTCTGAGTACATTCAACAAGTAGCTTGGGTTGATGTTGAAGATCTCAATCAATACAAAGTCTTTCCAGCTGACATTGTGTCTACGGTACTTCCACTGATTCAAGCCAAGCAGTTTGCGACCCATTTAGGAAGTTATGTCCAAGGAGAGAATGACGATGTGAACCACCTAGATTAACGGCAATAACCTCTGTATGATGCACGACCAACACAGAACCAATGAGTACCTGCGATGAACCGTAAGAAAAAAATCAACCAGATTCATAAAGCGCGAATGAAAAAAGCGAACGCTAAAAAGAATGGCGCAGGGAAGAACAAACCGCGTTACATATCTAAAGCCGAACGTGCGAAGATGGAAGCGGAGCAAGAAGCACAAAATAACAATGAAGTGTTAGATGCGCCTGAACAGGCAACATCATAATGTTTAGCAAGTCTGGTTGAGCAGTTGAAAACTGCTCAACCCCAACCATATCAATTACTTCAACTCTAGCTTCAACTCTAGCTTCAACTCAAATACTGCGTAGTGCAAAAAGTATCTCCAGAAACTCTCAAGCCAAAATACCTTAAATAAGACACACAACATTATGTGTGCGTTTTTAGGAATAGGAATCATCAATCGACCTGCATATTTTATTAATACTAACTGTGCGCCATGAGTCCGGTATAAACCATCACGTCTTTATGGGTGTAGATAAGCACACTGCGGATATTTGATACGTGTTGTTAAGTAGGTGTATAGAAACGCTAGATGCAAAAAAGCCGCTACTTAGTAGCGGCTTTTTTGAATGTGGCGGAGAGATAGGGATTTGAACCCTAGATACGCTATTAACGTATGCCGGTTTTCAAGACCGGTGCTTTCAACCACTCAGCCATCTCTCCGTTGTTGATGCGCATAATAATAGGCATCTTACTGTTTGTAAACCCTTATTTTAACTGTTTGCTGCAATTATAAGCACTTGAATTAAAAAATAGGTCTGGGTGTCTATAAACTAAACATTTCTTCAGTAAAAAGCCCCTAGTTTTCACTAGGGGCTTGAATATGGTCGGACTGACTGGATTTGAACCAGCGACCCCCGACACCCCATGACGGTGCGCTACCAAGCTGCGCTACAGTCCGATGGGATTAATCTAAACCAGAGGATTTTCTAGGTCAAGAGTCCAGAGTTATTAAATCCTTGATTTACTGACTTTTTGCGTAGAAACGTTGTAGTTCTGTGAAGCCTTGCATCAGTATCGGCAGCTTCGGATTCTTATCGTCTAGTTTACGATAGTTGTGATCGTATAAGCTGTAGTTACCAAATTTATCGACAACAGTAGTATCTGTCGGCGTAATTAATGCGAGCTCTCTAGTGTCCCCTGCGATAATCCATTTGCGTTTACGTTCATCAAACAAGTTACGACCACTGCTGTAGTTTTTTACATTCGTGGACACGCCACTTAAGTCTTGCATGATGGTTGCTGAGAGGTCAAGGTGACTGGTCATATGGGTATAGTCTGCAGCCAGTTTTCCAGGCCAATGGACCACCATAGGAACGCGAAGTTGATATTGACTGTAGTTGGTATTAGAGCCCCAACTGCGCGTCTTCGTTTCGTTGAATTCAGTGCCATGATTAGACGTAAGAATAATCACGGTGTTGTTCATCAACCCTTGATCAGCGATTGTTTGCAATATTTTAGCAAACTCACCATCCGCTGCTGTCGCTGCAGCAGAATAAGCAGCAATAAACTGCTGTTCCGGTGATAAGTCAGTGCCTTGTGGTTGATAGGCGTCGAAGTTATCAACGGTCGTAAGCTCTATGTAGCTGAACCAAGGTTTTCCGGCCCCTGATTCAATATCAGCTTGCCAACGTTTGATGGCAGTGAGGTCAGAGACGACAGGTGGGTTCGTTTCACCTTCTTGCTGAACGGTTAGGTCTACCATAGGGAATTTGCGGAATATGGTGTCTCTATAAATATCATCTTCAAAATTATCACCGCTATAGAGTTTGAAACTATAGCCTTGGTCGCGAAGAATTGACATAAACAGAGGCGCAGTCCCTTGAGCTTTGATGCTACTTGCGTAGCTACTTGGCAGACCATACATCAAACCAAATACACCAAAGTCATCATTGCTAGAACTATAGTGATTAGTGAAATTCTGGTTGTTTAGAGCAAAGCCATAACTAACAGGCATGGTCTCCGCAGTTAACATATCGCTGCGTAAGTTATTAATGCTTACGACAAGTACGTTTAAATTTTCTGAGCGACGATTGAACTCTATCTCTGTTAATGGGTAGCTAACAAGGTCTACCGCACCTTCATTCTCTTTCAATTTTTGAAGGTATTCTTCTCTATCCAATAGACCATGCTTTTCCATGAATGACTTAGCTGTCATTGGGTAAGAAAGCGGGAAGTTCGCTTTTTGAATGGTAATTGGATTATAGAAATAAGCATCTGCCCAGATAAAAATCAGGTGGCTAGAAATAAAGCACAAGAAGAACACCGCCGTGAGTGGGCGTCCGACATGCTTGTGGGAGAGTTTACGTTGTTTCTTCCAAACCCACTCTGAAAGTGCCAACTGCGCTAAGAATATTGGCGGTAGCACAATAAATAGATGTTGTAGGTCCGAACTTATCGGGCTACTTTCGTCATTGAACAGTAGCTCCCATACCACCGGAGAAAGGTGTAAGTTGATTGACTGGTATGCTTGAGTATCAATGAGTAGGACTGTGAGTCCGAACGTTGCGAAACAAACGGCAAGCAGCCTAAAGAGCTTGCGCGAAGGAACAATAAACGTTAGCGGAAATAACACTAAAAGATACAAGGCAAATACTAAAAAGCCAAAATGCCCAATCCACGAGGTCAGCAGATAGATCTGCCCCAACAGTGTATCTGGCCATGGCGATGCGGCGATATAACGCGTGCCAACCAACATAGCTGCGATAATATTGAAGAACGCAAACCAGTGTCCCCAACCGACTAGTCGTGAGACTCGTTCACCATATGAATTTTCGCTATCTACCATCTGCCGTTTTTTCTGTCCGTAGTTGATTAGTGTTGGTCTTTAGTTTCTAGAGAAGAAATCAGAGCCTTAGAGAATTTTTCCGCAATTGCTTGGCGTTGTGAAGGAGCAACGTTCTGATTTAAGACATTGGTTGCGATATTGCCTGCAATCATAAGTGAAAGTTCTGCACTTGCGCCATGCTTATCAAGCACTGCTGCAACTTCAGAAAGGATATCTTCAACTTGTTGATCGGTATATTTAGATGTAATTGGCATAAAGACTCTGCTAATGATAATGAAAGCGGCTTATGATACCCTACTCTGCATCACAAACGAAACAGCAACGATAATAATTTCACTATGAGTTTGAACCTATCTAACGTTATTTTACACCAGTTGGCGATAAATGAGCAGGAAGAACTGGTTGTTCATTACCGTGAGGCCCTTTTACCAAACGATAATTCAACCGAAAGCCTTGTTGCTGAGCTTCATCGCGTATTTAATTCGAAAGCAGGAAAAGGATTTGGTTCCTTCACTCAAGAAAGTGACTTCCAAGTTTGGTTGGGTGAGTTGCTAAAAGGTGATAAAGACTTTTACGCATTCTCGCAAGACAGCGCCGAGCGACTAAAAACTGAGTTAGCTAAATACCCATTTGCAGAAGCGGGTACCTTGGTAATGGCACAGTATCAGTCTTTAGCAACCGACTATCTGTTCATTGGTTTGCTGCCTTCATACAACAGCTTGCAAATAACCGAAGGGTTGAACATCGGTTCAATTGATTATCTCGATATCGCCAAGATGGACATTGCCGCACGCATTGACCTAACCAGTTATGACCTAGATAAAAGCTCTAACCGTTATCTTACCTACATCAAAGGTAGGGTAGGTCGTAAAGTAGCAGACTTCTTCCTCGACTTTTTGCAGGCACAGGTGGGGCTGGATACTAAACAGCAAAATACCATTTTGATGCAAGCGGTAGAGGATTATTGTGCGGATGCTCAGCTTGATAAAGATGAAACCGTTAGTTACAAGAAGCAGGTCTTTGATTACTGCAGTGATCAGTTGAAGACTGGTGATGAAGTTCAAATAAAAGAACTGTCCGGAGAGTTACCTAGTAATGAAGGCGCGAGCTTTTTAGATTACACTCAAGAACAAGGCTATGATCTTGAAGACAGTTTTCCAGCAGATCGCTCCACAGTTCGCAAGCTAACAAAATTTGTTGGTGCAGGTGGTGGACTGAACTTAAGCTTTGATAGTCTATTACTGGGTGAGCGCGTATTTTACGATCCAGAAACTGATACATTGACGATCAAGGGGACACCTCCTAATCTCAGAGATCAGTTGACTCGGAACCGATAAAATAACGAAAGCGCTGCCTTGTGTAGCGCTTTTTAGATCGCAAGAACCAAGGAAGGGGAACGGTTGTTGAATTCTTATAAACGTCTTTTTACTGTCGTTGCCATTATTGGCATGATGTGGGCGCTGGCCATTTCGGTTGTCGTTTACCTGACTTCTAAAGAAGATCAAATTAACCATTTAATGGATGAGATATCCATTAGTATCAATAAGCTGCAGCAGACTCTCTTTCTCCCTCAACCTTATCGCTCTAAGTTTTCGGAACAGATAGAGCTTGATATTCAGTTAATACATGCGCAAGCGATTCAACTTAAATCTCTAACCAGCTCGGATCTACTTTCCGACGTATCACACACTGTATATTTGCTAGAACGGTTTGTTGAGCAGGCAGAATTGCTTGCAAGTGATGAAACTCGTCTTGATGAGTTTATCGCGCGAGTTAGCGAGCAAACGCCAACATTTAGTGCAAGTGCAAAAGCGCTAAGTAATCAATTGTCTTATGTAGTATTGGACACATTGTTTAATGAATCTATCGAGCCAAGACAAGTCTATCTGCGTCTAGAAGAAATTCAGCGTGCGGCGTATCAACTACCAGAGGAGGATAGGTTGGAGCTATTAGCTCTGAATTCTCAAGCATCGGTACTACTCTCACAATCTGCGAATACTGAGTTCCTAATCGAACGAGTTGTAAATCACCCGGTGATGCGTGAGCTTTCTCAAAGAACGGATCAATCTAAGCTTATCGTTAATCATCAAATATTAATGATAGTAATGCTAAGTATTGTCGCGATGGCTCTAATCATCCTAATTGCGATCCGGACAATGCGTGTCGCTCAGGATAGTCAATTGCAGCCTACTACCCAGTCATTGGCGACGGAAAGCTCGGTTGAGCAGGAGCTGCACATCTCAGAACCTGAATTAGCACTCGCTGTGGAAATTGAATCACAAGCCGTGCCTAATCAACCCAAAACCGCGCTGAATGTGGAGACTGAGGTAGAAACTGAGCAGCAAGCTCCAGCTCAAAGGAAGGAGCTTTCTGAGGCGATAGATTTCTCAAAGATGTTGAACACTCTTGACGGTGACCGAGAGTCTATGTTGTTGCTATTGGGGGTATTTGTTTCAGAGCACGCGCAAGATGCAGAAAGATTACAACAACATTTAACCGACGACATTGAACAAGCCACGCGTATTGCTCATACGTTGAAAGGCGTTTCTGGAAGTATTTTTGCTGATGAACTTCGTAATGTTGCGACAGTAGCGGAAAAAAGCTTGAAAGAGAGTCAAACACTATCTGAAACAGTGCTCGCTGAGCTGGACAATAATTTACAGCAAGCGATAGTGTCAGCTCAGGCCTACATTGCGAAATCGACGACCTAGTACTTTTAATTAGCGAAAACAGCCTAAGGCTCTCACGCATTTAGGTTAAAGGCTGAAAATGCACCTTGAAAAGAGTTTGTCAAAATCACTCAAAAATACTGACACTTAGCGAGAACTTTGTGTTTTAGAAGTATAATGGATGTGTTGTACATTTATTCACGATCAGAGGCTTTTTTGATGAACGCATTGCGCGCCACTCGCAATTTTCTTTTACTACTGCTCATGGTAGCTCTCTCTGGCTGCTCACTTCTCGAGGTTCAACTCGATAGCCAAACGACCCCGCTGACGAAGCAAGAATTGAATATGCGCTTGATGACGCGAGAATACAGTCGTGAGTTTTTTAGCCAAGTTGAATCAACAGCGGACTCACTTGCGGCTCAGTATCCTGAAAATGACGTGATGAACCAATCGTACGTGTTACTTTGGAAAATCCATGCAGAAGAGGGCCTACAACAAGCTGCTTATCAAGTTTCGCCGACTGCAGGGTTGATCGATTCGTGGGTGTTTACGATCCAGATGAATAACTTTTTCAACCAAGGTAATGGTCAAGCTCTGTTTACAAGTGATGACGCTAAACAAGTGTCTCAGCAACTTAGCAGCGAAATTGATCAGTTAGCAAAATCGTTGTTCAAAGGCGATAGCTACGCAACTAGCAAAGAGTTTGTCGAGAAATTTGCCGCGTTACACCCTTTTGAAAATCTAACTTTTTCTAGAACACCAGCTTATCGTGAGTGGTTAAAAGCGCAGGGAATTGACGAAAGTGAAGTTACAACAACGCTTGGAACCATGCCAGAAGCACTATCGGATGTCTCGGATCGTTTATCTCTTATGTCGGAACAAACACCAAAGCTAATGACGTGGAAAGCGCAGCTGATTGCTCTAAATAGCAACGTAAATGGTGATGACATTCGAGGAGCTATTCAGAGCTTCCAATTAAGTGCAGACGCGTTTCAGGACTTCGTTAACAATAATCCAGAGTACATGAGAGATCTAGCGCAGAAGATGGCGATTGAATTGCAGCCACTACTCAATGATCTGGATGCTAAGACTCAAGATAAGTTGACGCAGTTAAGCGCGGAAAGACAAGCCCTTGATGATATGGTGGCGAGAGAGCGTGAAGAGTTAATTAAAATGGTTGAACGTGAACGGAAGGAAATTGCGCTTATCGTTAATCAAGAGAGAGAACTGTTTGCTCAAGACCTCGACAAGATTTCTCAAGATGTCGTAACGTTAGCTGTAGAAAAACTTATCCAACTGATTAAGAGCACTATTGTTTACTTTATCTTGTTTATTTTGGTGATCTTTTTTGCGCCTCTCGGGCTTGGTTACATCCTTGGTAAGAAGGTTCAAGCAAGAAAAGAAAGTAAAACAAGCGCGTAAATTTATAGAAGCCCCGTATTGGGGCTTTTTTACAACTTAATCTTCTCAAATTAGCAAAACTGGTAGGGTTAGTTAAAAAAAGACACACTTATTGTTACTTTGCTCTTGTGTTATGGCTCGGAAAATTTTATAGATGGAGTAGCCTTTTTTAAATTCACACGGAGAGTAATTCAATGAGAGTAGGTTTAGTTGGTTGGCGCGGCATGGTTGGTTCGGTATTGATGCAGCGTATGGTCGAAGAAAAAGACTTCGACGTTATCGAACCAGTATTCTACAGTACCTCTCAAGTAGGTATCCCTGCCCCTAACTTCGGCAAAGATGCCGGTATGCTTCAAGATGCTTTTGATATCGAAAGCTTGAAACAACTTGATGCAGTCATTACCTGTCAAGGTGGTAGCTACACAGAAAAAGTCTATCCTGCATTACGTCAAGCTGGTTGGAAAGGCTATTGGATTGATGCAGCTTCTACTCTCCGTATGGACAAAGACTCTATCATTACTTTAGACCCAGTGAACTTAGGTCAGATTCAAGATGGTCTAATTAAAGGCACAAACACTTTTGTTGGCGGTAACTGTACCGTGAGCTTGATGTTGCTTGGTTTAGGTGGCCTGTATGAAAAAGGCATGGTCGAATGGATGAGTGCCATGACGTACCAAGCGGCTTCTGGTGCCGGTGCCAAAAACATGCGTGAGCTTATTTCACAAATGGGTGTAGTTAATGATGCTGTCTCTTCAGAGCTTGCAAACCCAGCTAGTTCGATTCTAGACATCGACCGTAAAGTGGCTGAGACTATTCGTTCGTCTTCTTTCCCAACGGATCAATTTGGTGTGCCTTTGGCTGGCTCTCTCATTCCATGGATCGACGTAAAACGCGATAACGGTCAAAGTAAAGAAGAGTGGAAAGCTGGCGTTGAAGCCAACAAGATCCTTGGTACGGATGGCAACCCAATTGCTATCGATGGTACTTGTGTTCGTATCGGCGCGATGCGTTGTCATGCTCAAGCACTCACAATCAAGCTTAAGCAAGATGTACCAATGGATGAAATCGAAGAGATCATCGCCACTCATAATGACTGGGTTAAAGTTATCCCGAATGAGCGTGACATTACCGCTCAAGAACTGACTCCGGCGAAAGTTACCGGCACGATGTCTATCCCTGTTGGTCGTCTAAGAAAGATGGCGATGGGTAATGACTTCTTGAATGCGTTCACTGTAGGTGACCAGTTACTTTGGGGGGCTGCGGAACCGCTACGCCGTACACTGCGCATTATTCTTGCAGAAAAAGCATCGTAATCAATGCATTGAACAATAAAAAAGCCCTCAAGATGAGGGCTTTTTTTGGTATTGGGGGGCGGAAATTATTCTTCTGAACTGGCTGTCACACGCTCGTCTGGTGGAGCAAGTTCACTGCCACAGTGCTTGCAGTGCAAAGCATCACTTTCGTGTCCCGCCTTTGAGCAGTTTGGACACTTTACCAGGTTCCTATGTGTCTTCATTTCTTGATTTAGCTCCGCCGTAATAATACCAGTAGGCACTGCAAGAATAGAGTAACCGAGTAGCATGGTTAATGATGCCAGCGCTTTGCCAAGAGGTGTACTTGGCACCAAATCGCCGTAGCCAACCGTCGTTATAGTGACGATCGCCCAGTAAATACTTTGTGGGATGCTAGTAAAACCATTCTCGGGGCCTTCTATAACGAAGATCAAAGCACCAAATATGGTGACTAGAATTGCTACTGTGCTGAAGAATACAAAGATCTTACGTCTCGACATGAGTAGAGAACGCAACAAAATATTTGAATCTTGAAGATAGCGCACGAGCTTTAAGATTCGGAATATTCTCATGACTCGAAGCAGCCTGATTACCCCCATAAACGAAGCCGATGGGAAAAGAAGGGCTAGGTAGGTCGGTAAAATGGCAAGGAGGTCAACCACACCGTAAAAACTTGTGGCGTACGCTTTGGGTTTTGGAGAACAATACAGCCGGAGTATATATTCCACTGTAAATAATGCAGTAAAGAAGTACTCGAGTAGTTGAAATTCTTGATCCCATTCTGTCGCAAGCCCTTCGATTGAGTGAAGGATTAACACTGTGAGCGAAAGAAGAATGGCAATAATGAGCGCAATATCAAACGCTCGTCCCGCTCGGGTATTATGGCCAAATATGATGACGTAAAGCTGATGCTTTAACCGATTGTTTTCCATAGCAAGTACATTTCGTTAACGACTAAAAACTAGTATATACCTAAGTGAGGTGTAGGGGCAGGGGGCTTAGTTTCGGAGAGCGGAGATTAAGGGCAGACGGCAAGGTAGCCCCACCTTTATTAAAGTGGGGCTTGAAAGGTTATTTAAGCCAAACCAGGGAACAAAGCTTTAAGGCCATTTGCCATAAACTCAATACCCAATGCACCGAGAATCAAACCCATGATACGGGTGATTACGTTAATTCCTGTCTGCCCTAAGAAACGCACGATTAAAGGCGCTGAGCGATAAAGTAGCCACGAACACAGAGCAAAAGCGATAATGGTAATGATGATACCCGTTGTTTCCAGCATTCCTGGGTAGCGAGCGCCATAGACAATAGTAGAGCTTATCGCACCAGGCCCTGCCATTAATGGCATTGCCAGTGGAACGACGCCGATTTGCTCTTTGCTGACATACTCCGATTTTTCTTGTTTATTCTGCTTATCTTCACCGAGCTTACCCGACATCATTGAAAACGCGATGCTCAGTAGCAGCAAACCACCTGCAACGCGGAATGAGTCTAGCGAGATACTAAACATATCAAGAAGTACTTGGCCTGCTAACAACGAGGTGATCAAGATGATAGCGACAGCAATATTGGCTGTCGCTGCGGTTTTGTTTTTATCTTCGAGCGACATATGTCCAGTTAGCGACACAAAAACCGGCATGATTCCTACAGGGTTCACTGCGGCAACTAGACCTAAGAAGAACTGCAAATAAATAGCGAATTCGATACTACTCATTTCTCGATACTCTATGTGAAAGAGGTGGATAACATGGGCTTGGAGTCCCCAATTTTAGGACGCTAATGTACGCTAACATTTGTCGATAAGCGAATGAAAAAATCTAACGATATGTCACTCAATAACCACAAAAAATCTAATGGCAAATGATGCTGGTCGCATTTATGAATAGAATGTGAAAATAAATTTCAATACCAGTAGCAAACTGAATTGAAGCTTGTTTCGTATTTGTTATCGCGAGCACGTTTTTGATAAAAAAATGTGATGTCGGTGGTTTTAGAGGTGGCTGCGGATATACTTGCTGTAGCACGTGCAGGGTGGTTTACTTGATTTATCTGTACAAAAATGAAACTTTTTTACAGAAATTTGTAGTTTATTTAAAAAAATCATTCGATTGCTGTAATTTTGAGCTAAGTATTTTACTCAATATAATTATTATAAAACAATTACTTACCTTGCATTACCCTTAATGGTTACTACTAAGTAGGTAAATTACTTTTCAGAACTGATCTGAGTCAATTTTTTTCACGTCCTGAAATATTATACTCAGCCATGAAAGCAATTTACTAAGTAGAGTTGGGTTACCTAAGAGTAACTATTGATGGCAAACAGCTAACTTACTAAAAAGTTTTTAGTTTTTTTATTTTAGGAGATTCATTATGCCTGTAACAAATATGGCTGAACTAGATGCAATGGTTGCACGCGTTAAAGCGGCACAAGCAGAATTTGCAACTTACTCTCAAGAGCAAGTTGACAAGATTTTCCGCGCAGCATCTTTAGCAGCTAACCAAGCTCGTATCCCTCTTGCACAACAAGCGGTAGAAGAGTCTGGTATGGGTATCGTTGAAGATAAAGTTATCAAGAACCACTTTGCGTCTGAGTTCATCTACAACAAATACAAAGACGAGAAAACTTGTGGCATTCTTGAAGAAGACGACAACCTAGGCACTATGACTATCGCTGAGCCTGTTGGCATCATCTGCGGTATCGTACCAACAACTAACCCAACTTCTACTGCAATCTTCAAATCTCTAATCTCTTTGAAGACTCGTAACGGTATCATCTTCTCGCCACACCCACGTGCGAAGAACTCTACTAACGATGCAGCTAAACTAGTTCTAGATGCAGCAGTAGCAGCAGGTGCTCCAAAAGACATCATCGGTTGGATCGACCAACCATCTGTAGAGCTTTCTAACGCTCTTATGAAGCACGACGACATCGCTCTTATCCTTGCAACTGGTGGTCCAGGCATGGTTAAAGCAGCTTACTCTTCTGGTAAGCCAGCAATCGGTGTAGGTGCAGGTAACGTTCCTGTAGTCATCGACGAAACTGCTGACGTTAAACGTGCAGTTGCCTCTATCCTTATGTCTAAAACGTTCGATAACGGCGTAGTTTGTGCTTCTGAGCAGGCTGCAATCGTTGTTGACGCTGTATACGACGAAGTTAAAGAGCGTTTCGCTTCTCACAAAGCATACGTTCTAAGCAAAGCTGAAGCTGAGAAAGTACGTAAAGTACTTCTAATCGACGGCAACCTTAATGCTAAGATCGTAGGTCAACCAGCTCCAGCAATCGCTGAAATGGCAGGCGTTAAAGTTCCAGCTGACACTAAAGTTCTAGTTGGTGAAGGTCTAGGTAAAGTTTCTTACGACGACGCATTTGCTCACGAGAAACTATCTCCAACTCTAGGTCTATTCCGCGCTGACGATTTCGAAGATGCAGTTGCTCAAGCAGTAACTATGGTTGAAATCGGTGGTATCGGTCACACATCTGGTCTATACACAAACCAAGACGTTAACGCTGACCGCATCCGTTACTTCGGTGACAAGATGAAGACTGCACGTATCCTTGTAAACATCCCAACTACTCACGGTGGTATCGGTGACCTTTACAACTTCAACGTTGCACCTTCTCTAACTCTAGGTTGTGGTTCTTGGGGTGGTAACTCTATCTCTGAGAACGTAGGTCCTAAACACCTAATCAACAAGAAAACTGTAGCGAAGCGAGCTGAAAACATGTTGTGGCACAAACTACCTAAGTCTATCTACTTCCGTCGTGGTAGCCTTCCAATCGCTCTTAGCGACCTAGAAGGTAAGAAGCGCGTATTCCTAGTAACTGACCGTTTCCTATTCAACAACGGTTACAGTGATGAAGTAGTGAAGCTTCTTAAAGCTCAAGGCATGGAAGTTCAAACTTTCTTCGACGTAGAAGCGGATCCAACGCTATCTGTTGTTAAGAAAGGTGCAGAAGCAATGCAAAGCTTCCAACCAGACGTAATCATCGCTCTAGGTGGTGGTTCTCCGATGGATGCTGCTAAGATCATGTGGGTAATGTACGAGCACCCAGAAACTCACTTCGAAGAGCTTGCAATGCGCTTTATGGACATCCGTAAACGTATCTACAAGTTCCCTAAAATGGGTCAAAAAGCTGAGCTTGTATGTATCACTACAACATCTGGTACTGGTTCTGAAGTTACTCCATTCGCAGTTGTTACTGACGACGAGACTGGTGCTAAGTACCCACTAGCTGACTACGAACTAACTCCTAACATGGCTATCGTTGACGCGAACCTTGTTATGAACATGCCTAAGTCTCTAACAGCATTCGGTGGTTACGACGCAGTAACTCACGCTCTAGAAGCTTACGTATCAGTTCTAGCGAACGAATACTCTGACGGTCAGGCTCTACAAGCACTTAAGATGCTTAAAGAGTACCTACCTTCAAGCTATGCGAACGGTGCAAATGACCCAATCGCTCGTGAAAAAGTACACAACGCGGCAACTATCGCTGGTGTAGCATTTGCGAACGCTTTCCTAGGTGTTTGTCACTCAATGGCTCACAAGATTGGTGCTGAGTTCCACTTACCACACGGTCTGGCGAACGCACTACTAATCTCTAACGTTGTTCGTTACAACGCTAACGACAACCCAACTAAGCAAACTGCGTTCTCTCAGTACGACCGTCCACAAGCACGTCGTCGTTACGCTGAAGTAGCTGACCACCTAGGCCTAAGCCAAGCTGGTGACCGTACTGCTCAGAAGATTGAACGTCTGCTAGCATGGATGGAAGAGCTTAAGCAAGACCTAGACATCCCAGCTTCTATCCAAGCTGCAGGTGTAGCTGAGTCTGACTTCCTAGCGAAGCTTGACGAGCTAGCGGTTGAAGCGTTCGATGACCAATGTACTGGTGCGAACCCACGCTACCCTCTAATCTCTGAGCTTAAAGAAGTTCTGAAAGCGGCTTACTACGGTAAAGCATTCGTTGAAGGTGAAACTTTCGAAGGTACGACTGTTATCAAGAAGAAAGCAGACCAAGAAGCTAAGCCAGTAGCTAAAGCTAAAAAAGAGAAAGCTGAAGCTTAATTCAGTTGTAGATTTTCGCTAGCACGAAATCTAAATCGGGAAAAATGATAAAGCCCCTTCAGAAATGAAGGGGCTTTTTTTATCCGGTTTTCAAAGAGTCCCTATTTATGGCGTTACTCGAACCTGTGCACGGCTATGCTTCAGTGCTTACAACTCGACCACTGAAATAATCATTACTCACTATGTATTCCGTTGTTCTCGTTAGCTCGTCCTGCACTTCTGACCAATTTGTGGCAATGTGATAGTTATGCGTTGTGACCGGAATGACACCTCCAACACGTACATTGTGTGCTTTTAGTTCTTTCGCCCAACTTTTGGTAAACCCGGTCACCATCGACGTCGTGTTATCCAAATCACTATGATGCTGATCTGGCTCTTGCGCGACCACATTGACTATCACACCAGATTGGTGAATAGCCATGCGCTCCGCTGCCACTTGTCCAAACATAAATAGACTGGAGGCGAGCATAGAGAATTTTTGAATAAAGCTCGAGTTTGATGAACTTCCTGTTAAGGATTGTTGTGGGAGTGACGTCCAATGATTAACCAGAACATCAGGAGATCGACCAGTTTTTGACTCAATCACATTGAACAGAGATTCTACCGAATCTAACGATATATCCTCAATCTCAACCATGTCGACAAGCTCGGTAAGTTCGAGGCAACGCCGGTAAGTAGCCAGTAATGAAGATGGATTCACATCGCACAGAACAATACGTGCACCAAGTTTAGCAAAGTGCAACGCAATCATTGCACCCAAGCTAGTCCCTGCGGATGTGATAAGTACAACTGAATTTTTAATGATCATAGTTACCCCGAAAGTGTCGGTTTCGGATAGATTTAGCCAAAAAGGCATTCCCCTGAATTAATAACTTGGTAGAAAAACTGTGAATCAAATGTGAATAACTTCAAACTTTTCTAGAAAAGTGCTAAACGAAAGGGTTATTTCTGCCACATATCACATTGTGTACGGAAAAAGTGGACAAGATTACATTAGTAACCACTTATAAAGTGTGGTTAAGCTTGGATAGCTAACGTATCTTTACGGTAGGCGGTGGAAAGGTGGTTATATAAGTAATCTATATTATTTGGGGTATTAACAGACCCTTGAGCCAACTGTCGGCGCGTATGTCCTGACAGATTTTGATAGACTTCTTCACTGAGACCTATGGTATCTGTTGGCTGGTAGTTTAGAGGTTCAGGTGTGCTGTAATGCTGAAGTTTTGCGCTTGCCAGGCCACCTTGGTGGAATTGATTAGCAATTGCCGCTGAGGTTTGATAATCATCCAACTCCCCCTGAAGTTTCTGAGCAGTAGGGACATTGAAGCGTTGGCGCAATACTGTTTCGTCCGCTATAGCAGTATCGATATCCTCAATGACGCTGGTTTCACGGCAGTCATGACTGAACATAGATAGCATTAATGCGAAATCAGCGCGTCTACCTTGTTCTACGGCACGGCAAAGCGACGTACCACATTGTAGTTCGTTGATTAAATTCGCTTTGTCTAAGCTATGAATTTGCATATATACCCCTCATGACTCTTTCTTTATCGGCATGAGGCTAGGGGGCTTTAGTAATAATTGGCGGTTATCATAAAAAAAGACCTGCGAAAGCAGGCCTTTAAAGTAATCAGTTATCGATCCGATTATTTAGCTAGGTTTTCTTCTACGAATGCCCAGTTAACTAGAGCCCAGAAACCATTCATGTAGTCTGGACGAAGGTTACGGTAATCGATGTAGTAAGCGTGTTCCCACAGGTCTACAGTTAGTAGTGGAGTCACACCTTCTTCTGTTAGTGGAGTCGCTGCGTTTGAAGTGTTCACGATATCTAGAGAACCGTCAGCTTTCTTAACTAACCAAGTCCATGAAGAACCGAAGTTGTTGATTGCAGAATCAGTGAACTTAGCTTTGAACTCTTCGAACGAGCCGAATGCAGCGTTGATTGCATCAGCAACCGCACCTGTTGGTTCGCCGCCAGCGTTTGGCGCTAGACAGTGCCAGTAGAACGTGTGGTTCCAAATCTGAGCTGCGTTGTTGAAAACACCGCCAGTTGAAGTCTTAACGATCTCTTCTAGTGTTTTACCTTCAAACTCAGTACCTGGAATTAGGCCGTTTAGTTTAACAACGTAAGTGTTGTGGTGCTTACCGTGATGGTAGTCCAGAGTTTCTGCTGAGATATGTGGTTCTAGAGCATCTTTTGCGTAAGGAAGTGCTGGTAGTTCGAATGCCATTGCTCGCTTCTCCATTGATTATTAGCGGGTTTTTACCCTGATTGCTTCCAAGATATTTATTATTGAGTCGGGTGTTGACTGACTGCTTGCTATTTTAGCAAGTTTTTACTTTATTAAAAGAGTTCTCAAGAAAATTTATTGTTATGACTTATTAAAAACCGAACTCAGGTAGCTAAGATTAGAGTCGGTTGCATCACATCTTAGCTACAATAGTATAACCACATAATTATTGTGCTTTTTATTCTGTGGCGATTCGCTAGAATGTGACCATATCCGCAGTAAAAGCATTTCGAGGAAGCAATGGAAACTATCGATAAAATCAAACAGCAAATTGAAGAAAACGCAATTCTTCTTTACATGAAGGGTTCACCTAAATTGCCTAGCTGTGGCTTTTCTTCTCAAGCTGCTCAAGCACTAATGGGTTGTGGTGAAAAATTTGCCTACGTAGACATTCTACAAAACCCAGATATTCGCGCTGAACTGCCTAAGTACGCACAATGGCCAACGTTCCCACAACTATGGGTTGAAGGTGAGCTAATTGGTGGCTGTGACATCATTATGGAAATGTTCCAAAAGGGTGAACTACAACCTCTAATCAAAGAAGCGGCTGCACGTAGCGCTGGTGAAGAAGAAGCGTAACGCGTTGTTTTCAATCATTTCTCTTTATTGAGTGATGACAGAAATAAAAAAGGCTTGGTCAATGACCAAGCCTTTTTCGTATCTGATGTGATTACAGAACCATCGCAGCAATCCAACCGAAAATAATCAGTGGGATGTTGTAGTGAATAAAGGTCGGAACAACAGTTTCCCAAATGTGTTCGTGTTGGCCGTCGGCATTCAATCCCGAGGTTGGACCTAGGGTTGAGTCAGAAGCTGGAGAGCCCGCATCACCAAGGGCAGCGGCGGTACCAACTAGAGCAATTGTTGCCATTGGTGAGAAGCCAAAAGCCAGTGCCAGAGGCACATAAATAGTTGCGATAATTGGGATGGTTGAGAACGAAGAACCGATACCCATAGTAACTAGCAAACCGACGATAAGCATAAGCAGAGCAGCTAGTGGTTTATTGTCACCAATACTTGTTGATAGCGCTGCCACTAAAGATTCTACGCCGCCCGTTTGTTTCATTACCGCGGCAAATCCAGCAGCAGAAATCATGATGAAGCCAATCATTGCCATCATGTGAACACCCTTAGTGAACACATCTTGGGTCTCTTTCCAAGCGATAACACCGCCAAACGTGAAAACCATGAAACCTGCAAGTGCACCAATGATCATAGAACCAGATGTTAACTGCACAGCAAGCGCTGCGACGATACCTGCAATGGCTACAGCAATGTTTTTCTTATTAATATGTGTTGGCTCTTCATCGATTTGAGTCATCTCCGTTTCAGCATACACACGAGGTTTTCTATAACTAAAGAAAATAGCAAATAGAAGGCCAGTGATCATACCAGCAGCAGGAAGAAGCATTGCCATTGGCACTTGTGCCGCTGTCACTGATTCCAAACCGTTGTCATGAAGGTTCTTAAGCAAAATGTTGTTTAAGAAAATGCCACCGAAACCAACAGGTAACACCATATAAGGCGTCACCAAACCAAAAGTTAGTACACATGCTACCAGTCGACGGTCGAGCTTTAACTTGGCAAAAACGCCCAATAGAGGTGGAATTAAAATTGGGATAAAGGCGATGTGTACAGGAATAATGTTCTGCGAAGACATGGTAACGAGAATGAGTGCTGCAAGTACCGCATATTTTAGGCCAGTAGTTGAAGCAGAGCTTTCTTTGCCGTGAATACGCTTAATAACACTTTGAGCTAACAGGTCAGTGATGCCAGACTTTGAAATTGCCACCGCAAAGGTACCAAGCATTGCGTAGCTTAGTGCGATAGTTGCACCACCACCCAAGCCACCTTCAAAGGCGCTCACAGCTTCAGTCAATGACATACCAGACACGACGCCACCAACAATGGCACTGAATGTTAACGCAACGACAACGTTAACTCGCATCAAGGCCAAAACCAGCATGATGCAAACGGAAATAACGACAGGATTCATATTAATCTCTAAAAGTTGTGTTTATTTATTCTTGGGCTTGTTCATCAACAATAGGCCAGCCACCAAGCGCTTTCCATTTGTTGACGATTCGACAAAATAACTCAGCCGTCTTTTGAGTGTCATAAAGGGCAGAGTGAGCCTCTCTATTGTCAAACTCCATACCTGCGGCTTTACAAGCTTTTGCCAATACCGTTTGACCATAAGCTAAACCACTTAGAGTGGCTGTATCGAAAGTGGCAAACGGGTGGAAGGGAACGCGCTTAAGTTTAGCGCGCTCATTCGCTGCACTAACAAAACTATGATCAAAGTTAGCATTGTGAGCCACCATGATAGCTCGGCTGCAATCATGTTGCTTTTGCTCTTTGCGAATGACTTTGTAGATTTCTTTAAGTGCTTCCTGTTCGGGCACAGCACCTCGAAGCGGACTAAATGGGTCGCGAATCCCTGTAAATTCCAGTGCTTCTTTCTCTAGGTTAGCGCCTTCAAATGGCTCTATGTGAAAGTGCAAGACGGAAGCTGGCTGCAAATTTCCTTGGTCGTCCATGGTTAAAGTGATTGCGCAAATCTCTAATAACGCATCGGTCTTAGCATTGAAACCTGCGGTCTCAACGTCAACGACGACGGGAAAATAGCCACGGAATCGCTTTTTTAGGGTGAGTGCTTCGTTTTCTACGGTCATTTCAGAGTTTTCTAGTGTGACGAAGGCAGCATTATTGCAGATTATCCAACTATAAAAAACCAGACGAGTCATTTAATTTTCGCAGACAAAGTTTGAAAAATCATGCTTGGCTATGATTCATGACTATTTATCAAAACATTAAAGGGAACAAGTTGAACAAAGAAGCAGAGGAAACGTATGTTGGTGAATTGAGCCGATAACATGGCGAGGTTTTTGCAGTAACTGATGTGGAGATCCATCTAGCACGTAGAGCGGCAAAACTGTGCCGTCGCGTATATTGCAAAAGAGTTACTTAACTGTATGAAATTAAAAGCCTTACTAACAATATCATTGTTGCCTATTATGACTGCTACTGCGGCCAATGCGGCAATTGAGAAACGTTATGTGGCAACACCAACACAGTCACAATGGGAAATGGTCAGTAATTCTCCGCTAGAATGCCGACTTGTTCATCCGATTCCTAATTTCGGTGACGCGGAGTTCATCGCACGTGCAAGCAAGAAGATGAATCTGGATTTTGAATTAAAAATGCGCCGTTCTATGGGCGAGACTCGAAATGTGAGTTTGGTGTCTTTACCGCCTCCATGGAGACCGGGTGACAGTGCCGACAGAATTACTAACTTACAGTTCTTTAAGCAGTTTGATGGGTATGTCGGTGGACAGGCTGCTTGGAGTATATTGAGTGAGCTGGAAAAAGGACGCTATCCAACTTTCAGTTATCAAGATTGGCAAAGTAGAGATGAGCGAATCGAGGTCTCGTTGTCTTCGGTTTTATTCCAAGCCAAATACAATGTCTTTAGTGACTGTATCGCCAATCTATTACCTTATAGCTTCGAAGACATTTCATTCACGATTTTACATTATGACCGTAATAGTGAGCAGTTGAATAAAACTTCCCAACATAGGCTTGAGCAAATCGCCGAGTATGTTCGATACAATCAAGATATCGATTTGGTTCTTGTCTCGACCTATACGGATTCTTCAGATTCCAAAGGTGAGAGCCAACAACTTTCCGATAAACGCGCATCGATTCTGCAAGACTATTTTCAATCACTGGGACTACCTAAAGACCGTATTCAAGTTCAAGGCTATGGGAAGCGTCGTCCTGTTGCTGAAAATTCTTCTCCAATAGGTAAAGCGAAGAATCAGCGCGTGGTGATTTCTTTCGGGCGTACCGAAGTTTAGTTTTGATAGAAAAAAACGCCAGCTAACTAAGCTGGCGTTTTAAATTAAGGCGTGGTGAAAGAGTAGAGATTACCCCTCTAAACCTGCACTTGCTTGTTTGTTCTGAATAAGCTCAATCATGTAGCCATCAGGGTCTTTTACGAATGCAATTTGAGTGGTGCCACCTTTCACAGGACCTGGCTCACGAGTGACGTTACCGCCTGCTGTTTTAATTGCATCACAAGTACTGTAAATATCATCGACACCAATAGCGATATGACCGTAAGCGCTGCCCAGATCGTATTCAGTTACGCCCCAATTGTAGGTTAACTCAATTACTGCACCTTCTGACTCGTCACCAAACCCTAAAAACGCTAAAGTGTATTTATACTCAGTATTTTCGTTTTTACGTAGCAACTTCATTCCAATAACGTCGGTATAGAAAGAAATTGACTTGTCTAAATCACCCACGCGCAGCATGGTGTGAAGGATACGACCGTTAGACATAACATTGCTCCTTTGTTTTTAATTCTCTGGATAGACTTTTTCTTTAAACTCACAAAGATCTTCAATAATGCAGCTACCACATCTCGGTTTTCGAGCGACACATGTGTAACGCCCGTGAAGGATCAGCCAGTGGTGAACGTCTAGTTTAAACTCTCTCGGTACAACTTTTAGTAACTTGTGTTCTACATCATCCACCGTTTTGCCCATCGCAAATTTGGTTCGATTTGAGACACGATAAATGTGGGTGTCTACAGCAATGGTAGGCCAGCCAAACGCAGTGTTTAGCACTACATTAGCGGTCTTACGCCCAACACCGGGCAGCGCTTCTAGTGCTTCGCGGTTTTCTGGGACTTCGCTATTGTGTTGGTCAACTAGGATTCGGCAAGTCTTGATGACATTCTCTGCTTTAGAGTTAAACAAGCCGATAGTTTTAATGTATTCCTTTACGCCATCCACACCCAATTCGAGTATTGCTTCAGGTGTATTAGCGACGGGATAGAGCTTATCGGTCGCTTTATTGACGCTAACATCGGTTGCTTGAGCAGAGAGTAAAACGGCGATAAGTAGCTCAAATGGGGAGTTCCAGTTGAGCTCAGTCTCTGGCTTTGGGTTGTTTTCTCGAAGTCGTTCGAGGATTTCTCTTCTTTTTATATTGTTCATTGGCTGACTTAGCTCTTCCCAAAAAGTAGTGGGTTCTTCCGGTGATTAAAAGCCCAAGATTAGCAAAGTCTTGGGCTTGTTATAGATGGTGATTAGTTCGTTACACGAGCGCGTTCTATCTGCTGTTTTTCTTGTTTCGGTTGACGAAGCTCTATTTGCTTATCAATAACATTTTTCAGAGCTATGAGAAAGCCAACCCCGATAAATGCGCCTGGTGGTAACAAGGCGAGTAAGAACTGGCTATCAAATTGGAAGACTTCGATACGAAGCGCCGCCGCCCACGGCCCCAATAACAAATCAGCACCATCAAATAGAGTACCGTTGCCGATAAGTTCGCGCATGGCACCAAGAACGACCAGTACTGAAGTCATGCCTAGCCCCATCCACAAACCGTCAAGTGCCGCTGGTAGCACCGCATTTTTGGAGGCAAACGCTTCTGCTCGCCCAATAATAATGCAGTTGGTCACAATAAGAGGGATGAAAATACCGAGGGATAAATACAATCCATAAGCGTACGCATTCATTAATAACTGAACGCAGGTAACTAGCGCAGCAATGATCATTACAAAGACAGGGATTCGAACTTCTTTGGGGACGTAGTCTCTGATAAGAGAAACGGTCACGTTGGAACCGACTAACACCGCTAAAGTCGCAAGGCCAAGACCCAACGCATTCGTCACTGTGGATGACACTGCAAGGAGAGGGCATAGGCCAAGAAGCTGAACTAGCGCGGGGTTATTATTCCATAGGCCATTTTTTAACAACTCTTTAGAAGTACTCACTCTTCACCTCCACAATTTAGTGGTTGGTTTAATATCTTATCGCGATGGGTGTTCACGTAGTTTACTGTATTCTTCACGGCCTTAACGACGGCACGTGGTGTAATTGTGGCGCCAGTGAAAGAATCAAATTGACCACCGTCTTTTCGCACGGCCCACTGTGACTGATTATCTTCTGTGACTTGCTTGCCTGTAAAGCCAAGCACCCAGTCAGTAATTCTTAGGTCGATTTTATCGCCTAGTCCTGGTGTTTCTTGATGGGCCAGAACCCGAGTACCTAAGATCGTGCCTTCGATATCCATACCAACAATGATCTTAATTGCGCCATTGTAGCCATCAGGTGCTATTGACTCGATAGCCATGGCTTTGGGTTCATTATTAATGGTCGCGATATAGACCGGCTGTGGCTGTGTTGTTCCAAGAGCTGGATCACTCACCAAAGTACAAGATGCGTAAAGTTCATTATCATGCAGTTCATGCGGGATAACTTCATTAAGTGTCGCTTGAAGTTGTGCTCGCTCCTGGTGAACGATCTGATCTTTGGTTAGATACTGCGTAACAGCGACTACCCCTGTTGATGCACAGGCAAAGATAGCCAAGGTTAAGCCATTTTTTCTAATTGCATTCAACATGGTGATTAATGTCCATAAGTTCTTGGTTTAGTGTAATAGTCTATGAGCGGAACGCACATATTCGCTAACAGAACAGCAAAGGCGACACCGTCAGGGAAGCCACCCCAAGTACGGATTACGAAGATCATCACGCCGATAAATGCACCAAATATCAATCGACCTTTTACTGTTGTCGAGGCTGATACTGGGTCAGTAGCAATAAAGAACGCCCCAAGCATGGTTGCACCAGATAACAGGTGTAATATTGGTGACGCCGTCGCGCCTGGTGTAAACAGCATGAATAGACCACTAATCACGGTTAACGAGGCAAGAATCGCAACAGGAATGTGCCACTGAATGATTCGTAGCTTAAGTAAGATAAGACCACCAGCTAAATAAGCAAGGTTCACCCACTCCCAACCAATACCCGCTAGACCGCCAAATATAGGCTGTTGAACGACTTCCGCAATAGTGTTGCCATTTTTAATACCCGTTTTGAAAGCATCAAGTGGTGTCGCCATGGTAATACCATCAATACCAGTACGAATTTGCTGTAATGAATACCCGTCAGCATCAAAACCCGAGAAAATGAGCGAGAATGCATCGGTGAAAGTAACGGGTTCACTGGATAGTGAATGAGGCGTAATCCAACTAGTCATTTCAACCGGGAAGGAAATCAGCAGAACAACATAGGCTACCATCGCTGGGTTGAACGGGTTCTGTCCTAGGCCGCCATATAAATGCTTAGCAATGATGATGGCAAATACTAAGCCGATGACTAATACCCACCAAGGAGAGAGTGGCGGTATCGCAATTGCCAATAACCAAGCCGTGACGAGTGCGCTATAGTCACGAAGAGCAGAGAGAGGGGAGCGTTTACGAAACAGCATTACGATCGCTTCGAGCATCAAGCCGACTATGATAGCTAAACACAGTTGAATAGCGGTGCCCCAACCAAAAAAGTATGTTTGCGCTATCAGACCTGGTAACGCACAAAGCGCCACACCTTTCATTAGATCTGGAGTGCGTTTACGACTGTGCGCATGTGGAGAGCTAGCAATAAAGAAAGACACTAGTTGTTCTCCTTGTTATTTTGTTCTTTTTCAATTTTTCTCGCTTTTGCGCGTGCAATTGCAGCTGCAACTGCCGCTTTTTTGGGGTCATCCACAGCAGGCTCGTTCTCACCTTTAGTCTTAGGCTCTGTTTCGGCAGCAGATTGCTTACGCGCTTTAGCACGAGCGATAGCGGCAGCAACGGCTGCTTTTTTCGGATCCTCTTCAGTAGGTGCGTCGGCGTCTTGAGCTTCTGGCTCGGTCTCTACAGCGGCTTGTTTACGCGCCTTAGCACGAGCGACAGCGGCAGCAACAGCTGCTTTTTTGGGATCGTCTTGAGCTTCTGGTTCTGTAGCGGCAGCGGCTTGCTTACGCGCTTTAGCACGAGCGATAGCGGCAGCGACGGCTGCTTTTTTTGGATCGTCTTCAGTAGGTGCGTCGGCGTCTTGGGTTTCAGGTTCTGTTCCGGCAACGGCTTGCTTACGCGCTTTAGCACGAGCAATAGCGGCAGCGACGGCTGCTTTTTTTGGATCGTCTTCAGTAGGTGCGTCGGCGTCTTGGGTTTCAGGTTTTGTTCCGGCAACGGCTTGCTTACGCGCTTTAGCACGAGCAATAGCGGCAGCAACAGCAGCTTTTTTCGGATCGTCTTCAGCAGGCGCATCGGTGTCTTGAGTTTTCGGCTCGGTTTCGACAGCGGCTTGCTTACGCGCTTTAGCACGAGCGATAGCGGCAGCGACGGCTGCTTTCTTCGGATCGTCTTCAGCAGGTGCATCGGCATCTTGAGTTTCCGGCTCTGCTTCAGTTGCTGCTTGCTTCCTTGCTTTAGCACGAGCAATCGCAGCGGCAACAGCGTCTTTTTTCGACGTCTGAGCCTCTTCACCTGATGATTCTTCAGCTTGTAACTGTTGAGCGGCTTTCTTTGCTTTTGCCCTTGCTAATGCAGCCGCAATAGCCGCTTTTTTAGGGTCTTGCTCAGTACTGTCTGAGCCTTGTGCAGAGTCCGCTTCAGCTGGCTTATTTGCTTTTCGTTCTCTAGCCAAGCGTTTACGTTCTTCTCGCAACTTGGCCATTTCGGAGTTGTCTGGTTCTGCTTGTCCTTGTTTAGCGGCTTCAGCTTGTTTGGCTTTAGCACGAGCTATGGCTGCGGCAACGGCAGGCTTAACCTCATTCGTTGCAGAAGGGGACTTCTGCGCTTTTACGCGTTCAATCGCAGCAGCGATGGCATCGTCGCCACCAGATGATTTCATCTGTTTGCGGCGGTCGTCAGCGGCTTTCTTGAAGCGATTTTCTCGCTCGGCTTTATCACGCTCTAGACGTGCTTTCTTCTCTTCAAATCGAACTTTGGCTCGTTCTGCTGCCTCAGACTCTTGTTTCCGAGTACGAATTTCGGCTTTAGCTTGGCGATAGTAATGAACTAATGGGATCTCACTTGGACAAACAAAAGCACACGCTCCACATTCGATACAATCTTTGAGGTTTAACTCTTCACACTTATCGTATTCTTGAGATTTCGCGTACCACTGTAACTGCTGAGGTAACAAGGATGCAGGACAAGCTTCTGCGCATTGACTACAACGAATGCATGACATTTCATGTGAACGAGGATCAATCTCTCGATAAGTCGGAGCTAGAATACAGTTCGCTGTTTTAGTAATTGGCACATTCGCATGAGGCAATGTGAAGCCCATCATAGGGCCGCCCATAATTAAGCGTGGAGATTTTTTATCGGCTTTGTAACCAAATTGATCCAATAAAGATTGCACAGGAGTGCCGATCAATGCCCAAACATTACGTGGTTGTTTAAAGGTTTTCCCTGTTAGAGTGACAACGCGCTCAATCAAAGGTTCACCATCGCAAACGGCACGTTTGATTGCGTAAGCCGAGCCAACATTTTGCACCATCAAACCAATATCAGCAGGAATACCGCTTACAGGGACTTCCAGGTTGGTAAGTATTTTAATGAGCTGCTTTTCGCCCCCAGATGGATATTTAGTTGGAATGACTCGAATGACGATATCTTCATCTGTCGCTGCTTGTTCCAGTGCTTTAATTGCTTCAGGCTTATTGTCTTCAATACCAATGATCGTCAGCTTTGGTTTGAGAATGTGATTGAGGATCTTAATACCTTCAATGACTTCCTGTGCCTTATCTTGCATCAAGCGGTCATCAGCAGTGATATAGGGTTCACATTCGGCCGCGTTGAGAATTAGAATCTCAGTGCGTTGTAAGCCAGACTGGATTTTTCTTGCAGTTGGAAAACCTGCGCCGCCCATACCAGAAATGCCTGCTAAGCGGATTCGCTCTATCAAGGACTCTGGTAGCTCATCAAGATAATTCT
Organism: Vibrio mediterranei; assembly: GCF_013364395.1. Classification (NCBI taxonomy): domain Bacteria; kingdom Pseudomonadati; phylum Pseudomonadota; class Gammaproteobacteria; order Vibrionales; family Vibrionaceae; genus Vibrio; species Vibrio mediterranei. The sequence continues at coordinate 2,436,178 of NZ_JABXGK010000001.1, read as the reverse complement.
CACATGGGTTTAGATCGAACCATTCGTCTTGTTGATCCGCTTCGATAACAATACATAGGTCGCTCAAGCCTGATGGATGTGCAATAGTGCGCGGTTCAATGGCCTTTATCGTTCCAGATGTTGGCGCGTGAATCGGCAGCATAAATGCCGCATTGACTTGGCTGAGAGGTTGTCCTTTCAAGACACGCTCACCCACAGTTACTAATATATCGCCTGGTTTACCAATATGCTGTTTGAGTGGAATCACTAACTCATTTGGAATATTTGCCTTGGCGATAGAGCTTTGGTTGGATTGTTTCTTGTTTTCTTGCGGGTGTACGCCACCGGGGAAATCCCAAAGAGAACCAGATTTGATTTGTTCAATAAGTGATAACATGACGCTCCCTACTCACCGCTAGCTTGTGTTTGAGTTTCGGAAATATTGACAACAGGAATAGCATCAAGCTGCCACTTCCAAGTATCAGCGGTTGTTTTTACAGGAATCATTTCAATACAGTCAGTAGGGCATGGGGCAACGCATAGATCGCAACCAGTACATTCGTCTTTGATTACAGTGTGCAGCGCCTTTGTTCCGCCAACGATGGCATCTACTGGGCACGCTTGGATGCATTTAGTACAACCAATACACATATCTTCATGGATAAAAGCCACTTTCTTTATCGACTTTTCTGCGTCATGAGCGGAGTCTTCGACTTCAACACCCATTAAGTCAGCAAGCTTCTCAATAGTTGCTTGGCCACCGGGAGGACACTTGTTAATAGCGTCGCCGTTTGCAATAGCTTCCGCATAAGGGCGGCAGCCAGGGTAGCCACATTGTCCGCATTGTGTTTGAGGCAGAATACCGTCGATTTGGTCAACAATTGGATCGGCTTCTACTTTAAACTTAATCGAAGCAAAACCGAGAACGGCCCCAAAAACGGCCGCTAAGATAACAAGAGCAATAATTGCAATAAGAATTGTCGTCATTACAGTTTCACCAACCCAGTGAAGCCCATAAATGCAAGAGACATTAGTCCCGCTGTTATCATGGCAATCGAGGCTCCTTTAAAGGGAGCTGGCACATCAGCTGCGGCAATACGCTCACGCATTGAAGCAAACAAGATAAGAACTAAAGAGAAACCTACAGCCGCTCCGAAGCCATAGATAATGGATTCGATAAAATTGTGGTTTTCGTTGATGTTTAGTAATGCTACGCCTAAAACTGCACAGTTAGTGGTGATCAAGGGTAGGAAAATACCTAGCAAACGATAAAGCGTTGGACTGGTTTTATGAACTACCATCTCAGTGAACTGCACGACAACGGCGATAACCAAGATAAAACTCATGGTTCGTAAATATTGAATGCCTAAAGGTACTAAGACGTAAGTTTCTACTAAGTACGCGCACACTGACGCAAGTGTCAGCACGAATGTCGTGGCTAACCCCATGCCAATTGCAGTCTCGAGTTTTTTAGAAACGCCCATGAAAGGGCATAACCCAAGGAATTTTACCAGTACGAAATTGTTGACGAGGACAGTTCCCACCAACAATAAGAAATATTCGGTCATAATAATAAGTGTAAAGAGCTCCGATCCCGTTATTATCCTGCTTTGCGTAGCGAATAACAACCAGTGAAACATAAGGTTTTGTCTGTTTGTACGAAAAGTATAGGTATTAAGCCTAAAATCAGGAAAGGGAAGTTTTAGGTTTCTGAAACGCAACAAGCATTTCTTGCGACACGACCTCTTTGGAATTTGGCTCCACATGAGGGACTCGGACGCGGGCGGCGAGCTCTGCGACATAAAGCTCGGTACGAGTTTCGTCGCATTGAAACGTAAAAAGCCGCGTCTTTCGACACGGCTTTTTTGGAATTTGGCTCCCCCTGCGGGACTCGAACCTGCGACATACGGATTAACAGTCCGCCGTTCTACCAACTGAACTAAGGGGGAATTGCTTTAAGCGGGGCGAATGTTAGCTATCTCACCAGATAGAGTCAATATTTTTCTGCAAAAAAAAGCAGAAAAAAAACCGAAGAAAAAACTTTACTTTTCTGTATGCCTTGCTGGGTATAAGGCTATTTTACTTATCCACCAAATTTGTGGATAAATGTGTTAATTACACTGTATCAAATTAGAAGTAGGTGAAATGCAAGAACAAGAGGTTGTGAATAAGTTTAAAGCTTTGATGGTAACTTGCTGAATCTTCTGGAATTAAACGGAAAGGTAAAATTAATGTCAGAATTGAGAATTGTGTGAATAAGACACTTTTATCGATTGATTGGGGAAAAGTCGTGGATTAATTAACAATAATTATTTGGCTGTGACGCCGAGCAGGGCGAATACAATATCAAAAAGTCTGCCCGATAGCGAGCTTTAGGTTGCAAATTCTGTCGGCTAGGGGTGAAATACTAGGTTCGTTAACAAAGGAATCGCATTATGGCAAAACACTTCGAATTGGTTTCGGATTATCAACCTTCTGGAGATCAACCTACCGCCATCGCGCAGCTAGTCGATGGGCTGGATTCTGGTTTAGCACACCAAACATTGCTCGGCGTGACCGGGTCAGGTAAGACGTTCACGCTTGCCAATGTGATTGCGCAATCTCAGCGACCAGCGATTCTGTTAGCACCAAACAAAACTCTTGCGGCTCAGCTGTATGGTGAAATGAAAGGCTTCTTTCCAAATAATGCGGTTGAATATTTTGTCTCTTATTATGACTACTACCAGCCTGAAGCTTATGTGCCTACCACCGATACCTTCATTGAGAAAGATGCGTCAGTCAATGCACATATTGAGCAAATGCGTTTATCTGCGACTAAGGCATTACTAGAGAGAAAAGATGCCATCATTGTGGCTTCAGTATCAGCGATTTATGGTTTGGGTGACCCAGACTCTTACCTGAAGATGATGTTGCATGTTACTCGAGGTGCGGTTATTGACCAGCGGGATATTCTATTGCGTCTGGCCGAACTGCAATATTCTCGAAATGATGTGGCCTTTGAGCGTGGTCAGTTCCGAGTTAGAGGGGAGGTCATTGATATCTTCCCAGCGGAATCCGATCAAGAAGCGGTTCGATTGGAAATGTTTGACGATGAAATCGACTGCATCAGTCTCTTTGATCCTCTTACCGGAGTGATTACTGAGCGAGACATTGCTCGCTATACGATTTACCCAAAAACTCACTATGTGACGCCTAGAGATCGTATTTTAGATGCTATTGAGAATATCAAAGTAGAGTTAGCAGCTAGACAGACGTATCTAAAAGATAATAACAAGCTACTTGAAGAACAGCGTATTTCGCAACGGACTCAATTTGATATTGAGATGATGAACGAACTTGGCTTCTGTTCTGGTATCGAAAACTACTCACGTTATCTCAGCGGAAGAAGTGAGGGAGAGCCGCCTCCGACACTGTTTGACTATCTCCCTGCTGACGGTTTATTGATTATCGATGAATCTCACGTCACCGTGCCTCAAATTGGAGCCATGTACAAAGGGGACCGTTCAAGAAAAGAGACGCTGGTGGAGTATGGATTCCGATTACCTTCAGCGTTAGACAATCGCCCCCTCAAGTTTGATGAATTTGAGATGATTGCACCACAGACTATTTTTGTTTCGGCAACACCTAGTACTTATGAGCTGGAAAAATCGGATGGCGATGTCGCTGACCAAGTTGTTCGTCCGACTGGTTTGCTTGACCCAGAAATTGAAGTACGTCCTGTAGCAACTCAGGTTGATGATCTGCTATCTGAAGTACGCGCTCGATCAGCGATAGATGAGCGTGTGTTAGTAACTACACTAACAAAACGTATGGCCGAGGACCTTACTGAGTACTTGAGTGAACATGGCGTCAAAGTACGTTACTTGCACTCAGATATTGATACCGTGGAGCGGACTGAAATCATACGCGACTTACGATTGGGTGAATTTGACGTGTTAGTAGGTATTAACTTACTACGAGAAGGTCTAGATATGCCTGAGGTGTCATTGGTAGCTATACTTGACGCTGACAAAGAAGGTTTCTTGCGCTCTGAGCGCTCCCTGATTCAGACCATAGGTCGAGCTGCACGTAACCTAAAAGGTAAGGCGATTCTTTACGGTGACCGCATTACCAATTCCATGCAAAAAGCCATCAATGAAACCAACCGCCGTCGTGAAAAGCAGCATGCTTATAACGTTGAAAACGGTATGGTCCCGATGGCCTTGAAACGTAATATCAAAGATATTATGGAGATTGGCAGCGTGGCCAAGGGTGGTAAGCCCAAGAAAGGAAAACAAGTACCGTTATCGAAAGTGGCTGAGCCTTCTCAAGCGTATGTGGCACTATCACCTCAAGATCTAGAAAAACAAATTCTAAAATTAGAAGCAGAGATGTACCTGCATGCTCAAAACCTAGAATTTGAACTAGCCGCAGAAAAACGTGATGAAATAGAAAAACTTAGACAGCATTTTATTGCTAATAGTTAAAAGTTTTGGTTGAGTTTGATAGGCTGTTTCAAATATAAACAGCAAAATAAAAATGGTCTTTATTGGATAAAAATTGCAAAATGCGAATATTCTTATAAAGACCAAATTATAATCAACAGTTAGCTAGGAACTATGCAACAACTATTCGACGAGCCCAAGTCTCGCTATCTACTTATGGTAGAAGACACGGCTTCCGTTGCTGCGCTGTATCGCTCATATCTATCTCCATTGGGTATAGATATCAATATCGTTGGAAACGGTAGAGATGCAATTCAAAGTTTAGCGCACCGGACGCCTGACCTCATTCTACTGGATTTACGACTTCCCGACATGACGGGTATGGATGTATTGGACGCTGTAAAAGAGTTCAATCCCGATGTTCCTGTCATCTTTATGACAGCTCATGGTTCTATCGACATTGCGGTAGACGCTATGCAGCATGGCGCGCAGGACTTTTTAATCAAACCGTGCGAAGCCGATCGACTTCGCGTGACGGTAACCAACGCCATCCGCAAAGCTTCTAAGCTACGTAATGAGATTAATGATTCTAGTAGCCAAAACTACCAAGGATTCATTGGCAGCAGCCAACCCATGCAGGCGGTTTACCGCACTATTGACTCTGCCGCTTCCAGTAAGGCCAGTATCTTTATTACTGGAGAAAGTGGTACAGGTAAGGAAGTGTGCGCAGAGGCGATCCACGCTGCGAGTAAACGAGGCGATAAGCCATTTATTGCGATCAACTGTGCCGCCATACCAAAAGATCTTATTGAGAGTGAGCTGTTTGGTCATGTCAAAGGTGCCTTTACGGGGGCGGCAAGTGACCGACAAGGTGCGGCAGAGCTCGCTGATGGCGGCACGCTGTTTCTTGATGAGCTCTGTGAAATGGATCTTGATCTACAAACTAAACTACTGCGCTTTATTCAAACGGGTACCTTCCAAAAAGTGGGGTCTTCACGTATGAAGAAAGTGGATGTACGTTTCGTATGTGCGACCAACCGAGATCCTTGGAAAGAAGTACAAGAAGGGCGATTTAGAGAAGATTTATACTACCGACTTTATGTTATCCCTCTTCATTTGCCACCGCTTCGAGAGCGTGAAGAAGATGTGATTGAAATTGCCTACTCGTTATTAGGCTTTATGTCGCATGAAGAAGGTAAGAGTTTTGTGCGCTTTGCTCAAGACGTCATTGACCGCTTCATTCAGTACGAGTGGCCAGGTAATGTCCGCCAATTACAGAATGTACTGCGCAATGTGGTGGTATTGAATCAGGGTAAAGAAATAGAGTTAAGTATGTTGCCGCCGCCTTTGAATGAGCCAGCGATTAAGCCCGCAAACTCAAGCAATGTGGTATCAGTATCATTTGGGCCACAGGACATCCAACCTTTGTGGAAAACTGAAAAAACCACCATAGAGCAAGCGATAGAAGCGTGTGACGGTAACATTCCACAAGCAGCGAAACACTTGGACGTGAGCCCCTCGACAATCTACCGCAAAATACAGGCATGGAATGCAAGCGAGAAGAAAGCATGAAGTTTATGAATCGAGAAAAAGTAGAGCAGCTCACTCGCGAGATTGGTCAAGATAACATTCCTATTCTTCTAGGGATTTTCACCGGAGAGTTGGTGACATATCAGGCGCAGTTAAGTGAAGGTGATTTAACCGAAAAAATGTCGCACATGAAGGAAATCTGCCATGCGCTTAAGAGTAGTGCAGCTAGCTTTGGAGCTGAGTCACTGTGTGAGTTTGCTGTTGATATCGACGCTCAAGTGAAAGGTGGCAAATTACGAGAAGATCAAGCTCAGGTCGACAGTATGCTGGCGAATCTTTCGGAAACACACTCTTGCTATATAGAATTCTTAGAGTCGATTAAATAATGTCATCACCGAGTTGCAAAACGGGGGGCACCATTTGGCGCCCCCGTTTCTTTTGCATCAATTATTAAAGCAGTGACTCGATAGCATGCTTTAGTTTTACTCGGTCATGACGCCAATCTCTATTTGGCGATGCCAGAGGAAGGGTAACGCAGTTCCATTGACTGCAAATATCAGAGTGTGCTTCTTCACCTAAAACAACGTCCAGTTTTCTGCCTTGAAGTGCACGTTCACACCACAGCAGCTTCTGTTCTAATGTCATGCGGCCAGCTGGGCCATATTCGGGTGATAGGTTCTCGACAAATACGACTTTAGCGGTTTGATTCTGGCAGATCGCTTGGCTCAAATCAGCGAGAAGCAGCGGTGGCATAATACTGGTTAAGAAACTGCCTGGTCCGAGAATAATACAATCGGCTTGAGTAATCGCTTCTACTGCTTCTTTGGTGGCGGGTACGACGGGGTCAAGATCCAATCTTTGTAAATCTTGTTCCATCTCATCAACGGATGTTTCACCTGTCACCCATTTACCGTCGACAGAGAGAGCTGTCAGGTCAGATGGATGTTCTGACATTGGAATGATATTGACATCAACCGCGAGAAGCTTGCGGATTAAATGTATGGCTTCAAGTGGACGAACGGACAAGTTATCCAGCGCAGTGAGCATTAAGTTGCCAAGGTTGTGGCCGTTTAGATCGCCAGAGCCTTTAAAGCGGTACTCAAACATCATGGAGCCAATAGACGGGTCGGTAATCAGCTGATTAATACAGTTACGAGTATCACCCCAAGCGATGCCGCCTTGACATTCTCGGATGCGCCCAGTAGAACCACCATTATCTGTAGTAGCTACGATACCAGTGGCATTCCCGCCAAATTCCTTCAAAGCCGCCAACATACGACCCAGCCCATGACCACCACCAATGGCCACGACTTTCTTTGATGAATATATGCTCATCTTGTACTTCTTTTGAGTTATCTGAACTTTGTAACATAGGTTAAATTGTTCATTTGAGATACTCAACTATAATAAAAATGACGAATATGTAAGGTTTTTTGACATGAAGGCTGGAAAACCATACCGTTATTGAGTATTTTACTCAAAAGCTGTTACCGACTCATTATGCGGTAACTGCCATAACTCCGAGCTCTACGCGCTAAGTCGAACCAAAGATAAGCTTCTAGAGCCAGTGACAATTTGTCACAAGGGCATAATTGGAAATGATTGTGCCTCCCGTGTTTGGAAAGGTGTTCCGTGGCGCAACAATTCGAAGATAAATTTAATCGCAAGTTCTATTACTTGCGTCTTTCGGTTACAGATGTCTGTAACTTCAAGTGTACATATTGCCTCCCTGATGGCTACAAACCGCCTGGTCACAAAAGACCAGCCTTTTTGACGCTTCCAGAAATCAAACGCGTGGTTACCGCGTTTGCAGATTGTGGTACTTCCAAAGTACGAATCACTGGTGGTGAGCCGAGTTTGCGCAAAGATTTCCCTCAGATCATTGAAACGGTAGCGAATACACCGGGTATTACGAAGGTAGCAACGACGACCAATGGTTATCGAATGGCTAAACAAGTTGATACATGGCGTCAAGCTGGCCTTACCAATATCAATGTAAGTGTAGATAGTCTCGATCCAAGAATGTTCCACCAGATCACCGGTGAAAACAAATTTACTGAAGTGATGTCTGGCATCGACCGAGCGTTTGAAGTCGGCTATGAGCAGGTCAAAGTCAATGTGGTATTGATGAAAGATCTCAATGCCAAAGAGCTTCCTGCCTTCCTCAACTGGATCAAAGATCGTCCGATTCAATTGCGTTTCATCGAGTTGATGCAAACTGGCGAAATGGACGAGCTATTTAACAAGCATCATGTCTCCGGCACTGACATTCGTAATCAACTGATTGCCAACGGTTGGATCTTGAAAGCTCGAAGTCAAAATGATGGCCCAGCTCAAGTTTTTGTTCATGCGGACTACCAAGGTGAGATCGGCCTTATCATGCCATACGAGAAAAACTTCTGTGAAAGTTGTAATCGTCTACGTGTGTCGGCAATGGGCAAACTGCACCTCTGTCTATTTGGTGACCATGGTGTAGAGCTACGCGACTTACTTCAAGACGACGCTCAAGAGAGCGCTCTGATCGAACGAATTCAAGCACAATTACAGACCAAATCAGTCAGTCATTTCCTGCATGACGGTAATTCAGGGATGACACCGCATTTGGCATCTATCGGCGGCTAATAGACCGCGAAAAAATACGTAAAAATTTTATAGGGTGAATAATCATGGGTCACGCAGAAAGCAAGTTCGTGCCTGCAAATATCGCAGTGCTAACCGTATCGGATACACGTACCGAAGAAAATGACACGTCAGGTCGCTTTTTAGTCGAGAATCTACAAGAAGCAGGCCACACACTGGCGGATAAGCAAATCGTTATTGACGATATCTATCAAATTCGCGCAGTGGTGTCGAAATGGATCGCTGATGAGAGTGTGCAAGCGGTAATGATCACTGGCGGTACGGGGTTTACTTCTCGTGACAGCACGCCTGAAGCACTCGTTCCACTATTCGACAAACAAGTGGAAGGCTTTGGTGAGCTATTCCGTGCAGTTTCTTACGAGGAAATTGGCACATCAACTATCCAATCTCGTGCAATCGCAGGTTTTGCAAACCACACGGTTATCTTTGCGATGCCAGGCTCGACTGGAGCATGTCGCACAGGTTGGACGAAGATCATCAAGCAGCAACTTGATGCTAGCCACCGCCCATGTAACTTCATGCCTCATCTAAGTAAGTAATCATCTAGGGAAAGTCATGTCCGAATTTACCCATATCAACGCCTCTGGCGAAGCAAACATGGTCGATGTATCGGCCAAAGCCGAGACGGTGCGTGAAGCAAGGGCCGAAGCTTTTGTTCACATGGCACCAGAAACTCTGCAGATGATTACTTCAGGCAACCATCACAAAGGTGATGTGTTTGCTACTGCACGTATCGCAGGTATTCAAGCGGCTAAGAAAACATGGGATCTTATTCCTTTGTGCCATCCGTTGTTACTGTCTAAAGTGGAAGTACAGCTGGAAGCTATCGAAGCGGAAAACAAAGTACGTATCGAGTCTGTTTGTAAGCTAGCAGGTAAAACTGGCGTAGAAATGGAAGCGTTAACAGCTGCGTCTGTGGCGGCTTTGACTATTTACGATATGTGTAAAGCGGTACAAAAAGACATGGTTATTGAAAACGTTCGTCTACTCGAAAAAACGGGTGGAAAATCAGGACACTTCAAGGTGGAATCATGATTAAAGTACTTTTCTTTGCACAAACTCGCGAGCTGATTGGTCAAGACAGTGTGGAGCTTGCTGCTGAGTTTGCCACAATCGAAGATATTCGAGCCCATCTTGCCGCTCAGCAAGGTAAGTGGGAACTAGCTCTTGAAAGTGGTAAGTTGCTTGCTGCTCTTAATCAAAATATTGTTGCTCTGGATGAGAAAGTTCAAGACGGCGATGAAGTGGCTTTCTTTCCACCGGTAACGGGAGGTTAACATGACCTTAAGAGTATCCGTTCAACACGAAGACTTTTCAGTGGGCGCTGAATACGATGCGTTGGCTGAAGGTACAGCGTCGGGTGCAATTGTCACGTTTACCGGCAAAGTTCGCGATATGAACTTAGGCGACAATGTTACCGGGTTATCACTAGAACACTATCCGGGAATGACAGAACGTTCGCTGGAAAAGATCTGTGATGAAGCAGAAGAGCGTTGGATGTTAAATGGTATTCGTGTAATTCATCGCGTGGGTGATATGGATGCCGGTGACCAAATCGTATTCGTTGGAGTATCTAGTGCTCATCGTGGATCTGCGTTTGAAGCTTGCGAATTCATAATGGATTACCTTAAAACCAAAGCTCCGTTTTGGAAAAAAGAGCAAACGACAGAGTCGACGCGTTGGGTTGAGTCACGAGACTCCGACGCCGAAGCGGCTGCACGCTGGCAAGAAAAATAATCTAAATCAAAAGAGCATGTCGATGACATGCTCTTTTTGTATCACTCGACGGTGGCTAAGTATTTATCTACCACTTTCAAGACGCCTGCTTCATTGTTGCTTGGAGCAATAAAGCGACTCAGTTTTTTTATCTCAGGATGTGCATTGTCCATAGCGTAAGAGTGGTAGCTCTCTTTTAACATTTCAACGTCATTGAAGTAGTCACCGAAGCTCATTGTTTCTGCAAACTTAAACCCTAAATGCTGTTGCAAGAAACGAATAGCAGCCCCTTTTGAGGCTTCTTTATTCATGACATCCAACCATATTTTTGCGCTTACCACCACTTGATACTCATTGCCAAAATGATCATTGATGGCTGGGAAAACATGTTGCTCAGCCCCCTCAAAGTTGCAGATCGCGACCTTGATAAAATCGTCTTCGACAGAGAGTAGGTCTTCGACATACTCGTATCGATGATAGTATTTACGGATTTCTTCAAGCGCTCTAGGATCCTGAGTTTCAATATAGGCTGAGTGCTTACCGCATAGAACTATATAAGTGTTATCTATAGATCGGGCAGTTTTGATGATCTCTTTTGCGGCGGCCGTATCCAATGTGCAGCTGTAAAGCTCCTCATCGTTTTGCATGACCAGCGTGCCGTTTTCGGCGATAAAAATCAGCTCATCTTGAATAGAAGAGAACATGTCTTTAAGGCTGTAATACTGACGGCCGGAAGCTGGTGCAAAGTGAATACCTTGCTCTTTAATACGCTCGTAGAGAGGGAAAAAATCTGGAGTCAGTTGACCGTTTGGGTCTAGCAGTGTGCCATCCATGTCCGTTGCTATAAACTTGATTGTACTGTGCATATATTATCGCTGTTCAAATGGTAAGAGACGTGTGCAGTATACGTAAATCGACGCGATGGTGAAGTAAATAACTGGAATCTTAGTTAATGACTTGGTCACGTTGACGACAGACGGTTCAGTTGTTGGGTAAATAGGTTCTTATCACACTCAAAATCACCTTAAGAGATAGCTAGTTATTGCATTTCGAACGTGTGAAACGGAAATTTCGATAGTGGGCCGAATGGTGAGCGCCAGTACTTTGATCGTACAACCCAGCCCAGTTTGAGAGCTCTGGCGCGGTGGCCCAGATATTCATCATCGCTCTTAGCTTCGTATCGGATTGGCTAGGAATAGGTTGTGTTTCAGTATTGCGCACTTTGTATACCAGTTCATCGTCGATGTACCATTTTATGGTGTTTCTATTCCATTCTATGGCGTACTTATGAAACTCATCTGCGGCGTCAAAATCTAGGTAGTGAATATATTCATTACGCTGCTCGTAGCTATCGTCGTTACTCCAAAAATTAAACTGTACCAAGTTGGTGTTCAGGCCAATAAATTCAATGTCAATTTCGTTATGGATTCCATTGCCACTTTCAGGCTGATCGTAGGGACCTGCAAACAGGAAGAACGCGCTCACGACACCTTCCGCTTTGACAGGCTTCATTTCTACCTCAAAACAGCCGTTCCCATAAAAGCCTTGAGTGCGTATCTCTCCTGATACGATCTCTGGATAGCCATGATTGTCGATGATATTGGATAAGTTGAGTGCCAACCCCTGTGGACTAAATTCTGCGTGGTCGTGTTGCCATCGATTTAAAAACGGATAACCGTTCTCCCACCCGTCGGCGATAAACCAACGATTGGTGTCTAATGAGGTCAGCGGGTCGTCAAATGCTTTCCCAGCCTCGGCAGAAGTGGCAAGACACACCATAGCAAGTGTTGTAGTCGTTGTTTTCATTATCGAGTCCTTTCATTGGCTTAGAGCTTTCACCTCGGGCTGAAATCGCTGTTATGGCCCGCTCTTTATAGTAGTTGTGGACGACTGACAATCCATCAGAGCGTTGTAACAGTTTTGAGAAACAACAAAGTTAAGAATCACACTATTGGTGCAACTGCATGATGATAGATCACAGTAAGACGTGGTAAATACAAAGAAATAGATACAAATTGTTGATATTTAGTGACTTTAATAACTGGCAATGTTCTTGCAGTGACATGAAGACTTCTAAATAAGAAGCGTGACATAAAGTGTCTCACTAATAATCAGTTGGCGACGGTGCGTTCTCATTCATTCGAGGCGCACCTTTTTTCTATTGAGTAAGGGATATGTTGTGGCGATGGCTAATTCTTGGATTACAATGGGTGAGTCAGTACATATAAAAAGGATTAAGTTTGTCGATTATTAAAGAGTGTATTCGCACGGTTGGCCGTGGGTCTCGTGGACGTGGTCCGTTAACTCAGGAACAAGCTAAGCAAGTGATGGAAGAGTTTATCGATGGACAGATCGGTGATGATCAAATGGCTATGTTGATGATGCTTATCCGCGTCCGCGACGAAACCCCAGAGGAAATCGCGGGCTTCGTGGAAGGTTTGAAACCTCATTACCCAGATATTAGCGCTGATTTCGACTGGCCATTATATGCGGGTAAAAGAGTAGGGCAGTCATCGGGAAAACCTTGGCATCTTATTGCTGCGAGCATTTTGGCGGAACATGGTGTACGGGTGGTGTTGCATGGCGACTTGGATAAAGAAAGTGATCGCTTACATGCAAAAGACTGTTTGGGTACACTCAATATTTCCAAAGCGGAGGATTTAGCTCATGCACAGCAACTTCTTGACCGCGATAATATTGCCTATTTACCGCTGAACCACTTTTGTCCACTCGCCAAGAAAATGTTGGATTGGAAGCATCGCTACGGTCTAAGAACACCGATCAATACTGTTATTCGAGCCCTGAATCCAGCGAATGCACCTTTTGGTATGCGAGGAAGTTTTCACCCGGGTTTCCAAGAACTGCACGCCAAAGTCGAACATCTTCTCGCTCGACATGGAAGAGACAACAATGACTATCAACGAATGCTATCGTTCAAGGGACAAGGTGGTGAAACGGAATACAATCCGAAAGTAAGCCAAACTGTGTGGTGGGTCGAATCCGATACGATTCATTCTGAGTACGTTGAAGAAAGTATGGCCGAACTAGCGCTTCCACAACACTGTCCATTACAGACACCGCAAGAAGAAATGCAGTTGATGGCAAATACCGTTGTATCCACATTGACGGCAGCGCTGTTTTCAATTTCAGGGGATTGGCAACAAGCATCCGAGAAAGCAAACCAATACTGGAATGGTTATTGCGAGACTCCACACTCAAGTTGTTAAGTAATAAACAGGCGCAGCCATTGACCGCGCCTGTTTTAGTTTACCGTTATTAACCTGTCAGGACGTTGTCTTCAGGGTATTTTAGTAATGTCGGTTTTGGTCTGGCTAGCATGTAGGCTAAGGTTAGTGGTCCAACACGACCAATAATCATCACGACAATCATAATCCACTTACCTTCGGTATTGAGTTGAGCAGTTAAACCTGCTGTTAGTCCGACGGTAGCAAATGCCGATATGGTTTCAAACAACACTTGTTCAAATTTTGCCTGTTGGGTGACCATAAGTAAGAACATGGCGATAGTCAAAATAGCACCGCTCACCACTATGATTGCAAGCGACTTAGTGACGGTCTGCCAACTAACAGTGCGATTAAAGATCTCCACGTATTGTTTCTGCCTTAAGAATGCCCATGTGGCATAGAAGGCAACTGCGAATGTCGATACCTTAATACCACCACCTGTCGATGTAGAGCCTGCACCTATCAGCATTAAGATAATCATAATCAGTAGGGCAGGTTGCCCAAACTGAGCGATATCAACGCTATTAAAGCCAGCAGTACGAGCACTTGCCGACTGGAAGAATGCGGAGAGCCATTGTCCACCAAGAGGTAAAGCCCCTAAAGTTTCTGGGTTGGTGCGTTCCAGTAAGAAGAAAAACAGTGTGCCGCCCAACAACAAGATGGGTGTGGCAGTGAGCATGATTTTTGTATGTAGCCCTAGCCTAGAAAAGCCTTTCTTACCGTTGATCGCAAGATCACTGACCACGGTAAAGCCCAACCCGCCGAAGATGAATAACCCAGACAAAACAAGCAGAACGACTGGCTCTGATGCGAAACTCATCATACTATCTGAGAACAAAGCGAAGCCGGCGTTATTAAAGGCGGAAATCGCGTGAAATATCGAATAAAACACGCCTTGAGACAAGCCCATTTCGGGGATCCAACGCATAGCTAAAACGGCCGCACCGATAGCTTCAGCAATGAAGGCAAAAATGATGATTTTCTTCACTAACCCTTTAATATTGACCCGGCGATCTTGGCCAAGCGCTTCTTGGGCCAAAGCTTGTTGCTTTAGGCTTAATCTAACACCAAACATGTAGAGTAAAACCGCTGAAAGCGTCATTTGCCCAAGGCCGCCAATTTGCATCAACAGCATCAGTAACACTTTCCCTGAAGTCGTGAAATGCTGACCAGTATCGACCACACCGAGTCCAGTCACACTGATAGCGGATGTCGCCGTAAAGAAGGCGTCGCTAAAGCTCAATCCGGTAACCGAAAATACGGGTAGTGTCAGCAGCAAAGCAGAGGGTACTAAAACCGCCAAAAAGCTTGCTACTATAAGGTAAGGCTCTGACGGTACTGCTGATTTCCTAGTGAGTTTAATCGGGTAAATCAGACCTTTTTGGAAACGACGATTCATGACAGTCTGATCTTTTCGTGCAGGTCTTTTTCTGGGCCAGCAACAATGATCATGTCACCAATTTCAAGTGTTTGACTCATTTTTGGGTTGGCGTCCAGCTCAGGACCGCGCTTGAATCCCAGTACTTTAACATTGCTAGCTTGGCAAATGGCGACGTCAGCCAAGGTTTTGCCCATTAACTTATTGCCAACGACGATTTCGGTTAGCGCTAAGCCACTTCCTAGTTCATTGAAAGCAATCACTCGGTTATCAAGCATACGCTGCGCTACTCGGATACCCATATCTCTTTCAGGCATGATGATTTTATCTGCCCCTATCTTTTGCAAGATTTTGTACTGGAACTTGTCATTCGCCTTAACCCACACTTTCTTCACTTTGGCTTCTTTAAGCACCAGTGTGGTGAGAATACTGGCATTGATGTCATTACCTATGGATACCATCACCATGTCGAACTCATTCAGTCTGAGCTCTTCAACGGTTTCTTCTATCGTACAGTTGGCAATAATGCCTTGTGCGACGATTTTAGACACTTCCTTTACACGATCTTCATTGATGTCGATAGCAAGAACTTGAGCACCGGCTTCAGATAACTCTTTACAGATACTCATTCCAAAACGCCCTAAACCAATCACGGCGTATTGTTTGGTCACTGCTTTCATAATATCTACCTGCTTACTTTGTTTTTATGCATTCGGAGCTTAACGCTAGGTGGCTGTTGTTTAAATATAGTATTAATTATCGGATAAAAATTTCAGTGTTATCTGACAATAACAGCGGTTCACGTAAATATACATTAAGCGCCTAAAACGTAGACAGGTCAATGCTCTATTCGATTCGGCTATGTCGAGGAGATTAGGTTCGACTCATAAACTGGCTTTCCAGATGGTCGTTGACTGATTGCTCAAACAAAGATGTCAACCAGTCTAGGTCATGTTCTTGTATCGTGGTTTTTACGATAAAGGCTCGTTGCATAACATTGGCGCTAATGACTGCTTTGCGATGTTCCAAATCCGTAATACCTCCATCAAATGACAGCGTTTTGTTGTTCTTTACAGCAATGATGTTTGTGAGCTGTACGATGAGCGACATGGCATCACATTTCGAGGCTATACGATACAAGTAGCCGGATTCAACCTTCTGTTTCACCCAGTAATCCATGTCAATGAGGCTTAACGGAGTGCGGCTGATGAGCAACGCTTCACACTGTTTTGGCCAAAGCTCTATTGATACTGGGGTATGTTTGAATTCGGGTTGGCCAGAAAAAGGGTCAGTATTGGGCGAGATAAGTTTACACGCTTTTGCATTACTGGCGGTTGCTAAGTTCCAGTGAATGGGTACAAAGGCGTGCTCAGCAGTCACGTCGGAATCTACCGCTACCCGCATGTGAATATTGGCGTGTGGGTTGGATAGCTCTGCGATGTCTCCAGATTTAAGTCCCCACATGAGCGCTGTATCAGGATGCAGGCTTATAAACGGTTCTGGAGTATGAGAGGCCAGATGAGGTGACAATCCAGTACGGCTCATGGTGTGCCAATGATCTCGCGTCCGGCCACTGTTAAGCAAAATAGGCAGTGCATTGCTGGTTGTTTGTTGTGGGGCTTGATAACCCGTGGCGACAAAGTGTGCTTTTTGGTCAGCAGTATAAAACTGATGTTGGTTAAACAATCGCTGGTTGACGATATCGGTTTGTAACGTTAACACTGGCCATTGTTGCGGAATAAGCGTGTTATAGCCTTTGTCATCCAACTGAGTTAACCCACTTAATGTCAGATCACGCTGTTGACCGCCCTCATTACCTAAGGTCGTCATGCGAGCATACTCGTTGAAGATTTGCCCCTCATGTAGATAATCAAAAGCATTGGTGAAACCCATTTTCATTGCCACCTCGCTTACTATCCACCAATCAGGCATAGCCATGCCAGGGCTGGGAAGCAATCGACGTTGTCTTGAAATACGGCGCTCAGAATTGGTGACCGTGCCCGATTTCTCGCTCCAACCTTGTGCGGGTAAAAGCACGTCAGCTAGTTGGGCGGTTTCGGTTTCCTTAATACAATCCGAGACCACTACAAACGGGCACTTTTGTAGCGCTGATTTTATTTTTTCTGAGTTAGGTAGACTCACCATGGGGTTGGTTGCCATGATCCAAATCGCTTTGATTTTTCCTGCTTCGACTGCGTCAAACAGGTCGATCGCTTTAAGGCCAGGCTTAGTGGCAAGAGTGGAGGTTTTCCAAAACTCACTAATTAATGAGTGATGCTGTGGATTATCAAACTCCATATGACTTGCTAATGTGTTTGCCAGTGCACCTACCTCTCTTCCTCCCATTGCATTAGGTTGCCCAGTGACAGAGAAGGGGCCCATGCCAGGCTGTCCAACTCTGCCTGTAGCGAGATGGCAATTTAGAATGCTGTTGACTTTGTTCGAGCCACTGCTGGATTGATTAACGCCTTGCGAATAGATGGTGACGGTTTTTGGGGTGTTAGCAAACAGAGTGTAAAACTCTTCAAGTTGCGATTGAGTTAGCCCTGTGATGGAACCAACGTCGACCGTCTGCTTCGCAACGGCCAACGCGTCATCAAACCCTTGCGTATGGTGTTCTATGTAGTTTGCGTTGAGCTGTCCCGTCAGTGAGAGATGATTCAATAGCCCGTTGAACAGAGCAACATCACTGCCAGAATGAATGGCGAGGTGTAGATCGGCAAGCTCACAAGTTGCGGTTTGACGAGGGTCAATTACCACCACTTTCATGTTTGGATTATTCTGCTTAGCAGTCTTTAAGCGTTGAAAAAGGACCGGATGACACCACGCCAAGTTAGAACCAGTAATGACAACCAAGTCAGCCAGTTCGACATCTTCATAGACCACGGGGACAGTATCGCTGCCGAAAGCACGTTTATGGCCTACGACGCTCGAGGCCATACATAACCTGGAATTACTATCGATATTGCCGCTGCCAATAAAGCCCTTCATGAGTTTGTTGGCGACATAGTAATCCTCAGTGAGCAACTGACCTGATACATAGAATGCGACAGAGTCAGGACCATGTTGTTGAATGGCCTTCTGGAATTGTTCAGCGACAAGAGACGTCGCCTCATCCCAAGTCATAGACTTTTCCTCTAAAGCATCAATGCTGCGAGTGCGATGGATCGGTGATAAAAGGCGACCGTCGGTAATGACCGTATCCCCAAGTGCGATACCTTTGGTACACAGTTTGCCATAATTGGAGGGATGCTGTTTGTCGCCTCTTATTTCCAGAAGACCGTTTGCTTTTGGTCTCGCTTCAACACCGCAACCGACTCCGCAATAGGCACATGTTGTCTTAATCCAGCCTTCTTTAGTCATAACCTTTGTCCTTGCTGATAATTTCCGTTAATTGTTGTTGAAAGCAAAACGCGCGCCATTGGGGTATTGTTGGGTTAAATAAGTATTTATCCCTAATATAGTCAATCAATACAAATGGTTAGCCCATATACCACTAAAGTGGTATATGGGCTTTTTTGACAAAATATCAGTTATTTATTGTTTATTTGCACTGTTTTGGGATTTATCGCACTAAAAATGCTCAAAATCTTCTCTAATTGGATTTTTGTGGGTGTTGTTTTTGTGTTTCTAAATCAAAGGCTGAAATTATATTTCATTGTTTTTAAAGAGTTTATTCAAAAAATAACGAGACTATTATCATCGCTGGCATCCTTATTGCCTCTAAGTTGGCAAGCGAATAAAAAAATTTCGCCTGTCTATAAGGAGAAATGCCATGCAAGGAAATAGTATGAGAAGTAATCATATCTCATTGGTGGGTGCTGGACCGGGCGATCCTGATTTGCTCACGGTTAAGGCTCTTCGAGCAATCCAATCTGCTGATGTCATTATCTTTGACAATCTCGTTAGCCAAGAGATCAAGGCACTTTTTCCATCCAACAGCGAGCAGGTTTATGTTGGCAAAGCTAAGGGTTGCCATAGCTATACCCAGCAGCAAATTAACCAAACCTTAATCGACTATGCCCATCGAGGTGGACGAGTTTGCCGAGTTAAAGGGGGCGATGCCTTTATATTCGGTCGTGGCGGAGAAGAAATGCTACTCCTCAAAAAACAAGGCTTTGATGTCGATGTTATTCCAGGCATTACGGCTGCTTCGGGGTGCACCACATACTCTGATATCCCGCTTACTCATCGCGGTTTAGCTCAAGGGTGTACTTTTATCACCGCCCATGCCGAAAAGGAGTTGGACATACATTGGAAAGCACTGGCTGACCTGAATCAAACTCTCGTTATCTACATGGGATTAAGCAAAGCGGAGATGATTGCGAGCTCTCTTATAGGCGCAGGTTTATCGGCGTCTACCCCCGTAGCGTTAATTGAAAACGGCTGTTGCCCAACGCAAAGAACGGTGCTTGGCAGTTTGGATGAGCTTGTCGAGTTAAGAGATAGCCATCAAATTCAGTCGCCTGCTCTCATTGTCATCGGTCAAGTGGTCACAGTGGCTGAGCAAATGCAGTGGCTGTCGCAGCTCAACGAACGAGTATCGATAGAAGCATCTAATCAAAACCAACAACAAAAATTACAACTGACAGCGTAAATATCAAAGGAAGCCTTATGAAAACACAAAGGATTGTGGTGGTCGGCAATGGAATGGTAGGCCACAAGTTCATTGATAGCGTGATTGCTGCAAATGATGAGTCAGCGCAAATTATCACGTTTTCAGAAGAGTCGCGACTTGCTTATGACCGCGTGCAGCTTACCAGCTATTTTGATGACGACAAAGGTGCTGAGCACCTTGCCCTCACCGATGAAACTTACTATCAGAATCATGGGGTTAACTATGTCTTAAACGACAAAGTTGTCTCGATTGATACAGACCAAAAGCAGGTAACAACCGAGAGTGGGCGTCAAGAGAGTTACGATAAGTTGGTACTTGCCACGGGTTCATTTCCTTTTGTACCGCCCATTTCTGGTAATGACCAAGAACACTGTTATGTTTATCGCACCATTGAAGACCTAGATGCCATCGAGTCGGGCAGTAAAGTCAGTAAAACAGGCGTCGTTGTCGGAGGTGGATTACTCGGCTTGGAGGCCGCTAACGCGATTAAAAACCTTGGTTTAGATACGCATGTGGTGGAGTTTGCCCCGCGTCTAATGGCAGTGCAGCTTGATGAAGGTGGCGGCGCATTGCTGCGCAGGAAAATTGAAAATTTAGGCGTATCGGTGCACACCGATAAAGCGACGACTGAAATTATTGCAGGTGAGCAGGCTCGCTATCGAATGAATTTTGCTGATGGTACTTACCTTGAAACCGACCTTATTGTCTTTTCGGCCGGCATTCGTCCTCAAGATGAGTTAGCGCGTCAAGCAGATATTGAGATAGGGCCGCGCGGCGGAATAGTGATTGATGATCAATGCCGCACCAGCGTCGAGGATATCTATGCGATTGGCGAATGTGCGTTGTGGCAAAATCAGATCTTCGGGCTTGTTGCACCGGGTTATCAAATGGCAAAAGTCGCAGCTAGCCAAATTGTCGATTCATTGGAGCCACTGGCATTTACTGGTGCCGATATGAGCACCAAACTTAAATTGTTGGGCGTTGATGTTGCGAGTATCGGTGAGGTTCACGGCAAGACAGTTGGTGCGCAGTCATACACCTACAATGACGAAATTGAGCAAGTCTACAAGCGGCTAATTGTGTCTGAGGATGGCAGTAAAATTGTAGGTGCTGTTTTGGTAGGGGATGCTGATGCCTACGGCAGCTTATTGCAACTCAAACAAAACGACATGGCTCTCCCAGACAGTCCATCGGTATTAATCTTGCCTAATGTGGCTGACGATAGCTCAGCAGGACTCGGCGTGGATGCTTTGCCTGACTCTGCGGTGATCTGCTCCTGTTTTGATGTGACAAAGGGTGATATCAAACAAGCGGTGGCGAGCGGTTGTAACACGATGGCTGCGCTAAAAGATACCACTAATGCATCGACAGGATGTGGTGGCTGTTCAGCGTTAGCAAAACAAGTACTCGATAGTGAGCTGATGAACCTCGGCGTGGAAGTGAACAACGATATTTGTGAGCACTTTGCCTATTCCCGTCAAGAACTCAGCGACATTATTCGCGTTAACCAAATTAAGACGTTTGATGAATTACTATCGAGCCATGGCTCTGGGTTGGGGTGTGAGATTTGCAAGCCAACAGTGGGCTCAATTTTAGCGTCGTTTTGGAATGACTATATTCTAGAAGAGCAACACATGGAGCTCCAAGATACCAACGATATCTATCTAGGTAATATGCAAAAAGATGGAACATATTCGGTGGTTCCTCGTATCGCTGGTGGTGAAATCACACCAGATAAATTGATTGTACTTGGTCAGGTAGCTAAAGATTTCGACCTGTACACCAAGATTACCGGAGGTCAACGTGTTGACTTGTTTGGGGCACAACTCAATGAGTTGCCTTTGATTTGGAAACGATTGGTGGAAGCTGGATTTGAAACCGGACACGCTTATGGCAAATCGGTACGAACGGTGAAATCGTGTGTCGGGAGCACATGGTGCCGCTATGGTGTCGGTGACAGTGTAGGTTTAGCTATCGACATTGAAAATCGTTACAAAGGACTAAGATCGCCTCACAAACTGAAGTTCGCTGTCTCAGGCTGTACTCGTGAGTGTGCAGAAGCTCAGTCGAAAGACATTGGTGTGATTGCCTCCGACAAAGGTTGGAACTTGTATGTGTGTGGTAATGGTGGAATGCGTCCTCGTCACGCCGACTTGCTAGCCACTGATCTTGATGAACAAACACTGATTCGCTATATCGACCGTCTATTGATGTTTTACGTCCGCACTGCAGACCGTTTACAACGAACTTCTGTGTGGCTTGAAAACCTAGAAGGTGGCATTGAATACCTAAAACAAGTGATTGTCGATGACAAATTGCAACTCGCCGATGAGCTGGAAAAAGACATGGCTACCAATGTCGGTAAGTATCAGTGTGAGTGGAAAACCACACTCGAAAATCCAGAGAAACTAAAACGATTCCAACACTTTATTAATACCGATGAGCTGGATGGTAACCTTCAGTTTGTCAATATTCGCCAACAAAGATTCCCAACTAATAATAAGAAACAAGCGCTTGTTTTGGAGCAACGTATTGATGTTGTTGAAGTTTAACGACGTTGCCTCGCTATAGGCGAATGAAATTTGATAGTTAAGGAGAAGAATATGAGTCAGTGGTTAACTGTTTGCTCAACTGATGACTTAGTACCCCATACCGGAGTGTGTGCTAAAGTCGAAGATAAACAGGTCGCTATTTTCTATTGTCAGCGTAGCGACCAACTGTACGCGCTTTGCAATTACGATCCTTTTGGCCATGCCTATGTGATGTCTCGCGGCATTATGGGCTCGCTAGATGGCCAACCTTGTGTGGCTTCACCGCTTTACAAGCAGCACTTTAACTTACAAACGGGTGTCTGCATTGAAGAGCCAGAGGTCCAACTGACTCGGTTTGATGTACGAGTCAGTGGTAATGATGTTCAACTCAAGTTGCCACTTGCAGCTTAACTCTTCGTGTACAAGGAAACTTGATCAACACATTGATCAGTAAAAGGAATTTGTTATGGAAAGCACTAAATTTAATTTGTTTTCGTTTTCTGGGAAGATGAAAACACTGCACTTAAGCTGGATGGCCTTTTTTATTACCTTTGTGGTTTGGTTTAACTTTGCACCATTACTTCAAATGGTAAAAACGTCATTGGGCTTATCAACACAAGAGATCAAAACCTTACTTATCCTCAACGTGGCGCTGACGATACCAGCGAGGGTAATCATTGGTATGTTGACCGACAAATATGGTCCACGTCTGGTCTACTCCGCATTGTTGGCAATATGTTCTATTCCATGTTTTGTTTTTGCGTTGTCAGATTCATTTATTCAAGCGGCTATCGCTCGTTTCCTATTAGGTTTTATTGGTGCAGGGTTTGTTATTGGTATTCGTTTAGTATCTGAGTGGTTCCCACATGATGAACTGGGTACTGCGGAAGGTATTTATGGTGGTTGGGGCAACTTTGGCTCAGCGGCGGCGGCTTTCACTTTACCAACCTTGGCTCTGATGTTTGGTGGTGACGACGGATGGCGCTATGCCGTTGGTGTGACGGGCCTAATGAGCTTGGTGTTCTCAGTCATTTTTTATCGCAACGTTCAAGATACGCCAAAAGGATCGACTTACTTTAAACCTAAACATTTAGCTGCGATGGAAGTGACATCGAAAGGGGACTTTTTCTTCCTGTTGATCATGAAGATCCCTATGTATGCTGCACTCGCGCTACTCGCTTGGAAACTTGCGCCATCGAATATTGGTATGTTGAGTGACACTGTGGTTAACACCTTCTATGTGGGCTTAGTAGTCCTATACGGATACGAAGTTTCTCAAGTATGGAAGGTCAACAAATCTATCTTCTCTAAGCCAGTTCCGGAGATGCATCAATATAAGTTTAAGCAAGTAGCGGTGTTGAACGTTTTGTATTTTGCCACGTTCGGCTCGGAGTTGGCGGTGGTCTCGATGTTACCTCTGTTCTTCTCTGAAACGTTTGAACTGACGCCTGTTTTAGCCGGTATGGTGGCTTCAGCTTATGCCTTTATGAACTTAATGTCGCGTCCTGGTGGCGGTTGGATCTCAGATAAATTTGGTCGTAAATCGACATTGTTAATTCTAACAGCAGGTTTGGCTGTGGGTTATTTCATGATGGGCCAGGTCAACAGTGAGTGGCCGTTGTGGCTTGCAGTATGCGCAGCCATGGTTTGTTCATTCTTTGTTCAAGCTGGTGAGGGTGCAGTATTTGCGACGGTGCCATTAATCAAGCGCCGCATGACAGGTCAAATCGCTGGAATGACAGGCGCTTACGGAAATGTCGGTGCTGTGGTTTACCTGACGGTTCTGTCGTTTGTTGACTATCAAACCTTCTTCTATGTTATCGCGGGTACAGCGGTTCTTGGTTTCGCAACTTTGATGTTTATGGAAGAACCCAGCGGTCAAATAGCAGAGGTAAACGAAGATGGTAGTGTAACGTTAATCAACGTATCTCATTAATGGTAATCGGGGAGTGAGCACTTAGCGTGCTCACTCGTTCAAAAGCTCTGCTTGCACAGAGCTTTTGTTCTCCGAAGGTTTAATTAGGGAATGATTATGGGATTACCGCTTAACCATCCACAAACGCTGACGACATCATACGGCGGCGTGTCTTCTGCTGGTACTCGAAGCGAAAACCAAGATGCGTTTGTGGTTCGAGAGCCAAAACTACAAAGTGAGTTGGAAACCAAGGGTATGCTTGCTTGCATTGCCGATGGTGTGAGTTGCAGTGAACACGGGCAGAAAGCCAGTCACACCAGTGTGATGCAGTTTGTCGCCGATTATTATGCAACGCCAGAAAGTTGGAGCGTTCGGCGTTCGGCCATTCAGGTATTGACGTCATTGAATACTTGGCTATATGAACAGAGTCTAAAGCAACCGCTGAAGCATAATGGACTGGTTACCACCTTTAGTGCCGTTGTCGTCAAATCCAATACGGCGTATCTATTTCATGTGGGTGATAGCCGAATCTATTTGCTTAGACAAGGCAAACTCCGTTTGTTAACCAGAGATCATCAGCGGACCAACATCGGTAAAGCGGCGTACCTAACTCGCGCTTTAGGCATGGATAGCAAATTGGAGGTCGATTTTCAGACCGTAGCCGTCGAAACTGGCGATCTTTTCTTGCTCTCAACCGACGGGGTACATGATTTCATCACTGAGAAACAGTTGGTCAACGTTATCCAAAATCACCTCCAAGGCTTTGAGACACGAAGCCAAGCATTGACGGATCTTGCCATAGAAAATGGTAGCCAAGACAATGTCACCAGCTTATTGGTTTCTATCGATCATGTTCCCAACCTAACATTGCATGAGTTTCAACAACAATCACTTAACCAAGTGGTGCCACCCCCGCTTAAAGTGAACAACAGAATTGATAGTTACACGGTGACAAAAGTACTTCATGCTGGAACTCGAAGCCATGTTTATGAGGTGCGGCAGGAACAGACGGATCAGAAGTATATTCTCAAAGCGCCTTCTTTACTGCATGTGGAAGATAAACAGGCTCTACTCGACATTAGTAATGAGTATTGGGTGGGAACGCATGTGAATAGCCATCGAATCATGCGTACTTATCCACGACCTGCTAATTCTCCCTTTCTCTACTTACTATGTGAGCCGATAGAAGGGATCACGTTGAGGCAGTGGATGCTTGATAATCCGACGCCCAGTTTAGACTCTGTGAGGAGTATTGTTTCTGAGATAGTAAAAGCGGTGCGAGTGTTGCAACGGTTAGATATGGTACATCGCGACTTAAAGCCGGAAAATGTGATGATATCAGAGTCGCTGCAAGTGACCTTGATTGATTTGGGGTCTGTTTCGGTAAAGGGCTTAGACGAAGCAAGACAAGAACAATGTGCTCAAATGCCTAAAGGCGCGGCGAATTATATTGCCCCTGAGTATTTGAATGGCAACGAAGCGACAACTGTATCCGATTTATTTTCTGTCGCGGTAATGACGTATGAAATGCTGTCTGGCACGCTTCCCTATAAAGCGGCGATTGCACGTAGTGTCGACAGTGCACGCCATCAACAGTGGAAGTATCAGAGTATTCAAATCACCAATCCTGAACTCCCCCTATGGTTGGATATGGCCTTAAAGAAGGCTTGTCATCACAATCCGCAACATCGTCATCAAGCGTTGGGAGAGTTCTTATTGGATTTGAGCCAGCCGAATAAAGCGTTAATGAAGCAATATGAGACGAGCCCGCTCATTAAAAAGCACCCATTGCTCTTTTGGAAGGGAGCGACAGCATTGCTTGCATTATTGGCCGCCATCGAGTTGATGCTATTAATGATTCAATAGCTGTTTATTTGACGCGCATAAGCTGGTGTTTAGTGCGACCAAGTTCAAACACTAAGATTTGTGAGCGCTTCATGCTCTCGACTTTACTCAGCATCTCTTGATCGTAGCCTTTGCCTTTCATCCAAGACAACGGAGACGAGAACTGATCTTCATTGACCACATATGACTGGTCTTTGAGTATGGACTCGGAAACATGGACTACCCAAATGCGAGAGCGAAATTCGACCGCATTCGCAAGAGAATTGAGAAGTTTTTCTAGCATGAAAATGACTCAGTGCATTGAGTTAACAGACAATAAGGCGACCGATTGTTACAAAAATCTTAACAATAAGATAGGCAAAACAAGAAAATTCGTCTTACGCTTAATTTAAACGGGACAAACAATTCTTACTTAACATCATGGATTGATAGGTAATGTCTATTACAAGAATCGTAGAATCCCATTTAGCAATATTGAAAATTTGGACAACAATAAACTTATCAAGATTAAGTTATTGGGGCTGAAGGAGATCGCCATGGAATCGCTAAAAGTTAAAGACTACATGACTCAAAGAACGGTGACCTTTACACAAGACATGTCATTGAGTGCTGCGCTTGATAAAGTCATGCAATCTAACCACCTTGGTGGTCCAGTTATTAATGAACGCGAACAAGTTATTGGCTTTATTTCGGAACAAGACTTGCTCGACAAGTTGGTTAAAGTTAGCTATCACTGTCAAGACACGCATACTGTTGGAGATTGTATGCATCAAGAGGTGCTGTCAGTGACACCTGAAACGTCCATCATTGAACTCGCAGATATGATGAAGGTCGGTAAACCGAAAGTCTATCCTGTTATCGACAATGGAAGATTGGTAGGGACGATTACTCGCCGCGATGTACTTCGAGCCATCGGCAAAAATATTGAAGCGTGCTTCAAACATCCTGTGTAAACTAAACAATATTCCCCTATGGGCGCTTCGGCGCCCTTTATTGTTTGTTGCATGTAAATAAAAGGACTGATATGGCGGACCAATCGGCTAAATTCGTTGAAGGATCAACCATGAGGCATATCCTGGTGATGTCAGGAACCTCAACTGTCGGAATCATGGCGATATTCATTGTCGATTTACTCGATATGCTGTTCATCAGTATGTTGGGTCAAGCCGAACTGGCTGCTGCGGTTGGGTTCGCTGGTACGTTAACCTTTTTTGCAACCTCCGTTTCTATAGGAACTTCCATTGCTATGGGTGCATTAATGTCCAAAGCGATTGGAGCTAAGAACGTAGATTATGCAAGGCAGATAGGCTCTAGTGTTCTTGTCATCGCATTTATCATTAGCGCGATTGTAACGGCAATAATGTGTGCCTACATTCCAGAACTGCTGACGGCCATCGGTGCAGAAGGGAGAGCACACGAGAGGGCAGAAGCCTACCTTTGGATCTTATTACCGAGTACGCCTCTGATTGCTTTAGGTATGGCTAGTGGTGCAGGTTTGCGAGCTGCGGGTGATGCGAAACGGTCGATGTGGGCAACGCTTGCGGGTGGGATCGTTAACGCTATATTGGATCCTATTTTCATTTTCGGTTTTAATTGGAATGTGGAAGGGGCCGCCGCCGCTTCGGTGGTCGCCCGATTTGCTGTGTTCTATTTCTCGTTTGCACCGTTATTACGTGTTCACAAATTACTAGCCAAACCTACATATTCGAATGTCATTAGTGATGCCAGAGTGATGTTGGCGATCGCTATTCCTGCCATTATTACTAATACCGCAACGCCTATTGGTAATGCGATTGTGACCACTGCTATTGCCCAGTATGGTGAGGATTTTGTTGCTGGGTTTGCGGTAATAGGTCGTCTGACGCCAGTTTGTTTTGCCTTTATCTTTGCGCTGTCTGGGGCTGTTGGGCCTATCGTGGGGCAAAACTATGGAGCGGTAAGAATTGATCGTGTGGAGGAAACGCTAAAGAACTCACTCATCGTGACGACCATCTACACATTAGTGGTTTGCGCTTTATTGTATCTTCTCCAACAGCCGATTATTAACATGTTCTCGTTAACCGGTGATGCATCGCTGATCGTGGCGGCATTTGCGACTTATGTAGCAATTACCTTTGTGTTTAATGGTGTGCTGTTTGTTGCGAATACGTCGTTCAATAATTTGGGTAAGCCACTGTATTCTACCGCACTTAATCTGAGTAAGGCGACTTTAGGTACTTTGCCATTTGTGTACTTAGGCTCATTATGGTTTGGTGCGTTGGGCGTCTTGTATGGACAAGCGGTGGGTAATATCGTGTTTGGGGTGTTAGGTTACATTGTTCTTAAATTCCATATCTCTGAACTGCGTAAGACTGGCGAATGTCAAAGTACAGAAGAAGACCCAAGTTTGGTTTGTGTTAACTCTCAACCATTCAGTACAACAGATCCGGTTATGATTAATGATGTGTCGAAAGTTGAGGAGCAGTTAGAGTCGCCAACACTATCAGGGTAAAATTCTTCTTGACCTTGGAGCTAGCTCCAAGGTTTACACTTGGGATGTAGGATAAGCAAAGGAGAATCCCATGTGTACAAAACATAAAGCGTGCAGCTCACAATCTATCAACGCTATTCGTCCCGCGGGTGATGCGTGCAACGCGCCAAAAATCGCACAAGTAACGGCCATTTCTAGCGAGCAATCTGCGGATTGTTGCGACTCAGAGAGCAGTTGCTGTGCGTCAGAACCTGATGAACCTGCCGCCTCCGGTGGGAAAAGTGAATCTGATTCTGGACTATTAAAATCTTGGAAAGTTGTCGGGATGGACTGTCCTGCATGCGCCAGAAAAGTGGAATCAGCAACCAATAAGTTAGCTGGTGTGGTGAGTTCTAAAGTTCTGTTTGCCACTGAAAAGTTGGTGGTTCGAGTTAATGATGCTGCGTTATTTACTCAAGTTGAAGCAGCCGTTGTTGATGCTGGCTTTACTCTGAACGCTCTGGATGGCAGTACCAATGGAGCGCCGCAAGACCAACTAACAGGCTGGAAAAAAACCTTAAAAGACAACTTTCATATCCTTGCTATCTCTACCGGTATGGCGATCGCTGCTGCGTTTAAAGGCAGCTTGCCGCAGTTAAGCGAATGGCTATTCACGCTTACATGTATTCTTGGTCTTATCCCTATTGCCTCAAAGGCATTGAAACTTGCCAAATCTGGTACTCCTTTTGCCATTGAAACACTAATGAGTGTGGCGGCGATTGGTGCTCTGTATCTCGGTGAAACGGTAGAAGCTGCAATGGTTCTGTTACTGTTTCTTATCGGTGAGCGATTGGAAGCGTTTGCTGCTTCTAGAGCGCGCAGTGGTGTCCAAGCGTTAATGTCCTTGGTTCCAGAAGAAGCTACAGTGATTGTAGATGGTGTGCGTCAAACCAAGAGTGCATCGGCACTTGTGCCCGGTGACATTATCGAAGTTGCACCTGGTGATCGTATGCCAGCCGACGGTTCGTTATTGGATGCTAACGCCAGCTTTGATGAAAGTGCATTGACAGGCGAATCGCTCCCTGTCGAACGCCATATCGGTGAGACCGTTATGGCGGGTGCGGTCCTTGCAGACAAAGTTGTGCGACTCATGGTTACGTCCAAACAAGGTGAAAACGCCATTGACCGCATTCTCCACCTCATAGAAGAAGCGGAATCGAGAAAAGCACCAATCGAGCGATTCTTGGACAAATTCAGTCGTTGGTACACACCATTAATGATGTTGGTATCGCTACTAGTAATTATCACGCCGCCTCTTATGTTTGCACAGCCATGGGAAACCTGGGTGTATCGTGGTTTAGCGTTACTGCTAATCGCTTGTCCTTGTGCGCTTGTGATTTCAACACCAGCAGCGATTACGTCAGGTCTTGCCGCGGCAACAAGACGTGGTGCACTGATTAAAGGCGGAGCAGCGTTAGAGCAGTTAGGCAACGTTCAAGCTATTGCATTTGATAAAACGGGTACACTGACGTTAGGCAAACCTCATGTTACTGACGTAGTAGTGACAGCAGATTTGGATACTGAGCAAGTGTTGGCGCTATCTGGCGCGATTGAACAAGGTTCAAGTCATCCTTTAGCAACGTCATTGATTAAGCACGTAGAGCAGCGTGGCATTACTATTCCAGAAGCCCAAGAGAAAAAAGCGCTGGTTGGTGTTGGTATCGAAGGTATTGTTGATGGTAGTAAGTGGATATTAAGCGCACCATCTAAAGTGACTTTTGACATTGCTGATGAGGTGATGGATAAAGTAGTTGAGCTGGAAAATGGCGGTAAAACGGTGGTGGTACTGGCAACAGAAAACACGGTGAAAGGTATCATTGCATGGCAGGATGAAGTTAGAGCGGATACCGCAGAAGCGGTGGAAAAACTCGCTAAACTCGGTATCGATACCATCATGTTGACCGGTGATAATGAGCGAAGCGCACATGCGATAGCAACGCCTCTGGGTATGGATTATAAAGCAAGCTTGTTGCCCGCAGATAAAGTCACCTTTGTAAATGAGTTAGCTCAAGGTCGTCGTGTCGCTATGGTCGGCGATGGCATCAACGATGCACCTGCGATGAAAGCGGCCAATATTGGTATTGCTATGGGTGGGGGGACTGATGTTGCGCTGGAAACGGCTGATGCAGCTTTGACTCATAACCGCTTGAGTGAGCTTCCTGTGATGATCGAACTCTCAAGAGCAACACTCAGTAACATTAAGCAAAATGTTACGTTAGCATTGGGTTTAAAAGGCGTATTCTTAGTCACTAGTCTTTTAGGTATTACAGGGTTATGGGTTGCTGTCTTGGCAGATAGTGGCGCTACCGCCATCGTGACCCTCAACGCACTGAGATTACTGCGTCATAAATCTAAATTTGATTGAATGTCGTATTCAGCTTCGCTGTATTTATAAATAATTCCATCAATAAACCGCCCCTCTGTAGGGCGGTTTTTTTGTGAACAGCAAAGAGTTATTCGTGTAATTTATAGACCGATATGACAATAAAGTGTGATGCAAACCGTTTTTATTTGAAATGTTGATGCTGTTACATTAGTAAAGTGTGATCTGTGTACGTTTATGTTTGGCGTGATCTTATAAGCTTTACCACATATCCAAGAGACAAAAGGAGTCCCCCATGTCCCAAGCTGTTTTCCATCTCGGAGTAAATAAAGAAGATCTACAAGGCGCTACACTAGCGATTATTCCAGGTGACCCAGCTCGAGTTCAAAAGATCGCTGAGTTAATGGATGAGCCAGAGTTTTTGGCTAGTCAACGTGAATACACAGTATACCGTGCAAAACTAGACGGTAAGACGGTTGTTGTTTGTTCGACAGGTATTGGTGGTCCATCAACTTCTATTGCTGTTGAAGAACTGGCTCAATTGGGCGTTCGCACTTTCTTGCGTGTTGGTACGACCGGTGCGATTCAATCTGACGTAAACGTTGGCGACATGATTGTCACCACTGGTTCTGTTCGTCTAGATGGTGCAAGCTTGCATTTTGCTCCTATGGAATTCCCTGCGGTAGCCGATTTCGATGTAGCAACGGCAATGAAAGAAGCAGCAATTGAAGCGGGTTCTACGGTTCATACTGGTGTAACGGCATCAAGTGACACTTTCTACCCTGGCCAAGAGCGCTACGACACCTTCTCAGGCCGTGTTGTTCGTCGTTTCCAAGGTTCTATGGAAGAGTGGCAACAAATGGGCGTACTGAACTTCGAAATGGAGTCGGCAACGCTACTGACTATGTGCGCAAGTTCTGGTCTAAAAGCTGGCTGTGTTGCGGGTGTTATCATCAACCGTACTCAGAAAGAAACGCCTGACCATGATACGTTGAAGCAAGCGGAAACTCGCTCTATCAAAGTGGTTGTAGAGGCTGCGCGTAAGCTTCTTTAAGCATTGATTCAATTAGAAAAGCCTCCTGTTATGGAGGCTTTTTTTTAGTCAAAAATCGCCAAATTTGCTAAGCATGTTTTGTCGAGGTTTGGTGTTTTGCTTCTTTGTTGTCACGAGTGACGGCCCAAATACATACAAAGGCAACTGTTGTTAGTACACCAATGGCGACGGGTAATGCGCTCCAGCTAAACGATTCGACAGTAAAGCCGCTGATCGCGCTGCCAGTTGCAAAACCGATGGAAATGAAGAACATCATTAGCCCTTGCGTATATCCAGCGCCAACTCTTGTTAAGCGGGAAGCGACGGCTGGAGAGCACATGTCTGTCACAGTAATACCTTGTAAATAAATGATGACTAACGCAACAGGAAAAATAATGGTTGGTATGAGTTGGAACTCAGCAATAAAGTAAAGTGCTGCAACAACAACAATAGACGCTACCGTACACAGCCTAAATAGTGCTGCTGGACCAAATTTAGCTGAGAAGCGCTCGGCCATAACGACGACGATTAACCCCAGCACTGCTGAAATTGATAGGCTGGTGGCGGAGACTGCTTCAGATACCGAGAACGCATTTTTCATTAAGTTTGGGAATTGAGCTTGAAACGCGCCTTGACCTGCGCATAATGCTGCGACAGCAAAAAGGAATAGACCGAATTTAGAAAACAGCACACTCAACAGATTCACTTTTTGTTGAGACTCAGCTTTCGCTGCTTCTTCGCGAGCTTTTGCGGTATCAAGTACTCGCTGACCAGCCTGTTTATTAGTCATAAAGGTGATCAAGGCTAATACAGCGACGGTGCCCATCATCGTGTAAAAGCTCGTTTCATAGCCAAACCCTCCATCGGTTAAAGCTGCTAACACGCCACCACCAATCAAAGTACCTATAATAGCGGCTTGTGCCATTCGACCCAGTTTGAGAGCTTCCGTTTTATTGTCATAACCGGCGAAAGCGATAAAGACGGGGTTTAACATTAATAGTGTTGCAGAACCTAGACCAAAGAAAATAGAGCCAATCGCCATCATCGTAAAGTCACTGCCTGAAGCGATGTAGCAGAAACCGGCAATCACATACGCCACCATGCCTAAAAACTGAGCTAATCGATGTGCTTTATATTTGTCTGCTAATAAGCCAATAATAGGAGCTGCAAGACCCGCTACACCGAAGAAGCCCATCGCTAAGCCTGCATTGGCAAAACTGCCGGTTCGCTCTGCGACAAACGCAGGCATTACGATCGGGATAAACACAAGCTGGACAAAGCCATAGGCAAGGTGAGCGGAGAACCAAAGCTCAATGCCCAGTTTATTACATATTTTTTTTAGCATAATCAATCTGCGTTTCCCATTTAGCTTCCCTCGTTCAATCGAAAGAAGATAAAATTTCAACCCGCATCCTTCTAATTAATATTTCAGCCATCGTGGCTGCAATCACACTGATAAGTTTTCAAGAAGTGAATTATTAAAATTAATAAAAAATCTTTTGTTAAAAATATTATTAACAAAAAAACACCTAATAGGATGATAGTCATTCACTTGATAACTGTTACTTAAGTTAGCTAGAGATACTCCTTTTGGATATACCTTAAATAGGTACAAAGTAGTGTTATATATTGCTCTATGTCTCAATATTATTTTCCTAAAATAGTAGCGATAATTAATTGCAAATAGCTTTGTTTATTTGTTAACTATGATGTTTTTGAAATGTTAATTTATATAAATTACTTTCAATGCCAGGTATTGGCTCTATCTATGTGATATTAAGTTGGATTAAAGTAAGTTCTATTAAATAATCGGATGGAAACAGCTGGTATAATTAATGGAAAACCTAACCAATAGAGAAGTAATGTAGGTTTATGTAATTAGTAGACGGGAAGTTTAGATAATAAAAAGGCTTAGCAATAAGCTAAGCCTTTTAAATAGAACAGCTCATATGACAATTGAGAGGTTTCTATTCCTGATACGTTAAAGCTTACGCTTTAGCGGTTTTCTTTTTAGCGATTTCTGCTTTGGCCTTCTTAAAACGTTCTGGAAGGATTTGAGTAGCGAATACGTCCTCAACTGTTTCTGCACGCTTAATGAGTTCAGCTTGACCATCTTTAACAAGCACGGTTGCTGGACGTGGCAGTGAGTTAAATTGACTCGCTTGAGATTCAGCGTAGTGACCCACATCCATAATTGCTAGCACGTCTTTTGGCTCTAATGCAGGCATTGTTGCAGCGCTTTCCCAGATTGAAGGAATACAGATTGGACCCGCAATTTCTGTTGTTTTCTTAACAAGAGGTTGTGTCATCTTGTTTGCTGGTAGTACAGGGTTCTTCGACTCTTGAGACTCGACTAGCGTTGCTAGATAGGTTGACGCATCAACCATAGTGTAAGTGTAATCCATCTCTTGGTCGTCCTTTACGACGTATACAGATGTCAGTAGAGTACCAATGTTACCTGCAATGTAACGGCCAGGTTCTAGCCATAATTGAGGAACTTCGAAGCCTTCTTTAGTGAACTCTTCTAGCATACCTTCACAGACGATTTTTGCGTAATCTTCGATAGTGTTGGAGTTCATCATATGTTCTTTGCTACGACACTCTGGCTCACGTTCACGAGGCCAACCACCACCTAGGTCCACTTGGAAAGGTTGTACACCACATTCACGAGAGATCTCGATTATGTTACGTGCATACTCACGGTATAGCGCATCCCAACCTTCAGGCTGCTTAGAGAAGCGACCTAGGTGAGTATGGAAGCCGTAGAATTCGAAGATATCGATTTCTTTAACGCGGTTGATGATTTTCTTCGCTTCTTCTTTAAGAAGACCGAATTTAATCCACTTCATCGCACCGATAAAGTTAGGGAACGGGTAGGCGTCTGGTTCGAAGTCGTTGAAGAAATCTTCAGGGATGACTTTTAGGCGTACCGCGATACGTACTTTCTCAGCAGGCTTCACTTCACGAGCGATACGCTCAACAATCTCGATCTCTTCGTAAGAATCTAGGTGGATAGCGTAGCCGTATTCAATGGCTTTGCGGATGGCAAGCTCAGGTTTCACTGTACCGTTTAGTGCGATAGTTTTTGGATCAGCGCCCGCAATGTGAGTCGCTTCAACTTCACCGGGACCGAAACAGTCGCCACCAACACCTTCCTCATTACAGATAGCGCGAACCGCAAAGTTTGTGTTCGATTTGATAGCAAACATAACGTTTACAGGTTTTGGCCAGTAGTTCCCGAAGGCGTTTTTCACACGGCGTAAGTTACCACGCAGTGTGTCTTCGCTTAGAACGAATAGCGGGCTGCCATATTGTTCAATAAGGTCAGTCGCTTTACAACCACCAATCAATAGATCGTCGCCCTGTG
This sequence comes from Vibrio mediterranei, assembly GCF_013364395.1. Taxonomy (NCBI): domain Bacteria; kingdom Pseudomonadati; phylum Pseudomonadota; class Gammaproteobacteria; order Vibrionales; family Vibrionaceae; genus Vibrio; species Vibrio mediterranei. The sequence goes on along the minus strand of NZ_JABXGK010000001.1, from coordinate 2,401,125 downwards.
TGGTTAACTCGTCAGTTGGAGTCAATAGGTTGTTTAGACGCTCAGCGTAGTTTTGGTTAGCTTTGTGCTCTGCAAGTAGTTGTTTTTGTTCTTCAAGAACAACGCTAAGGTTGTTTACACTTTCTTCTAAGCGGTTTTGAATTGTCATCTTCGACCCTTACTATTTAGTCAATGATTATCATGAAGTTACATTCGATTTATTTACGGAGTTTTGGACTCTACAAAGGCTCGAATGCGGTATTGATTTGTTGCTGTTGAGTATATTCTTGGGCGTTGTCCCCAAGCACATCACTCAGCGTCAAAAAAACTTACGCTAGCGAAAAATAACAACTTGCATCAGGAAGCAAAATCATTCCTCTGGTGAATGAATGTGGCTTTCTGACTTTGGTGTTGAAGTGGTTATTAGAGCGTGACAATCCATAAATGCCACTAATAAAGGCAATAACCAGTAATTGTTACCTATTCGCTCTAAAGTAAATTACTCGGTTACTTTGTAGTGTTACCTAAGGCTAGGACAGTAAAAAGTCTATTTTTCTACGCGAAAATATAAGTTGTTTTTGTGATGAAGATCGCCAGTTATAGCCCTGGTTGATACTTCATTGTTTTAATTATTCATCGTCAAATCATTGTTACCGTAAAACGGTCAAAAAACCTGACTCTGAGTGAAGTTTATTTCGACGATACCTGAGATAGATTAATTCCATCCTTTGAAAGGGTTAAAAATAGTCTCAATTTATTGCTCCACAATAATTGATTACTCCCTTTGATGAATATTTATCGAAGATAAAAAGAAGGTTGTTTCCTTCTTCTTAATTAAAAGGTATCGCCCCTATGTACAATAAAGATTTCTTTATTCAGCAAGCTAAAAAGTTCGGCAAGAAGCAACGTATGGTTGTTGCGGCAGCGCACGATGATGCAACGCTTGATGCAGCAAACAATGCATTCCAAGAAGGTATGGCAGACGTCATTCTTGTTGGAGAGCGCGCGTTAATTAACGAAGCAGCGGCGAAAGCAAATGTTGACCTAGCCAACTTTGAGATCATCGAAGCCGACGGTCTTGAAGCAATTGCAACCGCATCAGTTTCAGCTATTGCAGAAGGTAAAGGCGACCTACTAATGAAGGGTCTTATTGACACTTCTGTTCTACTTAAAGAAGTCCTAAAGAAAGAACACGGCCTTCGTACTGGTAATGTACTTAGCCATGCTGGCGTTCTATTCAAAGAAGGTGGCGACAGCTTCCACGTATTTACTGACGCAGCGATGAACATCATGCCTACGCTTGAGCAAAAAGCGGGCATCATCAAAAACGCTGTAAGCCTAGCGCACTCTGTAGGTATCGAAGAGCCTAAAGTCGCTAATCTATGTGCGAAAGAGAAGCCATACGACAAGATGCCAGCGACGATGGACGCGGCAGAGCTTCAAAAAATGAACCAAAACGGTGAAATCGAAGGTTGTATCGTTTCTGGTCCTATCTCTTTAGATATCGCGGTATCTCAGTACGCTGCAAACCTAAAAGGTTATGAGTCTCCAGTAGCGGGCAACGCCGATATCCTAATGGTTCCAAACATCGAAGTAGGCAACGTGTTTGCGAAAGCACTTCAGTACATGGCTGGATTTAGCATGGCGGGTGTTCTACTTGGTGCTCGTATTCCTGTTGTTCTTGTGTCTCGCGCTGACGGCGAAGCAGAGAAGACAGTCTCTATCGCGCTTGCTTGTTCTGTTGCTGCAATGAGCCAACAGAAAACAGCCGCAGAAGCGTCTGCTTAATCATAAATAGCAATAACTAAATTAGGTTTATAAGTGATGAAAATTCTAGCTATCAACCCTGGCTCTACCTCTACAAAAATCGGTGTTTTCGAAGGCACTACTGAGCTGTTCGAGAAAACACTACGTCACAGTGCTGAAGAGTTGGCACCGTTTGGCGCGGTTGTTGCTCACCAGAAAGCATTCCGTAAAGAAGCGATCCTAGCGGCACTAGAAGAAGCTGGTGTTAAAGCGTCTGAACTAGGTGCTATTGCATGTCGTGGCGGTGTTCTTAAGCCAATCGCTGGTGGTACTTACAAAGTTGATGATGCAGTCATCGCTGATCTTCTTGAAGCACAAATTCAACACCCAGCAAGCCTCGCAGGCATCATCGGTAAAGAGATTGCAGACGAGAACGGTATTGAAGCGTTCTTCACTGACGCACCAGTGACTTATGAGTTATCTGAGCTAGCTGCTTTCTCTGGTCACAAAGCCATTAAACGCAAAGGTCGTTTCCATGCGCTTAACCAGAAAGCGATCGCTCGTCAGTTTGCTGAACAGCAAGGTAAGAAATACGAAGACGTAAACGTTATCGTGTGTCACATGGGTGGCGGTATCACAGTTGGAGCTCACATGGGCGGTCGTACTGTTGACGTAAACGACGCGGTTTCTGAAGGCCCTTTCACTCCTGAGCGCTCTGGTGATCTGCCAACTCGTGAGCTAATTGACATCTGCTTCAGCGGTGAGTACACGCATGCTGAGATGAAAGCATTCATCCAAGGTAAAGGCGGCGCCTTTAGCTACACAGGTAGCATTGATATGCGTGAAATCGAAGAGAAAGCGGAAGCAGGAGACGCTGAGTTCAAACTAGTCACTGATGCAATGGCTTACCAAGTGTCTAAGCAAATCGCGGCAATGGGCGCGGTATTCGGTGGTGAGAAAGTTGATGGAATCCTGCTAACAGGTGGTATCGCTTACAGCAAATACATCACAGCTGAAATCACTAAGCGCGTTGAGTTCATTGCTCCGGTAACTAAGTTCCCAGGTGAAGTTGAACTAGAAGCACTTGTACTAGGCACACTGCGTGTGGCTAACGGCGAAGAAGCGGCGAAAACATACGCTTAATGAATTAAAGATTAGGGCAGGTCATCAACCTGCTCTGTAGAAGTGGCTCGCCACTGAATACTTTACAGAAGGTAATTAAAATGTCATTCGATATCAATAACGCACAAGGTGTATTCGAAACTGTTGAAGCAGCAATCGAAGCAACTCACAAAGCTCAAGTTGAATTCTACGCTAACTCTACCAAAGAAGGCCGTGAAGCTATCCTTACTGCTATCCGTGGTGCGGTTCTAGCTAAAGCTGAAGACTTCGCGAAAATGGTTCGTGAAGAAACTAAACTAGGTCGTGTTGAAGACAAGATCGCTAAGCACCAGCTAACTGCTGCTAAGACTCCGGGCACTGAAGTTCTAGAAACTAAAGTATGGTCTGGTGACAACGGTATCTCTCTAGAAGAGCGTGCACCATACGGTGTTATCGGTGCTGTTACTCCCGTAACTAACCCAACTGAAACTATCGTTAACAACGCTATCTCTATGCTAGCGTCTGGTAACGCGGTAACGTTCAACGTTCACCCATCTTCAAAAGTTGTTTCTGCGGTAATGATTGACATGATCAACAAGACTATCGTTGCAGCAGGCGGCCCAGCTAACCTAGTTACTATGGTTAAAGAGCCTACGCTAGAAACTCTTAACGAAATCGCTAAGTCTCCACTAGTAAATATGCTAGTAGGTACTGGTGGCCCAGGTCTAGTTAAAGCAATCCTACAATCTGGTAAGAAAGGTGTAGGCGCTGGCGCTGGTAACCCACCTGTAATCGTAGACGCTTCTGCTAACCTAGACCTAGCTGCTGCAGGCGTTTACGGCGGTGCATCTTTCGATAACAACCTACTATGTATCGGTGAGAAAGAAGTCTTCATTGAAGATTCAGTAGCTGACGAGTTCCTAGCTAAGCTAGAAGCAACTGGTGCGTACGTTCTTTCTGCAGAAGAAGCTGAGAAGCTAACTGCACAAATCCTAACTATGGATGAAATCGATGGTGCTAAGCCATGTACTGCACAAGAAATTGCTCGCGTATGGCATCCAGTTAAGCAGCACGTTGGTCAAGATGCTGGTGAGATCCTTAAGTCTATCGGCGTTGAGTCTGAGACTCGTCTAGCGGTTATGGTTGTTGAGAACGATCACCCACTAGTGCACGTAGAGCAAATGATGCCAGTACTTCCAGTTGTTCGTTGTGCGAACATCGACGAAGCTATCGAGCGTGCTGTTGCAGCTGAGCGTGGTAACAAGCACTCTGCATGTATCTACTCTGGCAACATCGAGAACGTAACTAAGTTCGGTCGTGCTATCAACACAACTATCTTCGCACACAACGGTCCAACACTATCTGGTGTAGGTTACAACGCTGAAGGTACTTCAACGTTCACAATCGCAGGTCCAACTGGTGAAGGTATTACAAACGCGTACTCGTTCACTCGTGCACGTCGTTTCGCAATTGCTCAAGGCGGTCTGCGCATCGTTTAATCGATTTACCCCAATCGAGAAACAAAAAAGCCGAAGCATTTGCTTCGGCTTTTCTCGTTTATGAAAGCGGATCGTTAAAACAAGTCGTAGATACCTTCTTCGATGCCATCGATCAGTGCTTGTCTTGTTTCTACCGCATGATCGTTCGGGCGTGACATCTCGCCAAAGCTCTCAAAATACATGCCGTTCGGATGCTTCACGACCACTAAATGTTCTTGGCGTAACTCTTGTTTTACCAATGTCTCTGGAATGATCGCCCAACCTAAATTATCGATAACCGCATCCAATACTTCTTGGTAATTAGAAAAGCTCATTGTGCTACTCGAAATGGGGCGAAAGTCTTGATGGATCTCTTCAAACAAGTGAGACAGCACGATTTGCCGATGGGCACTAATGTCAGTACTGGTGACGTTGGTGAGTTTAGCCAATTCATGCTTAGGGGAACATACCGCCATCATTCGAATACGATGCAGAGCACGAACCTTAACTTGTGGGTCATCGCCTGAGCTAAAGACCAAACCATAGCCAAGATCTACGTGATTTTCACGAACGAGTGTCGGGATATCGGCACTGGAGGCTTTGATTACGGTCAGGGAGACATGTGGAAACTCGTCAGACAAAGCAACAAGTTGTTTGCGCCAGAATGAAGACGGTAGTGTGTCGTCATAGGCGATGCGTATTTTGTCACTGTCACCTTGTCGAAACTGCTCGGCTTTTGAGTACAGACTTTCTGCCATATTGAGGATGTTTCGACAATCGGGCAGTAAAGCACTTCCCGCGTCATTTAATACCAGACGATTACGAGTCCGTTCAAACAGTTCAACACCCAATTCATCTTCTAAACTGGATAGCGCCATACTTAGTGAGGTGCGCGTTTTACCCATAATATTAGCAACTTTGGTCAATGAACCATGCTCTGCAGTTAACGCAAACACTCTAAGTTTGGTGAGATTCATAAGGCAAACTCCTACCTTAATAATTAGCGGCAAAGTATATACCCAACACGTCTGGGTAGATGACTACTATTCTTTCTGTCAGCATGTTTAGAGTATAACAAACTTGACGCTGAGAGAAGTGTGGGCTTAACACTGGAGACTTTAGGCTATTACGACTTTGTAGGTAGGCTGATATTATCATCACTATAAATAAGCCCAGTATTTTTATGGTTAACAACGGGTCAAATAGAGTGTTTACTCGGTTGATTATTTACCTAGATTTGGCGTGGGCTAGCTATTCGCTCAGTAGAAAACGGATCTTTTTGCTGTGGTTTAATTTGTTACCCACAACACTAAGGGTAATGATCTATTGAGGTCTGTGATCATGTTGAAAAAACTTGGCTTAGAGGGCTGGTTTGCCGCGCACTTTGCTTATGGCATTGTTCAAATCGTGTTTATTCCTATGTTAATGCCTTCCTTTATTCTTGCTCGTACTGGTAGTGCGACTCAAGCTGGTCTGGCAATGGCTGTATTTGGTATGGCGGGTCTTGCCGCTCCAATTATTGGAGGCCTCGCTGATAAGTACAAAGCGCATCGACATGCACAGCTTTTCGGTATGATCTGTTATCTGCTTGCTGGGACAAGTTTTGTCGTCGCAGGTGAAAGCTTTCCATTGATGTTAGTGGGGGCTGCATGTTTCGGTGTTGGCTCAGCTATTCTTCTTATGCTCAACCCTGTTTTTATTACGTTTGCGGGCTACGATACAAAAACTGAAGCGATGAAGCTTGGCCGTATGGCTCAAACGCTTATCATTGGTGCTTTATTATCTGGTGTAGCCTTGGCATATATCACTGATTTAGGTTGGTCTTACGAACAACGTTTTGGCGTTATGATGGCGATTGTTGCTGTGCTGTTGGTTATAACCATGTTTACCAATAAAGCAGCAGCTCAACGAGTACTGGATAACGCTGAGGCGAGTGCCGAAGCGGATGTCGATGGTAAAGAAGATGTTGGTCTAGCAAAATCACTATTCTCAAACTTCGGTTTGTTCCTACTGGCCGTTGGTTTGTTATGCGCTGGACAAGGGGCATTTCAGGCTCAATATCCGAACCTACTAGAAAACGCTTACGGTGTCGCGCAATCTCTATCAGCTGCGAATCTCTCGGTGGCGTCAGTTGTAGGTCTGTTTATCTTAATCGCGGCTGAGCGCTTTGTGGCACGCTACGGCAACCTTAGCTTGTTCAAAGTGTCAGCGATTGCTTCTATCGTCGTGATTGGTTTGCTTTACGTGATAGCTGAAGCCGGAATGAGTGTGCACTACATTATTACCCTAGGCTTGTTCCTGATTTATCTGCAAGGTATCACTATTACCGATATGATTTCACCAGCGATTGCTGCTCGCTTGACCGTAGTAGGTGGCGGTCTGACTCAAGGCTTAATGATGTTCTTCATCTCATTAGGTTTTGCTGCTGGTAGCGTTATCAGTGGTGTTGCTGTAGATGGGTTTGGTTGGGCGGCGTTGCCATTTGCTATTTTAGCCCTGACGATTGCTGCATATGTATGTATTGTCATTGTTGGCGCGAAACACAAAGCGTCGGTAAAGCATAAGCAGCAACAAGCTGCAGCGTAAACGCAAAATCAAAGTAAAAAAGCTTGGCGATGGCCAAGCTTTTTCTGTTTCTATCTGCTTAAGAAAGGTGAGCTTTCTCATCGATACCGCCGGCACCTTTAAACCATTTGGTTAGATGCAGTTTTAGATCCTTCAACTCATCCGGTCCAATAAGTGCTAAGCCAAGATCTTCTGCACGAGTAATATCGTTGTGACGTAGCGGTCTAAAACTAACCAACATGGCACGGGCTTGCAGGCCACCTAACAAGTCACGCAGCGATTCCAGTTTGTATAGAGTGTCGTCACCATCGTCGCGCATACCTTTGGTCTTACATTCAATAATATGCAATTTATTGTTTACAACGGATGCGACATCCAGTTCGTTGCGAACTTCTCGCTCACCAAGCTGACGGTATACTTGAACATTCAAAGAACGGTCTTGAATGGTCGGTAAGTCGTCTTGGATTTGTTTGACCGTGCTATGAACTAGGTTCTCTAACCATTCCCCATTGGAAAAGCGACGTGCGTCTTCACTGATAAAGGTCAAAATGCCGTTGTCATAAGTCGCTATTTCAGATTCTACCAAATCGCTAAGTAGCATATTGAGTTCGCGATAACCTTGTTGTTTTTCGGAAAGCTCAACATCGAGTTTCTGTTCTTTTCGGCACGTGGTTGCCAAGTAGTTTAGCGTCGCTAGACCCGGACCTAATTCCAGTGCGTTACTCGCCCATTTTTCACCCAGCTCATAAAGTTTTCTGTCAAGTTGTGGGGGAAGATCGTAGTCAGTAAATTCACCACGAGCACCAAAAATCGTGAGGTAATCACCAATGGTGATATGATCTTGTACCTGCGCATCAGTTGCGCCTTCCGGGTATAACCAGCACATCTTATCGCTGTTCGGTTCAACAACGAAGATTGGCCAATGGAAGGTACGGAATACTTCATAGACAGAAAGCAGTCGATGTCTTAAGCCGCAACTGGCATTCAATTTAACTTCGACATTCTTTTCTTTAAGTTGCTTAGCTAAACCGAGAATGGATTGTTTGATAACAGACGTATTGACGATATTGGGAATTTCATAAAATTCTGCAGTAATGTCGCGCTCCGCCAATACTGACCTCAAACGCTCATACATTTCAAATTGGGATTCGTCACCAATAAAGATGATGTGACGACTAACGGTTCGGTCATCCAATAAAGGAGTTACCAAACGAATGGGATCTTGATCAATTATGCCTACGTGAACGGCCATTATAGCTTCCTTCAACTATTGGCTTGCTGAAGAAAATGAGAGCATGACATTCGTCATTGATATCGAAACTTGGGCTTTCAAAATCAAAGGTCATGGAAAAGTGAAGCAAGCCATAATTCAGATATAATGCCGTTACTTGTAAAAAACAAGAGCAGGTCTCAACGAAACCTGCTCTTCAGGGGAGAATTTACGTGTTTCTTACACGAAAACTAAAGTTTGAAGCGGTGTACTAGTTCACTTTGCTGATTGGCTAGGCTAGTTAAGCTTTCACTTGTTGCCGCGATTTGCGACATGGCTTGATAGCTTTCATCGGCGATATGATTGATTTCTTCGATGTTTTTAGCGATATCTACGGTAGTTTCACTTTGCTCGCCTGCGGCTTGAGAAATATGCGTACTCATTTGGCTGATTTCGATGATCAACGCTTGTATCTCTTCCATGGCTCCATTAGCGGTAGAGGCTTGCTCAACCGATAGTTCCATATCCTTCATACAGCTTTCAATGACTTGTCCTGCACTCTTAGAGCTGGTTTGTAAGTTACTGATCATAGTTTCGATTTCAGTGGTAGATTCAGTGGTCTTCTGAGCTAGTACGCGAACTTCGTCTGCCACCACTGCAAACCCACGTCCTTGCTCGCCTGCACGTGCTGCTTCAATAGCAGCATTGAGGGCGAGTAGGTTGGTTTGCTCAGCGATGTTGCGAATGACATCTAAAATGCTGCCAATTTGGCTGCTCATCTTCTGAAGTTCGCCAACCGCTTCAACCGATTCATTAAGACGAAGCTCCAACTGATTGATGGTGCTGATATTGGTACTCATGATTTGACGACCAGATTCAGAGGCCGATTCGACTTGATGTACCTTCTCTAACGAGTTTTGCGCACTGTTTGCCACTTCCTGTACTGAATGAGACATTTCGGTCATTGCCGTCGCGACGTTAGCGGTTTGCTCACGCTGCGCACTAAGTTGGCTTTGCGCACTCAAAGACGTGCTTTGGTTGTTGCTTGCAGTATCAGTGAGGTTGTCCGATGCATCATTCAGTTTGACCAACACGTTGTGCAGGCTGTCTGCAAGCGTATTAATGTGGTTGCCTAGACGGCGGAACTCATTGTTGTATTTCACTTCAATGCGCTGCGTCATGTCGCCTTCGGTTAAGCTTTCTAGTGTTTTGAGTGTGCTGTTCAGTGGTTGACGTACACTTTGCGCAATGTGGTAACCAATACCGACTGCAATTAAGATAACGACCACACCTATACCAATGGCTTTTATTACGCCTTCGTCATAGATAGTGCCTGCTTGTTCAAGAGATTGGTTTAGATTGGCTGTCGCAGTTTCGGTGAAGCCGTTAAGTGTCGCCATCGCACCGTCTACTTCCAGAGCCAGGTTTTCGATGTTTTGATACAGAGCGGCTCTGGCGATCAAATAATTATTATGTTGGTCTAACACGCCGCCTTTCTGGCCGACATCTTTGGTAAATTGTTCCACAGAGCTCTCAAACACTTTCTTCAACTCTGGCATTTGCGTAACTAAGCCGCGGTAAGCGTAGTTAAGGTGAGTGACGGCTTTGCGGTTTTTATTAACGGCTTCTTGAACGAAGACGGTATCGCTGCTGGCTAGTGCATCTGAAGTGATGAGTTCGGCGTCTTTTAGTTTGATAAAGTAACTTTTTGCCATCACTTTGACAGAAATACTCGACGCGTCATCTACATACTCTTTCATACCAACAGAAAGGTCTGAGTGGAGTTTTTGGAATCGTCGTGTGGAGAGTTGAACTTGTTCTTGAGCTGAGAACATGGATTGGTAGTTATCCATTGCTTCTTGAGCTTCTTCGCTATAGCGAGCTTGAACCTCACGCAGTTCGCCAATTCGGTTTTCTAGTTCAGGGAAACCGGCACTAGCGCTAGCGAGTTGTTCTAAGTCACGACCAAACTCTTCCATTGAAGCGGAAAACTCTTCGCGACGGATAGTCATTCTTTCTTCGTTCTGCGTAGTGAGGAAATCTTTGAAGGATTTGTCCGCAGACAACAATTGCACACTGGTTTGATTCGAAAGAGAAACTAGTGGGAGAGAGGACTTAGAAACAGAGCCAAAATACTGATGAATTTGGTTCATGCCACTGAGCATAATCATGATGGTGATAACAAAAAGAATGACGATGAGCGTGAACCCGGCGTACATCCTCCGTATAACGGAACCCTGCATATATCTCTCCCTAGTGATGTTGCAGCAATACAAAAATCATACAAAATTTAACTGGACGCTTTACGCTAAACCTTGCACTATCCGTCCACTCGTAACATCAGGTCGGAATTGAGGTTTGGCGCTTTTGTCTCTTTATCGTTACAAATAACAAAAACTGAAATATATATGACTTGTCGTGCTACGTTTTATGACGCACTCGTCAAAAATGTAATAAAAGCCAAGGTTTTGTCGTGAAGTGTTATCTCAAAAAAAGTACTTCTAGCGAGATAGAGGTTGAGAATCGAACAATAGTGAAAACAACAAGCTATGTTGGCTTTGCTTTAAATTGTGATTCTATAGACCTTAGTGCATACTTCTAAAGTAAGTATGTGCTGGCGATCCTGTGTCAGTATTATTGGTTTGGTAATTGGAGAACTTCATGGCTGAAGAAACCATTTTTAGCAAAATTATTCGTAAAGAAATTCCTGCCGATGTGTTGTATCAAGACGATCTTGTTACCGCATTTCGTGATATCAATCCGCGTGCTCCAAGCCACGTGTTGATCATTCCAAACAAACTGATTCCCACTGTTAATGAAGTTGAAACTGATGATGAAGCAATGATGGGACGTATGTTCACCGTTGCAAGGAAGATCGCCCATGATGAAGGTATTGCAGAAGATGGCTATCGTTTGATCGTCAACTGTAATTCTCACGGCGGTCAAGAGGTGTACCATATTCACATGCATCTCGTTGGTGGTCGCCCACTTGGCCCATTGTTGATGAGCTAATTTCGAGAGGCTTTGGCAACTTAGTACTAACGTAATTGTCAAAGCCTCACTAAAGGTATCTATTCTCTTCAAAACATATGTTAATACGTAGCGTTAAACACGCACTCATCGTCGTACTTGCTGCATCACTTACCGCTTGTGCGGGACTAAGTGCAGGTAATCTGTTTAGCCACTATACCCAGCAGAATACGGTGGTGTATCAAGCGGTGAAAACTGGCCAATATGAAAAAGCGCAGGCTGCATTGCCTCAGGCTGAAGATGTCGTTGCGGGTGATATCTTGGATAATTTTGAGCGCGGCAGGGTCGAGTTCTTAAACCAATCCTATCCGCAAAGTAAGTCAGCGCTTGAAGTCAGTGATAAGGCCGTTAGAGTCCAGCAAGATAAGGCGCTTATTTCTATTACTGATACTGCGACTAGTGTTGGCGCTTTAGCGGTCAATGACAATATAACCGAGTATGTGCCGCCAGATTATGAGCTAGGTTATTTACACCTGTATCTAGGGCTCAACTATATTCAAAAGAACGACCTAGAGGGTGCACTGGTTGAAGTGCGACGAGCAAACCAAGTTCAACAGCGTGCTCGCCAGGCGCGAGAGAAAGACTTACGTTCTGCTGAAGCTGAAATGAAGCAGAAGGGGTTATCACCTAATCTAGGGTCGGTGTTGTCGCGTTATCCTGATGCGGGAAATCAACTGAAAGCGATTCAAAATGGCTATTTGTTGTTTTTGTCAGGCTTGATGTACGAAGCTTCAAATGACCTCAATGGGGCCTATATTGACTATACTCGCGCACTTGCTGTTGCACCAGATAACGAAGCCGTTATCGACGCGGTAATTCGTGTGGCTAAACGCTCAAGTCGTAACCAAGATCTTGCGAAGCTTAAAAAGCAATATGGTGATCGACCAGGTGTTAAAGCTGGTGAAGGTCGTGTCATCCTGCTCGAAGAGCAGGGGGTTGTGAGCGCCATGCAATCTTGGAATCTGACTTTGCCAGTTTATGACAGCCAAGGTAATACTGCGTTGTATACTGTGGCACTGCCGTATTATGTTCCAGCGGTGACGCCTAAATTTTCGAATATTATGTTGGATGGTAAGCCCCTGAAGTCGGATGAATTAGTGGATACTAATTTAATGGCGCAGCAGCAGCTTACCGAGAATATGCCGACCATCTTGTTGCGACAAGCACTGCGCGTGTATGCCAAAGACCAAATTCGGAAGAGTACGGCGAAAGACGATGATGTCGGTAACCTTATCTTCAACGTGTGGAACACCTTGACGGAACAGCCTGATACTAGGAGTTGGCAAACATTACCGGGTGTCGTGAACGGTGCAAGTCAAATCGTTAAAGCGGGCAGCCACAAAATGACGTTAGATGGTCAAGACTATACTTTTGATGTGAGAGACAGACAAACCACTTTGGTTTGGGTGTCGCGCCAGGGCGGCAATGCCACCATTTGGCATAAACAATTAGGAAGAATGTAATGAAAAAATGGTTAGTGAGTATTGGTGTGCTGTTGACGCTGTTTGGCTGTGCTTCAAGTAAAACCTCAGGGATCAAAATCGAAGGCCAAACTCAGGCTGTGCTTTATGGTGACGCACAAATGGGTAAAAAATTCTCTATTGATGATATTTCGACCATTGATACCAATGGTCATGCGAGAGGCGTGGTGCGATTGTCTAATACGACATCTACGGACCAAATCATCCAATATCGATTCTATTGGTATGATGCGCAAGGACTCGAAGTAAATACTAAACAAGCCCCTTGGAAAAGAGCCATCTTACGCGGTGATGAAACTATTACCCTATCTGAGGTGTCTGTAAATCCTAATGGTAAAGAATTCCGTGTGCAATTGCGCGGAGCGGATGAGTAATTTCCACCCGTTGGAAAGTAAGTAAGACTAAGGAAACAAAATGAAAAAAAGTATTATTGCTTTGTTGGGTTTGGCTGTCATTCTCGGTGGCTGTTCAAATAAAGTAAGTTACGGCGACGCGCAAGCTACTGAAACGACAACAATCGATTTCGGTTCAACTGACCTACAGAAGATCGCTGGTGATATGGTTGATAGCATGCTGATGTCTGGTTCAGTTGCGGCAATCACGCGCGACAGTCGCCCTATTGTATTTGTTGAACGTATCAAGAACAAAACAACGGAGCACATTGATACCGAGTCTATCACTGACAGCATCAGCACCAAAATGCTGAACTCTGGTAAGTTCCGCTTCGTAGATATGGATCGTGTTGAGTCTGTACGTGAACAGCTTAACTTCCAAAACAATGATGAGCTAGTGAACCAAAGCACAGCTATCCAATTCGGTAAAATGGTTGGTGCGCAATATATGCTTTACGGTAACCTAAGTAGTATCGTTAAAGAAGCGGGCAGCGATAAAGACGTATACTACAAAATGACAATGCGTCTTATGGATCTAGAAACGGGTCTGATTGAGTGGGCTGACGAAACTGAAATTCGTAAGCAAGAGTCTCGTTCAGTACTAGGTCTATAACAAGCGCTCAATGCTTAATTGGATTGATGCGGTCCAGCAATCACCAGATTTGGCTGGATTATCTTCCTTGTTAAACGAAGTGCCCTTAGGGGCACTTCCGTTATCTGGCGGCCTGACAAATCGGGCGTGGCGTGTATTGACTCCATCTCATGGTTGGGTGATTTGGCGTGCCAACTCATCGCTATGTCAGTCATTTGATATCAGTCGCGACAATGAAGCTGAGGTTTTGAACTCGGTTGCCGGACACCTCCCTACTAACAAAGTCATCGCTCGCGGCCCAAAGGGTATCGCGCTCAGTTGGTGTAATGGCATTCCTGTTAGTCAGTTAGACGATCATTCAAAGGTTATCGCGCTTCTTGCGAATATCCATACCATTCAACCTATCAGTCAGGTGAGACGTTTTGATTACCAAGATAAAGTGGATCATTACTGGTCTCAGCTTGACGATTCTGTTCTAAAGCGGCGCTTTCGTCCGATCTACGAAAGCCTTCGAACGCTACCAAAATTAAGCTGTGCGCAACAAGCGCTTTGTCATTTTGATTTTGGCATTCATAACTTAGTGCAGATTGAAACGGGCCTTGCGGTAATTGACTGGGAATATGCTGCAATTGCCAGTCCCGTTCTGGACCTAACAATGACCTTGGATATGCTTCAAATGGATGTCGTTACAGGAATTGAACTCTACAAACAGCACCAGCCCACGATAGAGAGTAGATCTTGGCAAAAGGATGTGGAGATTTGGCAAAGACACTCGCAGATGATGGCTATGCTCTGGTATCTACTTGCAGCGCAGGTGTGGCAAGATGATGGTTTTTTAGTCGAAGCTGAGGCTATTTATCTACGATTATGTTGAGGGGATCACTGTTTAACGTTATCTTTTCTGAAAAATCATCTTACCCCCTATGAAACTAGGGCTTTCGTGGTAGATTTAACGAAAGCGTACCAATAAGGACGGATTGAGAGGTACTATGATTATTTATCTTCACGGCTTCGATTCAACAAGCCCAGGCAACCATGAAAAAGTGCTTCAGTTGCAATTCATTGACGAAGACGTTCGTTTCGTCAACTACAGCACACTTCACCCCAAGCATGATATGCAGCACCTTCTTAAAGAAGTGAACAAGCTGGTTCAAGAGTCAAAAGATGAAGCGCCGATTATTTGCGGTGTAGGTCTGGGAGGCTACTGGTCAGAGCGCATAGGCTTCTTATGTGGCATTAAACAAGTTATCTTCAACCCCAATTTGCACCCTGAAGTAAATATGCAAGGTCGTATTGATCGGCCAGAAGAATATGAAGACATTGCCACTAAGTGTGTTGAAAAGTTCCGCAGTAAAAATGCGGGTCGTTGTATGGTCATTTTGTCCAAAGAAGACGAAATTCACGATAACCAAAAAACGGCGGATGCCCTTAAAGATTATTACGATGTAGTGTGGGATGAAACTCAAACACATAAATTCAAAAAGATCTCTCAGCACCTTCAAACAATGAAGGCGTTTAAAGAATCGTAATGTAAGAAACGTCCGAGTGGCGTGTACTACTTTTTACAAAAGCAGCGGATTTCGCTGCTTTTTTTTGTTCAATACGGTAACAACTTTCACACAACATTAAGATTTTATTATGGTACGCCCAGTTAATTTAGGTTGGTTACTCTTACAAGGTCATTCTCACACTCTTCAGTAGCCTGCCTCACGCTCGTATTAGACGAAAACGGAGGAAGCAGTGGTTTCTACTCATAAAGTACTCAGTTTAGCGATAGTTGTATCGCTCAGCTTTAACGTCCTCGCCGATGAAACGTCGGCTGACAGTGACGCTTTTTCATCGCATTGGTACCTAGGAGGAAAACTAGGTGTAATGAAATACCAAAATGCCTGTGAAGAATGGGCGGTAGATTGTGATGGAACTGATGTTGCGTTAGGGGGCTTTATTGGCTATCAGGTTTGGCAGCACTGGGGACTAGAATTAGGCTACCTCGATTTTGGTGAAGCGAAAGCTTTGTATCCAGAAGGTAGTAAAGTCAACCAATATGCGGGTTCTATGTCAGGCATAGAAATGTCAGTTGTAGGTCGTATTCCTGTGACCGACAATTTGGACGCGTTTGCAAAAGCGGGCACACTCTACTGGCAAGGTAAGAATAGCGGACCAACCAGAACTCTAACAGATGACGGTTGGGCTCCAACAGCTGGTGTCGGCTTGGAATACCACTTCTCAAATCATTGGGCGGGCAGAGTAGAGTACCAATATGTCAATGCGCTTGGCAGCGACAAACTTGGTGGAAGTAACGGGCATCTAGCTACTTTGGGTATTGTGTATCGATTTAGCTCGGCAGAAGATTCCAAGCCAGAGACTCAAACCGAGCCCAAACCAGTTACTCCAATAATAACAACGCGCTTGCCAGAGCTGCATTCTTCGGTTCTCTTCGCATTTGACTCCGAAAAAATCGAGAATGTTGAGGTGCTTAACCCTATTGTCTATCGATTAACTCGCTATCTTGAAACTCGTGCAACCGTATATGGTTACACCGATTCTACTGGACCGAATGAGTACAACCAAAGCTTGTCCGAGCGTCGAGCAAATGCGGTTTATGAGTACCTAAGACATGCGGGCGTAAGTACTGAGCAACTAAGGGTTGCTGGTTATGGAGAAGACTCTCCTGTTGTTCCTAATGACACAACGGAACATCGTCATATGAACCGAAGAGTGACCGTTCATATCGAAGAAATGACTACCCCGTCTAGTACTAATCAAAACTAAAGAGTGACTCATGCAGATGACAAAAACACTTTATCGCTTATGTGTGTTATGGATGACATTCTTTTTGGCGGCATGCAATGGAGACAATAGTGGCTTTCCAACCAGTGAGTGCGGTGGGCCAGATAATCCGTGTGCACCTTATATTACCAGTATCGCTGTTGTGCCACCGGTCAAGGCGATAGCGAATGGGACACAGTATCAGTTTCAAGCAATAGCGAATTATTCTGACGGCAGCGTTCAAGATATTTCAGCGTTATCACAGTGGAGCATTATCGATTCCTCTATTGCGACGATTGTCGCTGATGGCGCACAAGGTGGACTTGTTGGCGGAAAGCAAATCGGAATTACGACGGTCAACGCTCAGTATCAAACCTACCAAGCTTCATCGGAACTAACGGTTACCGATGCGGTATTGGATTCGTTGTCTATCTCTCCTGTAAACAAGACGGTTCCAGCAGGTATCGCGGTTCAGTACCAAGCGATGGCGCTCTTCTCTGATACAAGCCAACAAGATGTGACTAAATTCGGTAACTGGCAAAGTGGCACTGCTAATGTTGCAACGATAGGTTCACAAAGCGGTAATGCGGCCACGTTATCTCAAGGTACAACTCAGATCAGTTTTAGCTATCAAGGTAAGTCGGTACAAACGGATTTAAACGTTACTAATGCGGTTGTATCGAGTTTACAGGTCACCCCGAAAAATCTGGCGAAGCCTGTGGGTACCACAGGTAAATACACTGCGACCGCGTATTATTCAGATGGGCATAGTGAAGACGTAACGCAATTAGCTACATGGAATTCGTCAAATGGTAGAGCAGTTTCAATTGTAGTAGATGGCACAGATGGCGGCTTGGCGACGGCGAACGAGATCGGCACAACCCAAATAACCGCAAGCTATCAAGGCATCGCATCATTCTCGAAAATGAGTAATACCATTTCCGATAGTACAGCAGCGACCGTGACTCAGGTTTCCGTTACCGATTTGGTGGTGACACCAGCAAAAGCCAGCGTAGCGGCGGGTAATATTCAGCAGTATCAGGCGTTCGCTTTATTTAGTGATGGGACAAGTCGAGAGGTAACTGAGCTGGCAAGTTGGCAATCTTCCAACAACAGTGTGGCATCTATTAATCAAAAAGGACTGGCAGATAGTTATCAGAGTGGTGATGTTGTTGTGACGGCTACTTATGCCAGCCAACAGGCGGATGCTTTATTGAATGTGACTCAAGCTCAACTAACAGAGCTGGTGGTAGCTCCAAACAAGGTGACTATACCTGCAGGGCATCAAACTAGGCTACAAGCTTTTGCCGTGTATAGTGACGGGTCATCGAATGATGTAACTCTGCAATCGGTTTGGGCATCGATGGACCAGAGTTTAGTAAACGTTGAAACCGGTAATATAAGCGCCGGAACGGTACATGGTTTAGTTTTAGGCCAAGCGGGTGTCACGGCGAAATTTGGCGGTATGGAGCAGAGCAGCATGATCACGGTAAGTAGTGCAACGCTAACTTCGGTATCCATATCACCTGCTAATGCGACGATTCCAAAAGGAACGACACAAAGTTATGTGCTTACTGCTCAGTATTCAGATGGAAGCAAACGAGATGTCAGCACTTTGAGTAGCTGGCAATCGAACAATACTGATATCGCTACCATTAACGCCTTTGGCGTGGCACAAGGAGAGGAGCAAGGAACTAGCCAGATCAGCGGATGTTATTTAGGACAGTGCGCTACCGCGAACCTTTCTGTCACTCAAGCGGTAGTAACAGGGCTGCAAGTGACGCCTGCTAGCGCCATTATTGCAGATGGTCAGAGTCAGTACTATCAAGCGACTGCGTTTTACTCTGATGGGACAAGTAAAGTAGTGACTCAGATAGCAACCTGGACTTCTTCGGATATCAATATTGCTACTATTTCTTCTACAGGAATAACAGGGGGAAAAGCGACGGCTGTTGAACAGGGAAATGTCGTTATTTCAGCTCGTTACGGGGGGCAACTGAGTCAGGCAACGTTGACTGTAACAGCTGCAACGGCAGTTAAGTTAATTGTGTCTCCGGCCATTACTAAGGTTCCTGCGGGATTGAGCTTACCGTATCATGCGGATGCGCTCTACACAGATGGAACCTTGCAAGATGTCACCTTGCTGTCTGTTTGGCAAAGCTCGGATAACGATGTTGCTTCTATAGATGCTTCTGCGAATGCGGTGACGTTTATTGCTGGTCAAACGACAATCAGCGCGCAGTACTTGGGTCTTAATGGTGAAGCAAGTTTAACGGTTACCGCGGCGGTAGTTGATCACCTAGAAGTGACGCCAAATGCTGTTACAGTACCAAAAGGCACAAATGGGCAGCTCGAGGCAACGGCCATCTATAGTGATGGAAGCAGTATTGATGTGACATCTAGCGCTAATTGGAGCAGCTCGGATTCAAGAGTGGTCAATGTTGATAACAGCTCCGCTAACGCGGGGATAGGTAGTGCCTTGAACATTGGTAATGCAGTCGTCACTGCTACCTACTCTGGCATGAGTGATACTTCGAGTGTCACCGTCGTTGCCCCAAGCTTGGTTGAACTTACTATTAGTCCTCAAAATGAGACCGTACCACTGGGTTTAGAAGTACAATATGAGGCCCATGCTCGCTATTCAGATGGTACTAGTAAGACTGTAACTTTAGAATCCAGTTGGCAAAGCAGTATGACGACGGTAGCGACAATTAGTACTGATGGGATGGCTTCAACCGTTTTTACAGGGGAAACCCAAATCAGCGCGACTTTTGAGTCAATTACCGTGTCGACATCGTTGATAGTTACCGAGCCAATTTTGATGGAGTTACAGGTTACGCCAGCTACAGCTACCATTAACATTCAAGATCTACAGCAATATAAAGCAACAGCGGTATTTTCAGACAAAACCGTGACGGATGTGACGAATGGTGTGACTTGGACGACTGCTGATGATGTGGTTGCCCATGTAGATAACGCGCGCTTTAGAGAAGGATTAGTCACAGGTTTAAACTCTGGACAAACGTCAGTCATCGCGACCTATTATGGTAAAACGGCAAACGCGGAAGTAGTGGTTGGTAGCCTGACCTACTTAGGCGTGAACGTTGAGCCTGCCGATTCCATGGTCAAAGTAGGGGATACAAAGCAACTTACTGCTTATGCAGTATACAAAGACGTTAATACTAATAAGGTTTCATTTAAAGATGTAACAGCGCTAAGTGATTGGCGGGTGCAACAGAGAGATAAACTTGCCGTGAATACGACGGGGTTGATAGAAGGAAAATCTGCGGGTCACAGTGAAGTGTATGCGATCTATCAAAACATCGAAGGAGCAGGTCAGGTTAGTGTTGTTGACACATATATCAGACAGCTAGTCGTTACGCCGGACAATGAGACAGTTCCAGAAGGAACTGTAGGACGATATAAGGCGATTGCTAAATATCATCAAGGATTGCCTGCTGAAGATGTAACTTCAAAAGCGACGTGGTCTTCTAGTGACCCTAATGTGATTCAAGTGGTCACCACAGGGGAGTTAGGAGGTAGTGGTGAAGCGTTATCCGCAGGCAGCGCGCAGATCAAAGCTGAGTTTGATGGGGTTGAGGATGAGGTAACTACCACGGTTGCTCCTCTAGTTCTAGCACAAGTCGCAATAGAACCAAGACAGGACATCCTCTATTCGGGAACACCATTCCAATACCATGCTATTGCATACTATCAAGGTGGGTCGAGCAAAGATGTTACCTTAGATGCTGAGTGGTCGAGCAGCGATACCACTGCCGCGACGATTGAATCCGGAAATGCCAAGGCGGGTTTAGCGCAAGGTGTTTATGAAGGAGGGCGCGCGACGATTACGATGTCATACCAAGGCATGACAGATTTTGTTGAAACGCAAACCTATCCTGCCACAACGACAAAGGTAGAAATTGTGCCACAAAATATCACGGTTGCTACCGGTGATACTGTTGAGGTAACTGTTAATGTCACTTTCTCTGATGGTCGTGTTGAGAACTACGCCAAATATGTCTCTTGGAGCAGTTCAGACATGGATGTTGCATACCCATCCAAGCAATATGTCAGTGGCATTTCGGTGGGTACTGCTACCATCACTGCATCATTTGAAAATGTCACGGGTGATGCATTAGTTACGGTAACGCCCTAGGTATTGACTTTGAATTATGAAGTTAAAAACGGCTCCTTTGAGGAGCCGTTTTTAGTGATGGAACTATCGATTAACAAATGGCCATTTAATTCACTTAACAAAAATAATTCCATTGAATAGTTGCGGACATTGATTTGCCCTATATAATAAAACCATTCTACATTATTTGATAAATATCAAAAAAAGTTGAGAGCAAGAAGAGAACTTGCCCTAAGATGTTCAAACAAAGACGATTTTGAACAAATTTGTGAAGTGAAACCATGATTGTACCGCGCTAGGGGCTGCCACTTGGAGTCTATATTTGCGCATAATGACCAAATTTTAAGCATTTCGCCTTGGGCGGGATGTAAGACCATTTTCTAACTTTCAAATTTCACTTTTTAGGAGAGCCATTGTGACTAATATTGTCGTTGTTGGTGGTGGCGCAGGCGGACTTGAGCTTGCGACCAAATTAGGCCGAACACTTGGACGTAAAGGGCGCGCCAATATTACGCTTGTTGATCGTAAAGCAAGCCATTTATGGAAGCCACTTCTGCACGAAGTAGCGACCGGCTCATTGGACGAAGGGGTTGATGCGCTAAGCTATCGTGCTCACGCGAAAAACCACCATTTTGACTTTCAAATGGGCAGCCTGAATGAGATTGATCGTGAGCGCAAAAGCATTACGTTAAGTGAATTGAGAGATGAGCACGATGAGCTATTGATGCCAAGCCGCGAGATCGCTTATGACATCTTAGTGCTTGCGATTGGCTCAACATCAAACGACTTCAATACTCCTGGTGTTCGCGATAACTGCATCTTCTTAGATAGCCCAGAACAAGCACACCGTTTCCGTACAGAAATGAACAATGAGTTCCTAAAACTGCATGCGAAAAATGGTCACGGCACTGTCGATATTGCGATCGTTGGTGCTGGTGCAACAGGGGTAGAGCTGTCTGCCGAACTGCACAACGCAGTCAAAGAGCTTCGTACTTATGGTTTCGGTGATCTGGATTCGAGCAAGCTGAACGTAAACTTGATTGAAGCGGGTGAGCGTATTCTTCCAGCGCTTCCTCCACGTATTTCAAGCGCAGCGCATTCTGAACTGACAAAACTGGGTGTAACCGTTCGCACTGCCACCATGGTGACTCAAGCGGACAAAGATGGCTTAACTACGAAAGATGGTGAAAAAATCCCAGCACAAATAATGGTTTGGGCGGCAGGAATCAAAGCGCCAGACTTTATGAAAGACATTGCCGGTTTGGAAACTAACCGTATCAACCAGTTAGTAGTAAAAAACACACTGCAAACCACGCGTGATGATGATATTTTCGTTATCGGTGACTTGGCTCAATGTACCCAAGCTGATGGTAAATTCGTACCACCACGTGCTCAAGCTGCACATCAAATGGCGAGCCGTGCGTTTAGTAACATCGTTGCTAAACTGACAGACAGAGAATTAAAGCCTTACGTATATAATGATCACGGCTCATTAGTATCATTGAGCCGATTCTCAACGGTAGGCAGTTTAATGGGTAACCTAACCAAGGGCTCTATGATGGTGGAAGGCCGAATCGCTCGTGTGGTTTACATTTCGCTTTATCGTATGCACCAGGTGGCGTTGCATGGTGTATTAAAGACCGGATTAATGATGTTGGTTGGTCGCATTAACCGTGTATTGAGACCAAACTTGAAATTGCACTAATACCTAGTAACAACAGAGAGGCGCTGAAAAGCGCCTCTTTTTTTTTATCTCATATTCACTGGCTCAGCGGGTGGGAGGAATGAGGGAATAGACTAGTCCCGCTTTTGGTTTACCATCAAAAACAAAGCGATTCTGCGCTAAGCATTCGTAGGTTGCTCCGATACGTTCAGCTAGCTTATGGCTAGCGGAGTTGTCTGGGTCGCAAACAATTTCTAGGCGAGTGAGTAATAAATTAGCAAAACTGAATTCCACCAACGCATCGAGCGCTTCCAAGGCATAACCCTGCTTTTGAGCATCATCTCTTAGCCAATAGCCAAGACTTCCCATATTGAAGGTATGATAAAACTCATTGAGCGCCACCATACCCAGAAATTGTTCGGTTTTTCGGTCAAACAATGCAAAGCCAAATGCTACGGCTTTCACCCAGTTAACTCGAGTCGCTCCAATGAATTCCATCGCTTCATGTTGAGTAAAGTCTTTATGACACCAATCTATCCATTGATGCAACGAGGGAGATTCTTGGATTGCAATTGCCAGTTGCTCGGCATCGTTAAGATCCATTAATCGAAGGCATAATCTTTTTGTGTAGATGGTGTAATGCGTATTCATAATGCCTTGGAACGGAAGAAGAAATGAAAAAAGGGCCGTATTTCAGGCCCTTTCTGGATTAGTTCTGCACTCTTCGAACTTGGATGATCATGCCCATTAACGGATGGTCTAGGTAGTGTGTTTCACTACTTCTCATGCGACGTTTCTGATCAAATCGATAGTCCTTAAGAAAGGTTTGAACTTCACGTTGAGGCTCTATGGCCTGTAAGTTGCCAGCAATGACGTTACTGTCTTCAGTCCCCGTCGCTACAGAATTGTCTGCAGACGGTTCCATCGGTTCTGTTGCCGTGACGGAATCAGTAACAATCACCTCTTTGGTGCTTGGCGAGCGAAGGTCTAGTTGGGCTTCTGCATACAAGTAATGCTGCACGTAAATCTGTAGTTTACCGTCAAGCTCGTACAACGGTTTGTCAATGGCCACTTCCGTTACGCCATCAACCGGGCTTGTGGTGTTGCTGTTGCTGCCCTTTTCTGTTCCATCGGCATTAAAACCAGCTGAGTAATCTTTCCCTGCACGAATATGGAAGATTGGAGCAGAGCCTCTACCGTTATCGCCTTGACGCCATGCTTTGTGCATAAGCACCGTATAGCCTGCATGATTTTTTAGTTTTGCCGCTTCATCATTCAATTGGTATGAAGAGTAAGGCAGCATCTGAACGCCTTTCGACGCGCGATAACTGGCATCGTTCATTGAACCAGCGCGGCTAAAGTCTATTTGCGGCATAGTGTTTGGCCAAGACTCGTTTACTTTTTCAGGGTTTACCGCACGTTTGAAAACGATCACTTCTATATCAAATTGTCTCTGCGCCAAACTTGGCATAGAAACCAATAGGAGTAGCAGTGGGATCAGTTTTTTCATTGTTTCTCCATTGATTGCCACTATCATTGAGTGCAATCCCATTATATCAATTAATACAGGACGTTGCTGAAACATTTCACGGTGAAAAATCGTTGCAGCTGTAAGCAATTATGCGTTCGGAAGTCGATTGGCTTCAAACTCGTCAAGCATGTTATTGAGGTAGCTTAAGCGTTTACGCCTATCGGTTAACGCTTCCATAAACTTGAACTTAGTTGGCCCTTCCATCGCAAACTTTGTTGGCTGCGCTTGAAGTAGTTTAACCAAGAAGGCTGGGTTAATGTCAGCATCCGGATAAAATTCAATATAGCCACCTTTATCATGGGCTTCTACTTTTTTAACTTTCAGCGCTCTACCACGAAGCTTCATTTGTGAGACGGCAAGAAGGTGTTTGGCAGCATCCGGCAGCAGGCCAAATCGATCAATAAGTTCCACTTTTAGCTCGTCGAGCTCTTCGTTATCTACAACGCTTGCGATTCGTTTATACATGGATAGACGAGTATTGATATCCGGAATGTAGTCATCAGGGAGCAAAGCGGGGATACGTAATTCCACTTCGGTTTGTTCGCGAAGTAGATCGTCCAAAGAGGGCTCTTTGCCTTCTTTTAGCGCTTCCACGGCTTGCTCTAACATTTCCATATAGAGTGAGAATCCAACGGACTGAATTTGGCCACTCTGTTCATCCCCTAAAAGTTCTCCAGCGCCACGAATTTCAAGGTCATGAGTCGCTAGAGTAAAGCCAGCCCCAAGATCTTCTAGCGAGGCGATAGCGTCTAATCGCTTCACTGCATCTTTTGTCATGGCTTTTGGATGAGGAGTCAGCAGATAAGCATACGCCTGATGGTGCGAGCGACCCACACGTCCACGAAGCTGGTGAAGCTGCGCTAAGCCAAGGTTATCAGCACGATCCATGATGATGGTGTTGGCAGTTGGCACGTCGATGCCCGTCTCAATGATGGTCGTACATACTAGTAAATTAAAACGTTGATGATAGAAATCATTCATAACTCGTTCTAGTTCACGTTCACGCATCTGGCCGTGGGCAACTGTGACGCGTGCTTCGGGGACTAACTTTTCTAAGTCTGCCGCTATCTTTTCAATGGTTTCAACCTGATTGTGGAGGAAATAGACCTGACCACCCCGCATGATTTCACGAAGTATTGCTTCGCGTACAACACTGTCTTCGCTTTGACGCACAAAGGTCTTAATGGCAAGACGTCTCGCTGGCGGTGTAGCAATGATGGAAAGATCGCGCATGCCACTCATGGCCATATTCAGCGTTCGTGGAATAGGCGTTGCTGTTAAGGTCAAAATGTCGACATCGGCACGCATCGCTTTCACTTTTTCTTTTTGCCTCACACCAAATCGATGTTCTTCATCAACGATGAGTAGGCCAAGATCTTTAAACTGAATGTCACTAGAGAGCAGTTTGTGGGTGCCAACGACAATATCCACCTTTCCATCGGCGACGTCTTGTAGGATGGCTTTTTGCTCTTTGGCCGATTTAAAGCGCGACAAGACTTCAACACGGATTGGCAGGTTGGCAAATCGATCGCGGAAGTTCTCAAAATGCTGCTGTGCCAGCAGTGTTGTAGGAACCAGCACTGCGACTTGTTTACCGTTGTCGGTTGCCACAAATGCTGCGCGCATTGCGACTTCTGTTTTTCCGAAGCCAACATCACCACAAACCAAACGATCCATGGCTTTAGGCTGACACATATCAGACATGACAGCATTGATGGCCTGTGCTTGGTCGTCAGTTTCTTCAAATGGGAAACCAGCTTTAAAGGTCGCATATTGGTCACGATCTAAGCTGAATTTAAAGCCAGGTTTTAACTCGCGCTTGGCGTATACGTCGAGCAACTCTGCCGCAACATCACGCACTTTTTCAGCGGCTTTTCTACGGGCTTTAGCCCAAGATTCACTGCCTAATTTGTTGAGTGGTGCCGATTCTTCCGCACCACCAGAGTAGCGTCCGATTAAGTTCAGTGAAGCGACAGGGACGTACAGCTTGGCATCGTTTTGGTATTCGAGTGTGACGTATTCTGTCGTCATGCCGCCCGCTTCAAGTGTTTGCAAGCCGACGTAGCGGCCAATACCGTGGTCAATATGAACAACGGGTTGGCCTGGCTTGAGTTCAGCAAGGTTGCGAATAACCGTGTCACTATTAATCGAGCGTTTTTCTTTCTTGCGTCGTTGAATGACGCGATCGCCTAGCATGTCACTTTCGCAGATCAGAGCGAACTGTTGTTGATAAGCAAAACCATGTTCACATTGACCAATAACAAGTGTGAACTTATCGTCACTCTTCAGCGCATCGAGAAAATGTTCTTTCTCTTGTGGCCTCAGTTTTATGCGATGAAGTAATTCAAGCAGCGCCTCTCGACGGCCCTCAGATTCCACCGAGAAAATCACTTTACCAGCGTACTGCTCAGTAAACTGACGGATTTGAGCCATCGGCTCTTTTAATTGATGCTGTACTGCTAAATCAGGAAGTGCCTCGACGGGAGCATTGACGCGTCCTGCTTTTTCATCCACGGAATCAACGGAGCACAGCAATTGTGGATAGGCTTTTAGCTGTGAATAGAACTCATCTTTTTGCAGCCAAAGCGCACTCGGTTCTAACAGTGGGCGCAAAGGGTCGACCTTTCGCTGCTCATAACGTGTTTCCACGTCAGACAAAAAGGTATCTATGGCGGACTCAATATCACCCACCGCAATAATTTGGGAGTCTTGACTGATGTAATCAAATAGCGTTTCAGTATGCTCAAAGAACAGGGGCTGCCAATACTCTATACCCGCTGGCCAAGTGCCTTTTGTTACCTGCATGTAGACTGACTCTGGTTCGCGCCTTGCGTCGAATTGTTGTCTCCAGCGAACACGAAACTCTTCAATCGCGTCTTTTGTCGTAGGAAACTCATGAGCTGGGAGGAGTCGAATCTCGCTAATATCTTCGATGGAACGTTGGTTTTCCGGGTCAAAGGTGCGAATAGTGTCGATTTCATCGTCAAAGAAATCAATGCGATAAGGCGCAGAGCTTCCCATAGGGAAGAGATCGAGAATTGAACCCCTACTTGCATATTCACCGGGACCAAACACTTGGTCTACATGTCGGTAGCCTGAGTTTTCTAGCTGTAGACGTAGTTTATCCAGTGAAAACAAATCACCAGTTTTTACCATCAAGGTATGTTGCATTAAGAAATCGCGAGGACTTTGCCTTTGCAACAAAGTGCTTACCGGGACGATAGTGATCCCTTTTGACTGTTGCGGTAGGGCGTATAGCCGTGCAATACGATCTGAAATTATATCCTGATGTGGCGAGAAATTATCGTATGGCAAGGTTTCCCAGTCAGGAAATAGCGCAACCTCCCCTGGAAAGAACTGTTCTAGTTCACCTTGAAGTTTAAGAGCAAGCTGTGGGTCTGGCACAACCAGTAAAGTATGATCAGTATAGGCGTTAGCATGCTCGCTAATAGCAAGGGCTAATGCGCCACCAATCAGGTTACCGAGAAACTTCTTATCACCGGCACCCGTTGGTGCATTAAGAGGAAGTAGTTGACAATTACTCATAGTATTTATTGGTTGTCTCTGTCTAGCGAGCGCTGTCGAAGCAATTTCTGTTGTTGGTACAAAGCGGCTTTAATTAGTAGGTCTTGGTGTTCTTCAAGGATTCGTACAAAACTCAACGTAGCCAGTTGGCCTGATTCGGAGTTCTGTATATCGGTGACTTCTGCATAACAATAAATACCAGCAGGTGGGTGATCTAGGAAAAGCTTTACCTTGGCTATTTGACCAACTTTCAGTGCTTCTGAAGTGATATAGGTAAGTTGACCTGCACCAAAACTGTGAGTCACATGGCGTTGTGCAGGGTCATCTTGTTGCGAAATAATATAATTAAGCAGCAAATTAAGCTTGCTGTTTTGCTGTTCAATTAACTCGGCAACGTGCTTGAGGTTATGTTGATTCAGTTCGTGCTTTGCAGCGTCATTTTGCTGATCGAGCAGACTAAATTCACTCGATGCCATAAACGGAGCTGGAATTTCAGCAATGTATTGGTCTAGGTCGGGTAGAGTACTACCAAGTGCTAATGGCTCAATGTTGGCTTTTAAAGGTCCATTTACGGTGAAGAATTCGTTCTGCTGCATACATTTTTCCTAATCGACTTGAATTAATTATCTCTGTGTATGTCTGAGTTATCAAGAAAATGACCGAATGAAAGGTCAAAAGTACGTAATTTAAAAGGAAATTTACAATCGGGGCTACAACCCAATGGGTTTTCTGGTTACATTACTCATAGATTTCGTCCCATGGCCATTATTATGTTTCACCCTTTGCCCGTTTTTATTGGATTACGTTACCTAAGAGGTCGCTCTGGCGATCGCTTTAGTCGGTTCGTATCTTATATGTCGACCGCAGGAATCACTATCGGTGTTTTGTCGCTCGTTACTGTTCTCTCAGTAATGAACGGATTTGAAGCTCAACTGAAAGGTCGAATTCTTGGCGTTTTGCCTCAAGCGGTTATTTCACATTATTCAGGTCGAGTCGACTTAAATGACAAGCCAGATGCGTTGCTGAATAGTTTTGCTACTAGTCAGCCAGCGGTCCCTATTGTCCGCAGTGAGGCTGTGGTCCAAAGCCATCAGGGATTGTCTGCTGCCATGATGATTGGAATAGAGCCCGAAACTGATGATCCGATTCGCTATCGTCTGGTAAGTGGTAGCCTAGATAATTTACAAGCAGGAAAGTATCAGGTTTTGTTGGGTCATACGCTTGCCCGAGAGCTCGATGTGCGCGTTGGCGATAAGGTAAGACTAATGGTTACCAGTGCTAGCCAGTATACGCCGCTTGGGCGAATCCCGAGTCAGCGAATGTTTACTGTTGCTGGGCTTTATAGCACTGGCTCCGATGTGGATGGCCAATTAGTCGTAACTCATTTGAAAGATGCCGCCAAGTTAATGCGTTACAAAGCCGATGAAGCGAGTGGATGGAGACTGTTTTTTAATGACCCGTTCGTTGTTTCCAATTTAAGTGAACAGCCATTGCCGGATGGTTGGTTATGGAGTGACTGGCGCGATCAACGTGGCGAATTATTCCAAGCAGTAAAAATGGAAAAGAATATGATGGGGCTGATGCTTGGGCTCATTATCGGCGTAGCGGCGTTCAATATTATTTCCGCACTGATTATGGTGGTGATGGAGAAACAATCAGAAGTCGCCATTTTGAAAACGCAAGGCATGACTGACCGTCAAGTGCTCGCCATCTTTATGGTTCAGGGTGCCAGCAGTGGTGCACTAGGAGCCATTGTTGGTGGCATTCTTGGTGTGTTGTTGGCAAACAACCTTAATAGCCTATTGGAAGTCATGGGTGTCGCTTTATTTAGCTTTGGTGGACAGTTGCCGATAGTGGTGAATCCTAGCCAAATTATTGTCGTTGTTATTTGCGCTGTGTTGCTGAGTTTAGCAGCCACACTGTTTCCTTCTTTCCGAGCATCATCCGTTAAACCAGCAGAGGCTTTAAGATATGAGTAGTCCGTTAATCGCCTGTCAAAACATTCGAAAAACGTATCACGATGGGGCGGTGGATACCGAGGTACTTAAAGGCGTGAGTTTTGAGATCTCCAAAGGTGAGTTGGTGTCTATAATTGGTTCTTCTGGCTCCGGTAAGTCAACGCTACTTCACGTACTAGGTGCTTTGGATGAGGCAACGGAAGGGGAGGTTACTTTCCTTGGTGAGCCTCTACTGACTTTAAGCAGCAACCAACAAGCCAAGCTTCGTAATGAACACTTAGGGTTCGTATATCAGTTCCATCATCTACTCAGTGACTTTACAGCGGTAGAAAACGTGGCGATGCCGTTACTCATTGGTGGTATGGGAACCAAACTTGCGAAGGCCGAAGCGAGTGCATTACTAGAGCGTGTGGGGCTAAAACATCGTTTAGAGCATCGACCTTCTGAGCTTTCGGGAGGAGAGCGCCAACGAGTTGCCATCGCTAGAGCTTTGGTCAATAAGCCTGCGTTAGTGTTGGCTGATGAGCCGACCGGTAACCTTGACCATACTACGGCTTTATCTATATATGATTTGATGCGAACACTTAACCAAGAATACGGAACCGCTTTTCTAGTGGTGACTCATGATAATGAGTTAGCCGCGAAAATGGATAGGCAGATGCATATGCAAGATGGCCTGCTACTCGATGCCAAAATTGCGTAATTCAAGGAGCTAATGTGTCACTATCGTTTTTTATTGGTAAACGTTTTAGCAAAGCCAAACAACGTAACAAAATGGTGTCGTTTATTTCGATTTCATCCATTGTTGGCATCGCCGTTGGGGTGGCGGTGATTGTCATTGGTTTGTCTGCGATGAATGGCTTTGAGCGCGAGCTGAAGAATAGAGTGTTATCCGTAATTGCCCATGGTGAGTTTGAAGGTGTGAATGCTCCGATCAAAAATTGGCAAAAGGTGATGGACTCGGCAATGAAACACTCAAAAGTAGAGGCGGCTGCACCCTATATTCGAATGACAGCTTTGGTTGAAAAGGGCAGCCTACTCAAAGCTGTTGAAGTTCGCGGCGTTGACCCCGAACTTGAAACCAAAGTGTCGACACTACCAGGCTTTGTGAAAGGCACTGCTTGGCAAAATTTTCATGCCGGTGAACAGCAAGTGATCCTCGGCAAAGGGGTCGCAGATCAAGTGGGTGCAAAAGTAGGTGACTACGTAACGTTAATGATCCCAACCACTAGCAACACCAGCAAAGTGCAAGCACCAAGACGAGTTCGAGTCCAAGTATCTGGTTTGCTCGAGTTAAATGGACAGATTGACCATAGCTTGGCGATTGTTCCGTTAGCAGATGCTCAGCAGTATGCTCGACTAAGTAATCAAGTTACTGGCGTTTCTATAAAAGTAGATGACGTATTCAATGCCCCTTTGATTGTTAGAGAGGTGGGTAATACCTTAACGGAGTATGTCTATTTACGTAGCTGGAAACAAAAATACGGTTTCCTATATCGAGATATTCAGTTAGTTCGAACCATTATGTATTTGGTGATGGTTCTGGTTATTGGTGTTGCGTGCTTCAATATTGTTTCAACACTGATGATGGCGGTAAAAGATCGCGCATCTGAAATCGCAATATTACGTACGATGGGCGCCAAAGATGGCCTCATAAAACGCATCTTTATCTGGCAAGGTGTATTTTCTGGCGTAGTGGGTAGTATTGTCGGTGGTATGCTGGGTAGTTTAGTGGCACTGAATCTCACTCCATTGGTTTCTGGCCTTGAGTCTCTCATTGGTCATAAGTTTTTATCTGGCGACATTTACTTTGTAGACTTTCTGCCATCTGAGTTGGTTTGGAGTGATGTGGCTTTAGTGGCGGGGACTGCAACGGTGTTAAGTCTGATTGCGACATGGTATCCAGCAACTAAGGCAAGTCAGTTAAACCCAGCTTCAGTACTGAGCGCCAAGTAATTTAATCTCAAGAAAAAGCCCGTCAATGAATATCATTGACGGGCTTTTTCATATTTGGTCGACAGTCTTGTTGCTTAGAAGTGTCGTCACACTCGTAGTTTCTGTTTACGACTCTGTTGTCAGTTTCAAGCTAACGTTATCTTGTAGCGCGTTGCTGCCAACTGCGAACCACAGAGTAACGCCAAAGGCCACGAATGCCGAAATACCCAGCAACAGAAGCAACAATACCACATATCGCGCACCCTAAGAGGAACGGAGGGCCAATGGTGGTCATTTGGTCGGATAAATATTGCCAAGACAACTCAAAATGGAATGGCTGAGGAGGCGTATTCAAGCAAAATGCGCCGATCTTGTACGCAAAATAAAATAGTACTGGCATGGTCACAGGGTTACTAATCCAAACAAGTGCGACCGATAACGGAAGGTTTACACCAAACAGGATAGCTAACCCTGCCGCCATAATCATTTGGCTTGGTAGTGGGACAAAAGCCATAAACAAACCAACCGCAAAAGCGCCTGCCGCTGAGCGTCGATTTAAACACCAAAGGTTTGGGTTATAGAGGACATTGCCGAACACTTTCAATGCCTTTTGTCGCTTGATCATCTCGTGATCGGGCATGAAACGTTTAATGAACTTTCTTGGCATAGGGAAACATGACTCTCTTAACAGGCATTGTTGCACCGTTGGTTTTTTCACTAACACTTATCAGTGTTGCATGGTGGCCAATGATGCCTCATTACTACTGGTTGATTCCTACATCCTTAATTAGCATAGCCTTACTAATAAAACGCTGCTCGATAATTGCAGTGGTTTTTATTGCAATGTCCGTGGCTTTGATACAAGGGAATCTTTACAAGCACCAATCAGAGGTGCTTTACCGATTTGGCACAGATATTACCATAAAAGGACGAGTTGACAGCTATTTTAAAAAAATAACTCGTGGATATGAGGTTGAATTGACGATTTTATCGATTGATGGAGAAAAATTGTCATTCTTTGAGAGGCCTAGCGTTAAGTTATATGCACCGATAGCGTTAACAATGGGCGATGAACTCCAAGCTTTGGTTCAACTAAAACCCGTTGTTGGTGTTCTTAATCAGGTTGGTTTCGACAAAGAGCAATACTATTTCTCGAATCGTTTTTTAGCCGACATTGTTCTAGCAGATGACAGTCATTTTATGGCTCGAAGTACGTATGATTGGCGTTCGAAATTACATCGGTTGGTAACGTCTGCGACTAAAAACAGCATACATCAAGGTTATTATTTAGCGCTAATTTTCGGTGATAGAAGCAAACTCGCGTTTGAAGACTGGGCGCGATTAAAACACAGCGGATTGTCTCATCTCGTTGCCATCTCTGGCCTACATATAGGAATAGTTTTTGCCGTTGGGTATTTGGTTGGGCGAGGGGCACTGCTGGTGTTGACTTTGCTTCTACCAACAGAACTACGTTATAAAACGACGAAGTTACGTTTATTGTTAGGTATCTTCACAGGATTAGTGTTAGCGTTTTTTTATGCGGCTTTAGGTGGGTTTGCTACGCCAACAGTTCGCGCTCTACTCATGCTTGTCATTGCCAATTCGCTTAGCATTATTCACATCAGGATAATGAGTATGACCACTCTATTAGTAGCTGCCTCTCTCATACTCACCTTGATACCTTTTTCTGCCGCAAGTACCAGTTTTTGGCTTTCTTTTCTCGCTGTCTCCGCACTTATGGTGACCAACTCGGTTGTTTCGTATCAATTTGGTGTTCGTACTGTGTTGTATACCCATGCTTTGCTCTGCTTACTGTTCATTCCCATTGTGGTCAGTTTATTTCAAGGGGTTGCTGTCGCGTCACCTTTCTATAACTTGCTGTTTGTCCCATGGTTTAGTTTTTTAGTCGTTCCTTTATTGCTTTTAGCGACTGTGATGACAGTCCTCTTGGAAGAGGAGAGCTTTATTTGGTCATTGGTCGATATTCTGATGATGCCCTTTGATTACTCTTTGAACCTATCAAGTTGGTTCTGGATTAACACCCCAAGTTACTTAGCTTTCTATGCGATACCATTAATTTTCGCGTTTATTCTGAGAAAAGTAGTGTCATTGAAGTGGCTGGCATTGTTACTGATATTATGTGCTGTCACATTGCCATTAAAACAAAGCGGGCAAGAAGTTAGTGTTCACTTTTTTGATGTAGCCCATGGGCTCTCTGTTGCCATCAAACAGGGAGATCAAGCTGTACTCTATGATACAGGACGCGCGAGTCCAACTTTCTCAATGGCGAGGACGGTAGTGACTCCCAATCTTTTAGCTTTAGGAGTTAGAGAACTGCACGGAGTTATTATCAGTCATGCTGATAATGACCACGCTGGTGGTGAAATTGAACTCCGTAATTATTGGGAACCTGATTGGGTCAAGAAGCCAGATGGAATGACAGAAGAGCAACTCTGTATTCGAGGTAGAACTTGGCAATGGAAGGCAATTCGATTTGAGGCGCTGTGGCCTCCAAAGAGAGTGGACAGAGCTTACAACCCACACTCTTGTGTGGTTCTGATTAGTTTTGCTCAGAGAGACAATTCAGTTCATCGAATATTGCTTACAGGCGATATTGAGAAAGTCAGTGAAATATTGATCGCCAGAACACTCTCTGAACTAGATGTTGATGTTATGAGTGTACCTCATCATGGTAGCCGGACCTCCTCTTCTACGTTTCTGACACAATTGATTCATGCTGATCACGTTGTGGCCTCTACGAAATTTCGTTCCCACTGGCAACTGCCTAACGACTTGGTTAAACAACGATACCTAGAGCAAGGTGCTCAATGGTATGAAACAGGTACGCAGGGGCAGGTTAATTTCGTCTTTTTTGATGGAGAATTAACCGTTTCAACGCTTCGCAACCAGAACCTCGACCCTTGGTATAGGCAGATGTTGCGAAGCAGAGTAGAATGAACAGATAGATAAAAGAAAACGAACAATAATTATGTCGCTAAATCAAGATGAAACGACGCTGCAGACCTTTAAGCGTCTTTGGACTTATATTCGAGAGTACAAAGCGGGTCTCGTCGTTGCGGTGATCGCACTGGTGATCAATGCTGCTGCAGATACCTACATGCTATCACTACTTAAGCCTCTACTCGATGAAGGTTTTGGTGATGTCGAATCGAATTTCTTAAAAGTCCTTCCTTTTATCATTCTTGGAATGATGTTCATACGTGGCACCAGTGGATTTGTCTCGACCTACTGTTTGAGTTGGGTATCCGGCAAAGTCGTCATGGAACTACGACGCAAAATATTCAGTCACTTTATGCACATGCCAGTCTCCTTTTTTGATAAAGAGTCTACTGGTGGGCTGCTCTCTCGGATTACTTATGACTCAGAACAAGTTGCAGGAGCGACGAGTCGCTCGCTAGTCAGTATTGTCCGAGAAGGGGCAAGTATCATGGGTTTATTGATACTGATGTTCTGGAGCAGCTGGCAGTTATCGCTGGTTCTTTTCGCTGTCGCTCCTGTCGTAGCTTGGGCGATTAGCTTTGTATCTAAGCGTTTTAGAAAGATCTCTCGCAACATGCAAACCTCGATGGGTCATATGACCACCTCAGCCGAGCAGATGCTAAAAGGTCATAAGGTAGTGTTGAGTTACGGTGGTCAGCAAGTTGAGAAAGAGCGTTTTGATCAGATGAGTAACCAAATGAGGCAGCAAACCATGAAGATGGTAGCAGCCTCAGCGGTAGCGAATCCTGTGATTCAAATGATTGCCTCATTAGCATTGGTTGCGGTCCTTTATTTGGCAAGTTTCGATGAGATTCGTGAGCAACTTACCGCGGGTACTTTTACGGTTATTTTCTCGGCTATGTTCTCATTGATGCGTCCATTGAAAGCACTGACTGGTGTTACGGCTGAGTTCCAGCGTGGTATGGCCGCGAGCCAAACTTTATTTGGGTTAATGGACCTAGATACGGAGCGTGATACTGGTAAAGTTGAGCTGTCGAAAGTGAAAGGCGACATTAAAGTTAACGATATCACTTTCACTTATCAGGGAACCGAAAAGCCAGCGTTACGCCATGTTAGTTTTGATCTTCCTGCGGGTAAAACCATTGCGCTTGTAGGGCGTTCGGGTTCGGGCAAAAGTACCATCGCTAACTTGTTTACACGCTTCTATGACGTCGATAGTGGACATATTGAACTTGACGGTCACAAGATTGATGATATCAAGCTGACCAACTTGCGTAAGCATTTCGGGTTGGTTTCTCAAAATGTTCATCTGTTTAACGATACTATTGCCAACAACATTGCCTATGCAACTGATGGCGAATATAGCCGAGAGCAAATCGAGCATGCGGCTAAATTAGCTCATGCTATGGAGTTCATTAATGGTCTCGACAACGGCCTTGATACCGTGATTGGAGAAAATGGCGCAAGCTTGTCAGGTGGTCAGAGGCAACGTCTCGCGATTGCACGAGCTTTGTTGCGTGATGCTCCCGTTCTGATTTTGGATGAGGCGACTT
Organism: Vibrio mediterranei; assembly: GCF_013364395.1. Taxonomy (NCBI): domain Bacteria; kingdom Pseudomonadati; phylum Pseudomonadota; class Gammaproteobacteria; order Vibrionales; family Vibrionaceae; genus Vibrio; species Vibrio mediterranei. Next base: position 2,365,518 of record NZ_JABXGK010000001.1, on the reverse strand, counting down.
CTGCATTAGATACTGAGTCTGAGCGCGCGATTCAATCTGCGTTGGATGAACTTCAAAAGGATAAAACGGTGCTAGTTATAGCTCATCGCTTATCAACAATCGAAGAAGCTGACGAAATTCTCGTTGTTGATGACGGTGAGATCATCGAAAGAGGTGATCACAATACGTTACTTGCACATAAAGGTGCGTACGCTCAACTGCATAAAATTCAGTTTGGTGACAACGAGTGATTGAGAAACTGTGGTTTGGTCGTAATCCACTAAACTACTTATGGTGGCCGCTTTTGTGGCCACTTAGTGCGTTATATAGAGCGATTGCGAAGCGACGTAGGAAAGCTTTCAGTGATGGTTCAAAAGAATGCTACCGCGCTTCTGTGCCTGTGATTGTCGTTGGTAATATTACCGCTGGTGGTAATGGTAAGACACCGATCGTTATTTGGCTGGTTGAGAATTTGCAACGTCAAGGTTTCAAACCTGGAGTAGTCTCTCGAGGTTATGGGGGTAAATCTAACCATTATCCTTTGCAAGTTGAAACCCAGACCAGTACTAAAGCCTGTGGCGATGAGCCGAAGCTTATTTATGAAAGAACCAAAGTCCCTGTTGTTGTGGATCCGGTAAGATCGAATGCAGTCAAGGCACTAGAAAGTCTTGGTGTTGATGTGATTATCACCGATGATGGTCTACAGCACTATGCGCTTGATAGAGCAATGGAAATTGTAGTGGTTGATGGAGTGCGTCGCTTTGGTAATGAGCAATCTATTCCACTAGGGCCACTACGAGAAACGCTGTCTCGCTTGGAAGAAGTAGACCTTGTTGTTACCAATGGCGGGGAGCCTCGTTTAGGGCAAGAGAAGCGTTTTGAATTACAGCCTGAGCTTGCTATCAATCTAACAACCAATGAGAGTAAAGCTGTGACCGAACTAGGGCAACTCACTGCGTTTGCTGGTATTGGCCATCCTCCACGTTTTTTTAAGACGTTGAATGATCTTGATGCAGATGTGGTACGCAGCCAAGGCTTTGCAGACCATAAAGATTTTCAACCGGAACAATTATATGCCCTAAGTGATGGGTCTGATAACGTCATTATGACGGAGAAAGATGCCGTAAAATGTCGTTCATTTGCACAAAACAATTGGTGGTATTTACCTGTATCGGCTCAATTTACTGAGCAAGACGGTAGGGAAATACTCAAAAAAATAAACAAGGTAATAGAAAGTTATGGATCACAGACTTCTTGAAATCGTGGCATGCCCAGTATGTAAAGGAAAACTCACTTTTGATAAAGATAAGCAAGAGCTTATCTGTAAGCTTGATCGTCTTGCTTATCCGATTAAAGAGGGTATTCCGGTTTTACTAGAGCCTGAAGCGAGACAAATGAGTATGGAAGAGGGACGCTAATGTCTTTTACGGTCATTATCCCAGCAAGGTATGAATCTTCTCGTTTGCCAGGTAAGCCGTTAGCGGATATTGGTGGCAAACCGATGATCCAGCACGTTTATGAGAAGTCGCTACAATCTGGTGCCGATCGCGTGATCATCGCAACCGATGACCAAAGAGTGGAGCTCGCTGCAAAACAATTTGGTGCCGAAGTTTGTATGACTTCTCCATCTCACGAGTCTGGCACCGAGCGGTTAGCGGAAGTGGTTGCGTCGATGAAAATCGCACCCGATCACATCGTTGTGAACGTACAAGGTGATGAACCTTTGATTCCAGCATGCATTATTAAGCAAGTTGCTAATAATCTTGAGAGCAGCACGGCGCCAATGGCTACCCTCGGTGTAACGATTGAGAATGAATCAGAAGTCTTTAACCCAAATGCGGTAAAAGTAGTGACGGATGAGCAAGGTTATGCGCTGTACTTCAGTAGAGCAACGATACCTTGGGATCGAGATGCTTACGCTGCAGAGCCGAAAAAACGTGCAACTAACCCTCTACTGAGACACATTGGCATCTATGCTTATCGTGCTGGGTTTATTAAGACTTATGTAGAATGGGAGCCGAGTGCACTTGAACGAATTGAGTGCCTAGAGCAGCTTCGAGTGCTGTGGTATGGAGAAAAAATCCACGTCGCAACGGCTCAGGAAGCACCACCTGCTGGGGTAGATACTCCTGAAGACCTAGAGCATGTGAGGGCTATTGTTGCTCAGCAATAATAGCTTTGCTTTGGGTTACTTATCTCTTTAAAGCTGGGTGATCGGTGGGGATTTCCAACCAATCACCTGGCTGCAAGCCTCCAATCTCAAACCCTGCCATCGAAGCACGAATAAGCCTTAATGTTGGGAAACCAATATTGGCTGTCATTCGACGTACTTGTCGATTTCTTCCTTCAATAATTGTAATGCTTAACCATGTGGTAGGAATGTTGGCACGAAAGCGCACCGGTGGGTGACGCTCCCAAACGTCAGGCGTATCCATAAGGCTGACTTTCGCAGGCAATGTAGGCCCATCTTTAAGCACTACACCGCGTCGCAGCTTATCTAAGTCATCCTCACAGGGCGCTCCATCGACCTGAACCCAATAGGTTTTTTCTGACTTGGATTTTGGTTGAGTCAGTCTAGCTTGCAAAATACCATCGTTGGTAAGAACCATCAGCCCTTCGCTGTCTCTGTCGAGGCGTCCGGCGGCGTATACATCTTTGACAGGTATGTAATCGGCAAGTGTTTTTCGTCCGTCACCATCTGTGAATTGACTTAAAGTGTCATAAGGTTTGTTGAAGAGGATCACTTTGCGTTCTTCAATGGGTAGTCTGCTTCGGTTAGTGTCTGTTTTTCGTTTAACCGCAGGTTTCGAAGTGGACTTTCGCGGTCTACTTCCTGGACCTGAGTGCTGTTTGAAACGTGTAGAAGCAGCGCGGCTTTTCGACTTACTACGAGGTGCCGCTGTTTTATTCGTCATGTTAACTACCTTGCAAAAATGTAAACAAACTGTGTGGTGTAGTTTTGTCTACGGTTGTTTTGAGCTATCATAAGCGCGCTCAAAAACAGGAATAACGCACAAGATAATAGACTAATTGCCCAAATTTGTTTAATTATAAGTGCTTAGGATTTCGTTTGACTGAACAAAAAAAGCCCAATTGAGAGGGTTTTCATGTGCAAACTTTTTGTATCAACCACTCAATCGCGTTCCGTCATAACGTTTACGTGTCCTTGATGAAGGCACGTTGATTAATAAGGGTACTCATACCCAATTAGAACGATAGGGAAATTTCATGCCTACAGAAAAGCCGACAATTATCTATACCATTACTGATGAAGCTCCAGCGCTCGCAACTTACTCGTTGCTGCCGATCATTCAGTCATTTACTGCTTCATCTGGTATCAGTGTTGAAACGAGAGACATTTCACTAGCAGGGCGTATAATTGCTAACTTCCCTGAATACCTCAAAGAAGAGCAACGTATTGGTGATGCACTAGCTGAACTTGGTGAGCTGGCGAAAACACCAGAAGCGAACATCATCAAGCTACCAAACATCTCTGCGTCTATCCCACAGCTACAGGCTGCTATTAAAGAACTTCAAGCAAATGGCTATGATTTGCCAAACTACCCAGAAGAGCCAAGCACGCCAGAACAAGAAGCTATCAAAGCTACTTATGACAAGATCAAAGGCAGTGCGGTAAACCCGGTTTTACGTGAAGGTAACTCAGACCGACGCGCACCGCTATCTGTGAAGAACTATGCTAAGAAAAACCCGCATTCAATGGGAGCATGGTCGAAAGATTCTAAGTCTCATGTTTCTAGCATGACAGATAAAGACTTCTTCGGTAGTGAAAAATCGGTCACTGTTGCTGATGCGACGGATGTGAAGATTCAATTTACTTCAGCTACTGGCGAGACTAGCGTTCTTAAAGAGAAGGTTGCCCTACAAGCGGGTGAAATCATCGACGCATCTGTAATGAACAAGAAAGCGTTGGTGTCTTTCTTTGAAGAGCAAATTGCAGAGGCGAAACAGCAAGATGTTCTGCTTTCATTGCACATGAAAGCGACGATGATGAAGGTCTCTGACCCGGTTATTTTTGGTCACGCAGTTAAAGTTTACTACAAAGATGTATTTGCAAAACACGGTCAGCTATTTGAAGAACTAGGTGTTGATGTAAACAACGGTATTGGTGATGTATACGCAAAAATCGCCTCACTACCAGCCGCTCAAAAAGCTGAGATTGAAGCCGATCTAGCAGCTGTTTATGAAACTCAACCTGCACTTGCAATGGTTGATTCTGACCGTGGTATTACCAACCTACACGTACCAAGTGACATTATCGTTGATGCTTCTATGCCAGCGATGCTTCGTTCATCTGGCCAAATGTGGGGCCCGGATGGTAAGCAGAAAGATACCAAAGCAATGATCCCTGATCGTAGCTATGCAAGTATCTATCAAGCAGTTATCGACTTCTGTAAAGAGAATGGTGCATTTGATCCAACGACGATGGGTAGTGTGCCAAACGTAGGTCTAATGGCTCAAAAAGCAGAAGAGTACGGTTCACACGATAAGACCTTCATCCTAAAAGGTGATGGCAAAGTCGAAGTTATCGATACAGCCGGCAATGTGCTTATTGAGCAGTCAGTTGAAGAAGGCGATATCTTCCGTATGTGTCAGGTGAAAGACGCACCGATTCAAGATTGGGTGAAACTGGCTGTGACGCGCGCTCGTGCATCAAGTACGCCAGCGGTATTCTGGCTCGACGAGAACCGTGCCCACGATGCTGAGTTGATCAAAAAAGTGAATCAATATCTTCCAGAGCACGATACGTCAGGTCTAGAAATTTATGTGAAAGCTCCACTGGAAGCAACACTGTTCTCACTAGACCGAATCAAGAAGGGTGAAGACACCATTTCTGTCACTGGTAACGTTTTACGTGATTATCTAACAGACTTGTTCCCAATTCTTGAACTTGGCACATCGGCGAAGATGCTATCTATTGTTCCATTGATGAACGGTGGCGGCCTATTTGAAACAGGCGCTGGTGGCTCTGCGCCTAAGCACGTTCAACAGGTTCAAAAAGAAAATCACTTACGTTGGGACTCTTTAGGTGAATTCTTAGCACTAGCAGCTTCTCTAGAGCATCTAGCGGTCGTTTCTGGTAAAGAAAAAGCGAATGTACTAGCGAAAGCTCTTGATGAAGCAACAGGCAAGTTCCTAGACAACAACAAGTCGCCATCACGTCGCGTTGGTGAGTTAGACAACCGTGGTTCTCACTACTATCTAGCTCTATACTGGGCTCAAGCACTAGCTCTTCAAACAGAAGACAAAGCACTAGCAGACGAGTTCGCGCCAATTGCAGAGCACCTTGCATCAAACGAGAGTGTTATTGTTTCTGAGCTAAACAATGCTCAAGGCGTTGCAGGCGATCTTGGTGGTTACTATCAATTTGACGATGTGAAGACTTCAACGTTAATGCGTCCAAGCTCCACATTGAATAACATTGTTGGCTAATCGCTAAACATCGAATTGTGAAAGGCATAAAAAAACCACCGAAAGGTGGTTTTTTTATAGGTCGTGTCTTCTGTAATGGGTGATTGTTTTGTGAAACTACTTCGCTATGTCACCTTCGACAGGCGTAACTGAGCTAGCGTGATAGCCCTTTGGCCCTTCTTCTACTTCGTAATTCACTTGTTGACCCGCTTTCAGAGTACGGTAGCCATCCATCTTAATAGTGGAGTAGTGTGCGAAAATGTCACCATCCTCGCCTTCTGGACAAATAAACCCAAATCCTTTGGCGTTGTTAAACCATTTTACTGTACCTGTAGCCATGCTATACATCCCTCATGCATTTTTTGTTACTGAAGTCGCTTTGAAGACACTGACCAATCGTGTTTGCTTCTTCTTTGCTGTGATTCAAACTAACTAACCACAACCTAAGTCGTGGCTCTATACCACATTCATCCGTTTTGAATGTGTTTTTTGCTGTAAGGGTATTCTTACTTTGTGGGGAATACCGATGCAAAACTTGTTAAATTTTAGTCACTAATTAACCACTGTAGTCAAACATTGAGCGGAGTCAATAGGAAAGTCGTATAAATAACTACATATTCTATACATATGCGCTTTGGTTTTAACAAAAGTGTAAAATCTATCTTCTGTTTGCATGAGCTTCATGTATTCTATTTATGAGGGAGGCGAAAGTTTTTTCAACTTGGCTCATATGTGACACACACTAATAGCATTGTTTTGTTTGCAGCGATACAATTGGTGCATTAGTCTCTTAATAGAGATGTTTTTTGAGTGTTGGGTCTCAGGTGTTTTTAGCGACGCTTTTAGCATTGAAATTCAGCACAGTGTTTTGTAATTAAAAGAAAACTCTCAACATTTGGCCATGAGTAAAAATTTTGAATGGGTGACTCCAGACTCAGACTTACTGGAGAAAGAAAAAACTAAGGTTGAGCCGCCGGCAATGTACAACGTTGTGTTAAACAACGATGACTATACGCCGATGGACTTTGTAGTAGAAATCTTGGAACGCTTTTTTTCACTCAACGAAGACAAAGCGACTCAAGTGATGTTAGCGGTGCATTATGAAGGTAAAGCTGTCTGTGGCACCTACACATCCGAAGTCGCGGAAACGAAAGTTGCTCAAGTGACCATGTATTCAAGGGAAAATGAACACCCACTTTTGTGTACCATGGAAAAAGCCTAATTTTCGCATGAATGACGTTTGTCATTCCTTAGGAGGTACTTATGCTTAATAAAGAATTAGAATCGAGTCTGAACGGCGCATTTGCTCGTGCTCGTGATAAAAGACATGAATTCATGACCGTAGAGCATCTCCTTTTAGCTTTGTTGGAAAATGACTCGGCTAAAGAGGCACTAACTGCTTGTAACGCAAATTTAGAGAATCTGCGTAATGAGCTCGACATTTTCATTGATCAAACAACTCCTCTTATCCCTGATGCCGACGACACGCGAGAAACACAACCTACTTTAAGTTTCCAACGTGTTCTTCAACGCGCCGTATTCCATGTACAGTCTTCTGGGCGCAGTGAAGTAACAGGCGCTAACGTCTTAGTAGCGATTTTTAGTGAACAAGAATCACATGCTGCTTACCTTCTTAAGAAAAATGACATTAGCCGTTTAGATATCGTTAATTTTATTTCTCACGGTATTACCAAAAACATCGGTCCAACTGGTGACGAACCATCGAGTGGCTCACTTGGTGGCGGTAGTGAGAACATTGAAGAAGCCAACGGTGAAGATCGTCTTGAAAGCTTTGCAACGAATCTGAACCAAGTGGCGAAAGCAGGCAACATAGACCCTCTTATTGGTCGCGATAAAGAACTTGAGCGTACGATTCAAGTGCTATGTCGCCGTCGTAAGAACAACCCATTGTTGGTGGGTGAGGCCGGTGTTGGTAAGACTGCTATCGCTGAAGGTTTGGCTTGGAGAATCGTTGAAGGCCAAGTGCCAGATGTTATCCAAAACAGTGTTATTTACTCTCTCGATATAGGCTCGCTACTTGCGGGTACTAAATACCGCGGTGACTTCGAGAAACGCTTCAAAGCGATTCTCAAGCAATTGGAAAAAGAAGATGACGCCATTCTGTTCATTGATGAGATCCATACAATTATCGGTGCAGGAGCGGCTTCTGGTGGACAAGTAGACGCAGCAAACCTTATTAAACCTCTTCTAAGCAGCGGAAAACTGCGCTGTATTGGCTCTACAACTTACCAAGAATACAGCAACATTTTTGATAAAGAGCGTGCACTATCTCGTCGATTCCAGAAAATCGATGTAGTGGAGCCTTCTTTAGATGATACGACTAAGATCTTGATGGGTCTTAAACCTAAATATGAAGAGCACCATGAGGTTCGTTACACTAACAAAGCGTTGCGTGCTGCCGTTGAATTGTCAGCGAAGTACATCAACGAGCGCCATTTACCTGATAAGGCTATTGACGTTATCGATGAGGCGGGCGCACGCAGTCGTTTGGTTCCGGTGAGCCGTCGTAAGAAAACGGTTGGTGTGGCTGATATCGAAGCGATGGTTGCCAAGATGGCGCGCATTCCAGAGAAGTCTGTATCTTCTTCAGACAAGGATATTCTTCAAAACCTTGATGACAAGATGAAGATGCTGGTCTTTGGTCAAGACAAAGCCATTGACGTGCTTTGTGAAGCAATCAAGATGACTCGCGCTGGATTAGGTAATGATGATAGACCTGTTGGCTCATTCTTGTTTGCTGGCCCAACTGGGGTTGGTAAAACGGAAGTGACCGTTCAATTGTCTAAGCTATTGGGTATCGAGCTGCTTCGTTTTGACATGTCGGAGTACGGTGAGCGTCACTCAGTAAGCCGTTTGATCGGTGCTCCTCCAGGTTATGTAGGCTACGATCAAGGTGGATTGCTAACCGATGCGGTTATCAAGCATCCACATTCTGTAGTATTACTGGATGAGATTGAGAAGGCGCACCCTGATATCTTCAACTTGCTACTGCAAGTCATGGATAACGGTACGCTAACGGATAACAATGGCCGAAAAGCTGACTTCCGCAATGTAATTTTGGTAATGACGAGTAACGCAGGTGTTGCTGAGACTGAGAAGAAATCTATTGGTCTGATTCAACAAGACCACAAACCAGACGCGATGGGTGCCATTAAACGTGTGTTCACTCCGGAGTTCCGCAACCGTCTTGATGGTATCATCTGGTTCAACAGCCTAGATGACACGGTTATACATCAAGTGGTTGATAAGTTTATTGTTGAACTTCAAGCGCAGTTGGATTCTCGAGGCGTTTCGTTAGAAGTGTCTGATGATGCTCGCGATTGGCTTGCGATTAAGGGTTACGACAAGACAATGGGTGCAAGACCTATGGGTCGTGTTATCCAAGACAAGCTTAAGAAACCACTGGCGAATGAACTCTTATTTGGTTCGTTGGTTGATGGCGGAACAGTGAAAGTGTCCCTTAAAGATGATGATTTGGCGTTTGAATATGTAGGCGCTAAGGAAGAAGCAGAAGCGCATCACTAGCGCTTCTTCATCTGAATCACTACTTAGTGGGTAACAAAAAACGGAGCCTAAGCTCCGTTTTTTTGTGTTCGTTTAAACGTTGAGATTAACGAGCACGGAAGACGATGCGGCCTTTAGTTAGGTCGTATGGAGTCATCTCTACAGTTACTTTGTCACCAGTAAGGATACGGATGTAGTTTTTACGCATCTTACCAGAGATGTGCGCAGTAACTACGTGACCGTTTTCTAGTTCAACACGGAACATTGTGTTTGGTAGAGTATCAAGGACTGTACCTTGCATCTCAATTACGTCTTCTTTAGCCATTTAATCCTCTTTCGAAATGCGGCGTTTTAACGGCAGGCATTGTGCCGTTAAAATCTTAATAAGTAAAGTTGCGGTGTATTCTACCCTCGCCATCGCTGATTTACTAGCCTTTGATGACGTTGGAACCGTGTTTTGTAGTTCATTGCTGAACAATCATCGATTTGGTAGCCCAAATAGAGCCATTGTTTGTTATATCGTTGGCAGTATTCAATTTGACACAATACAGCGTACGTACCGAGAGATAACGTATAGTCAGGGTCGAAGAAGGTATAAAAAGCACTGGCGCTATCAGAGAGAATATCGGTGATGGCGATCCCTATCAGCTTATCATCGTCAAAGATGTGCAGATAGTGCAAGGTCATCCATGAACACTGTGCAAACTCAAAAAACTCTTGTTGTCTTGGTGGATACATACTGCCTGTTGAATGACGTTTCTCAATATAGCGAGAGTAAAGATCAAACCATTCTTCGTCTAATGTTGGTCTTATCTCCCAGTGAAATGATTTGGTTTTGGCAAGCAGACGTTTCTGGCTCTTAGATAGCTTAAAATCATCGATAGCTACTCTGAGCGCATGACAGGCACTGCAATGGTCACATTGAGGCTTATAAATGGCGTCCCCACTTCTTCTAAAGCCATTAGCTAATAACATTTCGTATTGATTGGCTTCATGCAGTTCTTTTTCCAAAACAATAGCCACTCGCTCCTGTTGAGCGGGCAAATAGCTACAGTCTTGTTTGCGACTCAGACCAATTCGGATCTGTTGGACAGCCATGTTCATCAACTCATCTCCTGTTGTATAGGAAATGATAGCTCTTGTTGAGAAAAACAGGAATCTTGTACGGTTTGTTCGCGTAAATCATGCAAAGCCGTTATAAACTGCTCGCGGGTCAGTTCTTGTGCTCCTAGTGAGTTCAAGTGCGGATTCATAACTTGGCAGTCGATGAGTTTGCCTCCATGGTTTTTAAAGTGATGACAAAAGTACCAGAGAGCAATCTTGGAAGCATTAGTTTCCAGAGAAAACATCGATTCGCCACAAAAGACTTGGCCAATGGAAAGTCCGTAAAGCCCACCAACTAGGGCATTATCGTTCCAAACTTCGACGGAATGACAATGACCTTTTTTTGCTAACTCTCCATACGCAGAACGCATATCCTCATTTAGCCAAGTTTCTTCGATAGGGCGTGTACTTGCACAATATTCTATGACTTGCGATGTGCATGTATTCATCGTGACTCGATAATCTGCTTTGCGCTGAAATTTACGCAGGCTTTTTGCCGGACGGAAAAGAGATGGATCAAATACGGCTCTCGGGGCTGGACTCCACCATAGAAGTGGTTCATTTGGGCCAAACCAAGGGAAAACACCATGTTGATAGGCAGACAGCAGTCGTTGTGGGTTGAGATCACCGCCAAACGCTAGCAAGCCATTGGGCTCATCAAGCGCTTCGAAAGGAGAGGGAAATGTAAAGTCATTGCTGTCTAGTTCTGTCAGGTAGATCGTCATAGTGCTGTAATGTCGCGTTCCTTTCTATTAATTATAAGCAATACCGACTCATTTATTAATTTTCATTAGTACTAGTTGGCTAGTACTGAGTGTCGAGATATTGACCATCTAGCGGTGTATTAGCTCTGGTGTTTACCTTGTATTTTAGTTACGCTGCAATTACCAAGAATTATTTAAGACGCTTCATTACAAGGACTGAAGTGTCTACAAAGGATTAGATTCAACTAATGGAAAGCTTAACACTCCAACCCATCCAAAAAGTATCCGGAACGGTTAACCTTCCAGGTTCAAAAAGTGTCTCGAATCGTGCTTTATTGCTTGCTGCGTTGGCAGAAGGTACGACCACACTCACCAATCTTCTAGATAGTGATGATATTCGTCATATGCTTAACGCCCTCACCAGTTTGGGTGTCGAGTATCAGTTATCCGAAGATAAAACTCAATGCATCGTTAAAGGTTTAGGTCAACCATTCAGTGTCTCGGAACCAAAAGAACTATTTCTTGGCAATGCAGGTACTGCGATGCGTCCTCTAGCAGCTGCGCTTTGCCTTGGTGAAGGCGAATATGTTCTTACTGGCGAACCAAGGATGAAGGAAAGACCCATTGGTCACTTGGTTGATGCGCTTAAGCAAGCTGGTGCGGACGTCGAATATCTAGAAGCAGAAAACTATCCGCCTCTAAAGATCGTTGGTACCGGTTTGACAGGTGGACTGGTCAAAATTGATGGTTCCATTTCCAGTCAGTTTTTAACAGCATTCTTGATGTCTGCACCACTAGCAAAGGCTGATGTCACTATCGAAATAGTCGGTGAATTGGTATCAAAACCATATATCGATATTACGCTGCATATAATGGAGCAGTTTGGTGTCAAAGTTGAAAATCGTGACTATCAACAGTTTATTATTAAGTGTGGTCAACAATACCAGTCTCCAGGCCAGTTTTTGGTAGAAGGGGATGCGTCTTCAGCCTCCTATTTCCTTGCTGCTGCAGCCATTAAAGGCGGTGAGATAAAGGTGACGGGTATCGGTAAGAACAGTATTCAGGGTGATATTAGATTTGCCGACGCACTAGAAAAAATGGGTGCAGAGATTGAATGGGGTGATGACTACATTCTGTGTCGTAAAGGTGAATTAGTGGGTATTGATATGGACTATAATCATATCCCTGATGCCGCCATGACTATTGCTACGGCGGCACTCTTTGCAAAGGGCACAACTGCAATTCGTAACGTATATAACTGGCGAGTAAAAGAAACAGATCGTCTTGCGGCTATGGCTACCGAATTGAGAAAAGTAGGTGCTACAGTAGAAGAAGGTGAAGACTATATTATCGTCGAGCCAACCGATGACCTAAAACATGCTGCGATTGACACGTATGATGATCACCGAATGGCAATGTGTTTCTCTCTCGTTGCGTTGAGTGACACACCAGTGACGATCAACGATCCTAAGTGTACGTCAAAAACGTTCCCTGACTACTTTGATAAATTGGCAGATTTAAGCCAGTAACATAGTGAATAATAACGCCCCTGAATCGGGGCGTTATTATTTAGTTCTGTAGAGTAAACTCTTTCGAAAGGTGGTGTGCAAGGTATTTAAACATATTAAATACCGCCGTTGTTTTCTCGGTTGGTAGCCCTTTATCATCGAGGAAGTAGTTACCTTTGAAAACTAGGACACCGTCTTTTTCTTCGACGCTGTCTGCACGCATTCCTTCAATGAAATCATCATGTTCCTGAATGATTTGGTTGGCGATGAGCAACAAATCAAACTCTGTGATGGCGGTTTTCTGTGACATATTGATGTCCTCTATATAAAACATTACCGCGTAGTGTATGAGTGCCAACACATTTTGCAAGGACAAATATCTCGGCTATAGTTAGCAGCAATTTGTGATAAGCAACAAATTTTGGTGAATGTTGCTAGGCAACAATCATAAATGGCGTTTAATATTGCGCCATTTTTCAAGCGATGAGTTCTATTTGATCGGACATTTGTCGAGCAATCAGAATCTAATTGCAAAAAAACTGGTTGATCTTCTTTTGTTCTCGCTCAATAGTAAAAAGAAGCATAAATTTCGAACATCGTGCGATTAAATGTCGCAATGTGATATAGGACGTTAGTGTCATTATGGGAAAGTCACTGGTTATAGTGGAGTCACCCGCTAAGGCTAAAACCATTAACAAATACCTCGGTAAAGACTTTATAGTGAAGTCGAGTGTAGGTCACGTGCGTGACTTACCAACTGCAGGGCAAAGTACTGGTAAAAAAGCAGCAGCTGTCTCTACAAAAGGCTTAAGTGCTGAAGAAAAAGCACGTATTAAAAAAGAAAAAGACCGCAAAGCGCTAATTAAAAAAATGGGTATTAACCCATATGATGATTGGGCAGCAAACTATCAAGTATTGCCTGGCAAAGAAAAAGTAGTTGCCGAGCTACAAAAACTTGCGAAAGACGCTGACCATGTTTATCTCGCAACCGATTTGGACCGCGAAGGAGAGGCTATCGCATGGCACCTTCGTGAGATCATCGGTGGCGATGAAGAGCGATATAAACGAGTAGTATTTAACGAAATTACCAAAAACGCGATCCAACAGGCATTCCAAGATCCTGGTGAACTGAATATGGATGGCGTGAATGCACAGCAAGCACGACGTTTCTTAGACCGTGTTGTTGGTTTTATGGTGTCTCCGCTTCTTTGGAAGAAGGTCGCACGAGGCCTATCTGCTGGTCGAGTCCAGTCAGTTGCCGTTAAGCTTCTAGTAGAGCGTGAGCGTGAAATTAATGCGTTTATCCCAGAAGAATTTTGGGATATTCATGCGGATACTAAAACTTCGGATAAAACAGATTTCCGACTACTAGTTGCACAAAAAGCGGGCAAGGCGTTCAAACCATCTAATGAAACAGAAGCGCAAGCCGCTGTTTCTGTATTGGACAAGGCGACGTACGAAGTTTGTAAACGTGAAGACCGTCCAACTCAAAGTAAGCCATCAGCACCTTACATCACTTCTACGCTGCAGCAGGCAGCAAGTACGCGCCTAGGTTATGGTGTTAAAAAGACCATGATGTTGGCTCAAAGGCTGTATGAAGCGGGTTATATCACCTATATGCGTACCGACTCTACCAACTTGAGTGCAGAAGCCGTTGATGCAGTCCGTGGCTATATTGATAGTGAGTTTGGTGGTGCCTATCTTCCTGAAAAACCAAACTTCTACGGAAGCAAAGAAGGTGCTCAGGAAGCGCACGAAGCGATTCGTCCTTCAGACGTTAACGTGAAAGTTGATGATCTTTCAGGTATGGAAGCCGACGCTCATAAGCTATATGCACTTATCTGGAATCAGTTCGTTGCTTGTCAAATGACACCAGCGAAGTACGACTCCACAACGATCAGCGTGAAAGCTGATGAGTATACGTTGAAAGCGAAGGGACGTATTCTTAAGTTTGATGGTTGGACTCGTGTTCAGCGTCCAATGGGCAAAAACGAAGATGCTATCCTTCCTGCAGTACAGCTGGGCGATAAGCTTGACCTTGTTGCGTTAGATCCTAAGCAACACTTTACCAAGCCACCCGCACGTTACACCGAAGCGGCTTTAGTTAAAGAGCTAGAGAAACGTGGAATTGGTCGTCCTTCTACTTATGCGTCAATCATCTCAACGATTCAAGATCGTGGTTATGTAAAAGTTGACCAGCGTCGTTTCTATGCTGAGAAGATGGGTGAGATAGTGACCGATCGTCTTGATGACAGCTTCACTGATTTGATGAACTACGACTTTACTGCTCGCATGGAGCAGAAGCTCGATCAAATCGCCGAAGGTGATGCAAGCTGGAAAAATGTATTGAACGAATTCTTCGAAGAGTTCACTACTGATTTAGGCAAAGCTGAGCAAGACGAAGAGCATGGCGGTATGAAGCCAAATCATATCGTTATGACAGAAATTGAATGTCCTACATGTTCACGCCCTATGGGTATTCGTACTGCTTCAACTGGCGTATTCTTGGGCTGTTCTGGCTATGCTTTACCACCTAAAGAGCGTTGTAAAACGACGATTAACTTGGGTGATGAAGAAGGCATTATTAACGTTCTTGAAGAAGACGTCGAAACGGCAGCTCTGCGTGCTAAGAAACGTTGCCCAATTTGTGAGACGGCAATGGATGCTTATCTGATTGATGATAAGCGTAAGCTTCATGTTTGCGGTAATAACCCAAATTGTGAAGGCCATGTAGTTGAACAGGGTGAGTTTAAAGTTAAAGGTTATGATGGCCCGACGGTCGAATGTGACAAGTGTGGCTCTGAAATGGTACTTAAGAACGGCCGTTTTGGTAAGTACATGGACTGCACCAGTGAGACCTGTAAAAACACCCGTAAGATCCTTAAAAACGGTGAAATAGCACCTCCTAAGGAAGACCCAGTTCATTTCCCAGAGCTTCCTTGTGAAAACTCGGATGCTTACTTTGTACTGCGTGATGGTGCATCAGGCCTATTTATGGCTGCTAGCAACTTCCCTAAATCTCGTGAGACTCGCGCACCGCTTGTAAGTGAACTTGCGAAATACAAAGAACGTTTATCGCCGAAGTTCCACTATCTTGCGGATGCACCAACAGAAGATCCAGATGGTAGACCAACGGTAGTTCGTTTCAGTCGTAAGACTAAAGAGAATTATGTTCGTTCTGAAATCGACGGTAAACCATCGGGTTGGACGGGGTTATATGTTGATGGTAAATGGGAAATTACCGATAAGCGTAAAAAGCCTAAAAAATAATCTCTGAACGTTCTAATTAACAGCACTCATTTGAGTGCTGTTTTTTTATCCTCACTATTAAATCCTTAATTTTGTAAATGATTGTATATATTTAGTACATTCATTATCTATATATATCCATTAAACTGGTCATAGCAGTTTAGCTCATTGTTTTTCAGGCAGTTTTCATCAAAGAGTGGTTGAGGTGAATTGCATGTTAACAATATGTATTGATAAGGTGATGTCGGTATGCCATTCTGTGATTAAAGGCATAAGTTTTGATGCAACTGTGTTCAATGCCAAATAATGCGTCATGATGCATTGTAATCTTATTTCAAAACGATAATTTAGATAAAAACCATATTAAAAAAATGGTTGGCCTAGGTTGATAATTAAACAACTTGGCCTCAAGCCTATTTTATATACAAGATTCAACGTTTGAATGGTCGATGAAATAATCGACATTGTCATCCGTTAATAAAGAAGTCGGGTACCCCCAAATGTAATTTAACTGCCCGACAATAAATGGAAAAAAGCTGTAATAAAACGGAGATATCAATGGCTGGTGTATTGGGAATGATTCTTGCTGGTGGAGAAGGCTCTCGCCTACGTCCTTTAACCGAATCACGTAGCAAACCTGCGGTACCATTTGGAGGAAGCTATCGTCTGATTGACTTCGCTCTGAACAACTTTATCAATGCTGACTTAATGCGAATTTATGTCCTCACTCAATTTAAGTCTCAATCACTTTATCAACACATGCGTAAAGGTTGGAATCTAACGGGAATCACCGATAGATTCATTGACCCCATTCCTGCACAAATGCGTGATGGTAAACGTTGGTATGAAGGTACTGCGGATGCGATTTATCAAAACGTTCGTTTTATCGAGTTAGCCAATCCTGAGCACGTATGTATCTTTGGGTCTGATCATATCTATAAAATGGACATTCGCCAGATGCTAGACTTTCACAAACGCAAGGAAGCGAAACTAACCGTTTCAGCACTGCGAATGCCATTAGAGGAAGCGTCAGAATTTGGCGTGATTGAAGTTGATGAAGAAGGCAAAATGATTGGCTTTGAAGAAAAGCCACAAAACCCGAAGTCAATTCCTGGTCATCCTGATATAGCGTTAGTGTCTATGGGTAACTATATCTTCGAAGCAGAAAGTCTTTGCAATGAGCTACGTATAGATGCCGAGAATACTGAGTCTAGCCATGATTTTGGTAAAGATATTATTCCTAAGATGTTCCCTGAAGGTGATGTCTATGTTTATGATTTCTCTACCAACAAAATCAGCGGTGAGAAAGACACTACTTACTGGCGTGATGTAGGTACGATCGACTCGTACTGGGCGGCTCATATGGATCTACTTCAAGAAGACGCTCAGTTCTCGCTATACAACCGTAAATGGCCGCTTCACACTTATTATCCACCATTGCCGCCAGCAACGTTCGTTGACGCTGAGCATCAAAAGATCAAGATTACTGACAGCTTGATTGCGGGCGGTAGTTATGTTCGTGGCTCATCAATCTATCGCTCTGTATTAGGTTTTAGAAGTAATATTGCCGCTGGTTCTGTGGTGAGTGAATCTGTTATCCTAGGTGACGTAAAGATTGGTGCTGGTTGTACAATCAAGCGCGCGATCATTGATAAGAACGTAGAAATTGCCCCTGGGACTGTGATTGGTGAAGATCTTGAGTTGGACGCGAAACGTTTCCATGTCTCCCCAGGTGGCGTTGTAGTCATCAAGAAAGGGACGAAAGTTGGATTCTAAAATGCGAAACATAGATGTATGGTTTCCAGTTTCAGAAGCGCAAGGACTTGTAAAAAGTGGAGGCTTGGCAGATGTTGCCAAGGCTCTGCCTAAAGCTCTGCAAGAACTGGGTAAAAACGTAGCCATTACTTTACCCGGTTACCAGTCACTGCCTAACAAGGATCAGTATGAGTTTGTACTAGCTACGGAGTTAGAGCACTGGCCACATACACCGTACCAAGTTAAGAAAACGCAACTCGACGGCGTTGATGTGTTCGTGATCGAATGTGATCGATACTTCGATAGGCCTGAATTGTATGCTGAGCACAATCGAGCTTATGCTGACAATGGCGAACGATTTGGTTTCTTCGCGGCAGCGAGTCTGGATGTGTTACCGAAACTCGGTATTCGACCTTCTATTGTTCATGCCAATGACTGGCATACTGGTTTGATCCCATTCTTGCTTAAAACACGCTACGTTGATGACGAGCGTTTTGCAGGAATGAAGTCAGTTCTAACGGTTCACAATGCTATTTTTAAAGGCATCTTTTCCTACAGTCAGCTGGAAGTCATTCCGGAACTTCGTCTTTCTGGAATGGAATTTCTACAGTATGGGGACGGTTGGGTAAGCACACTTCGTGCGGGCATTGCCTTCGCAGATAAAATCAACGCAGTAAGCCCTAACTATGCCGCTGAACTAGTGACCCCTCTAGGTTCACATGGTTTGGTAGACGATTTTGTTCATCGTTCCAAAGATCTTCATGGCATCGTTAATGGCTGTGACTACTCAGAGTGGAACCCTAAGCTTGACGACTTTCTTCCGGTCAATTACGACGACGAGTTAGAGAGTATGCTAAATGGTAAGCTCGCCGCCAAGCAGGCGTTGCAAAAGGAGCTATCGCTGCCAGTACGCAATGTTCCAATGGTTGGCATGGTATGTCGATTGACTCACCAAAAAGGTTTTCATTACATACTGCCAATATTGGATAAGTTTCTGAAAAACGATGTTCAGGTTGTCATTATCGGAACTGGTGAACCACAAATCGCTTCCCATCTTAACGATATTGCTGAGCAGTTTTCTGATAAGTTGGCGTTTGTAGAGGCGTATAGCAACCGATTTGCTCATCTAGTAGAGGCTGGCTCAGACTTTTTCCTAATGCCTTCTGAATTTGAAGCATGTGGTCTGAACCAAATCTACAGTATGGCTTATGGTACCTTGCCTATTGTACGTAAAGTTGGTGGGCTGAAAGATACGGTAATCGACTTTGATGACAATCCACAGCAGGCAACGGGCTTTGGGTTTGATGAGCCTTGCCATGACGCGCTGTTGATTGTCTTACAGCGAGCGCTTCTGTTCTATTTGCAACACCCAGAAGAGATGCGTGAGATGCAACTTCGAGCAATGCGCAAAGACTTTAGCTGGATAGAATCTGCCAAGGAATACATCAAAATGTATGATTTGGCGCTTGAAGCCTCACATAGCTAATATCATTGGAAGAGCGGCGTAATGCCGCTCTTTTATATGCACTTGTTGGCATTTTTTGACACAATTGGAAATCATTTTTTCTAAATTTCCGCGCAATTTTCTCCTGAGACGTGTAGAGTTGTGATAACTTTATTTTCGTACTACTAACCAATCCGAGAACTATGTCCGAAAGCCTACTATTTCATAAAACGTATACCCATCCTACAAGTGATGAATGGGTGGTATTTGTGCATGGGGCAGGGGGCAGCTCATCTATATGGTTTAAGCAGATACGAGCTTATCGTGAGCACTTCAACTTACTGTTCATTGATTTGCGTGGACATGGTAAATCAAATCAGTTCTTAAAAGATATCATGGCCAACAAGTACACATTCAAAACGGTAACAATGGATATCGTTCGTGTACTGGACCACCTTAAAATACAATCGGCCCATTTTGTCGGCATGTCTCTTGGTACCATCATCGTGCGCAATATTGCTGAACTGGCAATGCCAAGAGTGCGCTCGATGGTTCTGGGTGGAGCGGTAACGCGCTTTAACACACGTTCACAAATACTGGTAAAAATTGGCAACATGAGTAAGCACATAATCCCTTATATGTGGCTCTACAGCTTATTTGCGTACATTGTGATGCCTCAGAGGGGACAGAAAGAGTCTCGCCACTTGTTTGTTAGAGAAGCTAAGAAACTGTGCCAAAACGAATTTAAGCGTTGGTATCGACTAACTACGGAAGTCAACCCACTGAATCGTTACTTCAAGGAGAGGGAACTACCGATTCCGACCCTGTACCTAATGGGTGAGAAAGACTACATGTTCATCAAGCCGGTGAAAGAAATGGTGGCTGAACATAAGTCCAGCCAACTATTAGAGATTAAAGATTGTGGCCATGTTTGTAATGTCGAGAACCCCGAAGAGTTCAATCGTCACTCAATTGCCTTTATTAAGTCGGTGACACCTCAGTAGGCGCTAACGCTTGGCAACTCCAACAGGCGCCAAACTGCGCTTCATTCACTTCATGACACCTTGGACACACCCAATCCCTTTTTTCCAAATCTGCTTTTAACTGTTCTTGCCACTCGGCTATGATAGCTTTCGCTTTAACATGTTGTTTGTTATCGATTAGCCAGACATAAGGCAAGGTATTTTCATCAAATGGCACTTCACCTCGAAGCGTGTAAACCCCTTCACCTCTAACTTCACAAAGGATTCCTTCATTTTTCAATTGTTGTTGAACGATATGTGCTTCCGTCGGACTATTGCCAATAAAAACCTTCATTATTCTTGTACCTGTGGTGAGCGAGAAATTCGCGCCATAATCCACTTAGCAATCAGTGGAAATAATCCCAACAAGGCAAATGAAGCTAAAACTGCTGGGGAAACGATACCTGACAAACTGTTAATATTGGCGAGCTGTGTACCGGCATTTAAGTAAACCGCAGTTCCAGGCAACATGCCTAGCTGGCTCACTAAATAGTACTTTGACACTTTAATTGGTGTTAAGCCCATTAATAGGTTGATTAAAAAGAACGGAAATACCGGAATCAATCTTAGCGAGAATAGATAAAAAGCCCCGTCCTTTTCTACACCTTTATTGATAGTTTCTAACTTTGAACCGAACTTGCTTTGAACCCAGTCACGCAATAAAAAGCGACTACTCAAAAATGCAATGGTTGCACCAATGGTACTAGCAAAAGAGACAAGAAGAAGGCTGGTCCAAAAGCCAAATAAAGCGGCACCTAGTAACGTAACGACTGCAGCTCCCGGAATTGAGAATGCGGTAATGGCAATATAGGCAAAAAAGTACACTAATGCGGCAGTAACAAAATTCTGACTGATATATTCGCTGAGTGCAGCTTGCTGAGCCTGAGCATTTTCCAGTGTTAAATATTGTCCAAAATTAACACCTAGAATGATAATGACGGCGAGAAGTGCGATTCCGAGTATTAGCTTTTTGCTCATGATGCTGTCCTTGTGACGACTCTGTATTAGTTTAGTAGACAGGGCGTGGATAGATTTACTTTCATCATAAACTAAAAAAATCAGCCGTTAGGCTGATTTTTTGTATAGAGCGATAAGGGCTAGTTTATAAGACTGGCCAATTCTTCTCTTTTATTTTGCGGAATCACGGACCAGTGCGTGCCATTAATGGCACCCTCTAGCGCCCAAAGTAACTCAAGACCTACAGTATTTGAGTGAGTTCGTTGGATTGCTTTAAAAGCCTCCACAGAACCTTGCTCTTGCAGATCGTATACCGATTCAATTCCAGCTTTCTTAAGCATACGCTCAGTAGCCAGTCTTAAATTAGGTAAATCTTTGAGTCGATTGGGTTTTGTTTCCGACTGTTGCACTTTTTCTGTTTTTGCGAACTCTAAGGCAGAGCGAGCATGAGTCAAGATAACATCCTGATCTTGCCAACAGTCCTCAGGGAGTGCGAAATACTTAGTGACAACGGGGAACCCACGCTTCTTATAAACGTATGGCTTGTAGCCAAGTTGCTTAAATTTAGCGATCGTCTGACGGTTAGTTCTGATATGTAATTTGTTATTCACTGCTAATGCAAACATGGTATCGTCAATAAAGATACCAAATCCACCAAACATAGAACGAGACTTAACTCTTCCAAGCTGAGCGAACAATTGCATCGAGTTTTTTAGTATAGGATTGTCCATGCTTATTCTTTTCTCGGTGTTATTGATTGTGTCACCAAAATCAGGTCCGAGAGTATAGCAAACGGGTGTCAGCCTTCTGTTAGCGGTAAACCAAAAGAATGCTAATACCTTTGCCATCGGTAACCCCGCTACCTATCAAATAAATTTGGTTTAGGCCGGTGGCTTTGCGTCCCACCCTTTCAAGTGGTTTGCCCTGTGCGTGACATATTTAGAATAAATGAAAATGACTCACATCTATGACGGTTGTATGGTAAAAGTGTGATATTGCTTCAGATAATCGATTGGGATTTGTGCGGGAGAGTGTGTCGAAACAAACAATAAAGCGTTCAGTTTATTGGATGAGGATCAAAAAAAAGTGCCTAGAAAGGCACTTTTTTCAGGATTATGTGAGTTTTTTGACAGAATCACGTTCTACAATCTCAGGGTGCATTTCGAAAATGCGTTTTTCGTGACCTTTATCTTTGATTCGTTCTAGAAGAATCTCAAACGCATTCTTACCTACACGACGCTTCGGTTGGTGCACTGTTGTCAGTGGTGGAGAGAAATACTCAGCCAATTCGATATTGTCATAACCGATAACGGAAATATCTTCTGGAACTTTTACACCTAATTGTTGCAGGCGACTCATTAAACCGAATGCCATGGTGTCGTTGAAGCAGAATACGGCAGTTGGACGAACTTCCATTGCTGCAATGCGGTTAGCGGCAATCACGGCCGTATCACATTCGAAGTTACCTTCTAAGATTCGGTCATCTTTCATCTCGATACCCGCTTCCGCTAGAGCACGCTGATAGCCGACAATACGCTCTTGGCAAACGGCTTTCTCTAGGTGTCCGCTCAAGCATGCAATGTCAGTATGACCGTTATCGATCAGATATTTAGTTGCGAGATAGCCGCCTTCTTCCGAGTTATCAATGATCTTGTCGGCTTGAGAGCTTTCTGGGCCCCAGTCCATAATCACTTTCGGAATATCTGAATGACGGTCTAGCATTTCTAGTAGCTCTTCAGTTAAGTCGGAGCACATAACCAAAATGCCATCAACACGTTTTTCTGCGAGCATGCGAATATAGTCGCGCTGTTTCTCGTAGACACCACCCGTGTTACATAGGATTAAAGTATAGCCTTGGCGATAGCAGTAGCTTTCAACACCGTCGATGACTTCCGAGAAGAACAAGTTTGTAGATTGAGTGACAAGCATTCCAATCGTTTTGGTCGAGTTACATTTCAAACTACGAGCAACCGCACTTGGTGCATAGTTAAGTTCATCTACCGCTGCCATCACTTTTTCTTGTGTGGCTTCTGCTACAAAACGAGTTTTATTAATTACGTGAGAAACGGTGGTCGTTGAAACGCCAGCCAGACGGGCGACATCTTTGATTGTTGCCATAGCTATATCCTTTTATCGCGGAGTGCTATTAATAGCCAATACCGCTTCGAATTCTGGAAGCCAATATATGGGTTCCTAATAAGTAGTGCATTCTGAATGAAAAAACCGCTTTTCAGCGGTTTGGTTCAACAGTTCGACAGATTATTATTGTGCTTGTTGAATACCAAAGCGGCTTTTGCATTTAAACGGCGGATTGTAGTCTTCCCCATTGATACAAGCAATCACTTATACAACAAATTTATAGATAAGACGCACTTTTGTCTGTAACGGTGAGGGATAAACAGTACGTGCGCCTCAAAATCTTAAGCTTGATCACCTTTTAAGTAATCAAGATCTAGCTTGATGAGTGCTTGAAGTACTGTTGATACCGCAGCGTAAAAACCAAACTCATCGTGCTGCTGACATTTAGTCACGAATTGTGGCACCCAAGTTAGCAGGTGTTGTTCAATAAACTCTGCTTGCTGCTCCATCGCCTCATTCATGTGAGCTTCTGACTCTAACTCGTTGGAACGAATAATGAGGTTCCCGAGAAAATCGAGCTCAATAGCCAAATGATCCGCTGGTTCGTTTAAGTTTTCAGTTACCGCAATATTGTGCTCCGCAAGCAACTCTGACATTACTTGAGCGGGTTTGTCGTTTAACAGACCTGACTCACCAATATATAAAGAAGCATAAGGTAGTGCCCCATGCTTATCTGTTTTCAAAAACAGATCACAAAAATCAGCAGACAACTCAAGTTGGGCATCTTCTCTTACTTGCAGTCTGTTTAGTGCGTCGACCATAGAGGCGATAGGAGCTGATAGTGTTGGGTTTTCACCCAGTCCAGTAAGGAAAGCGCGTATATCTGGGCTTTGATATTTCTCGAGTTCTTCTGTGGTTAGTTCTCTAGCAAAGAGGCTCGAAAGCCACCAGTATAATTCAGCACGTTGTTCGTTAAATGCTTTGATTTCTTGCATTTTCTTATCTCCAAAAGTGTTATCTCTATTTTAGCTAATAAAGATGAACAACAGTAATCATTGATGTGAAAAAAAAAGATGAAAAATGAAGGGTTGTGAAGACGTGGTCATGTGGAACAAGGTTTTCGGATAAATCTCTGTTGCATATCTGAAGTTAAGATTTCTATTTGTTTTGAATCAAGAAAAAGCAAGTTTTCTTCAATTCACGTCAATGTAGGCTAGAATTGTGACTAATTATGAATAGAATGACTCTGTCATTGAAAGATTGAGATAGAAAGACATGAAATATCACGTACTAGTAGTGGAAGATGATGTCGTTACGCGCAGCAAACTAGCGGGTTACTTCGAAAGTGAAGGTTACTTGGTGAGTGAAGCGGAGAGCGGCGAACAAATGCGTCAGATTCTACAGGAAGCCAGCATCGACTTGGTGATGTTAGACATCAACTTGCCGAAAGAAGATGGACTGATGCTAACGCGTGAATTAAGAAGTCAATCGGATATTGGCATCATTCTAGTGACGGGTCGCACAGATAGTATCGACCGTATCGTTGGTTTGGAAATGGGCGCAGATGATTATGTGACGAAACCATTCGAATTGAGGGAACTCCTAGTCCGCGTCAAAAATTTGCTATGGCGTATTTCTCTAGCCAGAAAACAACCTATTATTGAAGAATCGGTGCAGAATGAGAACTTGATTTACTTTGGTGAATGGGTGTTTGACAAGCAACGCCGTTCGCTAAGTAACAATGGAGAGCCAGTAAAACTCACTAAGGCAGAGTACGAACTCTTAGTAGCACTATCGGCATATCCTAACCAGGTACTTAGCCGAGAGCGTATACTTAATATGATTAGCCATCGAGTTGACGCGCCAAACGACCGCACTATTGATGTTTTAATTCGTCGCATGCGTGCGAAGATGGAGCTGGATCCGAAGAACCCACAGATTTTCATTACTGTTCACGGTGAAGGGTATATGTTCGCCGGTGATTAGCTTTCTATTCTGTTGCAATCATGACATAAAGTCCGTTGCAACTAGACTTTTTGAATAGTCGAAAAAAACGCCTCACTTTATAAGTGTGGCGTTTTCTTTTGTGCCTGACTTTTATTGAGCGTTTGCGGCTTCTTGCGGTTCTTCAGGAGCAAGCTGCGCTTCAATGTCTTGCTCAGTGATCTTATCTACACCCTCAGAAGACTCTAACTCAGAAACGGAAGGTAAAAACTCTTGGTTACCTTCGTTAGCCACCCAATCACGAAGGTTTTGCCATATTAACCCCATGGTCTCGTGCCAGTACCGCTCAGTTTGCTCCAAGTAGCGAGATGATGGCGTATATTTCTGCCATGCTTGCTCGATGTCTTTTTGTGCTAGGAAGTTAGTTGGCGCCGGGAGTGGGTTTAAGCCTGCAGCTTCAAATTCGTGCATAGCGCGCTTCATATGGCTAGCTGACGTCACCAAAACCAGCTTCTTATTTTGCACGAATCCAGCAGCTTGTCGGGCTTCTTCCCATGTGTCTTTTGCTGTTTCCAACAAAATGATATCCGGTTTAGCAATACCTAAAGCAAGGGCAACTTTCGCCATGGTTCTAGCGTGACTGACACCGGTACCACCATCATAACCAGATAGAATTAATTTAGCGCCTGGATACATTCTGAGAATCCGGATACCTTCACTTAAGCGCATTAATGAAGCTCGGCTCAGTTCTGAAGTGGGCGGAATTTGGTCGTCGACCACGTGCCCACCACCAAGGACCATCACGTAGTCGATGGTTTCATTAATGGGTAAGAACGCACTGTATTGGCGCTCAAGTGGCATTAACAGGCGGCTAGATAAGGGTTGGAATGAAATAAGAAAAGTCCCACACAGAGACACGAGAATAATCAGGCTTCCTAGTTTACGGCGTGCCGTAAACATGATGAGAACTAAGCCCAAGAAGCCAAGAATTAACATGGCAGGTAAAGGCATTAGTAATGAAGACACAACCTTTTTCAGCTCAAACATAGAATAATAGTCCGAAAAAACACCACTTAACGCTAAAAAAGGGAGTTGCCCCTTTATTCCTGTCACTTATATGACAGAATAGCTGTACAACTGGTTATCTTAACTCAATATACCGTGATGCAAGACCGAAATTTCGACGATATCGCCCACAAATTTGCAAAAAATATTTACGGCTCAGAGAAGGGTGAAATCCGCCAAACTATTGTTTGGGAAGACTTAACCCAAGCTCTCGCTGCGCTGGATGATACAAGAAAAAAACTAGAAGTTTTAGATGCAGGTGGTGGATTAGGGCAAGTTTCGCAACGAATTGCTGAGAGAGGACACAAGATCACATTGTGTGACCTCTCTTCTGAAATGCTCAAGTTGGCCAAGGCAGATGTTGAAAAAAACGGGCTACTCTCGCAATATCGCTGGATACATAGTCCAGTACAGCGTATTGCAGAACATATGAGTCAACCAGTAGACCTGGTGTTGTTTCATGCCGTTATGGAATGGTTAGCTGAACCTAGACCCGCTCTAGAAGCGGTTTTGCAGCAAGTGAAACCTGGTGGTATCGCTTCTGTCATGTTTTACAATCATCATGGATTGGTATTTAAGAACGTCATATGTGGCAATATTCCTCATGTACTTGAAGGCATGCCACATAGAAAAAGATTTAAGCTTCAGCCACAAAAAGGGCTGAAGCCAGAGGAAGTGTATCAATGGATAGAGGATGCGGGATTTGAAATATGTGGCAAATCTGGCATTCGTTCATTCAGTGATTACATTGGCAATATGCAATACATGGGAGACTACACCGCTGAAGATGTTCTAAAAATAGAACAGCAGCTGTGTCGCCAAGAACCCTATCTCTCCATGGGCCGATACATACATGTATGGGCGAGGAAAAAACAATAACAGGAAAGACCATGAGTGATAACACTCTGATTGCAGATGACCGACCGATTGATGAACTTGTCGGCTGGGTCAAACAGCATGATTTTGCATTGAATCTTTCCACTGAACGGTTGGCATTTCTCATATCCATTGCGGTATTGAGTAATGAAAGATTTGATGAAGAACTTGGGGAAGGGGAACTGCATGATGCGTTTAAGATCGTCACCCAACAGTTCGAGCAAACGGGCGAAGCGACCGCGTTTCGTGCCAATAATGCAATTAATGAATTAGTTAAACAGAGGCTGCTAAGTCGTTTTACCAGTGAGGTAAACGATGGCGCGAGCATCTACCGTCTCAGTCCACTTGCGATTGGCATTACGGATTACTACGTCAGGCATCGTGAGTTCTCCAAGCTCAGACTCTCTATTCAGCTTTCAATGGTGGCGGATGAAATGGCGAAAGCCATTCTCGCGGCTCAAGAAGGCGGAACGGTTGGTCACTGGCGCAAGAACGTATTTGGCGTTTTGAAATACTCAGTGGGTGAAATCTTCGACCAGATTGATTTGAACCAACGAGTTATGGATGAACAGCAGCAGTCAGTCAAAGTGCAAATCGCAGAGCTACTCAATAAAGACTGGCGAGAAGCGATCAACAATTGCGAAGCTTTGCTGTCTGAAACCTCCGCGAATCTTCGTGAGCTTCAAGATACTCTGCAAGCAGCTGGGGATGAGCTACAAACTCAAATTCTAGATATCCAAGAGATCGTCTATGGTGACGATGAGCTTGAGTTTGTGGGAGAGGCGCTCTTTGGCTTGCAAATGAAGCTGGATCGAATCATTAGCTGGGGTCAGCAAGCGATCGATTTATGGATTGGTTACGATCGTCACGTACATAAATTTATTCGTACTGCGATCGATATGGATCAAAACCGTGCATTCAGCCAAAGACTTCGCCAGTCAGTAACGGACTACTTTGATGCGCCATGGTATTTAACCTATGCCGACGCAGAAAAACTCACAGATCTTCGTGATGAAGCTTTGGTGCTTCGTAATGACGAAGTGACGGGAGCTGTGCCACTTGAAGTGGAATATGAAGAATTTGAACAAGTGAATGATGAACTAGCCGAACGTATTGGAGACATGCTGAAAGTGCATAAAGAGCAGGGTGCTCCAATTGATTTAGGCATAGTGCTTCGAGATTATCTTGCAGCACACCCATACACTCATCATTTCGATCTCGCAAGAATCGTTGTGGATCAAGCAGTTCGGTTGGGCTACTCCCAATCCGATTACTCAGCCATTCAACCAGATTGGCAAGCTATCAACGATTTTGGTGCAAAGGTACAAGCAAATGTCATCGACAAATATTGACGAATACATGTCAGAAAAACTGGCAAAAGCGATAACAAATCCGCTTTTTCCTGCACTAGATAGTGCACTTCGTGCGGGTAAACACATCTCCTCAGAGGACATGGATAATCACGCCCTTTTGTGTGATTTTGATGTGGAACTGGCGAGTTTCTATCAGCGTTATAACACCGAATTGGTGAAAGCGCCTGAAGGATTCTTCTATTTACGCCCTCGTTCGACCACGTTAATCGGTCGAAGTGTGTTGTCAGAATTAGATATGCTGGTGGGCAAAGTACTGTGCTTTTTGTATTTAAGCCCAGAGCGTCTAGCTCATGAAGGCATCTTTACCAATCAAGAACTGTATGACGAGTTATTGGCACTCGCTGATGAAAAGAAACTGATGCGCCTCGTCACTAATCGCGCAACAGGATCGGATCTCGATAAAGAAAAACTGTTTGAAAAAGTACGTACGTCTTTACGACGTCTACGCCGCCTAGGTATGACGATCTCTATTGGCGATACTGGTAAGTTCCGTATCAGTGAGGCGGTGTTCCGCTTTGGTGCCGACGTTCGGGTTGGTGACGATATGCGTGATGCTCAATTGAGACTAATTCGCGATGGTGAAGCGGTAGCGCATACTCAAGCACCATCACAAGGTAGCTTAATTCCTAACGAAGAAGTGAAAGAGACAGAGTTAACCGAACAATTGGATATTCAGCAAGATGATCAGGAGGCTGACGTATGATTGAAAGAGGTAAGTATCAATCAATGACGATGGTCAACTGGAACGGCTTTTTCGCGCGTACTTTTGACATTGATAGCCTAGTGACCACGTTATCTGGAGGTAACGGTGCGGGCAAATCTACTACAATGGCGTCATTCATCACGGCTCTGATCCCCGACCAAAGCTTGCTTCACTTTAGAAATACGACAGAAGCCGGCAGTTCTCAGGCATCGAGAGACAAAGGCCTATACGGTAAGCTGCAACCAGGTACATGTTACTCGGCACTCGACGTTGTGAACTCACGCAATCAACGAGTCTTGTTCGTGGTTAAATTGCAGCAAGTTGCTGGACGAGATAAAAAAGTCGATATTAAACCGTTTATTATTCAAGGTTTGCCAAGCAGCGTTAAGCCAACCGATATCCTAATTGAAGCAGTGTCTGACAACCATGCTCGTGTCCGCCAAATCAATGAAGTGAAAGATGCGGTCAGCGGTATGGAAGGCGCTCACTTTAAAGCGTTTAATTCTATTGTTGATTATCATGCGCAAATGTTTGAGTTTGGTGTCTTGCCAAAGAAATTGCGCAATAGCAGCGACCGCTCGAAGTTTTATCGCCTGATTGAAGCCTCGCTATATGGTGGTATTTCAAGCGCCATTACTCGCTCGCTTCGTGACTATCTATTGCCTCAAAATGGTGGCGTGAAAAAAGCATTCCAAGATATGGAATCGGCACTGCGCGAAAACCGTTTGACCCTAGAAGCAATCAAAACGACGCAAGCCGACCGCGACCTGTTCAAGCACCTAATCACCGAATCAACGAACTATGTTGCTGCAGATTACATGCGCCATGCCAATGAGCGCCGTAATAAGCTCGAAAGTACAATGGCGATGCGCAATGAGTTGTTTGGCTCAAGACAGACCTTGATTGCACAGAATGAATTGCTCAACAAGGTTCAGCAAGAATTGTCTATGCTTCTCGAAAGCGAATCTGGACTCGAACAAGATTATCAAGGCGCGCAAGATCACTTACTGTTGGTTCAAAATGCTTTGCGCCAACAAGAGAAGATCGAACGTTATCAGGAAGATCTTGAGGAGCTCAACGAGCGTCTTGAAGAGCAAATGATGGTGGTTGAAGAGGCCACCGAACGCAAGTTAGCCGCAGAAGAGCAAGCGACATTCGCTGAAGAAGAAGTGGATAGCTTAAAAACGCAGCTCGCAGATTACCAACAAGCTCTGGACGTGCAACAGACCCGCGCGCTGCAATATCAGCAGGCGGTCCAAGCGTTAGAGAAAGCGCGTGAGCTGCTTGATGATGATGCTCTTGAACAACATGGTGCTGTGACTAAGCTAACCCAGCTGAAAACTGAAGAAGCTGAACGTACTACTCAATTGCTGGAATTTAAGCATAAGCTGGATATGTCTTCTGCTGCGGCGAAGCAGTTTGAACTTGCATTAGAACTCGTCCAGCAAGTTGCAGGCGATGTACCTCGTAATAAAGCAGCAAGCGCAGCGAGACTAGCGTTAAAGCAAGTGGATGAGCAGCGTCAACTGCTAGGCAATGAATCCCAGTTAAGAGCACAGTTCCGCGATACTGAAAAGAATATTGAACGTAAAGAGCAAGCTCAGCAACTGGTTAACGATCTCCATAGTGTTGGCGTCACAATAGCCAATGAGATGGATATTGAGATAGAAGCGGAGCGTCAGCGCGAAAAAGTGCTAGAAGGCGAGCAACGACTTGAGCAGTTACGTGAATCATCAAGTGACGCGAAGCAGCGTGAACAGGAACTCGTTTCTGAAATTAGTAAACTTGAACGTTATGCTCCTCAATGGATTAAGTCATACAATGCGCTAGAAGAGTTAAGAGAGCAAAGTGGCCTGGAACTGACAGATCGAGCGGATGTTATCAGCTCAATGCAAGAAGTGAATGATAACGAACGTAAGACCTCATTTGAGCGCGACTCACTAGCGAAACGTCGTGAAGAACTTGATCTTGAGATTGAACGTCTTGCGTCTCCGGGTGGTTCAAATGATCCACGCTTGAAAGGCTTGGCAGATACATTGGGTGGCGTGCTTCTCTCTGAGATTTACGATGACATTACTATTGATGATGCGCCGTACTTTAGCGCAATGTATGGTCCTGCTCGTCATGCGATTGTAGTGTCAAACCTTGACGGAATTAAAGAAAAGCTGGTAGAGCTTGATGACTGCCCTGAAGATCTGTACATCATCGAAGGCGACATCGATGCATTTGATGATAGTTCATTTGATGCTGACGAATTAGATGGTGCAGTGTGCGTACAGCTTAATGAAAGACAGTTACGTTACTCGCGTTTTCCGAAGATCCCTCTATTTGGCCGAGCGGCGCGTGAACAGCGTTTGGAGTTACTGCGTGAACAACGTGAAGAGACCGTTGAAAAACACGCGAAAGCGGCGTTTGATGCTCAAAAGCTGCAACGTCTATACCAAGCATTCAATGCTTTCGCAGCACAGCATATGCAGTTAGCATTTGAATCCGACCCTGAAGTACAGCTAGCGCGTCTGCGTGAGCAACGAAGTGCTGTAACTCGCGAGCTAAGCGATCACAAACAACGTGAACAGCAGATCAACGCGCAGCTGGTGGCGACAAAACAATCCGTTGGTTTACTTGACCGATTGGCGATTTCATCAAATGTCTTGTTTGATGAGACATTGGTTGAGCGATTTGCAGAGCTGCAATCGCAAATGGAACAGCTAACCTCAGCGAAAGCGTATGTTAATCAACATGGTTCTGCATTAGAAAAACTATCTAGTGTAGTCAATGCGTTGGATAGTGACCCTGAACAGTTTGAAGCGTTAACGGAGCAATACCAATCTGCGGACAAAAATCTACAAGCATTAAAAGCTCAGATCTTTGCTGTTGCCGATTTGGCTGAGCGTCGTCCTTACTTTGCTTATGCTGATTCCATAAATATGTTGAATCAAAGTAGTGAACTTAGTGAGCAACTTAAAACGAAGTTGGTGCAAGCTGAATCAACGCGTGCTCGTTTGCGCGAAGGCTTAAAGCAAGTTCAGGAGCAAGCCAACCAATACAACCAAGTATTGGCATCTCTAAAGAGCTCACATCAAGCTAAACTGGAGACGGTTCAAGAGTTTAGATCAGAGCTTCAGGAATACGGTATTGTCCCTGATGAGTCTGCATTGGAACGCGCAGAGCAGCGTCGTAATGAGCTTCAGTTAGCGTTGCAAACATCTCGTACTCGTAAGAGCGAGTACGAGAAAACCATGACGTCCACTGAACTTGAAATGAAAGGTTTGGCGAAACGTCTGAAAAAGGTTCAGAAAGAGTACGTTGAGTTACGTACTTATGTGGTAGCAGCAAAAGCGGGATGGTGCAGCGTATTACGTCTAGCCAAAGCTAATGACGTAGAACGTCGATTACACAAACGTGAACTCGCCTACATGAGTGCTGGTGAATTGCGTTCAATGTCGGATAAGTCACTGGGTGCACTGCGTTTGGCAGTTGCTGATAATGAAGACTTGCGTGATTCACTGCGTCAGTCGGAAGATACTTCAAAACCAGAACGCAAAGTCCTGTTCTATATCGCTGTATATCAACATCTAAGAGAGCGCATCCGTCAGGATATCATCCGCACCGATGATCCTGTTGAAGCTATTGAAGAGATGGAAGTAGAGCTGGCCCGCTTGACCGAAGAACTGACGCAACGCGAAAACCGTTTGGCTATTAGTTCGGAATCAGTATCAAGCATCATCAAGAAAACGATTCAGCGTGAGCAGAATCGAATTCGTATGCTTAACCAAGGTTTATCGAATATTCATTTTGGTCAGGTGAAAGGCGTAAGACTTAATGTCAAGATTCGTGAGAGCCATGAGCAATTGTTAGTAGCTCTAACGGCTGAGCACAAAGACTTGTTCGAGACAACGCGTTATACCTTCTCTGAAGCGATGGCCAAGTTGTTCCAGCGTGTTAACCCACATATCGATATGGGGCAACGCTCTCCGCAAGTATTGGGTGAAGAGTTACTAGACTATAGAAACTATCTTGAGCTCAGTGTCGAGGTTAACCGTGGTTCTGATGGCTGGTTACAGGCAGAATCGGGCGCACTATCGACAGGTGAAGCCATCGGTACAGGTCAGTCAATTCTGTTAATGGTAGTGCAGAGCTGGGAAGAAGAATCGCGTCGTTTACGCAGCAAAGATATCTTGCCTTGTCGTTTACTGTTCCTGGATGAGGCTGCGCGTCTTGATGCTAAATCCATCGCGACATTGTTTGAACTTTGTGACCGCCAAGGGATGCAGCTACTCATAGCCGCACCGGAGAACATTAGTCCAGAAAAAGGGACGACGTACAAATTAGTGCGTAAAGTGTTCAAAGATCACGAGCATGTTCATGTTGTCGGTCTTCGCGGTTTTGGTGAGAATAAACGATTAGATGACGCTGAAAAGTTAGTTGAACAAGCAACAGCGTAAAGAAAAACCAAAAAGCCTTCTTGTTAGAAGGCTTTTTTTACGGCTTATGAAGTTTGGGTAGAGATTTTGGCCTAAGAGTTCTCCGCTTTTCTTAATAGATCGCTTTTCACGATTTCTAGCGCCTTGAGTGCCACTTTAGGATCAATCTCATTACTTTCCAGTAGAAAGATGAGATCAACGGCAAGTTTGATTTCTTCAGGTGCGTTATCGAGCCCAGATTCAGAAGACATTATATAAACCTCATCTTTTGATTGATGGTGTGCTGAATCGCATTCATAGCATTGCGGCAGCGTTGTAAACGTTGTTCGGTCGAGATAAGTTGTAGTTTGGTAGTTTGATCATCTATCAGGCACTGTTCTTGTTGCCTCACAAGAGTGCACAACTTTTGTTCCCAAACTTGATGTTGTTTAAGATCAGCCCTCAGTTGTTCGAGGGACTTGCATTCTAAAGCAGTATCAGTGTGTGTATTAGCAATGAGCAAGACTCGCTCAATCGCTTCAAGCTGCTCGGTAAACTTTGTCACCCAAATCTCTGAAGAAGAGCCGCTAATAGCTTGTTTACTCAATGTGATGATTTTATCTAAGTTTCGCTCGGCTTCTATAACGCAAGGTTGAAGCTGTAAGTTGGAAGCGGAGAAAAGGTGTTCATCAAAGAGTGGCTTTTTATGACCACGATTTTGAAAATCAAATTCTTGAGCATCTTGATGGAGTTGTTTTAGTCGAGCTTTAACTTCTGACAATTTCATTGCAGCTCCCCTTTCTCTTCTATCAAATTATAACCAAGCATCATACGCTAGTTTGATGGCCAGAATGCTTACCACGGTAACAAAGATAGGTCGAATGAACTTGGCACCAAATCGAATAGCGGAATGTGCGCCGATATAAGCACCAGCCATTAAGCACAGTCCCATGGTTAAGCCCAAGACCCAATTAATATGGCCCAATACCGCGAACGTTATCAGTGAGGTAAAGTTACTGGTGAAGTTCATAGCTTTTGAGAGACCGGAAGCGAATAAAATGTTCAGCCTGTATAAAGCCATTGAACTGACTGTCCAGAATGCACCAGTACCGGGACCCGCAACACCGTCGTAAAAGCCTAAAGACAGTCCTTGCAAGTACTGCTTTCGATTAAACTTTGGACAGCCCACATGAACCTTGTTCTGTTCATCGCCTTGAGGTGCTTTTTGAAATACCGTGTAGAGCGCTGCAGCAAGAATAATAAGAGGTAGGATCTTCTCTAACCATTCGGTGCTGATCATATCAACAACGAGAGTACCAATAGTCGCGCCGATGAGGGTCGCAATAAAAGCACGATACCAGCATTCAGGGCTAAATAACCTTTTGCGATAGTACGTAAATGCCGCGGTAGATGAAGCGAACGTAGCTGCCAGTTTGTTGGTACCAAGTGCTATGTGTGGGGGAAGTCCTAGCGATAGCAGCGCAGGTACCGTTAGCATTCCACCACCACCTGCGACCGCGTCAATAAAGCCAGCAGCAAAGGCGACAAGCGCCAAAACAACCAACATGCTAGGTTCGATAAATTCCATCGAGATTTGAGACCTTAGTATTCTATTGTTCTTTTAAAAGGGGGTAGGGAATCGAGCAGAGACTTGCCATACCTTTTTGTGACGATTCGCCTATCGAGAATATAGAGAGTTCCACAGTCTCTTTCTTTACGTAGCAAACGGCCTGCAGATTGTATCAGTTTTTTACTCGCCTCTGGAACTGTAATCTGAAGAAACGGATTGCCACCTTTGCTCTCTATATATTCGGCGTGTGCTTGCTCGATGGGAGATGTGGGCACCGCAAAAGGTATTTTAGTGATAATCAAGTTCTCTAGTAGCTCCCCTGGTAAGTCTAGCCCTTCGGAAAAGCTTCCTGTTCCAAAAAGCA
Organism: Vibrio mediterranei; assembly: GCF_013364395.1. NCBI lineage: Bacteria > Pseudomonadati > Pseudomonadota > Gammaproteobacteria > Vibrionales > Vibrionaceae > Vibrio > Vibrio mediterranei. The sequence goes on along the minus strand of NZ_JABXGK010000001.1, from coordinate 2,330,464 downwards.
CACTGGTTTTTTGACATTGAGTCAGTGTTTTATGTTTATTTAGAATTTCTGTACGTGATTTCTCGCCTTGAATCTGCAGATGCCAACCTTTTAGAGCGAATTTCGATCGCACCTCATCGGCAACTTTATTCATTTGCCAATAAGAGGAAAACAGCACCAAATTACTTTTGCCGTCCTGAATAAAGTCGAACAGCTTCTCCGTCAACTCTTCTGTAAATTGAGGAACCTGCGGTTCATTACGCATTTTGGGCACAACAAGCTCTGCTTGTTCTGCATAATTAAAAGGTGACGCTAAAGCTAAAAATTGAACGCCATCTTCAGATTTCTGACTGATACCTGCTTGGTTACAGAAAAAAGCGAAGGAATTGAGCGCACGCATCGTCGCTGAGACGAGGACGGCGCCTACGCATCGGGACCAAAGTTGTTGATCTAGTTGCCAACCTACTTCAAGAGGAGCGACACTTATAACGTGGTCACCCTCACGCTCTTTGCTTTTTTCTACCCAGCGTGCCAATGGTGCACCTTTCTCTTTTTTAGGTTCAGCCATGAGTCGCCATACCGCAGCTAGATTATCAAATCGTTGAATATAGAAACCCAATTCGGCTAAAGCGGGTTCGGCTAGTTTTCCTGAAACCTCTCCGTCTTTGAGTCTTTCTGAAATGAGGTCAGCGATTTTGGCTGATGCTTGTGCGCCTTTTTGAGAAAACTGTTTGAGTGCTTTAGACTGTTCTTCTAGCCAACTGGGTAACTCACCATTCTCGAAACGACAGCTTTCTTCTTCAAATGGAAGACCTGAGCAATAAGTGTTGACCTCGTTTAATAATGGGATTAATTGTTGTATGGAATCCTGCAGTTCGTTGCGAAAGCGACCAACCCGCTTCTCATCAGCTAAACCAGAGAACTTACTCGCAGACTGATCCAATCTTTCTAACCAAGAGGAGGCACCCTTTAAAGTAGCCGCAGCGGATGCATGGTCTCGAGCTACGTGCGGTAGATGGTGAGCCTCATCGAAGATAAAAATGGTATTTTCGGGATCTGGGAGGATGACGCCGCCGCCAAGGTCTGCGTCCGCCATTACCAAGCTATGGTTGGCAATAATGACATCATTTTTATCCAGTTCAGATCGCGCTTTAGCGAAAGGGCATCCTCGGTGAGCTGGTAAACTGTTATTGCAGCTATGCTTCTCACTGACTATCGTTTGCCAAATGACATCATCAATGGGCTTCGGCCAGGAGTCTCTGTCTCCGTCCCATTTACCTTGAGCTAGCCTCTCGTACATGAGTTGAAGCTGTTCGATATCAGATTTTTTAGGCTTACTTTCAAACATGGCCAATTGACCACCATCGGCACCGCATGCCACGGCCAATTTCTCGGCGCAGCAATAACGCTGTCTTCCTTTAGCAATAATAAAAGAGAAGTTTTGATCGGTAATACGTCGGAACAGTGGCAAGTCTTTATCAAGAAGCTGTTCTTGCAAGGCAACTGTTGCGGTAGAAATAACCACCTTACGATTATTTTGAACGGCAACAGGTATAGCTGCCATTAAATAAGACAGACTTTTTCCAATCCCAGTACCTGCTTCTGCAACAATCATACGAGTTGATTTGTGATACTGGCCACAAAGTGTTTTAGCGATCTCTGAAACAAGATAGTTCTGAGCTCGACGCGGAACAAAGTTTTCTAGCTGATTCTGAAGGTTTTGATAACTCTGGCGAATGGATTGTTGGATTTTACTGGTAAGCATAAACAGCCCTAATTTGACGACGAGCGAGTGTAGCACACTTTAGCTAGTGAAAAATATGTTCAAAAACAGTCGCATCTAGTGTGGGTATTTAGATCAAAGTCACAAAAAATAAGTGAACTTTCATACTAGGTTATATTTTTCGCATGATAAAAAATATAAAACGCCAAAAAACCCATTTGTAACGAATAAAATTCTATTAAGTGTTTGTAATGTGCACTATTTATAGAATTATATTTATGATTGTTACCTAAAAACAAGACTGGAGTTGCAATTGAAAGGTGTTCAAAAAATTTGCGATACATCACTAATAAATTTGTAACTCATTGATTTTTTTGGTTTTACATATATTTATTTATTTCGTTTAGAGTGTTTGACATTGTCTGATAACTTTTGCATTCTTGGTTTCGAGATTTAAAGACGCTGAATCAACCAAAGGACAAAAGGTTGTCGTTCTGAAGGAAGGTTTAGACGTCACATATATTAAAAAAGGGAACCGAAAAGGAATTCCCATCTAAGAAAAGGCAGTGGATTATCATGAAAAAAACTCTAGTAGCTCTAGCTGTACTAGCAGCGGGTTCTGCGCAAGCAGGTATCGAAATCTATAACGAAAACAAAGTTACTGTTAACCTAAAAGGTGACATTGAAGTTGTTTACTTGAAAGATGTGACTGATGGCGCTGAATTCCAACAGCAGATTCAAGACGCAGACTTTGGTTTTGATACTCGCTACGCAATCAACGATGACCTTCAGTTTGGTGCATATTGGGAATTTGATGGCGCAAACGACAGTGTAACTAAAGGCACAAGCAAAACAGTTGAAGCTGGTAACACTTACGTAGGTGTTTATTCTCAAGCAGCTGGTTCTTTGATCGTTGGTCGTCTTGACTCAGTCCTAGATGATGCAGGTATTGGCTCAGATTACCAATTTGGTGTGAACTCTTTCTTCTCTAAAGGTTCTCCATTTGGAGCTGACGAGTCGGTTCGTTACGACCTTGATAAAGGCATGTTTTATGGTGCTTTAGCGTATAAGCAAGACAAAAACGGCAACGCAAGTCTTGGTAAAGACGGTTACATGTTCGATGGTAAAGTTGGTGTACGTGTAGCTGATTTTGACTTTACAGGTTTCTACGGCAATGCAGATTTCTCTGGAGATGATGCACGTCTAGGTGGTTCAGAAACTAAACTTGAAGGTAAAGAAACTCTTTACGCAGTAGAAGGTCGTTGGGCTGGTGTTGAAAATCTAAACCTAGAACTAGGTTACTACAACATGAAGCTAGATCCTACTGGTGATGAGTCACTTACACGTCAAACTTACGCGTTTGCTGCAGACTACACTATCAATCAAATTATCATCGCAGCAGGTGTGAGCCAATCTAAGTATGATGAAGACCTATCTGATGGTACTGCTAACGGCACATGGGATACACAAACTAACTGGTTTGTTAACGCTGGTTATCTTGTAGCTCCAGGTGCGACTGTTTATGCTGAAGTTGGTGGTAACGATGGTTACTCGAACCTAGGTACTACAGCTGCCCCAGACATCAAGCAAAATGGTACAGGTTTCGCAGTTGGTGTTAAAGCTGAATTCTAATAGCTGAAACTAAAATCTTATATATTGAAAGAGCCACCTAACGGTGGCTCTTTTTTATGCGGGGAATCAACATTTTATGGCCAAATATTCTTAAATATGGCTATTTTAGTACAAAAATCTGTGGCATTCTAAAGCCATAGCCCAATTGTATTTTGTAAGGGAGTAGGGTCTGTGAAAAAAAGTATGGTGGTCGCGTTAGTTGCTCTTTGCTATTCATTTTCAGTCAGTGCAGCGACACTCATTCCGTTGAAAGGTGTCTCAGTTTTTTTCATTAATGGTCAGGAAGCGGATAATAGAATCGGGGAAAACGAGCTGGTACCCGGAGAAAACCAAGTCGTCGTTAGAATGGATAAAAAGGTGGGTAAGGGAGGCAGTGCAAGTGTATATACTTCTGCTCCTTACGTTATCACATTCAATGTTTCTGGTGATGAAGTAAAAATCAATCATCCGGTTGCCAGAAGTGAGCAAGAGGCAAAAGCCGCATTTAGAACAGATCAACCTGCCTGGCGCATCACACAAGACGGCAGTACCCTTTCCTATTCCCAAGAGAAACTTCAAGCACAAAGCGGTTTCTTACCTTATATGAAAATGGATGAGCTGATTGCAGCACACAATGCTGAAAGAGGTATTGTCTTCGATAATGGTCAAATGACTAAGGCGGAACAAGCTGCTACAGCAACCATAGTGACAACAGCTGCGGTAGCAACTTCTAAGGATGTTACTGCTGTAAATAATAACGTTCCGAAAACTACAGTAAAAGCTGAACCGACAAAAGCAGAAAATGTCGAGCAGCTGAAAGCTTGGTACCTTAAGGCCTCAAAAGAAGAACGTAAAGAATTCCGCAAGTGGATGATTGATCAGGAATAATCACTTCATGTGATGAATATTACAAAAAGGAGGCGTCTGCCTCCTTTTTTTATTAGTCGGGTCTGACAGGAAGTTAACCAACGTTTAGTGATTTTAGGCTATCATTGCTTTAACTAACGTTTGTCTCAAATCTTACTGTGAACCGATTTATCTCTCATATTCTACGCTTTCCTAAACTAACACTTTTTCTCGTCCTTTCTCTGACCGCCCTTTGTGCTTGGTATGGTCAACAACATTTTAAAATGAACGCGGATTTGTCTTCTCTAGTAAAACAAGAGGGGCAATGGGTTGAGAATTTAGCAACGTTAGATCGCACGTTCCCTGATACTGGGAATGTCGTATTGCTTATTACTAGTAGTAGCGACCCGCAGTTAAAGCAGCATGTTGACGATTTATCGGGCGCTTTAGCAAAAGAGGCTTTGTTTAAAGACGTATTCGCGCCAAGCTCACTGTCTTGGTTTGAACAATACTCGCTGGGCTTCTTTTCAGATACAGAATTTCAACGTTTATTAGAGACAGCACAGGATGAAATTGCCCCCGCAGCTCAAGCAGCAAGATCACGAAACATTAACCAATACTTTGGCTCCCTCGATAAGCAAGATCAAGCATCCCTTGGACCTCTGCTGTCAGCGATTGATAGCAAAGTAGTGGATTGGCAACAATTATTAAAAACTAACATAGAGCTACCTAAAGCGTTTGCTATTACGATAGTGGCTCAGCCTAACGAGACAGTAAAAGAGCCCAATAGGGCGATAATAGAAACTATTCACCGTGTTATCGAATCTCAGAATTTACCGAATGACATCAAAGTCCAAATTACTGGCCAAGCAGCCTTAGACTTTGATGAAATCGCCGATGCGAACAACAGTATTACTATTGCTGGGTCTGCGTCTTTGTTAGGTTTGGTTCTAATACTAGCTATTGGCATTCGCTCTCTACGTGTCATTCTTGCTTGCTATGTAACAGTACTAGTCGGCTTAGTATGGACATTTGCGGCAGGTCTATTTGTTGTTGGTTCTTACAATACGATATCCATCGTATTTATGGTTATGTTTATCGGTTTAGCCGTCGATTTTTCCATTCACCTCTGTTTGCATATTCATGAACTGAGAACGAGAGGTGATAGTAGTGTGACAAGTTTGAAAGAGGCAGCAGCCCATTCCATTAGACCGCTTACACTGTGTGCTTTATCTTCGGCCCTAGGGTTCTTAAGCTTCTATCCTACTAGTTACACTGGTTTAGGTGAATTGGGCATTATATCTGCGTTGGGTATGATTTTAGGTCTAGCCGCCACGTTTATCATTATACCGTTGTTCTTCACTTTGTTTGGGTATCCAACCGTGAAGCACCAAGTGGATACTCACCGATTTGTATGGTTTGGAAAAAAACTGAATGAAAACAAAAAGCTGGTAGTCGCAGCTTCATGCCTTCTTGCTGTCGGTATGGGGTATGGTGCAACACAATTTAAATTCGACTTCTCGACATTGGTTCTTAAAAACCCTAATTCCGAGTCGGTGGCGGGCTTAAATGCACTTCAGCAACACGGTCTTGGTTCGAGTTACCAATTGTATGCTATAGCAAAGGATCAGCAAGAAGCTCAGCAGTGGAAAAAAAGGCTATTGAATCAGACGAGCGTTCAAGACGTAACAATTGCGAGTGATTTTATACCTAATAATATCGAACAGCGATACTCACAACTAAACAATGCTATAAATGCTCAGTCAGTCGACGAACCAATGGATTATGCCGAATTTAGACAGTCTGCATTGTCAAAACATTGGGTTGATGCTGAGAAATTACCTACAAATATTGACACCCAGAAAGTGACAATGGACCTCTTTGAAAACCTTTCATCACTTGCGAATAATCCAGAAGCTAAGCTTGTCGCTCCGACAGTCAGTCAGTTACCAAAATCACTTCAACAACGCTACATTGCTAATAGTGGAGAGTGGTTGGTTGCCGTTACTCCCAAGGGAGATATGACAAATGTTCATGAATTAGAACAGTTTATCTCCCAGGTGAAAAAAATCGCTTCTAATGCAACAGGACGTGCAGTAGCAGAGCAAGAAGTTGGAAGCATTATTGTCCAAGCGTTTCAAGCCGCCATCTTGATGTCGGTATTTGGTATTGCACTGATTTTGATTTGGACAGTAGACAAGAAGCGTGATGTTATTTTGATCTTTATTCCGCTTGGCCTAGCTGCAATCACCACTTTAGGCATGATGCATTGGTTTAATCTATCAATGAACATGGCCAATATTATTGTCATCCCTTTGATATTTGGATTGGGAGTCGATAATGGTATTCACATCGTTAAGCGTTTTAGAGCCGTTAGAAACATCGATGCTTTCTTTAAAACCTCTACACCTAAAGCGTCCTTGATTAGTTGCCTAACGACACTCGCCACGTTTGGAGCGCTAATCGTCGCAGAACATAGAGGGATGCATTCTATTGGCTTAGTGCTAACCATCGCACTTAGCTGCATCTTGGTATTTAGTTTGGTTTTACTACCGGTATTACTGGAACTAACAAAGAAAAAAGCGACATAATCGGCGCAAAGACAAGGCCAAAGCCAAAAAGGTGGTCATCCCTGCGCAGGCAGGGATCTACTTAAAGCGCGCATTCAGTGCCGTTGCAACAAGACCCCAGCCTTCGTAGGTAATCAATCACCTGAAGCGACCCTAGCGAAGAAGCAATGTCATTCCTGCGCAGGAATGAATCTATCCAAAGCGAACATAAGCTCAAATTAGATGCAAATTCCATTATTATCTAATTAAGTCGATGCGTTAGATTTCTCTTTAGCAATCTTGGTAGCTAGAATCGCGCATCCAAAGTAACAAAAAAGCTCTTACGTTGCCCCAAACCCATTTCAGTTACTAAAACCCAATTTGGAGTAAACTCGTACTGAGCGCCTAACAGGGTGTTCCAGTTATTTGCAAGACTTTGATTAACAGTAAACTTGGCGTTTTGTATGAAGCCTAGGTCTCCTAATCCACCAAGAGGCAGATCTTTGACGTTTCCAGTTAAAGTTTGTTCGATGTTTTGATACTGAGCACCAATCCAAGCTCTAACTGGAAAGTCCGTATTTCTTGAAAAGTCGTAGCCAATTCGCGGCGATACAACAATAGAATCTATTTCACCATCAATTACTGTCAATTTTGTTTTTGTATAACTGGCGTCAACAAGAGCAAAGACACTTTCGTAGCCACCGGCTATAACCGTACCTGCACCGTACATATATCCATCTAAGTCCAGACGAAATGGTGCATTAATATCGTCAATACTAACTTCGTGCTGGCCCAAAAAGCCTAAGTCAATTGTACCGTTGGCGGATGTAATAGTGGTTTCTGAATAGCCATTTAACTTACCACCAATTGCATAGAAATTAAGAAATGGCAGGACCCAAACATCTGCCTTTAATGTAAGTACTTCACTTTCTTGGTAGCCGCCCTGTGTGTTGATATTCAGGTCTTTAATAATGCTAGGTAAACCAGTCAAAGCAATAGAGTCGACATTAATACCTTGAGACACATTCATATACCCTAAGCTAAGCCCAACCGCTTCGGGTAGAGTATATCCACGCTCTTCTGCTTCCTTCTTAAATAGAGGTAGCTCGATGGCGTTCGCTGAACTTAGACCTAGAGAGATTAAGGCAGAAGTGCTTACGGCACGCTTGAAAACGGTAACAAGAAAATTGGTCATTTAAGGACTTACTATTGGCTCAAATTATAAGATCGCGGATTGTAGTGGACTAAAACATATATGGGAAGAGAATTAGTGGTGAGTCTGAGCAAAAAGTCCGCTAAATGATCATTGCGGACTTTGATTAGAAGCGAGCTTTTAGTTATTTGTCGACATTGAGTGCAATTGAGTTTTCAGTTGCGAACGCTGTCGCGACGTTACCATTAGCTAGTGTGACTCCAGAAGCAGACAAGAGTACGTTTGTCGTTCCAGCGGCTGCAATGGCAAAATCATAGGTTCCAGCATTGACCTCTAATACAGCGGTTTCTTTAAAGTTAACGCCTTCCAAAACAACGGTGTTCGCAGAGAATCCGGTGCCTGCGGCTGCTGCATGAATATCAACGGTGCCTGCAACTGGATTTGCGTGTAATACACGTAGTTTTGCGTAGGAGGCCACACTTCTGAGATCATCTTCGATCACCACAGGTTCAATAGATTGATCCGAAAAACGTCCCACAGCAAAAATCGTCGTTTCCGAGCCAGCAGAAAATAATGTTCCTGGAGCTTGAATTGCTTCTGGTGTAGTTGCTCCAGTAGGAGTGACGGTTAAGTCATATGACGAAGCGGCCAAATCAAGGCTTTTGATTTTTTCAAAACCAATAACATTTAATCCTGTCACTACGTTACCTGATGCTCGAACGTCGACGTCACCGAGGTCGGCAACGGCATGACCTACTCGCACCGTTGCTTTTTCTCCTGTACTACGCAACACGCTGACAGCGGAACCGTCAGCAACCAGCAAATTAACAGGTGATACCATTCCTCCACTGACATTTGGCACAGCGGTAACCATTAGATCGCTGCCACCGTCTAATGTCAGGGTTCCACTGTCGTAAACTACATCTGCATCAGTACTCTTTCCAGCCAGCGTAATTCTAATGCGATAATCACCCGCAGGTAGTGTAACTGGGAGCTGAGATTCGTCTTCTTTGAAAGTAAGGTCTGAAACAGCGATAGTGCTGGCACTAATACTTGCGTCTGTCGTCAGGTGAATATCGACGCCACCAACTCCCGGATGACCATGTAATACGTCCAATCGCACGGATTGAGCATCTGGACCGCTTGTCGAACGTGACAAAATCACAGGCTCGATTGCGTTAACGTTATTTACCGCAAAAACGTCATACTGCATGTCTGGTGCAAAATTGACAGCATTAGCAGTGATGACATCCGCGGTCGTATCTCCTGCCAATAAACCTCTGACGATGAGGTCGTGATTGCCCGCATCTACAGTAATTAGCCCGCTGCCTTGTTGATAATCTACTTCAGAAAGTCCGCTGGCGATAGCGCCGTCAAGTAATATTGAAACCTGCGGTGCATCAGCACTAGCATGCGTTACACGAAGTTGAGAAGTAGGGGTTGAGTCGTGAGAGTCGCTTCCACAGCCAGCTAGGAACGTTGCTGCAGAAGCAAATAGTGAAAGTTTGACGATGTTCATGTTAAGCCTCATTGCATTCATTATTTGCAATTTGGCTTACGGTTTCCCTAGGCTATCAGTTCATTGCGTGTTGAGTAATTAGCTCTTTAGTTAAGAATTAGGTGGTAAGTTCTAAACTAAAAGATAAGCACTCGGACTGCTATGATTTCTAATCTAGTTGTTCTAAAGGTAGCCAATCTACATGAACACCTGCTTGCTCAAACATATCTTGGCTCAGTGAAATTTTTTCACCCCAACGAGACAGAAAGTCTTCCGTTTGTTGCGGACAGTGCACGACCGAAATACCAGTTTGAATAATCTTTGCAGCGCAATTAGGGCATGGGAAATGGGTAACCCAGATCTCACAACCGTCTAAATCTCTCTTTGCAAATAAAATTGCGTTCTCTTCAGCATGCAGAGTTTTGAGATATTTGGTTTCTCGTTCATCGACTTCTGCACTATCAGAAATGCCATGGGGATACCCATTAAAGCCGACAGAAACGATTCGATTATTTTTGGTAATAACGGCACCAACTTGCGTCGATGGGTCTTTACTCCAGGAACCAACCAGTTCCGCCATCTGAATGAATCGTTTCGCCCATTTAGAGACCATAACTACTCCGTTCTTTATCTAATTTGACCAATTCAAAATCTTTTCTGAGTGTACAAAACTTACTAGGGTAAAACGAGGGATTTCTGTAAACGATTGCAAGGCTGAGCCTTGTAGGCTCAAATAGGGCGGGACTTGAAAAGGCAAACGATATATTTGTGCTTAGTTTGCGTTCAACCCACAACATTTTTGTGACTAATACGAAATTCTTTGTCAGAGTATCGCTAATTCTGTTTTAATTAGTCAGAAGATTATTAATCATATGGCAGAATTTGACGACGTCTTTAAGGATAGGAATAAACAATGCGAAAAACACTGTTAGCGGTTTCCCTATGTGGTCTGTGTTTTAGTGCAGGAAGCCTTGCGTTTGTAAAAGATTGGTCAACAGTGAGCGTAAAAAAAGTTGAGCAAGGTGCCAAGCAAGGCGATCTATTTGCTCAAATAGAGTTGGGTGACCGCTATGCTGACGGCAATGGTGTCAAAGAAAATGACGCCAAAGCGGTGGAGTGGTATCACAAAGCGGCCAAACAAGGCAGCGAATCCGCCATGTACAAGCTAGGCATGATGTACGACAACGGTCATGGTGTAAATTACGATGCCAAAGAAGCGGCGTCATGGTTCGAAAAAGCGTCTCAAAAAGGTAGTGTTCAAGCCCAGTATTATTTGGCTGGTATGTACAAATGGGGACGCGGTGTTCCCAAGAGTAATAGTAAGGCAGTAGAGTATTATCAATTAGCTGCTGAACGCAACTTTGATGTAGCACAGAATAGTTTGGGCGTAATGTATGCTAAAGGGCTGGGCGTCGAGCGTGATGATCTTGAAGCAGTAAAGTGGTATCGAAAGGCTGCTGAGAACGGATACGCTTATGGGCAGCGAAATTTGGCTTATAAGTATTCATTAGGAGAGGGCGTAGAGCTCAATAATGTAGAAGCTTATGCTTGGGCCTCTGTTGCATCTACTAATGGTTATGCGACGGCGGAAAAGCTCCGTGATGATTTAGCGCTCAAGTTAAACGCGGACGAGTTACAGCAAGCTCAACAGAAAGCAAAACTTTATTTAGAGTCGTACTCTTCGCATCAATGATAGAGCGGAGCCTTCTTAGAAACAAAAATGAGGAGCTGTAGCTCCTCTTTTTGTTTCATGTTGTACCGCATTGAGGCTGAACTACCACTCATTTTTTGGTGCGTCGTATTTTCTGCGATAGCGGGGTAGCATGGTCTCATTACCCAGTATGCCACCTTGGTGAATGTACAATAGAGAAACATCTGGGTTATCACTTAACCAAGGTAGTAGGCAACGCCACATCATTGGGTCGTAAAGTAGATCAAACTCTACGTGGGTTTCAGCTTGTAGTAACCGCCAGATCTCATAATCTTCTAAATACAACTTGCCAAAGTGATGTTTGTTTTCGAGCTCAAGAATGGTCGGGTAATAAGAAAAGTTACCAAGCTCGTCAAACTGTTGTATTAAGTAATCTTTACCGCCCACACAAGGGCAAGTAAGAACCTCAATACCTTGGGGGGCGAGAACTTGTGCCAAATACAGAGCTGTCGTTCCAGTTCCTGAAGGTAATGCCACTTTAATCTGCTTGTTTTTTTCAAACCTCGACCAACTTAGAATTTCCTCTGCTAACTGCACGATACCTTGACGGGCTGATTGAAAGCGTCCCCCCTCTGGTACGATATAGCTGTCAGTAGAATTGGCGAAGTTGGCTTGTATATAGGCATGCGGATGCATTGCGTTGGGACCTAGCAGCTCTTTGAGGGAGACTATCTCTGCACCAAGCTCTTTAGCTGCCCTGTAGTTACCATTAGGGTTTTGGTCTAACCATTCTGGTTTGTGATCAACAAAATACTTGAGCTTTATACCTTTTATTTTAGCCAGTGCAGCCAAAGAGGTTAAGGAGTTTGCTTGAGCGGAGCCCCAACCAATGAGTTGAGTAACGTTCGTCAAATCTGTTTCAAGCAACTCAGCGAACTTCCTCGCCTTATTGCCGTTGAAATGACTATGTAGCAAGTCATCTCGCTTCAAATGAAAATCGTGTCCTTGAAACTGATGTTGTGTCACAGGACTGTTATTGAGGTTCACGATCATACCTGACTCAAAAAAGTGGACGCTGATTCTACCTTCTCACCATGATAGACACAAACAGAGCACATACAAATGATTACATTGGCGAGCCATTAAATGTGGCAGAATAGCGCGTTTTCTTAGCTTAGCTTAGAAAGTGTGAAACAAGAGTCAGCTAAATTTACATAAAACTGACTTAGTGCCCTGAGTGCTATGCTGATTAGATAAATCATAGGATTTTCACTGTTAGGCCAAGAATATTTATCGATAAGTGGCACTTTAGTAAATATTATTGTTAATTTGCCGATACACACATAGGTGTGGGTTATATTTGCGGTAATTATGTTCTAAAGGTCAATGTTTTGTATTGCTAAAACGCATCGACCCTTTTAATTCTTTGAACGCCCTAGTAAACTTTGTTGTCCTTCTTCGTGTCAGAGTACACGATTTAACTGTGAGTTTAAAAAATGAGCCAGCCTTTTCTCCCTTTATGTAGACCTGCTGTAGATGAGCAAGACATCCAAGCCGTGGTCGATGTCCTTCGTTCCGGGTGGATCACCACGGGTCCCAAAAATGCAGAGTTAGAAAATAAAGTGTCTGAACACACTGGTGCTCCACATGCCGTTGCTCTTAGTAGCGCGACTGCAGGTATGCATCTAGTATTGTTGGCTTTAGGTATCGGTCCTGGAGATGAAGTTATCACTCCATCACTTACTTGGGTTTCTACCGTCAATATGATTACGCTTGTTGGAGCAAAACCAGTATTCGTAGATGTTGATGCTGACACCTTGATGACGGATGCTGAGAAAATTGAATCACTGATCACTAGCAAGACGAAGCTTATCATCCCGGTGCATTATGCTGGGGCATCGCTTGACCTTGACCCTATTTACCAGTTAGGTGAGAAGCACAATATCCCTGTGATTGAGGATGCGGCTCATGCTTTAGGTACCGAGTACAAAGGCAAGCCAGTGGGCAATCGTGGTACATGCCTGTTCTCTACTCACGCAATCAAAAACGTGACGACGGCAGAAGGTGGTGTACTTACCACGCATGATGCTGAATTAGCTGACAAAGTGCGTCGTTTAAAATTCCATGGTCTGGGCGTTGATGCTTTTGATCGTGAAACTCAAGGACGAGCGCCTCAAGCAGAAGTCGTGGAGCCTGGCTTCAAATACAATATGCCTGATATCTGTGCAGTGTTAGCGCTTGGACAAATGGATCGAATTGCGGAAATCACCGAAAAACGTACGCAGTTAGCGCTGTCTTATCGCAGTCAGTTGGCGTCTATCAAAGGTGTGACGCCACTAGGTTTGGCTTCTCATGAGCACAAACACTGTTGGCACCTAATGATCGTTAGAGTGGATCCTGCTGTTGCAGGCCTTACGCGCGACGACCTAATTGCCGCACTAAAAGAAAAAGGTATCGGAGCAGGTATTCACTTTAAAGCCTGTCATACTCAAAAATATTACCGCGAAAACTACGCGGAATTGTTCGGGGCGATTAACCCTGATTTACAGAATACAGAACGTAACAGTAATCAAATCTGCTCACTACCGCTGTTTCCTGATATGACTCAGGATGATGTCGAGCGTGTAGTTAGCGCCGTTTCAGAAATAATTGGGTAAACCATGAAACACAATCAAGCAATCAACTTTGTCTCTATCGTTATTCCGGTATACAACGAAGAAAACTGTCTACAAGAACTCATTGACCGTACGACCAAGGCGAGTGATAGCCTAGGTAAAGATTACGAGCTCATTCTTGTGGACGATGGAAGTCGTGATCGCAGCGCGGAAATCATTGAAGAAGCATCAGCGAAAGAAGGGAGCCACGTTGTTGGCGTTATCTTGAATCGTAACTATGGCCAACATAACGCTATTATGGCTGGCTTTGAGCAAGTACGTGGTGATTTGATCATCACACTTGATGCAGACCTTCAGAATCCACCAGAAGAAATCCCTAACCTTGTAGCAAAAGCTGAAGAAGGGTTCGATTCTGTGGGGACAGTTCGTAAGAATCGTCAAGATAGTGCACTTCGTCGTTACCCATCAAAGCTTATCAACAAGCTAGTGAAGCGTTCTACTGGCGTAGAGATGAATGATTATGGTTGTATGCTTCGTGCGTACCGCCGACATGTTGTTGACGCAATGCTTGAGTGTCACGAGCGCAGCACGTTTATTCCTGTGCTAGCGAATGGCTTCTCTCGCCACACCACTGAGATCGACGTGCATCATGATGAGCGTGCTGATGGTGAGTCGAAATATAGCTTTATGAAGCTTATTAGCCTAATGTTTGACTTGATCACCAGTATGACAACAGCGCCATTACGCCTGTTGAGCATTGTTGGTGGTGGTATCGCTGCGGCAGGTATCGCGTTTGGCGTCATCCTTATGTTGATGCGCATTATGTTTGGTTCTGAGTGGGCAGGTGATGGCCTGTTTACTTTGTTTGCTATCCTATTTGTATTTGTTGGTGCACAGTTTGTGGGTCTAGGCTTACTTGGTGAGTACATTGGTCGTATTTACTCTGATGTAAGAGCGCGCCCACGTTTTTACGTGCAAGATGTTTTAGTCGGTGAAGCCACTAAAAATGCACGTGAAAGCGACGAATTAAAAAATAAAGAATAAGATTTGTATTTAGAGGAATATTCCATGAAAGTAGTAGTGTTTGCCTACCACAATATCGGTTGTACTGGTATTCGTAGCTTGCTAGACGCGGGTGTAGAAATCGAAGCAGTATTTACTCATGTTGATGACAGCAACGAGAACGTGTTTTTTGACTCTGTAGCGAAACTTGCAGCAAAGAACGGTATTCCAGTTTACGCACCTGAAGACGTGAACCACCCACTATGGGTTGAGAAAATCCGTGCGATGAAGCCAGATGCACTGTTCTCTTTCTACTATCGCAATATGATCAGCCAAGAAGTGCTAGATATCGCTCCTAAAGGTGGTTTCAACCTACATGGTTCTTTGCTTCCAACATACCGCGGTCGTGCACCAATCAACTGGGCATTAGTTAACGGCGAAACTGAAACTGGTGTAACGCTGCACCAAATGGTTCAGAAAGCGGATGCTGGCGATATCGTTGGTCAAGAAAAAATTGCTATCACTGACGCTGATACGGCAGAAACGCTTCATAAGCGTATGAACACAGCATCTAGCGATCTACTGAGCAAAGTGCTTCCAACTATCGTAGATGGTTCATTCAAAACAACGGCTCAGGACGAAAGCAAAGCAACTTACTTTGGCCGTCGTACTCCTGCTGACGGTGAGATTAAATGGTCTAACGATTCTCGTACCGTATTTAACCTAGTTCGCGCGGTAACAGAACCGTTCCCAGGCGCATTCACTTTCCTTGGTGAGCGTAAGCTGACTATTTGGAGCGCGGAAGCAAGCGACAAAACATTTGATGTAACTCCTGGTACTATCGTTTCTACTACACCATTAACGATCGCTTGTGCTCAAGGTTCACTGATTGTTAAATCTGGTGAAGCAGAAAACGGTCTATACCTAGGTGGTGAGCAGCTAGCTGCTGAGCTTCACCTTGTTGAAGGCATGCGCTTTGGTCCTCAAGCAAGTGCACTTATTAACGCTAAGAAGCGTCAAAAAGTACTTATCCTCGGTGCTAACGGCTTCATCGGTACTCACCTAACTAAGCGTCTTCTAGACGACGGTGGTTACGAAGTTTATGCAATGGACATGAACTCGAATCAAATCGAAGAGCACCTAAGCCACCCAGATTTCCACTTCGTTGAAGGTGATATCACTATCCACAACGAGTGGATCGAGTACCACGTTAAGAAGTGTGACATCATTCTTCCACTAGTGGCTATCGCAACACCAATCGAATACACGCGTAACCCACTTCGCGTATTCGAACTCGACTTTGAAGAGAACCTGAAGATCGTTCGTGCGTGTGTGAAATACAACAAGCGCATTATCTTCCCATCGACTTCTGAAGTTTACGGTATGTCGACGGATCCTGAGTTCAACGAAGATACTTCACCACTGATCGTTGGTCCTATTAACCGTCAGCGTTGGATCTACTCAGTATCTAAGCAGCTACTTGACCGTGTTATCTGGGCTTACGGTAAGAAAGATGGCCTTAAGTTCACGCTATTCCGTCCGTTCAACTGGATGGGCCCACGTCTAGATAGCTTGAACTCTGCACGTATCGGTTCTAGCCGCGCGATCACTCAACTTATCCTAAACCTAGTTGAAGGTACGCCGATCAAGCTTATCGACGGTGGTGAACAGAAGCGTTGTTTCACTGACATCTCTGAAGCGATTGAAGCGCTATTCCGCATCATCGAGAACAAAGAAGGTCTGTGTGACGGTCAAATCATCAACATCGGTGCACCAGAAAACGAAGCGAGCATCAAAGAGCTTGCTGAGACATTGGTTGAGAAGTTTGAGAACCACCCACTGCGTGATCAGTTCCCTCCATTTGCTGGCTACAACCTAGTAGAAAGCAAAGCGTTCTACGGTGACGGCTACCAAGACGTTCAACACCGTAAACCAAGCATCGCAAACGCGAAGAAGCTGCTTGATTGGGAACCAAAAGTTCACATGAACGACACAATCGAAGAGACTCTAGATTTCTTCCTTAAAGGTGCAGTAGCAGAAGAGAAGTAATGGAACAGAATGAAGTCACTAAAGTCGGTCTTCGTATCGATGTAGACACTTTTAGAGGCACCAAACTTGGTGTACCTAAGCTACTCGAAATTTTCGAGAAGCACGGAGTGAAGGCTTCATTCTTCTTTACTGTTGGACCTGATAACATGGGGCGCCATATATGGCGCCTTTTGCGTCCCGCATTTCTGAAGAAGATGCTTCGCTCTAAGGCCGCTAGTCTTTACGGTTACGATATTTTAATTCGTGGCACTATCTGGCCAGGTCCTGTGATTGGCAAAAAACTTCGTCCAATTATTGAGGCGGCTGATAAAGCTGGTCATGAAATTGGTTTGCATGCTTGGGACCACCACAAGTGGCAGATGAAAACCGATACCATGTCACCGGAAGAGCTGCGTAGTGAGATTTCCAAAGGCTATAACATGCTGAAGGATATTACTGGTAGAGATCTGCCTTGTAGTGCAGTAGCTGGTTGGCGCTGTACTGATCAAACGCTTATTGAGAAAGATGCTTTCCCATTTAAGTACAATAGCGATTGTCGCGGCGATTCTATCTTTTCTCCAGGTGAAGGAATGGCACCTCAAATCCCAGTGACTTTGCCTACCTATGACGAGCTTGTCGGGCAAGATGGTGTCGACAACAGCAACTACAATGATGCTATTCTTAAGCTTATTAAGCGCGATGGTTTGAATGTTTATACAATCCACGCGGAAGTAGAAGGTATTGTTTGTGCTGAAATGTTTGAAGATTTGATTGTCAGAGCTAAGCAACAGAATATAGAATTCGTACCCATGATAGATCTGCTTGAAGGGGCAGAATCGCCACTTCCAAGTGATGCAATAAAAAACATCGAAATGGAAGGGCGAGAAGGGTGGCTAACACACCAAGCGTCATTTGTAGAACGCATGGGATTGTAGTCGCTTTTACGCCTTAAATGTCGCTGCATGTAGATTTGAAACTAGTATAAGCCCATGATGTCATGGGCTTTTATTCAATTGGATGAAGAATGCAACAATCACGAATTAACTGGGCGGTGTGGATACCGCTTTTCTTTATTGCGTTATACATACTACCGCTTGATCTGCGCCCACTGTGGTCACCAGATGAGCTACGCTACGGAGAGATCTCTCGCGAGATGGTGGCTTCCGGTAACTGGATAGTTCCTACCTTTAACGACTTACGTTACTTCGAAAAGCCGATCATGGGTTATTGGTTTAACGCCATTGCACAAGTTATTTTTGGTGACACCAATTTTGCTGTGAGAATTGCGTCGGCACTTGCTATGTTTGGTTCTGCACTCTTTTTAGTTTCTCTCGTTGGCAGAATGACAGATCGCCGTCAAGGTTGGCTAACCGCAGGTGTGTTTCTTAGCATGTTTATGGTGGCAGCAATCGGTACTTATAGCGTACTCGATGGCATGTTGGCATTCTGGCTTACTGCTTGTTATGCCGCCTTCTATTTTGCAACGGAAGCGACCTCTACGAAACAGCGATGGTTACACTATGGCTTAGCAGGGTTCTTCTGTGGTTGTGCTGTTTTGACGAAAGGCTTTTTAGCGCTAGCGTTACCAGTTATTGTCGTTATACCTTACATGATTATGCAAAAGCAGTTCCTAGAGATATTAAGATGGGGCTGGTGGGTGATGTTTGTTGCGCTTATCACTTGTTTGCCATGGTCTCTAGCTATACATGCAGCTGAACCAGATTATTGGAATTACTTCTTCTGGGAAGAGCATATCCATCGTTTCTCTGCTGAAGATGCGCAGCACGCTGCGCCGATATGGTATTATGTACCGTTCCTATTCTTAGGTACTCTACCTTGGGTATTTTGGGCTCCGTCTGCTCTTGTTCAGTTAAAGGGTGAGTTTTCAAAGCCACTTATTCGCTACTCTATTCTTTGGGCGGTAATGCCATTTTTGCTGTTCTCCTATGCAAGTGGAAAACTGGCGACGTATATCTTACCTTGCATGGCTCCAATTGCGATTCTATTGACCCATGGCATTATCAAAGCCTATAACAGCAAAGCGAAAGGTCTAACAATAGGTTCGATTATTAATGGTTTATTCTTTGCAACGGTTGCTATTACATTAATGGTGATGTTCTTTATGGGTAAGCTACCTTTGGATGAGTCTGAATCTTATCGTCCTTGGATTGCGTTGTTCATACTAGGATTTTGGGCTACTTGTGCTTTCTATGCAGTGAAAGCCAAAGCGTTCGAACACAAGTTTGCTGCGTATATGGTATCGCCTTTGGCTCTTTTCGCCTTGTTCTCCACTGTGCTTCCAAATACGACGATTGACTCAAAAATGCCAGCACGTTTCATGGAGCAATTAGCACCAAAAGTCACCGATGATATGGTTCTTATTGCGGACTATCCGGATACAATGTCAGCACTAAACTGGTACTTGAAGCGCAGCGATGTCTATCTCACCAAGTCTATGGGTGAGGTGGATTACGGTCTGAAATATGAGGACTCGAAGCATCGCTTCATTGAGTGGAATCAGTTAGATGACTTTATCAAAGAGAAACAGTTGACGGGTCCAGTGCTCTTACACTTTAGAGACCTACCGCCGTTGCCAGAAGGTTTCCCTGAACCAGATGATCACGTTGATCGTGGCCGTTATCATGCGCTGATCTTTAATCAAAAAGATGCCCAGTAATGACAGTACTGCTGTTTGTACTTTCAGTCGTCGCAAGCTCGCTTAGCCAATATTGGCAAAAGCGAGCAGCTATGTATTTTGAAGAAAACCCGCAGCTGTCCGCAGTAGGGAAGCTATTGAGCTTTCCTATGCTTCTTGGAATTGTCTTCTTGGGAACCAGTGCCTTAACTTGGTTGGGTGTACTGAGTCAGTGGGATGTATCAGTTGCTTATCCGTTACTAAGCGTTAATTTCGTTATCATGTTATTGGTTTCTAAATTTGCCTTTGGTGAAGTCATTCTGCCCAAGCAATGGCTTGGTGTAATGTGCATAATGATCGGCGTTGGCATTATTGGAGGAGCTGGTTGATGGTAGCGAAAGATCTTAAAGCCGGCTTGCCAATTGCACTAGTGAGTGTCCTGCTAATATCTGCTGCTCAGCTCTCTATGAAATGGGGAATGGGAGGGATTGCATCGCAATGGGATAGCATTGTTGTTTTATTTGAACAAGATCAACTGCTTGATCTCCTAGTACATGTGTGGCCAGCTTTAATTGGTGTTGGCATCGGCCTAGGGTGCTATGCACTGTCTATGGCGTGTTGGGTAATGGCTTTAAAGCACTTGCCGCTAGGGGTTGCGTATCCTTTGCTTAGCTTGAGCTATGTGATTGTCTACTTGCTAGCAGTGACTTTGCCTTGGCTCAATGAGACATTTAGTTGGGTGAAGTTGTCCGGGATCGGTTTTATCCTCCTAGGGCTGACTTTTATCTTTACCGCGAAAAAGTCCAGCCAATAGGCCGGACTTTTTTTGTCTTAGACTTATCTGCCGCGTCCATCAACCATGATTTTTAGAGTTCTAAAGACAATATGAATGTCAGTGGACAGCCAAGTCTTAAATGACGACAGTGATAAGGCATAACTGTGGTCGTAACCAACCTTACTTCTCACATCTTCAATGCACGTATCATAACCTTGATTAACTTGTGCTAGTCCAGTGATACCGGGTAGTACGTCGTAAGTTCGTTCTACAAAGAATGGAATGTCATTCTCAAGCTTGTTATAGAAGTCAGGGCGTTCTGGTCTTGGCCCTATGAGCGACATATCGCCTTTGAGTACATTAATAAACTGCGGGAGTTCATCAAGTCGGGTTTTGCGAAGAAAGCGGCCTACAGGTGTGATTCGCGGATCGTCTTCTGTCGCCCATGTTGCGCCTGAATGGGATTCGGCATCCACATACATTGAACGATACTTGAGTACATAAATGAAATCCATTCTCTCAGGAGTCCATTTCCCTACTCTGAGCTGCTTATAAAATATGGGTCCTCTCGAGGTAAATTTAATTGCTAGCGCTACAGGTATAAAAGTGATTGCAAGGATGATCATGCCAACACTAGCACCTACAATATCGAAAATTCGTTTTGAGAAGTGAATTGAGCGTCTTTCATAGTTAGTCATAATTATCCTCCTAGCGCGTGAGACGCTGCCATTTTCCATTTTCAAGTCCAAATAAGTAACGAAGCCCACCAATCAAGTTAGCAGTATGGCCAACGATTAAGTATGTAATTAAACGAATGAGTCGCAGCTTTTGAAGAGGTGGGCAGTAGTTCGCTATTGCGGCAATAACGTAAACGGCTACCTGCGAATAAAACAGTACCAAGAAGATAGCGTTTGTTTGCGCCAACCAAAGTGACGAAATCAAGCATGTAATCATTAAGTATGGTGTAAATAGGCGTAGTCCTTTGCCCGAGAAAAAGGTAAATGCAGTCCGGCCATATTGCGGCGAGAATAGATCAAACAACATGATTACCTGTTGCATGTTGCCCGCTGAGATACGTAATCGTCGCCGAAAGTCTTGGACTGATTCAGTGGGTTCTTGCTCGATGGCATTCATATTAGGTGCGTATGCGGCTTGATAGTGATGGCGAACAATCCTCATCGGAATGATGAAATCATCGTTGATTGTATTGTCCGGTAACAATTCAAATAGCGGTGTACGTATGAAATACAGCGCTCCATGTGCACCAATCGTAGACCCCATAGTGGATTCACGATATTTGATGTTGTTTTGGTATTGCCAGTAGTCTGACTCTCCGGTTTGACCGGCATGAAGCAGCTGATAGGTTGAGTTTACGACACCGATGTTCTGATCTTTGAAGAACTCACTGGCAATTAGAAGGGCATCTACGGAGATAATTGCTGAAACATCTGAAATGCAAGTAATATCACTGTCGACTTTCGGAATGTATCGGTTAAGGATCGCAACTTTCCCGGTATTATCTTGCTGATTGATAATTTCAAAATGGGTATCCGCGCATATGGCCTCTTGTATTGTTGACTCAGCGATATTAAGAGTGCTGTCTTCACTGCCGTCATCAATAATCACAATTTTCAGCTTATCTCTTGGATAGTCTAACGATGCGCAATTTCTGACTTTATCCGCTATCCACTGCTCTTCATTATAGGCAGGTATGATAATGGTAACCGTCGGTAGTACACGATCTCTACGAACGCAACGATAGCCTCTTGGTGTTGCACCACTTGTGATTATTGGATGTCGATTAGCCCACCAGCGGAGAATCACTGGATATCCAGCATGGTGATACACTATGAAAAATGCGCTTAGAATGAATATTCCAATCAATACTACTTCCATATTATGTCCTTTCTATAATTAATCTTGACTAGCCAAGAGTTAAGCCTTGAACACAAGATTTCGATAGGCTTCGCTCATTGAACGTACATCATTATTCTCGACAACAAAGTCTCGTGGACAGAATAGGTGACGTGTTTTTAATGCGTTCTCTAAAGCTTGCACCAATGAAAACACTCGGTTCGATTTCGTTGTCACACCAGATAAAGGGCATAGAGTTTCCTTTGCCGCACCAACATCCGTAACCACAACTGGAACGTTGCACGCTTGTGCTTCAAGGGGCGAAAGTGGAAATCCCTCACACACTGAAGGGAGACAGAACAGATCAAGCGATTGGTAAAACGAAGGCATATCGTTTACTAATCCAAGAAAGTGAACCCTGTCCTCAACTTTCAAAGCTTTGGCAAGGTCTTTGAGCTCTTGCTCAAGGGAACCTATACCTGCAATAGCGAGGTGGATATCGTTCGAAAGTCGTGCAATGGATTTGATCAAAGTCGCTTGTGCTTTAACAGGTTCTAAACGACCAGCGGTGCCAATGAGGGTAACTTTGGCTGGCAAACCAAGGATACGCCTTGCTCCAGCCTGATTCGCAGGTACGAATCGGTTACAGTCCACTCCATTTTTAATTACAGTCGGCGTGGTATAAGGGAATAGCTGAGAAAGCTGCTGCTGAACTTTTTGCGCATCAGCCACTAAGATTGGGTTAACCACCTTGAGTGCGAGATTTTCTACCTTTTGACGTTTTGCATCGGTTAAGTGCCACATATCGTGCTCGGTATGAATTCGTGCTGGGACTCGGTTGAGTCTTGCTGCAATGCCACCATAGATTAGAGGGCCAATATGATGAGTGTGGACAACTTGAGGCTTTAGTACCTTAAGTAGTCGATACATCACTCGAAGCAGAGTAATTTGTGAACCGGGCTTTTTGCCGAGAAAGAATAGATGTGAGCGATATTTGATAAGTTGTGGCCAGTGTTTAATTGCTTGTTCAAGCTCCCCTTCCAAACTGATGATGAATACTCTTTCATCTTCTTTCGCTTGCTTAAGCAGTTCAAGAACCATTGTTTCAAGTCCTCCAGGAGCGAGGTGTTGAACAACGTGTACGACCTTGTATGTGCTACCAGAGTTGTGTTTTGGAATAAGGGGTGAGCTTGCCATAATTTGCTCCTTGCATAGGCGTTGCATTGTTAATCTAACGTTGCACGGGTTGTGCCAAGTTAATAAGTAAATAAAAACATGTAGTTAAGCTCAAAATATATGGCTTTCCCGATATGACATTCATTCTGAATATCATTCGGCGGCAATCTTAGGAATCGCAGTAATCAAAGGCACACCGGATATTTGAGTGAGTTGATCCCTACGGCGTATAGTTGTATCAAAGAGCTCAAGAACAATTGCCATACCTATGCCCAGAACAAGTCCAGCGATAACACCAACAGCCGCAAATACGGTTGGCGTGAAATTCGTTGGTGAACTGGGTGTATAAGGGAGATCGATGATTTTGACTCGTTTATTTTGCTCAAACACACCTAATGAACCGGTCAATTGTGCCATTTCGTAACGTTCCACTAGTTCATCGTAGAGTTGTCTTTTAAGACTGACATCACGTTGTAGCTTCAATAATTGTTTGGCATTACTACCGTAACTTTGGGCGTTGACGGTGAGCTCATCAATCATAGACTGCAAGCTATTAGTTTCTTGCTTGAGTGATTCGTACCGACCTCGAACAAGTTGGAGGCTGTGAAGCTGGGTAATTAGAAGTGGCTGAATATCGCCTACATCGCTAACTGAAGTCACACTGGCAATATCCCACAGTTGGTCGCTGTTGAGTTCGGGTTGCTCAGACTGAAGTAATTGGTTGCGCTCTTTCTCTAGCCTACTAAGTTCTCTAAGTTTGGCCTGCACGGCACTGTGGGTATCAGTGTATTTTGCTTTAAGTAAGGTTAACGCGCTTCGAGTTTCAATGATCTGTTCTTCCAATTTGCCGACTATCGGGTTGGTTTTGGAGAGTTGCTGATCAAGCGAGCCTAGGCTTTGTTCTACGCCAGATAGCTCAGCTTGTTTTTCCGCCAAAGTTTGCTTAAGCGAGGCTAGTCGGCTCAGATTCTCATTTTGCATTTCAGGTGTCGCTGAAGAGTGTTGGTTGTAATAATCGGCTAACGCTTGTTCGGCGTTTTCTAGCTCTTGTTTGCGTTTCTTAATATGGATAGTCAGAAATTCACTGGAATCTCTGATCGATGAGCGTTCAGGTGCCAAAAGTTCTTCGACAAAGTGAACACTTACTGATTCTAGCAGCGCCTTCATGCCCTCTGGTGAGGATGAGGAGTGTTCAATTTTTATGAAGTCTTTGCCTAATTGAGTAACGGTTAGGTTGGCAGAAAGCTCAGCGATAATTTGATCTTTTTGAGATGCGGTCATGGAGTCATTAATAAGGCTTAGGTCACTTGCAACTGACAACAGCACGTGTCGGCTGTTGAGGAGAGTTTTAAGTGCTGACAGACGATCTTTGAGCATGGTCGAGACGGCAATATCTTCAAGGAACGGATTCATTTTGGCGGTTTCTTGAATCAGCATGCTGGTATGCGATTTATATTTCAGAGGAGTCAAGACGCCAATAGCATAAGCGACAAACGGCATGATCAAGATTGGCATTGCTATCGCATAACGACGCCTCCACGCTGCCGTTAAGATAGCTAAAAGCCTCAGCTTTAGCTCACTCATAAGGCCTCCAAATAGCGCTCTAGTACTTGAGTTCTTTGTTCCCAGCTCTCGCTGTCGACTAGACCTTCAGGAAGCTTAGTCGATTGCTTTGCCGCTGACTCAAGCGCTTTTATCATTTCGCCAACATTTTGAATCACGATGACATGTTCACGGTAGGGCTTAAGTGCCGGAAATTCGGTAGTAATAACCGGTCTTCTTGCGGCTAAATACTCTTTCAGCTTAAGAGGGTTGCACGCACTAATTTGTGCGTTTAAGACGAATGGCAGCAAACTGACGGTCCAGTGCTGGCTGTAACATGCGAGTTGCGCATGAGGCTTGGGTCCCAGATAAAAGACGTTGTCGGCCTGTACAATTGGAAACTGTTCTAGTTCGAGTTGACCAATAAATACGAAATCCCAATGCGGCATGGCACTTATCACCTGATTAAGGAGATCATAATCTAGCCAACTAGAAAGACTGCCATAGAAGCCAGCAATTGGACGTCCTCTGTTTGGTAAGTCATTGGCGCGCTTGGTAGGCTGGGAGAAGCGCTGACAATCCACACCATGAGTTAGCAAGCGAGTTTTCCTTTCCGGGAATTTTCTCAGAAGCTTTTCGCTTGCCGTAATGACCATATCAGCCTCTTGAACCAGATGACGTTCATGCTGCAATACCGTGTCATGATCAACTCCTGCGAGCGCTCCAAAATCGTCACCGCAGTAGTAGACAATAGGTAGATTACCTAATCGTTGGCAGACGTCAGCAGCGGTGGGTAATGAACTCCAAATAATGGGATTGTTGAGTTTTAGTCTTTTAATAACGGGAACCAACTGTGACTCCATCAAGGCTGCTGCCAGCTTTCTAGACCATGTTGAACGAGGTGCTGGAATCGTCATCAGGTTTACAATAGTAATAGTCTCTGGTACTGGCTCGGATTCGAGTTTCAGTTGTTTGGACTTATCACGTCGGAGTAGCTTGTTTAGTGCTCGGGCCGCATCGTGTTTAGTAAACTTGGGTTGACGTAAACCAATGGAATTTATCCAGAGTACTTTCCGCTGACTGGCAAGGCGCTTGACGAGATGCTGAGTGCTAGAAGGCAAGGCACCATAGTCTTCTCCGAATACAATCAAATCTCTCATAACATAATCCTTGTTATTCAGTAACGGCCAATTAACGCTATATCGTCTGATCGATATGTCTAACGACTTTCGCAGGGCATCCAGCGGCGATAACATTGGCGGGTAAATCGTTAGTCACGACGCTACCTGCAGCGACGATGGTTCCCTGTCCAATTGTCACGCCAGTTTGCACGGTTACTCCTGTCGCTAGCCAAACGTCTTGCTCTAGGACAATGCTTCCAATGCGATGATCTTCATCGGGTGCACCTTCTGCTCTTTGGCGTGCATTGAGCGGATGTCCTGAGTAACCAAATAATTGACAACGTCCCGCGATTCTCACGTTGTCTTGAATTTCAACTTTTTCGGCAACAGCGATAGTGACCTGCCAACCTATATCAACATTGCTACCGACGATAAGTTCTGGATGTATTGCAGGGTTAGGGTGAGGTGTAGTTCGAGCGCTAAAAGTGGTGTGTCCTGACACTCGGCAGTCATTGCCTAATGCAATTTTCAGGGGACCAGTGACAAGTGGCAATCCGCTGTAAAGATAGAGTGAGTGACCACATTTCGATACGCGCCCTTTAAATGCAGGCGTGTATACAAGTAGTCGAGATAGTGTTTCGATTCCATTTCGCAAAATAGTTAATAACGCATAGAGCGCTTTGTTATAAAACGATGGCGTGGGAATGCCTGTCGCACGCGCTCTTTTCAAAATGACAAAAAGGTTTCTCATTTTGGGATTTGGATGAGACCGAAGCCAATTTTTGAAATCGAATGACGAAGTAGTATTCATTTTGACATTCCTTCTCATTATTCTGAGTCGTAGATTTTAGGATACTAGAAGGGGTATCAAGAAATGCGCCAATAATTATAGTTATATTAATCAAAGGGTTGTCGTCTACTTATGTTCTGGGCTTTCGCACTTCTCAAATTGCGAAGCAATTTGTGACACTGCGATGGTCAGTGCAGCGAGAATATAAATCGGCCATACGAAGCCTTGAGTGAGAAAAGTACCGGATACAAAGGTGCCTATAAGGCCACTGTATACCGCCAGTGCCATTGAGCGCAGATAAGGTGGGATATCCGCTCTACCATCTATGAAAGTGAGCGTTTGCCTAGCACACTTCAAAAGCTGATAAATGAAAAGTAAGAAAACAATAAGCCCAATAAAGCCAGTCTCGGCTAACACACCAAACCAAGTACTGTGAACAGCGTGGTTTAATCCATCCCAATGAGGACTGTAGAAGAAATAGTTATAGTAAAAGTTATCCAGTCCAACACCTAAGACAGGGTTGTCTAGTGCCATTTTATAGGCAGCTTCCCACGCATAGATCCTGCCCATTGCAGATTCATCAATGCCTTCTTCCGCAGCTCCTCCAGAGGCTCGTCCGGATATGCCAGCTAATGAGTAGAGCGCCAGAGCACCGATAACACCTAAAAAGGCAAATAGAGTCTTTGATGGAATGATGCGCCAAGCGTAGAACCCCAGCACCGCAAGTGACCCTAACAATCCTCCTCGGCTTTGAGTTGCGACAATTGCAAAAAACAGAACCGCAGAAGTTAGGAGCGACAGGGCTCGAAATGACCACCCGATTCCTTTCGTCGTCATAGTGGCGACAGTAAATGCAAGAGGAAACAGCAGCACTAAGGCAAGATCATTTGGGTCGCCAAGCATAGAGCCGAAACTTCGACCAATAGTGACCCTTGAGCCTTCGACTAAACCAATACCATTAGCGGAGTTATAGAGTGCAACACAACCTACAACAAGCCCCGAAATAACAATCAGAAATGAAAAACGTGATAGCTCTTTGGGAGAGGTAATCAACCATGACACGGCCAATGTCATGATCATTATTTTGACGTAAGTGCCACTAAACATCGCGATGGCAACGCTTCTATTCGCGGCAAACACGACTCCTATAATGACAATCCCCCAAAATATAAACAGCCATCGGTAAACCGGATGCCAGTAAAGCTGTATTTTTCCACTAATTAAGGTATGCCAAAGTAACGCGGACAGGGCGGCAGCCGAGAGCATTAACGGAATTTTCAATGGATAGAGTGCGGGAAAAACTTCATGAATTCGGAAAAAAGAAAATACGATAAATAGCGTTACCAACCAAAAGGTCTGACTCAAAACAACCAATATAGCGATTGGAATTAGTCCGATAGCCAGACCCACAATAGGGTGAGGTACCAATGCCCATATAAGGCCTACCAGAGCGCACAACGTAACACTCAGTAGTGTATGTTTAGAGTGGTTAGAAGAAGGAGTGGCGGTATTCATCGCCATACCTTGCTTACAACGACATCTAGCCCATTCCAATTGGAATCGTGCTCATCGACGCTAGTCATGACTAAGCTCCAACTCAAGAATGGAATTGCATGTAGCGAGTACGTAAGTAGTGATTGGGCGATAACTCTTCTCAGCATCGTAACACTGAGCAACCTTCATCGCTTCGACGGCAATCGCATCCCTTGAGAAGGGGTCTTTGTAACAATGGTGGAGAACTTTTGCGAGAGAACTGGGTTCATTGCCATTATATTTCAGACAGCTGTAACCGTCTGATAACACTCGACCCCAATATCCATTGTCCCTCGGAATGATAGGGCACATGCCCGCAGCCATCGCTTCTAAAATTAACAGGTTAGCCGATTCATCAGGCGCAGTTGATACAAAAATACTGCATTGCTGTCTTATTTCATCGATATTTCGACAGCCCTGATACCAATGTAGCCCTTTAATTGGGCGGGGGATAGAGGTGCTTTTATCAGCTGATTTCAGTAATGATTGAGAGTAGTAACAGATGTCTCCGTCAATAGGCCGAGGAACTTGTGCCACCGCAGTTAAAAGGTGCTCGATATGATCTTGATTAAGGTCTCCTGCCCAGAAAATTCTCGAGTCTGCGGTTTTTCTTACGGTTGGCCAATCAGCGATTGTGATACCACTTTGGAAGCTTTGCCAGTTTTCATCTTTCAACGTGTTGTTTTGTTGTAGCAGATGTCTGTTTAATTCTTCAGTACCAGCTAGGTAGAAAACTTTCGTGGCTTTTGTTAGGCACCACAGGTTTGTGGCAGAGTCATAGAGTTTTGAATAAACCAAGTGAACGAGCGCATAGCCCCAACACACTCTCAACCAGTAGACTGGGAGGGCCATTTGAGGCTGAGAAAACGATAGCATCACATGCACCTTTGGGAGTGTTGTTAAGAAGTAGAGACAGTAACAAAGCTGGCAGAAGCTTTTGAGCCAATCAGTAATTGATAACCGCTTTTTAGAGTCAATAGGGAAAGGGAGTGAGTATATCTGCAACGGGATTTCGTAGTCTTTCAGTCGTGTCCAATGACTGGCTTTCGCGGCTAAGACGCTTATCTGCACACTTTCATTACCGAGCTGACGCAGCAAAGAGTGCAACGCTAAAGTATCGTTGTCTTTAGTGGAATAAGCATCGAAGACTACAATATGTTTTTGGCATTGTTTGGTCATATCTAAGGCCTGATTGAGATGAATAACTATCTCGAGGGATAGCCCATCAATTTGCGTAATAGATATGTTTAGAGCAAGTAAGATGCCACGTTACTAACTCTTTATATTACAAATAGTTAAGGATAAAACTCTTCAGGTGCGGTTGCACTTGATAATGGAATTCTCAATATAGGAATCACAATGACAGCTTAATGATAGGTGTTACTGGGTTACGGCATCGCCAAAACCATAAATGGAGAGTACTTGGGGAATGATGACTTTGGTGGAGTAGTTCTGTTCTATCGTTTGTTGCGCGTTAAGCTTTACTTGCGCTTTTTCAGCGGGGGAGAGTGAAAACCAGTGCTTTAGCGCGTCATACATCTCCTGGTTACTGTCAACGATCCATCCATTGATCCCCGAGTCTATCATGCTAGGCAGTTCACCCAGTTTAAAGCTAATAAGTGGAATGCCACGAGACATCGCCTCTAACGCAGCCATGGGCAGCCCTTCATACTTCGAGGTGATGAGTAATACATCGATGTCAGGCCATACACGGGCCATCTCTTTTTGGTGGCCATGGAAAGTGACGTTAGGTGAATTGTGTTGTTTTAACTCTAGCTCCATATCACCAGAGCCATAAACATGAAAGGCATTGCGAGGAAACCGATTTGCGATATCTAGAAAAGTGTCTGGGCCTTTTTCTGGACTTAATCGCCCTACGAACGCTACGTTTTGATTTGTGGATTCAAGAAACTCAGTTTGTGGGACAAAGTTATTGACCAGTACACTAGAATAAGGAACTTTCCCTTGGATCGCGCGACTTACACAAATCCGCTTATGACTGACTATGGCACTGACTCGATCTACAGCGTCGTACCAGCGAACTTTTCCGATCGGTGTTTCACCAGCATGAAAAGTCGATACTATGTTAATTGCAGATGTCGCGCCGCAAAGGCGAGATAAGCGAAGTAGTATGTTCGCTTTGTAGCCATGTGCATGAATAACAGTGGGTTTTTGGTTTTGCGAAGCCGCTTTGTCAATGGCTTTGTTTAGCCTCAGCCAAATAGAGTGTTGCGGATAGTCGACATCCAATATAGTGGTATCAATATTAGCGGTTTGAAGCTGCGCAATGAGTGGCGGCGTAGGTTTATGCGACGTTAAAAATACAACTTTTACGTTTTGCTTAAAGGCAATCAAGCCTTTTGCTAGCTCAAGGACGTGCGTCTCTATACCGCCAAAAGTACTACTGTCTAACAGTAGCCAAACCCGCTTGCTACGAGGCACTGTCTTCTGCCTCCCAAGCTTGTTTTTTTCGGTAGACAGTGGATGGGCTTAACTCTAGAAGCACGGCCGCATTGAGCACATTGCCATCACAAAAATCGATAGCCTGCTGTATGGTTTCTCGCTCAACCTGCCACATAGGACGAATGTTAGGTGTTCTAGGCTCAGTATCGCTGTCAGGCTGAGGTTGCACGGCGGCCATTTGGACCGTCTCTACCATATTGTGGTCAACGGTGCTTTCCTGCGTTGGGTGTTGTACAACTGAGAGCATACTTTGCGGAGTGCTAGGACGAACAACTGTTGCTGGTCTTGTTTGGACCATTTCGGCGGGCAGATGATTAACGCCCAAAGATTTGTCGTCGTTAAGAACCACAATGTTACGTATTACGTTTTGCAACTGTCGAACGTTCCCAGGCCAGTCATATCGTTTGAGATAACGCTGTGCTTCTTTGGAAATGGATTCAAAACGGCGTTTATCTTGCTTCGCGTAACCTTTCAAGAAGTGTTCTGCCAGAGTGACGATGTCACGGTCTCGCTCACGCAGTGGCGGCATATGAATTGGAACTACATGCACGCGATAATAAAGGTCTTCACGGAAACGACCTTCTTTTACTTCAGCTAATGGGTCACGGTTCGTCGCGCAAATAATGCGAACATCTACTTTTTGTTCTTTGGTTGCACCTAGTGGTGTAAACGTGCCAGTTTGCAAAAAGCGCAGAAGTTTCTTCTGCATTTCTAAGTCCATTTCGCACAATTCGTCCAGGAACAAAGTACCGCCGTGTGCAAGTGACGCAGCGCCCTTACGATCCGTTGTCGCCCCTGTAAATGCGCCTTTGACATGTCCAAAAACTTCACTTTCCATTAAATCTTTAGGAATAGCGCCACAGTTTATGGCAATAAAAGGCTGCTCTCGACGTTCGCTTTCGTTGTGAATGGCGTTGGCGCAAACCTCTTTACCGGTGCCACTTTCACCAATAATAAACACGCTGGCGTTGGTATCCGCTACTGCATCGATAATTTTGTAAACACCTTGCATGGGAATACTGGCGCCAATAAAATCATGAAATCGCTCACGTTCCATCTGCTGTTGAATATCATCGAGCATAGTTTCCAATTGAACTTGCTTTAGATGAATGTTGACGGACGTTTTTAAGCGGTCAGCTCGAATTGGTTTTTCAAGGAAGTCTTTCGCGCCTTTTTGAATAAGCTTGACGGCAGTATCTACACTGCCATGTGCGGTAGCGACGATAACCGGAATCTGCAGGTTTTTTTCTTCCATCCATTCAAGGATCTCGTCTCCCTGCATATCGGGCAATTGCAGATCTAGGATTATCAATGAAGGCAAGGTTCGTTCTAACAGACGCTTTGCTTCCGCGCCGGTAGCCACATGCAATAATTCGTAGGGCTCGTTCTGCAAAAACTGTTTATAAAGTACTGCGAGTGAAGAAGAGTCTTCAATAAGGAGCACTTTCGGTGTCATATTTACTTCCTTGTTTAATATCACTGCTGATTAAAGGATAGTACAAATAACGACGATTTTTAGTAAATTACTGTCTAACGCGCTGAATATAAAGAATTTGCGCAAAAGAGTGTCAAATAGGCAACGACAGGAATCTATTGCTGATCACTTTCTTCTTAGCCCACGATGTTATTTTGGAAGGTAACCAACCCAGACGATCAATCTCGCGGCAAATCTCACTTGCTAGTGAAGGTTGATCCCGGTAGTTAAGTACGGTTCCCAATAAGTGGGTGTGGGTACCTTCTTGTAATGCCTGAACTGCATCGGCTACTTGGTTGGTGAGCGTGACCCCGCTTAGCACAACCAAATAAGTACCATCACATGCGTTAGCGACACAGTGCGCTGGGATGTTGTTTTGATTAACGTTGAGGATAGGTGACGTATCAATAACCACTCGATCGTATTGAGTTAGCCATTCCGCAACTTGTTGCCTTAAGTTGGTTGGGTCCTTATACAACAAACGAGTTCGTGGGTCGCTAGGTGCGGATACCCCAAGAAACACTTTTGGGGAGTGTTTATCTTGCACCCAGTGGCTGTTCTTCGGCGTGAGTTCTGATGAAAGAGAGGGAACATCAGACAGTTCTATGCTCATCAGACTTGGGTGGTATAGATTGAGGTCGACCAACAGTGTTTTATGACCAGCAAGAAGGTAGCGCTCAGTCAAAGCTTGCGCTATCGAAGAGGTGCCTTCTTCGCTGTTGCAGGCTGTAATACTGATTGAGCGGCATTGCTTCAATTCTGCATTGAGATAAAGCTCTTCAATTTCAGCATGAGTCGCGGGAATAGACATTATAGCGCTCCTATTACAGCGATCGTCGAGACGATCCTGAAGATATCGGTTAAGCCCAGTCGAGCTTGTTCTGCAAAGCTATTACGGCGGTCCGGGATATAAATAGTATCGCCTGCGCGAATCACGGGTAACATTTTGATATCAGCAGTTTTACTGAACTCCACCAGATCAAAGGTTCTTGCTTGTCCTTGGCAGCAAGACATGTTGACGACGCTAATCTTCTCTACATAAGCTCTATCACTTGGTCCTCCTGCCTCTGCTAAAACGTCAAGAATTGTCATATTGTCGTTAAACACGTATCGTCCGGGGTTATTGACAGCACCTAATATGCGAATGGTTTTCTCTTTAGGCGTATCTAACCAGTTACGGTTTTTCTCTGGGACATAAATCGTATCTCCGCGCTTAACCAGTGGAATAATGGACTCATCACCGGTCTCAAAGTAAAGCGAGAGATTGAGCTTGCTTACTTTCGAATAAGGCTTGTCTCGGTGAGTCACGCGAATGTTGTGAATGTCCGCGTCTTTAGTTGGTCCGTCTGCCGCAGATAAAATATCAAGAAAATGCATATCGTCCGTGAATCGATAACGGCCCGGAGCATTGACTTGGCCGAACACGTAGATGGAGGCATCGGAGCTTTGTCTTACCCACTGAGCTTTGTTATCTGATGGATCTTGTGGTAAATCATGAACACGGACAATAGCGCCAGCTGAAATGTAAGGCAGCTCTGATTGAGGAGCCCCTCGTTTTATGAAGGCATCAAGATCAAACACCACCATTTTATTGCCGTTAGCGACTTCGATTTTTGAGGTGTCTGCGCGGCCGCTTGGACCTCCAACATGCGCCAGTAAGTCCATCAGATCCATTTCATCTGACCATTCAATTCGGCCAGGTCGAACTACTTCACCGATTACGTTGACTGCTCGGTCTGGGGATACTTTAAGCCACGATTTCTCGTTGATATCGGTTTTCTCTGGTACAAAGATAGCGTCACCAGGCTCTATTTTTGGTGCTTGACTGCCTTTTAGACCTTCGGTGTACGCCGTCATATCAAAAGGGACTACTCGGCCATCGGACTTTATTACGCGAATCTGTCTAGACTCTGCAAATCGTGTTGGGCCTCCGGCATTGGCAAGGATATCCATAAAGGTCGCACCTTTTTTACCTTCAAAAGCACCGGGAGCGGCTACTTCACCCATGACATACACGGTATTGGAGCCGGATTTAATTTCCTCTTCTTGTTTGGGTACAAAAATCGTCGCTCCGGCTTGCAGAGGAGGTAACAAGGAAACATCACCACTGTCTAAATAGCGTTTTAAGTTGAATAGTGTAGGGGTGTTATTGCTGATTACTCGAATTTGCTCCACGCTAGCATAACGCGTAACGCCGCCTGCT
This sequence comes from Vibrio mediterranei, assembly GCF_013364395.1. Taxonomy (NCBI): domain Bacteria; kingdom Pseudomonadati; phylum Pseudomonadota; class Gammaproteobacteria; order Vibrionales; family Vibrionaceae; genus Vibrio; species Vibrio mediterranei. Next base: position 2,296,243 of record NZ_JABXGK010000001.1, on the reverse strand, counting down.
CGCATCAGCACGTCTACTAGGTCGCTATTCGATTTATAGGAGAAGGAGCCAGGTGCATTCACTTCACCAAATACTTTAATGGCTTGGCGTGAGTCGGCACTATCACCCGAATCAGCAAGTTTAGCCGGGTCAAACTCTTGTTCAATATTACCGACTAATGGGGAAGCTGGTACAAATAAGGTGTCCAAAGATTGCAGGGCTGGGAGGTTTTTGTCATCACCAGTATCAAGGAATCGCTTGTAGTCGAATTCCTGTCTATCTGCACCTCGTTTTAACAACATTTTGTTTAACTGGGCTCCGGAGCGCAGTCCGCCAGCGGCGTGCAATGCCATTTGGACATTTGAGTTGTAGGGAAGCGTATATTCTCCTGGTGAGGCAACATAGCCTTGCACTGAAATTAGAATTTGCCGTTCTGCGACATAAACTTGGACGTTTGAGGTGTCACGAAAAACTTTATCAAGCGCACCCTTTACCGCCGTGGTGAGCTGTTCTTCGTTATAGCCGGCAACGAATACAGGGCCTACTTCTGGTAGTGTAATTCGACCACGTTTATCAACCTGAAATCCCCTATTTAAGCTCGATTCGCCAGGCAAATCGACTTGAATGAGGTCGCCGACTTGTACCTGCTTCTCGTTAGCTAGGGAAAGTGGTGCAAATAAGGCGAAGAGAACAGTTACGCATAGTAGTACTATTACTTTAGCTTGGTTCATCACAACGCTCCTTGAGTGGCATTGCTATTTTTATCCGCGATGACTTCAATGCTGACTCTTCGGTTGGTAAGTCGAACTCCCGGGCTGTCACCCTCGTAGAGAGGCAGTTCTTCACCAAGTGAGTGTGTTTCGATACGACCAGGAGCTAGGCCAAATATAGTTAGGTAACGCTTAACTTGCTGCGCACGTCCTTTCGCAATCTTTTCATTGTATTCGGTACCTCCGGTAGCATCGGCGTGTCCGGTAACAGAAAGGCGAATGGTAGGATGTTGCTTAAGGATGTTTGCTGCTTCCGCGAGATGACCCATGTATTTGGGATTAACTTCGACAGAGTTATACGCGAACTGGTTATCGACATTAAGAAGTTGGTAGACACGCTTAACCACTTGCATTAGATCATCAAAATCCTTGCCTTTGAGAGGGGGCGCACATGTCGCCTCATTCAATACGTAGTCGAGACGCAACTCCAAATCATTGAGCTTTTTACGTTGAATGACGATGTCGTTAGCAGCGTCAATCCATAGGCCGCCCTCTAACTCTCTTGCGATGCGATTTTGTTTTTCTTGTGCCTGAAGAACGGCAGCGGGGAAGCACCATTGTGCTCCTTCTTCAATCAAGGAATCTAGGTGCAGCGCGGCTAGCTTCCAGTCAAATCGCAAACCGTGCTCAGGTCCCAAGGGTTCATCTGGCATCACTGGTGAAAAATCAGAACCTGCATAGTTCTCGGCAATACCACCTGTTCCCTCATCTGGGTAGCTTGTACAAGCTAAAAGGAGATATGCCGAGAGACAGGTAATGCATAGCTTTACACCCGTTTTTACGTCCATGTAGTTACCACCTATTCTGCCAACAAATTAGTATAATTATGTGTTACAGGTATTCGTTACTCGCATGCGTGTTCACAGGAATTGCCTGACCAATTCGAAGCAACTGTATGATTTGTAGCGGTTGTCCCGTTACGTTCTCTAATCGCATTTTGCGTTCGCGTTCAACTAGACGCTTATATAGATAAACAATAGCACCGATGCCTGAAGAATCCATAAAGCGGACTTGACTTAGGTCAACCTCTATCTCTTGGTGCCAATCATTGTGGATAATGTCATCGATTTGAGGCTGTGCTTCACGGCTTCCTCGAGCATCAAAATCACCATACAGTTCTAGTTTCAAAGTGTGGTTGTTGGTCTCTGCTCTTAGTAGTTCCATCTTGCTGTCCTTATCAAGGGGAGTGTGTTTCGAGTAACAGAGCACGGACTGTGCCAAACTTATAAATATCAATAATTCAATGGCTTATTTGCATGCAATAGGGTCTGTCGCAAAATAAAAAAAGCGCTTCTCAAATTGAGAGGCGCTTTTTTATATTGACGTTAGGCTTAACGAGGTCGTCGTTTAGGGCTTCTGGATGGTTTTCCATTGCCAGATGGTTGCCCAGACTTTTTCTTGGGTTTCGAACCTTTACCTGAGTTTCTTTGGCCGTCAGTTCTGATATCCGGTTGACCTTTAGTATGTTTGGTCGCGAATCTGTTTGCACCGTGTCGACCTGACTTTCTTCGTTGGGCTGGCGTCTTAGCATCAAGATCTTCTGCAGGGACTAAACAGCCCGGTTTGTCACCGATCAGGTACTGCTTGCCCATGCTCGTTAATGCTTCTCGGAGCAAAGGCCAGTTTGCTGGGTCATGATAACGTAACAGCGCTTTATGCAACCGACGTTGACGATCTCCTTTAGCAACAGGCACATCCTCACGTTTTTTATACTTCACACGCTTGAGTGGGTTGGTCTCTGAGTAATACATTGATGTGGCATTACACATCGGTGATGGATAGAAGTTCTGAACCTGATCACATTCGTAGTTGTTCTTTTTCAACCACAACGCGAGGTTCAACATATCTTCATCTTCAGTGCCGGGGTGCGCAGAGATAAAGTAAGGAATGAGGTATTGTTTTTTACCAGCCTCTTCACTGTACTTTTGGAACATCTCCTTGAAGCGGTCGTAAGTTCCCATACCCGGTTTCATCATTAAGTCGAGCGGATTCTTCTCGGTATGCTCAGGAGCAATCTTCAAATAACCACCGACGTGATGCGTAACAAGCTCTTTCACATATTCCGGTGATTCTATTGCCAAGTCGTAGCGAACACCCGATGCAATCATCACCTTTTTGACCCCTTTAACTTTGCGAGCTGCACGATAAAGGTCAATAGTGTGTTTGTGGTCAGTATTGAGCTTGTTACAGATGCCAGGGAAGACGCAAGAAGGACGACGACAGTTGGCTTCTGCTTTTGGATCTGAACAGCCAAGACGATACATGTTAGCTGTTGGACCACCTAGATCAGAAATCGTACCCGTGAAGCCTGGAACTTTATCGCGAATCTCTTCAAGTTCGTTAAGAATTGAGTCTTGCGAACGGTTTTGAATAATGCGGCCTTCATGCTCAGTAATCGAACAGAATGAGCAGCCACCAAAACAGCCACGCATGATGTTCACAGAAGTCTTGATCATGTCATAGGCAGGAATCTTGGCCTTACCGTACATAGGATGTGGTACACGTGCATAAGGTAGACCGAATACGTAATCCATCTCTTCGGTAGAAAGTGGGATTGGTGCTTGGTTTACCCAAAGCTCACGATTACCGTGCTTTTGAATCAAAGCACGCCCCGAATAAGGGTTTGTTTCCAGATGCATGACACGACTGGCGTGCGCGTACAAAATACGGTCGTTGTTAAGTTTCTCGTACGGTGGCAGTCTCACTGCCGTTGTTTTTGCATCATGACGAGAAGGGCGAATCGTAATTGGCTTAGTTTCAGGTTCTTTCTTTTGTGTATCGCAATTTGATTCTACTTCGTAGGGGTTTTGAGGCACGAATGCTTTACCCGGCTTTTCAATGCGAGAAGAATCAATAATCGTGTAGTTTTCTGGTTCTGCAGGAAGGTTAACAGCAGTCCCGCGAATATTGGTCATGTTGCTAACAGTTTCTCCATCAGCAAGACGGTGTGCGACCTCAACTAAGGCACGCTCGGCATTACCAAATAGCAAAATATCCGCTTTAGCATCAAATAACACAGAGCGGCGAACTTTATCAGACCAATAGTCATAGTGCGCAATTCGGCGCAAACTCGCTTCGATACCACCCAATACAATGGGTGTCTCTTTATAAGCTTCACGACAACGCTGAGAATAAACAAGTGTTGCACGATCGGGTCTTTTTCCACCTTCGTTATTCGGCGTGTACGCGTCATCGTGACGTAGCTTACGATCGGCAGTATAGCGGTTTATCATCGAGTCCATGTTACCTGCAGTAATACCGAAAAACAGATTCGGTTGACCAAGCTTCATGAAGTCATTTTTGTTGCTCCAATCTGGTTGGGCAATAATGCCAACGCGAAAGCCCTGCGCTTCTAATAAGCGTCCGATGATCGCCATGCCAAAACTAGGGTGATCGACGTAGGCATCACCAGTAACAATGATGATGTCGCAGCTGTCCCAACCAAGGGCATCCATTTCTTTTCTGCTAGTTGGCAGAAAACGAGCCACACCGAAGCACTCGGCCCAGTATTTTTTATGCTCATGGATTGGGGAAACGTCGTTGTACATATTTTAACCTCTAGTTTTGGAGGCGGGCATTATATACCCCTACGTTGATGACTTCAAAGCCCAAAGAAATTGTGGTTTTTCAATGTGAATAGCATTCGAGGGTTACCTGATATATTATCAGCGCCATCAATTACCACTTTGAATGTCAAACCATGATTACCGCTGTTTTAACCCTTCTAGCGCCTGCTTTAACGGTAGCTCTGCTTATCCTGACCCTAATACTGGCAAAAGGTGATATTTGCCCTGGTCAACGCGGACGTATCCACAAGTTGTTTCCAGCTATCGGAATTTTGTGGTTAGCAATCGCATCATTAAAAGTTGAGGCGTTTCTTGTGGTATTCGCGGTGTTTTACTTCTATTCCCAAGTTAAAACTGGCAAAACGCGAGAGAAAGGCCCTTTTTGGGTAGTGCATTTAGCCAATGGTTTCAGTATTGCGTTTGCGGGTATCATTGTTGCTCAACAGCCAAATTTAGCTCAGTCTCTTTCTCTAGTCTGTTCTGGCCTACTGCTAGGTACGGCTTTTGCTCACCTGCTTTTGACTATCGCGAGAACCCGCTTACAGGCGTTTCATCGTATTTTGCCTGTCTCTGGGGTGATCTTTTCAATGCTTCTTGCGGTGAGCTTTGTCGTAAATGCTTACCAGTGGGAACCAGAAATCGTGACTCAATACACGTCTGCTGTGGTTAGTTCATTGGTGATGCTGGTGGTCGGAATAGTTATCTGGAGTTGGCACATCATTCGTCATAGCACGCCAACCAAAGGTCAATTGACGATCGCTTTTCTTAGTTTAATGGTTACTAACGTCGGGTTGTTGCAACTCTATTGGCTGGCGTAATCTGCCACTTAGGTCACTTTCTATTTTACTAAATAAGGCTAGTCTTTAAAGGCTAGCTTTTTTTATGGAGTACGATTATGGATTTAAGTAACGTGAGCCGTTTTGATAGCATTATCTTATTGGGCATCGTTAATGAAAAGCTTCGCTTAGAATGTGATTCGTTCGAAGAGCTTGTTAGCATGTACGAAATGGATGTAGAAGGGGTCGTTGGCAAGCTAGATATGCTGGGTTATCAATATGATCCTTTAACCAATCAGTTTAAAGCGTATGAACGCTAACTCCAGTTCAGCGCTCAGTCGTAGCGAATCCAATGTATGAAATAAGGGAAAGTGAGTTGATTCGCTTTCCCTTATGATCCTCTATCCGCAGCACTTTTTGTATTTCTTGCCGCTGCCACACACACATGGATCGTTTCTGCCGACCTTGAGCGCTTGCGTGGTGAGTGGGCGAGGCGGAATAGAATCGTCTAACTCGCCATCGATGTAATACCATTGATCGTCTTCAAAAATGAAGCGAGATCGTTCGGTAAGACAATATTCAAAGCCGTCCTCTTCAAGATAAGCTTCAAAAGACACGAAACCTTCATGTTCATTCGTTCCGCTCTCAGTACCAGTAACCTTGAGCTTGGTCCAATTGCTATTAATTGAATCAGCGATTGAACTGCGTTCGGCTTCGGCATCGCAGCTAGGGTGATAGGTGGCGACAACAAAGTCGACGTTTTTTGTCTTATGAGCACTAAACCGAGCGCGCATAAGCTGTTCAGGCTTGTTCGCCTTGCGAACGTCTTGGTGTATTGGTAGGCAGCACGACTCAAACGGTGCATCGTTACCGCAATAGCATGATGTCATAAAAAATCCAAGTTAAGCGTGGGTGTGGTATTCCGTTTCGATCGCTAATAGATCTTCGGTCCATTTGATGGCTTCATCGTAATACTTAGCTAACATCTCGTCATTAAGAGCAAGTTTATCTCTGCAGGCAATCACCGTCGTCCAGTCTGCGGCTTCATAAGCTTTCACCAAGGTTAAGAGTTTTCCAAGTGTGCCTTGTTTGGTCACAAGGGCACTTTTAACCAGATTATCAATTGGCATCTTTTGAACCAACTCTTCTAGAGGTTGATCGAATAACGAGTCAAGTAATGAGAACATGCCAGTCAGAAAACCCAATCCATCATCCAAGTTGGTGTTCATGTCATTAAGCAATAATTCACAAAAACGGGCGCGCTGAATCGATAAGCTATATAAGCTGTCAGGCTTATCGTCTTGCGTTGAAGTGATTGCGACTAACGAAATGAACTTTCTCAGGCGATCTTCGCCGAGATAGACCAGAGCTTGTTTAAATGACTTTATCTCTGCTCGTATCAGGTATGAGGCGTTAACAAATGTGAGCAGCTTATATGAAAGCGTGACATCTAGAGAGATAAGTCGCTCAAGCTCATCGTAATTGATATTTGGGTTTGAAATCTCTTTACAAAGCTGAACTACAGTCAAAAAGGAAGGTTTGATCTGTTTTCTTCTTATCAGCTGAGGACGGCTAAAAAAGTAGCCCTGAAACTGGGTGAAACCAACTTGTTTTGCGAGCTCAAACTCTTCATAGGTTTCAACCTTTTCCGCAAGAAACACGATGTTTTGATCCTTGAGACGCTCGATCAAAGTCTCAGCTTTCGACAAAGAATATTGGCGAATGTCGATCTTGATAATCGAAGTATACGGCAAGAATGGTAGCCATTCTTTACGTGGCACAAAGTCATCAAGTGCAATGGTATAGCCTGCTTTCGACATCTTCTTTATCGCGGCGAGGAGTTCCGCAGTGGGCTCGCAACTCTCTAAGATTTCGATCACCAAGTTATCTTTAGGGAATAGAGTAGGGACCAAATTCACTAAACTCTGGTACGGAAAGTTAACAAAACCTAGCTTATCACCAATAGTACTATAGTGAGTTGCAAGGAAGTGCTCAGAAAGGAGACGGTTTGTCGCCAGTTCTGGATCGATATCTGGAAAGGTATTGTTCGGCCCGTCTCTAAATAGCAACTCATAGCCAACAGTCTTCTGTTCGCTATTTAAAATAGGTTGCCGAGCAATGTAGGAGTATTTCAAATTTTGCATCGTGATCTCAAAAACGTTGGACTATCTTAACGTTTTATTGCAGTCCTTGACTAATTATATGTCGAATTTTCTGCGGTTTGGCTCATGCTTTAAGCAAAACGGCGTACTTCTAAATGTTGCGACTCTGGTGTACAAACCAAAACAGATCCTTGTTGGTACCAGTCACCAAGTACGATGCGTGTGTAAGGCTTATTATCAACCTCGAATTGGTGAATATTAGGTCGGTGTGTATGACCATGAATCATCAAGTCGGTTCCGCATTGTTTCATCAGTGTTTCCACTTCTGATTGAGTGACATCCATGATATCGAGCGATTTTTGCGCCTTTACATCACGAATATCGCCTTGGATTTTATTTACGATATGCTGTCTTGTAAAGAATGGAAGCCGATTAAATATCCACTGCAGCCAAGGCATATGAACCTTGGCTCTGAATGCTTGATACTTGTGATCTTCAGTGCATAACGTATCGCCGTGAAGGATCACGGTTTTGCGACCATAAAGATCGATCACGCTATGTTCATCGAGTAGTTTTATCCCTGTTTCTTTGCAAAAACGTCTGTTAAGCAAAAAATCACGATTTCCCTGGATGAAATAGCAGGAGACACCTGATTGAGTGAGAGTTTTGAATTCGGCTTTGATCGCTTGAGCAAAATCAGAGGGGTCATCATCGCCAATCCAAAATTCAAACAGATCGCCTAACACATAGAGTGCTTCTGCGTGAACTGCTTCTTCGCGCATAAACTTAACGAAACAATCCGTTATTTGGGGCTGAGAGGGAGAAAGATGAAGGTCGGAAATAAATAGTGTAGTCATAGTTGAGTTAGGGAGGGCAATGCCCTCCCTCGAACGATTATTCGTGAATCGTAGTACCAGTGATGATGACTTCTTCTAGTGGTACGTCTTGGTGCATACCCATAGAACCTGTGCTCACGCCTTTGATCTTGTTGACGATGTCCATGCCTTCAACAACTTCACCAAATACACAGTAACCCCAACCATCTAGGCTTTCTGAGCGGAAGTCTAAGAAAGTGTTGTCGTTTACGTTGATGAAGAATTGAGAACTAGCAGAATGCGGTTCCATTGTACGAGCCATTGCTAAAGTGCCTACTTTGTTGCTCAGGCCATTGTTAGCTTCGTTTTTAATTGGCGCGCGAGTTGCTTTTTCTTTAAGGCCAGACGTCATGCCGCCACCTTGAATCATGAAACCATCGATAACACGGTGAAATAGTGTGTTGTCGTAAAAACCATCGCGGCAGTACTGAGCAAAGTTAGCACTCGTTTCTGGTGCTTTTTCTTCATTTAGCTGAATCTTAACGTCGCCGAAATTAGTATGAAGGGTGATCATGATGAATACCTATTCTGTGTTTTTTATGTTAGAGACAACGATTCTAGCCTAACTGCTGTCACAAGCAAACGTCGAAATCCGGTTATCTGGCATTATTGAGCTCGTTTTTATGCTGACTCGATTGGAGTTAGCTCATTCTTCACGCAAAATGCAAGATTTATTCGCTTAATGACTCCATTATGACAAGGATTATGGTTATAATCGCCGTTACTTTTTAAACGTAATAATCCAGATAGAGATCATGTTAAAAATATACAACACACTGACGAGACAAAAAGAGGAATTCAAACCTATCCATGCGGGCAAAGTCGGCATGTATGTCTGTGGGGTCACTATTTACGATCTCTGTCATATCGGCCATGGTCGTACTTTTGTATCTTTCGATGTGGTTTCACGTTACCTTCGTTATGTTGGTTACGATTTGAAATTCGTGCGTAATATCACTGATATCGATGATAAAATTATCAAACGTGCTAACGAAAATGGTGAATCGTGCGAGTCGTTGACTGAACGCCTTATCGGTGAAATGCACGCGGACTTTGATGCGCTAAATATGAAGCGTCCAGATGTGGAGCCTCGTGCTACTGAATTCATTGCGGAAATCATTGAGCTGGTTGAAAAACTGATCGATCGTGGCTTTGCTTACGTTGCCGATAACGGTGACGTTATGTTTGAAGTATCGAAGTTCGATGAATACGGTAAGCTTTCAAAGCAAGATCTTGACCAGCTTCAAGCTGGTGCTCGTGTAGATGTTGAGAGTGCGAAGCGTAGTCCACTGGATTTCGTACTTTGGAAGATGTCTAAGCCAGGTGAACCTACGTGGGAGTCGCCATGGGGACCTGGACGCCCAGGTTGGCACATTGAATGCTCGGCAATGAACTCATCGATTTTAGGTAATCATTTTGACATTCATGGCGGTGGTTCAGACCTTCAATTCCCACACCATGAAAATGAAATTGCTCAATCTTGCTGCGCACACGACACTCAATATGTGAACACTTGGATGCACAGCGGTATGGTGATGGTTGATAAAGAGAAAATGTCTAAGTCTCTTGGCAACTTCTTTACGATTCGCGATGTATTGGATCATTACGATCCAGAGACGGTTCGCTATTTCTTAATGTCAGGTCACTACCGTAGTCAACTGAACTACAGTGAAGACAACTTAAATCAAGCTCGTTCAGCACTTGAGCGTCTATACACTTCACTTCGTGGTTTGGATTTAGATGCAGAACCAACGGGTGGCGAAGAGTACGTGACTCGCTTTACCGCAGCCATGAACGATGATTTCAACACACCTGAAGCGTACTCAGTGCTATTTGATATGGCACGTGAAATCAACCGTCTGAAAACGGTGGATTTAGGTCAGGCGAGCCAACTTGGTGCGCTAATGCGTGAATTGGCTGATGTTATCGGTATCCTTCATCAGGATCCAGAAGCTTTCTTGAAAGGTGATGCAGGCGATAACGATGAGGTGGCTGAAATTGAAGCTTTGATTAAGCTACGTAACGACTCTCGTGCATCTAAAGATTGGGCGAATGCTGACATGGCACGCGACAAGCTGACGGAAATGGGCATTGTTCTAGAAGATGGTCCTGAAGGTACGACGTGGCGTCGTAAGTAATTTCTCGTAGCCCTTGCATGCAAGGGCTTCTTTTTAAGTTTTGAATTTGGTGTATCACTTTGGCTCAGATGTACTTCTATTACTCAGCAATGAATGCGGGTAAGTCGACAACTCTTCTTCAGTCTTCTTTCAATTACCAAGAGCGAGGAATGAATCCTCTAATCTTCACTGCCGCACTTGATGATCGCTATGGCATTGGTAAGGTTAGCTCACGTATTGGGCTTCAGTCCGAAGCGCAGCTTTTCCAGCCAGACTCCAATTTGTTTGATGAAATCGCAACGCTGAATGCCGAGACTAAACGACACTGTATCCTCATTGATGAATGTCAGTTCTTGTCAAAGGAACAAGTTTATCAACTTACAGAAGTGGTTGATAAGCTGAATATTCCAGTTCTTTGCTACGGTTTGAGAACAGACTTCTTGGGTGAGTTATTTGAAGGCAGTAAACACCTACTGGCGTGGGCGGATAAATTAGTCGAGCTAAAGACAATTTGCCACTGTGGTCGTAAAGCCAATATGGTAATCCGAACCGATGAAGACGGTAAAGCTATCGCAGAAGGTGACCAAGTAGCGATTGGTGGTAATGATAAATATGTCTCAGTTTGCCGTCAGCATTATAAAGAAGCGCTGGGCAAGTAAAGCACATAATGAAAGTAAAAAAGGAAGCATAATGCTTCCTTTTTTAGTAGTGGACTATTCAGTAATCTATAGCGCATCAAGCGTATGATGGAATTTGAAGTGATAACCCAGACCTTGCAGTTTTTCACTAGAGATGGTTTTGTCTGGCTCTGAGTTCACTAAATTCAACGAGGTATCTAAACCTACCGAACGCAAGGCAGCACGATAAAAGGTCACTTTGTCGCAGGTCTCTGGTGTGGTGGCGTTTACCACGCTCGCATCCACATGTTCTAAACAAAAAATAATTGCGCCAACAGCGTCGTCAAGGTGCAGCATATTTGCGGATGCTTGATCACTCACAGTCTTGAGTTTCGAGGCAAATCGAGATGGATGACGATTTGGACCAAACAAACCACTGCAACGCACGATGACATAATCTAAAGTTGAGTTTCTAACGTGTTCTTCTGCAGTGAGCATAATAATAGACTTAGCGCTAAAGTCTTCTCTGCCTTTTGCTATCGGTAGCCTAGCCATATCTTCAGTCATGATTTCGGCTCGTTCTGGATAAACAGAGCTAGAGCTAATCATGATGATCTTTTCCACACCAATTCGTTTTGCCACTTGAACAAGCTGCGCCCATTGAGAAGCGTAAAGCGCACCGCCTCCTTGCCTAAAGCCTGGAGGAAAGCAGCCAATAATCACATTTATCTGCTTCTTGATGAGTTGATCTGTTAGTGTCAGCTCCTCTTCTTCTGAACGGATAGCATTCAGATCCAAGCAGAGGCTATCCACGCCAGCTTGGGAGATTTCAGCTACGCCTTCAACGCTGGTTCTTGTTGCTATAACCTTATAGCCTCGGCTTTGCAAAGCATGGGCCAGCGGTAGGCCAAGCCAACCTGCCCCTACGACGAGTATTTGCTTTTCTGTCATGTTATACATCCTCGAAACGGTGTCGAAGTAATTCTCGCAGTCGCTTATGACCGGCATCTTTACTCTTACTTGAGTGTTGGATTAGATCGATGTTGGTGATTGCGGATATCTTTTCAAATTCTATCGGAACCTGCACTAACTTACCTTGAGCAAGCGCTTCTTTTGCCATATAAGAAGGAGCATAGGTCCACCCAAATCCTGCAAGGCACCATTCTATAATCATAGCGTAGCTATCAGAGTACCAAACATCAGGACTAAGCACTTGATGAAAGCTACTCTTTTGAGAACTTCTCGAGCTGACGACAAGCTGTCGGTGCAAACTCAACATTTCAAGGTGGGGAGTGATAGTTTTAGCGAGCGGGTGCTCTGAAGACACAAAAATGTCGAACTCTAAATCCCCAACATGTTCAAAGTCTAATGAGAAGGGGATAACGTGCTCGCCATAGACTAAACCTGAGGTTGCTCTGCCTGATTGAACCATTTCTATAATATCGACACTGGAGGCAAGCAAACATTCCAATTGTAGAGAGGGGAACTCTTTCGAGAGTGTTTTGAGTATTGGGGTGATTCTTTCCAGTGGAATACCTTCATCTACTGCTAAAACGATAGGTTGTATCTCATCATGTCCTAGTGTGTCGACTAAATCCGCAAGTCGCTGGTGTTGGGTAATTGCTGCGCGAGCATAGGGAAGTAGTTTATTACCAGCATCGGTAAGAACTGGATAACGACCGCTTCGGTCAAAAACATCAACACCACAATCGATCTCAAGATTCATGATGTTCTGACTAACAGCAGATTGGACCTTGCCAAGCTTTCGTGCTGCAGCGGAAAAAGAACCGGTTTCAACCGTAGTAATAAATGCTTCTAATTGTTCGATACTAAACATATCAGGTTTCCTGATGTTATCTCGTTTCCGTCTTTCTAAAGCATAACGGATAATTACTTTATTGGTAAACGATGTTTCATATTTACAAGGTAACTTCATGAATAATAAAGAAAGAATGTTTCATGCCGTTCTGTTTGAGGCGTTAGCATTAGCTATCATAATTCCTATTGCATCTATAGCTACAAGTAGTAAATCAATGGAACTAATGGTTGTAGGTGTCGGTATGAGCTTATTCACCGTAGTATGGAACTATCTCTATAATGTATTGTTTGATAGATATATTCCTGGTGAGAGGAGCAAGCGTTCCTTGCTTTTGCGTATCGGTCATGCAGTAGGATTTGAAGCTGGGTTGATTGTCATGACCATACCGGCCATAGCATGGTTCTTGCAGGTTTCATTACTGACAGCTTTGATTATTGAAGCAGGTTTTCTTGTATTCTTTTTCTTCTACACGACGGGGTTTAATTGGGTGTATGACAGATGGCAGCCCTATCGTCGTCTTTTTTTAGCTTAAGAGGTAGGAGTTAATTACAGCGGCAATGAGATGCCGCTGCTAGAGACATATCACGTTAGTGCTAAGACGTTAAGACACGAAGGACTCTGTCTGCGTGCTCCGCCACTTCAATTCCCTCGTCCGTAAGGTAGCCACCGTCAGGTAGGGTACAAAGTCCTTTATCGAATAATCGTTGGACTGCTTCTTGCATCTCTTTGCTTGCATCGTGATGGACCTTGATACCTGTTGCCGCGCTGCTTAAGTCAAATTGCAATAACAGGTTCATTTCAGAAAGATGCGCTGGAGTGAATTTCATAGATTTGCCTCTTGGTTGAGATTCTCCACTCAACATAGTGGGGATTGAACGAGTTGACAATCACACAGTTAATAAAGTGTTAGCTTGCGCCGCCTTCTAAAGGAAAACGGTAAATTTTTGTTATTAAGTGGATGAAATATAATCACTTAGGGCTCTATGTGATGTATTTTAGTGAGTAATTTGAATATAGTTCGTAGGTTATGGCCTGTCGATTTGATAGGACGATTTTTCTTGGTTCATATGATGAATTCAAGTTATTAGGAGAGTAGATGTCTACACGCAATTTGGCTGTTGTATTAATGTGTGTTTTGGGCCTTGCATCGTGTGCGAGTACCCCAACGGCTAATGAGTCCCATGCCAATTTGACGCCGGAAGAGGTTCGTCAAACAAGAAGTAGGGTATTTAGCGAGATTTCAGGCACCTATGCCGTATGGTCGAAGAAATTGGAAGGTGCGGATGCACTTCGAATTTATGCGCCAGAAAACTACCGCGATATGATGTCATCTTGGAAAAGTGCGCATGATCTATTCATAGAAATGCGTAAAGACCCGACGCAAGTCGATGCGAAGCATTCCGTCTTTTCTAGTGAGACGTATGCGGTTGGTTTCCGAGACCGCATTAATTCTGTGGAGTATAACTATAAAGCAATTCAAGGACTCAAAAAGCAAGCGGATGTCTTGCTCGCACCAGCGATGAGTCAAATGGCCTACCTCAATAAAATAGAGGCTGGCAAATATTTCAGACATGCGATGAACAACTTAAATCGTGATTATCAGCGCTTGTTTGAGTATCTAGTCGTATCTGAAACTGAGCATGCTGAAAGCTATCAAGAGACATTCCTCAATAACGCTTTGGCACTTGAAGTTCGCGTTATTGATGCCATGTACGTCAAGCCATTGGAGCAGCGACTGGCAGATCTAAGTCGGCTAAAATACAATACATTGGCACCGGTGAGCTATGGCTATGTAGAGCAGGGGACCGCTGAATTGGCGAAGTATGTTGCTAAGTCACCGCGAAGTTTTGCTGAGATAGAACATCAAGTCGATCAGATCAACTTTCAGTTCCGTCGCCTCGAGGCGGTTGTCGCTGAAGTAAACAAGTTGATTAATGTCGAGAAATCTCAATTTGAACCCATGGTGCTAGAGGCTGAATCACGTTTGCACAAGATATCTTCGGTGGCAAAGGGTAACGATTATCGAGATCAATCTCTTACAGCACAGTCTGAACGTATTGCTCATGATGTTGAGCAATTGAGGAAGGCGGATCGTTCTGAAGCGCTACAGAAAGAAAATCAACTACTGAAACAGCAAATAGCTCTGTTACAAGAGCAAAATACCGAAGGACATTCAGAGGATACTCAAGTAGCACTAGACCGAGCCGAGCAGAATCAAGCAGACATTGAAGCTTTGAAGAAATTGGTGTCCGCACTTCAAGAGAAATCAGACAAATCTTAATGGCTTGTTTTAAAGTCTCGCATCTTTCAAACCAACGCCGCTTCATGCGGCGTTTTTTTATCAGTTATCTTTATTACCGATATTCAAGTTCAACATTTTCAATAGTGAAATATAAACACTTATTTTTGAAAATCGACGAGTGATCCTTGTCACATAAACCTTAATGCGGATTCATTTTCCACCTGTCAAGAAAAACGCGATTAAAGTGATAAATAGATCTTGCTTTATCTATTGATTGGAGCGATTATCCGCGCCCAGTTGACATGTAACCAAATATGTATAGAGCAAAATGGAAATGAATCAGTTTGATGCCTTACTGCCACCACAAATGGCAGAACGTGCGGCCGAGGCCGGTGTAGGTAAAGCAACAAAAGACCCAATGAAGTCTTTTCTTTTGGCGATTACTGCAGGTCTGCACATAGGTATCGCATTTATATTTTATACAACCATTACAACGGGTGCTGGTGATCTCCCTTGGGGTATCACTCGCTTTCTTGGTGGACTGGCGTTCAGTTTAGGTTTAGTACTGGTCATTATTACTGGTGGAGAACTCTTTACCAGTTCGGTACTGACGTTAGTTGCTCGTGCCAGTGGCAAGATTACATGGCGCTCACTGTTCAAGAACTGGTTCGTTGTTTATTTTGGCAATATGCTAGGGGCGCTACTTCTTGTTGGAATCATGCTTACAGCAAAACAATATATGTTTGATGCAGGGCAGGTGGGACTGAACACCATGCATATCGCTCAGCACAAACTGCATCATGGTTTCTGGCAAGCGGTTGCACTTGGTATTATGTGTAACGTACTGGTGTGCGTAGCTGTCTGGATGACATTCAGTGGTAGAACCTTAACTGACAAAATCATTGTGATGGTTTTGCCAGTGGCGATGTTTGTCTCTGCGGGCTTTGAGCACTGTATTGCGAACTTATTTCAAGTACCAATGGCGATCGGTATTAAGAACTTTGCGTCACCAGAGTTTTGGCAAATGATTGGCGCAAATCCTTCCGACTTTGCAGATTTGAATGTTGCTACGTTTGTTGTCAACAATTTGATTCCGGTAACACTGGGCAACATTATCGGCGGTGGTGTTTTCGTCGGTATGCTTTACTGGTTGATCTACCTAAGAGATTAAATAACGGACTCATTGTAGAAAAGCGCCTTTTGGCGCTTTTTTTGTGTCGGTCTAAATGGCTTTAAGATATAACCACTCTTTTGGTACTGCTGCCTTCCATAAAAAAGGGAATGTCAGCCATTATGTCCTTAAGCTCTTCAGGTTCGTGAATGAGCCAGTTTTTAGCCTCGTTATCTATACCGTCTTCAAAATCTATGTTATTCGGCATGGGTTCCTTCCTCTCTTCGATAATACGAACTGCGTTAAGCCACTGCCCGAGTGTGTTTCTATATAGGAGTGACTGTTTAGAACACAAAATAACCAGAAGGTATGACAATAAGATGAAGAAATCTGATCCAGTATGATCAGTACACCATATGTAGTAGTGATAACCAATAATTATACTAAACTCAATAGCTTGGTTATCCACATAAGCTGTGGATAACTTGGTTTAAATTTGGTGAGTAACAATGAAGGTTGAAGATCTATTGAGGATCAATAAATCGAATTTTCGGCTTGCCGGCTTCGTTGAAACTTCGGCGTACTACTAAGTTAAGACTGATGGTTATTGAGATCGTCATCATTACAAAAATCGCAATCATAATGACAAGCTGATATTTGATCGCTATCAGCGGGCTAGCACCGCCTAAAATTTGACCAGTCATCATGCCAGGGAGAGAGACTAACCCGGTTGTCGCCATAGTCGCTAAAATAGGAGCTAAGGACTTCTGGAGTGCGACCTTAATAAAAGGCAGGGTCGCTAGAGGAATCGGTGCTCCTAACGCGATAGAGGCTTCATATTCGCTCCATCGGTTTTCTAGAGAGCCAAAAAAGTTTTGTAACGCGACGATATTGCCACTTAGGCTGTTTCCTAACAGCATACCCGCCAAAGGAATGACGTATTGAGCACTGTAAAATGGTTCTGGTTGAATGATGGCAATGCACAACAACCCGACAATAGGAAATAGACCGACTACTAGACCAATGCTGACGAAGCCCATCAATGGGTATTTTGGCAGCTTTGCTTTATTAACAATAGCGTTTGAGCCTACCACTATCATCACCGCTAACCATATAAGATTGATGACTAAGCTATTTAAATAAAACAAGTATTCAAGGTAGAGACCGACTAATGCCAGTTGTACAGTCATTCTCACCAAACCGACAATGGCATCGCGTCCAATGTTGATTTTGTAGTAGCTATTGATAGAAAACGGGATCAGCAGAGTGAGTGAAAACAAGAGTATTTGCCACCAACTTATATCGACGACTTGCTGCATATTGACCCTATTTAGTGGTGTTCGAGAGACTAAATTCTACCGCAAACTGAATGCTTAACCACCTATTTTTAAACGAGAAAAGATACATTTCATTAACAAATGTGTTGTTTAAATCTAAAAATATCACGTCAAAAATCGAATTTCCGAGCTTACTCTAAAGGGTTAAAGTTGCAAACTTGTAATGTGTTTCACATACTTATAACGATATTATTTTTTCATAACTGTTAACAAAATTACACATCGATTTTTAATTAAATACAACTCTGGATGAACTCAAAAAACGGTTGATTAATAAGGTATGAATGGTCGGAATTGATTGAACCACACGGTTAGTATGGTTTAGCATTTTCCAATAGAGATATTAAATAATTGAGTTGCAAACTAGTGCAATTCGCAAACTATACACGATACAAAATAGGCAAATGTATGAGTGATGTTAACAAAGTTGAGAGTGCTGAAAAGCATGGTATGGAGTGGAAATCATTTTTCTTCATCTGCGCCGTCTTCTTCCCTCTTTTGAGTGTAGCTATCGTAGGTGGTTACGGATTTATCGTTTGGATGCTTCAAATCTTCGTATTTGGTCCTCCTGGTGTACACGGCTAATTCCATAGCCCTTTATTCATTTACGATATTCAAGAGAGTTAGTCATGAAATCCTTTTTAATCAAACTTTGGCGTACTATCAGTCGCCCAGCAGTTCACATCAGCTTGGGTGTGTTGACTGCTGGTGGTTTTATCGCAGGTGTTATTTTCTGGGGTGGTTTTAACACTGCGCTAGAAGCAACAAACACAGAAGAATTCTGTATTAGTTGTCACACGATGCGTGACAACGTATACGTAGAGCTACAAGAAACCGTTCACTGGAAAAACCACTCAGGTGTTCGTGCTACTTGTCCAGACTGTCACGTTCCTCATAACTGGACGGACAAAATTGCACGTAAGATGCAGGCTTCTAAAGAAGTATTCGCGCAAGTATTTGGCGATCTAGATACACCAGAGAAATTCGAAGCGCGTCGTTTCGAGCTCGCTCGTCACGAGTGGGATCGTTTCTCTGCCAACAAATCTTTAGAATGTAAAAACTGTCACAACTATGAGTCAATGGACTTTGAGCAAATGTCTCCAACGGCTCGTATCCAAATGAAATCAGCGGCTGAACGTGACCAAAGCTGCGTTGACTGTCACAAAGGTATTGCGCACAACTTGCCTAAAGATATGGCTAAAGCAAGCGGTATTGTGGGTGACCTAGAGCAAGTTGCAAATAGCACGTCTTACTCTAAAGGCGGTGAAGTGGTGTCCATTCGTCACTTACCTCTTTATACAGACGAAACGGGTACAACTGAAGCGGGTCTACTAAGCCCTGCAAGTAAAGTTGAAATCCTAGATGTGAAAGGTGACATGATTAAAGTTGAAATTGATGGCTGGCGTAAGGCGAAAGGCTTCGGTCGCGTTATTCAAGAAGACTTTGGTAAGAACATTTCTACCGCGATTCTAACTCGTGAAGTATCTCAGAGCAGTGACGTTCATGTCGGCGAGAAGAAAGAAGATGAGTTAACGGGTCTTCCTTGGGAGAAAGTTGCTGTGGATCTTTGGATGAAACAAGGTTCTATGGTGTCTGACTTCAATCCAATTTGGGATGCAGCTGGTGAAGCGTATCAAACCAACTGTTCTACATGTCACACACAACCGGATGTTGCGCACTTCAGTGCTAACGGTTGGGTAGGTATGCTAGACGGTATGATCGCATTCGTGAACTTCGACACAGATACAGAAGCGCTTGTTCTTAAGTATCTACAGAAGCACTCTTCAGATTATTCTGAAGGTCACCACTAATAGACGTCAATTGGAGTAATAAAATGGCAATTACAAGAAGAAGCTTCCTTAAAGGCGCAGCTGGCTCAAGTGCAGCAGCACTGATTGGACCAAGTTTGCTGGCTTCGGCGTCTGCAAGTGCAGCGGAAACTGATGGTACTTGGAAGACATCTGGTTCTCACTGGGGCGCGTTTCGCGCCCGTGTATGGGGCGGAAAAGTTCAAGAAATTAAACCGTTAGAACTTGATAAATACCCAACTGACATGCTTAACGGCATTAAGGGTATTATTTACAGCCCATCACGTGTGCGTTACCCAATGGTTCGCCTTGATTGGTTGAAGAAGCACAAATATGCTGCTGAAACTCGTGGTAACAACCGTTTTGTACGTGTGACGTGGGATGAGGCACTTGACCTGTTCTACCGTGAACTAGAACGTGTACAGAAAGATTACGGTCCATGGGCACTGCACACAGGTCAAACAGGTTGGCGTCAAACAGGTCAGTTCCACAGCTGTACTAACCACATGATGCGTGCCATGGGCCTACACGGCTATTCTGTTAAGAAAGTGGGTGACTACTCAACTGGTGCAGGTCAGACAATCCTACCTTACGTGCTTGGCTCTACAGAAGTTTACGCACAGGGTACGTCTTGGGAACTGATCCTTGAGAATAGTGACAACATTATTCTTTGGGCTAACGATCCAGTGAAAAACCTGCAGGTAGGTTGGACTTGTGAAACACATGAGTCGTTTGCTTACCTAGAACAGCTTAAAGAAAAAGTAGCGAAGAAAGAGATCAATGTTATTTCTGTTGACCCAGTTAAAAACAAGACTCAACGCTATCTAGAAAACGAACACCTATATGTGAACCCGCAAACAGACGTGGCGTTCATGCTAGGTATGGCTCACACTCTTTATAACGAAGACTTGTATGATAAAAAGTTCATCGATACGTATTGCCTAGGTTTCGAAGACTTCATCAAGTACGTTCAGGGTGAGACCAAAGACAAGGTTGAGAAAACTCCAGAGTGGGCTGCAGACATCTGTGGTGTTCCTGCGGACAAGATTCGTGAGTTTGCACGTATGCTGGTTCAAGGGCGCACTCAAATCCTATTTGGTTGGTGTGTACAACGCCAAGAACATGGTGAGCAACCATACTGGATGGGTGCCGTACTTGCCTCAATGATCGGTCAAATCGGTCTGCCAGGCGGCGGTGTATCATACGGTCACCACTACTCAGGTATTGGCGTACCATCAACAGGCTTCGCAGCACCGGGTTCATTCCCATTGAATATCGACCAAGGTCAAAAGCCTAAGTACACCAACCAAGACTTCAACGGTTACAGCCGAGTTATTCCTGTAGCGCGTTGGGTAGACAGTCTTGTGGAGCCGGGTAAGAAGATTAATTCAAACGGTTCTGTTGTAACGCTACCAGATCTTAAGATGATGGTGTTTAGTGGTAACAACCCTTGGCATCACCATCAAGATCGCAACCGCATGAAGAAAGCGTTCCGTAACCTTCACACTGTTGTCGCTGTTGATTTTGCTTGGACGGCAACGTGTCGTTTCTCTGATATCGTATTACCTGCTTGTACTCAGTGGGAACGTAACGATATTGATGGTTATGGTGCATACTCTGGCCGTGGCCTAATCGCGATGCATAAGCTGGTCGACCCGCTATTCCAATCGAAGACAGACTTCGAGATCATGACTGAGCTTACTCGTCGTTGGGGTCGTTCAGACGATTACACTCGTGGTATGTCTGAAATGGAATGGGTTAAGTCGCTTTATAACAACTGTAAAGAAGCGAACAAAGGCAAGTTTGAATTGCCAGAGTTTGAAGAGTTCTGGGAAAAAGGCTTCCTTGACTTCGGTACTGGTAAACCTTGGGTTCGCCACGCCGACTTCCGTGAAGATCCAGAGATCAATGCACTGGGTACGCCTTCAGGCTTTATCGAAATTACTAGCCGCACCATCGGCAACATGGGTTACGAATATTGCCAAGAGCACCCAATGTGGTTTGAAAAGTCTGAGCGTTCACATGGTGGTCCTGGTTCTGACAAGCACCCGTACTGGCTACAATCGTGCCACCCGGACAAGCGTCTTCACTCACAAATGTGTGAATCTGAAGAATTCCGCGCGACTTATGCTGTACAGGGGCGTGAGCCAATCTACATCAACCCTCAAGATGCGAAAGCAAAAGGCATTAAAGACGGTGATTTGGTTCGCGTATTCAATGACCGTGGTCAGCTTCTAGCGGGTGCTGTGGTTACTGATAGCTATGCACCTGGTGTGGTTCGTATTGAAGAGGGTGCTTGGTATGGTCCTCTAAACGAAAAAATCGGTGCGATCGATACCTATGGTGATCCAAATACGCTAACTCAAGATATTCCTTCTTCTGAGCTGGCACAGGCGACATCTGCAAATACTTGTCTTGTAAACTTCGAGAAGTTCACAGGCAAAGTGCCGCCAGTGACGTCGTTCGGTGGACCGATCGAAGTAGCTTAATTGCAATTGGTCTCCCATAGTTTTAACTAGTACACAAAACCCATCCATTAGGATGGGTTTTTTTTTACCTAACAATATACTTATTAAGCAACTTCCTAATTTATGGTCGAGGGTTCAATGACCGAATATATCCCTGTATCTCAAGAGCTTGATGCATTGGCTATCAATCCTGAAATTAAGGTAACCAAACAAGGCAAAGAGCTGCATTTTGAAAATGTTAGTCTTCATTTCTCTCCTTTGTCGTCCCGTACCGCATTAGTGCAGTTTGAAAATCAGATCGAATCTGGAGCGTACGTTCTTGGTGATGGTTTCCAAATGCTGTGCCAAACCGCAGGAAAACTTGATGGCTTTATCGATATAGGCCGATGCCCAGACAACAACAGTAGTTATCGAATATATCCTGAAGATGCTCCGCGCCGTTTCTACAATTATCTGGTTGTTGAGCAGTCTACTGGCTTTCACCTATATGGTTTTACCTCATGTCATCGCTTCGCCGGTTATTTTGAACTGCAACATACCGGTCATGGCGTAGACATTGTGGCCTTGATTGATGGTGAGGAAAGCTCTCCGCAGCATTGGGAAAACAACCAATTGGAATCGCTAACGGTCTTGCATGGCGATAGCCTAGAGTCGGTCTACAACGAATACGCTAACCTCATTTCAAATCATCATCCCACCAGAATTGGCGTCTCAGGTGACAGTCCCATCGGTTGGTGTTCTTGGTACGCATACTATGCCGATGTAACTAAGCAAAACGTGCTTGAAAACGTCGAAATCATGGCTGATAAGATGTTTGACTTGGAGTGGGTGCTGCTTGATGACGGTTACCAATCTTTTATGGGAGACTGGTTAACACCGTCGGAAAAATTTGAAGGTGGCGTAAAATCACTGATCAACAATATTCGTGAAAAAGGAAAAAAACCGGCCATATGGATGGCACCATTTATCGCTCAAGCGGAATCGGAAGTATTTAAAAATCACCCTGAATGGTTTCTAAAGCATGACAATGGTGAACTGCTTAAGGCGGAGGATATTACTTATGGCGGTTGGCGCTGTACGCCATGGTACATCCTTGATGCGTCACATCCAGAAGTTCAAGAGCACTTAACTCGTGTTGTTAAAACCATGAGAGAAGAGTGGGGTGTGGAGCTGTTCAAGCTGGATGCCAACTACTGGGGAACCTTAAAAGGTCAACGTTACCAGAAAGGAGTCACTGGTGTTGAAGCTTATCGCCTAGGTATGGCAGCAATAAACGAAGGTGCTGGCGACGCCTTAGTTCTGGGTTGCAACGCACCAATGTGGCCTTCACTTGGGTTGGTTGATGCAATGCGTGTTTCTGATGACGTAGCACGCGATCCACATCGATTTGAACAAATTGCCAAGGAGACGTTCTATCGCAGTTGGCAACATCAGAGGTTGTGGTTGATTGACCCAGATTGTGCCACGTTTACTTCACTACCTAATCAAGGCACCGATAGAGCCAGTTACGAATTCCATCGTAATGTTCTGTTGGCGAGTGGCGGGTTGTTGTTATCGGGAGACCCATTACCAGAACTCACACCATTTGCTGAGGAAACGCTCGCACGTTTGGTGTCACGCCAGCGACACTCGACCAATGCGTCAACATTTACATCACTATCGATGAATCACGCAACGTTGAAGCTGTCAGAAGATCGCAGAGTGCATTGTTTGTTCCACTATGACGATGATGTAACGGAGTACACCCTGACCGCTGAGTTACCTTGTGACTGGTTCGATTACTGGACGGGAGAAAAACTTAATAAAGAACCGGTTCAGATCCAAATTATCCCGGTTAATCGAGGCTTAGACAGTCGTGCAATCGTATCGGTCATGCACTTAACTAATTGACCAAGTTATAGTTCAAATAACCAGTAATACCCGTAGCCGACGATGATTGCGGGTATTGCCGAGTAAAATGTAGCGGCTAACGCAGCTTTAGGGGCGAGTGCAATCGCAGGAAACAGAGCATCCCCATCGTTAGAGATGGCATTCGAAATTTGTGCGGACATTGGCATCGCACCAGTAATATAAAGACTAGTTACCAAAATTTGCGGTCCGCAACCCGGTAGTAGACCAACCAGCATCCCTACAAGAGGCATATAAATGCCATAACCAGATAGCGCAGAACCTAAATCGAGATGTGCAAAGTGGACACTTAGCTCAAAAAACAAAAATGCCACTATGACCCAAGCACTCACAAAATGAGTGTCTTGCGCTGCTTTTTGCATTGGGTGTGATGACGCGATTTTAGCGTCTTCTGCGACCGTGCTTTGATAGTCGTTGATTTCTTTGGTGAAGGCCCACAAAAACATCATTACCACGGCTAAGACCGCACCAGTCCACTCAATACTGTTGGCTGGCAAACCAAGTACTTGGTTTATGTCGACCTGAAATGACATAGCAAAGGCAACTATCAAAGCGGGCACAATAATCCACTTCCAGAATAGTCCTTGTAGATTGATCGCTGCTCTTTGAACCCCCGTTGATTCCTGTGTGGTTTTACATGTGCAATCGGTATTATCTGTATTATTTACTTGTGAGACGCGTTTTGCCGAAGGATTAGCGGATTTCGGGCGCAGGAAATCGGCAGCGTGTATTTTGTTTACAATTAACCCTGAGATCATCCCGACAACGACACCCATCGCGACAAGGCCTAATCCCACGCTAGGTTTACTCGCTAGAATCAAGAATGCGGCATCACCCATTGTTGCCGTTAATACCGCGACGACGGAACCGAAGCCAAGTCGACCGGAAACAAACTGCGTCGTGACAATTATCGCGCCACCACAACCGGGTAGAGCTCCTAACAACGAAGAAAAGACAACTTGATGTGTTGGTGAGTGGTGATAAAGCTCGACGAGTCGGTTTTGACTAGATATCAGTTGAGATATTTGATGATAAACGACTAAGGTAAATACGACATAGCAGGAGACGGCCCAGAAAGCATCGGAAAGCGCATTTATTGTGACTTCTCTTGTAACACTAGAGGCGAGTAGGGCAGCCATAGCAATAGGTAATATTAGACGCTTATACTTTGGTGTGAACTGGTCGATAGTTAATCCATTCACGATAGCGAGGTTCTTTACCTGTTGCATACACTTTACCGATATTAAATGAGAATTATTATCATTATACATGTATGAGAATAATTCTCAATGCTATTAATGTGGTTTTCTACGCGAAGAAATAGAACGAATCTGACATCAACCGATGACAAATTTAGAAATTCAGGTAAAGTAACGACCTTTGTGAGATGTAAAGCAGGCGCATGAGCCTGATGATCAGAATTAGTTAGGAAGCAAAATG
This sequence comes from Vibrio mediterranei, assembly GCF_013364395.1. Classification (NCBI taxonomy): domain Bacteria; kingdom Pseudomonadati; phylum Pseudomonadota; class Gammaproteobacteria; order Vibrionales; family Vibrionaceae; genus Vibrio; species Vibrio mediterranei. The sequence goes on along the minus strand of NZ_JABXGK010000001.1, from coordinate 2,271,308 downwards.
ATTTTAGTTGTCGGTCATAAAAACCCAGATAGTGATAGCATTTGTGGTGCACTCGTTGCAACAGAACTTCTAAAAGCTCGTGGTCTTGAAGCACAGCCAGTTCGCCAAGGTGAAATTAACCGTGAAACTCAACATATCCTTGCAACAGCAGGTGTTGACCAACCAGAACTTCGCACTAGCGTTGCTGGTGAAAAAGTATGGTTAGTTGATTATACCGATTTAGCTCAAGCACCAGATGATATCAATGAAGCTGAAATTCTAGGTATTGTTGACCACCACCGTTTAGGTGACGTCATGACCGTTAACCCTCTTGAAGCTTGGATTTGGCCTGTGGGTTGTACATGTACTATCTTGTTCAATCTATTCAAGATGGAAAACGCTGAGATCACTCGTCCTCTCGCTATCCTAATGATGTCTGCAATTTTGTCTGACACTGTAGGCTTCGCTTCACCAACGTGTACTCAAAAAGATAAAGATGCAGTAGCGGAACTAGCAGAGATCGCTGGTGTTGAAGATCTTGATGCATTTATCAAAGATCTTCTGATTGCAAAAACAAACATTGAGGGCCTGTCTGCTGCTGAGCTAGTAGAAAAAGACCTTAAAGCATACCCATTCAATGGTCGTGACGTGGTTGTTGGCCAAGTTGAACTTGCGACTCTTGAGCAAGTAGATGGCATGATTGACGCGCTTGAAGCAGACTTAACTCGTCGTTGTGAAGAACAAGGTCTAGCGTTTGCAGCGGTAATGCTAACGGATATCACAACAGCACAAACTCGCCTAATCTACAAAGGTGAGTGGGCTGAGAAGCTGGTTAAGCACGAAGAAAACGGCATGCTTATGATGGAGAATACACTAAGTCGTAAGAAGCAAGGTTGGCCTTGGCTTCAGAACGAGCTGGTGTAATTATTCACTAAGTTTGAAAAAAGCCCTAGTATCTAAGGTACTGGGGTTTTTTAATTTTCGAATCTACATAAAGGTGTTCAGTGATGGCATTAGAGCAACAGCAAATCGATGAAATCTCCAGCTATGACGAAGAGAAACGGCTGAAGTACAGTGTGAAGACTATGGTTCAAGAACGTCAGATTTGGATTCTGACCGATGAACATGGTTGTGTCATGTTAAACACGGAAGATGAAGATTGTGTTCCAGTTTGGCCGCACCAAGAACTAGCTGAGCAATGGGCTACAGGAGAGTGGGATCACTGCAAAGCAGAAGCAATCTCTCTAAATAAATGGCATAGCCGCTGGACCTATGGTTTGGAAGATGACGAATTGGCTGTGGTCGTGTTCCCAAATCAAAATGAAGAAGGGGTTATTTTATTCCCTGATGAGTTTGATTTCGAGCTAAAGAAGCAGGCGACTAAGCTTTCCAGAAAATAAGCTTTCCAGAAAGCAACTGAGTATTGAAATAGTAAATAGACATTGCATGACGTATTCATTTTCCTGAAGTTCAGGTAGACTCTTTGCCAGTTTTCTTACGGTAAGTTTCTGTCATGCAACGTTTCTTTCTATTAATCTTGGGCGTACTTATTAGCTCGCTGGCGTCTGCCTCTAATAAGGATAACTGGGATTTATTCAGCGATATTGGCGCCTATGGATTGGTTGGTTTAGCGGCGGGGTTCCCAGCCTACCAAGAAGATTGGGAAGGTGTTTGGCAGGCAGGTTTGAGTATTGGCTCTGCCTCGGCTATCGGTTTGGTAGGAAAACATACGATCGATGCACCGAGACCGGACGGTAGCGATAACAAAAGCTTTCCATCAAACCATACGGCAAATGCATTTGCTTCTGCAACTACCTTACACATAAGGCATGGGTGGCAGGTCGGCTTACCCGCATATGGAGTCGCAACTTTAGTAGGCGTTGGCCGTGTACAAGCGGACAAACACTATTGGCGCGATGTTGCTGCGGGTGCGGCTATCGGTGTCTTTACTGGCTGGATGTTTACCGACAAGTTGGACCCAAATGTTCAACTGTTGCCGTGGGCTTCATCTCAGGGTGCCGGTATTTCTATGACCTATGTTTGGTAGTGATTTATGTCAGTACTCAATACTTAGCGTAAAACAAAAAGCTCAGCGTTTGCTGAGCTTTTTTAATGGATGGAAACCAACGATTAATCGCGCTTCCAAAGGATATGACAGAACTTATTCTCTGGATCACGGCTTACCAATAAGCGCGCGAACACATCATCAAGAACATCGTCTTCTTCGTTTACCAACCCAATACGCACTTCTGCGTAGGTTTCATCAACGTCGAATCCTACCTGTTCAGCCCAATCCAAACCTGTTTCTACAACCTCAGCAGCCCCACGGTCGTCGAACTGTGCGGTGAAAAGAATGACATCTGCAGGTTCAAGATTATCAGGGGCCATCTCTAGGAAGATGTCGTAGGCCGCTTCGATAACGTCATCGTATGAAATCAGTTCTGACATAACTTATGCTCTGTTCATGTATTTACGTTCTGCAGTGTTGATCACTACACGGTCACCTGTTGCGATGTACTCAGGTACTTGTACGGTTAGACCTGTTGACAGACGAGCTGGTTTTGTACGAGCAGATGCTGATGCGCCCTTGATTGACGGGTCAGTTTCTTCGATAACGAGCTCGACAGATGAAGGGAGTTCAAGACCCACAGCACTGCCGTTTACTAGAATAACTTGTACACCTTGAGTGTCTTCATTGATGAACAGTAGATCGTCTTCAATTTCGTTATGTTTGAACGTGAACTGGCTGTAATCTTCGTTATCCATAAAGATATACTCATCACCATCAACGTAAGAGAACGTCACGTTACGCTTGTTCATTTCAACGGTTTCTAGAGTATCATCAGACTTGAAACGCTCATCAACTCTTGAGCCTGTTGCCAAATCAGTACAACGCAATTTATAGATCTTTGCACCGCCACGACCGCCTGGAGTCGTTACTTCGATATCTTTGATTAGCAACGTTTTGCCATTTGACTCAATCGCAAAACCTTTTTTTAGCTCACTTGCCTTAGGCATGGGAATATTTCCTTCGTTTTTTGTTTAGACAGACAATTATACGTCCGAAGTCGGGCTTTGCTCAAGAAACATGTGATGCTGGCCATGATTCATTTGAGCATTGAATCTCGACATTTCGAAACGTAGAATAGATCTATCCGCAGTACTCTAAATCGATATCGTGCATACTCCGAATTCACTTTCATCGCTGGTAGCTCAACCTCAATATGTTGATGTCGTCCAGGACCTATTAGCTTGTTTGAAAGCTGGGCTTAAAGACAATCTCCACAGCGTTTATATCTATGGTTCCGTGGCGCAGGGGCGAGCCATCCCTAGCATATCCAATCTGGATGTTGTTGTGGTTACTCATCAATCATTCAGTGACAGTCGAACGTCTCTTTTCAACAGTATTAATTGGCGCTTTCAAAAAGAGTTTTCCTTTGTACGAGGTATCTCGATACGTACTGCGCTCGTAAAGCAAGTGGTATCACTTGATGCATTGTTTACGTGGGGTTTCTTACTTAAGCAGTGCTGTATTAATGTGTATGGTGAAAATTTGGCCGAGTGTTTTGGCGAGTATATTCCTAGCTGGGAAATTTCTAAGCAGTGGAATATGGATATTGCAGAGAGCTCTATCAATCTGCGTAGCGAAATTGCGCAAGCAACAACAAAAGACCAAATGCTAATGGCGCAGCGCCAGATGGCGAAGAAACTCTTACGTGCTGCTTATGGACTTGTTCTACATAAACACAAAAAGTGGATAGATGAACCCAAGGAGTGTGGTTTGCAATTCTTAAACTATTTTCCGGAGCGCCAGCAAACTGTTGAACGTCTTGGGATCTTGTTAGGTAATCGAGTCATTCCCAAACGTTCAGTGGTGGGTATCTTGGATGAATTTGGCACATGGATTGCTAATGAGTACAAGAAAACAGAATTCAAAATTGGCTAACTTTACTATTAGAAGAGCCCCATTTGAGGCGCACTCAAATCATCAAAGCTTTGACCAATAAAAGGTAATATTGCCTCAGCAATCGGCCGCAGTTGCTTATCAATGTAGTGTTGATAATCAATGGGTGAACGCTGATACTCAACCGGCTCGGGTCCATTTAAAGTAATGACATACTCTATTCTTCCCTTGTTTTGGTATTGCAATGGTCGTCCCAATTGTTGGTTGATGTCGTCTGCCATGCGAGCCGCTCGTACTTGAGGGGGAATATTCTTTTGATACTCATGCAGCTTTCTGCGCAGGCGCTTTTGATAGACTAATTGGTCATCAAACTCACCTCGTGAAGTGCTTTCCACAAATGAACGGACATAGTCAGATGGATCTTGGTTTTTGAACACCATCATATAGAGTTTTTGCTGAAACTGTTGCGCCAGTGCAGTCCAGTCGGTTCTGGCACTTTCCAATCCTTTGAAGATCAGTCGTTCCTTGTCACCATCTCCAATTAACCCTGCATAACGCTTTTTAGATCCGGTTTCGGAACCTCTTATTGTTGGCATTAGAAACTTCTGATAGTGGGTTTCATACTCCAATTCCAAAATGGACGTTAAGTTGTACTCGTTCTTGAGATGATCGGCCCACCACGTATTCAGATAGTCGATAAGTTGGTTACCAATATTATCCGCACTTTGAGCATCGAACTTACCATTCAATGAGACAAAGGTTGAATCGGTGTCACCATAAATAACTTGATATCCTTTTTCTTCAATCAAGCGTTTCGATGTTTTCATTATCTCATGGCCACGCATGGTAATTGAGGAGGCTAGACGAGTATCGAAAAATCGACAGCCTGATGAGCCCAAAACACCATAAAACGAGTTCATAATGATCTTGATGGCTTGAGAAAATGCTTTTTCATTGTTGGCTTTTGCGACATCGCGCGCTTTCCATAATTCTTCGATTAAATTTGGAAGAAAATGCTGCGTCCGATGGAATTGACCTCCTCTAAATCCTGCTACAGCTTGGTCGTCATTTTTACCAATTTCCAATTTCAAGCCTTCAATCAGTCCCATAGGATCGATCAAGAAGGAGCGAATAATGGATGGATAAAGGCTTTTAAAATCGAGCACAAGTACTGAATCATACAACCCTGGGATGGAGTCCATGACGTAACCGCCTGGACTCGCGACCCAGTTTTCAGGGTGTAAATTAGGTGCCGCGTAATGAGAGCGATGTAGACGAGGGAGATAAAGATTAGTGAAAGCTGCTACCGACCCGCCTACTCGGTCAAGCTCAACGCCTGTTAATTTGGTACGTTCAATGGCGAATTCTAGCAAGTGGGTGTGTGCAAAGATGCGGTTAACCAACACACAGTCTTGCAGGTTATACTTAGCGAGTGATGGCTTGTCTTGGCGGAACATGGTGTTAATTTCTGCCATTCGGTCATGCACGTTATGAATCGCTTTTCCTTCGCCTAACAGTTCTTGAGAAACCGACTCTAGAGACCAAGAGCGGAAACTGTAAGTGGCGGTTTTTAAGGTATCAATACCGTCTAACACCACACGTCCCGGAATAGTGATAAAGCTTTGCTGACTAGAAGGTAAGGTACGAAAGTATATATTCTGCTCGCCTCGACCCAAACTGAGCTTCACATGGTTCAATTCTGCTCGTTTATTAAGTAACTTAAAATCAAAATCAATGACACTCCACCCTACGATGACATCGGGGTCGAACGTTTTAAACCAGTCATTTAACGCTACAAGTAGGGCTTTTTCGTCGTTGACCCATTGAACTTGGGTCGCGCACGCTTGCGCTTCACCGACCATAATAACGCGACTATCCCTCGCGCTATCAAGGCCAATGGAATACAACTGGCCTTTCTCAGAGCACTCTATATCCAGAGAAACTACTTTTAATTCAGGCGTGTAGTCGTAGGCTTTGCACTTGGCATTAGTGATTCGAATGTACTGGTTGCAAGTGTTGGCATTGATCACTTCACAGTTACCAGTGACCGCTAAACTGCCTTGGATAAAACGCTCCATTAGAAAGCGATCTGCTAACTTAATATCTGCTTCAAGAACCAGAATGTCATTATTCAACAAGAGTTCGTGAAGCTTGCGCGCACCGGAAATTGATTGGCTGTAGACCGCGAAGAGGTCTTCACCCTCAAAACTTTTTAGTTCTACAGGCTTGAGGGCAATAGGAAGTCGAGCATCAGATGCCAAGTCATCGACCAGCTCTGCAAAATGTCGTGGCACGAAGAAAACTGGTTTATGACCCTCAATTAGAATTTGGACGGGCCCATTCACAGTGGAAATCCACAACTCAATCTGTGGTCCTTGATGCGTGTCTCTTGATTGTCGGGTTAATAGAAACCCTTTATGGATGTCCAACTCAGTTTTTTCCTACCGGCACAATGGCTTTGCGTAAATTTTAAGCAAAATATCATTGGTTGATAATCACATGTAAGGAAGTAGTGTAACAAAGGCTTACCAACCGCGAAAATCTATGAATATGCGCTAAACTTTAGTAACGAACAGTATAAATTAGAATAGTGATTTATATCGAGTTTTTGTGATTTTTTGGCATATGATGTGTACTGGGTTTCATAGGTGAACATTGGGAAATAATCGTAGTAAAACGAGGAGTTACGTTTAAGCACTAGGATGAGTGACTAATTTGTAACCTAATGATTTTAAAGTTTTTATGATTGACGACGCTTCATCTTCATCGTAATGTGTTTGCCAAAGTTTGCGCTTGTGCACGATTTGTACGAGAGCAATTTAGTTTCAAATGAGGTAAGATAGCTAGCCATGCTGCTATCCACTAACCTCAAGTGGTCGCAGAGCCAATAGACAAGTGTGGAGATACAAGTTTGATTAATGTTTTCCTTGTAGATGATCACGAACTGGTTCGCACAGGGATACGACGTATTATCGAAGACGTCCGTGGAATGAATGTAGCAGGAGAAGCTGACAGTGGTGAAGAAGCCGTAAAATGGTGTCGTAGCAACCATGTTGACGTCATTTTAATGGACATGAATATGCCTGGTATTGGCGGTTTAGAAGCAACAAAGAAGATTCTACGCCACAATCCAGACATTAAGATCATCGTGCTAACTGTACATACGGAAAATCCGTTTCCGACGAAAGTAATGCAAGCGGGTGCCGCCGGGTACCTAACCAAAGGTGCAGCGCCTGATGAAATGGTCAACGCTATTCGACTCGTCAATAGTGGTCAGAGATACATTTCTCCTGAAATTGCTCAGCAAATGGCACTTAGCCAATTTTCATCAGCGTCTGAAAACCCGTTTAAAGACCTGTCTGAACGTGAACTTCAAATCATGATGATGATCACCAAAGGACAGAAGGTAACAGATATTTCAGAGCAACTGAGCTTGAGCCCGAAAACAGTTAATAGCTACCGATACAGACTTTTTAGTAAGCTGGATATCAATGGTGATGTTGAACTGACTCATTTAGCTATTCGACATGGAATGTTAGATACTGAGACATTGTAGTGTCGGAACACATTTTTGATTCAACATCATTTCTAAAGACTGTAACAAACCAACCCGGCGTCTACCGAATGTACGACGCCGAGTCGGTCGTTATTTATGTCGGTAAAGCCAAAGACCTCAAAAAACGCCTTACTAGCTATTTTCGCAAACGAGTCGATAGCGAAAAGACACGTGCCTTAGTCAGCAATATTGCGAAAATCGATGTAACTGTTACTCATACAGAAACCGAAGCACTGATCCTTGAGCACAATTATATTAAGCAGTACTTGCCCAAATATAATGTATTGCTGAGAGACGATAAGTCTTATCCCTATATTTTCTTATCTGGACACAAACATCCACGGCTCTCGATGCATCGAGGGGCACGTCGTAAGAAAGGGGAGTATTTCGGTCCTTACCCTGACTCTGGCGCTGTTAGGCAAACTCTTCACCTTCTTCAAAAGATCTTTCCGGTTCGTCAGTGTGAAGACTCTGTTTATGCTAACCGTAGCCGTCCATGCCTAATGTACCAAATCGGCCGTTGTGCTGGTCCGTGTGTCAGCAGCATTATCTCCGATGAAGAATATGCAGAACTGGTTGGATTGCTACGCCTGTTCCTGCAAGGAAAAGACAGTAACGTATTGCAAATGCTGGTGGAGAAAATGGATGAAGCAAGCCGTAATCTGAAATTCGAAGATGCGGCTAAATATCGCGACCAGATACAAGCTATTAGACGGGTTCAAGAGCAGCAATTCGTTTCCGAAGACAGCGATGATGACATGGATGTACTTGGGTTTGCTCAAGAGAAAGGTGTCGCTTGTGTCCATATTCTAATGATTCGCCAAGGTAAAGTACTCGGTAGCCGCAGTCATTTCCCGAAAATCCCAAGTAACACCGACCGAAAAGAAGTGTTTTACAGTTTCTTAAGCCAATACTATCTGAATCAAACAGAATCTAGAACCATCCCTACGCGAATCATCCTCAATGATGACCTTGTGGAGGATATCAGTACGTTAGGTGAAGCGCTGTCTGAAATTGCTGGAAGGAAAGTTATTTTCCACGTCAACCCGACGGGATCCCGTGGTCGTTACCTTAAACTATCAAACACCAACGCATTAACGGCAATTACCACCAAAATCAATCATAAGATGACAATCAACCAGCGCTTCAAAGCCCTTCAAGAAGAACTTGAGTTGGAGAGCATAACTCGCATGGAATGCTTCGATATCAGTCATACGATGGGTGAAAGTACGATTGCATCTTGCGTGGTGTTTAATCAAGAAGGGCCGTTAAAGCAAGAGTATCGTCGCTACAACATTACTGGTATTACTGGCGGTGACGATTACGCTGCTATGGGACAGGTGCTTGAACGTCGCTACTCTAAGCAAATCGACGTAGATAAAATTCCTGATGTTATTTTTATTGATGGTGGTAAAGGGCAACTCAACCGTGCGGTTGAAATCGTTTCTCAGTATTGGGGAGAGTGGCCTAAGCATCCATTACTAATTGGTATCGCTAAAGGGGTGACTCGTAAACCGGGACTAGAAACTTTAATTACCCCAGAGGGGCGTGAGTTTAACTTACCAAGTGACGCTCCAGCACTTCATCTAATTCAGCATATTCGAGACGAGAGTCATGATCATGCGATAGCAGGCCATCGAGCCAAACGTGCTAAAACAAGACGTACCAGTCCGTTAGAAGGGATTGAAGGAATCGGTCCTAAGCGTCGTCAAGCCTTGCTGAAGTACATGGGTGGTTTGCAAGAACTTAAGCGAGCCAGTGTAGAAGAAATCGCCAAAGTACCCGGAATTAGCAAATCTTTGGCAGAAAACATCTATCAAGCATTGAAACACTAGAGAAAATCCCGCAACATAAAGGCGCAGTAGAAAAGAGCCGATAATAATATGCGTTTAAACATACCTAACATTCTGTCTTTGTTGAGATTATTTCTCATCCCCGTATTCATTGTAGTTTTTTATCTCCCATACAGCTGGGCGCCGTTTGCTGCCGCAATGGTGTTTTGGATGGCCGGTTTTACCGACTGGTTAGATGGGATGTTAGCAAGGAAGCTGGGTCAAACCTCTCGATTTGGCGCTTTCATCGACCCTGTCGCTGACAAAGTGTTAGTTGCTACTGCGTTGATTCTAATTACTGAACACTACCACAGCATTTGGGTAACTATTCCTGCTGTTACCATGATTGCACGTGAGATTATCATTTCTGCTTTGAGAGAGTGGATGGCTGAAATCGGCAAGCGCGCCAGTGTTGCTGTTTCATGGGTAGGCAAAGTTAAGACGCTGACACAGATGTTTGCTCTATGGGTACTTATCTGGCGCTATGACGATTGGATGGTATGGCTAGGCTTCGGTGCACTTTATGTTGCAACGGTATTAACCTACTGGTCAATGTTCCAATATCTAGCTGCTGCTAAAGATGATTTATTGAATGCAGATGATTAGAGATAATGAATAATAGAAGGCGAGCGATGAGCTCGCCTTTTTTGTCACTATTGAATGCTTTAATACTCGAAGAGAGGCACTTCGGTAAGTGATATCAGAGTTCTTAGGTTTTGTAGATATAAATACAACAACAAAGCAAAACAAGTTTTCTAGTGCTAAATGTGCATGTTTTTGCTAGAAAATTGAGCAAATTAGCGCTTTTTGGATGTTTCTTAGACAAACGATTCAAAATATAAAAAAACGTGTTGACTCATTTCTCTGATTGCGTAAAATGCCTCCCGTACTCAAGAGGAACTGCTTAAAGCAAAGCGATTAAGTTAGAGTCCAGAGTGACAAGAAGGCGCCTTGGCAGAGTGGCTATGCAGCGGATTGCAAATCCGTGGACCTCGGTTCGACTCCGGGAGGCGCCTCCATTCTCTCTTAGAGAATATGCGACACTAGCTCAGTTGGTAGAGCGCAACCTTGCCAAGGTTGAGGTCACGAGTTCGAACCTCGTGTGTCGCTCCAAGTTTTAAAGATATGGCGAAAGCGGTATCTAGATGGTGTCTCCATCACAATGAATTTTGTGTGCCCTGGTGGTGGAATTGGTAGACACAAGGGATTTAAAATCCCTCGGCGTTCGCGCTGTGCCGGTTCAAGTCCGGCCCGGGGCACCATCTCAAATTAGTCTGAAAAGACAAATGCGACACTAGCTCAGTTGGTAGAGCGCAACCTTGCCAAGGTTGAGGTCACGAGTTCGAACCTCGTGTGTCGCTCCAAACAAGAAAGCCCAGCAACTATGCTGGGCTTTTTCGTTTTTCCTTTCTACTCTCTTTATCTTCTTGATTCTTTTTGTAATGATGTCCGTACTAAAGGCACTTCACTAGTGAAATGAGGCATCTATGTTTACGGGAATTATCCAATCTGTCGCGACAATCGACAAAATTACTGATCTTAACGGCATTCGTACCTTTGAAATCGATTTTAAATCTGGGTTTTGCGTCGATGTTGAAATTGGAGCCAGTATCGCTGTGGATGGGGTATGTTTAACGGTTACCGAAATTCAAAGTGAGACGCGTCTCTCTTTTGACGTCATGCTTCAGAGCCTAAACATCACCACATTGAGTGCATTTGAAGAAGGCCAGAGAATCAATGTGGAGCGTGCGGCAAAAGATGGCGCAGAGATTGGTGGTCATCCGCTTTCAGGGCACGTGGACTTCAAAACGCCATTGGTTGCTATTCATCAACAAGAAGATAACTACCGTATACAATTTCAGTTGCCAAAAGAGTGGAAACCATACGTGTTCCCTAAAGGCTATATCGCTATCAACGGGGCAAGCTTGACGGTTTCAGAAGTAGATAAGCAAGAAGGGTGGTTTGATGTGTGGCTGATTCCAGAAACTCGCCGTATGACGACCTTTGAAGGCAAACTGGTGGGTGATGACGTTAATATAGAGATTGAGCGTGGCACTCAAGTTGTTGTTGATACCGTGCGCGATACAATTGCTGACACTTTAGGCCCACTGTTACCGATGTTTGAAAGATTCTTGGAACAAAATGGTGTTGACGTAGATACCATAGGCCAAGCGACCACCAAACGCCTAAGCGATCAAAAGGATAAGTAGCAAAATAAAATAACGCCGCCTCCCACGAGGCGGTTTTTTTATCTAACCAATTTCATATTTTTGGTAGTTGTTTCCATAAGTTAGACAAAACGTAACTGGAGAAAACGGTTGCGATGATAATGATTTCTATGTTACTTTCCCGCGCAATCTCGGAATGAATCTGGGGGAGACGCGTTGTGACCATTCAAGCTGATTGTGACACAACGTAGGGTAGGTACTGGTTATGCCAATAACCAGTAGACGGGATACTGATGCCTAGAAGGGCATGTTAATGGGAAACCCAACATTGAAACAGATTAACTCACACTCAAAAATCAGCTTTGTACTTCCAAACTGTGTATTGCGCTTAAACCGTAGTATCACAGAGCCTTGATTTCAAAACGCTAATACCTTTCTAAATGAAGCAGTTCATTTAGGCCTTTGTCACATCTGAAATACGGTGGGACTTGTTTTGCTATGCGCGTAGCGAGTGATTTCGCACGCCTAATCTAGGTTACAAAAAATGAGTACAGCATTCGAATTTGATTCCAAAGAATTCGCGTCTTCAATTTCGGTACACGTTCCACACGTTGAGGGCACCTATGACCTGACACCTGATCAGGTTCTACTTGATCAAGCGGAGCACGAATCAGAAGTTCGTTCCTATCCACGTCGTCTGCCTATCGCCATCAAGCGTGCGTTTGGTGCTTTGGTGGAAGACACTCGGGGGCAAATCTTTCTTGATTGTCTTGCTGGAGCAGGCACGCTTGCGATGGGTTACAACCATCCTGAAATCAATCAAGCTCTCAAACAGCAGCTTGATTCAGGTTTACCGTACCAAACTCTTGATATTACGACAGAAGCGAAAGATCGTTTTATCAAACGAGTGAAAGCGTTTCTACCGCAAGAATTCGCTGACCAATCGGTGATTCAGTTTTGTGGCCCTTCGGGTGCTGACGCTGTTGAAGCCGCTATCAAATTGGCGAAGCAAACTACGGGTAGAAATACTATGTTTGCCTTCCGCGGTGCATATCATGGTATGACGAATGGCACCATGGGCATGATGGGTAACCTTGGCACCAAAGCTCGTCGTACTGGGCTGATGTCCGATGTTCACTTCATGCCATTTCCTTATAGTCTTCGTTGTCCGTTTGGTCTTGGTGGCGATGCGGGCGCAAAACAGAGTATTCGTTATATCGAACGACTATTGAACGATGATGAAGCCGGTATCATGAAACCAGCTGCCATTATTGTTGAGCCAGTTCAAGGAGAAGGGGGCGTTATCCCTGCTCCGGCGTTTTGGCTGAGAGAACTACGCCGACTTTGTGATGAGCATGAGATCTTGCTCATTTTGGATGAAATCCAGTGCGGCGTAGGCAAAACAGGCTACCGTTTTGCATTTGAAGAAGCGGGGATTAGCCCAGATATTCTTTGTTTATCCAAAGCGATTGGCGGCGGCTTGCCGATGTCGCTACTGGTATTTAACAAAAAAGTGGATACGTGGAACGCAGGTGAACACACGGGCACGTTCCGCGGTAATCAACTGGCCATGGTTTCGGGCGAGAAAGCACTTGAGATCATCGAGCGCGACAATCTTGTTGAGCATGCCAGAGTCGCTGGAGAGTATTTACGTCTTGGCCTCAACAAAATAAAGCAACGTGTAGACTGTATTGCTGAGGTTCGCGGCAAAGGACTGATGCTGGGCGTCGAGATTGTCAAGCCAACGGGTGAACACAACAAGTTTGGTGAACCTGTTGCCGATGGTCAGCTTACTCTAGACATACAGCGCGCCGCGCTAGAACGCGGTTTGATGGTTGAAAAAGGTGGGCGTGATGGTGCCGTTATTCGCTTTCTTCCACCACTAATCATCAGTTTCGAGCAGATCGATTTTGCATTACGCACTATTGAAGAGGCTATCGTTGTAGCCGGTGGCGGGCAAAAGTCACAGCAAGATAACAAAGCAAAGTCGTGGAAAAAGTACTTCATCCACACGGGTGTGCAAGGTGCGACCGAGTTTTCTCAGGTAATGAATCACACCACTCAAGCGATGAAAGAAGTGTTTGAGGGTGTCTCTAAACCGTATTCGGGGTTAGATCCAAAAGTGCTTGAATCGGCCATTAACAATGTCAATCTTGACGGCAGTCATCACGATCTACAACGTGTTGTTGATGAGACTGCAAGTTTGGTTGCAGACCATTCAATATTCACTCAACACCCTAATTGTATTGCACATTTGCATACACCACCTTTAATGCCGGCTGTCGCTGCAGAGGCGATGATCGCGGCGTTGAATCAATCTATGGATTCTTGGGACCAAGCATCGGCGGCAACTTATGTTGAGCAGAAAGTACTGGATTGGCTTTGCGAGCGCTATGAGCTTGGTGCGTCAGCAGATGGTATTTTCACCAGTGGTGGCACACAGAGTAATTTAATGGGTCTTCTGTTGGCACGTGACCGAATTGCGGATGTGACGGATGGTCATTCTATCCAAAAGCAAGGTCTTCCGAGTTATGCCGATAGACTTCGTATTGTCTGTTCCGATAAGTCGCATTTTACGGTTCAAAAGTCAGCCTCGTTGTTAGGCTTGGGTGAAAAAGCCGTGCACTGCGTTGCAACCCACGACAACGGTACCATCAAAACGGATGCACTTATCACTGACTTACAAGCGATGAGAGCTGAAGGCTTGATACCTTTTGCTTTAGTCGGAACAGCAGGGACGACAGATCACGGCGCTATTGATGATCTAAACTCTCTCGCCACCATTGCTGCCGAAAACCAGCTTTGGTTTCACGTTGATGGTGCTTACGGTGGCGCCCTTATTCTAAGCAGTCACAAACACAAGCTTAATGGTATTGAAAAAGCGGACACTGTCAGCGTCGATTTCCATAAACTGTTCTATCAAACCATCAGTTGTGGCTCGTTGCTGGTAAAAGATCGCAGCAACTTTAAGTACCTGCTTCATCATGCGGATTACCTCAATCGAGAGCACGATGAGCTGCCAAACTTGGTCGATAAATCCATTGCTACAACCAAGCGTTTCGATGCTCTAAAAGTCTTCATGACGATGCAAAACGTTGGTCCACAGGCACTAGGTGATATGTATGACCATCTGATGGCACAAACGCAAGAGGTGGCCAAACTTGTTCAAGCGCATGAACGATTTGAGCTATTGGCACAGCCATCATTATCAACGGTCTTATTGCGCGTTATTAATGATGACGTCAACGATTTGAATGAGCTGAATAAAGCGATCCGTTTACAAGCACTAACACGTGGCGTTGCGGTGTTAGGGGAAACGGTAGTGAACGGTCAGTCAGCACTGAAGTTAACGATTCTAAACCCATGCTTAACGCTCTCAGATTTTGAGAGCCTACTGAATAACATTGATCAGTTAGCACTTGAGCTAGCTAACTCGTACTAACCGATAAACAGAATAAGGAAAGAAAATGGCAGTTTTACAGATTGGCGCTGGTGGTGTTGGTTGGGTAGTCGCGCACAAGGCGGCTCAGAATAACGATGTATTAGGTGATATTACGATTGCGTCACGCACCGTCGCGAAGTGTGAAAAAATCATTGAATCCATTAAAGGCAAAAACAACTTAAAAGACACGACTAAAAAGCTAGACGCTCGTGCCGTTGATGCGGACGATGTTGAAGCGCTGGTTGCCCTGATCAATGAAGTGAAGCCCGACCTAGTGATTAACGCGGGTCCTCCTTGGGTAAACATCACCATCATGGAAGCGTGTCTGCAAGCGAAAGTCTCTTATTTAGATACTTCTGTCGCTGTCGATCTATGCTCGGAAGGTCAGCAAGTTCCTCAAGCTTATGATTGGCAATGGGGTTTCCGTGACAAATTCAAAGAGGCAGGTATCACGGGTATTTTAGGCGCAGGTTTTGATCCTGGTGTTGTAAGCGTATTTGCAGCTTACGCAGTGAAGCATTTATTCGATGAAATCGACACCATCGATGTTATGGATGTCAATGCTGGCGACCACGGTAAAAAGTTTGCCACTAACTTTGATCCAGAAACCAACATGCTAGAAATTCAAGGTGACTCTTTCTATTGGGAAAACGGTGAATGGAAACAAGTTGAATGCCACACTCGTATGCTTGAGTTCGATTTCCCATTAGTCGGCAAACACAAAGTCTACTCAATGGCACATGATGAAGTTCGTTCAATGCAAGAGTTCATTCCTGCAAAGCGCATCGAGTTCTGGATGGGCTTTGGCGATAAATACTTGAACTATTTCAATTGCATGCGTGATATTGGTCTACTTAGCCCTGACCCTCTAACTCTACATGATGGCACTGTGGTTCAGCCACTACATGTGTTAAAAGCACTGCTTCCAGACCCAACTTCTTTGGCACCAGGTTACACAGGTAAAACTTGTATCGGGACTTGGGTTCAAGGTAAGAAAGACGGTAAAGAACGTTCAGTATTTATCTACAATAATGCAGACCATGAAGTGGCGTACGAAGATGTAG
The DNA here is from genome assembly GCF_013364395.1 of Vibrio mediterranei. NCBI lineage: Bacteria > Pseudomonadati > Pseudomonadota > Gammaproteobacteria > Vibrionales > Vibrionaceae > Vibrio > Vibrio mediterranei. The sequence goes on along the minus strand of NZ_JABXGK010000001.1, from coordinate 2,255,363 downwards.
AGCATCAAGCCATTTCTTATACAACGGGTGTCCCAGCCATCACGGCGGCACTGCAATACTTCCGTGGTCAATGGGCAGACGCTGGAGTGTTCAATATGGAGCAATTAGACCCTGATCCGTTCCTAGAAACCATGCCTGAAATCGGTTTAGATTGGCATGTTCAAGAGCTGGAAGTCGGTGCTCCGGATATCAAGATTCTTAAATAAAGTGACAGACCCTAGGTAGCTATCTAGGGTCTTTAAACTTAGGTCTACAAAATGATTAAAAACGAACTCAAAACTCCATACTTCATGATTAATGAAGACAAACTGGTTGAGAACCTAGAGAAAGCAAAACACCTTAAAGAGGTCTCTGGCGTAAAGCTAGTGCTGGCGCTTAAGTGTTTCTCGACTTGGGGTGTGTTTGACATTATTAAACCATACTTAGATGGCTCAACCAGCAGTGGTCCATTTGAGGTAAAACTTGGCTACGAGACTTTTGGTGGTGAAACGCACGCATACAGTGTTGGTTACACCGAAGACGACGTACGCGAAGTGGCTGATATTTGTGACAAGATGATCTTCAACTCGCAGTCTCAATTAGCCGCTTATCGTCATATCGTTGAAGGCAAAACGTCCATCGGTTTACGTCTTAACCCGGGTGTAAGCTATGCAGGGCAGGACTTGGCCAACCCTGCTAGACCGTACTCTCGCCTTGGAGTGCAAGCCGATCATATCGACCCAACAATCTTCGATTCTATCGATGGTGTTATGTTTCACATGAACTGTGAAAATAAAGATGTCGATGCATTTATCGGTTTACTTGATGCTATTTCAGAGCGATTTGGTACTCATCTAGATAAGCTCGATTGGGTTAGTATGGGGGGCGGTGTGTTTTTTACGTGGCCTGGTTATGATATCGATAAACTTGGTGCTGCATTGAGTGCGTTCTCGAAAAAGCATGGTGCGCAGCTCTACCTAGAGCCAGGTGAAGCGATCATAACTAAAACGACTGACCTAGTTGTTACCGTTGTGGACATTGTAGAAAATGAGAAAAAGACGGCGATTGTAAATTCTGCGACGGAAGCGCATCGTCTGGACACGCTCATATACGATGAACCCGCTTCGATTTTAGAAGCCAATTCAGAAGGTGATCATGAATACGTCATTGGCTCATGTTCTTGCCTAGCTGGTGACCAATTCTGTGAGGCCAAGTTTGATGAGCCGTTAGAGGTGGGGCAACGACTGCATATTATGGACAGTGCTGGCTATACCATGGTGAAACTCAACTGGTTTAATGGTCTGAAGATGCCGTCAATCTACTGTGAGCGCTCAAGCGGTCAGATCGAAAAGCTTAATGAGTTTGGTTACGATGACTTTAAATGCTCATTGTCACGGTGGTCGATTAGCTAAGTTATTCTGACTAAGTTAACACTTGCCTGTGACACAAAAACACCCTACCTTTTAATAAAATAAAGCAGACTCAAAGGTCTGCTTTATTTTCTCTTATTCCGATATTCTGAGAGTGCCACCCGTTATGAAAAACAGATTCGCCAAACTCCTCTGGGCTTCATCAGTGCTGTTATTGTCAGGTTGTGTGAGTTACAGCATCACTGAACAAGAAATGACGAATTATCTCAATGACAACCTACAACTCAACCAATCTATTGGTGTTGAAAACGTCATGTATGCCAAGCTTTCAGTCGATGATCTTCAGGTCAAAATTGGACGCTCTGACGCTGATCGTGTAGCGGTATTTGCCAACACCAAGGCTCAACTACAGTTGTTGGATGAACAGGATATTAACCTTGATTTGGATATAGAGTTCAGTGCCATACCTAGATATGAACAAGAAAGTGGTGAGATTTTTCTACAATCACTCCGTCTAGAAAAAATTGATCAAGAAGGGCAGCTTCTAACCCCAGAAATCAAGAAGCTGATTAATCCCGCAGTAAGTATGATTGGTGCCGCTGTATCTACCTATCCTGTTTACAAACTCGATAGCAATACGGTTAAAGAGGCGCTACTGAAATCCTCTAATCCAGAAGTTGTGATAAAGAACAACCAGTTAGTAATAGAGTTTTTCGAATAGCTTCTTATAGCCCGTCAAATGATCACTCGTTAAACGACAATCAAATATGGCTGCGCATTAACTGAGTTTAGGCGCAGTACTGTCTCTTACTTCGAGATGGTAGGGAATAAAGCTTACGTGGTCGGTCAAATCCAGATCGGGCTTTTCAATCAGCATATGCAGTAAATGTGCACTGGTTTTACCTGACTCCTCAAAGTCATAAACCAGCGAGGTAATCTTAGGGTTGTAATAACGAGACATATTACCACCACCAACGCCACACACGCTGACATCCTCTGGGACCTTAAAGCCATGTTCAAGTAAGTAGGTAATCGCACCAATAGCCATTTTGTCGTTGGCAGCGAAAATAGCGTCTGGGCGCTGCATTCGCTCTTCATAAAGTTCCTGACAGGCGGTATAACCACTTTCTACAGAGAACTCACCATTGACCATCATATCGGCAGAAATGGGTAATCCATGCTTTTCTAAACTGTTTAAGTAACCTTGCTTTCGTTTCACACCCACAGATACGTCACTTTCAGATACACCGATAAGCGCAATATTACGATGTTGCGACGCTACAAGATAGTCAATGATTTCTTCCACCGCCGTCACTTCGTCGAACAGCACACAAGGTGTTCCATCGGTGGTGGATTGCCCCATAACTACAACGGGTTTGCCTACCTTTCTGATTTTTTCTTTGTGTTCACTCGTAATCGTAGTCGCGATTAGGATGATGCCATCGACTTGCTTTTCTGCAAATAAATCGAGAAATTCTAGCTCGCTTTTTATGCTGTGGTTGGTGTTACCTAAGATGATACTGTAGCCGTTATTGGCAAAGTATTGATCAATGCCAGCGATGTTGTCACCAGAGGAGGTGGCGTTTATTTTTGGAAGAATAACTCCGATAGTCTGACTGCGTTTTGAATGCAGTGCTTTGGCCAAGGCGTTGGGGCGATAGCCCGTTTCATCAAGCACTTTTTGAATGCGCTTTCGAACGGGCTCACTGACATAGCCAGAACTGTTTAAGACACGGGAAACACTTGAAATTGAAGTTTCTGCTAACTTGGCTATTTCTTTAATTGTCGCCATTTCCCGTTAATCCTTTGGTCAGTAATCGTATTTAATAAAGCGCTTGATTATACATGACTTTCCAGTTTCAAGTGTGATTTTTGACTGATCGGCTTGCGGGAACACGCGAGATGTAAACACGGCTTCACCATGATTGATGAAGACTTCAACAATAGACTGATCAAAGAAAATCTGCAGATTGAGGGATTGCTCACTGCCTACTTTGCACTGTCGTTTCCCCGGTAAATAGTCGGAGTTTGAACGATCTAAAGTGACTACGCCAGTCTCTGCTTGATAGTTTAATGCCAGCCAACGGTCACCTTCATCTGATAACTTGATCGTGACATCATCAGTAATATGCTCGATATCCAGATTCAATTCAAAGCAGTGGTTGCTGTCCAGTGATAAGTGATTCTGATTGGTAAGCTGCACCTCTTCAAACGAAGACATCGCACCGCGCAAAGATTCATGCTCGCGAGCGGGTTTTTGATGCACCTTCCCATCAACGACGGAAAGCTCTCGCACTAAGGATAAAGCGTGAATCCAGTCATTGGTGACGCTAGGTTGTTCATCTTCCTCAGGAATACCAACCCAAGCACTCATCAGGCGGCGTCCATCAGTCGATTCGGTGGTTTGCGGAGCATAAAACTCAAACCCATGATCGAGTGGCTCAAAGTTGCCGTGTGTATAGCACGTATTTAGGTAATCCATCTTACCTACAAAATAGCCATTATTGTGGCGATTTTGGAAGCTTAACCCATTGGGCTTAATTCCTTGTGGGCAACCTATCAAAACATCAGTGTTATCTAGATGGAACAGATCTGGGCATTCGAACATATAGCCAAAGTCGCGAAGTCCATTGATCTGGTTGCCAGCAATTGGGCCGAGAAACGCCCAGTTAGAAGCATCTTTTGAGCTGAAAAGAAGCACCTGACCAAGTTCATCATTTGTCTGAGCACCAAGCACGCAATACCAAGTGCCATCGTGTTGCCAAATTTTAGGGTCGCGAAAGTGCGCCGTATATCCCTCAGGTTGTTTTGGGATAACCGGGCCTATTTTCTCGAAATGAATGTTGTGGCTATCAATAGATTTGGCGAGACATTGAGTAGTAAGACGAACACCGTCGTCGGTTTTTACATTTCCGGTATAGAAAAGATGAAGTCGCTCATCCAATACGAACGCGCTACCTGAGTAGCAGCCGTGGCGATCGTAGCTTTCGTCTGGGACTAATGCTTGACCTTGCAGTGTCCAGTTTACTAGATCCTGACTGGTGCTGTGTCCCCAATATTTTGCCCCGTGCTCACAAGCGTGTGGGTTCCATTGGAAAAACAGATGATACTCTCCATCGTATTCAATAAAGCCGTTTGGGTCATTAATCAGTCCGTACGGTGCAGTTAGGTGAAACCGTGGGCGCAAGTGGTCAGTGTTTGGTTGGTGCGACACTGAAGATTCGCTTTGTGAACACAGTTCTGTTGAAGTCATTGCTATTAATACACTCTGTAGTTGGACTTGTTGCTAACATTGAATTATTCAATGTTTTAAAACGAACCGTGGCGGTGACCCTAAGGTACACCGCCACGAGGGGAAGTTTACTTATCTAAAGCAACCGTCATCGTTGCTTCGTTGCTTGTTGGCTTTACTAGTAATTTAGTTAGCATTGCTGCGCTACCCATACCAATAACAATCATCACTAGGTACATGCCAAGACCATTGCCTAAGTAGGCAGGAATAGCTGGAATGAAAGTGACACCCATAACAGATGGTGCGATGTGCATGATGGTTGCGAATGCACCCGCAATGGCACCGCCGATGATACCTGATACAAATACACGGCTATTAGTTAGCGTCACACCAAACAGAAGTGGTTCAGTGATGCCGAAGAAACACGGTACGATTGAAGAGTAGTTAAGCGCTTTTTGTTTCTTATCTTTGATCGACATGGTGTAGGCAATCGCTGCGCCTGCTTGACCTGCCATTGATGCAGTAATCAGTGCATTTAATGGGTTGATCTTGATAGTCGATAGGAAGTTAAGCTCTACAACCATTAAGCTGTGGTGAAGACCCGTTACAGTTAGAACCTGTTGTAGACCGCCAAAGATTGCACCGCCGATGCCCATTGGTAAGTTAATAATTGATTCTGTAGAAACCATTACGCCATGTTCAACAATGTTGAATACCGGGCCAATAATGAACAGACCTGCTAGCATGCCAATAGTGATCGTCAAAAATGGAGTAAAGATCAGCGAAACCACTGATGGCATCCATGAGTTAATCCAACGCTCTAGGTTAGCGCCCAAGATACCTACAATTAGAGCTGGAATTATGGTGCCTTGGAAGCCTTGAATCTTAAACATACCAATGCTCAGCATTTCTGCGTTACCGCTTGCCACATCCCATGCGTTTGGCAGCATCGGTGCGATAAGCATTAGACCCAGCACCATGCCGATAACAGGCGTACCACCAAAGCGTTTAAAGGCAGACCACACGACAAGCGCTGGTAGGAAGATGAATACTGTATCAGTTACAACTTGCGTCATAGTGAGTAGCTCAGGAGAGAACTCAAAGCCTAGCTGTTGGGCGAATCCGCGTAACCCCATGAACAGACCGGTCGCAACCAGCACGGGAATCAAAGGAATGAATACGTCTGCTAAAGAACGTAGGGCCTTTTGGAATGGGCTCATGTTTTCGTAAGCAGCGCCTTTCGCGCTCTCAAGTTCGCCATCTAGTTCTTGCTGGATAAGGGCGAAGACCTTGTTAACTAAGCCTGTGCCAAGGATGATTTGGTGTTGGCCCGATTGGAAGAAGTAACCAGCTACATTATCTGTTGATTTGATTTGGTCGACATCGATAAGTGCATCATCTTTTACAACAACACGAAGTCTTGTCGCGCAATGTTCTAGGGCTCGAATATTATTTTTTCCGCCGAGAGCCGCAAGCAAGCGGACCGCGATTTTCTTATTCATTTGTTCTATCCTGATACGTTTTAAGAAAAGGTTTTCACATAACATGAAAAGGTTTTCATGTTTCAATGTGGTAAGGTTTTCACATTTGCATCATTCGATCAACTTGATCAGTAGGATTAAGTATAGTTTTTATTTATGGTTTTGAAGCTTGTCACAATTGTTGAGCAGCTCAACGCGGCGTTTGTTATGTCGAATAAGCGCCAGAGTGCTATGCGTATTAATGAGCATCGTTGCTTTTGTTTTAGAGGACAATTGAAAGCATTGCTGTTGTTGGCGGGTCTATATGGCCAGTCTTCTTTATTGGAGGAGAGGCAAATGCAGCTGCGATTAACTCTTTTGGTCTTCATATTGTTGTCGTTTCCGATATCACTATTGGCGAAGGTGCTCAATGGATTCAACATAGACAATGCATCTGTGCCCTCACAATTCATTCAAAAAGGCGGGCCACCTAAAGATGGCATTCCGGCGCTCAATCAGCCCGAGTTTATTAAAGGCAACGAGGCAAAATTTATGCATGCACAGGATATCGTATTGGGGTTGCAGGTTGGTGATGTGGTGAAGGCGTATCCTATTCGAATTCTCAACTGGCATGAAATCGTTAATGACCAATTCAGCGGAACACGTTACGTTATCAGTTATTGTCCATTATGTGGCAGTGGAATGGCATTTCTTAGCCAGCCGACGGGAGAGCGTGAAGCTCTGGATTTTGGAGTTTCTGGTTTGTTGTATAACTCAGACGTACTTATGTACGACCGCAAAACTGAATCGCTATGGTCCCAAATTCATGGTGAGGCTATAGCTGGAGCATTAGTTGGCCGTAAACTCAAACAAGTGCCGCTTACACTTAGTCGTTGGTCGAATTGGCTAGCTCGTTACCCTGACTCGCTAGTTCTCTCCACCAACACAGGTTATCAACGCGATTACCAGAGAGATCCTTATGCGGGTTATGGAAAAAACGCTGCCATCTACTTTCCTGTAGCAAATCAAGCACCCAATGAGTATCACCCGAAAGAGATGGTATTAGGGTTTAAAGTGGAGCAGTCAACTATCGCGTTTCCATTTAGTGAGATATCTCAGTTAGCAACTCAGCAGCAAAGCTTTGAATTGGGCGGGGATCGCTATTATGTTCACTGGGATAGCAGCAACCAGTCAGCTTGGATAACTGATGAGAAGGGTGAAACCCAACCATCAACCTTACTATTTTGGTTCGCGTGGTACGCTTTTTATCCAGAGACCCAAGTCTATAAATGGCAATAGACAACAATACGTGTCGTGAGAACGTTGCGTTACGTTAACACGACACGAACGGTTACAGCTGTGACAAAAGTTAAGATAAAGCCGCTACGATCGCTTTTCCGACAGCGTGAGCGCTGGTTGGGTTTTGGCCTGTGATTACACGTTCGTCAACAATTACAAACTCTTGCCAAGGTTGTACTTTGCTGTACTGAGCAGCGGTGCGTGCCAGTGATTCCTCAAGTAAGAAAGGAATATCGCCGATAGTGCCGAAGTCGATTTCTTCTTCTCGTGTAAATCCAGTGACTGACTTCGATGCCAGTAATTTGTCGCCATTGCTCAGAGTAATAGGTAGAAGAGCTCCGGGGCCGTGACACACTGCTGCAATTACACCACCTTGCTCATAATGAGTAGCTGCAAGCGCAGCGACATCCTCGTTACTTGATAGATCAGATAGCAATCCAAACCCTCCCGGGTAAAAAATAGCATCGTAATCATTGATATTGATTTGCGAGACAGGAATGGTGTTGTTAATACGATTCTGAAACGCCTCGTCCGTTAGGATTTCTGTATTGACACTGTCACCCTCGATGTCAGTACCGTAAAGTGGCGCTTTGCCACCTTTAATGGATGCGATGTCATAGTCATAACCTGCCGACTGGAGTTCACGTAAAGCGTGAGTGAGTTCTGGAGCGTAAGTTCCGTTTGCTTGGTCTGTCTCACCTAATGTTGCATGGTTAGTGACGGGAATAAGTACCTTTTTCATCGTTATGTCCTTCTGGCTGATTCGTTGTTGTAATTACCTTAGTTATACTAATTGCTAACTGATTTGGTGATAATATAGCTAAATGACAAAATATTATTGCTATATGACAAAGGTGAGATGTGGATAGCTTTGAAGGAATCAACGAGTTTGTAGCGGTAGCAGAAAGCCACGGTTTTTCTGCGGCAGCTAAGCAACTTGGTTGCAGCACAAGTCATGTGAGTCGACAGGTATCGCGTTTAGAAGAACGCTTGGGCGTCGCTTTGCTTGCCCGCTCCACTCGAATGGTGAATCTCACACAGGCGGGGCAGGTGTATTATCAGCAGTGCAAAGACTTAGTTATTGGACTTCAACAAGCTAACGAGCAGCTTAGTTCCGAGCAAATACAGCTAAATGGCACTTTAAGGGTGAGTGCCGCTGGTGCGTTTGCCGAAAACCACGTTGCTCCTGCATTGATGGAATTTGCGAAAGGGTACCCGGAACTAACGGTTGAGATGGATTTTGATACTCGAATGGTCAATTTCATCGAAGATGGTATCGATTTTGCGATTCGGTACGGCCGATTAAGTGATTCGGGATTAGTTGCCCGGAAGCTGGTGGACAGGCCAATGGCAGCCGCGGCCAGTCCTGAATATCTAGAACGATACGGAGTACCAACTCATCCTGATCAACTTCGACACCATAGTTGTATCATCGCGAATAATGACCATTGGGTATTTGAAGATAATGGCAAACCGATGGGGAGTATTCGAGTAGATGGACGTTGGCGCAGCAATAACTCCAGTGCTGTGGTCAATGCTTGTGAACAGGGGTTAGGCATTGTCTATATGCCAAAAAGCAGTTTTAGTGACGCTTTCCATAACGGGCGACTGGTTCCCGTCTTAATACCCTATTGGGGCAAAGGCTCTAGTAGTTGGATTGTTTATCAGAATCGACGGTTTTTGCCAATGAGGGCTCGTTTAGCGATAGACTACTTGGTTTCGCATTTCGCCAACTGGCAGGAGTGATGGAATCAGGTAGTACCCAGTTAAGGTCTCAAATGATAAACTGCGGGCAATTTCATTTGATATTGATAAAGGTAGTGAAATGAATCCAATAATTGCAATGCTAAAAGAGAACAACATCAGTGATGAGCAAATCAGTGAAATTTTTGAAGTACTGACACAGAACCCTCTTGCAGCAATGGCAACAATCAGCCAGCTTGGTTTGCCACAAGAGCAGCTTCAAGCGCTAATGGGTCAAGTTATGCAAAACCCTGCGTTGATCAAAGAAGCAGTTGAAGAGTTAGGACTTGATTTCGCAAAAGTTGAAGCAGCAAAAGAGCAACTTCAAAAGTAATCGTTTGAGATTCCTCGTCGCCGTTTCAGGGCCTGCAGGCTCTCAAATGGCGGCTTGACTTACAAAGCGCCCACAACATCCTTTTCCTTATCGATCCATTTCGCCAGCGTCATTGTCCATACTTAACAATACAAAATCTCAGTTGCTTCTGTGAAACGAAATTAATACCCTTTTAGGGTTATTTCTTACCCTTGTAGCCACTATGGACTCCATTAAATACTACGTATTGCAGCTCGAATCTCCGATTGTTTTTTATCCAAGCAAAAATAAGCTTGAAGTCGATGGTGCAGAACTGCATTTAGAACCATTGCAATCTCGTTTGTTGAAGTATTTTGTTGAAAACCAAGGGCAAGTCCTGACGACTCAACAAATCGCAGACAATGTTTGGCAGCGTAATCATGTGTCGGACAATTTGGTTCGCCAAGTGATTAGCTCATTAAGAGGCCAGCTTAAAGACAAAACGCGGCCTTACCGTACGATCAAAACTATCCCGAAGAAAGGGTACCTATTTGATCTTGAAGTGATTGCTCACATTGAAAAAGCACCACAAGTCGTCGCGGTTGAAGTCGATGATATTGAGGAGCCACAATTTTCGGAAAAAAGTGGGCGCAAAGGCGGTAACAACAAGCTTTGGGCTACCCTTGCTGGGTGTTTAGCGATATTGGCAATGGCGTCATGGATTGTCACTTATATTGTTGAAGAGAACACAGACATCGTGGCAGAAAATACCAATCCGCTTGGTACTGTGCCGGTTTATATCCATGATATTACTTCAGATTCGATGCAAGACTATCAACTGTCGGAAAGCGTTTACAATTATCTATTCTATGGCCTCAACTCGTCGCGAGCGTTAACCGGCTATCACTTTTCCCAGTTGTCTAAGGAGAGTAAAGCGGCATTAAAGCAACAGGGTATTGAGCTTAAAGGCTGGCTTAAAAAGAGCGGCGAGAGTGAGTTCTTACTTACTTTGATGATTCAGAACAACCAATTACCATCTAAGAATCAGCGTATTGAAAAATCTTTCAACAAAGAAGATTTTTTCACCGCCATTGGCGATGTAGTATTGGAAATTAAGGCGTTGGTAGAACCTAAAGAAGGCGGGTATGAAGTGACCAGTCATCGTGTGAGTGCCATTAATAACTACGATGATTGGGAAGTGATTTCAGACGGTATTTCTCAGTTCTACTTAGGTGGCGGAAACGATGCCTTTGTAAAGCTCTCACCTATGTTAGAGAACATTCAGTCTCAAGGTCGCGGCAACTATTTAGTCAGTGCTTTACTCTCTTACTCAGCCTCCGTTGACTATTTGCAATCGGGTGATGCTCAGACACGCCTTGAGGGTCTTAAATTGGGACAAAAAGCGTTCGAACTTAACCCTCGTTGTGATATCGCGAACCTGACGTTAGGGCTTGCCTTGTTGTTAAACCAACGCGCTGACCAAGCCATTCCTTACCTTTTCTATGCTGCAGAGAGCACGCCAACTCCCATTGGCTACTACCTATTAAGTGTGGCTGACAAACAAGTTGGTAATCTAAAAGGTGCCGATTTTAACTACCAACACTATGTCGCGATGAAGAAAGAGAGTGGTGGGCAACTCTATGATTTAATTGAATCTTTACAAAAATCAAATTTAATTCAAACCTTGCCATAGTTCATAGGGCTACGGAGAATGGTTTATTTGAATTTACTTTGTAATTAACGCCGATTGCCTTGCATCAAGCGTCTTTAATAAAGGCAAACTCATAATTGTTCTTGTGTTATTTATGCTAACAGGAACAAAAAATGTTAAAGAAGCTCGCGTTTCAAATCATTCCAGTGCAAATCTTTTTATTTGTATTCTGGTTTAAGAATGGCTTTATCGACAAGGTAATGGGCGTACTACTTGGGGCTGTCACTCCTGAGACGGCCTATGCGGGTGATACTTGGGCCGGATGGAAAGGCTATATTGTGGGGACATGGGATAAAAGTCAGGTTGGTCATGCTTTGTTAAGTCCAACATTCGACTTTATGTTTCCGATTCTGATTTTGTTGCAATGCCTACCTTTTATTCTCATTATTCGTTCGGTATTGAATCTAGAATTTATGACTGATAGAGAACGTCCTTGGTTGCTTTATTCGGCAATCGCCTCTCTTTTCGTCGCAGGTTGTATGGCATTTACTCAAACGATTTCGGGAGCTAGTGACGGTCAGTACCTATGGCAATTTATGGGTTTTAGTATGGTCGCAATTATGTATATCCGAAATGAGCAAAAGCGTTAAACTAATCGAATAATGACTTGATAAAGCAGTCAATGCACTGCGGTTTTGAACTCATGGCTTGCCATAACGAAACGTTAGGCAAGCCTTTGTTATTTTGTCAAACCGTTGCATTGGCTAGCGATCAACTCCTGCTTCGTCCTGAACAATGATGTCTTGCTCATGACTTGCTTGTATTAACCACGTTTTTATTGCGTCACTATTTAGCACTTTTTGTTGATACTGCTGCGCTAAAGGTGACAGTTCAATGCCATAGGTTCGGAAACGAAGTGCAACAGGAGCAAACATGGCGTCGGCAATGGACCAATCGCCAAATAACCATTGACCATCGTGCTTTGACATCTGCTCTGCCCATAAGGTGTCAATCCGTTGGATATCTTTTCTAGCTTCTGCAGAAAGTACGACCTGGCGCTTGGCTCGGCAGTTCATTGGTAATTCATTGCGTAGAGCCAAGAATCCAGAGTGCATTTCGCAGGCTACTGCTCTTGCCTTGGCTTTTCTCACGCTGTCATTTGGCCAGCAGCAACCATTGAGATATTGCTCATTCACATATTCTAATATCGCAAGAGAGTCCCAAACTGTGGTTTCGTCATCAATGAGTGTAGGAACCTTGGCTGTTGGCGTCAGCGTTTCAAGTGTTTGATAAAACTCGGTTGAAAACAGTTTGAGTTTTTCTACTTCGACCTCAAGCTGGTAATGCTCAAAGATAAGCCACGCACGTAATGACCAACTCGAGTAATTCTGATTTCCAATATACAGTTTCATATTTGACTCCTTTGCCTGTTTGATTTTGATACTAATCAATGGTGAGATGGGTGACTAACGCAAAATTTGAATGTATTTCATCAATGAAATCGATGGATTGGGGGCGATATGGATATCGATGCGCTGAGAAGTCTTCTCGCTTTTTCCGAGACGGGGAGCTTTACGCGAGCAGCAAAACAAATAAACCGAACTCAATCTGCGTTTAGCGCGCAGATGAAAAAGTTAGAAGCCGAAACTGGGGCTGTATTGTTTGAGCGTGACGGCCGGAATATGGTGCTAAGTGAAGCTGGACTATCATTGAAAGCACACGCTGAACGCATACTCTCCTTACATGATACCGCCTTGCACCAGGTGAAACGCTATCAAAACAAAACGGCGTTGAGGCTTGGTTGCCCTGAAGACTACAATGACACTGTCCTACCGAAAGTGGTGGCGGCAATTAACGAAGTTGAACCTACTTGTTCAGTTCAAATATTCAGTCAGCCCAGCATTATGCTAAGAGAGTGGTTAGACGAGGGGAAGTTAGACGCCGCGATTGTGACGCGAGCACCTGACAGTGAAGAAGGTTATTGGTTAGAGTCAGACAAAGGCGTTTGGATTGCGGGGCATGATTTTGATACCGCCATCACCCCATTGCCGTTGGTACTGTTTCAAACCGACTGTAAGTACCACGCCGCGGCGTTGGATAGTTTAACCAAGCGTGGGATCGCTCATCGACTACTTGCTTGTTGCAATACTGCTTCAGCTCAGCGAGCATTAGTGGCTAAAGGAATGGGCGTCGGTGCGATGGGGCGTCTAAGTACTAACAAAGACGTCCAGATATTAAACGGAATGCCACCACTCCCTAGTGTGGATATTGTACTGTTGACTGGCACTAATCCTCATCCAACGTTGGCGAACGTATTTATTAAACACCATTAAATGGTATTTTTCTTTGAGATCAAATGGTGTTGATATTCATTTATAAAATGGAATGCCTATCAATACGATAATTTGCCTTTCAATTAAATGGCAAATTATTTGTTTCTATAAATGAGTGATTTAAAAATATTCCACCAAATGTCAGAGAATTGTCAATCCACTAACCATTAAGTAGTAGTGTTGATTTTTATCAACAGTTTCTAAAGGTTTCGTTAGTAACATTCGCTCGATGATGCATAACTATAATCGAGCATGTCTTTATGAATAATAAACTGAAGCAATTATTGACGCCGTCGCTGACGCGTAGAGGGTTCATAAAATCCTCTTCGGCCATCGGCGGTCTTGCTGCTGCAACCAGCGCCATTTCTCTTCCTTTTAAATCTGCCCAAGCGGAAAGCAAACCACAATCAAACGATGAAAAAGTGGTGTGGAGCGCTTGTACCGTAAACTGCGGCAGTCGATGCCCACTGCGTATGCATGTCGTTGACAGTGAAATAAAGTGGGTAGATGCAGATAATACCGGCAAAGATGATTACGCAAACAAAGATGTCCAGGTGCGCGCATGCTTACGTGGGCGTTCTATGCGTCGTCGCGTGTACAATCCAGACCGCCTGAAGTACCCAATGAAGCGTATCGGTAAACGTGGCGAAGGCAAGTTTAAGCGTATTACTTGGGATGAAGCTTACACCGAGATCGTAAATAGCCTAGACCACATTAAGAAAGAATATGGTAATGAAGCGATTTATCTTAACTATGGTACTGGCACATTAGGCGGTACGGTCACCAAGTCATGGCCTCCTGGTAGCACGTTAATCGCGCGTCTGATGAACCTAACGGGTGGTTATCTGAATCACTATGGCGATTATTCGACGGCTCAAATTGCCAAAGGCCTGAGTTATACCTATGGCGGTTGGGCGAACGGTAACTCTTTCTCAGATACCGAAAACAGTAAGCTCATTGTTCAGTTTGGCAATAACCCAGCCGAAACACGTATGTCTGGCGGTGGTTTGATTCATCACTTGATTGAAAGCAAAGAGAAATCCAACGCAAGAATGATCATGATTGATCCACGCTATAACGATACTGCGGCGGGTCGTGAAGATCAGTGGATTCCTATCAAACCGGGTACTGATGCAGCGTTCATAGCAGCAATGGCCCACGTGATGATCAAAGAAGACTTGGTCGACCAAGAGTTCTTAGATACCTACTGTGTTGGTTACGATGAGAAAACCCTGCCAGCATCTGCGCCAGCAAATAGTGATTACAAATCTTATATTTTAGGTTTGGGTGAAGATGGTATTGAGAAAACGCCAGAATGGGCGGCACCAATTACTGGTATTCCAGCGGATATCATTATCAAGACAGCTCGTGAGATTGGTTCAACTAAACCTTGTGCAATCTATCAAGGTTGGGGTCTTCAGCGTACGCAAAATGGTGAAATCGCGTCACGTGCGATTGCCATGCTAGCGCTCTTAACCGGTAACCTAGGCATTCATGGCGGTGGTTCTGGTGCTCGTGAATCGGATTATAACATTCCGTTTGTGCGCTTCCCAACCTTAGAAAACCCAGTGAAAACGTCGATCTCTATGTTCCTGTGGACTGATGCGATTGTTCGCGGTCCTGAGATGACTGCGACACGCGATGGTGTGCGTGGTAAAGACAAACTCGATGTGCCAATCAAGTTCATTTGGAACTATGCGGGCAACTGTGTCATTAACCAGCACTCAGATATCAACCGTACTCACGATATCCTTCAAGATGACAAAGCATGTGAAATGATTGTCGTGATCGATAACCACATGACGTCTTCAGCAAAGTACGCCGACATCATTTTGCCTGACCTCACTACGTCTGAGCAGGCAGATTTCTGTATGGATGGTAAAGCGGCAAACATGCCTTACTTTATCTTTGCTGACAAAGCGATCGAGCCTCAATTTGAAGCACGCAGCATCTATCAAATCTGTTCTGATTTGGCGGAGCGCATGGGTGTGGGTCAGGCATTTACCGAAGGTCGTGACCAAGAAGGTTGGCTACGTCACTTGTATGCTGAAACATTGAAGTTAGACCCGACATTGCCAGATTTCGAGACGGTACGTCAGCAAGGTATCGTCAAACGTAGCGACCCTAATGGTCACTATGTCGCTTACCAAGCTTTCCGTGCAGATCCGGTGAATAACCCGCTTAACACACCTTCAGGCAAAGTAGAGATCTACTCGGAAGAGTTAGCTCGTATTGCTGCTGAATGGGAGCTGCCAGAAGGTGATGTGATTCATCCACTACCTATTTACGTGAGCACATCAGAAGGCTGGGATTCACCAAAACGCGATAAGTATCCATTGCAGTTAACGGGCTTCCACTTTAAAGCACGTTGCCACTCAACTTACGGTAACGTCGATGTGTTGAAGCAGGCCGCACAACAAGAAATGTGGATCAACCCTGTAGATGCTGAACGTCGCGGAATTAACAATGGTGACCGAATTAAGATCTTCAACGATCGTGGTGAAGTTCGAATTAACGCTAAAGTCACGCCAAGAATGATGCCGGGAGTTGTGGCTCTCGGAGAGGGAGCATGGTATGCACCTGACGGCAACAAGGTTGACCATAATGGTTCGATCAACGTTCTGACGTCTCAACACCCAAGCCCGTTGGCGAAAGGTAACCCTCAACACACTAACTTAGTCGAAGTTCAACTGGCAAATAAGGCGTAAGGACTAACTCATGAAACAATACGGTTTTTATATCGATTCGAGTAAGTGTACTGGTTGCAAAACCTGCCAGTTAGCTTGCAAAGACTTTAAGGATCTTGGTGTTGATCGCAGCTTCCGTCGAGTTTACGAATACGCTGGTGGTAACTGGATCGAAGATAACGGCACTTACCGTCAAGACGTGTTTGCCTATTACACCTCTATTGCATGCAACCACTGTGACGAACCGGCGTGTGCAAAAGTGTGTCCATCGGGTGCAATGCACAAACGTGAAGACGGCTTTGTGGTCGTGGATGAAAAGGTGTGTATTGGCTGTAAACACTGCGCTAACGCTTGCCCTTACGGTGCGCCACAGTACAGCAAAGAAAAGGGTCACATGACGAAATGTGACGGTTGTTTCGAGCGCGTAGCAGAAGGGTTTGAGCCAATCTGCGTCGGTTCTTGCCCACTTCGTGCGTTGGAGTTCGGTCCTATTGCTGAGCTTCGTGCCAAGTATGGAACCAACGCAGACGTAGCGCCACTTCCATCGTCAACGTTAACGAAACCAAATATCGTGATCAAACCAAATCGCAATGCGCGTCCAACGAATGACACCACTGGTCACCTAGCAAACCCTAAGGAGGTTTAACATGGGATGGCATGAATGGCCTCTGATTTTCTTTACTGTATTTGCTCAAACAGCAGTCGGTGCGTTTATCGTAATGGGCTTAATCACATTATTTGGTAAGGCGGATGCACACGTTAAGACAGCGATAACTCGCAATATGTTCTTTATTTGGGTTTTCATGGGACTTGGCTTTATGGCGTCAACCATGCACTTAGGTAGCCCAATGCGTGCAATCAATGCGTTAAACCAAATTGGAACATCTTGGTTATCGCGTGAGATCCTATTTGGTTCGATGTTCTTTGGCTTAGGTGGTCTATATTGGCTATTGTCTGTCATCAATAAAGGCAGTGAATCGATTCGTAAAGGGTTGATGGTAGCGGCGATGGTGATCGGCGTGGCCTTTATGGTCGCCATGACGAACGTCTACATCATTGATACGGTTCCAACTTGGGATACACCGTTTACGGGTCAATCATTTACGCTTACGGCTGTCATTTGTGGCGTGATGCTGTCACTTATTTTGATGCGTGGCGCTAAGTTGGAATGTCCACGTTTAGGTAAAGTTACGGCGATTGTGGCAAGTGTAGCCGCAGTGACAATGGCAATGGTCACTATGTCAATGGTCGCCAACTTGCCTAATATTCATTCTGCGATTGTTGCAGCTAGTGAGTTAGTGCCAAATATGGCAGAGATTCAAAACTTACGTTTTGTCCTAGTGTTCGTTGGCCTAGCTGCATGGATGTGGGCGATGCGCTCTGAGTCTCGTTCTATGCCGATTGCCGTCATTGGCTTTGCGATGGTGTTAGTTGCGGAACTCATCGGACGCAGCGTGTTCTTTGGTCTGCACATGACAGCAGGCATGTAGCAAAGATAAGAGCAGGCTGACCGGCCTGCTCTCATTTATTGGTTCAACTTAGTCATTTTTGAAATTTGGTAAATTCATGTCAGAAAATCAATCTATCGATCTACTTAGTCTACAAACCATGGCAAAGGTATTCGGTTCGCTGTTTTATTTCCCGCTTACCGACAACAACAACCAGACCTTATTGACTGCGTTGCTACAAGATGAAAACTTAAAAGACAGTGATCTTCAGGCATGGTGTCATCAGGTTAAAGGAGAAAGCAACGAAGCACTAAATCAAGACTTCTTCTTACTTTTTGAAGGAGGAGAGGCGATGCTGGCACCACCGTGGGGCTCAGTCTATATGGATAGAGAAGAGGTGATTTTTGGTGATACCACAGTAGCGTACCGTCAGTTTCTTCGAGATCACGATATTGCCTTAGATACTGGGATGAGAGAGCCAGAAGATCAAATTGGCTTAATGTTATTTGCAGTGAGTCAATTGGTTGAGCAAGAACACGACATTGAGTCGGTCAAGGCGCTGTTTTCACAGCACTTACTGACTTGGTGTTACCGTTATTTCGAGTTGGTTGAGAAGCATGCTTCAACTCAAAGCTACAAACAACTAGCTGCCTTGGTATCGCAATGGTGTGAAGCCGTTCAGGAGCTGTTAAATATTACGCCACTTGCCGTGAAACTGTATCGTTAGGGTTGGTAAGCGCTCATGACCAGAGATGAAAAATACTACAAAGCGTATATGGAGCACAAAACCATAAGTCGTCGTGGTCTTTTTCGCGCTTTGGCGAATGGCAGTACGCGGAATTCACCTGTAATGGCCAGTGATGACTCATTATCTGCTAAGTTAGATTGCCAAGAAGTATCACGAACAATCCCTAGACCACCAAAAGCTGTTGATGAGTTGCTCTATCAACAGATTTGTAATGCTTGTGGAGATTGCGTCAAGGCTTGTCCTGAGCAGGTTATTGCTATTGAAGATGAACTGGCTCGGCTTGTACTTGATTATGGGTACTGTAGCCAATGTGGAGAATGTAGCCAAGTATGCCCAACAGGTGCATTGCATGGACAGGACAACGATACTGGTTTGATTCCGCAGTTCTCGGATGGATGTCAAAATGCACTGTTTAGTGATTGCCACTTATGCCAAGAAGCCTGCCCAAAACAGGCGATAAGTATCAAGTCGTACAGCCTACCGGAGTTGGATAAGAAAGCTTGTGATGGCTGCGGACGTTGTAAGCAGGGATGTCCTTTTTCCGCTATATCTATGGCGTTATCCATGCAGTAGCGAATACAAAAACAGCTCTATGTATTAACGAAGAGCTGTTTTTGATGGAGTTGAAGGTTAAGCTTTGATGATTCGAGCGCGGAAGTTTCGGCCCTTCATCTTGCCATTGGTAATCTTACCTAACGCTTGCTTAGCTATCGCTTTCTCGACCGCCACATAAGCACTCATTGGGAACATATTGATCTTACCAATTTGATTGCCGGAGAGTGTCTTATCACCGGTTAGCGCCCCTAAAATATCACCAGGGCGCAATTTTTGCTTCTTACCGCCTTGAATTTGAATCGTCACCATTTTTGCTTGAAATGGTTGGTTGCTTGACTTTGCAGGCAATTCGCTTGGTTCAATCGGCATATCCATGTACTCATCGATACGCGCTACACGATAGAACTCTTTCTCGCTATAGAAGCTAAAGGCTAAACCTTTATTACCGGCGCGCCCAGTACGACCAATGCGATGTACGTGTACTTCTGGGTCGCGAGACAGATCATAGTTGAATACTGCATCGAGGTTATCGACATCGAGACCACGAGCTGCAACATCCGTTGCCACTAAAATAGAAACACTTTTATTGGCGAACTGTACGAGTGCTTGGTCTCGATCTCTTTGCTCTAAATCACCGTGGATATCGATCACGCTAAAGCCACGATGATGCAGTTCATCCGCAACGTTCTGAACTTCTTTTTTAGTATTACAGAACACCACAGCAGACTCCGGTTGGTGAGTCAGAAGCAAGTTTTCAAGTGTATTATCACGTTCTTCGAGAGTGTTAGTTTGATAGAAGAACTGTTTGATGCTTGAGTGATCGTGCTTACTCTCGACCTTCACCACTTCTGGTTGCTTCATAACTCGAGCTGCAATGGTTTGGATTTGCTCAGGGAATGTAGCGCTGAAAAGCAGCGTTTGTCGCTCCTTTGGAGCTTGGTCGATAATAGCGTCTAAGGCATCTTTGAAACCCATATCTAGCATACGGTCCGCTTCATCAAGTACCAGAGTATTCAGTTCGCTTAGGTTGATACGACCTTTTTCTAGATGATCAAGGATGCGACCAGGCGTTCCCACTAGAATATGCGCACCGTGTTCCAGAGAACCAATTTGTGGTCCCATTGGCATACCGCCACACAGTGTTAGTACTTTGATATTGTGAATACCACGAGCTAGGGTGCGAATCTCTTTAGCAACTTGGTCCGCAAGCTCACGAGTTGGGCAGAGAACAAGAGACTGCACACGGAAGCGCTTTACTCTTAAGTTGCTAAGTACGCCGAGAGAGAAGGCTGCGGTTTTTCCTGAACCTGTTTTTCCTTGGCCGATAACGTCCTTACCCGCCAAAATCTTTGGTAGTGCCTCGGCTTGGATTGGCGTCATAGAAGCGTAACCAAGACTGTCTAATGTGCCGAGTAATTCAGATGGTAAGTTTAAGGTAGAAAAGGCTGGAGTGTTCAAGAGCTGTCCTCAGTCGGTATGCAGAGCGGGTATTATCAACATTCCCGCTCTAGATGCTACTTTTATCTACGCTTTTGTAGATTTAGTAGTGAGAATAGCAGCTGAAGATTATTTTGCCGTTGGTTGTGCTGTACTCATCCAATCGCGATATTCATTGGCGCCATCTTCACCTTCTGCTGGAGACCAAGGTGCGAAATCTTCTTGAGGAGTAGGGATGTATGCGCCTTCCTTGATTTCAAGGCCGACGGTGCCCGATTGCATACAAGCGTAACCATGCCAAGTGCCTGGTGGGATTTCGATAGCACGGTTAGTTTCTGGTGAGAGACTGTGACGCTCTGTGAGGTTGCCTTCATCATCAAAAATCAATAAATCCAGTTGCCCTTTAAGAACAAGGAATAATTCCCATTTGTGCTCTTCACTATGACGGTGAGGGCGCATGTAGGTTTCTGGCTCTGTAGAGATGAACAAACGTTGAACGCCAGCGTCCAATTGCTCGTGTAGGTTATGATGACTGCGTTTGCGTGGCGCTTCTTTTGCGTTTTGCGCAAATGTATCGAAGTCTTGGTTGCTGATGATTTTTAACATGACATTGTTCTTTGAAGTGTAAAGTGTCGATATTCTACCGCCTCGATAAAAAAGTTCAGTAACAAATTGCCGCCTTCGTCCGCTGTGGGATAAAGTTTAGAAAATTCTAGGTAAAAACCAGTTAGATTGTGACAGCAGTTCCAGAAATGTTTGAAAAAGCTGTACGATCTGATCAGAGTGGTATTATCGCATTGTTTAGGAAATAACCCGTAAGTAAGGTGGTACAGCAGTGGAAGCAGTCATCAGCCAACTCAAAAAAGACTTTTATGCACACCTTAAATCTGCCAATGGTGCGAGCTCGGGTGAGTCTTCCCAGACCATCTCTCTATTAACAAAAGAAGAGTTAGCGGAACTGGAAAATGTGTGGGTCCAACTCGCTGTATGGAAACAAAAACAAGCGTAAGACCTATCTTTTTATCGCCTAACTAAATGATTTTTATGGGCCTCGAGTATTGATACTCGGGGCTTTTTTAGTTTCTTATATATAGTAATTGTTATAATATAACAATTACTATATTGATCTTATTGTTGAAAAGTCGAGTACTAGCCCCCATAGTTCACTTTATGGAGAATAGAGCGATGGCTGAGATAAGTTCATTACTAGCCTCAGATAATCTAGTGAGAGAGACTATGGCGGAAGTACGTGCCAGAATACAATTAAAAGTCGGTTCCAGGAGTGATATAGACGCAGAGATGCTGTCGTTTCGTGGACTCAAGACAGATAAAGAACATGTAGCGATTATTTTTAAATCATCTGACAAGACCCAATCTTTACCTTTGGTAAGGATGCACTCAGAGTGTCTTACCGGTGATGTTTTCCACTCGTCACGTTGCGATTGTGGTGAGCAATTGGAAGAGACCATTCAGAAAATGGGCGAAGAAGGTGGCATCATCCTATATCTACGCCAGGAAGGGCGAGGAATCGGTCTTTACAACAAACTAGACGCCTACAAGCTCCAGTCTGATGGTATGAATACGTATGAAGCCAATAACCATTTAGGTTTTGGCGATGACTTACGTGACTTTACTGAAGCCGCTCAAATGCTTAAAGCGCTGGACGTACACTCTATTCGTCTGGTCACTAACAATCCTAAGAAAGTGCGCGAGCTTCGCGAGCACGGCATCAATATTGAAGAAGTTGTGAATACGCACGCTCATATCAAAGATGGTAATGAAAACTACCTTAAAGCAAAGGTCTCTCACGGTAAGCACTACCTCAAGCTTTAGTCAGTAATCTAGGTCACCAATCATAAAATTGTTAGTAAAATGATAGAAAAGCCTCACTTTTGTGAGGCTTTTTTGTATTTATTCTTGAAAATAAATTGTAACTGAGTATTATCGCACTTCGTAGTATAAATGATAATAATTCGCACTACTGATAACTATTAAGCTCAACAAGGATGCTTTTCATGAATGTAACAACCATGGTGAAGGGTGCAGTGGCAGCCTCTCTTGTAATGACTTCAAGCGCTGCATTTTCTGCAGTTACTAAAGACCAAGTGGTAGAACACTATGCTGATCTGGCTCACGCGGTATTCGCAGATGCGCTAATTACAGCAAAAGATTTAGACACATCTATTAACACATTCTTGGCAAACCCTTCAGAGAAAGGTCTTGCCGATGTTCAACAAGCATGGCTAGCGTCTCGCGTACCTTATCAGCAAACGGAAGTATTCCGTTTTGGTAATGCTATCGTTGACGATTGGGAAGGACAGCTTAACGCATGGCCACTTGATGAAGGTCTTATCGACTATGTGAGTGCGGATTACCAATATGAGCTAGGTAATGAAGGTGCACAAGCGAACATTGTTGCTAACAAGAGCCTAAAAATCGGCGCGACAACTCTTGACGTTAAAGAAATTACACCTGAAGTCATTGCCAACCTTAATGAAGTTGGTGGCTCTGAAGCAAACGTAGCATCAGGCTATCATGCGATTGAGTTCTTACTGTGGGGGCAAGACCTTAACGGAACCAACGCAGGTGCAGGTGAACGTCCTTATACTGACTATGTTGTCGGTGAAGGTTGTACTAATGGTAACTGTGAGCGTCGTGCGCAGTATCTTCAAGCTGCATCAAAACTGTTGATTCAAGATCTTCAATGGATGGAGAAACAATGGTCAGCTTCCGAGAAAGGCAACTACCGCTCTGAACTACTCGCTGACAAAGCTGACAACGGCATTCGTAAGATGCTATTTGGTATGGGTTCACTTTCTCTAGGTGAGCTTGCGGGTGAGCGCATGAAAGTGGCTCTAGAAGCCAACTCTACTGAAGATGAGCACGATTGTTTCTCTGATAACACGCATAACTCTCACTATTACAACGAGCAAGGTATCTATAACGTTTACACGGGCACTTACGTTCGCGCTGATGGAACGTTAGTTGACGGTCCAAGTATCGCTAACCTTGTTGAAGCAAAAGACAAAACAGCAGCGAAAGAGATTCAAAAGCAATTTGATCTTGCACGCGCGCAAGTTGGCAAACTTGTTACCTCGGCAGAAAAAGACAACCAACACTTTGACCAGTTGATCGCGTCTAATAATCCTCAAGGTAACAAACTAGTGAATGAGACCATTGTTGCACTTGTCGCGCAAACTGGTTCAATTGAGCGTGCCGCTGGCATCATCGGTATTGATAGCCTAAATCCAGATACTGCTGACCACGAATTCTAAGCACAATAACCATAATAAATAGGGGGCTACTGCCCCCTTTTGTCGATCTTTTTGTGAGCGCTGTATGTCAAGATCTTATCCTTTTTTAGCCACGCTACTATTTCTTTTTGTCGGCTCGGTGTTTGCCGGGTCTGAGTCTTCTCATCTGTCGGGCGGTAAAACCACAGTAAAAAAAGAGGGGCCTAATGCTTACTCAATGCCTGCAGCCAACTTGCCTATGTCAAAGCGACTAGATTTTAGCGTCGGTAACAGTTTTTTTAGAAACCCCTGGGTTCAAGCTCCCGCTTCCACAGATGCGAGGGATGGACTTGGACCACTATTTAATACCAATGGTTGTCAAAACTGTCATATCAAAGACGGTCGTGGTCATCCTCCTGAAGAAAATGATCAACATGCCGTATCTATGTTGGTTAGGTTGAGTATTCCGGCTGTGACTGCGCAGCAGAAAGCGGCCTATGAGCTTGACGGTGTAATACCTGAGCCGACGTATGGCGGTCAGTTGCAAGATTTTGCTTTGCCGAACATGCAGCCAGAAGGACAAATTGATATTACTTATGATGAGGTTGCGGTAAGTTTTAAAGATGGCACGGTCGTCATGTTACGCAAACCTAATCTCAAGATTGTTGAACTAGCCTACGGCGATATGCACCCTGACGTTTTAATGTCGGCACGAGTTGCTCCGCCAATGATTGGCTTAGGGTTGCTCGAATCGATTCCAGAGTCGACGATTTTAGCATTTGCTGAAGCGCAGAAAGCGGACAGCTCATCAGTAACAGGAAAGCCGAACTATGTAATGGATGTGCGCACCCAAAAGATGGCATTGGGGCGCTTTGGATGGAAAGCAGGCCAGCCTAATTTGATGCAGCAAAATGCGGCCGCTTTCAATGGTGACGTAGGCTTGACAAGTTCGCTGTTTCCGAATGAGAACTGTACCAGTAATCAGGACGTTTGTACGGCACAGCATAGTGGCGGAGACCCTGAGGTGAGCGACAAAATTCTCAACTTCGTCGAGTTCTATACTCAGCATTTAGCGGTGCCTCAACGACGTAATATCGATGACCCTTTGGTTGTCGCAGGTGAGAAGCTATTCAACAATGTTGGTTGCCAAAACTGCCATAGAACAGGCATTCAAACCGGTACACAAGAAGGGTTACCTGCCATTTCGAACCAGACGATTCACCCTTATACCGATATGCTATTACATGACATGGGAGAGGGACTATCAGACAATCGACCAGAATACGCAGCTTCAGGCCGTGAGTGGCGCACAGCACCGCTGTGGGGCATTGGTTACACGGAAGAAGTTAATGGTCACACCTACTTTCTTCATGATGGGCGAGCGAGAAATCTCACCGAAGCGATTTTATGGCACGGTGGCGAAGCAGAAGCCGCAAAACAAAACGTGTTAGCTTTATCTAAATCAGAACGTGATGCGCTATTGGCGTTTCTAAATTCACTGTAAGGAGAGCAACGTGAATTACAAACTTTCATCTATAGCGTTGAGCTTGCTTTTTTTAACGGCTTGTCAATCGAGTAGTGTGATCCAAGCCCCAGAGCCAGAAGCCACAACACACCTTAGCCAAGCAGTATATGAAGTTGAATTTGACTCTGCGTTGAAGTTCAAAACGGCAATGATGAACTTGCAATCGCAAACTGCACAGTTTTGCCAAGGGGAATCGGACCTGACGCAGGTGTCTGCGGCATGGCAACAAGGAATGTCTCGTTGGATGTGGTTGCAAGGGCAAGAGCGAGGTCCTGCTATGGCACTGGAGCAGAATTGGAATGTTCAATTCTGGCCAGATAAGAAGAACACCACCGGTAGGAAGATGTCGCAAGCGGTTAAAACCGACGCGTGGAGCATGGAGTCAGTACAATTGCAAAGTGTCACCATTCAGGGACTAGGAGCAATTGAATGGCTGCTTTATGATGATGCTTCAACACTAGCAAAGGGCTCACGAGAGCATTGCTC
This sequence comes from Vibrio mediterranei, assembly GCF_013364395.1. Taxonomy (NCBI): domain Bacteria; kingdom Pseudomonadati; phylum Pseudomonadota; class Gammaproteobacteria; order Vibrionales; family Vibrionaceae; genus Vibrio; species Vibrio mediterranei. The sequence continues at coordinate 2,229,885 of NZ_JABXGK010000001.1, read as the reverse complement.
ATTGGCGACTGCCATTACCGCTTCTCTTACCGATCGCGCCGACACGATATTCATGGCATGGCAAACCAATCCATGGTCCTCTTTAGACAAAGAGGGGTGGGAGTCAGAATATCTGGCTTTGCTGTCTAACCAGCTGGATTACAGCATGAAAAAACTGTCTCGTCCGTTAGCAAAAATCGGTGCTCCGCGACCTTATTTCTCTGAGTCTTGGCGCTCGAAAACGTCGATGAGCAATTTAAAAACCAACGTAGAAGCTATGCAAGCACTCTATCTGGCGAAAGGAGAAGGGCTAGATAAGCTTTTGCGTGATGAAGGTCATGCACCTTTGGCGGATAGTATCGTTCACCAATTTGAAGATACGTTGGAAACTTGGCCGAGCGAAACCAGCCTATTTGTGCTTTTGCAATCTAAACAAGGCTATCGAACAGTGCTGTCGCAATTCAATAAGCTTGAACAACTTAAGTATCTTATCAATGAAGAGGCTGCGGTTCAGTTGGGAGTAGTAATAGGATTTAATGCGACTGATGGCGATTGATATTTCTAGACGCAACTTCACAAAGTTGGCAGGCATCACGGTGATGTCGCCTTCTTTGCTTACGGCTTGCGCTTCCACGACGAAAATGGCTCAGGAAACTTTGATAGGCGGTTCGGTTCGCAACAAGGGTGACTACGAAGTTATTGTTTCTACCGAAAATGCTACTGCTATGCATCGACTGCCTTTACCAGACCGTGGCCATGGCATTGCTGTATCGCCGAATACTCATCACGCGGTGATGTTTGCTCGAAGGCCAGGTAGCTATGCCATGGTGTTTGACTATCGTGAAGGAGAAGTAAGAAAGCTCATTTTAGCGCCAAATAACCGACATTTTTACGGGCATGGCGTGTATTCAAATGATGGTCGATGGTTGTACGCTACAGAAGGGGAGCGGTCGAGCAGTCGCGGAATTATTGGCGTTTATGATGTTGCGAATGGCTATAAAAAAATAGAAGAGTTTACCGGTTTCGGGTTAGGTCCTCATGAAGTGATCGTGATGGCAGACGATTCGTTAGTCGTTGGAGTCGGTGGCGTACATACCAATGGCAGGCAACCTAAAAATCTTGCAACCATGCAACCTAGCTTGAGTTATCTTTCTCCTCAAGGAGAGCTTCTAGAGCAAGCAACGCTTGGCGACCATCATAAGAGTATTCGCCACCTTGCTCATGATGGTGACACTACGGTGTTAACAGGTCAGCAATATCGGGGTGAAGCGGAGGAATACGTCCCACTCGTAGCCATTCATCAGCGAGGTTCGGTGATGGAAGAACTGGGTGGAGAGCCAGAGCAGTGGGCAAGATTTAATCATTATATTGCCAGTATTGCAGCGACAGAAACGCATATTCTAGCTACATCACCGAGAGGAAGCTGCTACGGTATTTGGGACAAGACAACACGTGAATTACTAGAAATTAATTCGCTCCCAGATGCTTCAGGAGTGGTAGTCAGGAATGGCGACTTTCATGTGAGTTCTGGTGCAGGGCAAGTAATCAAAATTAATCCACAATTGGACAAACAACGCTTTTATTCTGGAATTCAGTGGGATAATCACTGGAGTGCCATCACATAAATGAGACGGTAGCTGGTTTAGTGTAAAATTGTCCGGTTGATAGTGTGATTTCTGCCATACTTAAGATCCTTGGTTGAAAGGAGGTTGGTAGATGCGAAACTGGCTACTCTCATTGTGTGTTGGTTTATTCTCTCTAGCTACAACCGGATTGACGGTTGCCGCGCCAGATCAGCTTGTCTCAAATTCGACCGAGCTCACCTCATATTCTGTAAAACACATCAAGCCAATTCTTCAGCAAGACAATACAAAAGGCTCAACTGAGCTTATAGATAATACCCAAGACGTGCTTCTCTATCCCTCGTTAGTTGACTACTTATATTCCAGACTGGATGCTGAGCGTATATGGAGCGGCAATGAGCTTAACGCTCAGCTAAATCTGCAACTAGATATGATGAAGCTCGCTGGCTTTAGTCCGCTGTTCCAATCAAGAGTCGAACTCCTGCAACAGTATTATCAACAAGGGGAGATGGATCGTTATGATAGAGTGGCTTCGGATACTTTCTTACTTTATTTAAGCTATGTTGCAGCGTCTCAAGAACTTGGCAAAGAGTGGTATTTTACTACCGATTTAATTGAACCTCTTCCGCGTCCTTCAGCAACTGAAGTGGATCTGATGGTAAAAGCTTTCGAAGCACAAGATGCACTGGCTTACATCACCTCGTTTGCGTCGCCAATGTTACAGCAAGATGGATTCGAGAATGCCTACATCGACTTAGTGTCGAAATCGCAAATGACCAAAATAGAGTATCAGCAAGTTGGGCTCACGAGACTCGGTGATACGTTACCTCAAGAAGCATATTTAATTCTTATTGAAAGACTGTCCGAATCCAATGTCTTCATTACCGCTAGGGAAGACCGGTATTTCGACGAATTGCTCGACCTTGCTATTAGAGAATTCCAGACCATTTACGGGTTAAACGATGATGGCATTATAGGTCCCAATACCATCGAATGGTTGAACAAGTCCGCGTCCGATAAACTGCGTATATTGGCACTCAACTCGGAACGTTCTCGTTTGTGGCCACAACAGCGCGAAAACATCATTGTCGTCAATGTGCCGAATTTTCAGCTTGAATATTGGGATGAAGGAAAGGAACGATTTGAGTCTCGCGTAATTGTAGGTAGAGCGTCGCGTCAAACGCCTTTACTGGAAACTAAAATGGACTCGCTTATCCTAAATCCTACTTGGAATGTGCCTTGGAAAATTATGGTTAAAGACATCATTCCTAAAGTAAAACAGAATCCAACTTACCTATTTTCGCAACGAATTGAAATTTTAGAAGGTTGGAACAATCAGGCACGTATCGACCCTACGATGATTGATTGGCAAGAGGTAAATGCGCGGCGCTTCCCGTATCGTATGCGTCAGCAAGCTGGGGAGTTAAACGCGCTTGGCCAGTACAAGTTCAACACACCCAACGCACAAGCCATCTTTCTACACGATACACCTAGTAAGCATCTCTTTGATGAGAGTTTACGTGCATTCAGCTCTGGTTGTGTAAGAGTGGAAAACGCTGACCAGTTCGCTCAAGTGCTACTCGAAGCACAAGGGAAAACACTAGAAGATGTCGCAACGGATCGCCCAAATAAAGCGATAGCCCTTAAGCAGCGAATTCCGGTTCATATCATTTATCAAACCGCTTGGATGTCTGATGGGAAGGCACACTTCCGCGGCGACGTATACCAATACGATGCCAAACGAGAAAGTATGAACAGTGCGGCATTTTCAAAAAATTGACACAAATTTGAACAATCTAAAAAACGCTTTCTGCTCAAAGGTTAACCACTAATGGTTGCAAAAATAATCGCTTTTCGCTCATCTCTGCATTTGAACTGGGCTTGAGAAACACGTATCTTGCGCCGCAATTCCGTAGTTTCCTTTCTTTGAGTAGTATGATCCAAACAAACATTTCTAGACGAGACGCCCTCAAACTTGCTTTGTGTGGTGCAACGGCGTCATTGGTGCCTTCACTATCTTTTGCAATGCCTTCTTCTGCACCAAGAACATTAGCAATGAATAACTTACACACAGGAGAGAGTTTAGAAAGTCGTTACTTTGACGGTGCTAAGTATATTCAAGCCGAACTTGCTCGCCTCAATACACTTTGTCGTGATCATCGACGTAATGAAACCCATAACATGGATAAGCGTTTGTTCGACCAGATATCAGAGATTCAGAGCCTATTAGGCGTTAAATCAGAGGTGTTGATCATTTCTGGCTATCGATCTCCTGAAACCAATGCTTCATTGCGTTCAGGCTCTAATGGAGTGGCGAAAAAAAGTCTTCATATGTTAGGTCAGGCTATCGACTTTAGATTAGATGGAGTAAAACTCAGTCATCTTCACGAGGCGGCGCTAACCATTAAGGCAGGTGGAGTTGGTTATTACCCAAGAAGCCAGTTCGTCCATATTGATACGGGCCCTGTGAGAAACTGGTAACACTTGTCATTCCGCTAGCGTGATGTCATAGTCCCGCTAATTGCAAAATTAATAGGGTTTATGATGAGTCTTCAATATCAAGTAGTGCCTGTCACTTCATTTGCGCAAAACTGTTCTATCGTTTGGTGTGACGAAACCATGAAAGGTGTGGTTGTTGATCCTGGCGGTGATGTAAAACAACTAGAGATGCTGATCAAAGAACTTGGAGTCCAAGTTGAACAGCTGGTACTCACCCATGGGCATTTAGATCACGTTGGCGGAACTGAGCCACTTGCAGAGGCGCTTGATGCCAACATTGTTGGTCCTCATAAAGCTGATAACTTTTGGTTACAAGGGTTAGAAAACCAGAGCCAAATGTTTGGTTTTCCGTTGACTAAAGCGTTTGAACCCAATCAATGGTTAGATGATGGTGATACTGTAGAGTTTGGTAATCAAACTTTTAACGTCATTCATACGCCGGGTCACACTCCAGGTCACGTAGTGTTGTTTAATGATGAATCAAAAGTCGCCTTTGTTGGTGATGTTCTCTTTAATGGTGGTATTGGACGCACAGATTTCCCTCAAGGTGACTACGCTACTTTGATTAACTCGATTAAGACAAAGTTGTGGCCGCTGGGTAATGACGTAACATTTGTACCGGGTCACGGCCCACAGTCTACCTTTGGTCATGAGAGAGCCTCCAATCCGTTTGTTGCCGATGAGATGCCGCTTTACTAACAGGCGCCTAAGAGAAGCGTACTGACAGTAAGCGATTAAAAGTAACGCTTCTCTAGGACAACTCTCTATCCGCCGCAGCTAAATAGCGGCGGGTAAGACCCACAAACTCGTCCGCAGACCTGTCTAAGTCTGCCTCGGCTACAAATACATCGAACCCATAAAACTCTCGCTGATAACGCATTCGATTTGCCAACATGGCGAGAAGTCCTCTGTACTCTTTTCCCTCATTGGTAACGTAAGCCTCAGAGTCCAACACTATGTCTTCAAAATTAAGTGCGGGTGAGGTTTGCTGGGCACCCAAATAAAGCAATGCACGTTGGCTTAGCAAAAGGTCGGTGGCCACTCTAGGACAGATGGCATCTAAGTAGGGTTGATAGTGTTTAAGTCTGATCCCAATCCAAGGCAGTGGTTTATGCCAACCTTCTTGGTGATGTGTGCATACGCCGATTCGTTCAATATTACTCCATTTAACGACCCAGCCACCTTTGAATACGTGTTGCTGGAAATGAGTCGCTGTCAGTGTGAAGGTGACACGGCTTTTGATAAGCATAAAGTAAGCAAAGGTCATGACCGCAGCGACGAGCGTAATAAACACCAACGCTTGCTGCCAATTGGGTGACAGTAGAAGAAAACTAAAACAGGCCAACCCTCCGACCGCAGCGACCACTTTAATGGTCGGAGATTGCCAAGTGTAGTTATGATTGCTGAAATGTAGTGTATCCATAATGACGACTGTTTTTTAACCCTATCTGGTTCTTTATACCGATGAAGCGATAATAAAGTTTATTGTTTAAATAATAGCCATAAACGTCCTGGGTCTGCATTTTTGACGCCACTTTGTGTCAATCCTCTACAAAAGCTATCAAAATTTTGGTATAAAACGCGCTTCGAATTTTGACCACTGTCTTGGTGCAGTGAATTGGAGAGAAAACTAAATGAGACTTGCTCATAAGCGCAAAGTGCAATCTAAGTTGCAAAAGCGCGTTAAAGCGGTAGTTGCCAACACAGCAGCTGCAACAAAAACAGAAAAGCCTGTTGTAGCGAAAGCGCCTGTAGTTGAAACCGCAACTGCGACAAAAAAAGTTGATGTAGCCTTAACTCCTAAGCAGCAACAAGTGCTAGACATCGTTGCTAAAAATGCTGACGGTATCAATCCAAAAGGCATCGGCCTAGAAGCTGGCCAAGAAGAAGCGAAAGCAGCATCTTGGGCGACTGGCGCACTTAAGAAGCTTCTAGAAGAAGGCTTAGTGGCTAAAGAACAGCTTGCGGGCAATAAAGTGATCTATAAAGCGCTTTAAGCGTTCACTTTACCCATTTTCAAAAAGACCCCTTATTTAGGGGTCTTTTTGATCCAGAAGACTAAAATGCACTAATGTTAGCGACTGATGTCACAAAAGTAGCGATTGTGTAATTGGTGTCTGATAATAAATGCCTAAGTGTTTTTACTATCTCCTTTCTAACCCTGCTCTATTAACTTATTGATTTATCGAAATTAAGGTTTTTGTTGTGGTTATTTCCTACGTATTTCTACGTAATACCAAGGTCTGATAACGCTAATTAATGGTTTTATCACTGCGTGCTCTCACTAATACCCGTTATTCAGAATTGCATCCATAGTTGTGTGGAATGTGAAACTTGGAGTCGCGACAGTGACTTCAACAGGGAACCTACTCAAGGAACTGAATAATGAGTCTAATCAAGAAATCAGTAACACGTGTCATGAAGAGCACGGCGATTGTTGCAGCAACGTGTTTAGCGTTTGTTGCAGGTACCGCAAATGCAGCCGATAAAGTTTATCGTTTAAAGTTAGCCGAAACATGGGGGCCAAACTTCCCTATCTTTGGTGACGCAACGAAGAACATGGCGAAAATGGCAGAAGAAATGTCAAACGGTCGTTTGCAAATCCGCATTGACTCTTCGAACAAGCACAAAGCGCCTTTCGGTGTGTTTGATATGGTTAAATCTGGTCAATATGACATGGGTCACTCAGCGTCGTATTACTGGAAAGGTAAAGTGCCAAATACCCTCTACTTTACGACAATGCCTTTTGGTATGACGGCACCAGAACAGTACGCTTGGTTCTATCACGGTGGTGGTATGGAACTAATGGAGAAAGTGTATGCACCGCATAACATGATGTCTTTCCCTGGTGGTAACACTGATGTTCAGATGGGCGGATGGTTCCAAAAAGAAATCAATAGTGTAGATGACCTACAAGGTCTGAAAATGCGTATCCCAGGTTTTGCCGGCGAAATCCTAGCAGAGGTTGGTGCTAAGCCAACAAACATCGCTTCAGGTGAGCTGTATACCTCTTTAGAACGTCGTACCATCGATGCACTTGAGTGGGTGGGACCATCACTAGACCTTCGTATGGGCTTCCACAAAATTGCGCCTTATTACTACACCGGTTGGCATGAGCCAGCAACAGAGCTGCAATTCCTAGTAAACAAACGTACTTGGAACAAACTTCCCGACGATTTGAAAGCAATTCTACAAATCGCTATGAAGACAGCTGCGTACGACATGTATATCCAATCGACTCACGAAAGTGGCAAAAACTGGGCAACTATCCAAACAGATTACCCAGATGTGAAAGTTAAAGACTTCCCACGTGAAGTAATGGATGCACTGCGTGATGCGAATGACAAGTTGCTAAAAGAGCACGCAGCTAAAGATGAGATGGCAAAAGAAATCCAAGCTTCTCAAGCCGCTTATCTACAGCAAGTGCGCTCTTGGACTGATATTGCGTCTAAAGCTTACCTAAATAAGTTCGACAATTAATACCCCCTTTAAGTGGCGCAGCTCCTGCGCCACTTTTTCCCAAAAAATGGTCATACGCCCTTAACTAAAACAATGAACTAAATATGGCGGATAGGCGGAAAGTTGTATGCGTAGTTTAATTTACATTGAAAGACTGTTTAACAAGGTAGCGGATTTGCTAGGTTGGTTATCCAGTATTTTGTTTTTGCTCTTATTGGTGAATGTTGTTTATGACGTAGTGATGCGCTACGTATTTAATGATGTTTCTATCGCCTTCCAAGAAATGGAATGGCATTTGTTCTCAGCGGTGTTTTTACTAGGCGTCCCATACGCGATTAAGGCGGGTGGACATGTACGAGTAGATGTATTCTACGAGCGTTTATCTATCAAAGCTCAAGCCATCATCGACCTACTAGGCACTTTTGTTTTTCTTTTCCCATTTTGTTTATTGGTCGCTTGGTTTGGTATCGATTTTGCCAAAGAAAGTTACGCGCTAGGAGAAACCTCTGGTGACCCTGGTGGCTTACCTTATCGCTGGATCATCAAAGCGATGATTCCTCTTTCATTCTTCTTTATGGCGATTGCTGGTGTTGGCTTAGTTCTGCACTCATTGAACAAACTGTTCAATCCACACCTCATTTACGCTAAGTCTTCCGGCTCAAACGAATAAGGACATTCTCATGATCGGTATTGTGATGTTTTTTGTAGCCTTATTCGCGCTACTACTCGGCTTTCCTGTTGCTTTCACTTTTGGCGGCATTGCGCTGATCTTCGGTGTGTGGGCGGAAGGGATAGAAATGTTTGCGTTTATGCCATATCGCATACAGTCCATTATGGAAAATACGGTATTAATGGCTGTACCTCTGTTTGTTTTTATGGGGTTAGTTTTACAAAAGACTCGACTAGCTGAACAGCTTCTTGAGTCGATGGGTCGTCTGTTTGGTGGTGTTCGTGGTGGTATTGCTATTTCAACGGTACTCGTGGGTGCATTGCTTGCAGCATCAACGGGAGTTGTAGGGGCATCCGTCGTCGCCATGGGGCTTATCTCACTGCCAGTGATGCTCAAGTACAACTATGATAAAGGGTTGGCCTGCGGCACCATTTGTGCGTCGGGTACTCTAGGGCAAATTATCCCACCATCCATCGTGCTTATTCTTTTGGGTGACGTGTTAGGTGTTCCAGTAGGGGATTTATTCCAAGCTGCGTTATGGCCGGGCTTTGTCTTAGTTGGCGCTTATGTCGTTTACATACTCATTTATGCAAAGTTAAACCCAGAGAGTGCTCAACCGATTCCAAGAGATGAAACTATTTCACGCTCAGAGGAAGTAAAAACGGCGTTGAAAGCGATTATTCCGCCGTTAGCACTAATTGTTGTGGTATTAGGCTCTATCTTTGCCGGTATTGCGACGCCGACGGAGTCTGCTGCTCTCGGTGGAGCAGGCGCAATTGTTCTATCACTTATGTATCGCCAATTCAGTTGGGGCATGCTCTATGATGCGTCCAAAGAGACGGTGAAAGTGACGGCGATGGTATTTGCGATTCTGCTTGGTGCAACAGCGTTCTCAATGGCGTTTACTTACACCGGTGGTGATATGCTGGTAGAGGAGTGGATGCTTGAACTGCCTGGTGAGAAATGGGGCTTCCTAATCATTACCATGGTGGTGATTTTGATTCTGGGTTTCTTTATCGACTTCGTAGAAATCTGTTTCATTATCGTACCGATGATTGCCCCTGTGGCAGAGCTAATGGGTATCAATATGACGTGGTTTGCTATTTTAATTGCGATGAATCTGCAAACATCGTTCTTAACCCCACCATTCGGTTTTAGCTTGTTTTATTTGAAAGGCGTAGCCCCTAATGGCGTGACCACAAGAGATATTTACCGAGGCGTAATGCCATTTATCGCGATACAAATAGTCGTCTTAGCGTCGATACTTATGTTCCCAGAATTTTATGGAATGTGATCGGAGCTGCGTTAGCTCGGCATAGTGGTTCATTTCTATTTTAGACATTGCTACTGTTTACAATAGGAAACAATAAGCTACATCCAATGCAGCTTAGAAAAAGGACTTCTATGCCGCTCAAAGCAAAACTTATCTTACTGACACTCATCCCACTTATCATTGTGACGGCGAGTGTTAGTTGGATAACTCTTCACCAAGCAAAAGCCCTCGGAGAAAATGAAATTAACATTTTCCGAGAGAGCCTTATTCGCTCAAAAGAATCTGCTCTTAAAGATAGCGTCGAAATGGCCTTTGATGCCATTGAGCAGGTCTATAACAACTCCTCATTAACTGAAACTGAAGCTCAAAGCCAGGTCAAAGAAACGCTCAATCGTCTACGTTATGGAACCGATGGCTACTTTTTTGCCTACGACAAAAACGGCACCAACCTTGTCCACCCAATTCTTCCGCAGCTTGTCGGTCGAAACTTGTTAAAACTTCAAGACCAAGATGGTGATTACCTGATTGAAGCTTTGTTGTTTCAAGCTCAATCAGGAGGGGGCTATCACCAGTACTTATGGCAAAAACCTTCTACTGGAGAAACGGTCACCAAACTTAGTTATGCAGGTTGGCTGGATAAGTGGGACTGGATGATAGGGACCGGGCTGTATATCGAAGATGTGGCGCAAGAAGTGGCAATATTAAGGGCCGCCATTGATAACAATATCGAGACCACGATATTTTCTATCGTGACAATTTTCGCAGTAACAGTAGCGGTGATTATTGTACTGACCTTAGCGGTTAATTGGCACGAACATAAATTAGCTGATAAAAATCTAAAAGAGCTCGCCCATAAAACGGTGATGTTTCAGGAGGATGAACGTAAGCATTTAGCCAGAGAGCTTCATGATGGGGTAAATCAATTGCTGGTGTCGAGTAAATGTCATCTTGAGTTGATGGACACGAGAAGCGTTGATGATCGTTCTATGGGGCACTTACAGCAATCTCAATCTTCATTGTCAGAAGCAATAATGGAAGTTCGTCGAATTTCCCATCACTTACGTCCTAGTGCTTTGGATGATATAGGTTTGGAAGCAGCGATTACCACTCTCTTGCAAGATTTTAAAACTTACTCCATGGCAAGTACTGAACTGGTTTTAGACTCCAATGCCTCGAAACTCAAATCTGAAGTGGCGACTACACTCTATAGAGTGGTTCAAGAGTCTCTTAATAATATCGAAAAGCATGCTCAGGCGACCAAGGTCACCGTGTTCTTGAAGCAATTTGGCGGTGTACTACAGTTGATCGTCACCGATGATGGAGTTGGATTTGATGTTGGAAATGCGATGAATAGCCGTGGGATTGGATTAAGAAACATGCGCGAACGAGTGGAATTCATCGGGGGAGAGTTCGAGCTGATTAGTGAATATGGAAAGGGAACAGAAATTACCGTGTTGTTAAAGGTAGAGGAGGCAGTGTAATGGATGCCAAGATCCGAGTCGTCATTGTCGATGATCATCAGGTTGTTCTTGAAGGTTTTATGGCTAGGCTAGAGCGCGAGCCGGAAATCGATGTGGTTGCAACTGCAAGCAATGGTGTAGAAGCTATTGAGGTCGTCAAAAGCACTTTGCCGGATGTAGTCTTAATGGATGTAAGTATGCCGATAATGAACGGCATTGAGTCCACGCAAGTGCTTAAAGAAGAGCTTCCCAATATCCGAGTTCTAATGTTAACGATGCATGATAATCGTGAATACATTATGAAGGTAATGCAGGCAGGAGCGGTAGGTTACATGCTAAAGGAAATCTCCGCAGAGAAAATGGTGCAGGCAATTAAGACTGTTCACCAAGGGTCGACCTACTTTTGTGAGTCAGTCACCCAAACATTGTTCTCTCAAGAGATTACCCCTGTCGTAGCAAAGTCCAACCCATTGAGTCGACGTGAAGAGTCTGTGCTCAAGCTAGTAGCTCAAGGTTGTAGTAGTAAGAAAATAGCTCAGATGTTAGACATCTCCTATCGAACGGTGGAGACTCACCGTCAAAACATCAAACATAAACTGGATCTACATTCGACGGCAGAGTTGGCAAAATACGCTCTAGAAAATGGTTTGTCGTAGGGTGCTTAAACGATTTGGTTTAATATGCTCTTAACGAGTATAAAATAGGTGTGAAGCTAGATTTAGCGAGGGTTTAGGTTGTTTAAGTGGATAAAAGCTGTGATCAATTGAGATTTTTACTAAAATCACGACGCATTCTGTTTCGCGTTCTGTTATAAAGAGCGCGCTAACTCTTTGAAAGACTGGATTGGAAATTGGAAAAACACGAAGAAGTATTGGTGGCGTTACGCCAGATTATCCGCGCGATTGACCTACACTCTAAAAAGCTTAAGAAAGAGTGCGGCTTGACGGGGCCTCAGCTTATTTTGATGAAAGCTATCAAAGATATGGGTGATGTGACAATTCGTGAACTTTCAAACTCAACCAATATCAGCCAAGCCACGGCAACGACGATCATAGACCGCCTTGAAGCTCAAGATTATGTCCAACGTATTCGGAGTCAGCAAGACAAACGCAAAGTGCACGCAACTTTGACTGAGAAGGGGGAGGAAGTATTAAAAGATTCTCCTTTACCACTTCAGGATAGTTTTGTTCAGAAATTTCAGCGTCTAGAAAGTTGGGAGCAAACTTTATTGCTGTCGTCGATCCAGCGTATTTCGTTGATGATGAATGCCGACGATATTGACGCGTCTCCGGTTCTACAACTCGATAGTAATATTTCAAAGAACTAGTATTTTATTGGAATAGTGGCTTCATCAATTTGGGGCCATATGTCTCTTCTATTTTGGCCCTTAAACTCCCGCCCACTCCGATTTAATTCGAGTTCTAATCGTTAATTGTCTCAGTTCCATTTGGTACGAATTGTCTGACTTTCCTAACATTTTGTGAAATTCCGCTTATAATTTGGTAAAATACAGCGTTTGCAAAGCAGATATCGTTAAGGGTCAGCTGTTCGTTGTAGTCCAGCATTCATAGTTTTGACCTAAAATGCTTTGAGTTGAAAGGAATGGGTCATAGAGAGGATTAATGACAAAGGGTATTGATAAGTACAGTATTGATAGTACTGACTACACTATTGGGCAAGATAATGTCCAGAAATGGGGGTTTGATGTTCACAACCCTGTCTTCGGGATTAGTGCGGGATTTATTGCACTACTTCTCTTACTAACCGTCATTGTTGACGCGGATACCGCAAAATCTGCTCTTGATGGTATCAAACTAGCAATCATTGATAAATTTGATTGGCTATTCATGTGGTCTGGGAACATATTTGTTGTTTTCTGCCTAGCATTGATAGTGTCCCCATACGGTAAAATCCGCCTTGGTGGTAAAGATGCGGTCGCGGATTATTCGTTTATGTCATGGCTTGCCATGTTGTTCGCTGCTGGTATGGGTATTGGCTTAATGTTCTGGAGTGTAGCTGAGCCCGTGGCTTACTTTACTGGCTGGTTTGAAACTCCACTAGGTGTAGAGCCAAACACTGCGGCGGCAAGAGAGCTTGCAATGGGTGCTACTATGTTCCATTGGGGTCTACACCCATGGGCAATCTACGGCGTTGTTGCTCTTTCACTTGCCTTTTTTGCCTACAACAAAGGTTTACCTTTGTCGATGCGTTCAATTTTCTATCCGATTCTTGGCGACAGAGCTTGGGGTTGGGCAGGTCACATCGTTGATATTCTTGCGGTATTGGCGACATTGTTCGGCTTAGCAACATCTCTTGGTTTAGGTGCGCAGCAAGCAGCGAGCGGTATTCATCACGTGTTTGGTGTTGAGTCAGGAATGACTTTGCAAATTGTCGTTATTGCGGTCGTAACATTATTGGCGGTTGTTTCTGTATTACGCGGTATTGATGGCGGTGTTAAGGTAATTAGTAATATCAACATGATCATCGCCTTCTTGTTGCTTATATTAGTTGCTTTTATTGGTTATGCCGTTACATTTGCCGCGATTCCTGAGACGTTGTTTGCGTATATTAAGAACATTATTCCACTAAGCAACCCTCATGGACGCGAAGATGAAGTATGGATGCACGGCTGGACTGTGTTCTACTGGGCGTGGTGGATTTCATGGTCCCCATTCGTAGGTATGTTTATCGCGCGTGTATCTAAAGGTCGTACTGTTCGCCAATTTATTACAGCTGTACTTATCGTACCGACCGCAGTGACCGTGGTGTGGATGTCAGTATTTGGTGGCATGGCTATTGATCAAGTGATTAATCAAGTTGGCTCACTGGGTACCAATGGCTTAGGTGATGTTCCATTGGCGATGTTTGAAATGTTCGATGAATTGCCTATGGGTACGATGCTCTCTATCGTTGCTGTTGTGCTTGTTTTGGTGTTCTTTATTACGTCGTCAGACTCAGGCTCTTTGGTAATCGATAGTATTACAGCGGGCGGTAAAGTCGATGCACCAGTTATTCAGCGCGTATTCTGGGCGTTTATGGAAGGTGCTATCGCAGTTGCGCTACTTTGGATTGGTGGTAATGAGGCGATTGCAGCATTGCAAGCCGGTGCGATTTCATCTGCATTACCGTTCACCATCATTTTGCTGATGATGTGTGTGAGCCTATTGCTTGGTATGAGAACTGAAAAATACTGATTGCAATCTGAGCAGATAAGAAAGAGCGGCTAATTAGCCGCTCTTTTTGTTTATCGATGTTCAAATTATGATTGCTATTAACGGCTTTCATAGAGTGTGTGAGCACTTTCAAGTGCATCGATATCGCTGGCGCAAATGAAGTGTCGTAGCGCCTCGAATTTTTCTTCCCTCCATTGATAGATATTGAGTGTTAGCAAACGCTTTATGCTGTCGGCATCAAACCTATGCTTAATGACCTTTGCTGGGTTACCGCCAACAATGGAATAAGGCGCTACATCTTTCGTCACCACGCTATTCGTCGCAACTACTGCACCTTCACCAATAGACACTCCTGGCATGAGCATCGCTCGCATGCCAATCCATGCACCATCAGAAATAATGGTATCGCCTTTCGATTGATAAGCTTGTTCGACATTGTCCAAAAATGGATAGAGTGAAAACCAATCGAGTCGATGAGTGTGGTTGCCACCCATAAGTATTATTGCTTCCGCCCCGATACAGACATAATCGCCTATATATAGTTGGTCAATGTCCCATGGCGGCGACTTATGTCGAGTTTGCTCGTCGCCATGCAGGTAGCGGACGACCGACGACTCGAAACCATTGTCGTAAGCGTCGCTGTAATAACTATGCGTACCTTTAATGTGGATATTAGGGTTAGTCACAGTTTGATGGAGTAGTTCAAACCGAGTCCAATGTTTGGAGTTCATAGTGAACCTCTAAAATTAGCCAAAGTGAATGTCGAGAAATTCTCGCGAGTTTTTGAGTGCTGTCAGCACAAAAGTCAACATTAGCTAATGAATGTGAGGTTGCTTCAAGTAGGCAATGGCCTCGACAATTGCATATTGTCTTTGGTAGATCTTTAACATGTCGAGCCCTAAAGAAATGGAGTGATCAGCCGATTATAGTGGAGTTGATTAAATCTCCAGCATAATACAAATAAAAACATTGTTTGTAAAATTAGTGGGGTCAATGAAACGTCACTACAAAATGCTTATAAGTCAATATATTGGCGCTCGATTTTGCTGCTGAATATGTATATTATTCGCACGCCACGTAGTGGTTAACAATAAAAATAACAACCAAAATCCGACAAAGACAGAATAATAAACTATGAACTTATCATTAAGACAAAAGCTTATTGCTGCCACACTCAGTGCGGTGGTGCTCATGGCGGTCGCGTTGACCATTCTTGCCGCTAATCAATTATCCTCGCAAACTAATGCTGCAATCAGTGCACGTGCGAACAACGTCTCATACGCTGCTGTAGAAGGCATTAAAAACTGGGTCGATATTCGCAAAACTATCGCCACTGCGTTCAACGGTTTTGTTGATCAAGAGGATAAAGTTCCATATTTACAGCAAGCTCGCATAGCGGGTGGCTTTGACGACATTTTCTTTGGCACTCCGGCTGGTGAAATGTTCCGCTCTCACCCTGAGCGTAATCGTGCTGATTACGATCCTCGTACCCGTCCTTGGTATCAAGAGGCTCAGGCTGCGAATAAACAGATTATCACTGAGGCCTATCAAGATGCCATTACCAACGCACTGTTGGTGACAATTGCAGAGCCAGTAAAACAGCACGGCCAACTTATGGGGGTCGTTGGGGCTGATGTTCTCATTGACCAATTAGTTAACGATGTAATCAGCTTAAACGTCGGTAATAATGCGACAGCAATGCTCATTGATCTGACTAATGGCACTTTCTTAGCGCACCCTAACAAATCGCTACTTCTAAAGCCTGTGACGGCATTGGGTCAGAGTTTTAATATCCAAACTATTCAGCAAAAAGCGTCCGATAACTCAATGTTGGAGCTTAAACTAAACGGTACTGAGAAGCTGATGTTCTTCTCGAAGGTTCCCGGAACAAACTGGGTGTTTGCGGTTGAACTTGATAAAGCGACAGAACTAGCGGGTCACAAAACGGCATTAACTCAACTGATTATTACCTCTCTGATTATTGTTATTTTGGTTGGTATTGTAGCGTCGTGGTTGATGAGTTTCTTAGTGAATGACCTCGCTCGCGTGTCAAAAGCATTGAAAGAGATTGCTTCTGGTGAAGGTGACCTAACTCAGCGTTTAGAACCGCGTAGTAAAGATGAAGTAGGGCAGTTGGCTAGAAACTTCAATACGTTCGTCAGCTATATGCATGAAACGGTCATGCACCTGAAAGATGTATCATTGGCTCTATCGGAGCAAGCTAAAGATACGGCAACGCATGCCCGAGTGCGTAGCCAGCGTATTCAAACACAGCAAGATGAAATCAACATGGTTGCGACAGCGATTAACGAGATGGCTGCGGCCACTCAAGAAATCGCAAGTAATGCCGACATGACAGCATCTAATTCGTCAGAAGCGGTTGGTGCGAGTAATCACGGTGCCGGCCAAGTTTCTCAAACTCAAGGCTCTATTCAAAATCTGGCGGCAGAAGTTCAAGTGGCGACGGGCGTAATTCAAGAGCTTGAGACGCACGGTAATAGCATCAATACCATTCTTTCGACTATTCAAGACATCGCTGAACAAACGAACTTGCTCGCTCTTAATGCAGCAATTGAAGCAGCACGTGCAGGAGAGCAGGGTCGTGGTTTTGCGGTTGTTGCGGATGAGGTTCGTGTGCTTAGTCAGCGTACTCATGCGTCGACTCAAGAAATTCAAAGTACGATTGAAACCTTGCAAGCAACCACTGCAAAAGCGGTGGGTATTATGAACGATAGTCGAAAACTGGCTGACACTAGTGTTGACGATGCGAACTGTGCAGCAGCGAGCCTAACGCAAATTCATGCGGCTGTTGAACAAATCAGTGATATGGCTGCGCAAATAGCTACGGCAGCGGAAGAACAAGCGTCTGTGACCTCTGAAATCACTCGAAATACCCAAGGTATACGTGATGTGTCTGATGAGTTAGCTGAAGAAGCTCAGGAAGCTGCACAGCAAGCCGTTGACCTATCTAATTTATCTCAGAAACTAGAGAAAGAGATTGGTCGCTTTAAGATCTAATCTTATTTCCCCTCTGACCAAACGTGGTCAGAGGGGAATGCAAAGTTATAGCCAAATCTCGCTAATCGTATGTTTGCCTTCGAAATGATAAGCAAGCTGAGCTTGCAAAAGTTCTGCTGTCGCGATGGCATCGGTCAGCGCATGATGAGGTGGGTAATCAGGTAAACCATATCGACGTCGGCTTTGGCCAAGTCTCACAGAGTCTGCTCGTTTCCCTTTCAGTTTATTAATAATGCCTCCGGTCAGGCGCGATTGATAATCCGATTCGATTTGCATGGTATCGACAACCGGAAACTCAATGCCTTCTCCAATCATTCGCTTAAGCGCACTATTTAGAAAGCCTCTCTCAATGGGTCGATAATGGACAACGATAATTTTTCCCGCTAGCGCTGAAAGGACATCGCCCAATACTTCATCCAATGTTGGGGCATCAAGAATGTCGTTGTGCGTAATCCCGTGAATGACAACGGATTCTTCTTCAAGCTTAGCTTTGGGTCTGATGGTCCAATGCGCTGCTTGCTTGAGACGAATACGAGACGCGGTAAATGGCACTAAACCGATAGAGAGAATTCCGTCCTTATCTGGATTTAGTCCGGTGGTTTCGAAATCCAGTGCAACGAACTCTAACTCACTTAATGGCGTGTCTGCGGCAGGTAGTCCAGCAGAGTAAAATGCTTGTAGACGCTCATCATTAACTCGTTCTGCCAAGGTCGCAAACTTGTTTGCCCACTGGACGGAAGGGGGCTGAAGTAATTTCTTAATCATTTGAACCTACTTTAACGCGTTATTTGCTTGGTAACGGAATTTGAGGAAATTTTGACCGTTACTTAAGATCTGGAACGCGTCTTTTAAGTTTCGACGCTCAAAGTCAGAAAGATTTTCAGGCTCGATATTGTTATCTGGTTCTATTCCTTGCTCTACGTCGATAGCTTGGTGGCTAATGCGTACCATAGAGATAAACTCAAGCGCGTCTTTGAGATCTCGGGCACGGCCTTTGGGTAATATTCCCGCTTCATGAATGTCGTCCAGTCGTTCAAATGAATTAGTAGAGCGAGAACCTACCGCCAACGCGTGTACTCGAATTAGGTCGACCAAAGGTGCAGTACCACGACGTTTGAGGTTGATGGAGTTGTTATGTTGACCATCTTTTTCCATCACAAAATCTTTAAAGAAACCGAGAGGCGGTTTTCGGTTTAAGGCATTTCGCGCCAAACAGGCGAGGAATCGGTTGTTACGACGGGCACGGCGGACAATAAAGCTATTTAGTTGCTCGGCCCATTTCAACTTGCCGTACACACCATCGAGGTCAAAGAAGATCGATGCATTCAACAGGGCTTTCGGGTTAGGATCATCAATCCAATCAGAGAAACATGCTTCCCACTCTTTGCGAGTCATGCGCCATTCCGGGTTGGTGGCCATGATGTCACCCGTGCAGTAACTGTACCCACAGTCTGCCAGAGCATCACAAATGAACTTAGCAAAGGCTTCGAAGTACTTCCCATGTTTCTTCTCATCGTAGCTGTCATCAAGAATAATGGCGTTATCCTGGTCTGTGACAACAAGTTGTTCGTCTCGTCCCATTGAGCCAAGTGCTAAGAAGCAGTAAGGGATAGGCGCACTTCCGAGTTCTTCTTCTGCAAGTTCAATTATGCGCTGCTTGAAGCTTCTGCCAATGACCGACATGGCGGTTCCTACCATGTGAGCATTAGCATCTTCGTTAACTAAACGGACAAAGCTGTCTCCAACTTGTTCGGAGAGCGATTTAAGCTCTTCAACGGACTGTTGTTGGAAAATACTGCTCACCAGTAATAACGAATTCTGCGATTCGTAACGGACGATATCGGTAGTTTCTATGATGCCGATAGGCTGTTTGTTTTTGAGTACCGGCAAGTGATGCACGTTGTAACGAAGCATGGTAAGCATGGCTTCGTAAACATAAGCATTGTGGTCGAGAGAAATCACATCGGTAGACATCACGCTACCCACTTCATCTTGTGGGTCAAGGCTCTCTGCTAGCACACGAGTACATAGGTCCCGATCAGTGATAATGCCGAGGACTGGAGAAGTGTCTTCCTCATCATTGTCTACAATTTCTGGGTCAATGATCAGTAACGATGATACTTGTTCGTCCGCCATCAATCTTGCAGCGTTTTGGATGGTACTGGAACGCTCAATAGTTGGAGCGTCACGCGTTAGTAAAGTTCTTACTTTGGATGTGGTCAGGTCATTCTCATTGGTATTATTGGAAACCGCTTGGCGTAAACGTACCGTATCTTCTACTTCTACAAAATCAGCAAATGAATCGAAGCCGTCATAAAGCTCCTGAAAGATCTCGGCTGACAAGCAGTAAACTAACGTGTCCTCGACAGCTTTTGCAGGAAAACGGACTTTGTTGTTCGTCAGCAGTCCCATCTGCCCAAATAGGTCTCCCTCATCCAGGCGATTATATAGCTCTCCTTTACGACGGTAGATTTCAACCACACCACTGCGAACCATATAAAGGTCGTGAATATCATCACCAAAATGGATGATGGGGGTGTCTTGTCGGTAGTACGCAATTTCCATATGTTGAGATACATAAAGTACGGTCTCTTCTGGAAGTTCGTCAAAAGGAGGGTGGGAGGCTAGGAAGTTTTGAATTTCCAAGATTTCTGCGTCCATGTGCGGCCTTAGCTGTCGGTCAATGCTTTAATACTACACGCAGATACAAAAAAGGTCAGCCGAAGCTGACCTATTATTTGCACCTGCTAGTTGCATTTGTTCAATGCTAAGGCTTTGATTCTATGAGCTAGAGCTTATAGAACTGCGGCGATACCTTTACATAGTGGACCCATGTTTGACTTTGTCATACCAGCAACACTGATACGTCCAGAACCAACGATGTAAATACCGAACTCTTCTTTTAAGCGGTTAACTTGCTCTTTAGTCAAGCCTGAGAAAGAGAACATGCCATTTTGGCGCTCGATGAAGCTAAAGTCTGCATCTACGCCTTCAGCTTTAAGAGTTTCAACGAATAGTTCACGCATTTCTTGGATACGGTCGCGCATTTCTGCCACTTCTTGTTCCCATTCTGCGCGCAATGCTTGGTCATTTAGAATGTGAGTGACTACTGCAGAACCGTGCGCTGGTGGGTTAGAGTAGATTGAACGGATGATGCTCTTAACTTGAGAGAAAGCCGTAGTTGCTACTTCTTCGGAAGTCGCAACCAATGTGAACGCACCAACACGCTCGTTATATAGACCAAAGTTCTTAGAGAAAGAGCTTGCCACTAGAATCTCTTTGTTGTGTTTAGCGAACGCACGTAGACCTTGAGCGTCTTCTTCTACACCTTTAGCAAAGCCTTGATAAGCAAAGTCAAATAATGGGATTAAGCCTTTTTCTGCAACAAGTTTAGCTAATTGGTCCCACTCATCGGCAGTAGGATCGATGCCTGTTGGGTTATGGCAGCAACCGTGTAGCAACACAATATCGCCAGCTGACGCTTGTTCAAGATCTGCAACCATGCCTGCAAAGTCTTTATCTTTAGTTTCAGCGTCGTAGTAACGATATTGCGCGGTTTCGATACCTGCAGCGCTAAATACGCCATTATGGTTCGCCCAAGTAGGGTTGCTGATCCAAATCTTCACTTCACCAAGCTGACGCTTGATGAACTCACCAGCAACACGAAGTGCGCCAGTACCACCTGGAGCTTGAGCTGTTTTGGCACGTTTTTCGGCAACGATCTCTGAATCAGCGCCGAAAAGCAGTTTTTGAACAGCTAGACCGTATTCAGCTGTCCCTTCAATCGTTAGATAAGATTTGGTTTTCTCAGTCTCCAGCAGTGCCGCTTCTGCTTTCTTAACAGTCGCTAGAACGGGAGTTTCACCTTGTTCATTCTTATAGATACCAACACCTAAGTTAATTTTCTCTGCGCGAGTGTCTTTTTTAAACTCTTCTGTAAGACCAAGGATTGGATCGGCGGGTGCTGCAACAACTTTTTCAAACATATTCTTCATCCATGTTAATTGAAGGGGCAATCAAAACGTTTGTTAACAAACGACAACAGCCTATTTATACCTTTCAAGGCTATAGGAGACAACCACATTAAAGAAGAAAACAGAAAATTATTTTGATTTGAAACAGAAAAGGACACTAATTCATTGTTTGTGTATGTAAAGTTCTAGAAATAGTGTTTGAGTTGCTAGGTTAAGTTATAACTAACGTGCTCTTTATGCAGCAATGGAAAGCACGTTAGCTAAGATAGATAACGATTAATCGTCTTTGCCTTTAAGCTCGTGCTCAGATTCTACAGCTTGAGTTTCTATATCTGGGTTTTGGTCTAATTTATCTTTTAGCCATTCGTTGAGATGTTTAACAATAGCGGTTGTTGCATGCTCTTTTGTTGCGCTTTCATTGTCATCCACTTCTAGCGCTTGTTTTGGGTGCAATCCGGTTTCATCTTCGGCAACATGTAGCCAATCAGGATGCCAGTAATATGGTTGACCACTTGAAGCTTGCCATTTATGAACGCCGTCTGATTCACCATAGTATTCAATGTCTTTTACTGTAAATTTTCCCATCATGAGACCTCGTTCTATATAAAGTTTACACTCTAAATGTAGTGCTAATAGGATGAATTACCAACTGAATATTCGATTCGAATTTGCAAATTAAGCATTCAGTTATCCGCTCTTGAATTGGCATGTGATGAAATAAAAAGACCACCTTAAGCGGTGGTCTTTAAATTGGATTCTATCTCTGCTCGTAAGAGCAAAATGAGTAAGAATTAGAAGTTCGCGCTGCGAGGTGCACGTGGGAACGGAATCACATCGCGGATGTTTGCCATGCCAGTCACGTAAGATACTAGACGTTCAAAGCCTAGACCAAATCCTGAGTGAGGTACTGTGCCATAACGGCGAAGATCGCGGTACCAGTTCATGTGCTCAGGGTCGATACCCATTTCTACCATACGCTTGTCTAGAAGTTCTAGACGTTCTTCACGTTGAGAACCACCGATGATTTCACCAATGCCCGGTGCCAGTACGTCCATAGCCGCTACTGTTTTACCGTCATCGTTCATACGCATGTAGAACGCTTTGATGTCTTTCGGGTAATTCTTAACAACAACTGGTGCGTTGAAGTGCTCTTCCGCTAGGTAGCGCTCATGCTCAGAAGACATATCGATACCCCATTCAACAGGGAACTCGAACTCTTTACCTGAATCAAGCAGGATTTGAATTGCGTCAGTGTAGTCTACCTGCGCGAAGTCAGATTCCACAAACTTCTCTAAACGAGTAATTGCTTCTTTGTTGATGCGTTGAGCAAAGAACTCAAGATCATCACGACGTTCTTCCAATACCGCTTTGAACACATATTTCAGCATGTCTTCAGCCAGTTTCGCTGCGTCATCAAGGTCTGCAAACGCGACTTCAGGCTCAACCATCCAGAATTCCGCTAGGTGACGGCTAGTATTTGAGTTTTCAGCACGGAAAGTTGGGCCGAATGTGTACACTTTGCTTAAAGCACAAGCATATGCTTCAGCGTTAAGTTGACCAGATACCGTCAGGAATGTTTCTTTACCGAAGAAATCTTCGTTGAAGTCTACATCACCTTGCTCTGTCAATGGCAGGTTAGCCATATCTAGCGTAGAAACGCGGAACATCTCACCAGCACCTTCTGCATCAGAAGCCGTGATAAGTGGTGCAGACATCCAGAAATAGCCTTGCTCGTGATAAAAGCGATGGATAGCTTGAGATAGGCAGTTACGTACACGCGCAACAGCACCAATAACATTGGTACGTGGACGCAGGTGAGCAACTTCACGCAGATACTCGATTGAGTGACGTGTTTTCGCCATCGGATAAGTATCAGCATCTTCAACCCAACCAACAACCTTAACGTCTGTCGCTGCAAGTTCGAAGTCTTGACCTTTTGCTGGAGACTCTACGATGGTACCTGTTACTTCAACAGAACAGCCTGTTGTTAGCTTCAGTACTTCATTCTCGTAATTATTAAGATTATTAGGGACCACGGCCTGAATCGGGTCGAAACAAGAGCCGTCGTAGATGGCAAGGAAAGAGATTCCAGCTTTGGAATCACGACGTGAACGGATCCAGCCGCGTACAGTGACTTCACTGTCAACAGCTAGCTTACCGCTTAGTACGTCAGTTACAGGCGCGTAAGTCATGTTATTAATCTTCTCCATGGAGGTAACAATACAACCCAATGACTTTGGCTAACATTTAGCCAATTCATTGGGTTGCTACTAAATTTCTTTTCAAAGGGACATATTACCTGTCAATTTTTACGGTTCAACCTTTATTGTGGTTATTCAGCATAAATTGATTCAGTAACGTATCGAGTTGGTGGGAGAGTTGCTGCAAATCCATGCTAATTTGGTGAGTTTGAGTCGCCGAGTCCGAGGCTTCATTGGCATGCTCACTAATTACGACGGTTTTTTGACCAACGTTTTCGCTGGTTTCTCGGTTAGCTTGTATTTGCTCTTGCACTTGACTAGCGATGTCAGTCGTAGCCTCAATTTGAGATACAACGGTCTGCATTTTATCTGCCAGTGCTTGAACCTCATCCGCTCTTTGGTGAGCTGTTTCGGAGACGTTTCGAACCGCTTGAACGGAATGGCTACTGCCTTGTTGGAATTTGGCAATGATATCTTCAATATCATTAGTCGCTTGCGTGGTTCTGCTAGCCAGAGAGCGAACTTCATCTGCTACAACCGCAAAACCACGCCCTTGCTCTCCAGCTCGCGCAGCTTCAATAGCAGCGTTTAGTGCAAGCAAGTTTGTTTGGTCTGCGATTCCTTTGATTGTCGACAGAATTGCTGAGACTTGCTCTGTCTGTTCATTAAGCTCAGAGATATGAGAGGAGACTTGGGTAATGTCTTGTACCAACGATTCGATATCATTACTTGCAGATTGAGCTTCGGTGCTGCTCGCTTTTGTCAGTTCACACGTCTCTTGCATCAACTGCGATGCGCGTTCGGTTGCGTCACTAACAGTGGCCTGTTGCTGTTTCAGCATCTGCATGTTGGATTCTACTGCCGCGGTTTCATCAAGCTGACGTTTGGCGATAGATTCGTTATTTTCGGCAATGCTTGTTAGTTTGTCTGCATTTGAACTGACAGTTTGCGCCGTAGATTGCACTTTAGTCAGGCTATCTGAGACCGTGTCTAGAAATGCATTGATGTCATTAGTTAAATCACCGACTTCATCATTTTGTTTTTGCGATAACCTAATGGACAGATCTTTGCTGCCACTTACACGAGTCATAAATTTGGATGTTGTCTGGACTGGCCCAACAATAAATCGACGAGCAATAAATATCGTTGCTAAGTAACCAAGAAATGCGATGGCAGCCATAATCGCGACAGCAATAGCGGTTCGCTTATTGATGAATCCATTGACTTGATTCAGGTTGTATTCGATGCGAATGGCACCCAATACTTCGCCTTCTTTTGTCATGTGGCAGGTAACGCAATTTGTACCTCGATAGTTGGTACTTGCTTCCATTGGCAGGGCAACGACTAGGCCGCTTCCCCAATCTGCTTTGAACGGCTCTATAACCGTTTCGCCATTGAGGGCACGTTTATCGATGTCATCGACCGCCACTTGGTTTTCTAAACCTTGTCCATATAGCTTGGAAACAGCATCTCCTCTAAGAACACGAACGTTTTCAATATTCTCCTGAGCTAGTGCTTTATTTCTCAGCGTTTCCTTTTGAGCCATGGTACCTGTGAGCATCATCATGTTTAAGCTATCGAAATAGTTACTTGCTTTGTCATGAAGTTGTTCACTGAGGACTGAATAGATGAGATCCCTTTGTTGGTTATATTGATAAGTTGTCGAAATAATAACCACTGTTCCAAAGACCAATATAAGCGCTATTAAAAGTTTATTTGTAATTGTTAGACGCATAGTTTTTATTGTTAATGATATGGGCTGACAGAGTGAATATTAAGTTAACTTACCGGTGCTCTGGAAGGCATTTATTGGTAAAACCTCGAAAAGCTCATGGTTTTTTATGCAACTAATCTTGGAATTGAGAAATGAGACAAATATAAGTTGAGTTGGTATTTGTTGGTATGAGTTTAAATCGATGATGAAATACAAGGTGTGGATGAGTGGTGGTTTGTACCCTAAGTTTAATTATCGGTTGATCAAATCTTAATAAGCTTCTGACTAAATGTTGACAGTCTTTCCGTTAGGCAGGAGTAAAACATCATGAAATGTAACTAGTTGTAAATTAATTATGACCGAACAAAATCTCGAAAACACAACGTCTAGAGGCAATGTTAAAGGTAAAGAGTGTCGACTTAGAACAAGTCTAATTGCCATTCTGATTACGTTGTCTGGCTACTATTTGTGGGTTTTATATTTAGCGGCAACACCTAATGTAACGGTGGGCTATCAAACGTATTACATTGATAAAGCCACGCTTTTTTGGGGCAAGGATAATAACAACTTAGTGCTGCCTTTGTCAGGAATTATTGAGCCCGGAGAGCAGTCCCCATTTATTAGTCGTGAAGGCTGGAACTACGACTTACACACCGAGCTTGAGCGTAATAAAAATGAAGGTAGGAGACTGGTTCATTCTGGCGGTGTGTATTTTAACTTTGACCAAAACCCAACTCGTTCCGTGTATGTAAAAATTGATCTAGCGAAAAGCATTACTGAGCCCGTTTACGTTTCCATCGATGGTGAACATAAGACACGATTGGAGCCTATCGGTCAGCTGTCTCTTGCAGCTACATTGCCCGCAGCAAATATCGATGCGGCGCGTCCCATCCAATATATGCAATTTGAAACTCCGGCGAGTCTAACGGTCACCAAAATAACGATTAAGGACGGGGCTGATGAAAAGTAGCAACGAGTTTAGTTTATCCATATTAGTTCCCGTGTTTAATGAAGAAGAGTCGATCATACCGTTTATTGATGCGCTGGATAATGCCCTCAATGGAATGCGTCATCAATTAGATATTGTTTTCGTCAATGATGGTAGCTCTGATCGAACTCGCACGGTTATTGAAGAATTGATAGGCAAAGATAAACGGGTCACTTTAGTGAATTTGGCCCGAAATTTCGGTAAAGAAGCGGCGATGACAGCAGGTCTTGATCATGTTAGAGGTGATGCATGTGTCATTATGGACGTTGACCTTCAAGACCCTCCTGAACTCATATTAGAGTTTGTTAAAGAGTGGCAGACAGGTGAGTGGGACACTGTTTATGGCGTGCGCGAAGATAGAAGCAAAGACACGTGGATGAAACGAGTCTCTGCTGGTGGCTTTTATCGAGTCTTCAACTGGCTCGCATCAGAAACAACCTTGCCGGAAAATGCAGGTGACTTTCGTTTGATTGATCGAGTAGTGATAGAGGCGATGCGTCAACTACCGGAGAGAAATCGCTTTATGAAAGGCTTATTGGCTTGGGGGGCATTTCGTTCTAAAGGGATTACTTTTAAGCGTCCTGAAAGACATGTTGGTGAAACCAAATTTAATTACTGGAAGTTGTGGAATTTTGCAGTAGACGGTTTACTGAGTTTTACTGCATGGCCGTTGCGAATATGGGGATTTGTAGGGTGTGTGATTTCTCTACTCGCTTTTCTGTTTATGTTAAAGATAGTGATTGGCGCAACCTTCTTTGATATTAAGACTCCGGGATATGCCTCGACTATTAGTGTTGTACTTTTCTTAGGTGGCATTCAGTTGATCTCGCTTGGCATTATCGGCGGCTATATCAGCAGAATGTATCGTGAAATGAAACAGAGACCAATTTACCTTGTAGAAGGAATATATGGTCAATATGACAAGAGAAATAACCCAGAACAACCCCCTCTATCCGGGACGCAGAAAGTCGAGAAAGTGAGTTCAGTCCATGCATAATCCAAACTCTTCAATAATGTTAACCAAAGACCAATGGATAACACTCTTGCTGGCAGTGATCACTAGTCGTATCGTTTTTGCCGCTTTTGGTTTAATAGGAACGTACTCATTCAACCCTGAAGCGATCAAGGACATCGATATTTGGCATCAAATGTGTCGCTTTGACTGTGTATGGTTTAGGCGAATAGCGGAAGATGGTTACGCGCTAGTGCCTAGCTATATGAGGCAAAGCAACGGAGCTAACTGGGCGTTTATGCCCATGTCCCCTTATCTCGCGAAAACAGTGAATTACGTCGTTAATAACATCAACCTGTCATTGGTCTTAGTGTCTAATGTGACCCTCATTGCTGGCACTGCTGCTTTAGTGATGGCATTGAAACAGATGAAGCTCAGCAATAATGCGCAAGATACGGCAATATGGTTAATGTGCTTCTCGCCTTATACGGTTTATTCATTAGCGGGCTATTCTGAGCCGCTGTATATTGCCTTGGTAGCAGGACTCTTCATTGCTTGTTATCGCCAGAATTGGTTATTGGTCGCTGTATTAGGGATGTTAGCTGCAGTGACGCGAAATCTAGGTGTGATGTTAGTATTCTCTGTACTCTTTATTGGCATCCAGCACTATGGGCTAAGTAGTTTTTATCGATTTAAAACTCGCGGTTTGGCGGTTATTGCGGCTATTTGGGTCATCCCATTAGGCTTCTTTACTTACATGGCTTATTTGTACTTCCATATGGGAGATGCATTGGCATTCGGTCATATTCAAGTGGCGTGGGGCAGAACCTTTAGTAATCCATTTGTTTGGTTGGAATATGGATTTGAAAGAGGTGGTCCAAAGCTCTATCTCACCATTGTTTCTTTACTTGGCTTCGCACTTAACGGCTATCTAATCTACAAAAAGCGTTATGCTGAAGCGCTATTTATGTTTATCAACTTAGTGATACCTTTATCATCGGGTGTCAATGCGATGCCACGTTATATCTTTGGTTTGTATCCTACTTATCTGGCGATTATCTTGTTGCTTGAATCTTACCCAAGAGCAAAAATGCCAGTACTGTTGTGCGGTGCAGCCATGTCGACATTTATATCTATCGGGTTTTTCTCGTCGTCGTTCTTTACGGTATAGCTTGAGATAGAGCTCGGTTTTCAGTAGGATTGCGTGTCATTTTTTAACAGAGATATCCTATGAAAACTGAGTTGTATAAAGAGTTCATGTTCGAAGCTGCACATCATCTTCCGCATGTGCCAGAGGGCCACAAGTGCGGTCGTCTGCATGGACACTCTTTTTTAGTGCGTCTCTATGTTGAAGGTGAAGTCGATCCGCATACTGGTTGGGTAGTCGATTTTGCAGAGATCAAAGCAGCATTCAAACCAATTTACGATCGTTTAGACCACTACTACTTGAACGATATTGAGGGACTAGAGAACCCTACCAGTGAAGTACTGGCCAAATGGATTTGGGGGCAGCTTAAGCCTAACCTACCGCTATTAAGTAAAGTAGAGATCAAAGAAACGTGTACTGCAGGTTGTATCTACAAAGGCGAATAAACCGCTAGCTGCTAAACGTTACTATGACCATAAAAAAACCGAAGCTCAGGCTTCGGTTTTTTGTTATTGGAATTTACCTATTAGCAAACAACCTTGATTGCCAAACCGCCTTGAGAGGTTTCACGGTATTTAGCATTCATGTCTTTACCCGTTTCAAGCATAGTTTCGATAACTTTATCCAATGACACACGAGGTGCAGAAGCACGACGAAGCGCCATTCGAGTCGAGTTAATTGCCTTAACCGCAGCAATACCATTACGTTCAATACATGGTACTTGAACTTGTCCTGCAACAGGGTCACAAGTTAGACCGAGGTTGTGTTCCATTGCGATTTCAGCTGCCATACAAACTTGCTCAGGGCTTCCACCCATAAGTTCAGCAAGACCTGCCGCCGCCATAGAACATGCAACACCAACTTCACCCTGACAACCTACCTCGGCACCAGAAATCGATGCATTTTGCTTGTACAGTCCACCGATTGCGCCCGACGCAGCAAAGTAGCGGATGTAGTCTTTTTCAGTCACGGTTTGGATAAACTTGTCGTAGTAAGCAAGTACCGCTGGAATGATGCCACAAGCACCATTGGTTGGAGCGGTAACAACGCGACCACCTGCTGCGTTTTCTTCGTTTACAGCAAAAGCAAACATGTTCACCCAGTCAACTACCGACATCGGGTCAGTTGTGGTTTTTTCTGATGTGATCAATTGTTGGCGAAGTGCTGCTGCACGACGTGGAACACGCAGTGGACCAGGCAGAATGCCTTCAGTGCTCATGCCGCGTTCCATACACTCACGCATTGTTTTCCAAATATTAGCGAAGTACGTACGAGTCTCTTCATCTGAGTGTACAGCGTGCTCATTAGCCATAACCAGTGTGCTGATTGATAGGCCATTTTCTTTACACAGTTCTACCAGTTCTTCTGCTGAGTTGAACTCATAAGGAGCTTTTAATGCTGATACTTCTTCTTTTCCGAAGTGCTCTTCATCAACAATAAAGCCGCCGCCAATAGAGTAGTAAGTTTTTGAATACGCTTTTTCGTCATCGATCCAAGCGTGGATCTGCATGCCGTTTTCGTGAAGCTCTAAATTAGTGGAGTGGAAATTCATGCCGCCGTCACGAGGAAATGAAACGGTGTGACAGTGCATGCCAACTGGAAGACGCTCTGTTTCTTCAACACGGGCAATGAAACTTGGGATTGAGTCGATGTCGACTTTTTCTGGTGAGTTACCAGCCAAACCCATAATGATTGCGATATCTGTGTGGTGACCTTTCCCTGTCAGTGATAGTGATCCATAAACATCTACAGTGATCTTGGTGATGTCTCTTAGCTTACCCATTGAACGCAGGTCGTCGATGAACTCTTTACCAGCTTTCATCGGGCCTACGGTGTGAGAGCTTGAAGGTCCAACACCAATTTTGTAGATATCAAAAACACTGATCATACTGATTTACCTCTAGAAAAGCCCCCAAAGTACATGGAGGCTTATATTATCGTTATTGTTTAACCGAGATGTTCAACTGACGAAGTCAATTAAAAAGCGCCGTAGATTACAGAAGTAATCGCTGCAATACCACAGATTGCTGTAAAGATTTGTACAGGTGCTGAAGTTTGGAACTTAGCCATAGCCGGAACTTTCTTCATTGCATATACAGGCATTAGGAATAGGATTGCCGCAATCATTGGCGCACCCATTGTTTCAATCATGCCTAGGATGCTTGGGTTGATGATAGAAACAATCCAAGTAGTAATAACGATGAATAGTAGAGATGCTTTCTCGATCTTAGAAACTGGTGCTTTAGAACGAGACTTACCTAGACCTACAAGACCTTCGTGTGCACCTAGGAAGTGACCAAAGTAGCTTGAAGTGATTGCGGCGAACGCAACAACAGGGCCAAGGATAGAAATCAGTGGAGATTCGTGAACGTTAGCTAAGTAAGAAAGAACAGAGATGTTTTGCTCTTGTGCAATCGCTAGTTGCTCTGGAGATAGAGATAGAACAACAGAGAATACGAAGAACATTACAAAACCCATTAGCATCATCGCTGCACCGCCAGTGATCATGTCAGTCTTCTTAACCGCATCTTCACCGTATACACGACGCTGTTCTTTAGAGAACTGGCTAATAATTGGGCTGTGGTTGAAAGAGAAAACAATGATTGGAATCGCTAGCCAGATAACTGCTGGCATTGAACCCCAGTCAGGGCTAACGCTCATCATTGAAGTATTCCAATCTGGGATTAGGTATACAGATAGAGCAAGTAGGATGAATACTAGTGGGTAAACCATCGCGGAAGTCGCTTTCAGCATAAGCTCTTTCCCGAATACTACACCACAAGTCATCGCTGCAATCAGACAGCCTGAAAGCAACCAGCGTGGGATAGATTCCATACCCATTTGGTTCACTAGGAATGAATCAACTGTGTTTGTGATACCTACACCGTAGATTAGAACGATTGGATAGATAGCGAAGAAGTATGCAAAAGTGATGAGGTTCGCACCAGTTTTACCAAAGTGTTCTTCTACTGTGTCGGTAATATCCGCTTCTGGGTTCTTAGCAGAAAGAACGAAGCGAGCTAAGCTTTTGTGTGCAAACCAAGTCATTGGTGCTGCAATTAGGGCTAGGATAACTAATGGCCAAAAGCCGCCAGCACCTGCTTTAATTGGAAGGAAAAGTACACCAGCACCAACCGCCGTACCGAATAGAGAAAGAGCCCAGGTGAAATCCTTATAGGTCCACTTAGACGAAGAACGGCTCGTTGCCGTAGTAGTTGTGGTAGTCATAGTTTGTTACTCATTTTGGGAACAGGAAATAAGTCGGGGGCATTTTGCATGCTTTTCTCACGTGAAAATTAGATCTAGGTCATGATTTGTAGCGGGATATTGATACTAATGATGGATTCGTTATTTGGGTCACGTTTTTTACGTGCCAGAGATTAGATTGACTATTGCGATGCATTAGTAAAACTAATGAAAAATAACGCAATCGATTGGCTGGTGTTGGTGGTCTGTTAACTAAGTTGCAGCTGTGTTTGTAAACTTTCAATAATTTGTGCGGTCACGCCCCAAATGAAGTGCTCTTTATATGGAATAGAGAGAACGCGGTGTGGTTTTCCACGTACAGTAAATTGCAATGCTGACATGTTTTCTGGATGAGCGAGAAACTCAAGTGGTACCTCAAATAGAAAGTCCACTTCATTAGCATCTATCGAAGGGCGGTAATTACTATCCACAAATGCAAGAACAGGTGTAACGTTAAATTGGGTAACGGTGACCAGACGAGGAAGATGGCCAATGACGGATACTTCATCATAGCGTAAGCCTATTTCCTCTTCAGCCTCGCGAAGAGCAGTGAAGGTTGCGTCTAGGTCATCTTCTTCAACTTTTCCTCCGGGAAAACTAATTTGTCCCGGATGATGCTTCAAATGGCTAGCGCGTTTCGTCAATATGACATGCAGACACTGATTTCTTTCAACTAAACCAATAAGAACGCTCGCTTCCCTGAGCGCTGATTTATCAAGATGTTCCGTCCTTGATTTAGAACCATCATGATAGTCTGCTAACTGATGTAACTGGAATCGTTCTAAAAACTCGTGCTTAGTCATTGGTGCCTTACTGTTTAGTTACACGGCGGAAGCGAGATATTCATTGATTTGCCCCTTGATAACATCGAGCTCTTGAACAACAAACTGAATATCTTCGCTGTTAGGAGCATCACTGTTTCTGGTTGAACCTTCTATAGCTTCGAGTTTTTCGACGGCCTTAGTCTCACCAAAGCTGGCTAGTATGCCTTTTAATGAATGGGCGGTAATAAATAGCTCACTCCAGTTTTGTTCGTTGAACAAGGCTTGGATTTTTTCCGCACCA
Organism: Vibrio mediterranei; assembly: GCF_013364395.1. Classification (NCBI taxonomy): domain Bacteria; kingdom Pseudomonadati; phylum Pseudomonadota; class Gammaproteobacteria; order Vibrionales; family Vibrionaceae; genus Vibrio; species Vibrio mediterranei. The sequence continues at coordinate 2,197,484 of NZ_JABXGK010000001.1, read as the reverse complement.
TCCTCGTGTTCTTCCATAAATGCCATGAATACCGCAGCGATGATATCGTCGTCATTATCCATGTAGCCGCGCAATACCTCAAAATCTATCATTGTAGCGTCCCTGTTGTTGTAAAGAGTGAATAAGTAGTGTTCCTAAGTAGATTACCTACCAACTTCAGATAGTTACCAAAATAGTATAGTTCATAGAAAATTAAAATCTGCAGAAACACACGATCTAAACTTGAACGACCATGAAACTAAATTTCTAATACTTTTATACTATTTTTAAGAGAATTTAGCTTATTCGATAGGACTAAATTTTGATGCATAGCATAAACGCGTCTATGCTTATTCGTGCGACTTAGATCACACCAATAATAATTAATTGGCTAGGAGTAGCGCCATACAAAGGAGCTAATGATGAGCACAAGGACAGAAAGGCTTAACAAACAGTATGAAGAGCGTGGTACAGATTTCTATTCAAAGTATATCCATGACGTCGTGGGTATCGACTTGCTATCGCCCGAGCAAGAGTATCATTATGCGACGTTAGCACGCCGGGGTGATAAGGCTGCTCGAGACGTATTAATCGAATCTAACTTACGATTGGTAGTAAAAATCGCCAGAAATTATACGAAGAGAGGGTTGAGTAATCACACGATTCTTGATCTCATCGAAGAAGGGAATTTGGGACTTATTAAAGCGATTGACAAATTCGAACCAGAAAAAGGTTTTCGCTTTAGCACTTACGCAGTTTGGTGGATTCGTGAAAGCATCGAGTCTTCACTAATGAACACGGGACGAACCGTTCGCCTGCCAGTTCATGTTATTAAAGAAATAAACCGATTATCGAAGCAAACTAACGAGATTATTGCTGATCTTCAACGCCCGCCATCTGTTAAGGAAATCGCTGAAAAAACCGCGAAATCTCAAGCTCAAATCAGTGATTTGATCCACATGAGTGGCTTTATTGAGTCGAGTTCATCTGTTGATACTATTGATAAAGAATTTCAAAGTTTAGAAACTTGTAAGTCAGAGGCTATCCCAGAGCCATACGATATATGTCACAACGAGAAGTTATTGCAGAGTCTAGAAAGTGTGGTCTTGTCTCTTCCAGAAAAATACCGTGACATTGTGATTCATCGGTTTGGTTTGTTTGGCAAAGAAGTGCTAACACTGGACAATCTGGGAGAAATGTTTGGGCTATCGAAAGAGCGAGTACGTCAGCTTCAACAGGAAGGGATCAGCAAGTTGCAAAACAAACTTAAATTTGACGGTTGGATCAACTAACCAGGCGAAGTGAGTTAGTGAACTTTTAAGACGTTTTCTACTTGTTCCAGCAGAAGCATTAATCGATCTTTTGAGCTCGATGGCTTCATAGCTGTCATAAGACGTTTGAACGCGGCTCTGTAAACTCGGTTTTTGATAACCAGTAATAGAGTCGCTTCTAATTTCCGTAATCGTGTTGCACTGTCCTCAGCGTCAATCGAAAGTTCGTCAATTTTGTTGGATGAACTCAGTTTGTGTTTTTCAAAACAGGGTACATACCCTGATAAATACCACGCTTCAACCATCTCTCTAACTTCAATTTCCTCAAGTGGAACCTCATTCTCAGTGAAAGTCACTTGATCAGGAAGCGATTGATTATATTCCGTGTCGAATATGTCATTTACATATTTATACATACGTATCTACGGTAGCAGTATGGCTAACGTCCGCTATCTATTGATAATATTAAATATAAGCTAACAGGATGAAAATTAAAAGTAATTGTATTAGTTGCATATCTATTCGTGTGACTCTAATCCAATATGCTTTGTTAGCAAATATTCCAAATATGCTTTCTCGATAGACCCGCGTCGCCATATTGTTGCGACACGCTTTGCAGCAAAATAGTAGGCTTTGTGTTTTAGCAGAGTATTCAAAGTACAGCTAAGCCGTGAGAAGTTATCTGCATGTGTCCAGAAATCCATTTTGATATCTGCAGCGGTTTGAAAAGGAGATAGCCCTGTTTCCATCCAGCAACGTAAAATCTCTCTTATTTCAAGTTCTTCTTCCGGAATATCGCCGCTAACGAGGTTAACTTTAAGGGGAGGTGATATTCGATATCGTTCATCGTATACGTCATCTACATACACATATCGCATGACTCGCTCCTTGCTCCTAAATCTAGTCAACAAGCTAGGAGGGAATCTGAAGTATTCAACTTTAAATTCTCAGCTAAGGTTAACTTGATTTCATATTCCTATTGCCTAGTTTACTTCTGTACACGTTGTTGGCAGATAACTATAAGAAGTGAGAGGCGAATGCTTTCTACCACACATGACGAAAATAAAACATTTTGGTCGGAAGATCTCTCGGAGATTACGTCGGTAATTTCCAAAGGCGAGTTCTGGCGTAATGTGCTGTGTTGTGAGGATAAGTTAATCACAGTTCAACCTCCGTCGATTGATTATGTTAACCAAATCTTGCTGTTGATCCGTGATGTTCAGTTTAACGGTCTACCTGCAGCTGTGCCCATTGCACTTGAAACAACAACCGAAGATCTGTTTATTGTTAAGTTCGAAATCTATCTGATTTTGGACAACAAAGTGAAAGGTAGTGTTGAACTACTGTCACAATCACAGGCTCAGATTAGTGTGTTCTCAATGATTGAACATCTGCTTGATGATCCACATCGTGGTGTTTTAGTGACTAATCATGAACATAATGTGTTATTCACCAACAACCGCTTGTGCTACGAACATAATGTATCGCCCATTAGTGTGTTGGGTAGAAACATTTCTGACATACAATTGCTCCAAAGTGATAGTAGTCATATGGAAGTGTTTAAAAGTATGATTTCTCAGGCTTCACGTTGGCAGGGCGCTGTTATCACGAGAGCTCGCGATTCCCATGCTCGTCTTGAGACGATCAGTGTGAAAAAGATCGAGTTGTCAGACGGCAAGCATATCTTTGTGTACATTTTTTTTGGCGATAATTTTACAGAGAAGAGCACGGATAAATCAGCGCATATCAATTTTAAGCAGGAGACAGCGCAGGATGAAGCCTCTTTTAGAAAAAGTGCCAGTGAGTTATCCAAAAAGAACGGAAAATATATTGTTATCAGCTTCAAGCCGCACTTTTATAGTGAGTTAGAAAAAGAGTCACGTGGCAAAGTCCTTGCTGCACTAAAGTCATCACATGACAAATCCAGCTTTGGGTATTTGGGGCGCAACACGTTCATTGCACTTGTCAAAATTCGACAAAGTGACGTCGAAGATCTGGCGACTATCAATCTATGCATCAAGCAGTTTTTCAAGGGCATGAGAAAATACCTCGATGACCATTTGGTTAATGATATAGCCGACGGTCAGGTTGGTGTTGCACTTCATGGATTCAATGGCTGTGGTATTGATGAAGTTATCTCTCAGTCGGTACAAGCTATGTTCGTTCATGACTCAAGCGGCAGTAGCGTCAATTTTTACGATGAAAAGCTAGTTCAAGGCAATATACGCAGAAAGCGCTTAGAACAGCTTTTGATAGATGCAATACGAAATAAAGCTATCGACGTCAACTTCCAACCAATTGTCGATACGCATACGGGGGAAATAGTAAAGCTTGAGGCGCTTTGCCGATTCCGTTTTCAAGATATGTCGTACACGGTTCAAGAAATGATCCACCTAGCAGAAGAACTCAAACTCATTTCTGCACTGGATCTAATGGTCGCTGAAAGAGCCATTGAGGAGTTTGTTAGCATAAACTCAGGTGTCTCTAAAAAACTATCGTTGTCACTTAATTGCTCAATTGCTGAATCGGGTCAACCTTCGATTCATCTCCTGGATTTATTCGAACTTATTAAACGGTCTCCAGTCGACAATGATGCGGTGACAATTGAAATAACAGAAACGGCCTATTTCGAAAATAATGTGAACAATGCCAACCTGTTAGAGAAAATTCGCTCTGCTGGTATTAAGATTGCGGTTGATGATTTTGGTACCGGTAGTTCGTCCTTTTCTTATTTTAACGACTTCCATTTTGATGAGCTAAAAATCGATCGTAAGTTCATTACCAATATCAATGAGGTTAAACAGAAATATTTTGCCGTAAATATGCTTCGGCAGCTTTCTCACGACTTGAATATTAAAGTCGTCGCTGAAGGGGTAGAGAAAGTCTCTGAGTTGGAAACGCTAAAGTCTATTGATGTCGATTATATCCAAGGCTATTTCTTTTATCGTCCATTGTCCTCTAGTCAGGTTCGTGAAGTTCTTAAGTATGCTTCTGACGCTAAGCGACATTGATTTTATTCAGACGGGTAGAGTATGTGATGAGTGTAGATAGCTATCGACATCAAATCGTTGAATTTCAGTCTGGCTTACTCGTGTTTTCGAGAGATTACCTAATAACTCATATTGAAAAACTCAACGGAATAACACCGGAGCAAGTTCTTTGTGACAGTGGTGTAGGTATCTTTAGAGACTATGGAAATGGTGTCTATGCTTACTTACCGAACAAAGAGTTTGGAGGAACACTGGAGCTCCGCTGCTTGATCGAAGGTGTGCCATTGCGAGTGCAATGTAATCTTCTATCGGTGCCTCACATCGTGGTTCCCGAACAATTTCAATTAGCGCAATCCAAGAGCAGTCCAATTGGTTATTCAGTCCTTTCGGACGGAACCATAGCTATCAGCCGAAGTGCTCTTGTCAAATTTGTGAATAAGAGCGCGGGTCATTCAGATGCCTCGATACAAGGAAGTGAGTTCCAAGTTAGGTCAGTAATGACTGCCACAGCAAATTATCAAAGTAAACTGACGAAAGAGTTTTGTTTTATTTCTCCACCGTATACACATTCCAACAATAGTTTTCAGCCCCTGTCTTGTGAATTGTTAGTTGAGGCGCTCAATCTTCACAGCGAGCAGAGTTTGGACTTAGTTCTGCGTTTTGATTTTACTTTGTTGAAGGACCTAATAGTAAAGACAGAGAACGGTATGTGTTCACGAAAAGCACTTGAACAAAAAGATCTTGTTGGTTCTCCTACACAGTTTGCAAGTCCGATAGTGTATGTTGATGCTGTTTATTCATTTTCAAATCAGAGCTTTTTACGTCGTTTGCCGAATGGTTCTTTCAGTCAACCCAAAACTGAGTCGGAAGGATATATTTACTTATTGTCTGATGCGGTTGACTACATTGCCACTGGAATTTTCATGCCACACATGCAAGCGGCACCGATTCAGACCAGCCTTAAAGCGTCGAACAAGTGGTGTGATATCGAAGTAAATAAAAAAGATCTTATTTCCAACTCGGTTAGCCGGCAATGTGCAAAATCTATTCACCAATTAGCGTTCGAGCATTCTGATTTAGTTCAAGTAAAATCAGAAAGCGAGGGTGACCTAACCTTGTCGTCTGTTAATCGTAGCAAAGGACTCGGAAAACTCTCTTTGTCAGGTGATGATGGAGAAAGTAGTGAAGGCTATTTAACTTTCGATCTGGTCTTTATGCCTAACTTGATTTTCGATAACTGTATTCAAACTAAAAGCGGCAACTATTGGGAAGTTTCGACTCGCGAGATTAAAGCACTGCTGAGCCGAAGAGTTCGCAAGCGTATCGCACATATTGATGTTAATTGCAGTGATGGGTTAGTGACTGCCAACAACATTAATACATTTACGTTATGGTCTGTGAACTGCCAAGCACAAACACAACTGAACTTAACCTTGAGTTTTGATGATGGAACATTGGGCTTTTCATCAATAACCATTTAACTAGGTTATTGATTGTGAACACGTATTAACTTGGATTTAGTGTGAATATTGTTCTAGAACTTAACTAAGAGGATTAATTATTCATCGAGCCTACCAATGATTAGGTTCAATATCGAAAAGAGAGTACCTCAACTCTCAATCTTGGGGAGATTGGCTATGAAAGGAATCATTTTTACCGAGTTTATGGAGCTCGTTGAAGAAAAGTTCGGCTTAGAAGTATTGGACGAAGTTCTTGAAATGTCAGGGGATGAAGGTATCTATACAGCTGTTGGGAGTTACGATCATAGAGACCTTGTGAAGCTAATTGTTAACCTTAGTAAGAAAACCGATATTGCGCCTGATACATTGCAGCAAGTGTTTGGTCAGACCGTGTTTAAAGCACTACTGGCATCTATTCCGGACAGTGCCAGTATTGGCCAAAGCACATCTACATTTCAGTTCATTCGCCACGTAGAAGATTACATTCATGTTGAGGTGAAAAAACTCTACGCGGATGCAGAACCTCCTAAATTTCATTTCATTAGTGAGACAGAAACAGAAATGGTCATGGACTATCAGAGCGCTCGCTGTATGTCTAACGTATGCTTGGGGTTAATAGAAGGGTGCGCAACCCACTTTGGGGAAACCGTAGATGTCAAAATGAGTCCTCAAACAGAAGACGGAAGCGTGGTCAGGTTTAGCTTATCTTTAGTGTGAATTGACTATGACGAGTAGTGCGGCGATTGAAAGGAAACTCAAGCGTGAAATAGCGGCCAGAAAGGCGGCTGAGAGTTTACTCGAAGCTAAAAGCTTAGAATTGTTTAATGCCAATCAACAATTAGAAGTGGCTCTAAAACAAGTAGAGCAGCGCTCAGAGGCTAGCTTTAAACGGCTGGAGTTTCAGCAGCATATTGAGCGAATTCTAATTCAGTTTGGAAGAACCTTTTTACGTAGCAACCTTGATGATGTACTACTTGCGGATTTAGTCAAACAATTAACGGATGCTGCTGAGGGCATTTCTTATAGTATTGAGTTGACTGAAAACCTTATACCTACCCTTAAACATAATCTTTTCAACTCAACTAAGGTAATAAATGAAGCCAGCACGTCTCCGGCCTTACAAGCTTCTATACCAATTCAAGTCGAACAGAAAAACGTTGGGAAATTGGAGGTTAACCTTGTTGGTGAAGATTTTGACTTGGCCTTTATTGAAAGCCAAATGTCATTAGTTTGTGAACTGTTGTCGAGCTCCATAACACGCCAGTTAATCAACTTAAGACTTGTTAAATCGAAAGAGCGCGCAGAAGCGTCGGAACGTTCGACTCGTGAGTTTCTGGCAATGATCAATCATGAATTGAGGACTCCTTTAAATGGATTACTAGGGAGCGTTGAGTTGTTGGCAGATACTGATCTGAAAGGTGCTCAACAAGAGCTTCACAGTAATTTAAGTCAATCTGGTCAACTACTTAGGTCGATTATTAATGACCTCTTGGATTTCAGTAAGATTGATGCAGGAATGTTAGAGTTAATCGAATCAACATTCAAATGGACCAACCTTCAATCAACGTTGTGCAGTATTTTTGAGCACAAAGCGGCGGAGAAGCAAATTGGATTTACAATTTGCGCTGACGGCTTCTCTAACAAGAACTTCAAAGGCGATTTAGAACGTATCACACAAATTTTCGTCAACCTTATTGGTAATGCAATTAAATTCACCGATGAAGGAAGTGTTAAAGTTACGCTAACCTCGCAGGAAGGTGGGATTGGCTTTTCAGTAACAGACACGGGAATTGGTATCAGTCAGACGGCTCAGAAGAAACTGTTTCAACCGTTTATTCAAGCAGATAGGTCGAGTTCACGTAACTACGAGGGAACAGGGCTCGGATTAGCCATCTGTAAAAGACTTGTCGAGCTAATGGGTGGCTCAATTTCGTTAACCAGTGAGTTAGGGCAGGGTACAACGTTTTATGGTTTTTTACCGTTGCAGGTTGAAGATGTTGACGATAACGAACGGATAAAACAGAACCTTGATACTGTGGTACAGGACTTTTCTGCCCTTAAAATTCTGGTCGTTGACGATATCAAAATGAATCAGGTCGTGATTACCAAAATGCTGAGCAAAGTCGGTATCACACCTGATCTTGCTGTTAATGGCCTTGAAGCGGTTGAACATGCGACCAATCAGCAATACGACATCATATTTATGGATTGTAGAATGCCAGTGATGGATGGATTTGAAGCAACGAAACGACTACGAGACGCAAGTTACGCCAAACCCATCGTGGCGCTAACCGCAGGCACAACACGAGAAGAACGACAAACTTGTTATGATGTGGGTATGGACGATATCCTATCCAAACCTTATACCGCAAAAGACTTGACCCTCACACTCTCTAAATGGGGGCCAAGCTCTGGTTTAGATGCGCTCTGACTGAAGGTTGCCAAGGGTTGGCAAAATTCTACCTAATTTATCGAAGGTTTCTTGATACTCTGCATCACATTCGCTATCGGCGACGATACCGCCACCGGCCCAAGCATAGATTTTACCTTGTTTTGCGATGAGTGTTCGAATGGTAATGCTGGTGTCCATAACGCCATGAGCACTGATGTAGCCAATGCTACCGCAATATACACTGCGAGTGTGAGGTTCTAGTTCCTCAATGATTTCCATGGCTCGTATTTTAGGTGCGCCAGTTATTGAACCTCCGGGGAAACAAGCTCTAAGAAGGTCTGTAGCGCAGTATTCTGGAGCTAACTCGCCAGTTACCGTGCTTACCAAGTGATGAACTGCAGGGAAGCTTTCGATATCAAAAAGCTTAGGCACTTTAACACTGCCTGGAGTTGCTACTCGTCCGATATCATTGCGGAGCAAATCCACAATCATCAAATTTTCTGCCTGATCTTTGGTCGCTGCTTTTAGCTCTTCTGCGTACGCTTTATCTTGTTCCACATCGACTGATCTTGGTCGAGTACCTTTAATTGGTTTGGTTTCAATACAGTTTTGATGAAGCTGTAAGAAACGCTCAGGGGAAACACTGATTATCGCGCTATCGTTGGTTCGGATAAAGGCACTAAACGGTGCTTGATTCTGGTTGTCCAATAGATTAAATGCCTGCCACTCACTACCAGTATATTGAGCTTGATGTCGTTGCGCTAAGTTAATCTGATAGCAGTCTCCTGCAGAGAGATAGTCTTGCACCGAAAGAAATTTGTCTTGGTATTGTTGTTTGGTCATGTTGGACTGCCAATTCGACACCAACGTAAACGGATCTTCTTGAGGGGAGACCTTACGTTCTAACCATTGCTTATGAAATTCAGGGTTGTTACCTACGATGGCAGCTCGCTGTTCTTGATGGTCAACGACTAATGCCCAATCATAAATACCGATAGACATATCGGCGGCTTGGATGTCGTTTTCTGCTTTTATTGGCAAACGTTCCACTCTGCGTCCTAGATCGTATGCGAAGTAACCAACCGCACCTCCAATGAATGGCCAGTTGGTAGAATCTTTCCTGAAACCAACTAAGTTCTCTATCAAATCATTAACGATGGCAAATGGATCTTGGTCACTTTCTGACACTTCGTCTCCAACTATAACTTTGGTGATAGCACCAAACGTTTCGACGGTTGCGACTGGTTGAGAGACCAAAATATCAAATCGGCTGTTCTCATGACTGGCGTCTGACGATTTCAGTAGCATCGACCAAGGAAGTTGCTCAATCTCAGCAAACTTGTCTCGGGCTAGGTCTTGGTAATAAGGAAGGTCAACGAATTGAATAGATAGTCTTTCTTTTGTGTTCATTTGCTTAAATTGTGACAGAAACGTTGTCGCACTCATGGCGCATAGTGGAAAGCAAGAGTATCATATTTTCACAATAAAAAGTCGGACAATTATCCCTGAAAATACTGCGGGTTAAGGCGTGGTACAGGTTCAAAGAAAGTTCGTAATTCTGGAAGCTAAAATTATAAAGAGGTATTCAATGGCGGTTATTCGTAAAGAAGATGTGATCAGTAGTGTTGCTGATGCATTGCAATACATCTCGTATTACCATCCCCTCGACTTTGTTCAAGCCCTAGATAAAGCTTATCAAAAGGAAGAAAGCCAAGCGGCAAAAGATGCCATCGCGCAAATTCTCATTAACTCGCGCATGTCCGCAGAAGGTCATCGACCAATTTGCCAAGATACAGGTATCGTTACCTGCTTTGTGAACATTGGTATGAATGTCCAATGGGACTCTGATCTAACTGTTCAAGAGATGATCGATGAAGGCGTTCGTCAAGGTTATACCAACCCTGACAATCCGTTGCGTGCATCTGTGCTAAAAGATCCAGCAGGTAAGCGTATTAACACCAAAGACAATACGCCAGCTGTGGTTCATATCAATATGGTGCCAGGGGATAAAGTTGAAATTCAAATCGCAGCGAAAGGCGGCGGTTCTGAAAACAAAACCAAAATGGTCATGCTTAATCCATCTGACGACATCGCAGAATGGGTAGAGAAAACCTTACCTACTATGGGGGCAGGTTGGTGTCCACCAGGTATGTTGGGTATAGGTATTGGCGGTACGGCTGAGAAAGCGGCAGTACTTGCAAAAGAATCTTTGATGGAGCATATCGATATTCAAGAGCTTATCGAACGTGGTCCTTCTAATGCAGAAGAAGAGCTTCGCCTTGATATCTTTAACCGTGTCAACAAACTGGGCATTGGTGCTCAGGGTTTGGGCGGCTTAACGACCGTCGTCGATGTTAAAATCAAAACCGCACCAACTCACGCAGCTTCTAAGCCTGTGTGTATGATTCCAAACTGTGCGGCAACCCGTCACGTTCACTTCACTCTCGATGGAACCGGCCCAGCAGAGCTTACGCCACCAAAATTGGAAGAGTGGCCAGATATTACATGGGAAGCTGGCGAAAATACTCGTCGAGTGAATCTTGACACTATCACTAAACAAGACGTTCAAGAGTGGAAAACAGGTGAGACTCTATTGCTCTCTGGGAAAATTCTGACAGGTCGTGATGCAGCGCACAAACGTATTCAAGGGATGTTGGAGAGTGGTGAAGGCTTGCCAAAAGGTGTCGACTTTAAAGGCAAATTTATCTACTACGTAGGTCCAGTAGACGCCGTTGGCGATGAAGCAGTAGGACCAGCTGGCCCAACAACATCAACTCGTATGGATAAATTTACTGACATGATGCTGTCTGAAACTGGACTAACTGGCATGATTGGTAAAGCGGAGCGTGGTCCTGCGGCGATTGAGTCTATTAAAGAGCACAAGGCTGTGTACTTAATGGCTGTCGGCGGTGCGGCATATTTGGTAGCTAAGGCGATTAAGAAAGCCAAAGTGGTTGCGTTTGAAGACTTAGGTATGGAAGCTATTTACGAGTTTGAAGTAGAAGATATGCCTGTGACTGTCGCGGTAGATTCAAGCGGAGCGAATGCTCACCAAATTGGTCCAGATACGTGGAAAGTTAAGATAGCGGAAGCAGAAAAAGTTTCTTAATCCGCTTAGAAAAAGTGGGTGTGTGAACGCATACTCACTTTTTTTTATCTATAATTCAGGCGTATACTAAAAAACATACTAGAAAAAGAACCAAGGAGAGAGCAACAATGCCTCGATTCATACAAATATTACAAATTGCGTTATTGCTAGTAGTGGGATTTTTCGTTGGCTACGATTTAATACTGCACGGTATCAGCATCTTTAATGAAAAATACGTCACCATGGCTTGTGTGCTGACGGTTCTGTTGGAAATCGCACTGTTCGTCATTTATAAGTTAATTGAAGACGATTAGGACGCTCTCAAAGTTTCACGTAAACCCCTGAATATTTTCAGGGGTTTTTTGTTCATGTTTCGTTAATCTCGTATAGTGCAAACTTATCCCATTAGTTTTATTGGAGTACGTTAAATGAGCCGAATTGGTCAAGAAGTATCTGATCTTCTGCATCGTAGTATGGACTCTCATGTTCGAATTGCCGTGACGGGTTTGTCGCGAGCAGGTAAAACGGCGTTCATCACTTCACTGGTTAATCAACTGTTGCATACCTCTACGCACGAGAATTTACCTCTGTTGGACTGTGCTAGAGATGGACGATTGATCGGCGCCAAGCGTGTCCCGCAGTCTAACTTAATGGTTCCACGTTTTGCTTATGATGACGCGATGAGTCAACTGCATGCAATGCCACCAAGTTGGCCTGAGCCTACGCGCGATGTAAGTGAAATACGATTAGCGGTTAAGTATAAGCCAGCAAAAGGGGCGAAACGTTTAATCAGCAAAACGTCGACTCTGTATATTGATGTCATTGATTATCCGGGAGAGTGGTTACTCGATTTACCACTACTCGATTTGACCTTTGAGCAGTGGAGTGAGTTGCAGTTTGAGAATCTAACGGGCATTCGCCGCGAATGTGCCCAAGACTGGCTGACTAAACTTGAGCAGTTTGATGCCACTGGAGAAGAAAACGAAAAGCAAATAGCCGACATTTCCGAGAGCTTTACTCAATATCTGTATGCCTGCAAGGAGCGTGGATTACATTGGGTGCAACCAGGGCGCTTTGTTCTTCCGGGTGAATTAAAAGGCGCACCAGTACTGCAGTTTTTCCCTTGTCAGGCTCCGTCAGACAAAGTCACGAAAACGAGCGGCTATGCGATGCTCAAGCGCCGCTATGAAGAGTATCAAACCAAAGTAGTGAAGCAATTCTACAAGAATCACTTTGCGACATTTGATCGTCAGATTGTGCTAGTGGATTGTTTACAGCCACTAATGGCAGGCTCAGAAGCGTTTCATGATATGAAAGATGCGCTGCAACAAATTATGAAGAGTTTCCGTTATGGACAATCTAGCTTACTACGTCGCTTGTTCTCTTCACGAATAGATAAAATTCTGTTTGCCGCCACAAAGGCTGATCATGTCACACCAGATCAGCACAACAACTTAGTGAGCTTGTTACAGCAAATGGTACATCCAGCGTGGCAAGATACTGCGTTCGAAAATATAGAAATGAGCTGCATGAGCGTCGCTTCCATCAGAGCGACCGAAGCAGGATTTGTAGGTAAAGGAAATGAGAGCAGTGCTGCGCTAAGAGGAACGACCTTGGATAATGAAACCATGACCTTGTATCCCGGTGATGTGCCAGCCCGCCTCCCAAAGGCTGAGTATTGGAAAAACAATCAGTTTGAGTTTACCTCATTTAGACCGCTTGAAACGGCGGTTGACGAACCTTGTGGGCATATTCGACTTGATAAAGCATTGCAGTATTTGATTGGAGATAAACTTCGATGAGTGATATCAAAGGTAGAAAAGTCTTCACTGAGGATACTTCCGAAATAGAATCTTCAGTGGATATAAACAGCCAAAAGCTGTTTGAACCAGAACAGGCGTTCATACCTGTTGAACATGAAGCAAATGATCAACAGGACGAGCTAGAGCTTGAAAGAGTAGTCAAAGGAAGCAGCAAAAAAGGCTGGATTGCCACTACTTTATTAACGGCATTTGCAGGCTTAGTTGGTTGGCAAGCGATAGATAACGTCGTGACTGCTGCCAATACCGGAGACTGGTTGTCTTTAGGTTGGTCAGGCTTGATTACCGCAGTAGCGGCAATGGGTATTGGGGCGTTTGGTAAGGAGCTGTATAAGCTTCGCAAACTGAAAGACCACTTTTCGGTTCAGGAACAGGCCGAAGCACTGATTGCCAACGATGGAGTGGGGCAGGGTGAGAAATTCTGTCAAAAGCTAGCTGATGAGGCGGGGATACAACCTGAAAACCCTTCGTTTGACCGCTGGAAGAACAGTATTCACAGTGCGCATAGTGATGCTGAAGTGCTAAATATGTACCAGTCCATGGTACTGAAAGAGCAGGATAAGCAAGCACTGGCCGCAGTGTCGAAGTTATCGGGGGAAGCGGCAATTTTGGTGGCTCTGAGTCCATTGGCTATTGCTGACATGCTTCTCATCGCTTGGCGTAATTTCCGAATGATCGACAAATTATCAGAGGTTTACGGCGTAGAGTTAGGTTACTGGTCAAGACTTAAGTTGTTCAAACTCGTATTAATGAACATTGCATTAGCGGGTGCCAGTGAACTTGCCATTGAATCAAGTGCGGATATATTGTCGATGAACTTGGCAGAAAAACTCTCAGCCCGAGCTGGACAAGGCCTTGGTGTGGGGCTGCTGACAGCTCGTTTGGGTTTGAAAACGATCAGTCTTATGCGACCAATCCCGTTTCCAAATGAGGAGCGTCCAAAACTGGGTTCAATTCGTAAGTCTGTATTGGAAAGTTTGAAGAGCAAGCTTAGTTAAGCGTTTGTTCATTTGAATCAACTGAAATAGTAACGGCAGTTCTTGTCACGAGAACTGCCGTTAATCGTCTTAAAACTCTAAACCCAAGTCTCGAAGTGCATTCTCCGCTTGTTGTGCGTCGCTGAACTGAATGGCATGCAGTCCACATTGCACTGCGCCGTCGACGTTGTATGGCATGTCATCCAAAAATACGGTCTCTTCCGCGATAAGATTGTTGCTGTTGAGTAGCGACTGATAAATGTCAGCAGAGGGTTTGAGCACACCCAACTCAGCCGATACGGTAGCAGCTTCGAATAGTGGCCAGAAGTCATAACGATGCTTTAAGTGCTCGACAATTTCATGGACGTTGTCCGTTAATGCATAAATGTTGTAGCTGGCTTGTTTCAGGCGCTTAATGAGATCGACCGTACCAAAAATCTGAATTTGGGTTTCTTTGATGTAGTAGAAGAGTCTCTCACACTCAGCCTCAGATAGCCCTAATGCAGTTTGATATTCTTCTTGTGCTTGATGTTCGGTCAATAGACCCTTGTTAAGAGCCATCCAAATATCATGTTGAAAAATAGCTTTAGCCTTTTGCTCTGCTTCATGAGCACTATACCCAAATGTTAGTCGGACGATCTCAACGGGAGACCAGCGCACAATCACGTTGCCAACGTCGAAGACCACGTTGCGAATTTTACTTGTGTTCAATTTGATACCTCGTAGTAGGGACAATGTATCCATGAAAAGAGCCGCCATCTAGTTATAGCTGCTTGGTTTTTTCTATCAAAAAATCAATCAATACACGGACACGTTTAGCCTTTTGTGTGTTTTTATGAAAGTAGACATAAAGTCCAGAATATGGGTACCAATAGTCTTCTAAAATTGGTACCAGTTGCTTTTGGGCGATATGCGATTGAATCATAGGTTCGACAAGTCTGCCTATTCCCAAACCTTTTATGGCTGCATCTACCATTAAGTTCGTGTCATTAACAACCATGGAGGTAGGCATCTCCACCGAAAGCATCTCTCCCTGTTTGTTTAGCAATAGAGGTGCAATTTTGTTTGATGAGATGAATCGATACTGTATCAGCTTGTGATGTTTCAAATCATCTGGGCATGATGGTTGTCCATAGTGTTCTATATAGGCAGGGGACGCAAAAAAGGCTTCTTTCATAGAAGTCGTAAGTGGTCGAGCGACCATGCCTTCTTCCACTTTATCACCAAAGCGGATGCCAAGATCAAAGTTCTCGTTAAGTATGTCGATTGTGGCGTCAGAAACTGAAATTTCTAGTTGTATATGAGGGTATTGCTGACAGAATTCAGCGTAAATGGGCTCGATTAAATACTGATAGACAAACCGTGGCATGGTGACGCGAACCGTGCCAGTGGGTTCTCTGCTTAAATCGCTGACACTTTCGAAAGCCAAACTCAATTCGGAAATAGAATGCAAGGTGCGTTCATGCAGTAATCGACCTGCTTCAGTGACTTCAATGCGTCGTGTTGTACGTGTAAACAACGGTAGACCTAATTCTTGCTCTAAAGCTTTCAACGCATTGCTGACTGAAGGAGGTGCCATTTCGAGCTTCTTAGCCGCTCTGGTAATGCTACCTTCCTGAACGATCGTATTAAATACAATCAGTTGGTTGAATATTGTTCCGTTCATGATTATGACCTAATACTATTATTAGCTTTAAACTAATAATTATTTAGCTAAAAGTCATCTAAAAATTATCAATGATACTAATTACACTACTCACATGTTAAGTCAGTAACCGATGAGAAAGTCATTATGAGCCAGGTTTTAGTTATTTCAGGTCATCCAAATTTGGACGCGTCAAATACCAATAAAGTTATTTTGAACCAATTAAGTGATCATTTTGATGACATTGAAGTGCGTCAACTAGACCGTTTATACCCTAACTATCAGATCGATGTAGAGGCAGAGCAAGCGGCTTTAGTGAAAGCTGACGTTGTTGTACTGCAGTTTCCGTTCTACTGGTACTCCATTCCTGCATTGCTAAAAAAATGGATTGATGATGTATTCAGCTATAACTTTGCTTATGGCGCTAAAGGCGACAAGTTAAAAGGCAAAGATTTGGTGCTATCGTTCACAATCGGTGGTCCTGAGGAGTCTTATACCCCGCTTGGCTATAACCATTTCTCAATTGAAGAGTTGTTAAAACCTTTAGAGCAAACCGCTTATCTTGCAGGAATGAATTACGTTAAGCCAATTTACACTCATAGCATGGTTTACATTGCAGGCGTGTACAACAAACTGGAGGAGGTAGAAACTCGTGCTAGGAGTCATGCTGACCGCTTGCAAACGAGGATTGAAGACCTTATCCAATCACCAGAAAACCGTATTAGTAAGTTTGTGACTCAATGGTTCGCCCAGTTTGATGAACTTCCTGAGTCGACTGATGATTTTACGCGTTATTTAAGCGCGGATATCAAATGGTCAGCGCCAGAAGGAACATTTTCAGGTCATGATGGGTTTAGAGATTGGTATTCTATCGTTAAGCGCACCTTTAAACCGGATTGTCATCATCAAATCGAGCAAATAGAAGTGCGTAGAGAAGACAATAATTACGCAGTCGAACTCAGAATACGCTTACTTGCAGACACCTATCCCGAGTCAACGCTACGTGGTGAAAGCATTAACTTGCTGGTTAACGAAGTTTGGAAAGTAAGCTTGGATGACACCAGAATCACAATTCATGATTATCATGTCGATCCAGTGAGTTAATATAAAAACAATCCAAGTGGAGCAAGGGAAGCTTATCTTAACCCTTGCTCTCTTAGGCGTTTGTACAATGTATTGCGACTGACATTAAGCGCCTTTGCAGTGGCCGAAATATTCCTTCCATATTCCTCATAAATATCAAGCCACTCTTGATTGTTTGATACTTGCTCTGTGACTTGTTCAACCAAATTTGGGGCGGCTGATAAGTCTGATGCGGTAGCGCCCAATATAGGTTGAATCGGCGCACTTTCATAAGGTTTGAGGTCATTTATGAAGTCATCAGGTAAGTGTTCTGAGTTGATGGTTTCATCGCCCGCCATGGCGGCTGCAATTTGAATCACGCTAACCATTTGTCTGATATTGCCAGGCCAAGGGTGTTGTTTGAACATCGCCAATACTTCCACGCTTAGATTTGGTACCTCGTTGCCGTATGCGTATTTTCTTAGAATGAATCGGATCAGAGCCTCTTTATCCGTTCGTTCCCTCAAAGCAGGGAGCGTGATGTTAAGACCTGTTACTCGATAATAGAGGTCTTGGCGAAACGTACCGCGCTCTACGTCAGCTTTTAGGTTCCGGTTGGTTGCGGAAACTAACTTAAAATCAACTGGGTAAGAGGTTGTGGAGCCAAGTGGTGTCACCTTGCGCTCTTGCAGTACTCGAAGCAGTCGAGCTTGAACATTTATCGGCATGTCGCCAAGTTCATCGAGAAACAGTGTTCCTTTATCGGCTTTTCTAATTAATCCCACATAGCCTTTAGTATGAGCACCGGTAAATGCCCCTTTCTCGTATCCAAACAGCTCGGATTCAACCAGTTCAGACGGGATAGCGGCACAGTTTACTGCAATGAGTGGGGCGTGACTGCGTCTACTTGATTGGTGCAGTGCGTTAACAAAAACTTCTTTACCCACCCCGGTTTCGCCATGGATCAAAATGGGTATATCGGTATCAAGGATTCGACTTGCTTGATTAATCGCTTTCGCCAATCTTGGGTCACCGGTATTCAACTGTTCTAAATCAAGTGGTCTGTCCGTTGGAGTAGCTATATCTGTGGTTTGCGGTGCCAACCTAAAATCGAGTTGACGACCTTTTGGAATCGTTGGAGGTATGGTCAAGCCATAATAATTAGACTGGCTGCGAGAAGTTAGAGCAAATGGCGTAAAAGGAGGGTGCGATAGCACTTGCTCCATCTTTACATCGAACAATTGTTCCAAACGCTGCAGCGCAAGATTCTGACCAAGTACCACTTCAGCGCGACGATTGGCTGAAACAATAATACCTTCATCGTTAAACACCAACAATGAAGACCATTGACTATCAATGTTTTCAGGAGAAGTATTGAACCAAAATAGGTGATGGGTCGCTTGAAATCGACTAGCTATTAATTGGTTCTCAATGGCCTGTGACATCAGTTTTACCATACCAAGTGTATGAGAAGAGGGCATATAAGCGTCACTTGATATCGACAAAACGCCCGTCATTCTTCTGTCTGCATCAAACAAAGGTGCTGCGGAACCTGCCATAAATCGGTTTGAACTAAGAAAGTGTTCATCGTGAAAAACTTGCACAATGGAGCCCGTCTCTAAAGCCGTGCCTATGGCGTTCGTGCCAATTAACTGTTCCTTCCATTGCACGCCATTTTGAAACACTTGTGGTTGATGTTGGGTAAAAAAACGTTGTTCTCCCCAGCTATTCAAGACCTGGCCTTTAGTATTTGCCAAGGTAATGAGGCAGTTACTGTTTGCCAATAAACTGTCGTAAAACGGCAACACTTTTTGTTGTGTAGTTTCTATTAAACCGGAGTGCTCTTCTGTTGTTCTCGCCAGTGAGGAGCCTGTCTCCATCTCTATAATTGGAGCACTGCTGTGTGACAACCCAGCTTCTCTACATCGTTGCCAAGAGTTTTTAATGATCGTGCTGTGTTTACTGTTCATTTCTACGACCAGCCAAATTAGAGTCAAAATACTAAAAGCGCGTTTGCGAACAAAGATTGTTCACCAATTGCTCAATAAACATATCATTGCTCTGAACAGTTTGAACACATTTAGTTAACAAATGTTACTTGGATCATAAAACGCTTTTGTAGGATAAGTGCTTTCTTTCTATGGGGTTAGCGTTTAAAACTACGCTCATTCAATAGTTTATCGCATGCCTTGTAATTAAATTGTTACAATTTTCGCAAGTTGGCACGACTCTAGCAATCATGAGCAATATCGAAAACGACATTGTTCGAGATGAAAGGAGTTTTTAGTGTCATTAACACTTGAGCAGGTAAGCAAAGTAGTCGACGGCGAGCATCACATATCCGATGTGAACCTCACCTTTGAAGCAGGATCGTTTAACGTTTTGCTTGGGCGAACACTCGCAGGTAAAACCTCATTGATGAGATTGATAGCAGGTTTGGATAAACCTACATCAGGACGAATTCTGGTTAACGGCGTTGATGTAACAGGGGTTTCGGTAAGAGAGCGAAACATCTCGATGGTTTACCAGCAATTTATCAATTATCCCAATCTAACGGTATTTGAAAACGTCGCTTCTCCACTGCGACTTGCTGGTACACCTGAAAAAGAAATCATCGAGCGTGTGCACGCAACAGCAGACATGCTTCGCATTACTGAACATCTAAAAAAGCACCCATTAGAACTTTCTGGTGGTCAGCAGCAAAGAACCGCAATGGCTAGAGCATTGGTCAAAGATGCTGAAATTATCTTGTTCGATGAGCCTCTGGTGAACTTAGACTACAAGCTTCGCGAGGAACTGCGTCAGGAAATGCGTGAGTTGTTCAAAACCCGTCACACGATCGCTATCTACGCTACTACAGAGCCTAACGAAGCTCTAGCACTTGGCGGAACGACAACCATTCTCCACGAAGGAAAGGTCATTCAGTCAGGCCCGACCGCAGAGGTGTATCACACCCCAGATTGCGTGACCTCAGCCACTCTGTTTAGTGAGCCTCCTATTAACTTACTAAAAGGTGACGTTACTGAAAGTGAAGTCACGTTTGATCAAAGTGCTCACTTCCCGCTTAACCAGTCGTTAAGCAAGCTTGAAAAGGGTAGCTACAAGTTTGGTATTCGACCCAGTCATCTTAGTTTGTTACCGAAAAACGACGACGATGTTGAGCTGACGGTTCAAGTGGAAGTCGCCGAAATTAGTGGCTCAGAGACATTTCTTCACGTTCGTAATGCGCATTTTGAGTTGGTGCTTCACTTGGCTGGCGTTCACAGCTATGAAGTGGACGAAACCATCAAAATCTACATTCCAATCCACAAATTCTATGTATTCGGTATGGACGAAAAACTGATTCATGCTCCGATTAATGATGTGAGAGGTTAGTCAGTCATGGTCCAAATTACACTCAATTCACTGGCTCATACTTATGACAAACAGCCAAGCGAGTCGTCGCTGTATGCCATTAAAGAAATGAACCACGTTTGGAAACAAGGTGGAGCATACGCGTTATTAGGTCCATCGGGCTGCGGAAAATCGACACTACTCAACATTATTTCTGGGCTCATGAGTCCTTCGCAAGGTGAAGTGCTTTTCGATGACATGAAAGTGAATGAACTGCGCCCTCAGGATAGAAATATTGCTCAGGTTTTCCAGTTTCCGGTGATATACGACACTATGACGGTGTACGACAACTTAGCGTTTCCGCTGCGAAATATGAAGGTGCACAAAGCTAAAATTCATTCCAAAGTGACGGAAATTGCCGAAATTCTCGAGCTGACCGCCGTGCTGAACAAAAAAGCAAAACACCTTACTGCGGATGAAAAGCAAAAGGTATCGATGGGAAGAGGGCTGGTTCGTGATGATGTCTCGGCGATTCTATTTGACGAACCACTAACGGTTATCGACCCGCAGTTGAAGTGGAAACTAAGACGCAAGCTTAAGCAGATCCACCAACAGTTCAATATCACCATGATTTACGTGACCCATGACCAACTGGAAGCGTCGACGTTCGCAGATGAAATTGCGGTTATGTACAACGGGCAAATTGTGCAATTCGGTACACCAAGAGAGCTATTCGAAACCCCTAACCACACCTTTGTCGGCTACTTCATTGGCAGTCCTGGAATGAATCTAATGGAAGTGACACCAACTGAGGTTGGCGTGCGATTTGATGATGTCGATGTGCCGTTGTCGTCAAGTTATCGAGACGCTATTGCAAAGGCATCGAGTAACAATATCAAGATTGGAATAAGACCGGAATTTGTTCATGTATGGGAGAAAGAAAACCCTTCTGCTTTAAAAGCACAGGTATTGCATGTTGAAGATTTGGGTACCTACAAAATTCTCACTTTAAAGCTGGGTGAACAGCACATCAAAGCACGCCTTCAAGAAGACCAACATGTACCTAAAAGTGTCTCGTACATCAGCTTTCCAGAGCAATGGACAATGCTCTATGTCGATGAATTCTTAGTTAATGTAGGAGGCCACTAATGGACAAGGCAGTCAACAACAAGGCATGGTTTCTAGTTCTTCCGGTTTTCGCCTTGGTGGCTTTTAGTGCCATCGTGCCATTGATGACGGTAGTGAACTACTCGCTACAAGATATCTTTGACGCTAATACCGCCTACTTCGTTGGAACGGAGTGGTATCGAGAAACATTAAATGATGAACGACTACACGGAGCGTTGCTGCGTCAGTTTGGATTTACGTTTACGGTGCTAATGATTGAAGTTCCCCTTGGGATTATTGTGGCACTCACCATGCCAACCAAAGGCAAGTGGTCGGTGTTTTGCCTAATCGTATTGGCTATTCCATTGCTTATCCCACTTAACGTCGTGGGGACTATCTGGCAGATCTTTGGTCGTGCGGACATTGGCTTATTTGGTTGGGCTCTAAACGGGCTTGGTGTTGATTATAACTATGCAGGTAATCCGGTCGATGCTTGGTTGACTGTGATTCTGATGGATGTATGGCACTGGACGTCACTCATCGCTTTGCTGTGTTATTCAGGTCTGCGCGCTATTCCGGATGCCTACTATCAAGCGGCCAATATTGATCGCGCCTCTACATGGTCAATCATCCGTTACATTCAGCTTCCAAAGTTGAAGAGTGTGTTATTGATTGGTGTGTTAGTGCGCTTCATGGACAGCTTTATGATTTACACCGAACCCTTTGTGCTTACTGGAGGGGGGCCAGGTAACTCAACCACGTTCTTAAGCCAAACCTTAACCAAGATGGCCATCGGACAATTTGATATTGGTCCTGCTGCGGCTTTCTCCATCATTTACTTCTTGATCATATTACTCGTCAGTTGGGTGTTCTATACCGCGATGACGCACGGTGAGAATAAATAAAGGGATTTAACCATGACGAAGTCAAAATACACACGCTATACCCAAATTGTCGGCTTAGCACTTTATATCATCTGCTTGATGCTGCCGATTTATTGGCTGCTCAATATGTCGTTTAAAGAAAACCAAGAGATATTGGGAAGCCTAAGCTTCTGGCCAGAAAACTGGACATTTAAAAACTATCAGACCATTTTCTCCGACCCTAGTTGGTATATGGGATACGTCAATTCCATCATCTATGTAGTAATGAATATGTGTATTACGCTGGCAGTGGCTCTGCCTGCAGCGTATGCCTTTTCACGCTACAAATTTGTCGGCGATAAACACTTGTTTTTCTGGCTGCTGACCAACCGAATGTCACCGCCTGCAGTATTTCTGTTGCCGTTCTTCCAGTTGTATTCATCGGTAGGCCTGTTCGACACCCATATTGCGGTCGCGCTCGCTCACTGCTTATTTAACGTGCCTTTGGCGGTTTGGATCCTTGAAGGATTTATGTCAGGTGTTCCAAGGGAAATCGATGAAACCGCCTATATCGATGGTTACAGCTTTCCAAAGTTCTTTATGAAGATATTTCTGCCAATGATCCGTTCCGGTATTGGTGTGACGGCGTTTTTCTGCTTCATGTTCAGCTGGGTTGAGTTGCTGCTTGCTCGAACACTTACATCAGTTGATGCCAAGCCTATTTCTGCGGTGATGACGCGAACCGTCAGTGCCTCGGGGATAGATTGGGGCGTGTTAGCTGCGGCCGGGGTACTGACTATCGTACCGGGCATTCTTGTCATTTGGTTTGTTCGCAACCACGTTGCGAAAGGTTTTGCACTGGGTCGAGTTTAAGGAGACACATTATGGCTTGGATGGCATGGACGACTCCGTCTGCACTGTTTTTTATTGGCATCGCACTGATTTTGTTAACGATGACCATTGCTGAAATTAAAGCGCCATGTATTGAGCGCAAAGGGTTTCTCCCAATCAGTACAACACGGGGAGACCGACTGTTTATTGGCTTGCTGAGTTCAGCCTATATACACCTTGGGTTTGTGGGACTAACGGAGCTCTCTATTTGGGTGCCGTTTGCGATTTCCACGGTTTGGATTTTGACCGTTTTGAAATGGGGGTAATAACAACTTTCACCGATAAGTGCCTAACCATGCTCAACATGCTGTATTTGGCTTCAATGTCATAGGGCTCGCTTAGGTGTGACTAATAACGTACGAAACAAAACACTCATAATTGGAGTAAAACAATAATGAAAAAGGATATGAAGAAGTCTTATCTTACCCGCTGCGTTGCTTTATCTATTGCATTCGCAGCACTCTCGCCAAACGCGTTTGCCGATATGGACGCGGCTAAAAAGTGGATGAGTGAAGAGTTCACTCCGACGACGTTGACCGCTGATGAGCAAGCGAAAGAGATGCAGTGGTTTATTGATGCTGCCAAACCTTTCAAAGGCATGGAAATCAACGTTGCTTCGGAAACCATCACTACCCACGAATATGAAGCAAAAGTTCTTGCTAAAGCGTTCTATGAGATAACCGGCATCAAAGTGAATCACGATTTGATTCAAGAAGGTGACGTGGTAGAAAAGCTGCAAACGCAAATGCAGACAGGTCGCAATATCTATGATGGCTATATCAATGACTCAGACTTGATCGGTACCCACATTCGATACGGAAAAGTGGTACCAATCTCTGACTTTATTGAAGGTGACGGTAAGAGTGTGACTAACCCATATTTGGATCTTCCCGACTTCATTGGCTTGGATTTCACCACAGGTCCTGACGGTAAGATTTACCAGCTGCCAGATCAGCAGTTTGCGAACCTATATTGGTTCCGTGCAGACTGGTTTGAGCGCGACGATCTTAAAGCCAAGTTTAAGAAGGAATACGGTTACGAGCTAGGAGTGCCACTTAACTGGTCTGCATACGAAGACATTGCAGAATTCTTTAGTGAGAAGGTGAAAATGATCGATGGCGAACGTGTCTATGGTCATATGGACTACGGCAAAAAAGACCCATCACTAGGTTGGCGTTTCACTGACTCGTGGTTCTCCATGGCTGGTGCGGGTGATAAAGGGATTCCTAATGGTTTACCAGTTGATGAGTGGGGGATTCGTGTAGAAGGCTGTAGCCCTGTCGGTTCTGATGTGGCTCGCGGCGGTGCGACAAATGGTCCAGCGGCGGTGTATGCGACCACCAAGTATGTGGATTGGCTAAAACAATATGCGCCACCTGAAGCCCAAGGGATGACGTTTGGCGAAGCAGGTCCGGTTCCCGCACAAGGTTCTATCGCGCAGCAGATCTTTTGGTATACCGCGTTTACTGCTGACATGACCAAGCCAGGGCTACCTGTGGTTAATGAAGATGGCACACCGAAATGGCGTATGGCACCATCACCTCGTGGCCCATACTGGGAAGATGGCATGAAGCTTGGTTATCAAGATGCGGGCTCGTGGACATTCCTAAACAGTACGCCAGTGGATCGTCGTCAAGCCGCTTGGTTGTATGCTCAGTTTGTCGTGTCTAAGTCTGTGAGCTTGAAGAAAACACTGGTTGGTTTGACGCCAATTCGTGAGTCAGACATTAACTCTCAAGCGATGACAGATGCTGCTCCTAAGCTGGGTGGTTTGGTTGAGTTCTACCGCAGTGATGCACGTAAACAGTGGACCCCAACTGGTACCAACGTGCCAGACTATCCAAAACTTGCACAGCTATGGTGGCAATATGTTTCTGAAGCGGCAAGTGGAGAAAAAACACCACAAGAAGCTCTGGACGGCCTAGCAGCAGCTCAAGACAAAGTGCTTAAGCGTCTAGAAAGAAGTGGCGCTCAGGGTGATTGTGGTCCAAAACTGAATCCTAAGAAGGATCCAGAATATTGGTTATCACAACCAGGAGCGCCTAAAGCTAAGCTCGCTAATGAGAAACCTCAAGGCAAGACTATCGCTTACAAAGACTTAATCGCGCAGTAATATCGTTAAGTTGTTCATCAATAAAGGCGACCTCTGGTCGCCTTTATTTGTTTACTTGCACATTTATTCACAAGGCGGGGCCAAATGAATTAGCGCCAATCCACCTTGCGAGGTTTCACGGTACTTCTTATTCATATCTTTGCCTGTCTGATACATAGTATCGATGACTTTATCTAAAGAGATGAGACACTTACTGGTTCGCTTAAGCGCCATGCGCGAAGCATTGATTGCCTTCATTGCACCCATGGCATTGCGTTCGATACAAGGGACTTGAACCAAACCGCCGATAGGGTCGCAGGTCATACCGAGTGAGTGCTCCATGGCAATCTCTGCCGCGATACACATTTGCTCGTTACTACCACCTCGTAGTGCGGTTAGGCCAGCCGCTGCCATGGATGATGATACGCCTACCTCACCTTGACAGCCCACTTCAGCACCGGAAATGGAGGCGTTGGTTTTGTAGAGGATACCGATGGCTCCGGAAACCGCTAAAAAGTCTTTGAGCTGTTTGGTATCAAGCTCTTTAATAAAACGATGGTAGTACATTAATACGGCTGGAATAACGCCCGCAGCTCCGTTTGTTGGAGAGGTGACCACTTGACCGCCCGCAGCATTCTCTTCACTTACGGCAAAGGCAAACAAGTTGATCCAATCCATAATTTCCATCGGATCATTTTCGATGGCGGCATTTGCTTCCAGCTTTTTCAGTAGATTAGGAGCACGACGGGTGACGTTTAGACCGCCATCCAAGATACCTTCAGTTTCAAAACCGCGCTCCATACAACGTAACATGACTCGCCAAATCTGCTCGGCTTTATCATTGATTTCTTCAAGATCTTTGAACGCCAATTCATTGCGAAGTACCATACCACCGAGGCTCATACCGTGTTCTTCTGCTAGCTCTAACATTTCGTCAGCGCTGCTAAACGGGAATTCGACACTGACGTCTTCTTCGTCTTTACCGTTTTGCAATTCATATTCTGTGGCAATAAAGCCACCGCCGATGGAATAGTAAGTCTCAAAGCCAATGCGTTCACCTTGTTTATCGAATGCAGAAATGGTCATGCCGTTTTCGTGTAAAGGCAGATTGTCTTCATGAAACAGCATGTCTGTTTCGTAGTTAAACGGAATATGGTGAGTGCCTGAGAGAGGTAACACACCATCTTCGATAGCATTTCTCATCGCTTGATTTGCGCTCGAAATCTTAATAGTGTCAGGTTTGTTGCCCAATAAGCCTAAAATAGTGGCACGATCAGTGTGGTGACCGATGCCTGTCAGTGAGAGTGAGCCGTATAAATCAACTTGAACTCGAACCACATTTTCTAGAGAGTCTGCGATCAACTTAGTGAACTGATAGCCAGCAATCATTGGACCATTAGTGTGAGAACTAGATGGGCCGACGCCAACCTTATAAATGTCGAAGATGGACAACATAACCTATTACCTTATTACAGCAGTACTGAACCAAGCCAGTCGGGGATATATATACAAATGACCACTGTGAACGCAGCGAAGGCAAATAGCCCGTAATGACTGGCTTTCGGTTTAGCGATCAAGTGCTTCTGTTTATGAATAAAGTCTAGCTGCTCGGGCGTTACTTCGCCCCATTTATAGCTAGCGGTCAATCCTACGACCAAAAATACCAATGTCCCTATTGGTGCAAACCACGGCCACGCGATGTTCATTCCTTTAGCAGCAAACACTACAACCATGCTAACAATACTTCCAAGAATAATGCCTTTTTCGTTGGCTTTCTTAGACGCTATTCCTAACACAAAAGAGCCTAGACGAATACCTACAAAAATTGAGGTCAGACTAGCGATCGTCTTTAATACGGATTCGTTGGATACCGCCAAAATTGCCGGTACGACCACCGAAGCTGCTGCAACTAAACTCATCTTTCTCGCGGTACTTTCATAATGAGCATCTTCAGCATCGGTTTTAATAAAGCGCTTATAAATATCAAATGTCGCTACGGTTGCCATTGAGTTGTAGGTTGAATCCAGTGTCGACATCGCTGCAGCTGCTAATGCTGAAATGATCAAACCGATAATAATTGGATTGGTGTGGTTGAACACAAAATCTAAGATGACTTCATTTTGGTTATCAAATACTTGACCATCGTAGAACAAGTTAAGAAGCACACCTAAAATGGAGAACAGTAGATAGATAAAAAACGCCCCGTAACCGCAAAGCAGCATCGACTTTTGGGCTGAATTAATGCACTTGGTTGCAAGAGTGCGCTGGATTATCAGTTGATTGGTGCCGTAGACGCTGAGATGTAGAAAGGCAACCGCGACTAGCCCTGCCCAAAGTGTAGTATCGACACTTGGATCCATACTCAGGTTAATGACGTTGAGCATCTCAGGTGTCGATTTCACGCCGCTATCTATGTCGAAAATTAAAATAAAGAAAATAGCGATAGTACCAATAACTAGGATCAGCGACTGAAGCATGTCTGTCCATATGACCGTCGAGATACCGCCCGCATAGGTGTAGATAGCGGTAAATACGCTTATACACAAAATCGCTTGGGTAATGGTGATGGGTAAAACCTGGACCAAAATCAATGACACCGCATACAAAATCACACCTGCAGAGATACATTGCACCACAAGAAAAACGATTGAGTTGATGGTTCTGGCATAGATACCAAAACGCATTTCTAGATACTCATAGATAGAAGTCAGTTTGAGCTTGTAGAAGATAGGAACGAAAAACACCACGGTAAAAAAGATCACCAAAGGGTAGTTGAGGTGGATCGCCATCGCTTCCATCCCTGTTCCATAGACCCAACCTGGCATTCCAATGAAGGTCATTGCACTTATATAAGTCGCGAGAATGGAAACTCCCGCAGTAAACCAACCGAATTGACGTCCACCTGTCGAAAAGTCTCCACCCGTTTTCAGCTTCTTATTTACTAAGTAGCTGATAAATATGGTTGCTGTAATGTATAGGGCGATTACAACGAGGCTTGAGTACGTAACCATTATTGATTGTTCCAAAACATATTTTGCTTCAAATTCGAGTGGATTCTATCGTCATTGTAGGCGAATGATACAGTTCTGAGTCAATAAATGTGAGATTCATCGACTAAATTGACTATAAATACATCGAAATGGCGAATTTTGCACGTTTGCGTGATCGTTGTCACCAAAATTTGCATAATGGGTGCGTATTCATTGGTTTTTGATATGGATCACGGATCTTTAAACCACAAAAAAAGTAAGATTCATCTCGCAGGACGGGGGCAGTCAAATAAAGTTTAGAAACACTGTGCTCGCCATTAAAAATACTATACCTAATTAAAATAAGGGTTTAACGGCTATGACCGCTAAAAAACACATGAGCGAAGTTCCAATGATCCAAAGGGTAGCTGCCTACTTAGCTATCTTGGTTGGTTACTTCTTTTACTGTTATAACTTTGTAATTATTGACTACGTACGCCCCTACATCGTTGAAGCGTACGACGGAATTAGCTTGTCGGATACGGCTCAGTTCTATACATGGCAGTCAGTTGGTGCCCTGATTGGTGCATTAAGCTGTGCTTGGTTCGCAACCAAGTTTGGTAAAAAGAACACCTTGATTGCTATTACGGCACTAAACGGTGGCGCAACCATCATCAATATGATGTTTACCGACTACGCAACATGGGCTGCAATGCGTTTCATCATCGGTCTATCGTTGGGTGGCTACTTCACGGTTGCTGTTTCATTGATGATTGGTCTATTCACTCCAACAGTGCGCGGTAAGTTGACTGCCTTTGCATCTTCTATGTTCTCTGTCGCTTTGATGGTAATGGGTGCGTATGCGGCATTTATCACAAGCATCGATGCTCCATGGCAAAGCCTCATGTGGGTTGGCGGTGTGCCACCACTAGCGGCAGCTGTGTTAATGATCTTCGTTCTACCAAGTGATAAGAAAGTGATTGCTTATGGTGAAGAAGAGCAAGCGAAGGCTGAGGCTTCAGCAGACTCTAACGTGACAGCGAAGAAAGGTTCTTGGGGCGAGATGCTAAGTAAGCCTTACCGCACTATCACAATTACCTGTTTGCTACTTGCCGGCCTAAACTTCTACGGTTTCCAATTCTTTGGTGGTTTCGTAACGACTTATCTACGTGAAGTGCGCATGTTTGATGGTGCAACAATCGGTCTTATCTTCTCTATCTCAGCATTTGGCTCGCTATTCGGTGCTTGGTTCTGGGGTTGGGCAGCAGATAAGTACGGTCGTAAGGTGAACGCATTTGGTTTTATCCTAGCCGGTATCATGGTGTCAATCTTCTTCATCGCACCGGGTGACAAGGTCATTGGCGGCCTGAACATGCTCGCTATTCTTGGCTTGATTTATAACTTCGGTCTGTCTTCATCAGCAGTATGGGGTGGTTACTTCTCAGAGCTATTCCCAGCACACCTTCGCAGCTACGGTGCAGCATTGTTCCACGGCGGTCGTATCCTAGGTATGTGGGCACCAATGGTACTTATCTTTATCCAAGAGCGTACCGACCTTCAAACGGCAATGTGGGGTTCACCAATCGTATGGATCATCGCAGGTCTTCTATGGCTAACATTGCCTGAGACATTAAAAGGCGGCGTGTTCCATAAAGAGAAGAAAGTAGAAAAAGCGAGCGCTTAATCAAAGAGCCTAGTCTTTAACGAATCTTATTTTTTAACGAATTTAGTCGACGGGTAAATTCTCTCCGGTATCTGAAGATACCTGTCGACGACCTAACTTAATTACGAGTCCTGTTCCAACAATGACTCATCATTAATAAGAGAGATGATTATGTCTAAATATCAAGAAGCAAAACGCGTTGTACGTGATTACTTCGACGCAATGGAAAACGCAACGCACGAAAACGTTGCTGAAGTACTAAAAGCTCACACTTCAAAAGATTACCTATGGCGTGGTGTTTACCCATTCCGTGAGCAAGAAGGTGCGGAAGCTGCTGCAGAAGTTTTCTGGGCTCCTTTGATGAAATCTATGACTCGCATGCAACGTCGCCAAGATATTTTTATCGGCGGTGAGAACGAAGTAACGTCAGGTGAAATCTGGGTTATGAGCATGGGTCACTTCATGGGTCTATTCGATGCTGAATACCTAGGTATGCGTCCAACAGGCAAAATCATGAACATCCGTTACGCTGAATTCAACTGCGTAGAGAACGGTAAAATTACTAAAACAGGTCTTTTCCTAGACCTACTAGGTGTAATGGATCAAGCGGGTTGCTACCCACTTCCACCATCAACTGGCAAGCACTTTACTTACCCAGGTCCACGTAACCATGACGGTCTTCTATTCGAAGACGCTGCGCCAGAAGAGGGAGTTGCAACACTAGCACTAGTGAACAAGATGGTTGACGATTTATCGGCACTTAACGACAGCGGTGCTATGGGGTGCCCACCAGAAGTACTAGCGAAGAGCTGGTCTGAAGATATGATCTGGTACGGTCCATGTGGTATCGGCGCGTCTTACACAATTCCTCGTTACCAACAGCAGCACCAACTGCCGTTCCGTAACAACCTAAAAGACAAGAAGTTTAACGGCCACGTATGTCGTTTCGCAGAAGGCAGTTTCTCTTGCTTCTTCGGTTGGCCAAACCTATCAAACACGCCAATCGGTGGTTTCCTAGGTATGACTGGCGGTGAAGTTCGTGCGGACATGCAAGTCGTTGACGTTTACTACCGTGACGGCGACAAGCTATCTGAGAACTGGGTACTGATCGACCTACCTTACTGGCTAAAACAGCAAGGTCTAGACGTGTTCGAGCGTACTTCAAGCATCCTTAACCCTTCTCTATAAGAGCAATACATACGGCTTGAGCGTCCTCTCAACCTCAAGCCTGCTCCCAACCGATGCCACAGGGTGTGGCATCGTTTTTCCTGATTATTATTTTTAACGGGCTGTTAGGCACGGAGGCTTTCTATTGCCTGTAAAGTAGGAAGCAAATGAAAAAGTCTGTATTAAGTGTACTAGTGGTAACTGCACTTACTTCTGCCTCTGCAATGGCCGCACACACTTTTACCAATGAAAATGGTGACTCTTTAACTATTGACGGTCGTTTTGAAGTTCGCTACCAAAACAAGGCACGTAATTTTGATGACAACGCTGGTGAGTATGAAGCTCGTACTGATGAGTTCAACAGCGGTAGCTCTCGTTTCGGTTTTAAAGGCGTTAAGCAACTTGAAAATGGTTGGCAAGGCTTTGGTCACGCAGAGTGGGGGTATAACTCTTCTTCGACTGCTAACGACATCTACAGTCGTCTTCTATACGCAGGTATAGAGCACGAAAAATGGGGTAAAATCGCTGCAGGTACTAAGCAGTGGAGTACTTTCTATGATGTGGCTTGGTACACCGACTTAGGTCGTACCTATGGTTCACGTGGTACTGGTTATTACAACCTAGCTGATTGGGGTATTGCATCAGGCACGGGTCGTGCAGAAAACTCCATCACTTATCGCAACAACTTGGGTGGAGACTGGAAATACGGCTTTACTTACCAAACAACACGTAACGATGTTGCTCTATCTGGCAATGCAACAGCAACATTGAAAAACGGTATGGGCGCTTCTACCTCTTACTCTTTTGAAAATGGTCTAACACTTGGTTTGGCTTATCACCAGAATGAACTTACTGATATCAAGAATGCGTCAAACATCAATGATGGGGACATTCAACGTATCGCGTTGCTTGGTGCGAACTATTCACTAGGCGGTTTCTATGTTGGTGCGACATACAGCGAAGGCTCAAACTGGGAAGTAAACGACAACGCTGAGTTTTATGATTCGCGTGGCGCAGAACTTTACACCTACTACCACTTTGAAAATGGTCTTCGCCCAACCCTTAACGTTAACTATCTGACTAGCACAGATGACAATGGTAGTGGCTACGAGCGTCAAACCATCATTCCAGGTCTAGAATATCACTTTACAAAGAATACCTTCCTTCTTTGGGCTGAATACCAGTTTGACCAAGGTAATGATCAATACGTTCAAGACCACTATGATAACCGTGATAACCAATTCTCTGCGGGTATTCGTTACTACTTCTAGTGGTTTGTTCCCGCAACCTTCAGTAATTTGGGAACAGGTAATTGCCGGAGGTTGATGGGTACAACCCATTTTATATGGTATCTAAGCACTAAAGCCTTACATTTAAACGATGTAAGGCTTTTCTATTTATGCATACGTACCAATTTATGCTACATTTAGCGCAACTGGCTAGATGAATTAAACAAAATAAATGAATATTCCAAAACAGACGGTCACGTCAAAAGATGTCGCTAAACTTGCAGGGGTCTCACAATCGACGGTATCTCGCGTCTTTGTTGAGGGAAGCTCTGTTTCAGAGAAGACCAAACAAAAGGTGTTTGAGGCAGCAAAAGCGCTCAACTACCGCCCCAATGCGTTCGCACGAAGTCTTACGACTAATCAGTCTAAACTTATCGGTCTAGTCTTCCCAGATGCGGATTATCCCATCCACATGAAAACGCTGCAGCTCATCAGTAGCGAGCTGCAAAAAATTGGTTACTCAGCAGTGCTAATACCGTGGCAAGTTGATGGTGAGAATCAACACTCGATTCCTAATATTTTCCAATATCGAGTAGACGGCGTCATTGCCGCATCCGCTACGTTCAACACAGCACTTTATGAAGAGTGTGAAGAGTTTAATATTCCTATCGTGCAATACGCCCGTGTCGTCGAGGGAACTAAGAGTAGTTATGTGATCAGTGATAACTACTCTGCAGGGCAAATCGCCGCACAGCGCTTTGCGGATAGCAAGTTGTCTGACGTCGTTTATCTAACGGGTGAAGTTCCTACTTTTACGAACCAAGAGCGTGTCAATGGTTTTTGCGATGAGTTTAAATCGCTGACAGGTAAGAATCCAAAAGTCGTTGAAGCCAACTACGATTATGGTGGCGCTCTAGAAGAGATCCGTGCATTGCTGAAGAGTGGGGCAAAGCCACAAGGTGTGTTCTGCGCGACAGACAACCTTGCCATGGCTTTTATGGACATCGCCCGTTTTGAGTTTGATTTGAAGATCCCGGAAGATGTTCAGGTGATTGGTTTTGATGATATTCCACAGGCTACTTGGCTAAGCTATGAGCTGTCGACCTTCCGCCAAGATTTTACACGTCTTGCGAGAGAGTCAGTAAAAATCATTTCAAATCAAATCAAAGAAAAGGACTCAAGTTTGGTTCGCTTGATGGTTCCAGTACGCTTTATTGAGCGAAATAGCACTAACTAACCTCTAATATCTTTAAACTGACTATAATAGTCGTGGTCAGACCTTATCATTTGAGTGAATTTGCCTATCCTTTGGATAGGCAAAACTTATTTTCTTTTTCTCTAGCACGCTGTTAACATTGCGTCCGCTAAACAATTGCCCCCATTGTCTAAGGAAAAAAGATGGTAATACCTGAAAACAGCAGCATCGTGATTTTTGGTGCTTCAGGCGACCTTACTTATCGTAAGTTGATCCCTGCACTTTACCATTTGTATGCTAGCGACCAGCTACCTAAATCTTTCGCAATTCTTGGTGTAAGCCGCACTCAATACAGCGACGAATCATACCGAGAAAAGCTAAAACACTCCCTTCAGGAGATGGAAAAAACAGAACCTGAAAAACTAGAAGCCTTCTGTAATCATCTTCACTATCAAGCCATTGATACTTCTGATACTCAAGACTACGCGAAACTGGCAACCCGCCTTGATGATGTTGCTGACCAATATGGTTTCGAGCAACGTAATACGCTTTTCTATTTGGCGACACCGCCAAGCCTTTATAGCATTATTCCTGCAAGTCTTGCTGCTCACGGTCTCAATGATGAAGCTGATGGCTGGAAGCGTTTGATCATCGAAAAACCATTTGGTTATGACCTAGCGTCTGCGCGCCAATTGGACAAAGAAATTCACGAGCATTTCCAAGAGCATCAAATCTATCGTATCGACCATTATCTGGGTAAAGAAACGGTACAAAACCTATTGGTTTTACGTTTCTCAAATGCCATGTTCGAGCCACTTTGGAATCACCAGTATGTCGACTATGTTGAGATCACAGGTGCCGAGTTCCTTGGTGTGGAGGAGCGCGGTGGCTACTATGATGGTTCTGGCGCGGTACGTGATATGTTCCAAAACCACTTATTGCAAGTGTTAGCAATGGTCGGTATGGAATCTCCAGCTCAAATTAACGCTGACGCTATTCGTAACGAAGTAGTTAAAGTGCTGCAGTGTTTGCGTCCTCTTTCTGATGAAGACCTGCGTAACAACCTTGTACTCGGGCAGTACACAGAATCTAACGTACGTGGTCAATTCCTACCAGGCTATCGCAACGAACATGGTGTTGCTGACGACTCTCGCACAGAGACTTACGTTGGCTTGAAAATGTTTATCGACAACTGGCGTTGGAACGGTGTTCCTTTTTATGTTCGTACAGGTAAACGATTGCCGACACGTGTGACAGAGGTAGTGATTCACTTTAAACAAACGCCGCACCCAGTGTTTGGTAAAGATGCGCCAGAGAATAAGCTGATCATCCGTATTCAACCGGATGAGGGCATTCAAATGAGCTTTGGTTTGAAAGAACCAGGTGCTGGTTTCAATGCAAAAGAAGTAAAAATGAATTTCCATTACGCATCACTGCAAGAGACACAGATGCTTACAGCTTATGAGCGTCTATTACTTGATGCACTTAATGGTGATGCTACGCTGTTCGCACGTAGCGATGCAGTTGAGGCATGTTGGGAATTTGTTCAACCAATTCTGGACTACAAGCAAGATCCGCAATCCCTGTTTGGTTATGCGTGTGGTACTTGGGGTCCACAAGAGTCAGATCAGCTACTACATAATGATGGTCGCGCGTGGCGCTTCCCATGTAAAAACCTGACTGATACCGATTACTGCGAACTGTAATCACAAATAATGTCGAGCTAGGAGAGCTGCACAACTTGGCTCGACGAAAAGATTTCAAAGCAGCAAGTTAAGTTGCCGAATTGATGGAGAGAACAATGAAAGGTGATATTGGTGTAATTGGTCTGGCGGTAATGGGTCAGAACCTTATCCTAAACATGAATGACCACGGCTTTAAAGTAGTGGCTCACAACCGTACTGCTGCAAAAGTTGACGAGTTTCTGGAAGGTCCAGCAAAAGGCACGAATATTGTTGGTGCATACTCGCTAGAAGAACTCGTTGAGAAGCTAGAAACGCCACGCAAAGTGATGCTAATGGTACGTGCTGGTGATGTTGTAGATAAGTTCATCGAAGCGCTAGTACCACTACTAGACAAAGGCGACATCATCATTGATGGCGGTAACACAAACTACCCAGACACAAACCGTCGCGTTGCTGAGCTACGTGAAAAAGGTATCCACTTTATCGGTACTGGCGTTTCTGGTGGTGAAGAAGGCGCTCGTTTTGGACCTTCAATCATGCCAGGCGGCGCAGTTGAAGCTTGGGAAGCAGTTAAGCCTATCTTCCAAGGTATCTCTGCGAAAACTGATGCTGGCGAGCCTTGCTGTGACTGGGTTGGTAACGATGGTGCAGGTCACTTCGTTAAGATGGTTCACAACGGCATCGAATACGGCGACATGCAGTTGATTACTGAAGCGTACCAGTTCATGAAAGACGGTCTAGGTATGTCTGCAGATGAAATGCAGGCTGTATTTGCAGATTGGAACAAGACAGAACTAGACAGCTACCTAGTAGAAATCACCGCCGATATTCTTGGTTACAAAGATGAAGACGGTGAGCCACTAGTAGAGAAGATCCTTGATACTGCGGGCCAAAAAGGTACGGGTAAATGGACAGGTATCAACGCACTAGACCTTGGTATTCCTCTAACGCTTATCTCTGAGTCTGTATTCTCTCGTTGTCTATCAGCTCTTAAAGACCAACGTGTTGAAGCTGAATCTCTATTCGGCAAGACTATTACTCCAGTAGAAGGTGATAAGCAAGAGTGGGTTGATGCACTGCGCCAAGCACTACTTGCATCTAAGATCATTTCTTACGCTCAAGGTTTCATGCTAATGCGTGAAGCGTCAAACGAGAACGGTTGGGATCTAAACTACGGTAACGTAGCATTAATGTGGCGTGGCGGTTGTATCATCCGTTCTGCATTCCTAGGTAATATTCGTGATGCTTACGAAGCTAACCCAGATATCGCATTCCTAGGTTCAGATGATTACTTCAAAAACATCCTACAAAGCAGCCTAGCGGCATGGCGTAAAGTAGCAGCGAAATCTCTAGAAGCGGGCATCCCAATGCCATGTACGATTTCAGCGCTATCTTTCCTAGACGGTTACACAACAGCACGTCTACCAGCTAACCTGCTTCAAGCTCAACGTGACTACTTTGGTGCTCACACTTATGAGCGCACTGACCGTCCACGTGGTGAGTTCTTCCACACAAACTGGACTGGTACAGGTGGTAACACGGCTTCAACGACTTACGACGTGTAATTCGTTTGTGAAATGACAAAGGCCTCGCTAATTAGCGAGGCCTTTTTGTTTGGTGTGAATTAGAGTGATGTCGGCTCTGGTTTAATGCCAAAGAATAGGGCATAGAATAGAGGAATCACCACCAAGGTTAAGATGGTAGCAAACAGCAAACCAAACATGATGGTTACCGCCATACTCTTGAAGAAAGGATCAACGAGCAGCGGAGCAACACCAAAGATGGTAGTGAGCGCGCCGAGTAGAACCGGTCGTGCACGACTGGTTGCCGCGTCAATAATCGCTTGGTAAGGCTGTTTACCTTGTAAGATCTCCACATCGGCTTGATCTACCAACACAATCGCATTTTTCACCATCATACCTATTAAGCTCAAGAACCCTAGGATTGCCATAAACTCAAACGGAGTTTGGAATGCAATCAGGCCAACGGTCACACCGACGACAGCCAATGGCGCTGTTAACCAAATCACGAGAGGCTGACGTATCGCGTTGAACATAAATATGACCGACAAAATCATCGCAGCAAACCCGTAAGGTGCAGAAATGACAAGACCTTCATTGGCATCTTTAGACGCTTTATATTCACCGTACCAAATCAACTCATAACCCGGTGGCAATTCGATGGTTTCTATTTTTGTACGAATCTGATTGAACGCATCAGAGGTCAAGACGCCCGGAGCTGGGTCCGCTTGAACCAAAATAGTAGGTACTCTATCGATACGGCGCAAAATCGCATCCTGCCATACCAAGTCCACCGAATCGACCAACTGACTGACCGCAATGAAACCATTTACGTTTGAGGCATAAACCTCAGTATTCTCAACGGCTCGCTGGTGGTAACGTTCTGATTCTGGAGAGCGAACCACAATAGGAATTAGATCGTTCCCTTCACGGTACACACCCACATTGCGGCCACTTAGCGTCTGAGCAATCGCTTGGTTAATTTCTTGAGTTGTTAAGCCAAAACGTTGCGCTTTTTCTGCTGAATAAATCGGACTCAACACCGGCACTTGCTGGCGCCAGTCGTCTTGAATCGCGATGAGGTTTCCGTCTTCAAGCATAATCGCCTTTGCCTGTTCGGCTAAAGAACGGAGTACCTGACTATTGGGCCCCTTAAATCCAGCTTCGATTTTCTTACCGCCCCCGCGGCCCAACATAAACTTCCAAACCTTAATCGAAGCGTCTGGGTATTTAGCGGACAGCTCGTCTTGCAGCTCACCAATTAATGGCGCGATTTTTCTATAGTCGTCAACATCGATTAATAACTGCCCATAGCTACTGTTACGTGGCTCAGGGGAGTAGGTCAACATAAAGCGTAAACCGCCACCGCCAATGAAGCTGGTGATATTGGTCACATCGCTTTTCGCTTTCACATCTTGTTCAATATTAGCGACCACACGTTCTGTGCGTGAGATATCCGAACCTTGTGGTAGATATACATCGACAACAAATTGCGGGCGCTGTGAATCCGGCATAAAACCTGGAGGCACATATTTGAGGCTATATATCGCTACCACCATTATTGCTAGCAACATACCAAGACTCATCCAACGATGGCTTAGTACCCAATTAAGTACCGCTTTGTAGGTCGTCATAATGCGGCCGGGCTTAGCACCTTGTTTACTCGCTTTGACTTTTAAAAAGTCGAAACACAGCATTGGCGTCACCGTCACGGCGAATATCCAACTCAATAGCATTGAATATAAGATAACCCAAAATAGTGACCCAGCGTATTCACCCATATCTGAAGGAGATAAGCCAATAGCACTAAACGCGCAGATACCAACGACAGTGCCTCCTAGCAGTGGCCATTTTGTTGCATCGACCACTTCAGAGACGATCGTTTCTTTATTTTGCTCTGGATTGTTTTGCAGTCGTACCAAGATGCCGTCAGTAACGACAATGGCATTATCGACAAGCATACCTAGAGCAATAATCAGCGCTCCGAGAGAGATACGTTGCATGGCAATGTCATCGATAAACATGATGCAAAGCGTACCCGAAACCGTCAGCAATAGGACAAAGCCGATAATTACGCCGGAGCGCAGCCCCATGAAGACCAACAACACGACAAATACGATGACCACTGCAGCGATAAGGTTGTCGATGAAGTTTGCTACCGATGCGCGCACTGAATCAGACTGCATCGAGATCGTGTGCAGCTCCATACCAATCGGTCGCTGGCTATCAAGCTCTAGTAGCCTTGCTTTAACCGCGTCGCCCATTTCAACGACGTTGCCGCCATTGACGTTAGAAATACCAAATCCGACAGCACGCTGACCGTTATAGCGCATAAGCATACTCGACGGTTCTTGATAGCCTCGAGTCACTGTTGCGATGTCGCCAAGTTGCATGACAGCATTATTTTGCCCAATGCCCACTTGAAGATTGCGCAAGTCATCAAACGAATGAATGTTTGAGCGTGGAATCACTGGGATGCGCATGTCTTTCGTATCGATAGCTCCGGCAACAGTGACTAAATTCTGCTTCTGCAGTACTTGAAACACTTGCTCGGCAGAGAGGCCAAATTTAGCCAGGCGTTCACCTGAAACTTCAACAAAAATGGTCTCTTGTCGCTCAGCTAAGGTTGCGGTTTTTGCAACCCCAGGAACCAGCACGAGCTCACGTCGTAGTTGATCGACATAGTCTTGTAGCTGTTTGTCGGTGTAGCCTTCCCCAGTGACTGCAAAGAATAGAGCATACACGTCTGAGAAGTCATCATTAACCATGGACGCCCCTGCTCCTGGAGGCAACAAGCGTTGTACGTCACTAACTTTTCGTCTCAGTTTGTCCCAGACTTGCTGTAGCTCGGCGCTGCTGTTAGCGAACTCAAGTTTAATCTCAACGGTCACTTCAGACATGCCTTGTTTTGAGACGGACTTGACTTCCTTCAGTTCCTGTAAGGTTTGTACTGCACCTTCAATCACATCCGTAACTTCGTCGGAAACTTCCTGAGCGGTCGCGCCAGGGTAGGAAGTATTAATCACCGCCTGACGAATGATGAACTCAGGATCTTCAAAGCGACCTAACTTTAGGTAGCTAATATATCCCCCTAGTAACGTCAGAGCGATTAATACCCAAACACTGGTGCGTTTAGCGATGGTGTAACGAACAATGTTCATTGTTGAGCCTCTTGACTACCATTGCCGACAGACAGCACTGGGCGCACTTCCATACCTTCATGCAAGCTAGAAACACCCGCGATGACCACTGACTCACCCACTGTCAGCCCCTGGCTGATTTCCAATCGATCTTGGCTAAGTGCGCCCACTTGAACATAACGACGAGTGATAAGGTTATTGTCGTTCACCAACCACACGAATTGTCTACCTTGGTTATCAGGAACAACAGAGGTGACAGGCAGCGTAATGTATTGGCTTCCTGAGACAACGTGATCGTCAACGGGTCTCACTTTTGCGGTCATACCCGGTAGTAAGCGAAACCCTTTCAAATCATCAAACCGCAAAACCACAGCGTAGCTCTGACTGATAGGGTCAGCTTGAGTAGCGTGGGTCCCTAAGCTTAGATCGAACACTTGTGAGGGGATGGCGGTAATTTCAGCGATGGCTTTGGTACTTTTAAGTCCTGACATCATCACGTTGTCAGGAATATGAATGACCACCTCCATCGTGTCGAGGTCATGTAATGTAAATATGGCCTCATTCGCCTGGATCTGCATGTGGTTGTCGACCCATTTGCGTCCGATTACGCCATCAAAAGGAGCTTCAACTTTGGTGTATTCCACCTGACGAAGCGCTTCATCACTGCGATTTTGTGCCAAGTTGTAGCGGGTCGTTAGCTCATCAAGACTACTCTTAGAAATGGCGTTGCTTTTCTCATAAATAGTCAGAGCTCTTTTGTACTCAGCGGCCAAGTTATCCAATTCTAATTCGGCAGAAGCTAATGCTATTTCTGGGTCTTTTGAATCCAATGTTGCGAGTAATTGACCACGTACAACTCGATCGCCTTCTTCAACCAGTATGTCAGTGAGTCGACCGTTGATACGAAAAGATAAATCTGCACGTTCAGCAGCTCGAACTACACCGTTAAAACTCAGATGATCGTTTTTGTGTGCTGAGACTGATTCAACAAGAGCAGGGCGAACGACAGCCGTCGTTTCGACTGTTTTTGATTGAGAGTTGCAGCCCGTTAAAAGTAATCCTGTTAGAGAGATACCAAAAAGCCATGCCATTGCTTTTGGCTTATTACGAAAAGTGGCAGTGCGCGTATCGTTCACGTTGTGCTCCAAAAAGAAGATAAGATAAAAGAGTTCATCAATATAGAGGTAAACTCATGGGTTTATTTTTTTGAATTCTATTTGAGGTTTTTTAAAAAGTAAACCTTAAAGTTTACCTGCGATAATTGATTTGTTAGACTCGGTATCAATGAATAGGAGATAACGAATGACTCGCTCAGAACAAAAGCGAAAAGCAATCCTTGATGCAGCAAAAAAAGAGTTTATCGACAACGGTTTTTCAGCTGCGAACATGAATAACGTTTGTACGTCAGCAGAAGTTTCTA
Source organism: Vibrio mediterranei (assembly GCF_013364395.1). Classification (NCBI taxonomy): domain Bacteria; kingdom Pseudomonadati; phylum Pseudomonadota; class Gammaproteobacteria; order Vibrionales; family Vibrionaceae; genus Vibrio; species Vibrio mediterranei. The sequence continues at coordinate 2,156,526 of NZ_JABXGK010000001.1, read as the reverse complement.
AACGAACGTTATATCGACACTTTGAGAGTAAAGAAGTTTTGTTTGAAGCAGTGTTGGCGATCGTACAAGATGGTGTCGAGAGAGCGGGGCATTACCCCTACAACAGCGACAGCAGTTTGCATCAACAGTTGATGGCGATTACGGTCAATGAGGTCAATATTTCTTATGATGTTTACGGTATTGCTTTTTCGCGCACCATCATTATGGAGTTTTTCCGTCAGCCAGACTTAGCTAAGAATATCAGTCAACGAATCTATGAAACACGTGCTGTTACTCGTTGGTTCGAGCAAGCGATTGCTGATGGTAAATTGTGTGCTAAAGATGCTCAGACTATTACAAGCTTTTACCTCAGTGTTCTGCAAGGTCTACTGTTTTGGCCGCAAGTGTTAGATTTGGCGTCTAAACCGGATGAAACAGTTCTCCAAGAAAAAATTGAGCTCATTGTTGTTTCAGTACTAAAAACATTTGCACCTGAAAGTTAATCGGCAACACTTGAAAACTTAAATACCTCTAAAACTATATAGTTTTAGAGGTGGCGCACACTTTGTGATTCTGAGTTATAGTAAGTTTTAACTTTGACTCTTGCTGGATAAGAGTGTCCACCGAATATATTCAAGGAAAAACTATGTCTCTTTCTATTCCAACTCTTGGCGCTGGTACTTTTCGTTTAAAAGGCGACGATGCTTATAAGTCTGTTGAAATGGCATTAAATGCTGGCTATCGCCACATTGATACCGCTCAGATTTATGGCAATGAAAAAGAAGTGGGGCAAGCGATAGCAGATTCCGGAATTCCTCGTCAGGAGCTTTATATAACCACCAAAATCTGGATGGATAAACTGGGAAAAGACTCATTTATACCGAGCTTACAAGAGAGCTTAAAAGACCTTCAAGTAGACTACGTGGATTTACTTCTTATTCATTGGCCTCTTAAAGATGAAGCAGTATCAATGGAAGAGTACCTTAAAGAACTTAAACAAGCTCAAGATAGTGGACTCGCTCGTCATATTGGCGTATCTAATTTCACTGTTGCTCAAATGAAACAGGCAATCGAAATCTTGGGCGATAACGTGCTTTATACCAACCAAGTTGAAGTTCATCCTTACCTTCAGAATCAACAAGTAGTGGAGTATTGCCGTCAACAAAATATGATTGTGACTGGTTACATGCCATTTGCGTATGGGGATGTACTTAAAGATGGTTCAATAAAACACATTGCCGACAAACATCGAGCGACGCCTGCTCAAATCGTATTGGCTTGGATGGCGAAATGTGGATTTGTGACTATTCCATCATCGACTAAGCAAGCGAACATCGAAAGTAATTTAGCGTATGTTCACGTTAAATTAGACGATGAAGATATGGAGAGTATCTCGAAACTAGATAGAGGGCATCGATTAGCCAATCCAGACTTCGCTCCTGAGTGGGACTAAGTTTCGACTGGGTGAAAACAAACGTCAGGGTAAGCCCTGACGTTTTTCGTTTAACGCGCTTACTTTTTCTTCATCATATTTGCTAAGTCTGCAAACGGATTATGCGTAGCGGCCTGATGGTTATCTTCTCCTGGTTTTACTTCGCTACCGTATAAATCGTGCTCAGTATATTTTGAGTGCTCATGATCATGGCAGTACAAACATAGAAGTTCCCAATTACTTCCGTCATCGGGGTTATTCGTGTGGTCATGATCTTTGTGATGGACCGTTAGCTCTCTCAGGTTTGAATAAACAAACTCCCTAGCGCAGCTTCCACATACCCACGGATAAAGCTTAAGGGCTTTCTCACGGTAATCGCTCTCTTTTCGTGCGTAGGCTGCACTGGTTCCAAAGTAGTCTGAAGACATATCGATCCTTTCATCGTATTAACCGAAACAACTAATGCTGAATGTACCACAACAAAAGTGGGTTCTAACTTGATTTCGGTAGCGTTTATCGCAATGTGTGAAAACCTGAATAAATGCGAGTGAACGTTGTAAACCAGCACGCAGCCCCGAAGACGAACGCAATGGTAGCAAAATGTTCAGGTAATAAGCATAAAAGAACAAAGCAACCAATGGTCTCGGTGCCTTCGGTAAGGCCACTCATATAGTACAAAGATTTATGACGATAAACTGGATTCTCAATACCGCGTTTACCTGCCATCACAGCGAATGCCAAAAAGCTAGTTCCTGTGCCGATAAAAGAGAAAATCAAAAAAGCGCCAGCAATGGCATTCTGCTCAGGGTTGGCAATAACAAAACCAAACGGTATCAGTGAGTAGAATAAGAAATCCAAGCTTATATCTAAAAAACCTCCGGCATCTGAAATCCCTTGAATACGTGCTAAAGCGCCATCAAGACCGTCGCAAATTCGGTTTAACAAAATAAATATCAGGGCGATGGAATAATGCTCAAACGCTAAAGCAGGAAAAGCAAGGCAACCCAAAGCGAAGCCAAATAGTGTAGTTTGATTGGCTGTTATCCCTAATCGGTTAAGCACACGTGCCGATTGAGATAACGGCCAGCGAATAACTTTGATACTAATGCTGTCTAACATGCTGCACTCTCCCAAGGCCATTTAAGGACTTGGCTGCCATCAGGAATATCATCCTCATCATGTGTGACCATTAAAGCGGGAATATTGGCACTGCGAAGCTGTTCCACAACCCAATCTCTGAACTGAACCCGCAGTTCTTTATCGAGTTTACTGAATGGCTCATCAAGTAGGGCGGCCTTTGGTTCAGCGAGCAGCATTCGTGTTAAGCTGATGCGGGCACGTTGTCCTCCGGATAATTGCTCTGGGTAATGATTAGCCACACCATTGAGTTGAATACTAGCAAGAGCGTTCATTGCATGTTCTTGTCGTTCAGTTCCTTTAATTCGATTAGGCAAGGCGAAGGCAAGGTTCTCCCATACATTGAGATGAGGAAACAGCAGGTCATCTTGAAACAAAATTCCGACTTGTCTCTTGTGTGGTTCTAGCATGTCGATACGTTTGTCTTCGAGTAGAACTTGTCCTTGGTAGACAAACTCTGACGACAGATGACCCGCAACGACGTCAAGCAGCGTGGATTTTCCACAACCACTTGGGCCCATTAGCGTCAATATTTCGCCCTGTTTTACGTTGAAACTGCAGTCAGAAAACAGCACCTCGCCTTCCTTCTTACGGATGGTGAGGTTTGCCAGCGATAGTGTCATTAAATAAAAGTCCTTTGATCTTGATTCGTCGATAACGAGAGTGAATGCGATTAACCAATACGGCAACAGAGAAAAATAGTAGTGGTAAGAAAGCCTGGAAGAGTGCATAGATGGCGGTGACTCTGCGATCAAATCCACTCGATAAGGCTACCGCTTCGGTTGTAATAGTGGCAACTCGACCCGCTCCTAATACCAGCGTAGGTAAGTATTGAGCAAGGCTCACACTAATGCCTACCGCCCATGCAAATACCATTGCAGGGAAAAGAAGCGGCAATTTGACGTGCAACCAAGTATGAATAGGGCTCTTCCCAAGGCTCAGTGATACCTGGGTAAACTTACTATTGAAGCCGCGCCATGGCCCATCTAGTGCAAGGAAAACAAACGGGAAGGCGAAGAATACATGTGACCAACAAACCCAAAGCAAATAACTCGAGTCACTAAGTAATAGCGTGGTAACTTGCAATCCGAACAAGATACTTAATTGCGGCAATAGCATGGGAATCGCAATCACGTAACCTGGTATATGTAAGCGATATTTATTGCGATACTCATGCCCTACAACAGCAAGTATGAGAGCAATCGTTGCCGAGATAAGCGCGATGGCTAAGCTCTGTGCCATCACTTCAAAAATACCGTTCCATTCATATTCCCAGAAACGCAATGTATAGCGGCTTGGTAAGACGTCCGGAAAACGCCAACGCTGTGCAAATGTCCAAATAACCGTCAGCGGTATCATGGCGGCAACAATGGATACAAGTACGGTGAATATTGGTTTGCCAGGAATGCGCAGCGATGTACGGCCTGAATATTGCCATTGATTGCAAATGGCAACGACGAGATGCTCGATGAGACGAGCGATACCAATCAAGATTGAAGCAATAGCAAATAGCACAACAGCACCAGCACTGGCGCGGGGAAGCAAGCTCAGGTCGGGGTCATTGAACCATTGCCAAACTAAGACAGCGAAGGTTGGTGGGTTAGTTGGTCCGATAATTAAAGCAACGTCGACGACAGATAAACTGTAGGCAATCACTGCGAGCATCGGGAATCGAATTTTAGTAAACCATTGTGGCAGTATGATCTTCCACCAAGCTGCACTTTCAGTGTATCCGAGTGATGTAGCGATACGCAGTGACTCACTGACTCTAAGTTGTCGTAGTATTGGGATGCTCATCAGCAGTATAAACGGTACTTCCTTGAGGGCTAGCATCAACGTCAAGCCAACGCCATAAGGGTCCTTGACTAGCCAAGCTGAACTGGCAGAGTTTCCGCTTAGATCCATTCCCAAAAGGTCAACTAAGGCTCTCGCGCCAAATCCGGTAGGAGAAAACAGAAAAGCAAAACCAATAGCAAAGGCGACGTGAGGCAGAGCAAGTAAAGGAGATAGCGATAGTTCGATTCGTTTCCACCAACTACTGTTCCAACAAGAGGCAATAATGGCAAAGGATAAGAAGCAGGCGAGATAGCTGCTCAGTATTGCAGAGCTAAACGTCAGCAAAATAGAAGTTTCTACGCCTTGCCATGCAAAGACCTGATTGAATCCGGCTAAATCAAAATGATGTAGACCTAAAGGGGGGATATAACCCAAAGAGGATATCACCACCCCAAGTAAACCAGGTACTGTAGGGAAAATGCAGACAACGACTAAACAGACGTACAACAGTCTTAGCATAATCTTATTATCTCGTAAGCCGTTAGCTGCCGTAGCGCTTGAGCCACTCTTGCTCAAGGGCGCTCTGCCAGCTTGGGTGAGGCTCGGCGACAGACTTAAATTGTTGAGTTTTCGCTGCACTGCCAGTGAGATATTGCTTGCTGAGTACCGAAGGGTCACCCCAAATTGCGATATCACCTTTTCGCGATTGTGCTTCTGGACTCAGTAGGAAGTTAATAGCGACTAGAGCCCCTGCTTTAGCATTAGCATTCCAAGGGATTGCAAGAAAATGAATGTTGGACAATGCACCACTATCCATTGCATACACGGTAGTGGTATCGCTAAGGTTACCATTCGCTTGAGCAGAGTAGACAGCGTTTGGATTGAAAGTAATAGCTAGATCAAGCTGACCATCGTCTAGTAATTGGATTGTTTCAGCGGTTCCGGCAGGGAATTGCTTACCAGCCCGCCATGCAACCTTATGAAACTCATCCAGATAATCCCAAAGCGGCTTGGTGACGCCTTGAAAGTCAGCTTCTGAAACGGGTTTTGCTAACGCAGGATCGTTATCTGTAAGGTCAATTAACAGAGACTTCAAGAAGCTAGTACCATGAAACTCTGGCGGTTTTGGGTAGCTTAACTTATTCGGAAACGCTTTAGCGTAGTTGAGCATCTCCATATAAGACGTCGGTGGGTTATTGAGAGTTTGTGTATCGTGAATAAACACGAGTTGACCCACTCCCCAAGGTGCTTCAAGCCCTTCCGTTGGTTCTGAGAAGTCGCTGTCAACGGGAAGCGATTTATCGACGTATTGCCAATTCGGAAGGTTGGGTACAAAAGGTCCATAAAGTAGGGCGTTGTCCTTCATGGATTTGAAGTTCTCACCATTAATCCACACCATATCGACACTGCCACCGTCATTTTTTCCTGCTGCTTTTTCAGCGAGTAAACGAGAGCCAGTTTCGGCGATGTCGGTGACTTTTACGTGATTAAAGTTAACGCCATATTGGTCTTTTAGTTCTTTACCTGCCCACTGGAGGTAACGGTTAATTTCTTGGCTACCTCCCCATGCGTGGAAGTATACTGTTTGTCCATTGGCTTGTTCTAATACCGAATTCCATTGAGTCGTGTCGAGTGTTTCGCTAGAGACAACGGTTGACCAAGAAGAGACCGTCATTGCGAGAGTGGAAAGCACTGCAGATTTGAACATCTTATTATTCATTATGTTATCCATTTTATACTGTTTGTGGCGAACCTTGCCCTGTTGTTAACAATTGATACTAAAGGTTGAGACACGATAATCAATAGTCTTGAGGCTATCTATTGAGGTCGTCCAAAAAATATCGGTTCAAAGCACTAGACCGCTAGACAAGATATTAAATTTCAAGATGTTGATATTTAATTTGTCAGTAATAGAAGTGGGTAAATCAATAGAAATAGAAAAGGAAGGGAGATTCACATCCGTGTGACAATATTATCGGAAAATACGAGTGATCGTGCTTAGTTAACAAGACCGTTTCGAACCAATCCTCGTCTTACACTAGAACACAACTTTCCAAACCTTCGGAGTTCTTCAAAGTTGGGTGTAATCCCACGTGATAATGCCGATTCCCAGTAACTTACTTCGGTCTCTACTAATTCCATTAACTTTTTAGGACAGCCGATACAAGAATTATCAGGACCACAAACAAACGTATCTTCGGAGTAAAGAGGTAATTGTTTCTTAACGTCGGAAATGAGTTGCAGAGTAGCATCAGTAAGACTAGGTTTGGAGGTCATTGGCAAAGTACTTGTGGTTTAACTGGGGAGAATAATAAGCCAGTCACTCACGCGATAAAATGCCACTTTATAGGTAGATAAAACGCCTGTACGACAATGTCTCATTTTTGAGTAATTGATTAATAACACCATTCTATCGGGCAAGATTAAGCATATTCTGTTTAAGTTTTGGCTATAGTTTCTGAACAATAATCAAAAGACAGTCAGCATTGATGTTACATATTTTAATGTTCTGGGCTGTGTACAGTAGTGACATGTTGGCTAGCTTTCACGTGTTACGACTATAGAAAAGCGGGGATGGTATGGATAAAAATTCCGCTCAAATGGATAACTCTATTCGTCGGCTATTCGATATAACGCCGATACCAACAGCGATTAGCTTACCAACAGGTAAGTTGGAATATACTAATGCTGCTTTGCGTAAACTGCTCGGCTATTCGGAAGCCGAGTTAATGTCTGACAGTGTTGTTATTACTCACCCGGACGACCTTGCGCTAAATAAGCGGATAAGGGCGCAACTTCTTGAAAACCCAACTGACTCCGTTCAAACCCATAAACGGTATATTCACAAAGACGGCCATTCAATATTAGCTCTACTCAATATGTCTGCTGAATGTGATGATGAAGGAAATATTACCCGTTTAGTCTCGCAAATAATTGATTTGTCTGGGCCAAGACAATCGCAAGCCGCTGAATTATTACTTGACCAACTAGTGCGTAAATCACATGACGCGATTTATGTCGTCGATATGGAATTTGGTCAGATCTTGAACTGCAACGAACTTGGTTATCAACGTCTAGGCTACACCAAAGAGGAGCTGTTACGTCTAACTGTGCCAGATATCAACCCTTTGTTTAATAGAGAAATAACCTGGAAAGACCACGTTGAAAAAATGAAACAAGCTCAAAATCGTTTCGTCGAAGCAACGCACAAACGTAAAGATGGAGTTGAGATCCCTATCGAGGCTAACATCAGTATGGTGGAGTTTAATGGTGAGAACTATTTTTTGGCTATCGTCCGTGATATTTCTGAACGAAAGGCTAGAGAGCAACTCGTCATAGAAAAGCAGAACCTTGATCCTTTGACGAGTCTTCCCAACCGCCGCCTTCTAGACGTGAAACTTCAAGAAATGATCTGCCATTGTTGGAATCGTTCAGAGAAAATCGCGTTTATGTTTCTAGATATCGACAATTTTAAGGTGATCAACGATACCTATGGTCACGTGATAGGAGACGAAATATTGGTAGCGCTTGCCGAGAGATTGCAGGATTTCACTAGACAAACGGACGTGGTATCAAGATTAGGTGGAGATGAGTTCTTGGTCGTATTACCTGGACTTAATAGTCGAGAACATGTTCTAAGTATCGCTAATCATCTATTGCAAGTCTCATCTCACCCCATCGATGTTCATAATGGTGATAAGGTAACGCCAGAGCTCAGTATAGGTACCACACTGTGTTTAAGTGGACATATTGACATTCAGCAAGCAATACATATCGCTGATACTGCAATGTATGAAGCTAAGAAAACTCAAGGTTCCTCTAGCTACTTTATTGATTATAAAAAGAAAAGCCTAATGTAAATTCGCTGAGTTAAGGCCGTTAGCGACTGAAACACCATTCTGTCTCCCTAAACGCGTTTATTTAGGACCACTCTCAAACTCGTCCCACATCCCAGAGTGTCATACTTTGATGGTCAAATTCATTATTACAAATCTGTATAAGTTAATATGAATTTAGCTGGATTATCATAATAAATCGTTCCAATACAATGTCGCCATTCTGTTTGATGTCAGGCGTTGGGTTTGCGCAAACAATTGGTTTTAGAGCGCAATCTAGATTGGTTGTACAGTTATTGGAGCATACGATGTCAAAAGTCGTGGTAGTAGGCGGCGGTGCAGCCGGCCTTGAATTAGTTACTCGTTTAGGAAGAAGTTTTGGCCGTGTAGGTCAACACGAGGTCGTACTGGTGGAGTCCGCTAGTCACCATTATTGGAAGCCGCGTTTACATGAAATTGCTTCTGGTACTTTTGATTCTGAGCTTGACGCGGTGAGCTATTTACAACATAGCTATTGCAATCAATATCAATACGTTCAGGCATCGATGAAATCGCTAAATCGAGGTCAAAAGACCATTGAGATTCAAGATCAACAAGGTATGGTCTCTGAGTTGGCTTACGATTATTTGGTGATCGCCGTTGGTGCGGTGAGTAATGATTTCAAAACAGAAGGTGTTAGTGAACACTGCTTATTTTTAGACTCCGCTTTGCAAGCACAACAAGCATGGGATCAGATAAATCCATTGTTACGTACGCAAGGTGAGCAAAGAATCTCGATCGTCGGTGCTGGAGCAACCGGTGTGGAACTGGCGGCCGAATTGGCAAAAGTCAGTCAGAAACTGACACGTTATCGCCATGACATGAATCTCACCATTACTCTGATTGAAGCGTCAAGTCGAGTCTTGCCTGCTGGCCCAGGATGCATGTCAGAGAAAGTGCGTAAGGCCTTGGTAAGAAATGGTGTCGAAGTGAAAACGGAGACCCGCATTAAACGTGCCGACGCGGGTAAATTGGTGACTGATAGCGGTGAGGTTATTAACGCTAACTTGCAGCTATGGGCGGCTGGTATCAAGTGTGCACCATGGCTGGCAACGCTTGATGGTCTAGAAACCAACGCGCTAAATCAATTAAAAGTAGACGCTAATCTAGTCACCACTCTTGATGATGCCATTTTCGTGATTGGCGATAGCGCGGAATGTCCTCAGCCCAACGGCAGTTTTGTCCCGCCTCGCGCACAGGCAGCTAATCAAGCTGCAGGACATTTAGCGAATCAGATCAAACGACTGCTGAAAGGCAAAACCATTAAGCCGTTTATTTTCAAAGACGGTGGGATGGTTATCGCGGTGGGCCACAACTACGCGGTGGGTACTTTGATGAACAATAAACTGATTTTACGTGGGCGATTAGTGCGCAATCTCTACGATACTATTTTCAGACTTCACCAGCGTATCTTATTTGGGTGGGGTCGAGTCACGGCATTGGTGGTTCTGAAGCGACTAAAAAGTGCTTTGAATCCTTTTTATAGAAACAACATCTCTTAATTGTTACTAGCACCAAGGTTCAAAGATGAGAAGGCCAATGAGCCTTCTCGTTACACGTTTCATCGTTTATGGATATCACCATCATGTGGGCAAAACTGCGTCTTTCTCTACCACTGCAATTGTTGTTTGCTGCGTTTCTCGCTTGGAGTATAGCGACCTTTCTACCGTTACCTAATAACCTGACTCAGACGAGTTGGTATCAGCTGATTATGTTAGGTAAAGTCACCTATATTGGCTTGTTAAAAATGGTTGTAGGTATCGTGGTTATGCTGTCGCTACTACAAGGCATTACGAGCATAGGCTCGACGGTCAAACTGAAGAGCATCGGACGCCACACACTACTGTTTTATACTTCCACAACACTTCTAGCGGTCAGCTTAGGTCTTGGTGCTTCGCTATTGTTACCAGCATGGCAACCGCTCACTAGTCATGTGCCTTTAGAAAGTCATGTCCAACTCATTGACACAGAGTCCACAACGGGTGGCGCCATTGTGGAAAGGCTACTGAATATGGCGTTGGTGAACCCTGTAGCAGCTTTAGCTCAAGGGAATCTGCTAGCAATTGTAACATTCTCATTTTTACTAGGTATTGCATTGCTGGTTTCGTTGCCAGAGAAACACAGTATCTTTGAGTCCTTGTCTGGACTGAACAAAGCCGTCAATACGGTAGTCAGTGGTATCATTAAATTGGCACCAATCGCTGTATTTTCCATCGTGTTTGAGTTTACCACCAACGGCAACAGTGGCTTGTTTCATCAACTGATCTTATTTGCTTTACTCGTGTTCTTATTGACGGTGTTCCACGGTGCAGTTGTTCTGCCAGCAATCGCCAAGTTGGTGACGGGAATCAGTTATAGAACTCTGTTTAAAGCGATCTATGCACCGATGGCGATGGCATTTGCGACGTCATCCAGTTCGGCTACGTTACCACTCTCGATGCAAGTAGCAGAACAAGAGCTTAAAGTATCACAAAGCACGAGCAGTATGGTGTTACCGTTAGGCGCAGTTATGAATATGGATGGAACGGCTTTATTTGAGGGCGTTGCGGCAATCTTCTTAGCACAATTGTTCGGTGTTGATTTAACCACCACGGGCTTGGTGATGATCTTTATTATGGCGATGATTTCATCAATTGGGGCACCCGGTATGCCTTCTGGTTCTATGTCTGGGATGCAGATGGTTTTATTGGCGGCGGGAATCCCGCTCGAAGCAATAGCCATTCTGCTCATTATAGAACGTCCCCTTGATACTTTCAGAACGGCAGTAAATGTAGAGGGTGATTTGATTGCATCACTGGTCGTGGAAAAGTGGCATCAAGCAGATGATGTTAAGGGGATACGTTCACCTGAAGCGATGTAAAGAAGGGGGGACCGAGCATACTTAATAACATCGGTGCATGACCCAACAGGGCAAACGGCGGCGATTAGATAGGTTTCAGATGGCGCATTGTTACAAAGTATGTACTCAATAATCATAAACTCGATGTTTGAACTTTGATAGAGATGTTTTTGTGTTGCTTTTTACCGTATTACTGACATACCAAAATAAGTAGGTGGCTATAAAACAATATAGTAAACGTGAGGTGAGTAAAGGAGAGAGTTGCGTAAAGTAGGCGATAATTGTAGCGAGCAATACCCCGAAGAGTTATTTCGAGATGCCGTAATAAATCTTACAAAAATTCTGAGCTAACTTGCGAATATTATTCTAGTTTGTGGGTAGGGGGAAAGAAATCTTTCTGCTCCGTGTTGATGCCGATGTTTCAAATGACGAGTTGTAGTCAAGATTCCCTAAATCGGTGGTTCAACGGAGTGCTCACAGAATAAGGAGTCCGTGAGATGAATAAAACTATGTCACTGCTGTTTGCGTCTTTAGCCTTGAGTTCATCGGTGTCTGTCGCGGCGTTGGTGACACCAAACCCACCCACTCTTAATGCCAAAGGCTACGTGCTCATGGACTATCAGTCTGGAGCTATACTCGTGGGAGGCAACCAAGATGCCGCTTTAGCACCTGCTAGTTTAACAAAATTGATGACTGCCTATGTAGTTGGCAAAGAAATCGAAAATGGCCGTACTTCTTGGGATAGTAAAGTAGCGGTCAGTGAGAACGCGTGGTCAGTTAAATTTCCAGATTCTTCCAAAATGTTCATTAAGCCGGGTGACAACGTCACGGTTGCGGACTTGTTGCGTGGTTTGATTGTTCAATCAGGAAATGATGCCGCGGTCGCACTTGCTGAACATGTAGCCGGAACGGAAAGTGGTTTCGTTGCCTTGATGAATCAGTGGGCAGTGAACTTGGGTATGAACAATACTCAGTTCATTAATGCACATGGCTTAGACGGGCAGGGTATTCACACTACGCCAAACGATATGGCAATATTGATGAGAAAGATCATCGAAGATGTGCCAGAGGTTTATGAAATATACTCAGAAAAACGCTTTGTTTGGGCGGATATTAAGCAATACAACCGCAATCGACTGCTATGGGATAACTCTCTTAATGTCGACGGTGGAAAAACTGGATATACCTCAGATGCAGGGTACAGCCTAGTCAGTTCAGCGACACAAGGACAGATGCGTCTGATTTCCGTAGTCATGGGGACACCAAGTACTCAAACTCGCGTGGAAGCATCAAGACAACTTCTCAATTACGGTTTCCGTTTTTATGAAACAGACCAACTTGCCGTAGCGGACGAAAGTGAAGCGACGATTAGAGTTTGGAAAGGGAAAAACGCCAATATTGACGTGGGGTTTGATCATGATGTTTATGCGACTTACCTTCGCGGTAACAGCCGTGGAGTGACAAAGGAAACCGAAATCTACGCACCGTTGGTTGCTCCCGTGAAACAAGGTGATATCATTGGTAATGTCACTTGGAGTGTTGGTAATGATGAAATTGCCTCAGAGCCTCTGATTGCCATGTCTAATGTAGAGCAAGGCTCTATTTTTAAACGAGCATGGGACTCAGTTGTTCTTTGGTTTAAGTCGTTGTTCTCTGATACAAAAGGACTTTGGGAGAGTTAATTCTTTGGGATTAGTTTGAACACAAGTTCCGGTACTTACTCTTTGAATAGGTAGGTACCGGAATGAAATAGGTAGGCAAATAGGTCATTGCTGCCTAAAAAGGGGTTTCCTCAACTTCGGCAAATCCTGGAATCACATATGGAGCTTTCATGTAAGTACACCCCATCCATTTGCTCCCGACCTTTTGGCCTCCAATAACCGTCGCTCCAGCTATCATTGGTGGTAGCAACCCGTTAGGTAGAAGTGATTCTGCTCCAATATACTGTGGCATTGGGTCAGGCACCATTGTCATCCCTGTATGCATTTGAGCTGGCACAATAACTTTTAGCATCAGTTTTCCCATAGAAGCTCCTAGAATCGTTACTTGATAAGTCATAATGACAATAATGTCACTATGGCGTCTTGTTTAGGATAAGAGAGAAAACACGACTTTTCCTGTCAACTGAGAGAAATGTGAAGTAAACGGGAACAATAAGTTGAAGCCGTGCAATGCACTAGTTGTTACATTGCACGGCTATTTTATTGCTGAGCGTCTAAATTAAGAATGGTGATCGCGTTGGCGACGCTAGTCGCTAGTATGTCTACCGCTCCGGTACGCAAAGCTCCAACAATAGACAGTGGCTTACTGCTTTCTGCAGCAATAGCGATTACCTGTGGGATTTTTTGGTAGTCAGCGATGGTTAGTCCGATTACACGGTTACTCATTTTGGTATCTTGGACGTTGCCTTTAATATCGTAAAAATCATAACCGCCGACTTCACCGACTACACCTTGCTGGATTCGTGCTTCGACCATTTCCTGAACTGAAAACCAGCCTAGGTTCACCATATAGCTACTTTCATTCAAGTCACCAATTCCGACTAATGCCACATCGGCTTTTTTTGCGATGTCCATTGTTTGCTGAACGGTTTCGTCTTCAAGCAAGGCTCTACGAAGATCGGGGTTGCGAACATAAGCAGGAGCGTACAAGGTTTCACTAACGCCACCAAAAGTTTTAGCAAAGCGCCGCGAGATATGGTCCGCATTGAGCATGCCACCACGGGGATGAATACCTCCAATACTAGAAACGAATGTACATTTTTTCGGATTAACGACGCCGATATGCTCAGATACAGACGAGACGTTACGTCCTTGACCGATTGAGACAATCATGCCGTCCTTTAACGTTGAGGAAAGGTAGGTAGAAACGACACCGGCTAATAGTGCGCGTTGCTCATCTTCGGTCGGTTGATCGAGTGCTATTAAAGCTCGCTTTAAACCAAAGCGTTCTTTGAGCTGCTCCTCGAGCTTAGCGCCAAAAACAGGATGGTACTTGACTTTGATTTCGACAATGCCTTGATCTCTAGCACGTTTGAGTAAGCGTCCTATTTTGACACGTGACAGACCAAAACGTTTTGATATTTCTTCTTGTGTTGCACCATCTTGATAATAGGCTACGGCAATCTCAGTCAGAAGGTTAGTTTCTTCTGTTTGTTCTATGTTGGTTAAGTCCATTCTGTTCCTTTAAAGGCGTATCACTGCAAGCAATAGATTGCTAAGCAATAAGCTTAAGTAGTTCTTTATTGGTTTTATTTAGGTCGTGATTAGACTTTATCATTCTAATCGTTCTGTTGTGACCTTGTATAAGTAAGGTTTCAGTTGTGAGGTACGACCCATGTTTTTGAACACCATCAAGGAGGTCACCTTTGGTAATACCCGTTGCGCAGAACACAATGTTATCGTTTTTCACCATGTCGTTGAGCGATAAGATAACATTTTCACTTACCCCCATCTCCTGACAGCGTTGGCGCTCTGATTTGGCATGTTTGATATTGGCTAAGGTTTCGCCTTTGACTACATCACGTGTTAATAATCGAGCCTGCATGTCTCCATCTAATGCACGTATTACCGCTGCTGTTACAACACCTTCAGGTGCTCCACCAATACAGTACATCATATCAACATCACTTTCTGGCATGCATGTGAGTAGGGAAGCGGCGACATCCCCATCTGGGAAAGCATAGACTCTGACACCCATCGATTGCATAGTGTGAATGATGGCATCGTGTCTCGGTTTTGCGAGCGTTGCGACAACAATATCTTGTACTGGTTTATTGAGTTTCTTAGCGACAGCGAGAATGTTCTCTTCAATAGGGAGTGTTAAATCTAACGCACCTTTCGCCTCTGGGCCGACAACTAATTTTTCCATATACATGTCGGGAGCTTGAAGCAATGTACCTTTTTCAGCGGCAGCTAACACCGCGAGGGCATTCGATTGTCCCATAGCCGTCATTCGTGTGCCTTCAATAGGGTCTACAGCAATGTCAATAGCAGCTCCGCCTTTTCCTAACTGTTCACCAATATACAGCATGGGAGCATCGTCGATTTCTCCTTCCCCAATGACAATAGTCGCGTCGACATGTGACTCGTTAAGTTGATGTCGCATTGCAGCTACCGCTGCGTCGTCTGCTTTGTTCTTATCTCCACGCCCAAGCCATTTGTATCCAGCTAGTGCTGCTGATTCAGTTACTTGAGAAAGCGTTAAACCTAATTCGTTATGCATTTTGGCAAGTCCTTTTGTTATAGGTGTTGTTCATATGTTCAGTCAATATAACATCTGAACAATGCATTTAGAATGTTCGCGTTCTCATTTCTTTGTTTGTGTGAACAAACTATCAAACTGGGTGTTTTACAGTTATAGAGTAGAGCTTATGCTCTACTAAGTAAGTGGTGGTAATTTTGATAATTGATTTTAAGTTATTGAATAATTTAAAGATAAATTCTCTTCAAGATCTAAGGTGTGTTCTGTTTTATAAAAGCTACAGGCATTTATTAAATTGGAATTTAGGCTAGGTTGATCACGATAATGTTAATAAATTGTATTGTTTTGGTGATTGATATCTCATTTGAAAGATGTTCATCTGTAACTTTTAGGAATAAAAGTTCAATATCATTTGCAATCTCGATGGACAAATGAACATAAGGATAGCGACATGATAGCAATTGGATGTGATGACGCAGCAGTAGATTTGAAGGAGTGCTTGAAAGCTCATTTAGCTGCGAAAGGTATTGAGTATGTCGACTACGGAATCGACCCAGAGAACGCATCACTATATCCGGATATTGCCAAAGAAGTCAGCTTAGCAGTGAGTGCTGGAAAGCATGAACGCGGCATCATTCTTTGTGGTACCGGAATCGGTGTATCTATTGTGGCAAATAAAGTACCAGGTATTAGAGCTGCACTTTGCCACGATACGTTTTCTGCTGAGCGAGCTCGTAAGAGCAACGACGCGCAAATTATCACTATGGGTTCTCGCGTGATCGGTTCTGAGCTCGCAAAAGCGATATTAGATACATGGTTAGATTCAGAGTTTTCTGACGGACCCTCGACCCCTAAGGTAAATAGAATTAAGGAGATAGAGAAAGAATTTATTGGATAACCCTCCCTCAATGTTTAATGGAATAACGTGGAAACTAAAATGAAAAAAACAACACTTACTTTTACTGCACTCGCTGTGTCTGCTGTTCTTTCTTCAGCGACATTTGCCAAAGACCTAAAAGTGGCGACTAGCGCGCAGGTAGGTTCACTTCAATACAACACGACACAATATTTTACTGAAGTGGCAAACGAAGAATTCAAAAAACAAGGTATTGACTACAACCTTAAGTTCTTTGGTGCAGCTCAATTAGGTAAAGATAAAGATGTGCAGCAGAAGTTGAAGCTTGGCACAGTAGACTTGGCTCTACTCACTTCAACACTACCAACGCATGTATCAGAAATGGCGTTGTTTGAACTACCATTTTTAGTCTCAGATCGTGACCATGTCGCTAAGATCGAGGAGCAAGTATTCTGGCCATATATCGCGCCGGCTGCTGAAAAGAAAGGTTATAAAGTCATCGGTTTTTGGGAAAACGGCTTTAGAAACATCACTAATGCGCAGCGCCCGGTTAACACACCAGAAGATCTTGATGGTTTGAAAATTCGCACACCAAACAGTTCATGGCGCGTGAAGATGTTCAAAAACTGGGGGGCGAACCCAACGCCTATGAGCTTCAGTGAGGTATTCATTGGTCTACAAACTGGTGTTATCGATGGGCAAGAAAACCCGTATACCAACATCTATGCAGCGAAATTACATGAAGTGCAAGGCTACTTGAGTGTGACAAACCACGTGTACACACCAGCATACCTAACTGCAGGTGCACGCCACTATGGGAAATTCCCTGATGAAGTTCGAGCAGTGCTTGAAGACTCTGCTAAGCAAGCACAGCAGTGGGGTTATCAAGAAGCCGCGAAGCTAGAAGGCGAACTGAAAGATAAGCTGGTTGCTGGCGGTATGAAGCTTAACGTAGCGAACCGTCAAGCCTTCGTAGATGCAAGCCAACCTATCTACGACGATTTTGTGAAAAACGTAAACAACGGCGAAGTCATGCTAAATAAAGCAATGGCAACAGCTAACTAAGAAGTTCCTTGGCTGCACCTTGGGTGCAGCCACTCATGTGTTTTTCGCGAGGGTTTATGATGTCTTTTCTAGCTGTGTTAAATAGAGTTTCTAGCGTTCTAGAAAAAGTGTTGATCGCTATTTCAATGACGATCTTACTCGCACTCAGCACCATTATCATTGTTGCGGTTTTTTCACGCTTTAGTGGTGCTTCTCTTTATTGGTACGACGAAGTCTCCGCTATTTTGTTGGCTTGGTTAACCTTCTATGGTTCAGCGCTTTGTGCAATCAAACGATCTCATATGGGCTTTGGCGGTTTAGTGGCGAGCATGACGTTGCCATTACGTAAAGCGCTGTTCTTATTTAGTGAACTGGTGGTGATTGGATTCTTTGCAGTGATTGCTTGGGCCAGTTACTACATTTTGGAGATTTTTGGAGAAGAGACATTAACGAGTCTCGACTTTATTACACTTTCCTTTGCTCAATCCGCGTTACCTATTGGAGCGGTGCTGTTTATCGTGGCACAAATCTGCTCATTGCCAAAAGCATGGAACTTACTCTGTGATGGTTCAACGCAAGAAGACGAAGAAATAAAAGAAGCAATTCGTGATGCCAAAAAGGATATGTCAGAAGCAATGGAGGCTGTGAAATGAGTGCGTTAGTCGTTTTGTTTTGTTTGATCGCTTTAGTAATGATTAATGTACCAATTGGTGTTGCTATCGGAGCGGTTGCTATTGTTGGGATGGTCGCGACGTCAGGCATTGACGCAATTTACAACGCTGCGCTGGCAATGTTTGAGGGTGGCTCTAAATTCACGCTACTGTCTATTCCATTATTTGTCTTCGCTGGTGCACTAATGAACACCGGTGGTATTTCTCTTCGATTGATCAATTTCGTTAACGCTATTGTAGGCTTCGTTCGCGGCGGCCTATCTATGGTAAATGTTGGTGTCTCGATGATTTTTGCTGAGATTTCTGGCTCGGCAGTGGCCGACGTTGCCGCGCTAGGTTCTATCTTGATTCCAGCGATGAAAAAACGTGGTTATTCAGGAAGCTTCTCTGCGGCGGTCACATCGTCTTCAGCTTCTTTAGCGGTGATCATTCCACCATCGTTACCAATGATTATTTACGGTGCGATGGCAGATGTGTCGATTTCACAGCTGTTTGTGGCAGGCATCGTGTCGGGTCTCCTAGGCGCAGCTGGCATGTTTGGAGTGTGTTACTACTACGCGGTCAAATACAACTTGCCAAGAGAAGAGTCGTTTAGCCTTCGTAAGCTTTGGGTAGCATTTAAAGATGCATTTTGGGCGCTAACGCTGCCGTTCGCTATTCTTGGTGGCATCCTTTCAGGCTTTATGACCGCGACCGAAGCAGCGGGCATCGCGGTGTTACTAGCGTTAGTAATCAGTATCTTTATCTACCGTGAGATGGATCTAAAGCTGTTCTATAAAGCGATGATGGAAGGGGTGACAGGTACATCAGTAGTTATGCTTCTTGTCGCAACCTCGGCAGTACTAGGTCTGTTCCTAACCGAGCAAGAAGTACCACAACAAATGGCAGCTGGCATCTTAAGTATCTCTGAAAACAAGTACGTTGTTCTCATGATGCTTAACGTGATGCTTTTAATTGTTGGTGTATTCCTGCACGGCGCTGCGGCCATCATTCTAACTGTACCTATCGTACTTCCATTGATTCATGAATTAGGTATCGACCCAATTCACTTCGGAATTATGCTGGCACTGAACATCTCTATCGGTCAGCAAACGCCGCCAGTGGCAAGTGTACTTATCACGGCCTGCTCTATTGCGAAACGAGACATTTGGCAGGTAACAAAAGTCAACGCACTGTTCATTGGAGTACTGTTCTTTGTACTGCTACTGGCAACGTATGTACCCGCGCTCTCTGTAGGTTTTGTGGACTTCATTTATAAATAACTTTCAAGGAATTAAAACATGACTAAACCGACTATTGCTCTTGTATTAGGTGACCCTTCCGGAATTGGCCCTGAAGTTGCGGTTAAGGTGCTCGCTGACGAGGCAAACAGACAGCAAGCCAATATTCTTATCATTGCTGATGAATACGAACTTCGCAAAGGCATGGACATTGCTCAGGTGACATTTGATTACGATGTGGTGGATTCATTCGAGCAAGCCAAATTTGTCGACAATAAGCCTGTTCTACTGAAATTTAGCAGTTCTCATGCCGAGCCTATTGAGTACGGTAAAGCCACGGCGCAAGGCGGAACTTATGTACTTGAAACACTCAAGATAGCGGTTGATTTAACCCTAGCCCATAAAACCCACGGTATTTGCTTTGCGCCTTTGAATAAGCAGGCGATGAGCATGGCAGGTTTGGCTCACCGTGATGAACTGTCGTGGTTTGCAGAGCTAACTGGGTATCAAGGATTTGGTTGTGAAGTCAACGTTGTTGACGACATTTGGGCTGGTCGCGTTACCTCTCATATTCCATTCAAGAATGTTGTCGATAACCTCACGGTTGATTCGGTTTTGGAAACCATTGAGCTGATGGACAAAACATTGCGATCTGCAGGTTTTGAGTCGCCACGAATTGCCGTTCAAGCTCTTAACCCACACGGTGGGGAAGGTGGACTGTTCGGTGATGAGGAAGTTACCACTATTACACCGGCAATTGAAAAAGCGAAGCAAAAAGGCATCGAAGCATTCGGGCCATTCCCTGGTGACACGACTATGTGGGTTGTAGAGAAAGAATCGATGAATTCGATTGTTTCTATGTACCACGACCAAGGCGCGACAGCGCTGAAAATGATGGGCTTTGACCGCGGTGTAACAGTTCAGGGAGGAATCCCAATTCCAATCGCAACCGCTAACCACGGCTCTGCCTTTGATATTTACGGCAAGAATGTTGCCTCAACGCCTGCAATGGAAAATGCGCTGAAGCTGACCACAAGAATGGCGACTAGTTATCAACTAAAACAACAATAAATCAAATGGTGAACCCCATGAGAAAGCCAAAAAAACTGATTAATGATCCAATGGCGGTGGCAAGAGAGCAATTTGATGGTCTCTTAGTTGCGATGAATGGCAAGCTGGAAGGCTTACCGGGTATTACCGCAGCAATGCGTACCGATTTTCCTCAGGATAAAGTCGCTATCGTGACAGGTGGTGGTGCAGGTCACGAGCCATTATTTGCAGGCTACGTCGGCAAGGGGCTCGCGGATGCCGCGGCTCTGGGTGATATTTTCGCCGCTCCTGCTCCTAACGTGATTTTGCAGACGACTGAAGCGGTCAACAATGGCAAAGGCGTGATTTACATTTACGGTAACTATGCGGGCGACAATATGAATTTCGATATTGCTGCCGAACTTGCGGACGATGATGACATCAAAACTCACACCATTCGTGTTTGGGATGATGTGGCTTCTGCACCGCTAGAAAAAATCGAAGAAAGACGCGGTACAGCGGGTGATTTATACGTGCTAAAAATCGCGGGTGCAGCGTCTGAAAAATACGATGACTTTGACCAAATTGTGGCAGTGACTGAACGCGCTCGCGACTACACCCGCTCAATTGGCGTGGCATTGTCGGCGGGTTCAGTACCACAAACCAATACCTTTAACTTTGAACTGCCAGATGATGAGCTAGAAATTGGTATGGGGTTGCATGGTGAACCGGGCGTATCCCGCGAGAAAATGACCTCTGCTGACGAAGTCGTCACCCGTCTCATTAATGATCTGTGCACTGACCTTCCGTATCAATCTGGCGATGAAGTGTGTCTTTTGGTTAATAACCTAGGCGCATCGACTTATATGGAACTTCTTATTGCTACCAAGCAAGCGCATGCGCTTCTGGCAGAGCGCGGCATCACTGTTCATGACACGTTAGTCGGTAACTACTGTACGTCTCAGGAAATGTCTGGCTACTCAATTACTTTATTAAAACTGGATGATGAGCTGAAAGCGCTCTACGACCTACCTTGTGAATCATTTGCTTTGAGGAAATAACAATGGATGTATTAACAGCGAAAAACATGATGGCTTATGTGGCAAAGAACATGGTCGATAGCGAACCTATGCTGACTAAGTATGATCAAGCGATTGGTGATGGTGACCACGGCATAGGTATGGAGCGAGGCTTTCTAGCCGTTCAGACGCTGCTGACGGACGAATTTCAACCAGAAGATGTCAGTAAGCTGATGCTGAAAATTGGCTCTACTATGATGGCTACCATGGGCGGGGCTTCTGGGGCGATCTTCGGTACCTTGTTCCGTAGCGGTGCTAAGTCCATCAAAGGTGCAGAGCAACTAGATACCGAAACACTGGCGACATTCTTAGCCGGCGGCTTGCAAGGTGTTTATGACCGTGGTGGTGCAAAACCAGGGGACAAGACGATGATTGATGCCCTAGTAGCAGCTGTTGAAGCATCTGAAAAACTTTCTGGTGACTTGACGAAAAACCTACCTGCAATTGCTGCTGCCTCCAAGCAAGGTGTTGAAGCAACTAAAGATATGATTGCCACAACTGGTAAAGCGAAAACTCTTGGCGAGCGTTCACTGGGTCATCCAGACCCAGGCGCGGTTTCTATGTCTCTTATCTTACAGTTCATGTCTGAGTATGCGTGCGAGCAGGTTCCAGCATGAAGAAAATCTGGGTCGGCACAAGCTGGAAAATGAACAAAGACGCTGCCTCGGCAGCGTCATGGGCAGCGGCAGTGGAACAGGCGGTCGAACGGTCAGATGGCCGAATTCAACCTTTTGTTATTCCGCCATTCCCTTACCTTTCTCAAATGGCACAAACGATAAATGCAGATGCGCTCAAACTTGGCGCACAGAATATGTGCTGGCAAGACAGCGGAGCATTTACCGGTGAAGTGTCACCATTGATGCTGAAAGATTGTGGTGTCTCTATTGTGGAGATCGGTCATTCTGAGCGACGCGCCATGTTTGGCGAGACGGACAAAACCGTCAATCTTAAAGTACTCGCGGCTTTAAAGCATGGCCTAACGCCACTGGTTTGTGTCGGTGACACCGCAGAGGAAAAGATGTGGGGCGTATCAGTAGAGTCTGTTGTGCGTCAGGTTAAAATTGCGTTGTATGACGTTCCTCTAGATAAAGTAGCCAACGTTGTTCTTGCTTATGAGCCTGTATGGGCAATTGGGGAAGGAGGCACTCCGGCAACCAAAGAAGAAGCCGAAAAGGTACATTGCGCAATCCGTGATGCACTGGTGGAGTGCTATGGTCAAGAGGTCGCGGATAATGTGGTACTTCTATACGGTGGCAGCGTCAATCTAACTAATGCCTCAGAGCTACTAGACCAAGCCAATATTGATGGCGTGTTTGTTGGTCGTACGGCATGGAATGCCGAAGGCTACGTTGAACTGCTCAGTATTGCCAATAGCAAGTTGGAGCACTAACTATGGAGCAAGTGAAGTTACTATCACTCATTGTGTTTGGACTGTTAGTCGCCAAAACGTTACCAATCATGACGAAAAGTCGCATTGATTGGAGTAGAAATGTGGCTTTCAGTTATCTCACGCCTTGTTTGTTCTTTACTTCGCTTGTTCAGGCTGACCTCTCTCAACTTCCTTCACCAAAGCTACTAGCTACCTATGGTTTGGGATTGGGAGGTTTATTTTTCGCCGTCCGTTTCTGGCTCTCCGTCAAAGGCAATGACACTGCAGCGGCGGCGACGATCAAATCGATTTCTGCGCTGTACCCTAACGCCGTTGGTATTGGGGTGCCATTGGTGTTCTCACTGTATGGTCCAGAAGCTGAATTGATCTTGATGGGAATTATCGTGACCAATTTGGTCGTGGTGTTGCCCATGGTCAACATACTTATGATTCGTTCGGGGGAGCCGGGTTTCTACTCTTATAAAAAAGTCGTGACCGACCCGATTCTACTCGCAATTGCCACAGGGTTATTGATTAATGTATGGGGCATTACTCTTTATCCGGCAGTTGTTGATGGCCTCGCGCTCATTGGCTGGGCCGCTCTTCCGGTTATTTTATTTATTCTTGGTGCAAGCCTAAGTTGCTATCCGTTCCGCTCATTGATGCAAGAGAAAGTGTTACTTCTTCTTACTGTGAAAATCGTCGTATTTCCACTAACAATGCTGCTCTTCGCAAGCTTGGTATTTGAACTTTCTCAAATAGAAGTTCAAGTCCTGGTGATTCTAGCCAGTCTACCAACGGGTATTAACGTGTACTTATTGTCTGAGCGATACCAGGTGGCAAAAGAAGCAACGGCGAGCGTGATACTGTTCACCACTATGCTCTCGTTGGTGTCGCTAGTGACATGGGAAAAGGTGCTCCAAGTAACATAATTAAGGGATTAATGTGATGGGAATATTAGATAGATTAGCCATCAATACGGCAATTTTTGATGGACATGATTTAAAAACGTCGTTGAAAACAATCAGTCAATTGGGCTTAGGTAAAGTCGAATTTGCCTTCAACCAAGGCTATGTTGGTCAACTTGATAGTGACATGTTCTCCGAGAGCCATGCTCAATACTTATTGTCTCTGTTAGAGAAAGAGCAACTTAAATCAGATGCGCTGGGCTGTACCATGAATTTGGCGGCACCGAGTGCGATAGATGACTTTATGATGAGAATCGATTTTGCGCATCATCTAGGAGTGACTTACCTTAATACCTGTACTGGTCCCATTGCCGATCGTGCAACCATTATCGCCAATCTTAAAGTGTTATCGGAATACGCCAAAGACAAGGGCTGTGTCATCTGCATTGAGAATGGTGGTGATCATAACTTTAATGCGTTTGCGACGGCCCACGATGGTGTTCGAATGCTTTCAGAAGTTAACCATGATGCGTTAGCGCTAAATTTCGATCCGGGTAACTCAGTCTCTCTTGTACCCAATTTAAGCCCGAGTGAAGAAGCTAAGATGGCGTTGCCTTTCTGTCAGCATTTCCACATTAAAGATGTGCAAATTCATGATGACAAGTTTACGTTCCCAGCGCTAGGGCAGGGGGTAATTAACTTTGAGCCAATTATCCAGACGCTTGCTAACCGTCAACTGCCATTCAGTATTGAAAAGCCCCTGCGTATGTATCGACGCAAAGACACCTTCCCAATTCGTGGGCGCTCGCCAGAAAGTATGGAAAACATTGTAGCAGCACTACAATCTAGCGTGTCCTACATTCAACAACTTGCCGAACAATAACATAGGTTTTCTTATGCCAATTAGCTGTATCAAAGATGTCATTGAAGACTATAAACAAGGAAAAATGGTCATCCTAATGGATGATGAAGATCGTGAAAATGAAGGCGATATTATGATGGCGGCTGAATGTATCTCAGCCCAAGATATCAACTTTATGGCAACCCATGGTCGAGGGCTGATTTGTCTCACATTAACGCAGCAGCGTTGCCAAGAGTTAAATTTGTTCCCTATGGTTCAAAATCCTACTGAGCCTTGGGCAACCGCGTTTACCGTATCGATTGAAGCAGCGCAAGGTGTCACGACTGGTATTTCTGCTGAGGACCGAGCAGTGACTGTGCAGGCTGCTGTTGCCAAAGGTGCGCAACCTCAAGACTTAGTACAACCGGGGCATATTTTCCCGTTGGCGGCCAAAGATGGCGGGGTGTTGGTTCGCGCTGGGCATACAGAGGCAGGCTGCGATTTAGCGAGATTAGCTGGTCACGAGCCAGCTTCAGTTATCGTTGAAATCCTCAATGACGACGGCACGATGGCTCGACGTCCGCAATTGGAAGTGTTTGCTGAAAAGCACGGCATTAAACTAGGGACGATTGCCGATCTTATCGAATACCGAAACGCGACAGAAACGACCATTAAACGCGTTGCAAGCTGTCAGATCCCGACAGAATTTGGTGAGTTCTCAATGGTGACTTATAAAGATACCGTGGATAACCAAATTCATCACGCCATGGTGAAGGGGAGTATTGATGAGCAGCCGACTAACGTTCGAGTTCATGTGAAAGACACTTTCCAAGATGTGCTGTTCTCTACTCGCGAATCTCAATCATCATGGACACTAAACAAAGCCATGGCCACCATTGCTGATCGAGGAGGGGTATTGGTGATCCTAGAAGGGCAGGATAGTACCGAGTCGCAGATAGCAAAAGTAAAACGTTATCAGGCGTTAGACCAAGGGGAAAACTACCCACAAAGCAAGAAAACCAGCTCATCACGACAGGTAGGAGTTGGTTCCCAGATCCTTGCTGACCTCGGTGTCTCCAAGATGAATCTCCTGTCTTCGGCAGACAAAAAATATCACTCGCTGTCTGGCTTTGGTCTGGAGGTTGTGGATTATATTGAACCCATTTAATCGTTAACCATGACACTAATAATCAAAAAGCAGCTTTCGGCTGCTTTTTTGCTTGTTGGTTTAGAGCAGTTAGATTGGCAGAACCATCTTATGGCTTTCAAAAAGGGACTTCTATAGAATGGCGACAAACTTAACCTAGGATGCGCTAAAAGCGGATGAATAGTAGTCTCAAATACATTGCGGGGTATCCGCAAAACCTTATTGAACAAGTATCTTCACTAATAGAAAGCGGACGTTTTGTCACGTGGTTTGAAAAGCGTTATCCCGAACGTCATCAAATCCAAAGTGAAAAAGCCTTATTCGACTACACCATGGATATCAAGCAGCGCTACATGAAAAAAACAGCGCCGATTTCAAAAGTCATTTGGGACAACAAAATTCACTTGATAAATAACGCGCTTGGTTTGCACACCTATGTGTCCCGCTCTCATGGCGGCAAGCTAAAATCTAAGAACGAAATTCGCATTGCTAGCGTGTTTAAGCATGCGCCGGAGCCGTTGTTGCGGATGCTAGTGGTGCACGAACTTGCTCATATCAAAGAAAAAGAGCACGACAAATCGTTTTACCAATTATGCTGTCATATGGAGCCTGACTATCACCAGTTAGAGTTCGATGCGCGCCTATTTATGATCTATCAGGAACTTAAGCATGAAGCCCGACAACAATAAACGTGCTCAGAGCAAATCGGGTCACACTAAGAAGAACAAAAAGGTGAGCTCAGAAACCACGCTAGTTAAGCGTCATGCTGAGGGTCTTCACAAAGACAATTTACACCATGGACGCTACGATTTTGTAGAGCTCACGCAGGCACTCCCTGAACTGAAGGACTATGTTATCAGCAATCCTAAAGGGGAGGCGACGATTATGTTCTCTGATCCTGCTTCGGTTAAGCTCCTCAATCGCGCTCTGCTCAAGGCCTACTATGGTATAAACTTTTGGGACATTCCTGAGAGTTACTTGTGTCCTCCTATCCCCGGCAGAGCAGATTATGTACATCGACTTAATGAGTGGCTGCAATATGACTTAATGCGAGAGCAGTCTGAGAAAGCTCGTCTTAAGGTTAAAGCGCTTGATATTGGCACTGGCGCAAACTGCATCTATCCGATTGTTGGTGCGACGCGTCATCACTGGAATTGGATAGGGTCGGATATCGACCCTGTCTCGGTGAGTTGTGCCAAAGAAATCGTCAATAATAACGACAAACTGGCGCGGAAAATTGAGATTCGTCATCAGCAAAACAGCAATCATATCTTTGCTGGTGTGATTGCTCCTGATGATTTCTTCGTCGCGACCACTTGCAATCCGCCTTTCCATAAATCGATGGAAGACGCGCAAAAAGGCACAGAGCGAAAAAACAACAATCTCTCGAAAAACCAAAAGTCGCGTGGTCAGTCCGGTGCAACCAAGTTGAATGGGAAGCTCAATTTTGGCGGACAAAATGCAGAACTGTGGTGTCCCGGAGGAGAGGAAGCATTTGTCCTCAATATGGCTCAGGAAAGTAAAGACTTTGCATCACAAGTGATTTGGTTTAGCACCTTACTGTCCAAAAAAGACAATATCCGCCCACTTAGAAAGCGTCTAGAAAAACTAGGTGTCTCTGAAATTGTGATTCAAGAAATGGCACAAGGGCAGAAGAAAAGTCGTTTCTTGGCATGGACGTTCATGTCGGCAGAAGAAAGACAAGATAGGGTCAAAGCACTACTTTAATACGTTAACTTGCTCAAGCAACGCTTGGTACTTGTTGACTAACATCCAGTTCTCCGATTTTCGCTCAAGCTCGATTAATAACACGAGGTTGTTTCGCTGATAACCATAACGTTGGCTAAAGTCGAGCAATCTCAATCGAGCTTGATGCAATTGGTCCTGTTCTATTTCTAACGCCGCTAATTGCAAACTAGAGGTTGGACGCAGCGGTTGGTGTTCAACTGACTTGCTGAAATAGTATTTGGCTTGATGACTCTTTCGCGCTTTTAGAGCGCATAACCCCGCATTTTCATAGGTTTCGGCGACAGCATAATAATTAGGCTTGTCGATCGCTTGATTAAATAAGACATCAGCCCTTTGAAATTCCCCTTGCTTACACAAAAAAGTACCATAGTTATTGTAAACATTGCCGTTGTTTGGATGTTCATCAAGTGTTTTCTTGTATAGCTCTGCCGCTCTATCAACTTCTCCGACTACATCGAGATAGTACGCTAAAGACAAACTGCTTTTGTAGTAGTGGGGTGCATATTTCATGGCTTTTTCTAAGCTTTGACGTGCTTTGGAATACTGTTCAAGTTTGACGTAGTTAAGACCCAAAGCAATACGTGTATCAGCCATATCTATGGGGCTGTGTTGAGCATTGCTATTATCCTCATGCACGGTAACACAACCACTTAATGTCATCGATGCGAGCATTACGATATGAGTATGGATTTTCATAGTTCTGTCCCAAATTCCTAAATGTCATACTGTGATTTTGTTCCGATCATCATAAGTAGATGCCGGAACTAACGTAGGAAAACGGGGTAACTGTGCGAGCGAATCGTCAAAACTCAATGATGGTTGTGTAGTGCGTGCAAATCATTTTGCTTATAAAGTAGCCAGTTAAGATAGAATAATGACTCTAATCTATATCTATTGTGTGAACTTCGTTAGAGTACTCGAGACAAAATAAATAGGTGTAATAGCAATGAGCACAAATAACAAACCTTGGTTAAAGACGTACCCCGATGATGTTCCTGAGTTTGTCGATATCGACCAATACGACAACATCAATGAGATGTTCGTTAAGCCGTTCGAGCAATTCGCGGACAACACAGCGTTTGTCAACATGGGACATTCACTCACGTATCGCGATTTAAACGAGAAAAGTGATGCCTTTGCTGCCTATCTTCAGAACGAACTTAGGGCGAAAAAGGGCGATAGAATTGCTCTGATGATGCCGAACTTACTGCAATATCCGATCACCATTCTTGGTGCATTGAAGGCAGGACTTGTTGTGGTTAACGTCAACCCACTTTATACGCCAAGAGAACTTGAGCATCAGTTGCGTGACTCGGGTGCGACGATCATTGTGGCAGTGACTAACTTTGGCAACAGCTTACAACAGGTGATTGCTAAGACCAGCATCAAGCATGTCATCTTGACGAGCATTGGTGATGAACTTGCGCCACATAAACGAACGCTAGTGAATTTTGTGGTTAAGTACGTGAAAAAAATGGTGCCTAAGTACCATTTGCCAGGGGCGATTTCATTGAGACGTGCGCTTACTGACGGTAAACGTATGGACTTTAACCCTCCTGTGATTGAAAGCAGTGACCTTGCTTATCTGCAGTACACTGGCGGCACCACAGGTCTTGCGAAAGGCGCAATGCTAACCCACAGAAACATCATTGCGAACGTGCTGCAAGTCTATGGCCATTTCGGTCCTAGAACCTCGAAAGACAAAGAGCGTGCGGTAACTCCTTTACCGCTTTACCACATCTTTGCCAATTCAGTCAGTATGATGTTGATGATGTACATGGGTGGTAGCAATCTTTTGATCACGAATCCTCGTGATTTGAATAGTTTTGTCAATGACTTAAGTAAATATCCGTTCACGATGATATTTGGGCTTAATACGTTATTTGCTGCATTGAACAATCACGCCAAATTTAGAGAGTTGGATTTCTCCAATGCTGAGTTCACCATTGCTGGTGGCATGGCTACTCAAAAACACATCGCAGACGAATGGCAAAAGGTTACAGGGATGCCAATCATTGAAGGCTACGGTTTGACGGAATGCTCGCCTGTAGTCGCAGGTGGTGTTCATACGCAGCAGTCCTACGTGCCTGCGGTAGGAGTGCCCTTGCCAAGTACCGAACTGCGTATCGTAGATGAAAACGGTCAGCCACTGGGTGTAAATGAAGTCGGAGAGATTCAAATCCGTGGTGACCAAGTAATGAAAGGCTATTGGAAGCAAGAAGCGGAAACCAACGCTATCTTAACCAAAGATGGCTGGTTGTATTCGGGCGATATTGGTCGTATGGACGAAGACGGTATCTTTTATATCGAAGACCGTAAGAAAGATATGATTTTGGTTTCTGGATTCAATGTGTTCCCAACGGAAATTGAAGAGGTAGCGACGCTACACTCGAAAATTGTTGAGGCTGCAGCGGTAGGCGTGCCTGATGATGTAGCTGGGGAACGCGTCAAGTTAATCGTAGTGACTAGTGGTCCAGTTACCGTTGATGACATTAAAAAGCACTGTCGTCAACACCTCACAGGATACAAGATCCCTAAAGTAATTGAGTTTAGAGATGAGCTGCCAAAAACCAACGTAGGTAAAATTTTACGTCGAGTTCTACGTGATGAATAAGATCGGACAGCTCACGCAATAGTCGGATAAAATTGGCGCTCTGCATATTCATAAGCCACACTTTTAGTGTGGCTTTGTTTATTAGGAGGCAGCGATGAAAAACGAACTGGACCCCGGAAAAGTACTTCAAGCCTACGACAACATAATGGAACATGGCGCTGATACAGAGTTTGGCAAGATCTATGGCGGTGTTGAAGCGTTCTCAGATTATGATGGTTATAACGTGTATATGAGAGGTAATGGTGTAGAGCTGAAAGTGGGCTTTCACAATACCTATCATTTGGAATACGACCAAGAACACTTGCGTGATAGCTTTTTGAAAAAAGTAGCGTTATTGGCGAAGTAAAATCGTAGGAAAGCAGATGATATCTCCCCAATAGCTGGGGAGATAGGTAGATATTGCCGCAATAGGATTTAGAAAGTAGGTCGCAAGACTGCCTTACTCGTCTGTGGTAAACGCATCTGCACTGAAGTGTTCCAAATCGTAAGGCGTTTGCTGGTATACACAGTAGTTGAGCCAGTTGGCAAACAATAAGTGCCCATGACTTCGCCAGCTCGCAATAGGTTTATTATCAGGGTTGTTGTTCGGATAATAATTGACCGGAATTGCGGGCTCCATACCTTCACCAAGGTCACGGACATACTCGCCGTGTAGAGTGTGTGAGTCGTACTCAGGGTGACCTGTCACAAATACATTTCGTTTGTCCTTGGTTGCCGCAAGGTAGACACCTGCTACATCTGAGGTCGCTAGGATATCTAGATCCGTATGTGACTCCAGATACTCGGGCGAGAAATCCGCATAGCGCGAATGGGGGGCAAGGAAAGAATCATCAAAACCACGCAGTAGCGGGTGGTATTGATGCTGAATAGTATGGTGGTAAACACCGGACAATTTCTCTTTGCGAGTTCTTTTCGGCAGGTCGAATAACAGCTTCAGTCCCGCTTGAGCCGCCCAGCACACATACAAGGTAGAGGTCACGTGCTTGTTGGCCCAATTCATAATGGTTTGCAGATGTTCCCAGTAAATCACGTCTTCAAATTGAACTAGACCGAGTGGTGCTCCGGTAATAATAAGTCCATCGAAGTTACGATCTTTGATCGTTTCAAACTGACGGTAGAAGGTATCTAGGTGTTCCGTTGGTGTGTTCTTGCTTGGTCTGTCATCAATGCGCAGCAGCTCGACATCAACTTGTAGTGGACTATTAGAAAGCAATCTTAGGAACTGGGTTTCCGTTTCAATTTTCTTTGGCATCAAATTGAGGATCAGTACTTTGAGTGGTCGAATTTCCTGCGTGGCAGCACGCGTCTCCGACATCACGAAGATATTTTCGTTTCTCAATACGTTGGATGCAGGCAGTTGATCGGGAATCTTAATTGGCACAGCTTTCTCCCTAAGCTAATGTTTGGTCATCTGGACGTCTATACATCTAAAGTTAACGCAAACGTTTTTGCTTGTCGATAGTTAATTTTAGTTCAATTCGAGTATGACCAACGAATCAAACCGTGTACTGAGCCTGAAATTGGGTACAATGCTTGGTTCTATATGTTTGAAGGTACCAGCAATTGAAATTGACGCTAATCCGTGGCTTACCTGGCTCAGGAAAAACAACGTTAGCAAAGACATATGATGCACAACATTTCGAAGCCGACATGTATTTTGTTAATGTTCACGGAGACTACTGCTATGATCCTGACTTGATTGAACAAGCACATTTGTGGTGCCAGAAGCAGGTCGAACTGGCTCTTGCCAAAGGTGAGAATGTAGTAGTGGCAAATACCTTCGTGCGACGTTGGGAAATGAAGGCGTATAAAACGCTAGCGCAGCAATTCAATGCGGATTTGGAAATTATCGTTTGTAACGGTAAATACCAAAATATCCATGGAGTTAGTGATGCTGTCATTGCTAAAATGCGTGCTCGCTGGCAAGACTGAACGCATGAAATGTAGCGCAGTGTCGTGATAATGATGTATCAAATAACGCTGATCAAATTAAAGGCTCAATGGGACAATGGCTAAACGTTCACCCGTCATCGAAATGACGTCTTATGGTATTTATTCCACTTGGGATTCCGGCTCTAAAGAGCTGCCTAAAATTCAAGATTTCACCACCATAGTGCCAGCCGATGAGCACATTGAATTTGGCTTTATTGTTAATATCAAAAAGGCCAAAGGGGAGCGCGTTCGATACTGTATTTACCATCCTGGCATCCTTGGTAAGAAAGGGCAGGTGTTGGAACCTTTTGATGGTGAAGAGCATATCGGCAGTAATGATTGGGACTTCTATCTGGGGGACACCATTCAGCTGCTTCACCCTATCGATGGCTTTGAAAGCAATCTAGGGGAGTGGCGCATGGTACTTGAAATGCAAGGACGTGTGGTTGCGGAGAAGAAGTTCAAAGTAACAGCAAGAGATGAAGGTCAGTTTTGGAAAAATCGCGGCTTTTAATATCAGTTCGTCTTAATAGCTTCGTCCATCGAGTTGAGGATAAAGCACAGGTTATCGCAAGCGCTTCCCAATCCGGATGCACGCTCAAACGCATCCGCCGCTCACGCAATTGGCTCGTTACTGGTCGCAAAGAACAACTGGCGTCGTTCGCATTAGATGCCAGTGTAGGTTGGATATCGGTTGCGATAGAGAAAGTGTTATCGGAGTATAAGTCACCCATTCAACAAGTATTAGAGCGAAACCCTGAAGTAACCATTGCAGAATTGATGCATGAGTCGGGTTGTACTTTAGTGGAAGCTCGTGCAGCCATTGATGAATATGAGGGGCTATAAAAAACGCTGCATTCCACAGGTGTGAAATGCAGCGCTAAGTTCTATTGCTAGATTTAAGCCGTTACGTAGCCAATAACGAAGTCAGTGATTTTCACCATATCGTCAATAGCGATGTACTCTTCAGTAGTATGAACTTTTGCCATACCAGTAGAAAGGTTTACAGTTGTTAGACCTTTACCGTTGAAGTTGTTCGCGTCACTACCACCACCAGTATGTTTTGTGTTGGCTTCGATGCCGTTTGCTTCAAAGACTTGTTTAACCTTCAGAACGTGTGCGTCGTCTTCTGCGATAACAAAAGCGTCGTAGGCACGTGTTGATTCGATCTCGACTTCTGCACCGAATTTCTCAGCCGACGCTTGGAAAGTATCAACCATATGCTTAACTTGAGCGGTTAGCTTGTCGCTGTTTAGTGAACGTGCTTCGGCAACCACAGTTAGCTCTGGCATTACGATGTTAGTTGCTTGGCCACCGTTAACAGAACCGATGTTTGCTGTAGTTTCTGAATCGATGCGAAGCAGCTTCATGTTTGCGATAGCATCTGCGGCAACCATTGCTGCGCTGATGCCTTCTTCGGGAGCTAGACCTGCGTGAGCTGGGCGACCTTTGATTTTAGCAACAATTTTTTGTTGGCCCGGAGCACCCGTTACGATGGTTCCGATTGGGCCACCAGTATCAAGTACTATCGCGTTGTTTGATTGGATGTAGGACATATCGAAGTGTTCCGAACCGAACAGGCCACCTTCTTCGTGAACGGTGAAAGCAACTTCGATAGTTTTATGTTCACGGTTTTGCTCTTTAAGACAACGTACCGCTTCCATTACTGCTGCAATACCAGACTTGTCGTCTCCACCAAGAATCGTATCGCCCTTTGAGCGAATAATACCGTCTTCAATGATTGGCTCGATGCCAATACCTGGAGTTACTGTGTCCATGTGAGCACTGAATACAATGCTACCGTCAAGCGTACCTTCAAGGCGACCATATACATTAAACCCATTGGTATACTGTTCTGGTACAGGAAGTTTGCTTACGGCGAAACCTAGCTCACCCAGCTGTTCAGCAATAGCTTCAGCAATGGCTTTTTCATTGCCAGATTCGCTGTCGATTTTAACAAGATCAAAGAAGTGGTTAACAAGGCGGTCGGTATTTACTAGTGTCATAGGATTACTTCACGTTATGAAACAGGGACACTCACTTTACACCCTATGTTTACGTGCTAGACCTGAGGTAAATCAAAAAAAGTGCCGCATTTTAGGTAAATCGACTGACATCAAGGCTGTTTGTGCTTAGAAAATTGGTAACAAGCTGCAACAGTGGTGGAAATGATAAGAAAACTACCCAACCATTGAAGGTTTGTAAGTTGCTCTTGCAAGAAAATTGCCGCGAAAATCAACCCAAATAGTGGCTCTGTGCCCATCAAAAGTGATGCTTGACTTGCGTGAAGAAACTTGACGGCGTAGTTCTGCAGAAAAAACGCCATAAGGGTACAACCTAAAGCAAGATATATTAAGCAACTCGAGGTGACCCAATCAAGTTGCATCATAGTTGTTGTAAACTGGGTAGCCGACCCTTCTTTGAACATTAATAACAAGCTTACGACAGTAACAACCGAGAGTTGAATAAAAGTAATCAATTCGGTATTCAACTCGTGTCCCGTGAAGGCTTTTCGGCAGGTAACAACCATGATCGCTCTGAGTACGGCCGCGATTAGAACTAATGCGACTCCCAAATTGAAGGTAAAGTCCTGTTGAGTCACGTTGGAAAGCAAAGCGACACCTACCACCCCTATAAAACAGTATCCTACCAAGCCTTTAGGCAATGAAACCTTAAGCCATACCTTTTCCAAGAATGGAGTGAACAGGATACAGAGACTGATGAGGACAGCAACTTGTCCTGCTTGAGCGAGCATCACAGCCCATGTTTCGGTAATGAATATGCTGCTCAAGATAGCGCCAGTAAGTAATCCTACTTTTAAATAGCCAATTGCGTTGTTAGTAAATTCAATGAAGAGCTTTTTCTTATATAGGATTACGACTAGTACGGCACAGCTTAAAGCGAAACGGGCGAACAATAGTTGTGGGACACTAAGTGTTTGAAGAACCTGTTTTGACGTTCCGTAACTGGTACCCCAGACGATTGATACCGCGAGTAACCCTATAACCGCCCAATTCACTGTGAAACTTTGTGCGTAATTCCTATCCATTTGTAATTGCTCTTAAATATTTTTTGTGAATAATTCTATCGATATGCTAACTTATGAATAACAAAGTGATAATACTTCCGAAATGCATAGGACTTATGACTGATGGACACAAATAAACTCATGGCACTTTTGCCGGATATTGCTGCGTTTGTGACAGTTGTTGAAGCTGGGAGCTTCACCGCCGCCTCGCAGAGGTTGGGTATGACGCCATCAGGAGTAAGCCGCCAAATAAGTCGACTTGAGGCTGCGCTTAATGCTGACCTACTTGAACGAACAACGAGAAAACAGGTAACAACAGACACTGGCAAGGTAGTGTACGAGTTCAGTAAGAAAATCATGGAGTCTGCTTCTGATATCGCCAATATTGCCAGTCAGGAAGGGGGAGAAGCCCAAGGCGAACTAAGGATTTCAGCTCCCAAAGCTTTCAGTCGCCACATTTTAGAGCCATTAATGCTGCCGTTTCTCGATTTGTACCCGAAGGTAAAACTTCGCCTATTGGTTAGTGATGAGTTCGTTGACCCTTTTGGTCACAACCTAGATATCGTTTTCGAGCTGACACACTTCCCAAGAGAAAATTTGGTAGCAAAAACACTTGGTGAAATCAAAGCCGTGCTGTGTGCAAGCAAATCATACCTTCAAGAGCATGGTATTCCGTTCCATCCAAATAACTTATTGAATCACAATTGCTTATTTCTCAATGAACAACCAAACGATAATGTATGGCTTTTCAATAAGGATGGGGAAAACGTTAAAGTTCAAGTTGACGGCCGTTACTCAGTTAACCACTCCGAGATGCGGTTAAATGCAGTGAAAAGTGGAATTGGTATTGGTATCTTCCCAGAATTTGTGGTGGAAAAAGCTTTGAGAGAAGGTGACGTCTTACAGGTGTTACCGGAATGGCATATTAATTCTCGGTATCAAGGGGAAATAGTGATGCAATTTCCCCAGTCAAAGTTTATGCCCGCCCGAAGACGAGCATTTATTGACTATATGGTTGCGTCAATGAAGCCCACTAAAGTAAGTTCATAAATCGCTGCGGGTAGTCACTGAAAATTGCATCAACTTGTTGTAAATGCTTAAAAGATTTCGGGTTATTAACGGTATAGCACCAGATCTGTAAGCCACGGTCTCGCAACGTTCTAATGTGCTTTTGGGTAAGCCAACGATAATTGAGATGGCAGCTGAATGCCTCTACCTCATCAATAGTTTTTAAAAGACGGTTATTAAGCCGGTTACCTAGCACACCTAGGCGCACGCCAAGTTTTTCTTGATACAGTGCGAGCATTACCTCACGACTAAAACTTGAGATAAGCAACTGATTTCTGTCTATCTCACTGGCATTGAGCCGCTCTGCAAGTAGAGCAACGACGTGCTCCGCTTCATGTTTATCAACCTTGACCTCAATATTGATGCTCAGCTGGTTAGTCTGACAGTAGTTGAGTAATTCATCGAAGCTCATCAGTCGCTCACCAGCAAACTGTGGTGCTTTCCATGACCCAAAGTCGAACTGACTAAGTTGTTCGAATGTTAATTCATCGATTCTGCCAGTACCATTACTGCATCGGTTAATAGTGTGGTCGTGACAAACCACTAGTATGTCATCTTTAGTCGGTTGAACATCCACTTCAACCCAGGTGAGGCCCGCTCTTTTTGCTGCTTGAATACTTGCTAGGGTGTTTTCTGGATGGGTTCCAGCAACACCGCGATGACCCGCAATTAATGTGCTCATAAATATTCCTAGACACTTATCAATTCAACATAGATGAATGATGTTTATGTTGCAAAAATGTTACCTGAAGGCTATCTTGGTGAAAAGACATCAGACCAGTCAGTGAAAGATGAAGATTCATCAAATTAAAGGATATATACAACAAATCTATTTGGTTGAGTACCCAGATAAATTGCTCTTGTTAGACGGTGCAAGCCGAGCTGACGTGGGCACTATACTGCGTTTTATCACCGATGATTTACAGAGGCAAGTTTCTGATTTAAAAGTTATCGTCGTGACCCATATGCACCCAGACCACGCTGGAGCTGCTCATCGGCTCAAAGCTATTACAGGAGCTAAAATTGTCTCAGCGGCGAAAGAGCGCGATTGGTATTCCGGGATAGATGGCTTTTTGATGCATGTTACAGACTTAGTGTTGGCTTGGTATATGGCGAAGCGGTTAGGGCAACCTAGAAAAAACCTATGGTACAACAAGGCATTAAATGCGGATTACCAACTGATTGATGGTGATACTGTACCGTTATTTGCTGATTGGCAAATACTTGACACGCCGGGTCACACAGACCGAGATATCTCGGTCTATAACCCTAATGAGTCGATTGTTTATGTTGCGGACTTAATGGTGCAAGTGAAGCAGCATCTCATCGCACCATTTCCTATATTTCATCCAAATCAATATCGAAGATCAGTGGAGAAAGTGTACAACTTAAACGCTGAGCAGATTCTGTTGGCGCACCGAGGCCCTGTGGTTTTTGATGAGCGTGCAAAAGAGCATATTCTTGACACCGCGCCAATGAGACCAGTGACTCATTGGCGGGTAACGAAAATCAAACTTAAAGGGATGTTTAAGTCCGTGCTGACTGCCCGTTAATTTTGCTTAGGCTTATCGTGTTTAGGGAAGATAAGCGCCGATGTGTCGAATCCGGCTTCATAAGCGATTTTCAAATACTGGTCTAACTTTGCTTCCTTGATGGTAGGCGTTCTCGATAAAATCCAAAAGTAATCGGAATTGTAGCCACTGACTAGTGCAGCAGAATAATCTGGTTCTAAATAATAGACCACATAGCTACCATAAAAAGGTCCGAAGAAAGACACTTTAAGGTGCGCGATATCGGGTGACGAGACAAATTTTGCTTTGCCTTCCGCTTCCGACCATTCCTGCTCTTTTGTGTCCCAACCACGATTTAGCACTTTTACAGAGCCATCGTCATTCAATGAGTAGGTAGCGGTCACATTGTCTAGCCCCCGCTCGAAGCTATGGTCCAGTCGAGCCACCTCGTACCATTTGCCAAGATAGCGGTCGAGATCGAAACCTGTAACGGGCTGTACTTTGTCGGGAATGCCAGTACAACCGAGTAACAACAGTGGTAAGCTCACCACAAAATAGCGAAGAATTATTTTTATCAAGGTAGACTCCTTTTAATACCTAACTGACTCTTTCTAAATAGAATATACGACAAAAATCAGAGTTCAGCTTACAATGATTGCATCTATATCCTATTGCGAATACTCTGGAAACGAACATGTTCATTAATTCTAGGTATTACTGCGTCAATGTTTGAGATATTCATTGTATTAGCGTTACTGGTGGGGTTGTTCCTTGTTGCTCAGAAATATTTTGTAAAGCAGGAAGACACAAGATCGTATCAGTACAAAGTGAAGGGACCAATTCTCTCTTCGGCACAAACAGCTTTCTATAATGCATTAAAAGAAGCTGTAGGGGAGCATGGTGTCATCTTAACTAAGGTCAGCATGGCTAATGTAGTGACTCCTCAGAACATTAGTAATAAGAAGCAATGGTTCATTGCTAACAACGTGATTGCCAAAAGCTACTTCGATTTTGTTATTTGCGATCCGAGAACGATGCAGCCCAGAGTCGTGATCGAGTACGACAATGGTCAAAAGTTGGATAAAGGCAAAGTCGAACGTCAAAAGCTGATTATGCAAGTGTGTAAATCTGCAAATATCCCACTAATAGGTGCATCTGTTAAGTTGAGCTACCAAGTCAGTAAGATAAGACGTTTGCTTGCTGCACATATTGATCTTATTGAACCCGAAAAAGAAGTCCGTTTCTGTAAACGTTGTGGTAGCCCTATGACGATAAAGACGGCAACCCAAGGCGATTTCAAAGGACGACGCTTCTTCACTTGTAGTCGCCAACCATTATGCCAATACACCGAAAACTACAACGTCGTTTTCGATGATGAGGAATAAATACGTAGTACCATTAGGTTCAACAAACTGATGTAATTCACATTTTTACTGGTTAAAAGCATAAAAAAGAGTCGAATTGATGGCTTCTAAGCCAAACGATACCAAAAACACAAAAATCTACTTGCACAGCTTGGTATCTCTCGTTAATATCCATCTCGTTCCAAAGACGATGGGTCCGTAGCTCAGTTGGTTAGAGTACTACCTTGACATGGTAGGGGTCGGCGATTCGAGTTCGCCCGGACCCACCATCCTCACTTTGAATCACGATTCAAAGGGAACACAAAATTTGGGTCCGTAGCTCAGTTGGTTAGAGTACTACCTTGACATGGTAGGGGTCGGCGATTCGAGTTCGCCCGGACCCACCAAATTTTCGAAAGCCCGCTTCTCTGAAGCGGGCTTTTTCGTATGTAAAAAACTCATGTTCCAAATAGTAACTGTTTTAAGCCTAACCGTGATTTATTTGTTATCCCCAAGATAGATAACCATAATTCACATAACTTAGATACTCTTCAAATAACTAACTATGCCGTTCTTTTTTGGCAAAGTTCCCCTTCAAAAACGCTGAGAAGTACGGCTCGCCCTCAGTGATCTTTAATTTTTACATGACGCCATGTGGTTATATATATCCAAATATGAACATTATATTTACCAGAATACATAGTTCTTATGGTGAATGTGGACTATTTTTAATTTTTTCTAGCCTATTAACTGTTAATTATTCAGCATCCCATACGGAGGTTTTTATTTCTCTATGACGTAATATTACTTATTCCGACACTCCATTACCTTTTGTTCTAACATTGGTTTAAATTGAGTTGTTATTGATTTTAATGTTATTAGTGTAGTTGTGTAATGTGATCTGTGTATATTTTTAGCTCGCACTTTGCTCCTGCCCTAAAATAGAATTCTTGCTCTAAATAATAATAATCATTAAACGTCATGTCAGTTGGTCTGTTTGTTAGCATTTTCGCTTACGGGGGAGTAACTAATGGAATGTCTTAAAAGTCTTGAATGTTTTAACTGTATTCGAATTAAGAATATTGAGTACCGGTTTGATCTTCAATTAGAGAAGAGAAAGAACAAAGTAATAGACCGAAAAAGCAATCGAGTATGGAGTGAGACATGTTTAAGAATGCTTTGCTGCTTAAACCAAACACCTCAAGGTGTGGTTCTATCGAAAAATGAGATTGTTGATTTTGTTTGGGACGGAGAACCAATAAGCGAAAGTAGTTTGCTCCAATTGGTGTACTGCACGAGAAGGAATCTGGCAGATAAAAATATAAGGATTATAAGCATACGGGGCGTAGGCTACGCACTCGTAGAAGGGGAGAACGCCATTTATGTGTGTGCAAATTGACAGATTTATTAAAGGAATCAAGCATAGCAGCGCAAATTACCAGTACAAAATGCAAGGTATATATAGTGCAAGTGGGCAATGTATAGGGTATGAGGTTCTAATTGACCAAATAAGAAGTCGAGAAACTTTGCTTGGTCCCAATGTTCATAGTGACTTAACGTTTTCATCATCAGCTAATTATTTGCTAGAACGAATAAAAGTCGCCGTTGAGAATGGTAGGTTTGAATGTGATTGGTCTGGGAAGTATATCTTTCTCAACATAGAGCGAAGCAATCTATGTGATATTACCTTGTTAGCGAGACTTATTGAGTTAAATAGCTATCTATTAGAAAAACAAATTGGGCTAGTTGTGGAAATGACTGAACGAAACGTGTGTGGCAGCTGCGTACGAATCATAGAGGGGCTTACTCTGCTAAAACAGAATGGCGTAGTGACGGCAGCGGATGATTACGATATTTACAAGTCGGACTTTCGTGCTAATGAATTGGATATGAACTTATACGAGTTCATCAAAATTCAATCTCCCAGTTCGGCAAGAGAAGTGGATATGCTTGAAACCTTCGCACAGGTAAGGCCGGAAAAAATAATCATGGAACATGTTGAGTCTACGTCGATATTCAAAATGTTAGTTGGCTTAAATCGATTCTTTTGGGGATATCAAGGCTACTGCTTTGACAAAGGTACCCCAATCTATATTTAGCTGAGGGTTTAATTTTGACTGATATCGAGAAGTATGCAGAGACCGCTTCAAAGTTAGAGAGACAGCGTCAATTTAATGAAGCATCTATTTACTGGAAGAAGGCCGTAGAGCAAGCCACTGCCCGTCAGGATAAAGCGTGGTATCAAATAAGGTACCGATTTTGTGCCAAGCAAAGGGAAAAATTATGAGTTCTTTCGTTGAACAGCATACTGAAACGATTACTGCTTCTTTGCAGGAGTTTGGGTTCACTGAAGTTCAGCGTGGG
Organism: Vibrio mediterranei; assembly: GCF_013364395.1. Lineage (NCBI taxonomy): Bacteria > Pseudomonadati > Pseudomonadota > Gammaproteobacteria > Vibrionales > Vibrionaceae > Vibrio > Vibrio mediterranei. Next base: position 2,115,512 of record NZ_JABXGK010000001.1, on the reverse strand, counting down.
AGTGATGACTCTAACTTCTTTATTATAGGAAAACTCAAATATGTAAATATCTGTATATCTTGCAACTTGATAAGTAAGAGTTACGAGTGCGATATCCTAGCTAACAATGGCTATCACAACCTTGTATCAGATATTCCAACGATGGTTTTTTCGATTGATGCGCCATTGGAGGTAAATGTACTTGGTGCCATCAGGGTGGCTCATATCCAAGAGAGAGCCTTGGCGAAGTATGTACAGACGCGTGCTAAGTTCAGTGCTATTAACCAACTAAAGAGGTTAAAAGAACAAAACCAAATAGGTTAACCTTAGAGTTTTGAAAGCTCGTGAGGCGTAAATTGCTTTACGAGTTTTGCTACATTATATTTTTCAGAAGTAAATGAAATTAACTCTATCCGTATATTTCATCTTGGTATCGAATTTATGGTTACAGTCGGTTAAAACTTAACGTTGAAATAACATGACCCCACTCCTTTAATTCGAAATAATCGTTCTGAAAATACTGAACATTCGAGAAATATTATCTAGAAGATTTTACGCTCTCGGGTTAAGCAAGAGTGCTTTGATGTAGTGACCTCAACTGACTAGTAGCTAAGTGTCATTCTTTCACGATAGCCTGTCAGTAATGAACTGTTGTACTTTACGAAATGAAAGAACGCAGCGATTCAGTCATCCGCGTTCTTTCATAATGCAATATGTTAAGCGTCTTCTGGTACTAAATTAGGAAGCTGCCAATCTCCGCCTAGTGATTTAAAGACTCCTACTGTCACTTGTGCGGTCTGCAACCTTGCCGCTAGTAATCTATCTTCCATAATACGCTGCTGGCGTTGTGCATCGAGCAATGCAAGATGGTTGATAAGGCCCGCTTTGTACAATGATTGTGCTTTACTTAATGCGTTGTCAGAGGCGTTTAGTGCTTCTTGAATACGTTGCTCATTTTGCTGGCTTCGCCCATACGCAAACAGCATAGAGTCGACCTCGGTGATTGCAGTGTTGACCGAGTGTTCGTAGCCAAGTACTGCTGCGTCAAAGCGTGCTTCGTTCAACTCAACCAGTGCTTCGCCTCTTCCTCCATCAAACACGTTCCAGCTCACGCCAACCGCACCAGCCCACCCAACAGAGTCAGAATCAAATAGATCATCAAAGCTGCTTGCCGATACTCCCGGAGTTCCAGTTAGGAAAAACTTGGGGTAACGATTGGCAATGCTAGCTGCGACTTCTTCGTTTAACGCAGCCATTTCACGCTCAGCAATGCGTATATCTGGGCGACGTTTTAGAAGATCAGATGGCAGGCCAACGGGGATAGCACCTTCTAGACTTGGCAGACCAGCACTGCTAGCAAGGCGAATATCGACTTGAGTAAGAGGTTCACCTAATAGAGTTGCCATCCGTTGTTTATGAACTTGTTGGGCGATTTCCAGTTGTGGAATAACCGACTCAGTTGCAGCCAGCATAGTTTGAGCTTGTGCTAAGTCGAGTTCAGAGCCATAGCCACTTTTTACCAGTTTCTTTACTAGCTCTAATGTCTTAGTTTGGTCGGCCAAGTTTGCGTCAATCAACGCCATTCTCTCTTGAGCGCCACGATACTGTAGGTAGTTGTGCACCAAGTCTGCGGTAATTAGGGTATTGAGCCCACTGCGGTAGATTTCTGCTTGTTCAACACGAATCTTGGCGGCGTTCGACTGTCTGTCGATACGCCCAAACAGATCCATTTCCCAACCTATGCTAGCGCCAGCAAACACGCCATCATGCTGATTATTTAGCAAGGTTGTGGAGTCTAAAGGTGTGCCAGTTGGCAGCGAGTCTCCGATAGGGTTTAATGCTGGACCTAACAGGGGATCATTCTTACTCAACTGATAGTTAAAGTAGCCCGCCCCAATGTTAACAGTAGGGACTTTAAAAGAGCTCACTACAGATTGATAACTGTTGGCCATTTTTATCCGCTCGGCTGCCATTTTAAGCGGGATATTTTGACGCTGCACATCTTGTACCATTTGATTTAGTGAGTCGTCGTTAAAGCTTGTCCACCAGTAATCGTTCTCAGCTTGTTGCTTGTTACTACTATATAAGTAAGTGTTTGATAGAGTCATCGTTGGTTCTGTGTAATCAGGCCCAACAGCACAGCCCGCTAATGTTATTGCGAGAGCCAAAGGAGCAAGTTTTATCGCCTTAAGTAGGCATTTACGTGAGTGATGCGTTTTCATGTTTTATGCCTTTTGTTCTGACGCGACGATAGTGCCGTGTGTCGATGATTTTGCTGTTGTTGGTGTCTCTTTGTAGGTCAAGCGATAAAGAGCTGGCATAACAAATAGTGACAACACCGTTGCGGCTGCCAGTCCACCAATAATGGTTGCGGCCATTTGATCAAATAACAGGTCACTGAGCAGTGGGATCATCCCCAAGGCCGTGGTTAATGCGCCCATAGATATAGCCATCGTACGATTAATCGTCGCTGACTTAATGGCTTCGGAAAGTCCCAAACCGTTCTGCCTTTCTAGTTCAATTTGATCCATGAGCACGATGCCATTTTTAATAATCATACCCATGAGCGTTACGGCACCGATGAGCGCCATGAAACCAAATGGCTTATCAAAAGCAAGTAGGGCAAAGGTGGCACCTGTTGCTGCTAATGGAATCGTAGAAAGAATAATCACAGGCTGTTTAAAGCCATTAAACATCGCGACGAGGATAATCACCATGATGAGCAGTGCTTTAGGCAGCTGCTTCAAAATGTCTGACACTGCTTTGTGTTCGTCGTAATACTCGCCACCCCACGTCATTGTGTAGCCAGGTGGCAACTCAATTGCTTCAATCTGGTCTTTAATGGCATTTCGAACTCTCGCAGGAGTGCTGGTACGTTCAACCCCCGCCTGAGCTGTGATGGTTTTCACGCGGTCACGACGCCAAATCATGCTCTCTTCGGCTTTTAACTCGAAGCCATCCACAACTTGCCCTAGTGGAACACTGTGCAATCCAAGAATGGATTTAACGGGTAATGTCTCTAGTGATGCCATGGTTTGTTCAGAACCACGAAGCTGAATGGTAATTAACTCATCATTGAGGTTCATTTGACCAAGTGGCATGCCATCCGAGGCGCGCTTCATGGCAAAGGCGATATCGGTTCGATTGATGCCTGCACGGCGCGCTTTATCTTGGTTAATAATTGGAGTCAGTACCTTACTTTGTTGGCGCCAATCGTCTCGTACGTACTTCGCTTCAGGGTGCTGGGCCATAATGGCTTTAGCTTGATTAGCGAGTTGGTGTAGTACAGCTTCATCTGGACCAGAGAAGCGAGCTTCGACCGCGTATTTATCAGCGGTGGCAAGCTTCAAGGCTCGGAATCGAGGCTCCGCATTAGGAAACTGCTCCTCTACCCAAGCATCACCACGTGCAACAAGTGCAGATATTGATTGGTAATCTTTGGTGTTAATTAGTATTTGACCGTAAGCTGGGTCAAACGGTTCTGGTTCAACCGTCACAGAGAATCGAGGAACGCTACTACCAATTGCTGTGGCGATGCTCTCCACTTCTGGTTGCTGTAACAGCCAGGATTCCATTTTCCTCATATCTATTGAGGTTTGTTCTACTTTGGCTCCATTAGGTAGCCAATAGTCGAAGAATACAATTGGGCGATCTGATTGTGGGATAAAGTTAATAGCAATGTACGGAACAGCCATTGCGGTAACCGCAATTAATGGAATCAATGCTGCTAGCGCTTTTTTTGGATTATCGACTGTCCAGTTTACGCATTGTTTGTAGCGAGCCATTTTGTCTTCGCTGCTTTCTGAATTAGGTTTGATGAACAGCCAACACATGAGAGTGGTGAATGTCATAGCAACAAGCCAAGAGAGTAAGAGTGAAGACGCTATGATATAAAATACTGAGCCTGCGAATTCGGCAGCGTCCGTTTTCGAGAATAGAACTGGACTTGCTCCCATGATGGCGATAATAGTCGCACCCAATAAAGGAACACCAGTTTCCTTAACAGAGTCTAACGCCGCTTGTGTTCGCTCAACACCTTTATTTAACTTTGCGATCATCATGTCAGTGATAACGATGGCGTTATCTACTAACATCCCAAGTGCTAAGATAAACGTACCTAGGGATACTCGGTGTAAATCTATATCGTTGATGTTCATATAGATAAGCGTTAACAGTATCGTCAGAAGAAGACTGCCGCCAACAATTGTTGCACTCTTAAAACCCATGAAGATCAGTAGCACCACAAAGACGATCGCAACACTTTCTAACAGGTTGCCGACAAAGTTGTCGATAGCTTTTTGTACTTCGTCAGGTTGAAATGCAATAGTCGAGATATCAACCCCAAGAGGCAAGCTCGCTTGGTAGTCATTGATAATATCTTGGATCGTATCGCCTAACGACACGACATTAATCCCCGGGACTGGACTTACTGCCAATGTGACCGAAGCTTGTCCGTTGTAGCGGTTTTCTGTAAGTGCTGGTGTTTGATAGCCCATGGTGACATCTGCAACGTCACCGAGTCGAATAAGCCCAGTGCCAAACTCACTGACCCCGCCTTTAATTACGAGATTGCGAATATCGGCTAGAGATTGAAATTCACTACCTTGGTGGATTCGAATACGTTCTGAACCAGCATCGAATTTACCCGTTTCGAAGGTGGTATTGGTACTATTAAGTTGATTCCAAACTTGAGCTACAGACAAGCCATACTGAGCAAGGCGTTCATCGGGAAGGTCGATATAGACCACACGTGGTTGGACACCGTGTAATTCAATTTTCTTAATGCCTTTTATGGTTTTTAAACGACGTTGGAGTTCTTCTGAATAACGACGAAGTTCTTTCGGCTGAGCATCGTTGCTATGAATGGCAAACAACATGCCATAGACTTCGGAAAACTCATCTTGCACTAGGCTGATTTGCGCTGTAGCAGGGAGCTGCAGTTTTACATCTTGTACCTTACTGCGAAGTATGTCCCATTGCTGAGGTAAGTCTTGGGAGTTCAGACTTTCTTTAAGGTCTACGAATACCATGGACATGCCTGGGCGAGACAGTGATCGTAACCGATTTAGTTCCCCCATTTCTTGCAGCTTGGTTTCGACCGTATCGGTCACCTGTTTCTCGACCTGTTCAGCCGATGCTCCTGGATATAAGGTAACGACAACCGCGGTTTTTACGGTAAAGCTTGGGTCTTCTAGTTTACCAAGATCAAAATAAGAATAGATGCCAGCGATGATACTAAGCGTGATAAAAAACAACAGAAATGTTTTTTGTCGAATGGCGAATTCGGCGAGTTTAATCATGTTCTATGTCCTATAGATCCCTAAGTACAAGTTTGTCTGCTACATCACCATCTTTTAAATAGAAAGATCCGCTCACTACTACGTAGTCGTCGCCTATCACATTTCCAGAGATACAAGCTTGATAAGCATCTAAAGATCTCAGTTCAACGGGTGTCGAGACCACCTCGTTATTGCGTACCACATTGATATGTAGTTCCTCTTTCTCTCCCACTAGCGCCGAGTAGGGAATACAGAATGAATCTTTAGCCACCGTTGTTTTTGATGACACCGTAACGGACTTGCCCGAGAAGAGATGTTGGTTTGCATTGTCCAATGTGTAGGTAACGGTATAGGTCTGTTTGATCAGATGAGGAAGTGGAGCTATCTCGGTGACATACCCGTTGATAGGAGTGTCTGATTGATACCAGCTAATAGAACCTGAATCGTTGATACTAAACTGGTCGATCATATTTTCTGGCACATCAATCTCAACGTCCAATGCGGAGTTATCTTGCATGGTTGCTACGGCAATACCGGGTAGAACCTGCTCATGGGCATCAAATTCTACGCTGGCGATAATACCGTCAAAAGGTGCGACCAACTGTGTATAGCCTAATGTGTCTTTGGCTCTCTGAATGTTTTTATTGACGACTTTCACTGCTGAAAGGCTACGTTCATAACCACTCGTGGCACGGTCTAAATTTACACTGGCAATCGCATTGTCAGCGATTGCTTGTTTAACCCGTTTTAACTCGGCTTTTGCTAGTTTGTGAGCTGACTTTGCTTCAAGCATCTTTGCTTCTAGTTCTTCGAGTGCTACTTGATAGTCATGAGGATCTAAGCGAGCAATTACGTCACCCTTTCTAACACTATCGCCTGCTTGTACGTGAACTTCGCTCAGCGTACCGGGAACTCGAAATGCCAAGTTAGCGCTATCATGAGCACGGACTACACCACTAAAATGCTTGGTTGAATTATCTTCTAAGCTATTGAGTCTGATGACCTGTAAAGTGGTTTGTTTTGGTTCAGGTTGCTCTAGCACCTTGGCTTGATTGCATCCAAGCAACGCGATGGACGTTGCGATGCAGAGTGTGATTGTGTTTATTGTTTTCATAATAGATAGCTCCGTAATAATGGAGCTATCTTAATATTGAACAGTGTTCAAATAAGCCGTCTCTGATGAGACTTACTGTCATAAAAATTATGACAATTGATTGAGGCGCGGTATTTCTGAAGAGAGGTGCTCGATGAGCACTTTACTGGCTTTATTCAATGTTTTTGGCTGAGGGTAGAGTAGCCAACCATCTTCTTTTATGGCTGTTTCTTGAGGTAGCAAAGGCACGAGCGTTCCTTGTTTTAGCTCTCGTTGTATCATCATTGTCGGTAAGAAACTAATACCTCGGCCCCTTATGGTCGCGCCTTTAATAAAGCCGACACTGTTGGCGATTAAACTTGCTTTCACAGAAGCGGTACCTGAATCAAAGTGCCACTGGCTGTCGATATCACCACTAGGCCAGCGAAAACAAATACACTTATGTTGGTCAAGTTCGTCTAACGACTCTAGAGCTCCAAACTCTTCAACATACTCAGGCGAAGCGACTAATGCTCGGCGATATTGAATCACTTTTCGGGCAACAATATCAGAGTCGAATATGGTTCCGCCGTGAATAGCGATATCTAAACCCTGCTGAAAAATCTCATTGAATCCGTTACTGATACTGCGGATGTCGAGTTGAATCTCAGGGTATTTGTCATGAAATTCGAACAAGATAGGCTGCAGAAGGTCATAAGTCTCGGGTAGGACTCCGAGCTTAATTTTCCCTGTAAGCATATCTCTAGAACTGGACAGTGATTGTTGAGCACGGTCGAACAACTCTATGGCTTGGGTAATTTCGTCAAAATAGGTGCTACCACTGTTTGTCAGCGATAGGTTGCGGGTTGTCCGGTGAAATAATTGCGACCCTACTGCCTTTTCGAGTTCATTGATTCGTCGACTGACATTGGCTCTAGGCAGATCAAGTGCATTGGCCGCGGCAGTAAAACTGCCTAGTTCTACTACTTTTGTGAACAGTTTTAGGTCTGCAATTTTCATATCAGAATCGTAGTGCTAAAAAGACGGAATTTTCGAGCGTATGATAGTAATTAAAAAGATGAACAACATGGTCTAAAAAGGACTGATTGCCTCATTAGCTAGCGTGATATGAATAGATTGGTATGGAATATTGAAGAGGAAGGGTAGGTTGGTAGTATGCATTGACTGTATCGTTTGAGTTTGCCAGCTGCATACTACCTTTGTTGTTTTAGATAATACTTTCTAGACGAGAGAGTTATTTAGCCAGAGGCATAATTTCGAAACCTTGCTTAAAGCTATCTAGCGAACTAGCCAAATCTTTGAGCGTGTTCGCATCACCTTCAACTTGAGCTTTGTTGGACTTAATCAACTCATCAAGCGTAGTTTGACCTAACACCACCTTGGTCAAATCGGTTTTGTTGATGCGTAGGGTGGTATCGGTATCTTTCACTATTTCATCGACTTCAAGGCTTGCCATATTGGCGTTAGACACTTCAACGTAATAGGTTTCTTGAACGTCCGGATGAACCACATTCATATTGAATTCTAAACCTAGTGCTTCTGCTTTAGGAGCATTGAGGCGCACGGCGATGAAATCTAGGAAACTCGAAGTTGGTGTGTTGGCGATAACATCCGCCGATGCTACTTTAGTTCCTTCACCGATTTGGTTGGTACGAAGCTCAACCGCAGCTTGTAAGTAGCTATTACGCCACGCCATGGTTTCTGACTGATAGCCTTGCTGCTCAAAGCTGTCAGCTAACAACTCGCGTGCTTGTTTGTTATCGGGATTACACATCACGACATCATTGAGCAGTTGAGAGGCTTGTTGATACTCGCCCGCCGCAAAATGTTCTCGGCCGACTTTCATGAAGGTATCGATACCAGCAGCGTTAACATAGGTACATGACTTATCAACTGTAGTCAGTGGATTGGTGTTAACTGGATTCATGTCGTAATAACCCAAATACATGTTCACAACAGCACGTGCATTATGCGAGTAGGAGCCGTGGTAACCTCTTGAAGCCCAGTTGTTTTGCTGCGTTTTCGGAATGATCTTGTCAATTTCACGCCCAACATCATTAATGGTGACACCGTGGTTAGCAAGGCGCAGCGACTGGTTATGGACAAATCCATAGTTATCGCGCTGAAGGGTAATGTAGTCGGAAATTTCATTCCCTTTATCATTCCACACCGGAGCAGAGTGAGCCGCGTGAATACTGTCGACTAATCCAGAGTCTACAAATCGCATTTTCAGCTCTGTCAGGTACTTAGTCCAGATTAACGAGTCACGGACTTTAGCACCGCGGAAGGTATAGATATTGTGTTGGCCGTCATAGGTCAGTTCTGCAGTATGCAGTGTGCGGTATTCTGGGATGTAATGAACAATCTCTGCGGGTGCTTCTGCTCCTGGCATATTGATAAAGTGGAACTCTAGCCCACCAATATCAACGGTCTCTTCTCTTTCTTCAATGTACTGAGTTGGCGCTACGAGCGTAACATTACCTTTTGATAAGCCCATGCCCAGTGCATTATCAACAATACCAGTGACATCGTTACCCAGTTCTGAGCCGTATTGATAAGCTGAACGACGTCCCATAGCGTTGCCCGCTAATACATTTTCGTCCGCCATTTCACGGATGAAATCTACCGGTGCGATAATAGGAGCACCTTCTACAAAGTCACCTGACTCGTAAATACCACGCGAGCCGCCGAAGTGGTCAACGTGCGTATGCGAGTAAATCATACCTACGATGTTATGCTTGCCGTTGATTTTCGGAAGATGCTTTTTCGCAAACTCCCAACCTGCTAGTGCGGTTTCAGCCGTTACCATAGGGTCGTGAATTATGTAGCCTGTTTTTGCTTTGTAGATAGTCATGTTTGAAAGGTCTGCACCACGAATCTGATACACACCTTCAGTGACTTGATACAGACCGCCTGACGTAAAGTTCATCTGTGCTTGTCGCCAGATCGAAGGGTTAACCGAGGCCGGGATTTCATCATTATCTAAGTGAGCCATGCGGTTTTTTAGCTCTCCTGCACGATGGTCACCAAACTCGGCTATTAGACCTCGCTTAGAACGATCAAACGCGGTGGTATCTTTCCATGGAAGTGTTTTGGCGAGCGCATTGTTGGCTTCGATAGTGTGTGAAGTTGCTGGTTTACCTTGGTAAGTCTCTACTGACTCGTAATCTGCAAATGCATGTGCAGAAACGATAGATAATACGGAAACAGCTAGAATGGATTTTTTCATAATGGCCTCATTGTTTGTGGGCTTTTAGTGTCTGAGGCGCATTGTAGATAGCGAGCTAAGGACCAACAATGCAGTGGGAGCGATAGCTGATATCACAGCGATAAATATCAGTATGTCTATTTGTGACAGAATAATGATGTCAGGTAGACTAATGGTTATGGGAAGCAAAAGAGTGTATGAGGACTAAAAACAACAAACCTCCACTCAATGAACTGAGCGGAGGTTAATAGCGACTAACTGTATGTATGACGCGTAGAACGTCTACTTATATTTCTTAAAAATAATCGATGTATTGATACCACCAAAAGCAAAGTTATTGCTCATGATGTATTCAGCGTCGATATTGCGTCCTTCGCCGGTGATGTAATCTAATGCACCACATTCTTTATCAAGGCTGTTCAGGTTTAACGTTGGGCTAAACCAGCCAGAGTTCATCATCTCTAAACTAAGCCAGGCTTCAATAGCACCACAAGCCCCTAAGGTATGACCAAAATAGCTCTTAAGAGAACTGATAGGAATGTTGCCAAAGACATTGGCTGTTGCGTTACTTTCTGCGATATCACCACGCTCTGTAGCGGTTCCATGGGCAGAAACGTAGCCGATCTTATCGGCGGTGATACCGGCATCTCGTAACGCCATCTCCATACAGATTTGCATGGTCTCCATTTGAGGCTGTGTTACATGTGCAGCATCGCAGTTACTGGCAAAACCGATGATCTCGGCGTAAATAGTCGCACCCCTAGCAACGGCGTGTTCGTAATCTTCAAGGATCAATGTGCCAGCACCTTCGCCAATAACTAAGCCGTCTCTGCTTGAGTCGTAAGGACTCGGCGTGGACTTTGGATCATCGTTTTTTAAACTGGTGGCAAATAGCGTATCGAAGACGGCCGATTCCGTTGGGCAGAGCTCTTCGCCACCGCCTGCAACCATCACCGTTTGATAGCCATGTTTGACAGCTTCAAAAGCATAGCCAATAGCCTGACTTCCTGATGTACAAGCACTACTGGTAGGAATGACGCGACCTTTAAGGCCGAAGAAGAGGCCAACATTAACCGCGGTAGTGTGGGGCATCATCTGAACATAAGTAGTTGCGGTGATGGCCTTAGTACTCTTTTCATTGAGCATCACACCAAATGCACCAATGGCATCGGTACTTCCAGTAGAAGAACCGTAAGCAATACCAGTTTGCCCATTGGTTAGAACGTCTTTGCCTATAAGCCCTGATTGCAGTAATGCATTTTCAGTAGCAACAGTAGCGAGTTTAGAAACACGCCCCATACCGCGCACTTGCTTACGTTTATAATGCTTTGGCAGTTCGAACTGATCAATTGGTGCGGCTAATTTAGTATTCAACCCGTCATATTGCTCGTAACTCGGCATATATTGAGTGGCGTTTTCACAGGCGCGAAGCTTCGGCTCGACCGCCGCCCAGTCGTTGCCAAAAGCGGTAACGCCAGACATTCCTGTCACAACAACACGGCGACTCATACTAGGCCTCCGTTAACAGAGATAACTTGGCGGGTGACATAAGAGGCAATATCAGACATCAGATAGCTTACCAGACCAGCCACTTCTTCAGGCTCACCCATTCTTCGGAGTGGAATTTGTGGCATCGCGTGCTCTTTCACGTGTTCGTCCACCATTCCAGTGTCAATCAAACCAGGTGCTACGCAGTTCACCGTGATTTTGCGCTTTGCCAGTTCTAGAGCAAGCGATTTTGTCGCGCCAATGACGCCAGCTTTTGCAGCGCTGTAGTTCGTTTGCCCGCGGTTACCCATGATTCCTGATACCGATGCAAGAGTGACGATTCTGCCGCCTTTGCGTTTTTGAACCATTGGCATTACACAAGGGTGAAGTACGTTATAAAAACTGTCTAGGTTAGTGTGAATAACCCCGTCCCATTCTTGTTCCGTCATTGCCGGAAAAGCGGTATCTCTAGTAATTCCCGCGTTGTTGACCACGCCGTAGTACGCACCATGCTCTTCAATATCCGCCTCAATTTGCTCACGACATTGCGCACGATTGCTGATATCAAACTGAATCAAGCGACCATTGCCGCCGTTCGCTTCGATGGTTGATAGCGTTGCTTGAGCGCCTTGTTTATCGCCCATGTAATGCACGGCGACGGTAAAACCATCATTAGCGAGTTGTATAGCAATGGCTTTACCAATACCTTTACTGGCACCAGTGACTAAAACTTGTCGGCTCATTGGGAGTTCCTATTTTTCATTTCTTCTAATTTTTGTTCAGATGGCACGTAAACATTGAGTTGGCATGAAGCAAGTTGAACTCCATCAAGCTCAAGTCGGGCAGAAAATACCGCCATTCCACTATCTTCAATCACTTTCTCTGCATGGACATCGAGAGTTTGTCCCTGCTCAAAACGGTCACAATCAACCTGGTAACGTCGGCTACCTAATAGAAAACCGATGGGCGGTGTCTCACCTTTTTGTTTGGCATGAAACCCTGACCAAGCAGCGATAGATTGTGCCATGAACTCGATACCGACGTATGCGGGAGTGGTCTTAGATTCGTTATCAAAAAACAATTGGTGCTCACCAATATCCACTTGGCAGTGCACAGACTCTTCTTGTACATCAATCAAACGGTCCACCAAAATCATCGGTGCATCATGAGGAAGCAGCTCGGCGATGTCTGGAAAATTAGTCATTCCATTCTCCAAAAATAAGACTGATGTTGTTGCCGCCAAAGGCAAATGAGTTACTCAATATTGCTTTTCCATTGAGTTTGAGGTCAGTCTCCACAAGGCTAATGTCGATGTCGGGTGCTTTGTTTTTGCAGGATTGCTTAGGCAAAGACAAATCCGATTTGAGTATGTGGTAAGCAATCGCTGCTTCTGTTGCACTGGCTGCGCCAAGTGTATGGCCCGTGAATGGCTTGGTAGAGCTGACTGGCACGTTAGTACCGAAAACACGAGAAATGGCTTTGCTTTCCATACTATCGTTTAATGGTGTCGCGGTTCCATGGGCATTAATATAGCCAATATCTGCAGGGCTTAATTGAGCATCTGCTAGGGCTTTTTGCATTGCTTCTTCCGCACCACGACCTTCCGGGTGAGGCGCTGAGATATGATGGGCGTCAGAACTGTCACCAGCCCCTAGCAAAGCGATTGGCTTGTTATCGGTGTCTAATGGTTGATGACCAAGCAGCATAAAGGCGGCGGACTCACCAATATTGATTCCATCTCGATCTGCATCGAATGGACGACAAAGCGTATTGGATAGCGCTTCTAAGCTATTGAATCCGTTCAGTGTTAGTGCACATAGCGTATCTGCGCCGCCTACAATAACCGCATCTACCAGCCCTGACTTGAGTAGTCGTTTCGCTGTGATGAATACACGCCCACTGGAAGAGCAGGCTGTTGAAATCGCATAACAAGGACCTTTGATGCCAAAGTACTTAGCAATAAAGTCACTACAGTTACCCAGCTCTTGTTTGGTGTAATGATATTCTTTTGGAAATTGGCCTGTAGCCAATATTTCAGTGTAAGCCATCTCACCGTCGGAAATCCCAGATGTGCTGGTCCCTACAATGACGGCGACGCGCTCTGAACCATAATGATTAATGGCGGCTCGCACATTGTCTTCTATTTGTTGCAATGCAGAAAGCGCCAATCGATTGTTTCTTGAATCGTAGCGGCTAAGCTTGGCGGGAAGCTCAGGTAGTGCTTCTTTAACGCGTCCTACGACAGTCTCTTTTCCCGAATTCAACAATCCATGGTCGCGTTCCATATGGTTGCAATAACCTTGAGACAAGCTCCGTCTTACACCTTCAGGTGTATGTCCTAGAGCTGAGTGGAACCCGCAATCTTGGATGAAAATGGGTATTGGGGGAATGCTTTGCTTCATACCTATCTATTATTTACTGCCGTTGAGTTGAAAGTTGAGCGTTTGGATTACGATTGAGTACCCCAATTGTTGGTGCTCAAAGTAAATTTTACCACGAAGTGGATCTGGGTTGCTGTAACGGATTGTGATTACCGTAGCCCCAGTCTCATCGATGAGCTGACGTTGTTGCGTGGAATCTTTGATTCGCCAACCTATTGCGCTAAGTGAGGCTTCCCAAGCGCTCTTTGGCCAGAGCGTCATCATGAGATTAAACAAAATTTGCTCCGGCTCAGGAAGTGTATTCTCCAAGCCGTTCAGTACGTTCGCCTCGATATCGTTATTCTGATAACTCAGAGACATAATGCGTGTTCCCCAAGAAGAGAACCCCGCGAGTACAAGTTTGTCTTTATCCACTTGCAACTGCACTGGCAGCTGCGAGGACTCTGGTCCCTTTGGAGTTTGCCAGGTCGCACTGATCAGTTGACTGGCGCTGAGCTGATACCCTAGTTGAGCTGGAGTCGGCAGTTCAACCGATGTATTTGGGTTTAATTGCACTTGTGTAGAGGCATCTTGTGGTTGTAAAGCACAGCCTGTCGTCACTAGGAGAAAGAGCGTTGCGATCAACATACCGATACGTTGCTTTAGCCTATTAATAATCTTTATCGGTGTGTGAGCCAGAGTAGGAGAAAAGGTTAAGGTCATTTCATTTCCTTATTATCAACAATGGCTAAAGGCGAGAGCAGCCATGCCACGAAAATACCGACTAATACGGTAATTCCGAAGCTGTGAATAGCGTGTGTTTGACTCAAAGACAGCAAACCGAATGACAATAATGTCGTGATAGCAGAAAGCGTGATCGCTAGTAAGGTGCTTTGGCATCGTTGTTGTTCAGCAAAAAACAAGGTGTAATCGATGCCAATACCAATGATTAGAATCAGTGCCAGTAGGTTAAACAGGTTTAATTCTCCACCAGACAACACTGTCACGGCCAATCCTGCAACACATGCGATGAGTGAGGGTAGAAGGATTCGTATGCTGTGAGCCAGACCATAGCGCCACACTAAAACGGCGGCGATAGTTGCAATGGCAAAACCCAACAACTCCATAATCTTGACTCGGTATTGAGCAAAAAGATCAGACACTTCTTCTGCCTTGTTCAGGTAGGTGATGTTGTTATGCTGGTGGGCTAGCTGTTTAATACTTTCAGCGCTAGACACATCTTTTAGTAAAATCACTGAGGCGACTTTACCTTCGATATCGCCGAGATATAAGAAACGAACTGGCTCAGATACCGCCTGTTTAAGGTAGTCAGTTAACGTGATCAATTGAGGCTGTTTCGCCATAGGCGGCAACTGACTTATTTGCAGCGCCGCTTTTAATGGTTCGGCTTGATCTGCGTATAAATTCTGAATTAACTCAAAATCTTGTGCCTGTCTTTGCTGCGAAGGAAGGTAGCGGCTTAGACTTTGGTAACCGGTAATCACGTGATTGTCTTGCCACGAGTCCAATTGCGGCTCTAGCGATTCTAAAGTTTGCATTAGCGCTTCGTTGTTTTGAGCGGTAATCACTAACATCTGCTGAGAGGATTGCATTCCGGTTAAACCAGAAATAGTAGATTCTTGCTGTTTTAAGTCCGCTGGCATCGCCTGCAACTGATGGATGTCATCGTTATAGCGTACTTTGGTGACAGCGATAGCGCTTAGCAGCAAAACAACCAGAGGTAGGCCCAACCAGACACTTCGATTCTGCCAATAGCCAAGCCACAGCTGACTCAACTTCTGACCCGGCAGAGCACGCGGCTGACTTGGTGTTTTTGCTAAGATTGGGTACCACGCGACTACAGTGACATAGGCCGAGATCAGTCCAATTGCCGAGAACAATGCCAACTGTTGTAAGCCGGGGAAAGGGGCAATTAATAAACCTAGGTAACCAATTAGACTAGTGAGTAGCCCAAAAGTGATCGCTACAAAAATATGTTGCAACCCTTTAAGGCTGTTCCAATTATTACCCGCTGCTAAACGGTCAGTAAGAAAGTGAAAGGCATAATCAATAGACACACCAATCAAGCTAGCACCAAACACTAAGCTAAATAGGTGAACCTGTCCAAATATCGCTGTTGTCACTGCTAAAGCAACCAACAAACCCATGGATACTGAAAGAAGTGCTAGAGCAAGTGGCACGACACTTCGAAAAACGAGAACAATTAACAGCACTACGCCAACGAGCGAAAATACGCCAATTGTACTGATTTCGGACTTAGCACTGCGAGTACCGAAATCGGCATAAAAAAGTACACCAGTATGTGCAACATCAACGTCAAACTTGTGCTTGAGTTGCTGCTGCCAGTGCTCGATGTCAGGCACGGCTTTCTGCGCCTTCATACTATAAGGTGAGTCGTTGAGTTCAGCCGTCACCAGTAAATAGGTTTTGCCTTGATATTCTGTGGTTAAGAAACCGTTCAGTAATTGGAACGCTGAAGAAGAGTGACTTACTTGACTTAAATAATCGCGAAACAGTAGAAAGGGGTCATTCTCCAATTCGCTACCTGTAACGCCAGAAAATGGGTTGTAAATCGCTTGAATAACTTGTTGTGTTTGGGCGCTAGGGTTAGTGGTTAGTCGCTCTCTTTGATCTTTGGTCAGTTGCTGCCAGCGGTGTTGAAAGTAATATTGAGCCCATTGCTTTTGTTGGTCTTGCGATATTTTCGCAGTGACCGTAGCAAAATAGGGACTGTCTTTCAGTTGATTAGCAAAAGCGTTTGCAGCGTTGAAGAGAGACGAGTGCTCTTGTGAGTTACCGTCAGTCGATAGCACAAACACCACTTTGTCACTCATACTGGCTGTCACTTTATTAAATGCACTTTCCGCGATAGGGTTTTGCTGGTTGACGGGGAGCAGCTTTAGAATGTCAGTCTCAATTGGTGAGGTCGCTGAGAATCCCCATTGCTTGATCAGTAAGAAAACAGCAAATACAACGATGCCAGCCCACAATGTGGCCAGTTGATAACAACGTGTTTGAGTGAACTGTAGGCGGCGCATAATGTTAGAACTTGAATTGAGCTTGTTCGGCATCCGTTAAGCTTTCAGGTTGGTAGCTTTGGTTGCTGAAAAGGATGTCGGTTTTATCGCCACGTATCTCTTGCAGTGTTAAGCGCTCAAGGTCGCTTTTTCCACCTAGTGTGATGGTATTAAAAACGGCATTGAGTGGTGCGGCTTTAGGCGTTAAAGCTAAGGTCCATTGGCTATTGTCGGCTTTAAACGTCATATCAAATTGCTGCTTAAGCTGGTCGGTATCACCATGAAACACGGCTAGGAAAATATGGCTAAAATAAAATGCCATAGGATTATCCTTTGCTGTGATAACTTGTGCAGGTTGGTCCGCGAAAGTCTGGCGTAACTTGTCTTTTGTTAACACTAACTGCACCGTAAAGGGCACATCTTGCCGCCATAATAAACCGTGCGTTTTATCGAGTGTAAATTGACCCGTTGAAGTTAAAGGTTGGTCAAACATTGCGAGCGTGCGCTTCTGTTCAAAATCGCCACGTACGATAGGATGTTGAGCGAGTTGCTGTTGCAACTCTTCCATTGTGTTGACTTGGGCCAACGCAAAAGGAGAAGCAATGAGCAGCATCATTGTAGCTATAGTTCTCAAGGCTGAACAATAGCGTCTAACGTGGATATTTTGTCTAATTTTCATTATTGAAATGTCCTTGTTTATGCCATTGCTCAACTTTATCGGTGAAAATAGTTGGAGAGACGAAACACATCTCTTCAGTTTCAATGGCTACTGCCACCTGTGTGGTATGCGCTTTACACATACGAGCACCAGTTTGCGCATCGTAAATCACATAGTCGACTCTCAGACGGTTTTCCCATTCAGTTAACTCTGCCGTTATTCGGATCTCATGATTGAAGGGAATGGCTTTCACGTATTTCACTCGAGTATCAATGATCGGCCACGCATAGCCAGAGGCTTGCATGGCACGATAATCGTAGCTAATTTTACTCATCAAAACTCGGCGGGCTTCTTCGAAAAATCGAAAGAAATTCCCGTGATAGATGACGCCCATAGGATCCGCATCTTGAAAAGAGGTAATGATGTTGACCTCAGCCGTAAGCGGATGTTGAATATCAGTCATAACGATTCCTAATACTGTATAAACCCATGGGGTTAACTAAACAATTTAACCAGAGAATGATTTACGTTGTAACGGTAAATCTAGCTTAATAAAGAGACCAGTGGCGCTGTTGTATGCGCTGCATGAAATGGCGCAATTCCGCTTCTAAAGGACGATCTTCAATGACCATTTCAAACTCACTTAATATGGATTCTCGAATTGCCTTCAGATTGTCGCTCATATGATGTTCATCTAACTCATTTTGGCGTTTTCTGAGTTCTATGGCTTGAATACCAGCTAACAAAGAAGCCGCGGCAACTTGCTCAGTGAGCTCTAAAACGCGTAAACAATCACGAGCAGCAATGGTACCCATGCTGACTTTATCTTGGTTGTGACACTCTGTAGAGCGAGAGAAAACACTTGCTGGCATCGTGTGTTTTAGAGCTTCAGCTGTCCAAGCCGAGATACCGATTTGTACCGCTTTAAAGCCGTGGTTAATAGGCTTACGTTCACCTTCAGCGCCCGTTAGGTTATACGGTAAACCATTGTTGAACTTGTAATCCATTAACTGTGCCATTTGACGATCAAGTAAGTCTGCGAGGTTGGCAACACCCGTCTTGAGCGTGTCCATTGCCATAGCTATATGTCCGCCATAGAAATGACCTCCGTGCAGTACGCGCTCGTTATCACCGTCAATGATCGGGTTATCGTTGGCGCTGTTAAGCTCGTTTTCAATCAGCTGTCGTAACCAAGGCAGTGAGTCTTGAACAACACCAATGACATGTGGTGCGCAGCGCAACGAATAGCGGTCTTGCAGACGGTCACTGTTACGAGGCGGTCGCTCAGCCTGAAGATCATCACGTAGCCACGCTGCAATTTGCTGCTGACCTGGGTGCGGTTTTACAGCAAATAGTGCTTCATCAAAGTGGAAGTCATTGCCGTGGATCCCTACTGAAACCATCGCAGTGATCTTGGTGCACAGTTGTGCAAGGTATTCTGCACGCTTATACGCCAAACAAGCGAGAGCAGTCATCACAGAGGTGCCGTTCATGAGTGCCAAGCCTTCTTTTGGCCGCAGCGTGATAGGCTTGATGTTCAGTTCGTCAAAGACGTCTTTAGTCTCACGAATCTTGCCTTTATACAGTACATCTCGTTCACCGATGAGGGCCGCGGCAAGGTAAGACAGCGGTGTTAAGTCACCACTGGCACCTACAGAACCTTCTTGAGGAATTCTTGGTGCTATATCGTGATTGATCAGCGTTGTAATTTGGTTGAGTAGATCGTGAGAAACGCCTGACATACCTTGCGCTAATGAGCATAAACGGGTCGCAAGCACAGCGCGAGATTGTTCATGAGTGAGTATGTCGCCCAAGCCACAGCCGTGAAAACGAGTTAAATGAAGTGGCAGCTCATCGACAAGGTTTGGTGGAATGGCAACAGTACATGAGTCGCCATACCCTGTGGTGACACCGTAAATAACGCCTTCTTCTTTAAGAAGACGTTCTAAAAAAGCCACGCTGCGGTCAATTTTGGCAACATACTCAGGAGCGCTATTCATACTAGCCGTTGCGCCAGCAGAAATGGCGACGACGTCTTCAATAGAAAGGCGCTCTGCGCCGAAGGTGATGTTATTTTTCTTGGTCATTGTGCTTACTTAGCGTCCAAAAGTTGAAAAAGTTGTACCACTGTAGTGGCGACTTTACGGCATAATGCTCTAAGCGGTTCGCATACCGCTGGACAACGTGTTCCAAAGCGTCTTGTCGATTGTTACGTGGCAAGGCTATTTTGTCACTAAAGTGCTCAAAATAGACATTAAAGTGTGGTTCTTTGCGGCTATCGTCTCGAAAACCAAAAATAAGGTAGACCGGAGCTTTGAGCACCGACGCCAACATAAACGGTCCTTGAGGAAAAGGAGCTGGTTTATCTAAGAAGTCGGCCCAGACGCAGCGTTGCTCTTTGCTTGTCGATGTTCTATCGCCAACAATAACGACCCATTCACCTTGCTCGATTTTTTGTTGCAGCATGATCGCCGTATCTGGGCCCATCTGACTGACCTGAATTAGGTTAAGGTCAGAGTTTGGATTAATTGCTCTCATTACTGAGTTAAATTGCTCAGCATGTTCTGTGAAAACTAAGGCATTAATTTTGATATGAGAATAGCGCTGGCTGAGAGCACGGCACAACTCAATATTACCAAGATGAGAACCCAGTAATAAAACACCCCGTTGGCTATCAATCAAAGGCTGAAACTGCTCTTGGCCATGAATCGTTAGATTATCTAGAGAGAAATCCCCTTGCCATGCTGCCAGTTTGTCGAGCATGGTATGACCGAACGACAATAGGTGTTTCTGACTGGTTAAATCATCTGGCAAAGCAATGTTGCGACATTCCGCGTAGTGCCTTAAATTGGCGAGGTATTGCTGCGAAGCATTACGCGCTCGGGCATTGGTTAAATGGTAGTAACCAATAACCATGGGTAAAACGAGATTGAAAGCTCGACGCCCCAGCAAACGGTAGACCCAAAGTAAGGTTTTGATGCCGACAATGGTGCCACGTTCTTTTTGTGTTGACCAATGAGCACCCGATTTGTCTGAAGAGCCATGAGGCGTGTTCACATTTTGGTTGTGAAAATGGCGGGCGATCAACTTAGGGCTACGCGGTAACATGCCAAAGAACAACTTCGTATGCATCTTGCTTATCTTTACGTTGTCCCACAAGGCATCAAAGTGAGAGATACCACCCTCTGGGTACATAACGCGGGTATCAATAAACTGAATGTCACAACCTTCCCAATACATACGAACCAAGATCTCAATATCAAAATCCATTCGCGTGCCGATATTGTATCGATTGAGAACATTGAGAGTAGCCTCAACCGGATAGGCTCTAAAGCCACACATGCTGTCTTTT
Source organism: Vibrio mediterranei (assembly GCF_013364395.1). NCBI lineage: Bacteria > Pseudomonadati > Pseudomonadota > Gammaproteobacteria > Vibrionales > Vibrionaceae > Vibrio > Vibrio mediterranei. Next base: position 2,095,057 of record NZ_JABXGK010000001.1, on the reverse strand, counting down.
ATTGACAGCGAAAGTGTTTCAACCCAAACCCAAAAGTGCGTGACATAGCGCCCATACAAACGGGATTTGGGGACGCTACTGTCATAAACCGGTTTGCCAGAGATAAGCGAATATGGCTGGTTTTGTGATGTTTCGATTAAAACAGGCAGTGACTCTAAATCGTGTTGACCATCAGAGTCAATTTGTATGGCGTGAGTGAACCCAAGCGAACTTGCATGACGAATTCCTGCCATCACGGCGCCACCTTTCCCTTGATTTTGTTCAAGGGTAATAAGGTGCACGTCATGAGCGATAGCCACGGCGTTAAGCGCTGTTTTTGTAGTCTGGTCACTGCCGTCGTCGATAAGGATGATTGCAAAACCATATGGCTTTAACGATTTCACTACACTTTCAACAGTAGAGCCATGATTAAAACATGGTATGAGAAAGCAAGGCTGATACTGACGGCCTTGTTCTTGGATGCTCTCTGCATGTCCACGTTCTTTGCTGTTACTCACTCGAACTACCTAGTTTCATTTTACCGGAGGAATGCACGACGATGTCTTCTCCAGATATTGACGTATATTTAAACGCTAACTTTTGCGTCTCTTCATTCCAATTCAGAGTCAGTGTGATGATTGCATCAGGCAGAATAGGCTCTTGAAATTTAATCACTTCCATTCCTTTAAATGCAGAAGGAACGTTAAGGTACTCAACAGCGTAGTAGAGTGCCCAATCAATTTGAGTTACACCAGGAAGTAAAGGGAAGTGATTAAAGTGACCGCAAAAATCCAGAATATCGGCGTCTGCTTGAATACAAAGCGTTGCAGACGCTGATTGTACATCAGAATTTAGTACGGTCGGTTTTCTTTTTGTCATGGTCGTGTCGGTCTTAGTCTTTTAAATGTAAGTCGTGTAAATGTAAGCAGTGTTCTTTGAGATAAACGAACTATAGCGAGTCGGCAAAAAGCTTCTCGAGTTCAGATACTTGCCTTTTACCTTGGCTGTTCAATGGTATTTCTGCAACGACTCGAAAACGTCGTGGAACCGCGATTGGCTCAATCCATTGCCTCAATTCCGCGCGCAGCAGTAGCCAAAATTTACCTTTCCCAAGGGATTTAAGCTTATCAAGACCCGGGGGCGTGAGTACGATAGCAGCATTGAGTGACAAGCGTTGTTGATCGTGACAGCAGAATACGGCACTTTCGTAAATCCAGTCTAGCTGATCGAGACGTTTTTCAACCTCAACTAACGAAATGCGCTTTTCTTCTATTTTGACAATACGGTCGGTTCGTCCTTTTAATTCAAAGTGTTGTGCATCATGAAATACACAAGCATCCGCAGTTTGGTACCAGTTGTCAGCATCAATATGTGGTGATTTGAGCTTTAAACATTGTTCGTGATTTAGCTCAGCTTCGATGCCGGGAAATAGTCGCCAAAATTCACTTGGACTGTATTGTTGCTTGTAGGCAATACCACCAGTTTCCGTGCTTCCGTAGACCTCGATAGGTAATTGTCCAAAAAGTCCGTGCGCGTGCTTCGCGGCGTCGTAAGGTAATGGTCCTCCTGATGAGAACAAGGCGCGTATCTCAACAGGGTCTGTCTGGGTCGATAACCGCTTGAGTAGAGCTGGGCTGCTCACTAGCACACGATTGGCCGATGCATGAGTCATCACTTGCTCAGGATACTCTAGGTTTCGGCAAGCAAATGCACGCCCAGTGCATAGTGGCCAAAGTACGCGAAACAACAATCCGTAGATATGTTGATGAGAGACCGTGCTTTCGACTAGGGCATTGCCCAGCAGATCGCCCCAAATAGATTCTAGGATGGCAATTTCTGTGTCTAAGTGCTCGAGTGTTTTAACAATAGCTTTAGGTGTTCCACTCGAGCCAGAAGTAAATAAGATGATTTCAACTTGCTTTAAGTCAAGGGCGGAAAATGATTCTAGGTTCTCAAGGTGAGAATCAATAGCGACCTTTTCGCATTGCTTGGTCGCAATGGGTTCAATGCCAGCGTCATGGAGTAATAAATCGAATTGGGAGGAAAGCTCAGTCAATGCCGCATTTTGGTAGTTACCGGGAAGGACCACACTTTTGCCCGCATAGCAGCAGGCTAAGAATCCAACGGCAAATTGATAGCTATCTAGTGTGCACACTGCAACGCGCTGTGAGGTCGAGTGTTCGAGCATGTCACTCGTGGCACGAATGTCGTGTAGAAATTGCTGCCACGTCCACTGTTTTTCCATATCGAATGCGACAGTGTCTTCACCGATTTTAGAGGTGGAGAGTAAGTGCGCAAGCGTCCGGTGTTTGTTGTTAGGGCGGTTCATGTGATCAACATTTGCCATATTGAATTAATCCTTGCGTACAAACTGTCTGATTATCCACTCACCTGCAAAAAGACTTCCGGCTGCTAGATAGCTAATCAATCCGTTGTACAAAGTCCAAACCTCTAGTGTTTGAAAGCAAGTGTAGAGAGCAATGCCCGCGTTGATAATAAAAAAGGCACACCATACTTTGGTAACATTTCGAGTATAAGAAATGGCACTTGCGGGTAAGTCGGGTTCCTGAAGACGAGCAAAACGCTCGATGATGGATTGTGGCTGCGTTAAACTGATGGCGAAAACGGCCAACATACAAAGATTAACGACGACGGGATAAAAGGTTAGCCATCCGTGCTGTTTAAATAGAGCACCTAATACACTAAGCGTGATTCCAGTGAGGCCACTTATCCATGCGAGCTGTTTGAGTTCCTTGAACTTTGCCTGCTTGCTAGAAATGATTCTTACCACAAATACTGTGATAAGAATCAGACTGATAGCTTGGAGACCAAATCGTTCTGCACCGAAGTAGACGGCAAAAGGATAGGCAAAAATTACGATTGCAGACAGTATGGTCAGCAAAGCTCGCATTATTTATCTTTCAATAGCTCAGTCACAGAGACCACAACGTCATTAACGGTGCGTACAGCTTTGAACTCTTCAGGCTTGATTTTTTTGCCCGTTACTTTTTGCAAGTGAACTACTAGATCAACAGCATCAATGCTATCTAAATCAAGATCTTGATAAAGGTGGGCTTCAGGTTGAATATCCGCTTCGTCAATTTCAAACAGCTCCACGAGAGCGTCTTTTACTTGGTCAAATACTTGCTGTTGGTTTAATTCTGTCATGCTGATATCTATCGATTAGTTGCTAGTTTGAGACGAAATGTACTTTGCAAGGTTTGCTACAGATGCAAAGTGTTCACGTGTATTGGTATCGTCCGCGTCAATTACGATATTGAACGTTTTCTTAATGGCTAAGCCGAGTTCAAGAGCATCAATGGAATCTAGGCCTAGACCATCACCGAACAGTGGTGCATCAGTTTCGATATCGTCAATAGTAATATCTTCAAGGTTTAGGGCGTCAATAATTAGTTGTTTGATTTGGTTTTGTAGTGCTTCCACAGGGTCCTACTTATTGGTGTTCATTTTCGGGGAAAATCGCTTCGGCCAAATAACGGTTTAGTTTTCTTGCCGCTAAAGTCGGAGAATTAGTTTGCTCAATAAAGGGCGTGATTTCAATCTTACCCTTTATTTCGACATGGAAAAAGGGCTTGGTCTCTGGAACTTGGTACCACTTTTTTTGTTTCGTGAGAAAAGAGGGAGTTACAGTAATGTGAACTACCCGCAAATCACGCTGAGTACGCACGGCAATTTGAGCCGCACCTCGTTGTAGCTTTGATTCGACACTAGGAGTGGTGCGTGTTCCTTCAGGGAAAACGAGTAACACGTTGCCTTGATCAAATCGTTGCTCGCAAATTGTAATAACATCATCTGGGGCTTCATTAGGAATATAGCCTGCCGCTTGGACGATGTGCTTCATAAACGGGTTACGCCATATTGCACTTTTCACTAAGCAATCACATTGCTTAAGTTGCGAGGCAATCAAAACGTAATCAATTAGACTTGGGTGATTAGCCACAATTAGGCAATTGCGGTCGTTTTCTAACGCTTCAGCGCCAGTTATCTTGTAATCGATAGCACCAGTAAATTTCATTAACCGACAAAATACATGGAAAGAAGATTGAATCAATGCCTGTACGCGATGTTCTCTTAGTTCTGTCTCAGATGTGGTTCGGATAATGAACGGAATTAGCACAAAACTAAGCACTAATCCTCCAATGCCAAACACACTAAAGCAAAAGCCTGTCGCAGCAATGCGCCAGATCTGATTCACTTTTAGATATAGAGACTTCACTATCATGCGATTATTTTTAGGTTATGACTGCGTTGAGGCTAAAAGATGTCGAAGAAAGTCCAAAGCTTGCGGTTGATTAGACGCCGTTACGGGAGGGACTTGTATCGAATTTCCGCGAGACAATACCAAACCAAGGCTATAGCCGCAAAACTCTTGATCTTTGAATTGTTGATAAATCTCAGGTAGAGGTTCATCAAAATCTACAACCAAGACTCGATGCTCAGGGTTTTCTTCTAAGTAACTCCACGCTTCAATTAATGCACTATTAAACGTATTGTCCGATGCTGCAATGGAAGTGACTGGAATGGCCTTCTTTGCTGCAATGGTAGTGAGTCCGGCTGCCGTATTGTGTACAGATTGAGAAAAAGCCATTGGAGACGCGTCGTCACCACTGACAATAGTTTTAATTAATTCGGAACTGCGTCGTAGCTCACCATGTCTACTAGAAAAAACAATATAATCAATATCCTGTTCTTCCATAAGCTCAAGTGCACATTGGACGGCCAGCTTACTTAATGTACTCATACGACGGCGCATCATGGCAGGTATGCGGTTCACTTCTAACGTGCCTTCGCTAGGGCAGTTGCCTGTGTGGTACCAATCTTGCCAATCAGAAAAAGTATGCAGACCGTTTGATTTTGCACTCCATGCGTCAAGGTGAAAGGAAATTAATGGAGTTGAATTTGACATAAGGTATTGATTTATTTAGATACGACTGGATAATTATATCGTTTTATAAACTAAAATGTAAGGAATTAATATGAAAGCGTTAAAGTTCGCGATGGCAGTTGTTGTAGCATTGGTTGTAGTAGGTTGTGGAAGAGTCCAACCTGTACTGAATTTTGACAATGAGCCGGTAACATATGATTTGACCGCAGCACAAGTCAAGTCGGCGATTACCGAAGCTGCGACGAATCGCGGTTGGGTGATCACTGAACCTGAAGAAGGCGTTTTAAAAGCAGCAATTCTGGTTCGTAGCCATGAAGCTGAAGCTAAAATTCCTTACACTAATAAATTCTATTCAATTACTTATGTAAGCTCTAAGAACCTAAAAGCTGCAGACGGCGAAATTCATAGAAATTACAATCGCTGGATCAACAATTTGAATACTGATATAAGAAAGCAACTTGCCGCTATCGCAGCAGCAAAATAATTGAACAGAACAACCACCAGGAATTGATGTGTCAAAACAAAATATTGATCCATACAATGCATTTGAAGCAAAGACAGCGGCTCAAGAGCTGTCTTTTGCCCCAATTGTATTTCAAGCCGCTCGCACTTTACGAGACCTAGGGATTTTAGCTGAGCTCGATAAAGCGGGAGAGCAGGGACTAAGTGCTCCTGAAATTGCCCAAGCAACTGGTGTCTCTGAGTATGGTGTCAAAGTACTACTCGACATGGCAATCAGTGCCCATATCGTATTGTGGAACAAACCTAACTATTCGCTAGCTAATATGGGCTTCTTTTTGCTTCATGATGGTATGACTCAGGCAAATATGGATTTCACAGCTGATGTTTGTTACGCCGCTATGATGCATTTGACGGAATCGATTAAAGAAGGCAAACCAGCGGGTTTAAAGGAACTTGGTGAATGGGAAACCATATATCAAGGCTTGTCTCAGTTGCCAGAGAAAGCAAAAGAGAGTTGGTTCAAGTTTGATCATTTCTACTCGGACAGATCGTTTCCTATTTTATTGAAAGAAGTGTTTAGCCAAGAGCCGAAACATATTGTGGACATTGGTGGTAACACCGGTAAATGGGCGATGCAATGTTGTGGCTACAATAGCGATGTCGAAGTAACAATAGTCGATTTGCCTCAACAGCTTAATGTGGCAATGAAGAATGTGGCAGACAATGGCTTTGCGCAGCGTGTACATCCTTTCCCTGCTAACATGCTGGACAAGTCTCAAGCCTTACCCGAGAAAGCAGATGTCTGGTGGATGAGCCAGTTCTTAGATTGTTTCTCTCCAATGGAGATTCTAACGATTTTAAGAAATGTTCGTTCTCAGCTGACTCCAGATTCAACGGTCTATATTCTTGAGCTATTTTGGGATGCACAGAAATACGATGCGGCGTCGTTTAGTTTGAACGCGACGTCTCTATATTTCACCTGTCTAGCAAACGGTAATAGTCGTTTCTATCGCAGTGAAGACTTTTTAGAAATTGTCGAAGAGTCCGGATTAGAAGTGGTGGAACGTACTGACGATATTGGTTTAGGTCATACTTTACTGAAATTAAAAATAAAGTCGTAATAGTACGTGATTCATGCGCACCAACTTTTAAAGTTATAAAATGCAACAAGCCCAGCTATCGAGCTGGGCTTTTTTACCTGTGAAATTCGCTGCTGTTAATCGCGAATGATCATCTGGTCACGCTCTGGACCAACGGATACCATGCGTACAGGCACTCCCATTAAGCTTTCGATACGTGTCACATAGTCTTGAGCTGCTTTTGGCAACTCCTCGAAACTACGACAGCCGGTGATGTCTTCATCCCATCCTTCCATTTTCTCGTAGACTGGAGCCAGTGCAGCGGTTTGAGGCCAAATAGGGTTTTCAGTATGTTCGCCATCGTATGCGACGCAGATTTTTAAATCTTTTAAGCCCGTCAAACAGTCGATTTTCGTCAGTGCAATTTCTGTGGCCGCTTGTAGCTCAACGCCGTTTTTGGTGGCTACGGCATCAAAGAAACCCATGTCACGTGGGCGACCCGTTGTTGCACCGAACTCGTTAGCGCTTTCACGGAAGTTATCTTGCTCTTCCATCGCAGTAACCAATGTACCTGTCCCAACGGATGAGCTAAATGCCTTAGCTACCGCGATCACGCGTTCAGGTCTAAGGGCTGGTAGACCACTGCCGATACCTGCATAAGCGGCTGTTACGTTAGATGACGTTGTCCAAGGATATTCACCGTATACTAGGTCGCGACCTGCACCTAACTGTGCTTCAAACAACAAGTTCGCATCTTTAGCTTGCAATGCTTTTAGTGGTTCGGTGACATTACAAATAAATGGACGCCAAGATTTAGTCACCTCTAGTAGCCATTCCGTGATTTCTTTTGCGCTTTGTGAATAGTCACATTGTGGATAAAGCGCTTTTAGCTGAGGCATTTTCCAATCGAGCATAAATTGAAGGCGTTGCTCTAGGACTTCAGGCTGTTGTAACCAACCGACTAAAATACCTTTTTTCATCACACGATCGCCGTAAGCTGGTGCGATACCTTGTCGAGTTGAACCGTAAGCGGCATCGCCTAGACGTTGCTCTTCTAAAGTATCCTCAAGAGCGTGAAGAGGCAAACATAATGTCGCACGGTCTGAAATACATAGATTAATTTTAACGCCTGCTGATTCGACCTCAGCAATTTCTTCACTTAGTGCGGCAGGGCTGATGACCATACCCGGGCCAAGCACAGCGGTACAATCAGGATTAAAAATGCCACTAGGAAGCTGGTGCAGTTTGAAGGTACCGAAGTCATTGACTACAGTGTGACCAGCATTGTTTCCACCTTGAAAGCGAATGCTTGCAGACGCGTCTGCAGCTAGAAAGTCAACGATGCGGCCTTTGCCTTCATCACCCCAGTTAGCACCTACAACAACGATAGACGACATAATAAGTTCTCCTAATTGATTAGGGAGTCAGCTTAACCCTGTAGTGTGAATAAGAAAAATTAATTATAATTATTAAGTTAATAAGGAACTCATATCGGAACTATGATTATTCTATTGACTAACTCACGCATTAAGAGGGAAGAAAAATGTTAGATATTCATTGGTTAAAGACGTTTGTAACGCTGGCTGAATACAAGCATTTCGGTAAAGCGGCCAATGCGTTGCACATGACTCAGCCTAACGTGAGCTTACAGTTAAAACAGTTAGAGCAAACAACAGGCGTGAAGCTGTTAGATCGTAATCCTTTTCATCTCACGCAAGCGGGTGAGCGTTTACTACAAAGCAGTATCAAGACGTTGGAAGAGTTACAGGTGTGTCAATCCGATCTGAATGCACTTAATGAGTTAGACAAGGGAACCATCACCGTAGCAGCAAGCGATATAATTTCACGTATGCTACTTATTGGTGCGTTTAAACTGTTCAGAAATGCTTATCCTGGAATGGATATCGTGCTTTTAAATACCACGTCATCTCAAGCAGCAGATTTAGTTAAAAAGGCCGAGGCCGATGTGGGATTTGTTATTTCCCAACAGCAATCTCAGCCGTTGCACTTTGTAGAGTTACAACAGGTCAAATGGGTGGCGTTTGGTGAAGGGTTTCAACAAGCTATCGCCAATCAAAGCGAAATTACTTTGATTCTACTTGGCCATGACACCCGAACGCGGGATCTAATTGATGACGCGTTACCCAGATTAAATCTTTCGAATTATCGTGTGATGGAAGTAGGGAGCGTCGATGCACAAATTGATTGGGCTGAAGCTGGTTTTGGGGTGGCAATTATCCCTGAGTTTGCGCTGTCAACGAAAAGAAATATCCAGACAGATGTTACGCCGTTATCTGATTTCCCGACAACGAACCTTGGCTACATTGTTCGTCAGAATCAAATCTTGTCTAAAGCGACTAAACAATTACTTCAATGGGTCGGAGATGAGATGATTATTTTACAGAAATAATGGTTTATGTGAATTTTAGTGTAATTTATATGTTAACTTGAAATCCTAAATTCATGAATAAAATCACATTTCCATCGTTATGTTGATAACAATAATGCAACAAATGACGTGTTATTGAACGCATTTGATAACAACGTAAATATACCTTCAAGTACCTTTTTAATTATTTAATATCAATTAGATAGTAATGCTATCTCGCCTCAGTTCTTACTATCACATCCCGTTGTCTAACTTGATTCACGCAAGCTTAGATTTCAAATACGACAGATGTGCTTCACATTTTATCTACGCATAATGCACTTGCTGTAACAATATATTTCAAAGTGTAACAATAAATCCATGTTTGAAGCATGGGTTTTACGCTTCACCTTGATGATTTTGCTTACACACGCTCAACAAAAACATAATTCTAACTAATGGGTTTTGACAACGAGTTCCGACAATGTAGTCAAGCCCGAATATACTCGAGAAAGTTAATGAAAGCCTCAAGATATCAAAGCATCTTGCTTAGGGGAGGTGTGGCGACTGCCATACTTACTCTTTCTGGATGCAGTTCTGCTTTACTTGACCCCAAAGGTGCAATTGGCGTTCAAGAAAAAGAGCTGATCATCACTGCTCTTTTGCTGATGTTGATAGTTGTCATTCCTGTGATTCTGATGACGGTTTATTTTGCTTATCGGTATCGTTCAACTAACACCGAAGAAGAGTACGCTCCAGACTGGGCTCACTCGACCAAAATTGAGGTGGTGGTTTGGACTATCCCGATTATTATTATCGCGATTTTGGCGGTTATCACTTGGCGTTCTACTCACGCTTTAGAGCCATCTAAACCCATCCCACATCCAGAAAAACCTTTAACAATCGAAGTGGTTTCACTCGATTGGAAGTGGCTGTTTATCTACCCAGAACAAGGGATAGCAACGGTTAACTATGTAGCCTTTCCTAAGGATGTTCCGGTCACATTCAAAATCACTTCTGACAACATTATGAATGCGTTCTTTATCCCGAGGCTCGGCTCTCAGATCTACGCGATGCCCGGCATGGTGACGCGACTGAATCTGATTGCGAACCATCAAGGAGATTACAAAGGCTTTGCTTCTAGCTACAGCGGTAAAGGGTTCTCCGAAATGAAGTTCACTGCCGCCGCTTTGGAAAACAAACAGGCCTTTTCTCAATGGGTGGACAAAGTGAAACACAGTCCAAAACAGATCGAAAACTGGCAGCAATATCGAGCGCTGGCAGAACCGAGTGTGGCTGATCCTGTCAGTCTTTATTCGAGTGTCCCTCCCGCGCTGTTTAATGATGTTGTAACTCAGTATCCAGGTTCGATGAACCGTTTACCCGAACACGAAGGATAAACGTTATGTTTGGAAGATTATCGCTCAATTCGATTCCATACCATGAGCCGATTATTGTTGTCACTTTAGTCGTGATTGCGCTTGCTGGATTAGCATTAGTCACGGCCATTACTAAAGCTAAAAAGTGGCAATATCTTTGGAATGAATGGTTTACCACAGTTGACCATAAAAAACTGGGATTCATGTACATCGCTGTGGCAATGGTGATGTTGATTAGGGGCTTCTCTGATGCGGTGATGATGCGCAGCCAACAACTGCTGTCGTCTGCTGGTGAAGCCGGGTACTTGCCACCCCACCACTATGACCAGATTTTTACTGCACACGGCGTGATCATGATATTTTTCGTTGCCATGCCACTTGTGATTGGTCTTATGAATATCGTCGTTCCTTTGCAAATAGGAGCGCGAGATGTCGCCTTTCCTTATCTAAATAATCTCAGTTTTTGGCTGTTTATTGTTGGCGTGATACTCACCAACCTATCGCTTGGTGTTGGTGAATTTGGTCGCACAGGTTGGTTGGCGTACCCACCATTGTCAGGGATTGATGCAAGCCCCGGGGTCGGGGTCGATTATTGGATATGGGCGTTACAAATATCTGGTGTCGGAACAACCTTAACCGGTGTGAACTTCTTTGCCACTATATTGCGCATGCGAACTCCATCTATGCCGTTAATGAAAATGCCGGTATTCACTTGGGCATCTTTGTGCGCCAATATTCTGATTATTATTTCATTCCCCATCTTGGCGGTTACCATTGCACTGTTGACTTTAGACCGTTACTTAGGAATGCATTTCTTCACCAATGACTTTGGCGGCAACATGATGATGTACGTCAACTTGATTTGGGCATGGGGACATCCAGAGGTGTACATCCTAGTACTGCCAATTTTCGGTGTCTTTTCGGAAGTCACAGCGACGTTCTCACGCAAAAAACTGTTTGGCTATACCTCACTAGTTTGGGCGACCATTGCGATCACTATCTTGGCGTTTGTCGTTTGGTTACATCACTTCTTTACCATGGGATCTGGTGCAAACGTCAATGCATTCTTCGGCATTGCGACCATGATTATTTCTATCCCAACAGGGGTGAAGATCTTTAACTGGTTGTTCACTATGTACAAGGGACGAGTGCGCTTTACCACGCCAATGTTATGGACACTAGGTTTCTTGATTACCTTCTCGGTCGGCGGGATGACTGGTGTATTGATGGCGGTACCGGGTGCCGACTTCGTACTACACAACTCGGTCTTCCTAGTGGCGCACTTCCACAATGTGATTATCGGTGGTGTGGTGTTTGGTTGCTTTGCTGCTATCACTTACTGGTTCCCTAAAGCAACAGGTTTCATGATGAATGAGACGTGGGGAAAACGAGCATTCTATCTCTGGATTATTGGCTTCTTGATGGCGTTCTTACCTTTGTATGCGCTGGGCTTTATGGGGATGACGCGACGTCTTAGTCAAGATATCAACCCTGAATACTTCCCATTACTTGCTGTTGCAGCAGCAGGAACTGCCGTAATTGCACTCGGCGTTGTGTGCCAGTTCATTCAAATCTATGTCAGTGTTCGTGATAGAAAAGCGCATCTAGATCTCACTGGAGACCCGTGGGGTGGCCGTACTTTTGAATGGGCAACCTCGTCACCTCCGCCGTTCTATAACTTTGCACATTTACCAAAAGGCGACCAAATTGATGCATTTTGGTATCAGAAAGAAAGCGGTGAGTTTGATCCAATGAAGAAAGTGGAATATCAACGTATTCACATGCCGAAAAATACGCCGACAGGTATCTATATTTCAGCTTGGGCACTAGCCTTTGGCTTTGGAATGATTTGGTACATGTGGTGGTTAGCGGCCATTAGTTTCGTTGGCATTGTCGTAAGTTGTATCAAACATAGTTACAACGATGATGTGGATTATTACGTCGAGGTTGAGGAAATCGAAGCCATCGAAAACGCTAGACGACAGCAGCTTGAACTAGCCAAGCAACACACTCATGCCGACGGAAATAAGAAGGACGATATGGAGGTGAATTATGCAGGGTAGTGTGAGTGCACCAGTTCATGATAGCCACGATCATAGTGATAACAAGCTGTTTGGTTTCTGGATTTACTTGATGAGTGACTGCGTGCTTTTCGCAACGTTGTTCGCTACTTATGCGGTACTTGCCAGTAACCCTATGACGGGGTCATTAGCGAGAGAACTGTTTGAGTTGCCGTTTGTCTTCGTAGAAACCATGTTGCTGCTACTGAGTAGTATCACGTTTGGTTTTGGCATGATTGCGATGAAGCGTCAGGATATTACCAACCTCAAGTTGTGGATGAAAGTAACCTTTCTGCTTGGGCTAGGTTTTATTGGCATGGAAGTGTATGAGTTTCATCACCTGATAGTTGAAGGATATGGACCTCAAACCAATGCTTTCTTGTCAGCATTCTTTACTTTAGTTGGGACTCACGGCCTTCATGTGACATTTGGCTTGATCTGGATGGCGGTGTGTTATCACCAGCTGTCGAAGAAAGGGTTAAACAGCAACATGACGATGCGTTTTAGTTGTTTAAGCCTGTTCTGGCACTTCTTAGATATTGTTTGGATCTGTGTATTTACCATCGTTTATTTACTGGGAGTCATGTCATGAGCAGTAATACAGATATAGCTGCATCAGACTACATCAAAGGGTTTTGTGCGGCTTTGGTACTGACCGTAGTACCGTTCTATTTGGTTTGGGCACAATCTCTGCCAGCGAGTACAACGTATTTTGTTTTATTTGCTTGCGCGATTGTTCAGGTGTTTGTTCACTTCAAATACTTCCTACATATGGAAGCGAAGACCTCTGATGGGCAGTGGAATTTGGTTTCGTTGCTGTTCACCATCGTTGTGGTGTTTATCCTCATCGCCGGGTCGCTGTGGATAATGTACAACATGAATATGAACATGATGATGTAGAGGCAGTATGCTCAAAAATTATCTGACGATTACAAAACCAGGTATTATTTTTGGCAACATGGTCTCAACAGCGGCAGGGTTTTTCCTTGCCGCTAAAAGTGAGCATGTCGATATTACCTTGTTCTTTGCAGCACTCGTTGGTGTGGGGCTAGTCATAGCGTCAGGCTGTGTTGTGAACAATATTTTCGATAGGGATATTGATCAGAAGATGGAGCGAACTAAACATCGCGATTTAGTTCAGGGTTATGTCAATATGGATGTCGCGTTTGTTTACGCGCTATTCCTCTTGCTTGTTGGTACAGCGTTGTTATATCAGATGACCAATCCACTATCTGCGGTTGTTGTGCTCATCGGCTATGTCTTCTACGTGTTCTTTTACACCATGTGGTACAAGCGACATTCAGTGTATGGAACCTTGATCGGAAGTATCTCAGGAGCAGTACCTCCACTTGTCGGTTACTTAGCGGTCACTAATTATTTGAGCGTTGAATCTGTCTTATTGTTTCTGTTGTTCTGTCTTTGGCAAATGCCACACTCTTACGCTATTGCGATTTTTCGAATGGAAGATTATCGTCAAGCGGGTATTCCTGTTTTACCTGTTAAGGAAGGCTTGAATAAAGCGAACCAACATATTCGACACTATGTGTTGGCATTTTGCGCGGTTGCTACCGCACTTTTCTTTGTTGGTGAGGCGAACTACGAATATCTGATTGTAGTAGGAGCGATGAGTGCGTTCTGGGCTCGAGTTACATTCCGCGATATGAATAGCAGCAATTATATTGATTGGTCCAAAGCGGTATTTAAAGTTTCGTTGCTGGTGGTGACAAGTTTCAGCGGAGTGCTAGGACTAGAGCTACTACCCCTTCATTTTTAATTGACAGGTTCACAGCCGTGATTGACGATTCGTGAACCTTTTATCCTTAAACTTTTCAGATTGTTTATTGAATGGACTGCACATACGCCAAGATATCAATAGCATCTTTCTCGGTAAGTAATCCCTTAAAAGCAGGCATACCTTCGTCTATTTTTCCCGCTAACACTTTATTCGCAATTTGGGTGGGTGTTTTGAAAGGTTTGTTGATCTTCTGAGCGATATCGGCTGGTTCATTTGGCAGAGCGTTAGCCGCTACACCATCACCATGCCCCTTAGAACCATGACAGGAGATACACAGCGCCTCGAATTTTTGTTTTCCATTAGCGACGTTGCCGTCAATGGGTGGCTTTGCTGCTGAAACGAAAGTGAAACTGCCAATGAAAAGCGCCATTGCACCTAATAATGTTGCGATGAGTAATTTCAATTTGATCTTCATATTGTGTACTTCCTATGTGTTTTCTCGAATCCTAACGACATAAGAATGAATAGTGGGTGAATATAAAGTTATATTTATATTCATCAGTTAGTTATGTGAATATTCTCAGTGGATAGACTAGCAATCAAAAAGCAGAAGGGTTGAGACGCGGCTTATTACTTCCAAGAATAAAGAAATCAGCAAACACAATCGTGGAAGAATAAAGTGAAGTGTAAAGTTACCTGAAACTTAGCAACAAATTATTGTTGCTTTTATTAATTTGGTGAAAAGTGTGCTACTAGTGACTGGAATAGGCTTTAAAGTGCTTATAAGTAATGATCTCTATATCACATAAAATCGATCGTCAATATTAATAATGTGATTAAGTTCAATATTTATGTTATTTAAGAAATGTCCAAAAGTGATGCGTGTATCAACTTTGTTCTATTGACTTGTAATTAAAATAAAATATTTACCAAAAATTTCAATTGCAATATGTTAACTTGATCATTACTTGCCTATTGACAGGTGATTTTTTGTGATTTGTGTCGCAATTGGTGCGGAATTGCATGTCCTCAGGAAAAGAACTCATAATGAACTCAACGAAACGACATTCATTATGGGACAAGACAATGCTGTATGACTTAATCGACCATGACCTAGTAGACGTTGTAGAACATGATAACACATCATGGGAACAGGCTGTAAGAACGACAACACAATACCTCGAAGAGAAGGGCTATGTGACGTCGAATTACGCTGATGCCATTATTCAGTCTACCATCGACAATGGTCCTTACTACGTTTTGTGCCCGGGCATCGCGATGCCGCATGCTCGCCCTGAGGCCGGTGTATTAAAAACCGGTTTAGGCATTCACATCTTCCCTGAACCAGTAGACTTTGGTTCAGATCTTGGCCCCGCTAACGTACTGCTAACCTTAGCTGCCAAGGATTCAGATACTCACATTCAAGTAATCCAATCTTTAAGTGAAATGCTTGTCGACGAGACAAATATAGAGAAGCTCGCAGCAGCAAAATCGAAAACAGAAGTATTGGATATTATAAAAACCTGCTAATAAGGAATGTAACGTGACTACAAATATGAGAGCGAAAGTGCAATCATTTGGCGGACATCTTACCGCCATGGTATTGCCCAATATAGGCGCATTTATTGCGTGGGGTTTTATCACTGCGCTATTTATCCCAACAGGCTGGATGCCTAACGAAGCGTTTGGCAGCATTGTTGGCCCAATGATCACTTACTTGTTACCGCTGTTAATCGGTTACACCGGTGGTCAACTTGTTGGTGACAAGCGTGGTGCAGTAGCGGGTGCTATCGCTACGATGGGTGTCATCGTAGGTGCTGACATTCCAATGTTTGTTGGTGCAATGATTATGGGCCCACTTAGTGCATGGGTTGTGGTGCAAATGGATAAGCGAATCCAACACCGTATCCCGTCTGGCTTTGAGATGGTCGTGAACAACTTCTCACTGGGTATCGTAGGTATGCTTTTGTGCCTATTTGCTTATGAGATTGTTGGTCCTGCTGTGACTGCTGCAAACTTGTTCGTTAAATCAGGCATTGAAGCTTTGGTAGCAACAGGTTTCTTACCTCTACTTGCGATTATCAATGAGCCAGCAAAAGTATTGTTCCTAAACAATGCAATCGACCAAGGCATTTATTACCCTCTAGGTCTTCAAGCTGCGGCTGAAACTGGTAAATCCATCTTCTTTATGGTGGCGTCTAACCCAGGCCCTGGTCTAGGTATGCTACTTGCGTATGCAAAATTTGGTGAAGGTTTGTCGAAGCGTTCAGCGCCAAGTGCCATCATCATCCACTTCTTCGGAGGTATCCACGAGCTTTACTTCCCATATGTTTTGATGAAGCCAATCATGATCGTAGCAATGATTGCTGGTGCAGCGACAGGTATCGCAACCTTCAATCTACTTGATGCAGGTCTAGTAGCGGGTCCAAGTCCAGGTTCTATCTTCTCTTACTTGGCGCTAACGCCGAAAGGAAGCTTCCTAGCTACTATCGCTGGTGTGACAACAGCAACAATTGTTTCTTTCTTGGTAGCGAGTGCCATTCTGAAAATGTCCAAGAGCACAGAGTCTGAAGAAGACTTCGAGCAATCAGTCACCAATATGAAGGACATGAAAGCGGAAGGTGCTATCAACACAGCGGCTGCAACTCAAGCTACGGCTGAAGGCAAAAACATCAAGTTCGTTGCATTTGCTTGTGATGCTGGTATGGGCTCAAGTGCTATGGGAGCGTCTACCTTCAAGAGAAAACTGACACAAGCGGGCTACGATGTCGAAGTGAAGAACTTCGCTATCGAAAAAGTACCTAGCGACGCAGATATAGTTGTGACTCATGAGAGCCTAGAAAGTCGAGCAGTGAAAGCAACAGGGTTGCCTGTAATTACTATCAAGAACTTTATTAATGACCCAGCACTAGATGAGCTGCTGGTGACTATCGAACAACAAGCTTAATAACTATTATTTCGGGGGCGTCTCGGCGCCCCTATGAGGAGAGAGAACATGGTTGAAACTACGGCAGCTGTCATCTGCGGAGAAAAGAACATTCAACTTCGCACTTTTGACCTACCAGCTATTTCGGCGGATGAACTACTGGTCAAAAACATTTCTAACAGCGTTTGTTTATCAACGTACAAAGCAGCGCTTCTAGGTAGTAAACATAAGCGTGTACCAGAAGATATTGCAGAAACACCAGTTATCACGGGTCACGAGTATGCCGGTATTATTGTTGAAGTTGGTGACAACCTAAAAGACAAGTTCAAGCCAGGTGACTCTTTTGTACTCCAACCAGCAATGGGCTTACCATCTGGTTATTCTGCCGGCTACAGCTACGAGACATTTGGTGGTAACGCTACTTATTCAATTATCCCAAAAATCGCTATCGACCTTGGCTGCGTGCTTCCTTATGAAGGGAACTACTTTGCTGACGCTTCGCTAGCAGAACCAATGTCGTGCATTATTGGCGCCTATCATGCGAGCTACCATACAACTCCTTACGTGTATGAACATGATATGGGTATCAAAGAGGGCGGGTCACTCGCGCTTCTCGCTTGTGCTGGTCCAATGGGTATCGGTGCTATCGACTACGCGATCAATGGTCCAGTAAAACCTAAACTACTGGTTGTTACTGACATTGATGCGGAACGTCTCGCACGCGCTGAGAGCTTAATTCCAGTAAGCACAGCGGCGGAGAATGGTGTTGAGCTTCACTATGTGAATACGGCGAATGTGGAAGATCCAGTTGAGTACCTTAAATCACTGAACGGCGGATTAGGTTACGATGACGTTATGGTCTACGCTGCTGTATCACAAGTATTAGAGCAAGCGGATGAGTTGCTGGGTAACGACGGCTGTTTAAACTTCTTTGCTGGTCCTACAGATAAGAAATTCAAAGTACCGTTTAACTTCTATAATGTGCACTACGAAGCGACTCACATTGTCGGGACGTCAGGTGGCTCTACCGGAGACATGATTGAGTCTCTAGACCTCTCTGCAAAAGGGAAGATCAATCCATCGTTCATGATTACCCATGTAGGCGGCCTACAAGCAGCACCAGATACGATTCTGAACCAGCTCGATATTCCGGGTGGTAAGAAGCTGATTTACCCTCATATCGACCTGCCTTTAACAGCAATCGACCAGTTTAAGACTCTAGAAGACAGTGACCCATTCTTTGGGGAATTGGACGCGATTTTGCAGCAAAACAACTATGTTTGGAATGCAGAAGCAGAAAAAGCGTTACTGGAGTTTTATGACGTGAGTTTGACGGTTTAGTCGAAGCTTATTTATGTGGTAGCCTCACGGTTACCACATAATCAAAAGGTTAGAAACTTTGTCACGAATTGAAGATTTATTGGAGAAATTGGATGAGTGCGATAACGCCACCGCTTTTCTTCAAGTTTCAAACAAAATTATAAACCTCAAGTTAAAAGCCATACTTCCATCGGTATTCGTCCAAGACGAACTAGTGAAGGAGTATGCTGTGGACCCGTTGCTGAAAGAAGATGGGCCTCTCGTGACCACCGATGTGGTGTCAAAGTTAGTATTCGCAATGGGTAAGATTTCGCTAGAAACCTATTCGGATATCGGCCTTTACGACCAAGTGCTGGAGTACGCCTTGTCTAGGCCAGAAAAAGTGTCGTTTAGCGATGACATGATTTATGACTTTATCGAGAACCAAGCCATTTTATCTTCGCAACAAGATAGCTTTTATATTGAATCTCTAAAACAACTTAAGTTCTCTTCATTTGAGACGTTTTCACAGATGAGATACGAATCTCTCATCATCACAGTTCTTAAACTGTCTTGTGAAATGCTTATTCAAAAAATAGAAGAGGAGATCCATCAGTAAGGTGTCACTATGAAAGTGAATTTAAACGTTAGCGGCTTTGAAACCCAAGCTGAATTTCCCAATAGCGACGTTGAACAAATCCATAAACCCCTAGTCGAAAAATTCTCCAAACTCTACAAAGAAAAACAAGACCGAGTCATTATCTTTCTTGCTGCGCCTCCAGGCAGTGGAAAATCCACACTTGCAGCATTTTGGGAACATCTGTCAGAGCAAGACGAAGCCCTAGAAACCTTGCAAGTATTACCGTTTGATGGCTTTCACTTTCCAAATGAAATCTTAGACAGCAATAGCACGACTCGAAATGGTAAAGAAGTATTACTTCGCTCAATAAAGGGCGCTTATGAAACCTTCAATCTGACTGAACTGGTCAGAAAACTAAGACAGTTAAAAAACCCGGCGCCTAAATGGCCTTATTACGACCGAAATCTTCACGATCCCGTGGACGATGCATTGATTGTCGATAAGAACATTGTAGTTATCGAAGGAAACTATTTATTGCTAGATCAACCGGTTTGGAATGGGTTAAAGAATTTTGCTGATTTCACGGTGTTCATCGATACCGACCCTCAGTTCTTACAAGATCGTTTGGTGAACCGTAAGATTCGCGGTGGTACATCCGAGGAAGATGCCTTGGACTTCTACTACAAGTCAGATGCTATCAACGTCGATAACGTACTGAACAACTCTCAAAAAGCAGACTTGAACCTATATCTAAACCAAGATGGTTCCTTCAAGATTTAAGCGATAGAGGACGAGAGGTCATGAAAATAGTCATTGATACCCATACTCATACTATCGCTAGCGGCCATGCTTACAGTACGGTCTTAGAGAATGCGTTAGCAGCAAAAAATAAGGGGCTGGAGCTTCTTTGTATTACGGATCATGCTCCTGAAATGCCAGGTGCCCCCCATTACTGGTATTTTAACAATCAAAGGATTCTGCCCCGATTTCTCCATGATGTCGGCATCTTGCGTGGTGTCGAAGCCAACATTCTAAATACAAAGGGGGAAATTGATCTTCCTAACTCCAGTGACCAACATTTGGACTGGGTTATTGCCAGCTTTCATGAACCCGTGTTTTCACCGTCCACGGAAGAAGCGCACACAGAAGCGCTGATCAACGCTATGCAAAGTGGCCGAATTGATGTGTTAGGGCATACAGGGAACCCTAACTACCCGTTTGATATGCGCAAAGTTTTACAGTGCGCGAAAGACTTAAACATTGTTGTCGAAGTAAACAACACCTCACTAACTGGTAAAAGCCGTAAGGGCAGTGACAAGCGTTGTGACGAAATTGTCCGTCTAGGAAATGAAATAGGTGTGTATTTCACCACGGGTTCAGACGCGCACTTTTGTGAGGAAATTTCAAAACTCGACAAAGCCATAGACCTGCTCACTAAACACCAAGTACCGGAAGAGAGAATTGTATCGACATCGTCGAGCCGCTTTCTAAATTTCCTGCGTCTACGCGGCAAAGCAACAATCCAAGAATTTGAACATTTATATTAATTTTCGAGAGTTAAAATGACTGAAACAAACAACAGAAAAAAACTCGCCAATGCAATCCGCGCGCTAAGCATGGATGGTGTTCAACAAGCTAACTCAGGTCACCCAGGTGCACCAATGGGTATGGCTGATATCGCTGAAGTTCTTTGGCGTTCTCACCTAAATCACAACCCGTCAAACCCAGAGTGGGCTGACCGCGACCGTTTCGTACTGTCAAACGGCCACGGCTCAATGCTGATTTACTCTCTGCTTCACCTAAGCGGCTACGAGCTATCAATTGACGATTTGAAAAACTTCCGTCAACTGCACTCAAAAACACCAGGTCACCCAGAGTACGGCTATGCACCAGGTATCGAGACGACGACTGGTCCTCTAGGTCAAGGCATTACCAACGCGGTTGGTATGGCGATTGCTGAGAAATCTCTTGCAGCACAATTCAACAAAGAAGGCCACGACATCGTTGACCACTTCACTTATGTCTTCATGGGTGACGGCTGTCTGATGGAAGGTATCTCTCACGAAGCATGTTCTCTAGCAGGTACGCTAGGTCTAGGTAAGCTGATTGCTTTCTGGGATGACAACGGTATTTCTATCGATGGTGAAGTCGAAGGTTGGTTCTCTGACGATACACCTAAGCGCTTCGAAGCATACGGCTGGCACGTAATTCCTGCAGTAGACGGTCACGATGCTGACGCGATCAATGCAGCGATTGAAGCGGCAAAAGCGGATCCACGTCCAACACTTATCTGTACTAAAACCATCATCGGTTTTGGTTCACCAAACAAAGCGGGCTCTCACGACTGTCACGGTGCACCACTAGGTCACGACGAAATTGCAGCAGCACGTGAATTCCTGGGTTGGGAACACGGTCCATTCGAAATCCCTGCTGACATCAAAGCAGAGTGGGATGCAAACGAAGCGGGTAGCGCAAAAGAAGCAGCTTGGAACGAGAAGCTAGCGGCTTATGAAGCGGCTTACCCAGAACTAGCAGCTGAGTTTAAGCGTCGTGTGAACGGTGAGCTTCCAGCTCAGTGGGAACAAGAAGCAAGCAAGATCATTGCTGATCTTCAAGCTAACCCAGCAAACATTGCATCTCGTAAAGCGTCTCAAAATGCTCTAGAAGCGTTCGGTAAGATGCTTCCAGAATTCATGGGCGGCTCTGCTGACCTAGCACCATCAAACCTCACCATGTGGTCTGGCTCTCAGTCGCTAACGGCTGACGATGCGTCTGGTAACTACATCCACTACGGTGTACGTGAATTCGGTATGACCGCGATCATCAATGGTATCGCTCTGCATGGTGGTTTCGTCCCTTACGGTGCAACCTTCCTAATGTTCATGGAATACGCTCGTAACGCAATGCGCATGGCTGCACTGATGAAAGTGCAAAACATCCAAGTTTACACTCACGATTCTATCGGTCTGGGTGAAGATGGCCCGACACACCAACCGGTTGAGCAAATCGCATCACTACGCGTAACGCCGAACATGAGTACATGGCGCCCATGTGACCAAGTAGAGTCTGCGGTGGCTTGGAAATACGCAATTGAACGTAAAGACGGCCCAACATCGCTTATCTTCTCTCGTCAAAACCTAACACAGCAATATCGTGACGCTGAGCAGCTAGCAAACGTTGCTAAGGGTGGTTACATCCTGAAAGATTGCGAAGGCACGCCTGAGCTAATCTTTATTGCGACAGGCTCTGAAGTTGAGCTAGCAACAAACGCTTACGCTGAACTGACGGCTGAAGGTAAGAAAGTACGTGTAGTGTCTCTTCCTTCTACTGACGTATTTGATGCGCAAGATGAAGCATACCGTGAAGCGGTTCTTCCTGCGGCAGTGACTAAGCGTATTGCTGTTGAAGCAGGTATTGCGGATTACTGGTTCAAGTATGTTGGCTTCGGTGGCAAGATTATCGGCATGACAACATTCGGTGAATCTGCGCCAGCGGGTGAGCTGTTTAAGATGTTTGGCTTCACAACTGAAAACGTTGTAGCGACTGCGAAATCGCTACTGGCGTAAGTGCTTTTGTACGGTATAAGAAGTGAGATGTTTCTCTTATGCCGTACAACCTGCCTCAAGAATCGACAGTCATCCCTCTCATTAACACTCTTATGAATGTGATTTTTTGAGCCACATTTACCTTCATAGTGTTAATATTATTTAACTGCTCGTGTATGCCTAGAATGATCAGTTTCTAAATAATATTATCTTTCGATGGAAATATCTTATCCCTTGCCTAATTAAAAGCAATATATCAGAAAATAACAGCGAATAATTTACCCACGATTCACATTAATCTTTTGAGAAAGTATGTTATCTAGACATTACTCATTATAAATGGACAATAACGGATATTTTGTTGTGTGTAATAAGTCGTAGAGCACTGCAGGAAATTAGAAATAATGTTCGAAACAACACGAATAAGATTGATGCTTCATATGGCAGATGTCTACATTAACGGCCCTTTGAGGCATAAAGGTGCTAAAAATATCCATAAACAACTCACCCGAAGCCAAGAGCAAGCTCTAGACTGCTTGTTCAAGCGATGGTCTCCAAGTCCTCTTCATGTATGGAACTTAGTCGATCCACACCATACATTTGACCCTGAAGAAATCAAAGTTATTGAGCAAGTAGTCACTATTATCGGCGCTGATTCATTCCAAGCAGATATAGATAAAGTAAAACAATTTCTATGATAATAGAATGATTTATAGGTGCTGTTTGACATTAATATAATGTGATAAAAACGTTACCTATCTATCAAATTTCCTTAATGTGAATAAGAATTATCTTTTTGTGTTACATCTTTGCGTAAAAAATACTTTTGAATCAAACGGAGTTAATTCTCCAGTTTAATCACAATAAAAAGATGCAGGCACAACATGTTAACTATTAATAAAACGAAAATAGCACTACTAATTAGTACGGGCATACTTAGCTCTACTATTGTTCAGTCATCCTATGCAGCTAACGTTCCAGCCGGAACTAAACTAGCAAAAAAACAAGAATTTGTACGAGGTAACGGTACCGAAGTGGCAACCATTGACCCTCAAAAGTCAGAAGGCGTTCCAGAGTCAAACGTCATTCGTGATTTGTTGGAAGGTCTGGTGACACAGGATGCCAATGGTGAAACCATTCCGGGTGTGGCCGAATCTTGGGATACTCCTGACAATAAGACCTTCACTTTCCACCTCCGTCACAATGCTAAATGGTCCAATGGCGATCCTGTGACCGCGGGAGATTTCGTCTACAGTTTTCGCCGAGCAGTGGATCCGAAAAATGCGTCACCTTACGCTTGGTATCTTTCCTCAACCAAGATGAAAAACGCGCAAGATATTATTGAAGGTAAGAAAGATATATCTGAATTAGGTGTTGAGGCCGTTGACGACTACACACTTAAAGTCACATTGGATACCGAAGTACCTTATTTCGTTAAGATGTTGGCTCACACCACTATGATGCCTGTACATAAGGCGACAATTGAAAAATGGGGCGAGAAGTGGACCAAACCGGAGCACTTTGTTGGTAATGGCGCATACCTTCCGGAAAAGTGGGTGGTGAATGAGCGATTAGAGCTGAAGCGAAATCCTAATTACTGGGATAATGAACACACAGTGATCAACAAAGTCACTTTCTTGCCTATTGAGGATCAAGTCGCTGAAATGAACCGTTTCCTGTCGGGTGAAATTCAGATGACTAACGAAGTGCCAAACGAGCATTTCCATCGCCTTCAAAAAGAGTATCCGCAGGATGTCGCCATCAAGGGCAACTTATGCAGCTATTACTATCAGTTCAACGCAATGAAAGCACCGTTTAACGATGTAAGAGTCCGCAAAGCACTGTCTTATGCTATTGACCGTGACATTATCACTAAAGCCATTTTAGGGCAGGGACAGAAACCCGCTTACTTCCTAACGCCAGAAATCACCGCGGGATTTTCGCCACAATTGCCGGAATACGGCAAGCTAACGCAAAAACAAAGAGATGAGAAAGCGCGGGCGTTGCTGGCAGAGGCTGGTTACGATAGAGACCACCCGCTAGATTTCAGCCTGCTGTATAACACGTCGGGAAATCACAAGAAAATTGCGGTAGCTATTTCGTCGATGTGGAAGAAAAAACTCGGGGTTAATGTTCACCTGGAGAACCAAGAATGGAAGTCTTACCTAGCGAGTAGGGACCAAGGCAACTTTGACGTCACGCGTGCTGCGTGGTGTGGAGACTACAACGAAGCATCGACCTTCTTAACTTTGATGATGAGCGATAACGTCAATGGTGGTGTTCATTATAAGAGTCCAGCTTATGATGCCATTATCGACAAAGCCCTCAACTCAAAATCCGAGTCTGAGCGCACTCAGCTCTACTATGACGCAGAGGCACAACTGTCGAAAGACATGCCTTTAGCTCCAATCTATCAATACGTGACGACACGTCTCGTTTCACCTCAACTTGGCGGTTATCCCGAAGGGAACGCGGAAGACAAGATCTACGCAAAAGACCTATACATCAAAGCTAAGTAATCATTGTTAAAAAGTCAGCAAGGACTCTGTATGTGATCGTACATGCAGTGTCCTTCTGTTATTCATAATTTCAAACTGGACACGTTTATGATTAAGTTCATCATGAAGCGGATATTGGAAGCAATACCAACCTTATTGGTGTTGATCACCGTATCTTTTTTTCTGATGCGTTTTGCACCGGGTAACCCTTTTTCAAGTGAACGCCCACTTCCCCCTGAAGTCATGGCAAATATTGAAGCTAAATATGGCCTAGACAAGCCAGTATTTGAGCAGTACACGACCTACCTATCTAATGTCCTCCATGGAGATTTTGGTCCCTCATTCAAGTATCAAGATTACACGGTTAACGAATTGATCGCTGTGGCACTGCCGGTATCGGCGAAAGTGGGGTTAGTCGCGTTTATCTTTACCCTCATTATGG
Organism: Vibrio mediterranei; assembly: GCF_013364395.1. Classification (NCBI taxonomy): domain Bacteria; kingdom Pseudomonadati; phylum Pseudomonadota; class Gammaproteobacteria; order Vibrionales; family Vibrionaceae; genus Vibrio; species Vibrio mediterranei. The sequence continues at coordinate 2,069,799 of NZ_JABXGK010000001.1, read as the reverse complement.
GAGTCACAGTCGGTACGATTGCCGCCTTAAAGCAAAATACCTGGGTCGATTACACCATTATGTCGACCGCGATGTTAGGTGTCGTGATGCCATCCTTCGTGTTAGCTCCGGCACTGATTTACTTGTTCTCACTACACTGGCACCTGTTTCCAGCAGGGGGGTGGCACGACGGTGGTCTGAAGTACATTGTACTACCCGTCATCGGGATGTCGCTTTTGTATGTGGCAACCTTCGCTCGTATCACTAGAGGCAGCATGATAGAAACGCTCAACAGTAATTTCATTCGTACAGCGCGAGCCAAAGGGCTGAGTTATTCCTACATCGTTCTTAAGCATGCGTTAAAGCCTGCGTTACTGCCTGTAGTGTCGTATATGGGGCCTGCTTTCGTCGGCATTATTACTGGCTCCGTTGTTATCGAAACTATTTTTGGCTTACCGGGTATCGGCAAGCTGTTTGTTAATGCGGCTTTTAACCGAGACTATTCGTTAGTGATGGGGGTGACCATTTTGATTGGTTTCCTCTTCATTCTATTCAACGCCATCGTGGATATTTTGCTTGCGATGATCGACCCGAAAATTCGTTACTGAGGAAGTGAGTGATGCTAACGAAAAAAGAAAACTTGGAAGCTGTCGAGAAGTTTTCAGAAAGTTTAGAAATTGAAGGTCGAAGCTTGTGGCAAGACGCGCGAATTCGTTTTATGCGCAACAAAGCTGCGATGGTGAGTTTGTTGATTCTGTTTGTAATGACCATGGCAGTGATTTTCCTTCCTATGGTTGCAAGTTACACCTTTGATGATACGGATTGGTATGCCATGCACGCTGCACCAAGTGCAGAGCACTGGTTTGGGACGGATAGCTTAGGACGAGATCTCTATGTGCGAACGCTAATCGGTGGACGTATTTCATTGATGGTTGGTGTGCTCGGTGCTCTGGTTGCTGTGCTTATTGGGACCTTGTATGGGGCGACCTCTGGATTTATCGGAGGCAGAGTGGACCGCGTGATGATGCGTGTGCTTGAAATTCTCTATGCAGTGCCATTTATGTTTCTGGTGATCGTGTTAGTAACCTTCTTTGGTCGCAACATCGTGCTGATTTTTGTCGCTATCGGCGCAATTGCCTGGTTGGACATGGCCCGAATAGTACGTGGTCAAACGTTAAGTCTTCGTAGTAAAGAGTTTATCGAGGCAGCTCATGTCAGTGGTGTGAGCAACTGGCGAATCATTACACGCCATATTGTGCCGAATGTATTGGGTATTGTTGCGGTTTATTCGACACTACTTATTCCGAGCATGATTTTAACCGAGTCGTTCCTATCGTTCCTTGGATTAGGCGTGCAAGAGCCAATGACAAGTTGGGGCGCGCTGCTGCAGGAAGGGTCTCAGACAATGGAAGTGGCTATTTGGCAACTGGCTTTCCCTGCTATTTTCATGGTGGTCACACTATTTTGCTTTAACTACGTTGGCGATGGTCTTCGTGACGCACTGGATCCGAAAGACAGATAGTCGTGACTAAGGAAAAATAATGAGTTTATTAGATGTAAAAGATCTGCGAGTTGAGTTTAAGACGCAGGATGGCTTAGTGACGGCAGTGAATGACCTCAACTTCGCGTTAAACCAAGGCGAAACGTTGGGGATCGTCGGCGAGTCTGGTTCCGGTAAGTCACAAACCGTTTTCTCGATTATGGGTTTACTGGCAAAAAATGGCATTGTCTCTGGTAGTGCTAAATTTGAAGGTCGTGAAATTCTTAATCTGTCTGAAAAAGAACTGAATAAAGTTCGTGCAGAACAGATTGCAATGATCTTCCAAGACCCAATGACTTCTCTCAATCCATACATGAAGGTCAGTGACCAATTGATGGAAGTCCTGATGCTGCACAAAGGGATGGGTAAAACGGAGGCGCTTGAAGAATCTGTGCGCATGCTAGAGGCGGTGAAGATTCCTGAAGCCCGTAAGCGTATCTCGATGTACCCTCATGAATTTTCAGGAGGTATGCGCCAACGCGTGATGATCGCCATGGCTCTGTTGTGTCGCCCTAAGCTGTTGATCGCCGATGAGCCCACCACTGCGTTGGACGTAACAGTTCAAGCACAGATCATGGACCTATTGAATGAGCTGAAAACTGAGTTCAATACGGCGATCATTATGATTACCCATGATTTGGGTGTAGTCGCTGGTTCCTGCGACAAGGTATTGGTTATGTATGCAGGCCGTACCATGGAGTATGGAACTGTGGATGATATTTTCTATAACCCAAGTCATCCTTATGCAGAGGGCCTGCTCAAGGCTATTCCTCGATTGGACACGGAAGGGGAGATACTCCCTACTATTCCCGGCAATCCACCTAACTTGCTTCGCTTACCACCGGGCTGTCCTTATCAAGAACGTTGCCATCGTGCTGTTCCACAGTGCAGCGTTACGGCGCCAGCGTTAGAGAACTTTGCCGATAATCGCCAGCGAGCCTGCTTCTCTGATTGGGAGACTTGGACCAAATGAATGCTATGAAAGATAACAAAAACCTGCTGTTAGATGTAAAACAGCTCAAAGTACACTTCAGCATTGCTTCGAAATCCGCATGGCCTTGGAGTAAGGCTTCTCAGTTGAAAGCGGTCGATGGAGTCAATGTCCGTCTTTATGAAGGAGAAACGCTCGGAGTAGTAGGTGAGTCAGGTTGCGGTAAATCCACATTCGCACGAGCGATAATTGGTTTAGTTGAAGCTACAGATGGTGAGGTGGTCTGGCTTGGGAATGACCTTACTAAAATGCACTCTGTGCAGCGCAGGGAAACGCGCAAGGAAATCCAGATGATTTTCCAAGATCCGTTGGCGTCTCTCAATCCTCGCATGACAGTAGGAGATATCATTGCTGAGCCCCTAGAGACATTTTATCCTGAGCTTGGCAAACAAGAAGTGAAGCAACGCGTTAAAGAAATGATGGCGAAAGTCGGTTTATTACCTAATGTGATTAATCGCTACCCCCATGAGTTTTCGGGTGGCCAGTGTCAGCGTATCGGTATTGCCCGAGCACTGATTCTGCGTCCCAAGATGATCATCTGCGATGAGCCAGTATCAGCATTGGATGTATCGATTCAAGCACAGGTAGTGAATTTATTGAAAGCACTACAAAAGGAACTAGGACTGAGTTTGGTCTTTATTGCTCACGATCTGTCGGTAGTCAAACACATATCAGACCGAGTGTTGGTGATGTATTTAGGAAACGCGGTAGAGTTGGGAGAGTCAGAGGCGTTGTTTGCTGAGCCAAAGCACCCTTATACTCGAGCTTTGATGTCAGCGGTACCAATACCAGATCCTCACATTGAGCGCTCGAAAACCATCGAGATGTTGGAAGGGGATTTGCCTTCTCCAATCAATCCACCTTCAGGTTGTGTGTTCCGTACTCGCTGCCCACTAGCCAATGAAACCTGCGCCAAGGAAAAGCCGATACTAACTGGTGACGAAGCGCACTCGGTATCTTGCCTGTTAGCATAATAAAACGGCGGCAGTGACTCTGCCGCCTTTATGCAACGTTTTTATCGCCTCCTTCCGTAACTTAAACTCAGTCTTATCAACCAGTTCTGCCACCATGGTTCCAATAGTGAGGGGGGATGTAACTCGGTGATTCAGCACTGTACTGGTGTTATATCAATGTTATGATGACGCTTTGTGCCAGCGCCGGAGTTACTATGTCTAAACCACTCAACCAATGTATTGTGCCTATGTATCCAACGATACAAGCTCTGGATGTGGAAGGTTTAGAGCCGGGTGAGCATAAATTTTGGTTTGCGGTCGCCACCGACGCCATAGGTCATCCCCAGACGTTGCCCGTTCGTGTGTTCAAGGGCTTTCGCCCTGGAAAACGAATTATGATTACCGCTGGTATCCATGGTGATGAGCAAAACGGGATCCTAACGGCTCAGCAGTTGGCTAGAGAGCTGATTGGTAAAACGAATGCCGGTACGGTCACCATTGTGCCGACAGTGAACCTGTCTGGGATCGCACGCCATAGTCGTGATTACCACTCCGCTGCTCCAGATAGTTCCACCTCGAATTTGAATCGTGTTTTTCCCGGCAGCCCAGACGGCGATGATGCGAATCGTTTTGCGCACAGCCTTTGGACCAACCTTCTTCAGCCCAACGCCGATCTGGCCATTGATCTGCATTCCCAAACTTCGGGCGCGGCGTATCCACTGTATGTGTTTGCCGATTATCGACTTGATGACGCCATTCGAATGGCGCGTCTGCTGAACCCCGATGTGATTTTAAACGACCCAGGAGACCCTGGCATTCTTGAAACTGTGTATAACCGAGCAGACATTCCCTCAATTACGATTGAAGTTGGAGTCGGGCGCTATTCTGACCTAGACATGGTGCAACGTGCGGTAGATGGGGTGCTGAATATTCTGCGATCGTATCAGTTAATTGATGGTGAAGTGGTGCCGCAAACTCTACCTTGTACAGAGGGCGAGCAAATTGTCAGTATTCGAGCGAATCAAGGTGGGTTTGTGATCTGCCATGTTGAGTTGCTCGATAAGATATCCGAGGGTCAAAAAATAGCGACGCAATACAACAGTTTTGGTGATGTTATCGAAGAGTACTTGTCACCTTCAGACGGCGTGGTGATCAGTCACAATGTAGAGTCTGTACGAGCACCGGGTTCACTGCTTGTTCGGTTAATTAAATAACCGTACGTTTCGAGCGTTCTACGATACGATAGTTTTAAATAACGGCCACAAAAAAGCTCTCTAAATAGAGAGCTTTTTCATGATTTCAAACGGCAAATTGACTAACTCAGCAAAATAGAGGTTTCTAAAAGGTGCTGAGCGTTATCTAGTAGCTGTGGGTAGCTATTCATGATTTGCTTAAATTTGTCATCGATAGAGTCTATGCAAACCAAAGAGTTGAACATCTCTACTGCCTGATCAGGGTTAACACTCAGTGTGTTTTTGAGTGCTTCCAAATTGATATGGTTAGCGTGTTCTACTCTTGTGATTGCTGTGTCGACCATATCGAAGGTAATAGAGTTTATATTTTGTGTCATCGGATAGGTCACTTATATAGTTTTTACTAGAAAAAAGTAAGTCCAGTGCGTCTCGATGATACTGGATAAAAAGTGAGTTTCTTATGACTAAGATCATGTCTTGTTTGATTTTCGGCTGGACGACCTATAACACACTGCTACAACTTAGAAGAAGTAGAACAAATATTAGTGAGTTTAGTTTGGGATAATTTTTATGAATCCATTCACAAGACTAATTAAAGTTGATATTATCAACCATATTCTAAAGCTAATCCTATGCTACTGACACAATCTGGTCATATCAGCATCGACTAGTACGCCCCTAAATCTTTCCAAATAAAGAGCTTTATGAACACTAGGCAGTTGATTTCGCACTATTTGTATATGAATCGCAAATCCTATATTTTCGCGATCATTTTTATTTTTCTCGTTAACTGGCTGCAAGTAGAAATTCCACGCTATATCCAACTGGCGATAGATCTGATTGATGATGCGTCGAATGACGGTCATCAACAATTGCAAACTTATGTCGCCATCGTAGTGGGCATGTCTGTAGCTATGGTTGTGGTGCGTATTCTGTCTCGAGTGTATGCGCTTAACCCCGGAAGGATTGCAGAAGCTGCACTTAAAAATAGACTGTTAAAACAGCTCAATCGGCTACCAAATAGCTACCACGAGAAGTTTGCATCAGGTCGACTCATTTCTATCATGAACAACGATGTGATGGGGGTTCGACTGATGTTTGGGATTGGCTTTCTCCAGTTCTTTAACACTATGTTTGCTCTTTCTCTGACACCAATTTGGATGTGGCGTATCGCTCCAGAACTGACTATGTATTCAGTCATTCCAATCTCCATTGCTTTTGTGATTTTCCGCATTGGATTTAAGCGAATGAAAGTGTTGCACACTGAGCATATGAATCGGCTACAAAGTTTGTCTGCTCAGCTTATGAGCTACTTGTCAGGCATCGACTTGATTAAGAATCAACGCATGTCACCTTGGGTAACTACAGAAATAGAGAAGCTCAATCAGCAACTGCTGCGTTGCCGAATGCAGATTACTCGAATCCAGGTGTTCTTTTTACCGGTACTTGATTACGCCAATGACCTAATGAAGATATTAATTCTCGGTCTAGGTGGTTACATGCTGATGAATCAAGAGCTAACTCTTGGCGAAATTACCGCATTTCTTACTTATTCTGTGTTATTAGCTATGCCATTGATGCAGCTTGGTCGAATCGCGACTATCTACCAGCGAGGTATTGTTGGTATTCAAAGTGCTCAAACTATCCTCAATGTTCAAATCCCTGAAACTGATCAAACTCGTTTCACTGATGAGGATGTTGAACAGTTGAAAGGGGAGTCGTTATCGGTAAGAAATTTGAGTTTTCATTATCCAAATGATGAACGGCTGATTTTGGACAATATCAGCTTTGACATTCCAGCGGGGAAAAAAGTAGGGGTACTTGGTGGAATCGGCTCAGGCAAAACAACCTTGGTGAACTGCCTGAATCATCATTTAGATGTTCCCACTAATGCCATTTTCTTAGGTGGTAAAGACATTACGGATTTTGCCCGCAGTGACTTGCGTCGCTATGTTAAGACCGTCACCCAAGATCCTTATCTGTTCTCGGCCACGGTAGAAGAGAATATTCGATTTGGTAGTGCCAACAATGATGCCACAAAGGAGCAAGTGGACGAAGTGCTCTCGCTGAGCCAGCTCGCAAACGATGTGGCTAGGTTTGAGGATGGTGATCAAACTCTGGTAGGTGAAAAAGGCATTATGCTCTCTGGTGGGCAAAAGCAGAGGTTGAGCATTGCACGAGCACTCTTAGAGCCTGCAGACCTTGTCATTATGGATAACGTACTCTCTGCGGTTGATTACGAAACCGAACGTAAAATATTGAATGGGTTATTTGAGCGACTCAAACACCAATCGGTGCTCGTGGTATCGCACCGTGTTAACGCTTTAGAATATATGGATGAGATCATCGTACTTAATGAAGGCAAGATAATTGCGAAAGGTGACCATAAAACGTTACTGAAAACATGCCCGTACTATTTGGAAACGTGGCAGCTTCAGCAAAATGAAGCGGAGGCGAGCGCATGTTAAAAGGTGTCGACGTAAAGTATCTCAAGCACTTCTTCAAGTTCGCTAAGAAATACAAGAAAACCGCTCTGATTGGTATTGCTATGCTTCCTCTGTCGGTCGCAACCAGCTTGTTATTCCCTTGGTTAATTATCCAAGTTATTGACGTTCAGTTGGGACAAAATGACTTCGCTGGGTTAATGCAATATGTGGTGTATTTGGTCCTAGTCCTTATTGCAGGGTACGTGGTGGACACCACTTATGCTTACAATTTAAGAAAAACTGGTCAACTAACGATTACCGACATGCGCGCAGTGTTGTTTGAACGCGTACTCAGACTTCCGCGTAGCTATTTCGACAATACGCCAGCAGGCGTCACGTTGTCACGTTTGACGAGTGATTTAGAGACTATCGGTGAAACGTTTGTGCAATCAGTTGTCGGGTTGGTAAAGGATTCAATAAACACCATTGCCTTGTTGGTAATGATGCTATTTATCGATTGGAAGCTGACTTTGATCGTATTAGTAGTCATGCCACCTGTTATGTATTTAACGGTGTATGTACGTAATCGTCTAAGAGCTTTACATAAGATAACGCGCGCATCCTTAGCAAGAGGTATCGGTTATCTGCAAGAATTGTTGTTCGGTATGAGTACCGTTCAAATGTACCGCGCTGAAGAGAAAGTAGAAGCGAAATACAATGGGCATATTGATGAGTTTTTGGTTGCTCAAAAGAAAATCAATAAGTATGACGCCATCTTATTCTCTTTCATTTCAGGTGTGACGTCGGTAACCATTGGTCTCATGATTTGGTATGGCTCTGAACAAGTGCTAGCCGGAACGCTGACTTTAGGTGTACTGATTGCCTTTATTAATACGCTAGAAAAAGTGTTTGTGCCGATTCGTGATTTCACTTCTCAAATTGCCTCTATTCAAAGCTCGTTTGCGGCGTTTGATCATATCGAAGAACTGTTTGTTGAGCCGACGGAGGAACAAGGTCGAACCTTGTTACCGAGTCATCAGGTCCAACAACCATTGCAAGAGTTTGTGAGCTTAGAGTTCATTAATGTTAGTTTTCGATATAAACAAGATGCTCCGTATGTACTGAAAGACGTTTCTTTCGTACTTAAAAAAGGCCATCAAATTGCCTTGGTAGGTTCTACTGGCTCTGGAAAATCAACCATCATGAGATTGATTTCAAAAACCTATCAAGATTATGAGGGCAGTATTCTGTTAAATGGCATTGAGTTATCGAAGATTTCAGTGGATGACTCGGCACACCTATTTTCGATGATGATGCAAGATGTTCATTTGTTTGAAGAAAGTATCGAGTTCAATATCGCCCTTGGTAAACCGGGGATTGATCGTGAACAAGTCGAGCAAGCCGCACGCTATGTCTATGCAGATCGATTTATAGAACAGTTACCTCGAAGTTATGACTCGGTTTTAGATAAGAATGGTTCGAACTTATCGGTGGGGCAGACGCAGCTTATCTCGTTTGCTCGAGCAGTTGCTCAAGGTGGGCAGATTATGATGCTTGATGAAGCGACAAGCTCTGTAGATTCGATTACTGAAGATCTTATTCAGAAAGCCATGCAGCGTTTATTTGAGGAAAAAACGGTTATCGCTATTGCTCACCGTTTAAGTACCATCAAACACTCGGATCAAATTTTAGTATTAGAAAAGGGTCGAATAGTCGAACAGGGCAACCATCGACAATTGGTGTCTATTAATGGCATCTATGCAGGGTTGTTAAGTGAGTCGACAGGGGACACAAGTGAGATCGATTCTGCAGAAGCTATATGATTCAAGCAAGCTTCGCTTAGTCACTTTGACGATTATAGGCATATACTTTAGTACTGTTCTTCAGAGGGCGAGTATATGTCTAAAAACAAATTTATCCTTCATTCCGCATACCCACCTTCAGGAGATCAACCTGAAGCCATCGCTCGTTTAATCTCAGGCATCGAAGCTGGCAAAAGCCATCAAACATTACAAGGCGTAACGGGGTCGGGTAAAACATTCACGATGGCGAATATTATCCATCGCTTGAAACGACCCACGTTGATTCTTGCTCATAACAAAACATTAGCTTCCCAGTTATATAGCGAGATGTGTCACTTCTTTCCTGAGAATGCCGTTGAGTATTTTGTTTCCTATTACGATTACTTTCAGCCAGAAGTCTACATTCCCGGTAGCGACCGTTTTATCCGCAAAGACTCCGCGATTAACGAACAGCTAGAGCGACTAAGGCTCTCGGCAACCAAGTCACTGATTGAGAGAAGAGACGTTATCGTGGTGGCTTCCGTTTCTTCTGTCTACGGGTTAGGCGATCCGCAAGCTTATCGAGACTTACAAATATCGCTCGCAGTAGGTGAGGCACTAGATAAAGCTGATTTAACTGAACGATTAGCACGCTTACAATATACTCTTACCGAGCCCAAATTAGAGCGCGCTGGTTTTCGCATTCGTGGCGACGAAATAGATGTGTTTCCAGCTGATTCTGCCCAAGATGCTATTCGCATTACTTTAAATAGCGGTGTTATTCAGCACCTTGATTGGGTCGACCCTATAGCAGGTACACTCTTAAAATCTTGCACAGAGTACAAGATTTCACCTAAAACACTCTATGCGTCGTCACCACAAAAAGTCCGTAAAGCCAGTGAGTTGATCCGTATTGAAATGGAACAAAGAGTTAAAGAGCTCAACGAAGAAAACCGATTAACCGAGGCGGCAAGGCTTTACGAACGGTGTATGCAAGATATTGAAATGATGCAGCAATACGGTTATTGCTCCGGGATCGAAAATTATGCCTGTTATCTTAATGAACGAGATCCTGAGCTACCGCCGACGACATTAATGGATTACCTACCTAAGGATGGGCTGGTGTTTATCGACGAGTCTCACGTGATGGTTCCTCAGATTTCAGCAATGTCGAAATCAGACCGAAGTCGTAAAGATACCCTTATTGATTACGGGTTTCGTCTTCCTTCAGCTTTAAATAATCGTCCACTGACGTTCAGTGAATTTGAAAAGGCAAAACCGCAGACCATTTTTGTTTCTGCGACGCCAGGAAAATACGAAGTTCAGCGTTCAGGTGGAGTGGTGGTTGAACAAATTATTCGACCAACAGGTTTGCTTGACCCTGAGGTTGAGGTGCGCCCATCAGCTAACAATATGGAAGACCTGTTAAAGGAGATACGTCAGCGTACCAGTAATAATGAACGAGTGCTCGTGACCACTTTAACTAAGGTAAGTGCGGAGTCGTTAAACGACCATATGGCGGAGCAGGGAATACGCGTTCGTTACTTACATTCCGATATTAAAACCTCAGAAAGAGTCGATATTATCAATGGATTAAGGGCTGGGGAGTTCGATGTCTTGATTGGTATCAACCTACTCAGAGAAGGGCTGGATATTCCAGAGGCTTCCTTGGTTGCCATTCTCGACGCGGACCACGCAGGATTTCTACGTTCGGTAGAAGCGCTGATTCAGATCATTGGTCGAGCAGCACGAAATGCCAATGGTAAGGCGATTTTGTATGCCGATAGAATCACACCCGCCATGAAGCAAGCGATAGACGAATCGCTACAAAGACGCAAAAGACAACAAGTTTATAATCAAGCAAATGCCATTGTGCCCGCTACATCGCGTCGTAAAGTGGCATCAGCAATGGAAGAGGCGCAGCAACAGGCTTGTCATAATGTCGCGTTTTGCGACAGTCTTGCTAGCCTTTGTCAACAAATCACCGCGCGCGAGAAAGGACTGCTTGAAGCGGTCTCTGTGCAAAATGATGCGCAAATTCGTCAAATACGAGCGGAACTGGATAGTTTATATAGGCAGTTCATATTTATGTAGTTCTAGCTCACCTTGTTCGTTGGACGAGAGGTCAAAGTGCGTTACGATTTCGCTAACGCACTTACTTAACAGGATATCGGATGCTCAATTACATTGAACCGGTTTTTAGACCACCGTCAGAGTGGAAGTCGCTGATATTACAAGTAACCAATGGTTGTAGCCATAATCAATGCACTTTCTGCGATATGTATACTCAGTCTCAGAAGAAGTTTCGTCCTAAGAAACTAGAAGAACTAGAGCAAGAATTGCAGCAAGTGGCCGCGTCTGGTGCACGAGTTCACCGAGTTTTCCTTGCGGATGGTGATGCGATGACATTACCATTTCATCGCCTTAAAGCGATCTGTGAGTTAATTCATCGCTACCTTCCCAACATTCAACGTATCTCAAGCTACTGTTTACCACGAAATTTAACCAACAAGACATCGGAGCAACTCGCAGAGCTTAGAGAGCTTGGGTTGAGTTTGATGTATATCGGTTGTGAAAGCGGAGATGACGAAGTACTAGCTAAAGTGAAAAAAGGTGAGACATTTGAATCATCGTTGGCCGCGCTAAACAAGATAAAAGCGGCAGGCATGAAAAGTTCTGTCATGATCCTAAATGGTCTAGGCGGCCCTATTTTGAGTGAGCAGCATGCACTGAATTCGGCCAAGCTAATGAATGCCGCTCAGCCAGACTATCTCTCAACCTTAGTAGTGTCTTTTCCATTTGGTGAAGAGCGCGTCGCGGCTGAATATAACGGTGACTTTCGCCAATTGACTCAACCCGAGTTATTCAAAGAAATAAAATTATTGCTTGAACACTTACAGTTAGACAAGACAATATTCCGCTCAGATCATGCTTCCAACTATCTAGTGCTCAAAGGAGTACTGGGTAAAGATAAAGAGGCATTATTGCAACAAGTTGAGCTGGCAATTCATCATCCAGAGCAAATTTCGCTCCGCCAAGAGTGGCAAAGAGGTTTGTAAAAATCCCCTTTTTTACTCGTTCACACAGTGAATTTTACAAAACTCGCTTTTAGCGGGTTTTGTGTTTTTTGCATGTCTGATTTTATTAACGTATTGAAAAATTGAGAATAAATATGATTTCCAAGAGTGCTTTATCGATTTTTACAAAGAGTGATTTTGTAAAATTGACAGTGTGAAAATTTCGTTGTGAAATTGTTGTCAAAAAAGCGCTATTCTAATAATCAAGCAATAACGAGACAAACCAACAAGGTGTTAAGGGTATTTGCTTAAGCTGTTATTAATTGCCTCTGAAGGAATAGACTATGAATATGCAGACATTCGATAAAACAGAACTACATAACCCACAAAATTTTATCGCTGAAGCCGTGTTTGCCGTGGAAATGGTCAACGCTGATAAGCCAACTCAAAAACAACAAATGACTAAGCAACTTCTTGATACCTTGTTCCCGCTAGAGAATGGTTCTCACGAGGATGTAGTAAGTTATGAAATTGACTATCGCCACGTTCAAGCGTACTTCAAAAATGGTCAACATAGCGGCCTGCGCCATGCCAAACAGTTTGTTGCTTATACTGGCGACAAGTGTTCTCCGGATTCGATTCTGTTCCGCGACGAAAGTGGCACTCACGTAGAAGTTACGTTCGCTCGCCGTCAAGGCAACGGGTTTCTACAGCTGGTTCAAATTGCTGATATTCAATTAGAAACGTGTACTACGTTTGGTCAGTCTGAAGGCCATCAAACCACGGGTCTTCGTCACTGGGTAAGCTTGGTAAAAGGCGATGATAAATGTCGCCCAACGGCGAGTAATGAAGACAAGGAATATACAGCGAAGAGTGGTGAAGATTACATGCTAGGTTTTTGTTTCGCCATTTAATGCTACTCATCCACCTTCAATCTAGGATGTGATAGCGAGCCTAAATATCGTAGATGATACCGATTAAAAAAGCCGTGCCTTCAAAGGTACGGCTTTTACGTTACATCGGCTTCTAGGCAAACGTCACCTTTAAATCACGCTAATTTTCATCTGTAGCTCCATTGATTCTCCCCCTTCTAAACGAACCAATGAATCACTCTGTCTATGATGGTGAGCACCGACCCAGTGAGATTGCGGCTCTATACAGATGAAGCCACTCCTGTTATTGGGTTGGTAGACCTGTAGGTACTTCATAGGGCTTACTATGGCAAGGGTTATTCCATTGGGGTGTTCGATAGAAACATCACAGTGTTCGGACCTGAGGTAACCATTGTTTATCCAAATATCGGGTATTGCTTTGGAAACCGAAAAGTCAAAACTCTCGGGGATTTCCGAGACATACTTCGTTGGCAGATAATCATCACCCTCTAACCAAATCCCATCCGCATTGAATTGAACTTTGGTCCCATCAAGAGTATTGAAAAAAGGATGGAACCCGCCGCCAAAAGGAAACGGTGTATTGGTTAAGTTGGTCATCGATAAGGTGATTAACAAGCTTGTATCTTTAAGTGCATAGCAAAGGGAAGCACGATAGGAACAACACCCATAAACATTGGACTCCATGGTTAAGGTTATTGAGTTTGTATGTGGTCGCCATTGCTCGGCTTGCCATTCACTTATCCATGCGTCGCCATGAAGAAAGTAGTAATCATCAAACCGATGATGAGGAAGGTAAAAGTCTCTTTGTTCAAACAAAAAGCGGTTTCCTTTTACTCGATTTGCCATTGGAGCCATAGGAAACAGCCCTGATTCTTCTGCAGATTTAAGGTTACCTTGACGCAATAGATGAAAGTTCTTTGGCTTGTAGAACAGTTGATGAACGGCGGCGCCGTTGCTGGAAACCTGAAGCTTTAAGTAGTCGTTTTCTAAGGTGTAAAGAGTGTTCATGGATGTGTCCTGGTTGCTATGTAGCGATACTACTAAACCGGACCCAAATTAAACTTGGATAACTTCAATAAAAGAACTAAACCACGTTTACTGAAAAGGCGGGAGGGCGTTAATTGAAAATCTGCTTAGTCAATTGACCACTTGTTTTCACGTAACTTTGTTTACTAAACAGCGTGATAAACCCGCAGTTAACAGCGTTAGAAAGTGATTACCATTATTGCCAATCATCACCATCAATTTCAGAAGGTCATCATGGCAAAGAATGTAAAAGTGTGGACAGAGACAGTCACTCTACCCACTTATCAAGTCGGAAAGGTTGATACCAATCCTATTTTTCTGGAAAAACGTGTTTATCAAGGTTCTTCAGGGTCTGTTTATCCGTATGGCGTCATCGACTCAATCACTAACGAATGTGTTAACCAGGAATACAAAGCAGTATTCCTTGAGAACGACTTTATTTATGTGATGCTTTTGCCAGAACTTGGAGGACGAATCCACAAAGCCTATGACAAAGTCCATCAGCGCGACTTTGTTTATTGCAATGATGTCATCAAACCAGCATTGGTAGGTTTAGTTGGGCCATGGATCTCTGGGGGGATAGAGTTTAATTGGCCTCAGCATCATAGACCGACCACGTATATGCCTGTTGACGTCAATATCAGAGAACTAGCAGATGGCAGTGCAGAGGTATGGTTGGGTGAAGTTGAGCATATGTATGGCTTGCAAGTTAGTACAGGCTTTAAGCTCTATCCCAACAAGGCTCTCATTGAGATCACTGGTCGCGTTTACAATTCAAACCCAACGCCTCAACAGTTCTTATGGTGGGCGAATCCGGCAGTAAAAGGTGGCGATGATCACCAGAGCATTTTCCCACCTGATGTCACGGCAGTTTATGACCACGGTAAGCGCGACGTGAGTGCGTTCCCAATCGCCAAAGGAACGTATTATAAAGTTGACTATTCAGCGGGCGTCGATATTTCTCGCTACAAGAACTTACCTGTACCTACGTCATATATGGCTGCAAAATCGGATTACGATTTTGTTGGAGCCTACAGTCACGACGAAAGAGGCGGTCTACTACATGTTGCAAACCATCATATCTCCACAGGTAAAAAACAATGGTCATGGGGTAATTGCGAATTTGGTCAAGCCTGGGATAGGCAGTTAACCGATAGCAATGGCCCATATATTGAATTGATGACAGGTGTCTTCACGGATAACCAACCTGACTTCACTTGGATCGACCCCAACGAAGAAAAAATCTTTGTTCAAAACTTTTTGCCATACAGCGAGTTAGGTCTTGTCCACCAAGCGAACACTGATGTGGCTGTGAATCTAATCAGACAGAACGAACAAGTGCGTATTGGGGTGTACGCTATCTCTGCTATTGAGAATGCCGTCGTTACTGTAAAAGTAGACACTACGACGGTCTATAGTGGCGTAGTATCATTGCTGCCATGCCAATGTCAGTTTGATGACTTCGTGTTCGGTGGTAGTGAGCAGCTGACGCTCGAAGTGCTGACACAGCAAGGACGTAAGACGCTGACCTATACAGAGCAGCAAGAAAGTGAAGAGCCAACACCGGATCCTGCGACTGCACCGAAAATGCCGACAGCCGTCGAATCCATTGATGAACTTTACTTTATCGGCCAACACCTCGAACAATACCATCATGCGACGCGCCATGCTGTTGATTACTATTTAGAAGCGTTAAGACGAGACGAGTTTGACTATCGTTGTAACGTCGCTATGGCCAATCGCGAGTTTGAGCGGTGTGATTACGAACGTAGTTTACATTATGCGAACAATGCGCTGCACCGTGCTCATCAATACAACAAAAACCCACTATGTGGACGAGCAAGCTTGATGCGAGGGCACGCTAACGAGAAGTTGGGGTTGCTACAAGATGCTTACGCAGATTTCTACAAGTCTACTTGGAGTGGTAATTGCAACGATGCAGGTTTCTTAGCTGCAAGTCGGATCTCATTTAAGCAAGGCCGCTATCTTGATGCACTTGAAGAAGTAGAGCGAGTTCTTGAGCTCAATAGCATGAGTTACGAGGCTGCATTTGTGAAGTTGGTGGTTTTAGAGAAACTTCAATCTAAGCAAGCACTCGACTTTGCGAAGCAGTCCCTTGAACGCTTCCCGCTTGGTTACGCACTAGCGATGCATCACTACTTATTGACACTGCAAGAGACTGAGAAGCAAGTATTTATCGAGCTGTGTCAATCTAGACAAGCGAACGCCATCCATGTTGCGAGTTTATATACCTCGCTTAACCTTAACGAAGAAGCGTTGCTGGCACTTGAGCTGATTAATGCCAAAGGTGCTGCCTCTAATATTATCCGTGCGTCCCTGCTTCCAGACTCTGCCAACGTATTGCTAAATCAAGCAGAACAAGAGTTTGCGAGCCATGTCCTTTTTCCCAATGCGCAAGTTGAAGTGAATGCGCTAATGCAATTATCGGGTTACCCGTTTGCCGATTATCTCTTGGGTTGTTTCCACTATGCCAAAAAGTCCTACGACAAAGCAGTGGCATTGTGGGAGCAGGTAATCGAAGCGCGCCCTGAGTTCAAAGAGGCGCATCGAAACCTTGCAATTTACTATGCCAATAAGAAAAAAGACATCGAGACCGCGCTTAAGTACATGGACGCTGCGTGGCAGTTGGATAACAACGATGCTCGAGTACTTTATGAGCTGGATGACCTTAGAAAAATCGCTTTGGTCGACCCTAAAACACGCTTGATGTTACTTAAACCTCATCAAGGCATCATCATGCAACGCGATGACTTAGTGACCGAGTTCATTACTCTACTCAATATTTGTCATGAACATGATAGAGCGTTAGCAATCCTCAAGGAGCGGACTTTCGCACCTTGGGAAGGCGGTGAAGGCCGAGTCACTGGGCAGTATGTGAATGCTTTGATACGTAAGTCGCTGTCTCTGATTAAAGACAAAGAGTACGTATTAGCGAAACAAGCGCTAATTGAAGCACTTGAGTTTCCTGCAAACCTAAATGAGGGGCGACTAGTTGGTCAAATGGATAACGACATCTATTACCTATTAGGGCTGATCGAGCAGAAGTTAGGGGAGGAAAGTGCTGCAAAACAAATGTACCAGCGAGCACTAACGGGAGACTCGGAAGTAACAGAAAGCCGCTATTACAATGACATGCCTGCAGATTACCTGCTGTTTCAAACCTTGGCTATGTATCAGCTTGGTGAACAAGAGCGAGCAGTCAATAAATTCAAAGATATGGCAGCGTGGGTGACCTCAAATGAGAGTCAGCAGGTTGAACACGACTTCTTTGCAGTCTCTTTACCTCAACTTAACGTCTTTGATAAAGATATCCAAACTAACCATCGCACTCATTGCCTGTTTGTCGACTTGTTAGCCAAGCTGGGTTTAGCGCAGATCCAGAGTCAAACATCTGACGAGGTAAACTCCGCGCAACATGCGTTGTTGGATAGTGACCCGAGCCACGCAAAAGCTCACTTATTGTCTTATTTGTCATCAGTTAGCTTAACAGAGTTAGCTTAATGTTTCGTATGCAGCTCACCTCAGTTTGTGATGAGCTGCTTTTTTTTGAATTTTACTCGCGATTACTAAACAGAGATTAGTAAATATCGTGACTAATGATAGCAACATCAACAACCAATTGACTTACTATCGATTGCGCTTTCAGCAAAACAATAGATAGCTAAGTTTTAATCAAACGACGTGATACACCTACAAAGAGTTGGAAGAACTATGAAAACATGGACTAAGAATCTTACCAAAATCGCACTAGCAACTTCGTTAGTGGCTATGGCTACTGGCGCTATTGCGGAAGAAAAAAAGAAAATCGGTTTCATCGTAAAACAGCCTGAGGCAGGTTGGTTCCAAGATGAATGGCGCTTTGCAGAAGTAGCAGCAAAAGAGAAGGGGTTCGACCTAATCAAAATTGGTGCTCAGGATGGTCAAAAGCTGATGTCAGCTCTAGACAATCTAGGCACGCAAAATGCTGATGGTGTCATTGTTTGTGTTCCTAACGTTAAGCTTGGTCCTGCTGTTGTAGCGTCCGCGAAACGCAATGGCTTAAAGCTCATGTCCGTAGACGACCGTTTAGTCGATGGCAATGGCGAACCTATTGAAGACGTAGTTCATATGGGGATTTCAGCCTATAACATTGGACGTGAAGTTGGACAAGCATTACTGGATGAAATTAAAGCTCGAGGTTGGAACACGGAAGAAGTGGCAGTAATGGCACTGACCTACAAACAGCTTCCTACGGCATTTGAACGCTCACAAGGTGCAACGGATGTACTGATGGAGAATAATTATCCTAAACAGAACATTTTCGATACGCCTCACCGTTTGGATAACACAGAACAAGCTTTCAATGCTGCAAACAGCTTAATCACCCAGAAGGGCAATTATAAGAAGTGGATTGTATACGGCATGAATGACCAAGTCGTCATTGGTGGTGTACGTGCTCTCGAAGGCAATGGTATTTCGGCTGACAATATTATCGGTATTGGTATTAATGGTACAGAAGAAGCGATCAATGAGTTCCGCAAACCTATTCAAACTGGTTTCTACGGTACGGTAATTCTGAGTGCAAAAGCTCACGGCTATCAGACTTCTATCAACATGTACAACTGGGTAGCAAATGGTATTGAACCTGAGAAATTGATTTACACCTCTGGTCATTTGGCGACGCGTGCGAACTACGAGCAAGTACGAGCAGACTTAGGTATGTAATAGTTATTAATCGGGGCGAAAGCCCCGATTAAACAAGGAATTAGTCATGAAAAACGAACTCGAATTTCGCGGCGTATCAAAGAATTTCCCAGGAGTAAAGGCGTTAAGCAAGGTGAGCTTTCGTATTGGTCATGGTGAAGTTCATGGATTAATCGGCGCGAATGGTGCCGGAAAAAGCACTTTAATGAAGGTGCTAGGTGGAATCCACAAAGCGAGTGAGGGGGAAGTGCATATTAATGGGGCTTCGGTCAACTTCCAATCCCCTATAGAAGCGATCAATGGCGGTATCGCCATTATCCACCAAGAGCTTCAACTCGTTCCAGAACAGACCGTGGCGGAGAACATCTTTTTAGGAAGGTTTCCGACCAAAGGTGGTGTCATTGATTGGCCAACTATGAATCAACAAGCTCAGCTTCAGTTGGACAAACTAGGGTTGACGTTCGCACCGAGCGACAAGGTTAATACGCTTTCTATGGGTCAGCAGCAAATGGTAGAAATTGCCAAAGCGCTGATCCTAAATGCCAATATTATTGCGCTGGATGAGCCGACCAGTAGTTTGTCTGCTGCGGAAACCGAGACTTTGTTTCGCGTAATTAGACAGTTGCAATCAGAGGGCAAGATTCTCATTTATATTTCTCATCGCATGGCAGAAATATTCGAGGTTTGCAGCTCTGCAACCGTCATGAAAGATGGCTGTCATGTGATTACTTATGATGATATTCGCGACACTGACAGGCCAACTCTCATTGAAAAAATGATAGGGCGAAACCTCGGCGATATGTACAGCTTTCGTGAGCGTTCTTTAGGTGATGACTGTTTGGTGTTGGGGGCTATTGAAAGTAACCAGTTTGCCAAACCAGTCCAATTTAGAGCTCGTACCGGAGAGGTGTTAGGCTTCTTTGGATTGGTCGGTTCAGGTCGAACGGAGCTAATGAAATCCCTCATAGGTGCGTTGCCAACCAAATCTATTTCAATGCAACTTGACGGGATCGATTTACAAGCATTAACGCCAAAAACAGCCATTCAGAACGGCATCATTTACTGTTCCGAAGACCGAAAGAAAGAAGGCAATATCACTTTCCGATCAGTACTTGAAAACATCACTATCAGTAGCCGTCGAAATTACTGGAAGTTAGGCGGAATCTTAGACCTTATCAAAGAGACAAAATCGGCGGAGCATTTCGTTAATCGGTTGGACATTAAAACCCCTAACTTAGCAAAAGAAATCCAGTTCTTATCGGGAGGGAATCAACAAAAGGTGATCTTAGCCAGGTGGTTAAGTGAGTCGAGTATGAACGTGCTGATCGTTGACGAGCCAACTCGTGGTATAGACGTGTCAGCCAAAAATCAAATCTATAACGTCCTTTACGAGCTTGCTGAACAAGGTGTCACAATTATTGTTATCTCCAGTGAACTGCCTGAGGTAATGGGTATCACCGATAGACTTTATGTGATGCGAGAAAATGAAATTTCAGCTGAATTCTTACGCCATCAATATAGCGAAGAAAAAATACTATCTAAAGCATTCCCTGAGAAGGAGATCACTGTATGACCGCTCTTAACAAACCATTGAGCGTAGCACCTAAAAATGACAACTCAATTTGGAAACGGATAAGAGGAAGTGAGAACTTCAACATTATCGTTGTTTATATTGTGTTGTTCATCTCGCTGTCGCTTTTCGTACCGTACTTTTTCTCTGCACGAAATATGGTAGGTCTAGGCCTTTCAATTTCTCAAATAGGGATGGTCGCGTGTACTATGATGTTTTGCTTGGCATCCAAGGACTTTGATTTGTCTGTGGGATCTCAAGTTGCCTTCTATGGCGTATTGACTGCATTAGTCGTCAATGCGACAGGCAGTTTTATGCTGGGTATTTTAGGAGCACTATGTGCCGGCCTATTTATCGGCTTAATGAACGGAATCTTTGTCACTAAGGTACGGGTGAATGCTCTAATCGCTACATTAGCAATGATGGAGATTGTTCGAGGTGGCGCTTACATTATCTCTGGGGGTAATGCGGTGGGTGTCGTTAACATGAACTTCTTTATGTTAGGACAATCAACCATTTTAGGTCTGCCAACGCCCATCGTGATTACCATTATTTGTTTTATCGCCTTTGGCTTTTTGCTCAAAAATACGGCCTACGGACGCAATGCTCTTGCGGTGGGTGGCAACTCAGATGCTGCTAAATTGGCGGGCGTAGATGTCGACAAGGTACGCATAGCAAACTTTGCCATTCAAGGCGCGGTGTGTGCTGTCGCTGGTATTATTTTGGCTTCTCGTATTACCAGTGGACAACCGAATGCCTCACTGGGATTTGAGCTCAGTGTTATTTCTGCCTGTGTGTTAGGTGGTGTGTCATTGAATGGCGGCAAGGCGAGTATTGTTGGTGTTGCGATCGGTGTATTGATTATGGGTACGGTGGAAAATGCGCTCAACCTTCTAAACGTTGACTCTTTCTATCAGTACTTAGTACGTGGTGGCATACTTCTATTAGCTGTGGGTGCAGACCAATATAGACAACGACTTGCTGAGAAAGGTTAACCCAAAGGACTAAGAGGCACATATGATTAAGGGCATGAACAACAAATCTGTTCGTAGCTTCAATTCGAAGCAGGTTATGCGCCTCCTATTCCAACATAGGAAGTTGTCTAAATCACAACTGGCCACTAAGTTGGAGTTGAGCATTCCTGCATTGACAAAGATATTAAATTATCTGATTGACTTAGAGCTAGTTGAGCATATTGACGTCGTACATTCTGGACGAGGGAACGCTACTGGAATGTACCAAATGACACAGAATACAACGCCTATTCTGTGTCTTCACATCACGCCTTATCGTATATCAACTACCGTACTTAATGGATTAATGGATCCCATTGTTGATTATCGCAGTCTAGAGATAAACCCAACGCACCCATCAGAGTTAGTTGCTTCCGTGTTTGCGATTTATCGACAATGCATAAAAGAAACGGGTAGCTCGAGATTCAAAGTTGCTATGGCGTTGCACGGCCAAGTGGATCGACGCGCTGGGACCTCTGTTTTGATGCCACAAGCTAGGTGGGCTGAGCCAATAGATTTCAAATACTTACTAGAAGAGGAGTTTGGTGCTGAGGTTCAGGTCGATAATGATTGTGTTATGTTGGCACTGGCCGAAAAGTGGCTCACCAAGGACCATCCTAAAGATTTTTGCGTTATCAATGTTGATTATGGGATTGGTTCATCATTCTTGGTCAATGACAAAATATTTCGTGGCGAGTTGTTTGGCAGTGGACAAATAGGACATTCGATTATCGACCAAGATGGACGAAAATGTTGTTGTGGTAGATATGGTTGTCTAGAAACCATCGCCTCAACCAAGGCGATAACATCTGAAGTTCGTAAGATGCATAAGACCAATCATAATCATAGCGGTGAGCCTTCGCAGATATCCTTTGAAGATGTGGCTACACTTTATCACTCGGGTGACATGGTGACTAAGCAAACTATCCAAAAAGCAGCAGGGTCGTTTGGTATCAGTTTGTATAACTTTCTTGTGACTTTGAGTGTCAACGATATTGTTATCTATGGTGATATTCGACGTCTTGGTCATGAGTGGTTAGACATTGTCAAAAGTAAAGCGCTATTCAATCCGTTTGAAGCTAACACTAATGCCCTAAAGGAGCAAAGGGCATCGGTGCGATATGGTGAGTTGCCAGACTCTAGGTTGCTCAATGGTATAGGTTTCCTATACATAGAAGCACTAATAGACAATTTCTGAACAGGCTAGGCGTATGCCTCCTTTTCGGCTTACAACGTCAGGGTAAATCCGTGTTCTGTCTTTTCAATCTGAATATCAGAAGGCTTGAATATATAGCCATCCGCGTCAGGCAATTCACTTCTTGAGCTATGACTGAGCACCGCAATGCTCTGGCAACCTGCTGCGATCCCTGAGTTGAGGCCAGCGACCGCATCTTCAAAGCAGATGCATTCTTCAGGATTCAGATTCAGTTCTTTCGCCCCTCTCAAATAAGGTTCGGGGTGTGGTTTGCCTTGGGAGAGCAACTCGGGTGTAACAAGGATTTTGGGCTGAGGGAGGTTTGCCGCTTTCATTCTAGCTGTTGCTACTGGCAATGTGCCAGAGGTAACGATAGCCCACGGGATACCGAGCTCATTTAAGCTGTTTAGTAGCTCAACGGCGCCAGGTAGCGCAGTGGTGCCTTCGGTGTGGGTGGCTTCATAGCGTTCTAGATAGTCAAATTCGGCTTGAACTTCTGGTGTATCTACTGATGCATTAAGCAGCTCAGCGATTGATTCGATAGCAGACCTTCCGTGAATCCTCGACATCACGTAGCTAGGCTCGAGACCTTTAGATTCTCCCCAGCGTGACCATGCACGTGTCACTGCTGGGATTGAGTCGACTAATGTACCGTCTAGGTCGAATAACAGACCTTTAAATGAAAGCGTCGTCACGATAACTATTCCTTTTTCAAATACTGTGAGAGCACATCTACGATTAGCTGGTGGTCTTCGTGTTGAGGCAAACCTGAAACCGTAATCGTTCCTATCATACCTGTGTTTTTAACTCGAATAGGAAAAGAACCGCCAAATGGGCTGTAATCTTTCTCATCAATGAAAGAAGCTTGTTCTATATTCTTTCCCTTCATTTCTAGGTAATGCTTCATATACCAAGAACTGCGCTGAAAACGCTTGGTAACGTTTGATTTTCTTCTCACCCATTCTTGATTGTCTAATGTTGCTCCGTCAAGTGCACAGTGGAAAAGGCACTGCTCGCCAACCGAAATATTGATGGCAACCTTGGCGTGCTTTTCGATGGCGTTGGCACGCAGCTCATTACCGATATCCCAAGCGACTTGCTGATTGAAATAGGGGAACTGCAACAGGTTTTCTTCCGCAATAAGAGTGTCGAGTCTTGTTTGAGTGTTTGATGTCGTAGTGGCGGGCATATTCCGCTCCTTTCTAAAACGAAAAAGGGCGAAGTAACACTGGACACGAATGATGGTTACTTCGCCAAAAACTTGGAACCGAACAAGTAGTCAGCCCAAGTCCGAGGTGAGAAGGTTTTGAATCCTTCTTACTTCCATTTGGAATTGGGGACTATAGCTCTAGCTCCGTCATGAGTTTCTGCTCTATTTCACTGCTCGATTGGGCGTTAAACAAGGCATCACGAAATTCGGCATGCATAATTTTACGTGCCAACTTAGAGAAGATCTTCATATGTTGGTCGCCGGCTGCGTGTTTGTTCAGCGTCAACATGATGACAAACTGCGCCTCTTCATCGCCCCATTGAATAGGCTTCGCTAGACGGCATACGCTCACCGCTGATTGCTCAATGTGTTCACTCTTGGTATGAGGGATAGCAAAGCCAAAGCCTAGACCGGTTGAGAACACATCTTCTCGAGCCCAAAGATCGTCCGCCAATTTATTCGGATAACGGCAACGTCCTGTTAGGAATAGGTTGTCAGCGAGTGTCTTAATCACTTCCTCTTTGCTACGCAGGTCGAGATCAAGCTTGATACAATCTTCTGAAATCAGTGGCGCTTCGGTTTGTGCCATACGGAACTGCGCAAGTAGATGCTCTACTTCCAATGGCGTACGGCATTGCATTGCTTTGTTTAACAACTGTCGACATTCTCGGCTATCTAGTTTGGAAATGCGTTCCTTGGTCGCAGCAATACTTGGTGCGCTCATGCTGATTTCATCAAGTCCTAGACCAACGAGCAGGGGCAATACTGAGCCTTTAGCGCCAAGCTCCCCACACAGTCCAATCCATTTACCATGACGATGCACTTCATTGACGACGTGATCTAACGTTCTCAAGAATGCTGGATTTAGACTGTTGTAGTGTTTCGTTACTTTTGCATTGTCACGATCAACGGCCATCAAATATTGAGTTAGGTCGTTAGAGCCGATGGAGAAGAAATCCACTTCTTCACAACATTGATCGATGATAAAGGCCACTGAAGGGACTTCCATCATAATGCCAAGCGGGATTTTTTCATCGAACGGAACCTGTTCTTTACGAAGTTCTTGGCGAATCTCAGCAAGGATGTCTTTGACCCATAAAATCTCCTCCATCGAAGAAATCATTGGAATCATTATCTTTAGCGGACCATGTGCCGACGCACGCAGAATAGCTCGTAATTGGGTTTTAAATAGGTCAATAAACTCTTCGTAGATACGTACAGCACGGTAGCCAAGGAATGGGTTGTTTTCTTTTGGGATATTGAGGTAGTCAACTGGTTTATCGCCGCCGATGTCGATAGTGCGAACGATGATCGCACGACCTGAAGCTGCATCCAGTGCTTGGCAGAAGATGTTGTACAGCTCATCTTCTTTCGGTGCACTTTTGCGATCCATATATAGCATCTCGGTACGGAATAGACCGATGGCTTCTGCTCCCGAGTCAAATGCTGATTTTGCTTCTATGGAATGGGCGATGTTCGCTGCAACTTCAAGTTTTTTTCCATCTTGTGTCATACCCTGTGTATCTTTGAACGCAGCCTGGCGCTCTCGAACCGTATTGATGATTCGGCTTTCTTGTTCGTAGTAACGAACCACAGGTTCAGTTAGGTCGGTGACGATTGCACCTAAATTGGCATCAAGATAAACCTCTTGGCCGATGTCAGCCTCCAATGCACCATCTTTCATTCCAACGACTGTTGGAATACCAAAAGAGCGAGCAAGAATAACTGTGTGAGATGTGCTGCCACCATGGGTCAAAACCAAACCTTTTAGCAGTGACTTATCCAGCTCTAAGAACTGACTAGGGGTGAGGTCCTCAGCCATACAGATAGATGGTTCAGTCAGCGCGAGTTGGCTGGTGTAATGTTCGTCACCGTAGATTGTTTGCAGTAATTGGAAGCAAACATCTCGAATGTCGAGTTCACGCTCACGAAGGTACTGGCTGGAAGATTTCTGTAGTTGCTCTGCATAGTGTTTTGCGGTTGCGACCACTGCCTGGGCACAGCTTCTTCCTTCTACGAGATTAGTATTCAGTTGTTGTGCGAACGACTCATCCCTCAATATAGATAGATGCGCGGCAAGCACTTCGCTTTCCGTATCTACTGATGTGTTGGCTTGCACTTCAATGGCCTTAGAAAGCTGAGCGAGACCGCTTTTTAGTTCAGACTTTTCTTCTTCAAGTGCTCTTGTTTCAGGAAGGTAGGGCAGTTGATCAAAGTTGATTGCACCTACTTTAACCACGACGCCACGACCAATCCCACTGCTCACGGAAGTTGCACGAATCGCTCCTTCCGTGAGGTTGGATAAGTTACGTGGTAGTGGTTGCTGTTCTTCATTAGCGTGTGTTTGTTCTAGTGGAGAATCGCAATGTGGAAACTCATTCGCAATAAAGTTCTGTATAGCTTCCAGAGCAGACTCCTCATCCTCGCCGTCTATGGTGATCATACATGTGTCACCGAGTAGTGTGTCTGTCCCTATTAAAGACAACACACTTTTTGCATTTCCAGATAGACCAGTACGTTCGTTCTGCCACTCAATGTTAGATAGGTATTGATTACAAAGGGTTTCTACATGACCAGCTGGTCTTGCGTGAACACCATTGGGTAGCTCACAAGAAAAGGTAAAACTTCTCATAGGGGTTTAGTCCTTAGTTTCGAGTTTGTTATTAGTCGTTTATGTCTACAACTTTAACAAAAAGCACCGTGTGGACTATTGGATAAAAGTGCTAAAAACTGGATATTTGTAAGGTGGTGGGCTGTTTGTGATAGCGTTCAAAAATACAGTTTATTATGTGACTTTAATCAAGCTTTATAAAAGGCATGCCAGTGTTTGATGTTTAATTAATCCTTTAATAACAGTTATTTAATTTATTTTGTTGAATCTTTTGATAAAAGTACTAGTAAAGTGTGCTCAAGATCAATATTCACACTGCATCTAACAAATATCCAGTAAAAAGCAGTTTTGTCCTCTAACTGGTTAGCACATTTGCTCACTATTATAACCCTGTGCTGTAGAGATGGAGTTTCTCTGAAGCTTAATCAGAAACGTGAGCCAATAAATACAAAAGAAGTACTTCCTTTAATAAAAATTTTAATACTTATGTACTCAAAGGAGAGGTCAATGAATGACTTAATCTCAATTCTTAAAAATACGAGACAACATCTAATGACAGGTGTATCTCACATGATTCCTTTCGTGGTTGCGGGGGGGATCCTACTGGCGGCTTCCGTCATGTTATATGGGGAAGGTGCTGTGCCTGAAGAAGGAACGTGGCTGCACGATCTATTCTTTATTGGTGTAGCCGGCTTCCAACTTATGGTTCCCATTCTAGCTGCTTACATCGGTTATTCGATTGCTGACCGCTCAGCGCTTGCGCCTTCTGCTATTGCAGCGTTCATTGGCGCAAACATGTACAACACTGGTTTCTTCGGTGCGATCTTCGCGGGTCTATTAGGCGGCATTGTTGTTTTCTATCTGAAGAAGATAAAAGTGCCAGCGTTTGCTCGTTCAATTATGCCAATCTTCGTGATTCCAATTATAGGTACATTTATTACCGCAGGTGCCATCGTTTGGGGTATCGGTGAGCCAATTGGCGCGGCAACGGAAGCGCTTACTGGTTTCCTAAAAGGTATGCAGGACTCAAGTATCGTTGTACTCGCTATCATCATGGGCCTAATGATTGCCTTTGATATGGGTGGTCCAGTTAACAAAGTTGCGTATGCATTCGTCATCCTTTGTGTCGGTGAAGGCATTTACAACGTCGCGGGTATTAGTGCAGTTGCGGTAGCAACACCGTCTGTAGGCATGGGGCTAGCGACATTCTTGAACAAGAAGCTATACGCTGCTGACGAACAGGAAGCTGGCCGCGCGTCCATTCTAATGGGAACAATGGGTATTACTGAAGGTGCTATTCCATTCGCGGCAGCCGATCCACTTCGTGTGCTTCCTTCCATCATGATTGGCACCGCAGTAGGTGCGGCGACTGCAGCGATTCTTGGTGTTGAGTGTTTCGCGGCATGGGGTGGTTTGATTGTACTGCCAGTTGTAGACGGTCGATTCGGTTTCCTAATTGCACTTGGTGTTGGCTCTTTAGTGACCGCACTACTGGTTAACTTTCTTAAAGCTCGTCGTAAAGTAGAACAGCCGCAGAAAGAAGAATCTGATGATTTAGACCTAGACATATCAATCGGTTAACTCTAAGTCTTTGATTTAAATATTATCCAATAAAAACAGAACATTAAAATAAAGGTGAGAATTATGACTAATATCGTAGCAGTTACAGCGTGCCCATCTGGCGTAGCGCATACCTACATGGCGGCGGAAGCCGTAGAGGCAGCAGCAAAAGCAAAAGGCTGGAATTGCAAAGTTGAAACTCAGGGCTCAATTGGTATTGAAAATGAGCTGACAGCAGAAGAGGTCGCTCAAGCTGACATCGTGATTCTAACTAAGGATATCGGTATCAAGAATGAGGATCGATTCAAGGGTAAAACAATTGTTCGTATCGGCGTGAGTGATGCCGTCAAGCGTGCAGATGCTGTGATGAGTAAGATTGAAGCTCACTTAGAGAAAGCGACAGCATAACCAGTCAGGCTCCCTTAACGTGAGGGAGCCTTCATAACAGAGTTACTTTCTTCAAGCGTTATCGAAAGTGACTCTGTTATGAATCAAGAAAATGCCCATCAGTGGCAATAGACAATAATAATGGAGCCTATTGTGAGCACCGAAAGAATTACTCGATTAAAGTCCGCCCTGTTTGAAGCTCAACGTGAAATCTCTCTAGAACGTGCGTTACTGTATACCGAGAGCCATCAGCAGACGGAAGGGGAACATACGCTTATCCGCCGAGCAAAGGCAACAGCACACGTTTTGGATAATGTCGCGATATCAATTCGTGATGATGAACTGATTGCCGGAAACCGCACTATCAAGCCGCGTGCTGGTATTGTCTCACCAGAAATGGATCCTTATTGGATTGATAAAGAGTTAGATATCTTTGAGTCACGCCCACAGGATAAATTCTATATCTCTGAAGAAGATAAAGTGGTCTATAAAGAGAAGCTGCTGAGTTACTGGTCCGAGCGTTCTATGAAAGATTTTATCAACGCTCAAATTCCTGAAAACGTCAAACAAGCGGTGTCCGAGAAAGTATTCAGTGTTAACCAAACCGATAAAGGTCAAGGCCACATCATTATCGACTTTGATCGCTTACTTGAAAGCGGGTTAGGTGCATTGACCGATGACATATCTACGCTAGCAACCGTTAATAGTGACAACGAGTTTTATCAATCGGTACTGATTCTACTGCAAGCCTCAACTAGACATATTCGTCGTTACGAAGCGTTAGCCAAACAGATGGCCTCTGAGTGCGATTGCCCCGTTAGGGCGGCAGAGTTAATTCGTATTGCAGGTATCTCTGGCAAAGTCGCCACACAGAAACCGCAAGGTTTTTATGAGGCGTGTCAGTTGTTCTGGTATATGAATATCATTCTTCAGTATGAGTCGAATGCGAGTTCACTATCTCTTGGGCGTTTTGACCAATATATGATGCCGTTTTATCAGGACTCTATCGCCAACGGTGAATCTCCTGAGTTTTTGCAAGAGTTACTTGAGAGTTTGTGGGTCAAAACAAACGACATCGTCCTACTGCGTTCATCCAGCAGTGCTAAGTTTTTTGCTGGCTTTCCAACCGGTTATACCATCTTGCTCGGCGGTCTGACTGAAAATGGGCGTAGCGCAGTCAATACGTTGTCAACACTCTGTCTTGATGCGTACCAAAGCGTGCAACTACCGCAGCCAAACCTTGGTGTTCGAGTAAACGAATTCATTGACCGTGCGTTTCTCAATAAAACCGCAGAAACCATTCGTTTAGGCACAGGTATTCCGCAAATATTCAATGATGAAGTAGTGGTGCCGGCGTTTTTGAATCGTGGTGTCTCTTTGGAAGATGCGCGTGATTATTCTGTCGTGGGCTGTGTGGAGCTGTCGATTCCGGGGAAAACCTATGGGCTGCATGACATAGCGATGTTTAACCTGCTTAAGGTCATGGAATTGGTACTTAAGCGCAATAAGGGCAATCAAGACGTCAGTTTTGAAACATTACTCGCTGAGATTCGCACCGACATTTGCCAGTATGTGCAGCTAATGGTTGAAGGGTCAAACATCTGTGATGTGGGGCATCGTGACTGGGCTCCTGTTCCACTATTGTCCTCGTTCATTAGCGACTGTATCGAGAATGGGAAGGACATTACCTATGGTGGTGGTCGTTATAATTTCTCTGGTGTGCAAGGGATTGGGATTGCCAACCTTTCTGATTCGTTAATGGCGTTAAAGCGTTTTGTATTTGAAGAAAATCGCATGAACTTTGCGGAGTTTATCGCGGTTCTTGAATCTAACTTCGAAGGTAAAGAGGGCGAACGAGTTCGTGCTCGTCTGATGAACCGCTACGAAAAATATGGCAACGATATCGATGAAGTGGATGCGTTGGGTGCTGACTTGTTAAGACTGTTCTGTAAAGAAGTCGAAACCTACCAAAACCCGCGTGGTGGTTATTTTACTCCGGGGTCATACACGGTATCTGCTCATGTTCCTCTTGGTGCTGTGGTTGGTGCGACACCAGATGGAAGATTGGCTGGTGAGCAATTGGCTGATGGTGGCCTATCTCCTATGTTGGGCAAAGATCAGCAAGGCCCGACTGCGGTACTGAAATCGGTCAGTAAGCTGGATAACTACTTATTGTCGAATGGTAGCTTGCTCAATGTGAAGTTCACGCCATCAACCCTAGAGGGAGATCAGGGCATTACCAAGCTAGGGGATTTCTTACGAGCATTTATGAAGCTCAAGCTGCAACACATTCAGTTCAATGTATTAAATGCAGACACGTTACGTAAGGCGCAAGAAAAGCCCGAAGATTACGCAGGACTGGTGGTGCGAGTAGCCGGCTATAGCGCTTTCTTCGTGGAACTATCGAAAGAAATTCAAGATGACATTATCCGAAGAACCGCTCATGAGCTGTGATTGCCAAACGAGCGAAACAGGTTGTTCAGAATCTGGGGAGTTTAGTGCGCCCCAGCTCAAAGCGCGAGTATTTAATATCCAGCGATACTCGTTAAATGATGGTGAAGGTATTCGTACCGTGGTCTTTTTTAAAGGCTGTCCTTTGAAATGTCCTTGGTGTGCTAACCCAGAGTCACGTTCGATTGATTTGGTAAACATTCGCAGGGAAGCCAAGTGCTTACACTGTGATGTTTGCGAGCAAGACGCGGATGAGTGTCCAAGTGGTGCGTTTGAACAAGTCGGTTATGACGTCACCATTGATGAGCTGCTCAAAGAAATTGCTAAAGATGATGTGTTCTATCAAACATCAGGCGGTGGCGTCACCTTGTCTGGTGGTGAGATTCTGGTGCATGGCCGATTTTGCATCGAACTTCTAAAGCAGCTAAGAAGACTGGGATACAAAACGGCGATTGAAACCTCAGGACATGGAAATAGTAAGCAGTTGAGCGATATGGCTCAATATTGCGATGAAATTCTGTTTGATTTCAAATTGATGGATGAGGTCAGAGCTAAGGAGATCATCGGCATTAATCTGGATAAGGTACTCGAAAGCTTTAAGACGTTAATGGCCAAACCTTGCAAGGTCATCCCCAGATTACCGCTAATACCAGGCTACACCCTCGATCTCATTAATGTTGATAGGGTACTTGGCTTTATTGCTCCTTACGATATTGAAGAGGTCCACTTATTGCCATTTCATCAATTTGGCTCAAATAAATACGACACATTGGGGATGCACTACACCATGAAAGACACCCCAGTACCGACAAAACAAGAAATTGATGCGATTCAGCGCCATGTCGAAGCGCATGGATATAACGTCGTCATAGGAGGCTAGACATGAGCAAGAAACGAATTTTGATTACAGGAGCGGGTGGTTTTTTTGGTACTCGATTTATAAATCGTTACCAAGGTGAATTTGAGATTAAAGGGACGGACGTTGCGCAACTGGATATCACTGATAACAGCGCCGTTAACCAGATATTTACCGAATTTCAGCCTGATTTCGTGATTCACGCTGCTGCTATTGCTGTAACGGATTTTTGTAATGAGCATCCTGAAGTTGCTCATAAAGTGAATGTCCAAGGTGCAATCAATGTCGCCAAAGCATGTAAGCAAGTTGGCGCGAAGCTGGTATTCATATCTACTGAGCAAGTTTTCAATGGTAACTCTGAAGCGGGTCCTTACACAGAACAATCAATCCCGGTTCCTGACACCGTTTATGGTCAGAACAAACTGGAAGCAGAGCGAGAGTTAGCGAGCATTCTGCCAGAAATGTGGGTGTTGAGGTTCACGTGGTTGTTTGGTTTGCCTGAAAGAAACACCACGATCAATCCCAATGTGGTTTGGAATGCCATTCAAACCTTATTCAAAGGGGGAGTGATGCACGAACGTGGTAATGAGTTCCGAGGTTTAACCTATGTGCACGAGCTTATCGAGCAGTTTCCTAAGATCTTTGACATCCCTTATGGCACCTATCATACCGGCGCGCACAATGACGCGAGTCGTTATGACATTGCCGAGCATATTCTGACGGAACTCAAATTAGAGCAGCGTTTGCCGGACATCTTGGTGCAATGCGATGCGCCTAAGACACGTGATGTTCGTTTAGACACGAGCAAGCTCGCGGCACAGGGCATCTGCTTTACTGAGAGTAAACAAGCCATTACTCAGTGTTTAAAAGAATTTGGTTATTAAAAAAGTAAACGACGAACCGAAATGAGAGGGCGTCGTGACTAGTGAAAGTTATTGGAGATGTACCATGATTTATATGTTAGATACCGCCAATTTAGATGCGATTAAGAAAGCGGTAGACCTGTATCCGATTGCGGGTGTGACGACCAATCCAACGATCATCGCAAAAGAAAACCGTTCACTGCGCGATATCATTTTGGATATTCGTGAGTTAATTGGCTCTGAGCGTATGCTTCATGCTCAGGTGGTAGGTGACACTGCAGAGGTGATGCTGGAAGAAGCAAAGGCACTGCGTAAGCTTGACCCTGAAATCATTATTAAAGTGCCGGTGACACCGCAAGGTATTAAAGCGATGAAGCTGATCAGCGCTGAAGGTATTCGAATTACTGCAACGGCGATTTTGACTCCGCAGCAAGCATTGATGGCCGCTATGGCGGGTGCTGAATTCCTTGCTCCTTATGTGAACCGCTTGGACAACATCTGTGGTGATGGCACGTTGGTTGCGGCTGAAATGGCCCACCTAATTGATGTCTATAATCTAGATGCAAAAGTACTTGCTGCTTCATTTAAAAACGTTCAACAAGTCCATGAAGTGGCAAAAGCAGGGGTTCAATCCGTTACGATTGCACCAGATGTGTTTGACCAATTGCTTGTTCATCCGTTAACCGATTCTGGTGTCGCTGGCTTTATGAGTGATTGGCATGGCGCTTACGGTGAAGGCAAAACGGTTCTTGATCTATTATGAACATGATTAAAAACAAGTTTAGCTAGGATAGACAAAGACACGGATGCCTAGTGAGATTATACTCACTAGGCTTTTTGCTATAGGAAGATCTTAGGGTAATAATGAAGTTAGTTGGAGTTACGGCTTGTATCAGTGGCGTTGCGCATACCTATATGGCAGCGGAGTTGCTGGAGAAAGCAGCCAAAAAAGCAGGTTATAAAATCCAGGTGGAGACACAGGGAGCATTAGGCGCTGAGAATTCCTTAGAGCAAGCAGCAATTGATGCCGCGGACGTCGCATTTATCATTTCAGAGATCAACATTGAAGGGGCTGAGAGGTTCGAGCAATCACGCTTAATCAAGATGTCGATTTCAGATTTTTTGCGTAGTCCAGAGCTGGCGATTAACGCTATCGAGCGCGCTAAAGTAGCCCCAGCAGGGACTGTTATAAGCGTTTAGCTTTATTCTATCGTTCCGCTTTGGTAATGCGCCCGATATTCAGAAGGGGAGCGGTCTGTCTGCTGTTTAAAGACTCGGCAGAAGTAGTTGCTGTCGTTAAACCCGCAGCGATGAGCAATCTCTTTCACTTTGGTGTCATACTGTTTGAGTAAGTACTTTGCCCTCTCTAAGCGAATATGCGTTAAATATTCATTGAACTTCACTTTTCCCTCTTTGTTAAAAAGTTGCGACAGGTAGTTCGGTGAGACGTAGAAATGTTTAGCGACTGACTCTCGCGTCAATGGCTCATGATAGTTCTGCTCCAAGTAATCTCTTACTGCATCGAACAACGCCTTACTCTTAGACGGCGTTTCGGGTGGGTTATGGATCAGGTCATGGATATGACTAAAGAGGCTGCTAGCCAAAAGGTGCAACGTATTCTGATCTTGAGAGTGCCATGATAATTCCTCAATGGCTTGAAGAATGAAGGAGCCTGTTCTCGGTCCGCGCCTTGCGACGTTCTCTTTTATTGCCGAATCGAACTTTTCACCATCCCAACTCAAAAGACTCATCCCAAAACTTTGCTTACCCACAAGGACTGACATGGTGACCACAGGTTTATCCCAATTAGGTTTATTCCAACTTTCGGCTGGTAAGTAGAGAACATCACCTTGTTTGAGAGTGACCTCCGTATCTGTTCCTATGCTATTACCAACGTCCATTTCCAGTTCACCAATTAACACCATTTCAATACGAGGAAAGTGAACTTGATAAGCAAGCGGCGGTGGACTTGGTAGGTTACCTGCAAACAGCAATGAGTGGATTTGCTCCGTATGCGTTGCGTAGTGTTCTAAGGCTTCGATGAGGTAGGTTCTATCTAACATGCTTTATAACATTCTTCTAGGTGGTGGAGGCGGAACTAAATAAGAATCCAGTATACGCGACAAGCTTAATTGGTCTATTTGCGTTGCTTCACATTTAGTAAACGATCTTACAAATATCCAGTTTATCGTAGATATTGCCTACAGGATTATTACGGCTTTAACAGTAGATTGATAGGGGAAAAGTCAGCCGAGAAGGATAATAAAATGAGTCACGAATCTACAATAACTAGCCTCTACTCTTTAGAGGGATTAACACCGCATCAATATGATGATTTAGACACTCATGGCTTCACCATCATTCATGATGTGATTGACCCGGAGTGGCTTCAAGAACTCAGAGCAAAGTTTGACAACCTTGTAGAGAAAGAGGGAGATAACTTAGCCATTGAGCACCACCAAGAAGAGACGGTGACTCGAATTGCCAACTTGATCAATAAGGGCACCGTCTGGGAAAAAATCTGGTGTCATCCATTAGTGCTTGATGCCTGCGAGCATATCTTTAATGGCGAATTCAAACTGTCGAGCTTGAATGGCCGCGAGGCTCACCCTGGTGGTGGCTTGCAACCGCTGCATGGCGATTGGAAGAAACCAAGGCCCGATTTCCCCAAAGTGCATTTAGTGAATTCTATCTGGGCACTTGATGATCTTTGCAGAGACAATGGCGCCCCTCGGATTATTCCGGGCACTCATTTACGTCCAGAGTTACCAGAAGATGTTTTAGAAGATACCGAAGCAACGCATCCAGATGAAGTCTACCTTGAGTGTCCTGCTGGCAGTATTATGATTTTTAATGCCCACACCTGGCACGGAGGTACGGTTAATACGCTAGGTACGCGTCGCCGTGTATTGCATGGGTTGTATGTCGCTAAAGACGGGGTTCAGCAGCAAGATCAGAAGAAGTGGTTAACGGCGGAGACCTCAAAGAGGCTTAATCAGTCGCAA
The DNA here is from genome assembly GCF_013364395.1 of Vibrio mediterranei. Classification (NCBI taxonomy): domain Bacteria; kingdom Pseudomonadati; phylum Pseudomonadota; class Gammaproteobacteria; order Vibrionales; family Vibrionaceae; genus Vibrio; species Vibrio mediterranei. Next base: position 2,034,575 of record NZ_JABXGK010000001.1, on the reverse strand, counting down.
CGTCGACTGTTGGATGTTTAAGTTAACGGGTGTGTTGGGGTAAATAAGTTGGCGCTAAGTATTCAACGCCAACTTTTCGTCTCCTTAGCGAACTTCTAATCCTAAATTGTACTGAGCGAGACAGCGCGTAACATAACTCACTTTCAGCAAGCCCGCGATGACGATAGTACTAATGTGCGCAGCGATTTGTTGAGGTAGCGTAAACAGGTGTGCATAGGGGTAAGACACCAGAATACTCACGATCATGGCAACAAAAGTGGCCACCAATGCGACGTTTGAGAAAGTGAGTAAGCGGTCGAAGTTAAATTTATTATGTTGAGCAGTCATAAGTTACCTCACTAGGGTATTGTTTTTTTAATACTAATCTCACCTATATCATTATCTGTGCCATGTTGTACTTTTGTTTTATTACAGTTGCTTATGGTTCTTTCTTTCCTTGTTTTTGTCAAAAAGACAATGATTAATATGTGTCACATTGACTCTAATGTGTTTGAGTTGTTGGTAATTTGAGCGTAAATAAAGATAACAAAAAAGGCTTCTTACAAGATTGAAAGAAGCCCTGAAGAATTAGTAGAGGTAGATTAAGCTTTGCGAATCTTTGCGGGCAATGATTGGCGAGCAGCCGCGCCAACAACCCAATCCAGCATGACGCCTTTACCCTCTCGGGTAGGGTCAGTTAAGCCGATGTCATTGATATTTACTCCATCCATTTGACGACTTTTGATAGGTTGCTGCTTGTCACCAATCCAGTGAGCTCGTTGCCCTAATTCCGTATGCCCAAAACCATGCTCGAATCCAAGTGTGCCTTGAAGGATTCCTGGCACAATCATCGCAAGGGCGGTGGTACTCGCTCCGGGCGTTTCGATGATGAACTTATCACCTGTTTTAATTCCTGCGTTGCTGGCATCATCTGGATGAATATAGACCGGATTGATACCTTTAATTGAGTTTAACCTTGGTGAAAGGTTGGAGACCGCACTATGAATATTGGATTTAAAGTTTGTTAAGCTAAATGGCCATTTGTCTTTTGGATAGCGATCTTCTAATGGTGTCCCATCCGCTAGCTTCTGCGGGTGCCATGTAGGGCAGCCACTGTAGTATTCACCAGTCATTGTGTTTCTTGAGCTGCCCACACGCTCGTTCCAAACAGCAAGCGGACGAGACCATTTGTACTTCATCTGTTCGCCTTTATAAGCCTCGGTAGCATTTTCAAATCGTCCTCCTCGAGCGAAAATGTAAGCGACGCGACTCACTTCCTCTGGTGTTAATGTCTTTTGCATACTCGGTAGTAATCGTTCTAAGCCTGACCAGGCGATGTCTTCTGCACTGACGTCAGGTACTCCACCTTTCACATAAGCTAGGTTAGCGGCTGAACGCAAATAATAGTCGTCCGCAGAATGGATCCCATGCCATTGACCATTGGTATCTCGAATTGCTTTTTCACCGAAACCTCCTAATTCCATTTCTTTAGCGACATCGATTAAGAAGTTTTCTAAACAGGCAGAGCGACCGTCGGCAGATTTTTCTGTTCGAGCTTCGACGATAGGCCAACGTGCAGTTACAGTTTTTACTGGAACATCATGCCAAGGTGTTGCCATCCCCCAACTTTCGTAGGTGACAGTATCAGGTACGATGTAATCAGATAATGCAGTGGTTTCGTTGATAAAGGCATCGACAGAGACAATTAATCCGAGTTGCTTCGGATCTCTTAGCTTGTCCTCTAATAATGTCTTTAGTCCTGGTACACCGTAAATAGGGTTTGCCATATGGTTAATCCATGCCTTAATGCGATACGGGTAACCATCAATGGCAGCGGATAAGTGCTCAGTCAGTAAAGGCGCTGCAAACGGATACCACGGCGCTCGTGTAGGGTATGGGGATTCTCCAGCTGCAACACGACGTTTGTACTCATTGGTCTTTTCATATGGAAATTTGCTGCGTGACAAGAAAACGCCTTTTGGCGCAGTTTTGCCAGGGAACTTCGTAAAGTCATAACGCGGGCCAGCAGCAGATGTAGGATAGCCGCCGGCTTTCGCCATTGCGCCTCCTTTCATGTTGATATTACCGATGAGCGCATTGAGCATCATTATGGTAAACGCGTTATAGAACCCATTGGTGTGCATGTTGCCACCGTGTGTATCCACTACCGCCTTAGTGCCATAGCTTGTGAATTTCTTAGCCAAAGCAGTGATTTCATTAACGGGGACTTCACACTGTTTGCTATAGAAGTTTAAATCATGTTTAAAAGCTTCTTCTTTTAATCGCTGCAGAGACGATTTAACTCGGACTTTGCCTGAGGATAGCTCGACGGTTTGGTCAACAAACAACTCCGCTGAACCCGTTTGTGTGTTTAAACCAAATTGCCCAGATCGCGCATCAATAATCACGTAAGGATCGTTGTCAGATAGCGCTTCACCTTCGAATGGAAGGTTTAAATCGGAGGCGCGCAAAAATGTACCATAGCGCGGATGATTTTCGTCACTAATCACCAAGTGCGTAGCGTTACACCAATGTGCGGTCCCCGCGTTATGCATGGCATTCACACCAGGTTGGCTTAGGAAATTCTCATTGTAGCGCTTGTTTTTGATGATCCACTGAATCATTCCTAGCACTAATGCGGAATCTGTCCCTGGTTTGATAGGTAGCCAATGGTTGGTATCAGCTGCAGCGAGACTAGAAGAGCCTGCCGGCAAGCTCGGAGTTACTATGGTGTAGGTAAGCTTGCCTTCTGTTCGTGCTTTAGCAAGTTGGCGTGCTTGACGTTTGAACGGATTACCAGCTTGAGCGGGAGACATGCCGATGAAAATGATGTACTCAGCGTTGTCGAAGTCAGGTTTAAGATGGGCAAATTTGTCTAGGTCATTCATAAATGCACCACTGCCTGCTCGGAACGCATAACCGCAATATGAGCCGTGATGGCCGAAGTTTCTGGTTCCAAAACTGTTGAAGGCAAATCGTTTAAAGATGTCATCTCTACCTTCATTACCAGCGTTGGTCATCAAAAGTTGATTGGCTTTAGGTCCATATTCTGGGTTATCTGCATCGACAGGAGTTACAAGATCTCGAATATCTTTGAGACCTTCGACATGCCCCTCACCGAATAAGTCTCCGCCGTGTACGACTTCTTGAATCAATTGCTCATAACTGATGGGTTGCCATTTCCCATCACCTCGCTTGCCCACACGTTTCAATGGTTGTGTAATTCGATAGGGACTATTGCGAATCTCCATCATGCCGTTGCCGCGAGCACAAGCTGTAGAGCGTCCTTCGAGGCCAGATTCGCCTGCCATGCCTAGATAAGCATCCTTAACAGGCGTATTGAATGGAATATGCTGTTGATGAGAGAGCGGATGGTATGGGTTACCTGCAATACGCAGTATTTCGTCATTGCGATTGTCGATACGTACACGTAAACCACATAAGGTCCAACATCCAAAACACATAGAAGGTGCCACGCGCTGGTTCGGGTTTGGTATTAGGTCGCCCGTTGGTGTCACTTTGTATTCAGGTTCGAGTGAGTTTCCATGGTGAATATTACTGGTTTTCTGTCCTGCAGTGCCTTCAACGACTCCATCGAACATATGCTTAGTAGTGGTTGAATAGCCAGCTGAAAAAGCACCCAGACCACCGACAGCTAGGCCAGATTTCAGAAACTGACGACGTTTGTTATCCATAGTGAAATCCTCTTAAATCAGTGTTGGTTTAGGGTAGTGGAGTTGATGTTCTGTTTAGGCTGAACAAGCTCAGAGCAAAGTAACGCAAGAGCAATCCACAGGCCAAACATACCTATAATCCCGAGTAAGCCATTGCTGCCCACAGGAAGGTGATAAGGGTAAGGACCAACATCAAATTTCGCGATGGTTTGTACTTCCATCATGGTGACCCAGCGAACACTCCATGCGCTGGCAAGGCAGATAAAGGACACGATAAGCAAATAGAAAAAATGTGTTTTGCTGTCGCGTAGGCAGAAGAGTGACAACAGTATGTTGGCAACAAGCAGAACGGTAAGCAGTGCAATTTTATTAACCCACTGCGAGTTGGCATAAAGTGAAAACGCGGAATTATTCGATGCCCAAAGAGGGATTAATATGAGGGCTAATACGCTACTCAATATCATAGTCTGTTTCACTAGACGGGTATCTCCCAATGACAGTGCTTTCGGTCTTGAGGGAATAAGGAGCAGAATTAGTAGAGTGAAGCCAATTGCTGCTGAGAAAGCTGTGACGAACCAAATGAGTGGTGAGGCAGGTTGATTCCATAATGGACGAGACTGAACAACGGCTATCTCTGCGCCGGTATAGAGAGCAATTGTCAAACCAGAAATCACGGTGGTAATGGCTGCACTCATCATTAGTTTACGGCTGGTGGTCCATTGCCCTAGTGATAACTTAGCAAAGAGTCGTAGCAGTTTATTGTTCTGATGTTGCAGCGCCACTAGGTCATTTCGAAGATAAAGCCAAGCTGTCGCTATCGCCAATAACGAAAATAGAGGTAGAAAAATCGAACCTAAAGACATCCAAGACCAAGGTGTGAAGTGTGTGTAAAAATGCCAAGCTCTACCTGGTTGATGTAAGTCTCCGGTTAAGGCAAGTGGGCCAACAATCGCACCGATGGCTAAGGTCAGTGCTAAAGCAGCACGCAAATGATGGCTGGTATGAGATTGAAACGTGAGAGCAATCAAAAACAAAATGGCTGAGGCATAGGCTGAGCCAATGTAAAAAAAATACTGTACCGCCCACGGGAGCCATGCGATAGCCTGAGGTTGAACTAGAACTTCAGTAATGTTCATACTTGCTCTCCTTGTGGTTCGTAAATAGCGGGTTGACCTTCAATGTGCTGAGTAAAACGTTCAATCATGCCGATATAAAACACGTGGGGATCGGTTCCTTCTTCCGGTTTTAATACCTTAATATCGTCACTATGCTCGCTCATTAAGCGTCGAACTTCGCTGTGGGGATCATTCAGGTCACCAATGACACGTGCACCTCCAACACAAGTCTCGACACAGGCAGGTAGTAAGCCTTGCTCCAGCCTATGTGCACAGAAGGTACATTTATCTGCAGTCAAAGTGTCTTCATTGATAAAACGCGCGTCGTATGGACATGCTTGAACGCAGTAAGCACAGGCAACACAACGACTGTTATCAACCATGACGATGCCATCTTCACGTTGAAAAGTAGCTTGAACTGGGCAAACTGCTACGCAAGGCGGGTTATCGCAATGGTTGCAAAGGCGCGGCAGCATAAAGGATTTCACTTCTTTGGTAGCGGTTGAACCGTCATCCAAAGTGACTTCATACTGTTTTACCGTGGTTCGGAACTGACCAATAGGAGCTTGATTTTCGATACTGCAACCGACTGTGCATGCTTGGCACCCTACGCATTTGCGAAGATCGACAATCATGGCAAATCGTTTTCCAGTTTGGCCTTTTCGGTTGGGTTCCTGATTGTTCCTTATAACTGTACTGGCGGTAGCTGTACCAACGCCTGCAACAGGGATAAGTGCAGCGCCAGCTGTAATGGCGCTAAGAAAGCGACGTTTGGTGGAATCCATAACTCACCTGCTAAGATTAATGAAAGCCTGTTGGTATTGTCAGAATTGTTACTCGCTGTCGATATAGTGGATTTCCACATACCACGATCAAAGTTGATCTAAGACAAATGCCGAAGTGCCTCTATTGCTGCTATTCTGGTGCTCTAAATCTTAAGGATTAAAAACAATTCATGGTGAGAAGCACGCTACGTTGGGTTCGTTTATTGATGGTTATCGTTGGCACGATAACTGGAATTGCCTATGCAGGGCAGCAAGACCAAGGGACGAAGATAGATTCAACAACTAAGGCACAAGTGGATGTAGGGGTCTTAGCTATCAGAGGGCATTTATATGCTCAGCAACGTTGGCAGCCGACTATTGACTGGTTAAATCAACAGATCCCTGCCGCGCATTTTGTGCTGCATCCTTTAGATCTTGATGGAATGGCGCAATCGGTTAGAGAGCAGCGCATGGATTTCGTTTTAACGAATCCAGGGCAAGCCGTTCAATTAGGTCGTCAATACCCATTATCGTGGATAGCGACGATAGTAAGTCAAGCGCCAGAACGCTCAAACTACGGCATTGGTTCGGCTTTGGTTGTTCGGTCTGCCTCCCCATATAAGACACCAAGTGACGTTGCAGGTTTATCGATTGCTGCTGTTTCTAAAGATGCTTTTGGTGGATATCTAACGATGCGATACCAAGTTCTAACCGACGGAGGCGATCCTAATAGTTTCTTCTCCGATGTGCGCTACTTGGGGTTTCCAATTGATGCCAACCTATATCAACTTCGTGATAAGGCGGTAGAAGCGGCGGTTGTACCAGCGTGCTTGTTGGAACAAATGGAGAAGGAAGGATTGATAGATAAAGGGTTGTTGCGTGTGCTGAACCCTCTTGAACAAACGCATTCATCATGTGCTGTTTCTACACCTCTGTATCCTAACTGGTCGTTTGCAAAAACTGAACGCGGCTCATCTCAACTCGCCAAAGAAATCAGCCGAGCTTTGCTTGCTATGCCTGCTGACAGCCCAGCTGCGATTGCCTCAAAAGCGTCAGGCTGGACTTCTCCGGTTAGTTTACTCTCCATTGATAAACTATTTCAGGCTATGGATTTGCATCCGCTTCAGCAGCCTTGGTGGAAGGAAGCGATTCGTTGGTTAAGATTGCATCAAGAATGGGCATGGACACTGTTTTTATTCGTGATTGTATTGAACGTGTATCACTTTTGGCTTGAATATCGTTTTAGCAAGAGTAAACACGATTTAGAACAGACATTACTGCGCCTCAAAGAAAAAAGTGAAATGTTAGAACATACACAGAGAGTTGCGATTATTGGTGAATTAGGCAGTAGTTTGGCACATGAAATTAACCAACCATTAGCTGCCATTCGAAACTACAGTGAAGGTGGCTTGCTGCGCCTTGCCAAAAAGCGTCCTCCAGAAGACATTGTGCCAGTGTTGGAAAAAATCCAAGACCAAGTTGAGCGCGCCGATGCAATTATCAGCAGACTAAGGGATCTCATAAAGAAACGTGCGATCGCGAAGACAGAATGTGATGTTGAACAGTTGCTAGGGGATAGTATCGAGCTACTTAAATATCGATTAGACAAAAATGGTATTGAGACGGTTCGGAGTACAGAAGGGCAACAACGACTCGTCAATGTTGACGCGGTGGGTATACAACAAGTACTTGTTAACGTGATCAACAATGCTATTGAGGCCTGCTCAAAGCTTGCTGAAAAACAACGTGACTATAAAGGAACGATAGCTCTTCATACTGAGTATCAATCTCAAATGTTATCTATTCGAATCGCAGACAACGGCACTGGTTTGGAGCAAGATAACCCGACGCAAGCTTTTATAAGCAGTAAAAAAGATGGCCTAGGGTTAGGCCTGGCAATATGCCGCGATGTAGTGGAGATGCACAACGGAGAGTTACAAATACAATCAACGCAGCCGCATGGCTGTTTAGTCGTGATTACTTTGCCATACCATCCACCAGCAGACACCATGCTCACCGACGAGTAGCCAAGGAGTGATATAAATTGTGTGATAACCAACTGCCTGTATACGTCGTTGATGATGACGAATCTGTCAGAGATTCATTGGCGTTTATGCTTGAAGAGCACGACTTTAATGTAACCAGCTTTCCTGATGGTGTGACTTTTTTAAATAGCGCTGATATCCAGCAAGCGGGTTGTGTGATTTTAGATAGTCGTATGCCAAAGCTTCGCGGCCAACAAGTACATCAAATCCTGACAGAAGCACACAGTCCACTCGCGGTTATTTATCTGACGGGACATGGTGATGTTCCAATGGCTGTAAATGCCTTACAGTCTGGAGCCGTCAACTTCTTCCAAAAGCCAGTGAAAGGTTCAGAGTTAGCTCAAGCGATAGTCCTAGGGTTGGCTCAGTCATCTGCCAACCTAGATACAATGGAAGCAAAAAACGCGTATGCGTCGCTAACACCGCGAGAAAAAGATATTCTGCGCTTGATCATAGCCGGAAAGCGCAATATTCGTATTGCTGATGAATTGTGTATCGCTATGCGGACGGTGGAAGTTCATCGAGCCAGTTTACTAAGAAAATTCAAAGCAAAAACGGTGGCTGAGTTGGCGTTTATTTATGGTTTGACCAAAAACAGCTAGTCGACACAACTGCTTGTCCGCTGGGAATAGTTCGTACTACGTCTGTCGACTCAACCTCTTCGCGGCGCAGCGCCGAAACGCTATATCCCAGGGATTTAGCATTTCGGTAACTCTTTGTGAATACGCTAGTTTATACGAGTTCTAGTAAATTGCCTGAGGGATAAAGATTATTCTAGAGTAACTGCTATACCTGTCTCATTTCTATTTCCTGTTTATGCAAAGCTACTTCCTGAAATTGGCTCTATCAAAGATAAAATAAATGCGTTGCAATAATGTGAGAAATGTTAATTAGAAGTGGAGCTTATAGGCTTCATAGGTTGGGAAAGATTTTCCAAGGATCTAAGGAGATAGACATGTCTACCCAAACACTTTCACACAAACCCGTAGGGTTAATGCAACGTTTTGCTTCGGCTTGTACCACTCTTGTACAGCGATTTTTACCAGACCCATTCTTATTTGCCGCCATACTAACCTTTGTTGTTTTCTTGGTCGCCATGCCGGTTACAAAACAAAATCCGCTACAGATGGTTGATGCTTTTGCTGGTGGTTTTTGGAAGCTACTGGCGTTTAGTATGCAGATGGCGTTGGTTGTCGTAACAGGGCATGCTATGGCATCCGCCCCAGTATTTCGTCGCGGACTAAGTTCATTAGCACATTCTGTAAAGACACCCGGTCAGGCAATATTGTTAGTAACCACGGTGTCAGCTGTATCTTGTTGGGTAAACTGGGGTTTTGGGCTGGTGGTAGGTGCAATTTTCGCCCGTGAATTAGCCATCAGGGTTAAGGGTGTAGACTACCGTTTATTGATTGCTTCAGCTTACACTGGTTTCCTTTTCTGGCATGCTGGTTTATCAGGTTCGATTCCACTGGCGTTGGCATCCGGCAGCAACCTTGAAGCAGTAACCGCAGGGGCAGTTCTATCGCCTGTTCCAGTTAGTGACACGTTATTTGCTAGTATGAACTTGGTTATTATTGCGGCGTTGTTCGTGACACTCCCGCTTTTGAACCGCTCTATGCATCCAATGCCCAATGAAGTCATCACTATTGCTCCTGAAACACTAGATAATGAGGTGAAGACAGATCAAGACGAGTCGGCTGAATTGACGCCTGCCGCTAGGCTAGAGAACAGTGTATGGGTGAGTCGTCTTTTGGCAGCATTGGGCTTTACGTATGTGATCAGTTATTTCTACGAAAATGGCTTCGCACTCAACCTTAATATCGTTAACTTTATTTTCCTGTTTACCGCGATTCTATTGCACGGTACACCTAAAAGGCTCATAGCAGCAGTAGCGGAAGGGACAAGAAACACTAGTGGGATCTTGCTTCAGTTTCCATTTTACGCGGGTATTATGGGGATGATGGTAGCAAAAGGACCTGAAGGCAGTTCATTGGCAGGGGCAATGTCAGATTTTTTCGTCAATATTTCTAATGAGCAAACCTTTCCACTCTTTACCTTTATTAGTGCTGGTATCGTTAACTTTTTTGTCCCTTCTGGCGGAGGCCAATGGGCGGTACAAGCGCCAATTATGATGCCTGCTGGTGAAGCATTAGGTGTGCCGGCTGCTAAAACTGCTATGGCCATCGCGTGGGGTGATGCGTGGACCAATATGATTCAACCTTTTTGGGCGTTACCTGCACTCTCTATTGCTGGCTTAAGCGCTCGAGATATCATGGGTTTCTGTCTTGTCTCTCTGTTTGTTTCTGGCGCTATTATCGCAATGGGTTTGTTATTATTCTGATTCAATCTGGTCGCAGTATTTCAGTCTACTAAGACTACGCCACGCTGAAAGGGCAGTGCTGCGGCCCTAGTCTGATGTTCTATCTGCTTCTGATAGAGATGACACAGAAAATCGATAGTGATATTGCAAGATGTTTATAGAAATTTGAGTCTTCGGCATGAGCCGAGTTGGAATTGTGATTGAGGAACTGAATAAGAGTACTGCAATGTTTGTTTTAAACATTAAGTAATTTAGTTTTAATGGTTTTTGAAAACCCCAAGAACGCTGAAACCCCGATGCTGGTAGCATTGTGCCTCGTTTCCTTTTTTTATTTTAGAACCAGACAATTACCGACGTTTGTTAGATTTTTCTTCACCCGTAAAATGCGGTTTTGCCTCCTTTAAAATCAATGAGTTACAAGAGCAAAATCACTATGTAAATACACGCTAATATAGTGGTTTTTATTATGAGATTTCCGGAATGTTTTCTCTATGGGATGGCGTACGTTTAATACGTCATTTTTCCTAATTATCACCGTCGCTTTATTACATATTGACGTGTTCTTTCTTTTGTCTTGCGAGAACCGTTTAGCATTGGCATCACGGATATGTGCAATCCATGTTATTCTTTCATAAATTAAAAGTGACTTAAATCAAGCTTTTATCAATTCATTACTCAATATAACCCACCTATACCGTTTCATGTTCCTGCTGAAGAAAATCAAGGTCACAGATGTTTAATATTTGTTAGTAAAAAGATCTTTTTGTGTTATCGGATAGGCTTGATTGGTGTGGTTAAATGACGATGGCTTTACCAATTAACATGATATTAACGTAATGATTCATAAGAATTATCATTAACGTGCTTTGATCACATATTTCTGGGGTGGCAACAATTGCCTATTGAATTGCGCGTTAACATTTTCTCATCGATTCCCCCTATAACCCCCTACAGATAACAAAAGGATTGATGAAGATGAAAAAGGTCATATTGAATGCGGCGGCTTTGTCGCTCGCTCTCGCTACTGCTGGAGTACATGCCAAAGATTACGAAATCGTAAACGTGGTGAAAGTATCTGGGATCCCTTGGTTTAACCAAATGAATAAAGGAATCGAACAGGCAGCGACAGATTTCGGCGTTAATGCTCGCCAACTTGGCCCATCAACACCAGACCCTGCTCAACAAGTAAAAATCATTGAAGATTTAATTGCTAAGGGTGTGGATGCGATCACTGTTGTTCCAAACGATGTCACTGTACTTGAGCCTGTGTTCAAAAAAGCACGTGAGAAGGGGATCATTGTATTGACTCACGAATCTCCAGATGGACACGGTGCTGACTGGGATATCGAAACTATTGATAACCAAGCTTACGCTAAAGTTACAATGGACGAGCTTGCTAAGAACATGGATAAGAAAGGTGGATATGCCATCTATGTTGGTTCATTAACTGTGCCTTTACATAATAACTGGGCCAACCTAGCAATCGATTATCAGAAAAATACCTACCCAGATATGTACGAAGTGACGAGTCGGATGCCTGTCGCTGAAAGCATCGATCAATCTTACGCTGCTACCAATGATTTAATGAAAGCTCACCCAGATATGACGGGTATTATTTCTTATGGTTCATTAGGGGGTATTGGTGCCGGTGAAGCCATCAAGAAGAAACGTGCGAAAGACAAAATCAGTGTCGTCGGTATTTTAATGCCAAGTCAAGCGGCACCATATCTCATGCGTGGAGAAATCGATAAAGGCTTCCTATGGAATCCTGCCGACGCAGGTTACGCCATGGTTGCCGTAGCCAAGCAAATGCTTGACGGGAAAAAAGTGGAAGACGGTGTAACGGTAGAAGGTTTAGGTAAAGCTGAAATTGATACCGAAAAACGCGTAGTGAAATTCAATAAGATCCTTGAAGTCGACAAAACCAACGCTCGTGAGCTGGGTTTCTAATACTCCTCTCAGTTCAATTTAAAGACAGTAATAATGTGGGGCAGTGCAAAGCTGCCTCCTTGATTTCAGGAAACTCATATGTCTGATACTCCTTTTATTACGCTTAAGCAAGTGTCCAAGCACTTTGGTTCCGTCAAAGCGCTGGATGGCATTAACCTCACATTTAATCAAGGTGAAGTTCACTGTTTAGCGGGCAAAAATGGTTGTGGTAAAAGCACGCTGTTCAAAGTCATTTCGGGTGTTCACGCTCCGGAAGATGGTGCGGAGATTTTACTGGGTGGAAAGTCCTATTCACGTTTAAACCCTCAGCAATCCATCGAACATGGTATCCAAGTTATTTATCAAGATTTATCGCTATTTCCAAACTTGACCGTTGCGGAAAACATTGCCATTCAAGACCACGTTAAGTGGACAAAGGGATTAGTTAGCCAAAAACGAATTAAAGAGATCGCAACTACAGCCATGGCGAAAGTGGGTGTGACACTGCCCTTGGATAAACGTGTTGAGCAGCTTTCAATTGCAGCCTGCCAATTAGTGGCCATATGTCGAGCAATGGCTTCTGATGCCAAATTAATGATTATGGATGAGCCCACTGCTTCATTGACGCGAACTGAAGTTAACCACTTAATTCAGGTGGTCGCTGACCTGAAATCGAAAGGGGTGACCGTTGTGTTTGTTAGCCATAAGCTTGATGAAGTGATGGAGATATCCGACCGAATTACGGTAATTCGTGATGGTCGCACGGTAGGTACATATCGTGCTGAAGAGGTTGATAGTGATGAGTTGGCGTTTTTAATGACGGGCCAACGTTTCGAGTTCACTCCCTTACCTCCATACCACCAAAGTGGTGACGTGAAGCTTGAAGTAAAGAACCTAACCAAAACAGACCAGTTTAACGATGTGTCTCTTTCGGTTCATGCCGGCGAAATTGTTTCAATAACTGGCTTATTGGGGGCTGGTCGTACTGAACTGTGTATGGCTTTGTTTGGCATGACGAAACCTTGTAGCGGGCAAATATTGATTAATGGCAAAGTGACGTCTTTTTCCTCAAACAGAGATGCGATTGCACAGGGTGTCGGTTACGTTTCTGAAGATCGTATGTCGATAGGCTTGGTGATGGAACAAGCCATCCAAGACAATATAACGGCTTCGGTCTTGAAACGCTTACAAAAGCCATCAGGCATTCTAGACCACTTAAGAGCCGATAGACTGGTGAAAAAGCTAATTTCTTCATTGTCCATTAAAGTGGCAGATCCAAAATTACCGGTGACGAGTTTATCTGGTGGTAATGCACAGCGAATTTCGATAGCAAAGTGGATAGCTGCGGAACCAGAGGTGTTGATCCTCGATTCCCCAACCGTTGGAGTGGATGTCGCGAACAAAGAAGCGATATACGACATAGCGAAAGACTTGGCAGCTAGTGGTATGGCAATAATCATGGTCAGTGATGAAATCCCTGAAGTGTTTTACAACAGCCATCGTGTCATTGTGATGAAAGAGGGGCGTTTTACTCATGATTTCCAGCCTACGCAGTGCACAGAGCAAGACATTATGGAGGCAGTCAATGCTTGAACAATATCGAGGTCTACTCGCATCATTTAGCAAGCGACACGAATTCTATCTGTTAATCATGATTGCCTTGATTGTTGTGGTACTGACCGCTACTACGGCAGACTTTTTGACGTTAGGTAATATTTTCGACATGTCAGTGAGCTCGGCTTTGCTTGGCATTATGGCTTGCGGTCTCTTTGTAGTACTTATCGCTGGAGGCATTGATATTTCTTTTCCTGCCACAGCAGCTATCGCTCAGTATGTAGCGGCAACATACATCCTTAACATTGGCGGTAATTTCCTAATCGCTTTTGGGTTGGCGGCCATCGTCGGGATACTGTTGGGGATGATCAACGCGACGCTAGTATATAAGCTGAAGGTCCCTTCAATCATTATCACGATATCGACCTTAAACCTATTCTTTGGCTTGCTGATTTACTTTAGTAACGGTGAGTGGTTATACGGCTTTCCAGATTGGTTTATGGATGGTGTAGAGCTCTTTAGCTTTACAGGCAGCGACGGGTATGACTATGGAATGTCCCTGCCAATTTTGACGTTAATTACCATGATTGCGTTGACTTCCTTTTTAATGTCGAAAACGCGCTTAGGCCGTCAGATTTACGCGGTCGGCGGTAACGCTGATGCGGCAAGTCGCATTGGTATCAACCTCTTTGGTATCAATCTGTTTGTATACAGCTATATGGGGGCTTTGGCTGGCATCGCTTCGGTAGTGCAAACACAAATTACTCAATCAGTGGCACCAAACTCGTTGATGGGCTTTGAGCTAACGGTTCTAGCGGCTGTCGTGTTGGGCGGTACGAGTATGACTGGCGGCAAGGGAACATTGTTCGGTGTGATTTTAGGTGTGATTTTGTTAGCTGTCGTCAAAAACGGATTAACGCTGCTTGGCGTTCCTTCTTATTGGCATACGGTTGTCACGGGCTTAATCATAGTTTGTAGTATTAGCATGACTGCGATAAATGAGAAAAAACAAGCGGTACAGGGGGCATAATGGAACAAGTTTTGAACAGTCTAAAGCTGCCAACGGATAATAACATTCGTTACCTGTTGGTGATTTTGGTGGGTATTTTGTTGGTGATGGGATTCGCAAGTGGGCAAGCGTTTTTCTCGCTCGATAACCTAACATCTATGTCTTCGCAGATGCCACTTCTTGGTTTGCTCGCCCTTGCTATGGCGGTATGCATGCTGACGGGGGGGATCAACCTATCCATTATTGCAACTACGAATGCGTGTAGTTTGGTCATGGCAAGCATTATTACCCAAGCCCCCGATAGTACCATGATGTTACTCTTTGCCTTAGTGGGTGGTTTAGTGACTGCTGTGGTCATTGGACTCATCAACGGAGCTTTAATTGCTTACGTGGGGGTGTCACCGATCCTTGCCACACTCGGTATGATGACGTTGATAAATGGGCTAAATGTCTTGATTTCAGGTGGCAGCGTTATCTCTGGTTTCCCTGATGCCTTGCTCGTTATGGGTAATGGCTCTTTATTGGGGATCCCAATGCCTTTGCTCTTATTTATTGGCTTTGCGGTGGGGTTATGGGGCCTTCTTGAACATACGAGCCTTGGACGTACCATATATCTAATGGGCTCCAATGAGAAAGCAACGCGCTTTTCAGGCATCAACACCCAAAAGGCCATTCTGTACGTTTATATCATGTCATCGATACTTTGTTGGGTTGCAGCGATCGTGATGATGGCAAAATTCAACTCAGCAAAAGCCGGATACGGTGAATCCTATCTGCTAATTGCAATATTGGCATCCGTTCTTGGTGGCATTAATCCAGATGGTGGCTTTGGGCGAATCATTGGCATTGGCCTGGCTTTAATCGTGTTACAAACCCTTGAAAGTGGTCTTAATTTACTGGGAGTGAGCAGTTATCTCACTATGGCGTTATGGGGCGCTATCTTGATCCTATTTATCTTCTTACAAAAAAATAAGGCTTAACGAGGAAGTATATGAGTATTTATTTTATCGGTGTTGACGTAGGTAGTGGTAGCGCACGCGCTGGTGTTTTTGATGCAGTTGGACGTAAAGTGGGTGAGGCTAAGCGTGACACGCTCATGTTTAAGCCTCAAGCAGATTTTGTTGAGCAATCCTCTGATGATATTTGGCAATGTGTATGTTCGGCGGTAAAAGATGCCGTGTCACAAGCGAATATTGCCCCTATACAAGTCAAAGGCATAGGCTTTGACGCGACCTGTTCTTTGGTGGTTTTGGATAAAAAAGGGCAGCCTTTAAGTGTTAGCCCTACCGGACGACGAGAACAAAACGTTGTGATGTGGATGGATCATCGTGCTATCTCCCAAGCCGATCGTATCAATGCCACTGAACACCCGGTACTGGCGTATGTTGGAAACCGTATTTCTCCAGAGATGCAAACGCCGAAACTGTTATGGTTAAAACAGAACATGCCTAATACCTGGTCTAACGCAGGGTATTTCTTCGATTTACCGGACTTTCTTACTTGGAAAGCCACTTTTGATGATAGTCGATCCTTATGCTCCACTGTTTGTAAATGGACATACCTTGGCCATGAAAGTAAATGGGATAAGAGTTTCTTTGAATTGATTGGCTTAGAAGATGTATTGGAAGACAATGCCAAGCTTATTGGTGAGCGCATCCTACCAATGGGTCAGCCGGTGGGTGATGGCTTAACAATTAACGCTGCTGATGATCTTGGCCTTGTACCTGGAACTGCGGTGGGAACGTCGATCATTGATGCTCATGCTGGTGGTATTGGAGTGTTAGGGGCAGCGGGCATGACCGGGGATCAAGCGGACTTTAACAAACGTCTCGCATTGATTGGTGGAACGTCGTCTTGTCATATGGCGGCCTCTAAAACGGCACGTTTTATTGACGGTGTATGGGGAGCCTATTTCGGTGCGATGATCCCTGACTATTGGCTCAACGAAGGGGGCCAATCAGCCACGGGGGCATTAATTGACCACATTATCACGTCTCACCCCTTGTATCAGAGTGTGAAAGATCTAGCAGAAAAACAAGGAAAGACCGTCTATCAATTGTTGAATGACCGTTTGTTGGAGCTAGCAGGAAGCAAAGAAGATATCGCATTTTTGACCAAAGATATTCATGTATTGCCTTATTTTCACGGAAATCGCTCGCCAAGAGCCAACGCACATTTAACCGGCACTATTACTGGACTGAAGATGTCGAAAACGTTTGACGATATGGCATTGGCGTACTTGGCGACAGTGCAGGGTATCGCGTTAGGCACGCGTCATATTATCGAAGTCATGAATGAATCCGGCTACGAAATCGATACGATTATGGCTTGTGGAGGTGGTACCAAGAACAGCGTCTTCCTGCAAGAGCATGCTAACGCCACAGGAAGTATGATTTTACTGCCCGAGGAAAGTGAAGCGGTGTTACTCGGTTCGGCAATGCTTGGATCGGTTGCGGCTGGTTTCTATGGAGACATTCCTGAAGCAATGAATGCAATGAGTCGAATTAGTAAGAGCATCATGCCACAAACAGAAAAGAACAAACTCTTCTACGATGCGAAATACAAGATATTCCACAAAATGTATGAAGATGACCGGGAGTACAAACGTCTGATGGAAGCATTTTAACAGCAATCAGATTAGTGTTTGAGAATAAGGGGCTGAGCATTGTTGCAAGGCCTCCCATTGGGGCCCCTAAAGCTATTTGATTAAAACGGTAAGGGCTTTAACTTCATTGCACACGAGAGAGTCTGTGTTCGTGTAAATTTTAGTGGTCTTTTCATTTGCATGTGCCATACGGACAGTGGCCGATTCCCCCATTTTTTCAATGAGTCTAGCCGACAAGCCACGTATTTCGTGGTAAGTAGGCCGCAGTGGTTTATCTAAGTGCTCATACAAACCGAGCTTGTCCCTCACTTCACTAAATTCTCGACTGATAAGGTTGTAGTGTACCTGATAGGGGTGTTGGCATTCCTTGGCGACGCCTCGGGTCGCCTGAAGTGTTTTTCTGTGAACAATATATGGGCAATGAAGGCGGTCGGTTTTGGAAAGATCGACAATTTCTTTGATGGCTTCTGTGACAGGAATGGCCACCATCGCTGTATCCGAGGCTTTCGCTTTTTTATGATGATTCTAATAAGGTTTTCGAGGCTCACATAGAGACCGATAGAGGGAAGAAGTAACCATAGAAGTTGGAACAGTCAGCTTTTGTTTATTATCTTAGTTACTTAAAAACGGTGAAACCCCGATGTTGGTAGCATCGGGGTTTCGAATTTTTCAAGAATTCTTGGTTGGTAAAGCCGAGAATCTTTTTTATGCAAAAGGTTTGGATTTGATCCGAATAATTCCTTGGTAGGGAATTAGATGCGGATGAAGTCCATGTGCTCAACTTTTGGCTTGAACGCGTGACGTTGAACGTCTTGTGGCTTAACCTTAACTTCTGCGCCGTCGATCACTAGAGTGATGCCTTCGTAGAATGCTGGCTTATCCATTTGGTTGATCACGTCATCGTGGTTTAGAGCGATAGAAACAGGTGCTGCTTCACCACCGTAAACGATTGCTGGGAATTGGCCAGCGTGACGTAGGCGGCGGCTCGCACCCTTACCTAGTTCAGTACGTACTACTGCTTCGAATTTCATAGTATTTACTCTCAAAATAGTAAAATTAAAGTAACTGTTTTGACGTAGCGACCTAGTCAAAACTATAGCCGTTCCGAAGTATCGAATCGATACATTCAAAACGAGCGCGGATACTAACATTCAAATCTAGGCGGAGCAATAGCAAATCGCTTATAACGTTACAATTTTTACTCTTTTGCACGTTGCAGTTTAAGGACTGCTCGTAAACCGCCCAATTTGCTCGATTCCAAAGCTAAATCACCTCGATAGCTATGCGCCATCTCATTGACTATATTAAGCCCTAAACCGGTACCGGGAGTCGTTTCATCTAGGCGAACTCCACGTTTCAGCACTTCTTTTAGCTTCTCTTGAGGTATACCGGGACCATCATCTTCGACGATGATAGCGATCTCGTGATTATCGAGCAGTTCGGAATATACGCGGATGAAGCTGTTACCCCATTTGTAGGCATTTTCTAGTAAGTTACCAAGCATCTCGTCGAGGTCCGCTTTTTCTACGGCGACGTATTGATCGGTATCCAGTTCGCTCACCAAAGCGATATCGCGCTGAGCGTAAACCTTATCGAAAGCCAATGAAATAGCATCGACGCGTTCACTCGGAGATGACTTAACAGAGAGAATATTCATTGCGCCTGCCATTCGAGTTCGACCCAAATGGTAATCGATATGTGCTTGAATCTGCTCTATCGAGGGTTGTAGTCTTTGTCGGTCTTGTTCTGAAAGTTGGTGTAACTCATTCTTTAACACCGAGAGCGGTGTTTTGAGTGCGTGCGAGAGGTTACCTGCGTGATTACGTGCGCGCGCTAATAACTCTTGATAGTGGAACAATAAGGCATTGAGGTCGCTTACGAGTGGGGCAATTTCTTTTGGATATTGTTCGTCCAGTGTTTGTTGCTCACCCGTTTTTAATAGTTTCAGTTCTTTCTGCATCTTCCCTAAAGGTCTGAGTGACCAGCTGACTTGAACCACCACTAAAGTAAGAATACCAATGGAAAGAACACCTAAGATCAGCCAAAGTTGGCCTGTTAGTAAATTTAGGGTGTCATCGATACGATCTTCATCTTGCCCAATAATTATTGTGACGCCGTCACTTATGTCAGGTAAGAAGACTGTTCGCTTTATGGCAATAAGTTTCTCGTCTTTGGCACCGAAGTAAGTCGCTTTGTGTTTCTCATTCTTTATTCGAATGGTGCGATCCCATAAAGATCGAGAGCGTAGTTTGTCTGAACCACTGTCGACGCTCCAGTACATACCACTGTATGGCTGATTAAAGCGTGGGTCTGAAAGACGAGTTTGTAAAACCAGTTGTCCTTGTTTATTCACTTCTAGATTAGCGGCGATTTCATCCATAGTCAGTCCAAGCTTAGTTTCTAAGTCTTGACTAAGGTAATCACGGACTAGACCTGGAATGAGAATACCGGCGGCGATCATCATGGCTGACAACCACAAGGTGGCTGCCAGCAATAATCGCGTTTTTAGACTGAGTCGCTTGAACTCTGTTTTGAGCCGAGTCGCGCTAATATCAGGCATTAAGTTGATACCCTAAGCCACGTACGGTTTTGATGATTTTGGGAGCGATTTTTTTACGGATTCTACCGATGAACACTTCAATTGTGTTTGAGTCTCTATCAAAGTCTTGTTTGTAGATATGCTCGACTAACTCAGTACGAGAAATGACCTTGTCGGCATTATGCATAAAGTAAGCAACGACCTTATATTCCAGTGCGGTTAAGCTTACTGCGTTACCTTGCCACATTACTTTTGAAGTTCGTGTATCTAAGCTTAAGTCACCGACTTGCATCAACGGAGAGGCGTTGCCAGAAGCGCGTCGTAGTTGAGCTCGGATACGTGCAATAAGCTCAATCATCTCAAATGGCTTGGTAAGGTAATCGTCTGCACCAGCATTTAGGCCCTTAACGCGCTGACTTAAAGTGTCACGTGCGCTAAGAATGACGACTGGTGTGTTAATGTTTTCGTCTCGAATGCCTTTAAGTACCGTCAAGCCATCAATCTTAGGAAGTCCTAAATCCAAAACAATAGCATCCCACTCTTCTGACGTAGCGCGGTAAAGCGCATCGATTCCGTCTTGGGCAAGTTCTGGCACCCAACCTGCGCTTTCTAGAGTTTCTAATATTTGTTCACCCAGTCTTGGGTCATCTTCCACGACAAGAATTTTCATTATTGTTCTCTATTTTATTTTCTTATGACTCTTTGAAGATTATGGCCTTTGATTTCCATCATCTCCAGTGTGGTGGCGTTATATTCGACTTTAATAACATCTTGTTCATGAAGCAATTTTAGCTCGTAAATCCACTCATCGTCGTCTTCTTCTAGTTCGACTTTGATCACTCGACCATTGAGGTCGCGTTCAACCGTCGCAAACAACTCAGAAAATGGTTTGATAAGCCCTTGCTGTACAGCGTCATAGACCTCGTCTTGGTCCTCTTCAAACTCAATGCGGGCGCCATCCGGTTGCACATCCTGCACGAGGTCGTGACCACTTGGCTTGCTTGAGTCTGAGAAAAATTCGGCATGGGCGCTAAGCGGTACTGCCAATAATAGGGAGAGCGAGACGATAGATATTGTCTGTTTGGTTTTATTTAGCATGGCGGAGACCCAATATTTTCAACATAGTTAAAATATACATTTGCAAACATGAATGAAAGCTGAACAGTGATTAGTTCAGTTCGTCGTCAAAAACTTTGTCTCTCATTTTCCAAAATCGACCACTTTTTCTGGCTATGACGAATGCGGGCAATCGGAAACGATGTTGATTGTTCACGACTTTTGTTGGCGAAGTGGCATCAAACTCACGATGCTTGTCGGCCAAATGTGGGCGTACAAACTTAGCGAGAAACGATTCTTTCTGCTTTTTGGTATTTAATGACCAAAACTCGCTGACTTGGGCATCGTTCTCTCCAATATAGTTAACTCTGAGACTGTTTTTACCTTTTTCATCTTTATGAACAACAAGGTTCATGTCGGTGCATTCGAAGACTAGCGCATCTTTGAGATTAAGGGCTTCTTTGAGTTTTTTATCTGGGTCTACCAAAGTGGCGTCGCATTCGTGGCAGATTCGCGCGGCGATATCGTTATCCGCGCCGCATTCAGAGCAGTACTTGGCTCTAAAGCGATAGTCACAGTGTTCACGTTCTCCGGTTTCTTCGTCGGTGAAATAGCCCTGACATTTGCGACCAAAGTGCTCAATTAAAAAGCCATTGGCATCGAGTTTACCCCAGAAGTCATTATTGAACCCGCACGCAGGGCAGGGGATGGTGATAATTTCGGAATCAGAATCAGGTTTAGGGTTGCCGACTTCAGGTTGATACAAATCGTACGTGTTGCCCGCATAGTCTAGAACGAGACACTCTGACTTGCCCTCTGATAATCGTAAACCACGGCCAACGATTTGCTGATATAAACTGACGGATTCGGTTGGACGAAGAATTGCAATCAGATCAACATGGGGCGCATCGAATCCAGTAGTTAAAACCGAAACGTTAACCAAGAACTTGATCTTACGATTTTTGAAGTCACTGATGATAGCGTCGCGCTCAGGTGTTGGCGTATCACCAATGACAATTTGGCTGTTTTCACTCGGTAGCAGCGACAGGATTTCCTGCGCATGACGAACCGTCGCAGCGAAAATCATGACACCTTGTTTGTCTTCACTATAGCGTTTTATTTGCTCCACAATTTGCGGTGTTGCGCGCTTTGATTGCTCAATGACAAGATCCATTTCAGATTCTTTGTATTTACCCATACTGGTAGGTTTGAGCTGAGAAAAGTCGTAACTAAGGACTGGAGCGTCGATGAGTTTCGCAGGTGTTAAAAAGCCCTCATCGAGCAAGTATTGGATAGGAAGCTCGAAGATACAATCTTTAAAGAAACGAGCTTCGTCGCTGCGAACCAGTCCTTTGGTGTGATATTGATAGATCCAGCCAACGCCAAGACGATAGGGGGTTGCGGTTAAACCGAGGATCTTAATTCCAGGATTAATCTCGCATAGGTGGCTGATCACTTTTTGATAGCTTGATGTTTTGGTTTCTGGTACACGGTGACATTCGTCGATAACAAGCAGTGAAAATTGATTGGCAAATGCATCCAAGTTTCTCACTACTGATTGAACGGAGGCGAACACCACTTGTTCGGATGTCTCTTTTCTACCTAAGCCGGCAGAGAAAACAGAGCCTTTGAGTCCATAGCCTTCGTATTTTTCGTGATTTTGTTCTACGAGCTCTTTAACGTGCGCTAGAACCAAAACACGACCTCGCGCTAGCCTTGCAAGTTCGGCAATAACTAAGCTTTTTCCAGCCCCAGTGGGCAATACGATCACCGCTGGGGTATCGTTTTTGCGGAAATAATGGATAACAGCTTTAACAGAATCGGCTTGGTAGGGGCGAAGCGTGTACATACGGCTCAGTTTTACTCTACATTTCAAAAAACCGCTCTATAATACCTCACGAAATGAAAACGAGGTATTCATGCGTTTAGATAAGTTTTTGTGTGACGCTTTAGGCGCAACACGTAAAGAAGCAACAAAAATCATTAAATCCGGTGATGTTACCGTTGATGGCGTAGTACAAAAGAGCGGTGCATTTAAAGTCACTGAGGATAACAGTGTCGAATGGCAAGATAGAGAGGTCCGCATGCAGGGTCCGCGCTATATCATGCTATTCAAACCAGATGGCTTTGTTTGTTCTCATGAAGATGGCTTTAATCACACTGCGTTTGTGTTGCTCGATGAGGTCAAAATGGAGAACCTTCATTTTGCAGGTCGCTTAGATGTTGATACTACAGGTTTGGTGTTAATTACAGACGATGGTCAATGGTCTCATCGAATTACCTCACCGAAACATAAATGTGCAAAAACTTATCGCGTATGGTTAGCAGACCCTGTGCAAGATAATTACATCAAGGCATTCGAAGAGGGCATTGAGCTTAGAAATGAGAAAGCGCCAACTCTGCCAGCACAACTTGAAATTATTGATGAAAAAGAAGTGTTATTAACCATTCACGAAGGCAAATATCACCAAGTCAAGCGTATGTTTGCGGCGCTAGGTAATAAAGTTGAAGGTCTACATCGTGAAAGCGTCGGTGACATTGTTCTTGATGAAATGCTTGAGCCAGGAGAGTATCGATATCTCACTCAAGAAGAAATTGACTCTGTCTGGAAAAAGTAATACTAATAAACTGTTTTGATAGATAAAACGTCTACTCGTCCAGAGTAAAAGTAATACCCGTAATGAGTCATTACTCTCGAACTCTGAGAGCCTTCCTTATATTACGGTTACCCCGAAGATAGCGCTCTGTTGATGCGCTATCTCACATCACTCAATGGGATAAATTGAGTCTAGGTTGTTTATTTGTTGGCACGGATCGCACACAAATAAAGATTTCATTAGGAGCGATATGAGTTCTAAACCAGTATCGCAGCCCGACATACCTCAACTAGGTTTAGTTCTTTTCCTAGTTCTCGGAGCCATAGGCGCGTTAACGCCTCTTGCTATCGATATGTACTTGCCCGCGATGCCAACTATCGCACAAGATTTAGGGGTAACAGCCGGGGCTGTTCAGATTACATTAACGGTATACACTGCCGGATTTGCTATCGGCCAACTTTTACATGGTCCTCTCGCTGATAGTTTTGGTCGCCGGCCGATCCTGCTATTTGGCGTGTTCTTTTTTGGCGTTGCTTCAGCGATATCAGCCACCGCGACAACCATTGAATCTTTAACTTATATTCGTACTGCCCAAGGCTTTGCGGGTGCAGCGGCAGCGGTCATTATCCAAGCAGTGGTTCGCGACATGTTCGATAAGGAAGATTTCGCGCGTACCATGTCTTTTGTCACCTTGGTCATTACCTTGGCTC
This sequence comes from Vibrio mediterranei, assembly GCF_013364395.1. Lineage (NCBI taxonomy): Bacteria > Pseudomonadati > Pseudomonadota > Gammaproteobacteria > Vibrionales > Vibrionaceae > Vibrio > Vibrio mediterranei. The sequence continues at coordinate 2,010,679 of NZ_JABXGK010000001.1, read as the reverse complement.
CGTTAGTTGCGCCTATGATAGGGGGCCATTTGGCGGTCTGGTTTGGGTGGCGTTCGATATTTTGGGTGCTGACAGCATTTTCTGTAGTGGTAATAGCAGCGGTACTTTGGAAAATTCCGGAGACTTTAGCGCCAGAAAACAGACAGCCACTTCGTTTTCGAACCACGATCAGAAATTACCTGAGGTTGTGCAAGAATCCGGTCGCGATGGGACTGATGTTCTCTGGAGCGTTTTCGTTCGCTGGTATGTTTGCCTTTCTTACCGCGGGCTCGTTTGTCTATATTGATATCTATGGTGTGACGCCAGATCAGTTTGGATATCTGTTTGGCCTGAACATTGTCACAATGATCATCATGACCAGCATTAATGGCCGTATGGTGAAGAAAGTTGGCTTACATGGCATGCTTCGTTTTGGGCTAAGCATTCAGCTGTTCGCAGGTCTAGGACTGTTAGCGAGTGGTATTCTAGATCTTGGGATTTGGGGTACGGTTCCTTTCGTTATGCTATTTATTGGTACGCTGTCGACCATCGGTAGTAATTCAATGGGCTTGTTGTTAAGCGGTTATCCAACGATGGCGGGCACGGCTTCCTCACTTGCAGGAACATTGCGATTTGGCACTGGCTCAGTCATTGGGGCGATTGTGGCAATGCTTCCGGGTGGAACAGTTTGGCCTATGATTGCATTAATGGCTATTTGTTCGGTATTATCCGCCGCCTTATATTGGACGTTTGGGAAAAAAGCATAATGTCTGACTACTATTCAGAGATCCAAAAAGTCGTAAACAGTGCACTAGAAGAATTGGCGAATGAGCATGCTTCAGGCAAGTTGATTAATTCTCCAGTGACTAACAATCACTTTCTTGTTCGATGGGTAACAAAAGCGATAAAAACTCAGCGTTTTGGGAAAACGACCAGTGCTAACCTAATTCAATGGCAGAAATCTGGGCGTTCCAAGGGTAATGATTCAATGCTTGAACCTTTGTTTAAGCGCATTTCTGCTTACTATGCTGAGTTTTTTTCTGGTGACGTACAGCCAGTAACTGATGCAAAGATTGAACAGTTTATTGAAGATATGGAAGAGGCGGGTTGGGGTGTCTGCACCTCAGAGATTCTGACTGATGGCAGTAAAGTTCAATTCTTCACCGATGGTCATAACTCTTTCGCACTGTGCGCGAATCAATGTGACGACTGCTTTGATGCAGAAAATCTGGTGAGGCCGATGAGTTGGTTTGTACGTGGTAATCATGCGGAGTTTGTGACTAAAGCGTACGAGGCTGGCTTTATGCTCCACAAACGCACTGATTACAAATCGAAAGTAAAGTATCACGGCGAATATCTTATTTATCCAATGAACAAAGGGACTCAGCTAGCTGAAATCCCTCTGTCATTTAAAGCTTAAGTTAAAGCTTAGTGGTATGAGAGCATAATTGTCGCAAAGCATAGAGGTTGAAGTATTTGTAACGACTAGGCTTTGCGACAGATCGCCCATACCATTCCTTTAAAAATGAACAAGTGTGCAGGCATCATTGCAAACCAATAAAGCAGCCCTTTGAATCCTTGCGGGTGCCACCACGCAGTCACGTTGATTTCTCTTTTGTCGCCATGATCAGTAATGGTGAATTCCAGTCGCCCCAGTCCAGGGCCTTTCATTCCGAACAATAGTGACAGAAAATGCGGCTTGTCACATCGAATGACTTTCCATGAATCGATAAAGTCACCCACTTTTAATTCTGGTCCTTCAGGTGAGCGCCTTATTGGTCTTCCTGCACCAAACAGTACATCTAACCATTCTCGAGTGCGCCACAGTGTGTTAGCAAAGAAATAGCCTTCTTTCGGACTGCCGATTTGTTTGACGACCTCCCAAAGCTGCTCAGTGGATTTATCAGTGAAATAGCTGGCCCCAGTCTTCTTTGGGTAATAGCCAAATCCTGCTTGCCATCGCGTTAATGCCGCAGGGTCGTAGCCCCAAACATTGCTACGAACAAAGGTACCTTCTTTTTCTATGGTTTCTGAGACTGAGTCAGAGTAGGAAACCATATCTTGTGGGTAACGAGCTCTGATTGCTTGAGAATCGGCGATAAAGTCATGCTCTAGCCCCGCCAATAATGCTTTGCCAATGCTTGAAGGAACCGAAGTTACAACACCGAGCCAGTATGAGGCGAGTTTGGGTGTAAGAAATCGCGTTGACCAGAGTCGTAGTGGTTTGTTTATTTTGCTGCAAATAACGGCGAACTGCTCGCGGTAAGACAAGGTATCGGGGCCACCAACCTCATAAATAATTGAATCGGGTGATGTCTCTTTAGCCAGTTCGATTAGGTAATAATTGAGGTTTTGTAAAGCAATAGGATTCGCTTTAGAGTCCACCCATTTGGGGGCGATTAAGATAGGTAGGTTATAGACGAAATCCCTCATGATTTCGTAAGCGGCAGAGCCGGGGCCTATAATAACACCTGCACGCAGTTCGGTAATTGGCACTTTACTGGTACGAAGAAGCTTGCCGGTTGCTTTTCTGGCTGCAAGGTGCTCGGAATTACCAGTTTGAGGTTGCATTGCGCTGAGATAGATGACGTGTTCAACATGACTAATATCGAGTGCATCTTTGAAGTTTTGAGCAAGAGAGAGCTCGTAGTCCAAAAAGTCATGGCCATGAGCCATACCATGTACCAAGAAATAAACGATATCGAACTTAGGAATGAGTGCAATTGTGGCGTCTCGATTAGCGAGATCAAGATACTCAAACTTAAGCATCGAGTGGGGGACGACACGGCTTTTTAGGTAGTCTATTTGACGAGCCGCTGCTGTTACTTCGTAGCCTTGGTCCAGTAGGATAGGAATGAGCTGAGAACCGACATAACCCGACGCCCCTAATACCAATACGCGCTTCATATTCCGTTATCTCTCTTAATTGTTATCTCTATAAAATTTAACACATTTTTCTAGTTTATCTTCATTTGTTTACAATACATGATGGCTGATTAGGGTGTTTTCACGCGTATATGTTCCAAATTCCAATTCTTTTAAAAAACGATATCTTGAATCGAAATTGAGCTAAACCGACTCAATGTAGGGGCTTTATGGCCAAATTTGCTTCCTAGAACTGCAAATTTAGTGTAGATTCACACTCCAAATTTACCAGTGATTGAAGAGATTGAATGCTTAAGTTGTCAGACCTTTGTAAAGGCTATATTGACGGTGGAGAATTCCATCCTGTATTGCAAAGTGCAGAGCTAACACTGTCGCAAGGTGAACAACTGGCATTGATGGGTGAAAGTGGCTCGGGTAAGAGTACACTACTTAACTTAATCGCTGGCATCGATAAGGTCGATTCTGGGGAAATCTGGTACCCCGATTTTGCTATGCATGACGCAAAAGAAAGTCTTAGAACGGCTTATCGAAGAAATAACATTGGTCATATCTTTCAGCAGTTCAATTTGCTACCAACTCTTAATATTGCCGACAATATTCGATTCTGCAGACAGATTAAAGGACTGCCAGAAGATCGAGGGCTTTGGCGTCAGATTTTATCCGCTTTAGATTTAATGGCGTTGCTTGGTCGTTATCCAGAAGAGCTTTCTGGGGGGCAACAGCAGCGTGCGGCTATTGCTCGCGCGCTCTATATGGAGCCAAAAATCCTGCTAGCCGATGAGCCAACGGGTAGCTTGGATGAGCGTAACGCTGAAGCGGTAATGCGACTTCTTACTTCACTCACAAGACACCTAGAGTGTACCTTGCTTGTCGTCACCCACAGTGAAAAAGTCGCTTCTCACATGGACGGTTCTATCCGCCTTCAAGGGGGGCAACTTCATGTTATGGCCCGTAGTTAAAGCACTACTTGGCCATTATCGTCGCCACCCGCTACAAATACTTCTCGTCTGGCTTGGTTTAACGCTTGGTGTATCGTTATTAGTTGGCGTTACGGCTATAAACCACCACGCTAAACAGGCTTACGCAAGCGGTGAAAAACTTTTCGCTAATCCCGTTCCATACCGCATTCGCCCTAAGCACGCAGAAACCAAAATTCCGCAAGGCTTCTATATCCAACTGCGCCGCGAAGGGTTCAAACAATGTGTTCCTTTTGATATCCAAAAAGTAACTACAGTCGATGGTTTGGAACTTAACCTAGTTGGTGTAGATCCAATTTCTTTATTGCAGCTGCGTAATGTCGTCACTATTGGCGATATCGCATCGCAAGATATGATAAAAGTCCCGACGACAATTATTGTGAGTCATGATCTTGCCGAACTTAAGGGTTGGCAAAATGGTGATACGTTGACGCTCAATAATGGAATTCAGTTAGGCCCTATCAAGATTGATTCTAAGAAAGGTATTCGCGGCACGCGTATCTTAGCGGATATGTCTTTAGTCCGTGCGATGAAAAAATCGTCTGGGTTGTCTGTCATTGCGTGTGGTGAGATGAGTGCAGCCAAACTTGAGAATCTTCGTAAGATGATTCCAAATGGTATGACGTTATCACGCAGCTCACAATCAGAACTGGAGTCGCTCACTAAAGCATTCCATACCAACTTGTCTGCGATGAGTATGCTGTCTTTCGTTGTTGGCCTGTTTATCTTCTATCAAGCGATGTCGTTGTCTTTAGCTCAGCGTCAGCCTTTGGTTGGTAGTCTGCGCCAAGTCGGTGTCTCCGGGTGGCAGTTGACTCAAGCCTTGTGTCTTGAACTGGCGGCTTTAGTGTTCTTGAGCTGGCTAGGTGGCAATCTGTTTGGCTTAGCATTGGCAAATCAGTTGATTCCAGCCGTCTCACAGAGCTTGAATGACCTTTATGATGCGAACATTGGTTTGAGCATTGAGTGGAGCTGGCAATGGAGCCTTTATAGCTTCTTATTAGCATTCACAGGTGCTGTGGTCTCGTGCGGCTGGCCGTTAGTCCGACTTTTGAAATCTCAACCTATTCGACTTTCTGCTCGTCTATCGTTAATGCGATTTACCGGGGCAGAGTTTACATGGCAAGCGTTTGTAGCATGCGGATTTTGTGTGGCTGCAGTTGCAATTTATCAAGCACCTAAGTCGCAGAACTCAGGTTATGCCATCATTGTTTTGATGCTGTTAAGTGTCGCATTGATTACGCCGTTTATTACTTGGAAAATCTTCACGTTATTCTCGTACTCTCTCCGCTGGGTGAAAGTCCGTTGGTTCTTTGCGGACGCGGCAGCCAGTATGAGCTACCGCGGTGTTGCCAATATGGCCTTTATGTTAGCTATGGCTGCTAATATGGGGGTTGAGACTATGGTTGGTAGTTTTAGAGATACTACTGACCGATGGTTAACCCAAAGGCTTGCGGCCGATATTTACGTCTATCCAACCAACAATAATGCAGTTCGCATGAGTAAATGGTTGGAAGCTCAGCCCGAAGTTGATCGCGTCTGGTGGCGCTGGGAAGAGGAGATCCCGACAGATCATGGCATGATGCAAGTGGTTAGTACCGGTGACTCAGAAGGTGAACGCGACGCGTTAACTGTTAAAATTGCTGTTCCTAACTATTGGTATAATCTTCACCACTCTCGCAGTGTCATGATCAGCGAATCTATGGCACTTAAGTTAGATATTCGTCCGGGCGATTATGTCGATTTAGGCCCGCCACTGGGTGGGAACTGGCACGTGATTGGTGTCTACTATGATTACGGAAACCCTTATCATCAAGTATTGTTATCGCAAAATCGTTGGCTAGCCAACTTAGAAGGTTCTGGTGATGTGGCGTTAGGAGCGGTACTGAATGATAAGTCTCAATCGTTGTTTGTCGAAAGACGCCTGCAATCGACATTTAGGTTAAACAGTGAACGGATTTACGACAACACTTCTATTCACGCTAAAGCGATGACGACCTTTGATCGTACTTTTGCGATTGCAGACACCCTGGGCAATATCACCTTGGTGATTGCCGTGTTTGGTATCTTCTTTGCAACAATAGCAGGGGAAATATCTAGACAACGTCATACCTCGTTGCTGCGCTGTCTGGGTATTTCCGCAAAAGAGCTGGTGTTAATGGGTGGCTTACAGTTGCTGGTGTTTGGGCTTATCTCTGCCATTATTGCTATGCCGCTTGGTATTGCACTGGCGCAACTGATTGTGGATATTGTGATCAAGCAGTCGTTCGGTTGGTCTTTACAACTGCAGATTGTCCCATGGCAGTATCTCACCACATGTTTGTGGTCTCTGTTGGCATTGGTAGTTGCAGGAGCGCTACCAGTGCTGAAGTTGATACGTAATACACCGATTCATTCGTTAAGGGATGCGTTATAGATGAATCGTATGCAGAAGCTTATTTTCTCATGCTTACTGGTAGTGGTGGTCGCTAGCACTTCAATTTGGCTAACGGAATCACGCGAGTCAAAGCCCAGTGTGACTAAAGCGACCTATATCAATACTGTATTTGGTTCTCCAGGACGTAAGGTTTTTGAACCTGTTTTACCCGACCGAGAGGTTGAGCTACCAAGAGACTTCCGTTTTCATCCTGAATTCCAACATGAATGGTGGCAAATGGTGGTGCAGCTGAAAGACGAATCTGGTCAGGCATACTGGCTAAGATGGCGCTTTTTTCGCTATGCCAGCGATGACCGTATTGCAACGGGTTGGCAAGATCCACAGATCTACATCGCAAATTTAGTGATGAATAGCCATTTAGGAATGTTTACCGATCAGCGCATCGCTCGTGGTGGTATCGGTCAGGCGGGAGGTCTTAGCCGTCCATTTCGCGTTTGGATTGATGAGTGGTCTTGGCGTTCTCTGTCTAATCAGCCACTGCCTGGGAATCTGCGCTTATCCAGCGATAACTTCAGTGTGAATCTTCAGTTAAAACAAACCGGGCCATATGCTCTTATTGGCGAAAATGGCTACCACGCCAAACATGATCTACTCCCTCGCGCATCTTATACTTTTGAATCGCCGTTTATTGCATCAACAGGAGAGTTGACCCTATCAGATGGTAAGGTGCTGAAAGTGACAGGCCGCGCTTGGTTAAGTAAAGAGTGGGGTAGTGAGCTTGTTGGTGCAAATTATGTCGGCGAAGATAACTTTCTTCTTTGGCTGAGCGATACTGAAGCGCTACAGGTGAGCCAATATCGTTACAAAGACAATATGCCCTATACCACGGCTGCTTTGATTGATATTAAAGGTAACATCATTAACATCCCATCGGAGGACATCATACTTAAGGCACTCAACTATACGGAATTTGCGTCAGGAACTCGTGTGCCTCTATCCTGGAATCTACAAATCCCCAGCCAAAATATCGACTTGGTTATTAATGCTCGTAAGCGAGATAACTGGGTGAATTTCGTCGTACCACAATGGCAAGGGTCAGTTACGGCCAAAGGTTCAGATTCTGCCATTGGCTTTATGCAACTTAGTGGTTATTAGGTAAGAAAAACCTTTTTGTTGTTATATAGTTACAAGTAACAATCTGTTACTAATTCTCTTCTGCCTTCAACTCTCAAATGATATTGACTACAGCTAAGTGATTGAATTTATCAATGACTAGCTGCTCATCTATGCACTATACTTCTATCTAACACGGCCATTACTTGTGAGGATATCTCGAACGGTTTAGTTTTATATTTCGGAAATTCCTTAGTATAAACTCCGTAGAATCGATTTTTTCTGAAAATTAACTAGATATACAATTTTTAACATTCTGACAAGATGAATAACTATTAAGGGCTTTACAACATGAATGACGTCATTCGTAATTTTTTCAAGATGGAGTCAGCTGGAGGTATCATCCTCGTTATTGCTGCTGCGATCGCTATGTTCGTCGCAAACTCTCCATTGAACGAAATGTATCAAGGCGTGCTTCATACCTACGTGTTTGGTCTGTCTATCTCACACTGGATCAACGATGGTTTGATGGCGATCTTCTTCTTCCTGATCGGTTTGGAAGTAAAACGTGAGCTACTCGAAGGTGCATTGAAGTCTAGAGAGACTGCTATCTTCCCTGCGATTGCCGCAGTCGGTGGCATGTTAGCTCCAGCACTTATTTATGTACTGTTTAACATGGGTGATCCTGAAGCTATGAGTGGCTGGGCAATCCCAGCAGCAACGGATATCGCGTTTGCTTTAGGTATTATGGCGTTGTTGGGTAAACGTGTCCCTGTAGCTCTGAAAGTATTCCTACTCGCACTTGCTATCATTGATGACTTAGGCGTTATCGTTATTATTGCGTTGTTTTATAGCAGCGATCTGTCTACGTTGGCGTTAACTATTGGCTTCATAATGACCGCTGTGTTGTTCATGTTGAACGCGAAGAAGGTGACAAGCATACCTGTTTACCTCTTAGTTGGTGCGGTTCTTTGGGTGAGTGTATTGGCCTCTGGAGTGCACGCAACCTTAGCTGGTGTGGTATTAGGCTTTGCTATTCCTCTTAAAGGTAATGAAGGTGAAAAGTCACCGCTGAAACATATAGAACATGCGCTTCATCCATACGTCGCATTCTTGATTCTACCTATCTTCGCGTTTGCCAATGCAGGCATTTCGTTGGAAGGCGTATCAATGTCGGGTCTAACGTCGATGTTGCCACTTGGTATTGCACTAGGTCTCTTGGTTGGTAAACCACTAGGTATCTTCAGCTTTAGTTGGTTAGCAGTGAAACTTGGTGTGGCAAAACTGCCTGGTGGTGTGGACTTTAAGCAGGTGTTTGCGGTGTCTGTTTTGTGTGGTATTGGCTTCACCATGTCGATTTTCATATCATCTCTGGCGTTTACTGGAGTGAGCCCCGAGTTTGATACATACGCTAGATTGGGCATTTTGATGGGCTCAACAACAGCAGCTGTTCTTGGCTACATATTGCTTAACTTCTCGCTTCCTAAAGAAGAGGCGCCAGAACCGAAGGTTCAATACTAACTGCCAGAAACTATGATTACACAAACCCAGCTTAGGCTGGGTTTTTTTATGTTTGAAAAACGGATAAAAAAAGCCCAAACCAATGTTGGTTTGGGCGGATACAAAAATAGGAGTTAATAAGAAAAAGCAGCATATGTCATCAACAATAACAATGGAAATCAGTGTCATGTCGGTAAAACAAGTCATTGTTGATAACACTTAAATAGACCCGATAACGATGAGTTAGTTCATTAAAAAAACACGTTTTTTTTAGAAAATTTTCAAAGTTTAATGAAAACAGGTGGTTATAAACCTTGTCCGACCAGTCTTGCGTATTTATTAAAAAGTTTGATGTTAATCACTTGTTATCTTGCTGTTGCGAGAGTATATTCAAACATGTGTTTGATACGGATGATTGAAATGACCAATAGAGTAACTACCAAGGATAAGATTCTCGATGTCGCAGAGATACTGTTCGCTGAGCATGGATTCAACGATACCTCTCTACGAACTATCACTAGCAAGGCTAACGTGAATTTAGCCTCCGTGAACTATCATTTTGGCGATAAAAAAACTCTGGTTCGAGCAGTACTTAATCGTTATCTAGAAGCGTTTATGCCGGCTGTAGAAGCGGCGCTCTACGAACTGAATGAGCGTGAGCACTACACAATGGCCGATGTATTTGGTGCGCTGAAGTCACCTTTGCTTAGCTTGAACCAAGTGAAGCCGGGAGGAGCGAGCAGATTCATGTCGCTAGTTGGACGTGGCTATACTGATGTTCAAGGCCACTTGCGCTGGTTTATCACTACTCGGTACACCGAAGCGCTAGCGATGTTCACTCAATCTGTGATGAAAGCGAATCCAAAGTTAGATGCAGAAACCCTGTTTTGGCGTTTGCACCTAACACTGGGTACATGCGTATTCACTATGGCATCGAGTCAAGCATTATCAGAAATTGCTTTGAGTTCCTTTGATAAAGAAGTAGACGCAGAAGCAATCATCAACCAAATAATTCCCTATCTCGCTGCAGGTGTAGCGGCGGAATAATGACTACCAAGCTAAAACCTTAATCAAACTAATAACCCAAATAATAACAAGAAATAATCTGAACAAAAGGATAGGTATCATGAGCTCTCTGAGAAGAAAATGGATAAGTGACCCTGCATTCAAAATGTTTAAGAAGGTATTGCCACCACTATCGGCAACCGAGAAAGAAGCAATGGAAGCAGGGAGCGTATGGTGGGATGGAGAGTTATTCTCTGGAACGCCTAACTTTAAAACACTGCACCAGTACCCTAAGCCGACGCTGTCAGCAGAAGAGCAGTCCTTTATGGACAATGAGCTTGAAACACTGCTAGAGATGCTAGATGACAACAAAATCGTGAAAGAAGACCGCGATTTACCGAAAGAAGTATGGGAATACTTGCGTAAAGAGCGTTTCTTTTCTCTCATTATCTCTAAAAAGTTTGGCGGTAGAGAGTTCTCGCCACTAGCGAACTCTACCATTGTAACTAAAATTGCGACTCGCAGTATTAGTGCTGCCGTATCGGTTATGGTTCCAAACTCACTAGGCCCGGGTGAGCTTCTGTCTCACTACGGAACGCAAGAGCAGAAAGATTATTGGTTGCCACGCTTGGCTGACGGTACTGATATCCCATGTTTCGCATTGACGGGCCCTGAAGCGGGTTCTGACGCTGGCGGTATCCCAGATAAAGGTATCGTGTGTTATGGCGAGCATGAAGGCAAAGAAGTATTAGGGATTCGCCTTAATTGGAATAAGCGTTATATCACGCTTGCACCAGTTGCGACTGTGTTGGGTCTCGCTTTCAAATTGCACGATCCCGACAAACTTATGGGTGACAAAGAAGATATCGGTATCACTTGTGCACTGATTCCAGCAGACCATAAAGGTGTTGAGATCGGTGAGCGTCATGACCCATTGCATTTGGCATTCATGAACGGTCCGACACGTGGTAAAGATGTATTTATCCCAATGGATTGGCTGATTGGTGGTCAAGAGTATGCTGGTCGTGGATGGAGAATGTTGGTTGAATGTCTGTCCGCAGGTCGAGGTATCTCACTTCCAGCACTAGGTACCGCTATTGGACACCTAACAACACGAACAACGGGGGCTTACGCTTATGTTCGTAAACAGTTTGGTATGTCTATCGGTAAGTTTGAGGGTGTAGCAGAAGCTATGGGCCGTATTGGTGGCTTAACCTACCTACTTGAAGCGACTCGAACATTAACGACTACCTCGCTGGATATGGGGGAAAAACCAGGAATCGTTACAGCGATTGCCAAATACCATATGACTGAGATGGCACGTACTATTCTCAATGACTCTATGGATATTCACGCTGGACGTGCCATCCAAGATGGTCCTATGAATTACCTTGCTTCGAGCTATTTGGGTATCCCGGTAGCGATCACAGTAGAAGGTGCAAACATCCTCACTCGTAACTTGATGATCTTTGGTCAGGGCGCAACACGTTGTCATCCATATGTCCTTAAAGAGATGGAAGCAGCAGCCAACCCAGATGAGAAACAGGCTGCTGAGGACTTTGATAAGCTACTGTTCAAACATATCGGTCATGCAACTAAAAACACCTTGGGTGCCTTTACTGCAGCATTAACAGGTTCTGCATTTGTCGGTGCTCATATGAGTGGTCCAACGAAACGCTACTACAAAGACCTAACTCGCCTAAGTAAAGCCTTAGCAGTGAGTGCAGACTTTGCCATGTTGACACTGGGTGGTGATCTGAAACGTAAAGAGATGATCTCAGCACGTTTAGGTGACGGTCTTGCTTACCTGTTCATGGCTTCTGCGGCGTTGAAGAAGTATGAAGATGATGGTCGTCAGCAAGCTGACTTGGATTACGTTCATTACTCGGTTCAACACTGTTTCTACCATGCAGCGAAGTCACTGAACGAAGCTTACCGCAACTTCCCAGCACGATGGGCAGGGGGGACTTTGAAAGGTCTATTATTCCCGATTGGTAACCATTTTGAGAAACCTTCAGACGATCTAGGGTTGAAACTAGCAAAAAGTATGATGGTACCGGGTGCGCATCGTGATCGCCTGACTCACCTATGTTACATCGGGCCAAAAGAGGACGATAATGTCGGTCTTATGGAAAACGCTTTTATCGCGATGTACAACATTCGTGACCTAGAGAAAAAGCTGTTTGTTGGTGTGAAAGAAGGCAAAGTGGCGAAGAAAGGTCTATTGGAAGATCGATTGAATCAAGCACTTGAAGCTAATGTTCTGACTGAAGAAGAAGTCGCTAGAATTCGTGAAGCGGATGCTCTTCGCTACAAAGCGATTCAAGTTGACCACTTTAGCCATGACATGTCTGAAGTAAGAACGCACTCAGAGTCCAAACCAAAGTTGAATAGTGTTGCCTAACTAGGACAGAAACTATTCTTGTTAATAGCAAAAAGCGCCTTTTTATAGGGCGCTTTTTTTATAGAAATCGAGGATTAGGCGCCGAAAGTGCTCCAACCACTTAGAAAATTCAAGGAAATTGACAGAAATAAGATGCGAACTGGGATTGAAACTCTTATCCTACTAGGGATTTTTTGAGGAACTGAATATGATCATCAAACCAAGAATTCGTGGATTTATTTGTACTACTACTCACCCAGTAGGTTGTGAAGCAAACGTAAAAGAACAAATCGCTTATACCAAAGCTCAAGGACCAATTGCAAACGCGCCAAAGCGTGTACTTGTTGTTGGTTCTTCTAGTGGTTATGGCCTGTCTTCTCGTATCGCTGCGGCATTCGGTGGTGGTGCGGCGACAATCGGCGTATTTTTCGAAAAACCAGGTACAGAACGTAAGCCTGGTACAGCAGGTTTCTATAACTCTGCTGCTTTTGACAAGCTAGCAAAAGAAGAAGGCTTGTACTCGAAGAGCATCAACGGTGATGCTTTCTCTAACGAAGCAAAACAAAAAGTTATTGATTTAATCAAAGAAGATCTTGGTCAAATCGACATGGTGGTTTACTCATTGGCTTCTCCAGTACGTAAGCTTCCAGAAACGGGTGAGTTGATTCGTTCATCGCTAAAACCAATTGGTGAGACTTACACTTCTACAGCAGTAGACACAAACTCAGACACAATCATTGAAGCAAGTGTTGAGCCAGCGACAGAACAAGAGATTGAAGATACTGTTACTGTAATGGGCGGCCAAGATTGGGAGCTATGGATTAACGCGCTATCAGATGCTGGTGTACTTGCAGACGGTTGTAAGACGGTTGCGTATTCATACATTGGTACTGAGCTGACATGGCCTATCTATTGGGAAGGCGCACTAGGTAAAGCAAAAATGGACCTAGATCGTGCCGCTACCGAGCTTAACGATAAGTTGGCTAAAACTGGTGGTAGTGCCAATGTAGCGGTTCTTAAGTCTGTTGTGACTCAAGCAAGTTCGGCGATTCCTGTTATGCCTCTTTATATCGCAATGGTATTTAAGAAGATGCGTGAAGAGGGTATCCACGAAGGCTGTATGGAGCAGATCTTCCGTATGTTCTCTCAGCGTCTTTACAAAGCTGACGGTAGCGCTGCAGAGGTCGATGAAAAGAATCGTCTACGTCTAGATGACTGGGAACTGCGTGATGATATCCAGAAGCACTGTGCAGAACTTTGGCCACAAATCACAACTGAAAATCTGAAAGAGCTAACTGACTACGTTGAGTACAAAGAAGAGTTCTTGAAGCTATTTGGTTTCGGTGTTGACGGTGTGGACTATGATGCAGATGTATCACCACTTGTAGAGTTTGATGTTATCGACCTATAATTGAGACATTAGCTGATAATGAAAAGGGGCGCTTTATGCGCCCCTTTGCTATTTGCTGTATATAGAAATAACAGTTTTGATAGAACCGTTGCCCTAGAGCTTTCGTTATAAAAGACTAGGACAAAATGATAAGTATGGTACCTGCTAGTGTCATTAGTATATTAGCAATAGCATAGGTGCCCGCATAACCAAGTGCCGGTATAGTTGAACGTGCGTGTTCATTAACAACATCCATAGCCGGTGCGCAAGTTCGTGCACCCACAATCGCACCTATCAACAACGCCCGGTTCATTTTCAGAATGTACGCTCCAACAAGGTAAGCTAAAACAACAGGCACAACGCTAACTAAGAAAGCTATCGCTATGACCTGAGGACCGACTTGAGTTAAGTGCTCAAACATCTTGCCGCCTGCACTCAAGCCAATACCAACCATAAAGAACATCAAGCCAAGATCTTTGACCATGTTCAAGGCTCCCTGAGGAACATAACCAAAAGTAGGGTGGTTGGCTCTTAAGAAACCGAGCGTGATCCCTGCAAGCAAAAGACCTACAGCGTTACCTAGACCAAACGAAACTTGTCCAAAAGTCATGGTAATCAAACCAAACATAATGCCAAGAATAAAGAAGCTACAAAACGCGAGCAGGTCGGCCATTTGACTGTGGATCGAAATGAAACCAATTTTCTCTGCAAGGCCATGTACACGACTCTTTTCACCACTGACTTGAAGAATATCCCCTTTTGCCAGCACGATATTGGCGTCCATTGGCATTTCAATTTGCGCTCGAACGACTCGGTTGAGGAAACAGCCATACTCGGAAAGGTTTAGGCTCGATAAGCTCTTTCCTGCAATGTTGTCACTTTTTACTACGATCTCTTCTTCAACGATTCGCAGGTCGAGCAAGTTGCGGTCGAATACTTCTTTACCGTTGCGGAAGCTTGGGTCTAGACGAGCGTGACTATCAGGGAAGCCAACCAAGGCAATCTCATCGCCTTCTTGTAAAATAGCATCGCCATCTGGGTGCGCCAAGATGCCATTGCGGCGAATTCGCTCGATATAACAGCCTGTTTGGCGATAAATACCAAGCTCTCTCAAGTTTTTCCCGTCCGTCCAGTCGATTAGCTCTTGTCCGACACGGTAAGCACGAATAATAGGCAGATAGACTTTTCTCTGGCCTGAGCCGCCCAACCCTCGTTCTTGCGCGATTTGCTGTGCAGAGTCATGCAGGTTTTGCTTTTGCAACTTAGGCAGTAACTTGGCAAGCATGATCATACTGATAAGGCCGATCAGGTAAGCCATTGCATAACCTACAGAAAGGTTCTCTATGACCAAAGAGAAGTCCATTCCACGCGGAATCGTCGCAAGCCCTGAATTTAAGGCGTCTTGAGCACCTACTAACACTGGTGTAGCGGTCAAAGCACCGGCCATCACACCCGCGGAAAGACCGTAATCAAGTCCCAAGTAGTGGCTAGCAAAATAGGTCACTGTCAATGCGGTGACCAACACAACAAGACTGAGAATTAAATAATGTTTTCCGTCACGGAAAAAGATGCCAAAGAAGTTGGGACCAGCTTCAATACCCACACAGTAGATAAATAGCATAAAGCCGATGGTTAAGGCTTCCGCATTAAAACTGAAACCTAAATGTCCCATGACGAGAGAGGCAATTAAAACACCAATAGAGTTGCCGAGTTGAAGATTACCAAAGCGAATTTTGCCAAAAGCAAGGCCAATCGCTAAAGCGACAAAGATGAGAAGAATCGGGTTTTGATCTAGCAAATTTACTACGTCGATATTCACTGTATGTAGCTGCTCGAAGAGGCTTAAGTTGAGATTAATAAAGTGTGGCGATTGTAGCCGAAATAATCAAAAAGATAAGTGATTTTTTTTATGTTTTACTATTAGATTACGTATTTCTATCCTAATCCAGACAAAGCCTGACAATCGATGACAGTCTTGATGAAAACGGATGCAGCTCGCAAATAAAAAAGCCAGCTTATATCAGCTGGCTATTGAGACTCTTTTTTCAACTATACTATTGATAGTGCAGACGATTATTCGTCAAAAAGGCCAAGATTTTCTTTAGCGTAGGCTTCGAATTCAGTACAGCCGCCAATGTGCTCTTGGTCAATGAAGATTTGAGGTACTGTTTCAACAGGTTTACCTACAGTTTTCTCTAAATCTGCTTTTGAGATACCTTCTGCATGGATATCAACGTAACGGTAGTTAAAATCGTCACGTTTTTCTTTTAGCTTTTCAGCGTGCTCTTTTGCACGAACACAGAATGGACAACCAGGGCGACCAAAAATCACTACGAACATTGACTTTCTCCTTGAAGATTAAACTTTTTCTGAGCATCTAAAGAGACCAAGTCTCAGCTCTTTCATATTGTTGGAAACCACTATGCCTCAAGATGAAAAGGAAATAAAGTGGCAAATCCCACTTGCTCTAATAGGTGAAAACTATCAGAGCATAATTTACTCAGTTAGATGCAAAGTTGAACATAACGGAGTGTGATTTATGGCAAAGTTGTCGATATAAAATAGAGCAAAAACTAAGTAGCTTGGTTTAAATCAAGTTTTTGCAGCAAAGGAAACTGCATGCTTATCGAAGCTTTTCTTTTCTATGTTTGCACTACCAATAAGACTCACACTTAGAGTATTTGTATTGCTAGTTTCATAGGCAATGGTTTGATTAGTGAGTCGAATGGTATACCTAAAGGATATTGGTATGTTTCAGTTCATGACGTCTAGTCGTATTATCTTCGGAGAGGGCGCGCTTCAATCTTCCCTCTCAATCATCAATCAGTTTGGATACAGTGTGTTGCTGGTAACAGGGCAGGAGCGTCAAAGAGCCGACCCTGTGATTCATTATCTTCACAGCCAAAACATGCGTTATCAGCATGTCGCCATTCGTGGCGAGCCTAACATTACCATGGTCGAGGAAACGGCGATCATGGGTAGGCGTTTTAAGCCTGACATGGTGGTTGCTATTGGTGGTGGCAGTGTTTTAGATATGGGTAAGGCACTTGCTGCGATCATTCCCAATCAGGGTGATGTCTACGACTATGTTGAAGTTGTGGGTCGAAATGTGCCATTAAAAACCAAACCTATTCCCATGATCGCAATTCCAACTACAGCCAGTACCGGAGCTGAAGTGACCAAAAATGCGGTACTTAAATCTGGACAAGATAAGGTTAAAGTGAGTTTACGGAATCCGGATATGTTGCCTGATGTGGCGATTGTCGACCCTGTTCTAACCTACGGTACCGATGCTTACACTTCGGGGCGGGGTGCAATGGATGCATTTACTCACTTAATGGAAGCGTACGTTTGTGGTGAACCCAACCCATTGACTGATATGGTTTGTGAAGAAGGTTTGAGACGCCTCAGTTATTCCATTATCTCAGGTTGCAAACAAGATAATCCCAAATCACGTGCGGATCTGTCCTTTGCCGCGATGCTCGGCGGGATGGCGATAACTAATGCCAAATTGGGGGCTGCTCATGGCCTTGCCTCAGCGCTTGGTGGCAAAATTACCGCGCCACATAGCGTGATTACCGCACGACTTGCTCCACATGTTATGACCGAGAACATTAAAGCAGCGAAAAGAGCAGGACGCAGTGACGTGTTGAATCGATACCGTAATATGGCGCAAATTCTTACTGGACGAACCAATGCCAGTATTGAAGACAGCGTGCTTTGGGTGAATATGATACTCGAAAGGCTTGAACTGCCGCTACTATCGGAGTTTGGCGTTTGTAATACGTCTTTCGAGCAGGTTGCTGCTGATGCAATGAAGTCAGTAGCTATTAAAGGCAACCCTATACCATTAACTGAAGACAGACTTATTTTTATTCTGAATCAAGTGTGTCAATGTCAGTGCGATGGTCATCCGCAAACCCATGAGGACTCAAACCAAGTAGAGATTCGCAATAATCCAGTCGAGACAGATTAACGAGCAATAAAAAAGAGGCCATTGGCCTCTTTTTTTAACGGATTTTCTATGACTAGTAGTTAGGCATTTTGTTGTAGCGAGAATCTTTTAATGCTTCTTTCACGCGTTTTAGGTTGTCTCTGAAGCCAGAGCCACGACGCAATGTAAAGCCTGTCGCTAAGACATCGATGATGGTCATCTGTACCACACGGCTAGCCATCGGCATGTAAACGTCAGTGTCTTCTGGTACGTCAACAGTAATAGATAGTGAACTGGCCTTATCTAACGGCGAGTCTTTCGCGGTAACGGCAATAACTGTTGCACCGTTCTCCCTAGCAAGGTGAGCAATTTCAACTTGGCTCTTAGTACGACCTGTGTGAGAAATCAGTACGATAACATCGTTGTCTGAACAGTTGATGCAGCTCATACGTTGCATTACTACGTCTTCGTAACAAGAGATCGGAATGTTGAAACGGATAAACTTGTTTTGAGCATCTCGAGCAACCGATGAGGAAGCACCTAGACCAAAGAAAGAGATTCGCTTTGCTTGAGTCAGCAAGTCAACCGCACGATTGATTTGCATCGGGTCTAGGCTGTTCTTAGCAACGTCCAAGCATGCCATTGTCGACTCAAAAATCTTGTGAGTATAGGCATCCGGACCGTCGTCTTCTTCGACGTTACGGTTCACATAAGGTGTACCATTCGCCAAACTTTGTGCGAGGTGCAGTTTAAAGTCTGGGAAACCTTTGGTGTCTAAACGACGGCAGAAGCGGTTAACAGTTGGCTCACTAACATCCGCCATCTTAGCGAGTGTCGCGATACTTGAGTGTATGGCAGTCTGGGGGGATGCCATAATAACTTCAGCAACCTTACGTTCAGATTTGCTGAAGTTCTCTAAATTTTTTTGGACTTTCTCTAGTGTATTCATAGTGTTCACAGGGTAAAGAGAACAACTTGCTGGCGATTCTATTAGTGAAGAGCAAAAAGTAATTTCGCAAATCTCAATCTAACATTGAGTTCTTATAGTACGTTAGAAATACGCCAACTCCATGTCCTCAGTATAAACGAAGCAGCATACGAGCTGTAATAAAAGCTCACATGAAATCTTTAGAATATGACAGGCATCAAACAAAAAAATGGAAGAAAAAAACAATTGAAGAAAAAACAGCCAGAAATCGCCAGTTTCTAGCTCGTTTTTACCGTATTACTCCCACAAAACAGAAAGAAATTTTCATAACTGCGAGAATGAAATTGATTTCACTTTTAGTCTTTTGTACGAAGGATCTCGTGAGAGACTTGATCAAGTCTTGCCATTAAGTTAGGCACCGTTTTAGCAATATCTCTTTGTTCTTCAAGTACTGAACTTAACACATCCGTTGTAGTTAAAGGGTTGGCTAGTACTACTCTAAACACAATAGTGTCGCGCAGTGTCCATTGAATTGGATTAAGTTGTGTGCGAGATACAAAGGAGAGCCCAGTTTCTCGCTGTTTTTTCTGAATGACTTTGGTCAGTTCATTTAGCAAGTTATGGATCTCGGTTGTCTGCTCGGTTGAAGCACTAGCCAGTGCATTACGGACATATTTTGGAACGTAGCGATAGGTCAGGAGACACAATTCTGGTTCGCTTACGAGCTCGAAATCGTCTTGTTGTTTAATGAGGTCAGCAAAGTAACGAGCTTTCTCTATGCTTTGATTGATCAACAGCTCATAACCTGGACGGCTAATTATATGCATTGCGGCATACACGAGCATTGCCATGCCTGAGCGTGAACCTTCTAGAGTGTGACTGCCCAAGTCTTTCGACCCTTTACGCAAAATATACTGAGCGTGGTGTTCGATGCTCTTCATGGCATCTGGTTGCTTGAACAACACCATACCCGCACCCATAGGGATATAAAGCTGCTTATGCGCATCAATTGTCACTGAATCCGCCAGTTCCACACCATCTAGTAGATAGCGATATTTAGCCGACATCAAAGTAGCGCCGCCCCATGCCGCATCAACGTGAAAGTGACAAGACTCTTGTTGGCAGATTTGAGCGATTTCTCTTAATGGATCAACGTTACCTGTTTCGGTTGTCCCGGCAACGCCAATGACCGCAAAAGGTTTGATCTTATCTTCTTTGAGCTGAGCAAATTTGGCTTTTAGATCTTCAGGGCAGATTCGGTTAGAACTATCCGTTTTAACTGCGACCAGACCTTGTTGACCAATTCCAAGGACGTCGGCAGCTTTTTTTAGAGAATAATGCCCACGTTCAGAGACAAGCACGGCTAGACCTTCATAACCGTAATGCTTCATTGCCTTAAACAACCCTTCTTTTTCCACGCCAAGGAAATCACCTTGCGCTTTTAAAGCGTTGTTGCGTGCCACCCAAAGTGCGGTGATATTGGCAATGGTGCCTCCCGAGCAAAATGCACCAAGAGAATGGTTAGCACTGTGCATCCATCGACTATAGAAAGGGTCGGACTCACCATAAATCAGTTTATGGAGCATACCCAGAACTTGGCGTTCTAGAGGCGTAAATGCTTTGGAGGTTTCAATCTTTACCAAGTTCTGATTTAGCGCGATCATAATTTTCGACAACGGCATCAAGAAATAAGGCAAGGCCGAGGTCATATGACCAATAAAACTTGGTGAAGAGGTGTGTACCGAGTGCGATACGAGCGTATCAAGAAGGTGTTCAGTATGGTCCGAAACAAACGCTGGTTGTTCTGGAATAACAGCACTAGAAAAGTCCTTTTCAATTTCATGTAAAGGCTTTTCTTCTGCCACTATATGTTCGCGCAAAAACTGGTTTAAGTTCTTGGACAATCCTTCTTCGATTTGGGTCAGAGTTGAATCTGGTCCTTCAGGGATAGTGAAGATTCGAAGAAGGCTTTCGAAGCTGACATCAGCAATTTTCTGCTCAGATACCATACCGTGATCTACTATTATTCCGTTACTGCAAGCGGCACAATCTAAACCAATTAGCGGTGAAAGTCTCGCAAAAATTGGAATGGGAACTTAATTTTCATGGGGTTGCGTGCGAAGCATTGTGTGAATGGTCAAATAAAATGCAAAAAGCTGGCAGTTTGCCAGCTTTTTAAATGTCGTTAATCCACTATTTACACTCGGTTTTTTCTACCTTCTGGATAGCCGAGTTGTATTTATTAAGTGCGGTGTCGATCTTCTTTGGGTGGCTGAGTAAATCAGCAAATGCGCTACGCAGATCGTAGTTCTGTTCATGAGGTTTAGCTTGACGATCAGCGAAGCTCTTAGCAGCAGCTTTACCTAACATATCATTACGCTGTGCTAGCGCTTTTACATCTTGTTGTTCTAGTTGTAGCCAACTTTCGATAGAGCGCTCAGTTGCTACTTTGGTTGGTTCGTTCTTTAAGTAGTAATGAACGGCCTCGCGATTAAGTTCAAAATGGTTTTTACGACCATCTAGAAACCATTGTCCAACGCTTTCAAGTTCTGGATATTGCTGGGTCGTTAATTGAACGAGATCATCATACCATTGGATAGATGCATCGATATAAGCATCGTATTTCTTCTCTAAGCATTGCGTGTCAGCTGAAAATGAGGAAAAAGAAGTTCCGACGAGCATTGCTGCGATAAGCCATTTTTTCATTATATTGTCCTTTGAATTGGGCTAACTAAATTATTAATACGTCTTTATTGTTGTTTTGATAGCGAAGCATATCTGAAAAATCGCTGTTTTCCTGCGATCTAACCAGCAAGTGATACAAAAAATAACATCATCACTGGTACCAATAGACTCAAAATAAAACCACTAACGATGGCGACTGGGACGCATCTTACGCCACCAGTGCTTTGAATGACGGGTAGGGTAAAGTCCATCGCAGTTGCTCCTGCATAACCTATGGCGGTACAGGGTTTTCTGGTGATTAACAATGGGATAAAGACAAGTGCAACCAGCTCTCTTAACAGTTCAATCATAAAAGATGCGCCACCGTAAACTGGTCCAAATGCATCGCCCATTAGAATTCCTGCTAGTGAATACCACCCAAATCCTGACGCCATAGCAAGACCTTTGTAGACAGAGATATCAAGTACCATTGCAGCAATTGCACCACCTATGAGAGAACTCACGACAATAATGAGTGCGATCGCCATGCCTTGCTTATTTACCAGAATCTGTTTTAGCGTGAGTCCGCTGTTTCTTAATTGAATACCGATAAAAAATAGTAGAGCGAGCAGAATCCACTCACTGGCAGTTTCTACCCAGCCTAAACCTATTGGCAACAATAGGCCGGCTACTAGGCCTGAACCGACCACTAATATAAGCTTTAGTGATTCTAACGCCATGGCTGAAAGGGGTAGGTTACTTGTCAGATTTTCGGTCTTTAGTGGCAGAATACGGTCGACCAGGGGTAAAGACAGCAAATTGCAGGCACCGATTGACACAAAGAACACCAATGTCATGGTAACAATGGTCTTGAGGTTGCTTCCGAAGTTATCTAATGCGGCTAGGCTCAGTCCCATTAGGAACAAGATGATGTAAATCAGCCATGAGGTCGCTTTATTTAACGTCTCAAGCAATGATTTATTATTAATAGAAAAAAAATAACCGATGACTAGCGGCGTAAAAATATACAGCATCCCTGAAAACATTGACGCGACGATCCTTCGTTATTATTAGCGTATGCGGTATTGTGAGAGGTTTACTTCACAAAAACAAGAGTGAGATAGGAGATTGCTCTCCTACATTCCTGCTGAGCGGATAATTTCTGATGTCTTGGTTTTGAATTCCTGATCAGACATCGTCGTTAACTTATACAGCACTTCTGCGCCATCTACGTTTATTTCAACTTCATGTTCTTCTAATGCTTCGTGATCTTGCTTTCGATACAACAACACGTGATTGGCGATTCGTGCTATATCGAGATAAGACACTTCCGGTCGCTCTAGAGACTTAGGTTGATTCGACGCCACTTCGATAAAGTCATTGTCGAAGCCCCAAGTTTTTAATACTTGCTCACTGGTGATAGGGCATCGCGAGTGGAATATTTGCATCGCGAGGTTGGAGTCAAGGTAGTTGCCTTTCTCTAAATAGAGGTGATACTCGTTGACTAGGCAGAACAGTCCAATGTCTGCTAGGAAGCCAACAAGTAACGCTTTTTCTTGCTCAAGATATTGATAGGTTGTCGGCGCTTGATCTTGGAAAGCTTGGGTGACCATCACCATGGTCGCAGCGAGCTCTCTTGATACTGCTGCACTTTGTACCAAAACATCCTTACATTCCTCAGTCAGATTGACGGAGTGCTTAAGAAGTTCTATTGATTGGGCAGTCACAATATCTCTGACACGAAGGATACCTAAGCGAGAGACTGCGGTATTAAGGTCCTTACAGGTCACATTGCCACGATTAAAGATGACAGAGTTGGCGACTTTGAGCACGATGGCTGCTAGTCCAGGATCTTCTAATAGGCAATTTGCGATGTCCGAAATCCCGGTGGACTCTAAGGAGCACAGTTTTTGAATCTTGAGAACAACTTCGGAAATTGGAGGAAGAGATATTTTTCCGGTATTAATTGATTGTTCTACGAGCTCAGCAAATTCGGTTTCTAAGCTCTCTATAAATAATTGTTGGTTGTCTGGTAGCCAGTAAAAAGATAAGTGGTTCATAAGATTTCGACAGCTGGAGATAGAAGGTCAGTTTACCTGTCAGGCTTTACAATTGACAATAACCTAAATGCCAAAATGTAGTCTTAGGTCAATTGTTTGACGTTTGAAACACCATTCAATTAGAAAATTGTTAATGAAATCGGTTGTATAATAGGAATCATGTGAAGTGACTCGCAAAGCTTTTGCTTTTAAGTCGCACATTTGTGACGTTGAGCCAGACTTATTTTGCATTGTGAACTATTATAATTACACATAAAACAAACAGAGCAGTTACTACTTATCTTGACTGACTCTAAATAATATTTTTTCGCATTTATCCGCTGCTATTTCTGGTGATCGTATTAATCGGGGTAAAAGATTAAGGATCAAAGGAAATGATAGAGCAATCTTTTTACGACTACACAATTCAATTCGGTATCTCTCAAAAGCGCTCCATGTTTGGTGGTACAGGGCTGTTTAAAGACGGTGCTATGTATGCGCTTATCAGTAACGATAGAGTTTTTATTCGTGGTGGCTGTGCTTTAGACGAGACGCTACAAAACCTAAATTGTGAAAAGTTTAGGCATGTTAAAAAGCAATCTACAGCAACCGTTAATTACTATGACATTACGGCGTTGTTTAATGAAAGAGCACCGATGCTAAGTGACTTAGTGCAGCGTTCCATTACTAATTCTGTTGAACAGCAATCGAGCAAAAAGTCTGTAGAAAATAGAAGACTTAGAGACCTACCGAATATGCAGCTCACGCTCGAACGTATGGTGAAGAAGTCTGGCATTGAAGATGTAAAAACATTCTTGGAGTTGGGTGCGCCGCAAGTGTTCAATAAAGTAAAAAGAACCTATGGCAATGATGTGGATGTAAAATTGCTTTGGAAATTTGCAGGGGCGGTTGAGGGAATACACTGGAAGTTGATTCAAGACCCCCGTAAACAGCAACTGCTACAGTACTGCTCAGAAATTGATTAAATAAAAAAGGTCGTGCTTAGCACGACCTTTTTCGAACCGTTCGCTAATAGCCTTAGAATGCAAAGCGAGCAGTAAACATAAGTTGATCACCATAGATATGGTTGATACGGCCCTCTAAGCCTAGTGAGAATAGTTCAGTTGAGTGGAAGCGACCATATACGCTACCCATCCAACGATCTTTATCACCAACGTTCAGGTAACCGGCTTTACCACCAATCTCAAGCTGTGGACCTAACCATTGGCGCACACCTAGGTTAACTTCCATACCTGTGTCTGTTTTGTGATGCTCACCGCTATCGTGGATGTGAGCAAGCATTTCACCAGTAAAGTCCGCCCAGTTATTTACCGGAGCGTGGAAGCCAACACCACCAGAAAAGTCGTAATCGCCTTCAAACTTAGAATCAATGCTACCAACGATATGAGCGTTAGG
Organism: Vibrio mediterranei; assembly: GCF_013364395.1. Lineage (NCBI taxonomy): Bacteria > Pseudomonadati > Pseudomonadota > Gammaproteobacteria > Vibrionales > Vibrionaceae > Vibrio > Vibrio mediterranei. The sequence goes on along the minus strand of NZ_JABXGK010000001.1, from coordinate 1,986,088 downwards.
GTGGATTGACTTGCTAATTGCAGCACCGAATGTCATCGGACTTGCACCAATTCGAGCTTCAGCGTAATCATAGTTGAAGTTACTCATTGTAGCTCGTGGTTCTTCTTGGTTTGCAAACGCCTGCTGAGAAGTGATTACCATCAGAGCGGCTAATAGAGTTTTGCGCATAGTGTCTCTAAACCTTTTTGTTGAAATTAATTCCTTGCCCATAAGAAGCACGCGCGTCGCATCAAGCTTATGGCGACAATCATTATCGGAGTATGATAATCCAATTTGTGATTGATTCACCAATAAAAAGTGTCTTTAACGAGGGCAAATTCCCAAAAATTTACATTGTCATACAGATTTCAATCAAAACGTCCGCATTCTGTAAGGAATTAGTAACAGAAAACCTGAGAGTAGCCACGCTATAATTCCCACAACTACAGTCTGTTATAAAGTTATAGTTCACAGAATTAGCACTTGGGATAAAACTCGGTCATTCGCCAAAGCTCATTCGATTATCTGATAGGGCCTTAAAAATCCGTTCGGTGTCTAAGATTCGTCCCCAAGGGGCGAGGTTCTTATCGTGTTCTATCACAAAATCAGTAAGTTGCTGTTTAACTACTTCTCTCAGGTGATCGCCTTTCCATGGTTTACTAATGTAGAAATCAAGACAGGCATGATTGACAGCTTCTATTGTATCTTCGTGGCCTGCTTGTCCTGTTAGTAATACCTTACGACAGTGCTTGAACTCTTCATTTTCACTAAGCTCGATAAGGAAGCTGACGCCTGTTTGTTCCGGCATGATGTGATCGCAGAGAATCAATGCCAGTCTTGTACCATCTTTAGCGTGTTCTTGAATCACTTCTCTTGCTTCATCAACTGATTCAGCACCTTCGACAACAAAATGTTCCTCATAATCATCGAGGTCCTGTAGAACACTGTCCAACACTTCTCGCTCATCATCTACACATAGGATTAGGTATTCGCTCATCGTAATAGTCCTTATAATTTGTCATCGTTGTCGACAGGGATGAGTACAGACATATTGGTATAAACACCAACTTCAGAGTCGACTTCTATCCAGCCTTTATGTTGGTTCAAAATTTGTTGGCAAACAGAAAGACCGATACCCAGCCCGAAGTTGCCTTCTTTCTTGGTCGTGAAGTTAAGTTCGAATATCGACTCAAGTTGATCGGGAGGAATGCCAGCACCATTGTCGATAAACTGATACATGTTATATGGCGAACCTTCCCGAGCGACGCAGTCAGTCCGAATTGTCAGCTGCCCTTTTTCAGGGAGTGCGTCTAGCGCATTAGAAATAAGGTTGGTCCAAACTTGCTGCAAGGCGATGGGTTTGCACAGTACCGGTTGGAGCTTTCCATACTCTTTAATGAGAGAGTGCCGTTTTAGTCGGTTCTCAAAAATGACTAACGTATCTTCGATGCCTTCATGTAAGTCGACACATTCGTAAGATTCATTATCTGGTCTCGCATAGCCTTTTAGGCTCTTGACCATGTCGGCAATTCGTTGGGCACACACTTGAATAGAACGCAGAGTGGCCCCGGTTACTTGAAAGTTCTCAAGTTTATCTAGCTCACTCGTTAGCTTATCTGGTGACAGCGTTGCTTGCGCTAAAAGCTGTTCATTACCTTGTAAGTTGAGGTTGACCAGTCGTTTGGCTAGTCGGCGCTCTTTGAGCGTCTCTTGAAGCTTTTTAGTTCTTGCTCTTATTTCCGAGGTGGAGAGTGGTGTGGAGTGTCTAGCTTGCTCAAGGACATTCAATCCGAGTTCAAAAGTGGCTGGGTCATGGTTTTGCTTAAGTATAGAATCAATTTTCTCTGAAACGGTCTCTGCACCTCTCAAAATCGCAGAAACTGGGTTGTTTAGCTCATGGGCAACACCTGCGACAAGCTGCCCTAACATTGCCATTTTTTCTTGTTCTATGAGCTGTTGATGGGCCGATTCCAATGATTCCAATGTCTTTTGCAGCTCGAGTTTAGTATCAATACTACGTTGTAAGCGACGGTTAAAGTGTCTCAGCAACAAGTTAGTGAAGAGTGGCAGTAAGTCGGTATTAGAATGCATTACTTGAGTGAATACCTTTCTATCTAACTTAATAACTTGCGTTGCGGTCAATGTCATAGCGGTTGAGAACGAGCATTCGCCAGTTACAAAAGACATACCGCCGACAATACCGCCTCGACTGTGTCGTACTACTTCACGCTGTTGACCTAACTCATCTTTTTTATACAGTGTCACCTGACCTTCGACGATAAACCACAGAAATTCATTAGGCTGGCCTTCAACGGTTAACAGGTGTTCGGGCGAATACTCTCTTACCGCACGAGTTTCGTCTTTTTCGGCAAAAAATCCCAAAAGAGATTCAATGACTTGGGCGGCGAGTTCTTTGTCTGATAGTTCATGAAAATCGTGAATAAAACTGGCCCGATAGGAATGCATTTTTTGGTCAATGTGGGCGCGGAGAATCTTCTGTTGATCGAGTACTTTGCCGTAATGAAGTAGGTTGTCTTTCTCGTGAGTAATAACGAATTGAGTGAGCTCTTTGACGACCGTTTTGTGTAACTCTTTTTGTTCTAAGGGTAGAGTAAGGCAGTGGTCTAGTCGTCCTTCGTTGACGGCATTTAAAATCGCTTGAACGTCTTGGAAGTTAGTTCGGCTCACCAGTATCTTTCGCGCTGATTGAGCATGACGAGTTTGTTCTAGCTGAACAAGAAACTCTCCACCATCGAAAAGACGACTATGTCTGGCAATTACCATCGCCAGCTGTTGTCCTTGAGCACCGATATATTGCAACAGTTCGTGTCCTTCACTGATGGACGTCACCAGATGAATATCAAAGTGCGACTGATAGAGAGACAGCTCAGTATCCAGAGTGTCCAAATTAATCAGATCATTGTCTAAACAGAGTACGGCGTATTGATTTCGCTTTGTCATGAACCTGCGCTATTCGATTCTCTCAACAGTAATTTTAATATATCAATAAAAAGCATGGGGTTATGAGAACTAGGTATGAGATTGGAGATCCTAGCGACTTGAGTTAGACTGAATGAAATATACTTCACAAAATGTCTTAAATACTCTATGAATCAATTGAAAAAATATGGCGCAATCGGCGGTGCAGTAGCGCTTGTTTTATGTTGGCCACTGGCTGTTGGACATATCGGGCAGCAAGTTGTTGAGGATGGTGTAGAGCAACTAAACAACGAAGGTGTCACAGCAGAGATTGTAACTTACGATCGCGGTTACCTTTCTTCTAACGTAGAAACACGCTACCAAGTTAACGATCCTGTTCTGAAGGAACAGTTAGAAGTGGATGGTTTGCCCACAGAAATTGTGGTTCAAAGTGAAATTAGTCACGGTTTATTCAGCTTAACAGCGAACTCGCATATCCAGAATTATCCTGATTTCCCTCTCGCGTTAAAAACAGTGACGCAGCTGAATGGTAATACTGAATTTGAATTGTCACTCGATAGTTGGAGTTATCAAGGAGATGATGCACAGAAAGTTAGCATGTCTATTTCTCCGTCAGTGGCAACAGGTACTGCAACCGTTCTAGGTCAGTTGACGTTCAATGCTAATATCCCTTCGATTCAATTGGATTTTGAAAACGGTGAACAACTGACATTAACAGACTTGTCTGCAAATGGTGTTGGGAAAAAAGAGCAAGGTTTTTGGCTTGGTGATCAGAGTGTGACGTTAAAAAACTTCACCATTCTCGATGAAATGCATACTAGCATTTTGAATATTGATGATCTTGGCTACACCTTCAAATCGTCTTTTGATTCTGAAGCGGATCGCATTGATACCCAACACATATTCAGTATGAGCAATATGAACTATCCGGATGGTGGTCAACTGAGCGACCTCAAGGTCGACTTTGCGCTAACCTCGCTAGATAGAAAATCATTCGAAGGACTGGTCGACTTGTATCAAACTAATCCAACTATCGCGCAAGCAGATATTACTACTTTAGCCCCTTTGATTGAGACGTTGTTTGCGCGTGGCTTTAACGTTGCGATGAACGACATGCACTTCAAAGTAGCGGACGATGAGTTCAAATCTAACTGGCTACTAAAAGTGCCTGAAGGGACTGAAAATGTATCACGTGATCCAAGTGTGGTGATGCCAGCGCTGACTGGTAACATGAACGCGTATATGTCAGAAGGCATGGTGAATGTTAACCCGATGCTTGCTCAAGGTATTGATGAATTGGTAGTGATGGAGATGGTGACGCAACAAGATGCAGGCTATCAAATGAAGGCTGATATTGAAGGCGGTCAACTGGTATTTGCCAATGGCCAGAAAATTCCACTAGTTGCACTTTTCTTGCCGCTCTTGATGGGGCAATCAATGGGGCAATAATCGCTAAGTGAGTACAAATTACACTCGTGATTAGAAAAGAGGTCTGATGGCCTCTTTTCTTGCTTTTTATCTCCGTAAAAACGTGATATTACTGGCACTTCTTTATGTATTTAGTCAGGAGTATAAAGGTCATGGAGCCGATTTCACAAAACGTATTCAATTTCAGTGCTGGTCCTGCTGGGTTACCTCGAGCGGTACTACAAAAGGCACAATCTGAGTTGCTTGATTGGAATGATTTGGGTACGTCGGTGATGGAAATCAGCCATAGAAGTAAACCTTTCATCAAGGTTGCGGATGAGGCTGAACAAGATTTAAGAGACCTGCTAAATATTCCTTCCAACTATAAAGTACTTTTCTGCCAAGGTGGAGCGAGAGCACAATTCTCTGCTGTACCACTTAATTTATTGGGTTCAAAGACCAAAGCAACTTACATTGACGCAGGTTACTGGGCCGAAAGTGCGATTGATGAAGCTGAAAAATACTGTACACCTGTCGTGCATAAAGCGAAGACAGAAATAGATGGAAAAATTGCGGTTCAACCTGTGAGTGAATGGGTCATTGATGCCGACTCGGCATACGTTCACTTCTGTCCAAATGAAACCATCGACGGTATTGAAATCAATGAACTACCGCAGACTGATCTACCAATTGTAGCGGATATGTCTTCGACGATTCTTTCACGTCAAATCGATGTGTCTAAGTACGGCGTTATTTATGCGGGCGCGCAAAAGAACATTGGACCTGCCGGTATCTGTATTGCGATTGTACGCGATGATTTGCTTGATCTAGCCAACGATGTCCTACCGACATTTTTAAATTACAAAGTGCTCGCTGAAAAAGACTCTATGTACAACACGCCGCCAACTTTTGCGTGGTATTTGTCTGGTTTAGTGTTTAAGTGGCTGAAAGAGCAGGGCGGTGTTGCTGCAATTGAGAAGATTAACCGAGACAAAGCGGCGATTCTTTACAATCACATTGATGCTTCTGACTTCTACCACAACAATGTACACGAGAACAACCGTTCGCTAATGAACGTGCCGTTCCAGCTATCAAAACCTGAACTAGATGCTAAATTCTTGGAACTGGCAGATGAACGTGGTTTGCGCGCACTGAAAGGCCACCGCGCCGTAGGTGGTATGCGCGCATCAATCTACAATGCGATGCCGATCGAAGGTGTACAGGCGTTAGTGGATTTCATGAAAGAGTTTGAAGAGCAGTTCGCTTAAACGGTACTGACTATTTCTAATAAAGCCGAGCAGTTAAGCTCGGCTTTTCTTTTGGGTAAATGGCAATTTTCTCTCTTATTAATATTATCTATTGTGTCCATAAATAACCCAATAAATAGGACTCAGTAATTATGCACTGATTCACAGCTTCATCGCTGACAACTCGTTTATGCTTGCTATGTGTGCATCACTGGATCGGTTTATGGACATTATCTTATTAGCAAGTTTAATTGGGCTGAATGGTTTATTTGCCATGTCAGAAATCGCATTAGTGGCAGCGAAAAGTGGTCGACTGCGAAAAATGGCAGAACGACAGAAATCTGCGCAACTTGCGTTAAAGCTTAAAAATAACCCCACATTATTCCTCTCTACTATTCAAATCGGTATTACTGCAATCGGTATTCTCAGCGGGATATTTGGTGAGGCAGTTTTATCTGCGCCCTTGTCAGTCTGGTTGCACTCAAAAGGCGTAGACCCTGAACTTGCGAATATTTTGGCTACAGCAAGCGTAGTTATATCGATTACTTATTTCGCAATCGTCGTAGGAGAGTTAGTTCCAAAGCGGCTTGCGCAAAACAACGCAGAGCGAATTGCTATTCTCGTTGCCTATCCAATACATTGGCTATCATTATTAACCAGCCCTTTTGTTAAGCTTTTATCGGTATCCACTGATGCGGTGCTTCGTCTCCTTGGTCAAAAGGAGGGACAAAGCGATTGCGTGACCGAAGAAGACATCATTTCTTTAGTGCGAGAAGGTTCAGAAACAGGCGCTATAGAACAGCAAGAATTGGTGATGATCCGCAATTTATTGCATCTAAATGATAGAGCGGTAACGTCACTTATGACGCCCCGTAGCGACATACATCATCTTGATATAGATAAACCAATTGAACAAGCACTCAAAGAGCTTAGGCAAACCAAGCACTCTGTATGGCCCGTGTGTCGTGGCGGTCTTGATAACATCATTGGTACGGTATCTTCAAAGAATCTATTGGATGAGTATGAAGTGCTTTCGGCGGGTAAACTCGCGAAAATGTTGCGTAAGCCAAGATTTGTTCCTGAATCAATGAAAGGATTAGCTCTTCTCAACCACATGCAGCAAACCAGCTCTGAGATGGCGTTTTTAGTTGATGAGTATGGTGACGTCCAAGGGTTAGTTACTCATTATGACTTGCTTAAGTCTATTGCTGGGGAGTTGGGGATGGCTCCGCAACAAGTTTGGGCTAAGTTGCTTGCTGATGGAAGTTGGATTATTGATGGATTAATTCCAATCAATGAGCTGAAACATAAGCTGGATATTCAAGAACTAGAGGGAGAGTTTGATGAGGGCTTCCAAACCTTGAACGGTTTTTTGTCCTGGCAGGTTGGGAGTGTGGCAAAAGCCGGGACACACATTTGCTATCAACAATGGGACTTTGAAGTACTGAAGGTTAAGAATAATCGCATCACCCAAGTAAGAGCACACAGAGTGTGTGGAACTCAAGATTCAGAGAAACAGGATAAATAGAAAACTGTTGCCATTAAAATTAAGTGGATGAAAAAGCCCGCTTCAATATGTTAGTGACATAGGGAAGCGGGCTTTTCGTATGGTGAATATGAATATTAGCCGTTAAAGCGTTTGATGCAGTTCGTAGTATCGACCTTTCTCGTCAAGAAGCGCTTGGTGCTGGCCGTACTCCAAAACTTCACCGTCTTCGAGTAAGCAAATGGCATCAAACGTTTCTAAATGCACTAAGCGGTGAGTGATGAAAATAACCGTTTTACTGTTAAAGTGTTGGTCAAACAACTGCATGATTTGTTGCTCAGTTTTTTTGTCTAAGCCTTCAGTAGGCTCATCAAGTAATAAGATCGGCGCATCATGTAGCAGTGCTCGTGCGATACCAATACGGCGCTTTTCGCCACCGGAAAGTTGACGTCCGCCATCACCCAACCATGCGTCCAAGCCATTGCCTTCAGCCAAATGTGCCAAGTCTACTTTATCTAGAGCAGCGATAAGCTCATCATCAGAAGCGGACGGTTTCGCCATAAACAAGTTATCACGTAGTGTGCCATTCAAGATGTCGACTTTCTGGCTAACAATGCTAGTTGCTTCACGAAGTTGACGTTCACTCCAGTTTTGAATCTGAGCACCGGCAAGGGTAATCTTCCCTTGGTCGACATCCCAGTAACGTGAAATGAGCTGCAACAGCGTTGACTTACCTGAACCAGTTTGACCAACAATAGCCAAACGATGTCCACCCTTCACAGAAAGTGACACATCGCGAAGTGCTTTTTCGTTAGCGTCTGGGTAGCTAAAGCAAACGTGATCGATATCTATGGAGTACTCGTTCGAATGCGTCACAGGATCGTCAGGGAAGGTGACTTCCGGCGTTGCTAGAATCACCTCATTTAGTCTCTTGGCGGAGGTCAGCGTCTGACCTAGATACTGGAATGCACCTGCAATAGGCATAAGCAGTTCAAAGCTTGCCATGGTCGCAAAGGCCATTAACGCGATTAGAGGATCAGGTTGATTTCCACCCACGCCATCCGCTGCTAGCCACAGCATCAGTATGAGCAGCCAACCATTAGCAAGAATCAGCAGACCCTGAGCCATACCAGATATTTTTGCATGAACCAACTGATTGGTAATCAACTTGTCTTGCGCAGTCACAATAGCTTTTCGGTAGCGAGATTCAGCGCCAAAAAGCGTCAGTTCACTATAACCTTGTAACCAGTCTAAGGTACGAATGCGAAGCTCAGCTTTATTTAGTGTTAACGCTTCCCCATTCTTGCTTCCCAAGCGGTAGAAAACGATTGGCCACGTGATAAGCAGCAGCATTAGAATTGCGCCAAGCGTGAGGCCTAGCGTCATGTCAAACCAACAAAGAACAGCGGTCAGACATAAGATACCAAATACACCGACGATAATTGGGCTAACAAGACGCAAATAGACGTGGTCCATGGCATCAACATCTGCCACAAGACGGTTGAGCATATCCGCATCGCGAATGTTGACGGCTTTACCGGGAATAAGCGGCGCTAACTTGGTGAAAAAGAAGATTCGAAGATCGGTGAGTAGTTTGAAGGTAGCGTTGTGGCTGACTACACGTTCACCCCAACGTCCAGCGGTGCGCGCCATTGCCGCGCCACGTACACCGGCACCTGGCAACATATAGTTAAAAGTTTCGCGAGCAATGGTTAAGCCTGCGACCGCAGCCGCAGAAATAAACCAGCCTGATAGAGTGAGTAGGCCAATGGACGCAAAAAGTGTTGCAAAGGAGAGAAGCATACCCAAAGACAGGCCAAACCAATGCTTTTTATACAGTTTTAAGTAAGGGAGTAAATCACGCATCTAAATTCCCCTTATCTTGAGCAACGGATGATTGATGGGCAGACAACATGGTGCTGAATAAGCCATCTGAGTCTGAAAGCGAATCATAACTGCCTTGTTGTTCCAGACGGCCTTGATTCATCACTAATATGGTATCTACGTTCTTTAGTTGAGAGAGCTGGTGGGTGACCATCAATGTCGTTTTACCTGCGGTACTGGTGTGTATACCTTGAGTAACAAGACGTTCACTTTTGGCGTCCAGACTTGCAGTCGGTTCATCTAGTAACCAGAAGTTACCGTTTTGTACCATTGCTCTTGCTAACGCGATACGCTGAGCTTGACCGACCGAAAGACCTCCGGAACGATCGGTAACTTGATAATCCAAACCATGTTTTTCGACAAACTCAGCCGAGAACGACGCCAAAAGAGCATTGTTGACTTGCTCTTGGTTAACATCATTATTACCTAGGGTGATGTTGTCGCGAATCGTTCCATGAAGTAGCAGTGGGTTTTGGCCAACCCAGCTGATGTTTTTACGCCAGTCGGTTTGGTTGAGGTCTTTAAGTTCAATACCTGCCACTTTTAATGAACCTTGATAAGGCATAAATCCTAAAATGGCGTTGACCAAACTGGTTTTGCCTGCGCCGCTCGGGCCGACTAACGCAGCGGCTTCGTTGGCGTTTATTTTGAAGCTAATTGGACCGACAAGGCGAGTCCCCTCAGGGCTGAAAACTTCTAGATCTATTGCTTCGATAGAGATGCTTTGAGGGTGAGAAATGTTCTGACTGCCCTGTGGTAATGCGGTAACTTCTGTATCCAAGAACTCGACAATACTTTCTGCTGCACCGACGGCTTGTGCTTTAGCATGGTAGAAAGTACCTAAGTCGCGCAGTGGCTGATAAAACTCAGGCGCTAAAATCAAAATGAATAAGCCAGCGAACAAGGTAACGCCGACACCATAATGACCAAAGTTAAGCTCACCAATATAGCTGAAGCCAAAATAGACGGCAGTGATGGCGATGGAGATTGATGTGAAGAACTCCAAAACCGCAGACGAAAGGAAAGCAAGTCGCAATACATCCATTGTGCGTTTACGAAATACTTCAGACGCACCACGTAGTACCTCTGTCTCAGTTTCTGTGCGATTGAAGAGACGAATTGTTGTCATGGATTGCAATCGGTCATAAAAGTGACCAGAAAGACGTTGTAAAGCCTTAAAATTTTTACGGTTAGCGTCGGCAGCCTTCATTCCGACGAATGCCATAAACAGAGGAACAAGTGGTGCGGTGACAAGGAAAATCAGACCGGCAGCCCAGTTGATAGGAAATACAACAATAAGGATGATAATAGGGACAGCAACAGCGAGGGACATTTGCGGCAAGTACTTAGCGAAGAAATCTTGCATTTCTTCCACCTGTTCAAGAACTAGCGTTGCCCATGTGCCGGCAGGTTTGCCTTTTATATAAGTTGGTCCTAGTTCTCGTAACTTATCAAGGATGAGCTGCCTTATGTAACAACGTATCTGCTCGCCGCATTTGAATCCAGCGATTTCGCGCCCCCAAGCACATCCAGCACGCCCAGCAACGGCTACTAGTAACCCTAAGAAGTGCGGAATGAGTTCATATTTGTCGACATGCTCAATAATGAGTTGGTGCAATATTGTGGCGATAAGCGCAGCTTGCGCTAGCAAAAACAGGCTTGAAAGAACGCCAAGGCCAATCGCAATAGCGAGCCAGCGTTTAGCAAGCTTACTTTGCGTCTTGAGCCAATTATTCAAGCTCCGTTGTTTTTTCTTATCCATGTAGAAGGCTTAATGAGTATTATTATTAGAAGAAACGGCGATTATACAAAAAGAAACCCACAGGGCATACCTATGGGTTTCTTGTTTTCAAAAATAATGAGACGAAATGTTAAATTTATGACTGTGCGTCTAGGAAACGCTCAGCATCTAACGCTGCCATACATCCTGTTCCGGCTGAAGTAATCGCTTGGCGGTAGTTATGGTCCATCACGTCTCCAGCAGCGTAAATACCGGGAATACTTGTTTGAGTAGCATTGCCTTCTAGGCCGGATTTCACAACAATATAGCCGTTGTTCATTTCAAGCTGACCTTCGAACAAGTCAGTATTCGGCTGATGACCAATGGCAATAAATGCACCCATAACATCGATGTGTTCAATTTGTTCTGACTGTGTGTCTTTAATTCGTACGCCAGTGACGCCCATATCATCACCAACGACTTCTTCCAACGTGCGGTCGGTATGCAGGACGATATTGCCTGACTCTACTTTGTCCATCAAACGCTTAACGAGAATCTTTTCCGCACGGAATGTGTCTCTACGGTGGATTAGGTGAACCTCTGAAGCGATATTCGATAGATAAAGAGCCTCTTCAACAGCGGTATTGCCGCCGCCAACAACCGCAACTTTCTGGTTGCGATAGAAGAAACCGTCACATGTCGCACAAGCTGAAACGCCACGTCCTTTGAACGCTTCTTCTGATTCTAGGCCAAGGTATTTGGCTGATGCGCCCGTTGAGATGATAACTGCATCGGCAGTATAGCTCTGAGAGTCGCCAAACAACTTAAACGGGCGAGTACTGAAATCGACTTTATTAATGTGATCGAAGATCATCTCGGTCTCAAACTTCTCAGCGTGCTCTTTCATACGATCCATTAGAGCAGGGCCCGTCAATCCTTCGGCATCACCTGGCCAATTTTCCACTTCAGTGGTCGTTGTGAGCTGTCCACCTTGTTGCATTCCAGTCACTAGAACAGGATCGAGGTTGGCACGTGCCGCATAAACAGCCGCGGTATAACCAGCAGGGCCAGAACCTAAGATAAGCAATTTACAGTGTTTTGTGTCAGCCATTTTGTTGTCTCACTTCAGTCATTCTTATTGCACCTTCTATCGGTGCATCTTAATTACCTAATATATTGGGGTTACGGTGAATTAATCAATACTAGATTTGTGATAACTGATGTCATTTTGAGCAGTTAGTTGTTAATCGAACGCATCAAATGCATATTTTCCATTTGTTCCGTCCGATTAGAGATAAATACTAGGATTGATAATCTAGATGGTGGCTAACACTTTAACGATTCACCTTTGCAAAGACGATGAGTTAATAGTTATTTTTGCCATAAATCATTGTTAAATAACATAATATTTTCTTGTCTAGTTAACAATGCTAGGTTTTTAGTGGGTTGAAAACGATAATTAGAGCATACTGCTGTTCAGTTGGTTTATTGTAGGCGATTGTTCCTTTTTGTTGGAATGTATGGTTTAAAAGGCTGTGAAATGTTGATCTTGCAGAATTGTTAATATTTAATGGTTTGTAAATAAAATGTGAAACACATTGTTTTTGGCATAACATTGAAAGGAGTTAATGATGCTACATAGTGTTGAAAGTACATTACATCTTACTAGCCTGAGTGGCCGTTCCACTGAACAATTGGCCCCATCTTTTGCCACGCTACCTAACACGGAACATGCTGATGGCAAATATCGCTTACGTCGTTATTCGGTGGTGCGTTTTGAAAAAGGTCAAATTGTAGACAAAGGTGATAATTGCTTTGTTCAGTCTGAGCATTTTAACCACTTTCAAGGCGATGTGATTAGACAGTTTGAACCTGTTTTAGAATCGACTCTGCAGAGCTCTGCGATGTTGGAACTGGTTACGCTTTTTGTTAACACGAATGCCTTACCTGACGGACAGGAAATTGAAATTCATCAGATGAGGATCGCAGCGGTTTACGATGAAACCGAGGTTGCTCCAGAAGGTGTACATCAAGATGGATTTGACCATATTGCCTTGGTCGGTATTGGTCGAGAAAACATCGTAGGCGGTGAGATCATGCTCTACAACGATAATGGTGAAGCTCCGTTTTTCAGAAAAGTACTGGAAAATGGGGAAGTAGCTATCCTTGACGACTCTAAGCTTTGGCACAATGCTCAGCCAATCCGCTGTATTGATAATCAAAACGCAGGCTACATGGACGTGTTTGTATTAACCGCTAAGGATATGCGCAATGCACTTCACTCCTAGTTCTGCTCGAGAGCACTTTTCTGCTCTTCATCAATCTTATAACGGCCAGTCAGTGGTATTCCTTGATGGTCCCGGAGGTTCTCAAGTACCAGGCTCAGTTCTTAAAGCCATGACGGATTACCTTGGCCAGTACAATTCTAATGTAGGTGGTCACTACTTTTCTAGCAAAGAAACAGTGGAGCTTGTTACAAAAGCCCGCCACCATGGAAAAGCACTACTTAATGCCGAAGAGGTGGACAACATCGTGTTTGGCGCCAACATGACATCGTTGACATTTCAGTTGAGTAGAGCGATAGCGAGAAACTGGCAGCCTAATGATGAAGTCATCGTTACGGCGCTGGACCATTACTCAAATGTATCAAGTTGGCAACAAGCTGCAGAAGACAAAGGTGCGGTGGTCAAACAGGTTAAAGTCGATGAAAGTGACTGCTCTTTGGATTTTGAACATTTAGAGAGTCTAATTTCTGAAAAAACCAGATTGATCGCCGTGACTTACGCGTCCAATACCACTGGTTCTATAACTGATATTAAGCGTATTGTGGAGCTGGCAAAACGGGTGGGGGCACTAGTCTATGTCGATGCGGTTCACTTTGCGCCACATGCATTGGTAGACGTACAAGACCTAGAGTGTGATTTTCTGGTCTGTTCTGCATACAAGTTCTTTGGACCTCACTTAGGGTTAGCCTATATCTCACCGACGTGGTTGCAGTCATTGAAACCATATAAAGTCGAACCAGCAACAGATATTGGCCCAGGGCGGTTTGAAACTGGCACGCAAAACTTTGAAGCGATGGCTGGTTTCATTGAGGCGGTTCGTTATCTAGCTAGCTGGGGTAAAGGGCAGAGTTTACGGCAACAACTTGTGTCCGCGTTCAAGGATATTGGTTACCATGAAGAGCAAATAAGCCGCTACTTTTTGGAGCGACTATCGCGATGTGATTCGTTAAGCCTTTATGGAATAGCTGATTCGGCTCATAGCAGGCGCACACCGACGTTTGCCCTTCGTTCAAGTAAGCATTCACCAGAATTGATGGCAAAATCTCTTGGTGAACAAAATATCTGCGTATGGAATGGCCACTTCTACGCACTAGGATTAGTCAAACAACTCGGACTAGAAGATAAGGGCGGTGTATTACGGGTCGGTTTTATGCATTACAACACTCTCGAAGAAGTTGACCGATTTTTCGATGCCATAGAGAATATCTAGTGATAGAAAAGCCCGCGTTTGCGGGCTTTTCTTTGGATGTCCTTCGTTAGGCGGAAACTTCAACTTCATAGGAGGTGAATTTGCGAATATTGATCACTCCGGTATCAAAGATTAAGTATTGACCTTTGATACCCTGTAACGTTCCTGTGACCACGGGCTCTTTATCAAAGTTATGCGACTTAATCTTGGTCGGATAAACTTCAACTGGATAGCTGATCGGCGTAATCACTTCGCTTAGTACTTCTATCGCATCGTTACCATATTGAGCTTTAATCTCCGCAATTTTGTCGGCGACAAGCGGTAATAGTTCTTGTGCTTTTTCCACTAACTCCATCGGGTCACCATCTTGCTTTAACAAGGTTCTCCAGTTGGTTTTATCCGCAATGTGTTTGGCAAGCTCAACTTCAATCAAGCCTGATATCTGACGCGTTTTAACTTTCAGAATCGGTAAACCTTGTGTTGCCCCTTGGTCTATCCAACGAGTAGGAATTTGCGTATGACGTGTAATACCTACTTTCAAGCTGGAGGTGTTAGATAAGTAGACGAAATGATCAACCATGCAATTGGCTTCGCCCCACTCGGGTTCACGACAAGTGCCTTGATCATAGTGGCAAGTTTCAGGCTTCATAATGCACATATCGCAGCTTGCTAGTTTTTTCATGCAAACAAAGCAATGGCCTTGTGAATAGCTCTTCTTTGTTTTTTTGCCACAAGAGCTACAGAAAATGTTACCAGTATGGGTAAGGGTCAGCGTCTTTCCAATAAACGAGGTGAGTTCTACTTCTTGTTCACCAACGGGTAAACGGTATTGAACTTGCGAATCTAGAGAGGCACGCATTTTGGACAGCGTACCTGAGGCTAATAGTGACATGACATTACTCTTTTAGTTGTTTTGCCCAGTGTAGCAAAAACAAGAGTTAGAATCTGTCGAAAAAACTATCGAAAGGGAGTGTGCCAATAAGTTTGAGCATGGCCATTTTTCTTTGCTTCATACATCGCTTTATCAGCCAATTGAATGAGTTCTATGGGCTGACTAGAAGATTCTGGGTAAATGGCAACACCTATACTAAGTGATAGATTTTGATGGTGTAACCTTTCACAGCCAACGAGTCTCTCCATCGACTGATGCAGCTTGTCGCAAATCGTATGTATGATGGTCAACTGCCTAAGATTTGAAAGCAAGATGATGAACTCGTCACCACCATGCCGACATACCAGATCACTGCTACGCAGCTCTCCAGCCAGAACATGAGCTATTTTCTTTAAGAGTTCATCTCCGGCATGGTGTCCGATATGGTCGTTGACCAGTTTAAAGTTATTAACATCAACAAACAGTAGTGCAAAGTGAAGTTGATTGATTCGATGGTGTTGGATTTCGTTCTCTAACCGAACAGAAAAATCTTTTCTGTTCGGCAGGCCTGTTAAATCATCCTTGCGAGCAAGTTCTTGAAACTTTTGTTCCGAGTTCTTGAGCTTTTCATACTGGACGTTGAGATTGTTTTGAAGGTAATTGAGTGCTTGCGCGACATCTCCAATCTCATCTCGTTGGTTATATTGATAAGGAGTTGTTTTCTTTCCCAACGTAATCCTTTGTGCAAAGGAGGCAATGTGAGTGAGGGGCAGCGTAACGTATCGAAATAGAGAAAATGAAAGTACAGATGCGATTGACAGCAATACCATAGTAGTAATCAGTACGCTCTTGATTGTGTTTTCCCGCCACAGGCTACCGATGGAGTCTTGTCTGACGTGGCCCAAAATATAGGCACTCGAAGTTTGATGGATCTGAAACTTTGCTAACGCGAAGCTTGCGTAATACAAGCTGTTATCTTTAGTGTTCGTATTTAGTTCAAAGAAGCTTGAATGTCCGTGATTAACGGTTGTCAGCGCATTTGGATAGTCATTCTGGACTTGTTCAACTTTTCCTCTCATAAAACTAAACTGCTTGTCTCTGTCTGGGTGAAGCAAATAATCTCCATTGGTGTTAGCGATCATAAACGTTGTCGGGTCATCCATTAAAGAGGTCGCTTTTTCCATTAAGGCTTTGATATCGATAGTGAACAATAAAGATGTACTTTCATCACTCTTGAGATTGAGAGGATAAACAATAAATACGTAAGGCGTAGATTCATGATGAACGATACGGTCATAATGGGTTGAAACTGGAGAGACGTAGATTTCTCCCGCATAAATTTTCGTAGCTTCGACAAACAATGGAATATGAGTAAGGTTGTTGAGCTCATTTGGTTCTACAGCATGTATTTTTTGGTTAGGTCCTGTTTGAATTCTGAGGATTTCTCTAAGTGCTGTGTTTTGCTGGATAATCGAGACACTGTTATAGGTTGAGTTGTTTTGAATAAATGGAATGATGGCTGCTGCCAGCTCAGTTTTAGCATACTGTTTGTCGAGCTTATCTTTGACCAACATCGCTAACATATCATTGGTTCGCTCAATATCTTGCAGTTTCTCCTGCAAAGCGCGAGTGGCAATTCCTGTGGTTTGTACCATTTTTGTTTTGATATTATCAGCAAGCAGTGCCTTAGAGCCTTGATAGCTTAGCCAAGCTAGAATAGAAAATGAAACTAACAATGTACATGTGAACATCAGTGCAATTTTCGTAGAAAGCTTCATTGCCTCGTTCTCTTGGTATGTTCCATTACCTTGGGAAGTGGTTTACCGCTGTATACTGAATCCCACATGGCTTCACGTTTTTCCGGTGATTCTACAGGTGAAAGCCATATCAACTTTTCCTTATTATCGCTTTCAGAAAACTGGTTAAGAGGACTTTGTAGTCCATGACGCTTAGCTAGTTCAAGTTGAACCCATGGTTCTAGCACAAAATCGATCCAGCGGTGAGCAAGTTCAGTCTGTTTGGAAGTAGACAAGATTGACCAACAATCTAACCAAGCCAATGCTCCCTCTTTTGGAATCGTATATTCTATATTGGCACCCGTCTTTTTAAGCGAATCAACTTGTTGATGGCCAAAATTCGCAAACATGATTGATAGTTCAAAGCGATTAAATAGCTCTGTTGCCTCCTCGAGTGAACGATAGAACGTTAACGTATTCTCTCTCAGCGATATCAGTTTTTTAGCAATGAGCTCGTCGTCTGATTTTGGAATCTGAAAAGGATCGGGTAGCTTCAATGCCAGTGCGGCTAAACTCACATTATGTGTCCCGCCATCATATCCAAGTGCTTTGTGATGGTATTCCGGTGACCAGAAATCTTGCCAAGAAGTTGGAGCAGATTTTACACGATCGGCATTGTAGATGATTCCCATTGATGAATAGGTATAGGGGAGGCCGTAGATATTACCTTTAAAGGTGATTTCTGGGTTTGTTGACAGTGGTGCGAATTGATTGCTGATCCATTTACTATTTTCTATTTTGGATATGTCGATTGGAATAAATTTTCGCAATTTGATATATCGTTGTAGCTCAGAGGAGTTTAGGGCAACAAGGTCATAATCTTGATTTCTATCATCAAGTTTCTCTCTTAACTGTTTGTCATTATTTACATAAGTTACTTCAATGTCGATGTTATTTTTATTTTCGAAAATAGATACAATATCTGTGTCGGTATATCCATGCCAAGATAATATTTTTAAAATCTCTTTTCCGTAAACAATATGACTGAAGAAACTCATGCACAAAATTGGTGCAATATAAATGCGCATCATGATAATGCCTAGGTTAATTAGCTTTTTAGATTATATGAATCAGTCATCTCTAATTTCAAATTGTTAGTCTGGTATTAAACGAAAGTTTATTAATATAGTTATCAAAATGCGATTTGTATCACAATATTGCTTATTTTTGTGATGATTAACGCATTAATTGTGTAATATTTATGCAACGGTCTCAAAAAGTGGAACAAGTGTGGTTGGTTAGGGTTGGCCGAGCATTTTGTAAATAAAGTGTCAGAAATAGGTCTAATATCGAAGTCGGCAATATTTAAATAATTCCTTTGTCATTCTTATTTATTAAATCAATGACAAGGATAAATAACCGTCTGAGGCTAACATGACGTCTACTTTAAGCAAGGATGCTGGTAGTTTAAATAATACGCAGTACTTTAAAATAAACAAGAAAGTTCTTATTTTTATTACCGTGGTTTCTATTGCGGTAAATGTGCTTTTTCTTGTGCTTCCTTTATTTTCGATGCAAGTTTTTGATCGTGTTCTTTCTTCCGAAAGTCGCGAAACGCTTGTAATGCTTGCAATAGTTGCATTGTTCCTCTTATCTATTCAAGCGCTACTCGATTGGGTTCGCGGGCAAGTAATGTTGCGTTATGGATATGGCGTTGAGCAACAGTCCGCAGACTTCGCCTTTAATGTTTCTATGCTCAAGTCACAACAAAGCAATGGAATATTCAGCCAATCTCTAACTGATTTATCTCGAGTTAAAGAAACTCTCACTTCTCCTGGGATCTTTGCGTTATTTGATGCTCCATTTGCACCTGTTTTTTTAGCTGTCATGTATCTCATGCACCCGCTGCTTGGGCACTTTGCGTTAGCAGGCGCAACGGTTCTCTTTGTTATATCGATCATAAGTATGATAGTGACGAAGCGCTTGCAGAATAATGCAAGCCAGCATGCGAGTACGTTCAATACATTAACTAGTGATTGGCTTAAAAACGCTGAGATTGTTCAAGCATTAGGTATGAATGACAATTTGGTCGCGAAGTGGCGTAAGGAATCAATAAATCCGACAGTAGACAAAGCGAACGCAGACAGAATTTCTCGAGCGATTTTAGCACTTGCTAAGTATGCTCGGATGCTGTTGCAAATTGGAGTGTTATGCGTTTCGGTCATTCTGGTATTAGAGAACGAAGTTGGTGCTGGAGTATTGATTGCCGCATCGATGATTATGAGCCGAGTTTTAGCACCAGTTGAGCAGGCGATCCATAACTGGCAAAGCTGGTTAGAAGGTTGGAAAGCACATCAAAGATTACGCAAGTCTTATCTCGAACAACCAAAAGAAGTCGTCGAACTACCAAAGATTAAAGGCGCTGTCGGATTCGACAAAGTTTTCTTAGGTCATCAAGGTAGTGAGAAGCCGTTGCTCGAAGACCTTACTTTTTCCATTCCTGCTGGTGCATCGGTAGCTATTGTTGGAGGTAGCGGTGTAGGCAAATCAACATTGGTCAAAGCTATTCTAGGTTTGGTTAAACCTGTAAGCGGTGAGGTGCGCATTGATGGCGCAACACTTAACCAGCGCCAAGTATCAGAACTAGGGAGGCAAGTTGGCTATGTTTCCCAAAATAGTCAGTTGCTATCGGGCACGATTGCGCAAAATATTTGCCGATTCGATGAGAATGTTGATGCGAAGGACATCGTCGATGCGGCCAAATTAGCTGGTGTTCACGAGATGATTTTGTCACTCCCAAATGGCTATCAAACACTGGTTGGTGCACTAGGAATCCGATTGTCTGGTGGACAACAGCAACGAATTGCCTTGGCTCGTGCGCTATATACAAAACCAGCCTTACTTATATTGGATGAGCCCGATTCTAATCTTGACCATCCAGGGCAGGCGGCACTGATCGATTTCATTGCTCATGCACATCACAAGCAAATTACCGTCATTGTCATTTCACACCGTATGTCGATTATTCAGCATACCAGCTTATGCATGGTGTTAGGTGAAGGACGCCTCCAGCAATACGGTAAAACGACCGAGATCTTAAATATTCCAGCATCGTCAGCAAACAGCATAGGGAGTGTGTCATGAAACTAAATCATTCAGAGACATCTCGTTCGTTCAATCTCTCTTTGACCAACTTCATTCTGTTTGGTTGGCTCGTATTGTTGGTTTGTTTTATAGGAATCGGCTATTGGAGCTATAGCGCACCATTAAGTTCAGCCTCGTTGGCACCGGGGAAATTGGTGACAGAGCTCGAGAATCAGAAAGTGCAGCATCATACGGGAGGGGTAGTCGAAACGCTTCTCGTCAAAGAAGGTCAGCGTGTCGAAAAAGGAGATTTGTTACTGGTGCTCTCGGATCCGTTGCTTGTTAGCCAACTCGAACAACTGAATCAAAAACGTTTTATCGTCCAAGCTCGCCTAGCTCGAATTGACGCAGAACTTTCAGGAGAGGCGATTAATTGGGGGAACGAGGAGAACCTGACTCCAATTCAAAGTCAGATACGTCGTGATCAAGCATCACTGTTGAACCAGAATCGTCTGATTCATAAAGAACAAATGATGTCACTCCGCCAGCAAATGGCTCAATCAGAGAATGATAGAGACAGCTACAAGGCTTGGCTTTCAAGCGACGAACATTCTCTGACATTGCTCAACGAAGAAATCGAAGCGAACTCAGCTCTATTAGAAAAAGGGTATGTATCAAAAGTTGCCTTTCTAGAACTAAAGAGAGAGTACTCAAGCTTGGTGGCAAAAATAGCGGAGCACCGTACTCGAATCAAAAGAACCAATAACAAAGTTGCTGAGCTTGAATCTCAAATGGACGCACTAAAAATAGACTTTATGCGCACCGCTCAAGAGAAAAAGCAAGAGCTAGTTTCAGAAGAGCAAGCAATCTTAAAACAGCTAAAAGCGTCTAATACGCTAAACGACCGCATAGAAGTACGCGCTCCAGTTGGAGGCGATGTGATCAATCTCGTTATTCACACTCAAGGTGGTGTTGTTGCTCCAACAAGCACGATACTGGAGATCGTCCCTAACAACACCCGAGTGGTCGCAAGCGTTAACATTCAACCCAAGGATATCGAATCGGTGTATGAAGGTTTGTCGGCAAACATCCGCCTGACTTCATACAGCTTTCGACAAGTCCCAGCGGTAACAGGTGAGCTTATACACCTCTCCGCGGACAGCATCGTAGATGAGCGGCTAGGCGGTCATTTCTATCAAGGAAAGATAGCCCTCGATGCAACGGAGCTTCTGGATCTTGGCTTAGATCTGAAACCGGGTATGCCGGTAGAAGCACAAATAGTACTAGAGGAACGCACTGTTCTTGATTATCTACTTTCTCCGCTGATACAGAGTATGGAGAAGGGGATGAGAGAGATTTAGTGAATGATGTTGAATAGTGTACACGTGCACTTGATGTATCAACAACAGATTGGCAAAGGAAATAGGGAATTAATTATGGCTACTGAAAAAGTTTTTTTAGATGGAAGTGAGACTTTCATTCGACTTGATGCCGATGATAATCATGTGTTTGGAAGTAATAAAGCGAGTGAACATATCATAGGAAAAGCTGGTGATGACCAAATTATTGGTGGTAAAGGAGAAGATATTCTCGAAGGGAATCGTGGCGATGATACTCTGAAAGGTGGAGATGATAGCGACCTGTTATTCGGCGGCGTTGGCAATGATAGGCTCATCGGTGGGGAAGGTTCGGACACGTTTGCAATGCGTATCACACATGGCGGTGAAAATACCATTACGGACTTTAAAGTCGGAACCGATAACTTACAGTTTATTCTTGACCGAAAACACTTTATTTCAGAAAACGAGTTAACACGTAATGAGAAACATGAATCTAGAGTTGACGAAAAACTTAGTACTAAAGTCGAGAAGTTAGACAATAAGTTTTTTGGTGAGGACTTGACCTTTAACGAAGACGCTACCGGATTAGAAAAAGCTGATGTGTTTGTTGATAAAGCCATTGCGGAAAAACTTTCGATTTCGGTAGAGAACAGTAATCTTGTGCTCACTTTTTTCGAAGATGTTGGCAAAGGTAACAAGGGTACGACTATTACGTTGAATGGCTTAGCCGAAGATCCGTATATTGCACGAATCCTCGATGATGCTGAAGACCCAGTTGATGCGCAGACAACAGAAAATATCGTAGGTATCCTAACTGGTGAAATTCCGGTATTTGAGGGTTCAGTATTAGACTATCACTATCAAAATCGCCTTACAGTAACAGATACTGTTGATGACCGAGATGGAATAGTCCAACTCGATAAAACCGTTGAGAAGGCAAGTTTTGCCGACGGCACGTATACATTAGTGACAGGTCATAACGCATACGATAATTTGAAAGCTGAAGATGGAGTTGATTCTCTTCTAATCGGTACACATGGTCATGATGATCTTACTGGTGGTACAGGCAATGACGTGTTGATTGGCGATAATGGTGTTGGTTTTACCTACAACGGTGGAAACGACAACCTCAATGGTGGAGCAGGTGATGATATTCTCCATGGAGGTGCCGGTAACGACCGTTTAGATGGTGGGGAAGGTGTCGATAAGGCCATATTTAGTGGTTCGGTATTGGACTACAACTATTTACACCAATCTGGCGGTAATACCGAGGTTAGAGATTTAGTTGGTGGACGGGACGGTAATGATTTCGTCAAGAATACAGAAACTTTTGCTTTTGCTGACGGTGAGTTTGCATTCTTACGCGGTCATAATGCGGGTGATAATCTAACCGCTAGTAATGCGGATACACTATTAGTTGGATTTACCGGCGATGATACTTTAAATGGTGGTAGCGGCGATGATGTCCTACTAGGAGACAATGGAGTTGGCTTTACTTATCAAGGTGGTAACGATGTTTTAAATGGCGGGGAAGGTGATGATCTTCTTCATGGTGGTGCCGGAAATGACTCTCTGAATGGTGGTACGGGTGTGGATACTGCTGTATTTAGTGGCTCGTACAAGGAGTACCATTTCCAAAATCGTCTGACCGTAACTGATACGGTTGCTGGGCGCGACGGTAAAGACCAACTTCAAGATGTTGAAAAAGTAACCTTTACAGAAGGAACGTACACATTAGTGACTGGACATAATGCCTACGACAATTTGAAGGGTGAAGATGATGTTGATTCGATGCTAATTGGCACACATGGGCATGATGATCTAACCGGTGGCTCAGGTAATGATGTTCTATTTGGCGATAATGGTGTTGGATTCACCTATCAAGGTGGTGATGATACATTGGATGGCGGTGCGGGAAGTGACTATATTCATGCTGGGTCTGGTGATGATACGATCTACGCAGATAAAAAAGCGCCCGCACATCTGGCGACTTATGCAGAGAGTGATGTTATTGATGGAGCTGAAGGTATTGATACGCTTACCTACAATGACACGTACAAAAACGCTGATTCTCTCAACGTATTTGTAGCTGAGAATGGTAGTAATACATTCAATGTAGAGACGGTGCTTTCTGGCAAAGTGACATCCACGGACATTGTTTCTAACGTAGAAATACTAAACGGTACCCGAGGTGATGATGTCATTGATTTCAGTGGCTTAGGGCATGGAATGACCTATAATGATAAGTGGACCGATGCTGGAGAGGATACAGTCACTGGCTCCGATTACGATGATATTATCAATGTTATGCATGGTGATGATACGGTCCACGCAAGCTCAGGTGAAGATTATGTTGATGGCGGACACGGTGTAGATAGTTTGGTATTTGCAGCTGGAACGGCAATTACCGTTGAAGCTCATGGGGCTACTTATCGAAATGAGTATAAAGTTAGTGTCGATGGTACTGATGACTTTACGATCATCAAGAATGTTGAAGTTATCAAGATAGGCGAAGCTGAAACCTCTTTAGATGATTACTTTCCAACAGTATAACCCGTTATAAACTGGCAAGGCCTTCGGTTTTATTCCTGAAGGCCTTTTTCATACGGTGCAATTGGTTCATCGACTAACCCTTCTTCTTCCGTGTCCATAATCGGCTCCTTCGGCCCCAAAAACTTCGGTTGAGTATTCATAATATACAAATCCAAAAACGCCTTAGTTCTGGCAAATACTTCCCTTAATCTTACTGAAAACCCTGACTTGGATGTCGGTCCAGACACCGCTAAACATGTCGCATTAATATCGTATGATCGTGCGATAAACAGAGCTCGTTCACAGTGAAACTTCTGCGTGATGATTAAGAAGTCATCGGTATCAAAGATCTTTTTGGCACGAACAATCGAATCTAGCGTTCTAAATCCGGCGTAGTCCAAGTGGATAGCTGGCTCAGGAACTTCTGCTCTCAACAAGTCTCGTTTCATTGTCCATGGTTCATTGTATGAACGGTGGGCGTTATCGCCACTGAGTAGGAAATGAGACACTTTACCTTCGTTGTAAAGGTCAATCGCCGCCTCAATGCGATGGGAGTAGTACTCGTTGAGAGTTCGACCTAGATACTTACTCGTGCCAAGAACGACTGCGACCTGAACATTATCAATATCGTCGATAGAGGTGAGAATCCGGTCTTCGGCTTGCCAACTCACCCAACGGTCAATGGACGCGATGAAGACGACGAACAAAACAAGTGTATAACAAGCGATACGAAGTGCTCTCTTTAAGAAAGAAAGCACGGTGCTGGATAACAACGTTTCCTTGTTAAATCTAAAGGTCACTAAATCTGACGATTCCTTTGAGCCCAAATACCTATACTCACAAAGCTTAGAACCACGATGGCGAACATCAAGCCTGGTTCTGTATTAACTAATACGTTCTTTAACAATGGGGTGGCTTTAATAATGATCAACCCATAGCCAAATGCATTGAGTAGTATAAAGCAGACCGTCCGAATTACGAAATTTGTATCTCGTAATGCGTTCCTTAAGAGGCGGTTGATATCCGCACCTAGTACGACAAGAGAACATGCGATTAGTGCCGTAGAAACTTCAAAAAGATAAGGAGCAATAAAGCGTCCTCCCGGAGCGAAAATATCGAGCATGTCAATGTCCTTGCTGCAGTATAACGATAGAAATGAGCTGACTATTAAACAAAAAAAAGGCTCTTGTAAACAAGAGCCTAAATGTGATGTCGATTCAGATTAGAATGCTGAACGTTTGTATTTACGGTAAACCGGCTGCCAGAAGTTGTCGTCAATAGCTTCACGCAGAGTTTCATCTGAGCGTTCTTTCGCCACTCCTTGTTCAATGGCTTTTTTCGCCACGGCGTAAGCAATTTTCTTAGACACTAAATGAATCTCTTCAAGTGGCGGTAACAGTTGACCTGATCCTTTCTGTGCAAGAGGAGAACACTCTGCGAGCGCACGACTTGATTCCATCAACATTTCGTCTGTAACGCGTGATGCTTGCGCTGCAAGTACGCCTAGACCAATACCAGGGAAGATGTAGCTGTTGTTACATTGCGCGATAGGGTAGGTTTTACCTTCGACAACTACAGGGTCGAATGGGCTGCCTGTTGCAACCAGTGCCTGGCCATTTGTCCAACGTAAGATGTCATTTGGTGTTGCTTCAACACGGCTAGTTGGGTTCGATAGCGGGAATACGATTGGACGGTCGCAATGTTGATGCATCTCTTGGATGATCTCCTTGCTGAATAGACCAGGCGCACCTGACACACCAATAAGAACTGTAGGTTTACCATTACGAATAACATCATGTAATGAGAAGCCTGAGTTCTCCGATGTCCATTCTTTGGTTCGTTCGTGTTTTTGTACCAGACGTTGTTGGAAGTCGAGTAGGTTAGGCATGCCTTCTTGTAGAAGTCCCCAACGGTCAACCATGAATACTTGAGAGCGCGCTTGCGCATCACTGATGCCTTCAGACACCATCTGCGCGATGATCGCTTCAGCAATACCACAACCTGCAGATCCTGCACCTAAGAAGGTAACTCGCTGTTCAGAAAGCTTGCTACCTGCTGCTTTACATGCTGCAAGTAGAGAGCCTACGGTCACTGCTGCGGTGCCTTGAATATCATCGTTGAAACAGCAAATACGATCCTTATAACGTTCAAGTAACGGCATTGCATTTTTCTGTGCAAAGTCTTCAAACTGAACGAGTGCATCTGGCCAGCGACGTTGAACCGCTTGAATAAAGTCTTCTACAAACGCTCGGTATTCATCACCAGTAATTCGCGGATGGCGCCAGCCCATGTACATTGGATCAGCAAGTCGTTGTGGGTTATTCGTACCAACATCAAGAACAATAGGCAGTGTATAAGCTGGGCTGATACCACCACACGCTGTGTACAAAGCCAGTTTACCGATAGGAATGCCCATACCACCAATCCCTTGGTCGCCCAGTCCTAGAATACGCTCACCATCGGTTACAACGATTACTTTTACGTTGTGGTTACGTGCATTGTTTAGCAAATCGTCAATACGATCACGATTTGGGTAAGAAATGAAAAGACCACGACCACGGCGATAGATGTTGGAGAAGTTCTCACACGCTGCGCCTACAGTCGGCGTGTAGATAATCGGCATCATTTCAGAGATATGATTTTGTACTAAGCGATAAAACAAAGTTTCGTTAGTATCTTGGATGTTACGCAGATAAATGTGTTTATCCATATCGCTTTCAAAGCTGGTGTATTGCTTGTAAGCGCGATCTACTTGTTCTTGAATTGTTTCTGTTGTTTCAGGTAGAAGCCCTTCAAGGTTAAAGGACATTCTTTCTTCAGCAGAAAATGCACTGCCTTTGTTCAAAAGTGGGGTACTGAGAAGTGCAGGGCCCGCGTACGGGATATAGAGCGGTCTTTTGTTGTTGTTCATTCGGTTACCTGTCTAGGAACAGTCATTTGGGATTGGGAACAATTTGCGGGTTAATTTAACACAATTACCTATTCTAAGCGACGACGAAATGTTAACTATTTGTATTCGGTTTGCGGTAAAAAGCGAAGTGAGTCGAATGTTAATCCTCCTATGGGTATACTCCTTCACAACGACCTTGATTAGCAAAGCAAAATGACAGCCTTACCTATTGATTCTATTGAACAAGAATTTAAACAAGCTCTGAAACAATCACACCTTATCGTTGAAGCTGAAACGGGTTCAGGAAAATCGACGAGACTGCCTCTTTGGTCGATGGATCAAGGACGAGTGTTGGTGGTAGAGCCGAGGCGAATTGCCTGTACGTCGCTGGCACACTTCGTGGCGCATGGACTTGGTGAAAAGGTTGGAGAAAGCGTTGGTTATGCAATCAAGCTTGAAAACTGTTATACCGAGGCGTCAAAAGTGGTGTTTGTCACGCCAGGTGTCGCCTTGAGGTGGTATGCCGAAGACCGCCTGAAGAGCTTTGATGTGGTTATTGTGGATGAATTTCATGAACGACGTTGGGACACCGACTTACTGGTTTCGATGTTAAAGCGCAATCAAACTCATAAAACAGTAATTACTTCGGCTACCATTGAAGGTCAAAAGCTAGCTGACTACTTTGATGCCGAGCGCTTGGTCGCACAAGGAAGAGTGTTTGATGTGGCAGTTCAGCACCATCGAAACGACAGTCGACAACTGCCTGATGCAAGGCATCTAGAAACACGTGTTAAAAGTGCGATTGAGTCATTGTTAGACGAGCTTGCAGCAGATATCTTGGTGTTTGTTCCCGGGCGAAAGGAAATTCAGCAGGTAGTATCCTCGCTAAAACCCCTTGCGGAGCAGTATGACCTTATTCTAGCGCCGCTGCATGCTTCTGTGACTGAGCAACAGCGTTCTGTTGCAATGTCAGTTCAAGATAAGCGCAAGGTCGTGATTGCAACAAATGTTGCGGAAACCTCTTTGACGATTCCTAATATCGCGGTTGTTGTGGATTCAGGATTAGAAAGAAGAAATGTACAGCGTAACGGACAAACCACGTTAATGCTGACTCATATTTCTAAGGCGAGTGCTGCTCAGCGTTCTGGCCGAGCAGGACGAGTAATGGCAGGAACATGTATCCGTCTTTATGGTGAGCATGCTGCTCTTGATCTGGTCACCCCACCAGAACTTCAACGTGAATCTATTGTCGAGCCTATGTTGGCTGCTGCGACATGTGGGTTAGCGCTTAACGATCTCGAATTCATTGATGCGATACCTGATAAATCACTTCAAGCCGCCAAAGAGCAGTTATTACAACTTGGTGCGATAGATGATATTGGCATTACTGAGCATGGAAAAAAGCTATACCCATTACCGATTGATACTATTTACGCTGATTTGGTCACTAAGATGCCTTCACGAGCGCTGAAGGAGGCTATGATTGACCTAACGGCTGCACTATGTGCGACAGGTAAACTGTTTCAAATCACCAGTAATGAAGAGCTATTGATCAAGCTGGACCTAGAAGAGCCGTTAGGTTGTGACGCAAGTATTCTTATTGGCCTAGTAAGAGGCAAGCAGTACACAGGCTTGACGGTCGACCAAGAATGTTTGCGTGAAGCACAAGGGTTATCGGAGCAGATGCGTAGTGTATTTGAATTGCCGAGTCTGGAAGTGGCTTCTAGATATCAACGTGATGAATTGATAAAGCAAATTATCCAAGCGAACAACGCCTTGCTGTATGTGAGAAGAGAGCGGCGACGTGACGCTTTTGGTAACGGTTTTGTCGAAGTGCTGTTAGGAAGACAGAATCGAATTAAACCGAAAACAGAAGCAGGGTTGGTATTAGCCACTCATAGCTTACCTGGCCGAGGCGTTAAACAGACGATGACACTGGCCACATTACTTTTACCAGTGGACATCACTCAGCTCAAAGAACTTAATGTTGGGGAATGGGTGAGCGGAGAAACTGTCGAGACCGACGAGGGTCTTCAGCATTGTGAACATTTGATGTATGCAGGTCGCAAACTGGCGGAGCGCAGGATTGCGCCTAAAGGCAATGTCGCTTTGAAAGCCATCGCCCAATCGATCATTGAAGGAGTTATCTTTCCCACGTTGGCAGAACAGCTTACCGAACGTATGCTGCATTGGAAGCTGTATGTTGAACTGGGTCTATCTGACCAAACCGGTCCAGTAGACGAAGTATCATTGGAGTCTTGGATAGCTGAACAACTGTCAATGCTCGGTGTAAGTTCATTTGAAGATCTTGAGCTTATTGATGAGCGAGATTTTGTGTTTAACGGCGTTCCAGATTGGGAGTATTCAGATTTTGCAGCTAAGTACCCATTGGTCATTCAGTTAAGTGGTCTGCGTTTAACTGTCGAGTATTTTGGCAAAGGCAAGCTTATACACGTCCACTTCCATTCAGGCTCTCGAAAAGACGATCCTAAACGCAAAGAACTGCCTGCTTGGTCTGGATGGAAAGTAAAGTACAAGAAGGCGAGTCGCGTGTTAGATCTTCGTTGAGTTTGTGATGTTTTACTCAACAAAAGATGGATGAATGCTGCTATTGATAGATGTGCCATACATAGTTAACCAAGTGGCATTGTGGTGATGTACTTTTGTTCACATTATGTTGCTATTTGGATTTTTATATCACCTTTTGATGTCTAAGTAGGGTATAAAAGATGATTTTTATATATCCTATTGCTATATAAGAAAGTTTGAATAATAGTAGTTGCATAGCATTCTGTAATTGGGAGTGGTTATGTGTGACAAGAAAACATCGCCGGTAGAATTTGATTACACCAGTTTCCTCGGTGCATCTTGTAGTAAAAAATGGACGTTCCTTGAAGCGCTCACTTCTGTAGCGCCAGTGTTTGGCGAAGCGTGGAAAGAGAGTACAAAAAATCAGAATATTGATCCAGATAGCCGTCTTTGGGAGAAAGCGCTGAGTGCATTATCGAGTCGACGAAGTGATGAGTCGAATTTGGTCGCGCTGATGAAAATCGCTCGCAAAGAAAATATCGCTTGTCTTAAGGTTGTTATGCCTTACTCACTAGAATCTGAACAGATTCAGCTTATTCAAGATAAAGGTAACGTGAAAATTGTCGTGATACCTAACGAAGATATATTAATCGCTGAATTTCACTAGATCACGTTGTGCCATGTAACCAAAAAGGGAGCTTTAAGCTCCCTTTTTTGATGTGCGCAGCGACTAGGAACCTAGTCTGCGATGAGGTCGTAGTTGGTACGAAGTATGTCTATAATTTCTTGCTTTGGATTGCTGCTTAATTCAATCTTGCGACCAGTAATTTTCTCTGCGATACCAACATATGTTTTGGAAACATCCATAAGCGCAGATAGGGGAAGTTCGTTGTCGGCTGCAAGTGCTTCACGCTCTGGCATACGCTCTTTGTTTAAAAGGATATCAGGATCAGGGAAGTGGTTTAGCAGGAACTGGCGGAAGCCTTCTTTTGAGTTCTCAACGATATCGCCTACTTGATACGCTTTAGTATCCCAAATGCGGGAAGAGTCCGGTGTTCCAACCTCGTCCATATAGATGAGCTTTTCTTCGCCTTTTGAATCGGTAACGTAGCCGAATTCAAATTTGGTATCAACAAACGTTTGATCGATAGCTTCTAAAGCATCACTGATGACGGAGAAGCCTTCTTTAAGAAGTTTTTCGTAGCCATCGATGTCGGCTGCATTCGTAAAATTAAACGCTGCAAAGTTGTCGCTAATGTTGTCGCGTGTGATGTTTACATCATCTGCTTCAGGGACTCCAGGGATACCACGTAAGATACCTTTTGTTGAAGGAGTAATTAGGACGTCATCCAGTTTAGAGTCTTTCTTTAAGCCTTCAGGTAAAGTGATACCGCAGAATTCGCGCTCACCCTTCTCATAAGCACGCCACATAGAACCGGTAATGTATTGGCGACAGATAGCTTCGATCATTACAGGTTTTGCTTTTTGAACGATCCAGACAAATGGATGAGGAATATCTAGAATGTGGCTATCCGCTAAACCATTATCCTTAAACAATTGGAACCAGTGATTAGAAATCGCGTTGAGTGCGGCGCCTTTGCCAGGAACGCCCCTTAAGTTACCTTCACCTCGCCAGATACAATCAAAGGCAGAAATGCGATCACTGATAACCATAATGGCTAACGGTGCATCTTCTGCAACATCGTAGCCTTTGTCTTTGATTAGGCGGCGGCTATCCTCTTCGGTCAACCAATAAACCGAACGAACCTTGCCGCTATGAACAGGCTTATCAGTGCGGATTGGTAGATCATCGTTTACAGCTAGAACTTGATCAGCGAGACTCATGGAGACATTCCTATCTAATGTTGTGTCGTAAAAAGTGCGACGATTATGGGGAGTGGTAATACTCTTTGCTGCACGCATCATACCAGAACTATTCTATGCTGCCAGAAAAATAGCAAACGTTTGCGCAATTTTTATATAAGTTGCCTAAAGAGCGGATAAAAAATACGGTAAGTACTATTGAACAAGTACTTACCGTCATAAAAAAGGGATTACATGATTAACTTAACGAGTGGTCGGAATTTGGATTAATGTAAATAACTGTCTTTACCAAGAAAGATGACTTCGCATTGATAGTCAGCGGCCAATTCTTGAAGTTGATTTTGTTCTGTTAGAGAGAACTCACCATTTGCGATAACAGCACACGCGTTACCTGAGCGAATGGCTTTTTTGACAACCTGATACTGCGATAAATGCAATGAAGCCTTCATCTGAACCATATGGTTACCTAGTTTATGAAAGTGCATGATTTGTCCAATTGAAGGGCGAGGACATTCTGCCGTCAATAAAATCCACTGTGGCTTAGAAGCCAGCTGCGAAACCTTTTCAAGTACATCATCCTGAATTCGACGAAGCTGTTGTGAAGTTCCTTGATCATCAAAAACTCCGTATTGGTTTGGGACATTGTATTGTGAGTGAATTGTATTGTTGAGCAACATAACCCTGTTCCTTTATACATGCTGTATGTGTATACAGTAGTTTTTAGGCGTGAAAAGATCAAGCACTTTTTGCATAAAAAAACGACAAAAGAAACTAAGTTGTTGATATTTAATTGTTAAAATTTCTATTGGAATGGGCGGCAATCTCATACTTTTCGTTTTACACAGGTATAAGCTAACAACTACTGTATAAGAATACTGTATAGAGCAATGGTTTTTACTGGGTGACAATAGAGAAGGATATTGAGAAACAAAAACGCCTCTCTAAGAGAGGCGCGGTTCCTTTAGGATTGAGCTGACGATCGGTTTCTAAATTCGATTTCTGCTTGATTGAACTGCTTAACGTCCATAATGGCGAAACTCAGACACTTTTCACATGAGTGGTGACATAGACCGTCTATATACTCATGCTTGGTCACAAAACTTGGCGTTTGGCACCAATCACAGAAACCTTCGATAGTGAATGTATGCATTTTTACTCCCCACCCTTATTTGTACGGGTGTTATTATCGGGACGTATTATGACATAAAATTGCATGCAATGTTAAATAAATGTTTCTTAATTTGTTTCAAATGTTTTTCAAGATTGCGATTTTCTGAGAAATTGGTATATCAATGGATCTTTTGAGTGGCTTTTAGATGTTCCACGATCGCTTTGAAAGCAAGGTTTAATTGCCTCATTTCATCATCACTACCTTGAGCATCAGGGTGATAAATACGACACAACTGCTTATAGCGTGCTTTTACTTGCTTTGGTGTTAAGTTGTTAATTTGTCCTTGAGTGAAGCCAAAACGAAGGTAAGCATCATTAAGTGCAGAAGTGGTTGAACTAGATGCTGTGGATGATGCTCTTTTCTGAAGACTTGCAGCGTTCTTAAGTTGTAATTTTAGCTTAGTGATCAGGTCTTGTTGTTGAGAGAGCCTTGTTTTCATTTCTTGAATAGATGAGCGACGGTGTTGGCTTGCCATATTGAATCTCTTGAAAAAGATCAATGCGGAGAAGCAAGCGCTCAATAGAATTGAGATATAGATTAGGTGTAATGACCAGTTTATGCTTGGGGTAGTTGGTACTGAGTTAGATGTTGTTAGGCTCGTCTGTGTACTTGTGACAGATTGCTCTTGCTGCTTAAGCGCGGCAATTTGCTTTAACTGATGAGCATCGAATTGTTTTTTCAAAGCGAGCGCGTATTCGGCGTCAAACTCGGTTGATTGGGTTCTTGCGAGATCATACCAAAGCACGGCTTGATCTTCGTTGGCAATGTCGATATTAAAATCGCGGTAAAGCCGAGCGATTTTTCCATAAGTAGAATGGTCGCCTTCAGCGGCGAGCTTCGTATAGAGCAAAACGGCTTTTGCAGGATTGGATTTTATACCGCGTCCATATTCTAGTGCTTGTGCGTAATTATAGGTTGCCGCGCGATGTCCGTTTTCGCTCGCTTGTTGATACCAGTGAGCTGCTAAACTGAGATCTCTGCGAACACCTTCACCAGTCTCATATGCCAGTCCTAGACGGTACTGAGCTTCAGCATTGTTAAGTTGTGCCTGTTGTTCAAGCTGCGCAATGGAGGCGAGAGAGGAGAATGAAAGTAACAGAGCGATAAAAACAAACAGTAACTTGGAGCATGTCTTTGCCAAGTTGATCCTCATATTTATCGCTCTCCTTGTTGTGTGGTCTTTCTATTTCAGCATCTTTGGGGCTTGAGCGCCGTCTATCGGACGATTAACTGATACTTTTCGACCTTTTTTCAGCCCAACTTCGTAGTCAGCGGTGATATTTTTCATCGCTTCTCTTAGCTGCTGTTTGAATGTCTCTCTATCGATGTTTTTGAACTCTTTATCGATATAGTTATTAATTTTATTTGCCGATTCATCATCAGGGGCAATAACAGGCAGTTTTTCTAGCGCGCCTTCTATCCACCCGGAGACAAATGAATTAACACGTTTTGTCACTTCTGTATTTGAAGTACCAGAACCTGCGAAGCTATTTCTAAACTGACCCGTTTGCTCATTCATCTCACGATAAATGATATCAAAAGCAAAAGCTGCAAAGATGGCACGGTCAGCTTCGCCGATAAACTCAACTCGCTTTAGACCTTTATGGTTGAGTAAAACAGCTTCGACGCCAAATTTGGTATTGATGCCCCTGATCACCCGCAGCAGTGTAGAACTTATCGTTGTAGGCAGTAAGTGCGTCGATTGTGTTTTACCCATCTTAATAAACTCAATATCGTCCTTGTCTAGGCCGTATTTGAGCATGAGGCGGTGTGCCATTTTTATGGCGTTGGCTGCTTCATTGACGTTCGCTGAGTTACCTAATTCTAAGCACTTAGCAATCTTTTTGAGGGCTTTCTGTTTATCCATCGACAATCTGAGTTCTCTGTACCGCGAAAGAAAAAGGGCACTATTTTAACGATTTTCGGCTAAAAGGGGAAGGGTAGAAGGTGCAGGGTGGGACTCTAAGCGGTAACTAGAGTCCCAAAAGAATTCATAGAGCCGCCGCTTAAATACCTAGTTCATCGAGCAAATCTTGATTGTCGTTTTCTGGTTTGGTGTCTGTACGCTGTTTTTTGGCTGCGATGGCTTGCTCAATAATGGTATCTGGGCATTCGTCTGGTTGAACCTCAAACTCTTCCATTTGAATAAACTCGGTTTTGTCCATAGCAAATTCAAGATAAAAAATGTTGTTATTAGCTGTAGAGAAAGTAACTCGACGGGCTTGAGGTCGTTCTAAGTTTGTGTCGACTGACAGAACCACTTGCTTATTGATCGATAACATTTTCGGTTGGTTTTGGGTAATGTTGGTCTGCAGTTCTTTGCGAACTTTGTTGGTGAAGTCGCCAACAAGCTGATTCATGAGTTCGCCGAGGACATCGCCAACTTCATCTGCATTGTGGTGAATTGCGAGCTCTTCCTCAGGCATACCCATGTGACGCATATAATTACTGTAAACTTCAAGTGCTGCTTGTGAAGTGAAATTAATAACCACTAAACCCGAGAAACCGCCATCAAAGAGGACGAAGCAGCCAAAGTCAGGTTTTAACGTGGTTTTGGTGATTTTCTGAACCATTGCTGAGTATGTCACACTTGATTGTGTCGCAGAGGTCAAAACAGTTGAAACGGACTGGCAGAGTTTTAACAGAATATCTTCGGTGGTGATTACTTTGGTTTTTTTCATTATTGATTACTTCGTTTAATCATTTCTTCCGTGGTTAAAGGAGTGTGTCACGAAGCAAACCTCTTGAAAAGGCATAAACCATAGTCAATCGCTATGACTTTCCGATTTGATCACATTTTTAATTGTTGTAAAGTGTCCAATACCTATAAAATCTATTCGGTTTCAGCTACGTACAATAATTAAAAACGCGTTTATTTAAACGACCATGCGACTAAGTAGGTGAACTTTTTATTTTACATACACTCCTTTGCTGAGCGGATCAGCAGAATTAGGGGCAGGAAGCTAAATGTTACCAAGATTACACTCTCAAACCGACATTAACCCCACCGTACTGGTTTATCTGAAACAGCTTGAGGCTGAAGGGTTTACCGGGGATATCGAAACTCAATATTCGAGTCGCCTTGCCGTTGCAACGGACAACAGCGTTTACCAAAAATTGCCGCAAGCGGTAGTGCATCCAAAAACAACGGCAGATGTACAGCTTATAGGTAAACTTGCTAATCAAGAAAAATTCGCGGCTATTGCGTTTTCTCCGAGAGGCGGCGGTACAGGGACTAACGGACAGTCCTTGACGTCAGGCATTGTTGTCGATTTATCCCGACATATGAACCAGGTCCTTGAGATTAATGAACAAGAAGGGTGGGTAAGAGTTCAAACTGGTATTGTAAAGGATGCGCTAAATGATGCCGTGCGTCCTTATGGTTTCTTCTTTTCCCCAGATCTTTCTACCAGTAATCGCGCGACGCTGGGTGGAATGGTCAATACCGATGCGTCCGGTCAGGGCTCATTAAAGTACGGTAAGACATCGGATCACGTGCTATCTCTGCAAGCGGTGTTTGCTGACGGTTCACTTTTGGAAAGTGACGGTTCATTGAATCAGCTAGAGCAAGACAGTTTCGCTGCCAATGCATTACAGATTGCTGAACAGGTATGTAAGCAAAACCGAGTACTGATTGACGAAAAGTTTCCACCATTAAATCGCTTCTTAACCGGCTATGATCTAAAAAACGCTTATGACCCAAAGACAGAGAGTTTCAATGCTACGCGAATTCTCTGTGGTGCAGAAGGTTCACTGGCCTTTATCACTGAAGCTAAGCTGAATCTTACGCCGATCCCTAAAGCTCGTACTCTCATCAACGTCAAGTACAACAGTTTTGATGCTGCATTGAGAAATGCTCCCTTCATGGTTGAAGCAAATGCATTATCTGTGGAAACAGTTGATTCACGCGTATTGAATCTGGCCAAGCAGGATATTGTTTGGCATACAGTGAGCGACCTTATTAGTGATGTGCCAGGCAAAGAAATGCAGGGTATCAATATGGTTGAGTACGCGGGGCAAGATGAAGAAGAAGTGACTCAAGCGGTAGCGGCTTTAACTAAGAGTCTAGATGAGAAACTGAAGACAGAGCAGGACGGTATCATTGGTTACCAAGTGACCAGTGACGTTGCTAGTCTTGGACGCATTTACAATATGCGAAAGAAAGCTGTTGGCCTCTTGGGTGCCGTGAAAGGCAGCGCGAAACCTATTGCGTTTGCAGAGGATACTTGTGTGCCCCCGGAGAACTTGGCTGACTTTATTGCCGAGTTTCGCGATTTACTCGATGGACACGGGTTGAACTATGGCATGTTTGGTCACGTGGATGCAGGTGTGCTTCATGTAAGACCTGCACTTGATATGTGCGACCCCGAACAAGAGTCGTTAATGCATCAAATCTCAGATGAAGTCGTCAAGCTTGTCGCCAAGTACGGCGGCCTTATGTGGGGGGAGCACGGTAAAGGTTTCCGTTCTGAATATGGCCCTGATTTCTTCGGTGAGCAACTGTTTAATGAACTCAGACGCATTAAAGCCGCGTGTGACCCGTTGAACAAAATGAATCCCGGTAAGATATGTACTCCGTTAGAGAGTACGGATGAGCTCGTTAAAGTCTCGGATACCAAGCGAGGAACATACGACAGACAGATCCCGATTGAAGTTCGTGATAGTTTTGCCCAAGCAATGGAATGTAACGGTAATGGTCTGTGCTTTAACTATGACACCGCTTCACCTATGTGCCCTTCGATGAAAGTAACCGCAGACCGACGTCATTCACCAAAGGGTAGGGCTGGCTTAGTGCGCGAGTGGTTAAGACAGCTATCGGAACAGGGCTTCGATGTTCTTGAGTTAGAGACCAATATTAATCGCTCAAATAGTGCGAAAGGGTTAATTGAGAAGTGGCGGAACACGTTTAATAAACGTCATGAATATGATTTTTCCCACGAAGTATATGACGCCATGAATGGCTGCCTCGCTTGCAAAGCGTGTGCTAGCCAATGTCCAATAAAGGTTGATGTACCAAGCTTCAGAGCTCGATTCCTAAACCTTTATTACTCGAGATATCAAAGACCTGCTAAAGATTATCTAGTGGCAAATATCGAGACACTATTGCCATATATGGCCAAATTCCCCAAGGTGGTCAATTTTGGATTGAACCAGAGAGTTGTTCAGACGCTCACCGAGAAAACAGTTGGCTACATTGACGCGCCGCTTCTTTCTGTTCCTACTCTCAAACAACGTTTGAAATCGCAACCTGTTGCTCAGTTTAGCCTGGGGCAGTTACAGGCCATTCCTGCGGGTCAACGCAGTGACTATGTATGCATCGTCCAAGATCCTTTTACTAGTTTCTACGATGCTGAAGTGGTCGAAGATTTTGCCAAACTAATACTCAAAATGGGTAAGAAACCGGTGTTGTTACCTTTTAAGCCCAATGGCAAAGCAGCTCACATTAAAGGGTTTTTAAGTCAGTTTGCAAAAGGGGCAAAATCAACGGCGGATTTCTTAACACAGGTGTCTCAGTTGAATATTCCATTGGTTGGAGTCGATCCCGCCCTAGTGTTGTGTTACCGCGATGAATATGTAGAGATTCTTAAAGAGGAACGTGGGACATTTAATGTGTTAACCGCTCATGAGTGGCTCATGCCTCTGGTACAAGATAAAGACGCTCTTGAGATGGTGGATGAAGCAGATTGGTATTTGTTTGCACATTGTACAGAGAAAACCAAGATGCCTAATGCGGAAAAAGAGTGGGGCGCTATTTTCCATCATTTCGGCGGTCGACTAACAACAGTACCTGTAGGCTGTTGTGGTATGGCAGGAACGTTTGGGCATGAATCAGACAAGTTGCAAATGTCGAAAGATATTTATGGCTTAAGTTGGCAGCCAAATCTAGACAAGTTGCCAAAAGAGCGCTGCCTAGTCACAGGTTATTCGTGTCGAAGTCAGGTAAAAAGGTTTGAAGATGTGAAGGTCAAGCATCCTGTACAGGCTCTGCTACAACTACTGAACTAACTTTATGAAGCGCCCCAGATTGGGGCGCTTCTATTATTGATAAAGGAATAATCAATGAAAGCGCTTGAACTAAAAATCCCCCCAGTACTGCTGTTTATCCTGTTTGCCGTTTCGATGTATGCACTAGCTGCTATTGATAACGGTTGGCTATATATGCATATTCCACTTAAGTCGATTTGGGTTACAGCACTGTTTGTTTTTAGTGGTTACATGGGTATTTCAGGCGTGCTTGAGTTTAAGAAGGCTAAAACAACGGTTGACCCGACTAAGCCGACTAAAGCAAGCAGTGTGGTTGACACTGGTATTTTTTCGAAAACTCGAAACCCGATGTATGTTGCTTTATTTACGTTGTTATTGTCTTGGGGCTTCTGGTTAGAAGATGGGTTGAGCCTGTTCTTGTCGATGTTTTTTATACCGTATATGAACCGTTTTCAGATTAAACCCGAGGAGCGGGCGTTGGAAAAAATATTTGGTGATGATTATCTTTCGTATAAAGCGAAAGTAAGGCGTTGGATATAGAGTTGCAAATGATATTTATTTGCAATTGATTCTAATTTGCATTTAAATGGTTGTCGGTATTGTGGACTGGAACTATTTAGCGATGAATATTGAGGCGTGTTGGAATCGTTTTTTAAAAGCAGAACAATTAGTAGAACAAGGTCATTGGCCAGAGGCTTACCATCTTTTTGATGAAGTTTTGCACCACCTTCCTCAACATATTTATGCTGCTCTTGATGATACAAGTATAAAGCCTTGCCAGTTTGCCTGCATGTTGACCGGTTTTTATGACGCGGCGGTATCACAGTCTGCTATTTTTAATCAATTAGGTAAGCAACACCAAGCGTTTGGTGTACTAAACAATGCTCATGCTACCTTTCAATTCCTTTCAATTGAACAAACTTCCCTGATACATAGTGTCAGAGAAGTATTGGACAAACAAAGCAATGCACTGCTCGACAAAATCGCTAAGTTTTGTTGCTGCCAAAGAAACGCCACTTGGATGCTAGAACTCGAGCATGTGCAGAAAGCACATTACTATTTCGATAGCTTAAAGCAATACCGAGATATTCAATCGGCTTCTATAACGCTCAACTAGTGAAAAATGCGTGCATAACAAACCAAAAAGCCTCGACATAAGTCGAGGCTTTGAATGTTCATTTTTACTTTTGATTAGGCCGCGTTGTTAAACTGCTCGAGAAAATAGGTCTTTCTTTCGTTGAAACGTGATACTAGGTCATCAACGGCATCGTTGTCATAAGGTTTAAGACCACTTGCAACCATTCGCTTAATGCCTTTGCCCACAACAATCCCATCTTCTTTAAACGCAAAGTTCAACGTAACCACACCGCGCTTACCCTCTACATCAAAAGTCGCGCCAGTAAACTCGACTTCAGGATGGGTGAGGTTCAGGTGTTCAAATTCCACTTCCATGCTCTCGTAAATAACTAGAGGGCGCTGGCAGTTAATCATCATCTGTTGCTCTTGCATGAGCGGAACCATGATGTGAGGGAAATTCATACCAGAGAACTGAACGTAGTTAGTGACTACGTGTTCGATAAACTCTTGGTTGTGGCTTGTCTCACCATCGTGAGTCATCTGAAGGTATTCTTTGCCAGTTTGATCGACAACAGTACTTTCTGTTTCGCCCTTTTCTACAACGTTTAGAGCTACGCCATCGCTGACCATTCCTGAGAAATCAAAGCGCATTTTCTGACTGATTCCTTCTTTTTGCAGTAATACTGCAAACAGTAGATCGCCAGGAACACAGAAACGCTTGTTGTCTTCGTCATGGATAGGGTTAAAGTCGCCCGCTACTTTTTTCGCAAAGTGGCTTGCTTGTTGGCGTGTGAACTCGAATTGTTCGTTGTTAGTAGAAACGTAAGGAGCTAGAAACATAATACTCTTAGATTAAACTCAATTGTCACGAATTATATATGAGTAATCGGCTTTAATGGTCCATCCAGTATGTGATATGACACGAATTTTGCTTTTCTTTCTGAAACTCAGCTAGTGTGTGAGTAATAATTCTCTGATAACTGGTCCGGCAGTGTGAAAAAAACGTCAACTTTTTGCTTGTTTGATGCTGAGTAATATCTAAGCCCTCGTAAGGATGTGCACGATGAGTGGCACAGTAACAGATAGCTAAGGCATACCAATCCAATATAGGCTCTATGTTACCGACCGCGTCTATTTGCTGTGGTGGAGAGTATGACGGTGAGTAGTGGCGAAAAGGCAGTGTTTTCAATGAACTGCCAATTTTAATAGCCATTGAAAGATCAATTAGCGTAGCGTGTCCATCAGGTCCAATGACGATATTACTGGGCTTGATATCACCGTGTACGTAACCAGCACGATGTAAAGCTAGGATTTGCTGTTCAATATCATGATGCCAACTTACAGGTGGTGTATTGCTTCGCGCGAGTTGACTCAATGTTTCACCTTCTATCCAAGTATTTAGGAGTAAATGAGTCTCATCTAAAGAGGTCAGAGACTGCCGCGAGGACACATTTTGTGGGGAAATGAGCGCAGTTAGTTCAGCTTCAAGTAGTAGTTGTTTTTTAGCAGTTATTCCTCGACCTAAACGGCCTTTCAAATGACCTAACTTTGCTGAGTGGCACTCAAAAACATGGTCTGAATGCCATTCAATATCTTCAGGTTGAACTTCAAGGACTGACGCTATGAGTGATAGCCCTTGTTGATCATGTCTAAACTCAATTCGAAACATCGTTAGATATTTTCAGGTAACTTAAATTGAGTAAAAAAACCGGGTGTAAATGGGTTTACTTGACCTTGCGTCTTCACCGAAAGACGAATTTGCTCGCCTTTGTTGCCAATGGAAATCTCCGCGCCTTGATTATCCGCCTTAACCAATTGTGAGTTGATAAGCTTAAACCAGTTCCAATTACCACTGAAATTGGATTGGGACAACGATGTTACGCTGTCTTTAAGTTCAATATTAAGGTTATCCTCTGCCTGTTGCTCTCCATCCCAACTTATGGACTTCCACAGGGTTGGCCCATGTCGGTAGGTGAACAGTGGTTGATCGCTATAAATCATAAATTCTGTTGCTTTTGGACTCATTGTTAAGGCTTTCATTTGGAACTTAACCGAAACATTGTCTGGTGATGCCAGAAATAGCGCGCTGCGTATTTGATTAGCAACATCAACCATATCCCAGACTTCCGGTGTGATCTCTAACCCAGAACGCGGAAGCAGCCCTGGAAGGTAAGGGCTTCCTTCAGTGCCTTGTAAGAATGAGTTTAAGTATTTTTTATTGAAAGCCTCAAAAGCACCACTCGAAGAAAAGAACGCTTTTACATCAGCAACACTTGCGTCAGTTTCTGCATTTTTGCTGAATGGGTAGTAACTGGCTAAGCTCGACTGGAATGTGGTTAGTACTGAGTTTTTCCACTGCAGGTTCAAATGCTGATGCGCCAGCGATAACACAGCATCATTGCTAAGTTGAGTAATCGCATCAGACAAACTCTTTGTCATAGTAGGTTGAGTTGAGGCGGTGAGTTGTATAGCGGCGATCGGGTTGGAGCTTTGTAATGGCTTTGCTAACGTGTCATAGGCGAGTTTGCGAGCATCCTCAGCTTGATAAAAAGTATCAAGATAAGCTTTCGCAGCTTTGACTGCAGCTAGCCATTGATCTACTGGTTTTGGTGCATCGTTTACCGAACTGACATAGCTATGAAAGTCGGAAAAACTGACATTAATCAGTCTCATTGCCTCCATTTGGTCTTGGTCAATCGGTGTCTGTTCTTTTTCGGCCGCTTTCTCGTCTTTCGCTGGTTCTACTGGCTCTATGTTTATCGTCGTATATTTACTGATCGTATTATAATAATTTTGGATCGGGTTATCTCCCGCGTTGGTCAATAATGTCAGAAGGCGACTGAGTTCAGTATCATCTTTAACCGGATTGACGACGATGTTATTGGTGAAGTCTTTCCAATAGTTGATGTAATCATTTTTATAGAGTTGGCGTAGGTCTCTACTAATCCGATACATTTCCAATGCGCTCGGTGCTTCGCCAGCAACACCCGCGTAGGCTGATAAAGCTTCCTTGATAATAGGGGAATCTACGGAAAGATCTAACTCGGTAAATCCACTCGGGGTAAAGATATGGGGAACAAGATAGCCTACAAAGCCAGAAGAAAATGAGTAGACTTGAGAGTAGTTGCTACCAAGCTCTGAGCGAATATCTATTCGATTGGCGTATTTAGTTTGGCTCTTAATATGTTGATAAAGCAGCGTTTCGATACCTGTTTGATTAATGACTTTACGAGCCAGTTGCTCTAAATCAGTATTAGATTCTTCAGGTATCAAATGATTGGCGAAGGCATCATCAAGTAAACTGGTCAATTGATTGAGAGTACTCGTTGTACCTACTCCTTGATCCTCCAGAGATTGAACAAAATAGGCTCTTAGTTCCTCTGTATTGTTCTTGTTAGGAGTAAATAGCAGACGATAACTATTGAGTAATGAAAGTGTTGTCGCTTGCTCTTCAAGATTAACGTATACGAACAAGTCATTGGCCAAAGACTTTTCTAAAGACGGCATCAACACGGCTTGTAACTCAGTGATATAGGCTAGTTCAACCTCTGGCTTAATAGTGTAAGAAGGCATGAACGGTAACACGTACCAAGGTTCTGGCTTATTATAAAGTTCGTAGATCTTACGGAGTGAATAAAGGTTAGGAATATTGTCTGCAAGATTTTCCACGTCATAAGGTGACGCGGTTATTGCTTCTTTGTAGCGTTCCAGAAGAGCATCAGCGCGAGCTTCCCGCTGGCTTTGGAAGTCGAAATCCAATTTGATGATTGCAAGTATTGCAATTAATAATAAGGCGCACAGAAGCGTATAAGTGGTTTGCATGGTCAGCAACCAGTTTTCTTTCTTCTTATTTACTCCCACAAGCATATGTTCAGGGATTAAAGCATGAGTCATAAGATGCTGGGCAAAAAGTACTTGCTTAACTGGCTGACTAGATTTTGGATGATAGAACTCGTGACCTAAGTCGTTGCTGATTGTTGCGGCAAGTGCATCGACGTTCTTACTGTCACTTCCTTCATGAGTGAAGAAAAAGCCACGGAACATCAAGCCATCACCCAGTTGATTGACGCCAAATATACGGTTTAATTGTAGCCACAAGTTTTGTTTTAACAGTCCAAATTGAAGTGGAGCCGCAGCGATAGACTTGCGGTAGTCTAGGTTGAGCTGCCCTGAGAGGGCACTTGTCATATTGGCAATCAGTTGACCTATCAAGGCGTCATAAGCGTGATCATACCAGTCTGCGTCTATACCACCGTGTTCTCTAAATGGCATCATAGAGCCAAATGCGTCTTCACGCCTTGCGTCTTCAAAACCAGAGAAGTATTGGCAGAAGTCACTGATGCTGCTGCTGTGAGTGATAATGCTGTACACCGGAATAGACAAACCAAAGGTTCGATTCAATCGCGTTAAATCGGCTTTTATCTGATCCGCTCTCATCTTTATGGCTTCTTTTTGCCCTAGTAATGCGTCAGCATTGGTTGCTAGCAGTAACCCGTTAAGGGCCTGTCTAGGACGCCATTTTTTCAAGCAGTTGTAGAGTGTCTTGAGGTATTCCGGGTGTTGGTCCTCTCCTTGACTAACCGATATAACCAAAGAGTGTTCGCTGAGCCAGAAAAGAATAGGGAACTCGATATCATTGCCAAACTCGTCTACTTGGTAAGCTTCATAGCCCATTTGAGTAATGACATTGAAATCGTTTTGCGGTTTGTCACTGAACCAAAGATAGACGGGCAAATCATAACGACTCTGTAGTCTCTTGTTTGTCTTCTGAACTTTAAGAACGTTTTGAAAGTGC
Organism: Vibrio mediterranei; assembly: GCF_013364395.1. Taxonomy (NCBI): domain Bacteria; kingdom Pseudomonadati; phylum Pseudomonadota; class Gammaproteobacteria; order Vibrionales; family Vibrionaceae; genus Vibrio; species Vibrio mediterranei. The sequence continues at coordinate 1,942,117 of NZ_JABXGK010000001.1, read as the reverse complement.
TTTTGTAGCAACTGACATCGTCTAGCAATAAGCTCTTTCTTTTTACTCTCATCAGGGTCGTTAAGTTTATTGTTCTTTCGGCTCAACCAATAGATGAAGAAACCGAGGATGCCAGATAGAATGATGCAAAAAGCAATCGCTATGACGAGGTAGGCCTTAAGTGCTGGCGTAAACCACACAGTTACCAACAGTAATATACAAAGCAAAAATCCGGAGGAAATACCGCTGATTAATGGCTTTGCTGTTGTCTTCTGTTTTTTTCCATCTGCCATGTCTATTTTCTTCCCTGAAAACTGTCTTTAGATCGTTATTGTTGTTTGTTTGTCTTGATCACAATTGAATCGATATTTTGGTTATCTTTGAGCCATTTCTGGGTTTCAATCGCTTGTGAACGATCATCAACATCGACTACTACTCTAAAATACTGTTTGTAACTATCGACTCGGGGCTCGTACTTGCTAGCGCTCAAACGCTCGATAAACAGCTGTGCATTTTGTTCATTCGAGAAGGTAGCGAGCTGAACTAACCAGAGTTTAGAGTCACTATTAATTGGAGAGGCGGCAACACGTGGACTCTGTTGAGCTTCTACTCGGCTTCCTCTAATAGGAGGGGACGAAAGGTCGCTATCGCTCGAAATAAACACAATATCGTTAACTTGTCCGGACAGAATATATCGCTGGCTGAAATCTGGAAGATAAGTAAAATCTCGAGATCGTTGTGGTAGAGTTTTACTGTACCAGAAGTAGGTGAGGGCTAGCGTTGAGCCGATAAGTGTAGCGAACAGTAAGCTGATAACGGCATAGCGCTTTTTGCGGCTAGGACGACGAACTTTAGGGTGAGTCACGCGAGTTTGGCAATGAATGCGAGTTGATTGGCGGTATTGACTTAATATTTGTTCTAGCTGGTGGATAAAGCGTTTAAGCTGCTCAGAACCTTGTGAGTGATACTGCCCTTTGAATCCAATACTCAAGAAAAGATAGATGATCTCGATAAGGTCGATCATTTTATTGGGTTGTCTCGCAGCCTTATCTGCTACGGAGAAGAACAGCTCCCCACCATTTCTCATTCCAAACAGCTCACTGAGAAGTGTTTTGTTTTCCCAACCGCGTTTTTCCCCCCAGTCGGTGTAGACGATAAATTCGTCAAGAACTACGGCAAATAAGAAGCACAACTTATCAATGACAGCTACGGGATAATTGAGGTGACTCCCCTTATCCTTGAGGTCACTAATCCTCGCTACCAATTGTTCTCTTAACTCGGCGATATCGTCTGGTTCGGGAATACTGTCGATTTTTAATGTCACCGCCAAGAGCTCAGCACTGATATTGATAAGCTGATTTTCTGATTTGTCGAAGTGCTTAAGAAACTCCATTTGTGTAGCATCTGGTGTTCGAAATACCGCAGGCTTATCAGAATTAACTTCTGATAGTTTCTTTTTTGGGTCTTGTTCCCAAATGACGGTCTCTTCATCCAAATAGTCGAGCATGGATTACCTCAGCGCATATAAGTGTACTTCAAGATCAGGCACACGAGTATCGACGTGAAGTGCCAAGGCATCCCTCATAGTTAGCATCTCTTGCCACATAGGGTCTGAAGTATTGAGTTCAAAATAGGTAGTACCTTGAACCGGTTTAAGTTCGCTTGGTGCAACAGGAAGAGCTGTGAGGCTGATACCCGAGAGAGAGTTGCGAACCAATTCAACAATACGGGTATTACTGCTTAATTTCGCCGCTGCTATGAAGGTGTCACTGAGTTCACCTGCTGACAATGAAGAGGTCACACTGAGTACAAAGCGTCTTGATTGGACAGATAATGGGTCTTTAATAATGGTTCGGAGTAGTCGGCGTTTCTCAAATAGTGCAGTATCCCAAGTAAACTCTATTACTGAGTCTTGTTGAACAAGCGTCAAGAGGTTACGTAAATCGGCAAAAAGTGGACTGAAGTTACTGTACAACTTATCGACTTTTAGCGCGCTAGCTTCTGGAGCGAGTTCAGGGCTCAATGCCATTAACTCAGCTCGAAAACGATTGAGGTGCACGTACAAGTCATAAGTGCTATATCGCTCATTTTGTGATGTCAAATCAAACCAAGGCATCCAACTATTCAAAGTCTGTAGCCATAGGTAGTCAAGCATTAACGACTGGTCACTTTTTTGACTTTGACCTGCTTGAATGCGCTTAAACAAGTTCTGCGTCCGACTGACCAATAAGGCGTGAGTTTCTTTAACTTTATCCGTCAAATAACGTGAAGCTCCGTAGTGAAGGCACGCTGCGATAAATGCTCGGTCTAAAATGACCTCGCCAGCCTCAGTACATTCAAGTATACGAGCAACAGGAATCAATGAGTGACCTGAGTGATCATCGTGGTCAGAGAGAAGTTGAACGTTTAATCTTGCGACATCTACTTCAAGGCTGGTGTTTTCATGAGTCGCTGAGTCAAATACATTGATGGACTTGGTGACATAACGGCTTGTCCCACTCTCATCCTCACAATAATCGTTATTGCCCTGCAGAGCTAAAGGTAGAGCAAGATATATAGTGTTATCGACAGTACCAACAGGGATATTTATGGCGACTTCTTTGACGGTGTTAAACTGAGTGCCGTCGGGGAAAATCCCAGAGCATTGGGTGATGGCTAACTTTCCAATCTTTAACAGGTCTGTGTTAATAGAGAGCTCCGTCAAACCAAAAAATGGGGCAAAATGAGAGAGTGTGTCGACGTTTTGTCTGACATAGTTTTGGACAAATCTATCCTGCTGTTGAAAATGTTGAGGGGCAATAAACATGCCTTCTTTCCATACTACTTTCTTATGCGCGTCCACGAAAAATCCTTTTTATCGTTCTATCAGAATATCTGCCACCAACTAGACTCAGGAGCGACGATGTCAAGCTCTACATTAAGTCCAGATAGTCTAAGCGCGATGCTACTTTCACCATCAGTGGGTACAGCAGTTACTGCTTTTCCATTGCTTTCACGGTAGTTGGCATACTCCACTAATGCGGCGATGTACTGGGTATTTTTGTTGATATCTAGTGAGATAGTTTGGTTACTGTCAGGCATCACTGACGGTAAAACTTGTTTGACCACCAGACTACTTCCTAGCGCTTGGAGGTCGGAGTTATACAGAGTAATAAAACTGCTTTGCTCGAAGCTCTCTTTACTTGCGAGTTGATATAATCTGACCACGACAGGGTTGGCCGAGTCAGATTGATATTTGTTAATGGTATCGTCCGCATTAACAGTCATGCTATAGGCCGTGGTCACTGGGACAGGGTCGGAAGAACATGCTGTAATGCTGAGTACAAACAAAGCGGTCGATAGCATTGAAAACCGCATTAGTCTTCTCCTCCACGCTGCATATTTTCGATAAACAGCGCCTTAAATTGGCGGCGAAAATCGCCATTTTTCTGTCTGCGCTCAAAGGTCTTTCTATAAATGCGCCAGTAACGCTTTTCTTTGTTAACAAACAGGCTGTTGCCTACATATTCATTAAACTGAGACTCCAGTTGTTCAGGGCAGAACTCATCTAAAAACTGTTCTATGGTCTCTTCCAAGGCAGTAAAAAGTTGGTCGTGTTGAAATGATGGGTTTTGCAACAGGCTTTGGTTTTCTTTTGATAGCGCAATGAGCTGCTGTAACGAGGAGGTGATGTCATCGTTTTCTCTATTCATAGGAACGAATTCAATGGTCGAAGATGGCGCTGATTCTTCGCTAAAGTTGACGTGTTGGACGTTGTTTATTGGCTCTTCAAATCGAGAAATCTCTTCCTGTTCAAAACCGTCAAAAGGATCCGATGAAAATGGGTCATCGGCCAGTACGTTCTGGGTAGAAAAATCGTTGGTCATAGGGTCGACTTGTATTGAACTGAGTGTGCTGGTTTCAAGAAAATCAACATCATCGCTGGCGTCGATGTTGAAACTAAGGGTATCAACATCGACTTCCTTATTGACCACAGCCGCTTTCGAAGCCGTCAATGTGCTGACGAGAAGACTGTAATCTGCTACTGCAATGATATCGCCATCGCTAATAGGTAGCTGAAGTCCACCTTGTACCGATTTATCATTGAGATTAATGCCATTGCGACTTAGGTCTTGAATAAAGTAACCGTCACTGGTGAGAGTGATGGCAGCATGTTTACGCGATATTCGACTGGAGTGATCTGGCAGAACTACATCACAATCTGGGCTGCGGCCAATCACACCACCTTCCTCTGGAAGGTGGACAATTCGGGACGCGACGGCTTCCTGCTCCGGAATTGACACTAAATGAATACTAATGGCCATGGTTACCCCTTACACTTTTCCACTGCGCGATTAAAGCTTGTTAAGAACCCAGAGTATTCGTTGAGGAATCGATTTGAAAAGTAGACCCCCATCTTTTTTGTTTCCATATGCTGTGAGCGAAAGTAGTCTTTGGACAATCCAGCTACGTCTAACTCATTTTCAAAAACCAGTTGGTCTTCAAGTGCAATGTCGATTTCACGTTGTTTTAACAGCTTTAATAAAACTTTAGCATCTCTTGGCTGCTTCACTACGTTAAATCCCTGTCTTTTAAGCCAAAACCACTTGTTTGACCCAAATTTTGCAGAAAATTTGAGGTTGAGTTTATTTAATTCGGTGATCTTGGGATCGACACCAGCCCCGAAGTACCAGTTAATCTTCTGTTCGGCGATTGGGGTTGAAACTGCTGCATACTCATTTCGCTCCAGAGTTTCGGTCGCGACAAAAAAACCATGCTGATTGCCATTTTGGACTCGCATTTGGGCATCAGACCAACTGGTCATAGTAAATTGGTATGGTTGACCCATTGAACCAAGTGCGCACTTCACTGTAGTAATCGCAACACCTTTCATCTCGGCGTGTTCATAATATTGATAGGGAGGCCAGTCTTGGGTTGTTAACATCAACCTAGATGGACCTATCGTATTAGCCGTAGCACCATATGCAACTATGGTGCTAGCGAGCAACAAAGTACATCGCCTTGAAAATGATAGATAACTTGTCATGTTATGGGGTTTCAAGAACATCCTTATTCCTTACTAACTCTGAAATTTTCAACATAGAAACGGGAGGGAAATACCCAATTAGATTTGCGGTATCGGCATTAACGATATAGGAAAACTGTTGGAGCGTTTCAATGGGTATATCTCCAGCAAAAGTGTCTTCGGTGAGTATTTGCTGCGCTTTAAAGGCCGCAAATTGACCAGCATAATAATAGCGGCTAACAACACCAACAAGCGCACCGCTATTGCGTATTGGTGATTCTGTGGCTGAGAAAGTAGGTAGCCCCGCACTGTGAACAATATCAGTAATTACTTTAGCATTCGATATCAGTAGCGAGTCTGCCGGTAGGTACACTAAATCCACGTCGTCGTTCTTCATTTCGACGACCAAAGATTGAATATTGGCCTTTTCTATTCCGTTAGTCGTTTTCTGGACTGGGTAGCGTTTGACGTTAATACCGTTTTGTGTCGCGACGGCCAGTAAAGTGTTCGCGGCTATTTGCGAATTGTTTTCTAAAGGGTTAAACAAAATACCAACAGTACGGATGTCTCCCAGTTCTTTGATGACGTTAAGCTGCACTTCATAGGGGACAATATGGCTAACCCCAGTATAGTTTTGGGCTCTTTGTGAACAATCCACACTATCTACTATTTTTGAGCCAATAGGGTCGCTTACAATATTAAAGACAACCGGTATTTCACCGCTACTATTAAACTTTGTAGGGGCATTAGTGCTACCCAAAAGTGACAAGGTAATGGTGGTCCCAAAGGTATAAACAAGATCAGGTCTAAGACCTTCAAGGGAGTCGATGTGCTTTGCTAAAGTTTCTCGGTTCTTATCCGCATCTAAAATAGTGATTCGGACGCTATCATTCTTATTCATTTCATCAACAAACCCTTGCTCTGCTTGAGTCACTCCTCGCCAAAGCAGCATGACGACATGTTTGGAGTCCTGCAAGTTAGAGTTAGGACTATCTTCATTTGCCGAGACTATCGACGTCAGCAGCAAAGTTACGATTAAGACGATGGATTGAAGCGATTTAATCATGCGGAAGCTCCTTCAACGTCACTAAATATTTTGTCTTTCTTTTGCCAAAAGTAATACACCAATACAAGGCTTATAGTGCTGACAAATAGCAGTCCGCCTAGGATCATTACGGTGTTAATAAACCCATAAATGCCAAGCAATGCTCCAGTTAAAATAGGGCCTGTCACATTACCGATCCTCTCTGTAAGTCTAAAAATACCAATCGCTTTTCCCCGTTCACTGGTGGAGACTTTCATTAGACTCATCACCAAAGGGATCTGTGGTGAAATACCGATGCTGTGAGCTACACCAACAACGAGAACAACAACTAGCAATCCAAGGGTGCCATTAAAGTAATAGATGTTGAGCAAAGCAAATGAGGACAACAGTCCGCCAATCACTACGAAGATAAGTTTGTTTTTAAATCTGTCTATCCATATCGCGGTTAAGGGCGAGATAACCACAATGGCTAACCCATAGATCATCAAAATACGTCCGGACATGGCATTGCTCTCGCCAAGATGCTGCAGATAAACGGGGCATAAATAATAGAGAAAGCCGGTAAGAACTACTTTGGCTGGAATAGCGCTGCAAAAGCTTATAAGAGCAAAGTGTTTATTGCTCAATAGATCACTGAAGTCGGATAGCTTAATTGGCACTGAAGACTGGTTATTGTCGCCTTGTTCGAAGAAGCGCCAAACTAACAACACGCCAACGATGCTGATCCCCGAAGCTAAGAAGAAGGTGCCACTATATCCAATACGGTCAGCAAGCAAGCCTCCTATAGCTGCTCCGCACAAGGAGCCCGAGAAGAACGAAGACAAGAACGTCGCCATACCTTTGGTTCTATTTGAATTGTCGGTATAGTCACTGACAAAACCTTGCGCTGAAATAAACACTAATCCATAGCCTAATGCGGTAATCGTTCTGCTGAGAAGCATCGCAGATAATGTATTGCACAAACTGGTGGAAACCATGCCAACTGTGATAACCAAACCACCGATAATTAGCGCCTTACGTCGTCCTAATTTATCTGACCAGTATCCTGCAAAGGGTAGAGAAATCGCCCAGACCAACATGAATAACGAGATAGGAAAACTCGCTTGCATACTTGATGGTATCCAAGAGACATCCATCACTAAGGTCGAGACATAGTTGGGGAAGAAAGAGAGAGATGCCGCCTCGGCAAAGACAAACAAAAATAAGGGCAGGCGGACAAAACGATAGTTCTGATGTTCAATTATCGATGTTTGTGAGGTGTTTTCTGCTAGAGTTGTTCGGTTAATTTTTGCAAGCAGCGAGCTGATTTCATCGCGGCTTGTGACCTTAGCAGTCATGTCTGTAAAGCCTTTACTGAGCCGAGCAACTAACTGTTTTAATTGGTGCCACGGTGACATGATCATATAGTTACAAAGGAAAAGAATCACTTCAGTAACGACTAGCAAAGAGGCAACCAATATGGATAACATATCGAGCAAGTTCTCTTTAAGGAGAGTGGCAACGAGATTCTTGTCCGATGATATGGTTAAGGCGATGGTGTCGTGGTTATTGAGTGGAAATAAATGGGTGTTGAGTTGCAACTCATCGAATTGAGCACCAGCGTTCACTAATGTTTGTGATTCTTGGACGATAGAAATCGCGATAATGTCGTTGTGATTGACCAGATAGTTGGCTAGTTCACTATCAAGACCACGTAGATTAGCGACATCAAAGCCACTAGCGATGAGGTAATCTAGTAATTGAACGAGGGAGTAGGCAATAATGGAGGCTTTTTCGTTTAATTCTTGTTGATAGATATCCGCGAAGTAGTCCATCATTTGTAATGAAGTCATAAAGTTGGCAACAAAAGTGGTGGTGAATGCCAACACCAGAATCAACATCGTGGTGTGTCTTTGTCTGAATTTTTGCCAACGGGTTAAATGCTGTTGGTTGCCTTCCATAATTTGGCTTGCAAGCTCAAATTTACATCCTGCAATTTCTTGCGACGACAAGCATTGATCGACCTCGGAGGTTCGGCGCAACATGTGCTGTGTGATACCGTGAATGAAAATTAAATTACACAGTGTCGCAATAACGATCCAAATTACAGCGTAGAAAGCACTTTTTGAAATGAGCCCACTGCGCAACGAGCCTAAATGTTCGAGGGAGTAAGTGAGTGAGATCTCGCCGTCCAACTGACCGAATGCATTGTAAATAGGTGTGCGTAGCTGTTTAGTTTGGCTTTCTGCGATAGAGACCTCTGCGTGGTTGGCAAAGTAGAGCCGCTCAGTTTGTCTATCGGTAACTTCAAGAGCGATTAGGCCAGAAACGCTGGCTAAATGACGTTCCAATAGAGACTGTACATTGCTGATGCCATGCAAAGGAACACCGAAGGCAATAGCATTGTTGATGTCGGACAAGGTTTCTTGCATGACCACCTTATATTTGGAGTCAGTCGTCTCAGTTAAACGCTTATCAAAATTTAGGTAGTTTAAGCTGGTGGTCAGGAAAATAGACAGTGACAAGACGACAAAAATAGCGAAAGAAAGCTTGAAGCTAAGCCCCGGTAACATACCGCGAGACTTGCTGTTTACGCTTTCATCCTGAATATCCGTTTTTTGTCGACTCATCACTATCGCCTTTTTGCTAGCTAATACTTAAAGAGAAACCATTTTTGTCATCACCGGAGACCTCCACATGATTTATGGCTTCTTGTCTGCTCAAGCGATTAATACACTCTTCAGCTAACTTGGGCATGAGCGAGCGATTAATGATCTGCTCTACCGCACGACCGCCAGTTGTTGGGTCGTTGTTTTTCTCCACAACGTAGTTAATGAACGACTCATCCCATCGGAATGATGCTTGGTATTGCTCAGCCAGTTTTTTCTTAATACGATTCAGTGATATTTCGGTTATCTTGCCTAACTCACTATCGTTAAGTGGGTAGTAAGGCACAATGGTCGTACGGCCTAAAAATGCAGGTTTAAAGTAACGTTGAAGGTCAGGTCGAATCATTTCTAACAGCGTGCTGTTATCAAGCTGGGATTCAGCTTCGTCACAAGCATCGCAAATAGCTTGGTCAGCCGCATTTGAGGTCATGATAATAATGGTATTTTTAAAATCGACACTGCGGCCTTCACTGTCCTTGATATGTCCTTTATCGAAGATTTGATAAAAGAGATCGTGGACACCAGGATGTGCTTTCTCCATCTCATCAAGTAACAGAACAGAGTAGGGGTTGCGTCTAATCGCTTCGGTTAATACACCGCCTTCACCAAAGCCCACGTAGCCCGCCGGACTACCGAGCAACATTGATATTTTATGTTCTTCTTTAAACTCCGTCATGTTAATGATGGTCATGTCGTTGCTACCACCATAGAGCTGTTCTGCAAGTGCCATAGCGGTTTCAGTCTTACCAACACCACTTGGGCCGCACATCAAGAATACGCCGATAGGTTTACGGTTATCCGTCAAGCCAGCTCTGGAAATACGAATTGCTTTAGCGAGCTCTTGTTTTGCCACATTCTGCCCAATCACTCGTTTATCGAGCTCGGTTTCCAGAGTAAGCAGCTTATTAATTTCATCACTCAACATGCTTCCGACGGGAATTCCGGTCCAGTTTGCAATCACTTCAGCGATCGTTCCTTCATCAACTAATGCGTGAACCAGAGGAGTCTCTCCTTGTAACTCTGCCAATTCATCTCTCAGCTTGTTCAGTTCTTCAGTCATTTGCTCAGGGTTTTCGGTTTCTTCGCTCGCATTGCTGATATCAGATTGTATTGCTTTAATTTTATCAACTAGCTCAACTTCTTGATTCCACTGGCTATTCAAGGCATCGAGTTTGTTTTGTTTTTGCTCTTTTTGCTGTGTGACTTCTGCAATATCGGCTTCATTGCCACCGAACAGCGCTTGCTCTTTAGCCAATGCCATCAATTCGTTTTCTTGATAACGAATCATTTGCTCTAAAGACTCGATAATTTCTGGCTTTGCGCCTTGGGTTAAGGCAATTCGAGCACTTGCAGTGTCGAGCAAGCTAATGGCTTTGTCTGGAAGCTGTCTTGATGGTAAATAGCGTATTGATAGATTAACGGCGGCTGCAATGGCTGATTCGGTAATGAAGGCACCATGATGTCCTTGAAGTGAGTCGGCAACCCCTCTTAGCATCTGCATTGCGTCTTCTGCGTTTGGTTCTTCAATGGTGACAACTTGGAATCTTCGGGTTAGAGCAGGATCTTTCTCAAAGTACTTTTTGTATTCCGCCCACGTTGTTGCTGCGATGGTTTTGAATTCTCCACGAGCCAGGGCCGGTTTCAGCAGATTAGCAGCGTCATTTTGTCCGACTGCACCGCCAGCACCAATTAACGTGTGTGCTTCATCGATAAAGACGATAATGGGCTCCTCGGAGCTTTTAACTTCGTTAATGACATCTTTTAGTCGGTTTTCAAATTCACCCTTAACGCTTGCTCCTGCTTGGAGGAGCCCAAGGTCGAGAGAGTGAATTTGAACACCTTGAATCGCCGCTGGCACCTCGCCAGTTGCAATTCGAAGCGCTAATCCTTCAACCACTGCGGTTTTACCGACGCCAGGTTCTCCTACGAAAATAGGGTTGTTTTGTCTCTTACGGCACAAAATATCAATAGCTTTGCGCACTTCACTGTTGCGTCCAGAAATGGGGTCGATCTTGCCATCTTGAGCTTGTTGGGTCAGGTTGATAGTGTACTTTGAGAGCGCATCGCCACCGCTAGACGACTCACCACCTGTGCTGGTGCCAGGGGAGGTGGTAGAAGTCGACGCACCACTTTTTCGAATAAGACCTTGTAAAGATTCAGTGGAAACATCTTTCAAACTCTCAAGTTTCAAAGCGGAAACACCCATTACGTTTTGTTGAAGCATGGACTGAATAAGGTGCAGACTGATTATTTCACCATGTCCGTAGTTTACCGAGGCAATCATCCACGCATCTTTAATCAATTCAGTGAGCTCATGGCTTAGTGTTGGTTGTCCTTCACTTCCTTTGGGAAGACGCGTGATTTTATCCGTGAGTTCACTAACCAAAGCATCTTGAGCAATGTTTTGAGAACGACAGAGATTTTCTAGACCTTTGTCTTTCTGTGAGATGAGCTGCAAAATCCAATGCTCTACTTCGATAGCAGGCACCCCTTGGTTCATTGCTGCTCCAGCCGATACTTCTAGAGCCTGCTTTAACTCGGGTGAGAGTTTGCTAACTAAATTAGTGAGTGTTACTTGTGCCATGTATAAATTCCCTTTTTTGATGTCCCTAGAGTCCTAAAGCTAGATCAGCGTAGCCTTATTCGTACCTTGGATTGTGGAAAACGCTCAGGAGCTAAGCAGTCGACTTCTCCCAGTTTCGCAGAGCTTAAAGCGTTGGAGCTAAGAACTGGTGCATTTAGATGCTGCCTAAGAATGAGAAGATAGATCGTTACTGGAGTATCATCTTTGAGATAATGTTGAACCGTTGACTTCACATCGTTTGCTAATCTTGAATCCCGTTTGAGCTGTTCGACTTCGCGTCTATTCTGAGGCTCGATATAAACTTTAATGCTGGCACTAGGTACATCACAGCGACTTCCTATTAATAAACCGTGTCCTAATTTATTGTTTTTCCTAGACCTAACAGATTTACCAATATTGCTAGTTGCGGCTTCAGGTAGCTTTCGAGTCTCATATGGGGTGACTTGTACCGATATCTTTAGTTCGTAGTAGTCGTTTAATAGTTGCTCTAACGTACGAATGTTTCTGCTATTTTGACCGAGCAGCATGGTATATTGAATCAAATGACGATTGCTATTTTCCAATCCTGACAAATGATAAAGCGTGTTACTTAACTTATTGTTTTGCTCATTTTGAAGCAGTAACCAAGCGCGTGTCTCTTGTTTGTAAGTAAGCTCAAATTGACGTTGGTTGAAGACATCAAGAAAGGCTTTTAATCCTTCGTCTTCCTGATGTAGTGCTTCAAGCAATTCTTCATAGATGTAATCAGGGATGACACCATATACACCGGACAAAGCCGTCTTTGCGATAGATAAACGTATTTGTCTATTGGTGACTTCTATCTGACTAATGTCATTTAAATCTCCACTGGGAATGACTTCTGATTCTAGTTTCAATTGAGTCCGGTTCTGAGGATTGTCAGAACAATACGATTGAAGAACACGAATAGCTTGAGCAAACTCAAAATCATCGGGCTGATTGCAGAGACCGTTCATAGGTGAACTAGATAGGTTTAAAGACATAACTGATTCCCGTGAACTTTCGCGAAACAGAGGCCGCTTTGCGGCTTACCATATAGATTGACACTAAGTTGTATATAGCGGTCAAAACTGCAGAATTGTTTGAAAAACTCGTTCATGACTATTGAGAACGAGTGATAGGGCATCTCAGAGTTGAGCTCTACCGTGATTTCTGTACCCGGGACAAATACATTTTTATTGTGAACTCGCAGCGTAGAGACTTGCGTTTGGAATTTCACATTGTTGATGGTGTTAATTTCATCGAGGTTTTTGGCATCATGCGCGAATAGCTTAAAAATTCCTTTTAGCATGGATGCGGGATCATCGCTTTGCAGCAAGGAGTTAAAGTTACATGTTAAAAGTCCAATCAGCTGGCTTAATGACTTTTCACTATTTTGTACATCTTGCGGCGCGGATGGCGGGTACATCAGGGTCATGACTCCGGGGAGATCAATGCTCTCTCGGCATTCAAGCTCACCAGACGCACTACAGGCCAGTTTGTCATTGCAGCACAATAAACGTGCAATTAGCGTGGCATTTTCCGATTGATAAAGAGACTCTGAAACGACGACTTCAAACTGTCGCTCTAAGTTCATTTTCGCTTCCCAATAGGCAGTACTTGTACCGTGTGTCTTTTTGCTGTGTTTGTATTTGTCCCCTAGAACAGGCACCAGTTCGACATCTCCGTATGCAGTGATTTGTTTGACTGATTGGATCTTGATGATGTCGATGACAGAGTCATTGCCACTGTTAGGTTGAATAGGATAAGCGAGGCGACGCCCATCGACAGTAATCGGTTCGCTTATGTGCTCGAAAGTATTAATTACGGGCACAACATTTAGACGAATGACGTCGGTATCAAATAAGCGCAAAAACTCAGAAGGAATGTCATTCAGGAAGATATTCAAAGTACATTGATGGTCATTAACTTTGCTAATAGCGCTAGCGAAATTTCTTATAATGAAAAACTGTCGTTTTTCTTTGAATAAGAAAAACTCTCTTATGATTTGAAAGCCATCAAACTGATTACCTTTTGCGGGTAAAAACTTAAAATCAGGATCGCCGACACGGCTCTGTAGTTGCACGCCACTCAACTCTGCAATTGTGTTGTTTTCATGATCTGACAGAGAGATAGCGAGACAGTTCGAGAGCAGAAGTTCTACTAATAAGTCTGCGTTGTTAGCAAAACCTTTTACAAAGAAGTTTAAGTCAGAACAAGCTAGCGAGGAAAAGTAGACACCTTCATCTCCCGTTGATAATTGAATCTGAAGCGCAGCATTGGCCAGTTCCGCCTCTTCTGGCTTATGGACTGAGAACGGTGCAGTGGTTGCTGAAATATCTGTTATGCTGAATGGGTTGATCGCTAAGTTATCAACCGTTTGAAACAAGCACTCTTGCTCCCCAATCATATTTGAAAATTGACTACCCAATGGAATATTCGCGTTCTCTGTAATACCATCCGGTGCATTCAATTCTGCGTAACCAATACTTGGAACTCGTTGATTGATGGAAGGGTATATCACGTCTATCAAGCTATCGATAACTTGCGAATATTGGGTCTCCAATGCCATTTCTGTTTTAGCGTTGAGCAAGGCAACACCGTCCAGCAAACGCGCGAGGCTGGGATCTTCGATTTGCCCCTGATGCATATCGAGTAATGAGGCAATATGAGAGTGCTCCTCGGCATAGAACCCTAAGGAACGCTTTACTAAAGCTAACTCTCTTTCATAATATCGAAGCAAAGGATCAGTCATATTCTTCCTCTGATATCTTGGCACTGAAGTCACCAAGCGCTATTTTCGAGTCAAAGACGAGGGTTTGTTCTCCGTCCTGAGATAGATGCTTGGCTACAATGGTAAATTGAATACAGTTTTGACCTTCCCGGCGTTCTAACATCTCCACAGAAACATCGGATAATCGCGGTTCATATGTGGTAAGCCATGTTTCTATTTTTCTTGCCAACTGTGTTTGGTCGAGGTTGGCGGTCAACAGCTGAACATCAGTAATACCGAAGGTAAAACTAGAACATCTGACCTCAGAAAGACTGTTTTCGACAGCAATTAACGGTGCTTCAGACTCTAGTAATCGAGTCAGATGGTAGCGAATATCGTCAATCTCATCGTCTTGGCGAGATGATTGAATAAAAGCATTGTAGAAACTCACTGCCTGACCTCCCCAAGCTCCGTAGTTAACACCACTTCACCGTTAAAATGGTCGAACTGATATTGGGGAACCATTCGTAACGTGCAAGAGAAATGGCCGGGAAGGGACTCTATCTCGTTAACGGCAATGTGTGCTTTGCTGAGAGGATATTTTGCCAAGGTCTCTTCGTTGGCGTAGTTCACATTACTGGAGAATTTCTCAATCCAGTTTCGTAGAAACTGTTCACATTCTCGCGCATCACTGAAGTTACCAATCATTTCACGCACTTGAACTTTGAGAAAATGGGCGACACGGCAGCACATCAGTGTCGTTTGTAGTTGAGCCAAAACTTTGTCGTTATCGCTATCTGATGGTGCCCACACTGAATTGTTACCAGAGAAGTAGAGCTTGCCTGTTAGTGCGTTTCTTGCGAGAGAGATGAAACCTTGATTGGAATAAAAGCTAGCGATTCTACCAAATAAATAACTGTCACATTCGCTGTAAGTAAGCTCAGATGTTTTGTGTTTCCATGCCAGAAGAGCCCCTTGTTCTTTATCACTCCAACGAGCTTTTAGGAAGCCAAACCAACCGATACGATGGTGTTCCTTCATGACCGTAGATAGGAAAGCAATATTGGCATATCCCCAAAGCGTGTCGCCTTTTTCTTGATAAAGGAATCCACAGCGATGATCTTTGTACGGTTGACGCAATTTGATACGTGGCATCGCTAAGCCAAGAAAACGAGCACTAGGTTGCTTGCGCAGAGCTTGCCAAGCTGTGTAATCTGGGCCGTTTAAGACCTTTTCTATTCTTTGTGTATTGGAAAGCCAATCGGCGCCCGAGTCGGCAAAAAAAAGTGAATCAGGAGAAGCTAGCATGGTACATAAAGTTTGTTCACCCAGTTGACCAATTAGACCCAGTGTGTAGATGTCGTCAAATTCGCTATTGACGTCTAGGTCCATGGAAATAGGGTGTGTGAAGGCGATACAACCAAAGGGTTGTCCACCTAGCGTATTAAGTTCTTTATTGCCAATGGTATTGAACAAAAAAGTTTGTTTGATGGAATATGATTGATTGAGGTCGTTTGATACCTCTTCCCAGCTCATATCAAGAATTTTGAGTTTGGTTCTTTGCCTGCTGACTGGTTGTGTTGCAAGGTAAAGCGCTTGACGCCAACTAGCCTCTAGAGCTTGAAAGTCGTCATTGTGCAGAATGAGATCCATTTGTTTGGAAAGGCGCTCATCTAAGACAAGAATGAGTTGAGTAATTTGCGCAATAATACGCTCTGCTGAATAAGTAGAGTATTGGTGTTCTTTTTTTGCTAGTTCGACCATCATTGCGAGTGCGTCAAACAAGTATGAATCTTGTTTGGGGTCGAGCGCGTTAAATTGTTTTTGCCAGTCTGTACTAAACATCTACATCAACTACCGCAGCATTTAGCCGCAACCACAAAGGTTGCGGCTTATCACAATTAACCAGGAATCTTCGCAACCATGCGAACAGAGGTGGTAAGTTCTTCGAGTTGAAGCCATGGTCTTAGGTGTGCAATCGCAGAGTAAGCCCCAGGTTTACCCGGCTGTTCAACCACTTCAATACGAGACTCTGCCAGTGGCGTACGAGCTCGAGAATCGTTACCAATCGCACCTGCGTTGGTGTATTGGTCGATCCAAAGTTGAAGTTCACGTTGAATATCGGGTGCTTCAATGTTTGAACCCAAACGATCACGTCCCATTACTTTCAAATAATGGGCAATTCGACCACTTGCCATGATGTATGGCAGTCGTGCGGAGATAGCAGCGTTAGCCGTAGCATCCGGATCGGTATAGGTTTTCGGTTTTTGGGTAGTTTGCCCGCCGATAAAAACGCCATAGTTGGTGTTCTTGTAATGAACTAGAGGAAGGAAACCAAGGTCGCTGAGTTCTTTCTCTCGTTCGTCGGTGAGATTCACTTCTGTTGGACATTGCTGGACTAGATCGCCAGCCTCAGTCTTGTACGTTAGGTTAGGCAGGTTTTCTACTTTACCGCCGTTATCAAGACCTCGAATAGCAGTACACCAGCCATATGCAGTAAATGCTTGAGTCATCTTAAGACCTAGATCATACGCCGCATTAGACCAGACAAGTTCATCGTTATTCTTCGGATTCGGATTACCATCCATATCAACATCCAGCTCTTCATAAGCGAAGACGTCTGTGCTTAGCCCTTTTTGTCCATATGGTAAGCGTGCCATAGTACGAGGAAGCGTCAGAGTGACATAACGCGCGTCATCACTTTCCCTAAACGAGTTCCAAGCAGCGTATGCAGGAGAGTCAAAGCCTGCTGCGACAGGTTTGCCTTCTTCAAATGTAGAGAAGTCATTGAACTCAAACATTTGCGCATTGGCTGCGGCAATGAATGGAGCGTGGCACGCTGCAGCTACTTCGCCCATGTAACGAAGAAGTGCTACATCTTCATCTTTTGCGCTGAACTCGTAGTCACCGATGAATGTGCCGTAGGGCTCACCACCTGCTGTACCGTATTCATCTTGATACAGGGCGTTGAAGAGAGGACTGCGGTCTATAGCTGGTGCATCTTCAAATTGTTCGAGCAATTCATCTTGTGAGAAATCAACCATTTTGATTTTCAATGAACGCCCAGTGTCGCTCTCTTTGACGAGTTTTTGTAGACCACGCCAAGAACCTTCAAGCTTTTGAAAGTCGTCTTGTTGCATCACCGCAGAAAGCTGCTTTGACAGCTTCTTGTCGATTTCGCCGATGGCGCTTTCAATAGTTTTAGTTAAGTTTTTATCCCACGTTACGGTGCCTGAAAGTGCCTGTTCAGCAAGTACTGAAAACAGCTCTTTAGTTGTATCCGCAGGAGTTTGTGTTGTGGCTTCAATCGCTCTGTCAAGGAAACTCAGTGAGCCTTCCTCAGCGGACGGTTGGCCTTGTACGTCTGATTCAGTGCTCATTCTTCTGCTCCTTTCTGTTCAATACCAAGTTCTTGAGATAAGGCGTTGATGGTGTCTGCACTTTGCAACACTTCTTTCAATAACTTCTCTAGATCACGAGAGCGATCAGCCTTAGAAAGTAGTACCTTCAACTGATTGCGAGTCTCTACGAGCTTTTTTAAGGGCTCGACTTGGTCAATGATGGCTTCAGGCTCGAAGTCCTTCATAGAATTAAACTTAAGGCTTGCTTCAAATTGACTATCATCTTCGGCAAGAACATTGTCTACTTTCATGGATAACTCAGGACCAACGCGTTTCATAACATGATCGAAGTTATCTTTGTCTAAGTTATAGAATGTGCGATCTTCAACATCTTCTTTGTCTTGTTTATGACCAGAATAATCACCGATTACACCCACAACAAAAGGCAGCTCTTTTGTTTCAACTGCTCCATTGGTTTCTACATCATATGTGATGCTAACGCGGTTCTTACTTACGCGTTTGTGCTGAGAATTTAGTGCCACAACATCTCTCCTTGATTAATTAGCTAGCGGTTGAAGTGACTTTCGCTTCAGTTGCATCAAAGCCGACTTCTGGGCCTTTCTCGATTTTTCCGCCTTCTCCCTCGATATAGTAAGCTTTTGAAATCTCGGTGTAGGTAAGCGCAAAGCTCTCACTTGGTAATGAACCGTTTGTTCCTGTCATTGTGTAGTTAGACATACGTGCGTTTTTCAGCGTCAAGATAAGGTACGGATCAGCACCAGAACCTTCGCGATTTGGTTTAGTCATCACCACTTCAATGGTTTTACCTTCAGCACCTGGTGCATATAAGAAAGTTGTAAGGTAAGGTGAGGCACCATCACAGCCACGGCCAATAGTGATTTCCCCTAGAGCTACCATACCTTGGTCAGCATTGTTGGCATTACCAACATCAATACCTACGCCACGAACGGCGCTCCAAGAAACATTATCAATGGCAAAGAACCCATCTTTACCACCAATTTTCTCAACGGTTGCTGCACCTTTAGGTTTGGTTCCGTCAATTCTCATAAAAATAGAAGCCATCAGTTTTCTCCTTCGCGTATCGCGTTAAACCGTTACCATTCAAAATCAGAAACGTCTGAATTTGCGGTAGCTTGAGTTACTTCATTGTTGTTGGATTGGTTTGAGGCCGAGGATTCGGCATCATTCGAGTTGCTAGTAGGAGACTCTGTGTACTGCTTAGAGTGACCACCAGACTGAGTTGATAGTGAACTGTTTTCCATGTTTATAGGGGCGTCATTCATTCCAATCAGTGAATCGATTTGATTAAGTGCATTGGAATTATTTCCTACCAGAATTTTCATCAGTTCTGGTAAGGGTAGTTGTCCCCAAACAATTGCCCGTTCAAGTAGGTAACTAGTTGGGTTATGTGGTTCAGTTTGCTTAAAGAAGTCCGCCAGAGTTCTCAATTGATTATAAGCGGCGTCTCTTGTGAGAGGCTGTGTAGAGATAGTTGAAACTGTCGCTGAAATAGGGGGTGTAGATTCTGGTGCTTTATTAGGCGTCGCATCGGGAATACTAACGGTATCTGGATTAGAACTGACCGAGTCTATATTATCGTGAGCGTCTGACTGCTCAGAGCTATCTGGTTGAGATTGAGCCTCGCCAGAAGCTGCTTCAGTGTTCATATCGTCTAAAGGCCACTGACTATATTGGTTACCGATTAATGTTCGCAGTGCCGTTAAATGGCTTTCGAAGATTTCACGGACGAATTTAAAGCTGAGCGCTTGGACGCCATGGCTTTGACAACGTTCTGCAAGTACAGTTTCTACCTGATTTACCTGCTCTACCAATTGCCCTAAGCCGAGAATCAAGTCGGTACATTCAAGGCTAAAAGCGTCGTTAGCTTCGTTTTGCAGATCACTCAATGTGCCGCTGCGTTCTGCTTGGAAATAGCGAGAATAAGTGATGTTGCCAACAAGAGGAATGAACTGTGTTGGCATAAAGAGCGCGGAGGCCTCGGGTGCGTCACCGATGAACTGCGATAACGGTTTGATGCGAAACTCCACCAGTTCTTTTTGTTTTCCAGACTCATCCGTCGCCTTGACCTTGTTGTCAGGCAGTGTTGGATGCAAGGTATCCCAGAAGTTGTCAATGTAGTTTTGAAGAAGCTTAAAACCTTCAATCAGCTTCGGTATAGGTTCTCGGTCAAATGACAAGCTAGTTATGTACCAGCTCCAAAGTTCCGTATCTTTTGTTTTCGAACCGAGTGCTTCGTTGAGCTGTTCTCTAAACTGCTGCCAGTTTTGATCATTGAGTTCAGACTTTTCTTCGTCAGCAAATGCATCTGGGGCTTCTAACATTTGTCTAAAGGATGAAAGGGCGGTGTTATATCCATTTCTGATCGCTCTATATTCGCCGCGATCAAGCTTTAAGTATTGTCCACTGGGAGCGTCTTCCGATAGAGCGCCTGATAGGTCATCGAAACTGTACATACCATTCCTTGGTTTATTTCATTTATGCATATCAAAGCAATTAACAAAACTATTTACTTTTTAAAGTGTCAATAGCTTAACAACATGATTACATTGCTTTAATATTAGAAGCGTTTTTCAGAAAGTCTCGGAAATTTGTGAAATTTCGTCATTTTTTTACTTTTCGGTAGGAATATTGGAACGACGTCACACGCGAACGCTAATTAACTATAATAAAATTAGGGGTTTATCCCCCTATTAGGACTGTGGGCATTCCCGCAACAATGGTACCTCCGTGTGCTGTTGTGTCACCTAATCTCGCTGCTGGCCGATTGCAAATAAGCACTGTCGCACTGCCCTTAATTATGCTGTCCGGTGGCCCTACGCATGTGCACATGTCTCCCATGACTGACGCAGGCATGTTCCCGATTAAAACGGTTGGTACTCCTGGCCCAATAATAGGCCCTCCTACGTGCGGAATAGGGGGCACTGCAGGTGTTTGCATTGGGCAGACATGCATGTCTGTTGAACGAGCTGCTGGCAAAGTCATAACTTTCCTAAGCCTCCATGAGCTATATTGAGAGCGACTGCGATGGATTGTTGATAATAGTCGGCATGCTTGTCCCATTCAGGTATCGCAGCGGCGGTGTTAATGGCCCCTGCGCAGGCTTTGGCGTATAGCTTGGGGTCGGGGAGTACACTGGGGAGTTCAGGTGACACAATACTACCAGCACCGTTCCAAAATACAGCTTGTGCTAACCATGATGGTGCGCACTTTAACTCTAATCGAGTTGCATAGAGTTCGCAGCGCCGCCTTCCCTCTTCACTTGGTTCAAATACCCATTGTTTGCAGCTTGCAAGGCAAGTCTGTTGTGTTTTGTTCCAGTCCGGCATCCGAATCTCAAGGCATAAGTAAGCCCAAAGGATGGCTTCCCTTACCGGTAAAGCGTGTGCAAGAAATTGAACCAGATCGAAATAGAGCTCTTTCTCTTGCAATGTCGCTATAAAATCTTCAATGCTCTGTGACTGAGCTAGTATCTCAGTGAGATCCTCTGAAGCACTAAACAATGGCGTGATTTGCTCAGGGTTTACGTAGGGTATCTTTCGATACTGAAGTTGTTGAGTCATCATTAATTTACCTTCACTATAGCGCCTTTGACTTCAGACATGACAGCACCGTTAATGGATGCTTTCAGGTTTGACTTGAGATCGGCTGAGAGCTTTCCTTGAGCGGTTAAAGTCGTCTGGGCGTCTAATGTCAAGCTCGCCCCTTTTATAGTTCCACTTCCTGAGGCGTCTACAGTTACAGACGCAGCGGATAATTTGGCAGACGTTGAGCCTTTGGCATCCAACGTCATGCCCTGAAGTTTTAGTGCGTTAGAGGCTTTAATTTCGATTGCACTAGATTCAATCTTGATAGAGGAAGAGCTGATGGTGATTTTGCTTGAGCCTACTTTTAGCTCTAGAGAGTCTTCGCCCTCAATGCTGACGGTCTTGGCTTTGCCGCTAAACGCTTTAGCAACGCTCATCGTCATCGCATCCTCAGCGGTATAGGTAATAGCTTTGGTCGCTTTATAGGCGACTTCACCTTTGATGGTCGTGGTGACGTTGTTTTCTACTTCTAAGGTAAAGTCCTTAGCGGCATGTTGATAAAACAGTTCGTTATCTTTTTTATCATCGAAGTACCACTCATTACTCTGACCTTTAAGCATGGTTTTAATACCAGTTTGAGTAGAGTTTGCTGTCTTATATGGAGGAGCATTCTGACTATTGTATACCGAGCCAGTAATAATTGGCTTATCCGCGTCGCCATTAATGAAAGTGACAAGCACTTCTTGGCCAACTCGTGGGATAAACTGTGTCCCGTAACCTTTCCCCGCCATTAGTTGAGCAACGCGAACATAGCAACTGGTATCATCGCCGCTCGTTTCGTTGTCCCACAAAAATTGGATTTTTACTCTCCCCTGGTCATCCTGACTAATATCACCACTTGTTTTTCCTGCAACTACGGCGTTGTGAACGCCTTGAATTGAAGGTTTGTCAATGACGGTTGGCAAATAGGGAGTGGAATTGGGCACTACAGTGATTTGAGTTTGGCAATTCGATTGACCGCTTGACTGGCCATCATATTGAACGGTTTGCGAGACTACTAAGTATTCACCCAACTGTGTATTGTCTGTGTGACTGGCTAGTGAAAAGTATTGCCCCACATAAAATGCGTCTACATCACTGGATGCCTGTATTGTACTGTACTGGCTTTCTATCGCTTCCACACGACGTTTGACCAGAGTGGACAGATCGGTCATGTCTCCAGAAACGCTATCGTTAGAAAAATGTGTTGCGGCTAGTTTAGTGTTATTGGCGATTTTATTGCTCGATTTACTTGCTTTACTGGAGAGCAACTTAGATTGACTGTAGTCGTAATCAGTGAGCTCCAAACTCGTTCCGTGAAACTGAAGGTCAGAATGCCAAGATTGAATGAGTGGGTTGCTACCAGAGGGTAGGTTAGCCATATCGAACTTATTGATATCCGCTTTGCTGTATGGTTTCTCCGCGTCTTGTAAGATCAGTTTATGGCTGCTTGATGTGTGTTCAAAGTGAAATTGAATTCCTTCTTGAGCAAGCAACCGACAGACAAAGTCATAATCCGTTTCATTGAACTGTATGCAGTACTCACGTTTGGTACTTGGTAGAGATTTGGCTGTAAATAGGCTTGAGAAACCAGCATCACTAAACACAGAAGAAACGATATCTTTGGTTGATTGGTTTTGGAAAACACGGCTTTTCTTAGAAAAGTTAAGTAACCATAGCCAAGGCCGTAAAGTGATGTTGTAGAACGCATATTGCTGAGTTTCATCGAAACCCGTGCAAACGATCTTTGCGATGTAGCCATGAAAGCTACGCACTAGGCTTTGTGAGCCTGACTCAAAAGTATAGCGATTAAGCGTCATTGTCTGACCGAGTTGATCAGAGGCAGAGAGCCCTTTTGCGACCAGTTGTAGATTGATCTCAAAAGGTTCAAAGAACCGCTCTTGAATTGTCGCATGAGTTACTAGGTACTCATTGTTCTTATAATCTTTGGCAGTGAACTCACTGGTCGATGCCAAGTATAGATCGGCCATTCTGTCTTCCTTGAACTAAGCCTTTGATAATATTCTAAGATTAGCACTAGATACTAAACAGTATAGGCAGTTAAGGAATAATGTGAGCAATATCAAAGCACAGTATCGAGTTACTGTGCTTTGGGAGTGTAGCGGAAAGGGGCTTTAAGAGGCAGAAATGGTACGTCGGTTTTTCTGGGTAGACAGGGTGAGTAATCCTATACACAAGAGCGCAATGATAATCCCGATTAATGACAAGGTGAATACTGATGCGTAGCCGAATTTATCAATGGATAAGCCAGCAAGCATTGCGCCGACACCAAAACCGCCTGCCATACATAACATCAAAAGACCCTGAGTTAACGCTGGAGAATTGGGACTCAAACGACCTGCGATGGATGGAATGATCATGTCATTCCAAGACATTGCTTGCATGAGTAACACTAACAGTGCGATAGGTACGAAAGCCTGAACATCATTTCCAGCGGTTAACCAAAATAGAGTGCCGACTATTAAATAAATCACTTGAGCGGCATACCAAACTTTAAATGGCCCGCTTCTTTGCATCCATCTTCCGGCCGATTCGAGCATAAAAATGCTGATAATGGCAGAGATAGCCATACCAAGTGCGGAGTTGCCGATATTGACTTGATAAACTTCTTTGATTAGCAAAGGACCAAGTTCCATCAGGTTAGAAGAGAGAAACATTGAGAAGAAGACTGCCAACAAAAAGAGAAACCAAGGTGCCGCACCTTGTTGTGAAGTGGTTTCATTAGCTGATTTCTTCTCAGCACCCTCAAAGTAGGATTTATCCGTTTCAATGGATGGAGGAGGGCAAACAGAAACCAAACAAAGCACGATGATGACCAAAGACATAAGTATAAGCAGCTGATCGTCACTTGGCACATGGTAGAAGTCAGCAATTGAAATAAGTAAACCAGTCACAACAACACCAAAGAACTGACATTGATATAAGCTGGCTAGACCCCGGCCTTCATCATTTTGGTTTTTGCTAGACGCGATTACAAAGGTCGGATTCAGTACTAACAATGCGACACTACCAATGCCTATCAGAATACCTACTGTCCAGTAGATTGCTGCGGTTGTCTCAGCGAAGTAAAGAATTAACAGAGCAATAAAATGAATAAACAAGGCCATTCGTTGTAGTAGACGATGACAACAATAACGATCGGCCATCCCACCAATCAACGGTGCTAATAAACCCGCACCTCCAATGAGTGCCATGACTTGGCCTAGTAGTGCGCCACTAGATGTTCTTTCAATGATGATTGGGTTGAGAAGAATCGCAATACCAACCCATTGGACAATACCAAGAGAAGCTTGTGCGAAATGCCACAGTCGAATGCCATTCATGAGTGAGAACCTCTATTAATAATTTACTCATGAATTTTCAAGGAATTGGAAAGAGAAACAAGTAACATACTCCCCGTTACCTTCTCACAATCGAATAATTACGCCCCGTCTTCTAATGACATCAAATGATGAAAGACCAAAAAGTGGTGCTTTCATCATTTGAAATTATGTTTTTAGCTTCTGCCTAACATACGTGAGAGTGTGCCATCTTTATCAACGAGTTGGTGTTTTAGGGCTGCCATAACGTGCAATACAAGTATAGCGATTACAATGTTCACAGATGAGAAGTGAATGGTAGAGCTAATTTGTTGTAGCCATTCGATTTTCTCTCCTGCTGAGATAAGACTTATGCCAAAAAACTCGACCGAACGTCCTCCTCCGATACTCATAGTGATTCCGGATAGCGGCATCATTATTGTAGCTAAAAGCAAAAACCAGTGAACAAA
Organism: Vibrio mediterranei; assembly: GCF_013364395.1. Lineage (NCBI taxonomy): Bacteria > Pseudomonadati > Pseudomonadota > Gammaproteobacteria > Vibrionales > Vibrionaceae > Vibrio > Vibrio mediterranei. The sequence goes on along the minus strand of NZ_JABXGK010000001.1, from coordinate 1,917,410 downwards.
GTGGGCAGATTTCTCTTGCCACGCAGGTAGCTGTTTGATGGAACCGATCATGCCTTCTTTCAGGCGCCAAACTAGCCTGATGGAAGCTGCAAACATCACAAGTACTCCGAGTGATTTATGAAGATTCCTTAGCTCATTTTTGTCTGGGCCATTGGCCATATCGCCGAGATAAAGTCCTATGGCAAGCGTCGCTATAAAGAAAACAGCAGTTAGCCAATGAAACACCATGGTAGGTTTACTAAGTTTGTTGTTGAGCATATTAGTCCATATTTTTGTTGTGGGCTTATGGCGATAATTATTCCTTATGCTCTTTTTTTGTTCTAGATGCATATGTGTAAAGTTAAGTAAAGATAAGAATACTTATCATCTGGAGTTTTGAGCTTGTTAGATACATCGGTTTTTATTTGAAAGTGTTTCAAGTCTTTGGTGGTTTTTAGCTTCCTTCTCTCAACCTATAGTTAAGTCATTGAGCAAGAACACTTGCAGCTAGACACTATAGAGGAACACGTTATGACAACAATGATGAAAGCAATCGGTTTTAGTGAATCAAAAACTATCGATGAAGAAAACAGCTTGTATGAGTTTGAAATGGCTATGCCTGAAATCGGCGAATTTGACCTACTTGTAAAAGTTGCGGCCATTTCCGTTAACCCTGCAGATGCAAAAATACGTGTTCGTTCAGCAGTGAATAAAACATTAGAAAGTCCACGTGTTCTGGGTTTTGATGCCGTGGGAGAAGTGGTATCAGTGGGCAGTAAGGTTACCAACTTCACTGAGGGCGATCGAGTGTACTATGCTGGTGATGTCACTCGCCCAGGCACCAATGCACAATATCATGCTGTTGATTCTAGAATTGTCGCGAGAGCTCCAAAAGGACTCACTGATGCAGAAGCGGCTGTAGTCCCGTTGACTGCATTAACGGGATGGGAGGCTCTGTTTGATCGTCTTCGTGTAGACCCGTCAGAGCGTAAAACGCTATTAATTATCGGTGGTGCTGGTGGTGTCGGCTCTATTACTACTCAAATTGCAAAACAGCTCACTAACCTAACGGTTATAGCGACAGCATCACGCCCAGAGACCGAAGCTTGGGTAAAAGAGATGGGTGCAGACTATGTGGTCAATCATAGAAACTTAGTTGAATCTGTTCATGACTTGGGGTTTGAGACGGTAGATTATATTTTCAATGTCGCTGACACGGTTGGTCATTGGGATGCGATGGCAGAACTTATTGCACCTCAAGGCATGATCGGTTCAATCGTTGAGTTTGATAGCGGTATTGATCTTAGTAAGCTTCAAGGTAAGTCAGTCGGTTTTGTTTGGGAGCTTATGTTCACACGCTCAATATACAAAACACAGGATATGTACAAGCAAGGTGATATCTTAAAACAAGTCGCTAATCTTATTGACTCTGGACGAATTCAATCAACCTTGACCAAAGAGATCAATGGCTTCAATGCAGAGTCATTAAAGCAAGGGCACCGATTGATGGAAAGTGGCGCTATGATCGGTAAGCTTGCCATCAACTTTGATTAAACAATCAGCATGTTAGTTAAAAATACCTCTTCTTTTATGAGTCGAGGTATTTTTTGTATATGATGGAAAAGATTGTAGTGAATATGGTGAAAGTAACATGAAAGCACTGAATGAACTGACTTTGTTTGCCGAAACGGCCAAACAAGGTAGTTTTTCTAAAGTAGCGAATCAAATGGATATGACGCCTGCAGCCGTTAGTGCATCAATAAAGCGTTTAGAAGAGCAAGTAGGCTTCCCGTTGTTTGTTCGAACAACACGAAGATTGAGCTTAACTGGAGAGGGAGAACTATTCCTAGCCAAAGTTAATTGTGCTCTTGCAACTTTGAATGAAGGTGTCGAGGAGATCGCAAATGCTCGTGGCGCGCTAACAGGTAACATTTATGTGTCTGCACCGTCTGACTTTGGGCGAAACTTACTGCTTGATTGGATTAATGAGTTCACTGACTTACATGAAAACGTCACGGTTCGTCTTGAGTTATCTGACCAGTTGGTAGATATGTATAGCAAACCAATTGATGTTGCTATTCGATATGGGGAACTTCCAGATTCCAATATGGTGGCAATACCGTTATGTCCGCAGAATGTTCGAGTGCTTTGTGCTAGCCCAGACTACATTCGTCATCACTCTCCAGTGCTACACCCAAACGATTTGAATCAACATAACTGCATCAGCTTTATGGTGGCGGGCTCAGTACATAACCACTGGCCATTATCCTACGATTCTCAACAAGTTGTTATAGAGACCAAAGGAGCGATATCAGCCAATGATGGTGATGTCGTGAGGCGTTTAGGGTTAAAAGGCAGAGGAATCGTCAATAAGTCTTTAATCGACGCTAGTCAGGACATTATTGAGGGGAAGCTGAGAAAAGTTCTGCCTGACTGGCAAGGAGAGTCGGTGCCGCTTTATATGGTATGTGCTGATAAGAGGCAGTTAAGACCAATTATTCGAGAATTCCAAAAGTTCTTGAAAGAGAAGTGTCAAAGTCAGTTTGACAAGGTTAGTGACATTTTAAATAACTAGCCCCAATCGTATAAGGCTAGTTATTGTTTACCTCGTTTAAATAGTTAACATTCACTGAATAAGTAGTCTGGGGTGTGTCTCGACTTAGGCAGTTTTGCATTGAAGTCCTGCTCACTGTGTTTTCCGAGCGGTACGATAACCGAACTGCGGTATCCTTGCGCTGCCAAGTTGAATTCTTTATCAAGAACAGTGCTGTCAAACCCTTCGATAGGTACGGCATCAATACCCAGAGTCGAAGCGCCAAGTAGGAGCGTGCCTACATTAAGGTACACTTGCTTCTCCATCCAATGCTGAGCATCTTTCAAATCGGAGCGATGCATATTAACAAAGTAGTGTCGGCCATTCTGTTGTCCTAGTTTTGCATCTGGAGTAGCAAAGCGTCCGTCCTTCTCTTCATTTTCTAGCAACAACTGTAAGTAGTTGTCATCAATTTCTGTTCTTGTACAGAATACGATGACATGAGAAGCGTTAAGCACTTTGGGAGCATTGAAACTGTAGCGGTCTTGTGTGGCAGTCGCAACACGCTGTTTGGCCTCGTCAGTACTGGCAATGATAAAGTGCCATGGTTGAGAGTTCACACTGGATGGACTAAATCGGAGGAGTGTTTTAATCGCATCTACCTGCTGGGAAGATAGCTTAAAAGATGGGTCGAATACTTTGGTTGAATAGCGGTTTTTAGCGTTGTCAGCAATGTTCATAAACGTGTCTCTACTTAACGGGTGTTAGCCCGAGGATAGCGAAACCAGCCGCAAGTAAAAACACTGTGGAATTTGATGCAGTTTCAAATATTCTTTGAAGATACTAGAACTTAGATTACCCACACAATATGCGGAAAAGGTTGAAGTTTGATTAGATTCATCTAACTTTATCTAAGGTAAGTAAGAGGAAATAATATGAAAAAGAATAGCTTAAAATACCTTGCTGGTCTTATTGCGGTATCTACGCTGGCATTAGCTGGATGCTCAAACAGCGACCAGGCTAACAAAGAGCAACCTATCGGGATGGCTAATCCTGCCGCAGTATATTGTGAAGAGCATGGTTCTTATGATCTTCAAAGTGGTCAATGTACGTTAAAGTCGGGTGAGATGGTGGACGCCTGGGATTATTACCGAGAAAACCACAAGGAAATGCCAAACGAGGCGGCGAGATATTGTGAATCTACAGGTGGCGTCTATATGCAAGATTCGAGCAAATGTGCGCTCCCAGACGGTAAAGTTATGGATGCCGAAAGCTACTTCAGAGATCATCAATCTACCAGCAGCTAAGTTCGTATTGCTGCTAATAACAAGGACGGTATAGTGCAAAGGAGTAAAGTAACAGGTTTTTTCGTTTTCATCATTACACTCGTCATGGTTGGTTGTAGTAATCAAATTATCCAACAAGAGCCCGAAATGTATACCAGTTCGGGCTCTATCGCTCCTTATACACAATCCAGTTTTGAACAATATGTCGATGAGACTAGAACTTGGCTTGATGAAACTCGAGTATTTCACGGGGCCGGTTACCAAGTCGAAATGGATGTTGTAAGCCCTTACAGACTGCTACCTGACAATCCGAATGGGGAAGGTATATTACTGGTCCATGGACTGGGGGACTCGCCTTACTCCTTTGTCGATATTGCGCCTTACTTAGCAGAGCATGGCTATTTAGTTCATGTCATGCTGTTACCGGGTCACGGTTCTCGACCAGCTGATCTAATGAACCCAACCAATGAAGACTGGCGTTTGGCGGTGGAACATCAAGTAAACCTGCTGCGTGATGATGTCGACAAAATATGGTTAGGCGGTTTTTCAACAGGCACCAATTTGGTGACTGAATACGCTTTAGCTCATCCGAAAGCAATTCAGGGGCTTGTGCTATTTTCGCCAGCGTTTGCGCCAAAAGACCCACTAGTTTCAATGGCGAGTTTTGCGCGTCATTTTGTCGATTGGGTAAGTGTCCAGAAGGAGCAGAACTTTACTCGCTATGATTCATTGGCAATGAATGGGGCGGCGCTGTACTACCAAACTGCGGTTGATGTTCAAGACGCGCTAAAAGAGAAACCTTTTGAATTGCCAGCACTACTGTTAGTGACGGAAACAGATGAGTTAATAAACTCCAAAGTTATATACGATCTCTTTAAAACCCGCTTTAGTAACGAGAATAGTTCACTTATTTGGTTTGGTGAACAGAACTACTCAGATCCGCGCTTCGTGCAATTTAGTATGAAACTGCCAGATTCTAACATACAGAGTGGTTCACACATTTCTGTCTTGTATCGCGACGATAATATCTTGTATGGACGTAGAGGGTGGATGAGACAATGCGGTGGCTCTCAAGAAGGAGAGGTCTATATGGTCGACTGCGCTAAGATGCCAACTTTGTCTTACTCAGCTTGGGGATTGTTTAATGAAGATACCATCAGCGCGAGATTGAGTTGGAATCCTTACTTTGAACCTATGATGGTACGAGTTATCGAATTTATGACTCAAGAATAGTGATATTTATAGATTTATTTTTATTAATGGCTCGAAGTGTTTTTATTAACTAGTACGCTGTGTTGATCGTCGTCAAAAATAAACTTTATTAAACAGCCGTATATCCTGCATAATCAACTTTTTTGTTAGCGACTTCTCAAATTATATTCTATAGTAATGACATATACGGTTAATTATAGATAATTAACTTAGTTACTTTGGAATATACCTCACTCAGCAAGGTATTGAACATCTCAAGTAGGTAAACAAATGGAAAAGTTCAACATCACAAGTATCTGGATTACTCTAGATTACAAAATCGCTTTCTTCTTCCCTTCGAGATAACCCTGTCTCTCGCACTGTCCAGTGCGCATAGCCTATGTGCAGCTATACCTAACGAATTGATATGCAATAGAGTGCATTTTTGTGATGGTTTAAATATGTTCATAGATTAAATATAGAAACAAATTAAATCGTATCTGGATATATATTCTGGATAGGGTTCTCTTTAATTATATTTCTTGTCTTGCTGTTGGTTAATTAAATATTAGATAAGAAATAAATATATTAGGTAAATTAAAATGGAAAACTTCAAACATCTACCAGAACCGTTCCGTATTCGCGTTGTTGAGCCAGTAAAACGTACTACGCGTGAGTACCGTGAAGAAGCAATTATTAAAGCGGGTATGAACCCATTCCTACTAGATAGTGAAGATGTATTTATTGATCTACTAACAGACAGTGGTACAGGTTCAATTACTCAAGATATGCAAGCAGCAATGCTACGCGGTGATGAAGCATACAGTGGTAGCCGCAGCTATTACGCTTTAGCTAACGCAGTAAAAGACATCTTTGGTTATGAACTGACCATTCCGACTCACCAAGGTCGTGGTGCTGAACAGATCTACATCCCAGTACTAATTAAAAAGCGTGAAAAAGAGAAAGGTTTGGACCGTTCAAAGATGGTAGCACTGTCTAACTACTTCTTTGATACTACACAAGGTCACACTCAAGTGAACTGCTGCGTAGCTAAGAACGTTTATACAAAAGACGCGTTTGATACAGCAGTAAATGCAGACTTTAAAGGTAACTTTGACTTAGAGAAGCTAGAAGAAGCTATCATTGAAGCTGGCCCAGCTAACGTGCCTTACATCGTAAGTACTATCACGTGTAACTCTGCGGGTGGTCAGCCAGTCTCTATCGCGAACTTAAAAGCGGTATATGAAATCGCACAAAAATACGATATTCCGGTCATTATGGACTCTGCTCGCTATGCTGAAAACGCATACTTTGTCCAGCAACGTGAACCTGGATATAAAGATTGGACTATCGAAGAGATCACTCGTGAGTCATACAAGTATGCTGATGGCCTAGCAATGTCTGCGAAGAAAGACGCAATGGTTCAAATGGGCGGCTTATTGTGCTTCAAAGATGAATCTTTCATGGATGTATATACTGACTGTCGTACTCTATGTGTGGTTCAAGAAGGTTTCCCTACATACGGTGGCCTAGAAGGTGGCGCAATGGAGCGTCTAGCAGTAGGTCTTTACGACGGTATGCGTCAAGACTGGTTAGAGTACCGCATTAACCAAATCCAATACCTAGTCGATGGCCTAGAAGCTATAGGCGTCGTCTGTCAGCAAGCGGGTGGTCACGCTGCGTTCGTTGATGCAGGTAAATTGCTACCTCATATTCCAGCAGACCAATTCCCTGCACACGCTCTTGCTTGTGAGCTTTATAAAGTAGCTGGCATTCGTGCAGTGGAAATCGGTTCACTACTTCTAGGTCGCGATCCTGCAACTGGCAAACAGCATCCATGTCCAGCTGAATTGCTTCGCTTAACAATTCCACGTGCTACTTATACTCAAACGCATATGGACTACGTTATTGAAGCATTTGAGAAAGTGAAAGAGAACGCGCATAAAGTGAAAGGATTGGATTTCACTTATGAGCCTGAAGTTTTACGTCACTTTACTGCTCGATTAAAAGAAGTTGAACCCGTAGTTAATCCAGCAGAAGCGAAAGTGCTCGAAGAAGCATAACCACTTCAGAGCGCAGTCATTTGGCTGCGCTCTTTTTCTCTAGCAATACAAAAAATAAAAGCAGAGAAGTAGGGGGAATCTCCCTAATCTAATAACGTGAATTTGATGAGAACAGAATGATGAAAAAGAATCCGTCTCTGATAGGTGGTGCCTGTATTATAGCGAGTGTCTGTGTAGGCGCTGGTATGTTGGGACTACCAAGTGCAGGTGCTGGCGCCTGGACTATTTGGTCGATGTTGGCCATCGCAATAACTATGGTGGTCATGACAATTTCTGGTTGGATGCTATTAGAAGCATTCAAACACTACGAATTAAAAGTGTCTTTTGACACAGTTACAAAGGACTTATTAGGCGATAAGATTAATCTTATTAACAACATTACAGTGTATTTCGTGGGTGGTATTTTACTCTACGCCTACATTACTTCTTCAGGACTTATATTACAGGATGTACTCGGTCTTAATGCTAAAATCGCATCCGTTCTTTTTGTCTTGATTTTTTCTGCGTTTGTTTGGCATTCAACCCGTGCGGTAGACCGAATTTCGGTTGTGCTAATTGCTTTCATGATTCTAAGCTTTGTGTTTGGTGTATCGGGCTTGGCTGTGAAAGTAAATATGGCGGTACTTTTCGATACCATTAGTGAAGAGAATGCTTATGCGCCATACGCCATGGCAATGTTGCCTGTAGCACTGACCTCATTTGGATACCATCACTCAGTGTCTTCAATGCGCGCTTATTACGGTGAAGAGACAAAAGCCAAATACGCCATTCTAGGCGGTACTGTTATCGCACTTAGTCTTTATTTCCTATGGCTATTTAGTATTTTCGGCAATCTTCCTAGAGCAAACTTCGGCCCAGTTATCGAGCAGGGTGGTAATGTAGATGCATTGCTAAAAGCTCTTGGCTCAGTAATTGAGTCAGATAAAGTCGCGAACGCAATCAATACTTTCTCAATGGCAGCAATTTTGTCTTCATTTATTGGTGTTGGTCTGGGTGTTTTTGATTTCCTTGCAGACTTCTTTAAGTTCGAAGATACAAAACAAGGTCGCACCAAAACATGGCTCGTTACCTTCCTACCGCCACTTGTTATGTCTCTACTATTCCCATTTGGTTTCGTGATCGCTATTGGCTACGCGGGTGCTGCGGCAACGGTATGGGCATGTATCATCCCGGCATTATTGGCGAAGAAAACACGAGAAGTGCATGCAGGCGCTGATGGGTTTAAAGCACCTGGTGGTCAGGTGATGATTACTCTAGTGATTACTTTTGGTGTCCTGACTGCGGTGTTCCACATCCTTTCTATGATGGGTCTGTTGCCGACATTTGTTGGCTAAACCTTAAACAACTATTCGCAGCTAGCTTGTGCTTGCAAAAGACGAGCTAGCTTAACCAGATAAAAACAAGAGGAGACAACTATGACTGCAATAGCTACAAATAACGCACCAGCTGCTATTGGCCCTTATGTTCAAGGCGTTACATTTGGTGATATGGTTATTACTTCAGGGCAGTTGCCAATTGACCCCGAAACTAAGGCAATGGTTGAAGATGTGGCAGAGCAGGCAACTCAGTCATTAACCAATGCATTAGCGATCGTCAAGGAATCTGGCTTGGAAGCAAGTAATATTGTAAAAACGACAGTGTTTGTCAAAGACCTCAACGATTTTGCTTTAGTCAATGCAGCTTATGAAGCGTTCTTTAACGCTCACAATGCTCCTTTCCCCGCAAGATCTTGTGTAGAAGTCGCGCGTCTTCCTATGGATGCAAAAGTAGAGATCGAGGTAATAGCGGTTAGAAAAGGCTAGTGATGTAAGAAATAAGTTCTGGGGGCGCCGCTAGATTATGGCGCCTCATAGTGAGCTTTTCTGCTCAGTCCCAAGTTTTCAGATTAGATTAATCATGTGGTTGAGTGAAGCGAATATGTTATTTGCTCTGCCAAGTTTTACTGATCCATCCCCCTATGCTCTCATCAAAGTAATTTCCACTGAATTCTTGTTTATATTCAACGACATTATCCGCTTGTGGCCTTTCATCTAATAGATGGTTGATGTAGACCGCCATAGGATCATCGAACTGGTCGCGGCGTTTTTTCTCAGCTACTTCCTTGATGATTTGCATGCGATATGCCTTGCTCATTTTCTTCATGTTTTACCTCCTTTGCCGTGAGCGGTTTATCAAACATAGGAGTAAATTTGAAGCTGGTCAAATAATGAGCAGTGTTTTGTGGCATTCCATATGAAATGATGTTATCCGCGAAATTTGGGAGGTGTTTGAGCCTATGAAACTTGTTAGTTAAAGATCGTAAAGTGTAAAGCAACGAAAATAGAGCGTAACAATTGGAATTGTTATGATAGACTTAAATGAAAACAATAATCATTAAGAGAAAATCATGAAAAAGCCACGTCCTAAGACTCTCAAAGTCACTAAAGTGCATCCACTTTCTCCTAACATGCTACGTATTTCTTTTTATTCAGAAGAACTGAAGGCCTTTCCATCGGATAGTGTCGGTGGCTATATTAAGTTCTTGTTTAATGAACGTGGCGGTACAGATATCACCGGGCTTTCGGAAGATAATCGCCCCAAATTGCGTACCTATACCATAAGAAGCCTTAATGTCGAGTCAGGTGAAATGGATGTCGATTTCGTCACTCATATTACTGAAGACAAGTTGTGTGGATTTGGTGCACGCTGGGCAAGTTCTGCGAAAGAGGGCGATATGATATCCATCATGGGGCCAGGAACTCTTCAAGATGTTGATACTAGTAAAGACTGGTTTTTCTTCAATGCAGACATGACTTCTTTACCAGCGTTGGCGGTTAAGCTAAAAATGCTCCCAAGCGATGCAAAAGGATATGCTGTGATTCAAATAGAAGACAGCGCTGATGAACAAATATTGGAGGTCCCAGAGGGCATCAGACTGATTTGGACGACTGGCTCTTTGTCTAAAACATCAGAGGACTTAGATTGGTTAACTGGTTCACCTTTCGTTTGGTGTGCTTGTGAGTTTGATGAAATGAGAGCACTTCGCCGTTATTTCCGCAACGAAAAAGAAATTCCAAGACAAGACATCTATATCAGTAGCTATTGGAAGCGAGGGGTGGCAGAAGATGGTCACAAAGTGATTAAAAAGCAAGATCACGAAGAGTTTGAGTCCAACTAGCCACCATATTCCCTAGTGACGTGTTAATGATAGGAATGGTGTTGAGTTAGCCATTCCTTTTCTTGATTGAATGCGAAAAATAAGCTCGACCTAAGTCAGGTTCTTTTACGACTAAGGTTGGTATCATATCCTGCATTAATTCTACTTAAGTCACACTTTTCCTTATATATTCTGTCAATTATTTTTCCTAGCAGATTAAGTCTCTGTTTGTTACACTTCCGCGCATAAAAAATAACAACGCAATTACATCCCCCAAACAGCTCCTTATTTCTTGTACCCTACATTCAAGAGTAACGAGCCTTTAACTTATAGAGGTCCCCCAGTTACTATGAGTAATAGCAACATCTCGCAAACTGAAATTCACCAGAATCAGTGGCAACTAAACCAAACACTCGCTGAGTCCATGCTACCTATCTTAGGTCGACTGTACAGAGAGAAGGGCGTTGAAATATTGTTGTTCGGCAAAACTCTCGTCAATGCAACGACCATCGACATTATTAAAACTCATCGCGTATCACGACACTATTCTCCTCAAGCCATCAACATTGTTCAAACTGCTCCTCTCATCGAAAAACTGTCTCAATTAAACCTGTCTCCATGCTGCATCGATATCGGCCAACTAGCTCAACAGTATTGGGCGAATAACGATAATGAACAAAACATCGATGATTTCTTAATGACAGCGCTAGTTGAGAGTATAGAAAGCAATGGGGCACTTGAGTCTCGTGATGTTGTCTTATATGGCTTTGGTCGTATTGGTCGTCTACTAACTCGTATCTTGGTCGAGAAAAGTGGCCCAGGTTACCCACTGACTCTTAGAGCGATTGTAGTTCGTGGAGGTCGTGAAGGTGACTTACAAAAACGTGCTAGCCTTTTGCGTCGTGACTCCGTGCATGGCCAGTTCAATGGCAGCATAGTAGTTGATGAAGAGAATAAAGCGCTGATTGTTAACGGTAATTATATTCAAATTATCTATGCCAACAGCCCTGCTGACGTGGACTATACCGAATACGGAATCAACAATGCACTGGTTGTTGATAATACTGGCGTTTGGCGTGATGCTGAAGGTTTAGGTCAGCACGTAGCGTGCAATGGCGCAAATAAAGTGTTACTGACTGCTCCGGGTAAGGGTGACATTAAAAATATCGTGTTTGGTGTGAACCATGAGTCGATTCTGGAGGACGATACTATTGTATCGGCAGCGAGCTGTACGACCAACGCGATTACTCCGACTTTAAAAGCGGTCAATGATAAGTATGGCATTATTTCAGGCCACATTGAGACGGTTCACTCGTACACGAATGATCAAAACCTTATTGATAACTATCATAAAGGTGACCGTCGCGGACGTTCTGCTTCTTTGAATATGGTTTTAACATCAACGGGTGCAGCAAAAGCCGTTGCTAAAGCGCTTCCGGAGCTGGCAGGCAAACTAAGTGGTAACGCTATTCGTGTCCCTATACCAAATGCCTCGATGGCGGTGGCGAACTTAAATCTTGAAAAAGAAACCTCAAAAGATGAGCTTAATGCGTACTTGCGTGAAATCTCTCTCACCTCATCTCTATCGGCACAAATAGACTATACCGATTCAACAGAGATTGTTTCGACCGATTTAGTTGGTGCTCGTCATCCAGGTATCGTAGATGGCCAAGCGACAATCGCACAAGATAATCGCTGCGTATTGTACATCTGGTACGACAATGAATTTGGCTACAGTTGCCAAGTTGTACATTGCATGGAACAGATGATGGGCGTGAAATACAAAACCTACCCAGCTGTTGTGTAAATCCGACATCCACTGCTAGATATTGCCGTCATCGCTAGGTGACGGCTTTTTTATGCCTAAAGCTCTATCTTTGCCTGATTCTAAGGCTTGAGGGAACAAAGCGTAATTATCTCACTCTGGGCACGCTACGCTACTGACTTGAGTGTGATGTATACTGAGCGCAGGACCTATTGGGCTAAATCTGCAATGAATGATTGTTTTCTACTTACACTAGTTTGAAGTTTTCCTTTGATCCATTGATTAAACAAACTGAAGTCAGAATGTACCGGCCAGAAAAGGGAGGCAACGACTTTTTTGCCAAAGAAATCGGGGTGGTCGGTAATTACTTTTAGTTTGCTGTCTTTCATGTTTTTGTCGATAAGGAACTCAGGCAAAAATGCAATGCCACGTTGAGCTTTGCACAGATCGATAATAGTTCCTAAGTCATCTAGCCTCCATAGGTTGTATGAGGCTATATTTGAGAGATTGAGTAACTCCTCAATGCCATCCATTAACAGCACTCGTTGGGAGGGATGACTTTTAACGGATTTTAAGTCTTCATGAGCGACCCACCAACAGTTAACGTGAAATAGTTCGTCTATGTTAAAGTCATTATCAGTCTTGTGATAAGGGTTCCCTAACGCAAGATCTATTTTACCCTCATTAATGTAGTTCCCTAAAACGAAACTTGGTTTAGTAACAACGACCAAATCGACGTTGGGAAATGCTTCAGAGAAGTCCAACAGTGTTTTCTTCACTTCTTTATTGAACACTAAAGGATCAATACCCACACGGTAGACAATTTGCTCTGATATATTCATTTGCTTCGCAGTAGTGATCAACTCACGATACTTCGACACAACAGGTGTCGATAAATGGAACAGGCGTTTCCCTTTTTCAGTTAACCAGACTTTAGAGTGTTGTCTATTAAATAAATTGAAGCCTAAGTCTGACTCTAGATTCTGAACAGCAGTGCTAACAGTAGATTGGGATTTACCAAGCTTACGAGCAGCGGAGCTAAATGAACCTTCGTCAACTACAGCTACGAACGAAACAATATTTTCGAATTGTAGTTTCATGATTCAACCAACCTTTATAAAGCAAGCAGATTTTAATTATGTGAATTGTACATTTGCAACACAATAGCGTGATGATACTAGTATTTCAACTCGTTTTATAAAGCAGTGGAAATTAATGATGTTAATTATAGTGTGGATATATTCCCATATTGCATAAATTATCATCGCATCTATCTCTTTTTGTGCTAAGAATAATTATAACCAACAATAAAGTAATGGCTCTATTAATGATCTATATCTCACAGTACGAAATATGTTATCTGTGCTGAGGCTGTAATAAAAGTATAACATTTGTCTTTAAGTGTATGTTATATAAGTATTTGTATGATTTCTGTGTTGTTGTTTGAATTCTCATTTTGAACATTGTTTGTTAAGCCTATCGATTACATCGATAGGGTGTATTTTTTGTTGAATGTAAGTATTAATTAGAATGAGCAAGCTTTTGTAAATCGACCTTAAAGGAAGTTAAAATGATTACCAAACTATATGTAAAAACAAGCTTGTTTTTATCACAATTTAAAAACGACCAACGCGGTGTAACTGCAATTGAGTATGGATTGATTGGTGTAGCTATGGCTATAGCAGTGAGTGTTGCTTTTAGCGTGGGTGGCGATGGTGGTTTCTTGAAAGAACTGAAAGCTGCTTTTGCCAAAATAGGTACAACGATTGCGACCTCTACTAGTGGAAAGTAAGTTTAAATACTTACATAAGCCATAAGTGGTATATCAAAGTTAGACCAGTATTTTATTGGTCTAACGAATATATATACGATATGTCTTGCAGACATTGGAAATGACTATATCTAACTAATGAAATGTAATGCTAAGTAATGCAGTGTATTTAATTGTCTTGGCTATAGTGTGTTGTGTTATCTCTATAACGGACATTTCTTACAGGAAAATACATAATTCGATATTGGCAATGCTCTTCATTTTTCAATGTTTATTATCACCACTCGATATCCATATGACTACGTTTTTATTGGTGCTAACTCTAGGGTTAATATCTTACGTATTCATGTGGTTCGGGGCTGGTGATATTAAGTATGCTGCTATTTTGTCCTTAACGATTCCACTCACTGATTTACCATGGGCATACGTTCTCACTGGTTTTTCTGGTGGTTTAATTGCAGTAATTTACTGGATGAAAAGCAAAGTTATAAGTGATGAGTGTCATATTAAAAATGGTATCCCATATGGGGTAGCAATTAGTGTTGGGTTTTATTTAGTTATATTTGTCCAAATTGCGCCACATATTTGAATCTCTAAGAGTGAGAAAATTATGAGATCTCGACTGGTATTACTTGTCGCTGTTGTAGCGTTGGTAGTAGGGGCGCTAGGCGTTGTCGACTTATTCAAAAGTAAACCTCAACCGACTACTGTCACTGAAGTGACGGAAAACAAAGATGAAGAGCATGTTGCAGTTTGGATGACCACAGAAGCATACGAAAAGGGTCATGCAATCACTGCTCAAGGGGTGGTAAAAAAGCAATTACCTCTAAGTGAGGCACTAAGCCTTGGTGTTCGAGAAGACGCGAAAATTAGTTTTTCACCATCTGTACTATTAAACCGAACTCTTACACCGGGAGAGATCGTTCTACCTGAATATCAAGTTTCCCCTGGTCAATCGGGGTATATCGACTTGCTGGTCACTGAGGGAATGACGTTATATCCACTTGAAGTAAGTGATAAAAACCTTATCAATGATTACATTCGTCCCGGTTCGTTCATTGATGTTCTAACCGTGAGTTCGCCTAACGATAACTTAGCTGGAAATGTTGATAAGCCTAAACGCTTCAGAGGAGTTAAAGCCTCAATGTTTCTCAAACATGTCAAAGTACTTAACGTGGGTGATGACAAAGGCGATAACAGCTCTGTTACCGCTCGGTCTCCCACTAAGGAAAATGGGCTTACTACCGTGGTGATCGAAGTAAAGCCAGACGATTTAGCAAAGCTTGCGCTAGCGCAACGAACCATGCATATCGAAATCTATCGAAGTCAAACCTATAAGCAGCCGGAATACGCGGAAGTGCGTAACATTATTGACAACTATACGGGAATTGAAGAGTTACGTGGTAACGAAACGAATCCGAGAGAGGCCTTGTAATGATCATGCAACATCGACTCAAGCAAGCACTGTGGGTTTACATTACATCCGTGCTTATAGGCTTACTTTGGGTGAAACACGCTTACGCAGCGGATCGCTCAATTACTCTTAACGATGGTCAGCATATTCAATTGAAAATGCCTATTGGTAAGGTTTTTATAAGTAACCCTGCCATCGCAGACTACAAAATTATCAATGACAACACGCTTGTGGTGTTTGCTAATAGTGTCGGGCAATCAAGGCTTATTGTATATGGGACAAACAATGATGTTCTGCTTTCAGACCGCATTATTGTTGATCTCGATTTAACCGAGGTACGCCGCCAGCTTAAGTTCCATTTTCCCGACGCGAAGGTCAAGGTTCAGTCGGTAGGTGAGCAGGTTGCTGTTAGTGGTGTAGTGGACTCGGAGCAAACTCGAGACGATATCTACCGTTTGGTGGCGACGCTTCTGGGACGTAAAAAAACTGAGAAGTGGGATAAAACACAGAAAATGAAATTCAAATCTGACTCGCTGGAGCTTGAAGAGCCAGAAAGTATGGTTTTTGCCCGCAATATGACTTGGGAAGGGATTCTTGAACGTATTGAGGTCGCTACTACCCAACAGGTTAACGTCAAAATATCCGTTGCTCAGGTAACGGAGTCGTTTGGTAAAACGGTCGGTGTAGACTGGAGCTCAGTAGGCTCAAGTGTGGGAGAGTTCGTCTTTGACCAATTTGATGCCGCAAATCTTAGTACGCTTATCACTGCATTAGGTAATGACAGCATTGCAGAAGTGCTAGCAGAACCGAATCTGACCGTGTTGTCTGGAGAGTCTGCGAGTTTTCTCGTCGGTGGAGAAGTTCCCGTAATAGTGTCAACAAGCAACAACGTGAACATTACGTTTAAAGAGTTTGGTATCAAGCTCGATCTAACCGCGAAAGTGCTCAGCCAAGACAAAATTCGTATGCAGCTTTCTCCAGAAGTTAGTGAAGTGGAAAGTTATGTTGAAGCAGCCGGTGTCAAGGTACCTCAATTAGCGTCCAGACGTGCCATGACGACGGTTGAGTTAGCGGACGGTGACAGCTTCATTTTAGGTGGGCTGATGAGTAGTAGTGACCTAGAAAAAATGCAGAAAATCCCATTTATCGGTGATGTACCTGTACTCGGTGCTGCGTTTCGAAAAGCAACCACTCAACGAAAACGAACCGAACTTATCATTGTTGCTACCGTGAACTTGGTAGAACCGATGAAACCAAAGGATATCCAACTGCCATACATTAAGAAAACCTCGACCTTGTCGCGTTGGCTAAATGTTGACTCAGATGGAAAGCCTGTAGCGTCTTCAGATGCCACCATTCGTCTGTTATCGCAAGGAGGATTCATTCAATGAAGAAGCTAATCATAATTGTTTTCCTTGTTTCAACTTTATTAGGCTGTGCTTCCGAACGTTACTTTGGTGGGAATGGTGCAGAGGCTATTACCTATCAAGAACATCATAATTTCGACTTTGCAATTAAGAATTATGATGAAACGGCTAAACAAATTAGCGCATTGGTAAAGGACATTGAGTCGACTGATAAAGAGGCGACTTACGTTATCGACTATAAGAACACTCGCAGCAAAAAGATGTTAGAGAAGATCTTTGACCAGTATCCGTCTCACAAAGTTGCACAGCAACGAGTGGAGTTCAAACACGTTCACACCATGCGTAATGATCTCAATATTCAAGTCACGTTAACTCGACTGAAAACGCAACAATGCGCACCCGCGCAGATACAACAACAGATTGGACAGCCTGATTGTTTTGTTGAGTCAATGCGTTTGAAGCAAGTGTCCTACAAGTCTCGATTGGTAGGAGAATAAGATGTTTGACCTTACTAAAGCACTAACCACAAAGGCAAAGCCGGTTCCGAAAACACCAACAGGGGTCGCGGGTTGTACATTGTTTTATCAATCGCAGGAGTGCTTGAATCTTGTACAGGAAGTGTTCCGATTTGAAGGCTGGAATGATCCGGCATGTGTGAAAACCACGGCGGGACTGACGAAATTAACTGAGCAGCAAAGTAGCCACATCGTTATTCTTGAGCTTAATGAATCGAATAATGTCGTCGAAGATGCTAGAGCGTTTGCTAGCAAGCTGCCTACTCATAAAGGTGTGATAGTTATTGGTAAAGAAGATGCTATCTCTACTTTACGTTCACTTAAAGACATGGGCTTTTACTACGTTTTTTGGCCAGTGAACAAGCAAGAATTTGCTGATTTTTTAACTCACGTGAGCAAGAACCTCAAAACCTTTTCTGGGGTTAGCCAAAAGCGAAAAGCTAAGCGCGTGGCTGTAGTCGGCTCCAAAGGTGGTGTAGGCGCATCATTTTTGGCGACAGAACTGAGTTCTCTACTTTCTACTCATGGGACCGACACCATCCTTGTGGACCACCAATACTCCGGTACCAATATAGATGTTTTGCTCGCTCTCAAGGATTTTAAGCCTCGAGCGATTGACGAGTTTACCGCACCTTTGCATGAGATGGATGAAGAGGGGGCGCTAAGTTATCTGTTTAGTGCTAGAAAAAACCTGCGCTTGTTGGCCATTGATGGTGATATGAATCAAAACGATATTCTCACCTACAACCAGACGCTTTGTGAGTTACTAGCACGAAATACCAACTTTATTATCGAAGACTTCTCCGGAAGCGTCGATTTTAAAGTGGAACCTCAGTTGCTCGTTGAAAACTTTGACGTCGTCGTATTGGTACTAGACGCCTCGGTATCATCGGTCCGTAGTGCAAAGCGACTGTTTGAGAAAGTCGCTAACTTACAACTCACGCTATCTTCGCGTACGCGCGTTATTACGGTGGTGAACTATCATCGACCTGAAAATGCATATGTGTTGCAAAGGCTAGATCTTAAGAAATATTTAGGTGCGGATATCGACTTGGAAGTGGCCTACTGTAAGTCATTGTCTCACATCATTATTGACGGCAAACGTGGACACAAACACGACCGCCACATCAGTCGTTCTATAGAGCAACTGGTGAAACTAATTAATGGTCAGCCAGTGGATACTAAAGGCATGGGCTCTTGGTTAAAGAAGGTGCGCGCTAAATGAGTTCTAACAAAGACTTATATCTCGCATTTCGTGGTCAGATTTTTGAAGCCTTGGACGCAGAAGCGGTTCAGAAAATGAGTCGTCGAGACCTAGAGTCTCAGATACAAAGTGCTGTGGATCTTCTTGCTAATAGCTATCAAAGACCTATCACATCTATGATGAAGTCAGGCTTAGTAAAGAGCTTAATGGATGAGTTGTTTGGCCTAGGTCCTTTGCAGCCTTTGGTAGAGGATCAGTCGATTACCGACATTATGGTGAACGGTTCTAACAACATCTTTTTTGAAAGACACGGCAAAGTTCAAAAGTCTGAGGTGACGTTTGTCAACGAAGAGCAGGTGTTGGCGATTGCAAAACGTATTGCATCGCGTGTCGGGCGCCGCGTTGACGAACTTTCTCCTACGGTTGATGCCAGGCTAGAAGATGGCAGTCGTGTAAATATTGTTATTCCTCCTATAGCACTAGACGGCACGTCTATTTCAATACGTAAATTCCGAGAGCAGAACATTGGTTTTGAGGATTTGATTGGTTTTGGCTCTATGTCTTTAGACATGGCGCGGGTGTTGATGATTGCTTCTCGTTGTCGAATCAATGTGTTGATTTCTGGTGGTACGGGCTCAGGTAAAACTACCTTACTCAATGCCTTGTCTCAGTACAT
This sequence comes from Vibrio mediterranei, assembly GCF_013364395.1. Lineage (NCBI taxonomy): Bacteria > Pseudomonadati > Pseudomonadota > Gammaproteobacteria > Vibrionales > Vibrionaceae > Vibrio > Vibrio mediterranei. The sequence goes on along the minus strand of NZ_JABXGK010000001.1, from coordinate 1,898,510 downwards.
TGCCGAAGATGAACGCATTATAACCATAGAAGATGCCGCTGAACTGCGCCTTCAACAGCCTAACTTAGTTCGATTGGAAACAAGAACTTCGAGTATTGAGCAAACCGGAGCCGTCACGCAACGCGACTTGGTGATCAACGCACTTCGTATGAGACCAGATCGTATTATTCTCGGTGAGTGTCGTGGCTCGGAAGCGTTTGAAATGCTACAAGCGATGAACACGGGACACGACGGTTCGATGTCAACGTTGCACGCCAACACACCACGCGATGCTATTGCTCGTGTTGAATCCATGGTTATGATGGCGAACTTAAATCAGCCTTTGGATGCTATTAGGAGAACCATAGTCAGTGCGGTTCAAATGGTGGTACAGGTTAACCGTTTACGTGACGGTTCCCGTAAAGTTACCAGCATTTCAGAGATTGTCGGGCTTGAAGGCGACAGCGTGGTGATGGAGGAAATCTACCGCTTTCGCTATGACGATGCTCATTACGGCGAGGCAGTGAAGGGTGATTTCGTCACTAACGGTATTATGCAGCGCTCGGAACTGGTGAAAAAAGCACAGTTTTTCGGCTTATATGATGACTTAATGGCATCGTTTAAGGGGCTATAACATGCTTTGGTTGTCGTTAGTCCTCTTTGCCTTAGTCATCATTCTTTTGAGAGACTCTAAAGTCAAAAAAGTCGATCAGTTTTTCAACATAGAAGAAGCTGAAGCGGAAAACTTAAATGCTATTAACGTTAAGTCGTTGGTGAGAAAGCAGAATTGGCAGAAATTTAAGGAGTCGATTTCACCGACGCTTACCATCTTAGGGCCGCGTTCCTCGCTTTATATAGCTCTTTATATTACAGGCAGCATTATCGCTTCGTGGTATATCGTTATTGAATTATTATCCATGACCAATTCTTGGTTAGTGCTCAGTCTTTCTCTCATTTTCACTGTTTTCGGTTATCGCTTTTTGGTGGGAAGACGGCGACGTGATTTTGAAAATACCTTTCCTGATGCTCTGAATATTCTGATGAGCGCAGTAACGGCGGGTGATAGCTTGATGCAAGCAATTAGTTATGTCGGTGAAGCAATGAACAATCCGATAGGCCGTGAATTTAAGTTAATGGGCGATCGGTTGAAGTTGGGCGAATCACCGGAAGTCGTCTTGCAGCGTTCTTGTAAAAATTACCCTTATCCTGAGTTTTTATTTTTCACAGTGACTATTAGGGCAAACATTGCTCGTGGAGGACAACTCAAAGGAGTATTAGCTCGCCTTATAAGAGTATTGGTTGATTCTAGGACGCTAGAGAAAAAGAAAATGGCCATGACTTCAGAGGCGAGGATTTCTGCGAAAATCGTTGCGGCTATTCCGCTTATCTTTACCGTTATTCTAAATTATGTAAACCCAGCGAATGTCGACTTTGTTTTAAATGATCCGCAAGGTCAGTACGTCCTGTTTTACGTCCTTGGTAGCGAACTCATCGGCTTGTCTATTGTTTGGCTACTGGTAAGGGGAGTGCGCGCATGATGTTATTGACGGCGCTGATCGTCCTATTTGTTTCCCTGTTATTTCTGATTTTTGAGTCTTTACGAGCAGAGCAAAGGCGTAAGAAGGTAGAGGACTATATCGGCGGACAGACTTTAAATTCTTCTTCTCGTGTTAATCGCTTTTTTGTTCGGTTTGGTAAAGAGCACCGACATGAGCTCGAACAGAAGTTTATCGAAGCAGGTTATTACAACACTGAGTGGGCAAGATTTTACTTCCCAGCCAAGTTAGCGGTGCTCGCCGTGCTGTCGGTTTTAGTGTTAATGACAGATATGACGGCCAGTAACAAGTTATTGACGGTATTGGTATCTCTTGTTGCGGTGATTGTCGTTCCTGACATGCTGTTGCAGTTGCGACGCAAAGTGCTCATTGGAAAAACGTCCGCTCAACTTCCTTATCTACTGGACATGATGTCGGTGTGTGTACAAACCGGTATGACCATCGAGGCAGCATTGATCTATTTAGGTAAAGAGCTTGCAGAGTTTGATTCTGATCTCTGCTATCAGGTTAAGCGCACTTCCGATTCCGCCAAAATACATGGTTTAGAAAAAGCACTGAATGACCTCAGTGATCGCATACCTACGCCTGCAGTGCGAAGTTTTGTACTGACTATTATTCAAAACCTGCAATACGGTACTTCCGTGGCACAGGTACTGAGTGATTTGGCAGAAGATATGCGAAAAGTACAAATTTTAACTGTGGAAGAGAAAGTGGGTAAATTGTCCGCAAAAATGAGTATACCATTGATTTTGTTCATTATGTTTCCCATCGTAATTCTTATTCTCGCACCGGGAATTATGCAAATGTCCATAAATATAGGAGGGTAACGAGTGATTAGAAAACCGTTCTATATCGTCTTAGTTTTACTGATTTCGCTAGTCGGATGTCAGTCAGCTCCATCTCCAGAGCGTGAGCAACAGGACGAAATTGCCAGTATGGAAAAGGTAAAAAACTATGATGGTTTGATTAGTTACTACAAGTCTGAGTTAGAAAAAGGATCGAAAGATCCTCAAGTCAAAGAAAAGTTGGCTTGGGCCTACTTTCATAAAGGTGACCTAGAATCTGCCGATTTTTACGTCCAGCACTTACAGAAAGAAGGTGTCAAAAATCCAAGTTTGTACCAGTTAGAGGGGCAGGTTTTTGACGCTAAAGACGACACTGATAATGCGATTAATGCTTATTTAGACTCTATTAAATCGGGTAATCAATCCGGTCAAGTTCATGTCTTGTTGGGCGTATCGTATACCAAGGCTGGGAGCTACAAAGAAGCCTACAAGCAGTTGAATGAAGCAAGATTACGAGGTTATGACGACGTTGTCATTAAGAACAATCTAGCGATGATTCATATGGCAAATGGTGATTACCAAAAGGCGGTAGAAATGCTTACTCCTATCCTCAAAGAAAACCCGAGTAATAAGATCGTAAAAGCAAACTTAGCCATTGCACTTATGAAAGTGCAGCAGGTGGATGCCGCGAGAAAACTGCTAAAAGGTGAGTTTTCTGACCAAGAATTGCGTGATATTAGCGCCGAACTCACTCAGTACCGGAGTTAACAATGAATCGCCTGTACAAGCAAAAAGGAGTTACAACGGTTGAGTTTGCTTTGGGAGCCATCGTACTCATCTTCGCTACATTTGCTATTTTCGAATCGAGTTACCAAATCTACGTCGTCAATATGACCGAGTATTCGCTGAGAGAAACGATTAGGAACACCAAAATCTATGAAGGAAAGGGCATCAATCAGCAATACGAAGCAAAGTTTAAGACGCTTATCGAAGACGATAAAAACTTATGGCACTTCTTAATCGATAGCTCGAGATTTTCTATAGATGGCAAGTACTTCAAAACCTATGACGATTTCATTGCTAACCGAGGGCATTCGAGCCAAGGGTTGAATTTCAACTATGATTTGGCAGAAATCACAGTTACTTATCATTACTCTCCAATGCTCAAGCTTTGGGGAACGTCTGATAGCACCATCTCTCGTACTATGGTGCTCAATTTAGAACATGAGGGGTGGAAAGATGACGCTCCATAACCACGGTGTATGTTCCAAACATCGTCAAAAAGGGTCCTTCGCGATCGAATTAGCGTTCGTCATGATGGCTTTGTGTGCTATCTACCTCTTTTCGACAGATTTGAGTCATCAGCTTCTAGTTCGAGCTAAGTTGGATCGCTCGAGCTTCGCGCTCGCCAACGTGATCAAAGAACGTACTCGCTATTTCGATGCTGATGTTGCTGCCGGAAAGAATCTAGCAGTAACCAGCTCTGATCTAGTCAACCTTACTCAAGTTGCTAGTCGAATGCTAAATACAGCGCCTGGAAACGTAGCACTTAAAATTGAATCGCTGACCAATAAAACGACCGTGGTTGGGTTTACTAGTAACAAATTTAATAGCTTAAATTGTCAGACTGACCCACTCCAAGATCACGCTGATTTAGCTCCGGTGGAAAAAGGGGTTATCTATCCGCTGTATCGAGTGAGCATATGTCAGCAACAACACTCTTGGTTTGAACCCTTTATAAATGGCGGTACCAGTACCACCGTCAAAATTGTTTCATCCTCAATACTGCCCGGGAGATAGTGTAATGAGAATGCAGCGTTATCAGCATCGAAGTCTCCGTCGCCAGAAAGGAGTCGCCGCAATTTGGATGGGATTGATGCTTGTACCCATAATGGGATTTACATTTTGGGCAGTCGAAGGGACGCGTTATGTTCAGGAAACCAGCCGTCTAAGGGACGCTTCTGAAGCTGCTGCTTTAGCGGTAACCATTGAAGATCAACCAACGCTCGCTAACAATCTTGCGACTAAATATATTGAAAACTACGTGCGCGATATCAAGTCAATGGCAATGACCGCGCAGCGATTTCATCAGGCAGAGAACCAAAACGCAGGTGTACTGGAGTATATCCAATATACGGTTAACGCTAAAACGACACATGATTCTTGGTTTGCGAGCAGCTTTATTCCATCATTCGGTGACCAGCAAGATCTAGCAGGACGCTCCTTGGCGAGAAAATACCCAGTCTATTTGGGGGATAATAATATCGATATCGTGTTTGTTTCCGACTTTTCTGGTTCTATGGAATGGACATGGGGGCAAAACAGAAGTCGAAAGATCGATGATCTCAAGCGCGCAATCAATGAAATTGCGGACAAAATTCTTTGCAACCCCAGAGACTCTGATGCCCATAATGGAAATGAAGCGAGTACCTGCGATGAGAATAATGGTGAACTGGCCGATAAGGTTAAAAACAGGATTGGTATTGTACCTTACAACATTCGTACGCGGGAAAAACACGCTAATGGAACCGTGTCCTCTGTTAGCCAGTTAAGATACAAAACGGGTGTTGATGTGTTGTACCCTGAACGAACCTTTGAATCCGTTAATTGGAATAAGTGGCGTAGATACACTGGTAGACAAGTTTACAACTGCTCGGTTGATAGTTATTACTGTCCGAGTCGTACTGATGATGAACGCAATGAAGCTAATCGAGTCGTTCGAGCCCTTAGCATTAAGCCTTATTCTAACCAGCGCTATTACGTTGATTCTTATAAATATGTAGATTTCTCTGCCACAGTGTCACAAATGATGACCAATCATTTTCCTACAGTTTCCACGTATTATCGTGTTGACCGCAACAAGCTGTACTGGGGATTTGGTGATAGCTCATTTAATCAGTTTCACAATATATCCTTGACTAACAATATCGATAATCTTGCGCCACTAAGCTCTATGCGGGCCAGTGGGAGTACCGCGGCGTTTCAAGGAATATTAAGAGGAGCTCAGATACTAGCTGACGGTAACCCGAACAGTACTGATCTGAAAGAACAGCAAGCATACAACCAAAAAATAAAAATGCTGCTCATATTAAGTGATGGTCAAGAGAGCCCTAACAACGGCATTTTGAGGGGACTGGTGAATGCTGGCATGTGTAATAAAGCAAGACAGCAAATACCCGGTTTATACATAGGTGTGATAGGTATTAACTTTCAAGCGTCTCAACAAAGTGGTTTTCAAGACTGTGTAGTTGACCCCAACGAAGACATTATCGACGTATCCAACCTCGATGAATTGATTAAGAAGATAGAAGAACTCATCCGCAAGGGCTCTAAAACAAGCGGAATAACTAAGTTGTACTAGAGGAAAATATGAAGAAGTTAGTGATTGGTGCACTTGTCATGTCGATGTTGCCATACAGTTTGGCCGCGAGTGCAGGAGAGGGGCAAAGCGTTTATTGCGATAACACTTTTAATGAATTTCAGCACAGTGTGACAGTAGGGAATATCACAGGTATTGCGCAGCATCGAAAAGGCTTTTTGCAAATAGAACAAAAGTCAGATGACAGTGACTTAAAAAAGCTGTTGGCCGGGAAATCTAGTCTTGCTTTAAGTCAATCAGGCTGCACCACTTGGATAGGTGATGAGCACGGAAAGGCTAAACAAGGAGGCTTAGTGGCACGTCTTCATTTTGGTTTTGACCAAGCCAATCTCACTCCCATGGGCGATGAAGCATTAAATCGTTTAGCAGATACGCTAGGGAAACAGGCTAGTAATATCACTATAGACGGGCACACCGACAGTACTGGACCCGAAGGGTATAACCAAGCACTTGGGCTGAAAAGAGCGTTAACAACCTCAGATGGCCTAATCTCAAAAGGCGTGGATAAGAATCATATTGTTGTGCGTTCCTTTGGCGAAACCAAGCCGATTGCGAGCAACTCGACGACAGAAGGGCGAGCGCAAAACCGACGTTCGGAGATATGGGTTTCTTCCGATAGCACGGTTAAATCAGTGAACAAGTGATTCAATAACTAAGTGGTCATCTTGCTGTTTAGGGAAGTTGCCACATCAAACTGAATGGAGTCATGGTGGATAGCAATAGAGTGGCAGTGGATAGATACAAAAGAATGATCGCCATTATGGTTGTGATGACTTGGAGTGGTGTCGTTGCAGCGTCGGAGCTTATTGATTTTGAAGAACGAGACAAGTTAAACAACATTAACTCTTCGTATGAGCAGCAATACAGTGAGTTGAGAATCGATGAGAATATAGCACGATTTAATAAGTTGAATGCAGACATTGAATCAACCAAGATCAAGCTCGACAACAATATAGAAATGATAAAATCAGAGACGTCTAGGCTTAAGGATAAACTGGTGGAAGGCGTCTACGACGAATCGTTGATTCTGACTCTTCGTAACTTATCAGCGAAAGTCAACTCAATGAAGCATCAGATAGAGACTGCAGGAAAGCAACTTGCTGAAACTAAAAAAGAACTGTCTCATGGCCAGCAACAAGCCGCTCAGGTTGAAAGGGTTAAGAATGATGCAATTCTCGCTCTATATGAGCAAATAAAAAGCCGTCATATGAATGAAGCTAAGCAAGTAGTTAAAGATACATATGAGGGTAGTTTGCAATGTAATGTGGCGGAGAGCCTATCGACTTGTGTAAACCGAAATCTACCGTCGATAAAAAATGCATTTGTAATTAGCAAAGGTGGTTTATCTCGTATTAAACTCACTGGATTCAGAGTGGTCGATGCAACACAAAGGTTAAATGGTGATTTAAGCTTCATTGCTGATGCGAGTTATAAACACAGTTACAGCACTAACACTGAAGTTGAGCTTAGGAAAGCACTGAACTTGGATAATGTGCGTTTTGTGTTTCGATCTAACTCCTCTAAAACAAGTTTTTATATTAACGACCAGAAGGTCGGTTCTGGTGAACGTGTTGATGTAACTGGTAATTATGTCGGAGTCTACAGCGTGCGTGCTGTAAATAATGGAAAAGCACAGTCGCTAAAACTTAACTTAAAGAATGGTGGAGATTATTTCTTCCCATTTGCTAGCAAAACAAGCTCGGACAAGCTTGTTTTAAAAGAAACGAGCAATGCGATCAGTCGTACCATACCCAGCAGTCATAAAACAAAGTTCACTAAAAGCGTTCTAAATCCAAGCAAGATTAAGGAAGCGACATCAGCTAGTTCAAAAAATGAGACGCATTATACTAATAAGGTAATTTATAAAGATCAGGCATTTACCTATTTATCACCGAGATTTCAGGGGAACAAAAAGTCTCATGATCTATTCCTAAATCGTGAAGACGCTATTCAATATTGTGAGCAACGTTTGTCTTCTAAACTACCAACGCAAGCCGCTTATCAGTATTTAGAGCTATATACGGACCTTGCACCTGGAGATTATTGGACTCAAAAAGGTAAGGTGTATTCTTCGGAAAAACATGAAGAACTAGATAAAGCTTTTGATACTAATAGGTTTATTTGCATGGTAAGTATGAACTAACCTTATCGGTTTAGATATCGACTTTGCATTTCTACGACACGCGCAACATAGTTGCGCGTTTCTTTTATTGGAAACTCTTTAGTCAGCTTAACATAAAGTTGCTCAGTAGTGAGTTGACTGACTCTAAAAGTAAGGTGTGATAAAGATTGGGTATCGAATCCATATTTCATCAGATTGCTAAGGCCGCAGTTGTAAGCTGCTATGACGAGTAGCTTTCTAGAGTTTCGATCTCTTATATTGCGAAGGTACACGGTATCAAGAATACTAAGGTAAGCAGTTCCGATATCGATGTTAGTTATAGGGTCAAAGATTTGTTGAATGGAATAGCTCACACCCCCTCTGTATCTTTTTGCGACTTCTTGCGCCGCTCCATCTTCTGTTATCTGCATTAGTCCGTACGCATAAGCAGGGCTTTGTGCTGTAGGATTAAAATAACTTTCGACATGGATTACAGCATAAATCAAACTGGCATCAACGTTCCATTTTTCTGAAGAAGCGCGGATAATTGGTTGATACAAAGTGCTCTTAACACCACCCGCTGTGATATTGGGCGAGGGGAGAGGTTGATTTTGACTCCTGCCTCCACGAAGTTGGATAATATTATGATTAGACTGAGATGGATTAATTGTAGTCAATCTTGATTTAGCCGAGCTTTGACTCTTGAGTTTCTCTGAAGAAGAACTGTTGTCCGAGACAACCTCTATGTATTGCTTTCCATACACTTTATTTTGATATAGTAGAAAAACTACCGTTAACAATAGGTACAGGATACCACGTGAAATTATTAGCATAAGAGAATAGCAAGCAAGAAACCTAAAATTTAAGCTTAGCGTTCTTTTGAAAAATGGAGTGTATTGGTTTTGATACTACTAAGGAAACATGTTATTTCTTTCTTAATCGATCATGTAGCCATTGATGGTGAATGCTGTAATCACCATGTTGAGACCAAATTAGTGATGCATATATCTGTCGGCCAAATAGTAATGTTTGATCGTTAATCATCATAATTGAATCTCTTTTTATATGATTTTCAACAAGGTGCTGAGGAAGAAACGCTATTCCTTTTTTTGCTAAACATAGCTCTAGAATTGTAGAGGTATCATCCAGAACCCAAATATTGTGCCGAGCAATACTGGAGATATCAATGATGTCTTCGCTACCGTCGATGAGCAAAAGCCTTGCGGATATATAGCTATTGGTTTCAGAGAAATCCTTATGTGCAATCCAATGACAATTAACCAAGAATAACTCATCGACGTTGAAGTCAAACTCTGTCTTATGGTAAGGGTTTCCTATGGCGATATCTATTTGATGGTTGTTAATATATTGCCCAAGGATATAGCTCGGTTTTGTGACAACTGTAAGTTCCGTATCAGGATATATTTCAGAAAATTCCATCAGTGTGTGCTTGACATTATGGTCAAACACGAGTGGGTCGATACCTATCCTTAATTTACTTTCATCTTTAAAGCTCAGTGCTTCTGCAACATTAATAAGCTCCATATATTTTGACACAATCGGTGTTGCTAATTGAAAGATTTTCTTTCCTCGAGAAGTCAATTCAATAGAGTTGTTTTTTCTCTCTAATAAGTCATAACCAAGCTCATTCTCTAGGTTTTTGACGGCGCCACTAATAGTTGACTGAGATTTAGCAAGTTTTCTGGCGGCCTTGCTAAATGAACCCTTAGTAACAACGGAGTGAAACGATAGCAAATTGTCGAAAGGTAGCTTCATACATACGCTCTACGATAAGGTAAAGTAACGATTTAAGCGTAACAGTCTATTTGCAAATAGAATGTCATATTGAGAATAGTGTGACTTGCGTCACACTATAGATGGGCGATTTGAGATTTTAATTTTTAATGAGAATTAAGAAATTGAAAAGTAAGATATTGAAAATTGCGAAGGTTTAGTTATTCCTAATTATAAATTACTAAAAATAGTTTATTTATGTTTCTCAAACGCTATCGGTAATTCCGATAGCGTTCACTTTTGAGACGGTGATCCAATGCCTACCTTTACTAATGCCAAGGGCAAACAGTCATAAAAGGAATAGGATTATGTTGATGACATTATACGTAAAAGCTTTGTCATTTTTGACCACGCTTAAGAATGATGAACGCGGTGTTACCGCAATTGAGTATGGGTTGATAGCGGTGGCTATGGCTGTACTCTTGTCTGCAGTTTTGGTGTTTGGTGAAGGTAATATGCTCGGAGAGCTTCAACAAGCGTTTGATGCAATATCAGGCGACATTAACACCACTACTGGTTTAACCGCCCCTTAGTTGCACAGTGGTGATCTAGTGTTTAATAGCATTCTGCTAGCATCAATCGTTGTTCTATTGGTACTGATTTCAGTTTCTGATATTAGGAAAAGAACAATACCAAACTCTTACATCGCGATGCTAGCAGTATTGTCACTATCACTTGGGTTTCAGTATTATTCACCAGAATATCTTTTCAATTACTTTCTTCTAATTACCATTCTGCTAACGACTTTCTATTTTGGCTGGATGGGTGGTGGTGACGTTAAGTTAATAGCAATATTAGCGTTGGCATTACCTAGTGTTATAACAGTAGTAGCACTTTGGTTAACGATGATATTTGGTGGTGTATTAGCCGTCGTTCGATTATCGCAATACCGCTTTAGCCTAATTTCAGCGAAGAAAGATCAACGCGGATTACCCTATGGAGTTGCAATATCTATGGGTTTCTGCTTACCACTGATATATATTTATATATAGGTAAACATTATGAAGTCGAAGATAATATTTGCTGTCGCATTTCTAGCAATATTAATTGGGGTTCTTGGCGTTTATTCAAGCATGAATAAGCCCCTACAACAGCCAGTGGTAGAAGAAAAACAAGCAGCGACTCCTACCATCGAACCAAAAGCAGAATATGTGACCGTTTGGAGGTCTACCGAATCTATTTCTAGAGGCGAGCCAATTAATTCATCCAAGATCAAGCGAGAGCAATTATTACTCACTTCTGCTCTTGATGAAGGTATTCGATCTGATGTTGAATTGGATTTTGACCCTACAACATTATTCAATACCCCCATTTCGTCGGGTCAGCTTATTCTTCCCGAGATGCTCACTAAAAAAGATGCCCCAGGGTATATTGATCTTCTTGTTACCGAAGGAATGACACTTTACCCACTTGTGGTGAGCAGTAAAAACCTTATCAGCGACTTTATTCGCCCTGGAGAACATATTGATATTCTTACAGTAAGCTCTCCTAAAGATAACTTATCAGGAAAGCGTGAGAAACCAATTAAATTTAGAGGCGTCACAGCAACCCTATTTTTGCAAAATATAAAAGTGTTAAACATGGGCGGTTCGGAAGAAGAGCAAAGTGTTAAACCAGTATCAGAAAACAAAGAGGATGGTTTCACCACCATTATTATTGAAATCCCACCAGAGGAAGTGGCTCGGTTAGCTCTTGCGCAACGAACGATGCATCTCGAAGTTTATCGAAGCCGTGAATATCAAGAGCCTGTATATGCGGATGTCAGAAATGTTATGGACAACTATATTGGCGTAGAGGAGCTAAGGGGCTCGCCCTCAGGAAACGACCGTTTTGGAGGGGATTTGTAATGGACTACAAAATAATGAGGTATGGATATCGTCTTACCGTAATTTTACTGAGTTTCTTCTTATCATCAATGGCTTATTCGGGTGAAACTTACATAACTGTAAATGATGCTAAAAATATAGAGCTTAGTGAGAGAATCACTAAAGTTTTTGTAAGTGATCCCGATATTGTGGACTACAACGTTATTAATGAAAACTCCATCGTAATATTCTCAAAAGCTGTCGGTCAGGCAAGGTTGATGATTTATGGCGAATCAGAAAAATTGCTCTATTCCGAACGCATCATAGCTGACATAGACCTGAGTCAAGTGCGTCGCCAAGTCGCGCTATTGTTCCCTGATACTAGTGTGAAAATTGAGTCCGTAGGTAACCAAGTTGCAGTGAGTGGTATCGTAAACTCTGAAAGAGAAAGAGACGATATTTATCGACTTGTTGCAACTTTACTCGGTCGAGAAAAACTAGAGAAATGGGATAAAGTCCAGAAGCTAAAGTTCCAGAACGACAATATTTCGATCGAAGAACCAGAGAGTATGATCTTTGAGAGGAACATGACGTGGGATGGGATAATAGAACGACTTGAAGTGGCGACCGTGCAACAAGTCAACGTAAAAATATCCGTAGCCCAAGTGACTGAGCGTTTCGCTGAGACGGTAGGTGTCGATTGGTCTTCGTTTGGTGCCAACGTTGGCCAGTTCTTGTTCCAGCAATTTGAAGCTGCAGACTTAACAACTCTCATTACTGCGCTTGGCAATGAAAACGTCGCACAAGTGCTTGCTGAGCCCAATCTAACGGTTATCTCAGGCGAATCAGCAAGTTTCCTCGTAGGTGGGGAAGTCCCGGTGATTGTCTCTACCAATAACAACGTAAATATCACCTTTAAAGAGTTTGGTATCAAACTCGACCTTACTGCAAAAGTGCTAACTGAAGAAAAGATACGAATGCAGCTTTTCCCAGAAGTAAGTGAAATTGAGCGTTATATCAGAGCTGCGGGTATTGAGGTGCCTCAATTAGCGACACGCAGAGCTATGACCACCATAGAGCTAGGTGATGGTGATAGCTTTGTGCTCGGTGGTCTTATGAGTAGTGCAGACTTTGAAGAGATTCAAAAAACTCCCCTCATTGGCGATATACCAGTACTTGGTGCGGCGTTTAGAAAGTCTTCCACAGACAGACGTCGAACAGAACTGATCATTGTCGCAACGGTGAACTTAGTTAAGCCAATGAAAAGAAAAGACATCCAACTTCCGTACATCACCAAAACCAATACTTTACGCCGTTGGTTGAATATCTCTGAGCCTGAAGAAACGAATGAAGGGTCAAGCCCTACGATTGAGCTCTTATCCAAAGGAGGGTTTATCCAATGAATATTTCAATAAATACCTCAATTTGGTTACTGCCTTTGTTGCTACTTCTGGGATGCAGTGAACGTTACTACAACGGAAAAGGGGCGGAGTATCTTGTTTATCCAGAGACCCATGTGTACGAGTTTACGGCTAGAGACAAGGTTGAAGCAACGAAAAAACTGGCTCAAATCTTTGACACGATCGACGACATTGATACTGGTCCAACTTATGTCATTGAATACAAAAATAATACTGCAAAGTCGATCTTGAAGGATTCGATGAAAGACCTCAAATATCTACCTTATCGAGCGGACGCGTTTTCAATGACCAAGAACGGTGCTCTCAGCTCAGATATCAAGGTGATAGTGACATTTCATAATTTAGCTAAAGCCAAATGCAAACCGATTGAAATCGAAACTCAGAATAGCAGCAGGAATTGTTTTTCAGAAGCGGCAAGAGTTCAGCAGGTGGCTCATAAAGAACGTCTGGTGGAGGGAATCTAATGTTCGATATCACTAAAAAACTTCCGGAGTCAAACAAACCGCAAGTTGGAACGTCGAGTTCCAATATTACTTGCTCGTTGGTTTATCAAACGGATGAATGTCGAAATTTGGTGGAAGAGCTGTTTGAGTTTGAAGGGTGGGATTGCCCCACTGGTATACAACAACATAAAGCAGACAGTGAGTTCTATTCGAAACAAGAGAGTAACTTAATTCTCTTGGAGCTAAATGAATCATCGAATGTTGTCTCGGATGCGCAAGCGGTAGCGGCCAAACTTCCAACCCATAAAGGCGTGATCGTTATAGGTAAAGAAGATGCCATCTCGACGCTGAGAAGCTTGAAAGAGATGGGCTTCTACTATCTTTTTTGGCCTATTAACAAGTATGAGTTCGCTGAGTTTGTAATGCATGTTAACAATGACTTGAAAGCTCAAAAAGGGGTGAGTAAAGAAAGGAGAGCGAAGCGAGTAGCGGTTGTAGGTAGCAAGGGTGGAGTAGGTACGTCGTTTATTGCTACGGAGCTTGGGAACAAACTGGCTGGCGAAGGCGTAGACACTATATTAGTTGACCATCAGTACAATGGAAGTGGAACCGATGTCTTATTAGGTCTTACAGAGTTTTCCGCGAGACAGGTCGATGAGCTATCTGTCCCTCTTCACGAGCTTGATTTGGAAGGAGCGTTAAGCTACCTAACTTCGGTATCTCCTGAGCTTCGGTTGTTGTCGCTTCAAGGAAGTGCAGACCAAAAGGACTTGTTGAATTACAACCAAACACTTTGTGAACTTTTAGTTCATAACACTAACTTCATTGTAGAGGATTATTCGGGCAGCGTTGATTTCCCACTCGATTGCGACATGTTAGTAAGAAATTACGATGTTATCGCCATTGTCATCGAGCCAACAGTTACCGCAGTTAGAAAAGCTAAAGCACTTATTTCAGATATTGATACCTCGCGAGACCTAACCAAGAAACGGACTCGAATCGTTACTGTGGTAAATCATCACAGACCTAATAATAACTTCCCAATCGCACATGATGATGTCACAAAATTTCTGGGCGCAAGCGTCGATTTGGACGTCGAATACTGTAAACAACTTGCTCATCTTCAAATCGATGGCAAGCGTGTGTACAAGCATGATCGTTCTGTGAATCGATCCATTGACCAGCTGGCGCGTTTAGTTAACGGCCAACCAATTAACACTAATAGGGGCATTTTACAAAGGTTGGGATGGAGATGAGTTCAAACAAGGAAGTCTACGTAGCGTTTCGGTCGCAAATCTTTGAAGCATTGGACCCTGAAGCAATACAAACGCTAAGTCAAAAAGAGGTTGAGAATCAAATTCGCAATGCTGTGGATGTGCTTGCGAACAACTTCGAACGTCCGATTACAGCGATGATGAAAAGTGGCCTCGTTAAAAGCATGATGGACGAGTTGTTTGGACTTGGGCCCATTCAATCGTTAGTTGATGACCCAACCGTAACCGATATATTGGTCAACAGTGCAACGGATGTGTTTTTCGAGAAAAACGGCAAACTACACCGCTCTGATATTTCATTTGTGAGTGAAGAACAGGTTTTAGCCATTGCGAAACTTATTGCTGCTAGGGTTGGTCGACGCGTTGATGAGCTCTCTCCAACCGTCGATGCTCGACTGGAAGATGGGAGCCGTGTAAACATTGTTATTCCTCCTATTGCCCTTGATGGCACTTCTATCTCCATCCGAAAATTCAGAGAACAGAACTTTGGCGTCGAAGAGCTTGTCGAGATAGGTTCGATGTCATTAGACATGGCGAGAGTACTATCTATAGCCTCACGTTGCCGGATGAATATTCTCATTTCAGGTGGTACGGGTTCTGGGAAAACGACGTTACTTAACGCCTTATCGCATTATGTCGAAGACGATGAACGCATCGTAACGATAGAAGATGCAGCGGAGCTACGATTACAACAGCCTAATTTGGTAAGACTAGAAACTCGCTCAGCAAGTATTGAGGAAACGGGCGTAGTGACGCAACGGGATTTGGTGATAAATGCGCTGCGGATGAGGCCGGATCGGATCATACTTGGGGAGTGTCGTGGCCCTGAAGCGTTTGAGATGTTGCAGGCCATGAATACAGGCCATGATGGCTCAATGTCGACGCTTCATGCTAACTCTCCTCGAGATGCCATTAGCCGTGTTGAATCTATGATAATGATGGCTAACCTCAACCAACCTTTAGATGCCATAAGGCGTTCTATTGTCAGCGCAGTCCAACTTATTGTGCAAGTAAATCGATTGAGAGACGGTTCTCGAAAAGTCACTAGCATTTCAGAAGTGGTTGGCCTAGAGGGCGAGAATGTGGTGATGGAAGAAATCTATCGCTTTAAGTATGAAGAGTCAGGCTATGGTGAAAATGTCAAAGGATCGTTTCTTACTCAAGGGATTATGCAGCGTTCTGAGTTGGTGAAAAAGTCACAGTTCTACGGTTTATACGAAGAGCTGATGATGTCTTTTAATGGAGTAAGATAATGCTTATTTGGATCTCGTTCATATTACTCGGTGTCGTAGCAATGCTTTTGGCCATGGGCAAGAAGGACAAGGTCGCGCAGTATTTCCCTGACACAGGCACGCAAGAAGAACTAACCTCTGCGATTAACTTAGGTACATTAGTGCCTAAAAAAGGGATCAAGCAAGCTCAAGAGTCATTTAAATTCTCAGTTCAAACATTGGGACCACGTGCCAACATCATGGTCGGGCTGTTCGTTGTGGCTAGTGTGGTTGCTGCTTGGTACATTGCGTTTGAAGTACTGAGTGCTAATCAGATTGTTGTCTTTGTCGTCGCACTGTTAGTGTTTTGGTTTCTAGGATACCAATGGCTATCAAATCGTCGTCGAGTTCAGTTTCAACAAACGTTTCCGGATGCACTTAATGTTTTAATGAGTGCGGTGACCGCGGGTGAAAGCCTAATGCAAGCCGTCAGTTTTGTCGGTCAGAATCTTGATAATGAGGTAGGTAGGGAATTCAAAAATATGGGGGATCGGCTCAAGCTCGGTGAGTCGCCAGACCAAGTGTTGCAGCGTGCCGCTAAGCGTTTTCCTTATCCTGAGTTTATCTTCTTTACTATTGCTATCAGAGCGAATATGAGCCGAGGAGGTCAGTTAAGGGGGGTCTTAGCGCGCCTGATTCGAGTCTTAGTCGACGCGAGAACGATGGAGACTAAGAAAATGGCGATGACCTCTGAGGCAAGGATCTCTGCCAAAGTCGTCGCAGCGATTCCTGTTATTTTTGCAGTCATACTCTATAACGTGAATCCCGATAACATTAACTACATCCTCCATGATCCCAAAGGTGTTTGGGTATTGTATTACGTTGTAGGTAGTGAGCTTGTCGGCCTGTTTATCGTTTGGTTATTGGTTAAGGCGGTAAGATTATGATCATTTTGATGAGCTTATTAGTGATTACTTTAACCATTACCTTTTTAGTTTTTGAAATGGTAAAGGTCAATGGCAGACAGAAAAAAATCAAGTCATTTATTTCTAAGTCGCAAACACTAAGCCCAGTAAAGAGTAATCGTATAATTATTGGCTTTGCGAAAGAACAGCGAAAGGAACTAGAGCAGAAGTTACTTGATGCAGGTTATTACAACAAAAATCTGGCAAAGTACTATCTACCCACTAAATTTGCTGTCGCAGTATGTATATCGTTAGCAATATTATTCTTAAATATAGCAGTGCTTTATAAAGTAGTTACAGTTGTCGTTGTTATGATAACGGTAATAATTCTTCCAGATATAATTCTCGATATCAAAAAGAAGTTAATGGTCAGAAAGATTTCACGAAACTTACCGTACGTATTAGATATCATGTCTGTATGCGTTCAAACGGGTATGACAATCGAAGCTTCTTTTGATTACTTGCATAAAGAATTGGCGGCATTTGATAGTGATCTTAGCTATCAAATCAAGAAAACATCAGATGCAGGAAAAATCCATGGCATTGAAAAAGCACTTAATGACTTAAACAATCGCTTGCCGGCACCAGAGGTCCAGAGCTTTGTTTTAACCATAATTCAAAACCTTCAATACGGTACATCGGTTGCCAATATTTTGAGTGATTTAGCTGAAGATATGCGTCGGATTCAATTGTTAAAAGTTGAAGAGAAGGTTGGGAAACTCTCTGCCAAAATGAGCGTTCCTTTAATACTTCTCATTATGTTTCCAATCGTAATTTTAATTCTTGCACCTGGAGTGATGCAACTAGACTTCACGGACCTAAGGAAATGATATGGATATTCGAGGTATCTTGGTTTGTATAGTAACCATTTTTCTATTCGGTTGTGTATCAAGCTCAACGCCTAGTAATCAAGACATTGTTAACAGCATGGAGCGTGTTGACAATCATGACGGACTTATTCAGCACTATAAGGGGCATTTGCAAAATAAACCTGAAGATAATCAAATTACCCAAGAACTTGCGAAAGTGTATTTTGATAAAGGTGATATTGAGTCGGCACAATTCTATACAGATCATTTATTAAATGACGGAGTGCAGAATTGGCAGCTTGCCCAACTGCGTGGCCAGATCCACGATAAGATGGGTGAGAACAGCTATGCTGAAACTCGTTACAAGCAATCTTTGAACTTGGGTAATACATCGAGCGATATTCACGTACTTTTAGGTATTACTTATAGTAAGCAGGACAAGTTTAATCAAGCCGAGCAGGAATTTAATACAGCAAGACTGAAAGGTCATAATGATCTAATAATAAAAAACAATTTAGCAGTAGTGTATTTAGCGAAAGGTGATTACTTCAGAGTAACTCAGTTACTCACACCGGTATTTAAAGAAAATCCAAGCAATCAAGTGGTGAAAGCAAACTTGGCTATAGCGTTCTTTAAACTGGGAAGAATTGATCAAGCCAGAGAGCTGTTAAATGATGAGTATAGCGACAGCCAAGTGTCGAAGATATCACGACAGCTCTACAAATCTGATGGGTAGTAGTTATGTTTATTCGGATTTCTCGTCAAAAAGGAACTTCAACTGTTGAGTTTGCTGTAGGAGCGGTTGCGCTGATATTAACGACGTTGTTGATTATTGAAGCAAGCTATCAAATATACGTAACCAATTTGGTGGAGTATTCGCTTCGAGAAACAGTAAGAAATGCTAAGGTCTATGAAGGTTCTAGTGTCCATGACAATTATAAAAATAGGCTTGATGAACTGATTACATCTGATGGCAAGCTATGGAGTTATCTAGCGCCACAGGAGAATTTTCAAATTACAGGGAAATATTTCAATTCATATAGGGACTTTGTCGATGATGTAGGCTTTTCGGAAGACGATGATGGTTTTCAAGAGGGCTACGCTTTGGCGGAGATAACCTTGGATTATCAATACACCCCAATACTCAATGTCCTCGGTGCATCTGAAAAAACTATTTCCAGAACAACTGTGTTGACACTAGAGCACGAGGGGTGGGAGGGAGAATAATGAAGTACTCTCATAAAAACCAACGAGGCACGTTCATTATTGAGCTTACTTTAGTTGTTATTGTTTTAATTGGAATTTTCCTTTTTACGACGGATATCAGTCATAAACTTTTGGTAAGAGCTCAGTTAGATAGGGCGAGTTTTGCTCTTGCTAACATCCTTAAAGAGCGCGCTCGTTTCTATAATGATCGTCTGGTTCTTAGTGACGGTGATAGAGATGACATGCATGCCTTAGCATCTAGGATGCTTGATACGGCAGAAGCAGACATAGCGATAAAGATAGAAGCGTTGCATAACACCGCGACGGTGGATAGTTACACCAGTGTCCAATATGGAGCGATGGGCTGTGAAACGACATCGATTGACCAAAAGTCGGACCTTGTTCCCACCGAGGATGAAACGGTTTATTCCTTATATCAAGTATCACTGTGTGAGCAAAGAGACTCTTGGTTCGCGCGGTTTTGGGGAAACACTGGATCGCCTACTTTAACCATCACATCTAGCTCAGTCGTGGCGGGGAGGTAGCATGAGTAGTATATGTAGACAGTGTGCACGGCGACAACGAGGCATTGCAGCCGTTTGGATGGCATTTACACTTATTCCAGTACTTGGAATGACGTTTTTTGCTGTCGAAGGTACGCGATACATCCAAGAAACGAATCGCTTACGAGATGCAGCACAAGCCGCTGCTTCAGCAGTAACAATAGAGGACCAATCTGCTAACGCGAATGAAATGGCAAAAGACTATATCCGAGATTACGTCAGAGACATTAACAGTGAAACAGTAGTAGCTACGCGTTTTTATCAAGCCCCTGACCCAGAAAATGATGTGGATGAGTTTATCCAATATACGGTTGAAGCAACGACTAATCATAATTCTTGGTTTGCTAGCAACCTGATACCAGTGTTTGGAGAAACCCAAGATCTAAAAGGGGTCGCTGTTGCCAAAAAATACCCGTTCAACCTAGGCGATAAGAATATAGATATCGTTTTTGTTTCAGACTTTTCAGGCTCTATGAGTTGGCAATGGGGCGGGAATTCAAGTGACCCGTGTACCGCGACGAACTGCAAGATCGCTGACTTAAAAGTCGCGGTTAAAGAGATTGCTGATAAGTTGCTCTGTAGTGACATACAAACTGATCCAGCAACTAACGAAGACTATTGCGCTGACGATGACCAGCCTGAACTCACAAGTAAGTTGGATAATCGTGTAGCGGTTGTGCCGTTTAATATTAGAACTAGAGAGTCTAATGGCAGCAATGTGTTTACTGTGACTCAATTGCGCTACCGAGACGATGTCGATGAAGACGATTCTCCTCGGACGTATGAAGACGTTAACTGGAACAAATGGCGAGAGTATACATCTGGCGAAGTATACGATTGCTCTCAGGATCGAGATGATTGTCCCAATGGCCGGAATGGTGAAAGGCGACAAGCACAAAGGCTAGTTAGTGTTTTTGATATTGATGAAGATGATAATGACCGGTCGTATCATGTTGAAGTTTATGACTATGTTGACTTTGATTTGAGTGTGGCTGAAATGTTTATCAACAAATTTCCAGATGCGCGTACCGAGTATCGTCTAGACAGTTTAGAGCTTTATAGAGGTTATGGAAGTTCTAACGAGAATCAGTTTTATTCTATTGACCTTACCAGCGATCGAACAGAAATTGATGTCATAGATGATATGTGGGCTGATGGGAGTACTGCCTCATTTCAAGGTATGCTACGCGGTTTTCAACATATGCTTGCCGGTAAACCTGATACTTCGGATGAAGACGAGTTGGCTGAGTACAATGACAAAATCAAAATGGTTTTGGTGCTTAGCGATGGGGTAGAAAGTCCAAACAACGGTATTCTAAAAGGGCTTGTTGATGCAGGTATGTGTGACAAAGCTCGAGA
Organism: Vibrio mediterranei; assembly: GCF_013364395.1. Lineage (NCBI taxonomy): Bacteria > Pseudomonadati > Pseudomonadota > Gammaproteobacteria > Vibrionales > Vibrionaceae > Vibrio > Vibrio mediterranei. The sequence continues at coordinate 1,877,860 of NZ_JABXGK010000001.1, read as the reverse complement.
AGAAATACCAGGGTTGTATATTGCGGTGATCGGCATCGACTTTGCGGCGTCGGAGCAAAGTGGGTTCCAAGATTGTGTGTTAAATCCGGATGAAGACATCACAGATGTAACGGATACCGAAGAGTTTATAGAAAAAATCGAAGAGCTAATTCAAAAAGGCTCACAAGGAACAGGCGAGACACGTTTATATGGGTGATTAGGATGTCGAAATTACAAGCTATACTAGCAATCGCAGTCGTTAGCAGTTTCAATGCCGTCGCTAATGAAGAAAGTGCTCACATTACAGAGTATTGTGGAGCTAAGCACTATGAGTATTCACATAATATAACCATTGGTGATATCGAAGGTGTGGGAACACATCGACAAGGTTATATGCAGGTAACGGAAACCAGCACGGATGATGAGCTTAAATGGCAGTTACTTAAGATGTCTGCACTCATTACCAATCCCGAGGAATGTTTGACTTACATATCGAATTTGGGCATTGCTAAGTTTGGTGAACCGACTGAAAAGGGATACTTGGTTGCGCGGGTACATTTTGCCTTTGATAAATACAATCTCACGCCTTTGGCTCACAAAACCTTAACTGGAGTCGCCAAGCAGTTAGCGGCTAACAATTTTGAGGTGACTGTAGAAGGGCATACAGACTGGGTAGGTTCTGATGAGTACAACCAAGCATTGGGGATGAGACGTGCAACGGCAACGGCTAATGAACTAGCCAGTAACGGGGTGAGGAAAGAGAATACAACGTTAAAGACATTTGGTGAATCTGAGCCATTAGCTTCGAATAAAACAGCGGACGGGCGATCTCAAAATCGACGTTCTGATGTTTATATACCGTTGGACTCGAAAGTAGATAATCAATAAATAAAGCCCAGCGAGATAGCTGGGCTTTTTTATATCAGAACCATTTCAACTTATCATGCAGTTGCGTAACACTTCCAACCACGATCAATGCAGGACTTTCAGCCTCACTTGCCATTGTAGGCAGCGTGTTAAGTGGCCCTTGGAAAACGCGCTGTTCTTTGCGTGTACCGTTTTCAATCACTGCGCACGGCGTATTTTCGTCAAGACCATGGGTAATTAGTTTATCAGTGATACGGCCGCTTTGCTTCAGACCCATGTAGAACACAAGTGTATTGTTTGATTGAGCCAGTGAACTCCACTCAATTTCTCGGCCGTCCTTTTGAACATGTCCGGTAATAAACTGTACGCTTTGAGCGTGGTCGCGGTGGGTGAGGGGGATGCCAGCATAGGCTGTGGCACCAGCCGCTGCGGTAATTCCTGGCACCACTTCAAAACTAATGCCATTTTCTGCCAGTGTTTCCAGTTCCTCGCCGCCACGACCAAATATGAAGGAGTCGCCGCCTTTGAGGCGCACCACTTTGAGTCCTAACTGTGCTTGTTCAACTAAGATCTGGTTAATTTGATCTTGAGGCACACAGTGGTAATCGAGCTTTTTGCCCACATAAATCATCTCAGCATCTGGTTTGGCAAGTGCAAGAATTTCTTTAGAGACTAAACGGTCAAAAACGACAACATCAGCCGATTGAATTACGCGATATCCTTTCACTGTCAACAAATCAGGGTCTCCCGGCCCTGCACCGACTAGAGAAACGAAGCCAGTGTTTAAAGATGTTTGATGAGTGGTCATAGTTATGCCTATCAATTTCAAATTTTGGATATAAAAAGTAAAACTCAGATAATGGCAAAGTTAATACTGTTTATAGCCAAAGAAGCTATCAACAAGGCCTCGCACATAGTACGAGGCCCAATAAGCTTATTTGCTCAGTGCTGGTTCAGCGTTCACTGACACTTCTGCGTCTGCTTGTGCATCTAGAGATGGTGCAGTTTTAGCGTGAGTTAGGTAAAGCGGGAGACAAGTCATGATAAGACCGCCAACGATGTTACCAAGAATGGTAGGGATTAGGTTGAAGTTCAACCAAGTTGCAATACCAAAATCAGCACCAAGAATCATACCTAGTGGGAATAGGAACATGTTTACCACAGTATGCTCAAATACTAGTGCGAAGAAGATGAAGATAGGGAACCACATCATCGCCACACGACCTGATACAGAACGTGCTGTCATGTTGCCGATAACGCCAAGACATACCATAAGGTTACAGAAGATACCGCGTACGAAACAGGTGATCCATCCGTCCATGCCCATGTTCTCAAAACCAAGGCTACGAGCTGTCGATACCGCTACAAACTTTTTAGCAACCGCATTAAGTTCCAGAGAGAAGTTACCAGTTAGTGAAACTGCTACAAGGTAAGCAACGATAAGAGAACCAATTAGGTTGCCCAAACCTACGAGTCCCCAACAGCGGAAAATACGGTTCCAAGTAATACCCGGACGGTTAGCAAATTTAGCCAGTGGCGCAAGACCGAATACACCCGTTACAAGGTCATAGCCCATTACACTTAGAATAACGAAGCCAACAGGGAAGACGAGTGCGCCTACGATACCGATACCCGTTTGGACGATTGTTGTGATTGCAACAACTACCGCTAAAGACAGGATGATACCGGCCATTGTGCCACGAAGGAGTAGGTCGCGAGTGCTTGTTTTTGTTTTCGCTTCGCCAACGTCGATCATGGTTTGCACAAACTGCGCAGGTTTAAAATCAGCAGACATAGAATTGTACCTATTAAAAGTTAAAGTTAAAAAGTTAAGATTGAATAGTGATAGGGGCTAGAGCTTCCAACCCCTATAGGCTATTCAGTCTCTTGGCTTACGCCGAAACTTCTACTGCACCTCTGGCAATACGAGTTTTGTATGCTTTCACGCTAAAGCGCTCATCTTCCATACAAGTACCTGTTACTAGGTTAAAGCGTTGTTTCTTAAGAGGGCTTGCTACCCAAAGCTCGCCTTGGTGCTCAACAATTAATCCACGTGATAGCACGTTAGATTGGTAGAACGGGTCCATGTTGCTGATCGCCATCACTTCTTCAGCGGCCGTTGGGCGGAAAATAGCAACCTGTTGGCCATCCACCAATGCACATACGCCAGTGCCAGGGATGATGTCTTGGATATCACATACTTTTTGAAATGCCATGATTACTTCTCCAACTCAACGTGTAGGATGTCACCTTTAGCTTCTGGGTGTTTCTCTGTAAATGTCGCTGGACGGTGTTGCTCACGCTCTTGAACGAAAACAACATTGTCATCGCGAAGATCGCTGTTGATGAAGTGAGAGAAGCGTTTAAGCTGAGACTCATCTTCAATTGTGTTCTTCCATTCGCAGCTGTAATCACCCACTAGACGTTGTACATCGGCTTCTAACTGTTCGTTGATACCAAGTTTGTTATCAACGATCACCTCACGTAGATAGTCGACGCCGCCTTCCATGTTTTCCATCCAAACTGAAGTACGTTGTAGCGGTGCAGCAGTACGGATATAGAACATCATGAAACGGTCGATATATTGAATTAGCGTTGCTTCGTCTAAGTCAGAAGCAAGTAGGTCAGCGTGACGTGGCTTCATACCACCGTTACCACATACATACATATTCCAGCCAGCATCCGTCGCGATAATGCCCAGGTCTTTACCTTGAGCCTCAGCACACTCACGAGTACAGCCAGAAACGCCAAACTTCATCTTATGAGGAGTACGAATACCTTTGTAACGGTTCTCGATGCGTGACCCCAGGCCAACAGAATCTTGAACACCATAACGACACCATGTTGAACCCACGCAAGTCTTGGCCATGCGAAGTGCTTTGGCATACGCTTGACCAGTCTCGTAGCCAGCCGCAATCAGTTTTTTCCAGATAGCAGGAAGGTCGTCTTTTTGCGCACCAAATAGACCAATACGTTGAGCACCCGTGACTTTCGTATATAAGCTGTACTCTGCTGCCACTTCAGCAAGCACTTTCAGTGCTTCAGGAGTAACTTCACCACCCGCCATACGAGGAATGACAGAGTAAGTACCGTCTTTTTGAATGTTACCTAGGAAGTTGTCGTTGGTATCGTGCAGTTTCACAAGCTCAGGCTTAAGAATATGCTCGCCCCAGCAAGACGCTAAAATAGAGCCTGCAAGAGGTTTACACACTTCACAGCCGTAACCTTTACCGTGTTTCTCAAGTAGTTCTTCGAACGTCTTGATTTCTTCGATACGAATTAAGTGGAACAGCTCTTGGCGAGAGTAAGCAAAGTGTTCACAAACGTCGTTTTTAACTTCGATGCCTGATTTTGCTAGTTCAGCATTAAGGACCGAGGTAACAAGAGGGATACAACCGCCACAGCCCGTACCTGCGCCCGTCACTGCTTTAATATCGCCAATCGTGTGGTGACCGTCAGCAACAGCTTGTGCAATCTTGCCTTTAGTGACATCAAAACAAGAACAGATAACGGCTGATTCAGGTAGAGAATCTGCACCTAGTGTCGGCTTTTCAGCACCAGCATGCGCAGGTAGAATCAAAGTATCAGGGTGCTCTGGAAGTTCGATTTCATTGAGCTTAAGCTGAAGTAGATCGCCGTAATCAGAAGTATCGCCAACCATTACTGCACCAAGCAACTTCTTGCCATCTTCAGAAACAATCAAACGCTTGTAAACTTCTTGTTCTTCGTTTTGGTATACGAAGCTCTTACAACCAGGAGTACGGCCATTTGCATCGCCAATAGAGCCCACTTTTACGCCAAGTAGCTTTAACTTAGCGCTCATATCTGCGCCTTCAAACTGACTGTCGTTACCTACCAAGTGGTCAACAGCAACTGTCGCCATTTTATAACCAGGAGCAACTAACCCGTAGAAAGTACGGTTCCACGAAGCGCACTCACCAATCGCATAAATATCTTGGTCAGTAGTTTGAGCGAAGTTGTTAATTTCGATACCGCCACGAGGTGCAACACCTAAGCCCATCTGACGAGCAAGTTTGTCTTGTGGACGGATACCCGCAGAGAACACGATGAAATCTACTTCAAGATCAGTACCGTCAGCAAACACCATAGTGTTGCGGGCTTCATTACCCTCGGCTTTGATTTCAAGTGTATTTTTGCTTGTGTGAACCTGAACGCCCATACGTTCAATCTTGTTGCGAAGTTGCAAACCACCTTGAAGGTCTAACTGTTCCGCCATTAATACTGGAGCGAACTCCACAACGTGTGTCTCGACGCCCAGTGCTTTAAGTGCTCCGGCTGCTTCTAAACCAAGTAGACCGCCACCAACAACAACGCCGCGTTTACTCTTTTTCGCCGTTGCTTCAATAGCTTTTAGGTCTTCGATAGTACGATAAACAAAACAGTCTTTGCTCTCGTTACCTTTAATAGGTGGTACAAATGGGTAGGAGCCTGTTGCGAGAATAAGCTTGTCGTACTTAATTTCACGACCAGTACTTGAATAAACGATTTTGTTTTCGCGGTTAACGTTGATTGCGCGTTCACCAATAAGGACATTGATGCCGTGCTTTTCGTAGAAACCTTCTTTAACTAGGGAAAGTTCGTCTGCAGTGTGGTGTGAAAAGTAAGAGGAGAGGTGGACACGGTCATACGCGACGCGTGGTTCTTCGCAGAAAACGGTGACGTCATAGTTAGCCATATCGGTTTTCTCGACTAAGTCCTCGAGATAACGATGACCAACCATGCCGTTTCCTATCACGACAAGCTTCATCTTGCTCATATTAATACCTAAGTGTTAGTTCTTCGAATCTTCGCGCATTGTTAAATGTGAAAGAAAATTAAAACATGATGTAAATCAATTACACTTTTAAACTACTCTAAAGTGGTAGGTGGGGTGATTAACTAATCAACAAGTTAATAGTAGAAGAAGCTATTTATAGGGGAAAAGCATAGCAATCGTTTTGCCGCAAGGGTGAACGCAGATTAGCATAGATATATTTGTCATACAATAGTGCTGTTTTTACATATATTGTAATTTACCTACATAAACCATGTAAGTTGTATGGTTTATAAGCAAATGCCATATGTATATGGGATTTTGTTCTATAAACTTATGTATCCATTATCCTAGGGTATTTATAACCACATTATAAATAAGGTTAGTTGGCGCGAATTACGTTCGTAAGTTGAATTACAAGGAGGAGATATGAAACGACTTCATATCCAAGCAGTAATCGCTACCTTTGTCCTAGGAATACTCTTCGGTTGTAATGGAAGTGGAGGAGACTCCAGTTCAGGTAATCAGACTCAAACCATTCCGACATCTCAGCTTTCGCTGCCTGAACAATTGGAGGTAGTGACCAATGAAAACGACTAAACTAATTCCACTTGTCTTGGCGCTAGCCCCTTTCACTATTCAAGCCGCATACAATGACGCGGGCACAGACTATACGCTCGCAGAGCAGCGGACACATGTCTGGAACGAAGCTTTAGAACCTATTGAACTCGTGAACAGCATTCTGTGCTTTACGGCGCAGTTCAACAGCGTCGAGTTTGCTAACCAAGGGCCTTACTTAGTGTTAGCTGATGAGTCGGTGTGTTTTGATGAAGAGAAATCAGGTGATAGCGGGCAATCATCAGGCGCGAGTAATCAAACCCAGTTGATGAAAGCGGTAAGTACGGTTGTTCGAGAGTCTGATTCCGACCCTTTACGCGTTAGTGTATGGCTTCCAGATATGGGACAAAGTGATGAGGGGGAACAAGCGATTAAGTTCAAAGCGGAAATTCGTAATGGCGCCACTGATGCCAATCCATTTGGCGACTTCACCTTTAACTTTGACTTCTTTGATAATTTTGACCAAAACAATCAATCAGGAGGAGGTGAAGTCAAAACGATCTCTGATCTTGATGGACAAATTGGTTTCACATTATATGAGCAGGGAAGCCACGGCGGTAACCAAAGCTACAAACAATGTGCCAGTGTTGTGATGTCTGAAGATAGAACTACAGGCGTTGCGTTAACGGGCATGGAATACTCTGGTCAATATGGTAGTGGAGGACAGACGTTTGCACTAGCATTCAATGAGAATCGCGTATTAGTTCAGAGTACCAATGGCGGTTTTGATGATTTGCCTTACAAGTCAGGAGACTTTGCAACTGGCTCTCAATGTTTGAGTCGGACAGAATTTACATCACACGTTCATCGATATGATTTATTTGATGCATCGACAGGGGCTGCTGTCGAACTCAATAGTGGCTTTCCTATTCGTTATGACTCTACGGGCAATGGCAATAACGATAACTACGGCTTTATAGGTTATTGGGGGCTTTGGACCGAAAGCGGTCATCAGTTCAGTAATGGTGACACCGTAGTGAAGGATAACAACGAACAACAGGAAACTTTGACTATCGTGACAGCGCCGGGCCGTTTAATCAAGAACACAGTGAATACGTTAGCGCTCACTGAATTAGCAGGGATAGACTTTAACTATTGGGATGATGATGTCTATCAAGACAACTCTTTCGATCAGTGGGTCGTGAACTATAGCAATCAACAGTTCATTAAAGTTGGTAAGCTGTCTTGGACGGATAATGGTCCTAGTGTGACTCAGCTAGAAACTCCAATCGTAATATCGCTTAGCGATTACGACAGTCTATATATGTATTCTGAGCAGCTCGGCGGAGAGGTGAAGTATCTCAACGGAGAGGATAGCATAACTTATTATGTCCAAACCTTTATTGATGGGTCACAAAACGGTGATGCTGCACTTCCTAACAACGGCACCATTACACTAACTTGTTACGATAATTGTCCGATCGGTACCATTGATGACCAGCATATCGCCCAGTATTGGGGAGAGAATAGCCCATTTGAAACTGTGCATGGCACTGCTTATCAATTTACGTTCTCGATTGATGGTGTTAACGCACTGACGCTCGTTAGCGTAACCAGTGGCGAAGCGGTTCATTTCGATTCGTCTGTTACCTCATCAAGCCTTGAATCTACACCTCACCATTGGGGATTGAGAACAGGACCAATGGTTCTATCGTCGCAGTCTATTTCTAATCCATGGGAAATTTACGATCCTAATGTTGTGCAAGAATTTTATGTGTGGGAAACAGGGGTCAATGAGTGGAATCGATTGACTACAGTTCGCAATGAATCGGGGGATATCGTGAGCTTCGACCGTCCAATTCAGTTTAGCTATGTTCATACCACTAACAATGATCGAAATGGTGATGCTGGTGACTATGCGAACCAGACCTTTATGCTTAACTACGGAGGGAATGGTGATCTATGGGGCATTCCAAGTATCAAAAATGACGAGGACGACCATTATCGTGCTGCCTTTTCAATCGGCGATGGTGTAGTTATGGGAGGAAGCAGTCAATACGTTATAAAAGCTCGTGAAATTGAAGAGTTGATGAAACCTTTGGCAACGTCTGAGTGCGACGCATTAACCTTGCAAGACCCTGCCGTTGCGGTACCAACTTCTGTCACGGGTAGTGCCGATATCGGTAGTATGCCTGAAGTGACGGGAGAGCCTTCAGTGATTGCAGGTGTAACACAATAAAATAAATGGGCTCCAAATCGGAGCCCATTTTTACCCAATAAACAACCAAACCCCAACACCACACATGAGTGTTCCCGCAATGCGGTTCATGGTCCGTACGTTGTTTGCATTACCCAATGTTCGTTTCAATCCTTTTCCGCCAGTCGCGTAGATAGTCATACAAACAAACTCACTGACCAAAATAATTCCGAGCATGATCGATACTTGTCCAAACATTGGCTTTGACTGGTCGATAAATGGGGGAAGAAGCGAAATCATAAATGCCCAACCTTTGGGATTCGCAATAGCGGTAACAAAGCCTTGAACGACTAGATCCCAATCTTTGTGTTCGGTTTGTTGTTCAACGTCAGAGGTGATGGCTAGTTTACCACGTGAGCGCCACATTTGGATGCCAAGATAGAACAGATAAGTTGCGCCGACGGCCTTAAAGACAGTGAATACTTCTGGGTATTTCAACATGACGGCAGCAATACCTAAGATAGCAGCAAGAGAAACGGCGGCAACACCGAGCAATTCACCGACCATCATCCACAACGTACGTCGGTAGCCAATACTCATGCCCATTGTAAGCGCCAGTGTCATGCACATTCCTGGGGTGATAGAAACAAAGAAAAATGTGGGGATGAATATTGAGAGTGTTGCCCAGTCCATAATGATGCTTATTAGAATATTTAACAATTTAACTATTAATAACAGAGATTTCGTGACAGAACTATCAATTTGTTAAACAGAATGGAATATTTTTGGCTAGTGAAAGGTTGGAGTTAAATAGAGTCGCTAGACGATGTGAAGTATAAAATAGGGATAAACGGTTAAATATTAGGCGTAATGACTGCTTAAGAAGAATATACCCAAACGGTAACACTTTGACATACATAGTGTTTACATCCATTGTTGTTGAGCTATCCAATAACGTACATAGGAATCTAAGAAATGGAATTCACAAAAACCATTCGTCGACTGAGTACTATCGTCATTGCATCCCTCACTGCTGTGGCAACCTTTCAAGTGCAAGCTGACGATAAAGTTTACCGTTTAAAACTGGCAGAAACCTGGGGGCCTAATACACCAATTCTGGGTGACGCGAGTAAGAATATGGCAAAGTTAGCCAAAGAAATGTCGAATGGACGTTTAATTATTCGAATCGACTCTGCTAACAAACACAAAGCCCCTTTAGGTGTGTTTGATATGGTTAAGTCTGGTCAATATGACCTTGGTCATTCAAGTTCATACTATTGGAAAGGTAAGGTCCCTAATACTCTGTATTTCTCATCGATGCCATTTGGTATGACAACGATGGAGCAGTATTCGTGGTTCTATCATGGTGGGGGTCTAGAACTCATGCAGCAAGTCTATTCACCGCATAATTTGTTGTCGTTTCCTGGCGGCAACTCAGATATACAGATGGGTGGTTGGTTTAAAAAAGAGATCAACACCGTTGAGGATCTGCAAGGTTTGAAGATGCGTATCCCTGGCTTTGCGGGTGAGGTGTTAGCGAAAGTTGGCGCGAAACCAACCAACATCGCGCCGGGCGAACTGTATACCTCATTGGAGCGAGGAACAATTGACGCATTAGAGTGGGTGGGGCCTGCCTTTGATTTACGAATGGGTTTTCAAAAAATCGCACCTTATTACTACACAGCATGGCATGAACCAGGCTCTGAGACTCAGTTCTTGGTCAACAAGAAAGTGTGGGAATCTCTGCCAGCAGATCTTCAAATCATTTTAGAAACTTCGTTCCGCGTTGCCGCGTTTGATATGTACACCCAAGCTTTGCATGAGAACGCGAACAGTTGGTCTAAGATGAGTTCAGAGTATCCGAATATTAAAATCCGTTCTTTCCCGCCAGAAGTAATCAATGCCCTAAAAGCAGCAAATGAGGAACTGCTTCAGCAGCAGGCGGCTAACGATAAATTGGCGAAAGAGATTCTTGATTCACAAGCCAATTATCTAGTGAAGATGCGTGAATGGACGAACATCTCACTTCAAGCTTATCTAAACGAACAGGCCAACTAGTTACAGTGGTTATATTGAAAAAACACCCCGCATTATGCGGGGTGTTTTTTTATAGAGGAGCTCGACTAGTGAATGAAATATCCTTTCCATGGCCAGAGCCAATCATGACCGCTTCAAAAATAGGGGCTGACGCTTGGTTTGGGTTCGACCATTCGATTAAGAAATTAGCCCCTGCGCCTCCACTGACTTCGCGCTTTTCAACCAAGTATTCAGAACTGGACATTGCCTCAAGTTTGTAACCTTCGGAGACAAACTGACGAACAAGTTGGCCGTTGGTGTCATAGTAATTGATGCTATGGATATTAATACTTGAGTTAGGGTCAGTGTTACGCACGACTAAGGTGCTTTCCAGCAATACGGGTTTACCACCATCGGTATAAATATGTGAATAGACAGGAACATAAGAGCGAGCGGTATCACCAAGACTACCATTTGTTGCTTTTAGAGAAGTTCTTTCTATTTGTTGTGCCTGATGGCTAAGCTTCTCTTCTATCGTATCAACAGACTTCACTAGAGTACCAAGATAGATAGCGAGTCCGATAACAAGTATGGTTGAGATAATGGACACGAATTGGCTAGCATTTTGTTTTGCAGTCATAAAGTCTCCTGTTTTTGTTTATTTCACTAAAACTATTATATTCGCAATCTCTTGCTAGGTGTCATAAATTGCTTCAAATCAGGGAGTTATGAGTGAGGTTTTCTGTTAGCAATTGTGTTTTTTTGAGGGTGAGTCTTTTCTAAGAAGCATGTTGGAATAAAGGTTAAGCAGTTTTACTTATCCTTTGGGAACATCACGATGTGAGCGTTTTTTGGGGTCATGAACGATAGCAAGATCTCTGAGTTTAGCCTCATCAATAATGACACTTCGGATCTTGTCATTACGCTTGGCTTCGTACATAGCGAAGTCTGTATAGATAAGTAACTGCTTGATACTTAACTCACTAGTGTCTGGCAAGAAGACTCCAACAGAGGCATACAGCGTCAATACAACCCCGGAACCGCGCACTATAAACGGATAGCTTTCTAGTTGGTCTAATATTGTTCTGAGTTCATTAGGGTCGAATTCAGTGATGGCAACGAACTCGTCACCACCGATCCGGTAAATTTGACCATCAATGGTTTCTTTCAAACGTTTGGCGTAGCAACGTAATACTTGGTCACCGACCGTATGACCATAAGTGTCGTTAATGTGTTTAAAGCGATTAAGGTCGATGTAAATTAGTCCGTGGCCTTTTTCTAGAGCCTGTTTACGGATACGGTTTAAAGCATGACGATTTTTAAGTTTAGTCAGTGCATCATGATTGGCGCGATGATTAGTTATGTAACCGAAGAAAAAGGTCACTAGCACTAGCAGCGCTAACAGTGTATTGATGATATTTAATCGACGTTTGTCACTCTCTTTTTCATTCAGTTCACGCCAGTTTGCTGGTGGCTGATAACGGCGGTTGATTGAGTTGGCGTCGATAAAGTCTAAGGTTCTATTAAACAACTGAGCGAGAATCTCGCCACGCTCAGTTTTAGGAAACCCAAAACTCAACTCAGATTGATAAAAAGGGCGAAAGTAACGGTCTTGTGTCACGTTGGTTATATTGTGTTCGTACAATAATGTGTCTAACGTAACTTGACTGGTAATGGCGTAATCGACCTCTCCGGTAGTGAGCGCGTTAATGAGCTTTTCAGTATTGCTATAGTAAACCAGAGTTTTGTTGGGCAATGAACGTCGAGTGATGGAGGCAAACACATCGTTTTCCACTACACCGACTTTTTCCGCGAACAGTTCGGAAATATGTCGGTAGACTTCTTCTTTGTAACCAACACGCTTGGCGATGGCACCATGAATAGAAGCGTAGGGACGACTGAAGTTTAGTATACGTTGACGGTGTTTTATGTCAGCAATAGGAGTCGTCACGTCACGTTCACCCAAAGTGAGCTTTTGCAAAGATGCTGACCACGATTCTGTAGGATCGTAGACCATTCGGCATTTTAGTTGATTGAGTTTGCAAATTTGCTTTGCAAACTCAACAGAAATACCCTCAGGTTGTCCATTCGCTCCTGAAAACACATAAGGTGGGCGAGGGTTAAGATAGATCTCAATAATAGAGTCTAGGTCTAACCCACTGGAGTTAACTTTGTGTCTCAGTTGTTTAATGGCAATTTCGGTAATGTAACTGTCGATGTAACGACGAATTTCTTTCTGGACAGAGTCTTTTGCAATAATGTCGCTAAAAGCCGCCAATAGTGGTTTGTTCTGTTGTTTGTTGGTAATAATGGATACAGGTGGAATGGAGACTTGGTCGTTGATCGAGGTTGCTTTAAACCCCGCAGATAAAAAGCTCTCTAATTGTAGGAAAGTGCCAATATAGCCATCTATATTACCAGCCAATAAGCTCTCAAATGCAACGTCATTGTCATTGAACCCCAATACACGTTTGTCTGGATAGTATCTCTGAATTATGTCGTTAAACGCTGTTCCCATTGTTGTTCCAATGACATGCATTTCATCAAACGACTCGCCACCTTTGTTAAATAAATAGGTTGGCTCAATGTTGATTGGCTCAGAGAAGATGAATCGTGAAGCTCGACTCTTGGTATAGGTAATATTAGCGACAAAGTCTATTTTACCGTCTTCAACAGCATCTAATCGCTCACCAAATACAGGATAGTCTGCGTACTGAAAAGAGATATTGGATTGTTTTTCAATGGTAGAAAAAATAAAACGGGCGATAAAGTCACGTTCATGAGCCGCGACAATATAGGTATCAGACTGAGCTAGAGTAACGTGCGTGGCTCCTAGTAATACGATCAAAACAACCATGCGAGCGAGCATGGTTTTAAGAGTGAGCACACATTTAAGTTTCAACTCCAATAACTCCTTCCTTGGGGTGAATCAGAGGTACAGACATAGTTTAATAATAGATATGAAGAATACAACGTTAACTGGCTGAATTAAAAATAAAAGCTGGTTTATTTTCGAAAACTGAGAGGAGCGTGTTGCTCTTTGATTACACATTACATGATAAGAATAGAGTCAACTCTAAAAGTTCCATCTAGTCCACTTAAGTTAGAGCACTTTGCCGTCCGCTCTTCGTTAGAAAGACCGTTAATGTAGGCATTCACTTGCTTCGAGAGGTTCATTATAGGAAAAGAAATCCCAGCAATAGGTCACAAAGCCATGTTGCTGGGTAAATGGTATTGACGGATGGCTACCTTATCAAAGAACGTTACCGTTTTGACTATTCGGTTATCGACAATATGCTCTGAGACGGTTGTTAATTGACCGACATCAACAAGTTCTCTCAAGAAAATCGGAAACCTCTAGACGGATTTCCGATCTTCCCTCGTTATTGCGTTAGGCTAATCGACTCTTTTCTAATTCAGAACTTCTTTTCAGTGACAATTACACGCCACTAATATAAGTCATTTACTGAATGTCAATTTTCTGTGACAAGAGATTTCTAGGGTCCAAACACGTATTTTCTGCGCAGTCCCAATTTCTTGGGGGGGAAACGGCAACCTTTTCGGATAATGAACGATCATCATTAAAACTCAGGGCTAATCCACTAAGTCGGTTAATTAATCTGACATGACCAGTTACGGTTTCTGAATTATCATGTTGGACAGATTTGTCTTTCAATATAATCCATTCACTTGCTAAGCAGTCTTTTGAATCTTTATCCCGAGTGCACACATCAGCCGTTAGATCTACTTTAGTCCCCCATTTACGGTAGTCGTCAATATTAGCTTTAGAGGTAGGTGCCACAGATAGATACCTTTGCGTGCTAGGGTCTAATAGAAGACCTTCCTCAATATTGATTAATCGAACGTATCCATCACCAGAGTAGTGGATCATCCAACGATTTCCTCTACCAGCCGTTTGTTCAGAGTTTGTGATTTCTAACGCCTTATGAGTGATATTCCAATATAAATACTCGTTGTTTCCATTTCTCAAGTACGGAAGGTAATGACCATGAATACTGTTTGTTGGGTCATTCAAAGTGATAGGTAAAGATTCTGATACGGAGTTATTTGAACAAGAATAATAACAATTCGAGGTAAATTCTTTTCCGGTAATGAAGTCATTGATTGCAGGATACTTTGTATCCATCATAAATCGGTACCAAGATCGAGAGATATATCCTTGGGAAGTTGCTAGTAAAGTCCACTTTTGAGACGATAAATTATCTGTAGCATACACGGATAAGGGGGCTGTCTGACCATTCTGAGGTCCACTACTATGCTCTGGTGTACCAATGTATTTGTTTAAGTAAGCATTCCATGAAACATTCATTACACGCAATGGAGAGTTTACAAGCTGTCTGTTCGTACGCATAGTAACAGCGTTTCCGGCGTTGTTAGGAGAGTACTCTACTGGGTAGTAACCTGTTGTCGATAAATCCGTAGGTACGATGTTACTGTCTGGCTTGGTGTTACCAAGTGAAAGATCAGCACCATCGTCCATTTTTAGCCACTGACCTCGATAATATTTAGCCCAACTACTTGGTGCCATTTTTTTAGAAATAGGGGCTCGCATCACATGTTCTTGCATGAATGAGCTAAACCCACTTGTAGCATAACCATTTTGAGTGTTTTGTACTCGACTAGTATAGAAAACATAAAAATAGCCAGTTGAATAGTCGATAAATAACCGCGGATCTCCCCCCCCATAATCGTATGTTTGAGCATGGGGATCATAATTGTGAGGCTGTTCTGCAGGGAGTTGTCGATAATCACGCATACCAAACTGTGAGGTTGCTAATGTTTTTGTAATGCGCCAATGTCTCCCTTTGTCCGTAGATTCAGCCAGTTCGATGGCGTCTTGGCGCGGCATTAGTCCAAAGATTTCATCGTGAATTAGACCATACCAATTCCCAGTGTCAGGGTCGACCCACACACTCATTAAACCGCAAAAATTATTATAAGGGTAAGTGTTCGTATTGGTATTTCCTTTGGGTTGAATGGTCTGCATTAATGGAGAGTTGTTACAAAGTGGTACGGTGTTTTGTACAGTAGCTCTGTCTAATATTGTTTGGAATTGAGATGCGTATTTTCGATTTACGTCATAGAAATCACTAGCTGAAAAAAAACGCCAAGCATGTTCATAATTATTAGGGCTATAGGTTGAATATTGTGAGAAAGTGTCGTGATAATAATATTTCCCGTTTTCATCAATAAACGAGAAGCCAGGGGAGTCATTGTGGACATTTAAAGATGTCGGAGTGCCGAACGATACAGTGGGGTTAGCTTGGAGTTGCAAAGAGGCAAGCCCCAAAAGTAATGGTAAAGTACTTCTAAAGATTTTGTGCCTTTGTTTCATTTTTCTAGCTCCATATGAAAGACTCCACTTTTAACGTGGAGTCAACGAATGATTAGTTATAGGCATGTGATTCTGTCTTTATAATTCCTCAAGTTATCTCGATTAATCTGCTCAGCATTTTCAGAGTTCACAGAGCGCCAAATATCGGGCGAAATTCCTCTGGCAACAAGCTCTTTGATGCATTCGCCTGTCATGGTATTTAACAAAGTAAAACCGATGACAGAAGAGATAGAGCCCGTTGAAAAGTCATGATTAGGGACCTTGATAGTCGCGTCTCCAGCGACGCCTCCCATGTCAAGAACTACGTCGCAAACATCGCACAGCTTTTTACCCGAATTATGGCGAGAAGACACTGCATCGGTGAATGCCAGTGATGTTAATCCTATTACTTTTAAGCCTCGCTTTTTGGCTTCTATCGCAAATTCAATCGGTACAGCGTTACGTCCAGAAGTTGAAACCACAATCAGCACGTCGCCAGTACGAATGTCTTTCTCGGCATTTAAAGCGATGCTTGCTAAGCCATGTTGACGTTCTGAGAATGTACTCATGGGGGCATAGGGATACAAAGCGAGGGTAGGTGGAAGAATGGCATTAATCTGTACCAAACCACCGGCTCGAAACCACATCTCATGAGCAAACATTTGTGAGTGCCCGCAGCCGGTCACATGGATAAGACCATCATTTTCGATTGTATTAGCCATTAACTGAGCACCTTTACGAATCGCTTCTTGTTGATTTGACGCTGTATCTAAATGCTCGAGTAGGCCGTTTAAATATTCTTTATACATGTTCCCTCCTTATAGGCAGCTGACGCGACCTTTCATTGATTTAATATGCTCTTTGTTAATTGCATCACCTTTATCGAGGTTTGAACTAACCCATACTTTAGGAGTGACACCTTCTTTACCTAACGAACAAATTGCTTGTGTTACTAAGGATTGAAGTACCGCAAAGCCGACAACGGATGATGCTGGACAACATTTCTCGTCCACGCCTTTAATATCAAGTACAGCGTCGCCATAAGGGATATGGAGATCTACTACAACATCAGCAATGTCGTTCAAGAACTGACCGCCGGAATGTTTTGGTGTTGTACATTTACTAAACTCAAGAGACTGTAAGGCAATCACTTTAATTCCCTTCTTTTTTGCAGCAAGGGCAATATCAATGGTAGGGATTGTACGACCTGCGATGGAAGCTAAAACAATGCAATCGTCCTGATTAACATGCTGGTCATCAAAGATTTTTGTCCCGACGCCCTCTATCTCATAGATATGGTCCGAGGCGAATTGCGTTCTGGGCCCTGTGGCAAATAAATGGGGAAGAAGTGGGTTTATAGGAACGAGGCCTCCTGCACGATAAAAGGCTTCCATTGCGTAGAACTGACAGTGTCCACCGGAGACATGAATGAGTCCCTCTAGTTTTAAAGTCTCTGCCATAATAGCTGCTGCTTTTTCTATATTTTGACTCTCCTCATTAATTATGGTTTTGAGGATTTCTTTGCAATTATCGATATATTCAAACATTTTTATTCCTTTTAGAGGACGCCTAAGTAGTGAAGTACAATGGAACCTATAATCATGATGAGCATGACTTTAACGGGAGAGATGCCGCGCATAATGAGCTTGTAGCAACCAATTACGACGATGAGTGGTAAGATATTGGGCATTATTTTGTCGAGTACATCTTGCTGAATATTGAGTACCGAGCCAGTTAATGGAATCTCCAACCCAAGTTTGACGCGCACGAACGATGCGGTTAATGCTCCCACAACGGTTAGTCCAACAATAGTGGCCCCGCGACTGAATGCTTTGCTTTGTTGTTGAAGCATCGCCAATGCATTGAGTCCCAGTTTGTAACCGTAGTGGAAGAGTGGGATATAAATCGAGAATCGAATGATGTTGAACATTAACAGAAATATGAGCGGCGCTATCGCTACTTTACTAAGTGCTAATGAAGCCGCAATAGAGGCGGTGATAGGTAGAACGGTTAACTGAGCCATAGCGTCACCAATTCCCCCAATTGGTCCCATCGCCGCCACTTTAAATGAACGGATAGTTTCCAGTGGTTGTTTGCCTTTCTCCATGGCTAGGATTACCCCCATCATAAAGGTGACGAGCCACGGTGACGTATTGAAAAACTCGTTGTGTAGTTTTAATGATGCAGAAAGGTCGGTTTTGTTTTTGTGAATGCGCCTGAGTGCGGGGATCATTGCATATAGGAAACCGCTGGATTGCATACGTTGATAGTTAAATGATGCTTGCACCCACAACATTCTTAACCAAGATTGACGCATCAATTTGGTGTCCAGTTCCGCGTTGATATCTTGATCAACGTATTCTTCAATGTTTGCGTTATTGTTGGCCATATTAAATTCCATCTTCTAAGTGGTCATCAGAGTTAAGAGGGGCGGTGTTGTTGCTATCTCTTGAGTTGAAATAATCTACAATTGCAACAGAAAGAGCGAGTAGAGCGACGGCAATGATAGGAAGCTTTAAGAAGGTCGCTAAAACAAAACCGATCACATAAAAAGGTGTGAATCGTTTTTCCTTTAACATCATTTTTAACAGCATCGAAAAACCTAGCGCAGGCATCATCGCACCAGCGATGCTCAATCCATCGATGATATCTTTAGGGACGCTTTCAACGATTGATTTTGCGACGACATCACCAAAATAGGTTGGGACGAAAGTACAAATAAAGAATGTAAGAAAATAAGTGGCTAATCCTAGGTAGTTAACTTTCTCAATACCTTTGATGTCACATTTTTCTGCCATCTTATCGACCTTAGGCATAAAGGTCGCGAAGGTTGTAAATTGAATTACGGTTAGCTGTTGCATCAATATTGCAAAGGGAATTGCGACGCCGACGACAGCAGTGGGAGACAGTCCAGATTGAATACCAAACACCACACCTACAGCGGAACCGATGGTAACATTTGGTGGTTGAGCACCAGCAAGTGGCATTAATCCTAACCAGGCTAGCTCTAGCGTTGCGCCAATCTCTAGACCTGTTTGCATATCTCCCATCAGGAAGCCTACTACGGTCCCAGTTACAATTGGGCGGCCGAACATGAGGCCAGAACCATAATAATCTACGCCGGCTAGACCAACCCACACTGAAATTGCTAATACAGTCAATATATCCATAATACGGTTACCCCCTAAATAAAGTCTTGAATATCAATAGGTACATCAGAAGGATTCCGTTGTATCGTACACTCAACGCCTAAATCGATAAGTTGTCGAAACGTATTCAGATCATCCTCACTCACCGAAACAGTGTCGTGGATTTGCTTCTTCCCTTCCTTGTAATGCATATTGCCAATGTTAATTTTGAAAATTGGCACCTTGCCTTTCACCAACGCTAGTGCGTCTTGCGGAGAACGAATAAGAATGAAGATCTTTTGCTTGTCACTTGCCTTATGGATGATATTGATGGTTTTTTCTAATGTGAAAAATCGAGTATCAAATTCACCGGCCGACATTTTGGCAAGTGCTTGTTGTGCAGGATCATTTGCTACGTCATCATTGGCAAACAAAATGAGGTTACAACCAGAATGTGGTCCATGGCCAACCGAAATTTGGCCATGTAACCCACGTTCATCTATTCTTGTGTAAACGATATTGGGCATAATTTATCCTTATTATTTAATGAGTAGTTTGTTTTCGGATCCGCAAACACGGATTTTGTGTTTTACTACTTCTTTCATTGCTTTCATCCCTGCAACCATATAATGGCGAGGATCGGTAGCGTCAGGGTGCTCAACAAAATATTCTTTGATGGCGTGAGAGAATGGGTATTTGAGATCAGTGGCTACGTTGACTTTAGCGACCCCCATTTTTATGGCTTGTTTGACTAACTCATCTGGGACATCAGAAGCTCCGTGGAGTACAAGCGGAATGTCAACGGAGGCACGAATTTTCTGTAAGCGTTCGAAGTCCAACTTTGGCGTCGCTTTGTAGGTACCATGTGCTGTTCCAATGGCAACGGCGAGGGAGTCAATGCCAGTTCTTTCGACAAATTCGGCGGCCTGAACTGGGTCTGTCAACATGGCATCTGTGTCACTGACCGATTTTTCATCTTCAATGCCGGCTAAAGCTCCAAGTTCAGCTTCAACCGATACATCATGGGCATGAGCAAATTGCACAACTTCCGAAACGGTATGAATGTTTTGTTCGAAATCTAAATGCGACGCATCAATCATGACACTTCGGATGCCTACGCCAATTTTAGAAAAAATATCGTGTGTATCTTCATGATGATCGAGGTGCAACGCCACAGGCATATTGTTTAGGGCACTGTACTCTTCGACCATCGCAACAAAAACACTAACCGGAGCGTGCTTAAACGTGCCTGGAGTCCCCGCAAGAATTACAGGAGAACACAGTTCTCTAGCGGCGTCTAAGATGGTTTGTAAGGTCTCAAGATTGTGAATATTAAATGCCGGTACGGCATAGCCATGTTGTTGGGCATGTGTTAACAGGTATTTTGTAGAAACTAATTTCATGGTCTGTGTACTTATTTTGCAAATGGGAAAATGGTTACGCCTTGAACTACGCGATTTACCTCGCCTGTAGGGCAAGGGGTGTCGGGAAGAACATGCTCATGAATGGATTTCTCGAGTGCCACTAGTTGAGCGAATACTAGATATGGGAAAGCAAGGAGGTCGCTTGAAATATCATCAACGTTGATTTTTGTTGTGTAGCCGATACCGTCATTGATGATTTCTTCATATACATCTTTGTCGTATTGAACGGTATAGACTCCTTTTGAAAACAGACTGATGATGTATGTGTTTGATGTAATAAAAGACTTTGGCCCATGGCGATAGGCTAGAGGAGAATCGAACTGGCATGCCACTTTACCTGCGGTTAGCTCAAGCATTTTTAAAGCACCTTCCTGAGCTATAGACTTTAGTGCTCCCGACCCCAAATAGACAATTCGATCAAAATCCTGACGAGCAATGTCTTGTGCTGAAATAGAATATTGTTCTAAAAGGGAATCAACGGCATCAGCCACTTCAATTATGGAGGCTTCGAAGCCCTTCGGCATAAATATACATAAGGCGGCCATCATCATGGATGAAATACTGGATGTCATTGCGAATCCGACATCATTTGTTCCTTGAGGCATTAACATGGCATCGTATTTATTGTGTGTCAGCGCTAATTTGTATAATGCCCCATCTCTATTGCATGTAATAAATAGGTGTTGAATATTACTGCAAAGGTGATTAGCTATTTCAATACAAGCCACGCTTTCTGGGCTATTACCTGATCTTGCAAAGCTGACCATTAGTATCCTCTCACTTTCATTCAAATGTAGTGTCGGATTCTCGACAATATCAGCGGTGGATAGGCTGATAACATTAGTTTTTAAATGTAGTTTTAAATAACTAGCGACAAAGCCTCCAGCAAACTCTGAAGAACCTGCACCAACAAATATTATTTTTTCATAACTGTCATTGGTTGATAAATATAGTTCACCAGGTTCCCAGTCTCGATAGATATCAACAACTTCACGCCATTTTTGAGGCTGGCTATATATTTCTTGAGCCGTATGAAAGGCCCCCAATTCCATTAGTTGTCCTTTCGTTCTACCGGTTAATAGCTTCATTTTAGTTCCTAATTTCCTGTTGACTTTTCACTTCTTGTTAAAAATAATAACGTCAAACAGCAGCAGTCAAACAAGATCAAAATCACAGTAGGAAATCTGAAAGAAAGTATAAGAAAAATAGTAGATCCATATCACCTTTTTTTGTTTTATGTCTTTCGTTATCTTTTGTATTTAAATCCTTAAAAAGGAGATTTATATTATGAATAATTCAGTATCGCCGGATGATGACAGCTTCACTACAATGGAACGTCGAGATGAAATAATTAAAATTCTTCACAATAAAGGTAAAGTGAGGGTGTCTTATTTATCTAACATATTGCGAGTTTCGGAAGTTACGATACGAAATGACTTAAAGAAATTGGAGAGTAGTGGAGAGCTTATTCGCGCACATGGATATGCATTGACATCAAACAAAGAAACTAGCGCAGAACTGACGATAGAGGAAAAAGAGTTTGAGAACAAAGGGTTGAAGCGTGACATCGCTGGGTTGGCGGCTTCGATAATACAAAATGGTGAAGCCATTATCCTCGACTCAGGCTCGACAACTGAACGACTTGCTGAGGAGCTTGAAGATGTACCGTTAACAGTCTTAACTAATGGACTAAATATTGCGATGCGTTTAGCTAAAAACGAAAATACCAATATAATAGTGAACGGAGGTCGGCTTAGAAAAAAAGCACTTTCATTTAGCGATGGATTTCAAGAAAGTCAAATGATGACATATAGATTTGATAAGTATTTCCTAGGTGTTGATGGTTTGGATATTAATGCAGGGGTTACTACGTTTGATGAGTCAGAAGCCAGAATAAACCGTTTGTTTTGTTCAATTTCAGATAAGATTATTATCGTTTGTGATTCCTCTAAATTTGGGGTTCGTAAACATAATGTAATTTGCCCCATTAAGAATATTGACACCATAATTACTGACTCTGGTGTTCCTAACGAGTACATTCACATGTGCAATAAATTCGGTATTAAATTGTTAGTTTCTAAAGAGGATTAGGACATGATAGGTATTATCATTAGTGGCCATTTGAATTTCGCATCTGGGATACAAAGTGCAGTGGAAGCGGTTTTGGGACAGCCTGAATATGTAACGTTTATTGATTACGATACATCGATGTCATCAAATGAACTCGCTAGAATATATCAGCGTGAATTGGAAAAGTATGATTCTACTTTATTTCTAGTTGATTTACTTGGAGGTACCCCCTGCAATGTGGCTTCTAGCTTTCTTTCAAGCCATGAGAAGGTACAGGTTGTTTCAGGAGTTAATCTCCCCATGGTTCTTAATGCAATCAATGAAAAAGATGACATGCTCTTAGATGAGTTAACGGAGTTTGTTGTTCAATTATCGTTTGAGTCAGTAAAGAGTATTAGGGAACTGATTGAAGTGCCTGCACAGAGTAATAATTCGAGCAATGAGGTGCTTTTATGAGAACTGCATTTACTGCCAATCAAATCGTAGTAGAAGGAGGCATGATACCTGATGGCTATGTCATTGTTGAAGATGGCGTCATTATTGATATCGTGTCACAGAGGCCTAGTGACTGTGATGTCATTCATCAATATGATGGCACAATAGCTCCGGGATTGATTGATATTCATGTTCATGGACGTGTTGGTTGTGATGTTATGGATGCGACACACGAGGCTTTATCTAGAATATCACGCGATTTATGTAAAATTGGCGTTACAAGTTGGGTAGCAACAACAGTAACTGACGAAATACCAAATCTTAAGGCAGCGTTGGCAAATGTGGATGCTTACATAAAAGTGCAACCCAACCAAGAAGCAACGATTCTTGGTTCATTTCTCGAGGGACCTTTTCTTAATCGTGCATATCGAGGAGCGCACCCAGAACAGTTATTGATTGAGCCACAGAAGCACCTTGTAGACGATATATTGGCTGCATCTGGTTCTACATTAAAGCGTGTGGCTATTGCCCCAGAACTCCCTTATGCCAATGAAGCTATTCGTCGTTTCCGAGAGTCTGGGGTAAAAGTTGCAGCAGCTCACACAAACGCAAATTTCTCGGAAATGGTAACAGCATATAATCTTGGAGTTGACTGCGGGGTGCACTTATTCAACGGTATGTCGCCGTTACACCATCGCGAACCAGGTTGTGCCGGCGCAGTACTCTACTTGGATATGTTAGCCGAAATTATCGCAGACGGGATCCATGTAAATGAAGTCGTTTTAAACTTAGCGTACCGAATGAAGGGTTACAAAAAGATGGCTCTTGTATCGGATTGCATGCGTGCTGGAGGACTAAGTGACGGAGAGTATAAGCTTGGTTCTTTAGACGTTGTTGTAAAAGGGGGTATAACCAAAACTCAGTCAGGTTCTTTGGCAGGGAGTACTTGCGATCTTGCTAGCTCTATCAAAAAGATGGTGACACAAGCCAATGTTCCTTTATGGGAAGCGATTCAAATGGCGACATCGGTTACTGCCAGATATATGGATGTTTTTGAAGTGATGGGCTCAATTAGTATAGGGAAAATAGCTAACTTAGCTATATTCGATACGAATCTAGATATTGTTGAGACAGTGATGAACGGGGAAATTATTGTCTACGATTAATCTGTCTAACATCATTAATCACTCCCTCAAAATTAGCATAATCCTAGCTTTTGGAGCGTCATCATATAGTTTGTATTTGCTTATGCTAATAAAGAGGAGGCTAATAAGCCTCCATTTACCAGTTAAAAGGGGTCTCTTTTGTTCTATTAGACATGCCCCTTTACCTTAAACTTATATAGTGGAAGGTGTGTATAGAGAAACAATGTTCGAGAAGGTGTAGAGAGTGTTCTCAGAACATTGGAGTTTGGAAATTAGATAATTGTGTTTGTTGACGTTCGTCAGCCAAGTATGACCTTAAAAGGATATATTTACATTTCACCGCACTTCGTTTAGTGACTCTATGGAGTTTTTTATCGGTTTATGCTTTATACAAGCACTTTTTTGCCAACAACTTTCCATCAGTGAAACCATCAGTACATTCATTCGTCTCAATATTTCCGACTTTACGTCATTATAAGGTTCGGTTAACGGGTCCTTATTTCATCTACGTGCACCTAAGACTGAGGTAGCCTTTGTTTCTTTTCTAGTTTAAACCATTACCGCATCGTCGGCGTTATCTGGACCATTGTCGCGCTTGGCGATATGCAAACCCCACATAGCTAACAACGCCATGATCAACATGATTACGCCCAGTGGTAGCTGGCTAGTAGCGGGTATAACAGATGCGCCTAAGGTTGCTAAACCAGCACCGAGATTTTGCATACCCCCTAACACAGCTCCACCTGTTCCCGCGTGGTTTGGGAAAGGGGTTAAGGCACCTGTAGTTGCAGCAGGGAACAAAACACCTGCGCCAAGGAAGTAAACGGTAGAGCCGATGGTAAGTGTCCAAGCGTCGGTCGAGCCTTGTAATCCAGGCACAAGGACGACCGCTGAGCCTACAAGTATCGAAACCAAACCAAACTTAAATGCTGCGTTGTTACCATACCGTTTTGCGATAATGGAAGAGAACCCAGCACCAAGTAAATAACCTGGAATTGGTAATACAAACAGGATGCTTACCGTTAGTGCCGAAAGCTTTAAAACACCACCAAACAACACACCAGCAGCGGCTTCAAACACGGCAACGCCTGCAAAGGTAGCAACTAAGCAAATGACATAGCCCTGAAAACGCTTGTCAGAAAGCACAAATCGGTAGTTATCCATCGCCGAACTTTGGCTACGTCTCTCAACTGGTAGAGTTTCGACCAGTTTGGAAGCCATGACTATGACTACTGCAACAGCAAACAGAGTCAGAAAAAGGTAGCTAGAGCGCCAACCCATAGTTTCAGTTAACACGCCACCAAGAACGGGGGCGAGCAGCGGTGAAAAGATCACGCACATACTAATGATGCTGTTGGCTCTGTGTAATTCTTCGCCTGAAAAGCAGTCACGAGAAAGAGTTCGTGACATTGCGCCGCCACTACCAATTCCCGCTCCTTGAATGAAGCTGCCTAGTAGAAAGAGTTCAAAAGAATGTGCAAATAAGCTTACGAGCGCTCCAATTAGATAGATAACAAGACCAACGATAATTATTGGCTTGCGACCTAATCGATCCGACAGTGGACCATAGATGAACTGGGACAAACCATAGGGAATTAAGTAACACGCCATTACTGCCTGCAGCATCGCTGGATTAACGCGGAACTCTTGCGCCATTTGCCCAATTGACGGTACGTACATTGTCTGGGTCATTTGGCCAACGGCAGTCAAAATTGCGATTAAAAAGGTCAGCCTAGCTAATGGGTATTTGGATGCCATTTCGTTTTTGTCTCGTCTCTGCGTGGTTCGTGCTTTTTGTTGTTCAAATTCGCCACTGTGGGCGGTAGGGCGCAGATATTAGAGTTTGAAATAGAATCAATCAATAGAAAAGTGTGATGACAATCACGATAAATATTTTGATTTTCCATAACTAAAACTAATGCGAACTTCGGTTGAAGTTCGCATTGGTGGTTATTTGCTTGCGACTTGAGTGACCAGGTCTAGTGTTGTGTTTTGAGCGAGGTCATGTTGATATACGTGAACGTCTCTTTGTGGGAAAGGAATACTGATCCCATTGCGGTCCAGTTGTTTCTTCACCTCTTCGGTCACTTCCCAATATACATCCCAATAGTCTTCTGTTCGTACCCACGGTCGAACAATAAAATCGACAGAGCTTTCATTAAGTGTATGTACATAGATCATCGGCTCTGGAGATTTAAGTACTTTCGGGTGCTGCTGCAAGATGTCAGAGAAGACCTGTTTCGCTTGATCTATATCGTCGCCGTAGCCAATACCAAAGGTCATATCAACACGTCGAGTTTTCTCTGCGGTAATATTATTGATAGTATCGCCCCAAATCTTATTATTCGGAATGACTAATCTTTGATTATCAACAGTCCGTATGGTCGTTGATACTAAGCTCATATGGCTCACTGTTCCTGATATGCCGGCAACCTTGACCAGATCTCCTACATCAAAAGGACGATAGATGAGTATCATCATGCCAGACGCAAAGTTAGACAGGGTATCTTGTAATGCAAAACCAATAATTACACCCGCCACTCCAAAACCAGTCAATAGCGGTCCTAACTCTATACCAAGCTGTGATAAGGCTATAAGCAGCCCTAGAGCCGTTACTCCTTTTTGTGCCATTGAAACAAAGAAATCTTGCATCAAAACACTGAATTTCATTGTTGAATGGCTAACGCTCTTCCTAACCGCCTTACCAACAATTTTAGCGAACGAACGTGACAACCAGAGTATGACGCCAAAGACGAATATCTTCACAATTAGTGACGGAGTATGCTCCATCGCCCAATCTTTAAATGCGCCTAACCACTCTTTCATGAGCCCGACAATTACGCTGAAATCGAGAACGTCCGTGCTAATATCCCCCGTTACAGTGAATAACAGCTGTTTATACTCTGTAGTGTCAACACCGTAGTTTTCCAACAGGGTAATACTGGACTCTAAGCTAAGAATAAGTAAATTAATCTGACCAGAAATTCGGATCCCATCTTCTTGCAATCCTGCTTTACCGTCTTCTGGTACGTAAGCAAGTCGGTCATTAATGTCACTTAGTTGGCTGTCTAAGAAAAGAACAGAGTTATATAAAAAGTCAGCACGTTTCTGTAAGTCTTGCTCTAATTGAGTTTCCGCTTTTGAAATGTCTACCCCTAATTCAGCGGCCCAAGATAACGTGGTGGACAGATCAGCATAATACTCATCCATCGCGGTAATACGTTTTTGCATTGCAAACTGAACGGCATCTTTTTCAGTGTCGCTCGCAATTTTGGATGCGTCGGAAAGTCGTTTAAGGTCTTGGTCGTTTGCCGCGAGTAATGTTTGTAAGAGGTGAATTTGTTGTGTAACAAGCTGCTTGTTCTCATCTACTTGGTTTGTATGTTGCAACTGTTCCGCAAGTGATTGTCTCAACGCGTCGTTTTTTCTGTCGATGATACTCTCTTCAAAACGGTTAAGTTCAGCCTGCTTTTGTAATGTATTTATGTCCTGTTGAAGTGCATCCATTTGCTCGAAGAGTGGGCTTGCAGTACCTACAGATGTGGCATGGCTATTTTCGGCTAGCGTAACAGGAGAGGCACATCCAATTGCCAATGCTAAAACAAGAGTTAATTTGCTTTTCATTCGCTGTCTCTGGTTGAGTTGATGTTGGATTATCGCTTAGCGATCCATGAGTAGGTTTTTTTAGCAAGCCATACTCCGGCTTTGGCTATCGCTGTGATTAGCGTAAAAAGAAAGGAAGCAATAGATGAGATTAACTCCCCTGTGCCAACCATCAGTTTGTAAGTGTCAGTGTGTTGAAATTCTCTATATGTCATATCGTGCCTCCTAAAGCGTTAAGCACATAGTAATGACAACGCATTATTGAATTTGTCATTTTGCGCCATTGTGGTCAGAAAGGAGCGAACTTTAGAGAAATGCTGAGCTGGGTTCGATATTGTTGGCAATAAAGCAGATATTTAGAATAGAAAAGTCAGTGTAAGAATTTATGAATGGGAATGGATAAGTTATTTAACTGCAATAAGTTTTCGAGTTAAAGCCGGCTAAGAGCCGGCTTTTTAGGTTGTATTTAAAGGGTAGGCTAAGTGAGTTTCATTTCTTGAATGATGTCTGACGCGATCTCTGGTTTGGTGCTCGTCGGTTTGGCGTGCAAGTCAGTTTTTAGTTGTCCTTTTCGGTTTCGCAAACCTGCTTCAAGCTTCTTCAACGCTGCGGAAATGGCTGGGTACATAATATCGTGGGTGGCTTTAGCTGATACTCTCACACCCTCATAATTGGTGAAAATCTCCACTTCGTGTTGGCCATGCTCTTTCTTGATAATGATGTCACAGCTGATCAACTGAGGAAAGTGAGCTGATACTTTGTCAAATTTGTTTTCAATCTCTTGACGAGACTCTTCTCCAATTGAAACGTGGTGGGTCTGAACGTTTATTTTCATTAATTGTACCTCTCCTTTCACTACGTCTTTTAAACGTAGCAAAGGAGGGCTATTTTGACAAAAATAGTTAGTACAAATGGAATAGAAATTGAGCCTTATTTAGAAAGGGACTTTTCTAGTTGCGTTAAAGAATAACTGTATGTGAACCAAGCGCTTAGACCCGCAAGGACATTTCCGACCAAAGCGCCCCAAAAGAGTCCTTCGATTCCTCCAAACTGTGACCCTAACCACAAGCAAGGCAAGAAGAAGGCAAATAAACGAAGCGCTGAAATGGTCAAAGCGGTTTTTGCTTTGCCAAGCGCATTGGATATAGACACCATTAACATACAGATGCCCAAAGGCCCAAGGCTGAAAGGGACTAAAATAAGATGATAATTGAGGATCTGTTGTACATTGTCTTCGCTGGTCATCAGTATTGATAAGTGACCTGCAAACAAGTAAGTGATAATGGCGACTAAGAGCTGGAACGCAAGAATATAACTTACGGCAAGGTTGACGAGTTTTTTGATATCTGTAAGGTTTTTAGCCCCCAATAGCTTACCGACCATAGGCGGCATAGACATGGTCAAAGCTAATACGGTTACAATGGCAAAAAACTCGTAACGAGAGCCCAGTGCCCATGCAGCTACTGCAGCAGTACCAAATGTTGCGAGTAGTTTAGTAGCCAACATCGAGGAAAGCGGGGGAAGTAATTGACTGACCATCGCGGGTGCCATAATTTTCCATATCGACTTCAAACTGTTTACTACATTGACATCTTTCCAATCAAACGATGCCCAATTCTTATTGACCACTTTCGGTGCGACAAAAGCGATACCAATACCAAAAGCGACGATAGTCGCGATTGCCGCGCCATTGATACCCAAATCAAAGGTAAAGATAAACAGTGGATCGAGAATTAAGTTAATGATACTCGTGGCGACCATCATCATTCCTGGTAGAACCGTATTCCCATTAGCGCGACAGACGCTGTAGTAGAAGTACAGCACCGCACCAACCCAAGAGCTTAGAAGCCAATAAGGCCAATAGCTGTCAATTACTGGATAGACAGATTCGGGTGCACTTAACAAGGCGAGGATTGGGTGTCGGATTAGCCAAATGAGTACGCCAATAGCCGCAACGCCTAAGCTACCGAAAACTAGGATCAAGCCCCCTAATTGTTTTGCGTAAGACTCGTCATTGGCCCCCAAAGCACGAGAAATGATTGCCGTTGTAGCGATACCAAGGCCTACTTGGATACCAATAATGACCATTTGCATCGGCAGTGTAAAACCTTGAGCAGCGAGAGGTAATACGCCTAGTTGTCCGATAAAGGCACTATCGACTAATTGAAAGCTCATAAGGGACAACACTCCCAGCACCATAGGAAGGGTCATGTTGAACAATTGTTTGGCTAACTGTTTTGAATCTTTATCCACGTTGTTCTCTTTATTTGTGCCTATTTACTTATCATTGTGTACTTGCGAAAAAGGAAAGACGGACTAAATGCCCGTCTCTGTTAACATCATAGCTTATGAGCCCATTAGCTACAGGGGGCTAAACAAAGCAAAGATTAATGTTACTTATGCTTTATTCCTCGAACTTATCCGCATAACCTTTTGGAGGTGGTGTCCATCCACGCTCGCGAGAATGTTTGTCATTTCGATCGACTTGCATGGCATCCTTTATGAAGCCTTCCAATTCAATGAATAAGTCACGGTAGTTGTTATCGTAGCGTTCTTCACCATCAGCACCGTCTGCCCAAGCTTTATATAGACGGTCGGATTGTTTGTCTTCAATCGTCTTATAGATGGATTTCTGCTGTTCAATAAAGAATGGGTGAAAGCCAAGACATTTCATGGTTTTAGCACCAAGCTCTAAAGCTGAATGGTAGGTTTCAGACTCTATATAATCTGCGCCGGCTTGCCTTAGTTGGTAACCGTGCCCTCTGTCGAATGCTCGAGTAAGAATTTTGACGTGAGGGTACGTATGTTTAACGTATTTTACAAGCTCAACATTGGTTTCTTGATTATCAATAGCAATAACAAGCAGTTTCACATCTTCGATTCCTGCAGTATGCAGGATATCTGGCTTGGACGCGTCCCCAAAATAAGCTTTGGTGCCAATTTGGCGCATGTTATCGACTTGTTCAGCACGTACGTCTAGTACCACCGTCTTCACATCATTGGCGACCAAAAGACGATTGACGATTTGCCCAAAGCGGCCAATACCCGCAATCAAGACAGTGCCTCGCTCTTCAACTGTGTCGGCCTCACGGTCATTACTGTCTTTCTCAAATTTAGGCAAGATGACTTTATCAAACAGAATAAACAGACCAGGAGTTAAGAACATAGATAAAGCAACAACCAGTGATAGTGTTTGGGCGATATCGGTAGGCAATACATGATTCTGAACCGAGAAGCTTAACAGAACAAAACCAAACTCACCGGCTTGAGCAAGACTCAAGGTAAATAACCATCGGGCACTATCTTTGATTTTGAAAATCATCGCGAGTACGTACAGCACTGCTGCCTTTAGGAGCATTACGCCCAAAGTTAAACCGATAATGACAAAGAAATCGTCAAATAGGATACCGAAGTTAATACCTGCGCCAACGGTAATAAAGAACAAGCCTAGGAGAAGCCCTTTAAAAGGGTCAATATTTGACTCCAGCTCATGTCTAAACTCACTGTTGGCCAATACGACACCTGCCAAAAATGTACCAAGGGCAGGAGATAGACCGACCAAGCTCATTAAGGCTGCAATACCAATAACAAGCATAAGCGCAGTAGCTGTAAAGATTTCTCTTAATCCAGATGATGCGACGAACCTAAACAAAGGTCTACTAAGATAATGACCACCAACGACGACCACCGCAATTGACGCAGTAATGACTAATCCATAAGCCCACCCTGGAAGTCCAGCTACCAAGCTTAATTCGTCATGATGCTCAGCCGCCTGCGCCGCGGCATTTTGCGCTTGTTCAACTAGTTCTGGCAAGGCGAGTAAGGGGATAAACGCCAACATTGGAATTACGGCAATGTCTTGAAATAGCAAGACTGAAAATGCACTCTGGCCACCTTCTGTTTTCGACAGTCCTTTTTCATTAAAGGTTTGCAGAACAATTGCAGTCGAAGAAAGAGCAAAAATAAGGCCAATAGTCAGCGCAACGCTCCAGCTTTGTCCGAGCATCAGTGCGATTCCCATAACCGCTGCTGCTGTGCCACCAACTTGAATGCCGCCAAGACCGATAAGTTTATGACGCATGCCCCAAAGCATCTTAGGTTCTAGTTCTAGGCCAACTAAGAACAGCATCATAACGACACCAAACTCAGCGAAATGTTGAATGGTAGTAGTTTCTTCGCCCACGAGGCCAATAATAGGTCCAATAACCACCCCAGCAATGAGGTAACCAAGTACAGATCCCAAACCTAAGCGCTTAGCAATAGGTACTGCGATGACGGCGGCTATAAGATAAACGAAAGCCTGGAGAAAGTAACCGGTCATGATGCGTCCTTATCTGATTCGATAGCCTGTTCTTGTGGCCAATAATGGTTAAGTTTTTCGAGAGGTTTTGCTCGTTCGATATCGAACGAGCTGGTAACAAGCAGGTTTAAAAGCGTTTTCCAACGCTCTCTATGCTCCGGTATACGTCGCTCTTCTTGAGCTGTACGTGAACCAAAAAGGCAGAAAGGCGGTAAATAGGTCATGCCCGTCAAACTAGCAGTCTGTTCTAATGGTTGGAGTAGTTCTCTAATAGTGAAATGGTTGTAGCCTTCTGTTTGATAAGCATCGGCCTTACCGCCAGCAGAGATTGCACATAAAAAAGTCTTACCATGAAGTGCTGTGCCATCTTGCCCATAAGCAAACCCATACTCTAATACCAAGTCTTGCCATTCTTTAAGGATAGAAGGCGTTGAGTACCAATAGAGAGGGAATTGAAAAATAACAATATCGTGATCAATTAATCGTTGTTGCTCTCTATCGATATTAATGTTGTAAGTTGGGTACTCATAATACAGATCGACCGCGGTGACTCCTTTAATGGATTGGGCATCTCTAAACATCGGAGCATTGACCTCTGAACGTCTCTGAGATGGATGTGCGTACAGCACCAGCACTTTGTTATTTTTTTCGGGCATAATGGCTTCCGGATAGCTTCATCTATGAGTTTTAATATCTAGTACACAAAAAGATATTTTTCAATTGGTTACCGTCTAGTAACCTTAACATTGAACCCCGTTAAACATCTTTAGCTTGCTACTATTAATCGCAAGAATTAACGGTCACTTAAAGGAGTCTAGATATGCGATTGTCGGTTAGAGCAGCGACGCAAGAGAATGCAAATGAGTTATTGGAATTATATCGGCAAACAATTCGCACTGTAAATCGCAATGATTACAATGAGATGCAGATTAGAGCATGGGCTCGTGATGAGTTAGAGACATCCGCTTTTGAAGCGTATATTGCTCGATGTAAGCCTTTTGTGGTGACAAACCAAACTCAGATACTGGGTTATAGTGATTTACAAGCCGATGGATTAATAGACCATTTCTATTGTCACCACCAAGCACAAAGGCAAGGGGTAGGGAGTGTGTTGATGCAGACCATTATGAATAAAGCGCGAGAAGCTGATATTTGTAGGCTGTATTCCTATGTAAGCATTACAGCAAAGCCGTTTTTCCTTCATTTTGGCTTTAACGTAGTGCGACCAAACCAAGCAGACATTCGTGGCATCGTGTTAGATAACTATCTGATGGAAAGAGTATTAAAAGATGAATAACTCGATGTTTGAAGTGAAAGAGATTGCTCAAGAACAGTTACCGCTGGATATTTTGTTATTGGCTGACCCAGAGGAAGCCGCGATTAACGTTTATCGAGGCCGATGTCATGCTTTTGCTGTGTTTATGCAAGATAGGTTGATTGGGGCAACGTTAATAGAAGTTGATCAGGTTAATGGTAAAGCTGAACTGTTCAATATCGCAACCTACCCAGAGTACCATGGCAAAGGATTTGGCGGAGTTCTACTTGATGAAACATTAGCGAAGCTAGCGAGCCGAGGTACTAGGGTTGTCGAATTAGGAACAGGTACATTTGGTTATCAACTCTCGTTTTATCAAAAGCACGGTTTTCGAGTAGAGAGAGTGATTAAAGACTTCTTTCTCGATAATTATGATGAACCGATCTTCGAACACGGTATTCAACACAAAGACATGTTACGCCTAGTTTGGCGAGCAGAAGAGATTGACGAGTAGTTATAGTAACGGTAGATTGCGCGACCCGAATGTGGAATTAATGGTTTGATAGTTGGAGGTATTTATATGGGTGAAATGTATACAAAACATGCAGAAAAGTACGCAGATGCGATTGAAAATAACGCGTATAATGGCCTTTATGAGCGTCCTTCAACACTAGCTTTAGTGGGTGAGGTAAACAACAAAGCGGTATTGGACTTAGGGTGTGGTCCTGGTGTTTATGCGCAGCACTTTGTTAATCAGGGGGCGACAGTAACCGCTGTCGATCTCTCAGAGCAAATGGTTCAAATTACTAAACAAAAACTAGGTGACGCTGTAACATGCTATGCGCAAGATCTATCTGATGGACTTCCTAAAGAAGCCGACGATAGTTATGACTTTGTTGTTTGCCCTTTAATGGTGCACTACCTTGAAGATTTGGTGCCTCTTTTTAAAGAGGTACATCGTGTACTCAAACAAGGCGGACAGTTCATTTTCTCTACCCATCACCCACTTGTTGATTTTGAAGATGACGCTTTTAACAACTATTTTGCAGTAGAGCGTATCACCGAAGATTGGAATACCGTTGGCGAACCCGTAGAGGTTTCATTCTTTAGACGTTCGTTTACTAACTTGTTTGATAGCTTAGCTGAAAGTGGTTTTACTCTCGACAAGTTTTCCGAAGGTCAACCTGATCCCGCGATGAAAGAAGTATCACCTGAGACATTTGATAAACTTTCGCGTCGTCCAAACTTCATTTTTATTCGCGCAAACGCGAATTAACCATTGCCGAATATCGGCAAATGGTCATCGTTTCCGGTGTGATTTCTGCTAAAAGGGCAAAAAACGAGTTTTTTTTGCCCAATAACCCGTTCAAATTACAAATCAATTTGGCATTAGCGGCGGGTTTTATTAGTATGTACAGCTATCAAAAAACACCCTTATGGATACTACCGGACGGTAGACGAGGAAACGATGCAACATCTAGAAGAGATCATTGCTAACGCGAGCGCAGCGATTGAAGCTGCAGACTCGCTAGTCGCACTTGACGAAGTGCGTGTTCAGTATCTAGGTAAGAAAGGTGAGCTAACCGCTCAGCTTCAAAGCCTAGGTAAACTACCACCAGAAGAACGCCGCAGTGCTGGTCAAGAGATCAACAAAGCAAAAGGCGTGGTTCAACAAACGATTGCTGCTCGTAAAGATGCACTACAACGTGCTGAACTTGAAGCAAAACTTGCAGCAGAGACAATCGACGTTACTCTACCGGGTCGTCGTATCGAGAACGGTGGTCTACACCCAGTTACTCGTACTGTTGAGCGTATTGAACAGTTCTTTGGTGAGCTAGGCTTTAACACTGAGTCTGGTCCAGAAATCGAAGATGCATTCCACAACTTCGACGCACTAAACATCGCAGAAGACCACCCAGCTCGTACTGACCACGATACTTTCTTCTTCAACCCAGATTTGATGCTACGTACTCACACGTCTGGCGTTCAAATTCGTACGATGGAAAATGGTAAACCACCATTCCGCTTCATCGCACCTGGTCGTGTTTATCGTAACGACTATGACCAAACTCATACACCAATGTTCCACCAAGTGGAAGGGATGCTAGTTGACGAGAATGTAAACTTCGCTCAGCTAAAGGGCATTCTGCATGACTTCCTATGCAACTTCTTCGAAGAGGAAGTTGAAGTTCGTTTCCGTCCATCTTACTTCCCATTCACCGAGCCTTCTGCTGAAGTAGACGTAAAAGGCAAGAACGGCAAGTGGCTTGAAGTTCTTGGCTGCGGCATGGTTCACCCGAACGTACTTCGTGCTGTTGGCATCGACCCTGAGAAATACTCTGGCTTCGCGTTTGGTATGGGCGTAGAACGTCTGACAATGTTACGTTATGGCGTAAATGACCTGCGTGCGTTCTTCGAGAACGACCTTCGTTTCCTAAAACAGTTCAAGTAATCCAGAGGGTTCATCACAATGAAATTCAGCGAATCATGGCTTCGTGAGTGGGTTAGCCCTTCGGTTACGACTGACGAGCTTACGCACCAAATTACAATGGCTGGTCTTGAGGTAGATGACGTACTACCAGTAGCTGGCTCTTTCACTGGCGTTAAAGTAGGTAAAGTGGTTGAGTGTGGTCAACACCCAGACGCAGATAAACTACGTGTAACAAAAGTTGATGTTGGCGCAGAAGAACTGCTAGACATCGTTTGTGGCGCTCCTAACTGTCGTGAAGGTCTTAAAGTAGCAGTAGCAACCGTTGGTGCTGTCCTTCCAGGCGATTTTAAAATCAAGAAAGCGAAATTACGTGGTCAGCCTTCACACGGCATGCTTTGCTCATTCACTGAGTTGGGTATCGACGTTGAGTCTGACGGTATCATGGAACTTGCAGAAGACGCTGTTATCGGTACTGATTTCCGCGACTTCCTAGGTCTTGATGACGTAACGGTAGACGTAGACCTAACAGCTAACCGTGCAGACTGCTTCAGCATTCGTGGTTTAGCTCGTGAAGTAGGTGTTCTAAATCGTGCTGATGTGACAGAGCCAGCAGTAAACGCGGTTGAAGCGTCTATTGCAGATGTTGCTTCTATCGAAGTGAAAGCGCCAGCAGCGTGTCCTCGCTACCTAGGTCGTATCGTTAAGAACGTGAACGTTCAAGCTGAAACGCCACTGTGGATGCAAGAAAAACTGCGCCGTTGTGGTATTCGTTCAATCGATCCAGTCGTTGACATCACTAACTACGTTCTACTAGAGCAAGGCCAACCAATGCATGCATTCGATCTAGCGAAGATCGAAGGTGGCATCGTGGTACGTATGGCGGAACAAGGCGAGAAGTTAACACTTTTAGACGGTACTGAAGCAGAGCTTAACGCAGATACTCTAGTTGTTGCTGATCACAATAAAACACTGGCAATTGCTGGTATCTTTGGTGGTGAAGAGTCTGGTGTTACCTCTGAGACTAAAGACGTTCTACTAGAATGTGCATTCTTCGCACCTGACCACATCCGTGGTCGTGCTCGTAGCTACGGTCTTCACACCGATTCTTCAATGCGTTTTGAACGTGGTGTGGATTTCGCACTTCAGACAGGTGCAATGGAGCGTGCAACAGAACTTCTTGTTGAAATCTGTGGCGGTGAAGTAGCACCTGTTGTTGGTGTAGAGTCAGAAGCTGACCTGCCAAAAGCAAACACAGTAGCACTGCGTCGCACTAAGCTAGATGCGCTACTTGGCCATCACATTGAAGATGCGGACGTTGTTGAAATCCTTGAGCGCTTAGGCTTGACTGTTGAAGCATCAGAGTCTGGTTGGACGGCAACAGCACCAACATGGCGTTTCGATATCGCTATCGAGCAGGACCTGATTGAAGAAGTTGGTCGTATCTACGGCTACGACAATATTCCAAACCAGCACCCAGCAGCAGCACTTAAGATGCACAACCATGTTGAAGCGGATCTGCCTCTCAAGCGTGTTCGTAACCTGCTTGTTGACCGTGGTTATCAAGAAGCCATCACTTATAGCTTCGTTGAACCAGAGCAGCAAAAGCTAATCGTTCCTGACGTTGAGCCACTCGTCTTGCCATTCCCAATTTCTGCGGAAATGTCAGCAATGCGTCTTGGGTTGATTCAGGGCCTACTTAACACGGTTGTTCACAACCAGAAGCGTCAGCAGCCACGTGTTCGCCTATTTGAGTACGGTTTACGTTTCATCCCTTGTGAAACTGCAGAAAACGGTATGCGCCAAGAGCCAATGCTTGCTGGTGTTATTGCTGGTACACGCAGCGAAGAGCATTGGGATATTGAAACTAATACGGTTGACTTCTTTGACCTTAAAGGTGACCTAGAAGCGATCCTAGAACTGTCAGCAAACGAGAAAGCATATTCATTTGCTGCAGCGAAACACCCAGCGCTTCACCCAGGTCAGTCTGCGGCAATCGTCGTAGATGGCAAAGAAGTTGGTGTAATTGGTACTGTTCACCCAGAGCTTGAGCGTAAGTTTGGTCTTAATGGCCGTACTATCGTGTTCGAAATTGAATGGTCTGCAATTAACTCTAAAGTGATTCCAGAAGCGGTACAGCTTTCTAAGTTCCCTTCAAACCGTCGAGATATTGCAGTTGTTGTTGATGAAGCTGTAGCTTCAGGTGACATCGTTGCTGCGTGTCTAGAACAGGGTGGTGAGTTCTTGAAAGACGCGAAACTGTTCGATGTATACGTTGGTAAAGGTGTTGAAGAAGGCAAGAAGAGTCTTGCCATCGCACTAACGTTGCAATCAGTTGAACGTACTCTAGAAGACGCAGATATCGCTGGTGCGGTGGATACAATCGTTGCTCACGTATCTGAGAAGTTTGGTGCTTCACTGCGTGACTAATTATTAGTTATTCACTTAGCTAAGTGTTCGAAAAGCGAGTCAATTTAATTGGCTCGCTTTTTTTTGTTTAATCACATAGAACTGATGCAACCTAAAAATATAGCTCTTTATACACTAGATTGTATAACTTTCTGTCGAGCGGGTTAAACGTGTTTCATATTGGCTGGCATCTGCAACTTACTGTTTTTATAAGATAAATGCTGTAAAACTGTGGTCTGCGTTAGGTATTTTGTAATTTGTTGTTATTTTATTTATATCTGATATATCGAAGATAATTGAAATATATGACTGTGGTTGGGCTCTGTGTGCTGTTGAAACTTTTGTTTTGTGCTATTAAAACGGTAACTTGCTAATAGATAAGAAAATATCCTGACATTTCCATGATATAAAAAAGTTGGCGAAAATCAGAAGGTTGGCTTACACTTTTCAAAGTTAGACCGTTATGTTGTTGATTGGTCAAACGAAATGTTTAGCGCTATCGCTGTGATAGTAAGGTTTAAATTAGCTTTGAGGGGAGTTTTATGGCGCTCACAAAAGCCGATCTGGCTGAGAACCTATTTGAGAAACTCGGATTCAGTAAAAGGGATGCCAAGGAAACGGTAGAAGTATTTTTTGAAGAAATCAGAAAATCACTCGAAAGTGGCGAACAGGTAAAACTGTCGGGTTTTGGTAATTTTGACTTGAGAGACAAGAATGAACGTCCTGGTCGAAATCCTAAGACTGGTGAAGATATTCCAATTTCTGCTCGACGCGTAGTTACATTCCGTCCCGGCCAAAAACTGAAGGCACGAGTCGAGAACATCAAAGTAGATTAAGTTCTTACTTTAGAAAACAAAAAGACCACAATATGTGGTCTTTTTGTTTTTTTGTCGATGAATTTACTCGTTAAAGAGTCAAGACTAAAGCGACACTATGCCGCTTTAATATTGGTAGTAATGTATGGCTGCCACGCATTTTGATAAAGCTCTAGAGATTGCCTTCTTAAGCTGGTGATTTGCGCAGTTTCAATATCGTTCAAGCTACGATCTTGTGAGGCTGCGTTGCGCTCGATGCCTTGAATTATCTCATAAAGATCATGCTCTGGACCGCTTTTCACGTCGGCAATGGCTTTCAAGTGAAGCTGAACTTCTGCAATGATTCCGGTCTTAGGAAGTTGAACCAAAATATTCAAGTCACGGTAGCCAGAAGGCGCAGGACTCTTGAAGCGGTTTTTAACACGAACGACTTTGGCTTCGCGATTGAGAGTTTCATAAGCACCTACAAGACCTTCAACATCATCAGCTACGATTGTGCCACGAGCTAAGTCGGTGATTTGATTTACTTCACCATTAAGTTCAGTACGGATTTTTTCCTGTGCACGGTCATAAGATTTCACGCCTGCGAAATAAGCGTCAGTACCAGTAAGTAGGGCGGTAGTTTTACACAGCGACTCTAATTCGTGCTGAGCTTGGTGGGCTTTGCTATACAAGATATCAAAGTCAGAATGCGGTTGAAGTGCGTTGCTGTTAACAGCATCGATGCCATATAAGCCACTTAGGCTATGTTTGAATACAGATGGACAAACTTCGTTCTGTTCTTGGTTTCCTTTTGAAGTAGTTGAATCGGATTGATTAAGCGTTGCCGCAAATGCAGGTGCGCGGCTGAGTACCAATAGCATTAGTGCTGCGGTACGAAGAAACATGCTCATTCTCTCTCCTAGTTACGTTACGAAAACGGTATGCAAAAAGGACGATAACGTTCAGGAGTTGCACTACCTATAGTATGGGGACTAACTTACCGAACCCAACCTAAAAACACGAAACAGTGTCTGATGTGTGACCTAAGTCTCGCAATAAAGTTACCTTCAGAGGCATGACTTTTTGTCCTCATTCTGTAAACTCTACGTTAATGATTATCCACACCGAATATGAACGATAAATGAACGATTTTGAATTGTGGCATGATAAATGGGCATCGAATAAAATTGGCTTTCATCTGGAAGATGTGAACCCGTTACTTATCAAATACTGGAACCAAGTAAAACCAAACCGCACGGATGGTGTTTTTGTACCGCTTTGTGGTAAATCTGAGGACCTTGTTTGGCTAGCACAGCGCCACGATAGCGTTCAAGGTGTAGAGCTCAGTCAGATCGCTGTACGTGCCTTTTTTGCCGAGCATTTCTATACGCCAATGGTCACTCCAATTAATGGCCAATTTGAGTTGTATCAGTTTGACGAGTTAGATATTTACGTAGGTGACTATTTCACAGCTCCTATACGACCTGTAGAGCTTATTTATGACCGTGCTGCACTCATCGCGATGCCGGAAGAACTAAGAGCTTTATACGTCGAGAACTTGAAGCGCTCTCTAATGCCGGGTGGTCGAATCCTATTGATTACACTTGATTATGTCCAAGCTGAAATGTCCGGGCCTCCGTTTAGTGTTCCGTCGAGTGAAGTAAAGGCATACTTTGGTGAAGAATACCGTTTAACGTTGTTGGAACGGGATGAGGCAGACGATAATCATCGTCGCATAAAACAAGGCTTAACTCGATTTGCTGAAGAGGTTTGGCTTATTGAGCACCTAGATTAATGAGTGCAAGCAGTTTGCAGTTTAGCCTGACCAAGAAAGCCAGACCCTAAGGATCTGGCTTTCTTATATACTGTCTGTGGACTTTCAATGATCTTATGTTGAACGCGACTACTTGGGAGCTTGAATCCAGTTCCAAGCTTGTTCAAAGTCGGCTGAGGCGAATGCTTTTTCTTGAATATCAAACATTCGAGCGATAATAGCATCCGCATTCACCAACCAAGTAATAACCTTTCTGTCAGCAACGATTGCTACTTTTTCGATTCGTTTTAGATTTGTCAGTGTCCAGACAATGTCCTTAAATCCTGCCGCAAGCGACCAATTAGCACTTTCATCAAGTATTGCCATCACACTTATTCTTTCATGTTCTGCCAATAGCTTGTCTACCTCAGCGATAATGTGTTTTTCTTGCACTAAATCGACGTTGTCATCAAATTCAATGACCAGTATATCTGGGCGTGGTGATGGTAGGGTAGTGAACATAAGCATCTCCTTCGAAAGGCTAAACTGACGGACTAGGATTTATTATCAAACCAATGCTGTTCAGAAACCATCTTGTTATCTTTGACGGTTACTTCATATTGTTTCTGTCCATCAGGTGCGTATTTGGTCACGATGCCATCATTGATGTCTCCTTGATCGTAAGTTGCTTCGTAAGCTTTGTTTCCATTTGGATAGTAGCTAATGGCTAGACCGTCTTTCTTGCCTGAATCATAGTTTTCAACTGATCGTGGTTGGCCATTCTCATACCAAGAAGATAACTTACCTTGCAGTTCACCATCATCATACTTCGCTGAGACAAGTTTTTGACCATTATAGGACCACTCATCGAAAGCGCCATTTAATACGCCTCCTTTATATTCAGCATCGACTTTCAACTGTCCATTCTCATACCACTGTTTCCAATCTCCGTCTGCGAGACCGTCCTTGTAATTGATGGTAGAAGAGACCTGACCATTTGGATAGTAAGTGGTTTCTGCACCTACGGCTTTACCGTTAGCAAATCGGACATGAAGTGCGTTTTGCCCGGAGTTATATTTGCGTGTAAGTTCACCGGTGAAAGGTGTGGTTTCGTTTACTTGGTAAGCGATACCGTTTCTAACTTGAACGTAGTCAACGGAATTTTCAGTATCTTGGGCAGTTGACTCGGTGGCATAAGCACCAACAGATACACAGGTAAGTACACCCGCAACAATTGCAATGGATTTTCTCATAGCGTTACCTCATATGTAGAGCTTTGGTCTGCCTATCCAGAATAGGCTTGAGATAGCGCAATTAAAAAGTGAAAAAGTCGACAAGTATTATTGCAAAAATAAAACGGAACCTTTGGTTAAAACACGTGACTAACGTGCTCAAAACTAATCAAAACAGGCGTTCTGCTAACAAAAAAGCCAGAGCAAACGGCTCTGGCTTAGTCATAACGTGCAGCTATTTATTGCTTAGCAACATTACCCAATTTCAACCAGGTATCAATAACAGTATCTGGGTTCAGGGATACTGAGCTGATGCCTTGTTCCATTAGCCATTCTGCTAAATCGTCATGGTCGGAAGGACCTTGACCACAGATGCCGACATATTTGCCAGCTTGTGTTGCTGCATCGATAGCCATTTTCAACATCGCTTTGACTGCTGGGTTACGTTCGTCAAACAGATGTGCCACGTCTCCAGAATCTCGGTCTAAGCCAAGTGTTAATTGTGTCATATCGTTTGAACCGATGGAGAAGCCGTCAAAATACTTAAGGAATTCGTCAGCTAAAACTGCGTTTGAAGGCAGTTCACACATCATAATGACCTTAAGACCTTGTTCTCCACGGCGCAGTTCAAACTTAGCCAGTAAGTCGATAACTTGGGCAGCTTCGCTTGGTGTTCGCACGAATGGAATCATGATTTCAACGTTCTTTAGGCCCATTTCATTGCGTACACGTTTTAATGCACGAGTTTCTAACTCAAAGCAATCTTCGAATACCGATGAAATGTAGCGAGACGCACCGCGGAAGCCAAGCATAGGGTTTTCTTCGTGTGGTTCAAATGCTTTACCACCGACGAGGTTGCTGTATTCATTCGACTTAAAGTCAGACATACGAACAATCACACGTTTAGGCCAGAAAGCAGCGGCAATCGTAGCAATACCTTCAGTGAGTTTGCTCACATAGAAATCGATCGGGTCATCGTAGCCGCGAATGCGCTGAGTAATTTCAGCTTGTAGCTCTGGAGATTGCTGATCGAAGTTAAGTAGGGCTTTCGGGTGAATCCCTATCATTTTGTTAATGATAAACTCAAGACGCGCTAGACCTACGCCCTCATTAGGGATTTGAGCGAAGTCAAAGGCACGATCTGGGTTACCAACGTTCATCATTACTTTGGTCGGCAGAAGAGGTAATTCGTCAACGGCTGAGCGTCGTACTTCAAACTCAAGCTCTCCCTGATAAACGTAGCCCGTTTCGCCTTCTGAACAAGAAACAGTTACGGTCGCGCCGTCGGCAAGGCTATCTGTTGCGTTACCACAACCAACGATAGCTGGGATACCTAGTTCACGAGCGATGATTGCAGCGTGGCAAGTACGGCCGCCTCGGTTGGTGACAATTGCAGAGGCCTTTTTCATGACAGGTTCCCAGTCAGGGTCGGTCATGTCAGTCACTAGCACGTCTCCTTCTTGAACCAGTGACATCTGGTCAAGTGAATCGACCAATCTAACTGGACCTGTACCGATGCGTTGGCCAATAGCACGGCCTTCGACTAACACGTCTGCTTTGTTGTTCAGTTGGAAACGTTCGATGACATTTTGTTCACTTTGAGAGCATACTGTTTCTGGGCGTGCTTGAACGATGTAGAGCTTGCCATCAATGCCATCTTTTGCCCATTCAATGTCCATTGGACGCTGGTAGTGCTTTTCGATGATCATCGCTTGTTTAGCAAGTTCTTTGATTTCTTCATCAGTTAGCGAGAACTGGTTACGCTCTGCGTCAGACGTGTCAATGATGTCGACCTGTTTACCAATTTCTTGATTGTTGGAGTACACCATTTTAATGAGTTTGGAGCCGAAGGTCTTTTTAACAATCGGCGCTTGTCCTTGTTCAAGAAGCGGTTTGTGGACGTAAAACTCATCTGGGTTAACGGCGCCTTGAACGACCATCTCACCTAGACCCCAAGCCGATGTAATGAAGACGACTTGGTCAAAGCCAGATTCAGTATCTAAGGTGAACATCACGCCGGATGATGCTTGATCAGAACGCACCATACGCTGAATACCAGCCGATAGTGAGATACCGCGGTGGTCAAAACCTTGATGGACACGATACGAAATCGCAC
This sequence comes from Vibrio mediterranei, assembly GCF_013364395.1. Taxonomy (NCBI): domain Bacteria; kingdom Pseudomonadati; phylum Pseudomonadota; class Gammaproteobacteria; order Vibrionales; family Vibrionaceae; genus Vibrio; species Vibrio mediterranei. Next base: position 1,834,039 of record NZ_JABXGK010000001.1, on the reverse strand, counting down.
GGTCATTAAATAGCGAAGCGTATACGTGTTTAGTGGCTTCAAGAACGGCCTCGATGCCTTTTACATTTAAGAATGTTTCTTGCTGGCCAGCAAATGAGGCATCTGGTAAGTCTTCCGCAGTCGCAGAAGAGCGAACTGCTACAGATAGCTCTGTGTTACCTTCAATGAGTTCTTGGTAATTTTCTCTAATGTCCTGCTCTAGGTCAGCAGGGAATGGGGCTTCTAATACCCATTGACGGATGGTCGCGCCTGTCTTACGCAGTGCGTCAACATCATCAACATCAAGTTCGTCTAGTAGGCCATGAATGCGCTCATCCAATCCTTCGAAATCGAGGAACTGGTTGAAGGCATAAGACGTCGTCGCAAAGCCATTCGGTACTGACACTCCCGCATTAGCAAGATTGGAAACCATCTCGCCTAGTGAAGCATTCTTACCGCCGACCTTATCGACATCGTCCATGGACAGGCCATTGAACCAAAGGGTGTTGTTTTGTTGCATGTCTATCTCCAGAAACATTGCAGCTGTAGGATATAGCAATCGATTACGTATTCAGTAAAAAAATAGTTAACTATTTTTCAAAACTGTGGGGGAACGTTATTGAATGCTAGGGTTTGTTATCGATATTATGTAATGCATCCTACTTAAATTTTTTTGAAAAATTAAATAAAAAATGAAAAATAATGGTCAAAGTCGTGACGTGTTCTACGTTTCTGATGGAACAGCGATTACTTGCGAGACATTGGGGCACGTGGTTTTAGGGCAATTTCCGTTCACTGCGAATGAGAAAACGTTTCCATTTGTCGAAAGCGAACATAAGCTTGATGAACTCATTAGGGAAATTAATCAATCTTATGAACGTAACGGTGTAAAGCCGTTAGTGTTTTTCTCTATTGTTGTACCCGAAATTCGCACAGGTCTTATGCAGTCTTCTGCGTATTGCTACGATGTGTTGGAGAGTATTGTGGCGCAAGTAAAGGACGATTTGCAGCTAGAACCGAAACCTAAGTTGCAACGTTCTCACAGCGTAGGGAAGGATACGGATAAGTACTTCGATCGTATCGCAGCAATTGAGTATACTCTTGCTCACGATGATGGGATTTCACTCAAGAACCTTGATCAAGCTGATATTATTCTACTTGGTGTATCTCGAAGCGGTAAAACGCCAACAAGTCTTTATCTAGCCATGCAATTCGGTTTGCGTGTGGTGAATTATCCTTTTATCGATGATGATATTAAGCGTCTTCGATTGATGCCTGAATTTGAAATTCATCGTCACAAACTGTTCGGTTTAACCATTGATCCCGAACGTTTAACTGAAATACGAGAAAATCGATTAGCAGGCAGTGATTACGCAAGTACTGAGCAGTGTCTTCAAGAGCTGGCGAGTGTGGAGTCTTTATTTAGACGAGAAGCAATTCCGTACATCAATACGTCTTCATTATCCGTTGAAGAAATTTCAACCAGAATCCTCGAAAGAGCTGGGCTAAAACGCCGAGTGTTCTAGAAAACGACCACGAACTCACAGTGAATCTTAACGGGAACCGATATAATGTCGGTTCTTTTTTTATCTTGAGTAACAAGCTTTGTCCTTCAATATCTATCTGTTTGCTTTACTTTGCGGCATTGTCGTTTTCATTATCGCGTTGCTGAGTCTAAAAAGCATAGCTAGCGGTAAACAACGCTTTTTGTTTTCGGCTGTCGCTAGCGTCCTCGTCTGTGGTATTTCTTTGGGTATTTGGTCACAAATGCGCAATACACTCCCTGAGCTCGAACTTGCTGCACCATTTAAAAATGGTGAATCCATGATGCAAGAACTGCAGCAAGCACTAAAACAGAACCCTAATGATGCGAAAGATTGGTTTAGGTTAGGGCAGCTTTATATGCAAAGCTCTGAGTTTGATGCGGCGATTACTTGTTTTGACTACTCAATTCGACTGTCTGAGACCCCTTACGCTGGTCAGTATGCGGCAATAGCGACGGCGAAGTACTTTGATGAGTCGCAAACGATCACCCCTGAAGTGCAGCAGTTTCTTGATAAAGCACTCGAAATGGATGAGCACAACGACACCGCATTGCTACTTGTTGCGTCTGACTATTTTCTACATTCAGAACACAACAAAGCGATTGAAATTTGGACGAAAATCCTTGATTCCAATCGACCAGGGATTGATAGAGCGGCTATTATTGAGAAAATTAATCAAGCGAAACGCATGAGCGGCAACTAAATACTTACTGGTAATAATCTTTAGAGCCTCAACTTTTGTGCGTATAGATAAAGCCACCATACATATATTTGGTGGCCTCTGCGCCTAGAATAACGACCTTACTTCCCACCGTAAGCTTATCGCTATGAACTAGATTCGAAAAACTACACCAAATTGCAGCAGAGCCCAGATTTCCCCAATGTTTAGCATCATTGATGATCTTACTCGGGTCTATATCCAAAGCTTCAGCCAGCATACTATCGATTCGCCCACTTGCTTGGTGGGGGATGATGTAGTCAAAATCGTCCAACTCAAAACCTTGCTCTCTCAGCGCGAGAATACTCGCTTGAAACAAGGATTCGCCACTTTTACGGACATCGGTTGCGCTATGATGAAAGCGCGCCTTTCCCGCTTGAGTGTAAACAGATGCAGAGCCGCCGTCGAGAGATAAACCCGGTGACTTATCTATACCAATTTGACCAGTGAAACAGTGCGATATCGTACCTATTCCTTCGCTTGTCTCAGGTCCAATAATGACCCCTCCAGCACCGTCTCCCATTTGCATGTAATTCACCAATTGAGACTGGTCGAGAAAACCTTTGTCGTAATCGAAATACACTGACCCTGTTTCGCTACCCACGATGGCGATGGGTTTGTTGAGCAAAGCAAGGCGCGGAATGGCGATTTGTAAAGCACTTGCGAAACCTGTACAAGCTTGTCGCAGTTCCATAAACGGACCTTGGTATCGAAGCTTTTCGGCTACCCATGCGATGTTGGGAGGAAGCTGAGTGTCTGGCGTTGTCGTATGGCCAATAAGATAATCAATATCAGAGAGAGTATGTTGAGAGTTTGCGAGCAAATCTTTAATGGTATGAACTGCAAGATCAGAGTTGCTTGGATTTGGCTCGCTAGTATGAGTCTGAATGCTGCGTGAAAAATGACGACCTTCAATGCCTAGAAAAGGCACTATCCTTGCTGCTACTCTGGCAAAGCGTTTTCCGGAAAGTTGCTCAAGTGCTCCGAGTAGTTCCCCATTTGATAAGTATTGTTCGGGAAATTGATGGCTGGCGGCAAGCAGTGAAACGCGCCCGGGTAGAAAAGTTGCAGTCATAAATTATCCCTCTTTAGTCTCGAAAATCATGTCTAGATTTACTCCAAGCACTTCAAACGCGTCACGTTCGGTATTGAGTAGCTCATATAGCTTGTCTGAGATGTTGGTGTTCAGCTCACGCCATCGAGATTTATCGTATCCAAGTTCTATGGCGTGAAGCTTCGATACAGAGACATGCCTGGCCTCATCCTGTTTGATGGCGCGGCAAAGGAGAGTAAAAGGATGATGTGGTCCCAAAGAGCCTTTCTCAATAAACAGCATCAACTTACACACTAGGGCATCCAAACAAGCGATTTGAGCAAAGTGCTCTTCGAATGTTTTTCTTGCTCCCAATGAGGCAAAGAATCGCTGGCTGCGTCTTTTTATTGCAAGTATATCTGCAGGTTCTTCAATTTGATGACGAACCCACTCTAGAGCCTCTTCATGGTATTTCTCATCGGCAACGATACGCTCAAAATCGTTGGCGGCAATTGCTAAGGGACTTTCTTTTTTCCTCACTGATTCGTTGTAAAACACCCATTGAGAAGATTGTTCACCACATACTAGCAATGGCAAAAGGCGTGAAAGTGCCTTGCGTTCCATGTCGGTAAATTCAAGTAGTCGATGTTGGTATTCGTGCAACCAGTAGCGAACTGGACTTTCGCTAGGCACATCTAGTGGCACAGCTGGAAAACAAGGTTTCATGGTCACTAACACATCCTTTTTACGACACACAATATAGTTAGACCGGAAAGTTGAGAATTTCTTTCATCTGTTATTTAAATCTATGATGAAATGGTTCGAAAGTCCTAATTCCCTCATAAACTGTAGTTTAAATTTTGTCGGATTTAGCTCTATGATGAACAGAAGCTTATGTTTTCTTCATCGGAGGTAAAGTATGGCGAACATAGATAATGTGTTGGTTCCTAACGGTTTGGTTGAAGGGCGTGTACTCGCTAAGAAGCAGTGGACAGAAAAGCTCTTCAGCCTTGAAGTGGCAGCATCGATAGAGACTTATGTCGCTGGTCAGTTTACTAAATTGGGTTTACCGAACTCAGACGGCGAATGGGTTCGTCGAGCTTATTCTATGGTGAATCACCCGAAACATCCTTATGGCAAAGATCATCTGGAGTTTCTCATCATTGCCGATGACAACGGTCAACTGTCGCCGAAATTAAACGACCTAGAGGTGGGAGACAAACTGTTTGTCGGTAAACAGCCTTCGGGTTTTATGACTCTAGAAGAAATACCGGATTATGCCAAAGCGCTTTGGATGCTCTCTACCGGTACGGCGATTGGTCCCTTTCTCTCTATTTTAGAAGATGACTCGATTGCCAAACGCTTTGATAGCATCGTTCTTGTCCACGCCGTCCGAACCCAAAGTGAATTAGTATACTCAGACTCTATCGAATGCGCGAAAAACGCGTTGGGCGACAAGTTTCATTTCGTTTCTGTGGTGTCAAGAGAAGCGCATCCCACTAGTCTTAGAGGTCGAATTCCCGAGTTACTACTTAATAGGGAGGTTCAGAAACAGGTGGGCTTAGCGCTGAGTGCGCCAGACAGCTTTGTATATATTTGTGGAAACCCTGCAATGGTCAAAGATACAAGTGAGACACTGCTAGAGCTAGGACTTACTAAACATCTGCGTCGTAAGCCGGGTAATTTTGCGAGTGAAAATTACTGGTAGCCGCTAATAGGTGTAGCCTACACCAAAGTAAGCAGCCTCAAGACCGGTGTTATAACCTACATCAGCGGTGAAACCGGTGACGCCAGTTTTAAACAACAATCCAATATTGCCATTAAAACGGAGTGATGAGTCATAAGTTTTGATTGGAGAACCATTGAACTGCTCTTCGCTTCGGTTGGCAATTCCGGCACCAACATAACCGACAAAATTCTCACTCAAAGATTTTACTAGACCCACATTAAGAGCGAAATCATCATTGTTAGGGCCCGTTCCACCAGCCAAGTTGCTGTAAAAGCCGAAGCTTAAATTACGATCGTGATAAAGACCTACGCCAAAACCACCGTCACTAGTTGTGCCGACAGAAACGCTGTTGTAAGTGCCTGCAAGTAGGGGAGAGCTTACTACGCAGAGAACAAGTGCGAGATGCTTTTTCATAGAGCGCCAATTTAGGTGTCTGATAGTCATAGACTTAATGGTAGCAAAAAGCCCCAACTAAGTGGTTGGGGCTTTAACTAATAATCGAATAGATCACAGAATCATATTAGTGAAATATTAGTACTTCGCTTCTCTTGCTTCTGCTTCTTTGTCCCACTCAGGTACGACGGTTTCTAAGAAGTGCTGTTTCTCAGCGTTCATCTTATCCATATCCATACCTAATGCTGCTTGAGCTTTCTCTTTAGTTGAGATATCAGGGATTTCTACCGGATCAGTGATGCCTTTCTTAGCAAGCAGTCGGATAAGTTTCGCACGTGCATCTGCTGCTTTGTCCACTGATGTACCAAGCACCTCAAGTGCCACTTCTGGAGCGTGCATATGCACACCATGAGAAGCGATGGCATAGTCCCAGCGCCATTGTGCATGACGAATATCCATCAAGATAGGTTTCATCTCTTCTTCTGTCGCACCTGCATCCCATGCAGCACCAGCTTCAAAGTGAGCGGCAACGATTTGCTTTTCAGCGGTAAGCTTCATATTAAGAACTTGAGCTTTGCGCGTTGAAACGATGCCTTGTAATTGCTCTTTCGTTTGAGTGTGACAATTAGCACAAGTATCTTCGAAGCGATCAAATGGGTTACCAACTTTGTGATCAGTAAAGACCGTACCGTCTTCTTTGGTCACTTTAGGCATATGACAGTCAACACAAACTACACCGTTCTTACCGTGGATACCATCACGCCAAGTTTCGTATCCTGGGTGTTGAGCTTTTAACATTGGCGCTTTAGAAACTGCATGTTGCCAATCTTTGAAGTTCAATGCATCGTAGTACTCTTCCATTTCACCAACAGTTGTTCCCATATCCCACGGGAACTTAACCGCTTTCGTTGGGCCAGTGAAGTAGTACTCTACGTGACACTGAGCACAGACAGATGCTTGCTGGTCTAAGCGAGATTGTTCGTCAAACTTCTTGCCAATAGCTTCGAATGCACGTTCTACATACGGCTTTGCGATTGCCAATGCAGGCTCGCCGTTTTTAAACGCGTCACTGCGAGTATCGTGACAGTCAGCGCAGCCTATAGGGTTAGAGATTTCTGCACCTAGTCTTGCCCATTTGCCTTCAAAGTAGCCATCTTCGCCACGTTCATCGATCACACGACCAACATCTGGGCTTTTACAGCTCCAACATGCCATCGGCATAGGGCCTGATTTAGGATCTGTTGGACCGCCTGTTCTCAGTGTTTGTCTTACATCGTCTAACGCATAAAAGTGACCGCGCGCCTTATTATAGTCTTTAGCAAAGCCATAGCCTGCCCATAGGATGACCATATTAGGGTCATGCGCCAACGCATCTTCTATTTCTTCACTTTCACTTGTTTCTTTCCACGTTTTATATTGATCGGGATGATCTTTTTCGTAGGCTTGATTTCGAGGGTCAATCAACCCTTCTTCTGATGCTGCATAAGCTGGCACACTCGCGGCGCCTAATAGAGCTATTGCAGCAACGGAACTTAGAATCCAGTGCTTTTTCACAGTGTTATCTCCATATTCTAATTTTTGAAATGCGTTGTGGGGCTATTTCCCTAAATAAGATTTGGAGACGTCTTATCTTATTAAGACCTGTTAATATTAGCTCATATTCATTAATACTTAATTACATGTCGGGGCGTTTACTGTTTTAGATCAATTTATCTAAGTGATTGAGTTCACATCTATTTTCAACTAACCCTAAAGGGGTAGGTGGCTTTATTTGTGATGATATTAATTATCATTTTTAAATGGAAGTTATGTAAAAATTCACACACAAACATTAGTGATATTGCTCACTAATTACCTCTAAAGTGATAGGCAAATAACACATCGGAAACTATGATCGTCATGTGAAGCGTTGTGGCTCATCCTAAATAAGAATTGATTACATTTCGTTGGTAATGACTTAATTCAAGTAATTACTAGAGGAAAGTTATTAATTATTAATCTGACTTTGTAGGTTTTACCTTCAATATTGGGTTTAAGGAAAGGATACAATGGGCAATGTTAAATTGACCATGGTGATAATGCTTCAGGCCCTCCTAGCATTTACTCTCTATGGTTATTCACTCAATGCCTTAGCTGATGAAGCAGCCCTCGAAAAAGAAGGGGTATCTCAACGGCATAAGGTGGAGTTGATTCGTGACAAGGACTATAAATGCGTTCAGTGTCACAAAGACTCTAAACAGACACTTGCTGGCTCTCACGGAGAGGACGCAATCGAAATCATTGGCAGCGAAGTTAATTGTACTCAATGCCACAGTAATATCGGTCCAGATCACCGTGACGGTGGTTCTACGGTCATTAAATATCATCCTGCGCAGTCTCAGCCGGGTTCCGATAAAACATGGTTAGACCCTGAAGCTATCCTCAAAGCAAACAGCCGATGCACCGAATGTCATCAGCCGCAATATTTGCGCGAAGATAGCTGGACTCATGATGTGCATGCGAAAAACCTAACCTGCACCAATTGCCACTCAGTGCATGCCGAGAAAGCGAAAGTACTTTCTTACGACCACAAAGCAACTATTAAGATGTGTGTCGATTGCCACAAAGACTTCAACGAAAAACGTGAAGAGGAGGGCAAGTAATATGAGTTGTTCAAGACGAAATTTTCTCGCTGGCACAGGCGCTGTCATCTTTACCACGGGGGTGGCAACAACTTCAGTGTTAACTTCTCGACAGTCGGTAGCGAGTGATGACACCAAAAAAGCGGTGCGCTATGGCATGTTGCATGATGAAAATGCCTGTATTGGTTGTACCGCTTGTACAGACGCTTGTCGTGAAGTCAACAAAGTACCGGAAGGTGTTTCCCGCTTGGAAATTCACCGCTCAGAGCCTATTGGTGAGTTTCCAGATGTGGAGTATCGATTTACTCGTGATTCCTGCCAACATTGTGAAAACCCTCCTTGTGTTTATGTGTGCCCAACAGGTGCAGCTTATAAAGATGAAGAAACAGGCATCATCGATGTACACAATGAAAAATGCGTAGGTTGTGGTTATTGCTTAGCAGCATGTCCTTACCAAGTGCGCTTCTTCAATCCGGAAACTCGCTCTGCAGATAAATGTAACTTCTGTCGTGACACCAATTTAGCCGAAGGCAAGTTACCGGCGTGTGTGGAAAGTTGTCCAACTAACGCTTTGGTGTTTGGTGATTTGAATGATCCAAACAGCGATATTAATAAGATGAAGAGTATCAAGGTGATATACCGTGATAAAGAACAATTAGGGACTAAGCCTAAACTGTTCAAAGTTCCGTTCCATAAGGGGGAGGTATAGTATGAGTACTTGGGAAACTGCCTTTCATTTCGACTCTCTTGTGTGGGATTGGATTATTGCGATCTATCTATTTTTGGCTGGTATGTCCGCGGGTTCTGCACTGATAGCGATTTATCTTAAGCGAAAAGTCATAGAAGGCGATCCAGCGCAAAATGGCATCCTGAAGGCTATGGCTTGGTTGGCGCCATTTGGCATTATTGTTGGTCTGTTGATCTTGGTATTCCACTTAACCAAGCCACTCGAGTTTTGGAAAATTATGATTTACTTCAACCCAACGTCAGTGATGTCGATGGGGGTGATCTTATTCCAAGTCTACATGGTTGTCTTGTTTGTGTGGATTGGCATGATTTTCAGAAAGCCAATTATGGATGTGTTGGGAAGCAAGTTCGATTTTGTAGAGAACATTCTGATTAAGTTCGAGAAAATTGAGAATGGTTTGGAGTTGTTTTTAGGTTTCTTAGCTATCGTATTAGCGGCTTATACTGGCTTCTTATTATCGGCACTGAAAACCTATCCAATGCTTAACAACCCCGTGCTTCCGATTTTGTTCTTGTTCTCAAGTCTGTCGTCGGGTGCCGCTGCAAGTCTATTGTTTGGGATTTTGGTGTTTAAAGAAGATGCGCATAGCCCAAGTGTCAAATGGGTACACAGCTTTGAACGTCCTGTCGTTTTGTTCGAACTGTTTGTCATCGTTACCTTCTTTACCGGTCTTATCTTTAGTGGTGGTCAAAACGAAGCGGCCGCTTGGAATGCTATCGGCGGTGGATTCTGGTCTAACTGGTTCTGGTATGGCGTTATCGGTATGGGTATGTTGTTACCTTTGGCAATGAACTTCTTTAGTTCTGAAAAGGCAAAGCATAACCACGGCTTTATCCTAGTCGTCACAAGCCTTAGCTTAATCGGTGTTTTGATGCTACGTACGTTTGTGCTTTATGCAGGCCAAATGACGGTAGTCTAAGTATACTATCCCCGTGAAAGCGGGGATCTTCTAAAGCACTCTCTGCACAAATCTATATCGAGTGTGTTTTAGAAGAGTAACAGAGTCGTTTTCACTCTTGGCAACAACATAGAGGTTACATGATCGGGTACATTGGATTATTCACTTTGATAGTCGTTGCTGTCACGAGTAGTTTAGCGAGCATGAGCGGAGTCGTCTCCTATCGACTGCCGCTGCAACACAGACTGCACCTAGATAAAGTAGTGCAGTTACTGACATTACTAAGCATGCTATTTGCGGTTGCTGCTATCGTGGTACTTGCTGTCGCCTTCGCTGTTGATGATTACTCAATAAAATACGTTTCAGACAATTCAAACAGTCAACTTCATCTTGGTTACAAGATTGCTGCTACCTGGGGTGGCCATCAGGGATCGATGCTATTCTGGGTGGTGACGCTGTCACTTTGGGGTGCGGCTCTTTCTTTCGTTCAAGACTCTGTCAGGCGACATGCTATGTGGTTAATGCAGCTTATCGTCGCCATATTTGCTTGGTTTACATTGCTTGCGTCTAATCCATTTGAATTAAATGCCGTAATACCAACTCAAGGCAGAGACTTAAACCCCATGCTTCAAGACATTGGTCTTATCATTCACCCGCCATTGTTGTACGTCGGCTATGTCGGGTTTGCATCGGTATTAGCGCTAGCCTTGGGTTCACTGTTTACTTCGTCTTTGGGAACTTCGGCCAGTTCAACCCAATGGGTGGTAAGCGCAAGAGTGTGCGCCGTGGTTGCGTGGCTATTTTTGACTGCGGGTATCGCTGTCGGCTCTTGGTGGGCGTATTACGAACTCGGTTGGGGAGGCTGGTGGTTCTGGGATCCTGTGGAGAATGCCTCATTGCTACCTTGGTTAACCAGTTGCGCGCTAATACACACTATGATGCTTGCTAAACACCGTCAGTTGGTGTTCTGGACCTATTCTCTTGCATTCATTACGTTCTGCTTGAGTATCCTAGGCACCTTTATTGTTCGCTCAGGCGTATTGACTTCTGTTCATGCATTTGCGGTCGACCCAACCAAAGGTTTCAGTTTGTTGGCGATCTTAACCATCATCTTTGTTCTGGCTTTTGTTTCTTTGATATTACGTTCGGATAGCCTTCATTCTAAGGCTATCACTGACATTCGAACCAAACCTTTTCTGATACTTATTGCTGCAAACCTTTTTACGTTGGCGACTATGGTTGTGGTATTTGGTACGTTTTATCCTATGGTGTATGAGCTTTTGGGCTTAGGCAATATTTCTGTGGGTGCGCCATATTTCAATTTGTTGTTTGGTCCACTCTCAATTTTTGCTTTATTTGTCATGGGTTTTGTACCGTTTTGTCGGTGGAAATCTGATGAGAAACGAGTGCTTACCCCACTCATGGCGGTCTTGTTTGTTGCCAGTTTAATCGCCGCATTTGCCGTCGTATTGTATTACTCACAACATAACGCACATGTTGGTGCAGAGTGGTCGTTTTGGGCATTTATGACGGTCTGGGGCAGTGTGTGGGTGATGCTGTCTCATCTGCGGCTATTGCACAGTCATAAGATGAATCGTGGCCTGTATGCAGTAATATTGGCACATGTTGGAATTGCGGTGGCCGCATTTGGCTCTGCGATGAATGCTGAGTATTCGTATGAAATGACAAGAAAGCTAGGACCGGGTTCTAGTGTAGAGTTTGGTGATTTTAACGTGCGCTATCTTGATACCCACCTCTATGTTGCTCGCTCGTTCAGTTCAGAACAAGCTGAGATTGAAATTACTCCACTATCGAATCCTTCAAAAATACAACGTGCTTATCCTGAGAAGAGGCACTATCCCGTACGCGTGATGAACATGACAGAGCCTTCTATGACGCCAAAATGGGATGGCGATGTATACATATCATTGGGTGATAAAGTGGATGCTGAGCACTACGCGGTTCGCATCCAGTTTAAAGCTTTTGTGCGATGGATATGGTTTGGGGCGTTCTTGGTTTGTTTATCTGGAGTTTGGATGCTCTTGTCTCAGTTATTCTCTATTAAGCGTGTGCAATGTGAAAATAGTGTAGGAGACGCTAATGTTGTTTAGGAATATCGTAATCACTGGCTTCCTCTTATTATGTTCAATCCTAGCGCCAGTTGTTCATAGTTCGGAGAGCCAATTCGTGGAACTGTTTGAATTTGATTCACCTAAGCAGCAAAAACAAGCGATAGAACTGGCTAAAACACTACGTTGCCCAATGTGTCAAAATCAGAACTTAATTGAGTCAAATTCTCCGGTCGCGAAAGACATTCGTCTAAAAGTGTTCGAATTAATCAAACAAGGGAAAACAAACCAAGAAGTGAAGGACTTTATGGTTGCTCGTTACGGTGAACATGTTCTTTATCGACCATCCATGAGTCGTCATAATGCGTTGCTATGGGGAGCGCCTATCATGTTTGCACTGGGGCTTGTCGTGGTTATCTTTGTTAATGTAAAACGAAAGTCTCAATAATATCTAGTTGATCTTTCAACGGTAATTGTATATTCCTTTAACCCTATTGGTACAAGTAGGGACGGTTGTACATGTCATATTTCATTTCCTCGGACAAACGTTTATTAGATATTCCTCTCATCCATAGAGAGTTAGCTAACAGCTATTGGGCTAAAGGCATTCCTCTCGACGTGGTCGAAAAATCCATCGAACATTCTCTTTGTTTTGGTGTGTATACCGCCTCTAACGAGCAAGTTGGCTTCGCTCGAATGATAACTGATAGAGCGACGTTTGCTTATTTAAGTGATGTATTTGTAGTTGAAAAAGCAAAAGGAGAGGGGTTGGGTAAGCAACTCATTAAAGCCATTGACGAACACCCAGAGCTGCAAGGGTTAAGACGTATCATGCTCGCGACAAGCGACGCTCATGGATTGTATCGGCAGTTTGGTTATCAAGAGGTTAGTAACCCGCAAATCTTAATGCAAAAATGGAATCCTGCGATATATGACTAAATCTGCTGTCACGTTCGACACTATCTCTGAACACCCTGAGTTTAAGGCTACCATTGTTGATTGGTATTATCATCAGTGGGGGAAAAGAGATCCTAACAATTCACTTGAAAGCTATACGACCAAGCTTGATGATTTACTCGAGAATGGCGGTATCCCCGTTAGTGTCGTCGGTGTGCAAGATGGTGAATTGGTTGCGACCGCACACTTGAGACTAAATGAAATTCCAAGTTTCGAGAATTACGAGTTTTGGTTGGGTGGCGTTTATGTGCATCCATCGCGTCGAGCGTCAGGGGTAGCCTCGCAGTTAGTGAAGCAAATGATAGCAGAAGCCAAACAGTTCGGTATCGAGACACTCTACCTTCAAACAGAGAACCTGACAGGTGGGCTCTACGCCAAACTAGGGTGGGAGAAACGGCATCAACTCAATAATAAGGGTGTTGAAGTCATCGTCATGGTAAAGGAGTTAAGCAGTGACGCCTAAACAGCAAACATTTCTAAACCAGTACTTAGAACAGTTAACTACCTCAGAGCGAGCAAGCATAAAAGATGTGATTGCCGAGCATTTTTGTGGCGATTAATATAATGCCAACAAATGTGCGAAGCTAATTAATGAAGGTATTAAAACCGCTTCATGTAGCCTAAAAGCGGGGTATGAGATTGAGCAAGAACCATTGCCTCAAGTTGGGCGGTTGTCTGTTGTTTTGGACTGGGACCAAAATCCTATATGTATCATCAAATTGACATCGGTTGAGGTTTGTCCGTTTAATCAGGTATCTGAAGCGTTTGCTTACGCAGAAGGTGAAGGTGACAGGACCTATCAATGGTGGAAGCAAGCGCATCTACGTTTCTTTGAATGGTACGCGAATGAACTGAACATCACGTTTAGTGAGTATGATGACTTGGTGCTTGAGCGTTTTGAAAAAGTGTTTCCGAGGTAATTAACCATGCTTACTCTAGAGACACCTCGATTGCAACTGAGACAAATTGGTCGTAGTGACTTCAAGCTTTTCCGACTATTACACCAAGATCCAGAGATTATCCGTTTGTGTTTTGATGCCCCTTCAATGGACGAAATTAAACAACGATTCGAAGAGCGACTACCGGTTTGGCAGCCAGGTAGCGATCAGTGGTTATGCATGACAATTGTGTTAAAAAGTAATCAAGCTAAAGTCGGTGTTACAGGGTTCAAGGTATCAAATCGTGTTGCAGAAGTCGGTTACCTCATGCTCACCGAATATCAAGGGATGGGTATTGCTACAGAGTCGCTAAAATGCGTTCTAGATTGGGGAATATCGCAACTCGACGTCTCAAAGTTTAATGCTGTCGTAACTCAAGGTAATCATGGCTCCGAACGAGTGCTAGAGAAATGTGGATTCCACATTAAAGCGATAGAGAAAGAGGCGTATGTTATCGGAGGAAAAACTTACGACGATATTATTTATCAGCGCAATGTGACGAAGAGAGGAGAGTAAAGTGATAAGAAATGTCCAAGAGACAGACAGTATAGCTATTGCTAGGATCTACAATCACTATATTGCTCATTCGACATGTACGTTTGAGGAACACCCTGTAACCGATGCAGACATGGCTGAGCGTATTCGCGTTGTTGTTGATTCCGCTCTACCTTGGTTGGTGTATGAACATCAAGGACAAGTGGTTGGCTATTGTTATGCAAAAAGATGGAATGCACGCAGTGCTTACCGATTTACAGTTGAGTCCTCTGTGTATGTTGACCATGAAACACCAATAAAAGGTGTAGGTTCCAGATTATACGATGCACTGTTTAACGACTTACAGATACGTGGTGTTAAGAATATTATGAGCGTTATCACCTTACCAAATGACGCCAGCGTAAAGTTTCATGACAAGATGGGAATGCAACAGGTCGGTCACTTTAAGCAAATCGGATTTAAGTTTGAGCAGTGGTTGGATGTGGGCTATTGGCAAAAGGTTTTAGATTGATTAACGCCCTATAAATTTTCTTGAATTTATTTTGGTACTGTCCCCATATTATCCTTAGTTCACACTTTTTTTAGGCAACACATTCTGAACTGAGTGATTTTAGCGTTTAATAGATTTTGGAATCATCATGGGCAAGCGATACATCATAAGCAGCAAACATCACGACAACTTTATGTTGCGCCAACAACATGTAGATAAAATAGCCTTGGTGACCGAAGGTGGAGGGCAACGAGGAATCTTTACCGCAGGTGTTCTTGACGCTTTTTTACGTGCCGACTTCAATCCATTTGATTTGCTTATTGGTACGTCCGCTGGTTCGTTGAATCTCGCTTCCTATATCTGTGGACACCAAGGTCATGCCTATAAAGTCATAGCAGAAGCAACTCGCCATCCCGAGTTTTTCAAGCTCACTAAATACCTCTTAAGCGGCGAGGGGTTGGATTTAGACTTTTTGGTCGATAGTGCAGAAGTCAATATTCCACTGAATTGGGATAAGGGCTCGGACCTGTTGAAGACTAAACAGGTTATAGCGGTCGCCACTCATGCTCAAAAGCTGACCTCAGAGTGCTTTGATGTCACGGTTGATAACTGGAAAAATGTGCTAAGGGCGTCATGTGCTATTCCCGCATTGCATAAAAACCCCGTTGTGTTTGATGATGCACGGTGGCTGGATGGTGGTGTTTCAGCTCCAATCCCGGTAGAGGAGGCTTATCGTCGAGGCTACAAACATATTGTGGTCGTTCGTACTATGCCTATCGATTTTGACGACCATCATCCGCTGTTGGAAGCGATTTTAAAACGAGCGCCAACTAAAACGATGAGTGAACTATCAGCAATTCTTATCAAGCATGAGGAAAGCTATCGTAAAACACAGCGTTTTCTCGCATCACCACCTGATGACGTTAACATTTACGAAATCTCGCCGGCAATAAATCTTAAGTCTTCAGTTATTGGCAGTACTAAAAAACAACTTGATGCGGATTATATGCATGGTGTGCGTTTAGGGCGCTTATTTGTGGAAAGTGTTGGCAGAAAACTCGATATTCCCTATACACCATACAAACGGCATAAAATCGTGACATCAGAATTTGCCAATGATGATGCTTATCACCAAAAAATCGATGAGGTTTGGGAGAATCGAACTCGCGGTCATTTTAAAGGCGCGATGGATTGCGATATTGCTTGGGTCAATGTCAACCCACAAAACCTGAATCGAGCGTTGGTTTTAGTACAAGGCCGCAATGAGTCGTGTTGGAAATATAAAGAGTTAATGTATGAACTCAGCCAGCATTTTAGTGTTTACTCTTTTGATCACCGAGGGCAAGGCGAGTCAGAACGATTGGTTGAAAATAGCGAGTTGGGTCATATTGATCAGTTTGTCCATTATGTAGATGATTTAGCGCAGTTTGTCGAGAATGTGGTTCGCAACAAAGACAGCGATGAAGTGATGATGTTGGCGCACTCAATGGGCGGAGCGATTGCGACGCAATTTATTGCAAAATACCCTGACACGATTAAAGCGTGTGCGTTGACGAGTCCAATGTTTGGAATCAAGCTACCTAAGGTGGTAGGTGGCATACAAACCGCAACGATTAAGATGATCAGTCAGCTGCAGAAAACGCCGCACTTTGCACCCAAGCAAACTGCGTTTGTAACCAAA
Organism: Vibrio mediterranei; assembly: GCF_013364395.1. Classification (NCBI taxonomy): domain Bacteria; kingdom Pseudomonadati; phylum Pseudomonadota; class Gammaproteobacteria; order Vibrionales; family Vibrionaceae; genus Vibrio; species Vibrio mediterranei. The sequence continues at coordinate 1,817,746 of NZ_JABXGK010000001.1, read as the reverse complement.
ACGTTTGAAGGAAATGATCATACAAGTAGTCCAACGCGTTTTAAAGCATACAGTGACCTATTGAATAATCACCCCAAACTAAGACTTGGTGGAGTGAGCCCCAAGTGGATTACGGAAGCGATGGCTGCGGGTAAAACATGTATTTCCCAAGCGAAAAACATCAAAACGCCAATCTTAATTATTCAACCAGAAGGTGACAATGTCGTTTCCCTATCGGCACAAGATTCGTTTAATGAAAAGTGTACGAGCTCTCGACTATTGACCATACCTCACGCAAGACACGATGTGCTCATTGAAGCGGACCGCTATCGAGATTGGGCATTGAAACACATTATGAATTTTTATGACCACAAGCATAAATTCATGTAGTTCGCGCAATGTGAGAACGCGCGGGACCATCTGATAAGGAATAACGATGACCACGCTAAAAACTCGTCCTACAACAGAAGACCCCAGTGCTTTTATTGAATCAGTTAAGAATGAGCAAAGAAGGAGAGATGCTGAGACTTTGCTCACAATGTTTACCAAAGTGACTGGGCGGCAACCTGTTATGTGGAGAGAAAGCATTATCGGCTTTGGCGAATACGGTTACACTAACACTCGAGGAACGTATTCTTGGATGATGACGGGCTTTTCGCCACGGAAACAGAACCTGACCCTTTATATCATGCAAGGCTTTGACAATCTCCAATCCGAACTGGAGAAACTTGGCCAGTTCAGAACGGCAAAGTCATGTCTTTACATAAATAACCTATCAAAAATCGACCTGAAAGCTTTAGAGTTACTGCTTGTAAAAGCAGTAGCAGAAATGGAGTCTAAATATCTTTGTACCTGAAAGCAGGCTCTAGACAAAAAGAATGACCTGAGTAAAAAGGAGTAACTCAAGTGAGCGTAACTTTCCGCGAGATGCAAATCGCTGACTACGATAACGTGATGACTTTGTGGCGGCAAACTGATCATATGGTGATTCGAGAGGCGGATAACCGCGACAACATCATTGCTTATCTAGATAAAAATCCGAATATGAGTTTTGTGGCCATCCTACATGGAGAAGTAGTGGGTGCTGTTTTAGCAGGAACAGATGGGAGGCGTGGCTACCTGCAGCATTTGGCGGTTGCATCCCAGCATCGTGGAAAACGAATAGGTAAAACATTGGTGGAGAAAGTGACGGACTCTTTTGCTCAAATTGGTATCGAGAAAACGCACTTATTTGTTAAAGCTGACAACGAGGCTGCACAAGAGTTTTATCGTTCTATGGGGTGGGAAGTGCGAAAAGAAGTCAAAATGTATTCATTCAATGCCTCTGCAAACGTCGATATTTAATTTTAACCTTAATGAGTGAAACCAATGAGCCCCATTGTAGTAAAGACCGACACGGTTATCAGGCCTGCAAGTCCATGGTCTCGTTCTGTACATATTTTCCTTAAGTTTTTAGAGCAGCAAGGCATCCATTACGTTCCTAAAGTACTCGCTCTGGATAACGATAATGAGACACTTTCATTGGTAAAAGGCAAAACATTTAACTATCCGTTACTTGAGGAAATAGCCAGTCTACAGGCACTGGAAACAGCGGCGAGACTGCAAAGGCGGCTTCATGACGCGAGTGTTGGATTTATTGAGCAGTATGATGTCGCACGTTTAGATTGGATGCTGAGCTCAGACACCGAATCTGAAGTTATGTGTCATGGGGACTTTGCACCCTACAACGTGGCATTAGAGGCGAATAATGTCGTCGGGGTATTTGATTTTGATACCGTTCATCCAGGCTCAAGGTTGTGGGATTTATCGTATTCTGTCTATTGCTGGGCACCTTTCAAAACCAACTCGGTAGATAAACTCGGTGATATCGTTCAACAAGTACGTCGGGCAAAAGCATATCTGGATGCGTATGAAATAGATACAGTAAGCCGCTTTAAATTGGTTGAAACGATGGTGTCTCGTTTAAGGTATCTCGCCAGCTTTATGGAAGACAAGGCCAATGAGGGGGATCAAGGTATGCAGCAATGTATAGAGGAAGGTCATAGGCGCAGCTACCTCAACGATATTGATTATCTGCTACGCAACTATGATGAGATTACTCGAGGCATTCGATAGGCTTGTCTAGTCAGTAAGTGACTGGTTAACTTTAGCGCGAATAACTCTGGCTGTGACAGTTGCTGACGCTCCGCCGTCAGACAACACATGCAGAGTGAACTCGGGGTTCATATCACCAGAAGAACCTTGTGCTGCGGCGCTGCCTGCAGAGGCTTCCGCTCCAATTTCAAATTTCCATTCACCGTCTTTCCAATCATCGACCAGCTCTTGTGTGTTTAGAAGAATCAATACTTTGTATGAACGTGCACCCCAGCCAGCACCGAAATCGAGTCGTTTAACCGTAAAGTAGATATGTGGCTCGGCGCCTTTTATTACCATAACACCTTCGCCGCCTCCGACACCCACAACAGGGACTTTGGTCACTTTCATGTTTGCAACACCGTACGCTAATGCTTCATTCATTTGAGCTTGCAAGTGTGGTTCTTTTTTTAGTAACTCCGATATAGTGGTTTGCGCCATAGTGTCGAGTTCATTCCGCTCGGCTAATTTTTGCTGTTCACTCAATGACGAACATCCACTGGCGATGAGAATAATAGCTAGGAATAATAATCGGCGAAACTTCATGTTACATCCTCATCTAAATGTGATGAATTGAATCGAACTAATCTGTGGCACGCATAATAGGGTAGAACACTAGGTGATAACAATGGCCGTCAGGTAAAATCATGGCATTTTATAATATGAGAAGGATAAAGCGCATTGGTCTCGAATCACATAGGCGTGTTGTCAGAATCTACCTAAGCATAGTCGATAGTTTTCATACAGATGACACCGAAGACTATGGCAAGGGTGATCATGTCATCAATCTCTATCTAGAGATGCATGTACAAATGGTTTTATGGCCTATCATTAAAGCAATTAATCTAAACTTAACACCTTCAGGGAGTTGTGAATGAGTGTTTGTTTCCCTCAATTTTTAAAGACTAATGCTATTGCAGTATTTGTTGTATTCGTAATGTCGATGATGAGTGACGTTGCCTTAGCTCAAGATGATACCCCTACTAGGGTACCACCTCCAAAGGCTCAAGTAGCCTTAGACAAAATTAACGCGGAGATAAGAGATCTTTCGGAATCACTCAAAGCTTCTAGTGGAGATCAAAAAGACGCTATTCAATTCCGCCTCTTCAATAAAAACAATGAGCTAAGAGATGTCATCGGTAGCGCGGTTGAATCTAATGATTTACCAAAAGATATGCTCATTGAACAGGTACGGTTCCAGCAAAAATATACAGAAGGCGCGAAAACTTATCTAGAAGATAAGTTAAAAACGGTTGGAGAGCAGTTCAATAACGCCAAAGCTGAGAATAAACTGTCCATTTTAAATACTTATAGTGAAGTTCAAGACTATTTGAACGCCACCTTTAATGCGGCATGGCAAAACCTGATGTGGCTGAACAAACTTGGAGTTCAGGATGAGAGTGGTGAAGCGCAGTTTGAAGTACTAGTCGCGAAAAACCTGAGGTTAACGTCAGCGTCGATCGAATATTTCAACCAACAGGTGGAGGCGATCAATTCTCAGTTGGCATCGGCGCCAGAAGGAGACAAAGCTGCACTTCAAACTAGTCAGTTAGTGCTTAAGCAGCGTATTGGTATTGAAACAGAAAGTCTTCGTAATTTGATCGTTCTAGGTGATGACGTTGGTTTAGAAACGTCTGAATATAAAAGACAAGTATTCTCTGTAACTGGGAATATCACTCAAGACATTTTAGATTCAAAAGTGTTGATTTCGCTGTTGAGTTATTGGTGGAGTGCCGCCGTTGATTGGCTAGGCGATAACGCACCACAGCAACTATTCCAAGTGTTTATTTTCATTCTTATTCTTTTTGTTACACGCGCCGTTGTAAAACTGGTACGCAAGATTGTGACAAAAGCAGTTCACAACAAGAATTTGAAGCTCTCTCACTTGATGCAAAACTTCTTTGTGTCTATGTCGGGAAATATTGTCTGGATTATCGGTATCATGGTTGGGCTGTCACAGATAGGGCTTAACTTAGCGCCTATCTTGACGGGTTTCGGTATCGCAGGTGTGATTATTGGTTTTGCGCTACAAGATACATTATCTAACTTCGCAGCGGGTATGATGCTTCTTATCTACCGCCCATTTGATGTTGGTGATTTTGTTTTTGCTGGTGGTGTAGATGGTAAGGTAAGTCATATGAGTTTGGTCAATACCACGATTCGCACCTTTGATAACCAAATTATCATTGTTCCTAACAGTAAGATCTGGGGAGACGTTATCAAAAACGTTACTCACGAGCGTACTCGTCGAGTAGATATGGTGTTTGGTATTGGTTATGGAGATGACTTGCTCAAAGCTGAATCTGTTTTACATGAGATTATCGAGGCTCACCCTGCGGTTCTTAAATCACCAGAGCCTAACATTCGAGTTCATACACTGAATACCTCATCAGTAGACTTCATCGTTCGACCATGGGTAAAAACAGATGATTACTGGGATGTGTATTGGGATGTGACTAAAGAGGTTAAATTACGCTTTGATAAAGAGGGCATTTCTATACCTTTCCCTCAACAAGACGTGCATTTACATATGGTGGATAAATTGAAGTCTGAGTCTAACGCTTAGTATCAACACAATTATTCATTGATAGGGCTCTAATTTCATAAATTAGAGCCTTTTTATTATCTGTAATATTAGTTATTAAATAAGTTGAATATAAAAGCTCAGAGGTACGATTATGACGGAAGAAAATACAAAGAATAGCGAAGTGACAGTCGTAGACATCAAAATGCCATTTCTATCTATGGTGATATTTATGGTCAAGTTCGCCATCGCATCAATACCAGCTATGATCATCCTTGGGTTGATATTTAGCCTCTTTGGTATGATATTTGGTGGCATTTTTAGCGGCTTTCATGGCGGAATGGGGCACTACTAAAATGTCCTTGTCTAGTCACTGTGGTTGAATTTCTGTAGTATCGAGTGATTGATTCGCTAAGTAGAACTTTAGTAATGATTAGACATATCTTGTTGATTCGATTCAACGAAAAAGCAACAGAGCAAAGCATTAACGAACTTATGGCTTTGTTTGAGGCTATGCCCAAAAAAATAGCAGGAGTGGAAGCGGTAGAGTGGGGTGTGAACGATAGCCCAGAAGGTAAAAATAAATCCTATACGCACAGCGTAATGATGACATTCAAGGATGAAAATGGTCGACAGAACTATCTGCCTCACCCCGAACATGATGCTCTAAAATCGGTGTTCAGACCGATTTTAGACGACATTATCGTATTCGATTACTCAGTTTAAATTCAGCATGTTACAGATTTCTAATACGGTAACGTTGGCAGATTGGGAAATCGAGCTAAATGCAATTCGTTCGATGGGGAGCGGTGGTCAGAATGTTAACAAGGTTTCCACTGCTATCCATCTACGTTTTGATATTAGACGCTCGACACTACCCGCGATATATAAAGAACGTTTGCTTGCAAGCAACGACTCTAGAATCTCTAAGGAAGGTGTCATTGTGATTAAAGCGCAATCACATCGTACTCAAGAGAAAAACCGGGAAGACGCACTTGCGAGGCTAGCTGATTTGATTCGGTCAGTGATGGTCGTGCAAAAGAAACGTCGTGCAACAAAGCCAACTCGTTCATCGCAAATAAGACGCGTGGATAATAAGAAGAAGCAAGGGCAGAAGAAGTCCCTACGTGGAAAGCCAATATTGTAAATCTAGTTAAGGAGAGAAAGTGAAAATAATTAAGGATGATTTGACGGGTCCAGAAATAAAAGCCCTTTTACAAGCTCATTTGGATGACATGTACGCGACTTCTCCTCCAGAAAGTGTTCATGCTCTTGATATTGATGCTCTTCGTCAGCCAGAGATTACGTTCTGGACTGCATGGTTTGAAGATGATTTGGCAGGATGTATAGCCTTAAAAACCATTGAGTCGGGACATGGTGAAATAAAATCGATGCGCACGACAGAGAGTGCTCGTGGCAAGGGAGTAGCAAGAAAACTGCTTGCTCATCTAACCAGTAAGGCCTCAGAAAACGGCTTGACGCGACTGAGTTTAGAGACAGGAACCGAAGCATTTTTCGAACCAGCAAGAAACCTATATCAAAGAGATGGCTTTGTAGAGTGTGAACCATTTGCTAGCTACTCGCTTGACCCTAATAGCGTGTTTATGACGAAATCGCTGACAAGATGAACATGATCGGATTGAAAGAAGCCTTTTGAATATGGGCTCTCTATTTCGCTTCGTTTTCATAGCGAATATAAGTTCAGGGATTGTGGTCTGCATAGCTGGCTACATTTTCCCTATGTTGAAAACATCCGAACTTTCTGATTTCTCATTTTACGTCGCTATCGTGTTATGGGGCGTGGCTGGTTTAGCTTGGGATGGAGGAAGAATAAGCCGAACCTATGACGTCGATGTTGTGTCACAAAAGATGACAGCAATGGTTAGAGACCATAATCTTGAAGCTGAAAAACATAAGCACTATCGACAAAACTACTCTTTTGGTTTTTCTTTATTTGTTGCAGGCGTTTTCCCTCTGCTAATTTCCGCAACTCTCGCTTGGTTAAATTAAAAAGTGGGTAATAATAACGTGGTGAAAATATCTTTAGTTGAACTCGAACAGGTCCTACCTATTCGTCAGCAAGTTCTGTGGCCCGATTTACCAATAGAGAGCTCGCTGGTAGAAGGAGATAACCGAGCGATACATATCGGTGCATTTGTGGATGATAAGTTGGTTTGTGTTGCTTCGATATTTATCGATGGTAATCAAGGTAGGTTACGTAAATTTGCAACGCTTCCTGATTACCAAGGTCAGGGTATTGGCTCACAGGTCATCGAGTTTGTCTTGAACATGCTTGAAAGACAAAATATTGAGGTGTTTTGGTGCGATGCGAGGGAGTCTGCGCTGGATTTCTATAAGAGATTTGGAATGGTTATTGAAGGAGATATCTTTTACAAAAAAGGTGTGGCATACAAAAAGGCGTCGTTAGTTTTATCAACGCTATGATATGAGTAGCAGCACTGCGTTAGTATTGAACACCTTAGACGACAAATATCTCTGACTGCCATATTTGAGTATCTCTTTTGGCGATTCTACACTTTGATAAAACCTACCATGGGTGTAATCGATGGAAGCATTAAAAGAGTGGCGAGTAAACTGCCCGTATTGTGGAGAGGCTTTTGAAACATCAATCGACTGTTCCGTTGATGAGCAAGAGTATATTGAAGACTGTTATGTCTGTTGTCGACCAATCTTGTTTGAGGTCACATTAGACAGTGATGATGTGTTTGTAACAGTAAGACACGAGAACGAAACATAGGTTGAAATTCAATTAATTACGCGTTACAAGATAACCTCTCCTCGATAAAGGATTGTGAGGTTTACTTGGATGTAACGACTTTTTTGACAGGCTTTTCCTTGGGTCTGTCGTTGATACTTGCAATTGGTGCTCAAAATGCGTTTGTTCTAAAACAAGGGCTAAAGAAACACTATGTATTTGCCGTGTGTTCTGTATGTGCAGTTTCTGATGCCATTCTCATTTCTGCGGGTGTCGGCGGCTTCGGTGTCATTATTGAGCGGTTTCCGCAAATCGAAATAGTAGCTCGTTATGCGGGGGCTGCTTTTCTTACTGTATACGGGATCCAAAGCTTGCGTTCTGCTTTCAACAGCAAACATCAACTCGACCCTGAAGGGGATTCAAGTGCAAGTTTGCTAAAAACCATTCTGATTAGTTTAGCGCTAACTTGGCTAAACCCACATGTTTATCTAGATACCGTTGTTTTGCTAGGCTCTATTTCTACCCAATATGCTCCGAATCAGTTCTCTTTCGGGCTCGGTGCCGTGATGGCTTCCTTCGTGTTCTTTTTCTCCTTGGGGTATGGTGCTCGACTGCTAACGCCTATCTTTCATAAACCAATATCATGGAAAGTATTGGAGCTCGTTGTTGGTGCTATTATGTTATCCATCGCCCTTAGCTTGGTTTTGTAACCTAGCTAGATATCGTCAATTTAAACAGGGAAGAAATAATGTCTCACCATAACGCGCAATGTCATTGCGGAAATATAACTCTCAGTTTTGCCAACTGGCCGGCGAATTTAACAAGTTGCAACTGCTCTGTATGTAGTCGTTATGGGACATTATGGGGCTATTATGAGCCTGATTCGGTGACAGTTTCAGTATTACGTCAACCTACAACGGCGTATCAATGGGGTGATGGTTTTATCGACTTTCACCACTGTCCAGAATGCGGATGCGTGACGCATTACACTTCAACGGATAAATCGCCAACCCAGAAAGTTGCTATCAATTTCAAAATGGTGACCCCAGAAAAGATAAGTACCATACACATTCGCTATTTTGATGGTGCAGATAGTTGGAAGTATCTTAATGATTAGATAAGGATTTCGATGAATAATACCAAACTAAGGTTTCAGGATATTACCTTACGCAAGGCGTCAGCCGAAGATCTAGAACCGCTTTATCAACTTATGACGGCTGACGAAGAGTGGACGAAATACAACGGCCCTTACTTCGGTTATGTTCGGCCAAGATTATCTGAATTTAAGCAGCAACAGTTCCAAAAGTTCCTAGATGGTAACACAGGCTTGGTTATAGATTATTTGGGGCGAGCAATAGGCAGTGTTAGCTACTATTGGGAAGATAAAAACACGCGTTGGCTTGAAGCTGGTGTGGCCATTTACGACTCATCACTTTGGGGTAGGGGCATCGGGTTGAAAGCGCTGATTCCATGGGTGGAGCATCTTTTTGCAACATTGGAGATCGAGCGAGTAGGCTTTACTACTTGGTCTGGAAACCCTGGAATGATGCGATGTGCCGAGAAGCTTGGAATGACGCAAGAGGCAAGGCTACGTAAAGTTCGCTATTACCTAGGTGAGTACTTTGATTCGATAAAGTACGGTGTCTTGCGTGAAGAGTGGCAAGAGCTCTACAAGCGTTGGTTGAGTCGAGACCGAGTGTACTTGTTTGACTGGGGTGACACTCTAATGGTCGATGACCCTACACAAACTGGAAAAATGTGTGATTGGTCAAATGTTGAAGTAGTTTCTGGTGCCGTAGAGTTGTTGTCAGCGCTTTCTAAGCAGTATCCTATTTATGTTGCGACCAATGCACAAGATTCTAATGAAATCGATATAAAACAGGCATTTGAACGTGGTGGTTTAGCTCAATACATCACAGGCTACTTCTGTTTTAACAATCTTGGTGTTTCTAAAAATCACCCAGAATTCTATCGGCTCATCGCAGGCAAGTTAGGTATCCCGGCAAACAAGTTGACGATGACCGGCGATCAAAGGGACAAGGACATAGCACCCGCTAAATCCGTTGGCTTAGTCACCAACTGGCTTAATTCGAGTGGTGTGTCCGACCCGTATGATGTTGGCTTCGCCTCGTTGCTTGAGATATTAGATAAAGAGGTGAAGGTCGAGTAAACCTCTAAGAGGCTTGAATCGTTGAGATTAGCTCTTCAGCTTGGTCGAGGTAGCTGCCCCCAAAAAGGTTGCAGTGATTGAGCACATGATAGAGATTATAGATGTGCTTTCTATACTCGAACATAGGCTCAATGGGCAGTACGCTTTCATAACCGTCATAAAATTCCTGCCTGAAACCACCAAAGAGTTCTGTCATAGCGAGATCGCACTCTCGATCTCCCCAATAACTGGCGGGATCATAACAAATAGGCCCAAAGGCTGAGTTAGCCACATTGCCGTTCCAAAGGTCGCCATGCAGCAAAGAAGGTTTAGGGTTATGGCCAGAGAGCTGCTCGTTGATAAGGGAGACAAACTGGTCGATATCGGTAAAGCTGATTTGCTTCTCTTTAAGTAGCTGTAGTTGCCAGCCTATACGTTGTTCAGAGAAAAAGCGGGACCATTTTTTATGCCACTGATTAGGTTGTAAAGTAGCACCAATATAGTTGTCTTGATCAAAGCCAAATTCGGCTTGTTCACCCCATTTGTGCAGTTTTGCTAACTCAATTCCAAACTGATGACTGGCAGTACTCACGTCTAAAGGTTTGACAGGGATGTAATTAAGAATGATGAACGCACATTCTTTAGTTTTGCTAATTAACACCACCTCGGGTACATGAACCGTATTAGTGTCACGGAGCGCTTTGAGGTTATCCGCCTCAATCTCAAATTTAGCAAGGAAGTCTTTGTGATTGGTTTTCACGAAGTAACGCTGATCACCATCGCTAATCATATAGCATTGGTTAATATCGCCACCGCTCATTTTGACACGTTCTTTGATAGAAAAGTTGAACATGAGTGCATCGGATAGCTGATCTGAAATCGCTTGCCACATAAGTTACTCCCGTCTGCCAATCTATGGCTAGTGTAGAACAATATTGACTACATAACATACTGCCAGCGCACAGAATCATTGACGTGCAGCGCGATTTTTCGTACTAGTTCTTACAAACGTGAACTAGGTTTGCTATGTTTAAGTTCTTGTCATTTAAACAATTGCTAGGAGTTCAGTCGTGGTTGTAGATACTGACGGCTATCAGGCATTAATCGAACATCTCGCCATGAATCTTGATGTATTCACTTCAACTTCTGGAGATACGGGCGAAGAAACAATAGAAGATGTGTCCACGGACATGGTCGCGTCCAACATTATGGTGTTGTTTGAACAAAACCCAGAACTTCATTCAAGTGTGCGATTTAAGTTGCTAAAAGAAGTAGATTTAGTGATTCAAGACTTAGAAGAAGTATTGGCTGGAGTTTGGAACAAGCCGGCCACCAATGAGCAGGTTGCATTTCTTGAAGAGTATATAGCGTTAGTCAAAAATCTATTTGATACTGCTGTTGCAATATATGATTAAAGAAAATAACAAAAGGATTGTTCCCTCTCGGGATATTTTATTTCTTTGAGAGGGAGGTATTCTATTACTGAATATTTCTAAAATGCCAAAATGTTGATGCCCAATAAGGATTATCTAGTCTAGAGAGGACCACACCTTTAGATGTAGACGCATGCATAAAAGTATTCCCACCTAAATAAATACCCACGTGCCTAGTTTTTCTGCCCGTTTTAAAAAACACTAAATCACCGCTTTGAGCATTATTGTAAGCTACTTTATGGCCTATTTTAACTTGTTGTGCAGTGGTTCTAGGTAAGCTAACAGCATAAGCATCTTGATAGACAGCTTGTACAAACGCCGAGCAATCGACGCCAGAATAATTGGTGCCACCAAGTCGATAAGGAACGCCTTGCCATTTCTTGTATTCAGCCAAAAATGGTGCATTTTCAGCACTTTTATAATCAACTTGTGTATGTGGTGCTTGGCTTGGTTGGCTCGAACAAGCCGTCAACAATGCCACTATACCGTATGGAATCAATACTTTAACAATTTTCATCTGTCACACTGCTTACATTTATGTGTAATAAATATGTCATTAACGGCCTCTACCATTTCCGAATAATTTTATACCAAATTATCGTTTTGTACTATTTATCCACGAAATTTGGTCGCAATTTAACGATTGATGCAACGGAATCGCTATGAGATCGTCAACACAACGAAAACGTCCAACCTCAATAATTCACTCACTCAGCGCAATATTCATTTTAATCTGTATCTTCTTTATTGCTCTAAGTTGGCTAAGTTCAAGTGGATTAACACAAGTAAAACATCAATTCGATAATTTATCGGATCGCGTACTCCCTCTGGCAATGAATAATGCAGCCTTAACACAAGATACGTTGGAACAAGTAAAGTTACTGAACTATGGAAGCCAGTTATCTTCTGAGGCAGAGTTAAATGCTATCCAGGAACGTATCGCGCTGCTGACTAGCCTTAGTGAAACCCGGGTCAATAGTCTGTTCGAGATTGCAAAAAAGATAGATAGTGCCGTGACTCAAGACCAAAGAGCTCAACTCAGGGAAAAAATAGCTGAATTGCAATCCGTTACTGAGTCCGTATTGGCGTTTCAGTCTCAACTCATTGCAATGAAAGGTCGTATAGATAAGCAAGTGACGGGATTCCGTTATGGGTTAAGTTCTATTGGCCCTGAAATGAATCGTATTAGCCTAATTCTGTCTCAAGACAATCCATTGTCTTCAGATGCGGCGAGTCGATTTATTGCGAGTGCTAGTTCAATGGAGAGCACGTTCTTAGTCATGATGATGCAAGAAGAACTGAGTAAAGCGAAAAGTGAATATCGTGAAATGCGTAATCGAATCGCTGGAATCAACCTAGCATTTGCAGACTTCTCAGATTGGCACCCTGAAGTCAAAGAGTTTGCCAGTCTTATTGCACCATATGAAATGGTTCAGGACGGATTTAAACAAAGTGGTGTACTAAGTCAAATACTCGACAGGCTAGAAGTGGTTGAAAAGCAAAAAGTGGAGTTGGAACGTGCTGTTGTAATAGCCGATGACACGGTACAACTCCTACAGCAAATCTCTGATACTGCCTCGACACTAATAAAAGATAGTCAATCCGTAGTGAATCATACTCTTGATACAACCTCACAATGGTTAATTGCTGCTACAACATTTCTAATTGCAACAATCGTCGTAATCTTCTTCTCTCTGCGTCGATGGATAAATCGACCTTTAAAGAACATCATCTCTCAATTGAAAGGGCTCACAGAATACGAACTAACGGGCAAAGTGATGCTAGCGGGTCCTGCTGAAATGCAAGATATCGCCAGAAAGTTGAACCAAGTTATCGAGTCGACTCATGATTCGATTGAGGTGGTAACGAGAAACTGTGAAACACTCTATCAAACGGCGGAGATAAGTCACGGCGCGGCAGAGGAAACTCGTCTGAGTTTGCGTTCACAAAACGCCTCCCTAGATAGCATGGTGACAACGGTTACAGAACTGGAAGCATCGATTAAGGAGATAGCTCAAGTGACGACTGCGTCGTTTAACGATTCTCAACAAGCGGATAGTTATGCCAACCTTGGTTTGGAAGCGGTATCTGACAACCAAGAACGACTTCATATGTTGGATACGACGTTAGGCAACAATGAAGCGTCAATGACTGAGCTAGATGGCAAAGTGAAGCAGATTCAAGAGATGGTGGATATGATCAGTGGGATTGCAGATAACACTAATCTATTAGCATTAAATGCGGCTATTGAAGCTGCAAGGGCTGGCGAGAAGGGCAGAGGCTTTGCTGTTGTGGCGGACGAAGTTCGTAAACTCGCTAGTGATACTTCTGCACAAACCACAAACATTCGACAAATGATGTCGGAGCTCATCCAAGCAGCCCAAGACTCACGTCAATCGGTTGTCGAGTCACGCAAAGAAATGTCTTTTGCTTTGGAATCCAGCGACCGAGTAAAAACGTCTTTTACTGACATCGCCCATTCAGTGAATCAGATCCGTAACAGGGCAGAGCAAGTTTCTGTGGCTACTGAACAACAAGAGCGTGCCACGGCAGACGTGGGCCGCTCAATCATTCAGGTTACTGAGCAAGGTGAACATTCGAGCATGCAGTTGGAGTCCATGGTAGAAAGTGCTGAGCAAGTAGCGGAAATTGCGGGCCACCAGCAATCGATGTTACATAAATATCAATTGAACCAAGCTTAGTTCTACTGAGAATGGCTAGCGTCGTTCTTATCGTTCCTAAAAGGTTGGGTAAGCAGTTTGTCCAACCTTTGTTCTCTTGGCTCGACAAATGCTGGAATACCGATTACCACGCCATCATGCCCTAACTTAGGTTGAGCACGATAAGTTCCAAACAAGATGTCCCAGATGGATAGAAAGAAGCCAAAGTTGGAATGAGTTTCTTTGACGATCTCCGAGTGATGAACACGGTGAAAATCCGGTGTTACGATAACTTTTCTCAGCAAGGCATCAAACTTCAAAGGCAATTTGCCGTTGCTATGGTTAAACATCGCACTGGCATTGAGTACAATTTCGAAAATAAGCACTGCGATTGGAGGTACGCCTAAGGCAATCACGATCACTATTTTTATCCACATGGAGAGGATGATTTCAATAGGGTGGAATCGAGAGCCTGTGGTGACGTCGATATCCCGATCAGCGTGATGCATTCTATGCAATCGCCAAAGGATTGGAACGCGATGAAAGACTATATGTTGAAAGTAGATTGCTGCATCCAACAGCACTACACAAAGTGGGGCAATTAACCATGTGCTCACTTCGAACTGGTTAAAAAGCCCAATACTATGTTTCTGAGCAAAGAGTGCAGCTTCTATGGCAAGAAGTGGCATGACTAAGGCGAGAATTAGAGAGTTAAGGCCAACTAGGCTGAGATTGTTAATCCAACGCAAACGTCGTGTTCTTGTACGTTGTTTTCTAGGTACACACCACTCCCACACCGCACAAATTATGAGTACAGAGAGAAAGATCGACAATCGAATAGAGTCACTGTGTTCCATTGAATAGGGTTTCCTTTTACTTACAAAGTGTACCAGAGTAGAATCCCGCCACCTTTCGCTAGAATACCATGAAAATGAGACGTCACGCCTTCCATAAAATGTACGATGAGCGCCTAGCCGCGGCAACTAAACCATTTAATGCTCGTGGAGCGAAAGTCATACGTTGTAAAAGCTGCCAAATTGCGCAACAGTATTGTATTTGTGAGTACCAGCCAAAACCGAGCAATGACTTTGCAGTGTTGCTGTTGGTTTCTGATGCGGAAATTCTGAAGCCAAGTAATACAGGCCGCCTGATACTTGATACGGTCGAAGAAGGCTATGCGTTTCCTTGGCATCGAACTGAAACTCAACCAGAACTCCGTGCACTGCTAAAAGATGAGACCTATCAACCCGTCATAATCTTTCCAGAAGATTATGTTGATGATAAAAAGCGTTTAATCGACCAAAACCAGTTCGAAGTAGAGGGAACTAAGAAACTCTTGTTTATCCTTTTGGATGGCAGTTGGCGTGAGGCTAGACGTATGTTTAGAAAGTCACCATATCTCAATCAGTTCCCTGTGTGTTCGATTAAGCCTGATGCTTTGTCTAACTATATGATGCGAAAGTCAGAGAACGAAGATCATCTTGCTACCGCAGAAGTTGCGAGTATTGTCTTTGAGCAATTTGGGTCATTGCGTCATTCGATGATATTGAGAGAATGGTTCGCGGTTTTCCGCGAAAGTTACATGTTGAGCAAAACGCGTCTCTCTCCAGATTTATCGCGACCAGCACTGAATAATTTCATAGGTCTAATAAAAAACGAGAACTCGCTCTAAAGTTCCAGTTCTAATGTGATGGCTTGTTGAACAAGCAGTTCGAACAAGGGCATAAATCCGCTCTACGTCACGGTTTGAGGGGGTAGGGATATGGATAATGCCAACAGTTATCTATTTTTTGCCTCAAGTTGAGGTTAGCAAGGAGAGTTGCATGTATTACGGCTTTGATGTCGGTGGCACTAAAATTGAATTTGGTGCATTTAATGAAAAACTTGAACGCGTTGCGACAGAACGTGTACCTACACCAGGCGATGATTATCCGCTACTAGTAGAGACCCTAGCAGGTTTAGTGGCTAAGTACGATGCAGAACTTGGAACCGAAGGTAAAGTAGGTCTTGGTCTGCCTGGTATGGAAGACGCTGACGACGGAACTGTACTCACCGTAAACATTGCATGTGCGAAAGGCAAACCTCTGCGTAGTGACTTAGAAGCGAAGATTGGTCGCGAAGTGAAACTTGAGAATGATGCAAACTGCTTTGCATTGTCTGAAGCATGGGATGACGAACTGAAAGATGCTCCATCTGTAATGGGTCTAATTCTTGGAACTGGCTTTGGTGGTGGGTTGATCTACGAAGGCAAAGTGTTCTCTGGTCGTAACCACGTAGCCGGTGAACTAGGCCATATGCGACTCCCTATTGATGCTTGGTTCCACCTTGGTGAAAAAGCGCCGCTTCTTGATTGTGGCTGCGGTAAGAAAGGGTGTTTAGATAACTACCTATCTGGACGTGGATTCGAGCTACTTTATGCAAACTATTACGGCGAAAAGAAGAAAGCTATCGATATAATTAAAGCACGTGAAGCCGGTGACGCCAATGCTATTGAGTTCGTTGATATGTTCATGGAACTTTTGGCTATTTGTTTCGCTAACATCTTCACGGGCAACGATCCGCATGTGGTTACGTTAGGCGGTGGTCTATCTAACTACGACCTTATTTATGAAGAAATGCCTAAGCGTATCCCTAAATATCTAATGTCTGTGGCGAAGTGTCCGAAAATCGTCAAAGCGAAGCACGGCGATTCTGGTGGTGTTCGTGGTGCAGCATTCCTTAACATCAAGTAGAGTTGATTGGATTGAAAAAAGCGACCAGAAATGGTCGCTTTTTTGTTACTTGCATTAAGCTGAAAATCAGTGACTAACTAGCATTGGGCAGTGCTCTGGTAAAACCAATTGGATTGTGTTCGGCAGCACACAAAACTCGATATTGGTAGCTTCGATAGGTTCACCATCTAAATTTACAGGCATGATACCATCGGAAATCCATTCAATGGTTTTTACCTGATTACGTTTAACGAACATTCCACTATAACCATCATCTTGCATCAACTCCTCAATTACGGCAGGGATATCGCTGGGGGTGAATTCCTCAAGCGACACCACATCTAAATAGCCGTCGTTGATAAAGGAGGTTGGAGAGAGCGCTTGGCCACCACCGGCCATTCTCCCATTGCAAATAGCGCCGACAACCACATTGCTTGTGACAGTTTGACCATCAAACTTCACCGTGCCTTTAAAAGGTTGGAAGTTGATGGCTTGAACGAGGCCTGCGAGCGTGTAGGCTCCTCCGCCAAGGAAGTTTTTTAGGGCAATAGGTGTGTTTGCTGTAACTTGCGCACCAAACCCAGCTGTAGCGATATTCACAAAGTGACGGTCATTCGCTCTCGCTGCATCAACTGGCTTAGACGTTCCCGAAACAGCTAATAGCAAGGCATCGTAAGCAGAATTGGTTGGGATGGAGCAGGCGGTCGCAAAGTCGTTAGCGGTTCCAAGTGGCAAAACCGCAACTTCCATTGTGGTGATATTGTTTTTTAGAAGTGCATCGACTACTTCGTTTATGGTTCCGTCGCCACCTCCAGCAATGAGCCGAGAGACGCCTTGATCCGCCGCTTCTTGTACTAATCTTTCAATATCGCCTCCTTCCCAAGTCACACGGACTTCTATAGGGTAACCTTCACCACGGAGTTGATAGATGGCTTCTCTAATATCATCTTGAGCAGCTTTCTTTCCGTTAAGTAGGAGGCGATAAGTCATATTTTTTCCTTAAAACAGTATGTTATCTAGTCAACACAATGAAAACTATAGCACAAACTTTTCAATGGCTTTCGCTACACCGTCATCGTCATTACTGTCAGTAATATAGTCGGCAATGGATTTAGTTTCTGGCATGGCGTTCGCCATCGCAACACCTTTACCAGCGAATTTGATCATATGATGGTCATTTTCTGCATCACCAAAACACATGGTTTGTTCGTACGGGATATTTAAGTGATCGGCAATAACTTTAACACCTTCACCTTTGTTGCTTAAAGGGTTCAAAAACTCAAGGAAGAATGGGGCGCTTTGTACAATGGTATAGTCGTCGTGGTAGCGCGCTGGGATTTTACCGATGCCCTCAGTTAGTTGAGCTGGCTCACCAACAATCATCGCTTTGATGATCTCGTGATCTTCCTCTAGCTTATTAAAATCATAGATGGTGATATCTAGCTTATTGATCTCAGCTTCGTGGTCGGTGTAAGGATTCGCTTCTGTAGCAATCAAACCCAATTCGCGGCTAAAGGCATGGCAATGCAGGCCGAGCTGTTTCGCTAGGTTCGCTACTTCTTTAGCGCGACGACCATCGATGATTTGTTGATGAAGTATGTCACCTGATACTACCTTCTGTACAAAGGTACCATTGAAATGGATGACATAATCTTCTTCACCGTTCAAACCAAGCTCATTAAGGGCATCTAACATACCGTTGAGAGGGCGACCAGATGCAAGCACCACTTGGACGCCTTGTTGTTTGGCAGATTGGATAGCTTGTTTAGTACGCGGAGAGATTTTTTTATCAGATGTTAGTAGGGTTCCATCCATATCGATGGCAATGAGTTTATACACGTTACTTACCTAAAAAAGAAATAAATCAAACGCCTCTAGGATATGAAAAAGCGCGTTACACTACCAGAGATTTAGTATGACACTTTGTATTGAATTTCTTGGTCGCATCCTTTAAGGTCTGCTCATCTTATATAATTGGCATGATTTGATGAGTAATACTCGATTTAAAATCAACGAGATGTTTGAAACCATCCAAGGTGAGGGCATGTTTACCGGCGTCCCGGCGGTATTTATCCGACTTCAAATTTGTAACGTAGGCTGTTCGTGGTGTGATACGAAGCAGACATGGGATGCGAATAATGAAGACCAGCGTTCGTTTGGAGAAATCATAACTAAACAAGGTGACAGCCCTACGTGGAGCGATGTCGACGCAGCGGAAATTGTGGCTATGTATCAATCGCAGCAGTTTAACGCAAAGCACATTGTGATTACTGGAGGCGAGCCTTGTGAGTATGATCTAACCGCGTTATGTGAAGCCTTTGAAGCCATTGGATGTCGTTGCCAAATCGAAACCAGCGGTACTTCAGAAATAAGAGTCACGCCAGTAACCTGGGTTACGGTGTCACCAAAAGTGGCAATGAAGGGAAAACTTCCTGTACTTTCCTCGTCGTTAGAACGTGCTGATGAAATCAAGCACCCAGTTGCGACGCAAAAAAACGTCGACCAATTAGATGAGCTTTTACAGGGTGTAGAGTTAAAGAGTGATGTGGTTATTGCGCTTCAGCCAATCAGCCAGAAGCCACGTGCAACTGAGTTGTGTATTGAAACTTGTATTCAGAGAAATTGGCGTTTATCAGTTCAAACACATAAATATTTAAGTATTGCTTAAAGGGCGAGGAGATATTGATGAAAAAGGCAGTAGTCGTTTTTAGTGGTGGACAAGATTCAACAACTTGCTTGGTCCAAGCACTTGAGCAGTACGATGAAGTACATGCAATTACGTTTGATTATGGCCAACGCCATAAGCTAGAGATTGAAGTAGCGGAAGCATTGGCAAACAAGCTCAACGTGAAAGCACACAAAGTTATGGACGTTAGCTTGCTCAACGAGCTTGCGATTAGCTCATTAACTCGTGACGATATTCCTGTCTCGCACGAGCTTCAAGAAAATGGTCTGCCGAATTCATTCGTGCCGGGTCGCAATATACTGTTTCTGACACTGGCGGGTATTTACGCCTATCAAATCGGCGCGCAAGCTGTCATTACCGGTGTATGTGAAACGGACTTTTCTGGCTACCCTGACTGTCGAAATGACTTTATCAAAGCTATGAATAGCGCTTTGGTGCAAGGGATGGACAGAGAGTTTGATATTGTTACGCCACTTATGTGGTTAGATAAGGCAGAGACTTGGGCGCTGGCTGATAAGTTTAATGCGCTATCGTTAATCCGAGAAGAAACGTTAACCTGCTATAACGGCGTTATTGGCGACGGTTGTGGAGATTGTCCATCTTGTGATCTTCGAGCGAACGGACTGAATCATTATTTAGAGAATAAGTCTGAAGTGATGGCTTCTCTGAACGAGAAGTCAGAATAAAAAAAAGAGGCTGAAAGCCTCTATTTTTTTCGTTTACTTAGCGTTTAAGTACAACTTAGCGATAGCTGATGGTTCCATTTCCTTACCGTCTAGCTGACTGTTCCAGTTGGTACCTATTAGCACACCATCTTCATCGAGAGTTAGTAGCCAATCTTCTACAAAGATATCAAGTGGGATGTGTAACACTTCAAAATCAGCCCACTCTTCAACGTTGTGTGTTTTTGCGTCTTCCTCAGACGACCAAAACGGCATAACTTCTGTGTTTTCGAACTCAGTAGAATCGCACGCTAACCAACCATCTTCATTACGCAGGCCCCAAACAAGCTGGTTTTGGGTGGTTTCCTCAATAAACAGGTTAAGGTTTTGTTCGATATCTGAAGTTAATTTACTCATCACTTTATACTCTTAATAAGAATTGCTACAAGGTTAGCATGAGATACCGAATATCTAAATGAAATAAAACAAAAAGAGCGCTAATACATAGCGCTCTTAGTTTAACTGAGTGAAGAGTGAACTATTTACCGATAGTAGTAAAGATAGTCCATTCTTTTTCTACTTCACCTTTATAACCAACAACGGAAGCAACCACTTTTCTGTTCATCGCATGTGCAAACTCGGTATCACCAAGCTCTTCTGGCTGGGTATCGCCATAGCCCACAATAGTTAGGCGTTCTGGGGCAATACCGTTGTTGATGATCGCTTCACGAACAACCTCAGCGCGATTCTTCGAAAGTACCAAGTTCTTCTCTGGGTTACCAACTACACTCGCATAGCCTTGAATTTCAATAGTGGTATCTGGGTATTCCTTTAAGAAGTCTGCCATTTGGCTGATTTGTGTTTGGAATACTGGTTTGATATATGTTGACGCGTTATCAAACAAAATTCTCAACGCCATCGTATTCGACACGTCGACATATTGTTCACAACCATCGTTATCTAACGCAGCGCCCTCCGGAGTTGCAATACACAAGTCACGGGCATTAATAACGCCATCACCATCATCGTCGATTAAATCGGCTTTTTGATCGGCAAGAGGAGTTGCGATGTAGTCGTATTTATCATTTTCAGGCGTTGTTGCTGATGCAAAAAGCGGCAGAGAAACAAGGCCACATAGTAGTAATTTGGTCTGTAGTTTCATATTAATACTCCACCTTCTCGTTCCACTCTTTTGGAGTGTCAACTCGTAATGCTGCAAGTAAATCGCCAGTAGCATTCATCACTCTATAGCGAGCAAATTGCTCAGCGTATTTAGCGTCTAAATATCCTTTACGAGCCTCGAACAGTTCGTTTTCGGTGTTAAGAACATCAAGAAGAGTACGTTTGCCTATCTTGTATTGTTTTTGGTAAGCAACAACAGTGTCAGAAGCAGAGTCTACGTGATCGGACAAAAATTCACGTTGTTGAATGGTGAACTCTAAACCTGTCCAAGAGAGTTTTAATCCTTCTTCAACCATGCGGTAGGTTCTGTCACGGAAGTCTTTGGCTTTATTGAGTTGGTACGCTGCAGCTTCAGTACGATCGGAGTCTGAGCCGCCATTATATAAGTTGTAACGCATTCGAAGCATAGCGCGAGTTTCATTATCGGTACCGATATTACCACCGGCATCGTCACGCCAGTTATGGCCCGCATCGATATAGAAGGTAGGGTAGTTAACCCCTTTAGTTTGTTGGTATTGAAAACGAGCAGAGTCTACATCCACCTGAGAGACTTTGATTACAGGGTGATGTTCCATGGCGATTTTTAGTGCGTCATCTACGGTTGGTGGAATAGCGACTTCATCAGCTCTAGGATATTTGAGGCCCAAAGGGGCTTGCCCTACTAGGCGTTTAAACTGCGTATGTGTATCGAAAAGGTTGTTCTGCGCGGCGAGTAAGTTACCATGAGCTTTTGCAATACGAGCTTCGACTTGTGAAAGGTCTGCGGTTGAACCAATACCTGAGTCAACACGCTTTTTAATGTCTTTATATATTTTCTTGTGTACTTCTAGATTAGCTTCAGAGAGAGCCAATATCTCGTAGGCTTTGGTCGCGTCGAGATAAATCTGAGCAACTTCAAGCGCAATGTCTGAGGCATCCGCAAGTAATTGGTATCTCACAGACTCTGCTTCCGCAGCAGTTCGATCCATATCGTTTAATGTCTCGTTACCATCCCAAATCAATTGAGTAAGACTAATACCAACTTCCTTTCGAGTTAAGTTCTCGTTTCGACTATTTAAAGAGTTTTCACGGTCATAATCCGTTCTTTCGTAGCCGATACCACCGTCCAAGTCGACTTTAGGTCGATACGCCCCCACAGAAGCTTCTGCGTCATATCGTTTACTAACGTATTCATTATATGCGGCTTTAATATCAGGGTTAGTAGCAAGTGTGTTTGCCACTGCTTGCTCTAATGTTTGACTGCTAACCGGAAGGCTAAGGGCTACAAAACAAGCGGCTGCTGTTAGAGTGAACCTGTTCAATGTTATTCTCCTTAATCCTTGGCTAGACGAATTGCTGATTTTTGGTTTTGAGCTTGCAAATTCATCACTTCTACTCACTACTATTTATTCGAGTTAAGTCATAAACTTAGGTAACACGCTATAGAATTACTATAGCGCACAACCTTGTTCTTTCAACCTAGCTCGATCACACCTTGAACCTAAAGAGGGGTAGGTACAGGCTAGATGTTGGCTTTGTTATACATTGCCACATACTATTGAAAATAGTAGAGAAATTCGTTAATTCAATTAAGGAATTGAAAAAATGTCTTATTTTTGAGACAGCTCAATCAAAAAAGCCATTCTTTTCGAAAAAAGAATGGCTTAGAAAATGATGTAGAGTCTTGACTCTAAAATGCTTTAGGTCTAGAGGACTTTACAAGCAAACCCTTTCAAGTAGAAGCCTTCCGGGTAAGCGGTATCTGTTGGGTGGTCTGCGGCTTGTTCAAATCGTTCTACAAACTTAACAGAACGGTTAGCATCTACAGCGGCGTCTGCGATTATTTTTTGGAATAATGCGCCGTCCATTAATCCTGAGCAAGAGTAAGTCAAAAGGGTACCACCGGGCTTCAAGATCTGCATTGCTAGCATATTGATATCCTTGTAGCCGCGACAAGCGCCATTGAGTTGAGCTTTCGATTCGGCAAACTTTGGCGGATCCATGATAACTACATCAAACTTGGTTCCTTGATCTCGGTATTCACGCAATAACTTGAAGACATCTGCATTGAGGAACACCGCTTTTTTCTTCTCAGTGAAACCATTCAACTCGGCATTGTGTTTCGCGGTATCAAGAGCCAGTTGAGAAACATCGGCGTTAATGACACGCTTGGCACCGCCTTTTAATGCATAAAGTCCAAATCCACCGGTATAACTGAAGCAGTTTAGTACTTCTTTATCTTTTACATACTTCTGTGCTTGATAACGGCTATCGCGCTGATCCAAGTAGAACCCCGTTTTGTGTCCGTTAATGATATCGACGCTAATTTTTACGCCATTTTCTTCAATGACGACTGGCTTTGATGGTTTTTCTCCATGCAATACACCAGTGCGTTCTTTTAATCCCTCTTTTTTACGAACCGATACATCAGAACGGTCGTAAATAGAGCATTCTGGGAAGCACTGCGTAAGTGCTTCTACAAGGGCATCCTTTTGGAATTCTGCTCCAGCACTGAGCAATTGGCAAACTAGGAAGTTTTCATAGCGGTCGATGGTAATACCCGGTAAACCATCAGACTCTGCAGCTATCAAGCGATATCCGGTCAAGCCATCTCGTTCAATAATGTCTTCCCTTAGTAACTGCGCTTGCTTGATACGGCTGACAAAAAAGCTAACGTCAATATCTTGCTTTTCAAAGCTCCATACACGTGCTCGAATCTGAGAGTTAGGGGAGTATGCAGCCTTAGCTAACCACTCGCCATTGCTAGCGAACACGTCGACTGTTTCGCCAAGTGACGGCTGGCCGTCAACATGAGAAATACCTCTAGAGAAAATCCAAGGATGTTTGCGTCGAAGTGATTTGTCGCGACCTTTAACAAGATGAATAGCTGGAGCCATGGGATGCCTTACGAAGTTGAAACAGAGAAAAGGTTGGCTATTTTGTGTGAAGATTCAAACAAATGCAAATAGAGTTCCGTTAACCTGATTTAGAAACTGTATAGATGAACTAAAATCAGCTTAGCACGCTGTTCATGCAGGAGAGAAGATATGACTCAAATTTGTCAGAAGGTTGTTGTGAAAGGCATGGTTCAAGGAGTAGGGTTTCGTTACCACACTTGTCATGAAGGGTTAAAATTGGGACTGACTGGGTATGCTAAAAACTTATATGATGGCTCGGTTGAGGTGGTTGCATGTGGTGATCAAACTAAAGTTGAAGCTTTGTGTGAATGGCTAATGCAAGGCCCAAGGACCGCAACGGTTGATTCGGTGACCAAAGAGCCTTGTGAACAAAGTATTGTTTACAGTGGTTTTAAAATTCTCTGAGTACTTATAAGCACTTTGCAGGCTTTGGTAAACCTGCAAGTTTTGTAGCTTGCTTTGCCGGGCCTTTTTTGAACAGCTTGAAAAGATATTTACTGTTTCCCTTTTCCGGACCATGTGCCTTTTCCATTGCTTTTACCAGCATTCGTACCGCTGGTGAGGTGTTAAACTCCACATAAAAGTCGCGAACAAACATTACAACCTCTAGATGTGCATCGGTCAGTTCAATACCTTCCTCTTGTGCTAGAGTTTCGATCATCGCAGGCTCCCAATCTTGATGATTGAGCAAATACCCTTCGGCGTCAGTTTCGATGGTTTTACCGTTAAATTCAAACATGTTTTTGATCTTGTAATTGAAACACGTGGCAAGGTTAGCTTAGTTACACGCTTTTTTTCAAGAGTGGTAGGGTGGTTTTAATCAGTATTTAGATACAAAAAAGCCCAAGAACGTGTCTTGGGCTTTCCTTAACATCCAGCGACTTGATTAGTCGTCGTTCATAATACCTAGGATAGATAGTAGGCTGATGAAGATGTTGTAGATAGAGACATACAAGCTTACAGTTGCAGAGATGTAGTTAGTCTCACCGCCGCGAACAATTTGCTGAGTTGTAAGCAAGATAACGCCTGTTGAGAACAGGATAAACATTCCGCTCATCGCTAGGTATAGCATTGGCATTTGTAGGAAGATGTTTGCAACCATACCTACCAACAGCACAACGAAACCAGCTAGAAGCATACCGTTAAGGAACGATAGGTCACGTTTGGTTGTTAGTGCGTAAGCCGACGCGCTTAAGAACGCTAGAGCAGTACCACCTAAAGCGGTCACAATAACATCGCCCATACCAGCGCCAACATAAGCGTTAAGGATAGGACCGATTGTGTAACCTAGGAAGCCAGTAAATAGGAACGTAAATACCAAGCCCATGCTGTTGTTGCGGTTCTTTTCAGTAAGGAAAAGCAAACCGTAGAAGCCAACCAGCATAATAATCAAACCTGGGCGAGGCAGGTTCATAGCCATAGAAAATGCTGCAACGACCGCAGACCAAAGTAGCGTCATAGATAGCAGCGCGTAAGTATTTCGCAATACTTTGTTAGTTTGCAGTACACTCGCTTGAGATGAACTGCGAGATACCATAGGATCGTTCATAATCTTCCTCATAGATGATTGTCTTTACTTATATGACTATTTATGGGGCTGTTTGTTCGAAAAATCAAGTCCACAAATACAAGTCATTGAACAAAATCATAATAAAAATAATTGGTTAAGTGTGTAGTAAGTTGTAACACGATATTTCTACGTTGCAAATGGCAAAACAATGTAAAAATGGCGACTTAAAAAAGTCGCCATTTCTCATCCAGAGCAATCAGTGATGAAGTATCTGACTTAGGAAGTTTTGCGTTCGATCTGATTGCGGATTTTCAAAGAAATCAACAGGATTGTTCTCTTCGATTATCTCCCCGGCATCCATAAATATCACTCGGTCGGCAACCTCTTTTGCAAAACCCATTTCGTGCGTTACACACAGCATGGTCATTCCTTCCTCTGCGAGTTCTACCATTACGTCCAGTACTTCTCTAACCATTTCTGGGTCGAGAGCTGACGTTGGCTCGTCGAACAACATAACCTGCGGGTTCATACACAATGAGCGAGCGATAGCTACGCGTTGCTGCTGTCCACCAGATAGCTGACCAGGATATTTGTCAGCTTGATCTGGGATTTTAACGCGCTCAAGATATTTCATCGCAATGGCTTCCGCTTCTTCTTTTGGCATCTTTTTGACCCAAATAGGAGCAAGCGTGCAGTTCTCCAGCACCGTGAGGTGAGGGAACAAGTTAAAGTGTTGGAAGCACATGCCCACTTCACGTCTCACCGCTTCGATGTTTTTCAGGTCTTCAGTCAATTCGTTACCAGAGACAAAAATGTGTCCTGCTTGATGCTCTTCTAATCGGTTAATACAACGAATCATCGTTGACTTACCTGAACCGGAAGGGCCACAAATTACGATTTTTTCACCCTTTTTAACGTCAAGGTTGATATTTTTCAGTACGTGAAACTCGCCGTACCACTTGTTCATGTCCTTTAATTGGATCATGTAATCTTCTTGTTGCGTCATAATACGTCCTCGAATTTCCGTTTATCGTTTGTGACCGGTATGCAGCTTGTTCTCTAGCCAAATCGAGTATCTCGACATGCCAAAACAGAACACCCAGAACACTAACGCGACAAATACATAACTTTCCGTAGCAAAACCAAGCCACTCGGGGTCGGTGTTTGCGGCTTGACCAATACCCAGTACATCAAACATACCAATGATGAGTACTAGACTGGTATCTTTAAATAAACCAATGAAGGTGTTTACGATTGAAGGAATGGTAATCTTAAGTGCCTGCGGTAGCACAATAAGCCCCATTTTTTTCCAATAAGTAAGACCTAACGCGTCTGCTGCTTCATATTGGCCTTTTGGAATAGCCTGTAGACCACCACGAATAACTTCCGCCATATAAGCCGCACTGAACATGACAACACCAATCAATGCTCTAATCAGCTTGTCAGTTTCTACACCTTCTGAGAAAAATAACGGCAGCATTACCGACGCCATAAACAGAACAGTGATAAGCGGAACGCCACGCCATACTTCGATATAAACAGTACAGATACTGCGAATAATCGGCATCTCTGAACGTCGACCTAATGCTAACGCTACACCAATAGGTAGAGAGACGATAATACCCACAAGAGCAATGATCAGTGTGACAAGTAGACCACCCCATTTGTGTGTTTCTACGACTTCAAGCCCAAACACACCACCGTATAAGAGGCCAGCGGCGATGAAAGGATAGATGTTGACGAAGAACAACCAAATCCATAAACGTTTAGGCGTTCGCTCATAAGCAAGCAAAGCAACGAAAATTGCCAGTGTTGCGTAGAACAGGCGAGGGCGCCATAACTCAGCTTGAGGGTAGAATCCATACATGAACTGTTCCCAGCGAACGCTGATAAACACCCAGCACGCGCCTTCTCTCGAACAAGCGTCGCGAGTGGTACCAACCCAATCTGCTTTGAGAATAGCCCAATCGAACACATACCAAAGTAGAGAGAGAGCAAAGTAGCCTAAAACAATCGTTAGTAGAGAGTTAACTGGGCCATTAAATAGATTCTTTCGTAACCAACCTACCACACCAACAGTATTGGCTGGCGGCGGAAGGTCCGGTTGAAATTGATGCTGTGACATATTACCTCTCCACCAATGCAACTTTCTTGTTGTACAAGTTCATCAATGCAGACGTCACCAAACTCAAGGTTAGGTAAACGGCCATAGTCATTGCGATGATTTCAATGGCTTGTCCAACTTGGTTTAACGTAGTACCAGCGAACACAGATACTAAATCTGGGTAACCTATCGCCATAGCTAAAGAAGAGTTCTTTGTCAGGTTAAGGTATTGACTGGTGAGTGGTGGAATGATGATCCTCATTGCCTGAGGAATAACGACCAGTTTTAATGTGCGAGATTTAGGTAATCCAAGAGACATTGCTGCCTCGGTTTGACCGTGGTTTACAGCATTAATGCCTGAGCGAACGATTTCAGCAATGAAGGAAGCGGTATAGATACTTAAAGCAAGAGTCAAAGCCGCAAGCTCAGGAATAATACTGATACCACCTTTAAAGTTGAAGCCTTTAAGAACGGGGTACTCTGCCGTGATAGGCATGCCCATAACAAAAAATACAACAACAGGAAGGACAACGATTAAACCCAAACCAATGCGAAACATTGGTGTTTGTTGACCAGTAAGCTTTTGTTTGTTCTTAGCCCAAATATTAATAATGATGGTCGCAATAATACCGAGTATAAAAGCGCCGATCACCACGCTACTGCCTTCTCCAAACACTGGAGCAGGGAAGTAAAGGCCACGAACATTTAAGAAAATAGCTTCACCTAGGCTCATACTTTGACGAGCGGAAGGTAAGGCTTGAAGGACCGCAAAGTACCAGAAGAAGATCTGTAACAATAAAGGAATGTTTCGGAAAATCTCGATATACACTGCAGCAAATCGACTAACTAGCCAGTTAGAAGAAAGTCGAGCAATACCGATGACAAATCCGAGAACAGTAGCTAACACAATGCCTAGCACAGAGACTAGCGCCGTGTTTAAAAGCCCCACAAAAAAGGTTCGGCCATAAGAAAAGGTTTCGTCATACTCGATAAGAGTAAGACCAATTCCAAAGCCTGCTTCTTGGTTTAAGAAATCAAAACCCGTTGCGATACCTCGAGCAGCTAGATTGTTTAACGCATTGTTAACGATCGTATAGAAAAAGAGTCCTAAAGCGAGAACGGCGATAACTTGGAAAACAATAGAGCGGAAGGTGGGGTTGTATAGTAGATTTGCGCTTTTCGCAGGTTTGTTCTGCGGTGCGACTTGAGTCGTAGTAGGTTTCATACAGCTATAACCTCAAATCCTTTTAAAAAAAGGGCGGATGAACCGCCCTTATTTGAGCACTTAATAGTTATTAGCGGATTGGTGGCGCGTACATGAAGCCGCCAGCATTCCATAGTGCGTTTACGCCACGTGAGATTTGAAGTGGTGAACCTTCACCAACTGTACGCTCAAAACTCTCGCCGTAGTTACCTACTTGTTTAATGATTTGGTAGCCCCAATCATCACGGATACCTAGGCCTTTACCTTTAGGACCATCAACACCAAGAATGCGCTTGATGTTTGGATCTTTAGACTTCAGCATTTCATCTGCGTTCTTTGACGTGATGCCATATTCTTCAGCGTTCACCATTGCTGCTAGTGTCCACTTAGCGATGTTGAACCATTGGTCGTCGCCTTGACGTACTACTGGGCCAAGAGGCTCTTTAGAAATGATTTCTGGAAGAACGACCGCTGAACTTGGATCTTGAAGGTTTAGACGAAGTGCATACAGACCTGATTGGTCAGTTGTTAACACATCACAACGACCTGAGTCGAAACCTTTTGACGTTTGAGCTGCAGTATCGAATACTACTGGCTTGTATTCCATACCATTGTTACGGAAGTAATCAGCTAGGTTCAGCTCAGTAGTGGTACCTGATTGAACACAAACAGACGCGCCGTCAAGTTCTTTAGCGCTAGAAAGACCTAGATCTTTCTTAACCATAAAGCCTTGACCATCGTAGTAGTTAACACCAACGAAGTTTAGACCTAGTGCAGAGTCACGGTGTAGAGTCCATGTAGTGTTACGTGATAGTACATCAATCTCACCAGATTGAAGTGCAGTAAAACGTTCTTTCGCAGTCAATGGAACGTATTTAACTTTGGATTTGTCACCCAATACCGCAGCAGCAAGAGCTTGGCAGTATTCTACGTCAATACCTTCCCACTCACCTTTTGAGTTAGGGTTAGAGAAGCCTGGAAGACCAGTACTAACGCCACAGGTTAAAACGCCAGCTTTAGTGACTTTGTCGAGAGTGCCGTCAGCAGCAGATGCTGATGTACTCATCATTGCAGCAGATGCCGCTACTAAAGAAGCAATAAGAGTGAGTTTCTTTGCCATTGTGTATCCTTCCTGTTATTTCCGTGTAAATCAGGTCCAGCCTGAATACAATGTGCTAGTTATTGTTGTGTTGCATCATAAGTCGTTAAAATTGAACTGATTTGGTGCAATTTGTAACG
Source organism: Vibrio mediterranei (assembly GCF_013364395.1). Taxonomy (NCBI): domain Bacteria; kingdom Pseudomonadati; phylum Pseudomonadota; class Gammaproteobacteria; order Vibrionales; family Vibrionaceae; genus Vibrio; species Vibrio mediterranei. Next base: position 1,787,957 of record NZ_JABXGK010000001.1, on the reverse strand, counting down.
ACCGTTTAAAGCGTAGATAATGATTTGTGATTTCTCAAATTATTAATTTAAATAGTGTTTTGAGTTGCCACATACGTCTAAACAGTAGTTAGAATGACGAAATGTGATGATTTTGTAAATAGTGCAGCTTGGCACCAAAAGGGTGCTTCAGAGAGTGGTATGTTATATTTGTGTTAAATTAACATAATCAGTCGTTTTATTGATTTTGGTTCAAATTTTTGACTAATAAACATTAAAAATTCAGTGAAAAATTGTTTTGTGACCAATGTCTCGGTGACAAATATGCACCGTAATGGTGAATATGAATGAATAGTTATTTCGTTTAGAAAAGGAAATTTATGCGTTACTTTCCACTGTTTATGGATTTACTAGATCGACCAGTTTTGGTCGTAGGGGGCGGAGAGGTCGCGTGCCGAAAAGTGGATACTTTAACGAGAGCAGGGGCTCGCGTAACGATAGTATCACCTCAACTAGAGCCTTACCTTGATGATTTAGTCGAGCAAGGTAAATGTTTATGGGTAAAGCGTTTCTACGAAGCTGAGTTAATGCATCAGGACTTTGTGCAAGTTTGGGCGACAACTGATAACCCAGAACTTAACCATCAGGTGCATAAAGATGCTAAAAAAATGGGTATTTTGGTAAATGTCGTTGATGATACCCCGTATTGCGACTTCATTACTCCATCGATAATCAATCGCGGCCGCGTTCAAATTGCCATATCAAGTGGTGGTGCCTCGCCAGTTTTAATTAGAGGTATTCGAGAAAAGCTTGAGTCCATACTTCCCATGAATACGGCTCAGCTGGCGGATTTTGCCGCAAGCAAACGTGGTGATATTAAACAGCATTTCGCTACCGTTGATGAGCGACGCAAGTTCTGGGAGTTGTTTTTCAACGAACCTAGGGTAGTGGAATGTAAGAATAATCATGAACTTGAGCTCGCCTATCAACAGCTCATAAACAGTGACGCAGAGTTTTCCAATGCCTGTACGTGGATCAAGTTTGGTGTTGACCCTGAACTCCTGCCTATTAAAGCACTAAGGATTATGCAAGAGGCTGAAGTGGTGTTCTTTGACAAGAGTTGTCCATTCGGATTTGTTGATTTAGTTCGACGGGACGCAGAGCGCATCGAGTTTCAAGATATCGCACAAGTCTCTCAAGACATTCAGAAACGCAAAGCAAACAAAGAACGTATAGTAGTGTTTGTAGACCCGCAATCTTCATCACATAGGCTTCTAAAAGAGGGCGATGAGGAAATTGGCTTGGCGCAGATAAAATAAAAGGGCGTTAACGCCCTTTTAATCAAAACGACTAACTCGAGTTAGTCGCGGAAGTTATTAAACTGGAATGGTTGACCTAGTTCGCCAGTCTTAACTAACTGCATAGTTGCTTGCAGGTCATCGCGTTTCTTACCTGTTACGCGGACTTTGTCACCTTGAATCGCGACTTGAACTTTAATTTTCGAGTCTTTTACAAGTTTCACGATTTTCTTTGCAACGTTGGTTTCGATTCCTTGCTTGAACAATACGGTTTGGTGCCATTGTTTACCTGATTGTTCAGCCGTTTGCGATTCCATCGCGTTTACATCAACGCCGCGCTTAGTCAAGTTACCACGCAAAATATCGCGCATTTGCTTAAGCTGGAAATCGCCTTCACATGAAAGTTTTACGGATTCATCGTTTTGAGAGAACGATGCTTCGACGTTCCTAAAATCAAAACGCGTCGCCAGTTCACGGTTTGCATTGTCTACAGCATTACGCAGTTCTACTGTGTCGATTTCTGAAACAATATCAAATGACGGCATGTTAACCTTCCTTCTCGTTACGTTGTTTTACAGCATCAGCAAGAATGTCTAGCATTTGAACGGTATCATTCCAACTAAGGCAAGGATCTGTGATTGATTGTCCATAAGTAAGGTTATGGAGATCTTCCATGCTCTGGTTACCTTCTTCTATGAAGCTCTCAGCCATGATGCCTGAAATCTTATTGGAACCAGAGATAATTTGACCAGCGATGTCTTTCGCAACGTCGAGTTGCTTACGATGTTGTTTTTGGCAGTTTGCATGACTGAAGTCAACAACTAGGCGAGCTGGTAAGTCAAATGACGCTAACTGTTCGCATGCTTTCTCTATTGACGCTTGATCGAAGTTTGGTCCTGTGTCTCCACCACGTAGAATCACGTGGCCATATGGGTTACCACTGGTGCGGTATACTGTCATACGGCCATGTTTATCTGGTGAGTAGAAATAGTGCTGTGCTCTCGCGGCGCGAATCGCATCAATTGCAATTTTGATGCTGCCGTTGGTACCGTTTTTGAAACCAACAGGGCAAGATAAAGCTGAGGCCATTTCTCGGTGAATTTGCGACTCAGTAGTACGTGCGCCAATTGCGCCCCAAGTGATAAGGTCGGCGATGTATTGGCCCGTAATCATATCTAAAAACTCAGTTGCTGTAGCCAAACCAAGTTTGTTGATGTCTAGAAGCAAACCACGAGCTTTGTTCAAGCCAGTCTCAAGAGCATAAGAACCATCAAGATTGGGATCAGTAATTAAGCCTTTCCAGCCAACAACAGTGCGTGGTTTTTCAAAGTAAGTACGCATGACGATAAATAGGTCGTCTTTATACTTGTCTTGAATTGCACTTAAACGCTTAGCGTAGTCTAGTGCAGCTTCAGTATCGTGGACTGAACAAGGTCCTACGATGCAAAGAAGACGATTGTCTTCTCCGCTTAAAATACTTTCAATTTGACGGCGAGAATTAGCAATGCGCTCTGCAACGTCATCCGTGATTGGGTGATTCGTACTCAATTCTGACGGAGTCGGCATTGGACCTAATGCCTGTGTTCTTAGTTCATCTGTCTTTAATGGCATGGTGCAGCCTGCAAATTTATTACGAAGCGATAAAGATAAACGAAATGACAGTTAGAATAAACCTCTAATCCGGAGATAACCGTATCATTTGCATTGATTCGCCCTTCATAAAACACACATTGGTTAAATTAGAATCAAAGTTTGGCTTTATCCTCGTGCTACAAAAATAGTGGTCACATTTAATTAAAAGGAATCCCTTGTATTCATTGGCGGGAGTCGGTATTTTTCCTTTAAAGCAAATAACAACAGCACGGAGCAGCAATGGGGTACGACACTATCCAAACTGGCCAAGAAGAAGCCGAATCAACAACCAACCTGAACCTTGGAAATGTACTACCTAGTTTTGGCGAGCAGCAGCAACCTGCTACCCATCTTTATGTATCTATTTCTGAGCTCATTATGGAAAAGATATTCTTTCACCCCAACTATGCCTCAATGGTTGACTCTCTCGATACCGTAGAGCTCGAGGCAATAAATGCTATCTTAGGTGAGCAAAGTGCTTCAGAGTTTTTTGTTGAGACGTTAGTGAATGCAATTAAAGCGGCGAATATTGCTTCTTACGACACCGTACGTCTTGAACTCAATGATGCAAATAGCTACGAGATGAGTGCTCTACTAGGTGGAGGCGCGGAACCTGATGAGGTGAACCCTTGTCTGGGACTTCGTGGTGTCTCTCGATTTGCTTCTGACGCTTATAAAGCGTGCTTTGCGCTTGAATGCGAAGTGATAAAGCGTTTGAGAGCTGACGGTATTAATGTCGAAATCGTTGTGCCTTGCGTACGTGCCTTGAGTGATGCCGCTAAAATCATTGATCGACTCGCTGAGCAGGGTTTGCCACGAGGCCTTAATGGTCTAAACGTATTGTTTGCTTGTGACACTCCTTCCGCAGTGCTGCTGTCTGAGCGTTTGCTTCAGTATTTCGATGGATTGGTAATTAAAGTTGAGAGCTTGACTCAATTGACTTTAGGTGTCGACATCAATCAAGAAGAACTAGTTCATCTATACGACCCTCAAAACGAAGCGGTACTAAAGCTAATTAAAGAAGCGGTTGCCGCCTCAAAAGAAGCGCGAAAACCGGCTCTACTGACAATTGGATCACTCGACGATTATCCAGCCCTTAAAGACTTCATTTCTGAACTGGGTAGAATCGACGTATATTCCACTGCAGCTTAATTACGGCGGCGCTACAGTGAAAGCTCCTGTCTTCTTACGAAGTTAGGAGCTTTTTATTAACAAAATTTTGACATCTTCGTAGCTTTCTAGTTTACTGGTCAGACAAGTATGAATGAGGGAAGTCGTATGTTATCGCCGTTACAAAAGGCTAATTTTTACCTTAACGCGTTTGGGTTTATGAAGGTGCCGTTAATTTGGTTATGCCGTCCAAAATTACTGGAACTGAACGAAGAAAAGGTCGTAATTAATATTCCATTAAGGCGACGTACGAAGAACCACTTAAACAGTATGTATTTTGGCGTGCTTGCGGTTGGTGCTGATGTTGCCGGCGGATTTATGGCGATGAACAAAGCGCAAAAACGCGGTAATAAAGTGTCGTTGGCATTCAAAGAGGTCGAAGGCAAATTTCTAAAACGGCCAGAAGCTGATGTTCAATTTGTTTGCTCTGACGGAAGGCTTATTGATGAAATGTTGGACGAGACGATAAGAACGGGAGAGCGTGTGAACAGACCGGTAAAGATTACCGCCATCTGTCCATCACTACATGGTGACGAACCAATGGCGGAGTTTTCTTTGGTCTTGTCATTAAAAGCTAAGGCAGCGTAACCTAGCAAACCAAACTGTGTACTCAAACTTTTAGTACTACAGTGGGATTTGTTCTATATCGACAATTTTCGAACGGCTGAGCACAATTTTCCAACGATAGTAAATGGGTTCGTTACCATGGTTGTGCTCCTTCACAATCAGATTGAGCAAGTGACGTTTTTCTAACGATTCTTTCACTACTTGACCGTCTTGAAGCTTATAAAAGCGGTTGTTGGATTTATCCATCAATCGCGTCAGCGCTCGGAAGTTAATATTAATGACTTCACGAGTCTGATCATAACCACTGGTAAATTTAGAGGTCGCCATGTCGGTTAGTGAGCGATAGTGCAAGATTTCTTCTTCTCTTTGAACCACACGCTTCTTGCGAATAGACTTAATTCTATCTGGCATTTTTTCGAACGTTGTGTAGTCCAACCACTCAATTTTCCTGCCCACATCTTTCTTTGTAGTTGCATCGATATAACGTCTGCGCCACTTAGGTTTTCCTCTTTGTATCCAGCGCCACATAATATCGCGTAGGTCATCTTTAAATACTTCACGCAATGCGTAGATAACAGATAGTACAAGAATAAATGAAGCGGTAATCTCGCCCAGATAATCGCGTGCCAATATGACCGCGGACGTTACGAATAACATCACCAGTCCAGTCGCAGTACCTTTGATAACTCGTTTAGTATTACTGCCGACGGACGTTGACTTTTCTTGCAGTACTACAGGGTGTTCAATCAAGCGGCGCAATAATCTCATCTTGTTGCTAAGACGAGTAGGGTCTTTACGAACTTTTTCAGAGTTGTAGTTGTTAAGATTTCGATGTGCCTGTTCTTTTTCGACAATGGTAATAAGCCGATCTTTTAAAGGGGTATATGCCTTACCGTTAGGGATATAGACGACGAGTTCGAGAAACTTCTGCCCGGTATACCAAGATAAATAGTTATCAATGTTGGCATAGTGACGTTTAAGGCTTTCTTCATAAGGAATCGAACGGCGCATCTTCTTAAGAATATCGAGAGCGAGTTCAATGACTTCATCTATTTCATCTGCGGTGACATCTTCCTTCGCCGTTTCTTTTAAGGTTGCAACTGCTTTATCGAGGGCAATAACATATTGGTAGGCGAATAGACTCAAACTGACGCGGTATTGAGTATTAGAAAGGCGTCCTCGCTTTGCTAATCGCGAGTGAACGAGTGGCAGAAGTGTTTCATTACTGTAGTAAGCTCGCTTTTGCGAAATTGAATCGTAGTAGAAATCTGTTTCGGATACTAGATGTGACTTCATCCCTAGTTCGTTTGGGACGAATAAGTAAACATCTAAATCTAATCTTTTTGAATTTGCCATCACGTGTGCAATTTTGAGTGTAATGGCGTCTTGCTTGTCGACGGTGATCAAACAACTTCTCCGTGTACTTTGATAACGTTAAGCATATCAGAACCAAGGTAAACTAGCATCTTAAAGCGAGTCAGGTATAATCGCGCCAATTACCCCAATAGAGATAAACACAATGATTAACGTAGGTCGTATCAACCAGCTAGAAGTAACAAAAGAAGCGGATTTTGGTTGGTTTTTAGACGGAAAAGATTACGGTTCAATTTTATTAACCAAGAAGCACGCTCCTGAGGGTGTAGCGGTTGGTGATGTTGTTGATGTTTTTCTCTATTTTGATGCGGACAACCAAATTGCTGCAACCACAGAAAAACCAGTTGCACAAGTTGGCGAGTGGGGCCTGATGAAAGTTGAAGGCGTAAATAGCATCGGCGCATTTGCCAGTTGGGGAATTAAAGAGAAAGACTTACTTATTCCTTTTAGCGAACAGCGTGGTCGCCTGTCAGCAGGACAAACGATCCTGGTTTACGTGTACACCGACAAAGCATCCGGCCGTATCGTTGGTACCACGAAATTCAACAAGATTTTAGACAATACACCTGCACAATATACAAAGAACCAGCAAGTTGATTTGCTCATCGCTGAACGCAGTGACTTGGGCTACAAAGCGATCATTAATGGTGAACACTGGGGAATGATTTTCCCTTCGGATGTATTTGGTAAGTTGTTTATCGGTAAGCAGTTGAAGGGCTTTATCAAACAAGTTCGTTCTGATGGTAAGATAGACTTGACGCTTCAAAAAGTGGGCGTTGCAAAAATGGATGATTTAAGTGAAAAAATCCTAAGTCTACTAGAGAAGAAAGGTGGCTTCTTACCATTGAGCGACAAATCTACGCCTGAAGCGATTTTTGCCACCTTCAAAACCAGTAAAGGTACATATAAGAAGAGTATCGGTGGTCTATATAAGCAAGGTAAGATCAGTATTGATAAAGATGGTATTCGTCTGATTCAAGACTAATCAAAACTAACGATAAAACTTCAGACCAAAAAGAGGCCCAAAACTGATCCTGATTTGGGCCTAGGGGAATGGCTCATGGAGAGCCTACGCTAACTGTTTTAAACAAACCTGCATTCAATAATGCGTCGCTATGCTTCTTTATGTCAGTGCTTAGAATCTTTACTTTAAACGGCTATTGCGTTTAATTGCCTATGTGTTGATAACCTTTAAAGTGTAGTACAGAACAGGAAAAAAGCGATGTGACAAGCGGTTTTAGCTAGCTAAAACCGCTATGTATTTGGCTTAAAACAGGTTTTTGTCGCGCACCAACTCTCTTGGAAGGCCATTCTTTACTCTATTTCCAACCCATTTACCCAAACCAATAATAAAACCGTTATAACTAACGAACACTTCGCCTTTGCCAGATAAGCCCTCAGGCCTTACGTCTCGACCCATAAACCACTCTCTTGCGTCCTCTTTAGATAGGGGAACAGCGGCTGTTTCAGTATTAGTCAGAGCAGTAGCGACTTGATGTTGCCAGCGATAACCTTTTTTATGTTGTTCTGCGATTTTGATACCCATGCGCGAGAAACGAAACTCTCCCAACATTGGTTCTAGCGCTTCTGGGAATAACCAAATGTCATTGTCACGCTTCCATAACGTGCTGTGTTGTGGAAGAGAAATTCCCATAGTTTGCTGTAGTTGAGTGACAACGTCACTTGATTCTTTTCGAGTTAATGGTTGAAAAGGAAACTTACCTAGTCGCTTCTTTACTGTTGGTGCAGGGTAAGCAGCTGTTTTCTTAAACTTGGCAATAAAGAAGCCTTCACTGTCGTAAGTTTGCGGGAAAACGTGCAGAAACCCTTCTTGTGTTGTCGCTTTCTCTGCATCAGGGAACAGCTGTTGCAATGACGTGATTTCAACAGCATTTCCAAAAGTTTGTGTGAGATGAAGAGCAACCTGTTGGTTTTCTTCTGGACTTAAAGCACAAGTAGAATAGACCAAGGACCCACCTACTTTTAGGGCGTGAAATGCACTTTCAATAAGGTCTTTCTGGGTTTGTGCAATATCTTTGGTAGACGCTAGGCTCCAGTTTTTCATCGCATCGGCATCTTTACGAACGGTTCCTTCCCCTGAGCATGGTGCATCTAAGAGAATGGCATCAAACTGTTCGGGCAACCATCCGCCAAACACGCGAGCATCGTAGTTACTCATTGCAACATTACTGACTCCGCAGCGTTCGATATTGGCGTGCAATACTTTAACGCGGCTAGAGGCAAACTCATTCGCTACCAAAACTCCTTCGTTATTCATTAATGCGGCAATCTGAGTCGTTTTTGAGCCGGGAGCGGCGGCCATGTCCAAGACGGCTTCAAATTTGTCATCACCACAAAATAAAGCGCTAGGCGGAAGCATAGAACTGGCTTCTTGAATATAGAATAATCCTGCCATATGCTCTGCGGTGTTGCCAAGGGGTACGGTGCTTTCGTCTGCATCAATCCAAAATCCCTCTTCACACCAAGGGATGGTCGTTAATTCCCACCCATTTGCCAGTGCTTTGTTTAAAAAGTCATCAATTGAAATCTTAAGGGTATTAACGCGAATACTCTTTCTTAAGGGTCTTTGACAAGCGGCGATGAAGTCTTCCATGTTGAGAGTGCTAGGGAGGAACGTTTCAACATGTCTTAAGAAGTCTTCTGGGAGGTAAACATTGGCGTGCAAAATGATGCCTTTCGATAGCTGTGTTTATTTAGCAGCGAATTATATACCCAGCGGTAATCAAAGCAAATAAAAGCCCGCTATTGCGGGCTTAGGAAAGGCGTCTTTTGATCGATTAAGGAGTAGGGATTGGCGTGCGCCATTTTTTCCAGTTTTCTTCTGCAGAGGTGTTTAAATAAAACGACTGTCCAGCCTCTGCTTGAGGTTGAAGCTGTTTCCCTTCTGGAGTAGAGAACGTAATCCCTCCTCGAATCAGGCTATCAACAGTACCAGCCTTGATGTTAGCGCCCGAGAGGCCAATTTGCACATCTAAACCAGACACATTCCAAAACACGCTATTAGAACGGACTAAATAGGCATAGTGCGGATCAATTTGAATGGTGGAGATGACACGGTCAGCGAATGTGCCAAGCTCGACGTCAGTGACACGACCCACTTCAATGTCTCGATAGAGGATTGGTGTTCCAGGCTTAATTGAGCCACGAGTTTCACTTTGTAGCGTAAACTCAACGCCGTTTTCTACTTTAGGAAAATCGTTAAGGTCGAAAACCTTAGAGGCTTTTCCTTTACCCGGCTCTACGGCTATATATTGACTAACAATAGCGCCTAGGTTCTTCACACCGTTAAGACCGATTTGCGGTTTCACCATCCAATAATAGGTGCCTGATGTAGTTAATTGATTGACATACTCCGGCAGAATTCTTGCGATTACTTCAACACGCTCTTTATCGAAATCTGGAACGGTAAGCATCACTTCACCAACTTTTACCCCTTGGTATTTTAGCGGCATACCTTTACTGACTTGTTGGTCTGATGTCGTGGTATAGAGAGTAATAGACTGACCAAATTTACGAGCTGAGTTGAAGTCCTGATATAGTTTCCAGTTCTTGCCAGTTTTGTTGTCGATACCCGGCATGCTATCAAATGCGATACCGCCGTCGATAAGTGTTTTGAGTGGCGCAGCTTTAACACTGATCCCAGATAAAGAGGCTTCAACTTCAACACCAGAGCGGTTCCAAAATACCGTTTGCGGTGTAACGAGGTGCTTGTATTTGTTATCGATGCTCGTTTGAATATAGACTCCGCCATCGGTCAATGAGTAGTTTGATACGCTACCTACCTGCATATTTCGATATAGAACAGGACTACCTTCTTGGATTGGAGGAAGCTCATTAGCGAATAGTGTCAGGCGCATTGAACCAGTTTGGTCATGTTTTGCTAACTCAGCCAACGATTTGGTTTGGAACAAGGCAAATTCTGCGCGGTCTGTTTTCGCACCTTCACTGACAAAACTGATAGAGCCTGTTAGAAGTTGTTTTGCTGGTGGGACAGTAACGTTGAGTCCCGCTTTAGTTAACTCAGCGGTAGCACTGCCTGTTACGAAAAAGCGGTTTTGCGAGCGAATCAGATCTTTGTACTCAATATCAATGGAGATATCCATTGCCACTTGGTCGTCCACCAGTTCCACGCTATTTAGCGTACCGACAGGAATACCTCTATAAAGGACGCTGCTGCCAGGCTCAAGACCAAATGAGTTCTCAGAAAGTAGACGTATAGCGATAGATTTCGCTTGAACGCGGTCGAGTTCGTCTTGTTTAACTGCTACAAAGTCACGGGCTTGTTCGCCACTTCCAGGAACGAGCGTTAAAAAGTTTCCAGTAATCAGATTTGATAGGTTTTCAACCCCAGACAATGACACTTTGGCTTCTTCCAATAAGAACAATGTGCCCTGATTGAGCATATCACTGAAGGCTGGCTCGATAGATGCTGAAGCAATGATAGAGTCTCGTTCGCCGCTTAATGCCAAATTGTTGATACGGCCGATCTCAAGGCCGCGATACATAATCGGTGACCCATTGGCCTTCAGGTTGCTGTTATCGGGTAGGGCGATGCGAATTGGAATACCTCGACCAGCGGTTTTAAGATCTTTGTACAGTCTAAAATCTGTCCCAGCTTTTACCGGTTCACCACCGTCGGGAGAGTCTACGGCAATGGCGCCTGCGAGAATAGCACTCAAGCTTTCAAGACGAATGTCGACACCTTGAAAACCAACATTAGCTCCGATGCCACTCACATTCCAAAAGCGGCTCTTGTCAGTGATGATGTGACGAAACTCGTCTTGAATAGATGCTTTTATAATTACGGTTTCAGCATCATTATCAAGTTTGAAGCTATAGACTTCACCTATTGGAATTTTCTTGTAGACAATTTTTGAGCCTACTGAAATGCCCCCTAAGTCTCTTGCCTTTAAAGTAACAGTTAACCCGTCGTTGACGGCGAGTTCAGTTGGTACTGACTCAAGAGCCACATATTTGGATTTCGCGCTATCGGATTCGGTAGCAGGGAAAATCGATATGTAGTTACCGGATACCAGAGCATCTAATCCAGAAATGCCAGATAGCGACGCGGAAGGTTTTACCAACCAAAATTTCGTGTCTTCACCCAGTAATTTGGTTGCTTCAGGATATATATCAGCATCGACATAGATGTTACTCAGGTCTTCTGACAGATTGATGTCTCGCACCATACCCACCTCTAAACCTTGATAGCGAATAGTCGTTCTACCTGCGATTAATCCTTGAGCATCAGAGAAGTAGATTTGCACTCGTTGACCGGCATCATGAACGGCTTTTGCTAATAACCAACCCGCCAAGGCGATGGTCAAAACAGGCAAGATCCAGAGAGGAGATATGCGTCGATCTTTCTTAATCTCTGGGCTATAGGATGGTTGCTGTTGATTCTCGTTACTCATTAAAGCTACTACTCAACTTTGGTTTCAGGTTGCAAGGAAGGTTTCGAATTATATCTGTCCCACAGTAATCGTGGGTCCAATGTTTCGGCCGCAAACATGGTTAATACAACCACTATACCGAAGGCAACGGCACCAAACCCTGGGGTGAAGTTCAAAATCTGGCCACGGTCTACTAAGGTAAGCATGATTGAAATGACGAACAAATCAGTCATCGACCATTTGCCGATCCATTTAATCGCTCGGTAAATACTCATTTCGACTTTGTGATTTTTAACCTTGTCGAATTGAATGCAAAACATCAGATAGCTGAGGCCAATAATCTTAGCTACGGGTACTACGATACTCGCGACAAAGATAATAATGGCAATACCCAGCATGTCATTGTTAATAAGCGATGCGACCCCAGAAAAAATGGTATCTTCTAGGCGTTGTCCATTGGTAATTAAAATTGAAATAGGCACAAGGTTGGCTGGGAATATTGCAACGGTAGCGGCAATAAGCAGCGCCCATGTCTTCTGCATGGAGTTGGGCTTGCGATGGTGCAGTGGATTGTGGCAACGAACGCAAAATTCAGCTTCGGGTTGTGATAAATGGCATGTGTGGCAGTGGATTTCTTTCGCTTCTACTGGCAATGAGCTTTCTGCTTGCCAACTTTCCCAATAACGTCTTGTGCTTACTCGGTTCACTAGAACAATAGTAAGTACTTGTAGAATCACCAAGCTATATAGTGCATTACCAACGTAGATATCCGAATAATCTTGGAGCTTAAAGCATGAAATAGCGACACTGATCAGGAAGACATCTAACATTACCCAGTGCTTACTGTGTGAGAGAATGCTGAGCGATATTTTAAGCGTATTGAACCAACGATACTTCAGTGCGACATGAGCAGTTATCACTGTGGCACACATAGCGAGTGGGGCAATGGTGTGACAAAACAGGGTTAACAAAGCAAGCCCTGGGTAGCCTTCCTTAATGAGGGCATAAACCCCTTCCATTAAGGTGCCTTCAATCATCATTCCTACAAGTCGGATAGTTATAAAGTCGAAATAATGAGAAGGTATAAACAGAAGTAGGCAGGTTATTGCTAGCGCAAGGTTGCCACCAATTGAGTAACTTTCGCTGCGATAGAGTTGGGTACCGCAACGAGGGCAATCAGCACTGTAGCCTTTTTTTAGGTCGACGATGTCAACAGGCAATTCACAGCATTGGCATAAACGAACTTGGGTAGGTGTTCGCGCGTGAGAACAGGCACTCATCTTTCATGACCTATCAAAGATGAGTGTGTTGCTGTGGAGCTAACTTGCTGATTGCACTGAGCCATAAAGTGTCTGATACAGTCCTTCTGCTTCGACCAATTCGACGTGCGTTCCTGATTGAGTGACTTGTCCATCTTCCAGAACATAGATGAGATCGGCCTGTTTTACTGCTGAAAGTCGGTGAGCGACGATCAATGTGGTGCGGCCTTTCAAAAACTCAGTCAATGCGGTGTGTAAAGCCGCTTCGGTAGCAGTATCGAGTGCAGACGTCGCTTCATCAAGGATGACGAACTGCGGATCGCTTAATATCATTCTAGCAATAGCGAGTCGTTGACGTTGTCCTCCGGACAACCGAATACCATTGCGACCAATTTGTGTTTCTAGACCGTCGACTAACTTGTCAGTGACGTCTTGTAGCTGAGCAACTTTGAGCGCATTCCAAATGGAGAAGTCGTCATACTCTCTGCCAAGTGTCAGATTATGCCTCAAGCTGTCATTAAAAAGTATAGGTTGCTGTAAAACAACAGCAATTTTATCTCGAATTATGTCGAAACCTATGTCGTCAGTGTTAACACCATTGAAGCGAATGATGCCACTGCGTTGTTTATAAACGCCGATAAGTAACTGAATGAGCGTTGACTTGCCCCCACCACTTGCTCCCACCAGTGCGACCTTCTTACCCGCTGGGATATGCAAGTCCAGTTTATTGAGTACGTCTTTATCTTGATCATAAGAGAAAGAGACGTTTTCAATGGCAACATCTACCTCGCGATCAGCTTTGAATGGATTGACTTTACTAATGGCGCGCGGCTCTTCTTCCAATTCGAGTAAACTGTTGATTCTTATTAGTGCGGCTTTTGCGCTATACCAAGAGAACTGAATACCTAATAATTCCTGAACAGGGCCTAACATGAACCACAAATAGCCGAAGACCGCGAAGATTTGCCCTATGGTGAGATCGCTGAATAACACCATAACCATTGCGATGGCTCTGAAAAGCTCAAATCCAATTAAGAAAAGAAGAAACGACAATCTACCTGCGGCTTCAGACTGCCACGCGTATTTATCGGCGTTACTGCGAACTTCATCGGCTTGTTCTTTGAGCTGTTGTAAGAAATCTCGCTCTCGATTAGCAGCTCTAAGTTGATAAATACCATCAAGTGTTTCAACTAGGCGATTTTGAAACTTTTCGAACGCTTGGTTTTCTTGTTTTTTTAGATGCTTAACCATTCCGCCCAATTTTCGGGAGAAATAGACGACGATTGGGTTGACCAATAGGATAAACAGGCCTAGTCGCCACTCTAACCATAGCAAGACGATAGCGGTGCCTAAAACGGTTAGGAAACTAATAATAAATTTGCTTAACGTTGAGCCAATAAATTGGTCAATGGTTTCAATATCAGTAATTAAATGCGCATTAATGCCGCCACTACCGCGAGTCTCATATTGTTTGATGCTGATACGACCGAGCTTATCTATCATCTTGCATCGGATTTTATAGGTAATGGTTTTAGAAACCAGCGTAAACTGGCGACCTTGCAGAATATTTAGACCTTGGCTTACAGTACGCATAAGAACGACGAGTACTAAGGTAAGAGCGATGTAGCCGATAGGTGTCTGCCAACTATCTAACATGATCATATTCATATACTGCAAACCAGTGGAAGGTTGGTTAAGCAGAACTTCGTCGACCATCAGTGGCATCAATAGTGGGATAGGGACGCTAATGAGTGTAGCAATAAGAGCGATAATATTCGCCGCAATAAGCCGAGACTTATGATTTTTTACTTGAGTTATTAACCAGGAACGGCTAATAGTGTCTTTCGTACTTGTCATGCTTTTGAGAATAGTTCCTATTACGATTTTGAGGCATTGTACTGGTATTGTAAGATATTGAAAGTGTTATTGATGGACATATCATGAATCTAGAAAACTATGAACGCTTGGCGAAACAGGCTACAGCACTCATTGAATCCGAAACGGATTTTATTGCTAACCTATCTAATATTAGTGCACTTCTTTTTATGGAGTTAGATGATCTTAACTGGGCCGGCTTTTATTTAATGAAACAGGGCGAGTTAGTGTTAGGACCTTTCCAAGGAAAACCAGCGTGCGTCCGCATTCCAGTCGGCCGTGGTGTCTGTGGCACTGCGGCAGAAACCAACACCATACAACGTGTATACGATGTACACGCGTTTGAAGGTCACATTGCATGTGATGCTGCAAGCAATTCAGAGATTGTGATTCCATTTTCTATCGGTGGTGAAGTAGTCGGCGTCTTAGATATTGATAGCCCAACAATTGGTCGATTCAGTGAAATCGACGAAGAGGGACTAAAAAACTTTATGAATTCGGTAGAAAAGGTGCTCAATTCACATACAAACGCGGCTTAAAATGAAATTTGCCTGTGGTTTTTCTAGTGCAGGTCACTATAATACCAAGAATATTTTTCTTAATGCTTCGCGGATAACCGCATTAACCAGGAACCCACATGGAAAACACTGAGAAGTTGAAGAACAGCAAAGAAATTATCGCGTATATTGCTGAATGTTTCCCTAAATGCTTTACTGTAGAAGGTGAAGCAAAACCACTTAAAATTGGTATCTTTCAAGATCTTGCTGAACGTTTAAAAGATAACGAGAAAGTCAGCAAGACTCAGCTACGTGCAGCGTTAAGACAATACACTTCTTCTTGGCGTTATCTACACGGTGTAAAACCGGGTGCAGTGCGTGTTGACCTAGATGGCAATGAATGTGGTGAGCTAGAAGCTGAGCATGTTGAACACGCGCAAGCTACACTGGCTGAAAGTAAAGCTAAAGTTGCAGCTCGTCGTAAAGAACAAGCTCAGAAAGCTCGTGAAGAAGGCAAGGCAAAACCTAAAGCTAAAAAGCCTCAAGCACGTAAGCCACAAAACAATACTAAGAAACCAGCGAAAGTAAATACGCCAGTTGAAACGCGCGCTTTGAATGCAGATGAAATGATCATCGGTAAGCAAGTAAACGTAAACATGGGCAAAGGGAACATGGCTGCGACCATTGTTGAAATCAATAAGGAAGATGTGCGCGTTCAGCTAGTAAATGGCCTACAAATGGTTGTTAAAGCGGAGCACCTGCGCGCATAAAGGAGAAATTCCTACGCATGAAGTGCCGTTCAAAATTATCGATAGTTGCTGCTAGCCTTTGGCTAGCAGCTTCATCAGCTCACGCTTTGGAAGCGAAATTTGAAAAATCAGATATTCCTACCTTGGCTCCCGAAGTACAACATGAAACAGCCAGTAAACGCGTAACTTCTCGTTTTACTCGTTCTCACTACAAACACTTCACTCTAGACGACGAATTTTCAAAAGCGATTTTTGCACGTTATTTGGAAATGCTCGACTACAACCGAAATATCTTCACACAAGCCGACATAGACAAGTTCAACTCTTGGTCGACTCAGCTTGATGATCAACTCAAGGCTGGTAATAACCAAATTGCATTTGATGTGTATAACCTTTCGATGCAGAAACGTTATGACAGATTTGCATACGCGTTATCTCTGTTAGACAAAGAGATGAAATTCGATGTCGATGAAAGCATTACGTTAGATCGTTCAGAGGCCGCTTGGCCAAAGGATGAAGCGGAGCTTAATGAGCTTTGGCGTAAACGCGTTAAGTATGATGCGTTGAATCTGAAGTTGGCTGGCAAGAATTGGGATGAGATAAAAGAAACGCTTGGTAAACGTTACAACAACGCAATCAAACGCCTAACTCAATCACACAACGAAGATGCATTCCAAATTTATATGAATGCGTTTGCAAGAGAAGTTGATCCTCATACTAGTTATTTATCTCCTCGTTCTGCAGAACAGTTCCAGTCAGAGATGAATCTGTCTCTGGAAGGCATTGGTGCCGTTCTCCAACTCACTGATGACTATACTGTTATTCGTTCTCTAGTAGCAGGTGGTCCGGCATCTAAGAGTAAGCAATTAGGCGAAGGCGATAAGATCATCGGTGTTGGACAAGATGGTGAAGAGATCGTAGATGTAATCGGATGGCGACTTGATGATGTAGTACAGCTTATCAAAGGTCCAAAAGGCACCAAGGTTAAATTACAGATTTTACCTGATGGCAAAGACGCTAAGGCGACAGTTGTTGAAATCGTTCGTGACAAGATTCGTTTAGAAGACAGAGCCGTTAAGTCTGAAGTTATCGAGAAAGACGGGAAGAAAATTGGTGTTCTAGAAGTACCGAGTTTCTACGTTGGTTTATCCAAAGACACAGACAAACTAATTACCGAGCTGAAAGAAAAAGGTGTCGACGGCATCATTGTTGATTTACGCAACAATGGTGGTGGTGCCTTGACGGAAGCGACTGCAATGTCGGGGCTATTTATTGAAAGTGGCCCGGTTGTACAAGTACGAGACAGCTATGGTCGAGTCAATGTAAACAGTGATACTGACGGTAAAATCAGCTATCAAGGTCCATTGACTGTACTCGTTAATCGTTATAGCGCCTCTGCCTCAGAAATTTTCGCAGCTGCAATGCAAGACTATGGTCGTGCAATTGTATTAGGCGAAAACTCATTCGGTAAAGGTACAGTTCAGCAACACCGCTCACTAAACCATATCTATGATCTATTCGATAAAGAGTTAGGTTACGTACAATATACTATCCAGAAATTCTACAGAATTAATGGTGGTAGTACGCAGAACAAAGGCGTAGTGCCAGATATCGCCTTCCCAACGCCAATCGATCCTGCTGAAACTGGTGAGAGTGTTGAAGATAACGCACTACCATGGGATAGCATAGATAAAGCGAAATACAGTGAGTTACAACGTAACGATGAAATGATCGCATCGCTTACGACTAAGCATGAAGAACGCATTAAATCGGATATGGAATTTGGATTTATCGCAGAAGACATCGCTAAGTACAAAGCTGAAAAAGACGACAAAACGTTATCTTTGAATGAAGCTGCACGTAAAGCGGAAAGTGATAACAATGATGAGCTTAGATTAGAGCGCGTCAACTTGCGTCAAAAAGCGGCGGGAGAAGAGCCATACAAAACTTTGGATGACATCCCGAAAGATTATGAAGTTCCAGACGCTTACTTAGATGAAGCCGTGGCTATTATGGTCGACATGGTAAACGCCAAATCTTAACGTGTTCAAACTAAACAAAAGCGAGCCTAGTGCTCGCTTTTTTAATGCTTGTCCTCGCTTGCCTCAGATTTGATACTTAAAATTAAAAATCGTGATTTAGATCAAAAAATTTCGCAATCTCGTATTAATCCACCTAAGCTTATTATAACTGTGAGGGGGATACATATGAGATGGATTACACTACTTTTATGTGTTTTGTCGTTTGGGGTGCTGTCTGATACACGTAAAGATAACAATGACTTAACTCAGTTTGACCAACCGTTTCTGTTGGGAGATTGGTATTTAGTAAACCCGAGTCCAGAAGAAGGCCCGGACACCTTTTTAGCAATCAAGTTATCGCTGGGTTCCAACTACACTTTTTCGATAGACATTCAAAAACAAGATTACAGTATTGAACATTGGGAAGGGTTGTTTACCGCCAATGATGATACGATCATTCTCGGTCTAAACAGTGATGAACCACAGGTCTATAACTATAGTGGTAACCATAATATGCTTAATCTTAATGGAGTCGTCTTTACTAAAGCGTTGCCCAATGCACTCGCTGGTATCTGGTCTTCAGTTAGTGTGAGTGGTGATGACAAGCACGCTCAAGAAATTGCGAGAATGGATTTAATCCTTCAGCCAGATTTTGTGTTTACGTTTCGTGTAAGTTCAAGCGATGGGGATGAAGCGATTCATAGTGGCGTCTACTACACCGAAAATGATCACATCGTGTTGCTTTATAAAGACGGTGAACACGATGCAACTTATACATTAAATCAGGATGAACTGACTTTAGAGGTAGAAGACGGTGATATGTTTGCTGTACTCAACCGTATTCGCTAGCAACACTGGCAGTTACTCAAAAGCGTCAACTTAGTTTGACGCTTTTTTTGTATCCAATTCTGCACAGTAACAGTTCTAAGGTATATAATCGTCGAGGATTAAGCTAACTATGCTAACGATAATAATATAAGGACAAAGGATGACCGAGTCAGCACCTAAAGCCAAATACCGTAGCGACTATCAAACACCGTCGCATACTATCACAGATGTAAATCTTACTTTCGACCTTCATGAAACCCAAACTAAAGTGACCGCTGTTTCTCAAGTTAAGCAACTTGGTGAGGCAACAACCTTGGTACTTGATGGAGAAAATATCGAACTTATTCAAGTCAGAGTGAATGGAGAAGCTTGGAGTGATTTCATTACTAATGATTCCGGTTTGGAGATTTCTAATCTGCCAAAAGAATTCGAATTGGTGATTGAAAACCACATTTCTCCGTCAACGAATACTGCTCTTGAAGGTTTATATATTTCTGATGGTGCTTACTGCACTCAATGTGAAGCCGAAGGTTTCCGACGTATTACTTATTTTTTAGATCGACCAGACGTTCTTGCTAAATACACAACGAAAGTCATCGCAGACAAGACAGCTTTCCCATATCTCCTAAGTAATGGCAACAAAATCGAAGAAGGTGAATTAGAAAGTGGTAAACATTTTGTTACCTGGGAAGATCCACATCCAAAGCCTTCCTATCTCTTTGCTCTTGTCGCCGGTGATTTTGATGTATTGCGAGATATATTTAAAACACGTTCAGGCAGAGATGTCGCACTGGAAATATTTGTAGACAAAGGCAATCTCGATCGTGCTAATCATGCGATGGTTTCACTAATTAATTCGATGAAGTGGGATGAAGAACGGTTCGGTCTTGAGTATGACTTAGACATTTATATGATCGTTGCGGTCGATTTCTTCAATATGGGTGCAATGGAGAATAAAGGCCTCAATGTCTTTAACTCTAAGTTTGTTTTGGCTAACGACCAAACCGCTACAGATACTGACTACTTGGGAATCGAAGCTGTTATTGGTCATGAATATTTTCATAACTGGACAGGTAACCGAGTGACTTGTCGCGATTGGTTCCAGTTGAGTTTAAAAGAAGGTTTAACGGTATTCCGTGACCAAGAATTTTCTTCGGATTTAGGCTCTCGCTCTGTTAACCGCATTAATAATGTTCGTATTATTCGCGGCCCTCAGTTTGCTGAAGATGCTAGCCCAATGTCACATCCGATAAGACCTGACAAAGTCATTGAAATGAATAACTTCTACACTTTGACGGTTTACGAAAAGGGAAGTGAAGTTATTCGAATGATGCATACGTTGCTAGGTGAAGACAAATTCCAAGCAGGTATGAGATTGTACTTTGAAAGGCATGATGGTACTGCGGCTACGTGTGAAGATTTTGTTTCCGCAATGGAAGATGCATCGGGAATCGATCTGAAGCAATTCCGTCTTTGGTATAGTCAATCGGGTACGCCAACATTAACGGTTACCGATAGTTACGATGAATCTGCGAAGACTTATACGCTTAACGTTTCTCAACAAACTCAGCCAACTCAAGATCAAGCCGAAAAGCAAGCGTTACACATTCCGTTTGACGTAGAACTGTATGATGAAAAAGGAAATTCTCTAGAGTTACGTTGTAACGGAATTGAGTTAAATAACGTGTTAAATGTGACTCAGAGTGAACAAGAATTTGTCTTTGAGAACATATCTTCGAAACCTGTGCCTTCAATGCTTCGCGAGTTTTCAGCTCCGGTTCGTCTCGAATTCGATTACAGCGATGAGCAATTAGCCTTTTTAATGATCAATGCGAAAAACGATTTTGCTAAGTGGGATGCTGGGCAAATGTTGTTGGCAAAGTACATTAAGTCGAATGTTAATTCTGTTCAAAGTGGCATTAGTGTAGAACTACCGAGCTTGGTGATTGATGCATTTCGAGGCGTCCTACTGAACAAAGATTTAGAAGAGGCGTTCATTGCTGAAGCATTATCTTTGCCAAGCTTTAATGAAGTAGCCGGCTGGTATAAAACTGTAGATGTCGATGCAGTTTGCGACGTGTTGAAAGAGATTAAGTCACTGCTAGCAGATGCGTTACAAGATGAATTGTCTGCGTTATACCACACGTTAACTCAAGCCGATTATTCGATTGAGCATGACGCAATTGGTAAACGCTCGTTAAGAAACCTTTGTCTACAGTACTTGGTGAACGTTGATGAGTACCAATACTTGGCCGAGCAACAATATCGTGATGCCAACAATATGACGGACACTATCGCCGCAATGACTGCCGCAAATAGTGCTTCACTTTCGTGTCGTCAGCTATTGATGGATGATTATAGTGAGAAATGGAGTCATGATGGACTGGTTATGGATAAATGGTTTGCCTTACAAGGGGCCAATCCATCAATCAACGCTCTAGAGAATGTTAAACATTGTATGTCACACAAAGCGTTTAGTTTAAGCAATCCAAATCGTACTCGCAGTTTGATAGGTTCTTTCTTGAACATGAACCCACGTCGCTTCCATGATATCTCGGGTGAGGGCTATCAGTTTGCTGGTGAGATATTGACTCAGTTAAATGAATCAAATCCGCAAGTAGCGTCACGTTTAATTGATCCGTTGCTCAAGCTGAAGAAGTACGACGCAAAACGTCAGGAACTTATCAAAGTCGAATTGAATAAGTTACGCAGTTTGGACAACTTAGCTAAAGACTTATTTGAGAAAGTCACAAAAGCACTAGAGTCATAATCGATAAATAGCCAATACTGTATATATGAACAGTATTGGCTTTTTCTTAAATAAACCTAAGGAAAATTACTTAAATTGCGCAATATTTAAACAATATGAAACAGTACTGCTTTAATCTCAATATTTCGTATCAGAATTACCTTGCCCATTACACTGGTCATGCATCCAGTATTTTGGTGGTGACCGATGAGCGTTTAAAACTGCAGCTTCCCGCAAGTCGCTTTCGACCGTTTTTGACACAATTAGGCATTAAAGGTCGCTTTAGATTGATAACTGACCAGAACAATAAGTTTATACGGTTAGAATCACTGTAACCGCTCCAAATTATAGTGATATGAATAAGTGCATTAGTCACACTATCAAACATTTCCCTGAAACTTCTTCCATTTTTTATTAACTCTTTCTCAATAAAACTTTTACAATATAGAACAAGCCTACATCCCTCATAAAAACAAAAAGTGGAGCGTTTCTATGACCACGCGCGAACCAGTTGTTCCGGTTCTACTGGAGAAAGTATACAAGTTGATTGAATCCAAAGTTGAAGGGAGCAATCAGCCTTTAGTAACTAAACTCGCCAAACATATTTTTAGCAATGTTTCCCCCGATGATTTGCTACAAAGAAATGAATCAGATCTTTACGGTGCTGTTGTTAGTTTATGGCATCATCTCAATGAGAAAAAATACGATGAAGTGTCGGTTCGGGTATTCAACCCGGCGGTTAGTCGTCATGGGTGGCAATCAACTCACACTATTTTAGAAATCGCCGTTCCAGATTCTCCGTTCTTAGTTGACTCAGTCAAGATGGCTCTTAATCGAGTAGATTTGACTTGTCACATCATGCTTCATGGTCCGACTCAATTTGAACGCGATGAACAAGGGCAGATAACATCAGTTAATGAAGGGAAAGGGCACTTACAATCGATTTTCCATATCGAAATCGACCGTTTAAGTGACAAAGCTGAAATGTCAGCGCTTAAGGATGAGTTGGTTTCTATATTCGAAGACACTAGTTTGGTCGTTAACGAGTGGGAGGCGATGTCGGATAAGCTTAAGCAAATCACAAAAGATCTGGTTAAGAACAAAAAGAAACTTCCAATGGAAGCCGATCGTTTTGATGAAACCATCGCGTTTTTAGATTGGGTTGGTAACCACAATTTTACCTTTATGGGCTACAAAGAGTTTGATCTCATCAATGAAGAGGGTGACTCCATACTCAAACCTACCGAAGATAAAGGCTTAGGCCTGTTCGCCAGTGAAGAACGTGTCCGTTCGGTAAAAATTTCTGAGTTTTCCGACTCGGCACGCCTAGAAGCGAAAAAGCCTTTCCTACTTATTCTTACCAAAGGTAATAAAGCAAGTCGTATCCACAGACCCGCGTATACAGATTACATCGGAATCAAGAAATTCGATGCAAATGGAAAGGTTGTGGGAGAACATCGATTTACTGGCCTGTATACATCAGCCGTGTACAACCAAAGTGTATCCACCATTCCACTAATTCGCGAAAAAGTTGATCGTATCTTGGATGCTAGTGGATACCGAAATGGATCTTATTCATACAAAGCGCTTCGCAATATATTAGAAAACTATCCGCGCGATGAACTACTTCAAGCAAAAGAAGAAGAATTGCTTGAAATAGGTATGGGTGTGGTTCAAATGCAGGATCGTGACTTGATCCGCTTGTTTGTTCGTAAAGATCCGTTTGGTCGTTTCTTTAGCTGCATGGTGTATGTTAGCAAAGATCGTTATAACACTCAGCTTCGAAAAGATACACAACGGATCCTTCAAAACTACTTTGGCTGTGAGCAAGAGGTTGAGTTTACGACTTATTTCTCCGAAAGCCCTCTGGCTAGAACCCATTACATCGTAAGGGTTGATAACAATAATATGGATATGGATGTGAAGGCGATAGAAAGAAACCTAATGGAAGTATCAGCGTCTTGGGATGATCGTCTTTCGGAAGCTATTGTTGCTAATTTTGGTGAGAGCAAAGGGCTACCGTTATCGAAAGTGTATTCAAGAGCATTCCCTCGTTCATATAAAGAAGACATGATGCCGACCTCTGCTGTGGCGGATATTGAGCGACTTGAATCCCTTGATGAAGATAATAAGTTGGGCATGCTGTTCTACCGACCACAAGAAGCGGCGGCGGATTCCAAAGAAGTTAAACTGAAGCTATATCATCGTGATGAACCAATACACTTATCCGATGTAATGCCAATGCTCGAAAATCTTGGTCTGCGAGTGATCGGTGAATCACCGTATGAGATCGTTAAGTCAGACGGCGGAACATACTGGATCCTAGATTTTGCGATGCTACATAAGAGTGATGCGGTTGTCGATCTTCGAGAAGCTCGCGATCGATTCCAACAAGCATTCGCTGCAATTTGGTCTGGTGGTTTGGAAAGTGATGGTTTCAACCGTCTGGTACTAGGTTCCGGTTTAACTGGTCGTGAAGTGTCAATCTTAAGGGCGTATGCGCGTTATATGCGTCAAGTCGGTTTCCCATTCAGCCAGCATTATATTGAAGACACTCTGAATCATTACCCAGATCTAGCAAAAGACCTAGTTGAGTTATTTGCACAGCGCTTTATGCCTTCTCTAAAAGGAAGCAAGAAAGGGCAACAACGTGTTATTGATAAGATCCACAAACAGTTAGATAAAGTAGAAAGCTTGGATGATGACCGTATTATCCGTCGCTATGTCGAAATGATTTCGGCTACGCTGCGTACAAACTACTATCAGAAAGATAACAATGGTGTTAACAAGCCTTGGTTATCTTTAAAGCTTGAGCCAAAGAACATTCCAGAAATTCCAGCTCCAGTACCTGCGTTTGAAATTTTCGTTTATGCGCCGGACATTGAGGGTGTACACCTACGTGGTGGTAAAGTTGCTCGTGGAGGTTTGCGTTGGTCAGATCGCCAAGAAGATTTTCGTACTGAAATACTTGGGTTGGTGAAAGCGCAGCAAGTTAAGAACACGGTGATCGTACCTGTAGGGGCAAAAGGTGGTTTTGTTTGTAAACGTCAACCTCAACTATCATCACGTGATGAGATATTTGCTGAAGGTCAACGCTGCTATAAACAGTTCATCAGAGCGTTATTAGATGTATCCGACAACATTATCGAAGGTGAAATTATTCCACCGAAGAGTGTTGTTCGACATGATGAAGACGATCCGTATTTAGTAGTAGCTGCGGATAAGGGGACTGCGACGTTCTCTGACTTGGCCAACTCGGTATCAGATGAATATAACTTCTGGTTGGGTGATGCGTTTGCTTCCGGTGGTTCTAACGGATACGACCATAAAGCAATGGGCATTACCGCTAAGGGTGGTTGGGAGTCAGTTAAACGTCACTTCCGTGAAATGGGCATTGATTGTCAGAACGAAGACTTTACTGCTATTGGTGTTGGTGACATGGCAGGGGATGTATTTGGTAACGGTATGTTGTTATCGAAGCACATCAAACTTCAAGCTGCGTTTAACCACATGCATATCTTCATTGATCCAAACCCACAATCTTCAGCGAAAAGTTGGGAAGAGCGTAAACGATTATTTGATCTCCCACGCTCGAGTTGGGAAGACTATGATCCGAAATTGATCTCAAAGGGCGGTGGTGTTTTTGCTCGCAAGGCAAAATCGATCACGTTAACTCCTGAGATCCAAAAAATGCTTGGGACCAAGAAAGCATCCATGGCACCAAATGATCTTATCAAGATGATTCTCTCCATGGAAGTCGATCTACTTTGGAACGGCGGTATCGGTACCTACGTCAAGTCTAGCGCTGAAACGCATACTGATGTAGGTGATCGCGCTAATGACGTACTACGCATCAACGGCAACGAATTGAAAGCCAAGGTAGTTGGTGAGGGCGGTAACTTAGGTATGACTCAACTGGGGCGTATTGAGTACGCTTTAACTGGTGGTCGTGTTAATACTGACTTTGTTGACAATGTAGGTGGTGTAGATTGCTCCGATAACGAAGTTAATATTAAGATCTTCTTGAATGGTCTTGTGTCTAACGGTGATCTGACAGTCAAACAACGCAATGAAATCCTTGAGTCTATGGAAGATGAGGTTGGCGAAATTGTTCTAGATGATGCCTATTGCCAGTCAGAGTCTATCTCAGTAACAGAATTCCAAGGCGTATCGCTAGTCAAAGAACAGATTCGTTTCATACATACGCTAGAAAAAGCAGGTCATTTGGATCGTGGTTTGGAATATATTCCATCTGATGAAGAGCTGATTGAGCGCGAGAAACAAGGCATTGGAATGACAAGACCTGAGCTCTCAGTGCTGGTGGCTTACGGTAAGATGGTATTGAAAGAAGAACTGGTGACTGATGAGATCGCGACCGATGCGTATCATCAGCAGCAACTGACACAATACTTCCCATCTGAGTTACGCCGTAATTACATAGAAAGTATGTCAACGCATCCTCTGAAGGCTGAAATCATCTCTACAATGCTTGCAAATCAGATGGTTAACGAAATGGGATGTAATTTCGTGACTCGTCTACAAGAAGAGACGGGTGCCACAGTAGTTGATATTGCCAACGCATACGCAGCATCTAGAGAAATCTATGGTTTTGCATATACTTTCGAGCAAATACGTAAACTTGATAATATTGCCAGTTCAGAAGCGCAATATGAGCTGCTGTTTATTGTACGCCGCACATTACGCAGACTTGCTCGTTGGATCTTGAGAAATCGACCTGGCAAACAGTCGGTTGAGCAACTCGTTGCTCGCTACCGTGATGACGTTATGAAAGTAGAGGAAACACTTGAAACTTGCCTTGTAGCTGAAGAAGTAGCGGAACATCGTCTACAAGCTGAAAACTGGGTGGAGCAAGGAGTAGGAAAAGAGCTGGCCAATTATGTAGCTCGTTTATCTAGCTTACTATCCGCTGTTGATATTTCGGAAATCGCTGCAGAAGCTAACTTTAGTGTTGAGCAAGCCTCTAAACTCTATTTCCATCTCGGTGATCGTCTATCATTGCATTGGTTCTTAAACCAAATAAACAGTCAAGGCGTTGACAATAATTGGCAAGCTCTTGCTAGGGCAGCATTCCGCGAAGATCTAGACTGGCAGCAACGTTTGTTGACAGCGCAAGTCCTTAAATGTGGCTGTGGTGGCGATAACGAAGACGTTATCCTGTCACTTAATAATTGGATGGAAACTAATGCGAGTAGTTTGCTTCGTTGGGAAAATATACTCAACGAGTTCAAAGTAGGTAATGTTCATGAGTTTGCTAAGTTCTCTGTAGCACTCCGAGAATTGAGCTTGTTAAATTTAAATTGTGCAAACACACAATAAATAGATACTGCTAACCGGTTTTATTAAGTGATAAGCGCCTTTTATAGGCGCTTTTTTATTGTCGAGAGAATAATGAGTGACAATGTCACATAATTTGTGTCTTTATTCGCCTAATCGTTTGCGTTTTCGCGAGAAAACTAAAAACTTCATTGCATGTTCAAACAAATAAGTAAATAATACCACCCCGTTTACACGGGTTTTCTATCGGAGGCACAATGCTTTACCGTCTTGCCAGAACTGGCTTTTTCCAACTTGATGCCGAAAAGGCTCATGATCTCGCTATTCAGAACTTCAAACGTTTTACTGGCACTCCTCTTGATCTAGCATATCGTCAACAACTTCCTAATCGTCCTGTTGAATGTATGGGGCTGACTTTTAAGAACCCTGTAGGTCTTGCTGCAGGTCTTGATAAGAATGGCGAATGCATCGAAGCGTTTGGTGCTATGGGCTTTGGTTTTGTGGAAGTAGGGACTGTGACACCTCGTCCTCAACCAGGTAACGACAAACCTCGTCTTTTCCGTTTAGTTGAAGCTGAAGGGATTATTAATCGAATGGGTTTCAATAACCTAGGTGTCGATAACCTTATAGAGAACGTAAAGAAAGCAAAATTTGACGGTATTCTAGGTATTAATATCGGCAAGAACAAAGACACTCCGATCGAAAAGGGTGCTGAAGACTACATTATCTGCATGGAAAAGGTATACGAGCACGCTGGTTATATTGCCGTAAATATTTCCTCTCCAAATACTCCGGGACTGCGCAGCCTTCAATATGGTGAAGCACTTGATGAGCTGTTAGAAGAACTGAAAACGAAACAAGCGGAACTTGCTGAAAAACATAATAAATATGTACCTTTGGCATTGAAGATCGCTCCGGATCTTAGTGACGACGAGATTGGCCAAATCTGTGAATCGTTGATCAAAAATAAAATTGATGGCGTGATCGCAACGAATACTACGTTGGATCGTTCTATCGTAGAAGGAATGAAGCATGCGAATGAAGCTGGTGGCTTAAGTGGTCGTCCAGTTCAATCACGTAGTACCGAAGTAGTGCGTCTACTTGCTGAGAATTTGCAAGGTAAGCTGCCAATTATCGGTGTTGGCGGCATTGATTCCTATGTTTCTGCGAAAGAGAAGTTGATGGCAGGTGCAACACTCGTCCAAGTTTACTCCGGATTCATTTACCATGGTCCAAAACTTGTTAAAGACATCGTTAAAAACCTGTAATTACTGAAAAGTTACTGGGTCTAACATAAGAGAAGGGGAAAATTGTTTTCCCCTTTTTTTTTGCGTAATCGTTTGTAGAATTATATTCAACTGACAAAAAAGGTAATTAAGCGTTTTACCTAACAGTCTGATTATTCTTTAAATATAAGAGACGGAACGATGCTTAAACCCAGCGATACATGGATCTGGTATATGGATGAGGACAAAGGTTCTCTCATGCTGGATTTGGGAGATGAGATGGTTTTTAAAACCAATCTTTCCCGAAAGCTCCTTGTCGACTGCGCGATGGGTCAGAACAACTTTACTGTAGATGACGCATCCGCGTTCCAAACCTTTAAAGACCAAATAAGCATATTGGGGCTATCTGAGCCTCGACAGGCTGAACTCACACTCTATTGTGTTGCAGCCAAGCGCTTCCATAAGCCCGTTCAGCCAAAGAGTTGGTTCTTTGACCATCAAAATGGCAGCTATCAACCCCAAGAAGGCGATTTAGTCCGATTAGTTAATCAACATTCGGAAGGTTTCTTTATTGTCCTAGAAGTCGGTGAGAGTGCTAGCTTATGTGCCTTAGTAGATTTAGAGTCATTCAGTTTGACGCCAAGTAAAGGTGTTCAATTTGGCCAGAGCATTAAAGTCATGCATGACAGAATGGCTTGTGCACATCAATTTATGAGAATTAACCAGCCCATTGCTCTTGTCGGTTAAGAGCTTAGTAGGGTAATTCGAGCGCAAAATGCGCCAAATAGAAAAAGCAGTGGCAGCTTTTAGTAGTACACAACGATTCCAAAAACGTTCCTCGTAGAAATTTATCGGCCTTCATGGCCGATTTTTTTTGCCTCAATCCTAGAGGATACACCTCGTATTTCCCACCATCTTCCTATCTTGTTTTTAAGAAACCTATACCTTTGAGTCCTATCTGGTGATATTTCGCATATTTTTTTATCTAAATAGTGACTCTTTTTCTGCTTAAAACAGGGTGTTTTACCGCTATAAATTCCTCCTTTAGCTAAAAATGTAATAAAATTACGCATCAAAATACTCATTGGTATAGACCAAAACCAATGTAAATAAGTATTCACTTCGTCCCTTGGTCAATAAATACGACTGGTATATCATTAACGGCTAATGTAATGATGGTGACGGTGTTTATGAGTTTCATTCGGTTAAAGCTTGTTCGAACAAACGAATAACTAAGGGATTCGAGTAGGTTTGTTTAGTGAGAAGGCCGTTTGTCAGGTATAATCAACACCATTTTTCACAGTCAGATGAACACTATGAACCAATATCTTGCCGTTACTTCTAATGGACTCGAAAACCTACTGGCTCAAGAGCTTGAGCAATTGGGTTTAACTTCAGTAAAACCTGTACAAGCGGGAGTGAAGTTTAAAGCGTCAAATGAGCAGATTTATCGAGCTTGTTTATGGAGCAGATATGCTTCTCGCTTTGTTAAAGTGCTTTCGGAGTTTACTTGCCAAGATGATATGGACTTATATCTGGCTGCGTCTTCCATTAACTGGATTAATCACTTCCATAGCTCAAAGAAATTTATCGTAGACTTTAACGGTACCAACCGTGAGATTCGCAATAGCCAGTATGGCGCGATGAAAGTCAAAGACGCCGTAGTAGATTGCTTCAATAAGAAGAATTTGCCTCGCCCAAATATCAGTAAAGACCGCGCGGATGTGCGTGTTCATGTGCGCCTACATAGAGATAAAGCGCTTATTGGCTTAGATATGGTTGGCTCAGGTTTACACCAACGTGGCTATAGAACAGAAGCAGGCCGAGCGCCTTTAAGAGAAACATTGGCCGCTGCCATTGTTGCTCGTAGCGGCTGGAAAGAAGGGCAAAACATGCTCGATCCTATGTGCGGTTCTGGTACGCTGCTGATAGAAGCGGCCATGCTTGCTGCAAATATGGCTCCTGGTGTTAAGCGTCAAACATGGTGTTTTGAAGCACTTGAAGATTTTGAACCGGAGGTATGGGCAGAGGTTAAATCAGAAGCTAATGTCCAAGCTCGACGCGGTGTCAAAAAGACTGACAGCAGATTTTGGGGATTCGATAACGACCCTAAAGTGTTGAGAACCGCTAAAGAAAATGCCAAACGTGCAGGCGTTGAAGAGTTGATTAACTTTGAGCTTGGCGATGCGAGCCAAGTGACTAAACCTGCCGAGTTCGGAGAAGGTGTTGTGGTGTGTAACCCTCCATACGGCGAGCGCTTGGGCACGGAACCAGGGCTTATCGCACTTTATACCGAATTTGGCAACCAACTAAAAACTCAATTTGGCGGTTGCCAAGCCTCTATCTTCTCTAGTTCAGACGATTTGTTAAGTTGCTTACGTATGCGAGCAGAAAAACAATTTAAACTGAACAATGGTGCGTTACAGTGTCACCAAAAAAACTATTCAATTTCTCAACGCTCCGAAGACGAGTTAGTCGGCAATAAGGACGCACAAGTTGTAGCTCCGGACTTTTCTAACCGTCTCAAGAAGAACATTGGAAAGATTGGAAAGTGGGCCCAAAAGGAAGGCTTAGATTGCTATCGCATATATGATGCTGATCTACCTGACTACAATGTTGCTGTTGACGTTTATCAAGACTATCTGGTTATTCAAGAATACGCAGCTCCCAAAAGCATTCCTGAAGAGACAGCAAAGCGTCGATTAACGGATGTTATTCGTGCCAGTATCAAGGTAACCGGTGTTGGTACCAACAACGTGGTTCTTAAAGTACGTGAAAAGAAAAAAGGCTCATCGCAGTACAACAAACTGGCGGCTAAGTCATCAAAGCTTCACGTAAATGAATACGGGGCTCAGCTAATCGTTAATCTTTACGACTACTTAGACACTGGCCTGTTCCTTGACCATAAAATCACTCGCCGTAAGCTTGGTGAAATGGCGAGCAACAAAGATTTTTTAAACCTATTTGCTTATACAGGATCTGCAACTGTTCACGCAGCATTGGGTAGCGCGAAATCAACGACAACAGTTGATATGTCAAATACCTACTTAGAGTGGGCGAAAGAGAACATGAAACTCAATGGCCAAGTTGGCCGTCAGCATCAATATATTCAAGCAGACTGCTTACAATGGTTAGAAAAAGCCAACGGTAGTTACGACCTTATCTTTATTGATCCACCGACTTTCTCGAACTCTAAGCGAATGGAACAATCATTTGATGTTCAGCGTGACCACGTAACGCTAATGACGAACTTGAAACGACTACTGCGCGAAGAAGGTACGATAGTATTTTCGAACAACAAACGACACTTCAAGATGGACTTGAAAGCGCTGGAAGAACTTGGCCTTAAAGCCGAGAACATTTCAGATAAAACTCTGCCACTTGATTTTACTCGTAACAAACATATTCATAACTGTTGGGTTATTACTCACCAAAAGTAAAGGATTATGGAAAAGGAACTTATTCTATACAGTACTGAAGGATGCCATCTCTGTGAGATGGCATTTGAGCTCATATCTCAGGTTGGATTAACTGAGCAATTACAAGTGATTGATATTGCATTTGATGATGAGCTATTTTCTCGTTACGGCGTCACTATACCAGTTGTAAAAAGCGAACAATCTGAAATTAACTGGCCTTTTGACCTTTCTCAACTGAAACAATGGTTAACAGCTAATGGCATTACTTACCATTCATAATGGGCAACTAGCATTTGGTGATCATCCATTGCTAGACAAATCTGATTTCGCACTTCAAGAAAACGAACGTGTGTGTTTGGTTGGCCGCAATGGTGCGGGCAAATCAACATTAATGAAAGTGCTTGCGGGAGAAATCGTCATGGACGATGGCAAACTGCAGATCACTCAAGATGTCGTGGTATCACGGCTTGAACAGGATCCTCCGCGTGATCAGGCTGGTACGGTAGCTGATTACGTCGCTGAAGGACTGGCAGAAGTTGGTGAGTTATTAAAAACTTATCATGCTCAACTAGATTTGGTCGCGCAAGACCCGTCTGAGCGAAACATAAATCGATTGGCGAAAACTCAAGAGAGCTTAGAAGTTGCCGGAGCATGGCGCTTTGAAGACCGTATTAAGAATATTCTTGGGGCTTTGAAGTTAGATGGCAACACACTGTTAACTGACTTATCTGGTGGATGGCAGCGTAAAGCTGCGTTAGCTCGTGCTCTTGTTTGTGATCCTGATGTTTTACTACTCGATGAGCCTACCAACCATCTAGATGTAACCACAATCGAGTGGCTGGAAACTTTCCTAAAAGATTTTCGTGGCTCAATTATCTTTATCTCGCACGACCGCGCCTTTATTCGCTCGATGGCAACTCGCATTGTCGACCTTGACCGTGGTCAATTAGTTTCTTATCCAGGTAGTTATGAAACCTATTTGGTTGAGAAAGAGGAAGCATTACGTGTTGAAGAAATGCAAAATGCTGAATTTGATAAAAAGCTTGCGCAAGAAGAAGTATGGATTCGTCAAGGAATTAAAGCACGTAGAACGCGTAATGAAGGACGAGTAAGAGCGCTTAAAAAGCTGCGTGAGGAACGCCAAGGTCGTCGCGAAGTTCAGGGTAAAGTGAATCTTAAATTGGATGATAGCGCTCGTAGCGGAAAAATCGTTTTCGAAGCTAATGACCTCAATTATCAGATTGAAGGCAAAACCATAGTTAAGAAATTTTCCTTTAACATCCAGCGTGGCGACAGAATTGCGCTTATTGGTCCTAATGGTTGCGGCAAGAGTACTCTAATCAAGCTTCTCCTCGACGAATTACAGCCGACATCCGGAAAGTTGAAATGTGGTACTAAGCTAGAAGTGGCTTATTTCGATCAATATCGTGAAGCTCTTGACCCAGAGAAGACGGTGATTGATAACCTTGCTGACGGTAAGCAAGAAGTCATGGTAGGCGGTCGAGAACGACACGCGTTGAGCTATCTTCAAGACTTTTTATTCGCCCCAAAACGTGCCAGAACTCCGGTTAAGGCATTATCTGGCGGCGAGAAAAACCGCTTATTATTGGCGCGTATCTTCCTTAAGTCGAACAACTTATTGGTGCTTGACGAACCAACCAACGATCTAGATATCGAAACGTTAGAGTTACTCGAGGAATTACTTGCTAACTATCAGGGCACGCTGCTCTTAGTGAGTCACGATCGTCAATTTGTTGATAATACTGTGACTACGAGCTGGATTTTTGAAGGTGAAGGGGTTATAGAAGAGTTTGTTGGTGGTTATCATGATGCCCAACAACAACGAATGCAGGTCATCGAAGCAAGAAAAGCTTACGAACCTGTGAAAGAGACTAAAAAGCAAGCAGTTGAACCAGAAAAGAAAGCAACTGCTGTGAACTCTAAACCTAAAAAGCTGTCGTATAAGCTGCAAAGGGAATTAGAGGCACTACCTGCGTTACTTGAGCAGCTAGAGCAAGAATTAGAACAGTTGCAGGAAACCGTGAATAACCCTGATTTTTTCACTAAACCTGTCACTGAGACACAACCAATTTTAGATAGTTTGTCTGCCAAAGAGCAGGAACTGGAAATTGCCTTTGAGCGATGGGAAGAGCTCGAAGCAATGCAACAGGAAAGTTAGTCTTCATGAGTCGTATTAATTTCAAAATTTCATTAATTGCAGCCGGTGTTATGGCTGCAACTTCAAGTCAGGCAGCGTTGTATAAGGTTGTGGAAGTCGACCCAACAGCGAGCATGAGTTCGACTGGTATCTATGATGCAGAGGTTACAGAGTTTTATGGTTCTGCTATACAAAAAACTACTCGAGATCTAAGTGCTCTCCCATTAGGTTGTTTTCAAGATGGAACAACCTGTCCAGAATATTCATTAGCTGGAGATTCTAGGAATGGGTCAGAAGGGCATTCTTATCGACAAGAAGTACCCTTCAACTATGACTCTAGTTTCTATTACACAGATTGGGGGCGGAATAGGGACTATTGCCGAAACGAGCTAGGTTATCAAACTTGTGACCCTGCTTGGACTGACAAACTGTGGTATAGCTTTGGTTCAGGTAATAATGGTGCTAACGATAGCTGCGCAAGCAAACGTGGCAAGTTTGGCGGTCTTTTACGTGAAAGAGATGCATTCCTTAACTCACAACAAACAGGGTGGAATAACTGTTATGGTGAGGATAATTACTATTCAAACGCTCTAGCATTTGAAGAAAATACTGCTTCGTCTAACCCAGATTCTCCATCAGCAGCTAGTCGACTATCAATCACACCATCTTCTGTTTACAAGCCTGCTGGCGTGTCAACAGCGGACCAAAATTCCGAAAACGTTGTAGTTAATAACCTGTTGGATAATGGTACAGTCATAGGAAATACTAGTTCAGGCTATTACCGAACTTCTGCAGGCAATTTAGCTACAGCTTATAGAAACCGCGGCTACGTGTTTAGTGGCAGTTCAACAACGATGCTACCCCCATTAGCTAACGATGGTACTGATGATGAGAAAGCTATTACCGCTCAAATGGGACGCACAATGGCTTGGGATTCCTTTAGTGATGGCACGAATACTTACTTTGTTGGTAGTGCATCCGTAGGGCCGTTTGATTACGGCGACAGTAACAAAGATTGGGGAGGTGATTTAAATAATTGTGTTGGTAAGAGTGACCCAGCTGCATTGCGTGAATGTCAGAACTTTGCTTTTGCAACTAAAGCTGCTGTTTGGAATGTAAATGGAGACGTATTTCAAGCATCCAATTGGACAACTGGTACTTCACGAAATGTAGATAAAAAGGCTATGCAAGGTAGCGCAAGAGCTGCTGTTGTTAGTAGTAAAGTGGTAGGAGACCTTAAGGATAAGCCGGTATTGGTAGGATTAAATAGTTTCCAAGATGGTAGTAACCTGTTTATGGAAGCAACAGTCTTTAAGCCATCGACAGATCCTAATGCAAAAATTGAGTCTGGTAATTATTGGTCACCAGTACGGGTTACGCGCTCGACGGTAAAAGATGGCGATGATTTCGTTTATAGTAACTCTCAAGCGACAGACATTAATGAGAACTTTGTTTTAATTGGTGAAGCAAAACGTCGTGGAGATAAGAGAGAGAATGGTGCAGCACCAAATCGTATGTTCCTTGCCTCTGTTGATTCATCTTCAGGCGCTGCCGAGGCTCGCTATTTTGATGAACTAACTGGCAACAGTGGTATCTTCTTCCGCGGTGTTGGGGGTGAAACTGGTGCGATCAATAATTTCAATGAAATTGTTGGTGCAGTGGATGCAGAACAATCTACCGAGTATTTTGGTAAGAAGCGTCGCCAACGTGGTTTCATTTACCCTTATAATACCACTGGTACTGTTGCTGAAAGACTTGCTATCTTTGAGGGTAGACCGTGGTTGTTAGATGATTTGACTAATGGTGGACAATTTAGCGTTAGTAACAACCAATATCGCATTGTTGATGCTTCAGATATTAATGATGACGGTGTTATAGCTGCAACTGCACTTAAATGCGCAGGTGGTTATGATACAACTGGTCACAACTCGTATTGTGGTAATGGACAAAAACCTGAAAAAATTGTCGCTGTTAAGTTGATCCCGATCCCAAATGCTGCAGATCGCACCATTGAAGCTCGCGCATTAGAAGCTGCACCTGTAGAGCGTAAGGGTGGTAGTCTCGGTTGGATGGCAATGATTTTCCTAGGGTTCTTAGGGTTACGCCGTAACAAATAGTCACAAGTGACAAAAATCCCAGGTTCACACTTCTGAATCTGGGATTTTTTGTGCCTTGTGATCAGCGGAATAATGCGCAATTATTAAAGAGGAGTAACAAAAGCTCCACAAATCTTTAATGGTAGAAAGCTGGGAGACTGGCTTTGTATAATGAGGACCGTACTATGAAGAGACAAAAACGTGATCGTCTAGAGCGAGCTCAATCACAGGGTTATAAAGCTGGATTGAATGGTCGATCGATGGAAACCTGTCCCTATCAACAAATGGATGCTAAGTCTTATTGGCTAGGCGGTTGGCGTGATGCCCGAGATGACAAACATTCAGGACTCTTCAAGTAAGTCGGGAGCAAAATTGAAGTTTTTTAAGGCCTCATCTTGAGGTCTTTTTTGTAGTTGTTACTTCTAATGCACTATAACTAAATATGTGTGAGTAAAATAAACGACTCCGGAGAGTCGTTTATTGAAAGTTTCGATTTAGAAAGTTGATGTGTCTTTAAAGAGGCCGACTTTTAGGTCTTTAGCAACATAGATTTCTTTACCATCTACTAAAACACGTCCGTCAGCGATACCCATAACAAGCTTGCGATTTACTACGCGCTTCATGTGTAGCTCATACGTTACTTTTTTCGCAGTAGGGAGGATTTGACCAGTGAATTTTAGTTCACCTACACCAAGAGCACGACCTTTGCCTTCACCACCAATCCAACCAAGGTAGAAGCCAACTAGCTGCCACATTGCATCTAGACCAAGACAACCTGGCATGACTGGGTCACCAATAAAGTGACAATCAAAGAACCATAGGTCAGGGGTGATATCTAATTCTGCAACAATTAAACCTTTACCAAAGTCACCCTCGGTTTCTGACATTTTAGTTACACGATCCATCATCAGCATGTTTGGTGCTGGTAACTGAGGGTAGCCTTCGCCAAATAATTCACCACGGCTAGAGGCTAGAAGATCTTCACGGCTATAAGATTCACGTCTGTTTTGCATTATTAAATTACTCCAAATTTTGGTATGAGCATCTTAGTGAACAGGTGTACGCTAGACAAGTCCGACCACGACTAGACAAACCAGTTTTTAACCCTTTCTAACAAAGTTTCCGGCAGTTCAAGTTTTTCAAAATTTTCAATACGTTCGGCTATCTTTCCAATAACGCTATCTTCGTCTTCACTCTTGAACGGTTTATTAAGAAGTAGAGGAACCACTTCGTCAACGTGTGTCGCTGACCAGATATGGAACTCACCTTTCTTAATGCTTTCGACTACCTCAGTACTGAGTGCTAGGTGTTGAAGATTAGTTTTTGGGAGTACAACACCTTGTTTACCAGTAAAACCTTGGTGTTTGCATACGCTGTAGAAACCTTCGACTTTCTCATTGAGGCCACCGACGGCTTGAACGCGGCCAAATTGGTCGACAGCACCTGTGACCGCAATTTGTTGGTCGATAGGATAGCCAGATAATGCACTTACGAGAGAACACAACTCAGCTAGCGACGCACTGTCACCATCAACCTCGCAATAAGATTGCTCAAACACAATAGAGGCAGAATAAGGGAGCGGGGCATCAAGGTCCAACTCGGAAGAAACGAACGCCTGCATAATCATCATGCCTTTCGCATGGATGTTACCGCCAAGATCAACTTTTCGCTCGACATCAGAGACATCACCATCACCAAAGTGCACTACGCAGGAAATTCGAGCGGGTTCTCCGTAGGAAACTGGGTGCCCGGGAATATCTATAACAGTTAATCCGTTGACCTGGCCAACCTGTTGTCCCTGAGTTTCAATAACAACTTGCCCCTCGAGAATATCGTCAATTGCGCGTTCAGGAAGATACGCTTCTCTGCTTCGTTTCGCACAAATTGCTTCCTCAATATGAGCGGATGTTATTACTTTGTCATTACTAAAAGATGATGCTTCACCAAGAAGTGCCGAATGCCAATCGATGGACAGAGGAAGATACTGCTTATCTTCAGTTTCACGAGCTCCGGCTTGGAGAAGGCGCAGGTAGGCTGAACTATCTAGATTATATTCGGGAAGCAGCTTCTCTAGTAGACCATTTACAAAACCAAAGTAAGTCGAGATAGTTTTGTCGGAGACCTTTAGGTCACTCTCCAGTTCCGTATACTGCATAAAACCAGAGCGGAAATCATTGTCAGCATAATCAAATTCAGCGAGTTGGTCTCGGTCACCAAGAATTATCAATTTAAAATCTGATTGGAATTGTGGCGGAGATAAAACAGTGGACTGCTTATCAATAGCCACACTGTTTAGTGACGCTCCTGAAAGCAAAGCCTTAATATTTCCCCAAGCGCTTAACGTACTTAATGCCGCTTGAGTTGAAGCCACAAGAAATCCGTTATTAGCTTGTGAAATTAATCCAGCGGAAACTTCAAGTTGGTTATCAACCTTAGCGTAATGATCAAACAGTAGCGCAGAGCTTGTATCCTTTGTCACGACAACATGTTTTCCTAATGCTTTGAGTGAATCAGCTATTAGTTCACGGTACTTTAGGTTGTCACCATCTTTAACAACTAACACTTTAGATTTACAAGCTTTTGATGTGAAAAACTTAAGAGCGGCTTGTAAACGAGGTTGCAAATCAAGCAGCGATGCTGGTGCAATATTCGGTGCTTGTTCAATAGTGGTTTGATAGTTGTTGTACTGCGGACAAACGTCTTGCCAAGGGACTAGATTCATTAAGGTGCTACTTATTTAAAATTTGGATGGAGTATACAACGAAACCAGAAGTAACGTTAGTAATAGAGCACGGTTAATCGGGAGCAGATTCTCAGATTTTGTGTTCTTTTATTGAGTTGTTACGTGACTTGGGTTACGCTGTCACTGTAAACAGAGTAGGGACGCAAACCAATGAAATACCAACAGCTTGAAAACCTAGAATGTGGTTGGAAGTGGCAGTATTTATCTAAAAAGTGGCGCGAGGGGGAGAATATCACTCGCTATATTGATACCAGTGAAATCGATCAGGCCGTTGCGACTTTTAAATCATTAGAACACGAGCCTACTCTGGTTCTTGATTGGATTGATGAGCATATGTCTGCAGAGCTTGATAATAAACTCAAGCAGGCAATTCGTGCCAAGCGCAAGCGTCACTATAATGCAGAACAAGTTCATACAAAGAAAAAGTCTATCGATCTTGACTACCGAGTTTGGGAAAAGCTGTCTTACCGAGCAAACGAACTCGGATGTACATTATCCGAAGCGATCGAATACTTGTTAAGTGAAGCGTCGCGCAGTGAGAAAGCGACCAAGACAGTGAGCAGCCTAAAAGAGGACTTAAGTAAGTTACTGTCTGATTAGCCAGGGAATAGGGAGTAGTTGCGATGTTATACGTTGTTCTGATAGGTGCACTTGTTGTTTTTTGGCTTGTTGCCGTTGACCGTCCAGTTTTAACTGTAAAATTTGATAACGGTGAACTAGGTAACGTTAAAGGTCATATTCCTCCATCTTTTCGACATAATCTTAAAGATATTGTTGAGCGTGATAAAGCGACAGGTGTTTTAAAAGTTTACCAAACCCGTACCGGTATGAAGCTAAAATTTAGCAACTCAATAGCGAAAGCATGCCAACAACGTATTCGAAATGTATTCCCACATCAAGGATTCAAGTCAAAAGGCAAAAAGAAATCTCGATGAGTTCCAATTAGTTTAGAAGTGTAGGCGCTGTAAGAAGCGCCTTTTTTAATATACCTAATGCACTATAACTAAATTATTTGACTCGATAAGATAAACAACTATCCGTGCGCCGCTATTTCTCGTTCATCCCAGATTTTCATTAGGGTACGCCTTGATTCAGAATCCAGCATTTGTATCCGGCGACAAGTCCAGTTCTCGGCAATGTAATCAGCCATCTCTAGTGAGATAGGGTTGTTATCTGTTAAATAGGTTTCTAAAGCTGCTTCTGCCTCCAATAATGACAACCCTTCGATATCCCATTTTTGAATTCGTGTATAGCTAGTTGTAAACCACTCAATAGGTAAAGACATAGAATATTCCTTTTCTAATAATTCTTGTTGTTCTCGTTGGTGAAATTAGAATTAAACATCTAACTCATTTTGTAAAGAGAATATCTTAGAAAAACACAATAAAAGTTTATAAATATCTAAATCTATAATCAGATTCTATTTATAGAAGTGGTGCTATACATGCATTGCTATTTCTTTCGCTATAGCTTTGCAATATTGAATTTACATAGTCAATAGCTCGTTCCTGCCCTTGTTTTTAGTCCCAACACCTATAGAGAGTACGAAGGGGCTTGAAGTATAAGCGTGTGTATGTAATCTATCTTTAATATTCGTGAGGTTAATCGATTCTCGTAGTTTAAATATAGACTAGAGCAATAATGGTATCGAATATAACTAACTCTAATTATATGTATGTTGAAAACTCTACTGTTTAAAATTAGATGTTAAACACTTCGTGCCTATGGGTATATAAATGAAAGCGATTTATAACCACAAAGATATAAAAGGTTAATTAAAAGGCTAGGGAATGGATAGATTACCTAGCCAAACTATTAATTTACTAAGCTGTCGATTAATTTCTTACAACAAGTATTTGTGAACGCCTAAACAGATAGTTCGGTTATTTTCAGCCTGATGTTTTCTGTTTACACTCCAGTTTCTTTGGGATGTACGCGTCGAAGTGCTATGACTTCGCTGAAGCGATAAACAATCGAGGTAACGTGTTCCTATAATTGGTTAAGTTGCTTACTGTAGTTGTTTAGCGCTAAAAGAAAAGCCACGCTGTTAGAAAAGAAAGACTAAACAAGCGAAAACTTCGCCAACCAGGTAGGTATAAGCTTGTGTTGAACAGTTAAGGTAACGAAGAAAGAAAGCTCGTTTCAATACACTTTAGTTATACGCTATGGAACTTGTATCCAAAGGCTGTACCCATAGGATGAGGAAACCATTCGGTGGACAGTTATTTGAATAATACTAAGCCCCAAGCTATGAGCCAAAAGTATATATCGGAACAAGCCAAAGGCTTTAACTCTATAAGCTAATCAGTATTGAAATGCTTCATCAGGCGTAAAATTTAATGACTAGGTAAAGAACGTGGTAACGTGAGAAACTAGCAACATGGCGGGCTTTTCTGTATCTCATTGATACTAAGCCGACTATAATCTTAGTGCGCATTATGTGGTTAGATTTATGTTGAGTGGTTTGCTGAAAGCCAAGCGTGGTAAAGGGTGGGCGAGTGAATTGCTCATTGTCGGCCTCGAGGCCGTACATGCTAGGAGGGAGAATCGCTTTACTAGTGAAGCCCGTAACATAAATCCTGTAATACGCACTGATCAAATAAACGTCGATTTTATGCATCTTGGCACTTGGTTTTTTATACAGTAATCCCCATAACTTATATTGACATTATACGAGCAAAATAAGGGGGTTCGATGTCTAGTGAAACTTATCAGGTCGCTCATATTCGTGAGCAAGGACAAGATATGATTATCATTCCTTTAAATCAACGAGTCGGCACTTATAGTCAATCTCAATTAAACGATCTAAAACGCTCACTTCAGTTTTATGCTTCAGATGCAGGTTTGGCCGGAGAGGTATGTTTAGTTTGGGAGTCTGGCAGGACGTTTCATTTCTTAGCTCCAACTCCTTGGCATGCATTTTTTAGGAGCATTAACATGAGTGTTGTTGCTGCAAATATCAACAAAAAGCTAACTTGTAGAGCTTAATTTATAAAAGGAGACATTTAGTGATTAATGCCAATGATTTCATCGAAAAACATGAAGATTCGATAGCTCGTGAAGTTCAGAACATCTTGCAATGCATTGAAAGTATGTTGGAGGATCGTGGCGGCTATCTTGAACTAGACTGGAGTTTAGATCACGCTCCCGTAGGCACTATTTCTAAGGTAACTAAGCTAGTTTCTCAACATTTGAGTGAGTTAAATTGGGTTTGTGAGTCATCGATTAAGCGAAATTTAAATCGAGTATCTCTAACTATTTATCCTGCTTAACCAACTAATAGCCAAGTTGTTCAAGCAATTTGGCTTTTTAAAAGGGCGCTCGACTTAGTTCAGCACTGCGACTAACTCAAACGCCCGAGGCCAATCTCCCTTCAAACTAGTCGGTAAATCCCTTCCTTTCTGCCAAGCCTGCCTTGCAGAGACTCACCACATAAAAGGCGATTCATGCCACAGCAATCCATCGATGTTTTAGCGCGCCAGCTGTGCGAACAAGGGAGGGACCCGCGCCCCGCGGGAGGGTTCCCTTATGTCGTGCAGATAAGCGAAATCATGTTTGTCTGTACATGAAAAATCTTTTGGATCGAGAGATGAACAAGGAAGAGTGCACAGAAGGCAGAGGAAAACCCCCGTCTAGTATTACGGGGGTACTTTCGGTGATGTATCGGTTTTCGATGCTCTCGCGATCTATCGTCTTCCGACTAGGTCTATTACGTACATAGATCGTTAAGGGTTACTTTGTTCTAGTATTCCTTTAGTCGCATGCCTTATCAGTAAGCTTTCCAGAATCGTATCTATAACATTCCTTTCTTCATCGTCTAACGTGTTGATCTTATTTATCCTCATCAACAAGGTTTGATCTTTTGTTGTTTCCCATCTTCCGCACAGTTCATCAATGGATATTTCCAGCTCATTTGCGATTTTGATGAGGTTTTCCATTGTTGGCTGTCCTGCTCCAGATTCGTACTTTTTGTAAGCAGTAAGACTGATTCCCATCACATCTGCCATTTGTTGTTGGGTCATTGATTTTGACTTTCTGTTGGTAACTAACCTGTCTTTAAATTCCATATCAACCTCACATTTTGTTCATTATGTTTCTATTCTATAGCTGTTTTTGTTTACAGTGGTCTTGAAAGTTTGCGTTAGTTTCCCTATGGTAGCTTCATTAGTTGCCTTGACAGGTTTTGGAGATACAATGGAAAACGCATCAAAAAGACACTTTGCTTGTTCAGAATGTGGGCAAATCTACACGTCGTTCTTCCATTGTGTTTGTCCGTTCTGTCGAGCTGGCGTTGTTCGTCAACAAGAGATTGATAGCAACGATATTCACGCTCGTACTTCTTACACTCACGAACATAAACCTAATCGTTATCTCAAGAGAGCGGCGCGCGTTAATCCAGAGTATCTAGGTTCTAAATCTCTTGATATGGACGTTGATTCCGAGTACTTAAACACGTCTACAACCATTGACTGGCTTGCGTT
The DNA here is from genome assembly GCF_013364395.1 of Vibrio mediterranei. Taxonomy (NCBI): domain Bacteria; kingdom Pseudomonadati; phylum Pseudomonadota; class Gammaproteobacteria; order Vibrionales; family Vibrionaceae; genus Vibrio; species Vibrio mediterranei. The sequence continues at coordinate 1,745,148 of NZ_JABXGK010000001.1, read as the reverse complement.
TACCGTCAAGTTGTCAGATTTTCGTCACTGTACAAAATCAGCGCCTTTCTCTGGAATTGCTTTCCCTGACGTTCCTGAACTACCAGCTATGAGAACTAGCAGCGGTCAAGACTTGGAAGATGTAAACGAGTATCGTCGTCGTGTTTATTCCTCGTACTTTGAAAAATGCGTTCTCATCTTTCTCACTAGGGTTCTAGGTTTTACGGTTGGTTGCCTGATTGAATCTAAGTTCAACTTCTACGATAACCACTTCAATATCTATTCGGCAGATGGCCTTGAGTTCTGTATTACGGGGGTACTTTCGGTGATGTATCGGTTTTCGATGCTCTCGCGATCTATCGTCTTCCGACTAGGTCTATTACGTACATAGATCGTTAAGGGTTACTTTGTTCTAGTATTCCTTTAGTCGCATGCCTTATCAGTAAGCTTTCCAGAATCGTATCTATAACATTCCTTTCTTCATCGTCTAACGTGTTGATCTTATTTATCCTCATCAACAAGGTTTGATCTTTTGTTGTTTCCCATCTTCCGCACAGTTCATCAATGGATATTTCCAGCTCATTTGCGATTTTGATGAGGTTTTCCATTGTTGGCTGTCCTGCTCCAGATTCGTACTTTTTGTAAGCAGTAAGACTGATTCCCATCACATCTGCCATTTGTTGTTGGGTCATTGATTTTGACTTTCTGTTGGTAACTAACCTGTCTTTAAATTCCATATCAACCTCACATTTTGTTCATTATGTTTCTATTCTATAGCTGTTTTTGTTTACAGTGGTCTTGAAAGTTTGCGTTAGTTTCCCTATGGTAGCTTCATTAGTTGCCTTGACAGGTTTTGGAGATACAATGGAAAACGCATCAAAAAGACACTTTGCTTGTTCAGAATGTGGGCAAATCTACACGTCGTTCTTCCATTGTGTTTGTCCGTTCTGTCGAGCTGGCGTTGTTCGTCAACAAGAGATTGATAGCAACGATATTCACGCTCGTACTTCTTACACTCACGAACATAAACCTAATCGTTATCTCAAGAGAGCGGCGCGCGTTAATCCAGAGTATCTAGGTTCTAAATCTCTTGATATGGACGTTGATTCCGAGTACTTAAACACGTCTACAACCATTGACTGGCTTGCGTTTACCGTCAAGTTGTCAGATTTTCGTCACTGTACAAAATCAGCGCCTTTCTCTGGAATTGCTTTCCCTGACGTTCCTGAACTACCAGCTATGAGAACTAGCAGCGGTCAAGACTTGGAAGATGTAAACGAGTATCGTCGTCGTGTTTATTCCTCGTACTTTGAAAAATGCGTTCTCATCTTTCTCACTAGGGTTCTAGGTTTTACGGTTGGTTGCCTGATTGAATCTAAGTTCAACTTCTACGATAACCACTTCAATATCTATTCGGCAGATGGCCTTGAGTTCTGTGGAAAGGTTGGGGTGGGCGGCTCTAATCAAAGAGATACGATCCACTTTTCTATCAATGCTCAAGGTTGTAAACACCTTTTCACTAAGCGCACTCGTCAATACGTTCACTACTGGCTGTCAAATATTCTCAATGTGACTTTGCTTACTCGCTGTGATTTGGCCTTTGATGACTTCGACGGTATTCATACTTGCAAGAATGTCGAACTGGCTTTTCTTGATGACGGCTTTAAACGTTCTCGCGGTATCTCTCCAACATTCACGAACTCTGACGAATGGCATATCGATGGCGAAGGAAACAAGGTTTATAGCGTCGAAATGAGAAGGATTGGGTCTCGTTCTTCGCTGGTTCACTGGCGCATCTATAACAAAAAGCTTGAACAGAAAATCGATAAAGATGGCTTTGTCTGGTATCGCAGCGAGGTTGAATTGAAAAAGGTTTCGGTTGATATCCTCCTTGATATTGATGGCTATTTCTCCGGCCTTAATAACTACGCTAAATCACTTTTCTCTAAGGATGTTGAGCCTAAATCAATGTCCTTTAAATCAAAAAAACGTTGTGCTTGTGAAGTCCTTCAAGCGGCTTATTGGGCTAAACGTCAGTATGGCCGTGTTGTTAATGGCCTTCTGGATTTGTATCACGGTGACTTTGAGAAGGTGGTGTCGTCTTTGGTGCGTGACGACTCTCAACTGTCATTTACTTCAATGCACCAAAAATTAATTAACAGTTTATAGGAGTTCCAAAATGGTCAAAGTCATGGGGTTAGTTAAGCGTCAATATCCAAACGGCAAAAACAACAAGCCATTTTACGAATTGGTCATTCTTCGTTCCATTGAGAATGTTGATACCGAGAATTACAAAAAAGAGGGTCACGGTTTTGATACGGAGGTTCCGTACGGAAAAGATCCTATCAAGATACGTCCAGATTACGCCATTCAATTGCTTTCAACGGGGGCTTTTGTTCCTGAGCGTGAATATGAATTTCAGCTTGGCTGCAATCCAAATGACGTTTACGAACAATGGGTTGAAAAGCTCATTCCTGTCGATGACGACATCAAAAAGCACTTTCAAGCATCTTTGAAGTAGGTGACTTATGCCGTATTGCGTCGTCGCTGAGAAAAGCACAAACGTCTTAAAACTTAGTGGTCAGAAAATCTCTGATTGCGACGCACTTGTCGTGATATCCGCTAGTGAATATCACACCTATATCGGGGCTTTGGAATTGTCATCTTCTGAAATTTCAGGGCTTCTATTTTCGGGCTTTGGGCTCGTTATCTTGGGTTACTTATTGGCTGCACCTATTGGTCATGTGATCCGCTTTATCAATAAAATATGAAAGGTACATTCTATGAAAAAACTTATCTCTCAAGCTAAAAAAGCTGTCCTTCTTGCTTCCATTTCTTTGGCTTCTCCGCTGGTTTTCGCTGCGGGTGAAGGGGCGACAAGCCCAGTAGACCAAATTAAAACAGCCGTGTTGGGTGCTCTTGATGGTCTGTCTGCTGTTACTGCTGTGATTTTGGCTGTAGCACCAATCGGTATTGGTATTGCCATTGCGTTTAAGGTCTTCGGTAAGTCTAAGCAAGCCGTTAATAAAGCATGATTTTCTTGCTCCATGAGCTAGTTACTGCCATCTGGTTTTTGCTAGGTGGCATGATTGCACTAGCCACAATTCAAGGTTTAAAGGGCGGCTGAGGTCGCCTTTTTTGTAGGTGGTTTTTATGAAGCGACAATTACTTCTATTCGGTCTTATTCTCTGTTCATTTTATGCGGTCGCATCAGCGAGGCTTCAAGTTGCTGAGGCTTTGTTAGCCAGAGAGAGGGCGGTTCAATTTGGCTCCCAAATGTTAAAAGTCGACACTGCTGTGAAAGCTGTCTCTCCTGTAGCTCGTCCGTACTTTGTTACGCCTTCAAACGTGTCAATGTCTTCATTTGGAGGTTTCCTTAAAAGTATGTCTACCCAAGAGCCAGTTAAAACTGTATTAGCCGCGCTTGGCTTTGCGGTGTCGGCTGGTAATTGGGAATGGTCTTCTGACTCTAGTGGCGCGCCGAAACAAGGTAGCCTTTACTCCGTTCAGCTCAGTCAAATGCGTTACCCTGGTTATGGTGTGTCTATTCATACGGCTCTTAAAAATACGTTTGCTGAAAATGGTCAGAACTATGGAACAATAGATACGGTTGAGGTTACTCAAGATAATGTTCTTGTTGCAACGACACACAGTGGTTGGCGTTATGTTGGGTCTTGGGTTCATCTCAAGTGCGATAGCGCAACTTCAACGGTAGAAAGCTGTGCTCCTGATTATGTTCCTAGTCAGGCTGATAAAACTATTCCGGATGATGCATTTGCGGGCACGCTGGCATCAAGGTTTTCCAGTCTTTCTGATACGCAAAAACAAGCTCTGTTTCAAAATGCTGATGGCTCACTCGCTGACTTGGATTGGCAACCTGAGGCAACAACAGAGCCTACCTTTAGTGATGGTCGTCCACTTCCGTCAATTGGCGATCCTTTATGGCAATCTGCACTGGATTATTCACAAGGGAAAACCGTTCCAGAAGACAAAGCGGTTGACGCTCGTTACTTGGCGGATAATGTGGCCAAGAGCGACCAAACGGTTTTAGAAAAGAACGCTAAAGGTTCTAGCGGAGGTGGTACAAAACCCGAAGGTGGTGATGTCGATTTACAGCCTGTTATTGGTGCTATTCAGTCTCTGCAATCCAGTAATTCCAATGAGTTAAAAGCCATTAAAGAACAGCTTAAACAGAATGCCAAATCACCGGACTTAAGCAAGGCCGGAGAGGTAAGTTGTCTTGTTGGTTTGAAGTGCCCATCTTATGTCGACCTCAAGTATGAGAGCGGTTTAAAGGGGCTTCTCGATGATTTTAACACTCAGGTTTCTGCATCTAATCTCCTCAAGTTTCTCGATGGTTTTCGCTTTAGTGGTAATGGGAATGTGACGCCGCCAGTGTGGATTATTGATCTCACCAATGTCGATTTCTTGGGTAAAGGGCTAGGGCGTCATGATGTGAGTTTGCCTAGTTATATCTGGTCGTTTATGCGTGCTTGTCTTCTTTTCGGCACAGTGATGGCCTGTCGCAAAATCATCTTTGGGGGTTAACTATGTTTGATTGGATTGTTTCTCTGTTCAATACGTTCGTTGAGTTTCTTGGCCGTTTGATAAATACCTTGGTTGTCATGCTCACGAACTTGGGGCTAGGGGGCGTGGATGTACTTCTTACGTTTGTTATCTCTTTGATTAACGGCTTAGGTTCGTTGCTGTCTCCCATTGATTTAAAACCGTATCTCAGCATGTTACCTGCTGAGGCTATCGATATCATGTCTCTCGTTGGCTTTCCTCAAGCTATAACGATGATCATCTCTGCGGTATCGGTACGTTTTCTCCTTCAGCTTATTCCATTTGTAAGGTTGGGTTCGTAACATGATTAATCTCATTATGGGGCGACCGGGCGGCGGAAAAAGCTATGAAGCAGTGGTCTATCATGTGTTGCCTAATATTAAAGATGGTCGCAAGGTCATCACCAATTTACCTTTGAATATGGAAGCACTTATCGCTGTTTTTGGTGAGAAGGTTTCCGAACTCATCGAGGTTAAGTCCTTTGATTTGCATGACTATGGCAATGATAATAGGCCGTTTTCTAGCCCCAATGATTACAAGGATGAGTGGAGAAACGAACGGGGACAAGCACCGCTTTATATCATCGATGAGGCTCATATGATTCTTGGCAATCAGGCCAAAAAGGATCTTCTAGAATTCTATTCAATGCACCGGCATTTTGGTATCGACATCACTCTGTTAACACAGTCAGATAGAAAGCTTCACCGTGATATTCGAGATATGATTGAGATTGTGTATCGGTGTATCAAAAACACGGCTCTAGGCTCTAACAAAACGTATACGAAAAAGGTCAAAATGGGCTTGCGTGGTGATGTGGTGAACACTGAGCAGCGAACCTATGAAAAGCAGTATTTCAAGCTTTATCAAAGTCATACTGCGTCAAACTCTGCGGTGTCTGAGGCTCAAGCAAAGGATGTTCGTCCTTTATGGCGTTCTAAAATGGCGTGCGCTCTGTACGTTTTTATCATTCTTTCGGTTGTTGGCTTGGTTAATGTTTTTAGTCAGGATAGCTTGCTAGGTTCGCCAGCTACACCAACAGAGTCTATTCAGACTATAGAATCCACACAAGTTTCTACGGAGGTTCAAGAGCCAGAATTCTATGAACATCCTTTAGGTGACTTTAATTTCTTAGTGACAGGGTTTTCAGAGTCTTTGGTTTACGTGAGCAATCAAATTGATCCATCAAAGTCTTTGCGAGAATACTATTTTCAGCTTTCACAGGGTGACTATCAAATGAATGTGACAACAGGCCAGCTTCGAAGTCTCGGCTATCAAGTTGAGCCTATTAATGATTGCTTCGCTCGTATTCGTTTTCAGAAGTTCGAGCAGTTGGTGACGTGCGCATCAAAACAAAAGCAAGTGATTGAAGAGTTTAACCCAGTAGCAAACGCATCTCTGCCTATATAGTTTTTGTATTTAACGCACCTTGTACTAGCTTAAATAGGAGAAACTGAACTTGGGTATAGCCATGAAATCATTAATTATTCTTACGTTGGGTCTAGCTTCTACGATGGCTTATGCACTGATGCCACTGAAGGACGAGAAAATTATTGAGTTAGCGAAAGTATCAATGGAGGAACACCTACAAGAAGAAGGTTTGACGATTGATGACGCAAAAGTAGCACTGGCGTTTAAAGATAAATTCGACAAGGCAACCGTTTATTTTGAAGTCGACGAACACCACGGAGAGCCTGAGATTTACGTCGTGATTTGTCGAGACAATAAATGTTACTTGAATTACCGATAATCCACTTACCAAAGGTAGAAAGCATATGGAGTTCTATCAGCAACAAGATATTGTTTGGTCTTCAAAAAGGCTACTTAAACAATCAGAAACCTTAGAAGTTAAACCTTGGCATATCTATTGGGGGAATCCGCTTTCTAAGCTTGCACGACAAGCATCAAAGCTGGGTGAGTTTCTATATGGAGAAGATACTGAGATTCTTTGTGTAAAGTACAAATACTCATATGAGGATGTTTGGTCTGCTAGAGCGAATCTTTGTGAAGCTAACAGAATCATCTATGACATGAGATATCATCAAGTGATGACATACTTTAAACCAATGATTGCCATTTCTTTTACAGGGTTTCTCTATGCTCTGTTTCTATAATCAAAGTGCGTATTATGTATATTATGTTAAATAAGATACGCGTGAGCTTAAAATCCTTACCTTGAACCGCTCTACTATCCTTGTTTTAGCCCAGATTTAACCATAATCGATATTTACCATAAAATACCTAATAAACACATAAACTTAATCTGACGATTACGATTATGTGTTTATTACGATAATTACGCTTATAGACTCGTTCTCAAGTTGTAGTTGCTCATGTTTGTTTCACTACATTAAATTGTCATCAAGGTCTTGTTGAGCGCCGCCACCTGTATTGTCATCAGTGTCAAAGCTGCCCGAGTCGTCTGTGAAGTCAACATTAACTTGGGTGTTGTCACTTTGCGTCCAGTCTGTTCCTTGTTGTTGTTCAGTAGAAACTGTCTGCCCGCTTTGTGTTGCTTGCAAAGCGTATTGTTCATTGACATCGATCTGTAATGTCTCACTTGCTCCTTCAATCGGTGCATCAAGTTCATCTACACCTTGATAATTGACATCGACTTGTCCTTCAAATACATCACTGAACGAAACGGTTAATGGCTGTGTGAGATCTCCTGATATTGTGTAACTGCCATCGCCATTGTCTAGGCCACCTGTTACTTCAGCATCATTTGGAAGTCCAGTAACCACAATGTGGTCAACTTCATTAGATGAAGACGCCGCTTCTGGTGTTTCCAGATTGATAACATCACCTGGTGCGACGGTCACATCAAAGCTGTCATCTATTTCAGTATTATCTGGCACAACGGTCTCTAAAACTGTTGTTTGCTGCTCTGAGGCTTCCATTGCTTCAACGCTTAGATTCAAAGGTATGTTTTGTTCATCTCCATCAGTAGTGATTGTAGTTGCTAGACTGATATCACCATCGAACGTATCATCTGGCCAAAACGTCCAACTATCTTCCCCAGTTGAAATCAACGCGCCGCTATCACCCGTATAGGCTAAAGCGTTAACGTCGGATTCATCAGTCAAACCTAAATTTTGAAGTATGTGTGACTCTGAGATTTCGATAGAAGAATCAGCGGATTGAACTAGTAGGCCGCTATCAGCCGAGCCCTCTTCTACACCTACATTGAAGTGGCTTTGCACGCTATTGTCACCATCACTAGCGATGAAACCAATCTGAGCGGGGCCACTATAACCTTCAGCCGGAGTGAATTGATAGCCACCCTGCCCGTCTGATTCAATAATACCTTCACCACCAAGTAAAGAAACTGATTCGATACTAAGATCTTGATGATCATCAGAGCTGATCGTTGCTAACATATCACTATCTGAAAAATAGAGCGTTTCACTTGGGTTAACGTCTGCCTGGCCAATACCATCAATTTCTAAAGTATTAGGTAATGAACTTCCTGATTCATAAACGCCGATGCTCAACTGCTCATCATGGATAATCCCATCTTTTTCAATTATGTATGCTAGGTCTACATTCCCATAAAAGTCAGGTGCTGGTATAAAAGTCCAAGTTCCATCTGAGTTGGTGACTAATTCTCCCTGAGTATTATCAACTAAATGAACGAGTCTTACTGCATCACCCTGCTCTGCCTCCACATTTTGAGCTAGGTTAATGAGCTCGTCAGTACTAATAATGAGCTCATTACCTGAGATAACGTTAACATCACCAGCAAAGACACTATCATCCTGACTTGTAGTTTCATCACCATAGTCGACTGTTGTCGCCGAAACGGTCACAAAGAAGTTGCCGTGAAAATCTTGCGGTGGCGTCATTTGCAGATTATTGATATCCCAATCGGTAATGACGATCTGCTGACCTGCTTCCTCAATTACTACGGTATGAGTTCCGTCGGTGATTTGGAATCCTACGGGATAACCTGTCATCACGAGTTGACTTAGTAACTCAGAGCTATCAACTAACGATACATCTAGGTTTAAGTAGCCGGTCGTATCTTCTGAGAACACTAATGGCCCATCATGTGCGGTTGTGATAACAGCGCCGTCAGCTACGGGACGAATGTATACGGGCACATCTAGTGATGTTTCAAATTCTCCGTCAGAGACAATAACTTGCAGTTCGGAGATACCTGCAAAATCAGCGGTTGGGCTAAATGTCCAAGTGCCGTCTTCATTTTGGGCAATTTCACCACCATCTTCGGAATCAGGTACGATGACCCGTGAAACGACCAGCTCATCGGTATCTATGTCATCAAAGAGATCCACGAGATCTGATGCATCAAATGTAAAGGCACCATCCTCATTGGTGGTCAAAGATGCGTTGCCGACAGCAAATGGTTCATCATTAACGGGGATTACGTCGATACTAACAGTACCTTGAGCCTCTAAAGCATCGTCTGAAACAGCATAGTCAAGCTCAATCAATCCATTAAAATCTTGACTGGTTATGAGGTGGTACATACCGTCTGGCTGGACTTGCAATGTTGCATTTTCCGGTGCTCTTACGCTTAATTGATCGAGAGTTAGCGTATCTCCATCTCCATCTACATCTGACGCTTGCGCAAGAATATACGCTGGATCGATGACTAAGATCTGGTCTTCATCTGTGGATAGTGAAATTGCAGGTGCATCAGGCGCATCATTGACCTCTAAGAGATTGAGATGACCGCTTGCTTCGGTATCAAGGTGTCCGTCGTCTACTTTAAAAGTGAATGGAACATCACCATTGAAGTTCTCCACCGGAGAGAATGTCCATGTTCCATCCAGATTATCGACAAGCGACCCAAATGAAGCGTCTATCTGAAGGTCCTTCGCCGTCAACGTGTCACCGTCAACATCACTGGCATAAGCCAGTAAATCTTCTTGAGAGATAACGATACTCTCGTCTTCAACACCAGAAAGTTCAACATTTTCGGAGATCGGTGCATCATTCACAGCTTCAACGGATAGATTCAGAGTGTTAGGAGTAACGAACTCTCCGTCTGTAATCTTATAGCTGAGTTCGAGATCACCATTAAAGTCTTCGTTCAGTGTAATAGTGAATGTACCGTCATTATTGTCTGCAATAATGGCATTTTCATCGTTGGTGGCTAGCTCGAACGCCGTCAACGCATCGTTGTTTAAATCGACAGCATTAGCTAACAGCATTTCCTGGGAAACCAATAAGCTTCCATCTTCTTGCATCGTCGCAGAGACTGGGGTTGATTCAGGTGCATGCTCTCTTGCATCAATATGGATGGTTTGTGAAGTGGTCGATGTATCTCCATTGGATTGTTCTGTTGATGTCGCTACAATGTTGAGGTCAAACTCACCACTGTAATCAACGGGCAACTCTATCGAAATTGGTTCCAGTAGTGCTACTGTTGGAAGTGTGATAGGTTCGGAAGAGTCAATATTTACCTCACCTTGATAGATGCTGGTATTTACCTCACCTAAATCAATGGTAAATAGGAAATCGTCAAAGTCACGATCCCCTCCGTTGTACATGTCTTCAATACCGTAGACTAGCTCATTTTCGTTGTTGAAATAGGTACGAGTATGATTAATGTTATCTTGATTTAGATTGGGGCTTGTTCCCCCATGGAAGATAGCATCACCATTCTGACTTCGGATTACAGTCTCTCCTCCATTGCTGCTAACAAATACCAGTTGCGGGTCAATAGAATCAGTAGTAGCTAGCCCACCATTGACGTCTTGAAACTCGTAATGGCCATCGCTGAACGAAGAGAAGTTGTTATGATTAAAACCATTTGGCACGACAAATAGATTAAAGCTCTCACCTTCTTCTAGATCAAAACTAAATGCGGACTGTCCGGGTACTAAATCTCCTCCTCCTCCTACCTGAGACGCATTTTCGTAGACGATTTCAACGTCGTTAATCTGTCCGTTTTGGTCAACCTTATAGTATCCGACTGCATTATAGTATCCAGCCCCCTCACCTTCGAAAGTAACGGTAATTTCACTATCAACATAACTTGTGAGTCCATTATCTTGGTCATCGAGAACGGTTTGACTATCATAGCGGAGCACTGAGCCTTCAGGAATACCACTTGCTTGAACGGTAACTGATTCAGACCCATCCAAATCAGTCACTTGAGCTGAAACATTTAATTCAATAGTATTATCAGGGTCAACTTTGAGCCCATCTACGCCAATTTCAGCACCCAGTTCATCGGTTACATTCAACTGAGGGTCGTCGGCGACGGCGTTGACAGTTAATGAGATCGTTTCTGTTGCGGTTAATTCACCGTCCGATGCTGTATATGTTAGAGGAATCTCGCCGTTGAAATCATTAGATGGTGTAAAGCTAAAGCTACCATCACTATTCTCAACTAATACACCATCATTTCCAGAGTAACTTACATCGGTAATATGCAGTTCAGTGCTATCGATATCTGTTACACTTTCAAGAAGTTGTTCTCGTGTAATCGTAATCGTATTGTCTTCATCAACGTTGAGATCCACTTGTGTCGTATCGGGAGCATCATTAATGGCAGCTACCGCTATAGCGATTGAGGCACTAGAGGTATCGGTACCATCAGACACATCAAAGCTAAGATTCAACGCACCATTATAATTTTCGTTTGGAGTGAATGTGTGAGTACCGTTACCTAGTGACGTAAGTACACCGTCGGTACCTTCATAGTGGACACCGGTAACCGTTAAATCATCACCTTCAATATCACTCGCACCCTGCAGCAGTTCAGCGTCCGTAAAGGTTAAGGTGCCATCTTCATCCATGCTAAAGCTCTGATCGTAAATCACAGCGGCATCATTGACAGCTGTCACCGTCACGTCGAGTTGCGCTGGAGATACACCACCATTGCCATCGTCAACGGTATAGTTAATTTCGAACTCACCGTTAAAATCCGCATTCGGAGTGATGGTATATGTGCCATCACCATTGTCGGTAATCACACCATTTGGTATGGAAATATCACTAATTGTGACATTGTCACTACCATCTGAGCCGTTGTCAGTATTACCTTCATCGACGTTAAACAACAACGCAATATCAATTCCGTTGTCTGCGTTCGCCGCGTCTTCACTGGTCGGTAAGGTGAAGTTGTTCTGACTTCCCACTTCCTGACTTGGCACGACAATGCCATCTACGATATCAAACACATGCCAATGGTCACCACTGATGTTCTCTGGCAACTCCGGCGCGAAGGTTTGAACTAATGTATCTCCGACAAATACCTGAACTTGAACATTCTCAACCCCATCCACATCCCAACTGCGATTACTGTAGTTATGCACCGAATAATGCATATTGGCATCTTGATAGTTAGGTATAGTAATGGTTTCTGGCCCGTGTCCATTGGTGTCATCAACATCCTGCTGAACCATACCATCGCCAAGTTGATGGTTCATATCGCGATAATAGATATGATCTAATTCTGCACCGGTGTCGGTGTCATAAAGCCACAAGTGATTGTCCATATCTCTTGGTGTTGCACCCCATGTCACTACGATTCGCATGTCGGTAGCTTCTAATACCTCACTTAGCGAAATAACGCCACTATCGGTGGTTTCGCCGGCTGGAACGAGGAAGGTATTGGTAATAGCACCCTCTTGCTCAATAGTGACACTGCCTTGCTCAAATACATTGCCTGTCACTGTATATTGACCCTGGGCGTTAGTGACCGCGGTTGTTGAATTCCCTACGTCATCACTTAACGTAACTTCTGCACCCACTACGGGTTGACCGTTTTCGGCGTTGAGAACAGTACCGGACACGGTGGTCGATTCACCCTGCTCACCAATGACGGCGGTCATATCATCATTTTCGATGTCGGTGGCAAATTGAAGCAATTCAGCTTGGGTTACGGTGTATGAACCGTCTTCTTCAATGGTAATGGGCACATCAGCTGAAATAATCGGTGCATCATTGACTGGGTCAACGGTGAGAGCAAGATTCCCAGCCACCGGTGTTGACCCATCGCTAATATCGTAAGCAATATCAATTAAGCCATTGAAGTTCGCATCAGGTGTGTTGGTAAAAGTACCGTCACCATTATCTTGAATCGATGCATTAGCAGCCGACAGATTTGAAGCGGTGAGCTGGTCGCCATCAATGTCTGCAGCATTCGCAAGAAGCTGAGCTTGATTGACCGTAATACTGGTGTCTTCATCAACGTTGGCGGAGACATCGGAAGTGGTCGGTAAATCGTTCACAGGGTTAACCGTTAGAGTCCCTGCCGCTTGGATGGTTTCCAGTCCGTCAGAGACATCAAAGGAAAGGTTGAGGTCTCCGTTAAAGTTGTCATCAGGCGTAACGGTAAACGACCCATCTGGATTCTCGCTAACGCTTGCATTACCGCCTACGGTTACATTGGTCGCGGTTAAGTCATCACCATCAACATCATTGGCTTGTGATAACAGCTGGTTTTGTGACAGTGTAATGTTTCCATCTTCATCCAGCGTATAAGCAATGTCACCGCTGACTGGAGCATCATTAACCGCAAGAACATTTACGTCAAACGTAGCTTCGACCTGTGCGCCATCTTCATCGGCGATGACAATATCAAGCGTAACCGTTCCGTTGAAATTCTCATTAGGCGCAAAACTGCAGGTTCCATCGTTATTGACGGTGAAGATGCCATCATTACCAGAGTAGCTGACCTCGACCAAAGACACATCGCCCTCTACATCGGAAGCGCTAGAGAGCAACTGAGTTTCATTAAAGATTAATACATTGTCTTCATCGACGGTGTAAGACGCGGTACCAAAGACCGGGAGATCATTAACCGACTCTACCGTCACGTTGATATTTGCCGAGCTTGACTCTAATCCATCTGTGACGGAATAACTCAGTTCGAGGTCCCCATGGAAATTTTCATTAGGCGTAAAGGTATACGTACCATCACCATGGCTGTCTAATACACCCGACGTGCCATCGTAAGTCACTTGCTCTATAGACAAGTCGTCATTATCGATATCAGAGGTTGCAGACAAAATATCGTCATTGGTAAACAGAAGCGTTCCATCTTCTTGAATAGTAAATGGTAGATCTGTGGCGACAGGTCCATCGTTGACTGGTGTAACATTGACAAAAACGGTTGCGGTATCAAAAGAGCCATTCCCGTCGGTCACGGTATATTCGAATGAAGCTTGTCCATTGTAGTTGGCATCAGGCGTGAATTGGATCTGTCCGTTTTCATCTAGACTGACAGTTCCGTGTGAGTCGTCAGTAGAAGTTACGCTCACTAAAGTCAGCTCATCACCATCAATATCTGAGTCGTTTACTAAAAGATCGCTTGCTTGGAGCGTCAAGACTCCATCTTCTTCGACCTCAATTGCTCTTGAAGTGATAGTGCCATCAATTTCGATAAGTTGCTCTGTGACATTCAGAGTATCCTCAGCAGTGCTGTGATTTAAGTTCAGCTGCAGAGTGTTTGTTACTTCGCTTCCATCTCCTTGGATGGTGGTGATCTGAATTTCTTCTGCCATGGTTCTCGAGACAACCATGTTTTGTACTACGTAGGTTCCATTTCCACCTGTCGTTCCTAGTTCAAAATGATGGACTGGAACATCGGTTGTGAAGGAATACGTATCTTCGTATTCCCCAGATTCACGATAACCACCTTGGGTGCTGATAATGTTTCCTTCAGCGTCATAGGCAGTAATGTTCACCTGCGTTGCGTGGGAGCTAGTTTCATCAAAATACCCGCCGAGTCCATCAAGCTGGAACGTAATTTGATTGACGTCTTCTCCTTCAACTGTAACCGTGAGAGTTTCATCGTCGCTGAGTCCATTGGATGACTGATTACCTATTCCAGCACCGACATGACTATTGGGGCCATTCCACGCCGCTAAAGCACCCTCACTAACAACCGTTGTAACGACAATACCATCTTCAACGTACGTCGCGGTGTCTCCATCGACGTTACCCCAATCGGATGTCGATGCAGTCCCATCAAAGCCTTGGTTGTTTGGATCGTTGTCGAAACTGCCCACTCGGATATCACGAGTGTCCGATTGAATCTCAACAGTATTTGGTACAAATTGAACTTCGGTGTCAGCGGGATATTCCAATCCAATAACCATATCCGCCCAATCACCGTTTTCATCGAGATATTGTACCGCCCCATGCTCTGGTGCGACGTCTAAGCGAATCATAGGTTCAGCACTAGACAAATTGACGTCATCACGAGCAATAACAAGGTCGTTTACAGGATCAACTGTTAAGTTTAACGCGGTTGCGACGGTTTCTTGTCCATCAGTCACATCGAATGTGAGTGACAATGGCCCATGAAAGTTCTCGGCCGGAGTGATAGTGAAATTTCCGTTGCCATCATCAGTCACCGTGCCAAATGCTTCTAGGTATAGGTTTTCAGCTGAGAGTTGGTCACCGTCAACATCGGATGCGTGGATGAGCAACTGTTCCTGAGATAAAGTAATAGAATTATCTTCGTTAACTTGATAAGCAATTGGACCTGAAACGGCTGGAGTATCATTGACGGAGAGTACATCAATAGTCGCGGTGGTTGGAGACGTTAATCCTGACTCATCAGAAACCACTACTTGTAAAACGACTTCGCCATCAAAGTTTTCATTTGGCGAGAAGTAGTATGTTCCATTTTCATGAAGGGCTAAAATACCATCGCTGCCACTATACGTCACCGAATCTAGTGAGATGGCTTCCCCATCAACATCGCTCGAATTTGCCAACAGTTGCTCTACTGTGATGTCAATTACCCCTTCTTCATTGACTGAATAGGATGTAGAACCCGCAATTGGCGCGTCATTAACGGCAGCTACTGCTATATCTATCACCGCACTGCTGGTATCTGTGCCATCTGACACATCGAAAGTTAATTGAAGTTCGCCATTGTAGTTTTCATTTGGTGTGAAAGTATGAGTACCGTTACCTAATGATGTAAGTACACCGTCGGTACCTTCATAGTGGACACCGGTAACCGTTAAATCATCACCTTCAATATCAATCGCACCCTGCAGCAGTTCTTCGTCCGTAAAGGCTAAGGTGCCATCTTCATCCATGCTAAAGCTCTGATCGTAAATCACAGCCGCATCATTGACGGCTGTCACCGTCACGTCGAGTTGCGCTGGAGATACACCACCATTGCCATCGTCAACGGTATAGTTAATCTCGAACTCACCGTTAAAGTCTGCGTTGGGAGTGATGGTATATGTGCCATCACCGTTGTCGGTAATCACACCATTCGGCATGGTAATATCACCAATTGTGACATTGTCACTATCTTCTGAGCCATTGTCAGTGTGACCTTCATCGACGTTAAACAACGATGCAATATCAATTCCGTTGTCTGCGTTCGCCGCTTCTTCACTGGTCGGTAAGGTGAAGTTGTTCTGACCTCCTACTTCCTGACTTGGTACGACAATACCATCTACGATATCGAACACATGCCAATGGTCACCACTGATGTTCTCTGGCAACTCCAGCGCGAAGGTTTGAACTAATGTATCTCCGACAAACACCTGAACTTGAACATTCTCAACCCCGTCCACATCCCAACTGCGATTACTGTAGTTATGCACCGAATAATGCATATTGGCATCTTGATAGTTAGGTATAGTAATGGTTTCTGGCCCGTGTCCATTGGTGTCATCAACATCCTGCTGAACCATACCATCGCCAAGTTGATGGTTCATATCGCGATAATAGATATGATCTAATTCTGCACCGGTGTCGGTGTCATAAAGCCACAAGTGATTGTCCATATCTCTTGGTGTTGCACCCCATGTCACTACGATTCGCATGTCGGTAGCTTCTAATACCTCACTTAGCGAAATAACGCCACTATCGGTGGTTTCGCCGGCTGGAACGAGGAAGGTATTGGTAATAGCACCCTCTTGCTCAATAGTGACACTGCCTTGCTCAAATACATTGCCTGTCACTGTATATTGACCCTGGGCGTTAGTGACCGCGGTTGTTGAATTCCCTACGTCATCACTTAACGTAACTTCTGCACCCACTACGGGTTGACCGTTTTCGGCGTTGAGAACAGTACCGGACACGGTGGTCGATTCACCCTGCTCACCAATGACGGCGGTCATATCATCATTTTCGATGTCGGTGGCAAATTGAAGCAATTCAGCTTGGGTTACGGTGTATGAACCGTCTTCTTCAATGGTAATGGGCACATCAGCTGAAATAATCGGTGCATCATTGACTGGGTCAACGGTGAGAGCAAGATTCCCAGCCACCGGTGTTGACCCATCGCTAATATCGTAAGCAATATCAATTAAGCCATTGAAGTTCGCATCAGGTGTGATGGTAAAAGTACCGTCACCATTATCTTGAATCGATGCATTAGCAGCCGACAGATTTGAAGCGGTGAGCTGGTCGCCATCAATGTCTGCAGCATTCGCAAGAAGCTGAGCTTGATTGACCGTAATACTGGTGTCTTCATCAACGTTGGCGGAGACATCGGAAGTGGTCGGTAAATCGTTCACAGGGTTAACCGTTAGAGTCCCTGCCGCTTGGATGGTTTCCAGTCCGTCAGAGACATCAAAGGAAAGGTTGAGGTCTCCGTTAAAGTTGTCATCAGGCGTAACGGTAAACGACCCATCTGGATTCTCGCTAACGCTTGCATTACCGCCTACGGTTACATTGGTCGCGGTTAAGTCATCACCATCAACATCATTGGCTTGTGATAACAGCTGGTTTTGTGACAGTGTAATGTTTCCATCTTCATCCAGCGTATAAGCAATGTCACCGCTGACTGGAGCATCATTAACCGCAAGAACATTTACGTCAAACGTAGCT
Organism: Vibrio mediterranei; assembly: GCF_013364395.1. NCBI lineage: Bacteria > Pseudomonadati > Pseudomonadota > Gammaproteobacteria > Vibrionales > Vibrionaceae > Vibrio > Vibrio mediterranei. The sequence goes on along the minus strand of NZ_JABXGK010000001.1, from coordinate 1,727,823 downwards.
TCGACCTGTGCGCCATCTTCATCGGCGATGACAATATCAAGCGTAACCGTTCCGTTGAAATTCTCATTAGGCGCAAAACTGCAGGTTCCATCGTTGTTGACGGTGAAGATGCCATCATTACCAGAGTAGCTGACCTCGACCAAAGACACATCGCCCTCTACATCGGAAGCGCTAGAGAGCAACTGAGTTTCATTAAAGATTAATACATTGTCTTCATCGACGGTGTAAGACGCGGTACCAAAGACTGGGAGGTCATTGACTGACTCCACTAGTACATCGATAGATGCCGTAGTTATTGCTGTGCCATCGGATACACCATAACTTAATGAAATATCACCATTAAAGTTCTCATTGGGAGCAAAAGTGTAATTACCATTACCAAGATGAGTCAGCACACCTTGATCACCTTCATAAGTCACGTTATCGATGAAAAGCTCATCGCCATCTATGTCACTGGCACTGTTGAGCAAATCCGTATCAGTAAAAGTTAAAAGACCATCTTCCTGAATTTCATAATCCATACCACTGACAACAGCGGCATCATTTACGTTATCGACTTGGACTTCAAATGACGTTTCAGTTGTCTCGGAATCAAAAGCGTCATCCTGTTGCGATTGAACAAATTGTTCATCGCTTAAGACATTTACCTCAAATGTTTCTTCTGTTGTTGCGGTATCGCTGATTTCCTCCTGAGCGGCTCGAACCGAAGGCGAAACGGACGGTTGTGCTTGTGTAACTGCATCACTTGGAGTGGAAGAACCACCAGCTTGAGTATCAGGTTGAGTTTGCTCTCCACCTACCGCTTGCGCGCCCGCCCCACTAGCCGCGCCATTATCGGCTTGCGGTTCTGACTCACTAACGTTTGAATCTTGTGAATCGACAATATTTGATTGGCTGTCCTGTTGCTGTGCAGCTCCGTCATTTCCTGATTGTGTGGATTGTTCTGATGCAGCATTAGAATCATCTTGCTCTGCTCCTGCACTAGTCGGGCTATCGCTGAGAGCTTGGTTTATTTCATCCGAAGCATCGGCATTATCTGCTCCAGTCGCAATAGTAGTGGCAATGGTATTTTGTTGATTTTGCTGTGCTTGCTGTTGGTCTGTATTGGTATCTACTGTAGATATTTGCTCCACCGCATCATTAAGTGGATTGTTTTCATTGTTCGTTGCCATTGCCGCCTCCAAAACACACGATCCATTGTTGATTCGTCAACAGATTAGTAGATGAATTCCGGATTAGTAGTAAAGTTTAGCTGTTCAGCTCAAATCTCATTGATTCCAAACACAGTACTCATAATGAAAATTTATCTTTGAAAATTATTCGCTTATATCCTTAGCTATTTTTCAAACGGTCTAGTTCATTCAAGGAAATGAATCAGCATTAACTCAACCTAGCCTTTTCGTCGAGGCATATAACAAGGGTGGGATCGTGAGTAAGAATAGTATCGAGAAGCACATCAGAAATGCGTTAATCCAAAACTCGTCAGTGACAGATGAAGCACATTTGGATGAAGTAAAGATTAAAAGTGCAATGACTCCAGTTCATAAAGCTCTGCTACTGACGTTTCTCGTATCCATGGTTTTACTTGTGATAGCGTCGCAAGCACGAATAGATATCGTCGTCTCTTCTCGGGGAGAGTTGCTTCTCGACTCCGATATCGAGCGTGTGCAGCATCTTGAAGGTGGCATTCTTGATGAGTTATTGGTTAAGCCAGGAGACGTTGTTTACGAAGGTCAACCTATCGCTAAACTAAAGTCGCTAGACCGGAATTCGTTACTGTCCACTAATGACTCTGAAGTCACTCAATTAGAAATGGATCGTCTTCGCTATCAAGGGTTGATCTTAGGTCAAGAGCCCGATTTTTCTGAGTTTAGTGATTTTCCGAAATTAGTCAGCCTAAACGTGCAAGCTTGGACTCAAGAAAACAGTAAAAATCAATCCAGTGAGACGCTTATTGAACATGACATAGAGCACAAGAAAACCCTCGTGGATTCTATGAAGCGCAGAAAACAGAGCTCCAACAATCAACTCAAGTTAATTCGCAAGCAATTGGGGATTAAACAGACCTTATACAAGGAAGAGATGGCCTCATATGTCGATGTCCTGAATATGCAAGTACAAGAGTCGAATATGATTCGTGAGATTGAGAATCTCGACGAATCTATCATGAATGAGAGATTCCAACTGGAGCGCTTAGATAAGCAACTTGCAGATCTGGTAGCCAATCGAAACTCAGAGTATCAAGCGCAGATTACTCAAATAGAAAAAGAGCTCAGTATAAAGCGGATTCAAAGGCCACAATTGTCGGATAAAGTTGACCGATTAGTCGTATATGCACCTGTAGATGGTGTTGTTGATAAAGTGCATTTCAATTTCCGTTCCGCAGTGATTCCGCCAGGTGAAAGTATTGCTGATATCGCACCGCTAAATAATCAGCTTCATGGTGAAGCAAAAATCCCAAGAAAAGAGATGGGGTTCGTTGAAGTAGGTCAACAGGTAAAGCTTAAGTTTGATACTTACAATTTTTCTAAATACGGTTTTCTTTCTGGAACCATTACCTCCATAAGTCGATCTTCTTACGAAGAAGAAGAATCAGAATATTATCTCGCTAAGATTCTGATTGACCACGATTATCTAGAGCGCTCTGGCACTAAATACAGCCTGTCACCTTATATGGAGTTCACCGCAGACATAAAAACCGGAGACCGCCGAGTAATCGAGTACGCCATGAAGCCTGTCATGTCCGCGATTGATGATGCGTTTGACGAGCGATAGCGGGAGTGAAATCAATATGAGACCAAGGCATCAAATTTACACCTTTCCAATCATTAAACTCGGGATTGCATCGTTGATGATCCTGTCCTTGTTCGGTATTTGGTTGACGTTACAGTTCTATTTGTCCCACCCTTCTAAACAGGACTTTACTACCCCGTTAATTTCGCAAAGTCGACTCTTAAACCAACAATTAGAGACCACAATATTAAACTTAGATACATGTATTAATGGTGGCAGTTGTGAGGGTGTTAACTCAAGTTTAACCCTTCTGATGGGGGCACTTTCGGAGTTTAAATCGCTAGCTTCAAGTGATAAATCTCAGGTCAGTTTGGTCGGTGCTGTTGAGTATAGTCACCTAGAACTTGCGAGTTTGAGGTTTCAAGCGATAGACGATACTTCACTAGATGATTATCAAAGACTGAGGGAAGCGCTTAGTAGAGATTATGTAGAGATTCGTAATCGATTTGATGACCTCTTCTATGTGGAGCATCAACAAGCCATTAACGAGCTTAGATCTAGTATTGATAAACTCTTTCTGCTATTTCCGGCTATAGCATTAATCGCCATTTTTGTTGTATTAGGTGGATGGTATCGACTTAAGAAGACGGCGAGAAACAGACACTCTATCAATGAGAGTTTTCAATCTCTATCATCAAGGTTGGATTCTCTCGACTCCAAATCAATCGACGATATTTTGAATAGCGCTCACCTAGACCCTATCGAACGCAATATATACTCTAAACTTCGATTGGTATTTGAAAGGATGGATCAGCAACAAAAAGATGCGGACCTAAATCAACAACTCTATGGGTTAATCGGATATGAGATACGAGGAATTACCAGTACGATCAAAGGTGGTATCCAATATTTAGTTCAAGACTCAGAAGATAGTCGTGCGGTATTGGCACAAGACATTACTTCTGCTGCAGACACCTTGTCGGAACTCGCTGAAAATTACAACCGACTGTTATCCCAAGGAAGAGACAAAGGTAATAGCCATTTCTCTTTTCTTAACACTTTGTCTGAGTTGACTGTTCATCTCAAAAGTAAACTGCATCGAGAAGAGCGAGATATTGAATGTGATTTCAATACCAACCTTCCCAATACCATTGTCGGTCACCAAACTAGCCTTTTTTGGATTCTGTTCCTCAAACTTTCAAGCGCAGTACAAATTCAAAATGACAAACAAGTCCTGTTTCAAGTAGAGATAAAAAGCTCGGACAACGTCGACAAAACACGAATGTCGTTATCAGTTACCTTTCTTACTCACTTGAATGTTGAACGTAGCAAGATTGATTCACTTCATTGGTCAGAACGCAGTGATATAACCGCTTCTAATGATGAATGGACAGAATCTATTTTGAGTAATGTCAGTTATTTTGATTCTCGTTGGTATGAATCGGGACAACAAAGACGTTATGTCATTGAATTTGATATGGAAGCTCAGAACTTCTTTACCTTCAAGTCACAGCAACTTAACAATCGACATTTTGTTCTTTGTAGCCAAGGTAGGCTCTCTTTAGATCTGTTAACCAACTTGCTTACCTCTCAGGGAGCTCAAGTGACACTATGTGAAGATCCCAATGACCTATTTAGAGTGTCAGCCAATAGCACCAGTATTGATGCGATTCTCATTTCAGACACGATAGAAGGTATCCAAATGGACGCGTTTGCCAAAACACTAAGCGCCCGATTAAAACAAAATGAGACCAAGTTGTTTCTCTTGGCACACCATGCTGAGGGCATGCAAAGTGCCTTTGAGTATGTAGACAAAGTCTTCTTTACCCCTGCTCTCCCTTATGAGTTTATTCCTAACCTAACTGAGGCGTTGAACGCAGAGTCCGTTGAGGAAACACTGGAAAATAGCTCATTCTTGATTGTTGAAGATGACAAAGTGCAGCAATTCTTGCTCAAGAGAATTTTGATGAAACAAGAATATAAAGCCGACACGGTTGGGGATGGAACTGAAGCGGTAGATTGGGTCAAAGCTCAGCGCGCTGACATTATTTTTATGGACTGCATAATGCCAGGCATGGGAGGCATTGAAGCGACCAAGCTCATCAGAAAACATGAAAGTGATAATGGCTCTACAACACCTTCAACGATTATAGGAGCCACTGCACTTACCAGTGTTGCTGAGCACAAAGCGTGTATCGAAGCAGGTATGGACTATGTCATTAGCAAACCATACAAGAGTGATGAAATTATCAAGGTGATTAAGAAGTATGTGGCATTTCAGAAGCTTAATTAGCCTTTTAGTTGGCATGACCGTCACTATGACAGTACATTCTGCAACCGTATTGGAAGCGGTAGAGATTGGGCTAAACAACAACGTATCTCTTATTGCCAGTCGTAAAGGCGTTGAAGAAAGTGCCTACGATATTGACGTGAGTCGTTCCAGTTTCTTACCAACGATCTCTGCGGATGTAAAAACGACCTGGAACTCTACTACGACTCATTTAAGCGGGGTAAGTGATACTAATGCAAGCTACAACGATCATGGTTATGGTCTGTCTTTGACACAGAGTTTGTTTAATCTTCGCGATATCTACGAATATGGAACCAGTAAACTGGATTTCAGCATTGAAGAAGTAAGAAACGAGGCAAAAACTCAAGAAGTCATTCAACAGATTACTGAGCAGTATTTCGAGTTCTTAAAAAACGGCGCGAAAATCCGAGCGACGAAAGCTGAACTCGATTCGTCGATGGCTCGCCTCAAACAGATGAATCGAAATGTGTCGCTTGGTAATGTCGCAGCAAGTGAAGTTTATGAGGTGATAGCGCAAAAGGAAGGCATTGTTAACCGGCTAAGAAGTTTACAGAAAGACAAAGACGTTATATTAAACCGTCTTGCCTTGTTAACCCAGTATCCAGTAATTCCCTCTCAGGACTTAAAAGGTCAAGTACTGCTTAGTGAAATCCCGTTAGATCAACAACAAGACTTGTTGGGACAAGCGATGAAGTTTAACAACGATATCATCTTGTCCCAAAAAACCGTGGAGCGAAGTTATCGGACTTTAAAGGAAACGGGCTCGAACTTTGCTCCTAATCTATCGGCAAACGCAAGTTACCGACATAACGATACGAATAACTTCGACCTGTCGACTAACCCGAACTCAACAGGGATATCGGACGATAAATCTGTTGGGCTTGTGCTTTCTGTGCCAATAACCTCTGGTGGTTCAGACTATTACTCGTATCAAAAAAATAAAAAGACCATTGAGCGTAACGAACTGCTATTAACGGACAGTCAAAACACAGTTCGCAATGATGTGGAAACCTCTATTCTCAACTTGAATGACTTTTCCCAGTCAGTTTTTACTTACGAGACCATTATTAAAGCTAACTACTCCTCATACAAAGGTATTAAGCGCGCCCATAGTTTAGGTACGCGAACAATCACAGACTTGCTCTCTGCTGAAAGTAAGTTGTTTAACAGTATTAGAGATTACGAGAGTGCTAAATATGACTATGTCATCGAGTCTATTAAGCTCGATCGACTTGTAGGTAACTTGTCGCCTTTAACCATTGAAAAAATCATGCAAATGATGGATGAAGCTTCGAGCATTCGTTATCAAGACGTTATCCCTGAGCATTTGAAAGATAACTAGCCAGAATAATGGCTAGCGGCTTATGAAAGTGAGAACTTAGAATGGACACAGCGTACTTCTCTCAGAAAATATCTTGGATGGATAAATTTTATCTAACCTTCTCGACAATAATGTCGACGCTTTTTGCGCTAGTCTTGCCATTTTCAATCTTGATCATTTTTGACCGAGTATTGCCAAATCAAGCAACGGATACCCTGTTTGTTCTTTTCGCCATTATTCTTGTGGCTATCTATTTAGATTACTTGCTTCGTATGCAAGAAGAAGTCATTACCGCTTCTTTGGTGAAGAGTTTCGAACAACGGCTTACCAACAAAGTGTTTAGAGCTATTTGTCTGGCTCAAATCCCTGAGTTTAGCCGCTTGGAGCCCGGCCAGTATTTGGAGCGCATTGCTGCGATTCCAGAGTTAAAGAATTTTTTCGGTGGTGAAGTTGTTCGTGCAATTATCAATTCGGCCGTTAGCGTTATTACCATAGCGGTTATCACCATCATTAATTTATGGGCTGGAATTGCGCTCTTGGTCGCATCTCTAGTCCTAGCGATCGCCGCATTTCGCATTTCAAACCGTAAAGTTTCTGCCCAGCAAACCAAATCAGAGATTGAAGGACTGACTAACTCAAAAATCATTGAGATCGTATCGAGCCCGTTAGATAACAAGAGTCGAACCATGGAATATCGGCTTGAAAGTTTAATGACCGATATGATTAAAGCACGTGAGAAAAAGAGCATTGAGTACGAAAACCTCGAATCGCACTTCAATCTAATCTTGACCTTGATTCAACAACTATCGATAGCCGTCGTAGTGGTGTTGCTTGCAATATCTGTCATTAACTTAGAGGCAACACAAGGCGTGATGGCCGCCATCATTATGCTTACCAACCGTTATTTCTCACCCTATCAGCAAGTAATGAGGACTATTGGACGTTGGAAGCTAAATAGAGTGCAGATCATTGAGATATCGGAGATCTTAGCATTAGAACATTTTGAAAAATCACATGAAGTTCATGCGCCCCATAGTTTTGATGACATTACGATTCAACTCGATGAAAAACAGCGAATCATTATCAATCGTGGAGAGCCTATCCTACTTCAAGGTCCTTCGGGTTCAGGTAAAAGTCATCTAACTCGAAGTCTAACTTGCGATAACGAATGTGGCGATACAGTGATTCGTATAGGTGATTTATTGTTGTCTGAGCTACCTTACCATTCATGGCGCGAACAAGTTCACCGAATCGATCGGAACAGTGGCTTTGTTGAAGGCTCAATCATAGATAACTTAACCTGCTTTAGACCTATGTTAAACGGTGCCGCGTTTACTTTGTGCAAAGGACTTGCAGTTAAAAACGAAATCGATGCCTTAGAGCAAGGGTTCTATACCCAACTGAAGGGAAATAAAACTATCCCACTATCTAGGCAAGTGCAATATGCCTTGCTGATCATTCGCGCCATGCTTAGTCAGAAGAAATTGGTGATTCTTGACGATATCGATACGGTTTTCGACCCAGACTTTGCACAGCGAGTCGTGTCTATGCTCGTTCCTAAGTCTTCTGGTCAGTTTCTTATTATCGTAAGTAATAAAATCCGACCAGAATCGTATGGGTTGAAGTCGATCAAACTTTCTAAAGAGAGAGCTCACTTATGACGATACTGGTCGATTTCAATAATGTTTCCCAGCGACTAAAGGATTTTGAAGCTGAAGGGTTTGAATTCAGATATCAAGAGTCCCCTTTGTTACGTGGCCTTGCTTACACATTGATTTCTTTAGAATGGGAAGGCACACCAAGTATTTTATCCGATGCCTTTACTCCCGGTGATAACGACCAGCATGGCTTTGAATTAACACTCTCAAGGCTTGGTTATCAGTGCCGAACGACTGAGTTTAAGCGTGCCGTCGTTGAGGATCTCAAAGCGGCTAGGCTTCCTTGCTTCATAGAATTGGATAAGCTATCAGCGGTCTTGCTTGAAGTGGAAGGCAATAATGCGGTGTTATTCGATTATCGCAACAACAATACTATCTCAATTCCTATAGATGGTTTGAACTTCTCTTTAACCATCATCTCAGAATACTCGAAGCTATTCCGAGAGCCGCCTCCTGAGACTCAAGATAAAAGCAATTGGGTGAAATACACTTTCTATCGCTACAATAATGAATTCAAAAGCTTAGTGTTCCTTTCTTTGATCATTAACATTCTCAGTGCATTGCAGCCATTCTTTATTATGGGTGTCTATAATTTTGCGCTCTCTTCCAGTTCTGTGTCGACCCTGTATTGGCTGACAGTGTTTGCGATATTTCTCGCAATGGCCGAGTTCTTATTTCGACGTGTTCGTATGCGTATTCTTTCTACATCAGGGCAAGATTTAGCTGTCCATATCTCTAGAAATGTCATCGCCAAACTGCTTTGGCTGCCTTATTCAATGACTTCCAGCGCTGGGGTGTCATCCCAATTAGCAAGGCTGCGAGATATCGACCAATTCAGAAAGCTAGTCACCGCGGAATCTACGTTGAGCTATTTCGACTTGCCTTTTGTTGCGCTATTTATTCTCGCTATCACTATTCTATCTGGCTCGGCTGCGTTGACTGTCATCGCAGGCATCTTTGTTATGATCGTATTCTGTTTGTACGCTCGCTATATCTATACTCAAGCAACGTCACAAAGTTCGCGTGCTAACGCGATGGTGTCATATCAATGGAATGAAATCCTTAGAGGCATTACTACCCTACAAGGACTACCTTTGTTGCGAGTTATTCAATCTAGATTCAGAGCCGCACATGAGCAAAGCTCCAACGATGCTGCATTTGTCGCTAAGGTAAATGCTAAGATTCAAGCTATTGGTGGCGGCTTAATCCAAGCCGTTGGCACGGCAGCAATTGTTACCGCAGTCATAGGGGTAATTGACGGCACAGCAAGTGCTGGCGCAATGCTAGCAACCGTTATCTTAGTCTGGAAAGCTCTAGGGCCAATTATGGGGATCTACAACTCTTTGGCTAAATTCAAAACTATTCAATCTTCCACTGCACAGATTAATGCCTTGATGTCACTTGATGATGACAAAACGTCGATTGAGAAAAGCCCTCCAATTAGACAGTTTAATGGTGAAGTGGCGGTGAGTGGCTTGGTTCATCGCTATCAAGGTGCGACGACAGGTCTGACGAACTTGAGCCTACATATTACCCCTGGGAGCAAAGTTGCAATCTCAGGACCAGCAGGTTGTGGTAAGACGACCTTGTTGACTCTTATTGCTGGCTTGGAGCCTAGATATCAAGGCAGTGTGCTACTGGACGGTTATAATATTAAACAGTTCAACAACTATCGATATAGAAAAGGCATTAGCTATATTCCATTTGACCTCCATCTTTATGAAGGTTCACTGGAATCGAATTACATCCTGCATAATGGCGTAATTTCAAAAGAACAAATGATGAGATCCTTTACTTTGCTCGGGCTAGAGAAATTCTTTGAGCAAGGCCTAGAGACACATATAAATACAGAGATGCTTGCTCATCTACCTTCTGGATTACTACAAAGGTTGAGGTTGGCCATAGGGCTCGCAGATATGAGTCAAAAGATCATTCTGATTGATGAGCCCCTGATAGGCGTTGAAATTGAACATGCGACTTATATTAATCAGCTGTTCGCCGGTGTGTTAAGAGACAAAACTGTCATCTATACAACCGTAGCGCCTACATTAATTTCTAGCGCAACACATTGTTTACTTTTGGATAAAGATGGCTCTCAGAAATACTTCGGTACGCCTGATAAAGTAATGAACGCAATGGGAACTTAAAATCTCTACTACACAATTTCTATCTTGGCAGAATATCTACCTTAACAGAATTATCACTATCGTCTGAGATCACGAATGTTACCGGCATTTCATCTTTACTTATGTTCATAGTGGCGGTCACATTTAACGCTGAACCATCACTTTTTGAGCCTTTAATCGTTAAATCTTCTGATTTTGTGACCGCGAGCGTGTTTGTTGAATCTTGATACAGAAAACGGACATTTTTGTCTTGAAATTTGACCTCACATGGTTGTGAAGATTGACAAACAACCTCGCTAGACTCCTTATGGCTAATGGTTCTGTATGTAAATGCTGCAATTAGCACCACCATCATGATGATAATTTGAACAATCCTACCTTTTGTTAACTTCTGTGCTGGCATATTTACGTGTTCTCCGTGTAACAAACTTCAAAGTTTTGAAATAAATGGTCAAAAACCCGACCAACCATAAGGTTACTACCCTGTTTTTGATTTGTTAATTGAAGTATTATTGTTGGCTGAAAATGCTACTTTTTGTTAAATCCCGAAAGCTGAGTAACGTTTTGATTAGGCGTTAGTTCTTCTGAAGGGTTGGGTAGCATTACGACATGTGTCGTGTTGGAAGTAAAGTGTAGTTAATTAGAAAATTGGAAGCATGTTAATGAGCCAAGAAAAGCAGCTTGAACAAGTCTACAACTATACCGTCGTACGCCAGTTCACTTTAGTGACGATTCTTTGGGGTATTGTTGGTATGGCAGTAGGTGTTTTGATTGCCGCTCAATTAGTTTGGCCACAGCTCAACTTTGATACGCCGTGGTTGACGTACAGTCGTTTACGTCCTTTGCATACTAATGCGGTAATCTTTGCGTTTGGTACTAGTGCTCTGTTTGCAACGTCTTATTATGTTGTGCAGCGTACGTGTCAAACGAGATTATTTGGGGGCCCTCTTGTCGCATTCACCTTTTGGGGATGGCAAGCAATTATTTTAGCCGCTGCAATTACTTTACCGTTGGGTTTCACCTCTGGTAAAGAATACGCAGAATTAGAATGGCCAATCGATATCGCTATTGCAGTGGTATGGGTATCTTACGCGATTGTGTTCTTTGGAACACTTATCAAGCGAAAGACATCGCATATCTATGTAGCGAACTGGTTCTTTGGAGCGTTCATCATTACCGTCGCGGTACTTCATATCGTGAACAGTATGGCAATTCCAGTATCAATGGGTAAATCTTACTCTGTGTACTCTGGTGCCGTCGATGCGATGGTTCAATGGTGGTATGGTCACAACGCGGTAGGTTTCCTTCTTACGGCAGGTTTCTTAGGTATGATGTACTACTTCGTACCAAAGCAAGCTGAACGTCCTGTTTACTCTTACCGTCTATCGATCGTTCACTTCTGGGCGCTTGTTTCTCTGTATATCTGGGCTGGTCCTCACCACCTACACTATACAGCTCTACCTGACTGGACTCAGTCTTTAGGTATGGTGATGTCTTTGGTTCTATTCGCGCCTTCTTGGGGTGGTATGATCAACGGTATCATGACGCTGTCTGGTGCTTGGCATAAGCTGCGTTACGACCCAATTCTTCGTTTCTTGATCGTTTCTCTGTCGTTCTACGGTATGTCAACGTTCGAAGGCCCGATGATGTCTATTAAGACAGTTAACGCATTGTCTCACTACACTGACTGGACTATCGGTCACGTACACTCTGGTGCTCTAGGTTGGGTTGCGATGGTATCTATCGGTTCGGTATACCACCTAATCCCTCGCCTATTCGGCCAAGAGCGCATGTACTCTGTAGGTCTTATTAATGCTCACTTCTGGTTGGCTACAATTGGTACGGTGCTCTACATCGTAGCAATGTGGATCTCCGGTGTAATGCAAGGTCTAATGTGGCGTGCAGTTAACTCAGACGGTACGCTGACTTACAGCTTCGTAGAATCTGTACAAGCGTCTTACCCATTCTATACCGTTCGTTTCATTGGTGGTTTCATCTTCCTAGCAGGTATGTTCCTAATGGCATACAACGCTTATAAGACAATCACTGCAACGAAAGGTAGCTTGAAAGCTATCCCTCAACCGGCTTAAGGAGATTAAAAATGAGCTCAAACTCTAACAATCGCCATGAAGTCGTTGAACGTAACGTTGGCTTACTGGCTATCCTAATCGTATTCGCAATCAGCTTGGGCGCACTTGTTGAAATCACACCACTGATTTTCCAAAAGCAAACGACTGAACCTGTGAAAAACCTACGTGCGTACAGTGCACTAGAAATGGAAGGTCGCGATATCTATATTCGTGAAGGTTGTAACGTTTGTCACAGCCAAATGATTCGCCCATTCCGTTCAGAGACTGAGCGTTACGGTCACTACTCTGTCGCTGGTGAAAGCGTTTGGGAACACCCATTCCTATGGGGTTCTAAGCGTACTGGCCCAGATCTAGCTCGTGTTGGTGGACGTTACTCAGATGAGTGGCATCGTGTTCACCTAATTGATCCTCGTGAATTGGTTCCAGAATCAAACATGCCAGGCTTCCCTTGGCTTGAGGAAAACGTACTGGATGGCAAACTGACGCAGAAGAAACTTGAGATCTTCCGTAATCAATTTGGTGTTCCATACACGGACGAGCAAATCGCAAATGCATCTAAAGACGTAGAAGGTAAAACAGAGATGGACGCCATCATTGCTTATCTTCAATCTTTAGGCCATGCGATGAAATAAGGAGGGGCTTATGGATATCGGTACTATTCACAGTATTTGGACCATAGTTTTGTTCGCGAGCTTTATCGGTGTTGTGTGGTGGGCTTTCGGTAAAAGTCGTAAATCACGATTCGAAGAAGATGCAAACCTAGTATTCGCTGACGAGCAAAAACCCACCTCCGAAGAAAAAGGAGTGACTAAGTAATGACTACATTCTGGAGTCTATGGATTATTGTCATCACTGTCGGCACGTTGCTTGGTTGCGCAGCTATCCTGTATTGGTGTGTTCGCGACAAAATGGGTGTCGAAGAAGGCGAAGATATGGGACACGAGTACGATGGTATTCGTGAACTAAACAACCCACTGCCTAAGTGGTGGACTTATTTGTTCGTCGGTACGTTCGTATTTGCAGCAATCTACCTTGCGCTATATCCGGGTCTAGGTAGTTATAAAGGCCTTCTAGGCTGGCAAAGTTCGGACCAAACAGTACGTTCGATTGAAGAGTCAAAAGCATCGATTGCCGCTGCACAGAGCAACAAGTCTCTTGTACAGTATGCAAAAGAGCTAGATGACGCAGAAACTCACTTTGGTGAGGCATTCAACCGTCTAGCGAAGTCTTCGGATGGTGCGTTGCGCCCTATCCCAGAAATCGCAGCAGACAGTGAAGCAATCAAAGTGGGTCAACGTTTGTTCCTACAAAACTGCTCTCAATGTCACGGCTCAGATGCGCGTGGTCAAACTGGCTTCCCTAATCTAACGGACGATGCGTGGCTATATGGTGGTGAACCAGAAGCTATCGTAACTACTGTTATGCAGGGTCGTATCGGTCAAATGCCAGCGTGGAAAGACGCATTGGGCGAAGATGGCGTTCGTGAAGTAGTCAGCTACACACTGAGCCTATCAGGTCGTAAAGTTAACGCACGTGAAGCTGAAGCAGGCAAAGCTCGTTTTGTAGTCTGTGCAGCGTGTCACGGTACAGACGGTAAGGGTAACCCTGCTGTAGGTGCTCCTGATCTGACTGACCAAGTTTGGCTATTTGGTGATTCTCGTGCTGCTGTGACTGAAACAGTCATGAATGGTCGTTCTGGTGTTATGCCAGCATGGAAAGACATTCTAGGTGAAGAAAAAGTACAGCTGGTTTCAGCGTACGTTTGGAGCCTAAGTAATTCCGACAAATAAGTAACATTTCAATAACAGCCCCTTGTAAGGGGCTGTCTTTTCTAGATAAATTATAATTTCTTTCTTAGTTAGCTGTTGAGAACTTTTTTATGGTAAAGCCTTGGTATAAACAATTCTGGCCGTGGTTTCTAATCGCGTTGCCGCTTATCGTTGTGATTGCAACTGTCTACAGAATTTCACTGTTATTAGACAACAAAGTCAATCTGGTTGCCGAGGATTACTATAAAAAAGGCAAGGGAATTAACGTTGATCTAACCAAGATTAATGTCGCTAAAGAATTGGGGCTAAATGCTACGGTTTCGTCTGCTGGAGACACTATTCTGATTACGCTTCAGAAAGGTCAACTGCCCCACTTTCCAGCTCTCACTGCTACTTTTACTCACCGTACTCTGCCGGATAGAGACTTTGAAAAACTCTTAACTGCCGATGCTAAAGGCACTTATCGCCTTATATTGGACCATGATGTGCAAGGGCCTTGGTTCGTTGAACTACAGCCACATGACCAAGCGTGGATGGTTCAAGGTCGAGTCACTTTTCCAACTGAAACTGATGTAGTGTTGTTAGATTAGATTATGTGTAAGACGTGTTATCACTGCGGTGAAGATGTACCAGCCAACACGAGCTTCAGCGTAGACATATTAGGTGCAGAACGGGACATGTGTTGTCCCGGCTGTGAAAGCGTGGCTCAAACCATCGTGGATAGCGGATTAGTCTCCTACTATCAATATCGAACAGCACCGGCAGAGAAAGCCGATCTCGTCCCAGAACAATTGCGGTCGCTAATTCATTATGACAATGAAGATGTACAAGCTGAATTTGTACGGAACAACGAAGACACCAAAGAGGTGACGTTGTCACTTGACGGTGTGTCCTGCGCGGCTTGCGCGTGGTTAATAGAAAAACGTATGGCTGTCGAGCCTGGTGTGCTGTCTATTCGCGTTAATACAACCACCAACCGTGCTCTGCTTAAATGGGACAAAACCAAAACACAACTCAGCCAACTGCTCTCTTCTATCCATTCTTTAGGCTACAAAGCAGCACCTTTTGAGGCTGATAAACAAGAGGCTGCTTACCACGCTACCATGAAGCAGTATCTATATCGTCTGGGTATTGCTGGCCTAGCCACCATGCAAGTTATGATGCTTGCTGTGGCATTGTATCTAGAGGTGTTTGGTGATTTAGAACCGGAGTTTAAAAACTATTTCCGATGGGTCAGTTTGATATTCGCAACGCCTGTTCTTCTATATTCCGCCCTACCTTTTTATATCAATGCTTGGAGAAGTATTAAGGGTCGAACACTAGGGATGGATGTTCCTGTCTCCATCGCTCTCATTCTTGCTTACGTGGCCAGTTTAGTTGCTACCGTGGCTGAAAAAGGAGAAGTGTTCTTTGAGTCGATCTCCATGTTCACCTTCTTCTTGCTCGTTGGACGGTATCTAGAAATGCGCGCTCGCCGTAAGGCAGCAGCAGCAAGCGGCAACCTGCTTAAGCTTGTCCCTGCGATAGCCAACAAATTAGATGGTGACCAAGTACCAGTAAAATCTCTACAAATCGGTGACCAAATCAAAGTACTACCAGGTGAACATATCCCAGCAGATGGGGTCGTGCTCAGTGGTCGTATTCATATCGATGAATCTATGTTGACTGGTGAATCTCTACCTGTTGTTAAAAGCAAAGACGACTTTGTGTATGCAGGTACGTTGAATGGCGATGAAGCTTTCGACTTGGAAGTGCGCTCGACCAAAGCTGACTCCATGATCTCAAGCATTGTGAGGTTGCAAGATGAAGCGCAGTTAACTAAGCCCAAGATAGCTGAAATTGCCGATATCGTTGCACGCTATTTTGTGGCAATTATATTAATTATCGCTGCAGGAACATGGTTCTATTGGCATCAGACTAAGCCGGACGACGCATTCTGGATCATGTTGTCTGTCCTTGTTGCAACCTGCCCTTGTGCGCTTTCGTTGGCAACTCCTACAGCGATTACTTGTTCGAGTTCAAGAATGGGCACTCTTGGTATTTTGTCTCGTAGAGGTCATGTCTTTGAGACCTTATGTAAGGTAAATCATCTTGTTGTCGATAAAACGGGAACGTTGACACATGGCGACATCGAAATTGCTAAAACCAATTTGTTTGGTGATTTATCAGAGCAGCAAGCGTTGGAGTTAGCAGCCGCTCTTGAAAGTCATGCCAACCATCCTATTGCTCGCGCGTTTAAACCATACTTAAACCGTGAATTAGCGGTGAACAGCGTCGAAAACGTTATCGGCTCTGGGCTGACGGGGTATTTCGGTGATTCCTTAGTAAAAATAGGCAATGCTTCTTTTGTACTTGGTAGAACCGATAATGCTCGTAACAGCGTATATATGTCTATCAATGGTGAACATGTAGCGACATTTATATACCGAGATCCGATTCGAAAAGAAGCGGCTGAGTTTATTGATAAGATGCGTGCGGCAGGTGTAAAAACCACATTGTTAA
Organism: Vibrio mediterranei; assembly: GCF_013364395.1. Taxonomy (NCBI): domain Bacteria; kingdom Pseudomonadati; phylum Pseudomonadota; class Gammaproteobacteria; order Vibrionales; family Vibrionaceae; genus Vibrio; species Vibrio mediterranei. Next base: position 1,711,313 of record NZ_JABXGK010000001.1, on the reverse strand, counting down.
CTGGCGATACAATGGCAAATGCAGAAGTAGTCGCAAAAGAAGTGGGCATAGATGACGTAGTCGCCAGCGCTTCACCAAGTGATAAGCTGGACTATCTTAAATCTTTGGGTAGTAACGATGTATCTATGATGATCGGCGATGGTATTAATGATGCTCCAACTCTGGCGGGCGCTCACCTTTCTATTGCTATGGGTGGCGGTACAGACGTTGCTAAAGCTTCGGCAGATTTAGTGTTGCTAGGAGACCGACTTGATAAGATCTTGACTGCTCGAGAGTTAGCGATAAGAACAAGAAAGATTATTAGAGAGAACCTAGCTTGGTCTTTAGGGTATAATCTTCTCATCCTACCTCTCGCGGTTGCCGGTCTTGTCGCGCCTTACATCGCAGTAGTAGGGATGTCAGCGAGTTCTATCATCGTAGTTTCAAACTCGCTGCGCTTGCTCAAAGAAGAAGGTAAGTAACATGGAAAGCATCTACATATTGATCCCAATTGCCATTGTCTTAGTTTGTGTCGCAGTTGGTATCTTCCTATGGGCAGTAAAGAGTGAGCAGTTTGAAGATCTTGAAAGACAAGGTCACAATATTCTGTTTGATGAAGATGTAGAGCAGAAAAAGGATACCAAGAAGGATTCAAAAGAGTGACATTGGATCTATTAGGCGCCTTTACTATCGGCTTACTCGGCGCCGGCCACTGCATGGGAATGTGTGGTGGCATAGCCTCCCTCCTTTCTATCGGACAACCGAATAAAACCCCTACCACTCTTATCGTTAATTACAATCTTGGCCGTTTGATCAGTTATGCATTGATAGGTAGTGTTGTAGGTGGAACGATTGCAGGGATTGCGTCGCTTTCCCAGTTTAATCATGCACTTGCTATTTTGCGCATCATTGCAGCCGCCTTTATGGTGTTGCTTGCCTTCTACGTAGGGCGTTGGTGGAATGGCTTGTTAATTGTTGAAAAGCTGGGTCAGTCGTTATGGAAACGAATTTCACCTTTCGCAAACCAATTACTTCCTTTAAAGCACAGCAGCTATGCTATCCCCTTTGGTTTTCTTTGGGGCTGGTTGCCTTGTGGACTTGTTTATTCAACATTAACGTGGGCAGCGGTTTCTGGAAGCGCATTGGGCGGCGGCGCCACCATGTTAGCGTTTGGACTAGGTACACTGCCAGCGATGCTACTTGTTGGAACGAGCGCAACAAAATTAAAAAGCCTGCAAAATTCGCTAATATTCCGTAATATCGCAGCGATTTCTATACTTGTATATGGCCTGTATACAGGTTATGAATCGGTGATGATTTTTAACGCAAACTAATAGATGATTGTTTTATCATTGATTTTTTAGCTACCCTTAAGGGGTAATGAATGATAAAATCTTGATGTACATCAAATAGTGAAAGGTTGTTATGATTTCTGAAAAACCTGTAGCAAAACGTATTCAGTCCGGTGGCTGTGCCATCCATTGTCAAGATTGTAGTATTAGTCAGCTGTGTATCCCCTTTACTTTGAATGAATCTGAGCTCGATCAACTCGACCAAATCATTGAACGTAAAAAGCCAATTCAAAAAGGCCAAGAGCTTTTTAAAGCGGGTGATGAACTTAAGTCTCTCTATGCTATTCGCTCTGGCACAATCAAGAGCTATACCATCACAGAACAAGGTGACGAGCAAATTACAGCATTCCACCTTGCTGGTGATCTTGTAGGTTTTGACGCAATTACGGGTGATGAACACCCTAGTTTTGCACAAGCACTTGAAACATCAATGGTTTGCGAGATTCCTTACGAAATTCTAGATGATTTGTCAGGAAAAATGCCTAAGCTTCGTCAACAAATTATGCGTTTGATGTCGAACGAGATTAAAGGCGACCAAGAAATGATTCTACTGCTTTCTAAAAAGAACGCAGAGGAGCGTTTAGCCGCTTTCTTATATAATTTGTCGACACGCTTTTCTCAACGAGGCTTTAGTCCTAGAGAATTCCGTCTCACTATGACTCGTGGTGACATTGGTAACTACCTTGGTCTGACTGTCGAAACAATCAGTCGCCTATTGGGTCGCTTCCAAAAATCTGAAGTATTAAGTGTAAAAGGTAAATACATTACCATTATCGATCACGATGCTTTGATGGAAATGGCTGGCGTTACCAAAGAGTAAACTGACGTTTTTATCAGAACTCTACAACCTTTCAAAAAGTGGCTCTATGATGAGCCACTTCAAATTTCTACCTACCTGTTCTCCAATTTTTCTAAAAAAATTCATAGATTTGCGCTAAAGTTAATTTAGGTTATAGCCCAAATAGGTAGGGAGTATCTATGAGCATTTACAGTAAAATCCTCGTCGTTGCGAACCTCAATAGCGATGAGCAACCTGCCCTTGCTCGTGCGGTTCAACTTGCTAAGAAGAGTAAATCCAGAAGCCATATTTCGTTCTTCTTATCTATCTACGACTTTTCCTACGATATGACATCTATGCTTTCGCATGAAGAGCGTGACGCAATGCGACGCGGTGTGATTCAGCAACGTGAAGAGTGGATGCGCAATGTTGCCAAACCGTTTATCGATGACAGTTTTGATTTCGATGTAAAAGTTGTTTGGCACAATCGCCCTTATGTCGCCATCGTAGAAGAAGTGTTTGAAGGGAAGCACGATATTGTCATTAAAGCGACGCGCAAGCACGACATCTTAGAGTCTGTCATTTTCACCCCGACAGATTGGCATTTGTTAAGAAAATGCCCAGTGCCTGTATTACTGGTTAAAAATTCAGACTGGCCAGAACACGCTAACATTATTGCATCAGTGCATGTTGGCTCTGAAAACCCAACCCACATCGATCTTAATGACTGTATGGTCAAACAGCTTGATAGTTTAACTGAACGCCTTGGCGCAACGGGTTATTTGGTTAACGCCTACCCTGTCACCCCAGCAAATATTACCATTGAGCTTCCTGAGTTCGATCCTGCAACCTATACCGATGCAGTTCGTGGCCATCATTTGACAGCGATGAAAGCCCTAAGACAAAAACACGGTTATTCAGAAGAGCATACTATTGTTGAACAAGGCTTGCCGGAAGATATCATCCCTGATGTATCACGTCAGCTTGATGCAGGTATGGTCATACTTGGTACTACTGGACGTACGGGTTTATCGGCGGTGTTCATCGGCAATACGGCTGAACATGTAATTGATAAGATAAACTGCGACGTAATGGCATTGAAACCTGAAGGTTACATCAGCCCATTAGACCCAAGCCAAGCCTGATAAGTACGTTTCCCCTATGCGGGCAGGAATAGACTTGAACAGGACATTGAATCCTTTACATGATTCTGGATTGGGAATGTATAAAGATATAAATTCAGAATGCCTACTACAGAAAAGAAAGCGCCCCTCTAACGAGGGGCGCTTTTTTGATTAGATTTCGTAACTAAACATTGGTCACATCAATAAACATTGATTCATCGATATTAGTTGAAGAAACTGTCGCTTCGCTAAAGTCATAAGCTTCTCGTTCCCCTTCACGATCAAGTGGGAGGTTGACGAAGTCAAATAATTCACGATCAGCTAACTGGCTTGGGCTAACGTTTTGAATCGATTTGAAGATGCTCTCTACACGCCCTGGAGTTTTCTTATCCCAATCGATCAGCATGGCCTTGATTGATTGACGCTGTAAGTTTTCTTGCGACCCACATAGGTTACAAGGAATAATAGGGAACTCTTTATGCTCTGCGTAGCGAATCAGATCTTTCTCACGGCAGTACGTCAACGGACGAATAACAACGTTACGACCGTCGTCTGAACGCAGTTTTGGTGGCATTGCTTTGAGACGGGAACCATGGAACATATTTAGGAACATGGTTTCTACAATGTCATCTAAATGGTGACCCAATGCTATTTTCGTTGCGCCAATCTTCTCAGCGAAAGAGTATAGCGTGCCGCGACGTAATCGAGAGCATAAACCACATGTTGTTTTGCCTTCAGGGATCTTCTCTTTCACTACTGAGTAGGTGTCTTTATCCACAATATAATATGGAATGTTTAGTGTCTCGAAGTAGTCAGGCAAAATATGCTCAGGGAACCCTGGCTGTTTTTGATCTAAGTTTACGGCCACAACATCAAACTTGATAGGCGCTGCTTTTTGAAGATTAAGCAGGATATCGAGCATCGCAAATGAGTCTTTACCACCACTAATACACGCCATTACAACATCGTTCTCTTCTATCATGTTGTAATCTATGATCGCGTTTCCAACATTTCTTCTAAGGCGCTTTTGAAGTTTGTTGAATTCTAGGGTTTCTTTTCTTGTATCTATTTGGGTCATCGCGGGCTCTCACATTGCCGACAGATGTCGACGGTTGGATTTCCTATCAAGGGTTTATCTGGGGCGTGGATTATACGAGCTTTTTTGCCATTATTAAATGGTTGTTTCAAGTTGAGTTGTAGTGAGCGGATTTACAAGTGGGTTTGTAGCATAAAGAAGGATTCAATCCTCTCAGGTAAAGAGGATTGAATGTTTAGAAGCTTATTTAGCTGCTGGTAGATATGGCAGTACGCGCAGTGTCTGTGCTGGAAGCGTGATATAGCCATTTTCGCCAATATCCGCTAGTTTGACTTGTGCTTTTCTATTCTCGATCGGTTGTACTTTACCATTAGAAAAAGCGATTGAGCCAGATACGTCAGATGCAAACTCAAGTGTCACTCCTTCTACGTCAGGAGTAAACCAACTTGCAAACATGCCACCTAAGTCTTCTAACATAGTCTGCATTTGAGGCAGTAAGTTGTTTATTTCACTGTAAGAGACTTCTCCCGATAAAGGCTGTTTGGTCAGTACTACCATAGAGAAATCACATCGCTTGTCCTGCGGCGTATGTACAAACACCAACGGGTTGGCTTGCTTTAGATTACTGTCTAGAGGAACGAGTAATTCATTCGCAGCGCTCGTTTGAAGATCTTCATAATGTTCTTCTTTCTCCATCCAGGCTTTTTCGATTGTACAAAGTGATTTGTTGTCTGCATCAACAAAGAAAAAACCGACTTTCACGTCTTCATGGCCTTCTTTGGCATTATTCTTCATTTGCGAATAAAGCTTTGAGTAGGTAAACATGTATTCTTGAGCTAACGTAGGCAGCGTAAATGTACTCGCCGCCAATCCCAAAAGGGCTAGATTTATTACTTTCATAAGTTATTGTTTTTGTGTCCAGAATTCTTCATTATGACGAATCATTGCTTGCAGGTCTTTGACGTATGCCTCACCTCGCTCTGAGTAACGCAATAATCCGTTCGTCATTTCCAATGCGGCTACTTCCGTTCGCGGATCTTGTCCTTTGTCTCTTATGTTGGCACGAATCTCTCTCAGTTCTTGGTAAGCACGATTACGGTTAACGTTCATAAAGTAACCATGAATTGACCCTTGCGGGGAATCAAACTTTGCAACTTCGTGTGTTTTACCTTCACTTCTTTGTAAAGGAACCAGCCCACAACCTTTGCTATAGCACCACTGACCAAAGTAATTATTGGCCTCTTTAGCAAATCGAGAAGTGCCCCAAGCTGATTCATTTGCCGCTTGAGTAAGTACAAGAGCTTCAGGAAGGACATCGACCCTGTGCAACATATCTTCAAGCCATTCTAAAGTCACTTCTGTGGGTTCGAGCGAATACAGCCTTCCTAATCGTTTAGCGGTCTCAATTTGTTCTGAGCTTAGCGAATTCTCTTGTTGTAGAGCCGTTTTCATATCCAATAATCGTTTGCGCTCTTTCTGTACACGTGCATTTTCTATTTCGACACCCGGACGCAAGTAATCAAAGAAGGTTTTCTTTTTGGTACGCGTATCGGTAATTGTAGCTGTGTCAGGTTTGGATTCAGAAATCGGCGTTAACGTCGAATCTAGTTGCTCAGTGTCATCCTGTTTTTCATAGAAAAATAAAAAAGCGCTCCCCGACAGGAGAGCGATAATTGAAAGAATTTTGCGTGACTTACGCATCAAATACCTCTGGATTCTTATTTGGCTTGTCATCGTTTCTCGGAGGTGGTGGCGTATTGTCATCGTTATCACGATGATCCGAGTCGTCATTTGAGCCGCTGTCATCTTGAGATGCCACAATTTTCAGTTTGATGCCAAACATCTCTCGGTAAAGGATCCCCTTTACATGGAAGAAGAATGGCAACACAAAAATTAGACCGATTCCGTAGAACATGGCCCCAGCAATAAACATCAATACTAACAGAATGTAAATTCCTGCTAGTACGAATATCTTTTTATTTACTGCTCGTAATGAAAGTAAAAGCGACTGCAATGGCGGAACTTTCTTTTCACAAATAAGCAGAATCGATTGGCTAAAAGCTAACGATAAATACATAGACAAGAACGGCAGGATCATACTAACCATCCCTTGTAGTACAAGGCTAAACAGAGTTGCAATAATCACTGGGACAGTAAACTGCAGACCTTTTGCAATATGACGTGGCTTTGTAGTGAGTCCAGCAGCGTGGCTCATTGCCATCAACGAGATACCTGCATAAACCGGTGCACTTACTACTTCATAACTGAAGTTGGCGACAAATATAGCTTGAAAAATTTGTTCGTTCAAAAGAGATGGATCTTGGAACGCTTGTAAGATCACTGACGGGTCGCCAAGTTGCAATTGCAGCGCTATATAGAAGATTCCTAACTGCACAAAAATCAGTGCGATAATAGCAGGAGAGAAAGACATAAAATGCTTGGTGGTTTGCTTCCAAGCTTCTTGAAACACCGCTCCGGCTTTAAGTTCATACTGGCCGGACACCGCGCGCTCAATGCTTCCACCTAGATTGAAGTCTCTTTCAAAATCGTTTTTCATAGTATTTCCAAGTTACATCCACATCGCGAATGTGTAATTTCTTCGTTGAAAAGGCTGCGCCATTATAGCGGGAACAACAATGTATTATCACTGTTATAACCTTGCTTTCTTGTCTTTTTGGATGATAATTAACCACTTGATAAGGCGAAAATTTCGACTCAGTAAGTTCTTAACTTAGTATGGTAAATAATCTTTAGTTTTACCTGCAAAATTTTTTCTGTTTCGAGGTAAGAAAATGCTTTGAATTCACTCAATTGGTGATTATGATGCGCGCCTTAAATGTGTATAGCAACCGGCCAATTATAAAATTTCGGCCAAGGTGGAGAAAAACAGACGTTGAACGCTAAACATTCAGTAGGAACACCAGTAGTACAGCTATCAGGTGTAAGTAAAAGTTTCGATGGTAAGGAAATCATCGCGAATCTTAACTTAAACGTTAATCATGGTGAGTTTCTCACTATTTTGGGTCCTTCGGGCTGTGGTAAAACTACCGTACTTCGAATGATTGCTGGTTTTGAAACGGTTGATAATGGCCGAATTACCCTAGCTGACCAAGATGTAACGGACGTCCCTGCTGAACAGAGGCATGTAAACACCGTTTTTCAGAGCTATGCCCTATTCCCTCATATGACCGTGTTTGAAAACGTGGCATTTGGTTTGCGCATGCAGAAAGTACCTAACGCAGAAGTTGAACCACGTGTTCTCGAAGCGCTAAAAATGGTACGTCTTGAAAAGATGGCACAACGTAAGCCGCATCAGCTATCTGGTGGACAGCAACAGCGTATCGCTATAGCTCGAGCAGTTGTTAACAAACCAAAAGTATTGCTTCTCGACGAATCGTTATCTGCTCTTGATTACAAACTGCGTAAGCAAATGCAGATCGAGCTTAAACAGCTACAACGTCAATTAGGTATTACCTTTATTTTCGTTACCCACGACCAAGAAGAAGCGTTGTCAATGTCTGACCGTATTATCGTAATGCGTGATGGTGTGATTGAACAAGACGGTTCGCCTCGCGAAATCTATGAAGAGCCTAAAAACCTGTTCGTAGCGCGCTTCATTGGCGAAATTAACGTGTTTAACGCTATTGCTCGCGAGAGAATTGATGACAAGCGCATCAAAGCAGAGATCGAAGGTCAAGAGAGCATCGTCTATTACGACAAAGCGTTTGAAGCAGGAGAAAAGCTTCAAGTTCTTTTGCGTCCTGAAGATTTGCGCATTGAAGAGATTAAAGAATCTGAGAATAAAGGTATCGTTGGTCACGTTGCAGAGCGTACTTATAAAGGTATGACTTTAGATTCAGTTATCGAACTAGAATCAGGTATGCGTGTCATGGTCAGCGAATTCTTTAACGAAGATGATCCTGATGTTGACCACTCGTTAGGTCAAAAAGTGGCGGTAACTTGGGTAGAGAGTTGGGAAGTGGTGCTAAAAGATGAGCAAGAGATTTAATTTACAAAACGCCATCATCACTCTGATCGTTAGCTGGTTGGTACTGTTTGTACTCATTCCTAACGTGATGATCATTGGCACCAGTTTCTTAACCCGAGACGAAGCCAACCTCATTGAGATGACGTTTACGTTAGACAACTACGCAAGACTGTTGGACCCACTTTATGCCAAGGTGTTGTTCCATTCATTCTACATGGCGATAGTTGCAACTTTGATTTGCTTAGTCATTGGCTATCCGTTCGCGTATATCGTCGCAAAGATGCCTGAGAAATGGCGTCCGTTTATGTTGTTCCTGGTCATCGTACCTTTTTGGACTAACTCTTTGATCCGTACTTACGGCTTGAAGATTGTGCTCGGTACACAAGGTATCTTGAACAAAAGCTTATTGGCATTGGACATTATCGACAAACCGCTACGCATTATGTACACCGAAACAGCAGTGATGATCGGCCTAGTATATATTCTGTTGCCATTTATGATTTTGCCGCTCTACTCCGCAATCGAAAAACTCGATGGTACATACATTGAGGCTGCAAAAGATTTGGGTGCTAACAAATGGCAAACGCTAACGAAAGTTATTTTGCCGCTTACTATGCCTGGCATTATTGGTGGCTGCTTGCTAGTTCTGTTGCCAGCACTTGGCATGTTCTATATCGCTGACCTACTTGGCGGTGCGAAAAACTTGCTAATTGGTAACGTTATTAAGAGTCAGATTTTGAACGCACGTGATTGGCCGTTTGGTGCTGCGACGAGTATCGCTCTTACCGCTGCGATGGCAGTAATGTTGTATGCCTACTACCGAGCAGGCAAGCTCTTGAATCGTAAAGTGGAGCTAGAATAATGGGACGCGTAGTTAGATTTAGTTTTATGTCGGTAGTTTATGCGTTCTTATATCTACCGATCATCGTATTGATTGCCAACTCGTTCAATGCCAATAAATTTGGTATGAAATGGGGAGGTTGGACAACAAAGTGGTATCACGCTTTAGTCAACAACGACAGCTTAATGCAGGCAGCATGGCATTCACTTAATGTGGCTGTGTTTTCTGCAACTGCAGCTACGATAATTGGTAGCTTAACCGCAGTTGCCCTCTTCCGTTACCAGTTTAAAGGTAAAGGTGCGGTTAGTGGACTGCTGTTCATTGTCATGATGTCTCCTGACATTGTTATGGCAATCTCATTGTTGGCTATTTTCCTAGTATTGGGGGCACAACTTGGCTTCTTTAGCTTGTTAATTGCGCATATTACATTCTGTCTTCCTTTTGTTGTTGTCACTGTTTACAGCCGACTAAAGGGATTCGATGTAAAAATGCTTGAAGCTGCGAAAGACTTAGGTGCGGGTGAATGGACAATCCTGAAACAGATAATCCTGCCTCTTGCTAAACCTGCTGTTGCCGCTGGTTGGTTGTTGTCATTTACGCTTTCATTAGATGACGTTATTGTCAGCTCGTTTGTAACAGGCCCGACATACGAAATCCTACCGTTGAAGATCTACTCAATGGTAAAAGTGGGTATTTCGCCAGAGGTGAATGCACTGGCCACCATTATGTTAATTGTCTCTCTAATTCTTGTTGTTGCCTCGCAACTGCTTGCTAGAGAGAAAGTGAAATAAATCAGTAAAATCGCTATTTTATTTGCGGGAGCAGAATGGCGTCGACATTCTGCTCTTTTTCTATCTATGCCTTCGGGCAGCGTTTGTTTTGGAGCTAACGTCAATGAAAAAATGGGCTACTTTATTAGCTGGTAGTGCATGTGCACTCTCTCTACTTTCAGGAGCAGCGAGTGCTGAAGATGATCAAGAATTAGTATTTATGAACTGGGGGCCGTATATCAATAGCAGCATCCTAGAACAATTTACTAAAGAAACTGGCATTAAAGTGATCTACTCAACTTATGAGTCGAACGAAACTTTATATGCAAAGCTAAAAACACATAACAAGGGCTACGACTTAGTTGTTCCTTCAACCTACTTCGTAGCGAAAATGCGCGATGAAGGTATGCTACAGAAAATTGACAAATCAAAGCTGTCGAATTTCAGCAACCTAGATTCTAACTACTTGGATAAGCCATACGATCCTAACAATGACTACTCTATTCCACACGTCGTTGCGATTACAGGTTTAGCCGTCAATACAGACATGTATGACCCAGAAGAGTTTACTAGCTGGGCTGACCTTTGGAAACCGGAGCTAGAAGGTCAATTGATGCTTATGGATGATACTCGTGAAGTATTCCATATTGCTTTACGTAAACTTGGTTACTCGGGTAACACCACGGATAAAGCACAGATCGACGAGGCGTACACCGAATTACAAAAACTGATGCCAAACGTATTGGTATTTAACTCTGATAACCCAGGTGCACCATACATGTCTGGCGAAGTTGGTGTCGGTATGCTTTGGAACGGTTCAGCCGCTGCAGCGCAAAACGAAGGACTTCCAATCAAGCTTGTATTCCCTAAAGAAGGTGGCATTGGTTGGGTAGACAATTTCGCAATTAGCTCTGGAGCGAGAAACGTCGAAGCGGCTCATGAGATGATAGATTTCTTGCTGCGTCCTGAAATTGCTGAACAAATTTCTCGAGATACTGGTTACTTAACAGCCGTTAAAGCATCGAATGAAAAGTTCAAGGACAGCCCTGCTCTATTCCCTTCTCAAGAAGACTTAGATCGAGTTGAATGGCAAGACGCTGTTGGTGATAAAACTGTGGTTTATGAAGATTATTTCTTGAAGCTCAAAGCTGGTCAGTAACTCATAGCGAAATTGACAAAAAGGTGGCATTTGCCACCTTTTTTCATGATTGAGCTGCTATATCATTCTAAACGTTTAATTTTTGTAAATTCCTACATAGAGTATTCAATCATTGACTGATATAATGTTGTGATGCACATCAAATAATGATGGCGTGCAAAGTAATATAGGAACCCCTACTTTCCTATATTGTCATGTCTCCTAGAGACTCTTTGTCTACCAATACAAACGGAAAAGTAATGAAAAGCAAATTGTATGCAGGCGCACTTTGTGCGGCGACTCTTCTCACTACCCCGGCGTTTGCAGCCAACGAAGAACTTTACTTCTACAACTGGTCTGAATACATTCCTAGCGAAGTACTAGAAGACTTTACCAAAGAAACTGGTATCAAAGTCATCTACTCTACTTATGAATCCAACGAAAGCATGTACGCTAAGCTAAAGACCCAAGGTTCAGGTTACGATCTTGTCGTACCATCGACCTACTTCGTGTCTAAGATGCGTAAAGAAGGCATGCTTCAAGAGATTGATAAAGAAAAACTTACTCACTTCAAAGATTTGGATCCTAATTATTTAGACAAACCTTTTGATCCAGATAACAAATACTCAATCCCATATATCTGGGGTGCAACCGGTATTGGTATCAATACTGACATGCTTGATAAATCAGCAGTAAGCTCTTGGGATGACCTTTGGGATCCTCAGTGGGAAGGCCAGTTGATGATGATGGATGACTCTCGTGAAGTATTCCATATTGCATTGACTAAATTAGGTTATTCACCGAATACTACAAATCCAGACGAAATCAAAGCAGCGTATGAAGAACTAAGAAAGCTAGTACCAAACGTTTTGGTGTTTAACTCTGATTTCCCTGCTAACCCGTACCTTGCTGGTGAAGTGTCACTTGGCATGCTATGGAACGGTTCAGCGTACATGGCCCGTCAAGAAGGTGCGTCAATTGATATTGTTTGGCCTGAGAAAGGTGCAATTTTCTGGATGGACAGTCTTGCTATCCCTTCAGGAGCCAAAAACGTTGATGCTGCACACAAGATGATCGACTTCTTATTGCGTCCAGAAAATGCAGCGAAAATTGCTTTAGAGATTGGCTATCCGACTCCAGTTAAGACGGCTTATCCTCTACTTCCAAAAGAGTTTGCTAACGATCCAAACGTGTTCCCACCACAAGAAGTGATGGATTCAGGTACATGGCAAGATGAAGTTGGCGAAGCTGGTGCGCTGTACGAAGAGTACTTCCAAAAGCTAAAAGTAGACAACTAAGCACAGTTTTTTCAATGAATAATAAAATAGCCCTCAAGTACGAGGGCTATTTTTATTTAAGTCGACAATCGATGACCTTATGAAGCTGCCTTATCCTCGGTCTGTAACGCTAAAATCTCTCTGACCAGTTTTGGCACTTCTATGCTTGCCTTGCCATAGCGCTTCTCTTCAAACTCACTTTGAACCGCACTAGGTTCTAAGTTAATTTCAATCGTATGCGCGCCATGCATTTTTGCGTCATGGACAAAACCTGCTGCAGGATAAACTACCCCAGAGGTACCTATAGATATGAACAAGTCTGCTTTTTCTAATGCCGCATAGATATCACCCATTTTTAACGGCATTTCGCCAAACCAAACTATATGAGGGCGCATTTGTGATGGAATCTGGCAACAATGGCACAAATCACCCGTTTCGATGTCATTCACCATTTCGACGACCTGCCCTGACTCAGAGCAGCGAGCACGAAGCAACTCTCCGTGCATATGGATGATATTCTCACTACCGCCACGCTCATGAAGGTTATCGATGTTTTGTGTGATAACCGTTACTGTCCCCTCTAACTGCCTTTCTAGGTCCCCAAGAGCAATATGAGCCGCATTAGGTCGGATATCGGTTTGTTGAAGCTTCTGACGTCGTTGATTGTAGAAGCTTTGGACTAACTCTGGGTTTCTCGCAAATCCTTCAGGGGTCGCTACATCTTCGATGCGATGATTTTCCCAAAGTCCATCTTGTGCACGAAAAGTCTGTATTCCTGATTCTGCCGAAATACCTGCCCCGGTTAAAACGACAACATTTTTATAGGGAAACTTCATAAACACTCCTTGTGCTGACTTATCGTTGTTTTAATAAGAGTAACACGGAAGCAATAACAACAGTAGCTTTGGGGATTAGACCATAGTCTAAATTTACTTAGATTCAGTAAGTTAGATAGTGGGAATATGATGAGCACCCAAGTATTTCTTCGGGTGCTCTTATGTACTTAGTCTTCGTTAGTGGCGGATATTCTATGGATCGCCAGATCCGCTCCGTTAAATTCATCTTCTTCAGAGAGTCGTAATCCGGCTACTTTATCCAGAATGCCATATACTATCCCTGCACCGATTACCGCAACGACCACACCCGTGACCGTGCCAATAAGCTGAGAAGCGAAACTAACGCCCCCTAACCCGCCCAAAGCTTGCTGTCCAAATATCCCGGCAGCAATACCACCCCATACGCCGCAAAGCCCATGCAAAGGCCACACGCCTAATACATCGTCGATCTTAGTTTTATTCTGTAAGTAGGTGAACACCCAAACAAACAATGCTCCAGCAACTGAACCAGTAACTAGTGCGCCAATTGGATGCATCAAATCGGAACCTGCACAAATAGCCACTAAACCAGCTAACGGACCATTATGGATAAAGCCAGGGTCATTTCTTCCGACAATTAGCGACGCCAAGATACCGCCCACCATCGCCATCAGCGAATTCATAGCAACAAGGCCACTGATGCCTTCCAAAGTTTGCGCTGACATCACGTTAAAGCCAAACCAGCCGACACTAAGAATCCAAGCACCTAATGCTAAGAAAGGAATGTTAGAAGGTGCAAAGTTAGTATGCTTGCCCGCACGAACTCGTCCTTTGCGCATTCCTAAAAAGATAACCGCGACTAGCGCGATCCAACCGCCAACGCCATGTACAACGACTGAACCAGCAAAGTCATGAAATCCGGCGCCAAAGCTCTGTTCTAACCAGTTTTGGAATCCGAAGTTACCGTTCCAAATCATACCTTCGAATAATGGATAGACGATACCAACCGTAAAAAAAGTGGCAAGAAGAATTGGGTAAAAACGAGCTCGCTCAGCAATACCACCAGAAACAATGGCGGGGATTGCTGCGGCAAATGTCAGTAAGAAAAAGAACTTCACTAGCTCATATCCGTTGCCTTGTGACAATGTCTCCGCATCTGCAAAGAAAGTGCCCCCGTATGCAACCCAATAACCGATAAAAAAGTAAGCGATTGCCGAGACACCAAAATCGGCGAGTATCTTTACCAAAGCGTTTACTTGGTTTTTATGGCGAACGGTTCCCACTTCTAGGAACGCAAAGCCTGCGTGCATTAAAAACACCATGATGGCGCCCAATAGTAAAAATAGTGTGTCTGAGCTTTGCGTTAGTGTTTGTACGGCTCCATGTACCTGCTCTACCGAAGTGGTCATGTACTAATTACTCCTTTGCAACGATTCAATCCATGTAATGCACAATATCTGTGCTTCTTATTCTTTAAGCACACCAAAATAGGGAGCGCTAAAATCGAACGTTGTATAAGGCAATTAGCATTCCACTTATTGTCCAAACACAAGATAATCACTAAGTTATTGAATATTTGGATAAATACGTGCTTGCTAATCAGTAAGGTAGGACGCGCGGGCTTTAAAATCGCACCAATATAGTGAAATAGCACCAAAATGGTACGCACTACTATGTAGCAATGTTGTTATACCAAGAAATAGGGGATAAAAGAAAAGCTCCTTAAAAGGAGCTTTTCGACGTTATGGTAAGTGTTGTATAGGCTGTTCGGTATTACCAAATGTCATCGCGATATTTTGATTCAGCTTGCTCATTCCCATGAACATGCGAATGATCCACATAACAATCGCGACAGCAGCAAATAACATCCCAATGTAAGGAATAATATTTGCAATTTGGTCTATCCAACTGGCTTTGTACCAGTAGTTAGTCACACCTTTTAATAGCCCGTTCGATGTTGCTACCGTTACGATTAAAACAACAAAGAAAGTTAGGTTTAAAAAGAACGTGCGAATTAAACCATAATAGTGAGAGTTTACTACTTCGCTATCTTCACCTTTGTCTAAACGGTAACCTGCATAAATGATGGCAATCACGCCAGACAGTAACAAAGTAAACGGCGTAAACAAACTTAAGATATACGCCACCCAAATACCTTTATGATGTTGGTGCATAAAGTCCTCTACCCCTTTACGTTAATTTCTGCTCTGGTTTGACGGAATCAGGTTTGGCTTCGTTTGTCGTCGCTGTACCTTCACCACTTTGACCTTGCTTCATTTCCTCGTACCAAAGATCATGGTGTTCTTTTGCCCAAGTTTCGTCAACGTCACCTGTAACCATACCTTCTAACGCCCCTTCCATACCGAATAGACCGATATAGATATGGAATACGAATCCACAAATCAGTATAAGAGCTGAGAACATGTGAACTAAGTTAGATAGCTCCATATCTTTTCTCGTTTGTCCAAAGATAGGGAAATCGAGAATAAGACCACTCACTGCCGCGATAGCTCCAAAGAAGATAAGCAACCAGTAAATCGCTTTTTCACCACCATTGGAGAATCCAGCAGATGGGTGCGAACCTTTATGTTTACCAACCATCCCACCAAGTTTCATGAACCATTGCATGTCTGTCTTATTAAAGATGGACTTTCTCCACCATTTAAATAGAACAGCAAATAGCAGAATAAAGAATATTGGTCCCATGTAGTTGTGATACTGCTTAGCAAGATACACCGTCCAACCCCAAAGCTCGGTCGGTACATAAGGCTTCATAAAGTGTTTGCCATAAACAAGCATTAAGCCACTAAACGCCAACGTAAGAAAGGTAAACGCCATACTCCAGTGGAGAGCACGGTCCATTCTTGACCAACGACGTAGCTTTTTGCCGGTACGAGCCCCGCTTAGTTTCAAAGGGCCAACTAAGAAGTACATCAATACCACCATACTGATGCTGCCAAAGATTGCGACAGCTGCAGCAGGTGACATCCATTTCTCTTTGAGGATAAACCACGTTTCCCCTGGTGTACTGATTAACACACCATGTTCAGGAGAAGCAGACGTTGTTGTACCTTCCACCCCTTCTTTCACATGACGCCAATAATCCGCACCCGCGAGTTGCGTCATCTCACCTCTAACGACTTGATTGCTTTTACTCTCTTCTGCTCTTACTCCAAACGACAGTACAAGCATCACTGCTGCCAATAAAGGCAGCAGTGAGAGAGCCAATTTTCTAAGCAAACCTTGTTCTTTAAACAAAATAGGCATAGAGCTCTCCATTAGCTTTTCGTTGCGTCGTAAGCCAGATCATTGCCGTCAGTCCAGCCAGCATTCTTAGCACCGCGCTCTACAACACGTTGACGGAAGATATCAGACACTTTTTCTGCATCACCCGCTAACAATGCTTTTGTTGAGCACAATTCAGCACACATTGGCAGCTTGCCTTCTGCTATACGGTTAGCTCCGTATTTTGCACGTTCCTCTTCAGAGTTGTCTTCTGTTTCAGGACCGCCAGCGCAGAACGTACATTTGTCCATCTTACCGCGTTCGCCAAATGCTGCTTGTTTCGGGAATTGCGGAGCACCAAATGGACATGCAAATAAGCAATAGCCACAGCCGATACAAAGGTCTTTGTTGTGAAGCACGATGCCATCTTCAGTATGCTCAAAACAGTCTGCTGGACACACCGCCATACATGGCGCGTCTGTACAGTGCATACAAGCAACCGAAATTGAGTTTTCACCAGGTAGGCCGTCGTTTAATGTTACAACACGTCTACGTTGGATGCCCCACTCAAGCGCATCATCGTTTTCGTTTTTACATGCAGTGACACAGCCGTTACATTCAATACAACGCTTGGTGTCACATAGGAATTTCATTCTAGCCATTTTATGACTCCTTACGCTTTCGTGATGTTACAGAGAGTGACTTTAGTTTCTTGCATCTGAGTCACCGGATCATAACCATAGGTTGTTGCAGTATTCGCTGCTTCACCTATGACGTAAGGGTCACAACCTTCTGGGTATTTAGAACGAAGATCTTCACCTTGGAACTTACCGCCGAAGTGGAAAGGAATAAACGCCAAGCCTGGTTTCACACGAGGTGTCACCATCGCCTTGACTTTGATTCGTCCTTTCTCTGCACCTTCAACCCATACCATGTCACCATCTTTAAAACCGATGTCATTGGCATCTTTAGGGTTAACTTCAACAAACATTTCACGTTGTAGTTCAGCTAGCCAAGGGTTTGAACGTGTTTCTTCACCACCACCTTCGTATTCAACCAGACGCCCAGAAGTCAGTACGATTGGATACTCTTTCGATTTGTCCTGATCCTGAATCGACTTATACATGGTTGGTAGACGGTAAATTGATTCGCTGTCATCCCATGTTGGGTAGTCAACAACAAGATCACGTCTTGGTGTGTAAAGCGGCTCACGGTGTAAAGGAACACGGTCAGGGAACGTCCAGACAATTGTACGAGCTTTAGCATTACCAAATGGCATACAACCATGCTTAATCGCGACGCGCTGGATACCACCTGATAGGTCGGTCTTCCAGTTCTTGCCTTCTGCAGCTGCTTGCTCTTCTGGTGTTAGATCGCCCCACCAACCCAATTGTTTAATGAGCTTGTCGCTGAACTCTGGATAGCCATCCTCAAGTTCACAGCCTAGCGAGTAGCTGTCTTCTGCAAGCAAGCTCTTACCTTCGAATTCCACACCAAAGCGAGCGCGGAAGTTACCACCACCTTGCGCCACAGGTTTCGAAGTATCATAAAGAATATGAGTACCTGGGTGTTTCATCTCAGGTGTACCCCAACATGGCCATGGAAGACCGTAGGTTTCACCATTGATAGGACCGCCCTCGGCTTCCAGTGAAGTTTTGTGGAACGTATGCCAGTTTTGTTGATGCAGTTTCAAACGCTCTGGGCTTTGACCGGTATAGCCAATGGTCCACATGCCTTTATTGAATTCACGAGTAATGTCTTCAATGTTTGGCTGGTTATTTTCGACTTTAATGTTCTTGAACAACTGCTGTTCAAAACCAAGCTTCTTAGTCAGAAGGTACATGATCTCGTGGTCAGGTTTTGAGTCGAACAAAGGTTCAATGACTTGGTCACGCCACTGAAGTGAACGGTTTGAAGCTGTTACTGAGCCGTGAGTTTCAAACTGAGTCGTTGCTGGCAGAAGATACACACCATCAGTACGGTTGTTCATAACCGCAGCATGTGTTGGATATGGGTCAACAATAACCATCATGTCGAGTTTTTGCATTGCTTTTTGCATCTCAACACCACGAGTTTGCGAGTTAACCGCATGACCCCAGTAGAACATTGCGCGAATATTATCGTTTTGCTCGATGTTGTCTTTATTTTCAAGAACACCATCAATCCAACGAGAAACAGGAATACCCATGTTGTTCATCGGTTTCTTGCCGCGATACTCGTTTTGGTCAAAACGTTCTTTGATCCATTCGTAATCAACGTCCCATACTTTAGCCCAGTGTTTCCATGAGCCGTCTGCTAGACCGTAATAGCCTGGTAGCGTATGAGATAGCACACCAAGGTCTGTTGCACCTTGAACGTTATCGTGACCACGGAAGATATTAGCACCACCGCCAGAACGGCCAATATTACCTAACGCTAACTCCAGAACACAGTAAGCACGAGTATTGTTGTTACCCGTCGTATGTTGAGTACCACCCATACACCAAATGATGCTTCCTGGACGGTTTTCAGACAGGATCTTCGCAGCTTTGTAGACATCTGCTTCACTCACACCTGTTACACGCTCGACTTCTTTCGGATTCCATTTCGCGACTTCCGTACGGATTTCGTCCATACCAAATACACGTTGGCGAATAAACTCTTTGTCTTCCCAGTTGTTCTCAAAGACATGCCACAAAATACCCCAGATGAACGCTACGTCGGTACCCGGACGCAGTGAGCAAAAATGATCAGATTTTGCAGCTGTGCGGGTTCGACGAGGGTCCGCAACAACAATCTTACATCCATTCTTTTCTTTAGCGATCAGAATGTGCTGCATTGCAACAGGGTGCGCTTCTGCTGGGTTAGAACCAATGAACAGCATGGATTTACAGTTATGCATGTCATTGAAAGAGTTCGTCATCGCACCGTAACCCCAAGTGTTTGCAACACCTGATACGGTTGTAGAGTGACAAATACGGGCTTGGTGGTCGACGTTATTCGTACCCCAAAGCGATGCCATCTTTCTGAACATATAGGCTTGTTCATTGTTGTGCTTAGCACTGCCCAACCAATAAACCGAATCAGGGCCGGATTCTTTGCGGATTTCAAGGACCTTGTTACCAATCTGTTCGATAGCTTCGTCCCAAGAGAGCTTTTTCCACTTACCACCTTCCAATACCATCGGGTATTTTAGACGACGTTCGCCATGTCCGTGCTCACGCAAAGCAGCGCCTTTCGCACAGTGACCGCCGGCGTTAAAAGGGTGATCAAAAGCGGGTTCTTGGCCGGTCCAAACGCCATTTTGAACTTCTGCGTATACACCGCAACCTACCGAGCAGTGAGAACAGATAGTACGTTTTACTTCTGTTTTCGCATCGATTGGCACTTCTTTCGCTTCGGCTTTTTTAATCATTCCTGGTGCAAACGTATAGGCACCTGCCGCTAAACCACCAGCGGCAATGGATGAATTACGCATGAAAGCTCGGCGGCTTAGACCTAACTTGTTTTCATTTTTGCTGACGCTCTCGGAGCGTTTGGTCAATTTCATGAGATGCTCCTAGAGTGTGTCGTAATAGTCTTTGACGTGTTGCGTTTCACGATAACCACTTTTGTCTTGGTCATCCTGCTTAACATCAACAAGTTCAGTATTTGTTGCTGCTTTCGCAGTGCCAGAAATTACGGCTCCGGCTACAGCCGCTGTCGTTAACCCCTTTAAGAGATTTCTGCGACCTTCATTAAGTTGTGGCTGTTCGCCGTTTTGTTTTGCTTTGCTCATATATTGCTCCCTGAGTGGATGCCTATCCGTGAGATGGCATCTCTAGTTCGCGGACATTACTTCGTGGTTATGTTCTTAACGTCTATCTTCATTTTCGTCTGCGTAGAGCTTATGCTTTCAGCATATTTCACCTGCTCCACATCGAAAAACGCTTCCATAAGTGTAGAAACAGCTCGGTAAAACTGCGCACTTTTTGCGCAATCAATCTGTCTACACAAATCTTGATACCAAGGAGAAAGGTGTTTATTGAAAAACGCCTTCGCTTGTTCTTCTTGGTTTTGACTGATCAAATACGCCATCACTTCATTGATTGCTGAGATATGATCTTCCGGCTCTTTGACGGATTCATCTCGCTCCAAACCCAGTTGATTTAGGTCGTGTCTAATTAGTGCTAAAGGCTTCTCCATCAAAGAACCTGTCAGGTGCCAAGAAGCGAAAGGGACAACTTCACCTCTTCCTACTCCTATAAACAAATCTTGATATTCATCTTCTAAAGCACTGACTTCAGCTTTTTGAGCAGCTTTAGAAAGCAGTTCCCAAGCCGCCGTCATTTGATTGATCCCAACTTCGATCTCTAAGGACGATAGAAAATCGATCGTTTCACGTTCTGGTGCTCCACGACAAAGCGTTGAGATAAGCAAATAAATGTCACTTCTAAGCTCGTTGTATTCGTTATCCATTGACATTTCTTCCTAGTATTTCAGTTGCTCAGATGGGTTTTCTGCCATGCTTTCAAACACATCCACCACTCGACAGTCTTCACACATAGCGATACGTCTTAGTGACTCTTCATTATCAAAATGCGAGTGACCGCGTAACTTATCTTGTAGCATGGTTATCATGGATTGAGGAGCAAATGGTTTACCGCAGCGCAGGCATTCGGCCGCTTTTTCTTCATGAAGCGCCACGGTTGAGCGGCGGGATTCACTGTCCCAATTGATACGTTGGGTTAACGACAAAGCAGATTCAGGACAGGCTTTTTCACACATGCCACACTGAATACAATCTTGTTCTATAAAGTCTAAGGCTGGTCGATCACCATCGTTGTGTAATGCTTTGGTTGGGCACACGGCCACACAAGCCATACATAACGTACATTTGTCTGTGACACACTCTACTGTGCCGTATGGTGCGGTCGTTGGTAGTGGCAAGATGCTCTGTTCAACTTGGCGCTGTTCTACTAAGGCATCAAGAGCGTGGTACAAACGCGCCCTTTTATCACCTTGAATATCACCGAGTCTAAGACCAAGGTCTTCTTCAGTAAGAGTCGGAAGCCCTTCTCTTAAAGACTCAAGATAAAGAATGTCGATGGTTTCACGGGCCAAACCCAAACTATCAAGCAGCTGCTGAGCCATACCCACTTCGCGATTTAACACCGTTTGAATCGTTTCCGGCATATGTTTACTAGCAGCAAACAGCACTTGTGTTGCACCATTTACCAAGGCTGCAAACCAAGTATCTATACCCACAGAAGGTAATTCTTCGACAACAACGGGAATTACATTGTCAGGAAGGACATTCAAGGCCATAACGTTGTAAGACTCGTGGCGAGAGCTGCAGATAAGGACAATCGCTTTCTCCCCACCTTGGTTATGGTAGTTAGCGAGAGTTCGT
The DNA here is from genome assembly GCF_013364395.1 of Vibrio mediterranei. Lineage (NCBI taxonomy): Bacteria > Pseudomonadati > Pseudomonadota > Gammaproteobacteria > Vibrionales > Vibrionaceae > Vibrio > Vibrio mediterranei. The sequence continues at coordinate 1,689,619 of NZ_JABXGK010000001.1, read as the reverse complement.
TCGATAAACTTCTGCGTCTCCTGAGGGGTTGGCAGCGCATAGTGAATGGCTTCGGTTGGACAAGCGGTTGCACAAGTTCCAACGCCTTGGCATAGGTAAGGGTTAATTTCGATCTTATGGCCGATCTTATCATTACCTTCACTACTTAATGCACCTGCTGGACATGCATCCACGCAACGCTCGCAGCCTTTAACGCCTCGAGAGCTATGCGCGCACAAATCCGTATTAAGTCGAAAGAACTTTGGCTTATCGAACGTACCCATTAGCCCTGGTATTTCCTCCAGAGCATCAGCAAGTTTAGGATACCCGCGCCCCACTGGATAATAACCCGGGACAGGCACTTCTTCCGACATACAGCCATTCAGAGATAAGTCCAGAACCACATCAAACACATCACGGCCAATGGAGACTTCAGCAAGATTAACCGCTGATTGATTATTTTGAATGTGGACACTGAAGGTTCCGAGAAACCCGGAAATTTCGATACTATCGGCGTAATAGAGATTACCGTTGTCCGATGGTTCTCCATCTGTCGATAACAAAGTGACTGAATGCATAGTTGACAGCTGCTCAGCGGTGCTTGTTATGATGGCAGTAGGACCAACGATTAATGTATCACCGTGACTTTCATAACTCACAGTGGGTGGTATGAGATTCGACAATTCAACGGTATTTTCAAACGCGAAACTTCTGGCGCGCCCATTTTGAGTCGTCGATTGTTGTAATAGTTGTTTTATCATTGCTTGCTTCCAGTGCAGGAGTCTTGACGCTCCATAGCTATTGGTTTTATATGAACCATATATCACTATTTGCAATATCTGTTCCAACTCGTACAAAAGCCAAATTTACTGATTTATTAGTAAATTAGCTTAAATACCATTGGGAAAATTAGGGAGAAATGTCGCGTGAGACAAAATGTCTCATTTGGTGAGAAAATATTATGAGACAAAATGTACCTATATTTTGTGTGGTAAATTTTGTCTCATAATCAATTGATTACGAAGTCTTGTCATTTGGTTCGTGGTCATCAAAACCTTGGTTGTCGAAATAATCTGCATCCGCCTCAGACTTCTCTATATCATCCTGCCCTTCAGTTTCTGTGTGTAGAGTTTCGATGTCTTTGTGGCCTTGTTCAGGTTGAACTGAAGCAACTGGTTCTTCAGGCTCTGTCTCATCTGCCACATTTTTTATCCAGCCACGCAATGTTTCAGCCACATCAGACGCCAACGGTTTTACCGCTGAATAATCATGGTCATAATCGTTGAGTCCATCTACAACATTATATTCAGGACTCATGAACATCTTACGCAGTGCTGCCTTTTTGACAGCTTTATCTACCTCTGGATTAGCCAGTAATTGAGAGACTGAAAGCTCTTCGGGTTTCTCAGGAACCTCAGAATCGAGCGACTTTTCACCTTCCGAACTGCACTCTTCATGTTCTGCTTGCTCTCGCTCAACTTCTGACTCTGCGTTACCCTCAGCGACCGCATCAGCTTCATTGCTTTCTGGCAGTGCGTCGAGCTCTAATTCGTCTTTATTCTCGTCGAGCTTGCGCTGCGACCAACGTGATAGAAAACTACTGGCCACTTGAACGCCCCGCTCCTTTACGCTTTTTACGTCTCACTTCCAATAACTCTCCATGACGACCTATGAAAGCCTCCATCCAAGCTTGAATGGGTAATGGTATTGGTTTTGACAACACAAGATAATCACCGTCCATAAATGAGCCAGCAACTGCCTGTGAAGCCGTAACCATAATTGGCGTTAAACTGGTTTCCTCATGTGAATCTAAAACAACGAACAACATTGGATTTTGCGAGCTCAAGTTAAATCGGTAATCAGTACGCTCGTCGCGATAAAGCTCCAAAGTGGCATGAGGCTTGCTGATATCTGTAACTTCTAATTTAAATCCATCGAGTTCTCGCTGTGTTGTCGTCCAGCGACCCACTTGTTTTTCAACGATGGAAAGATCGATTTGTAGCGGCCATTGATGCTCGTTTTTCTCGACAATCAGACCGTCTACCAAAGAATCTTGGTTAGGAATGGATTCAGGTGATTCTGGATGCATTTCATGTCCCTAATTTTAGCGTTTGGTATTTGCTTACTTAATCAATCTTAGCAATAATCAAGCCAATAGCCTCATGCTAGCGACCAACAAAAAGGATAAACGCGTGGTTAAACCCAACATTATTAGAACAAGCGAAAATCCCCTACAGACCATTGAAGTCGATGTCTATGACGAATATGGAGAAAAGCTAACCAAACAGATTGCCTGTGAACGACCTCTTACCGTTATGCTGAACTGGAAAGAGATCGTCACTCTTATGACTCTTGGCTCAAGACCAGACTCATTAGTTCTGGGGTATCTGAAAAACCAAGGTTTCTTGTCTGACCCTGATGCCATTGAATCATTGATAATCGACTGGGAAACTCACTCTGCTGCCGTCATTACCAAAGAAAATACCGATTTCCTCGACGAAGCGTTGAAGAAAAAAACCGTCACTTCAGGTTGTGGTCAAGGCACAATGTACGGCAATGTGATGAAACAGCTCGAAGGTTATCAAGTTCCGCAAACGCCTCTAAAACAGTCTCAAATCTATGCGACTTTAGAAGCACTAACGCACTACAACGACACTTACAAAAAAGCGGGGGCCGTTCACGGGTGTGCTATTTGCCAACAAGATAAAGTACTGTCATTCGTGGAAGATGTTGGTCGACACAATGCCGTAGACACACTTGCCGGAGAAATGTGGATAAACCAAGAAACCGGTGAGGATAAGATTTTTTACACCACAGGACGTTTGACCTCAGAGATGGTTATCAAAGTGGCACAGATGGGTATTCCAGTCCTGTTATCTCGCTCTGGCGTTACTCAAATGGGCTTAGACCTTGCTAAACAATTTGGTATTACCACCATTGCTCGAGCTAAGGGGCTACGTTTTCAAGTGTTTACTGGGGCGGAGAAGATTGAGTTTGATGTGAAAGGTGAGCAAGCATAATAGTTGCTTGAGATATTAAAAAAGGAGTCCGAGGACTCCTTTTTGTTTGGTTCGAATGTCGCTATAAGAGGTTCCTGTTTTACTTAGGAATTGCGACTCTGAGGTCAGTACTCTAGATGATTAAACACCGCGAGCTTTTAAGAACTCTTCGTATGTGCCTTTGAAATCCGAGATCTTGTTGTCTTTGATTTCGAGAATACGTGTCGCGATTGACGATACAAACTGACGGTCATGTGATACGAAAAATAGCGTACCTTTATAGTTTTCTAATGCCAAGTTTAAGGATTCGATAGATTCCATATCCATATGGTTAGTTGGTTCATCCATCAACAACATGTTCGGCTTATGCATCATAAGTTTACCTAGAAGCATACGACCTTGCTCACCACCAGACAGCACTTTTACTGACTTTTTAATATCATCTTGGCCAAACAACATCCGTCCTAAGAAACTACGTACCACTTGTTCATCATCGCCTTCTTGGCGCCACTGACCCATCCAATCAGTCAGGTTCATGTCTTCTTCAAAATCATGAGCATGGTCTTGGGCGTAGTAACCGATATTGGCATTTTCTGACCATTTAAACTCACCCGTTTTCGGTTCAAGTTCACCGGCTAACGTGTTAAGTAGCGTTGTTTTACCTACACCATTCTCACCGATGATTGCAACACGCTCGCCAACTTCAAAGATAGCGTTAAAGTCAGACCACAATACCTCTTCAAAACCATTAGATAGGTTTTCCACGTTCAAAGCATTTCTGAACAGCTCTTTTTCTTGATCAAAGCGGATAAATGGGTTTTGACGGCTTGACGCTTTCACTTCTTCTAACTGAATCTTATCGATTTGCTTAGCACGAGAAGTTGCTTGCTTCGCTTTCGATGCGTTAGCTGAGAAACGAGAAACAAACGTTTGTAAATCAGCAATTTGAGCTTTCTTCTTAGCGTTATCAGCTAACAGACGTTCACGAGCTTGTGTAGCTGCAAACATGTATTCATCATAGTTACCCGGATAAACACGTAGCTCACCGTAATCCAAATCAGCCATATGTGTACACACGCTGTTTAAGAAGTGACGGTCGTGCGAAATGATAATCATGGTGCAATTACGTTGGTTAAGTACCTGCTCTAGCCAACGAATCGTATCCATATCCAAGTTATTGGTTGGTTCGTCAAGTAGCATGATGTGTGGGTCTGCAAACAGCACTTGCGCCAATAGAACACGCAACTTCCAACCTGGAGCAACTTCACTCATTAATCCAAAGTGTTGTTCTTCAGGAATACCAACCGCAAGTAGCAGTTCTCCTGCTTTTGCTTCCGCCATATAACCATCAAGCTCAGCAAACTGAACTTCAAGGTCCGCAACTTTCATCCCATCTTCTTCGCTCATTTCAGCCAAAGAATAAATACGGTCACGTTCTTGCTTGATGGCCCAAAGTTCTCTGTGACCCATAATAACAGTGTCTACAACCGTGAACTCTTCATAGGCGAATTGGTCCTGGTTTAGTTTTGCTACTCGCTCGTTAGGGTCGTAAGAAACGTTACCGCTTGTTGGCTCCAACTCGCCGCTCAAGATTTTCATGAATGTAGACTTACCACAGCCATTCGCGCCGATCAGACCATAACGGTTACCTTCGCCAAACTTGATAGAAATGTTTTCAAACAGTGGTTTAGCACCAAACTGTTGAGTGATATTTGCGGTTGATAGCACAAGCGTTACCTTTGAGATTAAACAAAACTGCGCAACCCTACAGTCTCTTGCCTTCAGATGCAAGTGACAACTGCATTCCCGCCCTATTGATACGTAGGATTCTGGTGACTAGACGTGCATCTTTTTAGCTGTGAAGCAATATTCTCTATCTTTTTATCGGCTGTCACGTGCAGAGTGTGGCGACGCTAACTACACTAAATTAAGAATTTAAATAGTTACAACTAGTTACGAACAGTGGTGTGCTAATAATGATCAATAAATCTCTCTGGATAGCAGTGTTAACGCTTTGCCTTAGCTTTCCAGCCTCTGCACGATGGGATTACCAAGATGACGATAATCCTGTCCCCTCTGAAGACGCCCAATCACTGGCTACTGAAGTCGCTGCGTTACCTGCGAAGTTATTCTTAACGCCTCAAGACAACAATAAGGTAAGGCGTTTACTCGCTTATACGTTAGATCAACAAGACCGCGAAATCTTGTCTTACGATGAAGCACTTGCGGTGTTTCGCGATGATGTGACTGACGAACATTGGTTTGACGTTGAAACGCAATATCTCACACTTAACAGTTTGAGCCATAGTAAACAAACTTTGTTAGAACTCGCCTCAGACAAGACATTCGATCAACTCACCGGGTTCGGTCCAGATGGCGTAACTCAGTTTAAACAAGAGTGGCGTATTACCACTCTGAACGCCGAATACTTTATCTTCTTTCAGTTAAGAAGTTTGAAGACCCTGGTGACGGAGATATTTATCTCCCCTGTCCCCGTTATTTGGGTAGGTATCAAGGTATTCTTTATTTATTGCGTTCTAATGTGGTGGCTGACTAATCAAAGGCGATTATTTGATCAACTAAAATCACATGTTGCATCTGTGGTAGGCAAGCCACCGATTTGGGTTCGATTTATCTGGTATCTTGGTCGTGCAAGTATAGCAATTGCTTGGTTGATCGCTATTACCGTCTCTTTACGTGTTCTTAGTAGCATCGAAGCGTTATCTCAACTGTCATATCTAGAGTTATTTACTTGGTGGATACTTGGAGGCTCTATTGCGATCTCCTTTATTTTGGAGTTTGTTCATCGCAATAGCTTCGCGACCAGTAAAGAGATCGTCGCACTACGACTTTCCACTGTTAGACGTTACGTTTGGAGCTTTATCGTTGCGGGTCTTGTATTGCAAATAGCGGCTCAAACTCTTGGCAAAGGAACAATTTATTACTGGATATCGAGCTTTTTTTCTTTGTGGTTCGCGTTGATTACCATCACGGTAATCGTAATGTGGAAAGATACTGTTTTTAGTTCGTTAGAGAAGATCTCCGAGAAGCCACTATGGGTGACATGGGCGACAAGTAAAAAAGATATATTTATAGTCGGCCTCATCGCCACCTCACTCGCGACGTTATGGATTGCACTGCATCACCTTAAAAACCGCCTTATTGGGCTCTTATCTCAATATACGGTATTCAATCAGGGACTCACCTACCTATTTAAAATAGAGGTCGCAAAACAAACCGGTAGCAGTGCAGACAGTAACCTAGTTCGAATTAAAGGAGATTCTGCGTTTGATTATGTCCTACCCGGCGATGATTTCAGTCCTTTAGTAGAATATGCCAAAGATGAATTTCAACAACTGTCAAAATACCTGCTCACCAATAGCCCTGCTATATGCGTCATCACTGGCGAACGAGGTGTTGGGGCAACTAGGCTTCTGAAGCAGGTATTGCATAAAGTAAAAAACGCTGAGCCAGTTTATGTAAACTGCCCTCTAGCAGGTTATAACCAGCTATTAATTCACTTTGCTGTAAGCATTGGATTGGAAGAAGACGCAAGCGAAATGAAAATCCTCAGTCATTTGCGTAAAAGCAATACCAATTATCTTATCGCAATTGATAACTGCCAAAGACTTGTAAAGCCCAAGGTGGGCGGACTCAACGATCTCATCCGCTTTACCAATTTACTGCGTCGTTCCAAAAAGAGCCATAGAGCGGTGTTTTCCATTGAGAAGGCTAGTTGGCGATTTGTTGATAGAGCCAGAGGTGAGCGTCTGCTTTTCGATTGGGTTGCATTTCTTCCTAAATGGTCAGAAGAGCAAATTGGCGCTTTGTTAGATAGCCGAATTAACCAAGGCCCCGAGCATAAGGTTGGCTTTGAAGGTCTTGTTGTGCCTAAGCAATGGGATAACGATAGTGAGTCTGAAGAAGATCGAGCGAAACAAGGTTTCTACCGTATTTTGTGGCATTACTCCGATGGCAACCCGACGGTTGCTTTGCGTTTCTTTAGGTTCTCACTACGACGAAATAAAGACACCGATGCCGTAGTAGTCCGCCTCTTTCATGCTCCTGAATCCGAAGAACTCGATAAAATGCCAAAACCGATGTTGGCCATACTACGCTCCATCGTTCAACTGGAAGCAGCTTCTCCTGAGGATGTGTCCGACTGCACCCAACTTACTATCTCTGAAGTTATTGGCACATTGCGTTATTTTCAAAGCCGAGGTTACATAGAGTGGAAAGAGGACAAGGCTCGTATTTCCGATCACTGGTTTAGACACATTACTAACGTGTTGGATCGCCAACATTTGCTGGTTAAATAGGAGGTTACATGAAACAGCTTATCTACATCATTGTTTTGTTATTACTGCCTTCTGTCAGCTTTGCCAATGAAGAAGTAGCTTCTGTGGACAGTATTACTCAATTTGCCACCTTGATTCGTTGGTCCGGTGTCGTTCTCAGTGTCATCATCATAATGGCAACTTGGTTGCTGATTAAGTTTATGAACTCCTTGGTGGACAGCATTGGTAGTCAGTTCGTGCAATATCGGATGCTATTGCAAAAGCTACAGTCCTTCTTACAATTCTTCATCTACATGACCGCTGGTATCGTAGTTTTCATGTTAAGCTTTAGAATTAACGACCACATTCTTGCCCTTATAGGTGGTACGCTTGCCGTTTCGGTAGGTTTCGCGATGAAAGACCTTGCAGCCTCCTTTATTGCAGGCCTAACAGTGATGATTGACCGACCTTTCCAAGTAGGTGACCGCGTCACATTCGAAGGTAACTATGGCGACATTTTGACTATAGGGCTGCGTTCTGTGCGTATGAGAACCTTAAATGATGACATCATTACCATTCCAAACAACAAGTTCCTTAATGAGGTGACGGTTAGCGGAAACTACGGTGCACTCGATATGCAAGTTGTGATTCCGTTCTACATTGGAATGAATGAAGATATCGTCTTGGCGAGAAACTTGATTCAAGAAGCGGCCTCCTCTAGTCGTTACATTCATCTGCCTAAACCTGTTACCGTTCTAGTGAAACAGACCATCACTGACAATTATCTAGCGATTCAGTTGACTTGTAAGGCGTATGTTGTTGATACCGCCTACGAGAAACTATTTGAAACTGATATTACTCTGAGAGTTATGGAAGAATTTAAAAAGCATGGTATTAACCCACCACAAATCGCTGTCAGATCAAGCTAACAACGTCCGCACGATCATACTAAGCAAATGAAATTTGTCGTTTAGATAAAAACTGCAAGTTGATGTGCCACAACGACCTATCTACTATTCCGGGCAGTTACGGTAGTAGGCGTGATAACGCTTACTACCTATCTGAAACCTTTGGAGTAATTGTCGTGAACAAATTTCAGAATCTGAATTACGATAAAATGGGTAAAGAACGCATCAAGCGTGAACATGATTTATTAAAGCTGAACTGTGTTAGTGACAGTGAGTTTGAATCAAGAATGGCGGTATGGGACCGCATGGCACTTTCTTCTGCACCACTGGGAGAAGCAAAGAATTTTATTGAAGCGACGTTTAACAAATTGCAAAACGACGTTGTAAACGCAAGCCGTGACTTTCAAGTTAGCTTTAGTGATTTCGAAGCAATGGCAAAAGACGAAATTAACTACATTCGAATCAATGTAGCGGATCAGAAAACACAATTTGTGTGGTACGCCATTATCACTTTAATGGTTGCTGGAACTGTCGCTATCTGTATGTAGCTTCAAGCCACATTAACATCGACCGTTTGCAAAGATATCTCGATATACGTCGAGATATCTATTGTGAATAGTTACAAGCATCTCTCATATTACAGAGCGTCAAACTCACGCTTCTTTTCTTCATACCACGCTTTCATTTCCTCAGGATTTTGCATCATCGCTTGAATCTTATTCATTGCATCAAGGTGTGCTGGCTCTTGTTTCTGATACATTTCCATCCCGTGCTGCTTACTTAACTCAGCAATTTGTTCGAATGTTTCTGCTTCAAACACCACATCGCATGCCCCACCAAGTTGTCTACAAGTCATTGATTTCATTTTGTTCCCTCTTCATATAGACAAAGTGCTCATCCTCTCTAATGGTAGTGAAAGAATGACGTTTATACAGATGATGAACTTTACTTCCTTGTAAGTGGTATAGCGTAAACAGCTTAAATTACTCCCTTGTGATGCAAGAACGTCTAATCTGGGAACCAATCCCTTAGCTTTGGAACTTAAGCAATCGTTAGGAACGTCCTTGGTGGTAATACGCTTTATATACTCCACTCATATTTATTACGTTAAGCGCTAACCAGTAAATGATGATCTGCTTTTTGCGGCAAATAGAGTGTAAACTGGCTACCCTCACCAAGTTTCGACTTAACACGGATCTCACCTCCCGTTTGACTCAGAATACTCTGAGATACAGAAAGACCTAATCCAGTACCATCTCGCTTAGTGGTGAAAAATGGATCGAAAATTCGTTTGATATTGGCATCAGAAATGCCGCAACCTTCGTCGATAACATGAATAAGCGAACCGATGCTTTGCCCTGCTTCTACCCAATCTTCTGTTAAGACGGTTAAACGCCCCTTACCTTGCATAGCATGAATGGCATTCATTTGTAGGTTGACTAGTATTTGCAGGAGTTGATGTCTATTCACTTCAACTGGCGTTTTCGCATTAAGGTCGACGATGAATTCCACGTCGCGTTTCTTCGCTCCAGTTCTTACCAAAGTGACGCTTTCATCCACAATTGGATTCACGTGCTGCCATGTTACTTCATCTTGCACACCACCTTGGCGACTGTATTGCAGTAGACTTCGAGTAATGTTTCGAATACGGTCGATTTGCGCCAATATGACATCAATTTCTTCTTCAACGCGAGATACATCGGATCCCAATTCGAAGCGCATAAGCTCAACATTACCCAGAATAACTGCCGTTGGGTTGTTAATCTCATGGGCAATGCCCGCAGTTAGCTCCCCTAAAGCGGCCAGCTTTTCATTGGTAACCAGTTTATTTCGAGTTTGGTTTAACAGCTTGATATGTAACTCAAGTTGCTCCGTTTTCTCTTTTAGGCTAGCGGTACGAGAATGCACTTTACCTTCAAGTTCATGGGCCGCTTCTTGAATCTGCTCATTACGGAATTGTAGTTGATTAAGCATGTTGTCAAACTGCTTAGCGAGTTGACTTAGTTCGTGTTTATCATCCAGCCCCAACTCACCAATGCGTTCTTCATCTTTGCCTAACTGAACCATTTTCACCACACGGTGGATCTGTTCTATGGGTCTAAATAGATCGCGAGCACCACGATAAACAATAAAGCCCGAAACCAATAGCAAGCCAATGATGATGACGCTTACCTCACCAATATTAGTGATATAAGTTTTAATCAATGGCCAAACTAGATATCCAGTGTAAGCAATTCCCACAATGTTATTATCGATATCACGAATAGGCTTATAACCAGCGATGTACCACGTGTCGTAAACGTACGCTTTATCTATCCAACTCTCTCCCTTGATTAACACTGCATTGCTAACCTCTTGGGACACTAAGGTACCAAGTGCTCGTCTACCCGTGTATGACTCATCCATCGGTACATTAGTCGCAATTCGTAAATCGTCCAAGAACAAGGTCACCGTCCCTTGTATATGACGTTCAAGATTGCTCACTGGATAAATAGTGTCACGAATTCGATCCACCAACGCCAAGTTGTTGTTCATCAGGACGCCACCATCCAAATAGCCTAACAGGTGACTGTTGTCGTCAAACACAGCGATGATAGAACGGCTCACCAAAGAGCGCTCCTCAAGCACGTGATTTTCTTGCTGCCAAACTTCTGAGTGTTCCGCCAGTGACGGTTCCATTTCAAAAGCAGCAGATCTCGACAACACATCAAAGAAAGAGCGTTGCTGTGCCATTTTTCGGTATTCTGACTGACTAATTTTGTTGGCCGGCATCCAACGCAAGAAGTCCAGTTGATAACGCTCGCGTTGGGAACTCACCCACACATCAAATTCGTTATTGGTTTGAATATGATTCAAGCGAGTCCGAAATTCATACGATTCAGAGAAAGCTTGGATGTGGTCGAATTGTTCATCTTGCAAGCTATCGATTTTGTCGCCAACGATGCTCAAGCGCTCGGATACGTCGATCAGCGCACTCTGCCATGTATAGTGAATAGACCAGTATGCCGTTATTCCAAATAGTGCGATTAGAGTGAGGAAAATAGGCGCTGACGTTAAAAACAATAGGCGGTATCGAACCATTGATTTGGTTCTGTAGCGCCATTTGCTCCATAGGCGCATCAATTTATTCATCTACGCAGCCTTCGTCCCACTCTTTGTACTTACGCTCCAACGTCTTTCGTGCTACACCTAGATCTCGCGATGCTGCCGATTTATTGCCGGAATGTGCTTCTACCACTTGTTGAATGTGAGATTTTTCGACATCTTTTAGAGACCATGAATTAGGATAGCCAAACTGACCATCTTGAATCATCGAATTCGCGGGCATCGTGGTCAAATCGTTGACAGACATGGTGATAGAAGTGTTAACCGGTGCTCCTTTTAACTCATTAAAGTAGTGAGCTGGCGGTTTATTGAGAAGAATGCAGCGCTCTAACAAGTTCTTAAGTTCACGCACATTACCCGGCCAATCGTAATCTTGCATAGAGTGCATATCTTCATGAGCCCATTTGGGTTCTGGAACACCTAACTCCTTGGCAAGTGACCGAGTAAAGAAAGGTACCAAATCTGATAAGTCAGCAAGGCGTTCTCTTAACGCTGGCACTTCTATTTTTAAAACATTTAAACGGTAGTAAAGATCTTGTCTAAACTTTCCTTGATCGACTTCTTCTTGTAGGTTGCGATTAGTTGCGGCAACGACTCGAACATCAATACTGATCTCTTTTTCTGTGCCCACAGGCCTAACCGTTCTCTGCTCTAATACACGCAGTAACGATGCTTGCATAGCCAGAGGCATTTCACCTATTTCATCTAGGAATAATGTTCCCCCGCTGGCTACCCGGAAAAGCCCTTCTCGATTCTTTTTAGCACCTGTAAAAGCACCTGCAGCGTGACCAAACAATTCACTTTCTAATAGCTCTGGAGCTAATGCACCACAGTTTATGGCAACAAATGGCCCCTGACGTTTACTGGCGGTATGAATACCTCTCGCAACTAGTTCCTTACCCGTACCCGACTCACCTTCTATCAACACTGACGCTCTAGATGGTGCAAATTGACCAATGAGCTGTTTTAAGTTCTTCGTCTTTTCAGAAAGGCCGATAATTTCTTTACTAACACGTCGGCTAATGTCATGACTCAAAGCGACATTAATTCTTTCAGCCAGTCGCTTATCCATACAGCGTTTAACGGCTTGCAGCATTTGGTCTAGGTTGAAGGGCTTTAGGATAAAATCAGATGCTCCTAATTTTAACGCACTGATCGCGACCTCCAAGTCGGCGTAACCAGTCATAAATATCACGTCGGCTTTACGATCTAAGTCGTTAAACGCTTCTTCCCACTCAATCCCAGACCTACCAGGTAAGTTGATATCCAAAATGATAAGGTCATAGTGATGGTTGATCCTAAGCTGTTCGGCTTCTTCAACACTTCCTGCAGTGTCGACTTGTCCAAACCCTTTACTCAATGCTTTTTTAAGAATGGCTTGCATGCCGACTTCATCATCAACGACCAGTACAGAGAATGCGAGATATGGTGACGTCAATTGGTTGGTAATTTCAGAGGTTTGAAAAAAAGTCATAAATATATGTATTCGTTCCTATTTGAGACAGAGTGTACCAATCTGCTACAAAACATCATTGGTTAAATTGCGACATTTTGTCCCAGCTCAAACTAATTGTAGTTTAACTGCGAGAAATATTAGCAAAATGTCGCACTTTGCCGCTTTTTTTCTAAGGAAATTATGGCATTGTCTTTGCTTATGGGTACCACGCGTATAGAAACAGGTACCATAAACATAACGAAGGGTACCTAGTGCATGAATCGTGCTGGTGGCGTTGTTCTTCACCAAACTATCATGCGTTTACGTAGATTAATGATAAAAATAACCAAAATGGACAATACTATGACATTCTCAAGATTAATGGTTTCTGCTGTGTCTCTAGCGGCACTGTCTGCAACGGCTTATGCAGATGGTACAGATACCGACCAATCTCGCATCCGTCTCGCAACGACAACCAGTACCTACCACTCAGGTCTTCTCGACTACCTACTCCCAGAATTTACTACTGATACTGGCTATCAAGTTGATATTATTGCAGCTGGTACGGGTAAATCTCTGAAAATGGGAGAAAATGGTGATGTTGATGTCGTGATGACACACGCTCCTAAAGCGGAACAGAACTTTGTCGATGCCGGCTATGGCATAGAACCGCGTAGCGTAATGTATAACGACTTCGTAATCGTAGGACCAGAGAAAGACAGCGCTGACGTACACGATCAGAAAACCATAGAAGAAGTGTTCTCGCATATCGCTAAAACTAACGCCATTTTTATCTCTCGAGGTGATGACTCTGGTACTCATAAAAAAGAACTGCAAATCTGGAAACAAACCAAGATTGAACCTAACTTCGGCGGCTATCGTTCTGTAGGTCAAGGTATGGGGCCAACACTTAATATGGCCTCAGAAATGCAAGGCTATACAATGACAGACAGAGGGACTTGGCTTGCCTATCAAGCTAAGCTAGACCTTGAAATCTTGTTCCAAGGTGACAAGCAACTCTTCAACCCGTACCAAGTCATTATTGTAAACCCAGAACGTTACCCTACTCTTAATACCAAAGGCGCTCGCGTACTGAGTGATTGGTTGGTATCAGATAAGGGACAATCTATGATCAATAGCTATCGTAAAATGGGCGAACAATTGTTTGTCGCTGATGCGAAGAAAACGAACAGTTAATGAGCATCACTGAAACCACTATGGAGGCGTTAAGCCTCCTATTTAGCCTCGATAAAGACCTATGGCGTATCGTAGCCGTCTCGTTCAGCGTATCTATATCAGCTGTATCACTGGTTGTTTTGCCCGCTATTATTGCCTCATATCTTCTGGCCTACAGCAATTTCCCCGGCAAGTGGTTTCTGCTCTCATTGGTGAACACCATGCAAGCGATTCCCACCGTTGTGATTGGCTTGCTTTTATATATGCTGCTATCACGTTCGGGACCTTTAGGTGACTGGGAAATGCTGTTTACTCAACGAGCCATGATTGTGGGTCAAATACTGATCTGTTTTCCAGTTTTGGTGTCAATGATGCATGGCGCGTTACAAAGCACCGACCGAAGAGCAATGGAAACCTCTGTAACACTAGGTGTATCTCGTTTTAGAACACTTATGACACTCATTTGGGAGTCGCGTTTTCCGTTAATGGCTGCTGTGATTGCAGGTTTTTCTCGAATCGTAACTGAAGTGGGCTGCTCAATGATGGTTGGTGGCAATATCATGGGCCTTACCAGAAATATCCCTACCGCCATTGCTATGGAAAGTCACAAAGGAGCTTTCGCACAAGGTGTCGCCTTAGGAATCGTCTTGTTGGTGTTGGCATTAGTGCTCAACTTTATGCTGTCATCAATGCGAGGTAAAGGCGTTCTAAGAACTTAACTTGCTCAACGTTTTTTGTTTCAAACACTATAATTAATTCAAGACTCTGCTTGAGGGACAATAATGACAATACAGCTTAAGGCAAAGCAGGTTTCCATGCGGTTCAAAGACCGTGTCTTATTCCATATACCATCGTTAACGATCGGACCAAACGAAGCCGTCTACCTAAAAGGCGATAATGGCGTCGGTAAGACTACACTACTGAAGATATTGGCTGGCTTATTAAAACCTACGTCAGGTGAGGTGTTTCCTAGTTGCCAAAGTATAATGTCGCGCTTGTTTGGTGGTTCTGGTCGTAAAGACGTTATCTATCTTCACCAATCCCCTTACCTTTTTGACGGCTCGGTCTATCAAAATGTCGCGTATGGCATTAAGCATAAGAGAGTTGAAGCCCATGATAAGCGCGCAGAAGTAATTGCGGCGTTGCGATTAGTCGGACTTGAAACGCTCGCTGACGAGCATGTATCAGTGTTATCTGGTGGTGAAAAACAGCGAGTCGCTATGGCTCGCGCTTGGGTTCTGAAACCTTCTATTTTGTTAATGGACGAGCCAAGCGCTTCACTTGACCAAGAGTCAATAGAACGTTTGGTTTTCATGGCTGAGGATCTGTTAAAGCACGGTTCTAGTATTGTAGTTACGAGCCATCAATCCAATGCGTTAACTAAGTTGTGTCGAAAACAATGGTGGATAAAAGACTGCACCTTGATAGAATCTCCACTGTTACAAATTATTGATAAAAAACAAACCGATCAAGAGAGTGATTATGTTGCATCCAACTCAGACTAGTTGGGTTATCCTCGCCGGAGGCCAAGCGTCTCGTATGGGCGGAAATGACAAGGGCTTAGTAGAATTTAATGGTAAGCCCTTAATCGAGTATGTTTTACAACGGCTCACCACACAAACTTCATCCATTACCATTAACGCCAACCGCAATGTAGACCAATATGGTCAATATGCTCCCGTTATTAGCGATACGTATAAAGATTATCCGGGACCTCTTGGTGGAATGCACGCTGGCTTAGCCGCTTCGTCAACTGACTGGGTTGGCTTTGTCCCATGTGATAGTCCGTTTATTGATGAACGTATTGTTGAACGTTTTTGTCATGCTGTCGAAGACTCGACCGATATTTTAGTGGCACATGATGGCGATTTTCATCAGCCTGTTTTCACCATGTTTCACAAGCGAGTTCTACCTAAATTGGAAGCATTTTTAGAGCGTGGCGATAGAAAAATCATTTTGTTATACAAAGAGTGCAATACCAAGTACGTTGATTTTTCAGATAATCCCGATTGTTTTGTTAATCTAAATACACCAGAAGAGCTGTCGAAACTATCAGCAACCATTGAGCATTCACAGAAGAGCACTCTATGACCATCAAATCCATTAATAATGTCCCGCTTCTGGGTTTCGCTGCTTATAGCGGTACTGGTAAAACAACATTATTGGAAGCCTTACTTCCAAAACTAACCGATACCGGACTAAGAATTGGTGTGTTAAAGCATGCGCATCATAACTTTGATGTAGATAAACCAGGAAAAGACAGCTATCGCCTTCGTAAAGCTGGTGCGAGCCAAATGTTGATCTCTTCTCGATATCGACATGCATTGATGACGGAAACTCCTGAGGCTGAAGCAAATTTTGAATACTTGTTGACGCGCTTTGATCATCAAACGCTGGATTTGATTTTAGTTGAAGGTTGCAAGAACATCGCTTTCCCTAAGATTGAGCTTAACCGTAAAGAAGTGGGCAAACCTTGGCTACACCCAAGTGATGAGAATATTATTGCTATCGCTAGTGATAGTGAGTTGGATGTGTCACTACCGACAATGAGCATCAATGATTTAGACGCCATCACAAGGTTCATCCTAAATTATGTTAGCCCAGATACCTCTAGCCCTCAGAAAGAGGCAGCGTGCTGCGATACGCTATCACCCGCTTTCTTATCAGTGAAACAAGGCCAAGAGCAAATTCTTAACGCCGTAAATGTTTTGTCTGCATCTGAAACTATCCCACTAACCAATGCTTATGGCCGCACGCTAGCAGAGAGTATTTCGTCTCCTATTAATGTGCCAGCGTTTACCAACTCAGCAATGGACGGTTATGCCATCATTGGTGCCGATGCTGGACTAAAACAATTCAATGTCGTCGCGAGTGTGATGGCAGGTTATGGCTACGACCAAGAACTTCGCTCTGGTGAGTCAGTACAAATCATGACTGGAGCACCAATGCCAGCTGGCGCTGATACCGTTATAATGCGTGAACAGGCTAACGTTGATGGCGATAGAGTGAGCTTTGGTGATGCCGGTATTAAAACCGGACAGAATGTTCGTCAAGCTGGAGAAGATCTTGCGATCAACCAATCGGTATTTGATACCGGCACATTGTTGCAGGCACCTGAGATGGGCATGATCGCCTCACTTGGACTAGATAGCGTAAAAGTGAATCGTAGCCTAAAAGTCGCGGTATTTTCTACAGGTGATGAAGTTCAAGCCCCTGGAACGCCTCTGCGTGC
Organism: Vibrio mediterranei; assembly: GCF_013364395.1. Classification (NCBI taxonomy): domain Bacteria; kingdom Pseudomonadati; phylum Pseudomonadota; class Gammaproteobacteria; order Vibrionales; family Vibrionaceae; genus Vibrio; species Vibrio mediterranei. The sequence continues at coordinate 1,672,508 of NZ_JABXGK010000001.1, read as the reverse complement.
TCACTCTATTTATGATTCTAATCGTTTTACCATCATGGCGATGTTGCAGAAATTAGGTTGTGAAATTATAGATCTTGGCATTCTTGAAGATGATGAGTCCGTTATGGAGAATGCGATCACTGAAGCGAGTCGCAGCGCGGATTTGGTTATTACCTCAGGTGGTGTCTCTGTCGGTGATGCTGACTTTATTAAGAACGTTCTTGAAAAGCACGGTAACGTTGATTTTTGGCGTATTAATATGCGCCCGGGACGCCCTCTCGCTTTTGGTGACATTAATGGAACACCCTTCTTTGGACTTCCTGGAAATCCAGTCGCCGTAATGGTGTCGTTTATTAACTTTGTTGAACCCGCGATTAAGAAGATGCAAGGTGTTGGACAGTTTGTACCACACAAAGCCGTCGCCATTGCCTCTGAGCCACTGCGCTCTCGTCAGGGAAGAACAGAGTTTAGCCGAGGATTCTACGAGCTTGATGAAGAATCAGGACAATTAATGGTTCGCACGACGGGGAAACAAGGCTCGGGTATTCTACGTTCGATGAGTGAAGCAAACTGCCTAATAGAGATTGCACCACATATCGATACAGTAAAAGCAGGCGAAAGCGTGACAATTATCCCGCTACAAGGCAGAATCTAGCGCTAAATTATCAGCAGGTAGAAAATCATGGCTCGTACCATCATTTACGAATACAAGAATGAAGAGAAAACACTGACGTTTTCTTACCAACAGCATCGCAATATTCATGAGGCTGTCGCTGAAGCAGAGGGCATCGACCTTTCTGATTTCTTAAGAATGGAACAGCAAATCGAAGCCGTTTCGGATACCAAGGCTGTTCGCAATTATCGCGATAATCATTTTAAGAAATTGGGCTTTGGAAAAATAACTCTCATGCCTAAAGAGAACTTCGGAGTCGGCAAAAAGCCGATATAGTTACTGAATTCGATAACCAGGACACCGAGTCGATTGACTCGGTGTTTTTTTATTCACCCGACCAGAAACCAAACGTTTACCATATAAAAATTTTATTGTTGAGTGGAACTAATGGCATGAAATGGTAACTAACTCTATCAGCAGACTCGTAATATTCATTACAACAAAAACAGCGATAGAGCGAATATGATTAAGGTAATTTCTTTAGTAGCAACTTTGATGATTTTAGGTGGGTGCGCCTCGTACAACGAGTTTGCGAGCGAAACTCAACTATACAACCACAATCTAGAAGCTCGTAATTACTGCAAGCAAATAAGTGACTCCAAAGCATACTATCAGTGTTTCGATAAATTTCTATTGAAGTCCCCTACCGTCACACTAAATCAATTCTATACCGCGCAACGTTCATTGGAGAAAGCTAAGAACTCATCGGCGGCTCTTCAATCAACAGTTTAATACCGAGAATGATCAGTACTGCACCGGTCGTACCTTCCATCCAACGAACAAAATTTCCATTGTTAAGAAGTGATTTAGCGGAATTAAGCATGCCCGATAGTCCACATTGCCACACCATAGCGATAACAAAGTGAATCGCGGCCATTAACAATGATTGCAAAAATGGCGAGTATTCTGGGTTAATAAACTGAGGTAAAAACGCTAAGTAGAAAACAGCAGTTTTAGGGTTCAACACATTAGACAAGAATCCTTCTCTTAGAGAACGCGAAGCTGCTATGGTATTCACCTTATCTTGCTCTAGCTTTATGGTCTGATTTGATTTTAATGCTCGTAAACTTGAGATACCCAACCAAATTAGATAGGCAGCGCCCAACGTCTTTACAAACGCAAACAATTCCGCTGACTGCGTAAGTATCACCGATATACCCAGAGCTGAGAATGTTGCGTGAACAAATAGCCCCAAGCAGATGCCAAAACTGGTTATTGCACCATCATTGAAGCCGCCTCTAGAGGTGTTACGAATCACCAGCGCCGTATCTAGTCCCGGCGTTAGTGTAAGAATAGTAATAGCAATAAGGAAGGCTTCAAGGTTAAGAATATGCATAACGTCCACTGTCATCTTTCTAAAACATCAGAGTTCGAATTCTGAGGTAACTCCGATTAAAAATCCATGGTTAATTTGGATTTCCTCTCCAGATTTTATCGGCCACTTTCCGTAACTCCTTGTTAGTGTTAAGTTAGGACAATCGTTCACGCAAAAGGTCATAAGACATGGAAAACTACAACAAACTGGTTGAACACTATAAAACAATTTCTAATTTCAGCCATTTATCCGCTATATGTGGTTGGGATGCAGCGGCAATGATGCCATCTGGAGGCAACCAAGCTCGCTCAGAAGCGATGGCTCAACTGTCACTTCATATCCATCAACTATCGACTGCGCCGCAGCTAGCAGAATGGTTCGAACAAGCTCAGAGTGATGAGCTCGACCCTTCACAACGAGCCAGCTTAGGGGAAATGAAACGACAATGGCAGCTTACCACTGTCGTTCCAGAAGAATTAGTGAAAGCAAAGTCTCTTGCTGGATCCAAGTGCGAACACGCTTGGCGTACACAGCGTGGTGACAATGATTGGGATGGCTTTTGTAAAAACTTCGAAGAGGTAGTGAAACTTTCGCAAGAAGAGGCCCAAATTAGAGCGGAACAATCAGGCTTAACTCCTTATGATGCGATGCTGGATATCTATGAACCGGGGGTAAACTCACAGCAACTCGATTCAATCTTTGGTGACTTGGTATCTTGGTTGCCAGAATTAACTCAACAGGTCATTGAAAAGCAAAAAACAGAGTCGGTTTATACCACTGAAGAGTCATACAGTACCAAAGATCAAAATGCGCTTGGATTGGAAGTGATGAAACTTCTTCAGTTCGACTTTGACCATGGTCGTCTGGATATCAGTTCGCATCCTTTCTGTGGTGGTGTTCCTCAAGATGTCAGGATCACAACACGCTACGATGAATCTGACTTTGTTCAGTCTTTAATGGGAATTGTCCACGAAACCGGTCATGCTCGTTATGAGCAAGGCTTACCAAAACAGTGGGCAGGACTACCAGTTGGCCAAGCACGTTCAATGGGTATTCATGAATCTCAATCTTTGTTCTTCGAAATGCAATTAGGCAGAAGCCAACCTTTTATCGCCAACTTAGCGCCACTGGCTCAAAAACACTTCTCAACTAATGACGCGAAAGTATTCGAAGCAAACAATCTACAGAAAATCTATACCCGAGTGCAACCAGGGTATATTCGCGTTGATGCGGATGAGCTTACTTACCCTGCCCATGTTATTCTTCGTTATGAGATCGAACGAGATTTGATGAATGGTAAGATCTCCTATAAGGATATTCCTGAACTGTGGAATCTGAAGATGCAGCAGTACCTCGGTCTTTCCACACAAGGTAACTTTAAAGACGGTTGCATGCAGGACATTCACTGGACAGATGGTGCCTTTGGTTATTTCCCTTCTTACACTTTAGGGGCAATGTATGCAGCGCAGTTTATGGCGGCGATGAGAAAAGAGGTGGATGTGGACAACGCAATCTCTTCATTAGAATTGGCTCCGATCTTTGATTGGTTAAGTGACAATATTTGGAGTCAGGCAAGTACGCTTGCTACTGGAGAGTTGGTTAAACAAGCGACTGGCTCAGAACTTAACGCTCAATTCTTTAGAACACATTTAGAAAAACGTTACTTATAGTTTCGGTCATGACTCGCGAAGTTAGACGACTTGGCGAGTCAACACTTTCCAGTCTGTGGCGCAAAGTGATAAGTAATTCAACGGTAACCGTTTTAACATTGCCTATTAATAGTTAGTCAATAAAGGCAATAGAAATGAAACTGTCCACACTATCGGTATTATTAATTCCGAGCTTGTTCATCGCTACAAGTGTGCAAGCGAACTCCTCAGAAGGTCCTAAGCTAATTTACTCCGCACACATTGATAAAACGTGTGGTGTACAAGTTGACAGCGAGGCGACCGGCACCTTAGGTTTTGGAAACCAAGTTCCTGAAGATGGTGCAACGTTTAAAGTTATTTCTAATCATAATGAAAATCATATGAACCCAAAGCTCCAAGTCACTCACTTCGAGGCTGACGATGACAAAATTACAGCACAAAATACTACGTTGGAAATTGATGGGACTGCACACAAAGTAGAAGACTTACAGAACGCTCCTGTCGAAGTTCAAGTCGGTGAGAACACAGCTCACGGTTACACAAGTGTTGGAGAATTTGAGTTTGAGGAAAATGGAGATAAAACGGCAACGGTAACCTATACCATTACCTGTACGCATGACATTGTGAAGGTTCAAGGTTAAATCTCGACACAACATATAATGATTCGGGGGAGACCTATTCTATCCCCCGCCATTACTTCTGCTGATAATTATCTCTTTGAGTCGTATTCAATCACTGAAATAACCGCGCCACATGGATCCTCTATCACCGCTATCTTACCGACACGCTCAATAGTCGTCACTGGAACCAATACTAAACCACCGACTAATTCTGTTTTGTTCACAATAGCTTCAACTTCGTCAACGGTTACGTAAGTGCGCCAATGTGCTCGAATATCCTTATCATCGACAGTAAGTATGCCAGCAAAAGGTTCCGTAGCGTTATCACTTGTAACCAGTGCGTAGCGACTACCATTTCGACCCGGTACCTCTTTTAACTTCCAACCAAGCATTGATTCATAGAACCGGCATGCTTGTTCAAAATCCGGAGTTATCAACTCTGACCAACTAAATAATCCATGGTCTTCAAACGGTTTATCCACTTACATACCTTCCACTTTTGACAGCCATTTTTCTCTCTTTATTAGGCAAATATCCATGATTAAACGAGCAATTTCCTCTGAACTTTGGTCTGGGTTTTGCTCATGCAGTGCTCTCCAAGCGACGTCGATAGCGCAGTTAATAACATCGCACGCTTCACCTACAACACCATCACTTCCACCTTTTTCAGTAGGAGTGATGCCATCTTTAATCTGTAGTTCTACTGATAGCTCGCCGACTTCTTCTACAAGTTTTTGTAAAAAGAACGGATAGGTTCTGTGTGGTTTTTCGGTGCCAAGTTCCTCGGATACCTTAACGAGTTGTTCAAACATTCAATTTTCCCCTATTCAATCGCCTTAGCACCTTAAAGATGGGAGTATTCTTAGTCGTTTTTAACATCATTAAAAAAGCGACCAATTGAGTCGCTTTTATCAGAACCATGATGGTAGTTTTATCGGATTTATTGATTATTAATTGCGGGCTGCACGCTTTGTGTAATATCTTCAAATTCAAACTTTCCATCATCTAACGCTTTCTTAATCTCGCTTTTTGCAGAAAAATCTAACGCAGCAAGATCCACTTTCTTAATTCGGCTGTCGTTCATCGTTTTGTAGTAGAGAACGCCATTGGTTTGGTCAACCACTGAAGTCCACTGAGTCGCGCTTGGTAGATCTGGGATATGCTCTCGATATTGCGGGCCAAACTCAGAGCCAATTGGAATATCGAAGTTATTCAATATATGAAAGGCTTGAGAAACTGCCTGTGCCGAGGTTTTGAGTTCAGGTGCAGTGGTGACATAAAATGCCGCTCGTACGAACCTAGAAGGCGGCGTAATGTCTCCAGGTAAGCCTAAGAACCCTGAACCGATACCGAATGATTTTGCCTCGACCTTTCCAAACTGCCGAGGAGCACTGGTTCCAGGTTGTAAGTGCAGGTAGTTGTTTAAGTTGGTCACCTGCCAAGGAAACGTTGGAGAGTTAGTCAGAACGCCTACTTCATTTTCGTAAACATGCACCTCTCCTTGGTTCATAATTTCAATCACAACACTTCGACCTGTTTTGTCCGTTACACGCCAATGCCCTGTTGGTGAAGGCTGTCCTTTAGCATCTAGATATACTGGCACTATATCTATAGATTTCATCGCGGTTATTACTTCATCGACAGTTTTAAATTGCGACAACATCCAACGTACAAAATCCATATCGGTAATGCTCTTCTGTCTTGCTTCCTCATTGTACGGTTTTAGCGAACCGTACCCTTTGAAATAGAATAGTCCGGCACTCAACCCAGCCTCATTAACCCCTTCCCCAATAAACCGGTCATCACTTACTGATATACCAACAAAACCTAGACGACTACCCCAACTGAATCCTTGTTTATGATCGGGCATAATCGACGTGAACTGGTGCTTTCTCGGAGAGATGATCAGTTTACTATTTAGATTACTCTCACCCCATTCAATAGTGCGAGCTTGTATGAAGTCGTTTCCGACCGTAGAAAGAGAAATGCCAGTACAAGCACTAGCAGGTACGATAACGCTAGCTGAAAGCACTATCGCAATTAACGTTTTTCTGAACATTTCAAACAACCTAAAAGTAAGGCTACACATTGTAGTGCTATGAGTGTAGACCTAGTTCTCTTAGTTGAAAATGGAAATTGCAATACGATGAAAAGAATTATCTTTTCAGTTACTTAATTGATATTTTAATCCACCAAAAGACTCTCTATTCGTACAATTTTAGATCGCCAGGTACGAAAAAGGCGACCCAAGGTCGCCTTTTTACACACTTACACAGTTTTAGAAGATGTGAAGTGTAGCATTGATGGTAAAACTATCTAGATCTTTGTCATCAAATTTGGTTTTAACGCCGTTAAAACGTTGCCAACTCGCACCAACAGAAAGCATATCAGTCACGAAGTACTCTGCACCTACACCGTACATAAAGTCTGTACCGCTGTCGCTGCCACTTAGACCATCTTTATAATCAGCGTTGTAGTAGTGTAAACCACCTTTAGCGTAAAGCTGTACTGGACCAATATCGATACTTGGTTTAAGTGCTGCGTACCAAGAACCTAGTTCTGCGTAACCTTTCTTGCCCTCGCTAGTACCGTCGAAGTTACCGTGTTTCCAGTAACCACCTTCAATACCGATGATAGGCAGAATACCAGTACCAACGTGGAAACCCATTGGGGTATCGCTGTTACCATTGTAGTCTGCACGACCAGCAGAAACACCACCATACAACCACGCATCAGCAAACGCTGACGTCGACGCACCAACAAGCGCAAGCGCTAAAAGTGTCTTTTTCATTTGTAACCTTCTTGTTTAATAAAATGCGGCGAGTCCAATGAAAGCCACCGCGGAGCTTTATATATCACACACTATATCGTAGGAGAATCCTTCTAGTTTTAATTTTCGGTAAAACTTTCTGAATTCTCATACGCTTAGAAGTTATATCTATCACATTTTTGCATAGAATCTATTTAGTTGGACACTTAGCAAGCGTCTATCGCATTCAATACGCGTTTATCGGACACTGGGTATGGCGTACCGAGCTGCTGAGCAAAATAACTCACGCGTAGCTCTTCTAGCATCCAGCGAATCTCTTTAACGTTTTCTGGTATTTTCATGCCTTTTGGAATCTTGTTAAGTAACTCTTTGTAGTCTTGAGTGACGGATTCCACTTTTAGCATGTGCATGCGATCTCGATTTGGGTCAATCGGTAACTTCTCCATACGTTTCTCAATTGCTTTCAAGTAACGCAGAATATCCGGCAGTCGTTTCCAGCCACATTCGGTTGCGAAGCCTTTGAAAATCAATCCTTCGATTTGCGCTTTTATATCCGATAACGCGAATGCCATAGTCAAGTCTACGCGACCTTTTAGCTTTTTATTAATGTTGAACGCAGTCGTCAGGATTGTTTCCACTTGCTGTGCAATGTCTACAACTGTATCGCCCAACTCTCCACGCACATACTCTTTAAGTTGCTCAAATTTGTCTGCATCCCAAACTAAGCCACCTTGACCTTCGATAAGCTTATCGATACCGCACGCTATACAGTCATCAATTAAGTCTAACACTTTGCCATAAGGGTTGAAATAGAGACCCAGCTTAGATTTGTTCGGAAGATTGGTGTGCAGATATTTAATTGGAGACGGCACATTCAGTAGCAGCAAACGACGTTGCCCTTCTTTCATGACCTGCTCTTGTTCGACTTCCGTTTCAAACAACTTAATTTCAACGCTGTCTTTATTGTCCACCAGAGCAGGATAGGCTTTCACATCAAATCCACCGCGCTTTTGCGAATAGACTTTTGGCAGTTCACCAAAGCTCCAGGTATGCAAACCTTGCTGCTCAATGTCATCATCAGCAACTTTAGACAAAGTTTGTTGCACTTTGTCTTTCAGGCTTTCTTTCAACTCATAGAGATTGCGATTCTCTTTAAGCTTTCTATTGCGATGATCCACAGCACGGAAAGTAATTTTCAGGTGATCAGGAAGTTGTTCTAGATTCCAGTCGTCCCTTAATACTTCCACACCGGTCATGCGGCGAAGTTCTTTTTCCAATGCATCTAAAAGCGGTGCTTCCATCGGTGTGACACGAGCCAAGAATGCGTCTGCGTAGTTTGGCGCTGGAACAAAGTTCTTACGTAGTGTCTTTGGCAATGCTTTGATTAAGCTCACCACCAGTTCATGTCGCAACCCTGGAATTTGCCAATCGAACCCTTCACTATCAATCTGGTTAAGGATAGGTAATGGGATATGCACTGTTACACCGTCACTATCTTCTCCAGGTTCAAACTGATAACTTAGCTTGAGTTTAAATCCACCTTGATGCCAGAAGTTAGGATAATCAAGATCGGTGACATGACTAGCGTCGCCCTTAAACAGCATCTCTTTTTCAAAATTAAGAAGCTCTTTGTTCTTCTGGCTTGCTTTCTTCCACCACGTATCAAAATGGCGCCCAGAAACAACTTCCGTACCTACACGTTGATCGTAGAAATCAAACAGCTCATCGTCGTCAACAAGGATATCCCGACGACGCGACTTGTGCTCAAGCTCTTCTACTTCTTGTAGTAGCTTTCTGTTTTGTTTGAAAAATGCGTGCTTGGTTTCCCAATCCCCTTCAACTAAGGCACTGCGCACAAACAGTTCGCGACTTAAAACTGGGTCAATCGCGCCATAGTTAACCAATCGCTTCGGAACAATTGGTACTCCGTACAACATCACTTTTTCGTGTGCCATTACGGCTGCGCGTTTCTTAGACCAATGGGGTTCACTGTAGCTACGTTTGATTAGGTGTTTTGCTAGAGGCTCAATCCACTCTGGTTGAATTTTGGCGATAATACGTCCCCAGAGCTTAGAGGTTTCCACCAGCTCTGCCGACATAATCCACTTAGGTTGCTTCTTAAACAGACCTGAAGCCGGGAAGATATGGAATCGTGCGTTTCGAGCCCCTTGGTACTCATTTTTCTCTTGGTCTTTCACACCAATATGAGACAACAAGCCAACCAGTAAGGCAGTATGGACCGATTGGTAACTGCCTGGTTCTTGGTTGAGTTTTTCATCCATCTCACGCATCGCTTGATGTATTTGGAAGTAGACATCTTGCCACTCACGTACACGTAAGTAGTTTAAATAGTCTTGCTTGCATTGCTTGCGGAATTGATTTCCAGACAACGCTTTTTGTTGTTTTTGAATGTAATCCCATAGGTTTACAAACGTCAGGAAATCAGACTCTTTATCGAAAAAGCGCTTGTGTTTGTCGTCAGACGATTGCTGCTTGTCACTAGGACGTTCTCTTGGGTCTTGAATAGACAATGCAGAAGCGATAACCATGACTTCTTTTAAACATCCAAGTCTTGGTGCTTCTATCACCATTCGAGCCAAACGAGGGTCGATTGGCAGGCGAGCCAACTTACGACCAATTGGAGTTAAACGTTTCTTAGGATCTTTTGCTTTATCATTGATAGCACCTAACTCTTCAAGCAGACGTACACCGTCTTGGATATTGCGTTTATCAGGTGCTTCAACAAATGGGAAAGCTTCGATATCGCCCAACCCCAAAGCCGTCATTTGCAGAATGACCGACGCTAGGTTGGTTCTAAGAATTTCAGGATCAGTGAATTCTGGGCGTGATTCGAAATCTTCTTCCGAATACAGACGAATACAGATCCCCTCTTCTACACGGCCGCATCGACCTTTACGCTGGTTTGCACTTGCCTGAGAAACTGGCTCAATAGGAAGACGCTGAACCTTTGTGCGATAACTGTATCGACTAATGCGAGCGGTACCTGGGTCAATGACGTACTTAATTCCCGGAACAGTCAGAGATGTTTCAGCAACGTTAGTGGCGAGTACAATTCGTCGACCTGCATGTGGTTGGAAAATCTTATTCTGTTCGCCAGCGGATAATCGAGCGTACAATGGAACAATCTCAGTATCACGAAGGTTACGTTTTGCTAATGCATCCGCCGTATCACGAATCTCACGCTCACCGTTCATGAAAATCAGAATGTCACCAAGACCTTCATCACACAGTTCATCTACCGCTTCGAAAATGCCTTCTAGCTGATCTCTATCGCCATCATCGTCCCCAGACAGAGGGCGATAGCGAGTTTCAACTGGGTATGTTCGTCCCGAGACCTCAATAATTGGCGCGTCATTGAAATGTTTTGAGAAACGCTCTGGATCGATGGTCGCTGAAGTGATGATGATTTTTAAATCAGGGCGTTTCGGGAGTAACTCACGTAAGTACCCCAGAATAAAGTCGATATTCAAACTACGCTCATGCGCTTCATCAATAATGATGGTGTCATATTGATTAAGAAAACGATCGTGTTGAATTTCAGCTAGTAAGATACCGTCTGTCATCAACTTCACTTGAGTATTGTCAGAAATCTGATCGTTAAATCGGACTTTATACCCAACGAACTCGCCGAGTGACGTCTCCATCTCTTCGGCAATACGATTTGCCACTGAGCGCGCAGCAAGTCGTCTAGGCTGTGTATGACCAATTAAGCCAAATTGTCCTCGACCTAATTCTGAGCAAATTTTTGGTAACTGAGTCGTCTTACCTGAACCTGTTTCACCCGCCACAATAACCACTTGATTATTCTCAATGGCTTCGGCAATTTCATCTTTCTTCTGACTAACCGGCAGCTGCTCTGGGTAGTTGATGGTAGGTTTTGTAGCTGCGCGCTGTTGAGCAACCATCATCGATCGCGCAATATCGATAGCAATCTCGTCGAATACTGCAGATTGAGCTTCTGGTTTTTTAATTCTTGTTGCGCCCGCGATACGCTTACTCAAACGAAAGCGGTCGCGAATCATACAGTCTTTTAATGCTTTTTTAAGTGACTGTGGATTATTCGCTCGCACTTGCGACTGTTGATTGGAATTTTGAGAGGAAGTCAAAACGTTCCCTACTTAACTTTTTACTATTAAAAACTGGCCGGATTGTAGCACAGGTAGGAAATTCGCGTTAAGCCAGAAGGATACAAAAAAGCTCCGCAATGCGGAGCTTTCTGATTAGAAGTGGTATTGAAGATAGAAGGTGCTGTAGTTACTACCACCTTTGATTCGACCAAACTGGGACGAAGCTTCGAATATCGCACTGCGGTGATGCAGAGCATAACCCAACCATAACTCTTCAAGCTCTGGTTTACCGATAATAGAGCCTATGCTGATATCATAAGAAATATCAATGTAGTTCATAAGGTGACTCGCACGCTTCTCTTTCTTATCCATCTCTTGTTGTTCGATATAGGTAATGTTGTCGATATATGACAGGCCGTTACCCACACCTAAACGCATCTTCACTGGCCAGTTAAATGTGTAATATGCTTTGATAAGCGTGATAAATTCTGTACCAGAGCCTTGAACCTCAGAACTCCAGTGGTGAGCAATACCCGGACTCAAATAGATATCCAACGGCATACCAAACAACTCATCCGTTAATGGATGGCCATAAAATACTGATGTTACTTGGTTATTATACGGATCGCGCTTACCATTAAAGGTCAGGATATCACCCATGTCCGATGGTGACGCATAACCATGAGCTACACGCACATAAGGTTTAGCTCCGATATCACGACGTACTTGCTTCGCTTTTGATGTTGATTTTTTCTTCTCGTTGAAGAAACCAAAACCGAAATACACTTCGCCTTCAAAACGTTCTTTAATCACTGATGAATGATACGCTTGGTTATCTAGCATGCGAATATTAGTCGCACCTACAAGGTATAGGTTTGATACGACGTGGTATTTAGCATCAACGCCCATCGCATAGTCCATACCGCCACTTAGGCTATCTGTAGTGCCTCGGTATGTACCATAGTATTCGGTGTTAAAGTCAGCATCTTTATAACGTAGTGTAACGTTAGGACGTAATTCAAGGTCACCATAATCAAGCATACCTTGAAGTCTAAAGTTTGCATGATAACGGTTATGTCCGTCTGTCATTAGCTCAGTGTCGAAGTGCCAAGCGTCATCAAAGTTGTAACGCATTTGCAAACCATAATCCGCAGTGTCTCCCCCAACGGCATTTTGCTCGTCTGCTGGTATGTCGATAAAACGCATACGCGCAATGGCGTTAAGCTCTAACTCTTTGTCATCCGTTTTATAGAGGTGGGCGCCTGCCATAGTACCGTCTAGAAAGACATAGTCATTCTTAAAGAACATCATCGGAATAAAGGTACTAACGGAGGTATCACTTCCTTTGGTATCAAAAGGAATGTTCGCTGTACGCCACACTGCTGCAATGCCCCAATCCGCTTCTTGCGCTGACTCTTCTGCCAATACCACTGGTGCTGTACAAAGTGATGCTGCGGTCGCGAGCGCGAGATTTCTCTTTATCATGTCTTGCAGTTTCTCCAACTGGAATATGTTTACAATTAATAAGCTAAGGAGCACGTAATCACTATTTTGACTGATAGCCAAAATTCACACGCCATTTATCAAATAACCTAACAACAGCTACCTCAGTGAAGTAGAGTTGTATATTATGGGGTTAACGCATATTTTTATGTCACCACACTGTTATTTGCCTTATGGCTCAATAAATAACCAACAGTGATGGGTGTCATAGTTTCCACTATTTAGACGAATCGTGAAAGTAGAAAAGTTAAAAAAAATTCTCCAATCTTTGCCAAACGATCAACATATTGATGTCGTCACAGGTGAGACATGGCTTCCAGAAAGACTTTTGAGTGCTAAAGTCGATAATGACTTGTTATTCTTAGAGTTCGACAACGCTCCTGACGAAGCGGAAGATACGTTTGAAGGTCGAGGATTTGTTGAGCATGAAATAGAGCTTGTTCGTGAGCGATTAGCTCAGATGATCGACCAAAGCAACAATAAAGAGCATCTTTTGGATGCTTTGACTGCTTTTTTCCTAATCGGTCATGAAACGAGTAGCTCAGAGTTTGTCGAACTGCTTGAGCAAATGAATGAAGCTACGGCACCATCAGAGCACCCGGCACTGGAACATTCCTAAAAAGTAAGTAGAAAGAACGCCTCATGAAAAAGCTCAATCCTGTGTTGGCAGGACCAATATTACGTCGCACTAACCCTCAGCATATCACCCTATGGTTGGCGACCTCATTGTGTCCTTCAAACCTTCAACTTGCGATCAATAACGATGATGTGATTTCCTACAATGATTTTGATACTGAGCAGGTCTACAAAATAAGCAACAAGCTATGGATCATTCAGTTCCACACTAATCTTTTAACGTCTCAGACTGGCCACTTAGGTTATAACGTGGTTTGGCGAGAATCCAAGAGCAGCGTTCTTAATGACAACATGTTCTATTCATCGTCATCTTGGATAGACATCATATTGTCAGATAAGTCTGATCATATTCTTCACGGTTCATGTAGAAACCCACATCATCATAGTGAAGACAGCCTGCTTCAAGTTGATTCATTGCTCGATCAGTTAGCGAATTCTACAAAAGACGATGATCGACCAGACCTTTTGTTACTTACTGGCGACCAAATCTACGCTGATCATGTTGCCGGTCCCATGTTGGTGGCTATCCATAAAGTCATCAAATTACTTGAGTTACCTAATGAGTCATTTATTAGTGCTCCTGTTGAAAATGCAGATGAACTCTATCGTTGTACCAACGCTCTCTATTCTAGAGACCAAATACTCCCCCATTACCAAGATGAGACTCATCGTCTAAAGGGTCTGATTAACAAAAATGACACGCCTATTTTCAGCTCTAGAGAATGCGAAAATCATCTGATTAGCTTCTCAGAATTTTTGGCAATGTACTTGTTAAATTGGTCTCCTGAACTCTGGGATGCCATTCAGTTTAAACAACTGCGTCCCAATGATGGTTCTGAAAACCAACCTTTGTTAGAGAAAGACCAACCTCTTTGGAACTGGGAAAAAGCAGATCTCGATAAATTTGTCGCTGGCTTACCGAAGATCAGGCGAGTTATGGCGCATGTCCCAAGTTATATGATTTTTGATGATCACGACGTAACTGACGATTGGAACCTAACTGTTGGCTGGGAAAAAGCAGCTTACGAGAACGCGTTTTCTAAGCGAATAATAGGTAACGCTCTATTGTCCTATCTACTGTGCCAAGCTTGGGGTAATACGCCAGTTCAGATGAAGAGTGACTGGCGAGACAGTTTGGTTGGGCTGTTCTCTTATTCCAACGCAAACAAAATCATCGCGCAAGACCAACACGATGACTTAATTACGCAATTGCTGCGATACGAGAAGTGGCACTTTAGTCTTGATTCATCACCTAAAGTAGTGGTTCTTGATACTCGCACACGACGCTGGCGTTCCGAGTCCAATCTAAATAAACCATCTGGTCTAATGGACTGGGAAGCGATGGTTGAATTTCAACAAGAGCTCATCGGTCTAGACTCTGTTGTTGTCGTATCTCCCGCACCTATGTTTGGTGTGAAATTTATAGAAACACTACAAAGTATGGCGACAAAAATGGGTAATCCACTAATTATTGATGCTGAAAACTGGATGGCTCATCCTGGAAGCGCCAATACTCTACTGTCTATTTTTACCCATACTAAGACACCTAAGAACTTTGTCATTTTGTCGGGTGACGTACACTACTCCTTCGTCTACGACGTCAAACTTCGTTATAAGCAGACGGACTCGCACATTTACCAAATAACCTGTAGTGGAATAAAGAATGAGTTTCCGGAACCACTACTGACGATTTGTGACACACTCGATAAATGGCTTTATTCACCGCGTTCACCGCTCAACTTGTTTACTAAGCGTAAGCGTTTAAAGATCTTCAAACGTAAGCCAGAACCAAGTCACCATAATCGACTGGTCAATAAAAGTGGTATCGGAAAGGTACGATTGGATGATGAAGGCAAACCTATCGAGATATCGGTCCTTCATGGAGATGGTACAAAAACCACATTCCCTGAAACTAATTCCGAAAGCTAAACTCTAAATACTTGTGATCTGGCTCAACAATCACTATGTATTATAAATAAGCAATAAAATCAGGTAACGCCATGTTTAATTCCATTACTTCAATGTTTAAACAACTTATTGAAGGCGATGACTTATCTAACAACAAGTCAATTAGCCCTAACCTTGCTATCGCTGCACTGCTTTGCGAAGTGTCTAATGCCGATTATCAAGTGGAAGAGGAAGAAGAAAAAGCCAAGCTATCTTTAATTGAACGACTGTTAGGACTTGATGAAACAGAGTCGAAAACTCTGTTGGTTCAAGCGCAAGAACAAACCAAGAACTCAGCGTCTTTGTACGACTTTACCTCAAGCTTGAGAGAATTGAGTCAGGAGAAGCGCTTTGACTTAATCAAAGCCATGTGGGAAGTTGCCAACGCAGACGGAGTTATTGACCCGCTGGAAGATGCAGTGATTCGTAAAGTAGCAGAGCTCCTCTATGTTGATCACAGCGAGTTTATCCGAGCTAAGATTCAAGTCACTGACAAGTAGCGCCACACGTTATAAGCACAAAAAAGCCGAGCAGAGAGTATTTCTGATCGGCTTTTGTCATTCTTGGTCAGCGAGTTACAGCATGGTCAATGCCAATTTAGCAAGGTTATACGCATCAACATAGCCCGAGTGCTGTCTACCTTCCCACTCTATTCCTTGGCTTTCTTGTGCCGCTTTGTGACCAATACGCTTGTCTTTAAGTCGATTTTGTATGCGATATAAGGTCGCTAGATTAACAAACTCTTTGAATGGCATTTCGATGCCTTTCGATTGACATTCTTCGAGTAAGATAATGTCGTCTCGGCCCCATGAGGCATAAATTTTGTTAGGCCCACCAAAATTTTTAACCATCGACTGAATCACAGACGCTAGTGGACGCCCCTGCTTTTCTACTTTACGTGGTGTTATACCGGTAAGCTCTGTACAAAATAACGACACCTTATCAGTTTCAGGCTTAACGTAATATTGTGCTCGCTTCACTACTTCTTGTTTAACTAAATCTATTTCTGCTAGCCCTACTTCAATTATCTCGCCAGTCGTGCCAACACCGTCGACATTCCAACAACACATTTCAAGATCAAAACAAACGACACGATTATAATTCATAGGGATTTTAAGATTAGTTAAACGAACCGTCGGATTGTAACGTATCAAACGTCAAACCTCGACAGTTCTCCATTCAATCGCTAAAAAATCAAGCAACCATTGCTCTGTTCCTGCCTTTATCTTTGCTTCTATATAATAAATCATCGGCACGGTTCATGAGTTTCTCCAAGGACTCTCCTCTAAATACGGACGCACCTATACTCAGTGTACAAACAAAGTTTGGATCGATGGTGTCCCATTTCATAAAGGAAATATCTTCACACACTTCGTTTAGATAAATGTTGAGTAACTCTTCGTCAACACAACGACTTATCACAGCAAACTCATCGCCGCCGAGTCTGAACAGCATATCATCGGGATACAGTTGCGCTTTTATATACGCAGCAACTTGCATCAAGATTTCATCACCAGAAACGTGACCATATTTATCGTTAATTTGCTTAAACTTATCAATATCAATAATGACTAAAGAAAATGGCTTATTGCATGAAATATGGTAATCCGCTAACCGATTGAATGCGCGTCGATTGTACACTTCCGTTAAAGGGTCTCGCTCTACTAAGTATTGCAAGTCACGCGTTCTGCGACTGACCAACTTGGTCAATCTTCGTTGTTCACGCAGCATTAACTGAACCACGTAAGCCAATAGAATCGAAATGATAAAACCGCCTGAAGCAACACATAGGAGAATAAAACTGTCATTCTGTGAAATTTCTGAATCGTGTTTAAACTGAATGTTCCACTGTCGATCATAAAGATCCACAATGATGCTCTTTATATCCCCAGACAACGTTTGCCACGCTGGATTCTCATACATAATGGGGTCATCTTCGGCATCAAACCCTAAATCCACAACTTGAATACCCACTTCTCTACCGATGGAGGTTCGAGAAACAATCTGCTCGAAATATGCGGTTGTCCGAACAACTCCAATAACCACTCCACGTAATGAGTTATCACCGACCTCGAATACTGGGTGGTAAACTAGCATTCCTTGTTTCGGTAACGAACGATCAAACCCGTCCTGTAATAGGCGAATCTTATCTGACAAACTCGGCTCTCCGGTTTCCAGTGTGCTGCGAATCACTCGTCTAACACGCTCTCGGGAAGAGTAGTACCCCAATGCACGTAAGTTGGCTTCATTAACAGGATAGACATCACTTGCCACATAAATAGGCTCATCATTTTCAAGGATATAACCATCTTGGCGAGGTTCGTCTTTAGGTACCGTATATATTTGATAACTTGGAAAGTGTTGCTTGACTCGCTCTACGTGCGACTCAATCTGCTCAGGATACACCTTCTTCATCCATTGCATAGCTATCAAACTTTTTGAATCTGCTAGCAATGGAGCGACAAAAGTGGAGAAATTATCCCACGTTGGTGGTTGAGTTGCGTGATAGAAACTAGCTCCTGCGCCAATAAAAGCAACGTCCAACATGACAAGTTCTTTTATATTCTCTGCTTGGTTTTGAGCTAAGAACTCAAAATTAGAATCGGAAAGTTGTTTTTGTCCTTTATATACAAGATGTGTAATGAAAATCGTTAATACCAATCCGAGAATTAGTACTAACACGGAGTACCGCTTGACACCACGGTCCTCTTTGCTTAAGCCTGTAACCATATATATTGTCCTAACTGGTTATAGTTTTATTAGTGTTACCAGTTTTTATATTTGTATT
This sequence comes from Vibrio mediterranei, assembly GCF_013364395.1. NCBI lineage: Bacteria > Pseudomonadati > Pseudomonadota > Gammaproteobacteria > Vibrionales > Vibrionaceae > Vibrio > Vibrio mediterranei. The sequence goes on along the minus strand of NZ_JABXGK010000001.1, from coordinate 1,654,540 downwards.
AAATATTATTAGCCATGTGATATAAGTATCGAAAATACAATACCTTACCTTTTACTGTTAAATCTTACACAGCTCTGACATGGACAAAAGTTACAGTGTTGAAAAAAACAGCGAAGATCACCTAAATTTGTAAAATCATCATTATCTGCTGAATTCTTCGCCAAAAAACTCACTTTGTAATGACATTATTGCGAAACCATCGCGCTATGAGCCTTGATTATGCTAGACTTCGCCCCAAAATTAACAACTAATGACTGACACATAGAGAAACTCCTATGAACATCGATCTAAATGTTATCCCAACTACTTTCGACATGTTGCACGCTGGCCTAGCGGCTTCTAGCGTTTTGTTGCTTGCCATCGCGGTATCACGCAAAAGCAAAGTCGTTGAAAAAGTGGTCGAAAAACCAGTAGAGAAGATCGTCGAGGTTGAAAAGCCAGTAGAAAAAATCGTTGAAGTTGAGAAAGTCGTTGAAGTCGAAAAAGTCGTGGAAAAAGTTGTAGAAGTAGAATCTAAACTTGCGACTGCTTCTACCGATTCTGCAATGCAACTTCTGTCTTTGATGCAGCAAGAAGCTCGCATGGTCGATTTCCTGCAAGAAGACCTAACTTCATTCTCCGATGAAGAAGTGGGTGCAGCAGCTCGTGTTGTCCATTCTGGCGGTAAAAAAGTGATCACCGAGTACTTTGCTTTGTCTCCAATTCGCAGTGAAGACGAAGAAACTCGCGTAACAATCGAAGAAGGCTTTGATTCGCAATCTGTTCGCCTAACTGGCAACGTAACAGGTAATGCACCATTCTCAGGCACACTAATTCATAAAGGTTGGAAAGCCGACAAAGTGACTCTGCCTAAGTTGTCTGAGAACTACAACGCATCTGTCATCGCACCAGCAGAGGTAGAGCTATAATGGATCTATCAACGCACGAACAGAATCAGCCATCTGCTCATTACAGTGTAGGTATCGACTTAGGTACTACACACTGTGTTATGTCGTTTCTTGATACGACAAACGAGTCCGCGCAAGTGGAAGTAGTTTCTATTCCACAGCTTACAGCGCCAGGTACTGTAGAATCTTTCAAACAACTAGGTTCATTTCTATATCAACCTCATGAGCACGAGATGGGACAAGGCTCCCGCACTCTGCCATGGACAAGTGAGCCAAAGGCTCTGGTTGGTGCCGTTGCTCGAAACCTTGGTTCAAAAACACCTATTCGTCTCGTAGCGAGTGCTAAATCTTGGCTGTGTCACGGCGGTGTGAACCGACGTGAGAGCTTTCTTCCACAAGGCAGTCCAGAAGAAGTCACCAAAGTGTCTCCTCTTCGTGCGACTGAGCTGTATCTAGAGCACTTGAAGGATACATGGAATCACAAACACCCTGAGCATAAGCTCGAGGACCAAGACGTAACCATAACCGTCCCGGCTTCTTTTGATCCTGCAGCGCGCGATCTTACTGCAGAAGCAGCACGTAACGTTGGATTATCACACCTAACCCTTCTTGAAGAGCCTCAAGCAGCCTTATATAGCTGGATTGACAACAGCGAGGATAAATGGCGTGATGAAGTCAATGTTGGCGATGTAGTGTTAGTAGTCGATGTCGGTGGTGGTACCACAGACTTATCTTTAGTCGCAGTAACAGAACAAGATGGTAACCTGAATCTTGAACGTGTTGCTGTTGGTGAGCATATTCTGCTTGGTGGCGACAATATGGACCTTGCTTTAGCTTATCGCCTAAAGATGAAGCTAGCGCAAGATGGTAAAGAATTGCAACCGTGGCAAGTTCAAGCAATGACTCATGCTTGCCGCGACGCTAAAGAAGCCTTACTAAATGATTCTGAGCTTCAAGCAGTGCCGATTGTTGTCCCTAGTCGTGGCTCTAAGTTACTAGGCGCAACACTGAAAACGGAATTGACCCAACAGGAAGTTCAACAAACTCTTGTAGACGGTTTCTTCCCACAAGTGGGCATTCAAGATCATCCGGTTCAACGTGCTCGCGGTGCATTAACGCAAATGGGCCTTCCTTACGCACAAGATGCGGCGATTACTCGCCATATTGCTGCGTTCTTGAGCCGCCAAAGCAACGCAACAGATAACGCCTTTGCAGGTATTCCTGGCATGCAACCAGCACCTGAGTTCGTCAAGCCAACAGCCTTGCTCTTTAACGGCGGTGTCCTTAAATCGAAACTACTCTCTGATCGTTTGTTCTACACCATTAACGCGTGGCTTGAAACCGCGGGCTCAGACAAGGCAAAAATGCTTTCTGGCCTAAACTTAGATCTTGCCGTTGCAAGTGGTGCAGCTTATTACGGTAGCGTTCGACGTGGTCAAGGTGTTCGAATTCGCGGCGGTATTGCCTCGAGTTACTACATCGGCATTGAAAGTGCGATGCCTGCGATTCCGGGAATGGCTCCTCCAATGGAAGCCCTTTGTGTTGCACCGTTCGGTATGGAAGAAGGCAGTAGTGTTCAAGTCCCTAGTCAAGAATTTGGACTTGTCATTGGTCAACCGGTTCATTTCCAATTCTTCGGTTCAACTACCCGCCGTGATGATGAGGCAGGAGTTCATCTTGACTTTTGGCAACCAGAAGAGCTTGAAGAACTTCCAGAAATTCAAGTTACCTTGCCAGTATCAGAAGGCCGCAGCGTTGGCGAAGTGGTTCCTGTGACACTATCATCGCGCGTTACTGAACTTGGCACTCTATATCTGGAAGCCATCGCTTCGGATAATGGCCAAAAATGGCACGTTGAATTTGACGTCCGCGAAGACGCATAACAATAATTAAATGACAAAACGGCACATAATGTGCCGTTTTTTATCGCTAATCCCAGTCTTTATTAAGACCTAACTGGAGCATGTCATGGCATCCTCACAATATCTGGTCGGTATCGATTTAGGTACAACCAATACGGTTGTCGCATTCTGTGAAATTCAAGACGACCTCTCTAACTCTCCGGTCGAATTGTTTGAAATCGACCAACTCGTTGGCCCGGGCGAAGTAGTGCGTAAACCACTACTACCCTCTTTCCGTTATCATCCAGCAGCTCAGCAAGTGTCCGAAGCGGACCTCACTCTCCCATGGGAAAATCAATCGGTCGATGGTGATCTGAAAAATATCATCATTGGTGAATGGGCGAGAGAGTTGGGTGCAAAAGTTGAAGGCCGACAGGTCTCAAGTGCTAAGAGTTGGCTATCGCACACTGCAGTTGATCGTGAAGACGACATTCTACCGTGGGCCGGCGCGCAAGATGTCGAAAAAGTGTCGCCAGTCATCGCCAGCGCAAGCTATCTCAACCATATTCGTCAGGCATGGAACCACCGCCATCACTACAACAAACTTGAAGATCAAGATGTAGTCATTACGGTTCCAGCTTCCTTTGATGAAACCGCAAGGAAGCTCACCCTACAAGCCGCAAAATTGGCAGGACTACCAAAAGTCCACCTGTTAGAAGAGCCACAAGCCGTTTGTTATGACTGGTATGCGAGACACAAAGATACCGCAGCACAAGAGTTGGCCCAAGTACCGCTTATTCTGGTATGTGATGTTGGCGGTGGTACTACTGACTTAAGTTTGATTGAAGCTAAACACGACAATGACGAACTAACACTGAATCGAATCGGTGTCGGCGAACACCTTATGTTAGGTGGTGATAATCTTGATCTGGCACTTGCACATATGGCTGAGCAGCGCTTTAACGAGGCTAAAAAGCTTAACGCGGCTAGTCTTACCAAGCTGATTCAGCAAACTCGCAAGGCAAAAGAGGCGTTGCTGTCTGAAAATGCTCCAAATGACATGAAAATCACTATGTTGGGTAGTGGTTCTCGTTTAATCGGTGGCACGAAAAGCATCGCTCTTACCAAACAAGAAGTGCATCAAATAGCTTTAGAAGGCTTCTTTCCGACCACGAAGTTTGGTGAGCTACCTGACAAGAAACGAAGCGCTGTCGTTGAATTTGGACTGCCTTACGTTTCCGACCCTGCGGTAAGTAAGCATGTCTCCGAGTTCTTGCATTTGCACCAAGAGGTTGCGAAAGACGCCTTAGGCGATCAAAGTGACCCAGCGATTCCTGTTGGCCTGCTACTCAATGGTGGTGTTTTCAACAGCGACTTGGTCACACGTCGCGTGGTCGATATCGTTGAAAATTGGAAAGGTTCTGCTGTTTCTTTACTCTCTAACCCACATCCAGATTGGTCTGTTGCGCTTGGTGCTGTCGCTTTTGCAAAAGCACGTCGTGGTGCACAGCTTAAAATTGGTGGTGGTAGTGCCCGTTCCTACTTCCTACACCTACAAGAAAAGAACAAACTTGGCCAAGCTTTATGTTTATTGTCCAAAGGTACAGATGAAGGGCAAGAAATTCGTCTGACTGGTCGTCGATTTGCGCTAACTCTGGGTGAACCTGTTCGATTTAACCTTCTTACTTCAACCCATGATTACTTTGGCGAGCATCAAAAAGTACAGAACGGGTTAATGGTTCAAATCGACCCCGATCAGTTCGCACCGTTGCCTCCATACATCAATACGTTACAGGGTAATGATTCTCAGCTTGCTGCCAATCAAAAAGAACGAGTTGAAGTTCAGCTCGCTTGCCAATTAACCGAGGTTGGTACGCTTAAGATTGAATGTGTAAGCACTGAGGATGATGCTCAGCGATGGGCGCTTGAATTTGAAGTTCGAAATCAGCAGGCACAAGAAGAAACGGTCACCGCTCATCCTGGGCTGGAGCCAAGCAAAGATTTGATTTCTCGTTTGTATAGTGGCAACAAAAACAGCGCTGACAGCAAAGAAATCAAGCTGCTCTCCAAAACACTTGAGAAAAACCTTGGTAAGAAAGATGACTGGGATTTCTATACCTTACGTTCTCTAGTTGACAGTTTTTCACTGGGTCGCAAACGTCGTCGTCGTTCTGAACAACACGAAAAGAATTGGCTTCGCTTAACAGGCTTTTGTATGCGCCCTGGTTTTGGTGATGCGACTGACTCATGGCGTATGGAACAAATCTGGGGGTTGTACCAACAAGGTATTCAGTTCCAGAATGCACAAGGTTGGAGTGATTGGTGGACTTTCTGGCGTCGTGTCTCAGGCGGTCTAAATGAAGAACAGCAGGAAGTAATATTAGGAGGGATCGCCAAATACTTACATCCTGGTGCGATGAAGAATGCCAAAACATTCCAAGGAGCCAAGGATAAAGGCTATGAGGCCATGGTTCGTTTATCGGCAAGCTTAGAGAACTTGTACGTTGATGACAAAGTTCTGTTAGCTACTTGGTATCTCAGCAAGGCCCTCAACCAGTCTCAGTTCGAACAAGCACACTGGTGGGCATTAGGCAGACTTGCCTCTCGTACACCACTCTACGGCAGCCAACATAACGTGATATCGCGGGAACAAATTGAACAATGGCTACCAAAACTTCTTGAGCAAGACTGGCTAAAAGAACCAATGATAGGCTTTGCCTGTGTCCTGATGTGCCGTAAAACCGGCGACCGCTCTCTAGATATTTCTGATGACTATCGAGCGCAGGTTCTAGATAAGCTGAAAGCGTCGAAAGCATCTTCTAGTTGGCATGAATTGGTTTCCGAGGTCAAAACACTGTCGGAATCTGATTCTAAAAAGTTATTTGGTGATGCCCTACCAGTTGGTTTGCGACTTATCAATCAATAAAGCAGCGACACAGTTTGCTATGGTTTGGAACACTTTGGCACAAATAGGTAAGTAATATCGGCTATTCCAAGCTAATTTTCGTTAAGGCGTATACATTGCGCCTTAACGATGATTATCACTCCTCATAATAGCGGAAACCTAATAATGAAAAATCGAGTCATTGAGTATCAGCCATTAGGCATCGGTGCTTGGGTAAGAATTGAAGTCACAGTTGAAGTCGCCGATGTTCTTGCTAAAGAATATACAGGTTACGGATGGCCAGTCAGAGTGTATAGCTACATCTACGATGGAAATTAAAAAAAGAGCTCATATGAGCTCTTTTTTTAGATAGCGACTCGTAACCTTAGGCCGATAATCCAAGTACTATCTTTATCAGAAAACGCAGGGTTCTTTATATACTGTAAGTCTGGTGTGACTTGAATATAGTCATTCACAGCCCAGTTATAATATAGCTCTGAGGTAATTTGATTGTCTAAACCACTCCCAAACGCTTCATTGACTTCACTCCAGTTTACGGCGAAACCCAAATTACTCGTTGCATTACCCAAACCAAAGTAGCCGATACCTGCGCTGATAGAAGTATCATACAAGGCTACATCTCCGCTTGAGAACCCTCCCCGAATAAATGGCATCAACTGCGCTGTCGCAAAATAGCTCGCTGAAAAGTTGATACCACGGCCGTTTTGATCGCTATAGGTTGTACTACCATCTGGCAAGGTAATAGTAGACAAGTTATGTCTTGTACCACCATCAATATTCCATGCTGTGACATGTACGTTATCGGTATAAATTTGCTCTTGAGAAGCGGTCCAACCAAACTCTAACGTTGTAAAAAGTTTGCTGTCGTCAAAGAAAGAATTAAATGGGTCACTAGAGTCACCGTTAGCATCGGCTACCCCACCAATCAGATAAAAATTGTCAGTCAACATATGACCTACGGCTAATCCAAGTACACCATCATCAGGCAAGCCAATTGCGCCTCCTCCTGTGCTAAAGGCCAGGTTAGTAAATCCCGTCCAAGGGCTCGCAAGAGCATAAGTATCGACGTAATCGGTGGTATCTAGATACCCAAGCATGAGTGACGTTCTACCCTGGTTTAACTTTTGTTTCCAATACAAGTTAGTGAGACGACTGCCTTGGTCAGAATACGCAGGCCCTATCATACCGACATAGCCGACACCATCAGGTAGACTGGGAGTAACATTGCCGATAAACGAAAACTCTTTAGGTGAAAGGTCGGTGTACTTATGTCTGTGCTCTACTTTCCATACCAGTCCACCAACATTACCTGAATCTAGGCCAACCAAGTTCCAACTCCCGTAGAAACGAAACACACCAGCGGCGGCGTTATTTTCGCCTCCTGTCACGGTGTCCGAAGCACGAAGCCCCAGTGATTGATAATCTAAGCCAAATGTAAGATTTTGATCTTGTTCTAACGATTCTCTCCAGTTCAATTTTGGGGTTGGCTTTGTCTTGAGAGTGTTATCGACTGAGTCCGGGCTCCCAAAATCGGCACCAATAGCTATTTTGGGGACGAGCGACGCAAAGATCGCAGCTAAAGCAACACTTGATAGAAGGGTTTTAGTCATCATACGTCTCACTATAACGTTTCTGATTGGTAATAATCTTCAATGTTAGTGGCTTCCATACTGTAGCCCATTGTCACTGAGGTATTACCATCAACAAGAAAAACATCCTCTGTCTGTTTATCGCTGGTGAAAATACCCTCAACCCACACTGGATATTGAACATTTTTAATTTCAAATCCTTCTGGGTAGCGTATTCGCACTATTTGATTTGCTGGCGGAGGTGGCAAATGGATACATGCACCCGCAACTGGCACCAACAGAAAGTCAGTACTTTTCTCTCCTGTCATTTCTAGCGGCACGATAAAGCCAGCCATTCGAATATTTCGTTTATCAAAGCGATCCGTCGTGGTCTCCGATAGAGCTTGCATCTGAGCCATATAAGTCGCTCTTTTCTCGAGTAAATCACGAGCATCGACACCTTCACTACCCAACTCAACAATGAGTTGATTAGCAAGTTTTTGATTCGCTTTGTTGGGCACAGAGTCTAATAACAAAATCGTTTGTAAAGATTCTCTCTGAGCTTCGGTTATATCCGGTAAGACTACAATTTCTTCTTTCATTTGAGGTTTCAAATCCGTCCAATCTAAGACCGAGATTTGACTCGCAGACACGGAAAACGAAAATAGAACAACAATCAGGCTAGAACACCAATTCAACATGTACATTACTCTTGTTAAGAGGGCTCAGTTTCTGAGCCCCACTGAATGGCTATAGTGTGTTCTTGTAAACAACACCGTCTTTCATGATCACTTTAATTGTGTCTAAGTCTGCCTCTCGGGGCTCAGCATCAAACCATTTCTCGTTGGCACCGATTACTGATAAGTCCTCGAGTGGATTACCATCTACTAAGATAAGATCGGCGTATGCACCTTCTTCAACCACGCCTAACTTACCTTCAGGATAAGGGTCCATGACCCCAGATAGTTTGACAATTTCGCCATTCACTGACGTCAAGCCTTTGAGTGTGAAGAAGTTACCCAGCTCTTTACCAGCAAGGAATATGGTATGGTCGGTTTGCTTAATGCAAGCGGTTACATCACCAACACAGTCCGTGTGAAAACCCCATTTAGGTTGATACTTGTTGACATTTTCAATGTACTTGGAGAATGCCTTCGTCGCTGATTCTGCTTTTCGTTTCGAAGCCGGATTAGAGTTGATCGCTTCGATTTGAGTCAAATAGGGAGAAAAAGCCGTCATATTGGTTGTAATATACGCTCCCTTCTCTTTCATCTTTTTAGCAATATCACCGTCAAACATAAAACCGTGTTCAATAGTTTTTACGCCCGCATCAAGGTTGCGTAAAATTGCTTTTTTACTGTATGCGTGAGACATAACGTAGGACCCATAGGCCTCGGCAATTTCTACCGCTGCCGAAATTTCTTCTGGCGACATCGCATTTAGCTGCCAAGGGTCAAAAGATGAAGCGACACCGCCGGAAGACATGATCTTAATTTGCGTGTTGCCTTGTTTGAAATTCTGACGTGCAGCGGCCTTTATATCGGTAATACCATCGGCATTAAAGCTGACGCTGTTTCTCGCCATACTCGTCGTAGAACCGAAAAAATGTTGATTGGCTGTTGTGAGATTACTAAAGTCTGCGTGAGAACCTGTAGGACCAATGAAAGCACCAGAGGTATAAAGTCTAGGTCCCTCCAGCATCCCTGAGTCTATCGTTTTTCGTAAGCCGGTATTCAACCCGCCAGCATCACGCCAAGTGGTGAAGCCTGAACGAAACGCCGCTCGAGCGTTAACCGTAGAACGCGCGGCTAATTCTTCTATCGTGCGATTATTCTCGTGGTCACTCAAGTTACCGCCGTTTAATAGCAGATGGCCATGCCCTTCAATCAGACCCGGCATTAATGTCATACCACTCCCATCAATGACTTGCGCATCGGAGACTTCAACTACATCTTTCGATACCGCTTTGATTAAGTTGTCTTCCACTAATACGTAGTGGTTTTCATACAGTTTGTTGTCTGTGCCATTAAAAACATTAACGTTCTTAAACAAAATTGTGTCTGCTTGCGCTGAGAGCGCACAGACACAAGAAGCTGCGAGAAGAGACAGTTTGCCGCCGATCGATTTCATTATTTCACCTTTAGTCCATGCCAAGTGGAATCCACTTCGCGTAACATTCCGAATCATTGATATGAATTTGCTGCTACGAGGCTAATTGTTTTTTATGTAACACGCTGAGTTCACAAACAATTAACATCTAAACCTTAGGTGATAATTTATACATTTGCGAACCTAACGTATTGCCATTTGGCGACAAAACTTAAAGGTTGCTTTTACGTAGGGAGATTTGACCTATATTGCGAGGGAGTGATACCAACGTATCGCTTAAATGCTCGCGTGAAATGCGCGGAATCAGAGTAACCAAATTGTTGAGCAACTGTCGCAATAGTAGATGAAGACATAAGCTCAGTTTTAATGAGTTCAAACAAGATCTGTTCACTAAATTCCTTGTAATTGGTTTCCTCCTCTTTAAGTCGGCGTTGAATCGTTCTTGAGTGGATATTAATAACCTCAGAAGCTACATCTAGAGGTAACTTTCCAGCGGTAAAGTAGGGTTTAAGCGCGAGTTTTAAACTCTGAGTAAACCGTCCCAACTTTGGTAACGGTTCGCTGGGTACAGATTTTTGAACGTTAAACTTGGTCATCTGCATCATTACGCTGTCAGGTATTTTAATTGCAGTCACAGGGCGTTCGTTATAGAGCACCACATTCTGAAGTTGCGGTAGCAATTTAAACGCCTCAACGGAAGATGACTGAACACCAATTTCTTTCGGATGATACTGTCCTGCTGTTAACTGATGGACTAACTGTGTCATAAACGTCACAGAAAATATCTCTGCATATTGGAACCAAACTTCATCTGCACCCGTTTTCTCCCTTACAAACCACCACGCTCCACCAGCCCTTTTTATGTAGACTTTGGTATTGGACGATTCCATTTCTAGCAATTGACCAAATCTGCTAAGCGCCTCATGAACCGTCGTATTAACGGGTAATTTACTCAGATAATACGGGACATATTCAAGTGAGACCATTTCCCATACCCTAATCCCAAATTGATCGCTAGATAATCGCTTTCCGAGATGACATAACAGGTTTTTCAACGTTGATTCTGGTAAATAAGAATAGTTAGGTTGTTGAACAATTGTATTGGGAATACGCGCTTCTCTTAATAAAGGAAGTAGATCAACATCCATCCCCTTGAAGAGGTCAATAAAAAACATGACGTGTTCTGTTCGAATTATGTGGACTTGCTCTTCTTTTCTAGGTCTGGCCATCATCTAGTACACAAGTAATTAGGTGGTATAGGACTAATATAGTCTATCCTAGATGGTAACCATCTGAATAAATTAGTATTTAAAGGAATATATATGAAGTCGGTTAGTTTAGCTGCTTTAACTAGCATGACGGTGCTTTCCCCTTGCCTCGCTCAGTCAAGTCAGTCCGAGGAATGGGAATATTTGTTGGTGTTCCCAATGATATGGACACCAAGCATCACCGGTACCTCAGGAAATTCAGGTGGTATCGTGGATATTGACATTCCTTTTGATAATATTGTTAGTAATTTAAATTTCGGTCTCATGGGCGATTTCTATGCCCAGAAAGGTAAATGGCTATTGGGTGTTCGCGCTAACTATTTGCATATCAAAAGCTCCAATTCATCGACTTACAAACCAAAACTGCCGTTTCTTCCGGATATCACAACCACTATCGATCTAGATGCCACTATGTCTTTAAATGACCTCTTCGCTGGTTATGAAGTCACCCATGGCTTAGTGATGCTTACGGGGGTTAGACATACTTACAGTAAGTTCAATATTGATATAGGTGTTAACGAATACGACGCCCCATCGATCAATTCATCAGGGCACCAATTCGACTGGTTGGTGGGGTTAAAATATGCCCACTGGTTTAATCAGGACTGGGGATTGAGTCTTACTGTAGATACTAGTATTGCTGGCGACAATGATGTGAATAGAGGGCTCAATCTCGCTGGAATGTATCGATTAAGTAATCTAAACAACATTTGGTTCGGTTATCGCTACTTAAATATTCAAAATGACTCGGGCACTACACAGATAGATGTCACCCAGCAGGGCCCGATGATAGGTTGGGCGTTCAGTTTTTAGAATTGAGCAGTCTACAACCTATTTAACATTCTTAGCCTTGTTTGAAGATGAGCAGCCAAGTCGATATGCAACCACAACTCTTCAATATCTTGAACTCTAAAATGTACGATCATTAACGACTCCTATAGTTTGATTGACAATCAAACATACCGCACGAAAATGATCGACATTTGCCAGATTACGCCATCAATAGCGAATAACTCCCTGCCTAGAATTGATACTTGAGTCCCGTAGATTCGAGAATGTTATATATTTCTCGCTGGCTTTCAGATGTTTTGCCTTTCATACCCCCAACCGCCCTAAGCTGCTTCCGCATCTCTAACCACTCCTCACTACCCCAAAGTAATGAGTCTTGCTTAAGTAGTTCAAATTGTTGGTTGAGATCACTGATTATTTGCTCTCCCGATAAGAAAAACCCCACTTCATTGTTGTAAAGCAACGAACGAAAATCGAGATTGGTCGTGCCTACAAACGCTGTTTCATCAATAATCAGAAATTTCGCATGAAGTTTGCCATAGTATTGTGTTCCACCGAGTAATACCGAGTCGGGTTTACCTAATTGGTAGAACTTGATTCTTGGATGGTTAACCGCCTTCTTCCAAGCTGATGATTGAAGGAACTTTTCGTTGAGCTCGTTATTATCAAGGTCATCGTCTAACCAAGTTTGCTTGAGGGTTTCATCTTGCATAATGAGTGAAGGTACCGTGTGCATGTCGATCACGGCTTGAGTGAAGAAGTTATCACTAGTAAGTACTGAGTTAGTAATAACCTCAATACTTCGCTCTGGATCTTGTTCCAACCAACTCAACGCGATGTTTAGCTCTCTATCGATTACGCCTTCATCTTTTAGTAAATCCGACTGAAGAAACAGGTATGGTGACACTATTCTTATTTTTTTAAGCTCAGTATTGGTATAGGCAGTTTTCGCCAAAATGCCGCTGATTGAATTGGCATTAGCACTTTTGTTATGGCTATAACGCGTCACAACATCTTCCGCATTTAGATTGTCCAATTCGTGCGCAAATTTGGTATCTGCAGTACGATAATCTATATCTAGATACTGAGCTATACCAATGTATGCTTGATTAAACTCTGGGTTTGCTTTCAACTTCTGATAAGACTTTAACAATAAAGACTTGTCTCGATTGTAACTTGACCATGTATCAAGCTTTTTGTTGCCAGGTTTAGTAAACAGGACCGTAAAATAATACTCACTTAGTCGAGATGGCGACTGCTCAGGTTTCGATTCAAGTAAAGGACGGATTATGACTTCAATATCACGAAACGCTGAGTAGTCCTTACTTCCATTACTATCGATCCCGTAATAATGAAGCGACATATTCCGCCCACCCGTAATCACATAAGCATTTTGATTATAGAAACCGTCCACAATAAATAGCTTGTCGTGAGAGCGATGGTTCCATCTGGAATCACCATCTGTTAGTGCATTGAAGACAACCGCCTGTACGCGTGCTTTCTGAGTTGTAATCTGTCCTTCTCTATCACGAATATAGCCCGCGTTTTTTTCACACTGCATAAGGCCTTTTAAGTTCCCATTGTTAAGACTGTACGAACCCAAGCTATCTACCATAATGCGGATATCAACACCGCGTTGCACGGCCTCACACAAAGCTCCTAATGTGGCTTTACCTGCTAAATCGTCAGAGAAAATATAGTATGTAAGATCAATGGTGTGTTTCGCGTTTTCAATCAAGTAGATCTTCGCGGCTAGACTCTTTATCGCGTCCGCCTGCTGTGAGCCAATCACTTTAACAAGAGCTGGTTGAACTGGTAGTCGATTCTCAGACGAGAGTTTAAGATAATCTTTCTCTAAATCTTCAGCGTCGCGCCAACGACGCTGCTCCATTAGCTGTGATGTCCACTCATCGTCAGAAGAACTCGGAGAGTGAGCATTAGAAGCACACCCGCCCAAAACTAACGATAAAACGAAGATAGAAATCCCTTTCCACATTGAGCCAATTCTCCTTGCATTAATCTTTGGCTTTTTCTGGCTCTTCTAGCCAAGATACGAACAGTTGATAACTCAAACTTAATACAACGGCACCAACAAACAGGCCGACTATTCCTGACATAGCCATTCCACCTAACGCACCCAATAGTAAAACCAACATGGGAATATCTGATCCTCGACTTAGTAACATAGGCTTAAGAACCGCGTCGCTGCCGCTGACGATGACACACCATACTAAAAACAGTACTGCTGCTGTGGTCGACTGGGTACCGAACACATAAGCAATCACCGGAATAAGCGCCAGTATTGGCGGTAACTGGATAATAGCCATTAACAAGACCGCTAGTGCCCAAAGCCCTATCGCAGGCACATCAACGAACGCCATACCGACTGCGGCCATGATCGATTGAATAACCGCAACACCCAACACGCCTTGTACGACGCTACGAACTGTTGATTTGGATAGATTGACTAGCTCCGCACCTTTGCCGTTAGTGAGTCGATTAGCCACTTTGTTGAACGCTTTTTGGCAGTTCTCAGCATTCGCCATAAACACGCCAGCAATGATGGTCGAAACGATAAATTGTAGTAGCCCACCCGCAAAGGACCCCACAGCACCAGCTAATGTTGTTGCTAGCGATTTTATCTGCTCACTATATTTAGCCATCGCTCCTTCTAAGTTAGTCGAAGCATGATACATAGCGGCATATATCTTTTCACCAACTACAGGCAATTCTTTGACGGCTTGAGTCGGCCTTGGTACTTGAAGTGTTCCGTCCTGTAGCTGCGAATACACTTCTGTGCCTCCCGTATATAAACCACTAGATAACCAAACGAGTGGAATAAGTAGTAGCAGAACGCCAATCAACGAAAGCAACCCACTTGCTTTACCTTTGGAAATACGGCATTTAGCGTGTAACCATAACGCCACTGGATAGAGTGCGACGGCGATAATACCGCCCCAAACAACGAGCATCATGAAAGGTCTAAGAATGGAAAAACACCAATAGACCAAAATGGAAATGGTCGCGATTTTGATAAAAGTATCGATCGCATTTTTATTGAAGGAACTGTCAAAATTCATAACGTTTACCTAAATAGATTTCATCATCTGTCCATTGAACTGCAGGACCTTCCATTGCCTCGTTTCAATAAAGAAAGCAGCAATCATCATGTATAAAGCGACCAAACCAAGAAGTCCGAGCCTTATCCACATTTTTTCGTCAATCACACCAGAGCTCATTAACGTCGTGCCTATCAACACCAAAGCGGTATTGAATGCCGTCGCGTACACCGGTGCCTTTGTAGGCTCTGAGTACATTTTGCTACCGATAACAATTGCTAGAAGACTGATAAAGACAGTGTAAAAAACAATATTAGGGACTAGAGCTAATACACCAAACACTAGAACGGCAATCACACCACCAATACCATTGCTAATTAGCAAAAACAGACTTAACTTGATGGACTTTTCGCCTGTTATCATTAACGATAACAAAGCAATAAATATCATCGAAAGTAGCGCTTCAGAGATCTGGAAAATGAAGAAGAAACAGACAACAGGGAAAGCGACAATCATCGCTTTCAACGTGGAATGCCAGCGGAATTCCGAAGTAAATGGAACCGTTTGATAGCCCTGATGCGTTTCTTCTCTCTCCGGCATATAGATGTGCATTATTGCGAATATTGCGACTGCAATAGCACCAGATAAACTTAAACCCAACGCCAAAAATATAGCAATTGGTGGACTATCGATTGCCATAAAAGGCAACATCAATGTCGACATTAACAATATGGTTGCGAACAAATTCCATTTCGGGTCGAGAAACAGGTAATACCCCAACATCATCAACATTCCTACCCCTATTAATAGAGGAACCGGATATTGAGCAAGACCTAAGCTTAAGCTAACACCAATTACAACGGTTACGATCATCGCAAGAAGAAGTTCATAGACGATGTCTTTGTGTAATACCTTCTTTTCAAACAGAAACTTAGCGGTGAAAATCGGTGTTACAAACGCCAATGGCCAATCTATCCAAGCAGCAAGAAACGTAGCAATACCGACACCAAGCGTAAATCTGAGTACGCGATTTTGTGTGTTATCGGACATAAGACATCCAACTAACGATTCGAATCCAAGCCTTGCCTAACATGTTGAAGATGGTGTTGTTATCGGTGTATACCACGACATCCGCTTGACCACCTATTCGCAGCAACCCTGTCGTATCAGCCGTATCGAATTCAATCGTAACCGGAAGCATTTGAGTTTGTCTTAACCAGCCAGTTTGATTATTGGCTTGAGCCAGTTTGCCAGCTTGGTTGGACTGCCCCCAATCCACGCCCCAATCAACACTTGATATTTTGCCTGTGATGACCTTTCCTGGAGCAAAGTCGAGTGCTATTTCAACCTCATTACCTGGTTGAATATTACCTAAACTGTTCTCTCTAAAGTAAGCCTCAATCCAAATGCTATCTGTTGACACAAACGTCATTATGGGTTGGCCAGCGCTCGCATAAAATCCTTCGGACAAACTGAAGTTTGAGACGCCACCGTTGGTTGGAGCTCTAACTACGGTACGTTCTAAGTCCAGTTGAGCCTTCTCTAATGCAAGTAAAGCTGCTTTAATCTGGCTATTTTCTTCACCTTCTGCGCCAAGCTGTTTATTGGCTTTGTCCAAATCTGCCTGTGCATTTTGAACATTGGCGCGTGCCCTCGCCAAATTCGCTCTTGCTTTATCAGCCTCAGAAGCGGAAATCACCCCTTTTTCTGCCATAGTAAGTACACGACGAGTTTGCAGTTCAACGTTATCTCGTTCGACGATACTGCTGGTCAAACGAGCCTGTGCAGAGGCGATCGTCGCCGTTTGAGCTCCAACATTTTGTCCAGCAATTTCCAAATCCTGTTCCGCTTTTTGAACAGCTATCTCATAGTCCACCGGATTAAGAGCAATCAATGTATCGCCCTCTGACACTAACTGATTAGGCTTTACCTGAATATCGATCACTTGCCCAGAAACCTGAGGTTTGATCGGCACGACATAGCCTTTGACGCGCGCATTGTCTGTAGAGGGAATGATTCGATCTGAAATAATACTGATAGCGAGACTAGCTACAATAAAGACAACAAGAGCATTGGTAACTTTCTTCACTTTGTTCTGTTTCGCTTGCTCTGCGTTTTGTTCAGCTTGTTCAATTTGAGAATCTTTGTTCTGTTTCTCTACTGGCTGACTTTTTGATTCTGGTTTATCGCTCATTACTCATCCCTTGTTAACAACTTAATAACCAATCCTATCTAGGTATAGACTATTACCGGAACAAATTAAATTTAATTACTTTAAAAATTAGTATATTAGAGAACCAACACGTGTTTGCTTTGCTGATTATCACTGAGCGAAAATTGTAGTTGATGTGTTTTTTCAGATTTGCCATTTTGCGCCAAAGGTCTAACCTAAACATTATCAATATCTCAAAAATACCGTCTTAACGCCTATGACCACTAGCAAGGACCCAATTACGCCACTGATCAAATCTGGTTATGCCCGCGTATTGGTAGAACTCTTTCGCGAATACAACCACGACCCTCACCAAGCGATAAAAGAATCTGGATTACCACCAGACTTGTTCGATTTGGATCAAGAATTCTTACCCCAAGAGCCAGTGAAAAAATTAATCTATTTATTGGGAAATCAATTAGGAATTACTCAATTCGGCGATCTATTACGAACGGCGATTAGGCAAAAAGTTATACCACGCCTACTAGGTGAGTTATCTGAATGCAATACGGTAGAGGAAGCTTTAGTCCATACAAAACAAGTGTTTCAGTACGATGCCGTTGGCGTCAATGTTGGACTAGAACAGAGTCATGGAAGGACTTGGTATTGGTGCAAACGCCAATTTGATGACAGCCCGTTATTCCTTTGGTCAGAGATTTGGGCAGTGCTTTACGCTATTGAATTGGTCCGAGCCATGACTAAGTCCACATGGACTCCTAAACAAATTAAAATCCAATCGAAGGAAGTTGATGTATTTAAAGCTATCATAGGGACGTCACCACAATATTTCGTTGAAAATGAACGTATAGAATGGTTAATCGATAAGGAGATTTTGCAGCACGCTCCAAATATCACCAGTAAAGATTGTGCACCACAAGAACCATTAGTGACTTGGCACGCTAACTTTACCGACCGCGTGTTTACGGCATTATTACCCTATGTTCGGGAACACAACCTTACCCTAGAGCAAGCAGCCAAACTGTTAAAGCTGACACCACGTACGCTGCAGCGAAGGCTCAATGAAGAGCGAACAAGTTTCCGCCATATCAAAGATAATCTAGTATTTACTGTCGCAGTAGAACTAATGGGCGAAGAACGATCACTGACTCACATTGCTAGTCAACTTGGCTTTTCCGATATTTCTCACTTTTCGCGTTCGTTTAAGCGCATCAGCGGCCTAACACCTAAAATGTATCAAAGAACGATATTAAGTTTGAACGAAACACAGCGCAGTCCATAACCAAACAACACGGTTCATTCTTACAACAAGATACCAAAAAGAACTGGTTAAGGATGTACACATGGCAAGGTTACTGATAGGTTCTGTCGGTTAATGGTCAATTATCGGTATTTAAAGCATGCGTTCGTTAGTTATTTTATTCAGTCTTTCTTTGCTATTTATGGTGAAAGCACATGCAAATGACTGGCAGTGGCAAGATCTCTCGCCGACCATTGACGCGCCAACTTACCAAAACAAGTTCGCGAGTTTTACACCCACACAGCGCTATGATTTGATGACGATCGTAGACTATCAAAATAAACACAAACCTGAACGTGCAGCACTAGAGACAAATTATCGTGAAGCATTGATACGCTTTGCAAAGAATGGCATCAATATCCTTGATTTAATTGAAGAACAAAAGCAAATAGATGCCGATCATTCAGATTGGAATATGAATATCAATCCCACGCTAATTGGCAAGAAGGGGCGACTTCCTGGGTTCATTGTACCTCTTGAATTTGATGAGTTGATTGTTACTGAGTTTATACTTGTTCCTACTGCCGGCGCCTGTATTCACACTCCACCACCGCCAGGAAATCAAATGGTCGTAGTGAGTTACCCTAAAGGAATTGAGTTTCGAGGTTTATACTCACCGGTGTGGGTCGAAGGAACTTTGTTGGAGCAATCTACCGCTTCCAATATTGAGCTCTCCGACGGCAATACTGAAGTAATGAGCGCATACACAATGACCGCGGATAATGTCACAGTGTACGAGCAGTAGTATCTATTGTTGCTTTACAGGTTTTGATATTCAGAAACTTAAGATTCTGTATGCTAGCTCCGACCAAGACGATAAACCCTCTTTGCACGAGTTCCAAACAACCAAACATCTGTTGTTAAAGTAGCAAAAGCCACCATTTTACGCGTCCCTTCTCAGAAGTACTCAATAAATCGAGTGTATGGATTATTAAAAGTAGTCCAAAGCCAATCGTAGGTTCATCATTTAATTTTCTTCTTCGATACATCGATACAAAAACAATCTCAAAGTTAGAGCAGTAATTACGCAACCTTCCTTCGATGGTTAGCGTTTCAACGCCAAAACAAAGTTGTTTCACTTTTCTAACCTGCTGGCGCGAAATGGTAATCGTATTACGCGCAACTGCATTACTATCCCCTTCTTTGTTAGCTCTAGAGGTGATGTATGCGACTACTTAAATACTTTGTCTGCTTAACTGCGTTGGCTGCATCATTCACAGCCAGTGCCAATGTTCATAAGTGGAAAAACACTCAATTCGAAACCTATTCAGATAAAACGCAAGTGCAATTTACCCTGGTGAATCGTTCCAATGTCTCTGCAAATTACTATCTGAGGATCAACGAGAAGGTGTTTAACAATAAAATTGAGCTAGCGGCCAATCAGGAAATTGACTTAGACATTAGTGTTAAAACCCCTCCTAGTAAAACATCCGAAAAATTAGTGTGTACTAAGATGGTTACAGACTCCCCGAACACCTATGAAGTATGCACAAAGCTCACATTTAAGAGGTTTTAATCATGAGTTTTAGAATCACTTTGGGGTCGGCAGCTATGATGATTTCGATGAATGTACTGGCAAACCCTATCCCCTCACTATCAAACCCATCAGGTACTGATAGAATTCGGACATCTAATGGGTCTACCTGTGAACAAGCAGTATCAACGGGTAAAACTGTTCAATTTGGAACTTATGGTTCCCAAGGCGCAGATGATACATACAGTAACCAGTACGACCCTTATCACAATTATTACAACGAAGATGACCGCGGTATCTATGCTGCAGTCACAATTCAGTTTGGCGGTGAAGACCGTGTTGATTGCACAAAACTGTACGCGTTCGAAATGCGTCAGCGTAAACGAGAAGAAGAACTTGCTCAAGCTGAACACGAACTTAAGCTTCTGCAAATCGAAACAGAGAAGCAGCGTCTAATTAAAATGAAACAAACTAATACAACATTCGCGGAGTAATTATGCGCAAATCTACCGCTCTACTAGTCGCAGGTATGCTTGTTATCACTAATCATGCAGTGTATGCAAATAACAACTTTTCGCTAATGGATAACGATGCAGAAATAGAGTTTAAAGCATCCATTGAAGCACAGTGTGGTTTGGAAGTGCTCAAAGATAAAGGTGATTTGGCATTTGGAGATAGTTATCTAGCGGACGCAGCTCAAATTCAGATTATCGATAACCGTCAAAATGGCCGAGTGTTACTCAGACTAGACGACTTAGAGTATGACCAAGACGATTATCTAAGGAATCTAGAGTACAGCTTTTTCCATTTTAAAGTAACAGGTAGCGGTGAAAAGGAAGGCAGTGCTCTTGCTTGGATGGTAGGTAAAACCTTTACACGTCATGAACTTGGTAATGAGCGTAAGCTAGAAATCCGAGCCAGAGTTTCTCTTTCTGAGGAAGATACAGTTGCCAAAGATGACCTGACAATAAAAACCGAATGGGTCACGATTTGCGCTTAATGAGTCGGCCTAGCAAGCATCTATTGGAATTTATTTATGTTCAGATTGGTCACTAATTGTTGGGTTCTAGCTCTGTTACTACTATCAACGACATGTTTGGCAGAAAACAACGATGCTCAATTAAGATTCCGTGCAGACATCCCAGCACGCTGTGGAATTGAAGTCATTGATGCAGAGGGAGAACTGTCATTTGGCGAAGATTACGATTTACGTGAGATTCGACTGCGTTTGGTTCATAACATCCCTCACGGTAGTGTAATTCTGCGTTTAAAAAATGCTGACTTTGGAGGTTTAGAATCGAGCCTACCATCTGAGAAGTTTCGATTTCAAATTGATTTTCCTCAGCGTTATGAGGGCGATATCAACTATTGGCGTAATGGTATTCAAATCGAAAAGGATCAGTTAAACCCAGATCAAATCATCGAAATAAGAGCAAGAGTGGATATCGACGAGTCGATGGCACCAGCGGGTGAGCATATGATGAGGCTCGATTGGGAGAGCTTATGCGTAAGATAAACGCTCCCAAAACTATTGTTAAATGAGTTTAACGAAGCAGATTACTCTTTTGCACGTCCAAGGCGGTATATCTTTTCAGCACGAGTCCCAAAGAACCAAAAGCTTGTTGCCAAAATAGCAAAAAATACCGCTTTATGTGTACCTTCCCAGAAGTACTCTATAAAGCGCGTGTACAGATTAATGAAGATGAAAATGAGCCCGAAGCCACGCGTAAGTTCATCATCAAACTTCATTCCGTGACACACAGCTACAACAGACGCAATAAGTAATAGTATCGACCAATGTAGCAAAGAGAACTGAGTGACATTACTCCACACACTAAAGTCCGCATAATTACCAAACACCGACATTAACCACATCGATATAAAGAACACAAATAGCCCCAAAGCACGAGTAGTGATGGCGAAATCTTCTTTAGATGGCCAACGTTTTACTGCCAACGTACTTGTTACTATCAGTACTAAACCATAAAGCACATAACGGAATGGGAAATTAAGTCCAAGAAAATAACCTTCGTCGCTTAGTTGATAGGTTTCAAAACCAAGCCAAGTACCAAATGACAGTAACGCACACAACCAAACAATATGCGACGGAATCCACAATCCCAAAACGCCATACACTAGCGAGGCAAGCAGGATTAACTTGGTTAAGCTATTGGTTTGAATAACCTGCCCTAGAAAATAAATCGACACAGCAGTACTGACAATACCCAGTACAAATAAGGCCTCATTGCTAAAGGCTTTGTCCGGAGTCTTCGATTTTCGTCTTACGCCAATAAAGTAAAAGCCCGCTGATATTACGGCGAAAAATCCACTCTTCGCTATGTCAGGTGCAGAGAAGATCTCATCCAGTAGTTTAATCAGCCATTCATCGAGCAACACGGAAAGTACCGATAAAACGATGCAAACAATTGCAATCCAAAATGAGTACTTAGCAATAAGTGACCAATCGACACTAGCGACTTGATAGCTGTTTTTCAGTTTGTCATGTTCTTCTTGGTTGATAGTGCCTTGTTCAAGCCATTGCTCTATCGCACTGTCAACAACACGACCTTCTCTTTTTGAAAGCTTCATTCGTTTGACTCTTCTACTACTGGGATAAATAACTGACTACGCGTCCCACTTCTAAGCCTATAAGTGGATTTCATTAGTCGTCAAATTGGTGCGTGACTCTAAACGTTCAGAGTGGACTTCGCAAATAATACGGCATTACCAGAAATACAGACACTGTCCTGAAGCACCTCACCATACAAGATCCCACTTCTTTTAGAAGCTTGTAAGGCCGTGAGTTTTGATTTGCCGAGTCGTTCAGCCCAATATGGCATCAAACCCGCATGAATCGAGCCTGTGACGGGGTCTTCATCACCGCCATTCGCTGGCCAAAAATAGCGAGAAACAAAATCATATTGATCGTCGGAACCTGGAGCTGTCGCGACTACATCATAAGGAGCAAGTGTTTTTAGTGGCTCATTTTGCGTTGTTAAAGAGACAACATGTTGTTTTGACTCGTAAATAGCGAAATATGCTTGCTTACTTCGTAGCACCTTAGATGGTTCTATAGATAGTCCTCGAACAAGCGCTTCTGGAACCTCGTCTATTTCACAAGGCATAAGAATGGGAAACGTCATCTCTATTCGCTCACAAGCTCCTTGTACCACGATTAGGTCACCGACATCGTTGGTAGAAAAACGAATTTCGCCAGTGTGAGACAAGTCATTGAACAGTACAAACGCGGACGCCAATGTGGCATGGCCACAGAAATCAATTTCAGTGATTGGAGAAAACCATCGAATATAGTAGTGGTTGTGATCAAGACGTTTAAGATAAGCGGTTTCAGATAAGTTGTTTTCTGCTGCAACGTTAAGCATCCATTCATCGTCAGGGTACTCCTCAACGAGGATAACAGCTGCACTGTTGCCCTTGAATGGCTGTGTGGTAAAAGCATCGACAATCCATTGCGTGGTCATGATTTTCCTTAGAGTTGACTATTGATAATTACAAAGTTCGATAAGATTACCGTCTGGATCGCGCAGGTAAATTGACAATATGCTGCCCGTAGCGCCTGTGCGATTGACAGGCTCTGTGAATACGTCAATACCTTTAGAAATGAGTATCTGTTTAGCTTGTCCAACCGGAGTGTCTATTACAAAACACAAGTCTTCACTTCCCGGCACTGCAAAGGTTGCTTTAGGTTCTATCTCTTGTCCCTTGATATGCAGATTGATCTTCTGAGAACCAAAATGAAGCGCATGCCGATTATCACCAAATGTTTCATATCTCATTCCTAGCGTTTCATAAAACTCCACAGATGATTGCAAATCAGCAACTGTGAGTACGAGATGATCAATCGATTGAATGTTCATAAATTCCCTCTAACTTGCTCGATTGGTATAAGCGATTCTCTTGCGATAAATTCGGTACACTAACGCTAAAACTAGGCATGCTGCCGCAGGGACAACGAGCGCCATAAACGCTAAATTCCGATACAACAGAGCACCCACTATACCGCCAACGATGAACCCCGTTAATATGGTGACAAACAGCTTGGCCTTTCGTTTATCAAATGTCTCGCCTCTTAATGTCGAACCAATCATGATTCCCAAATCAGTAACGATACCAGTGACATGAGTCGTTCTAACTACCGCTCCACTAAACGTGGTTGCCAAGGCGTTTTGCAACCCACATGCAGCTGAAGCAAAGTAGGTTCCACTTTGAGAACCATTGAGTAGTAAATAAGTGGCGATCAGCAAAAATAGACTTTCAATGCAAAGAAGCCACTCGTATTGGCGACCGAGCTTTAGCGACACATTTGAAATAAATAGACCAGAAATCGCCGACCCTGCTAGGAAGCTAACGATAATTGCGAACATATGACCTGCAAGAGACCAATCGTGAATCAGTTGAGTACCTAATAGTGTTGCAGTACCAGATAAATGTGAGATGGCCTGATGCTGAAACCCCATGAGCCCTACAGCATTCACTGTCCCTGCTAGTAAAGAGAGAACAAACGCACCCGACTCAATCCAACGAGGTAACTTAGATATCACAACAATCACCTATCTCAACAACATAACTCAGAAGGCAGCATCATAGACCTATTTCATCTGCTGTCTTTGATTTAAAGCACATAATGTGTTGAGGACCAGCTTGACCACCCAGATATAGTTCTTTCGTATCAATAAATCCTACTGCTAAATAAAGTTGATACGCCGCCTTGTTTTTACAGTTAACGGTCAAATATAGGTCATTGTATTCAGTGCCCAGCCAAGCGTTAAACTCTTTGACTAAAAGCTTTAAACACATCTTAGCGAGACCTCTACCCTGAAACCGCGAATCGATAAAAAAAGCGCGAAGGCCAGTAGCATTCTCCAACGTAGTTCCTAATGTAACTTGGTATGCCTCATCAAGTAGGAAAAAACCTGCAGGAGTCTCGCCCGAATAGATTACCCATTGACTCTCCTTGGGGTAACCTAAACTGCTCTGAATAATATCGGATACTACACCCACAAAAGGCAACTGTTCATCTGACACAGCTAGTGCTAACACATTTTCCGATATTGGATGGGTTAAACGTCTTACAGCAATACTCATAAAGTAACTCCATGTTCACACCAATCAAACTCCATCTGTTTTGCTGTTTTAAGTGCGATGTCACGTCCGCGCAATTTTTCAACCAACCTCAAGCTCATATCAATCCCAGCAGAAATACCAGCTGATGTGACAATGTCACCGCAATCTACCCAACGTGTATCATTGATAATGGTTAACTCCGGAAACAGGTGTTGTAGTTCATTTTGATCTTCCCAGTGAGTCGTGACAGTTTGGTTAGAAAGGACACCCGATTTCGCCAGCAAAAATGCGCCTGTACACACAGAAGCCACAAGCGTAGAGTTAGCTGCTGTCTCTCTCACCCAATCTAATACGCGAGTGTTTTCCATCTCTTGGATATGAACCCCACCGGGGACAATCAGTACATCAATTGCCGGATGACTGTAGATGGAATAGTCGGATTGGATTTTAAGACCACCTCTTGCTAAGACGGTACCTTGTGTTTGAGATAGAAGGCTGACTGACCATTTGTCTTCTTCGTTCAGAAACCGATTCGCCGTAGAAAAGACTTCAAAAGGCCCAGCAAAGTCTAATACCTCTACATCACGATACACATAGATTCCAACATTCATCACAGCCTCCATTCTGTTAAGATACTGTTACCTACAGTATTGAGTTACAAAGATTATTTCAACCTTTGTAACCCAAACCATAAGTATTGGATAACGTCAAAGGCATCTCACTCACAACAAATGAAATCGTTGTTCTAAATAAAAAAGACGCCGAAGCGTCTTTTTTATTGGTTAGGCAAGATGCGAAGGCAAATCTTTACGTTCATAAGCATCAGCAAACCCGTGGTTTCTATCTCTATGACCGGCTTCATCCTGCCTGATTCTTAAAACAACATCACGCAACAGTGCATCGTCCGCTAACTGGTAATAATCGATCGCAATTTTGGGAGCCGGTATGTTCTCTATGTACCCTTCGTCTATCTTCTCTAGGTATTCTGTATAGCTTTTACAGGCTTCTTCTTCAAAATAACCTACAACTCGATGTGCAACTTTGGAAGAGAGTAAATAGATAATCGAGTAAACAACAATAAACACGCCCTGACCCAGTAGAACTATGAGCCTCTCCAACCAACTGGGTTTGGCAATATCTAGAAAAATCATTAAGTGCATTCGCTCATTTTCAGCCTCGTCTAAAAGCTCTCGGATCCAACCTTCATCGTCTCTCATACGCCTAAGCGCTTTTAAGTGATTGAACATACCCGCTACCATTCCAGGTACGGCGGCGATGGTTTCCAGAATAACTGCCCTTTTATCGTATTTTTTGCCGTAAAAAAGGTTGAGTACATACTTCAGCAACTTAGTGACAGAAAGAGCGACTTTTTCTGAAACACGTTCAGCTTTCTTGTGCGTCAATTTGAATTCTACCATTACTGATCTCTCCATATGATTAATCTACAAACAACATACATACTTAACGCCATTCATTCAACTATTTTTGAATAACACCAATAATAGTTGAGTTTTTATAGGGTTATTAAGACAAGATCATAAGAAAAAAGGCATTGAAATAGATAATAGTTTCGTTAAATCAGGAGCTTAAATTCAATCATCACTTTTATTGAAAAAGTTGAATCGTAGGGGGAATACTGGCTATCTAAGAATAATTAAGCGAAAGACACTGTCTAGCAGACACAGGCAGTTACACAATTGCGTCACGGCTGAATTTGTTCCCCTTAACAGGGTAAAGGGCATCAGATCATTGCGAGGAGGATTGAAAAGCGTGGATGATTATACGTTTGAGGATAGGTGCAAAAAAGAGCCTCGGTTTAACCAAGGCTCTTTATTGAGAACTGTTTTTAGCTTTGAGCAGGTCGAAGCATGAACCAGTATGGGAAATTTTCACTCTTAGACAGTACTTCAAAGCCTCGACGTTCAAAAGTCTTCACAACTTTCTCACTAGATGCCACGACATAGGTTGGTTTGCCTGCCGCATCTGCTTGGTCAGTGACGGTTTTGATTAACGCACTCGCCAGACCTTTTCCGCCAGCTTTCGGTGACACCCCTAGGCCCCACAACCAATAGCAATCTTGCAACGGTGGCACTGCTAGCATTTGTTCGCAGACTTCTTTTGCCAATTCAATTTTGCACGAGCCCATCATGCGCGTAACAATGGATAGAATCTCCATTTTTTGCATCACATCCGGCTGGTGCTTGCCTGGTGAGCGCATAATAACGCAACCATCGCGCTCAGGAGTGGTGTACACTTCACCACCGGCTAACCCCCACTCGCCAACCGCCCAACGCCAGTAACAATCATGTGCGAAGTCAGCCACCTCGTCTTGGCGTAATGCTGCTTGCATCGCTTCATTATCAGCGTAGGCATCTAGAAACATGTTACATAGATCTGGTACTGCAGAGTAATCGGCTTTGATAATTTGTAATTCAGACATGCTACTTCCTCATGGCGGATTTAAATCGAGATCGTAAGAAAAGAAACACACGCACATTTGCTTGCCTTCTTCCTTCAATAAAACAGCACTTTAAAGCAAAGTCAATATTCTACGATAGTTAATAACATATCGATTAATAAAGCAGCATAACCTGCAAATAGAGGCGTTTTATCTGACGGTATTTGGACAGGTTTGGAGATTGTGAGTTCCGCCAATAAAGCAAAGGCTCCATATAATGAAGCCTTACTTATTATCAAAATTGGCGGTTTAGCCTTTCAACTATAAGGTTGCTATACGTGTCTCTCTTCGCAAAATGTTGCTTGCTTCGCGCGTGGTTTTAACACGATCGCTACTACCGCTGATAATGCTAATGCGAAGCAGTAATAGGAGTTAGAAACCACTTCTAAAGGCGATAATTGGAAAACGGAGCCAAGCAGTAACACTTGAGCACCATAAGGCAGTATTCCTTGAATTACACATGAATAGATATCAAGTAAGCTTGCTGAGCGGCGTGCGGTTACTTTGTTTTCTTGAGCCAATTCTCGAGCCACGCTACCAGAGACGATAATGGCTACGGTATTGTTTGCCGTACACAAATTTACCAGAGAGACTAAGCCTGCAATACCGAACTCACTCGCCTTTCTGTTTGCTTGCGTTGAATGCGTTGACCCAAACTTACGAATCACTTTAGTAATAACTTGCGTTAGAAATGCTAAACCGCCTTGACGACGCATTAGCTCACTCAACCCACCAATTAACATAGACAATAAGAAGATTTCTTGCATGTTGCCAAAGCCGGCATAGATATCTTGAGCAAAGCTTGTCAGTTGGTAGCCCTCAACAGAGGTCAAACTTATCGTACCCGCAAGCAGAATACCTACGGTTAAAACAACAAATACGTTTAATCCAGAGACGGCCAATACCAAAATCGCAATGTAAGGCATGACTTTAAACCACTCAATGTCTCCAGTTTCCGGTAACTGAGTCGCAGAACTATTCAATGCGAAAATCACTAAAGCAATAAACGCTGCAGGAATAGCAATACGTATATTTTCTTTAAATTTATCTTTCATTTCACACCCTTGCGAACGTGTCGCAGCTATGGTTGTGTCGGAAATAATAGATAAGTTATCACCAAACATAGCGCCACTTAGTACGACACCCGCAGTCAGTGGAACACTCATGCCCGCAGATTCTGCAATACCAAGTGCAACAGGGGCAACGGCGGCTATAGTACCCATTGATGTCCCCATTGCAGTCGCAATGAAAGCTGAAATAAGGAATATACCAGGAAGAATCATGCTTGTTGGAATGGCTGATAACCCAAGATTCACTGTCGCATCAACACCTCCAGAGGCTTTCGCTACGGCAGCAAACGCACCCGCTAACAAATAAATCATGCACATGGCAATGATATCCTGATGCCCCACACCTTTAATAAACTGCTCAATAGCTTTGTTCAGTGTTTCTTTACTTAAAACGATCGCCAAAACCACCGCTGGTAATGCAGCAATTGGCGCAGGAAGTTGATAAAACGCGAAATCTACACCTTGTAAGGATAAATAGGTCCCTACACCTATAAATAATGTCAGGAATAGCACAAGAGGAAACAGTGCTATAGGTGAAGGAACAATAGATTGGTTGTTTTTATTCGTTTTGGTCATATCAAAAGTGGCAGCAATAACAGGAAGGCGTGCAGCATAATGCCGCCATTAAGACATGTCAACGTCTAGACGTCCAAATGTCCATGCACCATTCCACTGTATGATAAAACAGCTAAACGAAAGCGAGGTAAATACTGAAAGAAATAAAACACCCGCATCACGTGGATAATACCGCTGAGAATGCTCAATGTTCGTTGCCATACACTCTCTCGGGTGGTCTAATAAGAGTTATTCAAGCATCATTTTATCATGCTTAGTCTATGATTTAAGGAACCATTTCTAATGTCCCAACACCAACCCACTTATTTCTTTTTCGATTATGAAACATGGGGAGTGAGCCCTGCTAAGGACAGACCTTGTCAGTTTGCGGGTGTACGGACGGATGAGAACTTTAATATCATTGGTGAGCCATTGGTTATTTACTGCCAGCCACCATCGGACTACTTACCTTCTCCCGAAGCAGCATTAATCACAGGTATCACACCACAACTTTGTCAGGAGAAAGGGCTCTCAGAACCAGAGTTCATTGCTAAGATTCATCACGAACTAGCCACACCAAACACAACAAGCCTTGGTTACAACAGCATTCGCTTTGACGATGAGGTAACTCGTTATACCTGTTATCGTAACTTCATCGATCCTTACGCATGGAGTTGGCAGAACGGTAACTCACGTTGGGATTTATTGGATGTTATGCGCGCATGCCACGCACTCCGCCCTGAAGGAATTGAATGGCCGGAGAATGACGAAGGGTTTACCAGTTTTAAACTTGAACATCTCTCTGTTGCTAATGGTATCGAACACGAAAATGCTCACGATGCCATGGCAGACGTTATTGCAACGATAGAACTAGCCAAAAAAGTAAAGGCCGCGCAGCCAAAACTGTTTGACTACTTTTATTCGATGCGTCAAAAGCGAAAACTAAACGAACTCGTCGATATCGTGAACATGACACCCTTGATGCATGTATCTGGAATGTTAGGTAAAGAGTGCCAATATACCAGTTGGGTAGTACCTATCGCGTGGCACCCAACCAATCAAAATGCGGTTATCGTTGCTGATCTGGCCAAAGACCCACAACCACTATTAGATTTAGATGTTGATGCATTACATCAGCGCCTATACACCCGACATGATGAACTCGCACCGGACGAGAAACCTGTCCCGCTTAAACTTATTCATCTCAACAAGTGCCCTATTCTCGCGCCGGCCAAAACGCTCACAGCGGAAAATGCAGAGTCCATTGGCATTGACAGAGAGCAGTGTTTGAAGAACCTAGCCCTAATCAAACAACATCCAGAGATCCGTGAAAAACTGATCGGACTATATAGTATTGAGCGCGAGTTTGAGAATGATGGCGACGTAGATACTCAGCTCTACAGCGGCTTTTTCTCGCCAGCAGACAAGAGCGCGATGGATATTATTCGCGAAACGGACCCAAACAATCTATCTGCATTAGACATTAGTTTTAGTGATCCTCGTATTGAACCGCTGCTATTCAGGTACCGTGCACGCAATTTCCCATGGAGCCTTGATGAAACGGAACAAGCTCGCTGGGCAAACCATTGTCGTGAGTTTTTCGAAAGTCGTATTGAAAGCTATATGCTAAATATGGAAAACTTAGTTCACGAACATGAGTCTGACGAGAAGAAACTCGCCATACTAAAATCCGTCTACCGCTACGTGGAGCGTCTCGTTTCTTAACTTCTCCAGCCATGTAGTGACTGTGCAGCCAAACCTCAGGATTCATTCTTTTGGCTGCACTTAAGGAGAGTCGTTACTTTTTATACTAAGAGGAAGCCATGCTCAAAACCGCGCTTCACTATATACTATCGTTCGCTATTATTTTCGTTGCCCTATTTATCGGAAATACCATCCAACATTTACTCGATGTGTCCGTGCCTGGCAGTATATTTGGCATGTTACTGTTATTTGCGGCGATGGCGGGCGGAGTTATCCCGGTTAAACTCGTTCAACCGGGTGCTCACGTGTTCATTCGTTATATGATTTTGTTGTTCGTTCCCATTAGTGTCGGGTTAATGAACCATTTCGATATGTTGATTGCTAACGCTCTGCCGATCTTAGCCGGTGCTATTGGCGGTACACTTATTGTTCTGACCGCACTCTCCGTCTTCCTTGATCGATTCTTAAAGAAGGGAGATAGCTAATATGTGGCTGCTAGTTACTATCGTCGTTTTCTTTGTTGCCCGTTTTATTTCTCAGAAAGTAAAGAATCCACTATTTAATCCGCTACTCCTCAGTATTGCGATTATGATTCCTTTACTCACGTACCTTAAAGTGCCGTTTGACACGTATTACGCGGACAACGAGTGGATCAGCTATCTGCTACAACCCGCAGTGGTTGCACTTGCCTATCCGCTCTATGAGCAACTCCCCCAAATACGTGCTAACTGGAGAATAATCGCGTTAGCATGTGGTGTTGGCAGTGTTGCTTCCATGTTCACGGCTTCAATGCTCGCTGTATGGTTAGGCGCCGACATGCAACTCATCGCTAGTTTGTTGGGTAAATCGGTCACCACGCCTATCGCAATGGAAGTTTCAAGCCATTTAGGTGGGGAGCCGGCCATTGCAGCCATTCTAGTGTTACTCGTCGGATTATTTGGTGCGATATTAGCGTACCCAATTTACAACTTACTCGGTGTCACGCATCCCATTGCAAAAGGATTAACCATGGGCACGGTGTCTCACGCTCTTGGCACAGCCACTTGCGCAGAGAAAGATCCTAGAGACGCGGCATTCAGCTCACTTGCTCTCGTTGTTTGTGGTGTTATCACTTCCATTCTTGCCCCGTCTATGTTCGCATTCTCCCTCTGGTTTGGGACTGTTATCGCTTAACACTTCAGGACTGTATAGCCAGTAAAACTCGTCGTTTACTGGCTACAAATTGTGTGACATCACTCTTATTGCTGAAACATTGCATTAATTGCATTTTTATTTGTGATCATAATCACCCTTATTTCTCACTAACTTGCATAGAATGTCAGTAAACCGCAAAAGATAAAGGACACAGCATGACAGATCGTTTTGAGTCAGCGCTTGCAGATATGCCAGAGCAGATCGTTAACTATCTAAAACCTATCATTACTAAGCCAGAATTTGATGCAACGCTATCACAAGAGCAGTTTGAACAACTGCTTGTTCTTTCTGGCCTAGAAGATGATGAGCTTCGCGTTGCCTTGCTGCCTTTAGCTGCAGCCTATTCATATGCACCTATCTCTGAGTTTTTTGTTGGCGCAATTGCACGTGGGACATCAGGCAAACTGTACTTCGGCGCAAACATGGAGATCATTGGGGCGCAACTTGGTCAAACAGTTCACGCAGAGCAATCCGCTATCAGCCACGCTTGGATGAAGGGTGAAACTGGACTTAAAGATATCACGATTAACTTTAGTCCTTGTGGTCACTGCCGCCAATTTATGAACGAGCTGACCACTGCGGACAAGCTAGTTATTCAATTGCCGCAGCGCGATGCAATGACGCTACAAGAATATTTACCAGAGTCCTTTGGACCTAAAGATCTTGGTATTACCGAAGGGTTAATGAGCCCATTAGCTCACGCTTTAACTACTGACGAAACCGATACGCTCGTCGTATCTGCAGTAGAAGCGTTAAATCGCAGTCATTCACCTTATACTCAAAACCTAAGTGGTGTTGCTATCGCAATGAAAGATGGCTCTGTCTACCAAGGGGCGTATGCTGAGAACGCAGCATTTAATCCTAGCCTTCCACCATTACAGGTAGCGTTTGTTCAGTTGCTTCTAGATGGTCAAAACTTTGAAGACATTCAGCTAGTAGCGCTAGCAGAAGTGTCCAAAGGTAAAATCAGTCACCTTGCAGACACTCAAGCAACACTTGAGGCCATTGACCCAGATATCCAACTAGAATACGTGTCAATTTAGCGCTGCAACTCTCTGATATCGTTTAGCCTCGCTCATGCGGGGCTTTTTTAGGCCAAAATTTATACTGATAATAAAATCTCGCGCAAACGTTTGCTTTCCTGCAATAATCCAGTATGATCCCCCGAAATTCTTCCTCATGAATGCTCAAGGACACTCTATGTTTGGTACTGCTACTCGTGAAAATGCTACACGTGTTTTACTTTTAGGCTCTGGTGAATTAGGTAAAGAAGTTGCCATTGAATGCCAACGACTAGGCTTAGAAGTCATCGCTTGTGACCGATATGCTGACGCCCCTGCAATGCAAGTTGCTCACAGAAGTTATGTGCTCGATATGTTGGACGGCGAAGCACTAGAGGCCATTATCAATCAAGAACAACCCGACTACGTAGTGCCGGAAATCGAAGCCATTGCAACGGACAAGCTAGTCGAGTTAGAAAGTAAAGGCTTAAACGTTGTTCCTACTGCGAATGCAACCAAGCTAACCATGAATCGTGAAGGTATCCGTAGACTGGCGGCTGAAGAACTCGGCCTGAATACCTCTCCTTACCAATTTGCAGACAGCTACGAAGACTTTAAAGCGGCTGTAGAAAATGTCGGTGTACCATGTGTAGTGAAACCAGTTATGAGTTCTTCTGGTAAAGGTCAAAGTGTTATCAAGTCAGAATCCGACATTGAGAAAGCCTGGACCTACGCTCAAGAAGGTGGCCGTACTGGCGCAGGTCGAGTCATTGTTGAAGGTTTTATCGATTTCGATTACGAAATTACTTTATTGACCGTACGCGCTGTCGATGGCGTTCACTTTTGTGCTCCTGTGGGTCACCGTCAAGAAGATGGTGATTACCGCGAATCTTGGCAGCCTCAGGCGATGTCAGCTAATGCAATAAAAGCGGCAGAATATACGGCAGAGCAAGTGGTTAACGCGCTGGGTGGCTATGGTATTTTTGGTGTAGAACTGTTTGTTAAGGGCGATAAAGTTATTTTCAATGAAGTATCACCTCGCCCACATGATACAGGTCTAGTCACGCTGATTTCTCAAGACATGTCGGAGTTTGCATTACACGTGCGTGCTTTTACCGGCCTACCAATTAACGGCATCACCCAATATGGTCCTGCAGCTTCCGCTGTTGTTCTCGGCCAAGGCACATCTAACAATATCCGTTACGAAGGCCTTGATGAAGCTTTAAGTCTTCCACAAACTCAAATCCGCCTCTTTGGAAAACCAGATATTGATGGGCGTCGTCGTTTAGGCGTTGTACTTACTAAGCGTAAATCTCTAGAGACAGCAGTCGATGAGGCTGTCGAATGCGCTAAGAAAGTAAAAGTTATCTACTAACACGAGCGCTTTTACGTAATGGAATGACCAATGGGCTCCAACAGAATGCTAGAGCCCATTGGCGTATTTAGTGCTTATTATCTAGATTCAGACCAAACAGCAAACTCGTTGCCACTTGGCTCGATGAAATGAAAGCGGCAGCCACCCGGAAAGTCGAAAATATCCCGTACTATACAGCCACCATTTTGTTTCACCCGCTCCAGTGTTTCGGAAATCGCCGCGCTGTAGAAAACCAGCAACGCCCCACCCTGTTGAGCTTTTGAACTTAACTCTGCGCGATAAAATCCGCCGTTAAGTCCTTGGTTTGAAAAGGCTGTATAATCAGGTCCATAATCCTCAAACGTCCAACCAAATGCCGCTTCAAAAAACGCTTTTGTCGCGGAAATATCGGCCGCTGCAAACTCAACATAATCCAATTTATCGTGTGTACTCATCAATTCATCCTTGCCGCTCTGATAATTCAATCATAAAACACGTTCACTATAATAATTGTGAGTAAACGTTTGTTTCCAAAACAAACAATTATCTGACCACAGAGACAATAAATTATGGTGCGAAATGACAAACTTCTTTATCATTCATCATGGTTATTTATAAAACATGGAATCTTACGTGCAACGCTATCAGACTGAAGCTAAAAATCTCATCAAACTTGCCTCCCCCGTTCTCATTGCCTCAATTGCTCAAACCGGTATGGGGTTTGTCGACACTATTATGGCAGGTGGTGTGAGTGCCGTTGATATGGCGGCGGTTTCCATTGCCGCCAGTGTTTGGCTTCCTTCTATTCTTTTCGGTATAGGTCTGTTGATGGCCTTGGTACCCGTTGTTGCACAACTCAATGGCGCTGGAAAGCAAAAGCAGATCCCTTATGAAATCCATCAAGGTTTCATCATGGCTCTGCTTATTAGTGTTCCAATCGTGTTAGTCCTATTACAAATAGAAACCATACTCGATTTAATGAGTGTCGAAACCATCATGGCCGACAAAACCGTAGGCTACATTTACGCGGTTATTTTCGCTGTCCCTGCTTTCCTGTTGTTCCAAGCACTACGTAGTTACACAGACGGAATGTCGCTGACAAAGCCCGCTATGGTTATTGGTTTTATTGGCTTACTGATCAATATTCCACTTAACTGGATCTTTGTTTACGGGAAATTTGGTGCTCCAGCTTTAGGCGGCGTTGGATGTGGCGTTGCGACCACAATCGTCTATTGGATCATGTTCTTTATGATGTTGTTTTATGCCGTCACTACTGAGCGTCTCAAGCACATTGAACTTTTCAAAACTTGGCATAAACCAGAACGTAAAGCACAGGTTCGTTTATTTAAGCTTGGCTTTCCTATCGCTGCTGCAATCTTTTTTGAAGTATCTCTTTTTGCAGTGGTCTCATTGCTTGTCGCGCCACTTGGCTCACTTGTCGTGGCGTCGCATCAAGTGGCAATGAACTTTTCATCTTTGGTCTTTATGATCCCAATGAGTATCGGTGCAGCAGTCAGTATCCGCGTTGGACATAAACTGGGTGAAACTGATACAGCTGGAGCAGTCATTGCTTGTCGTGTCGGCCTCGGAGTGGGCCTTGGGGCCGCTATTTTCACCGCAATCTGTACGTTGATCTTTAAGCAACAAATCGTTCACCTTTATACCGACAATGTAGAAGTAGTAGCGCTAGCAATGCACCTGTTGATTTTTGCAGCCATCTATCAATGTACAGACGCAATCCAAGTTGTTGCAGCGGGCGCATTGCGTGGCTATAAAGACATGAAAGCCATTTTTAATCGTACATTTATCGCCTATTGGCTAATTGGATTACCGTTAGGCTACGTTCTCGGAATGACCGATTTAATTATCGAGCCAATGGGAATTGTTGGTTTCTGGATTGGCTTTATTGCTGGTCTATCAAGTGCCGCTATCATGCTCACTATCCGACTGCTATGGATGCACCGTCAAAACGATGAGTTACAACTCGAATACGCGAGCCGCTAGCTTTAGAGCATCGATAAGTTTATTAAGGGTGATCAAAGATAGACTACGCTTACGTAATACCTAGATACGTAATATAACGCGCAGAAAACTTTGAAAGCACTAACAACACCTCCATCAGCAAAAGCAGTCATGGCGCTTGTTTTTTTCTTAAGCGCCTTGTCTGGATGTATTGAGCAGAAAGGAGCTGAGAGCCGTTTCGAAGACTATTTGTCAAGAATTGCCTCGGTTCAAAACAGCTCCACGTTACCTAGCCCTAGCATCACTTTAATCACCCTTCCTAGCCAACGTGAAATTACTATCGATATTCCACGCACTACCTTGGGCATTATCGACAGTTATCAGCTCAGAAAATGCCATCTCTTTGAGTTGATCGCCGAGCGTAATTCTGTTTTAGGTAAAGTCCAGGATCAATTTCGTGATTTTGACTACCAGATAACATTAATCGACGGTATCGAGCGCTGCTTGTTATCCGACAAAATAGAGCAAAGTGTGAAAGCTCAGCTTGAAGACATTCTGGCCACTAAATACCGTTATCTTCCCAGCTACTTTTCAAATCTTATCTTTACCAGTAATGCTATGCGCGCTCAGCTATCCGGTAATCAGTGGTTAGATGAAGGGATAAGTAGTCAAGCGGCTCAATTACATTCTGCGTTAAATACATTCAATAGTATTGCCGCTTACATTCTCACACAGACCGAAGGAAGCCATACCTTAACCTTACCTCCGTCGATTACACCGTACCAAGAAACATTAGAGAAAACGAAACTTATCGGAAATCTCGCCTATTCTCTTCAAGCGAGTACACAGTGGCTGACGGTAGCCACTCAACAATTACAGAAGTACGATAATAAAATTTTGTGTGGGGCTAACAGAGATACTACCCGCTTTAACTATTTGGTTAATATCTTCAACAACCTATTCATCACCGATATTCAGCCTTACCTCTCGTTTCTCAGTAGCGAGTATCAAGCCATCTCTCGCGAAGTGGTGTTTATCAAGCACGTTTTGGATAAGGTCCAGCAAGATAAGGTGTCGGTTTATCGACTCGACCGCATTTATGATGAGTTCAAAACGGCAAATCAGCAGCATGTATTCTATTGGAAATCGTTGTTTAAGCGCTGTGGTAAAACCCTGACGGAGATAAGACAACCGTAATGGCTACTCTGGATCGCGAATTCGGAAAAATCGAGCAAAGCGTGGTAATCCATTGACTGTCCAACCGTTGTGCTTAAAAGTAATCATGGTTCCGATTTTAGGAGGATTAGTACGTTCTATATCGCTAAATCCACTACCGACATAAAACCGTGCGCCGTCACTGAGTTCGATAAGTAATGCGCCCATCTTTCCTTGATACTTGCCTTTCCCCTCTTTGTAGCCAACCACTAGGCCTTCCATATCTTGTACGGTTTTGACTTTAACAAGTGAATGGTTTCTGCCCGGATGATAGACCTCATGTTTCAGTTTAAGCATCAGCCCTTCAGCCTTGTTCGCTGTTATCGATTCTAAATAATCATCGAGTTCTTTGTGACTTAAAACAGTACGCTGTTCTACACATTGAACATGTCTCAAAGCAACACTTTCACAGTAACGCTTAAGAAACTCATATCGTTGTTCAAAGGTTCCTAAATGCCCAGGAGCGTCAAACAATTTAAAACGAATTTCTTGCCAAGCTTCATTGTCGGGCTTTAGGTCAAGTACTGTATTTTGGACTTTTGAAAACTGCTGTCTTCCCGCCCATAACTCTCCTTCGACCATGATGGCGGGAAGCGAATGTGTAAACCAATCTGGAGCGTTAATTACGCGTCCCGAGCGCGTCACTAACTGTTCTCCTGTCCAAATAGCACGAATACCGTCCAACTTCTCACTAACATAGTACTCGTTTATATTCAGGCTTTGGTCGTAATTGATGGCGTTCACAACGCTAGGTTTAGTGTCCAGGTAGGCGACTCCCTCCGCAAAACCATCCGTTGATAACATCGATATTGATATAATATAGGGCCAATAATTTGCTCTGTTCATTCTACTGTTCTTTAGACGTTAAAATTAACGTTATTCTAGATAACAACAGTATTTTAGTTCGATTATTTCCATGCAAAGTCGAGCTAATTTGAATGATCTAGTAGCTAGGAATATATCAATTACAATTGAGTTTGAAGTAACTCGATAGAATATATTCTTATCGATAAAAATATCATTGTTCCGCGCAGAAATACGCCTCACCAATTAACGTACTACTGTAAGTACCTTTACTACTAGACATACCAAATGAATTTTTGTCCGCATAAGCGTACAGACCATCGTTACTATTATCTACACTCTTTTGTAGTACAACGACATTCGCTCCTAGTTTATGTGCCTCGTTTTTCAGCTGGTTTCTAGCACCAACCAGAATGTTTCTGTCACTTGTAAAATCGGCGGTAAACCAATTACCTTGCGTTCCATCGACTTCACCTAAGTACAAGCAATTTGCAGGTGCAGAATCGACAATTCTGACCGATTTAGCATCTTGGTTAATGGGCTTAGCAGAGCAACCAACCATTAAAGTAATGACTAGTAATAATGTGGAGTTTTTCATTTATTCACCAATCTAAAGATACGATTCTTATGAAGCCCGCATATTACAATCAGATTGATAGATCATAGAATCAGAGTGTGAATGACATTCACTTCATAATTCAGGGAGGAGATTAATTGGCAAAGTATTTTTAGATATTTCTACTTTGCCAATCCTTGAATGTTATTGAATTCCGAGTTCGCTTTTCAACGTCGCAATATGGTTGAGATCCATATTATGCACTTTCAACATCTGCTCGATTTGGCTAATACGTGATGTGGCAGAATCATAACGGTCACATGAATCTGACTTTGCATCCCAAGATGTGCCTTCCAGGAATAGATCACAATCCTTCTTCCAGCGTTTCAAGTTTGGAGTCAGCTGCGATTTTTCTTGTTCCAACTTAGCCACTTCAGTTTTCAGTTCTGCTTCTCGCTTAAATAGCTCTTGAGACTGTTCGAACATCGAACTTTGGATATCCGTTTTACGTTCCAGTTGAACATTCTGTTTTTTCTGCTGCGCTAGTTTCTTACCTTGAGCACTCAACTGGTTTTCGAGTTGCTGGTTATCGGCTTCAAGTTTGGAAATCTGCTCATTCAAAGCATCTACTTGTTGCTGATGTTGTTCCACTTTCTCTTCCACCACTTTGCGCAACTTTAATTGTGACTCTGACTCGGCTAAAGCAAGTTTTTCATCCAAGTTAGATTGTTGAGTTTGAGTTTTGACTAGTGCTTGCTGGTATTGGGTATCGAGCTCTTTATATCGCTGCTGCCAGTCATTTTGCGTGACTGCCGAGCCAATAAGACCACCAGCTGCTAAACCCAGCACCGCGGCGATGCCAATATACAACCTCGCACGGGTATCTTTCTGTTCGATGACGACGACATCATCATTTTCGACCGGCTGATTTTCAGGTTGTTTATCCACTCTAACCTCTTTAAAAGTTGTTCATAGGTTTATCGAATTAACTCAGATATGACCAAGGTTGCCGTATAAATAACAAACGCAGACAGCACCGTAATCACCACACCTTTCTGTACCTTCTCATTGGTTCTATATCGAAACAGTAAAAAGGCCAGAGCCACTAGAAACGCAATTGCAATCAATCGAGTCATAAACATCTCCTTTGCACTAACGGCTACATTTTAAGCAAAAGTAGTGAATTTCCAGAGAGTTAACTGTACTACTCATCACTTTAGCGTACAACTTCAATTCTAAAGTCAGAAACATGTTCAAATATACCAAATGGAACGATCTACGCCCTATTTTGGCTCAAATAAATTGTAAAATTATTCATGACATCGTTTTTTATTTACGATAGGATTGCCGTCACAGATTATCTAGTCACTAGATATTTGTTCCGTTGAAGACTGCAGGAGAGTGGTTTATTAACCTTGCATTAACATTTGGTTAGTATGACCCGCCGAAGAAGTAAATCTTTCAGGTGCTTTATTCTGAGAAATCAGAACTTATCTTAGATAAGGATAAAGTGAGGACTGTAGTTGGAGGAACCTCTGGAGAGAACCGTTAAATCGGTCGCCGAAGGAGCAAGCTCATTTCATGTAATGAGTGAAACTCTCAGGCAAAAGGACAGAGGAGAGAATAGCACCATTGAACAACTCATATTTCTACTGTAACGAACAACCGTTTACGGTCAATACTGAGTGGTAATGAACTCAGATCATTTTCGGTCTGTGGATTACTGCCCTTCTCTCTTCTCCTTAAGTTTTGTTTTATTAAGGGGAAATCATGAACGACCTTCAATCTTTACTACAAGCTATCGACTCTTTTGTATGGGGACCACCATTACTCATTTTGCTTGTTGGTACTGGCGTATAC
Source organism: Vibrio mediterranei (assembly GCF_013364395.1). Lineage (NCBI taxonomy): Bacteria > Pseudomonadati > Pseudomonadota > Gammaproteobacteria > Vibrionales > Vibrionaceae > Vibrio > Vibrio mediterranei. Next base: position 1,614,352 of record NZ_JABXGK010000001.1, on the reverse strand, counting down.
TTCACGTTTAGACTTGGCTTACTTCAATTTAGACATCTTCCAACCGCGCTCAAGCTCGTATTCAGCAAAGACAAATCCAGTAATGGTGATGTTTCTAGCTTCGCTGCATTGTGTACCGCTTTATCAGCGACAATAGGGACTGGTAACATCGTAGGCGTTGCAACTGCAATTAAGCTAGGCGGCCCAGGTGCTTTATTCTGGATGTGGTTAGCGGCGCTGTTTGGTATGGCTACTAAGTATGCCGAATGCTTGCTCGCCGTTAAATATCGCAAAGTAGACGATAAAGGACAGATGCTTGGCGGACCTATGTACTATCTGCGCGATGGTGTTGGTTCTAAGTTCCTAGCCACGATGTTTGCTGTCTTTGCTCTTGGTGTAGCTTGTTTTGGTATTGGTACCTTTCCGCAAGTCAACGCTATTCTGGATGCAAGCCACATTTCTTTCGGTATCTCTCGCGAGATCTCCGCTTCGGTTCTTACTCTTCTTGTTGCCTTTGTAACCTTAGGTGGTATCAAGTCTATTGCTAATGTGGCAGGTAAAGTCGTACCGACCATGGCGGTGTTTTATGTACTAGCCTGCTCGAGCGTTATAGTCATGAACGCCGAGCAACTAGGTGCCGCAATTCAACTTGTCGTAGTATCTGCATTTACTAGCACAGCGGCAACAGGGGGCTTCGTTGGGGCCAGCATAATGCTGGCAATTCAATCCGGTATTGCTCGTGGTGTATTCTCTAACGAGAGTGGTCTAGGCAGTGCGCCAATGGCGGCGGCGGCGGCTAAAACTGATAGCTGTGTTCGCCAAGGCCTTATCTCTATGACGGGTACGTTCATCGACACAATCATTATCTGTACCATGACAGGCCTTGCATTGATTTTAACTGGTGCGTGGCAAAGTGATTTTGCTGGCGCAGCTATGACCACTCATGCTTTTGCTGTCGGTCTAAATTCGGATACTCTCGGTCCTCTACTGGTATCGATCGGACTGATATTCTTCGCGTTTACTACTATTCTTGGCTGGAATTACTATGGTGAACGTTGCGTTGTATTCCTCATGGGCACCAAGGCGGTATTACCTTATAAGATCATCTTCGTTGGTTTGGTCGCGTCTGGCGCTTTCTTGCACCTAGATATAATTTGGATTATTGCCGACATCGTGAATGGCTTAATGGCGGTGCCTAACCTAATTGGATTGGTGTTGCTCAGAAATGTCGTTATTGAAGAGACTAAACTCTACTTTGCTTCGACCTCTAAAGACAAGCGTGAGGCTGTTATTGCATAGAGTCATCAACTCTTAAATTAGAAAAGGTCTGATGTTTAATCAGACCTTTCTTTTTACATAAACATTATGTCAGCAACGCTATCTAGTGCCGCATCGGTTGCGCCGTTTAATTGAGTGGCCAATGTCGCCATAAACGCCCAACAAGCCGCTATAATTGCAATGATCATAGGAATGTCCTACCGAATGAATGAAGCCATAGATTAACGTCATCCATAAACCATGAGTTACCTTTCTACGCCAAATGCTAATCCGTTTACTAAAACGTCTTAATGGCAGTTTCTCTTACGAAACACGATCATCACAATAGCCGGAATCATAATAGTCACCGGTATCACCAATGTTTGTAACAGCAAAGATCCAATACCACTGTGCGCAAACATGGTTTCCAAACGAAAATAGCCAATTAACAACAGTAGAATAAGTACCAAAGAACAGAGGAGCTCTTTCAGACACATCTTCGAACGAGGCGGACAATAGCCATTTGCGACAGCGAACAATAGCATTCCGATGCACAGCGCTAACCAGCTTAAAAATGATGGGTATTGCCAGATATAAGCACAGGTGGCCGCAATCGCCGTTAGTATGAGCCACACTTTAACCCGCGTAAACGTGTAGTCTTCAATGACCGCAAGGCTAAAATGATGCCTAATAAAATGCCAGCCAACAAGCGCACCAATAATTGCACCGGCTAACATGTCCGACAAGAATGCACCCCCACTTATAAATTGGTAGAACGCGATGATGATAGTGACCAAAAAAGCCGCGATGGCGAACTTACTCAAATGGCGTGGCTGTATTTGACTCACCACGATACTGGAAATACAAATCCAATTCGCCATGATTAAGTCGGGAAAGCTGAACCCGCTTCGCTCGTTATAGTTAAGCGTGGGTAAATAAGCATGGGGAACAGGAAAGCTAAACCCCTGCTTTGCGACCAAAATAAATAACGAGGTCGCCGTCACAGCAAACATAAGTTGTGCGGTAAAGTAGCGCCCCCATAGCCAAATGAACAGTGGCAGGAATGAAAGAAGTAGTAACGGCTGCAACACGATGTAAAGTACATTACCACCTAAGACAACTAACTCTTGTAGTTGCTTCGGCGCTGCAACAAGCGCTTCTTGTGTACTAGATAACCAAGACAATTCGAGTTGATGAACTTTTGGCGCAGAACTGATTAGGTTGTCGATATAACTGATAGGCTGATTCGGGATCGCAGCAAACATAGATTCTACCATCGGCCACTGACTAGGATATCGATACTCGGTCGATGATACCGATTTTGGGCTCAGTAGGTTGGCACTACGTACCTCCACACCAAAATGGGGTGCAAAATAAATAGGAAGTTCTACCCCTCGACCATAATTCGTCTCACTGTAAGCAATAATGTCAGACTCGACCTTACACTCATAGAACACTGCACGTTTAGTTCGGCCTAACTCTTGACCAACGACAACCACCAATCCTGCCTCTTCCCATGTTTCACGTTGGGCAGTGAGTCGTGGATCTTCGTTATTATCAATCGTTCCTCCCGGCAAAGATAGCTTTCCCGTTACGATTTCATCGACCAGCAGAATGCGATCGTCAGCACGAACCAAACACAATGCTCCTCTTATTGTAGGAGCTAATGGTGGATCATTATGCACAAAAGGCTGTCGGAGATTATCCGACAGCTCATTGAACGAGGTGTTTGGCACCTTAGACGTTACGTTCGGCGACATGTCCGAAGCAGCAAAGCTCTGATGTATTGTTAGTAGCGCAAGCAATAGCGTAAAAGCAATATGGCTCAAAAGTTGAGTCACAGACATACCTAATTAGATTTTTTTTCTAAGACAATGTATATGAGGGATAAATCCCTCTTTGTTATATAAGTTCAGAGCGGCGTGATTAAAGTCCCAGACCTCAACCATAATCTGACTAGCCCCTAACTCAATTAAACGACGTTCACTTTCTTTCAGTAATTTTTGAGCAAACCCATGATGCCGATAATCAGGTTTTATAAACAGCTCATCGATATTTCCTATTAAACAAGGCTTACTAATCGGTGACAGTAGTTCACAAAACTGCGCCGTCACAAAACCGACGATCTGAGGGACGCGCTTGTCGCCATCAATGGTTAGAACAAGTACCAAGCAGTCAGGTGAATCTAGGTAACGTGCAATGCTCTTTTCTTCCTGCACCTCTGATGCGGGTTTGAAGTCTTCGGGGACAGCTTGGTGATGATACTCATGCAACTCATACATAAGATCATTTAGCGTTTCCAAATCTTGTGTATTAGCAGAGCGAATTCTATAGGCTAAATCAGTCATAGACGCGTGGTAAATGTTGCAAAAAGAGAAAGTCGTTTACAAATGTGCGCCTAGTGTGAGGGTTTTGTCAGGCATGTGCAAATAAAAAAACATAACGAAAGATGATGTGGGAGTCTCGTGGGTGAATATCACACTCTCAAGTGACTATACTTATCCAAAACGATAAGGAGCATGATATGTCACGTACACTGATTTGCACTTTGTTCGGCCTACTATTATGGGCGCCCTACTCTTTGGCTTCTTTGCCGATGAAATGTACGTTAACGGCTACTACCGACCATTTTTGGTTCTATCAAGAACAGTTAGTATTTCAAAGTGAGCAGTTCGTAATTTTTCAGAATTTTAAAGGAAGAGTTGTCACACAGGTCGACCTAAAGACCGGAAAGTTCAGCCGTACTACCTATATCGGCGAACCTTTTACTCCTAAGTATCAAATGTTGTTTGGTAACTGCGAGGAACCGAACCATGTTCTTAAAATGTGGCAGATGAGTTCGGTTCCTTATGACAATTAAATCAGTCTGTATGCAACGCTCGTTCAATTTCTGAAAGGCTGCTTGGGTCATCAATCGTCGAAGGGACAGTGTAGGTTTCACCGTCGGCTATTTGGCGTATAACTCGACGTAGAATCTTACCAGAGCGAGTTTTGGGTAATCGTTCTACTACTAGTGCGTGTTTGAAACATGCAACAGCACCGATTTCCTGACGAACTTTACCGACCAATTCATGTTCCAGTTCCCCACTATCAACTTTGACACCATCTTTTAATACCACTAAGCCCAATGGCAACTGACCTTTGAGGTCATCATGCACACCAACAACTGCGCACTCTGCAATCGCTGGATGTCCACCAACAATTTCTTCCATCTCACCAGTAGATAAGCGGTGTCCTGCTACGTTTATGACATCATCCACTCGTCCCATAATGAATAAGTAGCCATCCTCATCCAGATAACCGCCATCTCCAGAGACATAATAACCTTCAAACTGACTTAAATAGCCCGATTCAAATCGGTCATGATTGCGCCACACGGTAGTAAGGCAACTTGGTGGCAATGGACGTTTAAGTGAGACAAAACCTTGTTGATTAGCGCCAACTGGCTCACCGATTTCATTGAGAATCTCAACGGTAAAACCTGGACTTGGTTTCGTTGATGAGCCCGCTTTGACACCCATTACCTCGATACCTAACGGGTTAGAAGAGATAGCCCAACCAGTTTCCGTTTGCCACCAATGGTCGATCACTGGCTTTTTGGTATGTGTTTCTACCCACTCTAACGTCGGTGGGTCGAGACGCTCCCCCGCCATAAAAATGCTCTTTAACCCGCTGATATCATACTTAGACAACTCCAAGCCATCAGGGTCTTCCTTCTTGATTGCTCGAAACGCTGTAGGTGCAGAGAACAGCACTTGAACATTATATTCTTCACACACACGCCAAAATGCACCTGGGTCGGGCGTTCTTACTGGTTTACCTTCAAAAAGAATTGAAGTGCAACCGTGAATAAGCGGTGCATAAACAATGTAAGAATGCCCTACTACCCAACCTACATCCGACGCGGCCCAATATACGCCATCAGTTGGCATGTTGTAGACTGCAGACATTGAGTACTTCATAGCGACGGCGTGCCCACCGTTATCGCGCACCACACCTTTTGGTTTCCCAGTCGTTCCTGACGTATACAAAATATATAGAGGGTCAGTGGCAAGCACAGGTACACATTCATGGGGCAACGCGGATTCATATTCTGTTTGCCAGTCCAAATCACGTTCTTGATTCAGCTCTGCCTCACATTGCGGACGTTGCAGTACAAATACATTGTTCGGCTTCCAACGACTATCCATGATCGCCTTGTCAACCAATGGCTTGTAAGGTAAAACCTTATTGATTTCTATACCGCAAGACGCGGTCATAATGACTTTAGGTTCAGCATCCTCAATTCTGACAGCCAGTTCGTTTGGTGCAAAGCCGCCGAATACTACTGAATGAATCGCCCCCAAACGTGCACAAGCCAACATTGCCATTGCCGCTTCCGGGATCATTGGCATATAGATAACAACACGATCGCCTTTAACCACTCCTTGTTTAGCAAGCATTCCCGCGATTTTTGCAACCTTATCTCGAAGCTCAAAATAGCTATACTTTTGCTTTGTTCCTGTGACAGGTGAGTCGTAAATGAGAGCGGTTTTCTCCCCTCGCCCATTTTCGCAGTGATAATCAAGTGCTAACCAAGCAGTATTCATAACACCGTCAGGAAACCAACGCTCGATGCCGTTTTCATCTTTCTCAAGTATGGTTTTTGGCGCTTCAAACCAGTCAATGGCTCTTGCTTGATGTTCCCAAAAAGACTCTGGTTGCTTCTCAGCCCACTGATATTCTTGTTGATATGCAGACATAATGCGTCCTCCAATATGTCTATTTCATAGTATCCGATGGCACACGAACCCAACCTTCCATAAGGATTCGAGCACTTCGACTCATTATTGCTTTATCTACTGTCCAGCCATTCGATGACTGTGAAGCAACCGCCCCCACCTTCAATGTTCCAGAAGGGTGCCCAAACGTCACAGATTCTCGGTTGCCTCCGCCAGCAGCCAAATTTACGACGGTGCCGTCTACGCTTGCAGCGCAGGCGATGGCAACGGCCGCAGTGCCCATCATCGCATGGTGTAATTTCCCCATCGACAAGGCACGAGCTAATAGATCAACGCTGTTGGCCTCAATGGGCTTACCACTCGATGAAACGTAGTCTTTTGCAGACGACACAAAAGCCACTTTCGGTGTGTGCTGCCTAGTCGCGGCTTGATCAACCGAATCAATCAAGCCCATTTTTACCGCACCATGCGCTCGGATTATTTCAAACTTTTCAAGCCAAGCCTCATCACTGTTAATGTCATCTTGAAGTTCAGCACCTGATAAACCTAGTTCCTTGGCATCGATAAAAATTGTTGGGATACCCGCACTGATCATGGTCGCATTAAAGACACCTACATTTGGCACTTCTAGATCATCAATCAAGTTGCCCGTCGGGAACATCGAGCCATTGCTGTCACTAGGGTCAACAAACTCAACCGCGATCTCGGCAGCCGGAAATGTCACTCCGTCGAGCTCAAAATCACCCAACTCTTGCACTTCGCCGTCGACAATAGGGACGTTAGCGATAATGGTTTTTTGAATGTTTGCCTGCCAAATTCGAATTTTCGCGATACCGTTTTCGGGTATCCGCTCGTTATCAACCAACCCACTATGAATAGCGAAAGGTCCCACCGCAGCCGATAAGTTGCCGCAATTACCACTCCAATCGACAAAGGCCTTGTCGATTGAAACTTGCCCAAATAAATAGTCAATATCGTGATCATCACGGGTGCTTTTTGACACTATCACCGTTTTACTGGTGCTCGACGTCGCGCCTCCCATGCCATCAATCTGTTTTGCATAAGGATCTGGACTTCCTATTACGCGCATCAGTAACTTGTCTCGTGCTGCTCCTGGTTGCTGAGCTTCAAGAGGGAGATCCAACAAGCTGAAAAAGACCCCCTTGCTAGTACCGCCACGCAGATAAGTCGCAGGAATTTTAATTTGTTTAATCATTCCTTTCCCCTTACTGTGCTAAGAAGTCTTGAGCAAATCGCTGTAACACGCCACCAGCAGAGTAGACTTTAACTTCATCTTCAGTATCCAAGCGGCAAGTCACTGGCACATCGAGTTTTTCCCCGTTGGTTCGGGTAATCACTAAAGCAAGATCACAACCCGCTTTGATATCGCCTACGACGTCGTACAGTTCCGTGCCATCAAGCGCTAACGTATTGCGGTTGGTACCTTTTTTGAACTCAAGAGGTAGTACTCCCATCCCCACTAAATTGGTGCGGTGAATTCGTTCAAAACCCTCTGCCGCAATAGCTTCAACCCCGGCTAGGCGCACACCTTTTGCAGCCCAATCTCGCGAAGAACCTTGCCCATAATCAGCACCCGCTACAATGATTAACGGCTGTTTACGCGCCATATAGGTCTCAATGGCTTCCCACATTCTTGTGACTTTACCTTCCGGCTCAATACGAGCGAGAGATCCTTGAACGACCTGTTCATCCTCTTTAACCATCTCGTTGAACAATTTTGGATTCGCAAATGTCGCTCTTTGCGCGGTCAAGTGGTCACCACGATGGGTTGCATACGAGTTGTAGTCTTCTTCTGGCACGCCCATGCTTGTCAGATATTCGCCGGCAGCACTAGTGGCTAGAATCGCGTTCGATGGCGACAAGTGATCAGTGGTAATGTTGTCGCCCAATACTGCTAAAGGTCGCATTCCTCGCAACGTGCGTTTACCTGTCAACGCCCCTTCCCAGTATGGCGGTCTACGAATATAAGTGCTGCGTTCACGCCAGTCATAGAGTGGGCTTTTCGCTCTCTCGGCCTCATCCAGCTTGAACATTTGAATATACACTTGGTTAAATTGCTCAGGTTTCACATGTTGGCTAACTACAGCGTCGATCTCTTCGTCACTTGGCCATATATCGTTGAGATAGATGGGGTTACCGGAAGCATCAAGACCAAGAGCATCGCGCTCAATATCAAAGCGAATGGTACCTGCTATCGCATATGCAACAACCAATGGCGGTGAGGCGAGAAACGCTTGTTTAGCGTAAGGGTGAATTCGCCCATCAAAGTTCCGGTTACCCGACAATACAGCAGTGGTGTAGAGATCGTTTTCAATGATCTCTTGCTGAATTTGTGGATCCAGCGCACCACTCATACCATTACACGTGGTACAAGCGTAGGCGACGATGCCAAACCCCAACGTTTCGAGTTCTGGTAACAATCCCGCTTCTTCTAGATACAGTTTGGCGACCTTGGAACCCGGTGCGAATGATGATTTCACCCACGGTTTGCGGAGTAGTCCTAACTCATTGGCTTTTTTTGCGATCAACCCTGCCGCCACAACATTTCTTGGATTACTGGTATTTGTACAGGAGGTAATAGCCGCAATGATAACAGCACCATCTGGCATCTTATCTTGCGTCTGCTCCCAAGGTGCAGCAATACCCTGCTGGTTTAACTCAGCAGTTGGTAATCGGCGATGTGGGTTGGAGGGACCTGCTAAGGTTCTTTCAACTTTAGATAGGTCAAATTCAAGTACTCGTTCATATTGTGCACTTTCTAAAGCATTTGCCCAAAACCCTGTTTGCTTAGCATAGTTTTCTACCAATTTAACTTGTTCATCATCGCGACCAGTAAGCTTCAGATAGTTAATAGTCTGCTCGTCAATGTAGAACATGCCAGCTGACGCGCCGTATTCTGGCGTCATATTTGAAATGGTGGCACGATCACCGATAGTCAGATGCTTAGTACCGTCACCAAAGAATTCCAAATAACTCGATACTACACGTTGAGCACGCAAGAACTCAGTTAACGCCAACACAATATCAGTGGCGGTAATACCGGGTTGACGCTGTCCAACAAGACGAACCCCGACAATATCTGGTAAGCGCATCATGGATGGTCGACCTAACATCACCGTTTCCGCCTCTAAACCACCAACGCCAATGGCAATAACACCAAGTGCATCAACGTGAGGCGTATGGCTATCTGTGCCGACGCAGGTATCGGGAAATGCCACGCCTTGCTTAGTTTGAACGACTGGCGACAACTTCTCTAAGTTGATTTGGTGCATAATTCCGTTACCGGCTGGTACTACACTAACGTTCTCAAAGGCGGTTTTACACCACTCGATAAAGTGGAATCGGTCTTCATTTCGACGCTCTTCTACGGCTCGATTCTTTTCAAACGCATCAGCCTCAAAGCCGGCATGCTCAACCGCCAATGAATGGTCAACAATCAGCTGAGTTTCAACAACAGGGTTGACGCTGGCCGGATCGCCGCCTTGATTAGCTATCGCGTCTCTCAATCCAGCTAAGTCCACCAAAGCAGTCTGCCCAAGAATGTCATGACAGACAACGCGGGCTGGATACCAAGGGAAGTCTTTATCTCGACGGCGATAAATAAGCTGAGACAAACACTCCTCTAGCTCTGACGGTTCGCAACGACGTACTAAATTCTCTGCCAAAACTCGAGACGTGTATGGCAAGTGCTGGTAGGCTCCTGGTTCTATGTCATCAACCGCAGCTTTGGCATCGTAATAGTCCAACTGCGAATTGGGGAGAGCTTTGCGATATTGGTAATTTATAGTTTGATTAGACATGCTCATATCCTTTCTAAACGCTCTTTTTTCTCTGCTTAGTATTCACAGTTAGTCACGTTCGTTGATTTCCACCCACTCTCTTGCTTCTGGGCCTTCATAGTCCGCGCTTGGTCTAATAATTCGGTTATTTGCGCGCTGCTCATAAACGTGAGCAGCCCAACCTGTAAGTCGACTCATGACGAAAATAGGTGTGAACAGTTTGGTAGGAATATCCATAAAGTGGTAAGCCGACGCATGGAAAAAGTCAGCGTTACAGAACAAACCTTTTTCGCGTTTCATTACCGCTTCTACCCTTACCGAAACATCGTAAAGATAGGTATCGCCAACTTGTGTAGATAGCTCTTCTGACCAACGCTTAATGAGTGCATTACGCGGATCGCTCTCACGGTAAATAGCATGCCCAAAACCCATGATTTTATCTCTGTTGGCTAGCATCTGCATGATGTTCGCTTCTGCTTCGTCCGCGCTACGCCAATCTTGAATCATATCCATGGCGGCTTCGTTTGCACCGCCGTGCAATGGACCACGCAGAGTGCCTATAGCTGCGGTGATGCAGGAATGAATATCGGACAAGGTTGACGCGCAAACACGAGCTGCAAAGGTCGAGGCATTAAATTCATGCTCGGCATAAAGAATTAACGAACAATGCATCACTTTTTTGTGAAGCTCAGATGGCGACTTATCAGTCAGCATTTTCAGGAAATAGCCCCCAATACAATCCTCTGACTGGTCCTTGGTATCAATACGCACGCCATCATGACTGTAGCGATACCAGTAACAGATAATCGCAGGAAATAGCGCAAGCATTCTCTCTGTCGCCGCTTCTTGTTGTGAGAAGTCTAGTTCTTGCTCTAAATTACCTAGCATCGAGCAACCCGTTCTCATCACATCCATCGGGTGAGCATCGGCGGGAATCAACTCCAGTGCCTTTTTCAAAGATTCAGGTAGGCCACGTAAGCCCACAAGAATGGTCTTATATTCATCGAGCTCTGTTTGATTAGGTAAATGGCCACGCAATAGTAAGTGCGCGACTTCTTCAAATTGTGCATTGTTGGCAAGATCGGTGATGTCGTAACCTCGGTAAGTGAGACCAGTCCCGGACTTACCTACTGTACATAACGCTGTCGTACCTGCACTTTGGCCTCGTAGACCGGCTCCACCTATGGCTGAATTAGGCATTTTGAACTCCTTTTCCCGCTTTTGTCCCTTTTGGGATCTCTTAACGCGGCATCATGTTATTGGATAAAGTTAGTAAATGGTTTTCTTGAGCTTCCGTTGTATTCCTAGGATTTGCTTTCGGTAAATAGTTGATCCAGTTTATCTTCGTAGCTGTGATAATTGAGATGTGCATAGAGCTCTGCACGAGTTTGCATTTGCTCGGTAAGCGCTTCTTGATTGCCAACACTTAGCAAATGCTGGTAGACATTCTCTGCTGCCTTGTTCATCGCTCTAAATGCAGATAGCGGGTAAAGGACCATATCGACGCCGACTTTTGCCAACTCGTCACAACCAAATAACGGGGTTTGCCCAAACTCGGTAATATTGGCAAGAATCGGAACATCTTTACCTGTAGCCTGATTCAAAGCCGTTTTGAATTGCTGATAGTGTTCAAGCGAGGTCATCGCCTCGGGGAATATCATGTCAGCACCCGCGTGAACACACGCAATCGCGCGTTCAATAGCCTTATCCATCCCTTCAACCGCCAGTGCGTCGGTACGGGCCATAATGACAAAGCTTGCGTCAGTTTTGGCGTCTACCGCAGCTTTGACTCTATCTACCATTTCTTGCTGACTAACAATGGCTTTATTAGGGCGATGGCCACAACGCTTTTGAGCCACCTGATCTTCAATATGCACCGCTGCAGCCCCTGCTTTTTCCATCGCCTTAATCGTACGAGCAATGTTAAAAGCGCCGCCGAAGCCAGTATCAATGTCCACCAGCAAAGGCAAGTCACACGCATTTGTAATGCGCTCTACATCAACCAAGACGTCATTTAAGGTAGTAATACCTAGGTCAGGAAGTCCATACGATGCGTTAGCAATGCCACCACCCGACAAGTAAATAGCTTGATGACCAACGTTTTTTGCCATCATGGCGCAGTAAGGATTTACCGTACCAACGACTTGAAGTGGGTTACCGTTAGTGACGGCGTCACGGAATAGTTGTCCCGGGGATACTGACATGATTGTCTCCTTGTTACTTTCCCTTATGTAACGCAGTGCCGGACATCTTTACTGCGTCATCTATAAATTGAATTAGCTGTCTAGGTTCTTTTCGATTAACGCCTTGCTTCGTGAAATGTGTCTTCTCATCAGCAGTTCTGCCAATTCAGGATCACGATTTTTAATCGCGTCTAAAATAAAAAGATGTTCCTTTAACGCTGCCTCAGGACGAGATTGTGTCCGAGGTGATTGATATCGATACATCCTCAACAAGTGGTAAAGCTCATTGCATAGCAAGTTTACTAATTGACTGTTTTGACTGGCTTTGATGATGCGGTAATGGAAGTCAAAATCACCATGCTGGTGGAAATAGGAAGCACCATCCACTTCGTCTATATGCTCTGAGTGTCGGTTTAACAGCGTTTCCAACTCACCAACTTCTTTATCACTGATGTTTTGTGCAGCCAGTCTCGCCGCCATTCCTTCTAGAGCTTCACGAACGGAGTACAACTCCACCAACTTATCTTGAGATAAGGTAATCACGCGCGCCCCTACATGAGGAATTCGTTCAATCAGTCCTAACCCTTCTAGGCGCATAATAGCCTCACGAAGAGGTCCACGGCTCACTTCAAAGCGTTTTGCTAGCTCTGGTTCAGAGATCTTGCTACCTGATTCAATTCTCCCTTCAACAATCTCTTCGATGAGCTGTTCTGTTAAATTTTCAGACTTGGTCGCTTCTTTTAACGGCGCATCGTCATTCATTACTGGTTCTGCACTCATATCAATACTCACCTTAGAATTTACTACATTGTTGACAGTTCTCATTACATGAACATTATTTAAGCAGCTTAATGCCATAAGTTCAACAGGATTGTCGACAATGTAGACTAACGTCTAACTTAAAAACCAACGTGTGAACTTTATGAACAAAATTCACCCTATGTTCTTTATCCTCAATATCTGCACTTTATTGATGCATTTGTAACAAGTACGTAACCTTTAGCTAACCCATAGAGGTCAAGTCAGCATCCCTCTGCTGGCAGACAATAAAGTCAACATAAGGAACGTGAACATGTTTAAGGCACTAAAACCGACCCTAGCGGCATCGATTGTGGCAACTACTCTTTCTTTTGGTAGTTATGCTGCAGATCTAGAGAAGATTCATTTCTTAATTCCTGGGGGTGCTGGCGGCGGTTGGGATATGACAGCACGCGGAACAGGTGATGTCTTGGTAAAAGCAGATATTGTCGACAATGTTTCTTTTCAAAACCTGTCAGGTGGTGGCGGTGGTAAAGCAATTGCACACCTAATCGAAACCGCGAAACGCCAAGAAGACACTTTGATGGTTAACTCTACTCCTATCGTTGTGCGTTCATTGACTGGTGTTTTTCCACAATCATTTAGAGACCTAACACCTGTTGCAGCAACGATTGCTGACTATGGCGCTATTGTTGCTCCAGCAGATTCTCCATACAACACATGGGAAGACGTAGTTGCTGACTTCAAAGAGAACCCTCGTAAAGTCAAAATTGCAGGAGGCTCAGCTCGAGGAAGCATGGACCACCTAGTCGTTGCGGCAGCATTTAAAGGTGAAGGTTTTGATGCGAAAAAGGTACGCTACATTGCCTACGATGCAGGTGGTAAAGCGATGGCCGCTCTTCTATCGGGCGAAACCCAGCTTCTGTCAACAGGTCTTGGTGAAGTGCTAGAAATGTCGAAGTCAGGTCAAGTCAAAGTACTTGCTGTTACTGCACCGAAGCGTCTCGAAGCAGCGCCGAATATTCCAACACTAACCGAGTATGGAAACGAAACTGTCTTTGCTAACTGGCGTGGTTTCTTCGCAGCTCCAGGGGCGAGTGAAGAGAAAGTCAAAGAGTGGACAGAAGCGTTGTCGAAAATGTACTCCACTGATGAATGGGCAGTAGTTCGTGACCGCAATGGTTGGATTGACAACTACAAACCTGATCAAGAGTTTTACCAATTCCTTGAAGACCAAGAAAAGCAGATGGGCGCGCTCATGACTGAACTTGGTTTCTTGAAACAGTAAGCAACACTAAGGAGGGATTTGCTGTTCCCTCCTCTTGCCAATATTTTGCCGTATATGAGACGCAGCTACGAATCCTTCAGTTTGTAATTGCTCTAGCAGTACTCCTTTGTTTATTGGGTAAAAAGACTGTGTCCTGAGTTCTCTTACCCACTTGGTCGACGCTCATCGATCCCTTGTATACGGCCTTTTCTCTTTTCTTTACCTGGAGTGAGTTATGTCAGATTTCACCTCTAAGCTGTTCACGAAAGAAAATCTACTTTCTCGTGATCGTGTAGGTGCGATGATATTTATGATCCTTTGCTTATGCTATGGATACCAGACATCGCTAATCCCAATGTTTCCTGGGGATGAGTACGAACCGTTCACCGCGAGAACGTTACCAAGCATATTAACCGTTGTTGGTATTGTGCTGTCGGTAATTCTTCTTGTCACCGGACAACCTAATGAAAAAAGCGGCGCCGTCACTGATTTCAATTGGAAACTACTGATTGGATTTTTGGTGTTAATGGCCGCATATGGCTTGGGACTAACCTATCTAGGATTTGTCCTCGCTACTGGTTTCTTCTTAATGATTGGGTTCTATTTACTTGGTGAACGTCGTAAGAGCATTTTACTTGGTGCTTCTTTTCCTTTTGTCATCGCTTTCTATCTCATGCTTACGCAAGGACTAGATATTTATCTAGAGCCTGGACTCATCTTCACTCTTTGGTAGGACACCATTATGTTAGACGGAATTTTACAAGGATTATCAACGGCAGTTATGCCGATGAACATCATGATGGTGATTGTCGGTTGTTTTGTCGGTACTTTTATCGGGATGCTTCCGGGTCTGGGCCCTATTTCAGCAATCGCGTTAATGATCCCTATTACTTACGGACTGGATCCCTCTTCTGGCCTAATCCTGATGGCCGGTGTTTACTACGGCGCGGTATTCGGAGGTTCAACCTCATCCATTCTTATTAATGCTCCGGGCTGTTCATCAACTGTTGTTACCGCATTTGATGGTTACCCAATGGCACAGAAAGGCCAGGCAGGTAAAGCGTTAGCTCTCGCAGCCTACTCTTCTTTTACCGGCGGTACACTTTCTGCCATCATGTTGCTGTTCGCAGCCCCCGCCCTTGCCAAAGTTTCATTGAGTTTCCAGTCTTCGGACTACTTTGCGCTGATGCTACTTGGTTTATCTGCGGTTGCGGCATTCGCTGGCAAAGGTCAGGTTATTAAAGCGTGGATGATGGTTGTGCTGGGACTCATGCTATCAACAGTCGGTATCGATAAAGGTGTGGGTGTCGAGCGTTTTACCTTTGGCTTAACTGACTTAATGGACGGATTTAGTTTCCTATTACTTGCGATGGCAACCTTTGCTTTAGGTGAAACCTTGATGGGTATACTTAAGCCAGAAAAAGATACACGCCAAGACGAACAGCGCAAGATGAGCGATATAGGAAGCATGAAGATCACTAAAGAAGAAGTAAAAGAAGTGGCACCTGTCTCTATTCGTTCTTCTATCTTGGGCTTCTTTACCGGTGTCCTTCCAGGCGCAGGCGCAACCATTGCCGCTTTCCTTTCTTATGGTATGGAGCGTAACCTTGCGCCTAAAGACAAAAAAGAAGAATTTGGCAAAGGAAGCATTCGTGGCTTGGTTGCACCAGAGTCAGCTAACAATGCAGCATCAAGTGGTTCGTTTGTTCCGCTATTGACGCTCGGTATCCCTGGCTCCGGTACAACTGCAATTATGTTAGGTGCACTGATCGCCTATGGTATTCAACCGGGTCCTCGACTATTCGTTGAACACCCAGACGTGTTTTGGTCAGTCATCATCTCTATGTACTTCGGTAACATCGTTCTAGTTATCTTAAACCTACCGTTGATTCCTTATATTTCTAAGCTACTAGCGGTACCAAGAACGGTATTGTTGCCGATGATCCTATTCTTCTCTATTACTGGGGTGTATTTGGTCTCGTTCAATACCATGGACGTGTTTATCATGCTGCTCGTAGCAATGGCAGCAATCGCACTAAGGCTAGCCAATTTCCCATTAGCTCCGTTACTGCTTGGTTTTATTCTTGGCGGATTAATGGAGGAGAACTTAAGACGAGCACTGATGATCAGTGATGGTGAGCTAAGCTTCTTGTGGGAGCGCCCTATCACATTGACGTTTACTGTATTGGCTGTACTAGTACTTGTCGGACCCGCGTTGCTTTCGTTGGTTAAAAAATGGTTTTATCAACCCAAGAAAGTTGAATCTTAAGTTCAATATGAATTGATACTTACAGAGCCACTCTATTGAGTGGCTCTTATTTAATTAACAATTCTGGTCGATAATCGTGTAACGGTACTCGCCTTTTTCAGAGTCTGGTTGAGTAACAAGAAGAAAGCAGCCGCCCTCTTTCACAGCTTCAACATTGCGTATTTCTTTACCACCATAGATGACCAACTCACCACCGTCACTAGCACCATTCTGTTTGACATGATAATTCATGTCTGTATCAAGAAATTGAGCGACGTTGTTTTTAGTATCCAGTTTCAAGTGGCCATTGATTAAGTTTACTCTTTTACCATCAACTTTGACTGCTTTATCTCCATTGCGTTCAACGCCATTGATTACGGCCTTGCTATAAACCAATGAGTCCATACCTTTAACCGCAGCTTGAGCGCCTTTCAACACGCTTACTCGGGCATCACTGGTAAGATTTAAGAACCTTGGTGCGGCACTGACCGCTAAAATGCCAAGAATAACGATAACTACAACAAGTTCGATAAGCGTAAAGCCGTTACGTTTCATGAGGATTTTTCCTTTCTATTGGGCTGAGTTTATTGAATCAAGATCACGATTCGGCCGAATAGTACGAAAAAAGCCCTTTTGTAAAACAACAAAAGGGCTTTAGAAATCCTTTGAAAATCAGATTAAGAGATGATTAACGTATAACTTTACGATAACAGCGCTCTGGGCGTCCGACGGTGCCGTAATTCACGTCAGCTTCCAGCTCGCCATTACTAATAAGAAACTCCAAGTATCGCCTTGCTGTTGTTCTGCTCGCGCCAATCATTTCCCCCGCTTCATCGGCGGTAAATGGCTTATCTTCTTTAAACAATGCACGAATTTTCTCAAGAGTCACGCCATCAATCCCCTTGGGTAGTCGAAGCTCAACATTTTTCTCTGCGCTACTAGTTTGCATCATTTCGTCTACTAACGATTGATCCAAACCTTCCACATGATGCAGTTGCTCAGTACGTTTCTGGTACTTTTTCAATGCCGCCTCCAGCCGAGGAAACATAACAGGCTTTAATAAATAATCAATCACACCGCCACGCATCGCCTGTTGCAGAGTTTCAACATCGCGTGCAGCAGTAATCAAAATAACATCACACTCTTGATTCAAACTCCGTAGCCAAGCCAGTATTTCTATGCCTGTACCATCAGGCAAATAAACATCGAGCATCACTAGTTCGGGTTCTAATATTTCAAGCTGTATTTCAGCTTCGGCTTTTGATGTCGCCATTCCAACTACTTCAAAACCACCAATTTGCTCTAGGTATCGACGATGCAGTTCTGCGATTTTTAAATCGTCTTCTATTATCATGACTCGTGTTAAGTCACTCATGCTAATCCATCCTTAGGAATATATACCGTCACACGTGCGCCGATATCCTTGTTTTCTACTATTTCCAACTGTCCTTGGTATCTTTCAGTCAATTGTTTGACTAAAAACAATCCCACACCACGATTAGTGACTGATTTACTCGACACTCCGCGTTGCGTTAGCGATTTCACATCGAGATGCTTGGGTAAGCCACACCCCTTATCAATGACTTCTAAAATGATTTCATTACCAAAGTCACTCACCGACACTTCAACGTCTGACCGTTCTATCCGCTCATGAGGAGAGTGCGCAATAGCCGATAATGTTGCTTCAAACGCGTTATCAATTAAATTACCCAAAATGGTCACTAAGTCATCGGCATTTATCTCTTTTGGCAATGGTTCAAGTCGCGACTCATCTTCTACTTTTAATCCTAATCCCAGCTCACGTGCGCGCTCTGTTTTTCCAAGAAGCATACCGGCGATCAACGGGTCTTTAACGGTTTCTCGAAGGAACTCAATTAAGCTCTGATAGTGCTCAGTTTCTTGCCCAATGAGATGCTGCACCGCATCCAATTCCCTCATTTGTACCAATCCACTTATAGTGTTCAACTTGTTTCGATGTTCATGAGTCTGCGAACGTAACAGCTCGGCATAAGCTTTGGTTTGCGATAGCTGTTCAGTCAATTCCGAGATTTCATCGCGCAAACGAAAACTCGACACCGCACCAACGACTTTTCCATCAACAACAATGGGACTGCGATTGGCAACGATACGTTGTTGATTGAGATACAGCTCAATATCATTATCTGACTCTTGGCTTTCGATCAAACTTTGCAGGTCGGAGTTCGGTAATACCTGGTACAACGGTTTGTTCATAACACCCGATTTAGTTAACCCTAAGATCTCACACGCACTGGTATTAATCGAGCGTAATACCCCGTCGGAGTCAATGCTGATAACACCTTCCTTAATGGTGCTCATAGTGACGTCCAACTCGCCATAAAGACGACCGATCTCTTCTGGTTCAAAACCCAATAGTGCTTTTTGAAAACGACGTGAGATAAAGTAAGAAACAATCGCGTTCACAATGAGCACCAGTATTGCCATTCCAAGGAGGAAAGCTAAATAGGGCTCAATACGATCTTGGAGTCTATCCAATAAGTAGCCGACGGAAACAACACCTATGATATTGCCATCTTTATCAAATACCGCCGCTTTGCCTCGAACTGACTTTCCAAGAGATCCTTCTGCAAACGATACGTAGGTTTGACCATGAATCAGAGCTTGATCATTATCACCCCCTTTCATTGGCAACCCAATTCGCTCATCAATTGGATGGACTAAACGAATGCCTTTCTCGTCACCAATAACAATGAAGGCTGCCCCAATCATCTCTGTAAGTCCACGAAATCGGTTTTGCATTCGGGCAGACGTGTTCTGTTCAATCATATTGATAACAGCACTAGACTGCGCCAAGAATGTTGCGACGCCTTTGGCTTTTAGCCCCATTTCCTGCTCTTGGGACTGCTTGATGTAGCTAAATCCAGCTAATGATAAGACAAGCAACTGCAACAACCCCGAAACCGTCATAATTATGAGCATTCGGTGTCGAAAACTTATCTGGTTCCATTTCATGATAACTCTCCCTAATACCCATACTGTAACAGCGTTGTAACATACGAGCACTCAATTGGGTATCGAACTGTGAAGCACATAATTAAATTACGTAGAATCAGTCAAATAGACGACAAAAGTGCTCTTTGATTCCTACAATTAGAGTGTAAATATTCATGTCAGTTACATGCATATGCAACCGAATATCTGATTATGATCACATCACTTTTAGCTTATTTTTAGAACAATTCAGCCGTTATTCCGTATAGTAAAATTGTGATCTAAAAAGTACCTGAGTCTACTTGCTATTTGTCGACTCAAACGTAACTTTCAAGGTCACTTATAACTAGAAAATAATAAACGAAAACGCAGTAACCCTTGTGCAGAGCGCAAAATACAACGTAAGAAGGAACGTCGTTATGGAACGGGACTGTTTTGGAATTTGCCTTAATCGGGCGCTTCTGTCGAAAAATCGACGCGCTACATTTACTCACGTCAGAGCATATCAAGCGACAAACTCACAAGCATCGGAACTAGAACACGAGGTTTTGGTATCGTTCGCTTCACCACAAATGTCGGGCAGTGAAGTCTTAAAAGAACTGCTTCAAGCAAAAGACCTAATGTGGAGAGCTGGCTACGTTTGTCCATCAAATGATTAAAGTCGTTTGATTTCAAAAAAGCAACGGCACGTAATGTGAAGTTGCTTTTTTAGTATCAGTGACCAAAATATATCGTTTAGCTTCTAAATAACAGACACTTAACCACATAGAGATCAAAAAAACATCTATAGTTAGGTTATTGCACACCATTTTATTAGAGCATATACTCTAATCAATTTATTAACATCATCTGTTTTGGAGCATACATGAAGATAAGGTCCCTACCGCTGGTTGTGGGCGCATTGCTAGGAACGCTTTCTTTCGGTGGCTACTCTGCCGAAGTCTCCTTTGATGAAGCCTGGCAATTGCTTCAACAAAACAATAATTCTCTAGCCGCACAACGAGCCAACGTAGAACGATACGGGCACTTACAAGACGCAAGCGGTAGTTTAAACCTACCTAAGGTCACGGTTGGCGCTAACTACACTCGATTGGATCAAGATGTAACAATTAGTGGCTCGCAATTTGCGGATAGCCTTAGTGGAGTCCCTAACCTACCCGCCGGAGCATTAGGACCGGTCTTAGGACAAGTTGCAAGTGCTCTAGGGGGCATTACTTCCACCATTGAAAACCAAGACATTTTCACCTCTTCAATCCGAGCAGTTTGGCCGATTTTTACGGGTGGTAGAATCACCGCAGCGCAAACCGCCGCCGAGGGTAAAAAAGAAGAGGCTCAAAGCCAGCTTGCAATGGAAGTTCAAGCTCGATACGAAGATCTAAGTAAGTACTATTTTAGTGTGGTGCTCGCGCGCAATGTCGTCGAAACCAGAATGGCGGCAGAAAAAGGGCTAACCAAGCACCGAGACTTCGCAATTAAACTTGAAGAACAAGGACAAATTGCTCGAGTTGAGCGCCTTCAAGCTGAAGCTTCATTAGCCAAAGCGGTGGTGGAGCGCAAAAAAGCACAACACGGCCTAGATATCGCAGAAGCTGCGCTTACCCAAGTTTTGGGGCAATCTGAAACCGTTGAACCTCGTGACCAACTCTTTATCAACGAAAACCTACCACCTCTGGATGCTTTCGTTGATCAAACCCTCAACACCTACCCTGGCCTTTCCATTCTTGATGCGAAAGAGAAACAAGCAAGTAGCTTGATGAAGGCTGAGAAAGGTAAATATTTCCCAGAAGTATACGCCTATGGTGACTATAGTCTGTATCACGGCGATTCATTGGCCGGACAGATGAAGCCAGATTGGCTAGTTGGTATTGGCGTAAGTGTCCCACTTCTTGAGAACACAGGTCGCAGTGAGCAAATGAAAGCGGCTAACAGTGCGGTATCTCAAGTACAATTTTTAAAGAAACAAGCGAAACAAGACTTAAGTGTCTTAGTTGAAAAAACTTACTTAGAAGCGCAGCAAGCACTCGATGAAGTGCAAGGGTTGAATACCAGTATTCAACTTGCAGAAGAGAACCTCAAGCTACGCCAAAAAGCCTTTTCTCAAGGATTAGGCCGCTCTCTAGACGTGGTCGATGCTGAGCTCTATCTTGCCAGCGTCAAGACCCAGCAAGACGCCGCAAGCTTCCAGTACTTACTGTCATTAAATAAATTACTCGCGCTTTCTAGCGAGATGAACAACTTTTCTACGTATAAATATAACGCTATTACCCCAGCTCAACTAAGAACGAAGGATGCATCATGAACAAGGTAAAACCTACTTTACTGACATTAGGTACGATTGCGATTATTGGTTGGGTTGGATACAAATTTTATGATGCCTATCAAACACCTCCATTTCGACTACAAGGGCAAATCGAGTCTCAGCAATATAGCATTTCATCAAAAGTACCAGGTCGAATTGATGAAGTATTAGTGCGAAAAGGTGACGAAGTAGCTGAAGGCCAACTCATTTTCACCATCCATAGCCCAGAAATCGAAGCCAAACTTGAGCAAGCCGTAGCCGGACAGAAAGCTGCGGGAGCGCTTGCCAAAGAAGCGGAGACAGGCGCACGTAAGCAACAGATTCAAGCAGCAGAAGACCAATGGCGCAAAGCAAAAGCCGCTGCAGCATTACTTGAGAAAACGTATCTACGAGTTAACAACCTATATAAAGATGGTGTGGTAGCTGAGCAGAAACGTGATGAAGCCATGACTCAATGGCAAGCGGCCAAATACACTGAAAGCGCAGCATTTCAGATGTACCAGATGACCAAAGAAGGGGCGCGTTCTGAAACAAAATTAGCGGCGGCAGAAAAAGCTCGAATGGCGGAAGGCGCGGTAGCCGAAGTGGAAGCTTATGCAGCTGACACTAAAATCCATTCTTGGTTTGATGGTGAAGTTTCGCAAGTATTGCTGCACAGTGGCGAACTTGCGCCTCAAGGCTTCCCTGTAGTTACGGTTATTGATACCAAAGACACTTGGGCCGTACTGAATGTACGTGAAGATCTTTTAAGCCAGTTCGAGAAAGATAAAGAATTTGATGCTTATTTACCTGCACTTGATGAAACTGTCACCTTTAAAGTGTTCCACGTTGCTGTAATGGGTGACTTTGCTACATGGCGTTCAACTGACGCGACTCAAGGTTTCGATCTTCGCACTTTTGAAGTTGAAGCTCGTCCAGTAGATAAGGATGTACCGCTTCGTATGGGTATGAGTTTAGTGGTAGAAATGTAGGAAGCCATTATGCCTCACTCTTTTCCAACATTAGCTACACGAAGACTCGCGAAAAGTCAGTTTCATAGCCAATGGCAGATACTACGCCATGACAAATGGCTATTATCCTGCCTCACTTGGGTGCCAATATTATTGTGCCTTTCTATCTATTGGATCTTTTCCCAAGGAATCGCCAGCAACTTACCCATCGGCGTGGTTGATCTGAGTAAGAGCCAGTTATCACAAAAGCTAATTCGAAACTACGATGCCACATCGATGTTGAGTGTCAATCATCAGTACGATGACATTGGTCAAGCTCGTGACGCCCTCATAGAGGGCGATATTTACGCAATTCTAACCATACCGTATGGTTTTGATAAAGCGATAGTGAAATCATTACGTCCAGAAGTGACCTTATTCTATAACAGTCAGTATATACTCGTTGGACGCTTGATTAATTCTGCGGCTCTACAAGCACAAGGCACTTTTAATGCTCAAGTTGAAGTTGTCAAAGCTCTAGCAAAAGGCGACACAACAGGCGCTGCAGCCATGGGTAAAGCAGTCAACGTGAGAACTCAGATAACACCGTTGTTCAACAAAGGCACTAACTATGCTCAGTTCCTAGTGAGTGCTATCGTTCCAGCAATTTGGCAAATCGCTGTTGTGTCGTTCACTGTACTGGTGTTGAGTGCAAACTATCGAATCTCCGGACTCGCTCCTTGGTTAGGGCAAGAAAAACCCATATCAAGATTGGCACAGACCTTGTTCCCTTATTTCCTCTGGTTCTTGTTGCAAGGCACTTTCTTTTTAGTGTGGTTTTACGACTTAATTGGATGGCCAAAGGAAGGGAGTTGGCTGGTGCTCTTCTTTGCACAGATCGTTACTACGGTCACCTGTATGATAATGGCAGCACTGTTTTTCTTCTTAACTTGCGATGCTGCACGTGCGATGAGTTTTGCTGGAGCATTTACCGCACCTAGTTTTGCATTTATGGGAATTACTTTTCCAGCGACTGACATGAATCCCCTCGCATTATTTTGGCGCGAGCTATTACCAATCAGTCATTATATTGAAGTTCAGGTAAGCCAGGCAAGTTACGGCGTCACTCCACTTCAGTCACTTTCGCACTTAACACCCATGTTAGGTTACGTCATCCCATTGGTAGTAACGTCTGTATTAATTAAAAAACATATGAGTAAGGAGTTAGTAGCATGACGCTGTTAGAACATGTAAAACTCGAACTCAAAGCCATTCTCACCAATCCCGTAGTAGTACTAACGGTATTTGGTGGCGTGATTTTCTATTCGTTTTTATACCCTCTTCCCTACACTCAGCAAACACCAAGAGAACAACCAATCTCTGTAGTCAACTTAGATCTCAGTCAAACCAGCTTTCAATTGGAACGTATGGTCGACGCAACACCAAATGTGAAAGTGGTACAGCGAGACCATACTATTGCAGCAGCGAAAGAGGCTTTTTTAAATGGGGAAGTGTCCGGTATTTTGGTGATTCCTGAGCATTTCTACAAAGACCTTATGTTAGGGAAAAGTCCAGTACTTGCCTACGCCGGCGATGCCGCTTTGTTTTTGGTTTATGGAACCGTGGTTGAGGGTCTAGCGCAAGCTGGCGGGACTTTAGCAGCAAAAGCCAAAGTAACCAAATTGCTCATCGATGGCGTACCTCTGGAACTGGCGAGCAAACAGTATGCTGCGACTCAGCTTAACACCAAGCCTACCTTTAACCCTCGAATGGGATATGTAGACTATGTTGTGCCGGCCGTCTTTGTATTAATCCTTCAGCAAACTCTCGCAATGGCGTCAGGTTTGGTTGGTGGCACGCAACGTCAAGGTAAAGGTTATTGGCGCTCTCAATCAGTATTGTCTGTTGTGGCTGTTCGCAGCATTGTGCTTACGCTTATTTACTACCTACTTGGTATGTATTACTTCGGTGCTAGCTTCGAGATGTATGGTATCAGTAAGCTAGCTCACCCCATCGAATTGCTGACTCTAATGTTGCCGTTTTTGCTTACTTCTTGTTTTATTGGCATATTTTTGGGCGCCATTACACCACGAAGAGAACTGGTGACTGTTGTTGTTCTGCTAAGCTCAATGCCTCTGATCTTTTCCGCAGGCTTTATATGGCCAACAGAAATGCTACCAGAGCCCATCAAGTGGTTTGCTGCAATCTTCCCGACGCAAGCAGCAATTAATGGCTTTTTGAAGCTAAATCAAATGGGTGCCGAGTGGTCTCAAATACGTGGGGCATGGACGCAACTTTGGATTCAAGCTTTCGCTTGGGGAAGTCTTGCTGTATACAGCTTCAAGAAATATAGAATCAGCAATGCTGAATAAATGAAAGACAAAACAAAAGGGGCTAATGACATATCATTAGCCCCTTTTATTTTCTTTCGTTGAATTAGCTTCGAACTAGTTCAACCTTTTCTTCGCTTTCACCGGCAGCAGGATCGTTGAACTTATCAATATTCAATGCGCCTTCCGATTTGGCAACAATACAAGTAACTGCGCTATCACCTGTGATGTTAACTGCGGTACGAATCATATCTAATAGGCGGTCAACACCCATGATTAATGCAATACCTTCTAAAGGTAGACCCACTTGATTTAGTACCATGGCTAACATGATAAGGCCAACACCAGGAACGCCCGCAGTACCAATTGACGCAAGGGTCGCTGTCAGAATTACCGTCAGGTAATCACCCATGGTTAAATCAATATTAAACGCCTGAGCAATAAACGCAGTTGCCACGCCCTGCATGATCGCAGTGCCATCCATGTTGATAGTAGCACCGAGTGGAATTGTGAAAGACGATACCTTGTTATCTACGCCAAGACGATTTTGAGCCGTTTCCATGGTAACAGGAATAGTTGCGTTAGATGATGCGGTAGAAAATGCAAACATGACAGCATCTTCCATCTTCTTCAAGAAGGTAACAGGACTTAAACCTGTAAATGACTTAAGCATGACACTGTACGTCACCAAGCCATGCAATAGTAATGTGGCCGTTAGAACGAAGAAGTACTCTGCAAGGTTAAAGATGGCGCTTAAACCTAAACCAGTAAACAGCTTAGCCATTAAGAAGAATACACCATAAGGGGCGATGTTCATTAACAAGGCTACCAACTTCATGATCACTTCGTTAAGGTCACGGAACACAGCCGCGATTCGCTCTCCAGGTTCGCCCGCAGCACTAATCGCAATACCGAACAATACAGCAAACACGATAACCTGTAGTGTTTTACCTTCTGCCATTGCGCTAATAGGGTTAGTTGGGAACATGTCAATGATGACCTGCCCTAAAGATGGGGCTTCAGCAGCGGCAAATGAACTAGCGGCAGTAAGGTCTGCACCTGCACCCGGTTGGAACACAGTGCCCATGGTAAGAGCTAAGGTGATCGCAACTGCTGTCGTCGCTACATAAAAAAGAACAGTCTTACCACCTAAACGGCCTAGAGTGGTTACGTCCTTCAAAGAACTCGTACCACAAACTAGCGATACAAAAACCAAAGGTACAACAAGCATCTTCAAGCTGGCGATGAAAATTTGGCCACCAACTTCGAACAAACCATTAACGATGTATGCGTCTACAAATCCGTTCTCAGCAAACAAGCTTCGAATCGCGAAGCCCGTCAAAATACCTGCAACCATACCGATAATCACTCGTGTAGTCAGTGACATTGGTTTTTTGGTATTAGTCATAATTACTCCTTATTTTTATATTGCTTAGAGATGGGGACATCTAAAAGCCGGAGCAGATTAGCAGCTAGACGCTGACGATTAGAATTACAAATTTGTTTTCTGATTCTGCACTGTGACTGGGATCACTCATGTTGTTACACACAGCACGCTAACAAAAACCTTAATGCTACATATTACCAACAAAACAGCATGCAATATAACACCAATGGCCACAACTAATATTATGTTCTTTTAAAGTTCACATAAGAAATATTAATACCTGACTAGCATCTCAATATACCATCTTAATGAAATAAAAATACCTAGCACATAATTCTGGGTATTTTGAAATGAAAGGTAAATAATCTAAGCCATCAAATAGACACAAGACTCAGTTCGAAAACAACAGCAGTTTCTTCTGGAACCCTAGGGTGTTCATCTTCTTTATAAGCTAAGTGAGCTGGGACATATAAACGCCACGTAGAGCCTAGCTTCATCTGTTTTAGCACGACTAACCAAGAGACAGGAGCCTGATTTAAAGAAATCGTTAGCGGCTCAGGCAGATGTACAGAGCTATCAACTTGACGTCCGTTTAGAAGCCAAGTCTTATGTCTGACCTTACACTGCGTTCCTGACGAGACACTAGCGAGCTCATTCCCCTCTTTTAGTATTTCATACTGAATACCAGAGCTATGGGTTGTTACTTCGCGGCGCTGACCATTCTTTTTGAAAAAAGCCTGTTCAAATTCTGTTTGTTGCTGCTTTAGCTGTTTCTCTGTTTCTTTGCGCTGGTCTTCCATCTGTTGCTTCAACTGCTCATTTTCAGACGGGTCAAATGGCCATTCTTTTTGCATGAATGTGTCCATGATGGCTTCTTGGACAATTTTGATATTCATTTTTGGAAATGATTTTTTGGCAAGCTCCAACGCGATCTCTCGACCGTAGATATAGCTTACTTTTTGTTCTAACGTCTCTATTTCCATCCCAACCTCTCAACAACTAACTCTTGGTCTAATGTTAAGACTTCTTATACAGAAAAAAAGTATGTTACGGATAAAAAGGCTTGATACTGGAAAAAGAAAAGGACCAAGAGGTCCTTTTGCATTGATGATTATGTGAACTTTAGGTCAGTTCATTATCTGGCAGGGAATCGACCACTGGCAAAGTTTGCAACACGTATTGACCAGGAGCACTACCTACTACAGGATATTCTTCATTTCCTGTTGAAAACGGTTCAACTTGCTCTTCCGCGCTAAACTGTTTGAGCCACTCGTTCCAGTGCAGCCACCACGACCCCTTATGGTGTTCTGCATTCCCTATCCACTCTTCTGCGGATTCTTCTAGAGTAGAATTAGTCCAGAAACCATATTTCTCTTTTGCGGGATGATTAACGATACCTGCAATATGCCCTGATTCGCCCAATACGAAAGTTTTGTTCCCACCCATTTTCAACGCACCGCGATAAGTTCCTTGCCAAAGTGCAATATGATCCTCTTTGGTGGAAATAAAGTAACTTGGGATTCGTATCTTATCTAAGTCTATCCACACGCCGCCGATTTTCACACCTTTATCCTGAATCAGCTTGTTTTCAAGGTATAGCTGTCTTAATAGAAAATTATGTGTAGCTGCAGTTACATTAGTGCTATCACTATTCCAGTACAACAAGTCGAAATCTACGGGACTGTTACCCTTAAGGTAATTATCGACATAGTAGTTCCAGTAAAGACTATTTTCTCGAAGCAAGCTAAATGTCACACTGAGTGAGCGACCATCCATATAACCTATGGCGTTATTTTGTAGTTCAATAGCTCTGATGATGGTGTCGTTTATATAAGCTCCTACTTCGCCTGGCTGGCTATAATCAAGCAACGTGGTAAAAAACGACGCTGAGACAATCCGTTTCTTCATACGTTTGGCGGCGTAGTACGCCACAGTGGAAGCGAGGACAGTGCCACCAATACAATATCCGGCAGCATTGATTTGATCTTTACCGGTGATCGACTCAATGGCAGAAACTGCTTTGACGACACCATTAGTCACGTAGTCGCCAAACTCCACCTTAGCTTGAGAAGATCCAGGATTTCGCCACGACATCATAAATACACTGTGGCCCTGCTCCAGCAGCCATTTAACCATCGAGTTTTTCTCACGAAGATCAAGAATGTAGTATTTGTTGATGAAAGGCGGAACGATAAGCAATGGTGTAGAGTTCACCACTTCCGTTACTGGACGATATTGAATCAGCTCAAATAGCTCATTCTGATAGACAACATCTCCAGCCGTATTAGCGACATGTTCACCTATTTGGAATGCTTCAGTATTCGTCATGCGAATTTTCAGCACATCAGCACTTGCTTCGATGTCCTCTTGGAACTGCTGAAGTCCAGCAAGCAAGTTTTCTCCATTTTGCTCAACAGTTAGTTTAAGTAGCTCAGGATTGGTGGCGATGAAATTCGTTGGTGAGAGTGCATTCAACGTTTGTCGGGAGAAAAACGTCAATCGCTCTTTGATTTTCTCATCGACACCTTCCACCGAGTTGATGGTCTCTAAATAAGTCTTACTGAAAAGAACATAGGACTGCTTGATGAAGTTATAAAACGCTTCTTCTTTCCATGCATCATCTTCAAATCGACGGTCGCCTTTTTCTACAGAAACGACGTCTTCTTTACTTGATTGCAGTGCTACTCGCTGCCAAATCTCTAGTTGTTGAGTCCACCATTTAGTTTGCATGTCCAACATAGCAGCGGGTTGCTGTGAGGCCTTATCCATAAAAGCTGCAGTATCTTCTGCGTTGAGTTCCTGCATTGCTTTAGTTAGAGGGCTATTAACGGCTGCCTTGCCTTGCTCGAAGTCTTTCCACCATTGCTGGTTGCTCTCCTGCAGTTTCACAAGGTAGTCCGAAAAGAAGTTTTGAAACATAGTTAAAACCCTTTTCTTGGAAAACAAAAAAGGCTGCGGGAACGAGTGCCCCCGCAACCCTAATAAAAAAACTGAATCATTAAGCTGGCGTGTTAGCTTTTACTGTTTCAGTTGTTAGAGCTTCAATATCTTCTTTGAATTCTTTCGCAACTTGTTGGAGCTTATTACTGTCATCCATCATTTGTTGAGATAGGCGAGACAGTGTATTAAGTTGTTGGCTATTAAAAACAGCAAATGATGACACGTCTTTAATTTCGGAGGCCGCTTTCATTTGGCTTAAACCAAGCTCACTGTACGAACGCATGGCATTAAGTTGCAGTTCAGTTAGAGTTTCTACATTTTTCGTCATCAATTTGTTGAATTTTGCATATGGTTCAAACGTTTTTTCTGACTGTTCATTGAAAACTTTAAAGATATCCGTGTACATGATTATTTCTCCTAGGAAACATATTCCAATTTTATATAACTATCCCATTAATATTTGGGAATCCGACAACACTGTAATGAGCTATTAACAATTACGTTTTTAAGACTTGCAGTTTTTCAAAAGTACTGCTGTTCCCATACCACCACCCACACATAAAGATGCAACGCCGATATTCTTTTGTTCGCGTAACATTTCATGAATAAGAGTGACAATAATTCTATTACCAGACGCTCCTAATGGATGTCCTAGGGCAATAGCACCACCATTTGGATTAGCTTTTTGTAAAATAGACTCCGCAGACACACCATGCTGCGATGCTAAGTTTCGTATAACCCCTAACGCTTGGGCCGCAAACGCTTCGTTAAGCTCAAACACATCCACGTTTTCTATGGTTAAGTCAGCTTTACTAAGCACTTTAGTCACCGCTTGAACTGGGCCAAGTCCCATTACTTGCGGGTCAATACCAGTTTGAGCGCAGTTAACGACTTCACATAATGGTGTCAACCCTAAGCGTTCAACCGCCGACTCGGAAGCCACAACCAAAGCGCTAGCACCATCATTAATGCCCGACGCATTACCCGCCGTCACTGTACCTTCTCTATCAAATGCAGGCCTTAACTTAGATAAGCCTTGCATGGTCGCGTCTAGTTTGGGGTATTCATCGGTCGAAAATTCGACGCTTTGACGTCGAATTTTCACCTCAACGGGTTGAATTTCATCTATAAACTTCCCTGCTTCAATGGCTGCGGCCGCTTTTTGTTGACTTTGTAGGGCATACGCATCTTGATCGTCACGAGAAATATCGACTTCCTTAGCGATGTTTTCAGCGGTCACGCCCATGTGGTAAGCATTAAAGACATCGGTGAGTCCATCTGAAACGAGAAGATCCTTTGCAGTGATATCCCCCATTTTATGGCCTGAACGTGCCGACGCTGGCATAGCAAACGGGATCTGCGACATAATCTCAACACCAGCAGCGACAACAACTTCTGCCTCGCCTGATTTGATATGTGATGCGGCGTCCATGAGCGTTTTCATTCCGCTACCACATACCATGTTTAGCGTATAAGCTGGAACTTCCGCTGGAATACCTGCATAGATAGAAGCTTGTCGTCCTACCCCCATGCCTTGATTTGCACTCACAACGTTACCGACAATCACTTCATCTATGTCGTTAACAGTTATACCGCAGGCATCGACCGCACCAGCAATCACTTCCGATGCAAGTTTTCCAGCAGTAACGTTCTGTAAGCTGCCACCAAAACTACCGATTGCTGAACGCTTTGCTGCAACAATAAAAACTTTTTCCATTATCTGTTCCCTTGATTACGCCATGTATAGGCCGCCATTGATGGCAACCGTTTCACCTGTGATGTAAGCGGCCTCTTCACTTGCCAAAAATGCTACCGTGGCGGCAACTTCTTCTGGTTTTGCTAGGCGTTTCAGTGGAATGGTGCTTTTAATGGAATCGAGAACGTCTTCACGCATGGCCTCAACCATAGGCGTGCCTGTATAACCAGGTGCAACAACATTTGCTGTAACTCCAGATCTAGCACCTTCTGAAGCAAGCGCTTTGGTAAAGCCAATCATTCCAGCTTTTGCTGCAGCGTAATTCGCTTGGCCAAACTGCCCTTTTTGACCATTTACCGATGAGATATTGATGACACGGCCATTACCTTTTTCACACATAGCCGCGAAAAGAGGTTGCGTCACGTTATAAACACTATTCAGATTAGTGTTGATAACATCAAACCACGCTTCAGCCTTCATTTTCTTAAACTGGCCATCCCTCGTAATACCGGCATTGTTTACGACCAGATCAAATGTCCCTTCTTCTTGCTGAAGTTGATTTAGCTTTTCGTTACACTCCTCAGTATTTGTAACATCAAGTTCAAACAGCCTTACTTGGTCTTCTGTGAAACCCTTGCTGTCGAACCATTCCTTAGCGCATGAATAGTTACCTGTGTTATAGGTAGCAATCAGACGATATCCTTTATCGACAATTGCAGATGATATTGCGGAACCAATTCCGCCTTTTGAACCGGTGATTATTGCGAGCTTCTTCATTAATGACTCCATTCCTAGCAACTAGCATTTAGCTATTTATGTAAAATACTAAATTCTGACGTCCTAATTTGCGTATTTATTATGATGACTGACTTTATTATTGATATTACTGAGCTTTTGTTACGCTTTGACTTATGGATATTAAATTAATGAAATCTTAATATTTAACCACCCTTTAATCGTTGCACGGAGTAGTACTTAGATACTGATCACAATCATGAAATTACTAAATTACATTTTATCCACCCGTTCTCCTTGAAGAAAAAACCCGAATCAATTTTTCAACAAACCTTTTAATAACAGTCACTTTAAATTTATATTCGTATTAATAAGGAATTACCATGCACCAAAATAATGATTGGTATCTATCAATAACATTTAATTACAAATCTCAATTTCTATCACATTATTCTTAGATTGAATAATATAGATCACTGAAAGATATGAGATATTTATTTAGAGCTAAAGCTTAAATATCATCAAATGTAAATGGTCTCATGTAGTTATATATGGTCAAAGCACCATACTGATGCAATACACATTATTTTGGTGCTTTTCATTAAGACGTGATCTTTTTCACAAAGCCTCACAGCGCTTTAACATTAATGTCTTACACGAAAGTATGTTCTATCTACTTCCATGAAAAAGGCCCTTGAACTCAAAGTCAAAGGGCCTTCAAAACTAAGTACTTATATGTAGTTGCCTATCTTAGTTCAGCTTCGCCAGCAACTCCTTAATAGCAACGCTTAGTTGACGGTCTCTGTCAGAAGCGACGTCGTCAGGTGAGTTATAAACCAAGATATTTGGCTTCACTTCATTGTTCTCGAACCATTTACCCTGATCATTTTTGAAACCAAGTTGCGGCACACCATATTCTAACAATGGTTCTTGCTGGTTTTCCCAAAGCACGTAAGTTCCCGTCCCTGGCACGCGTTCACCCACTAGTTTTCCAATTCCCTCTTTCTGATAAAAGTAAGGTACCACTGAACCATCTGAGTAACTCGATGCATTCGCTAACATAATGCTAGGTTTTGCCCAACGGCGAAGTGGGAAAGAGCCTGCTGAATAACCATCTCTCGATACCGCTGAACTGTGTCTTACGCCAGATAATAGATTCATTATTTGATCATGTAAGTTCCCTCCGACATTGTATCGGACATCAATAACAACCGCTTCTTTATCTCGATATCGTCCAAACAATTTGTTGACCAACTGACGATATGAATCGTTACCCATTTCAGGAATATGAATATAACCCAGACGTCCATTTGATAGCTTATTGGTCAGCACTTCACGCTCCGTTACCCAACGTTTATACGAGAGTTTCGCTTCGTCAGACAACGAAACTGGCTTAACGGCTACGGATATCGTCTTCTTATTCCCAGGAGTAAGAACAGATAGTCGAGTTACTTTACCTTCTAGGTTATTGAGTAATGGATAAATATCCTGACCAGGTTGAACATCTACACCATTGACCGAGTAAATAATGCTACCTGATTTAATCGGGTTATTCGGCAGATCCGCTGGCCCTCCTAGTAGAACGCTACGAACTCTTGCACCTTTCCCTTGATATTTGTCATCGTAAATTATGCCGAGTGATGCTGGCGACTCCCAGTTACCTGGGTGCATCCTATACGTAGAACCAGTGTGCGAGGCATTCAACTCACCAGCCAACTCGCTTAATAGCTGAGCAAAGTCGGTATAATTATGTATGCTTGGTAAATGTTTTGCATACGCCTCTCTATACCAATCCCACTCTACTCCATGTAGATTCTTGTCGTAGAATTTGGTCTTGGTTAAGCGCCATACATGGTCAAAGATATATTGTGTTTCTTTCGCAAAGTCATATTCGGCATCCAAGCTAAAATGAACGTCATCACTATCGCCATTAGCCAAATCGATTTTCTCTAGTTGTCCATGACCGATGAGCATCAACATCGTTCTGTCAGGCGTTACCGTAATGGCTTGGATGTCGTCCGCGGAGCGTGTGAACATCACTTCATGCTCCCCTGTTAAAAGGTTCAGGTGCACAAATTCGATATCATCGCCTCGTTGATTGGCAACAACCATTTCAGTGTTGTCGGGAGAAAGGTAACTCGCCAAAACTGACATAGAATAAGGCGTTAAGCGTTGGATTCTATCTTGAAGGTTGTTGACATCAATCAGAGTTTTATGGTTTGGAGCAGCAGAGTGTTCTTCTTGCTCAGCTAACCACGCTTGGTCTTGAGATAGGCCCAAGTTCGCTTCTGTCTTTTTATTTAGAGTGACCGCATATACGTCACCATTTACGGTACTGCCATCCAGTTCTGTCAGCCCGTCTTTGTCTGATGTCCAGTAAACAACCTGACCATCATCAGAGAACTTTGGCGCAGATTGAACAAATCCGCTGTAGCTCAATGTGATGGGTTTGTTCTCGCCTTTGCTATCAAGTAGAACAATATTATTAGCACTTAACGTACTACCATCACGAGATACTATATACTGATCATCTGGCGACCACTGATAACGCCAATCTGAATCCTCGTAGGAATACATAGATTGGCTATTAAGAAGTGTCGTTTTGGCGCCATCTTCAATAGTCATTACTTTTAACGTATTTCTTGATTCTCTGTATGCAATGCGTGTGTCATCATGAGACAACACAGGTTGGGTCTCATCTACCGGCGTATCCGTGAGTTGCTGTTCTGTTATCTGACTTGCCGTAAGAAAGCTCTTATCGTGATCGCCTATATGACTCGCAAATAAATCCCAATTCCCTGCTCGCTCAGAGCCATAAAGTAATGTCATTCCATCACTCGAGAACGAAATGTCTCTTTCTGCTTGTGGGGTATTCGTCAACCGACGTGCCTCTCCGGTCAACGTAGAGATGACAAATACCTCCCCTCGAGCTACGACGGCGACTTCCGGAGCTGTTGGTGATACCGCTAGTTCAGTAATCTCATAGGCCAAATTCACGTTTCTAGTACTGCTATCACTGCGCGCTTTACGTATTTTGATGTCAACTTCATGCGCTGCCTTATCGCCTTTCCTCTTAAGCCAAATACCACCGTCAAACCCGTAAGCTAAATCACCTTGGGTGCTAATCGATAAAAACCTAACGGGTAACTTTTGATGATGAGTTACGGCAACAGCATCACCTTCAGGCTCAGTCAAAGACTGCTTCCAGATGTTAAAACTGCCTGAACGTTCAGATAAGAAATACATGGACTGGTCATCCTCAGACCAAACTGCGTTGCGATCTTCACCTCTAAAAGTTGTTAGTTGTGTGTGTTTGTGAGTTTTAGCGTCATATTTCCAGATATCTCTTGCAGCATCTGATTGAGCACCTTTGCGCCACTGTTGTTCGGTATACGAAGGCAAATCGGTATACAAAGCCTGACTACCATCATGAGAGACCGAATAACTACTCACTGAATTTTCTAACAAGACCTGCTCTCGACCACCCTTTGCAGGAACTGTATACAGTCTGTAGGAGCGGCCAAAAAATCCGTTATTTAATTCGCTATCACCATTACCGATCCTAAAAGATTGAAATAAGACTTGGCTACCATCGGCACTAAAGGAATAAGGGATATCCTTGCTACCGTGGAAAGTTAATCGTTGAGATTTATGAGTGTTCATGTTCAAAACAAACACATCTCCCCGACCATACTGGTTAGATTGGTATGCTAACGACTGTCCATCAGGAGACCATACAGGATTCGAGCTATAAACCGTCTCACTTGTAAGCGGAACTGCATCGCCACCCTTTGCGTTAGCTACCCAGACTTGGCCACTGTAAGTAAATGCAATCTGATCACCGGCCGGAGAAATAGCAATGTCTCGATACCATGATGAGCCATCTGATGTTTGTGCAATAAGCAAAGAGGCGTGACTAGCCGAGAAAAGGACAAAGCCCACTCGGGCTAAATGTGAAAATTTCATGGATTCCCTTAAGTGTTGCGTTTTTACCCATCATGCCACAGATTTGGGCGGGAAATTTTCATCACGAAATCATTGTAAATACAGACAAGTATTCGTCACTTTATCAAGCAATCACTCACCAAGAAAATATGCGAGATAATCTCCTACCCAGCCTATATCACACAGCATTTAAATACTGCAAAATGACATATCCAATCATCTTTGCACTAATGAATTCTTATTCCTCAACCTTGCGTCATGGCCTCAGGCATACACAAAAATACAAGTTGCTACAAAGTATTGACTCTGCTCTACCAAAATTAAGGAAATAAAAACTAACGCCATCTAGTTTTGTTTCATTTTTGTTACTACTTGTTTTGCGTTACACTACGGAGTGCAAAAAACGTTGTACCATAAGGATATGGATTGATGAGCAACACCTTTCCCACTCAGGCTATTCGCAAAACCCTTACTTTAGGCGCATTTGCTATTCTTAGTTTCTTAGCCCTATTTTTCTATACTCAACATTCCGTTGATAAAACCAAAAACCAATTGATTTCGCTTCAAAAGAGTATTCTTACCGCATCTAACGACATGCTAATGATGCGTCGTCACGAAAAAGATTTTATTGATAGAGTCGACCACATATATCTACAGAAAATGGAGACGGATTATCAAAACATTCTGGAGCAGCTAGGTTCGATCAATGCAACCATTATTAATTCCGGACTAAATACAGATTACGATGGGCAACAGGCATTATCCCATGTCGATGATTATGTTCAACGCTTCTACTTACTGGCTGATATTGTGTTGCTTATTCATGGTTCAGAGGGTGAAACCGGCCTTATTGATAATTTAAAGCAGAAGACGCTCGCATTCGAGTATGCCTTGATTCAAGCCAACTCAACACCACTTGATTACATTGCTCTAACAACCAAAGATTTAATGTACCAGTTCTTCGCCGAGTTTGACCCTACTGTTCTACCTAGAATTGAACGAACCCTCGTTCAAATGCAATCAGAGTTAAGCGCTCAGGAATCCTCATACGAACTCCTATATAGATTTCAGGAGTTCCGACTTGCTTTTTATGCTCTACAAAGCGCATACGAGAATTTTGGGTACTCCTATCAAGAGGGACAACTTGGTGAACTCAGAGCCACCATTCATAAACTGGAAGGCAAACTGAATACCTTGTTTAATATCTTACCAAAGCAGATAAACAGCGAAATCGTTAAGCATGAGAATCATCAATCTCTTGCTACTATTTTGCTCATCGCTGCCATTGTTCTCATCCTACTTTATGTTGTTAGACAAACCTCTACCCTAGAGAAACAGCTGATTGATGCAAGAGAGCACGAAAAACAAGCGAATCAAGCTAAGAGCACATTTTTGGCCAATATGTCTCATGAGATTCGTACGCCCCTTAACGGTATTTTAGGTATGACTGAGATCCTCGGAGACTCCAAGCTTAGTGCCATCCAAAAAGATTACCTGACGACCATCAATGCATCATCTCAGACCTTACTCATGCTGATTAACGATATACTCGATCTTTCAAAAATCGAATCCGGGCATTTAGAGATTTGTCCTCACACGACAGCAATAAAAGAGACGATCTTTGATACCGCGGCACTAATCGCACCCAAAGCACAGCAGAAACAAATCGATATTCTCATCGATATCGATCCAGAGATACCTGACTATGTGAAAGCCGACGAACAAAAAGTTCGCCAAACATTAATGAATTTAGCTTCCAATGCGATTAAGTTTACTGAAACAGGCAGCATCGCATTCTCTCTAAAGTTGAGAGCTCAGACAGAAGACAGTGTCACCATTGGCTTTTCCATCCAGGACACAGGGATAGGCATTGATGAAAAAAAGCAGAAGCACATTTTTGAAGAGTTTAAACAAGAAGATGTCGATACCTCGAAAGACTATGGCGGTACTGGTTTAGGCCTGGCTATTTGCGCAAAGATGGTGGAAATGATGGGTGGCAACATTCATCTTGAATCAATTAAAGGAAAAGGCTGTCACTTTTACTTTGACCTTGAATTCAGCCGCGACAGCCATAGTGTAAGTTATGAGCCATCGCTACATGTTCAATACTTCTCAGACTATCCAAATCCACTGTTGCTTTCGGAACTTGAACGTTACGGAGTGAAATACGTGCACGCTGCTGTATCAGACATCAACACGCTAGAACTCACTGTTGATACGATCATTATTCTTGATAGCAATGCCAACTTCTCTTCGGTTCAATCACAATTCAAAGAGCATGATATTGTCCTGTTGCGCGATAACAAAGAAACCGCGAATGCCAATGGATTACAGGTTTCTGCGTTTCTAACATCACCACTATTTGGTAACAGATTGATCAACAGCCTACGTAACCTTACGGCGACTAGAGCACCTACAGAGGTGACTAGCACCAATGACACCAATCTAAAATCGGAGAGAACCTTTAAAATCTTGGTTGTTGAAGATAATAAAGTAAACCAACAGATCGTTAGTTTAAATTTGAAGAAGCTATCTATTGACTTTGTGATTGCCAATAACGGTCAAGAAGCAGTTGAGATTTATCAACGAGACTATTCGACTATTGGACTTATACTTATGGACTGTATGATGCCCGTGCTTGATGGTTTTGAAGCCACCAAAGCAATTCGAGAGTTCGAAGCTGAGAATGCTCTTAAGCAAACTCATATTATTGCCCTAACCGCTTCGGTGCTCGATGACGATATTCAAAAGTGCTATCAAAGTGGCATGGATGACTATTTACCCAAACCTTTCAAACGCGAAGTGTTGATGGAAAAGCTAGACTCTAAGTTCCAAGCATCCTGTTAAACCAAGGAGTGTTTATGCTGAATAACTACATCGATGTCCTAAAGAACAACTATGCGAACTTCAACGGCCGAGCGACGCGCAAGCAATACTGGAGTTACGTGTTGGTCAGCTTTGTCATTGCCTTACTATTCAATATCATCGATAGAATCGTTGGTGCCGGTAGTGAGCAATTCGGGTTATTTGGTACGTTTTATTCTTTAGCTGTACTAGTACCAACATTGGCTGTGGGATGCCGACGACTACATGACACTGGTCGAAGTGGTTGGTGGTTATTCCTTTATTTGATTCCTTTGTTAGGCGCTCTCATTCTAGTCATCTTTTTCATTTTCAAGAGTGACCATGACAATGGGTACGGAGCCGCTCCTCCTTCACTTTAGTAAGTAGAAAAAGAGACTCACGCAGAGTCTCTTTCGATTTTTTGAGGCCCTTATCAGGCCCCGATGATGCCGCCATCTGTACGCGTAATCATCATTACAGATGAACGTGGTATAGAATTACCACCTTCAGGGAAATGTGATGGAGCAAGGTCTTCGCCAGGATGCTGCACACCAACAAACATCGTCTTATAGTCTGGAGAGAAGGTTAACCCTGTAATCTCACAAGCAATTGGTCCAGTCAGGAAACGGCGGATTTCACCCGTTTGTGGGTCACTACAAAGCATTTGGTTGTTGCCCATACCCGCAAAATCACCCTTGTTTGAATATTTGCCATCAGTTTGAATCCATAACCTTCCAGCGAGGTCAAAACCAATTCCATCAGGGCTATTGAACATGTTGTCCTTATTGATGTTGTCACTGCCAGCCATCAAACCAGCTTCGTGCACTTCAGGATTGCCCGCAAGTACATAAATATCCCAGTTAAACGTGCCTGCTGAGTGGTCACCTTTCGTCGGCTTCCAACGAACGATGTGACCATATGGGTTCTTTTCTCTTGGGTTTACTGCATTCAGTGGCTGTGAATCTTTAACACCGCGATGTTTATTGTTGGTCAACGTACAGAAGACCGACTGATTGTCCGGATGTACGGCTACCCATTCTGGACGATCCATTGTTGTCGCACCAACTTGGGTGGCTGCCTCTCGAGCAAAAATCATCACTGAAGCCGCATCAGGGAAGCCGTTTTCAGGTGTTAGACCATTCTTACCCCATGTAAGCTCCAACCACTCACCAGTACCGCTCAATTCACCTTCTGTTCCAGTGAATTTAGCAACGTATAATGTTCCTTCTTCAAGGAGATCACGATTAGAATCTGCACCTGCTACGTATTTTTTCTTAGATATGAACTTATATAAGTGCTCACCACGTTCATCATCACCTAAATACACCACAACATGGCCATCATCATTGATCGTCAACGCCGCATTTTCGTGTTTGAAGCGACCAAGAGCACTACGCTTTTTTGGGGTTGCATTAGGATTCATCGGATCAACTTCAACAACCCAACCATGACGATGCGGTTCGTTAGGGTCTTTAGCCATATCAAAACGCGTATCATACTTATACCAGTCATACCCTCTGTCTTTATTACCCAGACCATAACGCTTATAGCGGTCGCCTAATTCACTCCCCGAAGTATTAGCGAAATAGCCATTAAAGTTCTCTTCGCAAGTTAGGTAAGTCCCCCACGGCGTTTGCCCATTAGCGCAGTTATTAAACGTACCGAGTATCTTCTTACCCGACTTATCAGCATTGGTTTTAAGCAGTTCATGACCGGCAGCAATACCCGTCATTTCCATTTCTGTGTACGCCGTGATTCGACGGTTTAGGCGGCCATCTACATTCACTTGCCACTTGCCATTGTTCTTTTCTAACTCAACAACCGACACCCCGTGTGCTGCCTGTGCTTTTCTAGCATCATCTGCTGAAATATTATTACCTTGATGCTCATAAAGGTACTCGTTGTTGGTGTACTCGTTATTCACAACAAGAACAGCTCTGTCGTTGGAAATTAAGAAAAACGTCATACCGTCATTGTTGTCACCAAATTGAAGTTCCTGTGCCTGCGCATTATTCGACTGGCTAAACGCCGGTGCACCTTTTCTGATAGCGTCACCCCAAGAGATCAATACATCTGCCTGATAACCTTCTGGTACTTCAACCGTATCGGTTGTTGAAATAGGAATAGCATCAAAGCCAATTAACTGCGATTTGCTTGGCATAGTGTTAGCAACAGCCTGACTAATAGGACTCGCAGCAAAAAAGCCAGCCGTTCCAGCAGCCCCCGTTGCTTTTAGAAAACGACGACGCGACATAGCAGCTTCAACAAAACGATTGAATTCTGGTTCTTGGTCTAGCGCTCTTTGATCTGGAGTTCGATTAAAATGCTTCACTTTGACTTCCTTTCTACTAAAGAAAAGGCCATTAAATTGGCCGTTATTACTATTGTGGCCGCTATGATGCATTCAAATTATGACACCTCAGTTACAAATAATTAACACTTATATTATTAGAAGTTTCTTTATGAACGATTTAGTGTCTGTATAAGTTAACCTCCCTACACAAACACTGCTATGAAATAGATATTGCTTTTAAGTACAGTATTCCTCCCATAACAATCGAACACTAAACCTTAATAATTTGTGGATTTTTCTTTCCTTACTATTTGAAATGTCGCTGCTTTTGTCCGAGTCTTAATTGATATGGATAAGAAATGAGCTAGGTATGGACACAACATTCTCTTCAGGTATTCAGGGCATTAAAAAAGTGCTGCTGCCATCAGTGCTTATCAATATTCTTTCTCTTGCCGTGCCTTTAACGGTGCTACAGATTTATGACCGCATAATTCCAAACCAAAGTTACGGCACTGCGACGTTGCTACTAGCAGGCGCAACGATAGCGGTATTACTTGATGCTTTACTCAGATACGTTCGTTCTAGGGTACTGGCCGCAGAATCTTCCATGCTCGAACAACAACGTTACGCAGAAACAGTTCGGGCGTTAGCAACGTCACCTATTAAGGAAATTAAGCAATTAAAAGTGGGAGGCGTTCAGAACGGATTAGAAGCTATCGCAAAAATCAAAGATCTCTATTCAGGGGGACTTCTATCTGGATTGATAGATATTCCTTTTGCGCTGTTGTTCCTATTTTTAGTTTACTATGTTGGCGGAAGCTTAGTAGCGGTACCTATTGTCGTATGGGCTATTACATTCAGCTTCGTCTGGCTGTCAGGTAAAAGAGCAAAACAACGAAGCTTAGAGCATGCCATTACCGAGGACGCAAGAGCGGGGTTTGTACTCAATCTCAACCGTAACATTCTTGGTATCAAACGTCAGGCAAATGAATATAAGACGTATGCAGCTTATAAGGGTATTAATCAGGAACATCGACTTACTCATTCAGAAGACGAACGAAAGAACGCCTTCGCTCAAGAATGCATCTATCTAGCCTCCTTGGGAACCTCCGTTATTTTAGTCATAGCCGGTGCCTCCCATGTTCTTTCTGGAGAACTAACAACTGGTGGGCTTGCTGCTTGTTCCATCTTGGCTGGCCGAGCGGTAGCGCCACTTAGCGCACTGACTAGCTTGAATATTCGTTATGCTAATATGCAAACCGCCATACAAAGCGTAAATGCGTTATTAAAACTTTCACCTCAAGACCAGAGCATAAGCGCTGCTTTACCATCTTTTTCATCACTACATATGAACGATCTAGCAATAAAGCGCTTCTCAAAAACCTATGTTGTTAATGCCAGTATTTCTTCGGGCTCAATCTGTCAAATCACCTGTCCCGATAAGGAAGCAGCTAGCCACTTTCTCACTACAATAGGAGGGGCTAATCAGGAGCATGCCGGTCAGTTCTTGTTAGATACCGACACAACTTCTGCTTTGTCGCGCCAATATTCGAGCTCTTACATAGGGTCTCGTTCTTCAATTCTTCAAGGTTCTATTTTAGACAACTTATGTGGGTATAAGCCCGAGCTTTCTGAACGCGCCTTAGCATACAGTAAGTCACTTGGCTTGTATGACGTGCTAACTCAGCTACCGGATGGTTTCGAAACCAAACTGGGGGATCTTCCGACTATACCGTTAAGCCACAGCAGTATCCGCTTAATCAACATTTG
Organism: Vibrio mediterranei; assembly: GCF_013364395.1. Classification (NCBI taxonomy): domain Bacteria; kingdom Pseudomonadati; phylum Pseudomonadota; class Gammaproteobacteria; order Vibrionales; family Vibrionaceae; genus Vibrio; species Vibrio mediterranei. The sequence goes on along the minus strand of NZ_JABXGK010000001.1, from coordinate 1,572,000 downwards.
TTTTCAGCTCGCTCGCCCTACCTCCATTATTTGTATTGATTTACCTGAATTGGACTTAGACATAGATACTTGGCCTAAGTTAGCAGAAATCATCCAAACAGAAGCGAACAACGGCCGAACCATATTTCTAGTCAGTTTTAATCACACTTTTACCTCTATATGTGACAACACGATCTTATTGCAGCTTGATGCGAACGCTGAGCAAGGAGAGAACAATGAATAATATTGAAACAGCCTCATTGTTGTCACTCAGAGCACTTGAAGTGAACAGCAACGTCGATGTGTTCGCTCATCAATGGGTAGAAGAAAATGGCCTCGATAACTTAGAAGACTATTTGAGTATGCTCGACCGACTCAATGTGCCTTATCGAATCGTCAATGCACAGCAACAGCTTCATACGAAATCTTATAAAGTGGCAGTTTTGGTCACCGACCAACAACTGATAATCGCTCAACCCAAGGACCAAGTCTTATTCGAAGTAACCAATGACACCCCTTTTTCATCACAAGATTTAAAACAATTCAGCATCGCGATCTTACTAGATGGCTCACCTCCTGATAAACCCGACCCCAACTGGATGGGCACAAGGTTGGACGCTTACAAAGCGGTGGTCCCAAAAGTTGCGTTAGCGAGTTTGTTTTCTAACTTATTCGCACTGGCGATTCCTTTCATCACAATGTCCATCTACGATCATGTCATTGGTGGTGATGCAGCCCACGAGCTACAGGGAATTGCAATAGGAGCGGGCATTCTGTTTTTCATGCTTTGGTTGCTTAGAGTGGTACGAAGCCAGACGTTAACCACTGTCGCCAATCGAATAAGTCGCGAAATTTCCGATGCGCTCATTAAAAAGCTACTGACCGGAAGTTATAACGTTTGTAAGGCAACCCCTCAACAAAGCCAAATCAATCAATTGAGTTTTGCGGATAGAGTCGCAGGGGTTCTCGCTGGCCCTCTGGGAAACGCGCTATTTGATATCCCATTTGTCCTGCTATTCATCATAGCGATTGCTATATTGGGAGGTTGGTTAGTCATCGTTCCTATTGTCGCCCTCGGTCTGTATTACGTGGTCGCTCGCAGTAGTATCAAAAATTCAGCTTTAAAAGCCAATCAATCCACCATTGCAGGAACCAACCGCCAAATGCTCATAGCCGAGCTATCTACCCACCTCGGTTTTATGCGTAGTGGCCAACTACTAGAAGGTTGGTTGTCTCGATTCGATAAAGCAAACCACTTAGCCGCTCAGAATGGCTTCAAACAGACAGTACACCAAGCGAAATACACATCGATTTACTACGCCATAGGCGTGACCTCGACGCTCGCTGTCGTTGGTTTGGGCATCGATTTGATTTTTAACCAAGTGATGTCGGCTGGTGGACTGATCGCAACCATGATGTTGATTTCCCGAGTAACAGGTCCGGCCCAAACCCTCGCTAACAGCGCTTTTAGGCTTCAGCAGCTTAAGCAAACACAAATGACGATCAATCGAACGCTCACTCTAAATTCGGAAGAAGCATATCGATATCAACATCATACTTTGCCAAGTTCACCGCCACGGATTGAACTCGACCAAATTACTCTCCGCTATGCTAAACAGGCTAAACCGGCTCTTAGTGGGGTAAGTGCAGTAATAGAGCCAGGAGAAATCATAGCCATTACAGGGCCCTCTAACAGTGGTAAAACAAGCCTTATCGACACTATCGCAAGTTTCCAACCAGTGCAAAACGGTGTCGTTAATATCAACGGTATTAACTTAAGCCAATACGCGCCATTGCTCTATCGCCATTGGATGTTCTACAAAGCTGCTCATCCTCAAGTGCTCCTGACTAACATCCGTGAATGGTTCTCGGATAAACAAGAGATACAAGATGCAGAAATTATCCATGCTATTGAGCAAGCAGGTGGTAAAGATTGGCTTAACTCATTACCAGCTGGACTTGATACCAAACTCACCGAATTCTGGCCTGCCAGTATGTACGATTTATTGTCACGTTATGAAGCTAGAATGTTGATTGCTGCAAAAGCCCTCGCCATTCATTACCCTCTCTATTTGCTCGATAACCCTCTTCATGACTTGTCACCTAAGTCCGTTGAACTGTTTAAGACCTTCCTTAATAAAAAAAGAGGTCACTCTACAATTCTATTCAGTTCACAAGATCCCGAGTTAATTAAGCTAGCAGACAAAGTTATCGTCTTAAACCAAGGCGCTGTCGCCTACTTTGGTGCCCTGAACGAAGAGAACAATAGTGACAGCACAATGGAGGTCGCTGCCAATGAATAAATCTCAGTATGCTGAAGCAATCGAATCACAACAGACCAAGAAGCTATTGTCTGTAATCACTTATTCAATCGCCTTGTGTGTGATTGCATTTGGTACTTGGTCAGCTGTAACTCAAGTTGATGAAATTGCCAAGGCAAAAGGCACGGTCGTCCCAGAAGGTGAGCGTCAGGTCATTCAAAGTGATATTGGTGGCAAATTGAAAACCATTTCTGTCGCAGAAGGCGATATGGTCGAAGAGGGTCAAGTGTTGGTTGAGTTTGATGCGACCTTCCAAACAACAGCCTTGGAGGAATTGAAAGCTCAACAAGCTTCTCTCAATTTAACGATAGAAAGATTATCTTCACTTATTGACGAGCGCGAGCCTAATTTTGATTTATACCAAAGCCAATATCCAGAACTCGTTGCACAGCAGAGAGCTCAGCGCAGCGCGCAAATTGCTCTTTACTATCAAAAACGGATAGTGCTAGAAAAAGAGGCGGAGCAAATCGCAGAACAATTACGCAGTACAGAAAAAGCCATTCCAGCTTACGAACGCCAGTTAAGCGCGTCAAAACAAGAGCTCAGCATACTTCAAAAAGGACAAAAAAGCGGTAATATTTCAAGACTTCGTGTTCTTGAAATGCAGCAAAAAGTAGCCTCTATTGAACAGCAAATTGAAGAAGCGAGGGGTAAAAAAGCTCTGCTAATCAAACAGGCAGATTCTAATGATGAAAAGATCTCCCAGTTGCTCGCAGAAGCCAAAGTCGAGGTAGCCGATCAGCGCTCGAAAGCTGCCTCTGAACTCTCTGCACTAGAAGCTCGTGTTCGCTCTGGAGAAGCGAAGCTGACTAATACTGTTTTGACGTCACCACTACAAGGTTTAGTTCAAAGTATACCGAGTACAAAAGTTGGTGCTGTAATTCAGCCAGGGGGAACCGTGGTCGAAATCGTGCCAATTGGAGGCACGGCAGACTTTAAAGCTCAGCTATCTCCGAGAGATATAGGTTTTGTTAACGAGGGACAAAGTGCGAGAGTCAAAATTGATGCCTACGACTATAGTCGATTCGGAGCTCTTAAAGGTATCGTAGAGTCCATATCCCCTACAACCAGCAAGGATGAGAAAGGCAATATCTTCTACGAAGTCACCATTGCAGTCGAGAAGCCCTACTTTAGGGACGACCCAGATAGATTTGCGTTGTTACCGGGAATGACCGGTGAAGTGGATATCACCACTGGCGAAAAAACGGTGTTCCAATATCTGTGGAAACCGATATTCACAAATATCAGCCGTGCCTTTGGTGAGCGATAATCTTCTCAATCATTAATATTCGCTAGTTTGACTAACGCCCTTGATGAACAAGGGCGTTTTGTTGTTAGCGAGTCGGATCATCTGGTAACGTCGGATCTTGCATATCTTGATGGTCACTATCGATATCTTGGAAGTGCTCAATATCACTTTGAGCACCATGATGCGCCACATCACTTTGATGTTCGGTCGTAATATCATGCTGCTCCGCGTCATCAAGAACGATATCAAGATCATCAGGCAACGCGCTTTGCTCGATAGGCTGAAGCCCCTCTTGCTGAGTAATGCCTAATTTATCCAGATAGTTTGAAGCATCATGTTGCTGATGATCATCATTACCCGACGTCGCATCGCTAATTCCTAGCGCAGACATTATCGTTAGAGACTCTCCATCCGCTACCGCGTCATCGTCCATCGGCTCATCATTCAGAACCGGAGGTGGAGGCGGCGGTGGGTTGATATGGCTATGTGTGTGTCCTTGAAGGTCTTCAGTCGTAACAGCACTTACCCCTGTTGCTGAGTTGTGGGTTGTCACTTCCGTTGCAAAGTAGTGATGGCTGCCACTTATAGGCTGAGATGAAACCAGCGTAACATGTCCGTTTGTAGGCACGGTGTAACTGCCATCTGGGTTTGCGTGAATCGTATGTCCAGCACTTTGCAAAGTGACATGAGTTTGCAAATGCGTTATCCGGATATCCGTGACAGTTTCATCATGAGAAGACAGGTGAGCTTGGATGCTCACATCACATTCATAATGCCCCTGGCTTTGAACAGGAAAGTTCGCAGGAAGGTGCCCTTTTAGTACAGTGCCATCACCCAGAATGATGTTTTCAATACTTTCTATCTCCATCTCTTCATGCCCATCACTGAGCTTTTCACCATGGTCACGCAAACGTGGTGCGTTTTGGCGATTATAGGCACCAAGGATTAGCGTGTCTGAACCATGCCCCCCCTCAATCTCCTTGTCTGTCAAGCTACCGCCGATATAAAGAATGTCATTACCACTCTTCAGCTCGGCTTCTTCTGTTAAGCGCCCTTGCACAATAATAATGTCTGAGCTGCCATGCCCATTTATCTCATGGTGCCCGCTCGCCGTTGTGGCGGACTGCCCTATACGGTGAGCGTAATCTCGGACTGTGGTGGCAGTTATGGTTGGGGTTACATGACGAGCATGCCGAGCATCAACAGACACACTGATTGTCGGTGGCGTGTAAGGCACAGGGTCAGTATGACCATTAATGGTCATAGTAACTTGTTGGCTGGTTTTCCCACCATGCCCATCATCCACCAGCACAGTAAAAGTGTCGTGCAGCACATCACCATCATTTAACGCGTTAACGCGTGAGTTAGCATTGTCGAGATGATATGTCCAAGTATTACTATGACTATCTAGTTGTACCGAACCATAACTCGCGCCATGACTTGGATCTAGGCTCAAACTGAGCGTATCCCCATCGGTATCTTGAGTCGTCAGTTGTCCGGTTGAGGTTAAGTTGCCATCTTCGGTCACCACGTGTCTGCTGGTACTTTGACCTGGTAGCACTTTTTCTGAAACCGTAGGGACGTCATTGGTTCCGGTGACCGTTATCACTATGTCATGCGTGGTGCCATCTTTTGCTTGGACTGTAATGGTTTCTGTATCCGTCTCGCCTTGCTTAAGCTGCTGTACAATGGGGTGCTGGTTGTAAAGGTCGTAGGTCCAATGTCCACTACTATCAATATGCGCATGCCCATATCCTTTACTACCGACAATACCCACACCGCCTTGCACCGCAATAAAACCTTGCGTGCCATCAGGGTCAGCCACATTTAAGACCCCAGCTGTTTGGGTGTGAAGATCCTCTTGAGTTCGACCCGTTGAATCACCTGTGAATACTGCAGGGTCAGGAACTGCGACAATATTAATTAGGTACATTCCAGGCTTAGAGTCAGTATGCCCATCGTTTGCCGTAAATCTAATGCCCCCTAAGCCACTCGTATTAACACTATGGTAGTTCGGTGTTGGGGTATAGATTAATGAAGCCAAATCCGCAGCGGCTACGTCATCACCAACAGAAATTGCCTGCCCGTTGAGTGTCAGTGAACCATGAGCGATGCTGGTAATGGTAATGTGATGCAGTGAATCCCCATCAACATCTGCGTATTTGAAGTCGGCTTTGGTAAAGCTGTGAGGTGTATCTTCCAGTAAACTGGTAAAGCTTGAACCAACCGTCGGCGCATCATTGATCGCGTTCACATCGATGACCATGGATGCACTCACCGAGTCTTGATGGCCATCATTCGCACTGAACTCAAAATGCGCATAATTAGCGCCGCTCTGATTTTGTATTGGTGTGAAGGTTAAATGACCCGCGTCTAGGTCTGCTTTAGAAACTTGTTGATTGGCAGTGACAGCCACACCATTCAAGGTTAACAGACCGTGGGAAGGTAACTGAGTAATCGTGATGTGGTTTAGTGCATCATGATCAGCATCTTGGTAGCCAAACTCTGCTGCGGTGAAAATATGACTTTGGTCTTCATCGCTTGTGACCGTTTGTGGTGTCACCGTTGGTGCATGTTGAGCTGGCGGCTTAACCTCTATGGATAGCGTATTTTGCGAGGAATCATTAACTGGGGTACCGCCATCGTCTCCGACTCGATATACCATGTTGGGTACTTTCCCAGCGAAGCCCGTTTCAGGAGTAAAGATGTAGTGACCATTAGCTTCAATAGCCAGTGTGCCAATTCCCGCTATGGCATGAGGGTGACCTGGAGTGACAGCCACGTAATTCCCCGACACAGGGTCTTGTATCTGAATATCTTGAAGAACAAGGTGGGCATTAGTGTCTGAATCTGTCGCCGCAGCCGCTGCGCCTTGTGAGGTGCCTACACCAGAAATGAGATTACCTTCAATGGGTCCCGTGTTTTGGACGCCAGAGTCCGTGAAACTATGTATCGTTGGTCTATCCGTCGAACCACTAATGGTCACTGAAATCGAATGTTTAGTGCCGTCTATTGAGGTAATCTCGATACTATCAGTTAAGGTCTGGCCGTTATCTAAATCTTGAATGTTTGAATCGCTGTTGTCGGCAGTATAGACCCATGTCCCATCTAGTTTAATCAAGAAGTGACCATAGGTACCATCTTGCGAAATTTGGTTCTGACCTTTAAGATCTAGTGCCGCTTCGCCTTGTCCGTCAACATCAGAGATCACAAGGCTTCCACGACAAAATAGTGCATCTTGAATAGTGGTTGAACCGGCAAATCGAGTGTTGTGTTGCAGGTTGGTATCTTCAACAAGGCTTGCTGAATCGCCAGTAAATGTTGCCGCATCATTAACGGCAGCTAAGTTCATTGTGGCGGACGTCGATACTGAAGCACCATGTTCATCTTTGACGTCATAAGTAAACTGTACCTGTCCGTGATAATTTTTCTCTGGTGTGAAACTGAAGGTTCCATCTAAGTTATCGACTACCTGCCCATGATCAACACTCAAGTTGTGCACACTCAACTGACTGTGGTCATCAACATCACTGGCATTCGCGAGTAAATCCGCCGCGTTCAATGTGACTGGCGTGTCTTCTGTGCCTTGAGATAAGCTCACCGCGGAAGTCACGACTGGAGTGTCGTTAGTACCGTGTACGGTCACCGTAATGGTTTGCTGAGCGGTTCCATCAATCGACTCAACCGTAAAGGTTTTCTGGTAGCTTTGTCCTTCGCCTAAATGTTGTAGCTTGGCATTGTCAATTGTGTACTGCCATCCGCCGCGAACATTGATAGAGAAATGTCCCCCTTCTGGCGTATCAAAACTCTGAGTAACGAACCCCGCTTGACCATGGTCGGGGTCGATAACATGTAAATTTCCACCGCTCCACACTTGATTTGGCGTACTTCCCGGTGAAAGGTTATCTTCATAAGCATGATTATCTAATGACGAATATTGCCCAACGACAATACTTGCTTGATCATCTTCCCCAATGACTTTAACGATGATGTTGAGTTTCTGACCATCACTGGTTCTGACCTGATAAGGGATCTCCATCGATTCCCCTTTATGAAGGCTATCGATCAAATCATCGGCATGTCGATTACGAGCTGATTCCAGTCGGAACTGATAAGAACCATCAGGCCAAACAGTTAGATCTCCTGGAGCATAACCTTGTCCCATATATCGACCGCTAAAGGCAAATTGAGTGTGATCACCCGTGTCGGGATCCGTAAGTTGTAAGTTGCCATGGTAAATCGACGTTTTACTTAATAAGGCTTCAGACTCTGACATTTGGATAACATTGGATGTCAACACTGCTTTGTCATCGGTACCTTCAATCGTTAAAGTTGCCGACTGCGGTGTCTGCCCTCCATGCCCATCATTAACAAGATAGCTTACTACGACTTGCTGGGCTTGACCTACGGCAAGATGCTGAAAAGTTGAGTGTGTTGCATCAACAATCACTGAATGTCCATCTGCACCTAAAACCAAACCGTCAGGCAGACTAGTCGTTGCGGTAGCACCATCGACTGAATATTTGATTTGGGATACAGACAATGCATCCCCTTCTTTGTCTGTTGCGCCAGTTAAAAGATCAACGGAGTGATTATTGGTTGAGTCCTCTTTGATACTATCAGTAATAGGTTGAACGTCAGGGCGGTCGTTGACTGCAGCTAATGTCGTGTTTGCTCCTGTATGTGTAATTCCGCCATGCCTGTCAGCAACATCGTAAGTAAAATGAACGGTGCCGTTGTAATCATGATCTGGATTGAAGGTGAAACTGCCATCCGAATTAGCGGTGATACTACCGTGGTCTGCCGTAAGATTTTGAGCATGCAGCCAACCCCTGTCGTTTGAATCGGCATCTGTAGCGTTGGCGATAAGTTGTGCCTGCGTAATATGTATTGACGAGTCTTCTTTACCAGACGGTAAAGTCACCTCACCACTCACTACGGGCACATCGTTATTACCACGTACAACAACCGATACACTTTGTGAAACCTTACTGCCATCAGTAGACACGGCCTCAATAGTAAAGTGCTCCCAGTATTCGTCTCCGTCACCTAGTTTTGTCGCTTTGCTTTGGTCAACGTCATAATGCCATTGGCCATCGGAACTTAAATGGAACGAACCATACTGACCACTAATGCCACTTGTAGGTGTTGCTGTCCAGCTCACGGAGTCATGAAGGTCAGTATCATGTGCCGTCACGCTACCTGCAACAGAGGCGCCTGTTTGAGCATTCTCTACAACATGACCAAGCTCCGATTTAGAATCAATGACGACCCCATCCTCACTACCACTTACTTTGACGGTAATAGGAAATTCAGTGCCGTCAGTGGCGATTAACTTGATCGATTCGGTAAGTGATTCACCGTGCTTTAACTCTTGAACGTGAACATTAGAGTTGTCGCCAATATAGCTCCATGAATGCTCACCCGCATGCGGCCCACTCACTAAGGTATGAAACTGAAACTTACCAAACGGAGTGGTCACATCTAGGTCACTGCCCAGATTCCACGTATATTGCTGTCCAGCAAATTCAACCGTTACTTGTGTATTCGGGCTGTCCACGTCTGTGATTTGTAACGTTTGCCAGTCGACAGCATCCATGATGTTTACATTGGTCGACATGTGAGTGGCAACATCTTCCGTAGCAGTGCCATGGTCAGCACCTGTAATAGTGGTTTTGTCGTCCACTGCGGCAAGAGTAGTATTTGCTCCCGTGTGTGTTGTTCCTCCGTGAGCATCTACAACATCATAAGTAAAGTGTACCTGTCCGTTGTAATCTTTGGTGGGTGTGAACGTAAAAGTACCGTCTTGATTATCTCTGATAGAGCCATGGTCAACTTGAAGATTGTCCACGTGCAACTTACCCGCATCACTACTATCAACGTCCATACTATTGGCCAACAACTGCGCTTGAGTGATCGTTTGTACCAGATCCTCTTTTCCGGAATTGAGTTGCACCTCTCCAGAAGCAAACGGAGAGTCATTATCACCGTGGATGGTAATAACAACATCATGAGTCGTGCCATCCGCACTTCGGATGGTAATGGTATCGGTCAGGTTTTCGCCTGTATTGAGTTCATCTATTTTGCGACCTACCGCGCTATTGCCTACATCAACGCTATAATACCAATCACCGTCAGGCTGGAGTATTAAACGGCCATACTGACCAAAATACTGATAGGTCGGAGCATTGTTATCAAAGTGTGCCTCGCCAGAATCATGATCAACAATGTCTAGTTTTCCTGAGGTATGTATCGAATCATTCCATAAGTGGGAAATAATACCCCTCTGATAATCAGGAGAGCGATCGGCATAGGTTGACTCGTAGACATCTCCACTATCAGCACCAGTAATCTGCGCTGCATCATTGGTGCCTGTTACAGTGATATTGAGATCTTTAGTCGCGCTTGCTCCATGCTCATCCGTGACGGTAACTGGAATGGTGAGAATCTGAGTCTGGCCTTTCGCTAAGTGGTCGTAGCTCGCATTGGTTGGATCAAACGTGTAGCTACCGTCAGCATTGAAAGTTAGCCCATCCACAGGCTTGGCAATGGAGTAGACTAATGTCGCACCGTGGTCGATATCACTTCCCTGCATCTGACCATTGAGCAGCGAACCATCTTCATTCACCGTTTGGGTTTGCCCCACAAGAATCGGTGTATCGTTGGTACCTACGATATCGACAGTAATCACATGGGTGTCACCGCCAAGTGTTTGCACCTGATATTGAACGTGCTTCGTTTCACCTTGCGCTAAATGTTGTAGGTTGCCATTCGGGACGCTGTAAATCCAACCTCCCGCTTTGTCTATTGAAAGGCTGCCGCCATATGGATCACTAATCGCGTGAGCATTCAAAGTATGATGGAAGCCACGTTGACCGATGTCCGGATCTATTACATTAAGAACACCACCAGTAAATACTGTGTGTCTTGCGTCACCTTGCACGTGAAGATCTTCTGTCACTGATCCAGTACTTTGGCCAGTAATGATTGCCGCATCATCAGTGCCCTTAACGAGTATTTCCACTTTTTGAGTCGCACGGGAACCATCACTGGAGATAGCGACAATGTTAAATGCCTCTGCCTTCCCATCACCACTTCTCAATGAGTCAACTTTTGAAGCATCCAAGTCATAATGCCAATGCCCAGCTGGATCGACGTAAAAGGTACCATAGCTGCCTGCTTGAGATGACGCAGAGCCTGTTAATTCAAAAGAGACATGATCGCCCTTATCGAGATCGTGCGCCTGAAGCATACCAACAACAGTCGTTTTGATATCTTCAACTGCCGTTCCTATAGCCGCTGTTAGCGCATCTGGAGTGTCAATAATGACATGATCGTCTTGACCTTGGATGGTCGCCGTTACTGGAATTCGAGTACCATCTTTTGTGATGAGCACCATAGTGTCCTGAAGCTGCTGCCCGGTCTTCAGTCCTTGTATTTCTGAGCTAGTATTATCGGCAGTGTAGCTCCATTTGTTTTGACCGTCGGTGCTATGTGTCGTTGAGAAATAACCATGGTTTGCAGTCAGGCTCATGCCAAAATCTGCTGGCACTGCATGCTTGATACCATTAACTTCGATAAAAGCGACTTCTGCCTCTGAAGCACTATCCACATCGGTTACATCTAAATTCGTCCAACCAGACCAGAGTTGCCCAGCGGTACCAGATCGCAGGTGATCCTCTGTCACCGAACCTGAATCTTGTCCAGCAGCCAGTACACTTGCGTCATTGGCGGATGCAAGATCGAACGACGCACCTGTCGGTGTAGAACCGCCATGGGCATCATGAATGTCGTAACTGAAATGGATTTTACCGTGATAGTTCAGTTCTGGCGTGTAAGTATAGGTTCCATCATGGTTATCGCGGATAGAGCCATGGTCAGCAAGCAAGTTGGTGACCCTCATCAATCCTGCATCGTTACTGTCAACATCAACAGCATTCGCCAGCAAATCAGCCTTGGTGAAGGTTTGGCTGACGTCCTCTTTGCCAGACTGCAAGGTAACTTCTGATGAAACGTAAGGAGCATCATTATCCCCATGTATGGTTATAACAATATCGTGAGTAGTTCCATCTTTGGAATGAACGGTGACCGTATCGGTGAGAGTTTCCCCTTGCCCCAACTGGTCGATTGTTGAGCCTACTGTGGTCTTGGTGGAGCCTAAGTGCCAATCGTGAGTACCCGCAGCAACGGCATAGTCCCAATGTCCATCTGGTCGAAGCAGTAGGTGCCCATATTGACCGCTATATGAATACACCTTGCCATTGGGGTCAAACTCACTTTCACCAGAATCAGGATCCACAATCGTCAGTTGACCGCTTGTTGTCAGAGAGTCTTGACCAATAACCCCAATGCCGGGCTGTGCATAGTCAGGAGACTTATCCTGCCCTGCTTGATTCTCATGTACATCACCAGTATCCACGCCTCCAATAACCGCGGCATCTCCTTTACCTTGGAGGTTTATGGTCAAGTTTTGCGTCGAGCTTGCACCATATTCATCGGTCACCGTCACCGGAATATCTATGATCTTGTGCTCACCGTCTTTGAGCTGTTCATAGCTAGTATGAGAAGGGTCAAACGAGTAGCTGCCATCAGCGTTAAATGTCAGCCCATCAACAGAGTGAGCTATCGAATATGTGAGCGTCGCACCGTGGTCAATATCTCGGCCTTGCATCTGTCCATTAAGACTGCTTCCATCTTCTGTCACTGACTGTGTTTGTGCGCTGAGTGTTGGCGCATCATTAGTGCCGTGTATATTTACTTCAATCGTAAACGTTGTCCCATCTTTAGCTCGAACCACGCATTGATCGGTAAGCACTTCACCTTGACTTAATGACTGAACTTGAGGCTGATGGTCTCGGATCGTATAGGTATAGTGACCATCGCGCATCAACAGAATATGGCCGCCAAGCTTGGTATCATAACCTATGCCGTTATAGGTTTGCGGGCCGTAGTTAATATCAAATTCCGCTTCCCCTTGATCGGGGTCGACGATGTCGAGTTTACCTTCAAAGTGAAGCTCATCATGGGTATCGATATACCCCCTATCTTCTGTAACTCCCGCTAAATGATGGTCGGTTGATGCGTAGCTTATTTGTGCATTATCTGACACCGGCTTGAGTACCGAGTTCGCTGAGGTGATAACGCTTCCACCATGTCCATCAAGGACTTCGTAGTTAAAACGTACTGGTCCGTTATAGTTGAGTTCTGGGGTAAATGTGAACGAACCATTGTGATTATCTGTAATGGTGCCAGCGGAAGTACCGTCTGCCTTGAGTGCAATAAGGTTGGACACTGATAGATGTCCCGCATCATTTGCGTCTACATCCGATGCATTGGCAAGCAAGGCGGCGCTACTGATGATATAAGGCTTGTCTTCATTACCAGGTGGCAATGTCACTGTCGAGGAAACTTCAGGATCATCATTGGTACCATGTACCGTCACAGTAATGACTTTTTGCGCAGAACCATCTTTTGATTCAACGGTAAATTGCTCTTGGAAACTCTCCCCCTTGCCCAACTGCTGAATCGCAGGCAAGCTGTTGTCAATGTGGTACTGCCACATGCCCGTTTCTGTCACCGTGAAGTGACCTCCGTGGGCCGACACTAATGTTTGAGGCTTCAATTGATCGTCGTCATGGTCAGGGTCAATAGCCTTAATGATACCCGTTGCAAATAGCTCTGAAGGGTATGCCGGAGACGTCATCGAGTCTTCGTGTAAGTGATTGTCTGTCGTACCGTAATTAACAACAATCTGAGCGCTATCTTCTTCACCATGAATGGTCACGGTGACAGGTTTTGTTTGCCCATCGGCGGTCTTCACATTGAAGGTTTCGGTGATACTCTCACCAGGCTTCAATGCTGCCACCGTTTTTTGAGCATTGGCAGTACCGACGTAGTTACCTTGAAGAAAGTACTCGTAGTGCCCATCTGCACGTAGCGCAAGAGAACCCAATCGAGAGCTAGATTGATAGATCATATCGACGAACTGAGGATTGTCGGTAGTATCAATATCCGTTAGTTGAAGAGCTCCTTTGATAGAAGTGCCGTGATAGGTGTGCTCGGCAACAGCTTCACCGATATTTATTGAACTAGAAACCAGCTGCGCTTTATCGTCGGTACCAACAATTTTTACAGTGACACTTTGAGGCGTTGAAGCTCCGTGACTATCCGTAACTTTGTAACTCAGCTCAAACGTCGCAACCTCACCTTGCGCAAGATGCTGGAATGTAGAACTTGATGGGTCAACCTGCAAATGACCATTAACTATGCCAAAACCGTCAGGAAGCCTCTCTATATGACCATTCACTTTAACTTGAAAAAGGCTACCCACACTTAGCGCGTCACCATCCACATCTTGAGCTTGGGATAGTAAGTTGATGTCAAGGTGTTGAGACTGGTCTTCATGGAACTGAGCGGTTATTGGAGTTACTGTCGGCTTATCGTTAGTTCCTTTGATAACAAAGGACAGCTCTTTTTGATCTTGCCCACCCGCAGTATCAGTTACAATGACAGTGGTTTTCACAGTCTTTGTGTCGCCAACTGCTAAATGTTGGTACGAGGCATGACTAGGATCGAAGGTATAACTGCCATCTGAGTTGAATGTCAGGCCATCAATTGGGTTTAAAGTGGTGTACGTCAGTAAGTCTTGGTCAACATCAGTGGCTACCATTTGACCATGGAAAACCGCGCCATCTTCTTTAAATGACTGCGACTGGCTCGTCATTACCGGCGAGTCGTTAACACCATCAATTTCTATCTTTATTTCATGAGTCGTTCCATCGACCGATGCTACAGTAAACGTTTCATGTAGTTCATCACCTTTACCTAATTGTTGAACTGCGGCTTGTAGGTTATTAGCTTCGTAACTCCAATGACCATTCGCATCAATACTCAAACTACCAAATTGGCCAACAAGTACTTGTGAAGCAAAGTGTGCTTCACCTAAGTCAGTATCGACAACCGTTAGGTCACCCTGTGTCTTTATGCTGCCATTTTTGACATGCAAATCTTCTACGACTACACCAGAGTCGACCCCAGAAATGACAGCATTATCATCGCTCCCACCGATAACTATTTGGATATTTTGACTTGTGTGGTCAGCGGTATGGATTGATATTGTTTCAGTCATTTGCTGTTGAGAAGAAAGCTGCTGTATTGCATTGAGGCTGTTATCAACTTGATATTGCCAGTGCCCTTGTTCATCAATAGTTAATGTCCCAAATTGCCCTTTTATAACTTCCGCTAAGGTATGCGATTCACCATGATCAATATCTTGTACTTGAACTTGTCCAGCAACGGTAAGTAAACCAGCGGAGTCAACATTGATGTCTTCTTGAATGTGACCAGAAACTTGACCTATAACACTAGGGATGTCGTTAGTACCCGTGACTTGAATAACGAAGTTTGCATGAGATGTCAGTCCTGCGGAATCAGTCACTGTTACTGGTACTGTCAGTTCTTTAACTTCGCCCTCTTTCAAGCTCTGATAAACGGTATCCGTCGGATCAAAAGTGTAAGTACCATCTGGATTCAGTGTTAAGCCATCCACATGAGTATTTGTAGCAAAACTTATGGTTTCATTGGTGTTTTTGTCTGTCGCAATCAATTGACCATGCACCAGTTGCCCATCTTCTTTGACCTGTAATTGTTGGTTAGAAATTTCAGGCCTGATAAATTGCGGTGCATTCTGATGTGAAAAAGGTTGGTGTAGATAGTCTTGAAAGCCAGTTAAAGTACTGCGTGGCGAAGAAGTTGGTTCTGAGGACTGGTTAACGTTATTGGTAGCCAATAAATGAGAGTTTGTGTAGGCGTGAACTTTATAATGGTGCAATTCCAATCTCGCACTTGACGCAATATGAGCGTCTCTAGCTTCGTTTGTATCAGCGTTTACAAGCTCTGACTCTTGTAAACTTGCACCTATGTGAAGGGTATCGGTATCAGAAGACTCACCATGGTGCAGTGCTTCTGTGGTTGGATGACTAGTTGGGCGTAACGAGTTTTCATTACCTTGAGCGCTTGCATGTCTAGTGGCTAGAGAAGGTAATATCAGAGCTAAAGCAGGAGGTAGACCGACTTGGTATCGCAAGGTACTAAAAAGGCGACGTTTTTTTTCGTTTTTTTGCTGCTTCTTACGGCTAACGGTCTTTTGGGGTAGAGTTTCCTTTATACTCTGGCCGCTTTGGGTCTTCGCTTTATCACTCTTTTTATCCGTCATTCGTCCATTCCTAACTTCTAACTCTTTCATAAAGTTAAGGATATGGATGAAGAATTTGCTAATTATTCTTATCGGTTTTGCTTATTTTTCTATATAGAATCAAAACAAAAGTTTCATTACAAGTTGGTCTAAGTCAGCAAAACAAATCAGGCTAATGTAGACGACAATAAGTACCACTATCATCAAGTAGTAACAAGCCCGTTTTGTTGCATCACTTAGCTGTCGACTCATTATAAAGAGCATTTCTTACCTCTCTTTGTTACATAGACGCATACATAAAAACAATAATCATTGAAAATGACAGCAGTGTTATTTGGCTTCAATTCAGCAAAGTAAGTTTCGGAAGCAAGTGCACATAAATAGACTAGAATTAGGAATTATCTTTTTCAGGAACGTAAAAAAGACTGTGGTAACAGGTAATTAACCCCACTATTATAAGGAAGTCAGATGTCAGTTAAAGCGCCCACCTCTCGACTAATTGCGATTACAATTAGTGCCTTACTCGCTTCATCCAGTGTACACGCTTCGCAACAAGCGGCGGATGCCTTTGCACCAGAAATGGCAACCGGGACGAGCGACAAACAACTCGTCAAAGCAAAAGACTGGATGGTAACCGCAGCCAACCCTGAAGCGACACAAGCTGGCGCTGAGGTTCTAGCTCGCGGTGGCAACGCTGTTGATGCCATGGTTGCCGTGCAGCTGATGCTAGGTTTAGTCGAGCCACAATCAAGTGGCATTGGCGGCGGCTCATTTCTTGTCTACTGGGATTCGAAAAAGCAGCGGTTAACCACCTATGATGGTAGAGAAACAGCACCATCAGCTGCCAATGGTGACTTATTTCTTGATAAGAACGGAAAACCACTTAAGTTCTATGACGCAGTGGTAGGTGGTCGCTCGGTGGGCACACCAGGTACAGTCAAACTGCTTTGGGACGTTCATCAGAAATACGGTGCTCTTGATTGGGATGAAGTGGTGTTGCCTGTCGCTCAGAAAGCCGAGCAAGGTTTTACTATCAGCGAAAGATTGTCGATGCTCATTGAAAATGACGTCGATTTTCTTACTAGACACCCAACAACAGCCGCTTATTTCCTCAATAAGGACGGCACCCCAAAAACACAAGGAACCTTGCTAAAAAACCCTGACTACGCACAAACCTTAAGAACTATTGCAGAAAAAGGCAGTGACGGTTTTTACAAAGGCCCCGTAGCTACAGCGATAGTCAACGCCGTTCAAAAGGAAGCAGCAAGCAATCCAGGCAAACTTTCACTGGCCGACCTTGCTAACTATCAAGTAAAGAATCGACAAGCCGTCTGCGCCCCATATAAGCAATACGATGTTTGCGGCATGGGCCCTCCAAGTAGTGGCGCGCTAACACTGGGACAGATTCTGATGTTAACCGAACCATTCAAATTAAATGAGCTGGGAAGTAATAACCCAACCAGTTGGCAAATTTTAGCAGATGCTTCAAGGCTAGCATTTGCTGACCGCGGTCTATACATGGCCGATAGCGATTTCTTCGATGTACCAGTGAAAGGACTGCTGGATCAAAAGTATATCGCTGAAAGAAGCGCGCTCATCACACCAAACGAAGCGCTGCAAAAAGTATCCGCTGGCTCTCCACCCGCAGTAAAAACCGTTCAACTGGCACAAGATCAAGCCATAGAACTTCCGTCTACAACGCACTTCAATATTGTGGACTCGCAAGGCAATGTTATATCCATGACCTCTTCCATTGAAAACGTATTCGGGTCGCGTGTCATGGCAGCTGGATTCTTATTAAATAATGAGCTTACCGACTTTTCATTTGTGGCCAACAAAGATGGTAAACCTGTGGCTAACCGAGTGGAAGCGAATAAACGCCCACGTTCTTCAATGGCACCGACTATCGTCATGCATGACGATAAGCCTTACCTTGCTATCGGCTCTCCCGGCGGCAGCAGAATTATTGGCTATGTGGCGCAAAGCATCATTGCACACGTAGATTGGGGAATGGACATTCAACAAGCCATTGACCAACCGCGCATGATTAACCGTTTCGGTGCCATGGATGTTGAAATAAACACGCCTCTGGCGGACTATACACAGCAATTCGAAGCAATGGGCTATAGCGTTAATAAGAGAGATCTCAACTCTGGTCTGCACGCAATACGAATTACTGAAACAGGTTTAGAAGGTGCCGCTGACCCAAGACGCGAAGGAGTGGCGCTCGGTAAATAGACATCTTGCTATGAATGGCCTAAGTGCTTAAATGCAATTTAGGCCATTTTTCTAACCACTGCTTCTCATTCACGCGATTCAGAAATATCTGATAGTCTCGCTTGCTGTTATAACTCACAACCCCCTCGAACAACGATTCCAGTTCAAAAGCGTGAACAATTTCGATTTGGTCATTGTCGAGCAGCCTAACGGCTATAGCTGTTTCTTTCTCGGGCCAATAAGACATCGCATCTTGCAAGCTTTTATATGGTTTGTCGCCATTACGAGTATGCATTACCGCTTGGTTCTTGACTTGCCAATGATAGCGAGGGTGTTGCTTGGATAGCTCTTTTTCGATCGTTCGCTGTATCTCTAGCCCCTCCACCTGATCATCAAAATAAACCACATCAATATCGTTTAACGGCGTTGAAAATTGATACTGATGCAGCGAATCCCAAACTAAGTTCCGAACAAAACCCGCAGCTACATAAAGGCGATAGGAAGGCATAGAGAGTGCCCGAATGGATTTGAGCAACTTAATTCGGTTCTCATCTTGTACCAATAGCTTGGTCAATTTTTCAAAACATTCATTTGGATTATTTCGCATACGAGTTATATCACCACACACATTATTAAAAGACGCTCTTCATTGACTTAAATCAAATTATTAATTTGATATTGGTTTTATGTTGTAAAGGTGTTAAACACAAGGAGACAAGCATTATGGAGTTAAAAAAGGACCCACGCTGCTATACCGACATTTGTATCGATGGTAGATGGTTTCATCACGATCACTGTACCGACACAGCCTATATGCTTTGGGGAGGCAGTTCACCACAACTTAAACTAGAAAGAACACCAAATACCGAAGATGAACTGATTGGCCTTTTAAAACAGGCAAGATATAAATAACTTATGATGCTGGTTAGCCTCTATTACGTCTACCAGCATCGAAAATAAAGCACTCTAACTCTAAGTGAGTTCCACTCCTACCACTTGATGATTCTCATCACATTCAGAGTCGATAGTTTTCCATCCAAGATGTAGATACATCAACGGCACATCAGTATAAGCAAACAGAGTTTTCTGTTCGGTATTAGACATCAGGTGAATTGCACAGTCGATGAGGTGGCGGGCAACCCCCTGACCTCGCCAAGTTTCATCAACATACAATGCATTAAGCCAAATTACATTAGGTGGATTTTTATCGCTGCCACTGTCTTCCGGAGACGAAAATAAAGTAAACGCGAGCCCACCTATCAGCTTTCCATCCTTCAACGCCGCAATAGGGTTTGGAATGCCCTCCTTACGTTCCACATCAAATCTAAAGTCACTCCAACTAAGCTGAAATAGTCGCTCTAGTTCTTTCAACATTGTGGGTTCAATAACTTCAAGCGTTTGAAACGTCGCTGGAAAGCTATTTAAGGGTTGTGTTGTCACTTGTTTCATTTCTACAGTTTTTTTCCGAGACGCTTTTCAATTTGTCGCTTTTCCCATTTAGGACCAAAGAAGCTAAACAGTTCAAACGCATTGATTCCGTGGTTGAGAATGCCGATCCCCCATCCCATCGCTGGCCACCATGCCCAAATATAGCTAGGGTCCGTGACAATGTTAATGGTAAACAGTAACGTCATAACTAACACATACGTCATTAAGTGAGAGTAAAAACCTTTGATAGATCTTACCTGATCGATAACGTTCTGTTCTTCCTGAGTGATCTCTACTTTACTGGTCATTTTAGGCTCCTGCTGTAGTTCAGTGATGGTTGTTTCAAATACAGCAGCTAGTGATTTTAGGGACTCCAAACCCGGCTTTTGCCCTCGCTCAATTCTCTGAATCGTCCTTATACTTAATCCGCTTAATTCAGCTAATTGTTCTTGAGACCAACCACGTTGTAATCTGAGTTTTCTAATAATCATCATTTATCCTTTCTGCTGTTGCAAAACAACTGTACTTACTTGGAGCTAAAATCGTTACGACAGCAATCTGTCACCGCTATGACACTCTTTAGTTATCAGATACTTAAAAATTACATTCTGACTTCTGATATAGCCAAGTTAGACAACAACAATGCGTGACACACAATAAAAGTTACTTATTTTTCGCTTTGCGACTACTTTACTGCCCTAATAATGGCAAGTGTTTAACGTTATGGTAAGTAAACGCCAAAGTGACACATTGGTTAATCATTGAAGGGAGTGGTTTTGAAGTAGATAGAATGATAGCGCGATTACCTTGGAATTGAAGCGATTCTCCGTAAAGCTCTTTAAAGGTGTCAACAAGCTTCGATTGGCAGTTGAAGTACAAATAGTATTGAGTAGGAGTGTTAAGTTTCCAATCTATGCGTATTGGGCTCCCTCCCTCAACTGAATAACTCGGCTCTCCCCATTTCAACGATTCCTTTACTTCACCAAGCTCAAGCTCTTTAGCTACTTGATAGATCAACGTCCTGAGTTCGAGCATCCGTGAACGCACTTCATTCGGATATTGGTTGAATTTTTCTTCGACAGATTTGTCCATGAAAACCCCGTTATAAGCCACCAGCTAAATCGAGAAAGTTACCCGTTGAATAGGAGGATTTATCCGATGCAAGCCAATATATCGCTTCTGCCACTTCTTCCGGCTGACCACCTCTACCAAGCGGTAGAACCGATTTGAGCCTGTCAACTCTCCCTGGCTCCCCACCATCACTGTGCATATCCGTATATATCAGCCCTGGACGAACGCAGTTCACTCGAATACCTTCTGAAGCCACTTCCAACGATAACCCTTTAGTGAGGGTATCAATTGCACCTTTAGACGCGGCATAATCAATATACTCATTTGGTGAGCCTGAACGCGCTGCTCCAGACGACACATTTACAATGCAACCGCCGCTACCACCATTGCGCGTCGACATTCGTTTGACCGCTTCTCTTGCACATAGAAAATAACCAGTGACATTCGTTGTTAGTATGGTGTTGATTCTGTCTGCGGACATATCCTCTAAGCGAGTCTGCGGTTTTAAAATACCCGCGTTATTTACCAACACCGATAGTGTTCCTAATTCACGATCAACGGTCGAGAATAAGCGCAGAACTTCATTTTCATCAGATACATCGGCCTGAACAGTGATGCATCGCCCTCCTTGCGCTTGTATACTTTCAGCCAAAACCGAAGCAGAACCTACGTCAGACCTATAGTTAATACATACCGCATAACCTTTCTTTGCAAAAAGTGTGGCGGTAGCTGCTCCTATACCTCGGCCCGCACCAGTAATCAATACTGCTTTATTCTTATCCATACGACTAAATCCCGACTTCATGCATCTTGGAGTCCATTACCTTAACACATTAAAGAAATAGTACTTGGGCATACCACCAAACACAGCAACACAAATGAGTCGTAGCAGTGTTAACCAGCCTGCGATACGAAGTACAATCACCGATAGTTATTGCCGATTACCCGAAGTGCGTCGAAGTTTCTTTCTGATACCGTTACGCATATTTCCCGATTATTTGAAGTAGATCTTCTACTTTATGGGCAACATAATCAGGCTTGGCTAGCCATCCATCTGGCTCTGAACGACTGTAAGCTGCGGCAACTGAGATGACCTTAGAACCTGTCCCTAGTTCTTTCTGCAAGTTACGAGCGAACTGCGTATCTGCTTCATGATCGCCGATATACATCAGCAATTGTTCATTTTTGCTTCCCAAAATGGACTCTACACATTTGATGCCGCCATAAGGATTTGGTTTTTGGCTTCCATCAGGAACATCGTCATAACCGACAACCGACTTAAATGGCAAATTGATCCCGTGATTTTTCAGCACACGACGAATGTTGTTTTGAGAGTTCTGAGAGCAGATGCCGTGGGGAATATTAGAGAATTGCTCGATAACACCTTGAATGCCATTAAACAGAGAAACTTCCGTTTGGTTTTTCTCCTGATGCTCAGCCCACATTCCTCCAGCGACAAGCATTTCTTCGTGTGTTAATCCATAGTAGTCAACATATAGCTCTTGCCAATTCTTAGCACCATGGTTCGCTTCATGGTACAAGTCTTCACTAAGCAAGTATTTCGGTAAATTCTCGTTTGATAGGTGTGGTGCGACTATCGATAAAATCGTTTTGGTAATATCAATATTCTTTGGCACAGAGTTAACCAACGTGCCATCATAATCCCAGAGTATTGCGTCTAACTTCATTATATTCAAATCACCTAATTTTTTTAATTTTATCAGAAGATTAGTTGGTTTCAGCGCTCTACTTTAATGGTTTATATATTGATGACTGTGAGGTATCGCAGAAAAGGACAGATTGATACGCAGTGTTACCCATACCTTCCTCGTAAACGCTTCAAATACACTAATGTTCTTCTGTCATAAAGCCAAGATATTCCGGGGCGACTACTCCCTTACGAAACCATTCCGTTTTTTCCGAACAAAAAATCTGAGCATTGGGAGACAAAGAGAGTGCAGTATCCAAACAGCCCACAGGAACAACCAAATCCTTCCCGTTCTGCGATTCATGAGGTAAACCCGAGCCGCAGCGTGAACAAAATACCTTAGTGAATGCACCGCTCGGATGGTCAAATCGAACAGTCAGTTCTTCACCTTTAGTCCAAACTATGTTGTTTTTATGGGTAATCGCATTTGAAGCGTGCGAAGAACCCGTTACCCTGCGGCATTGCTCACAATGACAAAAGTAAAAGTTCTCAAAGTTGTCTTGAACTTCAAATCTCACTGAGCCACACAAACAGCCACCAGCTACTGTCTTTGTCATAACATCTCCTTATGTTAGCTTTTCCAATTCCATTAAACAGCGTGAGCTAACCACTTGCATGGTTCTATATTCAATTCAGTGAATCTAGCGGTAAATGAAGATTGCAAAGGGCTACAAGCATAAACACCAAACCTCACTGGAGTTTGGGCAGGTAAAGGTGGATTTGATTTCCCCATGTCAGCCGTCGTCTCACCCAATTGATGAAGATGGAAAATCCGCATTTGCTTAAAGGTTTGCCCATCAGATGACGACTCAATCAGAAAGTCAGGACCACGACGACTTAGGCGATACCAAATCTCGTTTGGCAATGGAATATCGGACGTTGCCCAATCCGAATAACCTAGGTTTGTCACAACACTGCCTAGCCTTGAATACTCTTCATTCTCATACTCAATCGAAGCTTTAAACCAGTTTTCGCTGTCTAGATAAATGATTAAACCGCATTGATCGAACTGAGCTTGGTAGTCAAATTGTACTTTCGTAGTGAAAGTGAAATTCTCAGTTGTCTCAAGTTGTAGTGCTGGAGCGTTATCATTTCTGAAGCCATAGTAAGACCGCTGCCAAAAGTCCGTCTCGGGATCTGTGGTTATTGATACAGACCCTTTAGTTACCTCACTGTTCCTCGGTTTGTATAACCATTTCGCTGTCGTAAAATCTATCATTGTTAAGTTCTACTGCTTTCTTGTTGTAGGCCCTATCATACCAATAAGTATCAGTGTTTCTGAGCGCTACGTATAATACTGAAAACATAATTGGGGTCTTTAATTAAATCTAACTTGGGTACACCTTTGGGTGTGCCTGATAGAGTCATTCCACGTTGCGTCGCACTTTGCGAGCCCAGTAAGATGGTTCCTAATCCATCAGAACGCTCCGACAAACTGACCTCAGGAAGCGCTTGGATGTTCAATGAGGTGATATTCCTCTGCACAAAGCCATCAACTATGATGATTCTCTCATTGGTAATTCCATAAAATGTCTTCTTCCTTTGAGAGGAGTCCCAGAAAAAACGACCTAGTACAAAGTTCAAACCAATAACGACAAACACCCCACCAAACAGTAAAAAGAAAATCGACGCTCCCGAGTTAAACGCAGTAAATTCCCAAAAAATCGCAAAACCACACCAAAGTAAACTAAACGGAACCAGAAACAGGTCGGTACGTCGGAATACGATTCCCTGCTTTGGCTGCCCTGACCAAATCAACTTCTCTCTTGGCTCAAGTGCTTGTTGAATAATGTGCATACTTCTTCCTTGGGTGTTAGTAAAACCGCCAGTTCTCTTTTCCTAGTATTGTTCTTAGCAGTGCTTTCCGTTGTAGCCTTATCGTCCATCAGTTAGAGCGTCACTTTCAAGTAACAATTATTTATATAGCAGCGTTTAATTAGGTTAAGATTTATTTCCACCTTCTTAGAATCTGACAGGCACAAGATGCAAGTATCAGAATGATTTCAAATAGAAGAGTAGCAATCCTTTGGTAGGGCTGGGAGAGTTAGTGCTTGAGATTGCAATCCAATCGAAGATATCAGCATGTACAGTTTCTTTAAGAAACCTTGGTGCTCACTTTTGTAAATAGCCTCGGCTTCCTCTGCCGATACTACTGTGATAATTAACGATTGTTCGACAAAACCTTGTTTGATTAACTGAGTAGACTCTTCTTTGAACGTTGCTGACTCTATACAAAGGTAAGTGTAACTATCACCTTTGTTATAAAACTCAAAATCCATTTTTCCCTCAATTTAGTTCTTAAGTAATTCAGGCCAATTTAAATCAGCTTTTTGTACATTCCCGCTAATATCCTTTTGCCAGTTTTTTTGAACTGACTTGCTATAGTTCAAATACAACTTATTCTCGAAAATATACCAAGCATTAGGATCGATGCTAGCCGTGTAGCCTTGACTTACAGCCCACGCGCAGTATCCGCCGTATTGAGGCGCATAAGCTGTTGGGTTAGAAACAAACTGCTGCCGGTTTTCCTGTGTCGAAAAGTACCATTTAGCGCCATTCCACTCATAAGTAATATCACTATCACCTTTTAGTGGTTTACCTACCGTAAAGTAAGCAACTGGGTCATAACCTTTTATCGCTTTGCCAAAAAAATCACTATAGGTGGGTTCCAGTGCATAAACATAAGTCCACGAACTTAACCACATCAGTATTATCGAAAACAATCTTGCTGAGTATTTCATAACGCACCCTCCTCTATCACCATAGATAAAGAACTGAGAAAGCAGCGAAAGATTTCATTCACGCGATAGTTTAAAAGTACTAATCCGTTAAACTCAGCCTAGGGAAGTAAAGTAACAAATACCTGCAACCATTAAGAGGTCCCTAAAAACAAAAGGACTTGGCTTGGTTAAATCTTTCGGTACCCCTTTTTCAATAAGATGCAATTGAATGAACTCAAACTTCGACATGTCGGCCTCTACTTGTTGCTTAGAACATTATGATGCCTATTTGGTGAGGATTACGCTAACCGCTCGTATACTTCGACACACTTCAAATTCATCGGACTAAACCACATCCCATTATGAGTTGCACTAAATGAAGAAATGGGCCTAATAAATAACCTGCCATCAACTAGGCATACTCTGCAACATAATCGCAAAAGAGCAACCTATTGCAACAGTCCAAGATAAAGAACGTAACGTGGCTTTGTTGAGCAAGTAAAGAATGTTGTAAATAACACGAAATACGATGTGCACTACCGCTAAAAACTGTACGGTCTCATTAATGGTTCCCGTTGCAATGGCCAGCAGTATCGCGATAGCAAATACAATCAAAGATTCGAAAGCATTTTGGTGTGCCGCTAAAGCACGCTCGCCAAACCCTTTGAGTTTTGCTTGCTGTTTTCTGGGATTTTTATTGTCGTAACCTCCAGCTCTATGCATTGCGACTGCAAGAGGCATTTTTGCTAGATAAGGCAGTAGTGCCGCAATAACTAAACAAAGTACTAATGTCGTCAAGTTCTAATCCTTGTAAAGGTTGTCCTACAGCCCTTTGTGGGACCTATCATGTACATTTATTCAACATAAAGTCCCAATCTTCTTCTGATATCCAAGACTGGAACACCCTCTTTCTATGATAACCAGTCTGGGTTAGAGAAGTAACTCTAATATAGGGTTTACCCAATAGCGACTTTTGATACCTTAATGCCGCTGGTATATCGTAAAGGTAGACATCTTCATTATCAGCAGTCAGGTGACTTTCATTGTTTCTGATCGTGATTAAAACCTGAAACACCGCACCAAATAAGACACTTGCATATGCCATAGCACTTTGTTTATTTGAGAATACAAAGTGAACAACTAATACAGCCGTAACCCCTCCCACTAACGAAGACAGGCCCATCTTCCACGCTCGATGTAACCCAACAAATTCGATTGTACGTTTCATAGAACTTTCCTCCTGGTTGTTATGTTCTATGAACCACCCACTGATAGACAGATTGCTTGCTACTATTGCGACTGGAATCACTGCGGCATATTCAGGTAGAGTGTTGGTAATCTACTTTAGTGACTGTGGAGTTCACATTAACAGTACTAGAACAGGTCCACTTTATCGGCTTATCCATTACAACGATGTCACCACCTTTTGGCACCAAGCAGGAACGTTACCATTAAACCAGTTGATGTATTTCTGAGCCTCGTGGTTTCGACGACAAATCAAAAGATTAGTCACCTCAATCACTATCCAAGCTTTCGCTATTACTAAATGCTTTTCCAGCATTTCTGCGGAAATAGAAGGATTGTAGATTAAATATTTATCTATGACTGCACGATAGTCTGAGCGCGTACCCAACCCTTTAACTAGTGGCGCAAGATCGATAGCAGGGCTACCGAAACCAAATCGCTCCCAATCGAAGAGAACAAGCTCACCATTATCCCTTCTCCCCCAATTGCCATCATTAGTGTCGCCAGATACTAATCCACGATGCTCAAATAGTTCTGAAGACAAAGTCTGGATAGTTAAGAGTGCATCTTGTGTTTCACTAGGAAGTGACAAAGCTCGAAAAGCAAACTCTGTGTCCTGTAACGACCAAGCATGCTGTTTTACCTCAAATGCAGGAATATATAAGGATTGATGAATGTGCGACAACTGCTCAAAAGTACCACTAGATTGCTGTAGTTCCTCTAAAGTTACTTTATTTGGTACTAGCTCAATGAATAAATCGTCGCCATCTACGTTAATTAGTTGTGGCGTCTGCACATTTTTAAGTTTCGGTGCAGCATATTGATAGAAGCCAACTTCCACGGAGGACGCATTCCGTTTATTGATGTAGGTCCTTCCCTCGTCTTCACAAAGGATAACTTGGGCGTTTCCCATCTTCGATAAATCTTGCGACTTCATTACTTAGTCTTAATATCGAGCGGCGTATAATTAGTCTTGAACGTAAACGCGTAGGGACTATCACCATTCGCTCTTAGATACGCTAATCGTTCCAAAGCTTCTTCTGTTGATGGAATGTGGTGGTCTTCAATCCACCATAACACGTAGGTATCCTCAGCAAGTCGGTGAAACCATTCACCTTTGCGGCGCATAAAATCTCTATGGTGTGTTCTAAACATAAAGTTTTTAAGCGAATCTACCGACTCCCAAACAGACATATTTACTATCATGTTGGGGTCATCGAAGAGTTGTATACTGGTCGCATCACCGCTGTCATCTTTTAAGCGCCAAATAAAGCCTTCACTTTCTTCTGCAATGCCATTGACCAAGTCTAAGTTATCAACGAACTCCTTAATCTCAGGAGCATCGAGCGGATATTTTGCTAATGCGATATTTAGTTGTGCCAGTTTCATAAATTCCTTTCCTTGGAATGCATACGGTTGATAGCTAACATCATTCTTTTTCCCATTGATGTTCAAACATCATTTAAAGACGACTTCAGAAAAATGTGGGTTATCTACCAATACCTCTAACTTATTGATTTCATCTAATATAACAAGAACATCTGTTTCCTTAGCACTTAGCTTCAGACATTCATTGTTGCTCTCGTCTCGCGCTGTATCCAATGCAATACCTTCTAGTGGCTGACCCACTTTCATCGTTAATTTAACCGGATAACGATACATACACGCTATTTCAATATAATCGTAGTCACTGCAACTTATCATTCGTTAACCTCAGAACTGCTAACCCACCAAATTACCCTAGTTATATATTGCTAGAAGGCGCTTTTTATAGCTGCTTCTCCATTCGAAGCAGGTCCCAAACCACCCCATCATAGGATCTTGTCCCTGTTTCACGAGACGTGACGTTAAAGCCTAACGCTTCATAACAACGCCTCGCTGTTCGATTGTGCGCAAAAACTGCGAGTGACAACTGCGTCGCAAAGTATCGCGTTCGAGATAATTCGATTAACTGCGTTAGCATGATTTTAGAGATCCCCTGGCCCCGAAAGTTGCTCGACACAAATACACGACAAATACGG
The DNA here is from genome assembly GCF_013364395.1 of Vibrio mediterranei. NCBI lineage: Bacteria > Pseudomonadati > Pseudomonadota > Gammaproteobacteria > Vibrionales > Vibrionaceae > Vibrio > Vibrio mediterranei. The sequence goes on along the minus strand of NZ_JABXGK010000001.1, from coordinate 1,543,848 downwards.
AAATTTGACTCAGTGACTTTGAACAATTCAACGTAGCCAACACGCAGGCTACCGGATACAAGAATAAAAGGAAGGACTTCGGGTTTAGCGCAGTGGCTGGTGAGTTGATGGTGGTCTAATGGAAAGGCGAAATTTGGCCCTCCCCATTGATAATTCAGTTTTTCTGAGTCAATCCATTGGATGAGCGTATCGTAATCTGCTTTGTCGAATACTCTGAGTTTCATGGTTCTCTCACTAATTGGCTCTCGCATTAAGTACATAGACTAAAGCACTTTTTCATAGCATTGCTCTCGTTGCATTGCGCCCCATAACTCACGTTCTATTTCCTCAACCTTACTGAATCCATATTTGATATATAGCGATTTTGAGACAGCAAGTCCGGCTACCGTCCATAACACTACCTTGGAGTAGCCTCTGTCAAGACAGAAGTCCAGCGCTTGTTCCATAAGCGCTTTGCCCACTCCTTTCCCTCTTGCAACTGGGTCAATAGAAAACCACCTGAGCTGTGCTTCGACCTCAGAAAGCTCGCAAATACAAATTGTCCCGACAAGCTTGTTATTAAGCCTGACAAGCCAAATCCTCTCTCGATCATTGTTTCGCTTAGCAAATTGCGCCAGTGGTTCGGCAACATAAGCTTCAAATGTCACGTCATATCCATATTCACTCGAGTACAATAGCCCGTGCTGTTTTATAATCTGCCCAATATCACCAGGCCTTAAAGTATTTGATATTTCCATTATTCTCCATTCCATAAGAAGAAGTCGACAAACGCGACAAGGCGGTATAAACCACACGGTCCCAAGCAGTACTATGAACTAAGCTTCAGGAATACGCCCTCTTCCCTTAATTGAGCACGTAAGTCTAGCAACTGAATATTAGCCGATATTACTGATAGCAGATTTCCAAAGGCTAGTCCGAGCATAAGACCAGCGGCGTACCCAGCCCAAACCTCCAAGTTCGGCTGATAAAACATATTAACGGCCTGACAAAAGAAAATCAGACTGATTAAATAATGACGAAGTTCCCCGCAGCTCACTTTATAAGTATTAGTCGCATAGTCGTAGCAGATTTTGACTTGTGAACTTAAGCCGCCCAACTTGATGTACATTCTAGTTTTGCCACTTTCATAAGAAATATCATTTAACTCAAGCACTTTCTCGATACGTTCTAGCATATTTTTATTCCCTTTGAGCTTATTCAGAATCTATCAAGACTATTACTCTGCGGGAGCACATTCAGAACAAGAAGGCTATTTCACGAGATACTTCAAAAACAGAGTTGGTTTCATTGTGATTTGTGACGAGCAGAGATTCACCTCAACAGTATGACGTTGGTATTTCTTCTCTCGCCACAACAAATCAGCAAACTTGAAGGAAAACCACCAAGCACTACACATTACCGCTATTACTTGACAGCTTTACTGTGCATAGAAAAACTCTATTTGTCTAAAACGACATCAAACCCCCCATAAATAATGCGCTTGCCATCGAATGGCATTGGATTGTTTTCTGGGCTCATCCTCGGGTCTTCTATTATTTTTTCCCAAGCAGAATCTCGTACACCCTTAGAAGGCCAAACGACCCATGAGAATACAACTGTTTCGTTGCCCTCTGCTTGAACCGCCATAGGGAATGAAGTAATTTCTCCATCAGGCACCTCACTTCCCCAAGCTTCTACAACCTTTATTGCGCCGAAATCTTTGAACATCTCTGCTGCAATTTCTGCGTGCGCAATGTACTTTTCTTTATTCACTGTTGGTACGGCAGCTACAAATCCATCGACATATGACATAAGCGAACTCCTTTGTATGGAGTAATAATCGTAGTACAAGGACTGCGTTGTACATAGCTGCCTGCCGTTATAATGAGCTTTAGCAGATGCTGACACTGCAAGTGTTCGGACTTATAGACTGCTTGAGTCGTTTGAGGGAACTATAGCTTCCTAAGAGGCTGTAATAACTGTGTTACAAAGAATAAGAGCACCACTACTCCTGTAGCTTCCCACCACATCAAATACTCGATTCGCGTGCACATACTAATCAAATAAAGAGTGACAAAGTACATTAGGTAATAGAAACGATGATATACACCTAGAAGAGATCGACAGTTATCACAATATATAGGAATCTTAGGATAAGCTTTAAGTTTGCTAGCACATGTTAATGACTCATCACAATTGGGGCATTTAAACATCGAATATTCTCATGCAGTTGAATAGAGATTCAACCTAACCAATGTAAATACACTCAACCAATCGTCTAGTTAAATTCTTCGGCCAGGTTCAGATTAATGAGTAGATTTAGCTGTATTCTCTTTAAAGGCTAGCAAACAACAGTATTCAAAATATGCAACGCAATATCAGCTCACTATCTGTCCGCTGGGTGGTTGACCCCGTCATTTGTCACCACATCACCCAGATCAAACGGGTTAACTCCTTGCAAACATCCGACGTTGTATCCGTATTCAGTCGGGTCGGAACGTCTTTGGTGATGAGTGTAAATGCCACAGTTCGAGCAAAAATAGTGTTTTGCCGTATGCGTATTGAACTGATATAGCTTTAAGTGTTCCTGCCCTTTCAAGATACGAATACCGTCTAGTTTCACTGATGCAACGATCGCTCCACGACGACGGCACATTGAACAATCGCAACGTCGAGGCTTATCTATTCCATTTGGTAGGTGCAACTCAAGCTCAACAGAACCACAATGACATGTAGCTAGATGGTAAGTTTTAATCAGGGTGTCACCGACTAACTTGGTCATTCGTTTATCTCCAGTTTGATAAAGCGGTTTTAGGCGACAAGTAATAGCACGCTAAAAACGAGGTGAAGTGGAACCTAACAAGCTGTCACGCGCCTTACTTTAAATCCATGTTAAATTCTCATTACTCCAGACCTGTTAATTCTTGTGGGGTAAATTGGTAATTGTGGCTATTCCATTTTGAAGCAATACCAATGTCATAGCCGTAGACAAGGGCTAATTGAATTATGTCTTTGCTTAGTGATTCTGGATAAGTCTTAATTATTACCTGCGCTAATTGCTTTGCAGTTTTGGAATCATCAACATTATCCTTATAAAGAAACGCTTGAGCATTCACATACGTAGTTGTTCTAGTACCTGAATCAGATGAGGTAACCGTACTTGAGCCTGTTGTTACCTCTGCATATCTAACCGATTCATTGCTGTTTATTGCTTCCTGAGTTACTAGCAGACCTTTAAAAGGTTCTGATTCAAATAAACTAGAAGTATATGCTGGCACAAGCGCTGCAACGATGAATAAAACAGCCACTACCCCTAAGTGAGGTTTCCAAAGTGAAGGGAGTTCTTGACGATTGGCCTTTGCATTTACGACGTAAGTACCTACCACAAGGTCATGTAATGATTGTCGAGTTACACGATTAAAAACGTATAAGTAAGAAATCGAAAGTAAGCCACCAAGAGTAATCAAAGATAAGGGGTACATTAAATATGAAAGAGATAATTCGTTTGGAATCTGTGCTCCATTCAGTGAAAATGGAATCGCTAGGAAGCTATACCTTGCAAAGGATTTAGGCAGACTAATTGTTGAATTGGATGAGTCTACAACTCTGATGTTTAGTGCTTTTTTACCAATTGTTTGACCATTTGATACAGAGCTATTCATAACTCCAAAATATGTAATTGAAACGGCAAAACCAATTAACCTACCCCACCCGCCAAGTTGGGCGAAGGTGTCTTCAAGAAACAAACCTATAACAGACCCAAAAACACCTAGTATTAGAGAGTCGATAACCAAGGCCCCGATTCTTCTCCAAAAGCCGCAAATCCATTTCTCTTGCACTTCTTCCAAAATTCAATCCCTAATACAACGTTTGAAAACAATCCAATACATTGTTATGTGTGTTTAATTCCCAAGCTGAGCAAGTATTATTTATTGTTTTCCTTACCCTGAAAATACTCTTCGTACTTTCTGGCAACCCACTGATGAATGTGAAATCCAGTTTTGCGAACCAGGTACCAATCTACAGCAGCTAAAATAACCAAACCAATTATCGTTCCCATAGAAAATTCTCCATAAACATCATGTGTAATTTCATAAAATAGTTAACAACACTGTGAACCTAAACAAGCTATTAGTGTTAGTTCTGGTTTTCCCTAACTTTACATAATACTGAAGCATCACGTTCGACTGAGTGGCTGCCAATAGGCGGAACTTGAACCCAAACTGAAGAGCGTTACGAACCTGCCTGAGTTCATTATTCGCAGACTACCTACAACGCGAGCTTAAACCCTTCATGTGTCGCTTTGAATCCAAGTTTTTCATAGAACCTGATTGCGTCAGGGCGCTGCTTGTCACTTGTTAGCTGAACGATTGTACAACCTTTGTTTTTTGCCAGTTCGATAGCATGTGCGAACATTTGCTCACCGAAGCCTTGTCCACGATAGTCGCTATGGATTCGGACTCCTTCGATAAGACAACGCCAACTACCAATATGCGTCAGGTATGGAATAAAGGTAATTTGAAGCATTCCAACTAGAGAGTTTTCCTGTTCAACAACAAGCAATTGGTTGTTTGGATCTCGTACAATAGCTGCGAACGCTTCAAGATAAGCGCTGTTCAACGGAATAGAGGAATCTTCTCTTTGACTACCAAGGAGGTCGTTTGAAAGCAAAGCAACAAGACTTTCTAAGTCTTCAAGAGTAGCTGAACGATATTTTAATCCCATTGAGGGTTCCTTTTTACTTTTGACTACTAACATCCTGTTAAAAGTAACAGTTTACCGCCTCCACACTCAAGCAAAGTCAACGTCTTCTTTAAACTCAACCAAAATCGGCGCCCTTTACGCGTCTACTTGAGTAGTTTTTCAGGTGCCCTTTCGCGATACCTTTATTTCAAATACGTCACATGGCGTACCTTGATGATATTTAAGCTGCCACAACTCTCCGACTAGAACCCAAATGGAACTGCGCTTGGTGAAGTTGCTAACTTGACCACCGTCATCGATTAAAGCAGATTCATACGTCAGTAATTGAACTGTTGGCTCTAATGCGACACATTCATAATTCTGAGAGTGTACCTGCACATTTGATGGTTTCTCCGTTTCCATCATTCGAACAATTGATTTGAAGTCGTAGCTATTACCTGATCTACCAACTTCTCTAAAGCCTGGATGGATAAGTCGCTCAATTTCTACTTTGTCTTGTCGGACTTCGAATTGGTGCAACGCAATTTCTTGTTCGATTAGTACTTCCATTAATTCTCCGAAATCGATAAGGCAACAAACGCCGCAATAAGGTTGAGCAACGCTTGCCATACTTGAGCCAAGCGTTGCTAATCACTAAATGCTTTGTTATGAGCCTGTTTTAATTGGTTTCGGCTTTGCCCAACATTTGGTCGATAACAGGTGTCATTTTTTCTTTCACACTATCAAACTTAGACATATCTAGACCACCTTTACCGTCGAGGTGATACTCACCATAAGCGATCTTCTTGTGATTTTTGTATAAACGAAGCTCTGCATGAGATAGGTAAGGAACGAAGTCCCATGACCTTAAAGCTGTGTAGGTAAGCTTGTAGTTGCAAGATTCAGGTACAAAATCAACGAACTCTGTCGTAATGCCGTGATATTGGAAGCGATCTTCGACTACTCCAACAAAATCATCAACTATGACTTTCGGGTTATTCTGAATACAGACATGCTCCAAACTATAGTCATTGGATACAGGCTCAACTGTAATTGATGTACAGCCGGAAACAATAAGAATTGAGCTTACAGCTAACAAACTTGACGCTTTCATATAGACAACCATTTGCATTATTTTAGTTGTAGCTGATTATACAAGCGGAAACATATTCGTCATTGAAATATGTTAAGTTTTTGATCTGACACGTAACGCCCAGTTAAGAGGTTGATAACTTTCAACCTCTTAACCAAACCTTGCCACCGTAATCACTACAGCTATTAAAACTGACAAACGTTGGCAATCCTGCTTAAACGGTTTGTTATGTGTGTGCTATTTTGTCGCACTATTTAATTGCAGTAAGTCCCATTTGTTACCATAAAGATCTTGGAACACAACTACTGTACCGTACTCTTCAGTTCTTGGCTCTTCGTTAAAAACGACCCCATTTTCTTTCATTAGGTCGTAGTCTCGCCAGAAATCATTAGTTTGAAGAAACAAGAAAACACGGCCACCAGATTGATTGCCAATAGCTTGAGATTGTTCTTCGGTGCTTGCTTGAGCCAAAAGCAAATTTGTACCATTCGAGTTTGGGGGAGATACTTGAACCCAACGTTTATCACCACCTAAATCAGTGTCTTCGACCAATGTGAATTGAAGCTTTTGAGTATAAAACTCGATAGCATCGTCATAGTTTTCAACGACTAAAGCCACATTTCCGATTTGCTGTTGAACTGGTTTAGACATACATACTCCCAACTACTTTAATGTTTTGATTTTCCGTTATTATTTAGCTTTCGGAAAAGCACATAACGCCTTACTAAGTGGTGCTTATAGCTAACTCCACCAAGCGCAGATAACTTCATACCAAAACTGTCGAACGATATGCATCCAACTTAGTATCTTGTTATAACTCGGTTTCATCGACATACTCTATTTGCTTACTCACTGAAATGACAATAATAAAGGCTAAAGACATAGTTATTAATACCCGAAGAAACATGGATGGTAAGAGTGATTGAGTAGAAATTACCAATGGTCCAGAAAAGCCACCAATAACAGCCCCAACGTAAACTCGCCTCCGACTCCATTTAATCAATGCACTACAGTCTATACATCTATACTTCGTCCAGTGAGAACCCCAAATAAACCAGCTAAGAGAAACGTTTCTTTTGCAATTAGGACATCGTCTTGCTTTCATAACAGCCTCGTAAAACTAACCAAAGCCAATATGCAACCATTGGATTAATGCAACTTCAAACCTGCTTACAAAGTTTGCGAGGAACTTCTGAGACTTATAACGCCGCATTAAGGTGTGAGCAGCGCTTGGCTATACTTGAGCGAAGCGAAAGCGCCAAGCGTTGCGAATCACTCTTAAATGCTTTGTTATATGCCTTTTCTCAACGAATTCAATTTGTCCAAGTACATTTTATATAGGTCTTGCTCTACTAGATAAAAGTAGATTTGAAGGCCTGTTTTTAGATATGGTTCTAGCGTATTAATCGCTATTTCTGTAGCTTCTTCATATGGATAGCCATATTTACCACATGAAATGGCAGGAAAAGCGATCGACTTACACTTAAGCTCTAGTGCTATCTTAATACAATTAGTATATGCACTACGTAAGAGTTCCTCTGGGTTACTGTAATCTCGATAGATGGGACCAACAGTGTGGATTATAAACTTGCAATCAAGGTGACCAGATCGAGTTACTTTCGCTTCACCTACAGGACAACGAACACCGTCAAATTGCTCTATCTCTAAACACTCTTTGAGTACACTTGGTCCTGCCGCTTTGTGAATAGCCCCGTCGACACCGCTACCTCCGGCGAGAGAAGACTTAGCAGCATTCACAATTATATCTGTTTTAGCCGATGTTATATCACCTAAAACTACTTTAAATTCATCCATTCCTATCTACTAATCCACACCAAAGTCTTTTGACAACGCTTTCATTAATTTATCATTTGCTTGATCAAGTTTCGACTCTACAAAGTTACCGTCAAAATACTCATTAAACTCATCTCTCCAAGAGTCCAACTCTTGAAACTTTATAGCTTCTGCAACGATTCCTGCATTTGCCTTGTGTCCTCGATTAGTAACAAAACATGTATCCATAAACTCTTTATAAGCAAGCTGCATTTCGTTTGACCAGAAAGGCCTTGTTGAGTGCATCTTTTGATCAACTTTTCTTTTGCTATCGATAACATCTTCTGGTGTTAGTATTTTCCACTTACCCACACGTTTGATGTAGCAATAAATATCATTTAATGGTTCTTGTATCTCAGCATAAATCTCTGCTCGCTTTTGTACTATAGCCTGATTAGCTTGTAAGCGACTTTTCAATTTCTCTAATGAGCTGTTAAACCAAAGGCCTGACAATAAAATCACTATTATTGGAGAGAGCACTGAGAGTACAGGAGCTATCTCATCCCAACTTGTTAAATCCATAATTATCTCACTTACTTAATTTCTAACGTGGGGTACTCGGGCATATAACGCCCTGCTAAAGGGTGAGCAACGCAATACCGATGTTGCCGCATACCAGCTTAATCACTTAAACCAACGCATTGTGAAAATACCACGCGTTGCGAATCCCTGTTGAGCAGTTTGTTAGCTGCTGCCGAGTAACTTGATACTCTCTGTAAATATCTGTGTAGCTGACGATATAAGCTCTGAGCGATTTGGCAAATAATCTTGAATTTTTGGTTTGATAGCTTGATCATATGCTTTCAATATTTGAGAGGTCACATCCTCAGAGTTAAAACGTAAGATATGCTCTAACCTTACATTATATTGCTCACCATACATTGTTCGAAACTCTGCAGTACCAGTATCCAGAGAACGATTAAACTTATTAATGTAATGTTCGTAGTGCTTTTTATTGAGGAGTAATATTTTGATTCTCTTTAGCTTCTCAGCCTTAACCACGACCCCATCAATAAAGAATGGTTGTCCCAACTGATATGGCACGACTATGTCATCAATCAATCTACCAAACGTTAATTCTGAAAGAATCAATGGTTTTTCAATTCCATCAACTTCTGCGTAAACAGCAAACAAGCTATTTTCCAAGATTATCTCCTAATTTTAAAAAGGCCAGCTAACGCCTTGTTAAGTAGCAGCTAACAGCCACTACACTCAAACAAAGCCACCGTAATCACTAAACTCAACCAAACCAAAATCGCCATACGTTAGCTGTCTGCTTGAACAATTTGTTATGTGGCTAGCGACTTACCCAGACAAACAGACTTGTTGGTGTTGACGTACTTTCCATAAGCGCGAACTTTCGAGTAACCATGTCGCTCGTAGAAACACACCGCATTATTATTTATCTTGCGTGTTGAAAGTATTGAGCGCTTGTAGCCTTTGATAACAGCACAACTCTCAAGCAAAGTGATTAGATAGCTCCCTGCTCCTTTGTACTTTGAATACATTCGCTTCAACTCACATGTCTCACTGTCGTGCTTACGAAATGAACCACATGCGACAGCTTTTTCACTTTGATAGATGACTAAACAAATATCAGAACCCAAGTTAAAAGAATCTGCATCAAATGAACTCTCGCCAGAATCTGATGTAAGAGCTTTAAGTTCAGAACTCAACTCTGCAACCAAATTTGCAAAATCCTCATCGCTTGGTGTTGTTTCCCTATACGTGAACTGCACGTAGCCTCCTGCCACATAACGCTTTACTAAGCGGCGCTTGCGACTAACCTGTCACGCGCACATAACTTCAAACCAAAAGTGGCGCACGTATGGCGTCCGTTTGAGTAACTTGTTAGAAACTCACTCTCCGTAAACGGCCAACTCACCACACCTCAACACCTATACCGCAGATAAAACCAAAGCGCTCGGGTTGCTGCACGAGTCACTCAAAAGAATGCAGCTTCAGCATGAGTTGTATTTGAGGTTTACTAAAACAAGCCACCCACCTAGTACTCGGTGAAGGTAATTGCCACCCAAAGAACCAGTTGGACGCACCTGAGACAATGGCATATTACCCTTGCGTTCAAACTGAATGGCGACAACACCGAAGAAGAAACGGCAGCTAAAACGGGCTTGATGGTTAGTGAATTCTCAATCTCTTCAGCGAACCCCGAACCAACAACCACAATTTCCCTTATGTTCCAGCAATCTTTCTAACGCCCTGTTAAGGTGTGAGCAACGCAATATCAATGCTGCCGCATATCACCTTAAACACAAAAACCAACGCAAAGCAAAAATGCCACGCGTTGCGAATCACTCTTAAACAGTTTGTTATACCACGACTAAAATACGACCTCTAAACTAGACAACTTGTATCTTGCCCAAGCATCCATATAGTAGTCACTGTTACTGTCCCAGAACTCTGATGGCATTTTTCTTTGGTATTTTACATTCAAAATACTGTGCTCTTTCGGTGTGACAATACAGTAGACACAGTACTTGTCGATAACATCATATACATCAGAGACTTGGGGGTTAGTTAACGATAGTAAGATGCGCACAACCTCAGCCATGGGCACAACATGCTCTTTCTCAACTTTGTCGCTATTCCGAGCTGAGATTGTCCATTGGCATTGCTCTTTTATCTTTCTTGTATCCCACTTACCTGTCCCATTTACTGCACCGACACGATACGCATACAAATTATCAACTAAATTGCGATAACAATGAGAATCATCAACTCCATCATCAACAAGAACTAGAATAGCTTTAGCAAGAGCTTCAGCTTTAACTGCATATGACATATATAGAACCGCTTCAAAAAGCCGAATCGTAAACTACTTTCTTGTATGCAGAAACTCAGTTTCTCACATAGTGGTATAACGCTTTACTAAGCGGCGCTTGCGACTAACCTGCCAAGCGCACATAACTTCAAACCCAAAGTGGCGCACGTATGGCGTCCGTTTGAGTAACTTGTTAGAAACTCACTCACCGTGAACGGCCCACTCACCGTACCGACAAACCTATACCGCAGATAAAACCAAAGCGCTCGGGTTGCTGCGCGATTCACTTAAAAAGAATGCGGCTTCAGCATAGGTTGTACTTGAGGTTTGCGAAAACAAGCCACCCACCTAACTCTCGGTGAAGGTAATTGCCACCCAAAGAACCAGTTGGACGCATCTGGGACAATGGCATATTACCCTTGCGTTCAAACTGAATGGCGACAACACCAAAGAAGAAACGATGGCTAAAATGGGCTTAATGGTTAGTGAATTCTCAATCGCTTCAGCGAAGCCCGAACCAACAACCACAATTTCCCTTATGTTCCAGCAACCTTTCTAACGCCCTGTTAAGGTGTGAGCAACGCAATACCTAAGCTTCCGCATACCACCTTAAACACTAAACGCAACGCATAGCAAAAATGCCAAGCGTTGCGAATCACTCTTAAACAGATTGTTAGCACTATTCCTCAACGTTGTATTGCTTACCTTCCAATATACCGTTGTTAGATAGAGTAATCTCCAATCGTTTAAATAAAGCGAGGAACTCAGCAATGCTAAAGTCAAAACGCAGCTTCTTAACTACAAGGTTGTTTGACTCACCTTCCAGCATTTCTGGAATGTTGGTGTAACCCTTAAGATCGGTTACTAAAAACTTCACACTGACAGGATCTTTATGTTCACCATGGTTTTCACCAATCCAAACTGAAATGCCAACGACAAAATCATCAGTAGATATATGCTGATGCTCTCTTAACCAAGAAGTCGCATCACTATGTGTGGCTTCGTCTGCTGCCACAGTTCCCTTTAGATCGTTGTACTGAACCGAAGCTTTAAAAACTTCCATAAGTGTCTCCTTTTTTCACTTGACAGTGCTAACGCCTTGCTAAGTTGCAGCTAACGACCACAACACTCAAGCAAAGCCACCGTAACCACTAAACGCAACCAAAACACAAATGCCAAGCGTTAGCTGTCGACTTGAGCAATTTGTTAGCTGCTTTCTACCCACCTGACAATTTCTTTAGCCACGGAGGCTGGTGATAAATTAGTTGTATCGACTGAATGAAGGCTTAACTCCCTTAGCTCTCTTGCGTCTACGAGTGACTCTGTTATCTTGCTTTGTTGCCAACCTCTTTCCCAGAGGCGATTTATTCGAACTTGGTCGTCACAATCCAATAGCAACCACTCGATGTCTGTGAAAAAAGATGTATCTTGGGACTGAATGTCCTCAGGAGTGTTTGGGCAAAACCAAACGACAGACTTCCCATTTGCTGTAAGTGACTTCAAAATATCAAACCACAGATTTCCATATGGAACCCATGTGTCTGGATCTGTATAAATACTGCTCTTTGCCAGTGTACTTGCTGAATCTGCAATCAAATCTATGTCAAGAAAAACACAATTTGATTGGTAAGCGTATTCTAATAACTCATTCACTACCGTCGATTTGCCAGAGCCTGGGGCTCCAGTTACTATGCGCAATTTTTTATTCACATGTTTGCCCATAAATGTATTTCATAAAAACAGCTAACGCCGCATTAAGGTGTGAGCGATACTTGGCTACACTTGAGCGAAGCGAAAATGCCAAGCGTTGCGAAACACTCTTAAATGTTTTGTTAGAAGCTATTTATCACGGTTTGCATAGACTTCTTGATATCATTTCTAGTGCTTCCTGTAACCACATAAATTCTATTACTTTCCGCTAACTCATTGTGACTATTAATCAGGTCTATTGCTCGCTTTGTTAAGCCAGATTTAGCGACTAGGATTCCGATTTTATTGGCATTATTGACAATATTGACGAACTCTTTTGCAGTGCCTAACCCCAATAACTTTGAGTACGCTTTTACCTCAACAATACACTCAGCACCCGATACATTAATTAAAAAGTCGAAATGCTGATCACTTTTAGACACTTGTACTGATTTATCTATATCAAGGTCATCGATTACTTGGCCCACCATAGCTTCGAATTCGTAAGCAGAATGAAAAGTATTCGCAGAGTGTATAACGTCACCTGTTATATTAATACTGGACGATATGTCGACTTCAGTCTCTTTATCTGCTCTAAGTTTCACAACGATACTAACTAGCGCCAGAGCGGAAATAACTCCAGTTAATGCGTATATCAAGAACGAAATCCAAGATGAATAATCACGTTCAGCCGCTGTAGGATCTGATGGCTCTTTATACTGTGAACGAAGCTCTTTTATTGCCACCATCAACTCTTTTCGTTTATCTAAAGGGATAAACTTGTTTTGTAGAAAGTCGTCTTGAATCTGATTTAGCAACTCAGGAGAAGTAAACTTGTACTTGATGGCATAAACTAGCTCTTTACCTTTAATGATTTCATCAATATCTGCTAGCGTTATCGACTGCTTATAAAACAACAACTCTTGCACATCAGCCACTAATTCTTGGTGCGCCAGTTTTTGCTTGTTTAACCCGAGCTCCTCAACATAATCTGGGACATAAAAAAAGCCTAGATACAGTGTTGCAACAACACCAATGAAGCTGAAAAGATTCCAAAAATTCGAAATCGCCCAAGACTTTAATAATTTGATTCTTTCCCAAAGGGACATTTTATCTCCTAATAGCTTCTAACGCCGCATTAAGGTGTGAGTAACGCAACCACGAAACCCGACCATACCACCGTAAACACAAGACTCAACGATGGAATGAAAAGTGCCAAGCGTTAGGAATCACTCTTAAATGCTTTGTTAGCTGAATTTATACTGCCAAGCCATTTTGTTTCGCAAATTCAAGTACTTTAGGAATGTCACCTTTGACTAGAATTGGCATTGCTTTCTCGATTAACTCAACTTCCCAGTCCCACCATGCTAGCTCCAAAAGTACTTCTTGGTCAGCTTCACTGAACCGAGTTTTAACGACTTTCGTAGGGTTACCTACCGCAATACTATACGGTGGAATATCTGTAGAAACGACTGATTTAGCACCAATAATTGACCCATGACCGATGTTTACTCCGGGCATGATTGTTACGTCATAACCAAGCCAAACATCATTGCCAATTACTGTGTCTCTGTATGCTTTAAATGGGTACTCTGTCAACGGTAGAGCTTCAGCCCACTTTTCTCCGAAAACTGCAAACGGATATGTTGTGATACCTGAAGTTGCATGGTTTGCGTCAGGCATGATGAATTGAACCCCATTAGCAAACGCACAAAATTTACCAATATGAAGTGAGTTACCCGAAATACCAAAGTTATATAGTACATTTTTAGTCAGGAACTCTGTTGGATCGTCAAAGTCACTGTAATAGCTAAAATCACCGGCATGAACATTAGTCACTTCGCTTTCGGCGATTAGAGGTTTCAAAAAGACTGTATTTTTGAAGTCTTTGATAGGAAAAAGATTGTCTGATTTCATAGAGTTATTCTCGTTCTAATTTGCCTCTATTATTCCACACGCTGTAGGTCAATGTATTCAGCTAACGCTTTGCTAAACGGCGCGTACGACCAACCTTGCCAAACACTCTGAACTTCAAACCAAAAGTGACACACGTATAGCGTCCGTTTGAGTAATTTGTTAGTTGCCTACGCCCCTATTTTCTTACTTGCGCCAAGATGCTCATTGCTTACTGCTATCTAAATTACTATCACCATTCCGTGCTTGATAGCTGACAGAACTGACATATTTCGATTAATGCGAGTTGGCGCGAAAAAGAAACCACCGAAGTCACTGAAAAACAGGTTGAGGAAGATGTCATTTCTGTTGCTCACGGACGGGCACAAAAAGCAGTGCCGCGAAACCTCGATTACTATAGAGAATGACGCTTTCACGCTGCCACCGGAAAGAAAGTTAAGCAGTGGGGCTTATCGCCGCATAGCTGAAGGGGCCATCATTTGACCACTAAATTTCAAAGTGCAACTAACGACTGCAATAAGGTGTGCCCCACTGAACTAGCAAAGCGCACCAAACTCCATACCAAAACCGCCGAGTGTAACGCATCACCTTGATTGCTTTGTTATAAATCGGTGTTTTAAACTAATGAACTTAGCTCTCTTTTGTACACATCTTCAGGTATTAAACAATCGTCACTATATCCCGGCATATCAGCAACTTGGCGACAAAAGTAATTGTGGTAATCACACAACCAATGGTATTTATACCAAACTTTTGTATTCATTCGATGCAACTCGACGGCTTCGATTACTTTTTGTTTATGTAACAGTAACAACTCAGCATTTATTCGGTAGCCATCTGAGTGCTCTTCAATAAGTTCATCAAGATAGCTAATAAAACCTTTACCGTCAGCATCGATTACGACATCGCTATTTTGTGGAGAGTGCTTTGGACTAGCGTAAAACTGTGTATGTGAGCGTACAATTTCGAGAACCTCATCCGACAATATTATTTTAGGGTCATTTGCGAATTTACTTTCCAAAGCGTATGCATCTAAAAGAGCTTTGCCGTAAATCATATTGTCATCTACGAACAGCTTTCCTACGGAAATGCCTCCCCTTACAAAATAGCCATTCAACGCCATAGACAATTGATACTCTCGAAGCGCCATTAATATAAATCCGAACTCACTTTCACCATCGGGGCTAAACCAAGGCAGTGCTAATACTATGTTGTCACTAAACACTTTCATGCTTAGAACGGAGCCTCGCTCTGTATGTTCACTGAGTCTCGCTACCATCTTTGATGTAACATCATGATATTTATGAAAAAGTTCAAGCTCATTTGGCTGCTCTGATGAGCTAGATATCATCTCGCTAAAACCTAAAACATCCATAAACACACAGTACGACCTTTTCAGTACTGGCTGCTCATCATCAAAATAGTTCATATCTTCCTCTTAGATTTATAACGCCCTGTTAAGGGGTGAGCAACGCAATACCGAAGCCACCGCATACCGCCTTAAACACTAAAACCAACGCATAGTAAAAATGCCACGCGTTGCGAATCCCTCTTGAACAGTTTGTTATGTATTTTGGTTGCAAAAATTTATTAGCAAACTTTATACATAGAATTTAATAATACTTCCTTAGAAACCTAAAGATTAGAGAAAGTAAAATAAATGCAATAAGACTTAAGTAAGCTCTCCATTTAACCTGCTCGGCATTAGATTTATTTATCATATTAAGACCATCAGAACTAGAAAGAAGAACTTCATCTCCAGCTTTAACGTAAACAGTATAATAAATATTGTCTAAATGCGTTTTAACTAGCCCAACACTTAGGTTTTCTGTATCTTTGCGCGAACCATATCCTAGGGAATAGTTATTATTTATTAAATTAAAGTCATACCCTTGAACTTTAATATCGTACTTGTGTTTTTTATCAAAAATAATTTCATAAGATAGTCCACGACCAGCAGTACCATGCTTACCTGTTACCTCAGCTTTATGGTATAACACATCGTTATCAGTGTATGGCCCCTCAACAACTCTATTTTCTATAACACATATCGACATAATAAAAATGGCTATGAGAACTCCAGGCGCATAATATGAACCACAAATTCTCCTAACAATACGAATCATGCTTTTACTCGTTTCTAGTTGCATTGACAGTAGCTCCAACGTTAATTAGTCAGTTGTCACTAAACCAATGATTAAAATACATAACGCTTTACTAAACGGCGCTTACGACTAACTTACCAAACGCACATAACTTCAAACCAAAAGTGGCCAACGTAAAGCGTCCGTTTGAGTAATTTGTTATATGGTTAACACCTTACCTAAACATATCGATCTATCTTTATGCACGTACTTTCCGTATGCCTCGATCTCGCTGTAACCATGCCGTTTATAAAAGTTGATTGCTAATTCGTTTACTCTACGCGTTGATAAAACCGCACGCTCATAACCTTTTTGGCGAGCATATGATTCAAGCTGTGAAATCAGGTAGCCACCCGCTCCTTTTACTTTAGAAAACATACGCTTTAGCTCACATGAGCTATCTTGATGTTTCCTGAATACTCCACAAGCTATCGCTTTACCTTGATCATAAACGACTATGCATCCATCGGTTCTTGAGCAAAACTCGTCACGTACAAACGAACTTTCTCCAGTGTCTGTCGTTATCGTGTTGAGTATGACATTTAGCTCTTCCACTAGAGCTGAAAAATCTTCGCACTTGGGGTCGGTAATTTTGTACTTTAGATGCATTGAACTCTCCAACCATATAACGCCCAATTAAGGGGTGAACAACGCCTCCCCCCAAACCTAAAACATTGTGCCATAAACACTAAATTTGAAGTAGAAGCAAAAATGCCGAGCGTTGTGAATCCCTCTTAAATTGCTTGTTATGTGTAAATTTTAAGGCACAAGCTCAAACAACATTTTTCCTATTGATGAATAACTAGCTTCAATAAAAGCACTATTGTCAAAGGCATATTTCTTCTTGTTGTATATGCCAAAGTTTTGGATCCAAGTTAGTTTATTACCAAAACGCTCAGCTACATGATGGCAAGTTCCACCTCGCGTTCTGGTCGCACAAAAAATAATATTAGAAAGAGGCTCAATCACATCTAGATGCTTCCTTACTTGAGATTCACAATCCCCTTGAGTCGAAACACCTACATACTTACCTTTGATTAAGAACACAGCTCTATGGTCAGTACCACCAACATTTTCGTCTAATACTACTTTTTCTGCATTATCTCTAAGAATATTAATTAGCTGATTTAAAGTTGATGTTTTTCCGGAATTTGAAGCTCCATAAAGTGCATATATTCGTTCTAGTTCCATTTTTACTCCTTACACATAACGCCTTGCTAAGCGGCGCTTACGGCCTACTTTACCAAACACACTGAACTTTTAACCAAAAGCGGCAAACGTTACGCGTCCGGTTAAGCAATTTGTTATGCATTGTTTAGTATCTGACACAAGTCCCAAAAACAACTTTGTCATTACTCATAAAAACAAATGGCTTTCTAACAGCATCTTCGTATTCATTGATCGTAAGAGCATAGATATTTGAACCTGCCCCTGCCCCTTCTTCAACCCTCATAGTGGTAACAACTTTGTAGGAGTTCTCGGTGGAACCATAATCAATAACTTGTGGTTCTGTAAAATAAGAGTTTTTCAATTCACCTGTCATATAGCCAGTTTTTCTCTCAACGGTGAATTCTTTGCCAATATATTGTTTTTTATAATACTCATATAGTTTTCCTGTATCACCCGAAGCAATACTAAAGCGATCAACTGTACATTTGTAATCAGTGCCCGCTGCTGCAACACTAAAACTTATTATGGAAACCATGTTAACCATTATGGTGCTAAGAACCTTTTGCATTGGATAATTCCTCAAAATGCATAACGCTTTATAGACGGATTATTTCCGTACTTCCGCACACGCTACCGCCTTCTAAAAACATAGAATCTAACCATGTTAGATCATTAGTGTATGAAAATCAGTAGATTAAGTATTATTAGCTTTGTTGCACATCACAAAATGCGGAAATTTTCCGTATAAGTCCTCAAATCTTACTTAGACTCAATAACTGTACATAAATACAGTATCGGAGTAAGTTATGAAATCCCCGTTTTTGAACTACATTCGTGACTTTATGCGCGCGAGGCACTATTCGGAAAGGACAATAGACGCCTACCTCTCTTGGATATTTCAGTACATTGTTTATCACGATAAAAAGCATCCAAAGGAAATGGGTACTGCGGAGGTGGAAGATTTTCTTTCCTATTTGATTACAAGTCGTAACTTGGCTATGCGTACTCAGAATCAAGCACTCAACGCGCTAGTGTTTTTATATAAACATATCCTTCATGACCCTATAGACGTCAATATGCGCTTTAAGAAATCTAATAAGAGCAAAAAGCTCCCTACAGTCCTCACAGTAAAGGAAGTAAGCAAAGTGCTTGAAAGTATGCCGCCGAGCTTTTTATTGCCAGCACAACTCATGTATGGCTCTGGCTTGCGTCTTATGGAGTGCCTTCGGCTCAGGTATCACGATATCGATTTTGATTATGGCGCGTTGAGAATATGGCGAGCAAAAGGAAATAAGAATCGAGTAGTTACGTTAGCCAGAGAGCTATTCCCAGCGATACGGCGACAGCAGCAACACGTTGAGAGTATTTGGAGACAAGATGTTAAGCAGAGTGACTATTCCGGCGTGTGGCTCCCCAATGCATTGGCGACTAAATACCCAAACTCAAACAAAGAGCTCAACTGGCAGTTTCTGTTTCCTTCTGCTCGGCTGTCTATCGACCCTACTTCTGATTTGATTCGTCGACACCATATTAATGAGTCGAGCATACAAAAAGCTCTGAAATCTGCGGTGAAAAAGACGGGGATAGAAAAGCAGGTTAGCTGTCACACGTTGCGGCATTCATTTGCAACTCACTTACTGGAAAGTGGCGCAGATATTAGAACAGTGCAGGAGCAATTGGGGCATACAGATCTTAAAACGACTCAAATATACACGCACGTCATTAACCGAGGAGCGAGTGGCGTGAAAAGTCCGTTATCTAATATTCTTTAGATACAAAAAAGGAGAGCTTTCGCTCCCCTTTTACATAGACCTAACTGCTAATTAAAGAGCAGCTTTCGCTTTTTCAACTAGAACTGCGAATGCAGCTTTGTCGAATACCGCGATGTCAGCAAGGATCTTACGGTCGATCTCGATAGATGCTTTCTTAAGACCGTTGATGAAACGGCTGTAAGATAGACCATTTTGACGAGATGCAGCGTTGATACGTGCAATCCACAGTTGACGGAATTGACGTTTCTTGTTGCGACGGTCACGGTAAGCGTATTGACCAGCTTTAGTAACTGCTTGGAAAGCTACGCGGTAAACACGTGAACGTGCACCGTAGTAACCTTTAGCTTGTTTTAGAACTTTCTTATGACGTGCACGAGCTTGTACACCACGTTTTACGCGAGGCATTATGTCTCTCCTAAACTAAACGATTGATAAACTAAAAAGAATTAAGCGTATGGCATCATACGAACAACTGCAGCCACTTCACACTTAGGAAGGATTGCATTTGGACGAAGCTGACGCTTGTTCTTAGTAGTACGCTTAGTCAGAATGTGACGTTTTGTAGCGTGCTTGTACTTAATACCACCAGCAGTTTTCTTAAAACGCTTAGCAGCACCTTTGTTGGTTTTCATCTTAGGCATGATGAATAACTCCGCATTGTTGAGTTGATTAAACAATAGTAATTAGGGCGAACAAAACCCAGCTGTTCAGAAAACAGCTGGGTTTTCTTACTTGTAAAGCCTTTAATTACTTCTTCTTAGGGGCCAATACCATGATCATTTGGCGACCTTCGATTCTAGTCGGGAAAGATTCTACTACAGCTAAATCTACAGTATCTTCTTTCAGACGATTTAGAACGTCGACACCAATGTCTTGGTGAGCCATTTCACGGCCACGGAAGCGAATTGTTACCTTCACTTTGTTGCCGTCTTCTAGGAAACGCGTCAGGTTGCGTAGTTTTACCTGATAGTCTCCAATATCAGTTCCAGGACGGAATTTTACTTCCTTAATCTGAATCTGCTTTTGCTTCTTCTTCTGCTCTTTCGCAGCTTTGCTCTTCTCGAAGAGGAACTTGCCGTAGTCCATCACACGACAGACTGGTGGCTCGGCGTTAGGGCTGATCTCTACGAGATCCATACCAGCTTCTGCAGCTGCATCTAGTGCTTCTTGAATCGATACGACACCAACAGATTCACCATCTGCACCTGTTAGACGAACTTCACGAACGCCACGAATTTCACCGTTTAAACGGTGCTGGTTTTGTTTGGCCGGTTGTTGGCCACGTCTTCCGCCTTTAATAGCTTATTCCTCCAGATTGAGCTTACGGCTAGAAACCTCGGCTTGGATGTATGAGATAAAGTCATCCACTTTAAACTTGCCTAGGTCCTTACCCTTACGTGTACGTACTGCAATTTCTCCGGCTTCCATTTCTTGGTCACCACAAACAAGCATGTACGGGATACGCTTCAAAGTATGTTCGCGGATTTTAAAGCCAATCTTCTCATTTCTCAAGTCCGCTTTGGCTCTAATTCCACTTTTTTGCAGTTTTTGTGTTACTTCTTGAACATAATCAGACTGTTTGTCAGTGATATTCATGATAACAGCTTGTTCTGGCGACAACCACGTTGGGAAGAAGCCAGCGTATTCTTCGATAAGAATACCGATGAAACGCTCAAGAGAACCTAGGATTGCACGGTGAATCATAACAGGAACTTGACGTTCGTTGTTTTCATCCACGTATGTAGCACCTAGACGACCCGGTAGGTTGAAGTCTAGCTGAACTGTACCACATTGCCATGCACGATCTAGGCAATCATATAAAGTAAATTCGATCTTAGGACCGTAGAACGCACCCTCACCTTCTTGAATCTCGAATGGAATTTCCATTGCTTCAAGAGATTGTTTTAGTGCTTCTTCAGAGCGATCCCAGATTTCATCGCTACCTACACGCTTCTCAGGACGAGTCGACAGTTTCACCACGATGTTATCAAAACCAAACGTGTTGTATGTATCGTAAACCATCTTGATGCAAGAGGTTACTTCGTCTTGGATTTGGCTTTCAGTACAGAAGATGTGTGCATCATCCTGTGTGAAGCCACGAACACGCATAATGCCATGAAGTGCGCCTGACGGCTCGTTACGGTGACATGAGCCAAACTCAGCCATACGTAGCGGTAGATCACGGTAAGATTTAAGACCTTGGTTAAAGATCTGAACGTGACCTGGGCAGTTCATTGGTTTAATCGCGTATTCACGGTTTTCTGATGAAGTCGTGAACATTGCGTCTGCGTATTTGTCCCAGTGACCAGAACGTTCCCAAAGAACGCGATCCATCATTAGAGGACCTTTTACTTCTTGGTAACCATATTCAGTCAGTTTTTCACGAATGAATACTTCTAAGTCACGGAATACAGACCAACCGTTGTGGTGCCAGAACACCATACCTGGTGCTTCTTGCTGCATGTGGAATAGATCCAACTGCTTACCAATTTTACGGTGGTCACGTTTTGCCGCTTCTTCTAGACGCGTCAAGTGCGCTTTAAGCGCTTTTTTATCGTGGAATGCAGTACCGTAGATACGTTGAAGCATCTTGTTGTCACTGTTACCACGCCAATATGCGCCAGCCACATTCAGTAGTTTGAAGTGTTGGCAGAAGCCCATGTTAGGAACATGAGGACCACGGCACATATCAATGTATTCTTCATGATGGTAAAGGCCTGGACGGTCGTCTTTAGAAACGTTCTCGTCTAGGATTTCCATCTTGTATGGTTCGCCGCGACTTTCAAATGTGTCACGAGCTTCCTGCCAGCTAACCTTTTTCTTGATAACTTGATACTTGGTTTTTGCTAGCTCTTTCATACGTTTTTCGATTTTTTCAACGTCTTCCATAGTAAGAGACTGTTCTAAATCGATATCGTAGTAAAAGCCATTGTCGATCGTAGGACCGATTGCCATTTTCACATCTGGGTACAGTTGTTTAATAGCGTGACCAAGTAAGTGAGCACAAGAGTGGCGAACAATTTCAAGACCGTCTTCGTCTTTCGCCGTGATGATTTCTAGGCTCGCATCGTTTTCAATTAAATCACAAGCATCTACACGTTCGCCATCCACACGACCAGCGATGGTTGCTTTCGCAAGACCAGGACCGATTGAAAGAGCGACATCCATTGTAGAAACAGGGTTATCAAATTGACGTTGGCTACCGTCAGGAAGAGTAATTACAGGCATGTAGTATCCTATTTACAGTGGTCTTGCACACCAAGCAAGACATGTTTTATTGGTTAGCAATTTTCAGTGAAGCGAAAACTGCCGCGATTTCATTGTGTTATCTGCTTATTTTGATGCAAATACGGATGCACCAGCCAAAGCGAACGAACATTGTAAACAAAGCTCAAGAAATAACAATCAGAAATGTGACATGTTTAATAAAACAACGATAACTCGCCTCTCTCCCATAGCGTGGCACACCTCGTAAATCCCTGCTATTACAACCTCATTCTCGTTATGTGAATCTTTGATTTCACATCAAAAGCTTCTAATCTATATATTAGGTATGTTGGAAAAAGGACTTCTTATGGACCACTCAGAATATTACGTTAAACTCAATCAAGATGGGCATTCTACCGTATATTGTGAAGGACACTTATCGCTAGGCAGCGAAGTTATCGAAGTTGAAAACCAGCTCGACCAAAATCATGATGATTCCACCGCCATCATTATGCTTGCTAATGGTACTCGAATATCCGGAGTCAAAGTCGTCGAATAAGATAAACAAAAAGTAAAAAGGAGGCATGCTTGCCTCCTTTTTAACATCCTCACTCCGTGAGTCACGAACTCGCGTTAGCGTATCTCGCTTGCTGTATCCAAGCTCTTACCTCATTAGGCGACATAATGGCAGGATCACCCAACGATTTGTCATCGGCTTCAGCAAGCTGTTTTGGCAAAATATCAATAAGCAGTTCTAGATCTTTGTGGGAATGAATCTCCTCATCAAAGACCTTTGCCATATCACGACTGTACGACGCATGACGAGCCCTTGCCGCTTTGACTAACCCTTCTAACAACGTATACCAAGTTGTCATAGGACCTTGCACAATCGAGGCAGACTCTGCTGCTGAATCAATAAAGGCAAATGGCACGGTAGTAATCGGCTTGTTGTATTCCATCGCGGCCAAGATCCAATCGGTATCAAATGAAAAATCATACACTGTTGGATTACGAAGGATAACTTGCAGCGCATCACGAGAATATAGCTTAAATGCCGCCTGAGTATCTTTAATACCTTGAGAGAATATTTGCTCCCCTATCATGCGCTGCATATGGCGTAGAGTCTTAATGCCGATGCCCCAACGCTCTTCTTGTTTGACCAAAATCGACTCTGGATGTTTGCGATTACCTAAAACCACTTGTTTGGCCTGTTCTAAGTAAGGTTCTAGCAGCAATCCTATTTGCCCTAAATGAACTGAGTTGTCAGCATCGGTATAAACAACGACATCTGCGCCCTCATCTATGGCCTTTTGGCAACCAAGTACAATCGCTCCACCTTTACGAGAGTCGTCAGCACTATTCAGAGTAGCTAACGGTCCTTCATCCGTATCCAAATGTTCCGACAGTTTAAATACTGTGACTTTATCGGGCTGCTCTGTGGTCTTAACGATACCTTTCGCAATATCAGCACTATCATGAGGGCATCCATCATCTACTGGGTAAAGATGCCAATCGATGCAACTTCCCGAAGTGATCCAAGCTAGCTGTTCTACCTTCATTCTCAACGAATCTTCACCGTTGGGGTTTTGTTCTGTTTTGGGGTTTAATCGATTGTGCTCTCCCCACATCGCAAACACCACACCAATGCGCAATGGTGTCTGGATTTTTCTTACATAGCGCTTTGAGGCAACCAATTTAACAGCTAAGCGGTATTCCAGTGGCGCTTGGTCTTCTATCGCTAATTGCTTTAAGTCGCCAACAGATAGGCTGCTCAACGCATCCAGTTGCTCTGCTAATTGCAACAAGCCCCTTTGTTGGTGATTATCGGTAAGGTCGAAATGTACGTTCGAGTTTTGGAGAAGCGTAGATGCTTGCTTGAGATCTTGATTGCTAGCCATGGTCCCTGCCCTAATTAGTGGAAACAAAAGCAGACTAGGATTTATGGACGTGAGTTCAAATAATTGTCTTCAATATATCTAGCAGGTAATTCTAAACAAACCATATGAAATCGTGTTGTTTACCTACTGTTTTTCTTGCTCTACCGGAACTGGAGCAAAGCTCCTTCGTTGCACAGCCTCGACACCCGAGCTACTCTCTGCGCCAATATTGGCTCTTGGTACTTGCCTCTCTGTGTTGAGTGTATTGTCTAAGTCCTCCAAATCAGCTTCATTTGCCAGAGCATTTATCTCATCTCGTTCTGCGGCTTCGTAATCGAACTCATCAATTGGCGTCGCGATTATCGTAACCTCGTTTTCAGCTGGCGCTGGTGAAGTTTGAATCAAGTGACGATTAGTCACCACTGCTCTAGCTGGGGCGGAAGTTGGAGCTGCATTATTAATAGCTTCGGGCGTTTCGTTAGGTTGTGATGCTGGTTTCGGCACAAAACCTTGAGATTGAGAAAAATTCGATTCAATGCCTTTTAGCTTTTTTTGTCCTGGAACCGTCTGCGTAGCTACTGGTGGTGGCGTGCTTGATGGTAAGCTTGTCTGTATGCGAGTAGATTTTAGGCCAATCTTGGGACCAGAGAATGCAAATAGATTGAGTTTTTCCTGCCAAACTTGCAAAACTGCCGCATCATTTTCCCACGATTGGTCATAGCCACCAGCAACATCAAAAGTCTGCATTTGCGTCAGCAGTTGAGTATTTGCTTGTTCATTTTTTTGATGAAGATACTGCTGCATTTGAGACCATTCCGTCCCTCCAGTCAGTAAATAACGCACACTATTAGCCCAATACTCATACGCTTTCGGGTCATTGTCTAAGTTGGCACACACCGTGGCTAGAGCTTCAGCAAGACCTGCGTATTGCCACATTTTTTCCGTACCCAGTTTTGCTTCCGAGGCTAGTATTTGCAGACTCAGTCTATGGTATTGTTCCGCTGCTTGTTTAAATCTTCCGTTACCAGCCAGTAAGGTTGGCTGACTAAATACCCTTAATTCGACGTCCTGAACCTGTGCACTCGTAGACGTGGCAAAGGAAAACAGGAATAACAACAGCAGAAATCTAATTGTAGTCATCAAACGTCTCCACTAAACACTTACCAGGATGATAGAAACGTGAGTCAAACTGTACATCTCGGTATTCTCGTGTTCCCGATGGTTGATAGAGTTTTCCATTCTGCTTGTATAGCAAGGCTTCTAGAACCCCAGCGTTGGTCTTAAGCGTAATACTCTTTTCGTACTTACTGTTTCTTTCATAGCGGCCTTCATACCAACCTCGTTGCGGATCGTAGAGTTCACGCACTAGTACCATCAAGCGGTCGGTATAATCGGTCTTCCACAGCGCCCACATTTGAAAAGCCACACGAGTCGATACCAAAGCAAGCAAATCATGGGAACTTCCATCTTCGGCTAACGTTATCCATGGAGTACCCAAGGCATAGACCGCGTCATATACAAAATAAGGATCGCCTGCTACTACATGATCACCTCGCGCGGTATAGATTCTATCTACATCCCAACGCGCTTCTTGCACTAAATAAAGAGAATCTGCCATCGCGGACATTACCGGGTCAGAGTGATTCGCATCGTTGGAACTGGTATCCGAAATCTTGTCCCAGTTAAACTCTAACCCCATCCATAAATAAGGAGTGCTATAGACAGGTCTTAGGACGTCAAAGTCTCTGGGGTCTCTGCCATCAAAAAGCAGGTCGATGCCATAAATAGTTGCAACGTCATAAGGGTCTATTCGCATCGCTTTGTAAGGTACAACTTGCCAATCTAAATAACCATAAGAGGTATATTCTTCGACGCCCAAACGCCCCTCTTTATAACGGGTCACATTGCCGCCATATATTGCACCGCCGAACAACTCACCATCTTCATTGATAAGTTCACAGAAGTTCCAGCGCAATACTGCCTTATCAATGTATTCGGTAAATTCAGGAGAAAATTGCTTAACGATGGCGAGTGCAATAAGTAAACGCCCAGTATCTAACGAGGACCATCCAATATCACTAGGTTGCAAACCATAATCCACTTTCTGTCCCGTCTGGGTGTGATAGACCTTGTGCGGAACTTGTCCCATACTCAAGTTCATGTCATTGAGAAAAGTCAGTACTAAGGTGAGTCGTTCGTCGTATTGTTTGGTTGAGATAAACTCGAACTCTTTCGCTGCGAGCAAGGCGAATAGATAATCGGCAATCCCTGACATATTGGTTGATGGGTAGTTGTCGATGCCATTAACTAATCCAGTTTGAAGCTGGGTGTTGTTCTCAATGTATTTCCAGGCAGTACTTGCCCAAGCCAACTCTTGTTCAGTTAGCTTACCGTAACGTCCCTGACGAAATGTCTGAGAAGTATTGATTGCTTCAACACCAGAACTTACACCTTGGACAATGGTTCCACAGGCATAAAGTAGAGGCAGAGCTAAAAGCAAAACAACCAGCCTTTGCATTCGATGCGCCCCTAAGACTTATTTTTCTTCTTTTTATAGTTCTCGCGTGGCAAGCACTGACCTTCATAACCAAAAGGCGATTCCAATGCTTTTTCCCACAAGCTCGGTGCTATATCGTCATGATACTTGAGTAACTTCCCTTGTTGTTTGTAGAGCAGAATTTCTAAGGTGATACCATTATTGTTCGATGTAAATGTGTTGATACGACCGGTACCATTCTCAAAAATACCCTCGTAAAACCCTTTATCTCTATCGTAAAGGTGAGAAATATGATCGAAAAGTAGATCGGTATACTCTGTATCCCATAAAACCCACATCCCCATCGCGCCCTTTACTGCAACAGCGGAGAACTGCGGTAGATATTCGCCATTCTCAGAAATAGTATTCCAAGCAAAGCCATCGGTATAAATGGTGTCATAAACGAAGTATGGAGGCCCTGCTAATTGGTGCTCGGTACGCGCAGTGATAATACCGGTTTGCTTGTATCGTTCCTCTTGTACACGATAAATTTGTAACGCGAACTCAGCCATCCATTCATTAGTATAACTGTAGTTGTGTCCTGTCCTATCGTCGGTCAAGTCCCACCCTAACTCAATACCATCTAAAACATAGCTTTCAGTTACAACGTAACTATGCGCTTTGAGCTTTCTAGGATCTCGGGTATCGTAAGGGACATCATAACCGTACAAATTGATGGTGGCATAAGGCTCTGGATCAGAGGCTTGACTAGTGTCAAACCCCCAGAGTTGGAATCCTTTGGCTGCATACTCTTCGTAACCCAATCTGCCCTCTTGCAGATACTGAACAGGCTTGTCTTTCTCCAGCAACGCACCAAACATAGTGCCGTTCTCGTCAACGACATTACAGAAATTCCATCTCAAAATCGCTTGGTCGATACCGGTCGCATACTCTGGATAACGATGTTTGACGATATATAACCAGATGAGCAATCGGCCTAAATCGAGAGCAGAATAACCGATTTCCCCTGGCTGGTTACCGTAGTCCACTTTGGCAGCAGTTTGTGTGTTATAAGCCTTGTTAGGTAACTCGCCACGGAATAGGTCCAATCGATTTAACGTTCCTATAAAGGCAATCAATCGACGGTCCATTTCCTCTTTCTCAATAATTCCTAACTCGTACGCACTCACCATACCTGCTAGGTAGGATGCCGCATCCCACCAAGTGACCGATGGGTAGTTATTTACCGCATTCACCAGACCTGTTGGCTCTTGATAATTATTCTCGAAGTACTTCCAAGCAATACGAGCCATATCCATTTCTTTTTCGGTAAGCTCACCTTGTCGAGCCTGCGGAATGCTCCAATGACTTTTACGTTCGACAATATCGTCGGAAAACTGATTATATTTATTACCACAGCCAGCCACTGCAAGCGCAACACATAACGTTGTCAAATAGCGCATGTTATTCTCCCTAATACAACCTTGTCCTTATTTTGCGCCTACGCTTAATAATGGTCCGTTTTCTATGTAGGCCAGCGACTCTAAAACAATGCCATTGGTGTTCGCGGTAATTGCTCTATTAGGTCGTCCATCAACTTCATAGCGACCCGAATACCACCCTTTGGTTTCTGAGAACAGAGGCGATACTTCACTAATTAACAAATCCGTGTATTCATTCTCATACAAGGCGTACCAACCAAACGCAGCCTTGGTAGATAGGGTTTTTAGGTGTGACTGGTCTTTACCATCATCTGAAATTGCGTTCCATTCTTTACCGTCAGAAAAAACCGTGTTGTAAACGAAATAAGGTGGCTCATCGACGTTATCTTCACTTACTGCAGTAACCACGCCAGTATCATCATATCTGCGCTCTTGAGCACTAAACACACGGTGCGCGAAGATTTTCGAGACGCTGTCAGAACCAAACTCTAGCCCATCAAGAATATAAGACTCACTAACCACGTAGTTGTGAGCATGGAACTTAGCTGGGTCGCGTTTATCGGTTGGAATTTCAATGCCGTAAATATCAATCAGGTCTAGATAATCAATATATTTCATTGAATTAAATACATCTCGTCCCATCAGGAACAGAGATTTAGACGCGTATTCTTCATAACCAATACGTCCTTCTTGCACTAACTCAAAACCGCCTTGTTCACTTGGTCTAGAACCGTATAGATATCCATCGATTAGCATTTCGCTAATCTTCCAGTGATTAAGAATGTTGTTTACATCTGCGTTGAAATTAGGATATTGCCAGATCAATATATTGAGTGGCACTAGTATTCTACCGATATCAATGGCTGACCATCCTATCCCTTCAGGAGTCGGGTTGTTTTGGTAATCCACCATTTCTAACGTTTGTGTGTTGTAAGCTTTATTTGGCAACTTACCTTCAACCAGAGGAAGTCTAGCAAGTGAACGCAACGCTTTCTGCATTCGCATTTCAAACACTTCATCAGTGATCACATTGATTTTTTCCGCAGCAATGAGGCCCATTAAATAAGAGGCGGTATCCCACATAGTCGTCGACGGATAGCCATCAACGGAATTCACCAATCCCGTGTTATCTTGGTAATTGTTTTCAAAGTAGCGCCACGCCGTATTCGCCCAAGTAAACTCTTCATGAGATAACACTCGATTTTCTTTAAGTGGGATCTCTTCGTGAGCTTCAAAGGTGATATTGCCTAACACCTTTCCGTAGTCTCGCGTCTCTATATTGAAAGCGATGACCAATGCAGTACACAGACCAAGAATGAAAACAACGTGGTGCCTTGCAGCCAATAATGCGTCTTTAAACTTCATACTTTAAATCCTCTGTGCTGGTGACTTCTTCTTTGTTTTTCTCTTCTTTTGGAGGCTCCCAAAAAGCGGCAGCTATCATTCCCCACATAGCTAGCATGTTATTGAGAATCCAGAATGTGTTGAACACTAGACCGCCACCGGAGTATTCACCCCAAGAGCCCGTGTAGTAACCGACCCAAGCATAAAAAATAGCGAAGAGACTTAAGCCAAACACCACCATTTGAGGCAATACAAGTTTGGCAAAATTACCTGTTTGTCTTTCTTTTGGTGTGGTTGGGAAGCTAATTTTGCGTCCTCTAAGCACTGTCCAAAGCGCACGCAAATTAACTGGGAAAAATGACAAGAAATTTGTCTTACCTTTGTAGCCAGCCACACCCCAAGTGCCCACCATCATCGCGATTTCCGCAGTTAAGATGTACGGCAAGAAATGTAAATAAAAGGTCACATCATAAGCACTAACAGGAGCGATTGAGGTAAGAAAATAGATTATTGGACAAGCGAGAAAAATGATATTCCAGACTGCCGATAAGTTAGACCAGAAGCTCGCGCCATACATGAGTTTTTGCTTAAAGCTCAAGCCCTTCCTGAAAATCGGATTGTCATTCATAAAGATGTCGATGGAACCACCAGAGTACTTAAAGCGCTGAACCGTCCAAGTTTGCAAGTCTTGCGGTGACAGCATTTTACTTTCTACTCTCGGATGCATTACCGAACGCCAGTTTCGTTCTGTATCTGAATGAAGCACAATCGAAGTGTATAAATCCTCTGATACGTGGAATTTGTATGGCGTAAATTCCGTATCAAACAAAATCTCATTTCTAAGGTTGTCTGAAATCGACTGATCAACCTCTTTTTCCTTAGTTAGTTTTCGTATCTGCTTTTCAACATCTTGTTGCTCTTTGGTGATCTGTTCAGCGTATGCTCTTAGCGCTGCTTCCATTACCGCCTCGCGTCTATGAATCGAGCCTGCACCACAACAAAATGACGCGTTTACCCAGTTACGACGACGTTGAATAACGTCATAGAACATTTGCGGATCATTGACAAAAGGATCCTGGCCAAAGGTCACTGGCCCGTAAAACTTTTCTACTCCTTTGCCAAGAGCGGCGGCAGCTTTACCAAATTTACGCTCCAGCCAGACCGGAAGACGAACTCCTTCTGGTAAATCAAAGAACCATTGTGGTGTCTGGACCCAAGCCACATTTGGGTCTCGGAAATAACCTAGCGTATTCTCTAGAATCGTAGGTAGTGGCCTAGTGTCAGCATCACAGATAACCACGAAATCACCATAAGTCTGTTCCATGGCATTTCTCAGATTACCGGCTTTGAACCCCACATTTCCCTCGCGAGTGATGTATCCAACATTCATCTCCTCTGCAAGTGCCTTCATCGACTCCCGTTTGCCATCATCAAGAATGAAAATTTTCATCTCGATGTCATGGGGATAAGTAATTCGTTGGGCGTCTTCAATACTCAGTCTGACGAGGTCAGGCTCTTCGTCATAGCTCGGGAAAAAGACATCGACCGCTAACGGCCTGTCCTCGGCGGAGTCTTTAACACATTGATTGATATTTGATGGTGGCTCTTTCTTAGGTTCATCTTTAGTTTTCCATAAGTTAAACGTAAACAATATAGAGCCGATAAATGCACAAGATTCTGCAAAAGCCAATGGAAGTGAAAACCACAATGCATCCATGTTCAGAGCGTAAGTCCAACGCCACCACAGGTACCAAACACCTAACGTTAAATTACACGTCGCTAAATATTGATACAGCAACTCTCTCGGTATACTGTGAGGTACAGGTTCCGGCGGCACTCGATGTTCATACTTTTGAAAATAGTTGTCCATTTGCCTAGCTTCCCTATAGAAAATGAAATTTCCTACTTATTAACCCTAATGTGTCGATTTAAAAACACCTATCATTTAACGCTCTGCACATTAGTAATCTCCTTTGGAATAGTGATTACTGGATATCACTTCTCCATCCCTTGACTTAATATCAATCACAAACTCTGAACCCACCATATTTAGCGGAACTGAAGCAATGTCAGAAATCGAATTTGAAGCGATAATTACATCGTTTTGTTCCCAACATAAATTGAGTTTATTGTTATTATCGAAACATTCGAGCGACACGGTTGCTTTTGAAAATTCGCTTCTTGAGTCATTGATTACACTGATATTTATAATCTTAGACGACTTGTCATTATTTACACTGGCAATCGCTAAAATAGGCTGAAATGACTCTTTAACTGCAAAATAGGCAGGTTTAGGATTTCGTTCTGCATCAAGAATTGCCCAAGTTACGGCTTGCCAACTATCCACAAACATAAATTGATATATTGCAGCGATGCCTTTATTTTTTTTCAATCTAAGTTGCTCAGCGGCGTATTTATTCACTTGCCTTTGATATTGCTGTGTATTAGCAATATAGTCATTAAGAGAGTTCCCTACTTCCACCCCTGCAATATTGAGCGTTTCATGATGCTGATAATTATGATACGAAAGCTTCTTAAGCTGTGCTTTATTGAGTGGCCAATTAGACTCCCCATTCAATATTGTTTCCACAACATCAACATCAGGGAAAGACTGTGCCCCAAATTCACTGATGATTGGCGGGCCTGCGATTTTACGGTAGTCCTTATAATGACCCGAATACCAACCAAACCATGGATGCTCATGGGTGTAAGACGCTTCTCTTGCAATACGATGGTCGCCCGTTGCTTTTAAAGCCTGATAAACGGCTTTAGTAAGTTCCAAATTATGGTCAGGTTGATAACTTTGGTACTTATATTTCATCCACGTTGCATCCCACGGCGGTTCATTGTGAGCGCTCCAAAATGCGATAGAAGGATGGTTGTATAGCATATCGGTCATATCTCTGGCCTGAGATTCTGCTTCAGAGACCAAACCAATTGAGTCCTCATAACCCCATTGCAATGGGAAGTCTTGCCAAACAATTAGACCGAGCTCATCTGCTTTATCATAAAAACGCTTACCTGCAACATGAGCATGTACTCGAACACTATTGATGTTGGCTTCTCGCATCAACATCAAATCACGTTCATATTCTTCATTCCCCATTTCACCTAGCCACTGACTACCAATGTAATTAGTCCCACGAATAAAATACGGTTGGAAGTTTACGTAGAAATGTTGGTTGTCCTCTGAATATTCAAAATGTCGAAAGCCTATTTTTTCAGAGCGTTGATGAGACAAAATTCTTTCACCTTCGAATACTTCAACACTAAGGTCGTATAAAGTTGGCGTTCCCCAATCATATGGCCACCACAGTTCCCTCTTCATACTAGGAATGGTCCAAAGGATGTCCGATTTTCCTTTAATCACCGAACGAGTAAATTCGTAGCGTTCAATCGTCGCTTCAGATCGTTCGGTGTTATGACGTTGCAGTGTGATAACAATGGTTGCGTCAGCGGTAATACTGCTATCCAAAGTCAGTTTAAGTTGCCCAGTCGTCTCTCCATCACGACTTATCTCAGGGACAAATTTAAATGCTTTTATCGCTATCGGGCCAGTTCTCTCGAGAGCTACGCTTCCCCATATTCCTCCAGAATTTGCTTCTTGTCCTCTATCGGACCAAGCTCCCCCAGGTCGAGTGTCATGGTGATTTAGAACGCCTTTAATCTCTTTTTTGTTGAGAGACCAATCTTCTACTTTCTGGTCATTTTCGCTCGTTACCACCACAGAGAGTTGATTGTCGTTAGATTTGATAACATTTGTGACTTCGTAATCAAAGGGGGCGAAATATCCGCTATGAGGCTTGAAAGGAATATTGTTGAGTGCAACTCGTGCTTGATAATCGACAGCATCAAACTTGAGCCAGTAACGCTTCGATGAGTCATAATTACTGACATCGAAGTTAGTCTGGTACAAAGCACTACCTGAATACTCTACACCTGAACTGTACCAATTTGATGGAACTGCGATGCTCGTTTGCTCTGCATTTTCAGAACTAAGCTTTTTGAAATCCCAATAGCCATCCAATGACTGGGTGGCATCAGTGTGAGCTAGCTCGGTAGACGTACAGCCTACCAATAGTATTCCAATACTTAACTTTGCAATCCAACGCCACATCCCAGCCACCTATACCACCGCGTCATATGACTTAATTAAATGGAAAGTATTGCGGTTGTCATCGAATGTTAGTTCGACTTTATCAACTAAAGCCGCAAGAATAATAAAGCCTCTGCCTGACGTTACCCACGTGTCGGGGTCGTCCGCGTCCGGTTCAATAAAATCGGCCTCAAGCGCAGACGCAAAATCATCTTGAGACATTCCTTCTCCGAAATTGGTGATATCAACGGTGATCGTCGAATCTGTCAACGTACTTACAATTTCTATAACCTCACCCTCACGCTCTTTATAAGCATGCTCAAAAGCATTATTTACCAACTCAACCACGCACAGCTCTAGTTCATCAATAACACTGTTTTTGACCGCTTGTTGAGACCAAAATGCCTTCAGGTCATCGGCAACATTTCTTGATGTAATCAGTGAGCTTTCATAAGTGTGAGTAAATACATTGCTATCAACCATGCTTTCTCCCATCACATTTTATTAATCACATCGGCTAAACGATTTAAAGCTGGGTGTGGGCGCAGGTTAGTCCATTGAGTTTTATCCTCAACCTCACCGTCATGTCCTATGCCAAAATCACCAAAGATAGTCTGTTCCTCGACAACAGCATTGGTATGAATTTGTGTGTAATCAAACACCAGAGAATGTTTTATTGTCGCATTGGCGTCCACTTGACAGTTTGCGCCAATCAAAGCGGGACCAGTGATGGTCGCACCCTCCTTAATTTGACATCCACTACCAATAACAACTGGCGGAACAATATTGCATTTTTCAAGATCGACTTGGGTGTTAATCCCGAGCCAGATACCCGCTTTCACTTGCGTGCCCGGCACTCTATAACCTGGAACTTTTCCGCTCAATACATCCTCGGTAACACCCCAAATATCCTTGATGTTACCGACATCCAGCCACTGAAAGTTCATTTCAACAGCGTAAAACGGTACATGTTGCTCTACGAGTTTAGGGAATAACTCACTACCAATATCAAACTCTTGGTCGCTAGGAATATAGTCGAAAATAGCGGGTTCAAAGATGTAAATACCTGTATTGGCAAGATTAGACAGCGCATCTTCGCGAGCGGGCTTTTCCTGAAAACTTTGCACCAAACCTTTATCGCCCGTTACCACAACACCGTATTTTTCGACTTCTTCTTCAAGCACTCGTTTGGTTATAATGGTCGCAATACCTCCGCATTTTTTATGCTTGCGAACCGCCTCTTTCAAATCAAGGTCAATCCACGCATCACCACACACCACGACAAACGTCTCATCAAAGAATCCTGAAAACTCTTGAATGCGTTTCATCCCCCCAGCCGAACCTAGGGCTTTGCTTTCAAACTTGCCGTCTTTAAGCTCTCCCTCACAAGAATAAGAAAGCTGAACATCAAAATGGTGACCATCGCCGAAATAGTCTTCTATTACCTCAGCCAAGTGACTCGTATTAATGACAATCTTAGTAATATTGTGTTGAGCGAATAACTCAATCATCGACTCCATTACAGGTTTACCCAATATCGGGATCATAGGTTTAGGTATCTGCTGAGTGATGGGTCTAACTCGAGTCCCCTTGCCTGCCGCCAATATCATTCCTTTCATTGCCTATCCCCTAGCCTAATTAGAATTACCACTTAAACCGACGCCGTCATTGCATCCTCAACCGTGTCATAGGTTTTTACTAGCCTATCCATTCGGGTCAACTTCAATAGATCTCTAACAGGTTGTTTAGCGCCAACAATAGCAATTTGCCTATCTCGAAGGAGCTTATAAACCGCCATTACAGCTCCTAGGCCACTGCTATCCATGAAATTTACATTCGATAGATCAAGCAACAAATTAGGTTTAATATCGCCCTGAATATCTTCCATAGATTGCCTAAACGTTGGAGCCAACTTAGCGTCAAAACGCGATTCTTGTACTTCCACAACCGTAAATAGGTCGTTGTTCGACACTTCATAATTCATAGTAATTTTCCTATTGGTTTGGTGCCCATTTACAAACTAAAATACTGATATCATCATCAAAAACGTCACTCTTTTGCCACTCTCTCACCTCTGACACAATGGCATTCGGTTTGTTTTCAAAGTCTGTAGAGGCATGGTGTTGTATCCTCTCTTTTAACCTTTCTTCGGTGTAAAACTCGCCTTCAAATCTTGCTTCAGTGATGCCATCGGTATAAATCCAAACCTCATCGCTAGGACCAAGCGTCACCGACTTTTGCTTGTAGTCTGCAAAATCAAACATACCGACAACAAAGTTATCCTCTCCAAGAAATTCCGTAGACTGCGTTTCATGCTGATACCACACAATTGGTGGATGACCAGCAATGCAATAATCTAACTGCCCAGTTGCCTGGTTCAATACGGCATATACCATAGTAAAATAAAGGGGGTTTGAATCATCTTGGCTATATATGTCATTTAGTTTCGCCACTACCTCATCAGTTCGGCGAATTACTTTTCCTGAGGACGATTCCTTATAAACCACTGAGTTTGGACCACTTGCGATAGACAGCGTTTGTTGGACGGAGAAGGACAACAATGCAGAAGATACCCCATGTCCCGACACGTCTAATAAATAGAAACCAATATGCTGCTCATCGAGTTCGAAATAACCCAAAATATCGCCACCAATCTGCGCACTCGGAATCGATGTGTAATTCATCAACACGTTGTTGAATTCAACTTTCGTTGGTAGCAATTGACGAATAAAATCGCCTGCCGCGTCTAAGTCTTGTCGGATGGTGGCATACGCATTATCAAGCGCCTGATTCTTTTTGAGTAATTCGTTATGAAGATTTAAATTTCTAAAACCAGCTCGAATACGCGCATCTAGTTCGTCTATAGCTGTATTTTTGGCAACAAAATCATCAGCACCTGCATTAATCCCACTGACAATCGAGTCATTATCATCTTTAGCAGATAATAAAACGAAGAATATATAGCGATTGTAATCTGTCGATTTTAGAGCTTGGCACAATTGAACCCCATCCATTTTAGGCATAACCCAATCACTCAATACGAATTGAATATGTTCGCTTTTCTGCAGTATTTCTAAGGCTTCATAACCATGACTGGCTACAGTGACACTATACCCCTTCTTCTTAAGAAGTGAGCTCATTAGAATCTGCGTGGTTTTATTGTCTTCCACCAATAAAACCTCTTTAGATTCTGCTGCGTCTTTGAACTCTTTTTGTGTCATTTACGAGATTCCGTCTCACTTATGAAGCATTATTTACTAGAATAGAAACTGAGAACGAAAAAACAAAAAAATATTTTGCTTTTCTTTACCTTAGAGCAAGGTTGTATATCTGAAGTTAGGACTACGGCTTGCAAGGACGCAATAATAAATGAAGAAATACGTCATTATTGGCTTATCAACCATCACATTTTCCTCGTTGTGTTTTGGTGATGAATATCTATCAAATACTCGCGAGCATGCGCCTGCGCCTATTTCCCCAAACCTGACCAATAGTGATAACTCCATCAATAATAAAGATGAAGACAGTGAATTAGACTTAATTTGGCGAGGCGTAGAAAGCTCCTTCGAACTGCCATTTGGTGAACTAAAAGACCGAGAAGGGTTATCGGGGCTAAGTGGTAACTTTTCACTTAACTTGCCTTTAATTCAAACCCAAGATGCCAACTTGCCTTCCGGCGCAACAAATGGCCCTTCCAATGTCAATTACACAGCAAATTTATCGTTGAAATATGTATTAATCGGCAACTGGTTTGCCTCTGGCACTCTTTATTACTATTTCGATAAAGATCAGCAACAAACATGGAACCCAGACTTTACCTATGTTTTTGGTTATAGCGATTGGCGTCCTTACACTTTTAGTCTTTTGTATTCCAATTACGGTGGGAATCGTTTTTCACCTGAACCAGGCGGCTCAAGAACCAATTTTGATGAGGGTACAGTATCGCTTGGATGGAAGTTTCCAATTACCGGAAAGCTACTAGAGTGGACTCGAGTTTCCGAAGACGGGAGCATTGGGTGTCAAGTCGACTACAATTGGACACCCTCATACTTCGACCTTGCGTCCTCCAGCTACAAGGCTCATCACCGAACCGCATCTCTAGGGTGTAAGTACGCTATTTTCGGGAACTGGTACGTTAACGCCACCGCATTCTATTACTTTGATAAGTCCCAACAACAACCCTGGAATCCCGACTATACCTATGGGTTTGGGTATTTCGATTGGCGGCCAGGAACAATCACTTTGCAATATAACAACTACTCCGGTAACCGTTGGAACCCTGGTAACGCGGCTGAAGGCACTGGCCGTTTCCTAGATGGCTCCATCACCATTGCATATTCATTTGCATTTTGAGTCTCTTAACTTTTTCGTGCAAATTGCGTCGCATATTGGCTTCCACGTAAATCTCAAAATGACACAGAACATCTGCTAAGAATTTTTATTCTAGTTTTCAGATTGTTATAGCCATGAGCAAATTGGCACATATTCTGCTCTACTCCGATTGCGGCGGTTTTGTGGAAAACAGTTCAAAACCTCCTAATTCATATGTTAACGCATCAACGAAATTGGCTAGAGAGAGAATCCCATGGACGGAACAAAAAACGACGACCTGATTACAGGTACTGACCAAGCCGACAATCTAAACGCTAAGTCCGGTAATGATGAAATTCATGCTAAACAAGGTAATGATTTCGTGGCGGGTGGCGAAGGTTCTGATCATATTCAAGCCGGTGAAGGTGCGGACACGGTGCTAGGTGATGTGGAATACGATTCCTCGTCAAACAGTGAAACTTCAGATAGTAGCAGTGGCGATGATAGTTGGGGAACCACGACAACCGTCTATAGCTATTCTGGTTCAGAGTCGAATTCATCAGAAGAAACCATTGTACATGGTGTACGTCTAGGCAATTACATCATAGAGCAAACGGGCAACCTCACTGCAAACTTCAATGTAAGTGGCACCTACGAGACGGTCATAGTCACAATCAAAGATGACCAAGGTGTCGTCATCCACTCTCAAGAAGCCATTGTTGACGAAAACGGTGATGTCGTCATCGATTTTGAGTTTACTGAATCTCAAGTGTCTGCTGATACACCTGTCTTTTTTTCGTTAGAAAGCGTTGATGGTACTCCCATTGATGACGATCTTGAGAGCGTCAATATCGCCGTTCACAACATCTTTAACGACCAAATTTATGGTGGCGCCGGAGACGACATTCTCAAGGGGCAACAAGGTAACGACACCATTTATGGTGAAACGGGTGACGATTTCTTAGATGGTGATATCAATGACGACCGTTTGTTCGGCGAAGAAGGCAATGACGTTTTAGTTGGTGGTAACGGAGACGACTATTTATCCGGCGGCACCGGAAATGACACCCTACTTGGCAGCGACGGAAACGATACGTTACATGGAGATGAAGGTGACGATACGCTGTTAGGTGAACTTGGTGACGACACTATTCACGGCGGCGACGGTGCAGATATTATCATTGGGGACGACGGCGCCGACACCCTATACGGTGATGCAGGTGATGACAAAATCTTTGGTGGCAAAGGTGATGATCTCCTAGAGGGTGGCGAAGGCGCGGACGAGTTACAAGGCGAAGAAGGTAACGATAATATTCTTGGTGGTTCAGGTGCAGATTTTGTTATCGGTGGTGCTGGTAATGACACTATTTCCGGAGGCGACGACAATGATCTCTTGCTCGGCGGCGGCGGCGATGACGTAATGCAAGGTGACGCTGGAAATGACGTTCTTGTTGGCGAATTTGGTAACGATACGCTCTCCGGCGGTGACGGCAATGACGTGCTTATCGGTGATTCAGGTAATGATGTGCTTGTCGGAGGTCTTGGTAACGATGAGCTCTATGGTGGCGAAGGCAGTGACACAATAGACGCAGGCGATGGTGACGACATAGTGCATTCGAATGAAGGAGCCGATGTTATCGCTACAGGCGCAGGCAACGATCAAGTATATGCAGGTGAAGGCAATGACGTCATCAACACAGGCTCAGGCGATGACATTGTATTTGGACAAAGCGGTAGTAATGTCATTGATACAGGAACGGGGGCCGACACTATTTACACCGAATCTGGTGACGATGTCATTTCTTCGGGTGCCGATAACGATACCATTTTTGCCGGCTCCGGACTCAATCAAATAGATTCAGGAGATGGCGACGATACTATCTATGCGGATGATGGCGCAGATAACGTCATTTCTGGGCTTGGAGACGATGTCATCTATGCTGGCGACGGTAACAATACCGTTAAGGCTGGGATTGGTGACGACAAAGTTTACGCGGGGTCAGGTGACGACGATATTGATGCGGGTGACGGACACGATGAAGTTTTTGCGGGCGGCGGCAATGACACCATCAATGCTGGACTAGGAAACGACTCTATTTTTGCAGGCGGTGGCGACGATGTTGTTTTGGGGCAACAAGGGGCCAACAAACTTTTTGGTGAGGCAGGCAATGACACCTTAACTGCGGGCAGCAATGCCAGTGAACTCTTTGGTGGTTCTGGCAATGATGTACTAACAGGTTCTGACGAAAACGATCTACTCGCTGGTGGTTCAGACGACGACCAACTATTTTCTGGCAAAGGTGATGACACCATATTTGCCGGCTCAGGTGCCGATAACGTGGTCACGGGTGAAGGTAATGATACCGTGTTTGGCGAAGCGGGTAGCAACACCATCAGTACAGGTACAGGAGATGATGCAGTTTACGGCGGTACTGGGACTGATACCGTTGATGCAGGCGAAGGTAATGACGCTATTTATGCCGACCGAGGCAATGATGTTGTGCACGCAGGCTTAGGCGATGACCACATTGATGGTGGTGACGGTGATGACAAGCTCTACGGTCAAGATGGAAACGACGCTATTTTTGGTGGCGACGGTAACGATGAGTTAGTGGGTGGTGACGGCTATGATTTCCTCGCTGGTGGCGCAGGCGATGATGTCATGACCGATGATGGACAAGACACATTATTAGGTGAAGCAGGCAACGATACCCTCACAGCGGCAGCGACTGGCTCACACAATATCTACGGTGGCACGGGTGATGATACGCTGATTGGTAGTGATGCCGCGGACACACTTTACGGAGGAGCCGACAACGACACCATTACTGGCGGCGGCGGCAACGATACCCTATTCGCGGGAGACGGTGCGGACACTGTCACTGCTGGTACTGGAGATGACACGGTTTATGGCGAAGCGGGTAACAATACTGTCAACCTTGGTGAAGGCAACGATACGTTATTCGGCGGTTCTGGAAGTGACCATGCTGTTGGCGGGCTTGGTAACGATAGCCTCTCCGGTGGAGGTGGCGCAGATGTTCTATCAGGAGACGCTGGTGAAGATACGCTGGATGGCGGGGATGGTAATGATGAACTATCCGGCGGGGAAGCAACAGACGTACTTCTTGGTGGCGCAGGCAATGACACCTTAAGTGGTGATGCTGGAAACGACTTTATTTACGCAGGAAGCGGCGACGATACCCTGCTTGGGGGCGATGGTACCGACCAACTATTTGGTGAGTCAGGAGATAACCTGATTGATGGTGGTAGCGGTGACGACATTCTAATGGGCGGCACGGGAAACGACACCATTTTAGGCGGTGACGGTGATGATTTCATCAAAACGGGCGCCGGTAACGATACGGTTTCTGGTGGTGTTGGTAATGACAATATCAGCGCTGAGTCTGGTAGTAATGTGCTATCCGGTAACGCAGGTGACGACACTATCACTTCAGCGGATGGTAATGATACTTTGGATGGGGGCGAAGGTAATGACGCGCTTACTTCCGGAGGGGGACATGACACGGTTCGCGGTGGATTAGGCAACGATACTATCGTCGCTTCGGCAGGTAATAATACCCTTTACGGTGATGAAGGAAATGACACGATTAGTTCCGGTGCAGGTGACGATACCTTGTATGGGGGAAGCGACAACGACTCGCTCATTTCAGGTGCTGGTCATGACAAACTGTATGGAGGCGACGGCAACGACACGCTCAATGCCGGCTCTGGCCATGACGTCTTAGAAGGTAACGAAGGGGATGACAGACTCTACGGCTACGGCGACAACGACCAACTCGACGGCGGTTCCGGTAATGATCAGTTGTTTGGTGGT
Source organism: Vibrio mediterranei (assembly GCF_013364395.1). NCBI lineage: Bacteria > Pseudomonadati > Pseudomonadota > Gammaproteobacteria > Vibrionales > Vibrionaceae > Vibrio > Vibrio mediterranei. The sequence continues at coordinate 1,502,201 of NZ_JABXGK010000001.1, read as the reverse complement.
GATGGCGATGACCAGCTAATTGGTGGTATTGGTAACGACAAGCTCAAGGGTGATAGTGGTGTCGACCTACTCTACGGTGGCGAAGGCAATGACCGTTTAGAAGGCGGGTCAGGAAACGATACCCTATTTGGGCAAGATGGTAATGATACTCTCTATGGTCAATCCGGTGACGACCAAATGTTTGGTGAGTTGGGCGATGACAAACTCTTCGGCGGTAGCGGTAACGACAATCTCTCCGGTAAGGAAGGGAACGATACGCTCGATGGCGGAGGTGGTAGTGACTATGTAGATGGCGGTGTGGGTAACGACACCTTACGCGGCGGTAGCGGTGATGATCTTGTCTTTGGTCAAGAGGGCAATGACTCTCTAGATGGAGGGTCGGGTCTTGATCAGCTGTTTGCAGGAAGCGGTGACGATACTTTAACATTTGATAGTGAGGAAATGACCTCTGGTGATGCGAACACCGTATATTTTAGCGGGGGTGAAGGGTTCGATGTCCTTGTCGTGGGCAGCGACGGTGACAACCAAACTATAGATATGTCTAAAACTGCATTCCAAGAAATAGAAGGGGTAAGAGTCAACTCTTCAGATACTGACATATCCATTGCATTAGACAAAATAGTAGTTAACGACACCGCTGGAGAGGCGAATGGACAATTCGTGTGTACTGGCGCCAACTCCATCGACCTCACAGGTTGGGGTTGGGAGCTAAAAGGTACGACAACAGACATGGATCAAGGTTTGAAAGATGCCTACGAAGCACAAAATCTTGATACATCTAGCCTATACGGCTACAAGCTTGAAAGCTCAGACGGTAAAGAGGTCACGATTTGGAGCGACCTAGACCAAGGCAATATCAACTTCCCAACAGATATTGCTTAACCTTTTTCCTTGTGAGTTCCTGACTGTTTGCCCTTCGAAAGAAGGGCTTTTTTTATGCCACTATTTAAGAGTAAAGCTGGAGTAAATTTAGAGATAAGATATTGGTTTTAAGAATGGAGATAACCGTATACTTTTTCGTTGCAGTGCTGGCAGTGGTAAGAGTGATGGTGGGTTTTCTGACCACAATGTGGACAAGGAATCATACGTTGATCTTTACTAAGTAGCATAACAACTAACCCTATGGGCCCTAAGACATAACCAAGTAAAATCCCAGCAATTAGTCGACCTTTGAGTGCTCCTACTACCCCACTCGCAATAAAAAACGCGCCATAAAAGCTTAGCCAAAAAAGCATGTCTGAATCCATCTATACTTCCCTCATCGCCCGATAATAGCTAACCGTTAGCGGTGCTGTTAGGTAATCCCAAAGTGTTCGCTGTTCCAAAACAATAAATACTTCAGTTTGCATGCCAGGGTATAGTTCGATGTTTTCTAACTGATGCAGCGCTTCGGCGTTTAACCTCACTTGTACTTTGTAGCCAACGACATTGTCATCAACATCATCACCCAAACGGTCTGCAGCGACATAAGTCACCTCACCATCCACAGGCGGGGTCTTTCGAATGTTATAAGCGCTTAATCTGACTTTGGCTTCAAGACCGACTCGCACCACATCAATATCTTGTGGAGGTACCAAAGCTTCGATAATCAACTCATCACTGTCAGGGACGATTTGCATTAAGATATCACCAGGATTCACCACTGCACCTACTCCAGCAATATTAACACCAACAACCGTTCCTTGATGTTCACTGCGTATTGTTACCCGTTCGCGCACATCCGACGCCGCTTTCAAGGCTTCTTTGACGTCGCGCGCTTCTTTTTGAGTCGAGGCTAGCTCAGCAGCATAGCTTTGCTGTTGTTCTAGGCGCTGCGCTTTATGGGTTTGCTCTAAAGCGTTTAGCTGCCTGAGTCCAACCTCAATATCGGCATTCACCTCTGCAAGCTCTGCGTCAATTCTTGCCAATGCTCTTTGTAGCTCCAACATTCGAGTCTTTGAGACATAACCTTTATCCACCAGCCCCTTGGTCATATCAATTTCTTGTTTAACTAAGGAGAGTTGTCGTTCCACTGCTCGCTTTTGAAACTGCCCTCCTCGTACTTGCTCATCTAATAAGGCTTTACGCTGTAAGTACTGCCCTTGTGAGAGCTCTGATTTCAAAAGAGCCTGTTGAAACTGGACTTGCTCGTTACTCACGATATTGCTCAATATCTGCGTACGTTCAATGGTGTTAGTGGCTAGTTCAGTCCTATCTCCCATACTCCAATCAACAACACTGCGCTCTTCGAGCAGTGCTTTTAATCGGCGTTTTTGAAACTCTAACGACATAAGCTTGAGATCTAAGCGCTGAAAATCTGCTTCTGCCCTCGAGTTCGATAACTCTACTAGAATTTCGCCGACTTCCACATGCTGACCCTCACGCACAAAAATCTGTTTTACGTATCCACCTTCCAGGTGTTGTACAGGTTTACGTTTGCTCTCTACTACCACGACACCTTTTGCGATAGATGCGGAGCTAAGCTCTACACTCGTACTCCACCAGACAAAACCAAACACCGTTAGTAAGGTAAGTACTATCCCTGATTTAATGACTTTCGATGTATCAAAAACCATAAGTCCTCCTACCCTGCTGTTCGCGCTGTTGATGCTGCTGGTTCTGGAGTAGTATCCACACTCGAAGATAAACCGAGGAACTGCTCACTCTTACCAGCTTTCTCGACCTTCCCATCTTTTAAGAGCACAACCCAATCCATTTGACGCAGAAAACCAGGGCGATGACTGATCATCACAACGGTGATTTCGTTCTCTTTACAATGTTGGAGCACAATAGCGAGCGCGACTTCACCTTCTGGGTCAAGGTTAGAGTTGGGTTCATCAAGTACTAGCACTTTAGGGTTGGAGAAAATCGCTCTAGCAAGACCAATTCTCTGCATCTGACCACCAGACAGCTGCAAACCACCTTCACCGCAGTAGGTTTGATACCCTTCAGGAAGCGAGATAATCAGTTCATGTATGCACGCTAATTTTGCCGCTCTAACTACATCCTCATCATCAGCGTCACTGAAACGACAAATGTTGTCTCTCACCGTCCCAGCCAGCAAACCAACATGTTGTGGTAAATAACCAATGTGTTCCCCGAATTGTATATCCGACCATTGGCCTATAGCCGCCCCATCCACTTCTATCATTCCAACACTTGGCTGATAGATCCCCATAATGAGTTTCGCTAAGGTAGACTTTCCCGAGCCTGAATTACCCAGTATGGCAAGTGCTTGACCGGCCCCAAGTTTAAAACTAATGTTCTGCAATATTGGCTCCTGCACATTAGGTAACTTCAGCCCTACATTCTTGAAATGCACTTGCCCTTTAGGATCCGGTAGTTTAATTTTCTGCGTTGCATCTTCGGAGCTTTGTAACACGTTTAAACGTCGCCAAGACTTATACGCAACGTACCAAGATTTCCAACTACCCACCGCCTGTTCAAATGGGGACAACACGCGCCCCATGATAATGGAGCTCGCAATGATCGCTCCTGTACCAAGCTGTTGATTGAGAACTAAATACACGCCTAACGACAGAACTACCACTTGAAGTAAGGTTCTGAAGTATCGACTAAGTGCCAGTAGCTTTCCCGCTTTCGAATTAACTAACCACTGATAGGCAAGCATCTTTTCACTTTTATGTTCCCATACACGGCCAATATTCTCTGACATTCCCATCGCTTTAAGCATTGGGGCATTGCGCAAATAGTCGTTTAGCTCCATGTTGGTGCGATTTGAAAACTGAACAGACTCTTCATTAGTGGTTCTTGACTGAACCAACATGATCATTGCTAACAAGACAAAAGTAACAGTGCCAAATAGAGCAACTAAGCCAATGTATGGGTGAAGCATAAAGAGAATAATGAGGAAGAACGGTGACCAAGGAATATCGAAAATTGCAGACGTCGATGGCGTCACCAGAAAATTACGGATCTCCGATAGATCCTGCAAACCTTGCTTTTCAATTCTGTTGGTTTGGGAGGATTGAGATATGCTTCGAGACAACAATAAGCCGCTTAAAGAAGCATCCAGTTTAAGTCCCGATTTTTGAAGAAGCTCTGTTCGAATATGCTCTAGTAGGAACTGTGCGGTAATAAGAAACAGCACAATCCCCATCAGCGCAAACATGGTTTCCATGCTATAACTCGACAAGACTCGATCGAATAACTGCAAACCATAAATAGGTAAAGACAGAACTAAGAAATTAATCGCAAGACTGAACCAAGCGGCTACCCACAATTCCTTGCGAGCCTGAGAAAACGCTGTTCTGATACGTTCCATGTGTTCTCTATACTGTTGTAATTGCTTCGTACTGGGCAGTATAGGAACTACGTTGGGTATTTCGAGATTATTTGATGATCAAACTCTCTTTAGAAACAAATCCTTAGTGTAACGCTCACATCGTTTAAGCAAGTTGTAAAAGACGGCTGATTTCTTGTCCAGTCACAAACTGTCTTTGGCTTTCTTTTAACACCCAATTAATTGGATTTCTCACCCATGGCTGTGGGTCATTTTTCGGAAAGCGGTCTACCGTTCTTAATCCAACCACGTTCAAACCTACTTCCTGACACGTCTCTATACATCGTTTGGCGTGCCATGCTTGCGCAACCACTATCACGTTACGGCCCACGGATTTATCTAACGCTTTTCTTGCTACGTCAGTCGTGGTTTGGTAGTTGTCATCAGCAATTACATGTGCATTGGGCAAAGCCGTAATGTGCTCTGCTACTTCTTGTTGTATATGCGCGTCAAGAAATCCGTTTTCACGAACCAAATCAGTGGCTACATTGGCAAGTCGTTTGTTGACATCTTCGCTATCACCGAAAGAAAATGCCACTACGCTATGTGCATTGAGTGGTGAACCAAAGTTTTCGCTAACGAGCGTTGTAGTTTCTAAATACTGAGCAAGCCTTTGTTTCTGAACGGTATCTAGCTGATAGTCGAGTTGTTCAGATTTAAGAAAATTAGCCAAGATACTGGCTGACTGGCGAACGAGAGAAGCGTTAGATTGAGTGAGTAAGTCGATGAATTTTCGCATAGGAGCACCTTAATTTCAGCTCGCCTATCCGTTGACTTTTGAAGAGTCCTTTGACGCAGAACATAGTAACAGAATTATCGAAAAAGAACAGAAAAACGTTCAATTATTATACAAATTACTTCTAATTTAAAACCTCCTGATAAGTATCGTAAAAACTAGATTAGAAAAACATTATTCATGTCTTATCATTTAGTTAAGCATGGAATCTAGAGTAAGGGAGCAATATAAGTGCAAAAGTTGATGGCAAAGCTAGCTCTCTACGTTGCTTTCATTCCCGTGCTCACTTTTGCGTCCGATGAAATAGAAGCACCCAGTTTTTATGGCGGAAGAGGCGTCTCTCAGGGTGATACCTCTGAGGCACCTTCCACTATCGAATACCAAAGAAGGGCGCTCGCTCCCCCAATTATTGTCGAAACGATAATTGATGTCCCTTCAAATGTTGAGCTTAACAAACCATCATTGTCCCCAACTAATTCAAGTCAAACTGTTGAACTAGATTTGTCTCGTTTAACGCGCAACGATTGGCTACTTGCAAAAAAATCCATGTACTACTTTGATTTAAATTATCATCCTGAAACTGGGTTCTGGGATTCCGTACAAGGCTATCATCACGCGACCATGTGGGACATTGCGAGTGGAATTTCAGCAACGCTAGCAAGTTATGAACTTCAACTCATTTCCAGAGAAGAAGTAAGAGATAAACTTAGTCTTACTTTAGATACTCTCGCTACTCTAGCTTTGTATAAAAATACCCTCCCGAATAGGGAATACAGCACCAAACATGGAAAACCATCAGGCAGTTACAGCGACACCCAAAGTAATGGCAATGGTTGGTCGGCGCTTGATATAGGTCGATTACTTATTTGGCTACGCATCACCGAACAAATGCTGCCCGAACTGGCTAGTAAAGTCGCCATCATAGAAAAAAACTGGAAACTGGCATCAGCAGTTCACAAAGGTACCCTTTATGGCACCAAACTATATAAAAACAAAGAACACTACCGACAAGAAGGACGCTTAGGCTATCTGCAATACGCCGCACAAGGGTTTGAGTTATTCGGTTATAACTTAGCGCAGAGCTTTACCAAACAGCACGTAGAAAAAGTGTCGGTCGATGGTATGTCTGTATATGTGGATAATCGAAACGTCCCCTATTTCACTACTGATCCCTATGTACTAACTGCCATAGAAATAGGGGCAAAGAACGTATGGTGGAATCAACTTGATCAACTTTACCAACTGCATAAAAAACGTTCCAAACAGTTAGGACAACCTCAAGTATTTGCTGAAGACGCGATGAGTAAAAGTCCTTGGTTTGCCTATAACAATATTTACTATTATGGCAAACCTTGGCTGAGCGTGAGCCCCGGGGGTAAACCGATCGAGAACCCACAGACGTTCAGTTCAAAGATAGGATTCGGACTAAGTGTTTTATATGCCGACGATTTCTCACAACAACTCTACAACACGGTTGTTAAAACCAGTCTAAGCTCTCGAAGTATCCCAACTGGTCGTTATAAAAATGGCGGCACTAACACCGCCTATAACATCAATACCAACTCTCTTGTGCTTACAGCACTATGGTATAAAGCGCTTGGTAATCATGCTCTCTACCCTTATGCATTAGAGCAGTCAAATTCCGCCAAATAGCCTGCAAGTTCGCCAATGTTGTCACCTAGAGTGTTCTTACGTTAAACACATGCTCTACATTGCTGATAGCTGAAAGGAGTTCATCGTTAGGCTCTTGCTCAATATCGAGAATGGTATACGCGACCTCCTCTCGGCTTTTATTCAGCATATCGAGCACGTTAATATTCAAATCAGCCAACAGAGACAATACGCTACCCAAGACCCTAGGGACATTATCGTTAGCAAACGTAATTCGGTAGCCCTCTGCCCTTTCTAAACGAATCGTAGGAAAGTTAACTGAATTAGTAATGTTGCCATTTTCCAAGAAATCAATGAGCTGCTCCGCCCCCATGATGGCGCAATTTTCCTCTGCTTCGGACGTCGAAGCGCCAATATGAGGCATGAGGATCACGCCATCACGCCCAATAAGAGAGGGCGTTGGAAAGTCAGTCACATACTGATCAATTTGGTGATTCTCGAGCGCGGTTATTACTGCGTCTGTATCGACAATTTCTTTACGAGCAAAATTCAGCAACACCATGCCTGGTTTAGCTGAAGACAATAAATCGTGGTTAATCAATCCTATAGTTGAAGGCAGTGCAGGAACGTGAACGGTCACGAAATCACATTTTGCAATCACCGACACTAAATTCTCCGCTCGCTTAATACGACTTGATAACCGCCAAGCCGCTTCAACACTCAGCGCTGAATCGTAACCAATCACGTTCATACCAAGATCAATAGCGGTGTTAGCGACAGAGGCACCAATTGCGCCTAAACCAATTACACCAAGTGTTTTGCCTTTGATTTCAGAGCCAGAAAAACGCTTCTTTTCCTTCTCTAATAGCTTGTCCATCGCCATGGCATCTGTCATATCGGAGAGGGTGTGGGAGTAACGAATACCACCCACGACATCTCTTGCCGATAACAAAAGCCCGGTTAATACCAACTCTTTCACTGCATTGGCATTAGCACCCGGCGTATTAAACACGACAATTCCATTTTCCGTGCAAGATTTGATCGGGATGTTGTTTACCCCTGCTCCGCATCGTGCAATGGCTTTAACGCTTGAAGCAATGGACTCATCAAGGAGTTTATGACTGCGAAGCAAAATTGCATCAGGCTCACCAAACTCACTACATACTTCATATTTGTCGCGTGAAAACTTATCCAATCCTTGATTCGAAATAGCGTTGTAGGTCTTTATTTTCTTCATTGTCGCTTCACCTTAAGTTGAAATTCCATTTCTACTCATCAGCGTACTGTTATTGTCCCAAAGCTGGCTTTTTTCTGTTGTGCCAGAGACAACAAAGCACCTGACCAGCAGGTGCTTTGTAATTATTGTGTGACTTCAGCATAAGCCCAATCTAGCCATGGCAGTAACGCTTCCAAGTCGCTAGATTCAACGGTAGCCCCTGCCCAAATTCTGAGTCCCGCTGGCGCGTCCCGATAAGCGCCGATATCAAACGCGACACCTTCATCATCCAACAATTTAATCATCGCTTTAACTTGCTGCTCCGATGCATCAAGCGTGAGGCATACACTGGTGTTAGAACGTTGTGTTGGTTCTTTAGCTAAGAAGTGTATCCACTCTCGTGATTCAACGAAGTTTGTTAGTACAGCAAGGTTGGATTCTGATTTCTCAATCGCCGCACCTACACCGCCAATATCTGCCACCCAATCTAGAGCATCAATATAGTCCACTACGCATAACATAGAGGGCGTATTAATCGTCGCACCCTTGAAAATGCCTTCTATGAGCTTTCCACCCTTTGTCATGCGGAAAATCTTCGGCAATGGCCACGGGGGTGTATAAGTCTCTAATCGCTCGACCGCTTTAGGGCTCAAAACAATGACCCCATGAGCCCCTTCTCCACCTAACACCTTCTGCCAGCTGAAAGTGACCACATCCAGTTTTTCCCAAGGCATAGCCATCGCAAACACAGCGGAGGTTGCATCACAAATAGTCACCCCTTCTCTATCATCGCTAATCCAATCACCATTCGGGACTTTCACTCCAGAGGTCGTGCCATTCCATGTAAAGATGGTATCGTGATGCTGATTAGCCTGTGTTAGATCTGGTAGCGACCCATAATCAGCTAAATAACTATTTACTTGTTCAAGTTTCAACTGTTTGGTGATGTCCGCTAACCAACCTGAGCCAAACGACTCCCAATGGAAAACATCGATTGGACGATGACCTAACATCGACCACATCACCATCTCCATAGCTCCAGTATCGGATGCCGGAACGATGCCAACACGATAGTCTTCAGGGATACCCAATATCGCTTTGGTTTTTTCTATCGATTCAGCCAGTACGGCTTTACCTAGAGATGAACGGTGACTACGACCTAATGTGGAAGCATCCAGTTGAGTGAGATCATACCCCGGACGCTTGCTACATGGTCCAGAAGAGAAGTTAGGGTTTTGCGGTTTGAGTTGAGGTTTCATAAGCCTCCCTGCTTGTGAATATTGAATAACTATTCATCACATTGTCGTAAAACAGACGCTAAGGCAAGAGGGTTATGCTGAACGACAATAAATATTTGTATTTACTGTGTGAAATGAGCCGTTTTCTCTGCAAAAACAACAAAAGAGTGCTTTGGATTTTTGAGATAACCCAAAATTAAAAAGGCAGTGCTTTTACGCACTGCCTTGAACGGGATACTGTTTGTTTCTTATCCCACAACACCAACAGCAGCTTGCATGATGATACCGCAGATGTAAGCTCCGTACGTCCCTAGCGCATAGCCAAGTACTGCCATCAAAATACCTACTGGTGCTAATGATGGGTGGAAGGCGGCGGCGACAACAGGCGCTGATGCTGCACCACCAACGTTGGCTTGGCTACCTACAGCCATAAAGAATAGCGGAGCACGAATCAGCTTAGCCACAAAGATCATCAGCAATGCGTGAATCGTCAGCCATGTAATACCGATAAAGAAGTAGCCCGGATTATCTAGAATAGCAGTCACGTCCATTTGCATACCGATAGTCGCCACTAGAATATAGATAAACGCTGAACCGATTTTAGAAGCCCCAGCATGTTCTAGTGTGCGCGCTGGTTTGAACATGGAAGCAATCAATGCAAATGTCGTAACAAGAACGATGAGCCAGAAGAATCCTGACGTCAGACTGTATTTCTCTAACTCTGGCGCATTGGTTGCGATCCAAGGAGCAATCAAATCAGAGCCAAAATGTGCGAGACCCGTTAAGCCAAAGGCGATCGCCACGACTTTCATCATATCTGTCGTCGTGATTGGACGAGAGTTTTCCTCTTCGTACTTCGCAACGGTTTCTTTTAGTTCATCGATAGAAGAGGTGTCAGCTTTAAGCCATGCATCCATTTTCTTTTGACGACCAGCCATGATAAGCAAGATAGCCATCCAAATGTTGGCACAGATAACGTCAACCGTAATCATCGCAGAAAATAATTGGTCGCCTACACCGAACACTTCTTTCATCGCAGCTTGGTTAGCACCGCCACCAATCCACGAACCTGCAACTGTTGTTAGGCCACGCCATACATCACCAGAAACGAGGTCTGGATTGATAAAATCTAAAATTACGATTGCGGCTGGTCCACCAATGATGATACCCAATGTACCCGTTAAGAACATAATTACCGCTTTCGAACCTAAGCCGAAGATCTTCTTCAAATCTGCAGAAACGATCAACAGAACCAAAGCGCCCGGCAGTAAGTATCGGCTAGCAACAAAATATAGCTTAGAGTCAGAACCGTCGATAATGCCCGTTGTATTAAGTAAAGACGGGAGGAAATAGCACAGCAACAGACCTGGGACAAAAGAGTAGAATTTTCTCCAGAAAGGATTTTTGCTGCTCTCGGTGATAAATACCCCACCAAGAATGGCAGCAAGTAAGCCCATTATGACTGCGTCATTCGTGATCATTATTGTTAGTCTCCTTAACTTGCATCCATTGAAACATTTGGACACATTTGGTCAGTGGCCAGAGACTATACATATATCTCTTTATTGTCACAAATTTTAACAATTTTTACCCAATCGAAATGAATAAATAGAAATTCATCTTTGCCAAAAATCGTTTAGCCTACGCGTTTTGAGTCTGTCGATTGCGTATAGCCATTCACTAGAATTAAGTAAAAACGCTATATTATCAGCAAGTTGTAATACGAACTTTATGTTGTTCAGTAATCATTTCGGCAACAATTCCTTCACCACTAATCATCAACTCCGCAATACAACTAGACGCATAAAAATTGTTAAATCGTACAAATATCAAACAAACATCTATTGATTGTTATTTGATACAAATCACATTTGAGAACATAAAAGTGTTGAATTTTAACGGTGATTTTCACGAAACTTTACACCATGTATCACATTTTCAGCACTATTTGCCGCAACTGAACCAAAAAAAGAGGAGCAAAGCTCCTCTTTCGTTTACTCGTTAACATTGAGTATAGGTCATTCCATAGTCGGCATTGAGAATGAGCTTGTATGCTGTTCTAATCGAACACTAGCAGGCCAACGACTAGTCACGGTTTTCATCTTGGTATAGAAACGTACGCCATCATTTCCATGAACGTTTAAAGGTCCAAAGATAGAACGCTTCCACCCTCCAAAACTATGAAATGCCATTGGAACAGGAATTGGCACGTTCACACCCACCATGCCAGCTTGAACATCCTCACTAAACTGACGTGCGGTTTCCCCATCACGAGTGAAAATAGCGGTCCCGTTACCATATTCATGTTGATTGATTAATGATAAAGCCGTTTCGTAGTCACTGACACGAACCACGGCTAACACCGGTCCAAAAATCTCTTCCTTATACACTGTCATTTCTGGCGTGACGTTATCAATCAGAGTTGGGCCAACAAAGTACCCTGTTTCATTTCCCGTAACGGTAAAGTCGCGGCCATCAACAACAATTTCAGCACCTTGTTCTTCGCCGCTAGTGATATAGTCGCAAATGGTTTGTTTGTGAAGCGCAGATATCACCGGGCCCATATCGTTTTCAGTACCCTCCACAATACCTGGGCCTACTTTCATTTGTGAAATTTGCTGTGTGAGCTTCTCAATCAAACGGTTTGCGGTCTCATCGCCGACTGCCACTGCGACGGACAGTGCCATACAACGCTCACCTGCTGCACCATATGCCGCCCCCATAATGGCGTTGGTCGCCATATCCATATCGGCATCTGGCATCAAGATGCAGTGGTTCTTCGCCCCGCCAAGGGCTTGGCAGCGTTTCCCATGAGCAGAGGCTGTGGCATAAATGTATTCAGCGATTGGCGTAGAACCTACAAAACTAACCGCCTCTACTTTAGGTGACGTAAGCAAGGCGTCTACAACTTCTTTATCACCATTAACTACATTAAAGACACCATCAGGTAATCCCGCTTGTTTTAACAATTCAGCAAGAATCAAAGCCGTTGACGGATCTTTCTCAGACGGTTTCAACACAAAAGTATTACCCGTCGCTATGGCAACTGGAAACATCCACATTGGAACCATGGCTGGGAAATTAAACGGAGTAATACCAACACAAACACCGAGAGGTTGCATCAAAGAGTGACTGTCAACGCCAGTGCCGACATTAGCTGAGTGCTCACCTTTCTGTAGGTGAGGGATACCACAGGCAAACTCCACCACTTCTAGCCCACGAGTCACCTCCCCTATCGCATCGGAGTAAACCTTGCCATGCTCATTTGAAATGGCGCGTGCTATCCGATCCATATTCGCTTCAAGTAACGCCTTGAATTGAAACATCACTCGCGCACGTTTGAGCGGTGACGTCTTAGACCAAGCTTTAAAGGCTGTACTCGCCGCTTCAACCGCTTGCTCAGCTTCATGAGCGTAACTCAATACCACTTGTTTTGTTTGTTCTCCGGTTGCAGGGTTATAGACCGCACTAAAGCGCTCACTTTCACTGTTAACAATCGCCCCTGCGATATAGTTCTGAATGGTTTCCATAGTATCTCCACAATTCTAATAAATACTCAGGCATCGAATATCACTACGATGTACTCGGCCTGAGTGCATGTAGTTACATTCGATTTTTCCACGCTGAAACAAGCGTTAGATAGTTCGCCTTTATATTCGCTTTGAATGTGTCGTCATCTAATTGGTTAGCAAGCCACGCTTTCGAAGGCTCACCAAAGATAGTCCGCCCTACAGCAAACCCTTTAACAAGCTTACTGGCTTGAGCGTGTTTAAACCCTTCAGCCAGCGCTTCTTTCGAGGCATCTAATCCAAGTAAGACAACGCCATAGCAATGGCTGTCATTGCTTGACACTAGATCTTCAACCGCTCTCCAGCCTTCAGGTAATAGAGGAGGCAACTTCCACCAATCCGGTTTGATTCCTAACTGATAGAGTCGCTGTATCGTTTCGATATAATAGTTATCACCTTGAGGCATCGAGCTTGGCAGAATGACTTCAATCAGTAATTCATGCCCTGATTGGCAGCATGCAAGATAAACATCACTTAGTAGGCGCTCTTGTTGCTTTTTGAGTTCAAGAGCATCGTCAGGATGATAGAAGACTAAGCACTTCACAATGTGTTCTTTAGGCCAAGACACAAGTTGCGAACCAATATTGCCATGTTCAAGCTCCAAAGGACGAGAGCCTGGCAGCTCGATTGGTCTTCCAATCCACCAACCTTTACCTGTAGCTTCATTGAGTGCAGCTTGTCCATAAGTACTATCACATAACAAACCGGCTCCGCCTTGTAACCCCTGCTCACGCACTGTTTCTGAATACGCTTCTAGTATCAGCTTCTTGAGCTTGGGCAACTGACTCAATGACGCACCGACATCTTGAGCCATTTGCTCCAATTGAATTCGATGGTCAAAGGCAAGTATGCAAAGGTCGTCCCACTCTTTATCTCGAGTAGTCACACGATGTAAGTGATTCAATCTTGTATCTAAGTCTGGCCTTGGGACTTGCTCTGCACGTGATAAGTAATCGTCCAACTCCTCTTTCGAAGGCATCGCCGGAGCGCAACCGTGACGAGAGACAACTAGTGCTCCACAAGCATTCGCATAATCACACGCTTGTTGCCAGCTTTCATCATTGAGGTAGCCTCGCAATAGTCCAGACATAAAGGCATCGCCAGCGCCGAGCACATTAAGCACATCAACTCGTACACCCGTTGCGTTAATTGCACCATCAAGGTGGTCTGGAATTTGCGAATCGTAGACCGAGCAACCTAAAGCACCTCGTTTGCAAACCAATGTCGCATCAGTGACTTTGCGCACCCCATTAAGTGCTTGTAACGTCTCGGTTGAACCACCTGCAATATGGAACTCCTCTTCTGTCCCGACGATCAAATCGAACAGGCCGAGCACCTCTTGTAATTGCTCAGTGACCACTCCTGATTCAATAAAGCGAGTCTCACCATCGCCCAGTGAAGTTAATCCCCAAAGCACCGGGCGATAATCGATATCCAACGCAGTTCTTACGCCGTGCTTTCTTGCATAGCGAAGTGCAGTAAGCACGGCATCTCGGGTCTTAGGATTCGACAAATGCGTGCCCGTGATAGCGAGGCAGCGTGCTGACGCAATATAGTCTTCGTCTATATCGTCAGACGTAATGGCCATATCGGCACAGTTGTCACGGTAGAAGATCAGCGGGAAAGTATCTTCATCTTTGATACCCAATATGACTAAGGCAGTTAGACGTTCTTTATCAGTAATTAAGAAACTAGTGTCTACACCAAGTCTTTCAAGCTCTTCACGAAGAAATCGCCCCATATGTTCATCGCCCACACGAGCCAGCATTGACGACTTTAACCCTTGTCTCGCTGTGCCATACGCGACATTACCAGATGAGCCACCTAGGTATTTCGAGAAGCTGCTCATGTCTTCTAGCCGTGAACCAATTTGCTGACCATAAAAATCGACGGCCACCCTGCCCATGCAAATCACATCAAACTTCTTATCCTTCTGCCTCATTACCTCATCTCCTCCAAGATTAATGAAATTTTTATTTCATTTTATTATAAATTGGAATTATCGATAAAAACCGTGATCGGCCGCCAGTTTTTATGTCCAATCTAATCAACAAACCTAAAAAACGATCGAAATCGAAAATTATTTTTCATTTAACCGAGATCGTTTATCAAATCACCCCACCATGCCTCGATCCATTTATAACTTTTAAAAAACACACGTTACAGATTATTTATTCCGTTTTAAAACATATACTTAAAAAGAAAACCACCAATAGGCAAGAAAATCAAGTGAGATCGAGATAACACTTTTAACAATTACGACACATTAACAGTGGTGATATTTTGAACATCACCTTATAGTTAAAAACCAACGGATAGTAGAAAATATTTTTCAATCAAGTTTGCTACCACCGTTAGTAAAAAGTCAGAGTGAATACTGAATAAATGCTCTACAGATTTCATCTAATAACGAAATGAAATATTCATATTTGTCGATAGATAAGTGTGATGGATACCAAGGAGGCATTTATGCCAACTAAGAAACAAGGGATTACTATGTTGCTGGACAGAATGTTAATACTCGCATCAAACACCAAAGCACTGCTTAAAGGAACGCTATTAGTTCTTGGACTTATTGTTCTTACCGCTTGTGGTCAGGAAGAGAAAAAAGACGATGTAACACGCATTGGAGTAGCGATACCAAACTTCGATGACACCTTCATGGTTTATATGAAAGATGCCATGGATAAATACGCTAAGCAGTTTGATGGCAAAGTCGAACTCACATTTGTGGACGCCAAAGAAGACGCAGCCAAGCAATTAGGCCAAGTAGAGAACTTCATCGTTCAGCAAATGGACGCCATTATTTTGGTTCCAGTTAACACTGATGCCACGCAACCTCTTACAGACCGAATCATCAAGGCAGGGATTCAACTTGTTTATCTGAACCGTCGACCTGACTATCTGCCCGATAGTGTGTTCTACGTTGGTTCTGAAGAGCTGAAATTTGGCGAAACACAAGCTCAATACATCACAGATTCAGTCGACGGCGGTAATGTTGCCATTCTTATGGGTATGCTGACTCATGAAGCCGCAATCATGCGCACTAAAGGTGTCGAAGACTACTTGTCTAAAAATCCAAACTTCCACGTTGTCAGAAAACAAACCGGTCTATGGCAGCGCTCACAAGGCATGACGGTTATGGAAAACTGGCTCAATTCAGGAGACAAGCTTGATGTCATCGTTGCAAACAATGACGACATGGCTCTAGGAGCAATTCAAGCATTGCGCGCAGCAGGCAAGCTTGATGACACCTTAGTCGTTGGCGTTGACGCAACACCTGATGGTTTGGTTGCGGTAAAAGATGGAGCCCTAAGCGCTACTGTATTCCAAGATGGCGCGGGCCAAGCACGAGGTGCTATCGATGCTGCGGTAGATGCTGTTAAAGGCAAAAAACATCAACAGGTCACTTGGATCCCCGCTGAGCTTGTGACTCAAAGTAATTTAGCAGCATTCGAAGCGAAGCAAAAAGGTTAACCACCCACGCTCCGTGTTCTCCCCCTCTTTAGAATACGGAGCTTTTTTCGGAGTAGTAATAGTATGAGCCAAGTCTTACTAGAAATGCGTGGAATCACCAAAACCTTTCCTGGTGTAAAAGCGCTCGATAATGTGCAGCTCACTTTGAAACAAGGCCGAGTTATGGCGTTGATGGGTGAAAATGGTGCGGGTAAATCAACCCTAATGAAAGTGATGTTTGGTATTTACCAAAGAGACAGCGGTACCATTCGCTACAAGGGAGAAAATGTTGAGTTTCAAGGCGCCAAAGAAGCGTTAGAAGCGGGTATTTCAATGATACACCAAGAGCTATCTCCTATCCTGCATCGAAGCATCGCAGAAAATATCTGGCTGGGTAGAGAACCGCTAAAAGGGCCACTACGCCTTGTAGACCACGCCAAGATGTACAGTGACACCACAGAGTTATTAAGTAAATTGGACTTAAAACTCGACCCCAAAACTCCAATGAGTGAACTGACCGTCGCAACTATGCAAATGGTGGAGATTGCGAAAGCTATCTCCTATCAATCAGAGATCATCATTATGGATGAACCAACTTCCGCACTCACGGATAAAGAAGTTGACCATCTGTTCGAAATCATCGAAATGCTGAAGTCTCGTGGTTGTGCGATTGTTTACATCAGTCACAAGATGGATGAGATATTCAGGATCTGTGACGATATTACTGTCTTTCGTGACGGCTGTTTTGTCGGCGAGCGCGAAGCGAAGCTTACCAACAATGACGAATTGGTACAGATGATGGTAGGTCGAGATTTGGGAGAAGTATTCCCTCCCCCAACCGCCAAACCGGGTAAAACTCGCTTGGAGGTTGAAAACCTCACCGTTGAAGGCGCATTCAGCGATATCAACTTCAAATTACACGAAGGAGAAATTCTTGGTATCGCGGGTCTAGTAGGCGCAGGTAGAACCGAGTTAATTGAAACGCTTTTCGGCGTTAGGCAAAAAGACGCAGGCACTATTCGAATCAATGGTGATTACGTCGAAATTAACACACCACAAGATGCTATCCGACACAAAATGGCATTCCTAACCGAAGATCGACGACATTCAGGGCTTTATCTGATGCTCGATATTTTCGCCAACACCTCTATTGCTCATTTGGACGCCTACCGAAACAAAGTCGTCAACGTGCTCGATGTGAGAAAGATGAAGCAAGACAGCCAAACCCACTGTGAAAAGCTAAAAGTAAAAACGCCGGGAATGTACGAAATGATCGACAATCTGAGCGGCGGTAATCAACAAAAAGTATTGTTGGCTCGCTGGATGCTGACTAAACCTGACATCTTATTCCTAGACGAACCCACAAGAGGAATCGACGTTGGAGCGAAGTCAGAAATCTATAAGCTAATGCGTCTGCTAACCGGCATGGGTAAAAGCTTGGTCATGATCTCATCAGAACTTCCAGAAGTCATGGGAATGAGCGACCGCATCTTAGTTATGCATGAAGGCAAACTCAAAGGTCTTATCGACGGCCCTGATGCGACGCAACAGAAAATCATGTCGATGGCACTCAATTAAACATTGAGACACCCCCAATTTAAAACACCACGAGTCTTTCAAACTAGGACTTGAGGCCAGAGTAGTAACTCAAGGAATGCAGTTATGATTGCTAAACTGATTAAAGCGACCTCACCTGAAGGTCAAGCTCAAACTAATTTCAAGCGCATGGTATCTAAATATGCGATATACGTAGTATTTGTCTTCATGTGTGTTGTAATGTCCATCCTATCGCCCGTTTTCCTATCGGTCGCTAACTTATTGAATGTAATGACTCAAATGGCAAGTATTGGTCTTCTTGCGCTTGGCGTTACTATCATCATCATTACCCGAGGCATTGACTTATCTTCTGGTTCAGTACTTGCGGTAGCGGCCGTAGTCTCAGCCAGTATGGCGCAAACCATCGACTGGTCAATGCGTATGTACCCTGCGATGCCAGAGCTACCTATCATCGTTCCTATTCTAGCGGCATTAGCTGTTGGCGCATTATGCGGTTATATCAATGGAGCACTCATTGCTTACACTGGTATTCCTCCATTCATTGCGACTCTAGGTATGATGATCGTTGCCCGTGGCGCTGCCCTGCTTTACTCAGATGGTCGCCCTGTAAGTAGCCTTATTGATTCTTATCAATGGATTGGCCAAGGCAGCATCGTGGGTATTCCTGTTCCTGTTATCATTTTCGCTGTGATGGCTTTCGTGTCATATGTACTACTGAACTACACCCGATTTGGTAAATACGCTTATGCCATCGGTGGTAACGAAACCGCCGCGTACGTCTCTGGCATCAATGTAAAGCGCTATAAGATCTTGGTTTATACCTACGCGGGTTTGTTAGCGGGTATATCTGCGCTGATTTTGGCGGCTCGAATCAACTCTGGTCAACCGGGTCTGGGGATCATGTACGAGCTAGATGCAATCGCAGCAGCGACTGTCGGCGGCGTATCGCACGCTGGGGGCATTGGTACGATACAAGGAACCATTATCGGTACCATGATTATGGGTGTACTTCAAAATGGTCTCGACCTTCTCAACGTTTCGGCCTACTGGCAGCAAGTAGTAAAAGGCTTAGTCATTATCTTTGCCGTTATGTTTGATATGAAGCGCCATAAGAAGAGTAAATAGTGCAACTACAGAATAACTTTGAGTAGGGTACGAGGCGGCTCTTATCTAGGATACCTTGGATGCCTCGGTATAGTCGCTCTCGGTTTGGCTCATCGCGCCTTTTTACAAGGCGCGTTTTTCTTCCTCGTTACACACTCAATGAAACAAATATTTCAAACCACTATAAAATGAGGTATTTTGTACGTCTATCCTTTGATTTTGGCTTTCGGAGAACTCTATGATAGCGGCTGCTACATTAAGTGAACTACAAGAACAAATACGTTTAGAATATTCCGGCTTAAGTAAACGACTTCAACAAGTAGCAAAATATGTGCTTGATAACCCAAATGATATCGCACTGGAAACTGTTGCTATCATTGCGCAGAAAGCCGAAGTTCCACCTTCCACCTTAATTCGATTTGCCAGCGCCTTTGGTTTTAGTGGCTTCAATGAGATGAAACAATTATTTCGTAACAAAATCGTTGAAGAGACCTCAAGCTATACCGATCGAGCAAGAATCCACAAGCAGCTACACACAGAACCATTAGCGCCTGAAAGCCCAAAACAGATACTTCAAGAGTTTGCCAACGCTAACTCACAAGCCATGAATTTCCTGGCAAACCAAACCTCAGAGCACGATCTTAATAGTGCTATCGATATTCTACAGAGCTGCGAAAACATCTATCTAATTGGCTTACGCCGCTCTTTTAGCGTGGCTTCCTACTTCACTTATGCACTACGTCATTTAAACAAACGTGCATTTCTGATTGATGGCCTCGGGGGAATGTATGAAGAACAACTGAGCATGATTGGTCCAAACGATGCCATTGTTGCCATCAGCTTTAGCCCTTATGCCAATGAAACCGTCGCCCTAAGTGAAGTGGCTTCCAAAGCAGGTGCGAAGCAAATAGTGATAACAGATAGTCAGGTCAGCCCCCTCGCCGCTTTTAGCGATGTCAGTTTCGTCATCAAAGAAGCCAAAGTGGACGCCTTTCGCTCTCAATCCGCTTCGCTATGTTTGGTTCAGAGTATTGCCGTTGCCATGGCGATTAATAATGAACACGAATAAAAACAGCGCCCTAAATTGGGCGCTGTTTTTATGACATCGTCAAGAACTAGATAAAGACCGTTCGCTTGCTATTCATTGACTCAATTGCGGCGTCTGCTAAACGCAGTGCAAACTCGCCATCGATACCGGAACAATTAGGCTTACCACCATTAAGAATGTCTACGAAGTGTTGCCACTCCCCAATGTACGCCTCTTTATATCTCTCTAAGAAGAAGTGTAGTGGTTTCGCGCATTCTACTCCTTGAGCAGAAGTCATACTTATCAGGTTCTCACGGACGTTTTCCGCTTGAAGCATGCCTTTCTCGCCGTGCAGTTCAATACGCTGATCGTAGCCGTAACCAGACTTACGACTATTCTGAATCGTAGCGATTGCACCAGACGCAAAGTTCAATACAATCACTCCGGTATCAATGTCACCTGCCTTTCCGATCTCAGGGTCTATTTTACAACTGCCATGAGCAGTGACCGAGACCGGGTCTTCACCCAAAATGAATCTCGCCATATCAAGATCATGGATAGTCATATCACGGAACATGCCACCAGATACTTTACTGTATTCCGCAGGTGGCGGCTCTGGGTCGCGAGAGGTAATCGTCAGTGTCGCAGGCTCACCTACTTCACCTTCTACCACGCGTTGTTTCAGGTTCGCAAAGTGAGGGTCAAAACGGCGATTAAAACCGACAAGTAAAGGCACCTTATATTGTTCGACAACACCCAAGCAATCACGAACTCGGCTTGAATCGAGATCGATCGGCTTTTCGCAGAAGATCGTTTTACCTGCTTTCGCGCCCAGTTCAATCAAATCAGCGTGAGTATCGGTAGCGGAACAAATACATACCGCATCAACACTTGTGTCGGCCATTGCTTCTTCAATAGATTGACGTTTAGCACCATATTGGTCGCATAAAAGATTGGCATTGACATCATAAGGGTCAATCACCGAATACAAGTTAGTTTCAGGGTGATTGGCAATGTTCACAGCATGAACTTGCCCAATGCGCCCTGCTCCAAACAGCGCGATATTATACATTCTGCACTCCTTCCTTTGCTTGTCGTTTGTCCAACTCGATGGTGAGTCAAACCAGAATAAGTTGCTCATGAGCGGCATGGTTTCGGTAGGTAGCCATATGACACTCATCGCGATTACATGTAGTCCTCAGAATTAATCCATGCATGAGGACCCTCCCAACTGAACAGCCATTTGCGCTTAGGTCCGGCCATTACATTCAGGTAATAGCTGTCATAGCCTGCCATGGTAGCTACAGGGTGGTAACCTTTTGGCACCATGACCACGTCTTTGTCATACACCGCCATGCACTCATCTAACTCCCTATCATCGGTGTACACGCGCTGCATACAAAAGCCTTGAGACGGGTCTAAGCGATGATAATAAGTTTCTTCTAAATAGGTTTCTTGGCCGTCGATATCTTGGTCGTGTTTATGGCTAGGATAAGAACTCGTACAGCCCTCTTCAGTAAAGACCTCGACGACGAGCAGGCTGTCCGCGAGTTTGTTATCTGGGAGAATATTGTGTACGTACCTTTGGTTCTGTCGCTTACCTCGGTGCTCAGCATCAACATCTTGAGGGGCAATATGACGAGTCGGAAAAGTACCTTCACTGGGCGCTTCGCAAACCGCTAGTTCCAAATCCGTTTCAGCCAGTACGTGAACACTCTGCTGGGGTGCGACATACACCGAGTGTGGCTTAATACGCTGTTGGTTTTCATCTTTTTCAAATGGCGACATACGTTCACCAATATTATTAAACACCTGATTATTAACCGTCACAGTTGCTCTTCCCGACACCAAGACTAAACACTTCTCGGTAGCCGTTTGATCAAGCATTAACACTTCCCCTTTTGCGATCTCATAAACTGAGAAGCCCACGTATTGCCAATTTGCACTCTCTGGCGTAATCGATTGAACACGGGAATCAACAGATGATTGAGAATACTTAGAAAGTAGATAAGACATTGGGAGCGCTCCGTTGCCAATGAGGCCTTGTGAAATATTTAATTCAATTATATTTATATGAAATATTTATTTCGTGACATAGACAACAAAGTCCACTTAATACGGAGAATATTTAACCGTTAAGTGGACACATTATTTGCTTAGAACAGGGCTTTCATACCTTTAAGCATCTTAGTAGCGACATCGTAATAATCTTGCTCCCACATTTGATCATTTAAATATTCGCCCGAATAGAAGCCTTGGTAACCCGTAGACTGGATGGCATCAACCCACTCAGACAAAGGAATATCGCCTTGACCAATAAAGTGACCACGTAACTCTCTTTCATCTGGCCAAGCTGCTCCTTCTTCAGGGCGAGTACCATCTGAAATATGGACGTTGTAGATAAGAGAGGGATCAATGTTGGCGATTTGCTCGAGACTTGCGCCTCGGCATGCCCAAAAATGCCAGGTATCGAGAACAAAGCCAAAGTTGTCGCGCCCTACAGCATCTAACAAACGATAGTAATCGTCGAGCGAAGCAATGGGAGTCCATGCAGCACCCTCATATTGAAAGCGAATGCCATAATCTTTACCTATATCCGCAATCGAACGTATATTTTGAGCTGTCAGCTCAATATTTTGCTCTAAAGTGAGTCCGTTCAATGCTTCAAAGGCATTAAGTTGAATGGTAGGTGCACCTATTTGCTGAGCGAACTGACATAACACTTCCGCATCTTGGAACAATTGAGCTTTCGACGCTTTATCCGTCACTTCGATGGCGCCAATAATATCAATCGCTGTAGGCTCTATGTTGAAATGATCTAAACGCTGTTTAAATTGCTCTGCGGATAGGCCGGCTTTAATGTAGCGCCAGAGTTTTTCAGTGTGGATTTCTAACCCTTGATACCCAGTATCATGAGCTAAACGAATGTCAGAAATAACATTGCTGTGGAGTGAACACATTCCATGTAAAGCATAACGCATAGTGGATCTCCTTGAATTTTGGCAACAAGAAGCTAAGCCTTGATGCATTTGCTTTACAAGGCTTACTCTTTAATAGTCTGGATGTTCATTAATTGTGATTAATTTACTTCGCGGCACATTAAGCTAACCGCTAATGTCTGAGCTAGGTACATTGAACTACTCAACGAGCGGAACCCCATTACCTCGCCTTCTTGCACTTCAAAACACACTTCCATCTTACTGCCTTGAGGCGTCATCTGATTGTCGGTAATGGCGATAATAGGTACGTTCTTTTTGTATGCTTCGTCAATTAGGTCACTGGTTTCTTGCGCGTAAGGGTTGAATGTCACCGTGAACAGCACATCATTTTCGTTCATACGACGCGTCATGGGCGACAACATACCACCATGATCATCTAAGAGCACAACGTTGTTATCCGATTTCATTAACGCATACCAGAGGTAGAACGCTACAGGGTAAGCTCGGCGCATCCCTTGAATGTAGATGGTTTCAGCCCCTTCAAGCATGGCCACAGCACGTTCCAATTTCTGTGGCGACACCATAACTTGAAGTTGTTCAAGCGCCTCAATATTGGCATCACCAAAATCTTGAAAGATGGCTTGTGGAGAATCGTGTGGTACATCTTCCATCTCACGTGCTTTACGAACACGTTCTTTGTAGTCTCTAGGACGATTCAAATACTGATCTCTAAACAATATTTGCATAGACGTGAAGCCATCAAAGCCCATCGCATTGGAGAATCGACTTAGTGTCGACAACGGTACATTGGCTTGTTGCGCGATGGTTGCCATGGTTTCTACGGCAACCAGCATTGGCTGTTCCATGACAAAGTCGGCTACCTGCTGCAGCCTACTGCTCAGGCCGTCATAGCGTTTCACGATAAGCTCGCGTAACGAATCTAAATCAGCGGGTACTTTTACTTCTACATCCATAGTGATAACGCTCTCCTATCCGAACGCAATAAATAGTCAACCGGTCCCCTTCCCAAATTAGGTTGGGGACTCTATTTTATGATAATAATTCAAAGTTGCGAATCGCTTCTTGCTTAACATACGGCATTGCTTTCTGCATAAAGTAGATTCGATCAAATTTCTGCGGTTCATCATTCATATAACCGCGCAAGTTATGACCAAGAGCTTGACGCAAGCAGGTACCAATATTGAATTTTGATACGCGACTCTGTTTCAACTTAAGCATGTCTTCATCGCGAATACCGCTCGTTCCGTGAATGACTAAAGGTACAGTGACCTCATTGGCAATACGATCTAAACGCCCAAAGTCGATAGTACAGGTTGGCTCGGTCAAACGATGAATATTGCCTACCGAGATTGCTACACAGTCAACGCCACTTTCTTGGGCAAATCTAGCAGCATCCTCAGGCTCAGTATAGATAGATTTGATATGGTCGCGTCCCTCTTCGTAAGGTACTGAGCCAATCTCACCTTCTACAGAAGCACCCAGTGCGTGAGCCACTTCGACCACTTTTTTTGTGCGAGCGATGTTTTCATCCAGAGTCAGTTGAGAGCCATCAAACATAACCGAGCTGAAACCCGCTTTAAGCGCACGATAGACAATGTCTTCTTCATAAGTATGGTCCAAATGTAGGCAGACCGGTACGCTGCTCTTGTGAGCGAGGTTGAGGAACATCGCCGCAGCGGTTTCCACACCGTAGAAATCGACAACGTCTTTATTACAAGCCAGAATGACAGGCTTACCAACTTCTTCCGCCGCTTCTACCACTGCTCTTGCGTCTTCGAAACCGAAAATATTAAAACAAGGTACTGAATAATCAGAAGCCGCCGCATCAGGTAATAGATCATTAAGATTCACTAACATGCTTTGTCTCCTATTTGAACTTCGCAATCATATCTTTGATACCGGGAATGGTATTCACTTGATATTCATGGTGAGGGTCAAAATGTTGAATCAGAGACTTGTCAGTCTTCCCAACAATAATGGTGAAGTAATACATCTCATAGCCCGGTGCCGCCACACTTGGGTGGTAACCTTTGTCGATAGCGATTACTGAGCCTGTTTTAACGTGATAAACCGGACCATGGTCATCTTCATGTTCATACAAGAACTGAGCACCAAAACCGAAATCAGGGTTAAAACGGAACTGATACACTTCTTCGTACAGTGTTTCTCGACTGCCATCTTCTTTCACACGATCTTCATCATGCTTATGTGGAGGGAAACCTGACCAACCACCAGCGCCAACCGTAAACAATTCGCTGACTAACAAACGACCGCGTTTGTCAGCATTTGATTGACCAAGAACATGTTTGATTTTACGGTGCGTTTTGGTGTCGTCTGAGCCGTATTGAACGATATCGACATTCTCTTCACGAACGCAGAACGGTTCTAGTGACGCTTCAAACTTACCGCCAGCAATCATGATGTCGGCATTCTCGCTGACACACTCTATTTGCGCTGTGTAACCAAGTGGTACATAAACCGCTTCTGGATTGCCGTCCCACACTGACGCACGTTTACCAATGTTGTCGAACACTTGGGTGTCTTGCCCATTAGTCACTGAAACACTACAAGTGCCACCAGCTAATACGATGACAGACTCATACCCTTCAACCTCATGGTTGAATGTGCCGCCTTGAGTCAAACAAACTTGGTTGAAATAACACAAAGGTGTGACTTCATCATTAATACCTACAATGGGCTCATTTTTATTATCGTAGGGTGGTATGTGTTTACCCATATTCTTTCTCCTCACTGCTCTTTTCTTGAGCGCAGTTTCAATTCCCTAAACTTGTTCATTAATAAAAAAACCGGGCCACGATGGTGTGTATTTTCGCGAGTATCTGAGGTCGAAATACCGGCCCGGGAGACTAAATACTGTCTTCAATCACATCAGTCGATGCCACTAAACACCTTGGTTTCTTGTCTCAATAAAATCAAAAAGCTGCTCTTTCGTTGGCATAGCTTCGGTACAGCTATCCCCACTGACATTAATCGCAGCCGCAGCGGATCCATTTCTCACGCCTTCTTGCAGTGTGCCACCATTCACTAAGGTCCAAATCAAACCACCTGCAAAGGAGTCACCAGAGCCAAATGGCTTATTCACTTCAACTCGGAAGATGCCTTGCTGGAACTTAGAGCCATCACGGCAATACACTTTCGAACCAAACTCACCAGCCTTAATCACCACAATCTGGGTGTTGTCGCGCATAAAGCGTTCTGCTGTGGCATCGTCATCCTTATTGCCCGGTGCAATCACCGTTTCCATCATGTCGAACTCTTCACGATTGCCGATCACGATATCGGACAGGCTAGAGGCAATCCCGTAATAGATAGAAGCATCAGTATCGGTGCGCCATGAATAAGGACGGTAGTCCACATCCAAGACAACTAAAGTGTTACTGCGACGCGCATGTTGCATCGCGATCAACGTAGCTTCACGACTTGGGCTCTCAGAAAGTGCCGTGCCTGTCACCACCAAAACCTTTGAACTTGCGATATATTCAGGGTCGATTTGCTCTGGCTTTATCGTCAGATCAGAAGCGTTATTTCGATAGATAAGGACCGTACAGTCACTTGGTTTCATCTCAGTGAAAGCGACCGAAGTACGAGAGCCAGAGTTGTCAGTCATCATGCCGTCTAGGTTGATCCCCTGTCCTGACATGTAACCTTTTACATAGCCACCAAACGCATCATCAGCAACACAACCAATGAAACCCACTTTGCCACCTAGTTTGCTCACAGCGACCGCAATATTGGCCGCTGAACCACCAACAAACTTGTTGAAGCCCGACAAATCCGCCATATCGGTTTTTGATTCGCGGGCGTATAGATCCACACCCGCGCGTCCTAAAACGATGGCATCCAACGGTCTGTCATGTTGAAATGCAATTTTCGTCATCGTCGTTCCTATTATTTGTAGCTAACCCAAGCCGCGCCTTGGTCTGCAGACTCAACGCACTTCTCACACAAACGAACCCCTTCGATGCCGGCATCAATACCAGGGAACCAAATACCCGCAAGGGCTTCTTGGTCATCACGGTCAGCTGCATCAAATGCCATAGCGAAACGGTGATATAGGTTAGCCCAAGACTCAAAGTAACCTTCAGCATGACCACCACCAACACGGTTAGAGGCAACACCTTCTGCGTCTTGATACAAGTACCCCATGCCACGCTCTAGTACGCGAGGTGCTTCACCTTGTACTTCGTAACGAAGTTGGTTTGGATACTCATCCCACCATTCGATCGATGCTTTAGAGCCGACAATACGGATCTTCTGTTGATGCATCGAACCAGAGTTCACAGCCGATGCCCAAAGCGTACCAACTGCGCCGCCTTTGAACTTGATCATCACATGTGCGTTATCTTCAAGTGGCGCACGAGATTCGATAAAGCTTTGGCGCATACATGCCAAGCTATCAACTTCTAGTCCGGTCATTACCTCGTTGAGATAAAACGCATGGGTACCAATGTCACCTAACACATAAGTAGGACCTGATACTTCAGGGCTCACACGCCATTTCAAACCTGGGTCATTTTTCTCGTATTCTTCATTATGGAAGCCGTGAGCGAACTGCATATTGATGACACGAACCTCACCAAGGTCACCACGTTGCACCATTTCACGCGCCTGTTGGACCATAGGGAAACCTGTATAGCCATACATCACACCGATAACACGATTGTTTTGCGCCGCGATAGTTTTTAGCTCTTCCGCCTCTTCAGTCGTAAAGGTGATTGGCTTTTCGCACACCACATGAAGCTTGGCTTCTAGTGCCGCTTTACAGATTTCGTAGTGAGTAGAGTTTGGCGTAGCAATAGAGACAGCTTGAATGCCATCTTCACGCTGTGCTTCTTGAGCAAACAACTCTTTATAGCTTGAGTAACAACGCTCTGGATCTAGGCCAAGATTGACGCCAAAATCGCGGCAACGATCAGCATCTAGGTCAAACGCACCCGCAACCAACTTAAACAATCCATCACGCTGTGCTGCATTGCGGTGAGAGTAACCAATTTGGCTACCACGACCACCACCTACCATTGCCCAACGAATTGGCTGTTCAAAATGACGCTCTTCATTAAACATGCTTGACTCCTTGTGTGGCTCCTAGTGTCTAGGAGCCGAGATTAAGTGTTAGAAAATTAAATAGAAATCTGAACTAGACACCGCGGCGCTGTGTGGCGCGGCCTTCTTCCCAACTCACCACTTTCTCTGCGACGTGGTCGTTGCGTGTTACCTCTGGTAGACCGACTTCCCACCAGCAATCGCACTTAGACCATGCTGCTGGCGATACTGGGTCAATATCAACCACGATAACGTAAGTACGGTCGGCTTCTTTAGCGCGTTGGAATGCTGCATCGAATTCATCTACCGACGTCAGCTTCTCACTGATCGCCCCTTGCGCTTCAGCGTGTTTAGCGAAGTCGACACGAGCCACTTCACCATCAGGACGACGACAGTCTTCAAGTAGGTTGTTAAAAGAGTCGTTACCCGTGTTGTTCTGAAGCTTGTTGATAACAGCAAAGCCACCGTTATCGCACACTACGACTATCATCTTGTGACCAGTAAGGACGGATGAGTAAATGTCTGAGTTTTGAATCAGGTAGGAGCCGTCACCGACAAGCACAACCACATCGTTGTCTGGGTTCGCCACTTTAGCGCCCCAACCGCCGGCAATTTCATAGCCCATGCATGAGAAACCAAACTCGATATCAAACTTGCCGATTTGGTAGTTTTGCCAGTTCATTGCTAATTCAGCAGGCAGGCCACCTGCGGCTGTCAGCACGGTATCACCCGGCTGCATGGATTTGTTCAGCTTACCAATCACTTCTGCGTATGAAGACAGTCCAGGTAACAGGTCGCCCTCTTGAGGGTTGGTACGACGATGAACGACCGCTTTCCACTCATCGGCCTGCTCTTTCGCAGTTTGAGCCCAGGCATTATCACCCTGCCAATCACCAAGTAACTTCGATAACTCAACCAAGCCACGTTTGGCATCACATTTGACTGGCAGCGCGCGGTGTTTTATCGCATCAAAACGGCCAACGTTAATAGTGATAAGCTTCATGTCTGGGTTCTTGAATACACTCCACGAACCTGTAGTAAAGTCTTGCAAACGAGTACCAATTGCGACGACTACATCCGCATGCGCCGCCATGTAGTTGGCCGAATCAGAGCCTGTCACACCAATAGGTCCTGCATTGAGCGGGTTGTCTTGCAACATCGTGGCACGACCCGCGATAGTCTCTACAACCGGAATATTGTGTTGTTTTGCGAATGCCGCGAGCTCATCAGTTGCAAGTGAGTAATGCACTCCACCACCAGATACGATCAGTGGTTTTTCCGCTTTCATCAGTACTTCTTTTGCGTCCTCAAGGTCAGCAATTTCTGGCTCTGGTCGACGAATACGGTGAACTTTTTCTTCGAAGAACACTTCAGGGAAATCGTAAGCAACGCCTTGAATATCTTGAGGAAGGCCGATAAATGCAGGTCCACAGGTCTCTGGATCAAGCATGGTGTCTATCGCTTGAGGCAATGAGTGCATCAGCTGTGAAGGCGAGATAATACGATCCCAGTAACGAGTTAGTGGTTTGAAAGCATCGTTACAAGTAATAGATGGGTCGTAGAAATTCTCCGGCTGTTGTAATACTGGGTCAGGTAAACGGCTTACGTATGCGTCCCCTGAAATCAATAGCACAGGAAGTCGGTTAGTGTGAGCAATACCCGCTGCGGTCACCATATTGGTTGCACCCGGACCAATTGAACTTGTCGCGATACCAATACGTCTGCGCTGGTTTGCTTTTGCATAAGCAATCGCCGCCGTCGCCATCGACTGTTCATTTTGACCACGCCAAGTCGGAATTTTGTCTTCAATGTTCTTAAGTTGCTGTCCAAAGCACGTCACGTTGCCGTGACCGAATATGGCAAAAGCGGTGCCGAAAAGTTGCTCTTTTTTTCCATCTATTTCGATCATTTGAGCAGCTAAGTATTGTGCAAGCGCTTCTGCGACAGTTAGGCGTACAGTTTTCATTCTATTCCTCGGTAGTCTCAACTTTGTCCATTCCATGAGTAAGCTACGTTTTGCATCCCTAACCCCGTAGCTTTGTGATGGGGAGCGTGGCTCCCCATCATCCAGAGCTCAATTACAAGCCGTATTTCTTCGCGTAACCTGTGATGTTCTCGTAAGCAGTTTTTGCGTAAGTTAGTGGGTGAGCTTTTGCTGGGTCTTGTTCAGCTTCAACCAATAACCAACCTTGATAGTTACGAGCTTTAAGCGCAGCAAACACGTCGTCATAGTCCACATCGCCCGTACCAGGGACAGTGAATACACCGTCAAGAACAGCATTTAAGAAGGATTTATCAGCTTCGCGAGCCGCTTTCATGACATCAAGACGAAGGTCTTTGAAATGCATGTGACCGATGCGATGACCCCAACGCTCAATCATAGTCACTGGGTTACCGCCACCGTATGTGATGTGGCCAGTGTCCAATGTTAGGAATACAGACTCACCCGTGAATTCCATCATAAGGTTGATGTCATCTTCTGTTTCACAGATAGTGCCAACATGATGGTGGAAAGAGAGCTTAATATCGTGTTCGTTTAGCAGATAGTCAGCGACTTTGGTCAACTTCTCGCAGTACATTTTCCACTCATCCATTGATAAGATGACGCGCTGTGAAAGTGGTGTGTTGATGTCGCCATGGACAGTGTTGCTCACTTCACCATATACCATTGCTTTACAGCCTGCTGCCTTAAGAAGCTTGATGTGGTCTTGCATCGCTGCAATCTCTTCATCAGCCGTCATCGTCATTAGGTTGCCGCTATACCAACCTGACGCGAGTACAAGGCCATGTTCTTTAAGTAGTGGTACTAATACTTCTGGCTCACGTGGATACTTGGTGCCTAGCTCTGTGCCTGTGAATCCAGCTTCAGCCATTTCACTTAAACACGTTTCCAAAGGGATCTCGCCACCAAGCTCTGGCATATCATCGTTGGTCCAAGTCAGTGGGCTAATTCCATATTGCACGTTGCTCATTTTTATTCTCCGACAATGTTTTAAAGATTTTCCAAGTGATTCAAAGCGCTCATGTTGATCAATTCATCGCATTAGCAAACTTTGAACATCTCCTGTTGTTTCACTGAGGACTACTTTAGCCAAAAAAAACACCTATGAAAAATATTTTTCATATCATCCAGTGAGATTTTCAAAACAAGATGAAATTGGAAAAAACCTATATAGCACGCGGCTTACCACTGTTTTTGATCTAGATCTCACTTTTATTAAACATATATTTTTCAAACACTTATAACATTTGTAGGATTTGAAAAAGATTTTTCATAGTTTGATGAAGATAACATTTTTGGACAAAATGACAGTTTAACGGTAGTCGAAACAGAAAAGAGTCAATATGATTAAAACACCAGCAAAATGAAAAATAATTTTCAAATTACACAACTATAACATCTGCTGGACTTATAGAATGCCAATACTCGTACCCTACAAACCGAAGTATTGGGCGTTACCCAACTGGAACTGGTTCGATGGTAAAGGGACAGCTTTGGGGAATCTCAATAAGGAAAATAAAATGGAAGCAACATCCAAGGCAGAAGCACGAAAACACAATATTGCCTATATTGTTCGAATCTGCTGTATTGCAGCACTAGGCGGGATACTACTAGGATATGATACCGCGGTAATTTCAGGCGCCATTGGCCCTATTAGAGAACACTTTGGTTTAACCCCAGCACAAACTGGCTGGGCCGTATCCAGTGTCGTACTAGGCAGTATTATCGGCGCAGTCAGTGCCGGTTGGGCTGCTCTTAAGTATGGCCGTCGCAACACCCTATTCATCGCAGCCGTGCTCTTTATGATTTCGGCCATTGGTTCAGCTTTAGCCGCCACATTTAGCTTCTATGTCATCTTAAGAATTGTCGGTGGTGTTGCCGTCGGTCTGGCATGTGTTGTTTCCCCAATGTATATGTCTGAAGTCGCTCCTAAAGACTTTCGAGGGCGCGCCGTCAGTATGTTCCAACAGTCTGCCGTTATTGGTCAAACAGGTGTTTTCTACGTCAATTATCTTATCGCTAAAGGTATGTCAGAAGCTTGGTTAGTGGATCTAGGCTGGCGTTGGATGCTGGGCTCCGAAGTGATTCCGGCGGCACTGTTTGCAGTGTTACTGTTTATTATTCCAGAGTCCCCTCGTTGGTTGGTACTCAAAGGAAGAATCGATGAAGCGAAAACCACTCTGTCTAAAATCTCTAACCCAAAACATGCAGAACAACTTATTCTGGAAATCCAAGACTCCCTTAAAGACAGTTTAAGCACTGCTAAGAACAAAGTGAGTTTACGCTCTCCTCTCTTATTCGCTATTCTTGTCATCGGTACCTTTGTTGCGGCGGCGCAACAGTTAACGGGTATCAACGTCATCATGTATTACACCCCTGAGATCCTGAAACCGATTACGGGCTCTACAGAAAACGCTCTATTCCAAACTACCTTCGTTGGCGTGGTATTCATTCTAGGTAATGCGCTTGGCATGTATCTTATCGACAAAGTCGGACGTCTACCGCTAATGAAATACGGTACCTTCGGCTGTGCACTTGGTATGTTTGTTGTGGGCTATGTTTTGTATCAACAAACGGAAGGTTATGCCGCCTTGTTCGCGCTATGTCTATACGTTGTTTCCTATGCCACTTCATGGGGCTGCGCATGTTGGACCATGATTTCTGAGATTTTCCCGAACAGCATCCGCTCTAGAGCGATGGCGATCGCCGTTGGTGCTCAATGGTTTACTGGCTTTATCGTCACTCAATCTTTCCCTATGCTCAACGAAAATGCCTATCTAAAAGAGAACTTTAATGGTGCATTTGCGTTCTGGTTATTTGCGATTCTTTCTATCATCTGTATGTACGTTGTTGTTAAGTATGTGCCTGAAACCAAAGGCGTCAGTCTGGAAAAAATGGAAGAAGCCATGGCGAAAAAATTGGGCAAAAAAGTGCCACAGTCCACATCTGAAGCACGTGCTTAATCAATAAGACTCCACAACAAAACGGGAACAGGCTAACTTAAGGTCTGTTCCTTTTTTGTTTTTAACCTGGCCAACACAATGAGGCGTTTATGCTCGATAAAATGGCGTTTTTTGTTTACGTGATTCGCTCTGGCTCCATTTCTTCTGCGGCACGACGATTCAATATTTCAGTTTCGGCTGGCAGCCGCTGGTTACAGGAACTTGAAAACCACTTTGGAACCACTTTGTGTCGTCGTTCAAATCGACTTTTGGAAGCCACTCAGGCCGGTCAAACTCTATTCGAAGAATTCTCCCCCCTAGTCGATAGCGCAGAACGCATCAGCAGAAAGCTAGAAGATTACCAGTCACAAGAAAAAGGCCATATCGACATCGTCTGCACGCCTGTCTATGCCAATCATTATTTGATGGATATGATTGCCCAATACTCCAAGGCTCACCCAGACGTGACATTTAATATCAACGTCACGCCTTGGGCGTTAGACCATGCAAGTACCTCTGACTTAATGATCAGCGCCAATGCCAGCTTCCAAGGTTATCGCGAAAAAGATTTACTGCTGGTGAAGCGAGAATTGATGCAATGTCCGTTTATTGTCGTCGCCTCTCCACAATATCTTGAATCGCACAACCTACCTTCTCACCCTAGTGACTTGGCTCAACACCCTTGTTTGATCGCCACCACGCTCACCGGAAGTAACGATTGGATCTTTCGTCAGCAAGCGGAAAATATCATTTTAAAGGTACCGAAAACCGTTGAGGTTAATGATAGTGATTTGTTGCTAAGAGGGGCTTTGAATGGAATTGGAATTGCGTACCTGCCTGAGTTTGTCGCGAGAAGTTACATTGATAATGGTAAGCTAATCGCACTACTGCCCGACTATCAAACCAGTATTTGGAGTTTAAATCTGTATTATCATTCGCCGCAGACCGCCTCTCCCACGGCGACAAAATTTAAGGATTTTTTGCTTGCCAGCAAAGAAGAACGGCATAGCTGACTTATACCATTACGAAGCTTTGTATCGCGTCGTAACATAGCTTCGCACCAGATAAAAATAAGAACGCGTAGCAAAGCTGATAGATTCGCTCCTGACTAACTTTATGAAGTAGCATTACACCAAGTTTCACTCCCACCGGAGCGAACGGAATAAGTAACAATGCGGTGAATAAATTGGTTTCATCAAACTCCCCCAGCGCCACATATGGGACTACTTTTACCACATTGATAATGGCAAACAGCACCGCCATAGTTGCGATAAGTGTGACTTTCTCTAAGCGCAGTGGCAGCAAGTAAATACTTGCTGGGCCACCACCTGCATGGATAGCCGTACTGGAAAACCCGCCCAATGCACTCCAAAACCACGCGCTCAGTTTCCCTGGAGTCGATGACGACTGTTTACCACCAAACCAGTGCTGAAAACAAAAAGCCAAAGACAGCAAACCTATGGTGAGTTTTAGGCCAGTTTCAGGTGTCACACTTAAGAATAACCCCGCGAGCACCACACCTAGAATCGACCCAGGAAGCATTTGCTTTAAAATCCGATAATCAGCGTTCTTGTAATGGTGACGAACGGCGAACGCGTCCATAACAATAAGAATGGGCAGTAAAATTGCCGCTGCCTGAGTAGGAGAGATGA
Organism: Vibrio mediterranei; assembly: GCF_013364395.1. Taxonomy (NCBI): domain Bacteria; kingdom Pseudomonadati; phylum Pseudomonadota; class Gammaproteobacteria; order Vibrionales; family Vibrionaceae; genus Vibrio; species Vibrio mediterranei. Next base: position 1,467,785 of record NZ_JABXGK010000001.1, on the reverse strand, counting down.
TGAGTGCCATTAACGGAACCGCGATGATCCCCAATGCCCCTCCTAGCCCACCTTTACCTATGCCATAAATCAACACAGCAGGTATTGCCATTATGTAAAACCAAGGATCGCTGACTATCGGCATGGTTAGACTCCTAATGAAGCGAGGTAGTTGCGGCTGCGCTGAAGGTCAACTTTTACCTGTTGCGACTGTTTAACGTTGTGCTCGTGTTCCACAACTAGCCACCCTTGATAGTCAATTGATTTTAAACTCGCAATGACTTGATTGAGTTTGATATCGCCGTCTCCAAGTGGAGTAACAAGCCCGTCAGAATAGGCATCAAACCACGGCTGTTTGTCTCTAATTGCTACACGTAACTTGTCGATAGATACATCTTTCAAATGAACATGCTCAATTCTATTCGCATACTGTCTGATCAGGCTCAAAGGGTCCATTCCATCTAAAAACGTATGACCAATATCGAGACATAATCCAAGTTCGGAATCGGAAAATTGATGCAATACAAACTCTATCTCATCTTTAAACCCAATATACCCACCAACACCGGGATGCAGTAAACAACGCAATCCATGCTCCTGAGCTAGACTAGTGATTTGTCTCATGTTGTTGATGAGGTGATGTTTCTGTTCTGAGGTTAATCGAGGTGCTGTTGCACTTTGACCGAGACTGCCAAAGCGCTCAGGATGATTACCTTCCATAAGCAGTAGCGTACCCACTCCTAGCGCCTTTAAACGAGCGCACGTTTTCTCAGTTTGGTTGAGAATTGCTGGCATTTTTTCGCTGTCACTAAAGGGTTGTTGTAGCTTACCAGCACATATTTCTAGTCCTCGCGTTCGGCACGCACTTTTGGTCAGCATCGACTCCTCTGGAAAGTAGCCGTCTGGCCCCAGTTCAATACCACGATATCCGCAGTCACTTGCCTCCATTAGCACTTTACCCCAACTTGGGTTTAGCCCATTGTCTGGCTCTTCGATACCCCAACAGCATGGGGCGCAAGCTATTCGATTATGCATAACGTTTTCTCCAATTATCCTGATACCAAGATAAAAGTGTTAATAATGAAAAGACGTGATCAACCACCAATTTGGTATTTGCATTTATGCAAAGCCGCTTTGAATTCTTGTCTATAACACATAGTCGCTGCTCCCTTTTAGACTGAAACAAAGCGCTCAAACAGACGCATCATTTAAGGTATTGGGAGACAGAGATGGAACGAATTTTTATTGTCGCAGCAAAACGTACCCCTATAGGGAGCTTCAATGGTTCACTTAGCTCACTATCCGCAGTTGAGCTTGGTGCACACGCTATTCAAGCCACAATCGAGCAGGCTGATATTGCGCCAGACCTGATCGATGAAGTGATCGTAGGCAATGTGTTAACCGGAGGTTCTGGTATGGGTCCTGCCCGCCAAGCGGCTATTAAAGCGGGGATCCCAGATTCCGTTCCTGCCTACACCCTTAACATGATCTGTGGCAGTGGAATGAAAGTCGTAATGGATGGCGCAAGCCACATTCGAGCAGGCGATGCCGACATCGTCATGGCTTGTGGAATGGAAAGTATGTCCAACGCGCCCTTTATCGCCAACGGTCAAATCCGACGCGGATATAAAATGGGCCATCAAAACCTTGAAGACAGCATCATTAAGGATGGGCTGACTGATGCGTTCCACCAATACCATATGGGTATCACGGCAGAAAACATCGCCAAGAAATTTGAACTAACACGTGAAGAGCAAGATGCTTTTGCACTGGCGAGTCAAAAGAAAGCTGTCCACGCCTTAGAAAGCGGTGATTTCACCAACGAAGTTGCCCCACTCACTATTATAAGCCGCCGGCGCCAAACTGAAGTAAAAAGTGACGAATACCCAAAACCCGATTGCACCTACGAAGCTCTACAAAAACTCAGACCTGTATTCACCGCCGAAGGGACGGTTACCGCAGGTAATGCATCTGGCATCAATGACGGTGGTTCAGCCATTCTATTGGCCTCTGAATCCGCAGTACAACGTCATGGTTTAATACCACTTGCAGAGCTTATTGAATACGGACAAGGGGCTATCGCGCCCGAGGTTATGGGACTTGGTCCAGTTCCCGCGATTGCCAACGCACTAAATAAAGCCAATTTGTCGATAACTGATATTGATGTGTTCGAGCTTAACGAAGCCTTCGCGGCCCAAGCTCTTGGCGTTGCTCATTCATTAGCGGAACAACACAACATTGATGTGCCATGGCTATTAGAGCGAACCAATTTAAGTGGTGGAGCGATCGCACTCGGCCACCCTATCGGAGCGTCAGGTAACCGGATTCTTACCACTCTTGTCTATCAATTGCATCGAACTCAGAGTGATTTGGGTTTGGCTTCATTGTGTATCGGTGGCGGCATGGGCACAGCCGTCATTATCAAACGTTGTTAAAGAGGAAACGACCATGAAAAAAGCAGCATCACCTCAACAACTCAAAGACATTCTTCATGACGGCATGACCATCATGGTAGGCGGTTTTATGGCAACCGGTGCGCCAGAAAAACTTATCGACCTACTAATCGAATTCGACATCAAAGACATCACACTCATTACTACCGATACGGCATCACCCGGTAGAGGTACGAGTCGACTGATTGCTGAAAAGCGAGTCAAAAAGCTTTATGCATCACACATCGGCCTTAACCCAGAAACAGGGGCACAAATGAACGAGGGAATCTTGGATGTCGAACTCGTCCCTCAAGGTACTCTTGCCGAACGAATTCGCAGCGGAGGAGCCGGACTCGGTGGTGTTTTGACGCCTACTGGCCTGGGCACTATTGTCGCCGAAGGCAAACAAGTTATTAATGTTCAAGGAAAAGACTACTTGCTAGAAACCCCTTTGAGGGCAGACATCGCACTTATTCGCGGCTCCATCGTTGACCGTCGTGGCAATGTGTTTTACAGCAAAACCACACAAAACTTTAACCCCTTGATGGCAACCGCTGCTGACAAAGTAATTGTTGAAGCGGAGTCTCTGGTAGACATAGGCAACATTCAACCTGAAGCCGTGCACACCCCTAGCCTATATGTGGACTATATCTTAACGGAGGACGCGTAATGAGCACTCAACTAGACAAACATACTATTCGCCGTCGCATCGCCTGGCGTGTCGCTCAAGAAATGCGTGACGGAGATATCGTCAATCTAGGCATTGGTCTACCTACTCTAGTGGCTAACGAAGTCGACAAAGATGTCGAAATCCTTCTTCAAGCAGAGAATGGACTGCTTGGTATTGATAATTTAGCTGAAGAACATGAAATAGACGCTGACTTGGTTAACGCAGGCGCACAACCAATTACCGCAATCGAAGGAAGTTGCTATTTCAATAGCGCGGATTCGTTCGCCATTATTCGCGGCGGCCATGTCGATTCCACCGTGTTGGGCGCATTGCAAGTGGATGAAAAAGGTAATCTCGCGAACTGGATTATTCCAGGAAAAATGGTGCCCGGCATGGGTGGCGCAATGGATCTCGTGGTTGGAGCAAAGAAGGTGATCGTTGCGATGGAGCACACTGTCAAAGGCAAAGCAAAGCTATTACGCGACTGTACTTTGCCACTCACGGCTGTAAATCAAGTGGATTTGATTGTCACGGAAATGGGCGTCATAGAACTGACTGAACAAGGGATGCTGCTCACTGAATTAGCTCCGGAGTTTTCTGTTGAAGACGTTCAGCAAGCAACAGAAGCTGAACTTCGTATTTCCCCTGCATTAAAACTAATGTCCATCCCTACCTAATTCTGGTCTTAGAACTCTGAACATAAACCAGACGCCTAGTTGAGTTTAATCACTCACCTAGGCGTTATTTTTACCCTCAGCACAAAATACTGGATATTCATACAGCGCAGGTCTATACTGGTTGTACATACAGCAATTCATGAGGTGTAGTTATGTTGCAAGAAAAACTAGAACGCATCAATGAGCTTCGCAAACAAGCGATGTCTGATCCTGAATTCATGAAGTCTGCGCAAGCACACGCTGATGCGATTAAACACGAATATCATCCCACTCCAAGCAAACGTAGCAAGAAACCCAAAACATTGTCCGATATCTACCAAGGCTACGATTTTGGAATTTAACTCATAGACAAATCCAAAAAAGGAGAGCATAAGCTCTCCTTTTTGATGGTTTGAATAGCCTTAGCACACTGATACCAGTCTTTAAATACAGGACCCTGACTAGGCTATCGTCCCCACTCTAAACGGACGAATTTTCCGGATAGTCATTGGATTTTGACCACCTTGCACAGACAACCTTTTAGCTTGAGTGCGTTTTAATTGAATGTGACAAAGTTCCAATATCAAACCAAACGCCATAGCAAAGTATACGTAACCTTTGTTGATATGAATTGCGAAGCCTTCTGCCATCAACAAGCCACCTAACAACACTAAGAACAATAACGCTAGGGTTTTGAAGCCTGGGTACTGGGTGACAAGGTTATTGATTTTCTCTGCCGTCAACACCATGACCACCGCCGACGCTAATATCGCAGCAACCATGATTGGCACTTCACTTGTTAAACCAACCGCCGTAATGACAGAGTCCATAGAGAAGACCGCATCCACCGCAACAATCTGTAATAACACCACCGCCAAGCCTGCGCTTACTCGTGTCGAATGCGCACTTTCATCGTGAGTCAGCCAGCTCCAAAGCTCTTTCAAACTCTTGGCCAGCAAAAACGCACCACCCAAGATCATAATGACATCTCGTCCAGTGAAGGCGAATTTAGCGATTTCGAATAAAGGTTGCGTCAATGACATGACCCAAGTGATCGAAAAAACTAACACGATACGCGCCATAACGGCCAAGCCAATACCTAGGTTTCGGGCCAACTTGCGTTGATGTAGTGGAAGGCGCTCACAAAGTACGGAGATAAACACGACGTTATCAACACCGAGTACGATCTCTAAGGCAAATAGTGTGGCAAAAATAGCCCATGCTTCAGGCTGAAGGAAAAGTTCTAACATGATTGCGGCTCCAGGAAAGTGGAACCAATGGAATTGTAAAGTCGACTATAGGGGTCGTCCATTTAGGGTTAATACCTCTGTTACTTAGGGATCGCAAGTAAATCACCAAACCCTCTAACGAGCAATATGTCAGAATGTAACCAAACATGTCGTTGATTCATAAATTGATACATGCAACCCCAAACAGTGAATACGCGCCAATATTGCTTAGTTCGTCACAATTCCATCTTTGTATAGCCACTTGTATACAAACTGAAGTATTATTGTTTTATTAGGGACATAAATCATGAGAGTGCTGTAATCAGATGGGAAGCCTGAAAAACTCTGTAAGTAAAAGCGTAAAGACCAAAGTTGCTGGTCAGACGCAAGATGACGTCGTTTATTGTCATATTTTTGATGCCATATTAGAACAACGCCTTCCTCCCGCAACCAAACTAAATGAAGAAGCTTTAGCGGAAATTTTTGGTGTGAGTCGCACCATTATTCGTCGTGCACTGCTTCGATTATCGCTTGAAAAAGTCGTCGATATTCGACCGAATCGTGGCGCTATTGTTTCCGCGCCTTCAGTTGAAGAAGCACAACAGATTTTCAAAGCTAGAGAAGTGCTTGAGCTCGCCATTACTGAACTCGCGGTTGTAAGCGCAACCAAGGCGCAAATTGCTGAGTGCCGTAAATTAGTCGAAGAGGAAAACGCCGCCTTTGCCAAAGACGATTACGGCAGTGGCCTGCGTTTATCTGGTGAGTTTCATATCAAGCTCGCCGAAATGGCAGACAACGCACCTTTGCTAGCCTTCCAACGCAGTATTGTCTCGCAGTCGTCACTGCTCATTGCTATGTACGAAACAGGCAACCACTCCAACTGTTCTCAAGATGAACACACCATGTTGCTTGATGCCATTGAGAACGGCGATGAAGAAGTCGCACTTGAGCTTATGAAAGAACACTTAGAACACATTCGTTCTAAATTGAATCTCGATGGAAACAACGCCTCCAACGATCTTCATGTGGTGTTCTCAGACGTGCTTAAGAATAAAGCGAGCTAAGTTGAATAACACGTTATAAGCCAACCAAATACGGTTGGCTTTTTTGATCCTGCTTGCTCCCTCGAAATTTCCGCAGCTTATCGTTTTAAACAACGAAATAATCATGACTGATTTTTTGTAACACAGAATCGACGTCTGACTCCACATTTTATTAAATAAAATCATACACATACAATGCCTACTTCATTCTAAAATCGATTAAAAGCCTTAGTTTTGTTGCTATTTTGTAAAATTTTAGTTGACCTCTTGGTCAAATTATCCAATTATTGACCCAAAGGTCAGAAAATTATAAAAACGAACTATCACGGAACAAGGAGGTCTCTTGATTACTTTTCTACTCAATCAAGAAATCAAGCAGGAAGTAAATGTCTCCCCCAACATGACTGTGTTGAACTATCTACGCACTCATGTAAAGAAAACTGGAACAAAGGAAGGTTGTGGTTCTGGTGACTGTGGGGCATGCACTGTCGTATTAGGTGAGCTCGTCGATGGGCAGCTGAAGTATCGCAGCGTCAACTCGTGTCTAACGTTTATTTCTGCTCTACACGGAAAACAGCTCATTACGGTGGAAGACTTACAAGAAAAAGGTCAATCACTCCACCCAGTGCAAGAGGCAATCGTCGAGTTTCACGGCTCACAATGTGGTTATTGTACACCTGGTTTTATCATGTCGATGTTTGCATTGACCAAAAACAAACCTAACGCAAGCAAGCCTGATGTTATGGAATCTCTTGCGGGCAACCTATGCCGCTGTACGGGTTATCGTCCTATCGTCGACTCGGCTTTATCACTTTGCTCAGAAGAACGTATTGTTGACCAATTCTCTGAATTAGAGCGTGCAACCATTCAGAAGCTTGAGAGTATTCAAGATGAAGATGCAAGCTTACGCCTTGGTCATCTCACTGCTTTTTCGCCAAAAACTACTGACGAATTGGCCAAGCTTTACAAAGCACACCCCCAAGCTAAATTGGTTGCTGGCGGCACCGATTTAGCGCTTGAAGTAACTCAATTCCATCGTGAAATCGAAACGCTAATCAGCGTGAATCTGGTGGAAGAAATGAAAGTGTGCGAAGAGACGGACCAAACGTTAGAAATTGGTGCCAATCTGCCTATTTCCGATGCGTACCAACTGTTGACTAAGCACTACCCTGATTTCGGAGAACTTCTACATCGCTTCGCCTCACTGCAAGTGCGTAACCAAGGCACGATTGGCGGCAACATTGCCAATGCTTCCCCTATCGGTGACACCCCGCCGCTACTGATAGCGCTTGATGCTAGCATTCAGCTTCGTTGTGGTGATGAAACGCGTGTGATTCCAGTGGAAGAATATTTCATTAGCTACAAAGTAACAGCGCAGCAAGAGAGTGAATTCATCGAAAAGATCATCATTCCAAAACCAAGTAACGACAGCTTCCGAGCGTATAAATTGTCAAAACGTTTAGATGATGACATTTCAGCAGTATGCGGCGCTTTCGCCATTACTGTGGAAGATAACGTCGTGACAGACGCACGAGTCGCTTTCGGCGGCATGGCAGCAACACCGAAGCGCGCCACACTTTGCGAACAAGCGCTTATCGGTCAAGCATGGAATGAAGAGACCATTGCCACCGCGATGGAAGCGGTGAAAAACGATTTCGAGCCGCTTTCCGATTTCCGAGCAAGCCAAGAGTACCGCACTATTTCAGCTGCCAATATGCTTAAGCGCTATTACATTGAAACCAATAACACCAGTAATCTGATCGAAACGAGGGTAACGTCTTATGTCTAACGTGAATCATCAGCAACTGACTCACGAAGAGATGGTTGCCATTGTCAAACAAGATTTAAAAACCGGCGTGGGTAAGAGCGTTAAGCACGACAGTGCACCTAAACAGGTAACTGGTGAAGCGGTCTACATTGACGATCGTCTTGAGTTTCCAAATCAGCTGCATGTGTATGCTCTTTTAAGTACACAAGCGCACGCGAAAATCACCAAATTGGACGTATCGCCTTGTTATGAATTCGATGGCGTTGCCATCGCAATTACGTCCAAAGATGTGCCCGGCCAATTAGATATCGGCGCGATTCTACCTGGTGACCCTCTGTTAGCCGATGGCGTTGTGGAGTATTACGGCCAGCCTGTTATCGCTGTAGCCGCAAACGACCTAGAAACGGCCCGTAAAGCCGCTCATGCCGCCATCGTCGAATATGAAGCACTACCTGCTATCCTTGATGTCAAAGAAGCCCTTGCCAAAGAGCACTTTGTGACTGAAAGCCACCAGCAAAAGCGTGGTGACTCTCAAAAAGCACTCGCAAAGGCCAAACACATCATTGAAGGCGAGCTTGAGATCGGCGGGCAAGAGCACTTCTATCTAGAAACCCAAGTCAGTAGTGTTATGCCAACCGAAGATGGTGGCATGATTGTCTATACCTCAACCCAAAACCCGACTGAGGTTCAAAAGCTTGTCTCGGAAGTGCTCGGCGTTGCCATGCACAAGGTCGTTATCGACATGCGCCGCATGGGTGGTGGCTTTGGTGGTAAAGAGACTCAAGCGGCTGGACCTGCCTGTATGGCAGCGGTTATCGCACACCTAACAGGTCGTCCAACCAAAATGCGCTTACTGCGTAATGAAGATATGACCATGACGGGTAAACGTCACCCATTCTACAACCAATACAAAATCGGTTTTAACGATGATGGTGTGATTGAGGGAGCTGAAATCATTGTCGCTGGTAACTGTGGTTACTCCCCTGACCTATCAAGCTCTATTGTCGACCGCGCCATGTTCCACTCGGACAACGCCTACTATTTAGGCGATGCAACCGTAACAGGCCATCGTTGTAAAACCAACACGGCATCGAATACCGCATACCGCGGGTTTGGTGGTCCACAAGGCATGATGACTATCGAACACATCATGGACGAGATCGCTCGTTACCTGAAAAAAGATCCGCTCGAAGTGCGCAAAGCCAACTACTACGGTGAAGAAGGTCGTGATGTTACCCACTACTATCAAACTGTAGAAGATAACTTCTTGCCGGAAATTACTGAGCAACTCGAACAAAGCAGTGATTACCACGCGCGACGTAAAGAAATTGCCGAGTTCAACCGCAACAGCCCGATTTTGAAAAAAGGCTTATCCATTACTCCAGTGAAATTCGGGATCTCATTTACCGCGACTTTCCTAAACCAAGCTGGAGCACTGATTCACATATACACCGATGGCAGTATTCATTTGAATCACGGTGGTACTGAAATGGGCCAAGGCTTGAATATCAAGGTGGCTCAAATCGTAGCAGAGGAGTTTCAAGTAGATGTTGACCGTATCCAAATCACTGCAACTAACACCGACAAGGTGCCGAACACCTCGCCCACTGCGGCCTCATCGGGCGCCGACCTCAACGGTAAAGCCGCGCAAAACGCTGCAATAACCATCAAACAGCGCCTCATAGAATTTGCATCATCACACTTTAAAGTCACGCCAGAGGAAGTGATTTTTAAGAATGGTATGGTACAGATTCGTGAAGAAATTATGACGTTTGCGGACTTTGCTCAGCTGGCATGGATGAACCAAATTTCATTGTCGAGCACCGGATTTTACCGCACGCCAAAAATCTATTATGACCATGAGAAAGCGCGCGGTCGCCCTTTCTACTACTTCGCTTACGGAGCATCGTGCTCAGAAGTAATCATTGATACGCTGACAGGTGAGTACAAAATCCTGCGCGTCGACATTTTGCACGATGTTGGTGCATCACTAAACCCTGCGATCGATATTGGTCAGGTTGAAGGCGGATTTGTACAGGGTGTGGGCTGGCTAACAACCGAAGAGCTGGTTTGGAATGAACAGGGCCGCCTAATGACTAACGGACCTGCAAGTTACAAGATCCCAGCGATTGCGGATATGCCTATCGACTTTAGAACCCACCTTCTGGAGAACCGCAGCAACCCAGAGGATACGGTGTTTAATTCAAAAGCCGTTGGTGAACCACCATTTATGCTAGGTATGTCAGTGTGGAGTGCGCTCAAAGATGCGATCTCGTATGTCGCCGTGGACGGTGCAATTCCTAAACTCGACACACCAGCAACACCTGAACGTGTATTAATGGCGGTACAAGCCGTCACACAAGGGCAGAAAAATACAACCACTACCACAACGGAAGCAAACTAATAAGAGAGGTCACTATGTTTAAGGACAATTGGATTCATGAACTCGCGAAGCTTGAAGAAAACCACGAGCCTTGTGTCATGGTGACCGTTTTGGAAGACCGAGGCTCTGTGCCGCGTGACGCGGGCACGAAGATGCTGGTAACACGAGACAAGATTATCGCCACTATCGGCGGTGGTCATCTCGAACATGTAGCATCAAAAATGGCACGAGAGATGCTTATTTCAGGAGAGAGCGCACTAAAAGTAGAGCGTTTTAATCTTGGAGCCCGCCTCGGTCAATGCTGTGGCGGAATGGCGACGTTAAGCTTCGAACCTATTGGAACAGCGCAGAAACACTTGGTGTTATTCGGTGCTGGTCATGTCGCAAAAGCACTACTGCACATAGTGTCGACATTACCATTTAGAGTGACCTGGATAGATGAACGAGAGGCAGAGTTCCCAGAAGTACTCCCAGATGGCGTGAAGAAACTGGTGTCAGATGACCCTGTTGGTGAAGTCAAACACATGCCACCGAATAGCTACTATTTGGTCATGACTCATAATCATCAACTTGACTTCGACCTGTCAAAAGCCATCATTGATCGCAATGACAGTGCGTACTTTGGAATGATCGGTTCATTGACCAAACGTAAGAAGTTCGACTTTAGGTTATCTCAGCGCGGCTATACACAAGAGCAGATCAACACCATGACCTGCCCTATCGGTATAGGCGCAATTACCGGCAAACACCCTGCAGAAATCGCTGTATCTGTCGCAGGGGAACTGATCTCACTCTATCAAGGCAATCCAGTAGAGCAAAAACGTCCGGATCCGTCGCAAGCACTGCATGAAGTAAGTTAAATGCTTACTTAAAGGACTCAGAATTTGAAGGCCAATTTGTGAGGAGTTGGCTAAAAGGAAGTACCATGACATCACAGCGTAAGGCCTACAGAGCCAGTATTTTACACAGCATTGCTGACCCGAAAGACGTCGGGTTAGAGAACTCGTATGAGTTTTTTGAAGACGGCATGATTGTCGTTGAACACGGTCATATCATCGATATTGGCTCAGCTACAGACGTACTAGCAAGACACCCAAAGCCACTAAAAGTCACCACCTATAAAGACAAGCTGATTACGTCAGGTTTTATTGATACTCATATCCACTATCCACAAACAGGCATGATTGCCTCTTACGGCGAACAGCTATTGGATTGGTTGGAAAACTATACCTTCCCAGAAGAAAGACGATTCAAAAACCCGGTTTACGCACACAAAGTCGCGAAACTATTTTTGGATGAACTGGCGAGTAACGGAACCACTACAGCCCTAGTGTTCGGTACTGTACACAAAGAATCGGTCGATGTTTTCTTTGAAGAGGCAGAGAAACGTAAGCTTCGTATGATAGCAGGTAAAGTGCTCATGGACCGCAATGCACCAGACTATCTAACCGACACGCCAGAATCAGGATACCAAGCGTCTAAAGAGCTAATCGAAAAGTGGCATAATCGCGGCCGTTTACTCTATGCCGTCACGCCGAGATTTGCGCCAACCAGCACGCCAGAGCAACTTGCAACCGTAGGCAAGCTGCTTGAAGAATACCCAGACGTTTACATGCATACGCATTTATCGGAAAACAAGAAAGAGATTGAGTGGGTACTTGACCTCTTTCCAGAACGTGAAAGCTATCTTGATGTATACGATCATTACGGACTGCTTCACAAGCGTTCGGTGTTCGCTCATGGCATTCACTTATCTGATTGCGAATGTCAAAGGTTGGCGGATACAGAATCTGCTATCGCTTTCTGCCCTACTTCCAACTTGTTCCTTGGTTCAGGCCTATTTAAGTTGAATAAGCTTGAGGAACATGGCGTGCGTGTTGGTATGGGCACCGATGTGGGTGCGGGAACCAGCTTTTCGATTCTACAAACAATGAGTGAAGCGTACAAAATCATGCAGCTCCAACAAGAAAAGCTGCACCCATTGAAATCGCTCTACTTAGCAACACTAGGCGGCGCTAAGTCTCTTCATTTGGAAGACAAGATTGGTAACTTAGCCGTTGGCAAAGAAGCCGATTTCGTAGTGTTAGACCTTCACGCGACTCAATTGATGCGCTTTAGAATGAAGCAAGCCACTACTCTAGAAGAGAAACTGTTTGTATTGATGAGCCTTGGTGACGATAGAACGGTCTGCGAGACGTATATCTTTGGCGACAAAGCTTATGACGTTCAAGGCGAGCGTGATAAGCGCTTAGTCAGTTAACAAAACATAGCAATAAATCGAAGGCCCTTAGTGGGCCTTTTGTTTTATCTAGATAAACAATTTCGAGAAATAATTTAAAAAAAAGCGCATTTTTTTGTTAGATGAACGAATTCTGAATATTAACTTCAAATCTCGTTAAGATTGACTCAGGCATAGTAGCACCATCAAATGAACACAACGCCTACTTTGAGGTTTTTATGAAAAAAGTAATCATCACTACAGCACTTATCCTTACTTCAGGTTTTGCAGCTGCGAAATCTATGCCTGAGCAAGGTGGTTTTAACGGCCCTATCAAAGGCGCACAAACAACAGTCGCTCAAGCGCTAAGTGCCAATGATGACGCTCCGGTTCAAATCACAGGTAACATCACGCACTCTTTGGGTGACGAGAAATACCAATTTACTGACGGCGCGAACACCATTGTGATTGAAATCGATCGTGAAGATTGGCGCGGTGAAGACGTTACACCAAATGACCGTGTAACAATTACTGGTAGTGTGGACAAAGACACGCTGGAAGATGCAACCGTTGACGTTAAACGCGTTGTCATCGCGGGTTAATAGCCAACAATACTCATCCCATTTTCAAAAGCGGCTGTCATTCAGCCGCTTTTGTTTGGCTGATAGGTTACCAACATCACACCCAATATGATCAATAACGCTCCGCCAATTCGTTGTGGCGTCATTTCAATTGTCGGATATCCCAATAACCCATACTGATCATAGAAAATCGACGCGATAACCTGACCACAGACGATAGAAATCGCCAACGCCAACGCACCAAGTTGCGGTGCTAAATAGATCGACATAGCGATATTAAAAGCCCCTAAAAGCCCACCTATCCATGCCCACCAAGGTAGCGATGATATAGAGCCTTGAGGAAACCAAGGTTTGCCTTCAATCACGACCAGCATGCCTAGCACAGCTGTTCCAACCACAAACGAAACAAACGCCGCTTGTAACGATGAACTCATACCAATTTTCAATTGCGCGTTGACGCCAGCTTGAGACACTAAACCAACCCCAACAACAACGCTGAGTATCACCAGTACGACACTTGTTACGTTCACATCAGTCTCCCGTCAAAACACACTCTTACAAGCGTAGCACTTCATTCATAATAAAATTCATGTACATTAGTACGATAACAACATTGATTTAGGGATATGACATGAGCAAAAAGGTATTCGCAGTTATTGGCACAGGCGCTATTGGAGGTTATTACGGAGCAAGACTCCATCACGGCGGCAATGATGTGCACTTTCTCTTCAACAGCGATTATCAACATGTCATCAAAAACGGCTTAAAAGTCGACTCCCATTATGGTGATTATTCAATTTCAGCTGAAAGCTTAAATGCTTATAATGCAACGCGTGATATGCCCATAGCCGATGTCGTTCTTGTCGCGCTAAAAACCACCCAAAACCACCTTCTCGAAGCACTGCTTCGCCCTTTATTAAAACCCAATACACTTGTTATGTTGCTTCAAAATGGCATTGGTGCGGAGCGAGAGGTAGCTGAACAATTTAACCTTCCTTTTGTCGGAGGCGGATTGTGCTTTATTTGCTCAAATAAAGTGGCACCTGGACATATTGACCATATCGATTACGGCCGTATCACTATCGGCACTTATGGCGATGCCGGCATTGAAGCACTCGAAGACTTTGCCAATCACCTGACTCAAAGCGGCGTAGAAGTCGATGTCGATCAACGTATCATAGACGCAAGATGGAAGAAGCTGTTGTGGAATGTCCCTTTCAATGGACTGTCGACCGTACTCAACACCGATACTGCTGAAATGATGAGCTGCGAGGAGCTGGTTAATCTTTCAAAAGAAATCATGATTGAAGTTCAACATGCCGCAAAAACCACGGACACTGACATTTCAGACACCTTGATTGATACCATGCTATCAAACACCGCTAAGATGAAGCCTTACCTCACTAGCATGTTACTCGACAGGCGCAACCATCGAGAACTTGAGATTCAATACATGTATAAAAACGCGATCGATTTAGCGAAAGATCAAGGTGTCGCTATGCCAAAAACTCAGATGCTTTATGAACAGCTATGTTTTATCAATAACCAGATAAAAAGCGTGAAATAATCATGGCAAATCCTGAATTTAAAGAAGACTTAGATGCATTGGATAAGCTCAGTGTCTGTCTGTATCGGTTGGGTATATCACTATTTTCCATCGGCTGTTTGCTGGCAGCCGCATTAAGCTACGAAGGTATCACACTCGCCAGTGTCACATCTCCATTTGATCAATGGATATTCTGGATGCTGCTTACATCCACGGTTTTATCCGCCGCCAACATCCACGTTTACGACAAAACGGTAAGAACGGTGATAATGTGGAGTGGCTGGTTAGCACTCCTATTTGTGGTCACAGACCTCCCAACGTGGGTATCCCTTGGCTTTTGCTTTGTGGTGTTTTCCGGCATTGCACTCAAAGAATCATTCTGCTTCAAAGTACCCGGACTCAAACTGATACCTGTTCTTCTCGTTATTGCAGTACTTTGCACTGCCCTGAACAAACTACCAGTTTTAGTTGCGCTCTACATCGCTGTCGGCGGAATTATGGGTTTCTTATCGTTTAAGAAATGGCAAATGCCGCTTCACTTCGATATTGGCATTAAAGCGAATTATCAGATTTAGTAATCAAATCTCTGCTACAACCACTCCTGATTAGTGATAATATCTCCGCATCAGAATTACCGAGATACACTATGTTTATCCATCACGTTAACGGCATCGACTGGCTGGTGATTACAGCCTTTGAAGAACTAAAAACCATGTTTATCGAAGATGCAGGAGCGATCCCCTCTTGCTTCTCTAACACCAGCGAATTAAGCCTGATTGACCAAGCCAAACGTACTCATGGATATTTGCCTTCACTCGACGGCGAAATCACCGATACTGGCACATTTCAACGTCAAAATAACGAAGAAGATTTGAACCCACAGCTTGCCTGCCTAGTTGAAGGACGTGGTCGGGTGTTTATCTATCACGGCGGCTTTGTGGCTTTTGTGGATGATGAGCAAACCTTTATTACCCAGATGGACTAAATACTTATACTACATTCCTGAACGACATTCTTTGTGAGGAGCCTACCGTGAATGAATTCCGCTCTTCGAATAGAAGATAAATATTTATTTCGAAAAACGACACAGTGTTCATTTACTACTAAAACACAATTCGTTCGCGGTCCCGAAAGAAGCCACCAGTTGGTCCGTTCACCGGCAGATTTGCGGCCCATACTATTCCTTCGGCCCCTATCGCTATTGGGCGCCCTCCGTTTCCCCCCATGTCAGTAGCTACCCATCCTGGACAGACTGAGTTTACAAGAATACCTCTGCTTTTCAGTTGATTGGCAAACATTAACGTCAATGAATTAAGCGCGATCTTGGACATGCTGTAGGCAGGTGTGCTGCCAGTCTGATTATCAAGCGCACCGGCACCACTGCTGATATTAACAATACGTGCTTGCTGACTGCTTTGGAGTAAAGGTAAAAGTGCTTGTGTCATTCGCCACGCTCCAAACACATTGGTATCCATCGCTTCTTTGACAGTAGTGAGATTAGCATTTGTCACATTTTGCCAGGTGTCATAATGAATCGCGGCATTGTTGATTAACACATCGACAACGGAAAACCGCTGCTTAACACGCTCAACCAAATGAGTAATGCTACCCTCATCAGTAATATCAAGCTGTGCCGCTAACAAGTTGTCCCAACCTAACTCTTTTACAGCTCGCTGTGCATCACTCAGCTGGCGAGCTGTAACAATGACAATGTCACCTTGCGCTGCCAGTTGGCGACTAACTTCTTTACCAAGACCACGGTTTGCCCCCGTAACAATGGCGATTCGCGGTGTTTTATTTCTCATGTCGAGTTCCTTATAAAATCTCTACTGCATCAACGCGGAATTTGGTCACGATGATAGTTTTTACCTTTGCCACCTAAAATCTAGGCAGAGCAAGCTCTAGCAAACGACCAAGTATCCACTTGCTAGGCAATATTGCTCTGACGTATTTATTGGTATATCACTTTAAGCGCTTCGCGAGATTTTAAGTTTTGCGCTGCATAGTTAGGCGCCTCTGCCAAGATATCTCGACTACCTTGCTCTGCTTTTCGATTCAATTTCACTGAGGTGATTTGCCAGTTATCGCTTGCCCGTTGCAACTCAAACTCGTATTCACCTGAAACCGCCCAAAAACCTACTGCACCGAGCCAATGACTTGCTGTGAAGTCCACTGTCGCATTCGCTTTATCGCCATCAATAAAGACGTTTAAATTGCTCAAGTCATGGAATGTTGTATCAAACCCGGGAAGGAACCCTGCCCATTGCTTGATCAAGTCTTGGCGTTTGACTAGTTGAGCCTCTCCACCAAACAGTGTGGTGTAATCCACCGTCAATTCTGGAGCGAATAATCGACCTAAGTATTCAAATGCACCCTGGTCTGCCAAAGCCGAGAAGCTGTTAATGTTGCTACGAATTTTCGCTTCGTCCAAAGGCATGGTTTGAGCATTCACATTCATGGTAATCACCCCGATAAACAGTAACCACAGTTGTTTAAGTTTCATGACACGACTCCTTATAGGTTCGCTTCGAAGTGCTCTACCACTTCATCGACAGCCAGTTTTACCGCTTCTGGTTGGTCGTAAAAATCGAACTGGTTAATGTCGTATAACCATACTGCGTTAACGTTGCTACCAGCACTCTCTGTGTAACGATGCGCACCTGCAGGCAGAGCCATGGCTTCAGAGGCCACCATAAGAACTGGTTTATCTTGCGTTGCTGCGCTTGCTTGAGCATCGTAGTTCAACCAGCCAGTCCATGATGCAACGTTGTATTGGTTGTCATATTCAGGAATCAATCCACGATCGACTTCGGTGTAGTAAGGTGCTTGATACATCAGTGCACTCTCGTTGGTTGTGCTTGCCGCTTCTATGTAAACCGGAGTCGCTGAACGCGCTGCTTCTTCCGCTGCTACGAGTAGGTTTTTCGCGCTTTCTTCTCCGCCATAAATTTCAGTCGCCATCGCTTTGTCGTGCAACCAAGGAGCAACCACTGCTGCTGCGTTTACTTTGGCATTACCAGCAACCGCATCCAACATGTAACCCGCCGACGCACAAATACCCAGGCCACCAATGCGTGATGCATCAATGTCGTCTAACTGACTCACTGCTTCAATCACTGCGCGAATGTCCGCTGTTTTACGTGAAGGATCTTCTAGGTACATCACCTGGTCTTTACTTTCACCCCAACCACGGAAATCAAACGTCAATGCCGCATATCCTCGCTCTGCTAATGCTTGAGCGTAAACCGCTGGCATCTGCTCTTTCACCGTTGTCCACGCACCCGTTACGATAACTACTGGGGCATTATCCGCACCTTTTGGTAGGTAAAGGTTTGCAGCTAGTTGACCAACTTGAGTATTAAGTTCGATGTGTTTCATGGTGGTGTCCTCTATAGCTAGGTTAGTGTTGTTATCATCTGCAGAAACTGAGTGAGCAAAGGTGGTAAACGGCAAACTGCTTACTAGTAGTAAAAGCGATTTCTTTAACATGGCATCCTCTCTGTCTTATGTTTTGCCTGAAGCGTCCGGCTAACTTGGGTATAGATTAGCGCTGTGACGCTAGAGAAGATTGAACATTCCTGCCCAAGTTTTTGTACTTTATTGCCCGCTCTAAAAGTTGACGAAATGTACAAAACTCCGCTAACTTCAGCGAGCAAGTGAATGACAACAAAGGAAAGAAAATGAAGTCCGAGCTTAAGTTTTATGACTCTGAATCTAATGTGCTATCAAGCTGTGGCGACGTGCTGGATATTGAGTTTTCAAACCATGGATTAGATTGGTCGGGCGTATTGGTAGAAAAGGGCACGTCCCCTTATTTCTATCCGAAGAATGTCTACACACCCTACTTCTACTTTGCACTGGCACTAGAAAAAGATTTGAATTGGAGCGTCGAAAAAGATGGTACGTTCGCCGATCTAAAAACCAGCCCGGGCAACATCTGGATCAACCCGCCAAAAACTCCGTTTACCCATGATGTGGCAGAGCCTTGCTACTTCGTCATCTTAGCGATTGAAGAGCAGGAGTTTTTCTCACATTGCCCGCTAAATTTAGACGGAATTGAGCTGCAATTTTTGAACAACTACAATGTGTTGGATGAAACCATTAAGGGCATCATTGAACTGTTTATGTTAGAAGCAAAAGGCAAAGGGCGAAATGGCAAAGTCTACCTCAATAACCTGGTTTCGTTGCTTGCAACCCACTACATCCAAAACTATTCCAACTACTTTGACCTTAAGAACAACCAACTTGCTGCCTCTAAGTTCGACCAACACCAAGTTAGTAAGATTGACCAATACATCGAAGAAAACATGGGCAACAACATAGCGGTCGATGATTTAGCAGAATTGCTCGGTTGTAGTAAGTTTTATTTCCTGAGAGAGTTCAAAAAGCTCATCGGTGTAACACCTTATCAATACCTGATGAATAAGCGTTTGGAGCAAGCACGAGTGGCACTCTCCTCTGCTCCAGTAAATATAGCTTTAACGGCACACGAGCTTGGCTTTAATGACCAATCCCACTTTACTCGTGCGTTCAAAAACCATTTCGGCATCACACCGGGGCAATACATAAAAAACAATGAAAACTGATAGTTAATTGGAAAAAATCACTTTCGGACTTCATGCCCGTCATAGCTTCTTAGGCATAAATGAGTTGAGAGTCATAAAACCATTCTGAGATTTCGGACTGCTTCCCGTACTGCAACAGCTCGACCAAAATACATCTAGCTAGCCCAATCCGTTTAAATTCTTTAATGGCCTATTATTTGGCTGTTAAGTGAAGAAACTGAGTTTGCTCTTACGCTAAGTAAAAAAATGGAGCGATTTCTCGCCCCATCTAGTTCTAGTTACTTGTGGCCGATAACCAGTGCCATCTCATCACCATCCGCAAAGACGCTTCCTTTGAGATCGCTATATTTCGCTTTGATCTCTAAGCCGTGTGGCCCTAGTTCACTGGCTAGCATTTCCAAGTTGAAGTGCTGTAGCCAGTTATACACTGTCCACTCTCGCGCATCTTCGAAGATGACGTATTTGTCTAGGGTCACCATCTCAGTTTCGTATTTGAAATTTGATTGCAAACACCAGTAATTATCTGCGCTCCAGAAACCACCCATAGCGTTCTTCTCAAGGTTTCTAGATTCAGTTTGAGCTGCAAAGCGAGTCGTAGTGTAAACATCCAGTGCAATCGAACCACTAGGCGCTAACAGGGATTTGAACTTACCTAATAAGGTCGCACGCTGATCTGGATTTAGAGCGCAAAGGTCACACATCACCAGAGTGATCAAGTCGAATTTGCGAACATCACCGTACTCAAGATAATTCCCATAGTGATACTCGATATCAAGCTGTGATTTCTTGGCTTGGCTTCTAGCGTATTCAAGCGAATTATGTGAAAAATCCAGACCAACAACGGTACCAACACCTTTGGATTTTAAGCGCTGGGTATATAGGCCAGGCCCACAACCGAAGTCAATGGTCTTAGAATCTGCACTTAGGCTAAACTCAGAAACTAGCCAGCTAGTAGACGCATCAATAAACTCCGCAGTACGAGATGCAAGGCTAAGTTCTGGGTTTAGATGAAATGCCAGCATCTGCTTTGCGATATGACTATCAGTCCACAATACATCAGCAGTATATGCAGACCATACAACAGGCTTTGCACTAGCCTCGTCGATTTTATTGTACATTTTTTAGTTCCGACAATAAGTTAGATTTATCGTCCTTACTTTCAGCTGAAGTTATTTCGTTGAATACCGTAAGGACGCTTGATAGATATTGTTTGTATAAAATAAGTCATTGCTGGTGCCTCCTTAGTAATGAGTTTAATTCGCCGACAAGTTATCAGCTCTTACAAAGACAAGCAACAAAGAGGGAATTTGGAGAAAAAACAGAATCTGGTAAGGTCTGACGACTATGACACATACGATTTGGATAAACTCCCAAACGAGCTCTAAACGGATTGGTAGTGGTATTGTAATAAGGCTGAAGAAAGGCACTTCTCAATTACAAAGTGTTAGCTATCATGGTTCTGGGCAAAAATAAGTTACGGAAAATTGCCTATTTAAAACTCATGAATAATAAAAAGTATAGTCGCAAAATAGCAGACTAATCATTTCTTTCCGCTTGCTGTTTTAGTAGTGCTGATATAAATCAAGTTAAAAAGGCTGATGTCAAGCCATACAAACCAAGTCACCATAAATAGCAGCGTAAAAACGGCGAATTCGGTAAAACCAAGGTGAGGACTCAAGTAATTTCCCAGCACGAAAATCGATAAGACATGAGCCAAGTCGTGAAAAACCCTATCCAGTGCACATGATCGCTGCTGGTCTCCGCATCTTGATGGGGCTTGGGTTTGCGCCACAATGGATGTTTCTTGAATAAATCCATATAGTTACGTCCTTTGCAAGATCACTGTGCGCTAAGCCGCATGTTCTGTTCAGTATGGTAGCACCACCAATAATTTCAACTAGTTTATTTTTGGTAACCTTTAACCGTCTATCAACCCACACGCCCACTCCAATGAAAAAAATAAAAGTACCGTAAAACATACACTTAAGAACATTCAATTCGATCTTTATGGTGGTTACTAAAAGTTAACTAATTGCACTAGAAATGTAGGTAACCATAATAAACCACAAGACAGCGAAATCATTATTCGCTCGGTAAACATCCAAATATTGAAGGGTTAATATCATGAGTAACGTTCTAATCATTAACGCACACGAACCATCTCCATTTTCTGAAGGCAAACTCAATGCGGCTTTAGTTGAGAAAGCTCGTACCCAGTTAGAATCAAAGGGTCACGAAGTTCGCGTAGTGACAATGCAAGATGACATCGTCGTTGACGAGCAACTGGCGAACTTTGAATGGGCAGATCGAGTGATCCTACAGTCACCTGTCAACTGGATGACCATCCCATGGTCTTTCAAGAAATACATGGATGAAGTATTCACTGCGGGTATGGGAGGCGCACTCTGTGCCTTTGATGGCAGAACACCAGAAGAACCAAAGAAAAATTATGGAACAGGCGGCACTCGAACCAATACCAAATACATGCTTTCTTTCACATTCAATGCACCAGAGGAGTCATTTAATGATGATAGCGAATACTTATTCCAAGGTCGCGGTGTGGATGATTTGATGTTCCACATGCACGCAAACTTCCGCTTCTTTGGCATGACTGCACTGCCAACGTTTGCTTGCTACGACGTGATGAAAAACGCAGACATTGAGAACGACTTTGCTCGCTTTGAATCGCACCTAGACGCATACTTCTAAGAGGTAGTCATGAGCACTGGATTTACTAAACGTCAAGCGCTGGAAGTGCTGACTGGCCTGGCTGCTTAGCTTATCTCAAACTTCACTAACGCATTGGCGCACACTCAGCCGGATGCGCCATTCTAGAAGTTTGCGTGGACGCACCCTAGCGAACGTTAAACTCAGTTAAAGATAGCAAACGCAAATAAAAGCACTGTTTGCCGCGTGAGTACAGTGCTTTGAGTGGGAAACTCATATGAATAATACAATTAAGCTCGACATTATTAGTGATGTTGTCTGTCCATGGTGCATCATCGGATACAACCATTTAAAAGCAGCTATCAAACAGCTTGGCATTGAAGATAGCATCGAGATTGAGTGGCAGCCTTTTGAATTGAACCCTGATATGCCTGCTGAAGGTGAAAACCTTCGAGATCACGTTGCTCGTAAATATGGCAGTAGCGCAGAGGAAAGTAAGAACGCGCGCATCCGTATCGCCAGTATTGGGGCAGAGCATGGCTTCAAGTTTAACTACTTTGATGAAATGAAAATGGTGAACACTTTTGACGCACACCTTTTGCTTGATTACGCCAAGAGTTTGGGCAAGCAGACTGAGCTAAAATTACGTTTATTTACCGCATTCTTCAGTGAGCAGAAAGACGTCTCTGACCGTGAGATTCTTAAGCAAGAGCTAATTTCTGTAGGTCTTGAACCCGAAGAAGGAATGCGTTGGCTAGATGATGTGCAGCGACGAAGCTCAGTACGTAGTACAGAGAAACAATGGCAAAAAATGGGCGTATCGAGTGTTCCAACGGTGATTTTCAATGGAGAACATGGTTTTTCTGGCGCGCACCCAGTGGAAAGTTACAAACAGATCTTAGCTGAGTTAATAGCTCAGGCGAATCAACGCTAGGTTACTAAAAGTATACTGGTTGCAACTTATTTCTTAGTATCCTATCTTTTTCTAACTAGTTGTGACTTCAATCTCAGGAGCCCAGATGACATACTCACAAAAACTAAAAGCGGGTGACGCTTTTCCTATATTAGAGGCAACAAAGCTTGATGGAACCAAAGTCAAGTTAGGTCAACCTCAAGGTGATGCAACATGGCAAGCGGTGTTTGTCTATCGTGGTAAACATTGTCCACTTTGCACCAAATATTTGAATGAAATTGAGACCTATAAACAAGCATTTAGTGAGTCAGGTGTTGATATTTTGGCAGTCTCTGGTGACTCAAAGCAACAATTGGAGCAACACCTAGAAAAGCTCGATATCAGTTTTCCTATCGCCTATAGTCTTACGGAGCAACAAATGAAGACTCTGGGGCTTTATATATCACTACCACGCTCCGAAGCTGAAACCGACCATAACTTTGCAGAGCCGGGGTTGTTTGTCGTCAATGAACACGGCAACCTACACGTGGTAGACATATCCAATAACCCATTTGTTAGACCTGAGCTCGGTGCACTGACCCGAGGTTTGGCATGGATTCGTAACCCAGAGAACCACTACCCTATCCGTGGCACACTAGACTACTGAATCGCCAGTTCGAAATACTACAAGGCAACCATATTGGTTGCCTTGCTACGTTAAAGAGGGAGTTAGATAAATGTAGCTCTCGCTATCTTAGCTGTATATTGTTGCTTTCAGACCATTTTCTCAACTCATCGAGAATTGTTAAAGCACTGCGCCCAAACTCGGTAAGTTCGTAGCTGACTGCCAGTGGTTTTTCATTGAGCACACGGCGTATAACCATGTTTTCACTTTCTAGCTCTTTTAGACGCTGATCGACCATCTTCTTGCTAGCACCGCCCAACATTCTTGAAAGGTCATTGAATCTCACTGGACCATCTTTTAGATGGTAGATAATCGATCCCTTCCATTTTGAACCCAAAATCCTCATACCTTTTTCGATCGCACAAGGCTGAGTACAGGCATCAACGACGCTCTTACGCCCTTTTGGGTCAACTTCAACTTTCGCTTTCATACAGCCCCACGTCATTTTGAGAAACTAAGTAATGTAATTTATCAGCATTGATAATAAAAACGTCACTCGTAGTTATTGAATACGCACATCGAATAAGTATAAGAGTAGGCACCTAATGGCGAGCGCCTTACGGTATATTTTAGTTACCTAGAGATTGAATACAATCAGTATACTTTTAGTAACCTAGTTGATAATGAGCTGTAACAACTAATATAAAAGTCTCCATAGACTGACTGTACAGCTAGTTTTTTTGGCCATTTCGACTAACTTTTCTCGTCACAACACATGTCTATAACTTGTATTGGAGCAGTTTTGTGTTGCGTACTCCGTCAGCACACCTCTGGACAAAAGTGAGTCAGTGACTATTTTAATTTAGCAAATCATTGATAACTCTGTGTATGGAAAGACACTTAAACCGGTATCCAACCTTTTATACATATATATAAGGGAAGTGTGGACTTTTGAGTGCTCTCCTACTCAAAAGTAGCTCTAAGGAGGAACTTGAAAGTGAGGAGAGCTGTATAGTCAGTGAATCGTCTATATTATTGATTTTTCGTAATCTAACTCAATATGATTACTTACCACCATGGATGAATTGAGCTTTCCTATATTCAATCTCTGTTTGTTCTGCTTTTCTAATTACTTCATCCAATTCGGCTCCTCGGGTTTTGGTAGCGGGTGAATAGACTTCAACATACACAGACTTCATAAACCCATAACTCATCATCGTTACCATAATGGCGAAAGGGCACCCCATAATAACGAGTAGCGATTGAATAGCGGTCATGCCTCCACTCATTAATAACAAGCTAGTGATACCAGAAATTGCAATTACCCAGCCAATACGTTGTGAAATCGGAGCATTATCTTCATCCTTTGATGTCAATGTATTGATAACAAGCGTGCCCGAATCAGAAGTCGTTATAAAGAATACGAAAATACTGAATAGAGCTAAGTAACTAGGTAGACTCCAATCAGATACCAACTCAAAGAACTTAAATAATGCCGACGAGGAGTTGGTCATCACTGCCGCACTTAACTCCTCGATACCTTGGTTATGAATAAGGTCCAACGCACTATTACCGAATATTGTTAGCCATGCGAAAGAAAAACCCACTGGTATAACAAGTACACCTACCACAAACTCTCGTATTGTTCTGCCACGTGAAATTCGAGCAATAAACAACCCCGTTGGCGCAGCGAAAGCAATCCACCAAGCCCAGTAAAATAGTGTCCAACCATAAAACCAATCTGGGTTAGTATAAGCGTAAGTATCAAAAGACAGGGGTACAAAGCTCGCCAAATAGTTGCCGATATTTTCAACTGTTGAGTTGAGGATGAAGGTAGTATTAGAGGCTAAAAATACATACGTCATTAGTCCAATTGCGACGCAGATGTTAATGAGTGATAGCGCTTTTATCCCTTTCTTTAGGCCAAGCACCAGTGAAATACATGTCGTTATTCCAATAATTGCAATCAAGACAATTTGATTGCCTGTGCTAATCTCCACGCCTAGTACATAATTTAAGCCAGTATTAATTTGTTGCACGCCAAAACCTAGGGGAGTCACAATACCAACCACTGTTGCAAGTACAGCAAAGACATCAATAGCTACTCCTAAAGGTCCATTGATTCGGTCACCAAATATTGGATAAAATGCGCTTCGCATTTCTAGTGGACGGCCTTTACGATACGCTGCGTAAGAAATAACAAGAGCTACAATAGTGTAAATAGCCCATGCATTGATGCCCCAATGAAAGAAAGTAATGTTCATTGCATCTCTCACTGCTACATCACTCTGTGCCTCAACGATAGGAGGGTTCATATAATGCATGACAGGCTCAGCGACGCCGAAAAAAACAAGCCCAATGCCCATCCCTGTGCTAAAGAGCATCGAACCCCATGCAAACCCTGAAAATTCAGGTCTCTCATTATCTTTACCGAGCCTTAAATCTCCAACACGGCTACATGCACTAAAAATTAAGATAGAGATAAACAATGCGACACTGCCCATATAAAACCAGGCAAACTTATGCGCGATGTAGTTTTTCAGATTTGAGAACATGTCAGTGCTTGCTTCTGGAGCAAGTAATACATAGACAAAGCACAGAGTTAAAATTATCCCAGCTCCCGCGCTTACTAGTAATTTATGAGTGTTTTTAGGTACGGATGTCATGTGCTGCTCCTACTTTAATAACTCTTTTTCAAATGGGTAGTTCGTTAGGTTTTCAAACCCATCTTCTGTGATAATGACTTGGTCTTCCAATTTGACCCCTTCTTTGCCGCCAACAGCGCCAACATATGCCTCAACACAAAGTGCCATGCCTGGCTCCAATACACCGTCATACCCATGACCTTCTAGATCTTCTGGATATCGTATTGAAGGGTACTCATCGCATAAACCGACACCGTGCATCATTACTCCATAGCGTTGTGGTCGGTATTTTTCAGGAAGTAAAAGGCCAGAGCGTGTTACTTCTTCGAATGTCATACCTGGCTTTAGTATTTCCATATTGTGTTGGATATGTTCATAGGCCACGCGGTATAAATGTCTCTGTTCTTCGGTCGCTTCTACATCACCGATTAGCCACGTGCGTGATAGGTCTGCACAGAATCCATAAGGACCAATGAGGTCAGTATCAAAAGCTAACAGCTCTCCTTCTTTAACTACGCGAGGACCGCACTCTTGGAACCATGGGTTTGTACGAGGTCCTGAAGACAGGATTCGACACTCTATCCATTCACCACCGCGCTTAATGTTTTCTGCATGTAACACCGACCAAATATCGTTTTCAGTGACGCCAGGAACAGTTGCCTCTTGCATTTTTTTCATTGCAATCTCTGTCGAAGCAATCGAACAGCGCATTGCGTTGATCTCATCAGTGTTTTTGACTGCTCTAGCTAGTTCCATCACTTCTTGGCCATCAAAGATATCGAGGCCTTGCTTATCGAGCTCACGCAAACCAACAATCTCGATCTTGTCTACAGCGATACGATTGCTCCCACCACCGTGACGCTTAACGATGTCAGCAATCTCTTTTGCAAAATGATGGGCGTGTTCATTGGTTCGATTTCCAGTTTCGAAGTAGAAGAATGACGCTCCATTACGTACTTCTTTCACAAGCGGTAGGTGTGCAGATAAATGGTCACAGTTATGGAAATCCCAAAGAATCATGTAGCCCTCTGCAGATACAAAACAAGCACGAGCGTGGTTGTGTGCAATCCAAAGCTGCATGTTGGTCGAATCTGTTGCATATCGAATATTCAAAGGATCAAATAACAACACCCCTGCCAAGTCACGGGCTTGCAATTGGTCTACAATGCGTTTTAATCGATACTCTCGCATTTTATGCAGATTTGGTGGAGTGAGACCTAGGTCTGCCCACTCTTGGAATGCAAGAGCAGTAGGCCCTATCTCGACTCTATCATTGTCGTTCACGCTTCCATCTGGTTTTAATTGTGCGGCACGTCGACGTGACGGATCTATTTTTCGATTGGAGCCAAGTACAAATTGGTTTGTCATTTTATTTCCCTTAATAAACCACCGTATTAACTGGGTTTAATGTTACAGCAATGTTATTGGTGATTGATGGAAATAAAGTCTCATACCTAAGAACAAAATTCGCTGGGTAATGAATCCTCTGATTAAACAATCGGTTAGATTAAGTTGAGCTTGAATGTCTATATGCCAATAGTGATAGCCATCAATAACGCGTTGTTAATTTAGTGTTGCATTTTGAAAGGTTTACTTTTAGTTCTGTGAGCTAAGTTTAATTGCCTGACGTGCGTAAAAGCCAATATCATTCTAGGTATCAGTAAGTTAGGTTGATTTTGTAAAACCAGTGGCTTGTAAAACCCTTGGGTTAGCAATAGAAGTAGATGGAGATAGTTGAGCTAACTGTTGACTATATCCGGAAGGGGTCAAAAAGTGTTAAGTATGACTGGCGTCATTCAGGAAGCTGACAGTTATAGATGGGGTTTTCAAATTAAAAATACAAAAAATGGCACGTTAAGTGCCATTTGAATACAGTTTGAATTATATGCCATTTATTCAGCGTAAATACCTTTGGGAAGGCGAGCCTCTCGAGGTATACGATTTCCTGCGGTGTAATCGTTGATTATGTCGCAAGGCGTATAA
This sequence comes from Vibrio mediterranei, assembly GCF_013364395.1. Taxonomy (NCBI): domain Bacteria; kingdom Pseudomonadati; phylum Pseudomonadota; class Gammaproteobacteria; order Vibrionales; family Vibrionaceae; genus Vibrio; species Vibrio mediterranei. Next base: position 1,439,903 of record NZ_JABXGK010000001.1, on the reverse strand, counting down.
TTTCGTTCTAACTCAAATATATCATCTTGATCTAGATTCATTTCCAACGCAGCTAGAGCGCTATTGAATTGTTCAGGTGTATCAGCACCAACTAACATCGAGGAAACGTATTGTTTAGATAGTACCCAAGCTTGTGCTACCTGAGCGGGGGCTACGTTGTGCCTCTGGGCTACGCGGGCAACAGAAGTAGAAATATCTAATGAAGCCTTGTCGTTATACATTTCGGCAGTAAAGAAATCGGTTTTGTTTCGGTTAGACTGCAGATCATTAGTGAGAATACCCCGAGCAAGAGGACTAAATACCGACACTCCGATGCCTTGGTCTTGGCAATATGGAATCATCTCTCTCTCTTCTTCTCGGTAGGCACAATTATATTGTAGTTGCATGTTGATAGGTTTTACCCAACCGTTTTGATCACATACCTGGATGATCTTAGCGAGCTGCCATGTATACATGGTTGAAACACCAATATAGCGAGCTTTGCCTGATCGAACGATATCATTCAGCGCGCACATTGTTTCTTCTATAGGGGTGTTTACATCAAAGAAATGAAGCATGTAAATATCTACATAGTCCATCTTCATACGCTTTAGCGATGCATCAATGGAGTTCATTATATGCTGGCGAGAATGGCCTTGTGCGTTGATGTCATCATTCATTTGGTAGCCAACTTTAGTTGTTACAATCAGTTTGTCACGTTGTCCAATGCGATTGAGAACATTACAAACGACTTCTTCACCTGCCCCATATGAGTAAAAGTCTGCTAGGTCGATAAAGTTAACACCATGGTCGATAGCATGACGAATGATTGGTTCGCTCTCTTTCTCATTAAAGATCCAAGGCTTCCATTCTTTAGAACCCATGTTCATCGTTCCAAGGCACAAACGAGACACCTTGAGGCCAGAGTTACCTAGTTGTACGTATTCCATATTCACCTCTCGCATTATGTAAACGAAATGTTTAATTTTTGTTTGTTGACCTGAGTATTTAGATTCAAAAGCCAACAAAACACGAGTGAATATAAGTTAGGCTTGTATGAGTTTAGTTCATTACCGCATGCAATGTGAATTTAAAACCTTAAAAAACAATTGGTTATATTTTTGCCTTCAATAGGGGTTATTTGAAAAATTGAAGCTAAGACACGCTAAGACACTCTTCTTTCAACCAGGACACAAATGCTTCAACTTTACTCGTACCGACTTTGGGAGTCGGGACATGAATGAAGTACCCATAGCGACTGCGGCATTGTAGAGGGTGGAACTGAATGAGCTCTTGTTTTTTAAGTGAGTGATAGACCATATTGAGATCTACAACCGCGAACCCGCCCCCAGCGATAGCTGTATTTATCACCTGCTCTTGAGTACTCATCGAAATCCCTTTTCGGTGTCCCTCTGCCAATTGGATATTTGCTGATTCAAGCCAGTCTTTCCATGCTGGGAGGTTATGGCCGTGGTGGCGAATATGGAGCATCTTATGTGTATGCGCCTCAATATTCATGCTCTCGGTAACAAGATCTTGATTGCAGACTGCTACGTATTTTTCTTTAAACAACAAGTTGTCTTTTGCATAGAACTCACTGACTTCATCAAAGAGGATTTCAATATCGTATAGGGTACTTTGTTCTCGTTTGCTATAGATCTGTAAGTCATACTGAGGAAATACTTTTGCAAAGTTAACGAGGTGAGCACTCAACCAACGACTGGTAAATGTTGGAGGGGCTAGGACAACTAATCGCTGTTGGAGATTGGGGTTTCGTATGACCTCTAATCCTTTCTCAACCTCAGAAAGAGAACGAGAAATTGTGTCGAGAACTTGCTCGCCAATCGGAGTTAACTCAAGAAGCCCTCGAGTAGATGTGCGTTTGAAAAGCGGTACACCTAAATACTCCTCAAGTTGCTTTATCTGTTTGCTAACCGCCCCCTGTGTAACATTTAAGATGTTTGCCGCAGCGGTGAAACTCAAGTGGGTGCCTGCAACTTCAAATACTCGAACTGCATTAAGCGAGGGTAGCTGTCTCATTATCTTGCTCCTAGTCACAAATACAGCGACCTAGAACTAAAACTCAGTCACTGCGTTTCACATTAACTTCCGCAATAGCGCGCTTTTATAGATTTTTCTGAATTCTAATGATTAAATTTCATATGTTAATTACTTTTATTCGGTTGTTGTGAAATTGTGACATCTGTAAATTTTTAAGGACTGACCACAATGACAAATGCGCAGTTTGGAGAAAATATGGATACTCAATACAATTTAGCGATCACTACAGCTAAAGAGTGGCTAAGCAAAGATAAAAAGCAATTTATTGGTGGCCAATGGGTTCTCGGCAACTTAGAGAATAATTGGATGGTTACCAACCCTAGCAATAGAGATGTGTTGTGTAACATCCCTTTAGCTGATGAGCAGTTAGTTGAAGAAGCGACGGCTGTTGCCTCACAAGCTCACCAATCTGGTGTATGGAGTAAAGTGAGTAGGACTGAACGAGCTAAAGTTCTTCGCGATATTGCTCAAGTTATTCGTGATCATACTGAAGTCTTAGCGGTGCTAGAGACGCTACCAAACGGGAAACTTTTAACAGAGTCGTTGGCAGATGATATCCCAACTTGTGCTGATATCTTTGAGTACTATGCAGGTTGGACTGACAAGTTTTATGGCGAAACGTCACCTGTCGACCCTGAGTACCTTAACTTCACGAATAAAGAACCGGTTGGCGTATGTGCGCTTATCGCACCTTGGAACTTTCCTCTTTATCAGGCCGCGTTGAAAATTGCTCCGGCTTTAGCTATGGGGAATACGGTTATTCTTAAACCATCCGAGTTTACACCTTTGACCTCCTTATATTTGATAGAAAAAATTGTTGAAAACGTTGATATTCCAGACGGTGTTTTAAACTTAGTAATTGCTGATGGAGCGGCTTCAAATCAACTAACAGTCAGCAATAATGTGCAAAAAGTTTCCTTTACGGGCAGTACACCAATTGGACGCAAAATTATTGAGAATAGCGGCCAATCAAACATGAAATCAGTCACGCTTGAGCTTGGCGGTAAGTCTCCTTGTATCTTCTTTGAGGATACTGAAAACTTGGATGCAGCTATTGATCGTGCCTTTACTGTTATGTTCTCTCACAAAGGTGAAAAGTGCTCCGAACCAACACGATTCTTAATTCAAGAAGGAATTTATGACTATGTTCTCGAGAAACTGATTGCGAAAGCAGAGGCTGTTAAGTGTGGTGATCCGTTAGATCCTGAAAGTGAACAAGGGCCTCAATGTAATGAAGCGCAGTTCAATAAAATCATGTCTTACATTGAGATAGGTAAAACCGAAGCGAAACTGGTTGCTGGTGGTACGCGAGATACATCAAATGGGAATGATAATGGTTACTTTGTGCGACCAACGATTTTCTCAGAAGTACCTGAAGATGCCCGTATAGCTCGTGAAGAGATCTTTGGGCCAGTGCTTTCTTGTATCAAATTCAAAAGTGAAGAAGACGCCGTTAGAATAGCTAACAACACGGAATATGGACTTGCAGCAGGTATATACACATCCAATGTGACTCGCGCACATCGAATGGTTGATCAGATTGATGCTGGTATGGTGTTTGTAAACAAATATGGTTGCTATGGACTTGCCAGCCCATTTGGAGGCTTTAAACAAAGTGGCTGGGGTAAAGAAATGGCCATTCATTCGCTATCTTCTTACACAAAGACTAAGAGTATTTGGGTCTACTACGGCGAAAGCTAATCAAATATGTTGGGCGGTCCTATCCGCCCAATTAAGGAAAATCATGCAATACAGAATCGAAGTCGATAATATTGGTGAAGTGAAAATTCCGGCGTTACTCCCTTATGGTGCTCAAACACAGCGAGCTCTATATCTGTACCCCGTAGACAATCAAAAAACACTTGGCGACTACGCTTCACTTATCAACGCTGTTTTACGTATCAAATTAGCTTCTGCTCGTGTAAACAGGGAAATAGGAGAAATGGATCCAGTACTTTCATTGAACGTTGAAAACACCTGTCAGTCCATATTAGAAAACTACCAAAGGGAGCTATTCCCCGTTCACGCATTTCACGGTGGTGGTGGGATTTCCGTTAATATGAATGTCAATGAAGTCGTCGCGAACATTGTCAATCACAGTTATTATGCCCAGCCCTACGGCACTTATTCTCCCGCTCATCCGAATGATACCATTAACATGAATCATTCAACGAGCGACTGCTTGCAAACCGCAAGTCACTTGGCTGCGATTGAAGCCCTTGACCGCTTAGATATAACCATCGAGCGCTTGATATACGCGCTTGAGTATTTAATAGCGAATCACAGCGACAGTTCTAAACTCGCCAGAACCTGTATGCAGGATGCTGTCACGATTGAGTTTAAACAATTCTGGAGCGGTTACTTAGCATCACTACACACCTATCAAATGCACCTTAAAGCGTGTCGCAATGACCTTCAGGCTGTTAATTTAAGCGGTAATATTATTGGTCGAAGTGGTGACTGTTCAACAGCTTATGCCGAGCGTTGCATCTCAGTACTTTCAGACGTTACCGGTATAGAGCTTCGCAAGAACGATAACTTGTTTCAATCCAGCCAATCATTCGATGCTCAAACTAATTGCGTGAGCCAAGTGGAGAACTTAGCGGGCTTTATTATCAAGATCGCGAAAGACCTGCGTCTGATGTCTTCCGGTCCAGAGGGCGGTTTATCGGAAATTACGCTTCCAGCAGTACAGGCTGGTTCAAGTGCTATGCCTGGGAAAGTAAACCCTACGATTCCCGAGTTTGCCATTCAGTCTGCTATGCAAGCACAAGGGCATTGTTACTCATCTAAACAAGCACATATCCATGGAGAGTTAGATTATAACCCGTGGGGAATGCTACTGATTATCAATCTATTAGATGCGATAGATCACCTAGAGAAAGGAATTTCAGTACTAACTGAGAAGTGTATTCTCGGGATAGAAGTCAATTCAGAGACACAATCTCGTAATGAGTCTGCCTTAGTGCCACTCGTCGTACGGGTTAAGTCTAAGATTGGATACAAAGCGACTTTAGACCATGTTAAAGAGGCAAAAAACTCGACTGAATTAAAAGAGACGTTACAAGAGATACTCAAGCGGTGACCTCTACTCATTAATAGCAAATAATACTGTAACCGGAATGCTAGATTGTGGCACCCAGTCTATTAAAGCGTGCTCTAATCTTTTGATGTCACTCCACCTACTAGTGACAGTTCTGTAGACATTATTCAGATTAGAATAAATAGGCCAAGTACCTATCTGCAAAGCATCACACGAAAGTTATGTAGCTTGTAATGGGGCACTTTTGAGTTCCAAAAGTGCCAACTGTGAAGACTCTGGACAAATGGGGTTAATGTAAGGCTCTATCGAGTTGTTAATTGAGCCCCGTTTTATCGCTGTTCAAGCACTTATCTCAGCGTTAAGGAAGCGTTAAGGAAGCGTCAAGGAAGCGTTAAGGAAGCGTTCTAGTATAAGAATAATAAAGCGCTTTCTTGAGTGATTATTTGTTAAAAAAACTAGCCACTGCATTTGCTGAAAGCGTTACTGCTTCTGGTTTGTAGTAAAAATCAACGTGGCTAAACTTACCTAAAGCCAGTACTTCATGCTCATTGGTTAACTTTTCAATAAACGCTGTTGAGCAAATTGCGGTTGGCGCATCCTGACCATAAACAACTAGCGTTGGCTGTACTATTTTGTCAGCGTAGTGCTCACAAAGAGAGAATAAGGATTGCATTGGTTGATCTGCCACATGTATGTTGGTGAAATTCTCGACTGCTACAGGACCTCGATAGCCATCACGACCATAGTAATCATATGTTTCACCTGCCATTTCCGGAAAGGCAGCTTCTCCAACAAACTCCTCTTTTGACTGTTCGTCATTTAAGCCAAATGGGGCCACATAGGCAGCTTTACCGGTTTCAAACATTTTCTGCTTAGAATCGTTTGCAGCTGCAATCATTTGATGAACGGTTGCTTTATCTGTCCATTGGAATGCATCCGCTGCCATCATGCCTGAAACAAGCGCCATCTTTTTAATACGATGGTCCGTCACCGCTGAAGAAGCCATAATTGAACCGCCCTGACAGACACCCAGACCGTAGATTTCATCGACATATGGTAGCGAGCTTAAGAATGAAACCGCATCCCACGTATTTTCTATTAAACGGAACATGTAACGAGACTGCATATACTCACCAGGAAGTGACGGAGAGTCACCCATACCTAGGTAATCAAATGCAAGGAAGATAAAACCACGCTCTGCCATTTCAGCACCATAAGTTGCTAGCACTTGCTCTTTCACTTGTGGAAACGGGCTTGCACCTAGGATAGCTTTGTACTTCTTGTTTACGTCAAATCCCGCAGGTACATAGAGATTACCAACCAGATCTACACCAAATGATTTGAAAGTTACTTGTTTAATATTCATATTCCTACCTTTTGTTTCTGCTACTTTATTGAATTTGCATTATTCGCTTTCAAACACTGGAATTAATTCTAGTGTTGCCGCTTCGTGCTTTTTTGTGTCAAACGTTAGACGCATTATTGGATATAGAAGCCCCAATAACTTCCGATAAGCTGAGTTGACTCGGGACGTCACCATCGATAGGTCATTAGGAACTTTGCCATTGACTAACACCTCTAGGTCACCGACTCTCATCGCTCCATTGGGTTCGCCGTCCAAGCTTGGATTATTGATAAATGCGTCATACCAACTTCGCTCGTTGAACTTATACTGTCTGACAAAAAAACGGCCATCGGTTTGTACAATGGTGATATCTATAAAACGGTGATCGCCACATCTAATCTGATGAACTTTTTTCCTGTCAACGGCTTGAATCAATTGACTTAATTGTTCTTCCTTTTGTCGCATAGTTATCACCTCATAAGCTGTCTGGTAATTGATAAGGCTATCTTAGGTGGTACGCTTCGATATAGCAGTGCACAAAACTGCAAGACTTGTATACAGAATGACGAGGCAGAGTTAATACATCTGGTGATGCGGGAAGTGTTATTATTGAGCACTTGCTACTTCGAGCATAGCCTTCTCAAGGCTTTGATAGTATGGGTTCCAAGTCAATCGAGCATGCACCTTACCCTCCTCTTCATAACCCCAAGCCGACAACCACACTTCACCTCCTTTCTCGCAATAGGCTACCGCGTCACTGTCCATGCTATTCATACACATCGTGTAGGTTGCATCTTGTCCGTAATAAGCATTGCTTGGAGCAAATAAAGGACTCATGTGAGATGCCGTACTAATCCTCAACCCATCCAACTTCATACTCGATACCGTCACGGTTTCCTGCCCAATATTAGACTCACCATACCAAAGCAGTTGATTACTCGGATGTGTAAAGCGTTGTTGATATAGAGCATTTACCGCTTCTGGGTCGATAATACTGTCCGCCTCACTCAACACAATTAGAGTGGGGATCTCCACTTGATTCTCTTTCAATAACTCTCTTAGCTTTGCTGCACTTTGTGAGTATGCTATTGCTCCATTTAGCGGTGCAGAGTTATAGCGAGTAAAGTTGTCCTCATCAGTGGTGTAGCCATCAAAAAAGATGGAAGCGATAGGTGCTAACTTTTCAAGATATGGCGTTTGAGACTGAAAGCCTGGAGAGAACAGTAACAAGCCATCAATACCTCCATTTTCGATAGCATGAATTGTGACGAGGTTGCCTCCTGTAGAAAAACCGCCCAACCAGACCTCTTCGTATTGTTGTTTCAATAAACCAGCGTAATGATCAACGATAGTTTGCCAATCGTTATAGCTTGGCAGGGTTAAGTCACTTGGCTTGCTCCCATGACCTGGAAGTAGCAACACTTCCACATGAAACCCTTGCACACGCAACGAAGGAGCAATGTCCGAAAAGCTATATGGTGAATCACCCAAACCGTGTACCAGTAAAACGGCCTTGTTTGTCTTGTGTTTCGGTGTCAATTCGAATGGCATGTTCATAGTAATTTCCTTATCGTGGTCATCACTGATGTAACTACGATTTTCCGCTAGCCACTTCTCTGTCACCATTAAATAATCGGAAAATGACGGCTGAATATAATCGTAATAATCCTGTGACTGACTTAGCGAAGTTGAAGAACCAGAAATACAACCGGCTAATGAAAAAACAACGCTAAGTAACAGCAACTTGTATAGATTTGCAGACATACCTTTGGAAAACCTCTCTTGTCAGAGCGCAATTGCTCCGTCGATTAGAAGGTCATAATAAGTGGTGGCTATAATTTAAGCAGTGCACAAAACCACGAGAGTTGTATACAAATCCCCGAAATTGATCATTTCGTTGTTTTGTATACATATTAAGGAGTTTTATATACTGTATTTCTGCTTAGACTGACGCATAGTAGTTAGCGCAATGATCAACGTTATCGTCGGCTATTGTTTATGACTGATGCCAGCATTGCGTTACACCATGAGGTTCAATAATGAAAAAATTCCACTTTGAAACGATTGCAGAACAAAATGCAGCACTTGGTTTACGTCCACCAGAGCACCCTCTTGTTGATGTAATAAAAATGAGCTCAAACAATGATGATAACCAGCTAAATTGTGAACAAGAGTTGGCGCTATCCACCAGTTTCTATTCGATATCGCTCAAACACATTATTTCTGGTGAACTCATGTATGGCCGCACAAAGTACGACTGCTCGAATGGTACTATGCTGTTTTTTGCACCTAATCAAGAAGTATCAGCAAGTGGGATTAAAGTTGATGCAGTAGCTCGAACTATCTGTTTCCATCCGGACTACATTCGTGGCCACAAACTACAAGATGAACTGAAGCAATATCAGTTCTTCAATTATTCCGTCAATGAAGCGCTGCACCTTTCTCCAAAGGAAGAGCGACATATGGCAAATATGTTTGATACGCTTGAGATTGAAAACAGCAATTGCTTAGATGCCTTCAGTAAAGACCTAATTCTCTCGCAAATCAGTACGTTATTGATGTATGCCAATCGTTACTATCACCGACAGTTCTTGATGCGCAAAGAAACAGATACATCGGTATACGATAGGTTTTCAAATCTATTGGAGGCTCGATTAGAAGCTGTTGTTAGTCAATCGGAAACTATTCCTGAAGTTGAAGATATGGCGCGAGATATGAATATGACGAGTCGCTACTTAAGTGATGCCCTCAAGGCAGAAACCGGAAAGACAACCAAAGACTGGATTCATTACGCTTTGATTGAAAAGTCAAAGGATCGCTTGCTTTCAAGTAAGGATTCTGTCGCGACTATTGCATATAGTCTTGGCTTTGAATATCCACAGTATTTTTCGCGTTTATTCAAAAACAAAGTAGGAATGACACCATCTGAATATCGAGCAGAGAACATTCGTCATTAATCGGAATTTTGGATGACGAATGTCCTAAGGTAGATACGAAACACGAAAAGGGACATAAACTCGTTAATCTTTCACAAAACCACGATAGGTGATTGGCTGATATAGCTTAAAAGCACTAAGAACTCTTTATTGTTTCCATCTATTATCAACAAAATCTATAAAGTATTTCCTTAACAAGGTGACTTGTCGAAGAGTCCGGCTAACATTACAGTGACCAAATCGATTGGGCAGTTTGTTGTTATGTGCCAGTCCATGACAAGAATTTATCTGTTGTTATTCAGATAAAAATCTATTGAATAACTAGGAGCTTAGAATGAGCAAAGTGATCTTAATTACTGGAGCAACCGATGGTATTGGGTTAGCAACTGCCAAGGATTTAATAAAGCTAAATCATACAGTTATCATTCACGGTCGAACGCCAGCCAAAGTTTCAGGCGTCGTTGATCAGTTACTGGAATTGAATTCAGATGCGAAAGTAGAAACGATCATTGCTGATTTATCTGATCTCAACCAAATAAACAAAATGGCTGATGAGGTTTCTCAGCGATTCTCTCAAATCGATGTCCTCATTAATAATGCCGGCGTATTTACAGCTCCCGCAACTAAGACTGAAGATAATCTCGACATTCGTTTTGTCGTCAATACTATTGCCCCTTATCGTCTTACACAGGCTTTAATTCCATTGCTTGCTGCTAACGGACGTGTGGTTAACTTATCTTCGGCAGCACAAGCCACTGTCAACTTGGATGCATTGCGAGGAAACAAGCCACTCGGTGATTCAGATGCATACGCGCAAAGTAAACTCGCTCTTACTATGTGGTCTCGCGCGTTGGGATTACGCTATGGGCAAACAGGACCAATGATTGTGTCTGTTAATCCGAAGTCATTTTTGGGAAGTAAAATGGTGAAAGATGCATATGGTATTGCAGGAAATGACTTAGCTCTCGGTGCTGATATTCTAGTTCGAGCATCGCTGTCCGATGAATTCGCGCATGCACATGGCAAGTATTTTGATAATGATTTAGAAAACTTTGCCGCACCGCATCCTGATGCATTAAATGAAACGAAAACTGAACAAGTATTATCCGTTATTGAAATGTTATCTGCTAGATAGACTCATATAGGAATAAAAAGGTTAGCCAACAATATCGTGTCGAAAGGTTAACCTTTTCTATTATTAATATTCAGGATAGGCAGCAACTATAAAAATAGAGTAATAGACCTAGCCATTATCGCAATTCTTGACAAAACCATGACAAAACCTCGACTGTGGTAACCAACTGATTCCTATAACCTTCCCGCTCCGTTCAAACCCAAAATAAAAACTATGATTATATTTACCATTGATTCTTTTAAAGAGGTTTTTCATATTCATACCTCAATGAAGAATAACCAGTTTAGTACTCAATATTTCAACGATGGCAACAAGCTTCATAAGTTGAAAGGAATAAGTATTAAAAAAGACGTGTTTGATGTATCGGGAATGTACCATGAAGTTATTACTGGCTGCACATTTGAGTTTTACAGTCGATCTGACATCAAAGTTAAAATCGTCGAAGGTGAGTTTCACGTCGAAGACATAGAGCTTTCACGACAAACTACGACAGATTATGGTGTCTGTACCTCAGCATCTGAGTTCTGCTTTTAGCTAAACCATAAAAAAACTGACTAGCATGTGCTAGTCAGTTTAAACGTATTAAAGATGACTTCATCAGTTATTGAATCTGAGCACCTTGTTCTACCCATTCTCCAATTAACATACGTTCCTCATCTGTCATCTGAGTTAGATTACCTAACGGCATTACCTTCGTCGTCACGGTTTGCGCGACAATGCGTGGTACATTCACTTTGATCTCTTCAGGCGTATCCAGAATCACGCCAGCCGGAGCGGTTTGGAATGCAGCATGTGTTGGCGTTGCAGAGTGACATACCGAACAGCGCTCTTGAATGACATCATTAATTTGTGCAAAGGCAATTGTGCCATCATCTGCTTGAGCCGCAATATCGGCTGAGGCTTGCATGTCTGCATGATGATCACCAGCTTCAACCACAGGTGCTTTTGCGACAGGGGCAGCTGGTTTGTTGGCATAAGGCGATGTAACAAAGGCTAGCGTTACCATACCCAAAGCAGCAGCAGGTATTGTCCATGCGAACTTCTGGCTACCATGACGTGTATTAAAGTAGTGACGGACCAAGATACTAAATACTGATAGCGCAGCCAAAATTGCCCAGTTGTATTCAGAACCATATGTGCTTGGGAAATGGTTGCTGATCATGATGAACAACACTGGCAAAGTCAGATAGTTATTGTGTCGTGAACGTAACAGGCCTTTTGCTGGCAATGTAGGGTCCGGCTCTTGATTGTTTTCAATCGCTTTCACTAAAGCACGTTGCGCAGGCATGATGACGAAGAACACGTTACCAACCATGATGGTACCAATGATAGCGCCTACGTGGATGTAAGCACCACGTCCACTGAACACCTGCGACAAACCATAGGCTGCACCTACCAACCCTAGGAACAACACGATACCTAACAGTACCGGCGTTTTGCCCAAAGGCGAGTTACACAGTAGGTTGTAGATTACCCAACCAGAGATAAGCGCAGCAATACCGATCATAATCGCTGTTGTTGAGTCAATGCCCGAGCCAGGTGCTACTAAGTAGATTTCAGCATTAAGGTAATACACTACGCCCAGTAGCAAGACACCAGTAATCCAAGTAAAGTAAGCTTCCCACTTAAACCAGTGAAGGTTTTCTGGCATTTTTGGTGGTGCCAGTTTGTATTTCTCAAGATGGTAAATACCACCGCCGTGAATCGCCCACAAATCGCCAGATAGGCCGTCTCTAGGGTTAGTACGATTGAGATTGTTCTCAAGCCAAACGAAGTAGAAAGACGCTCCAATCCATGCGATACCTACAATCATATGGGCCCAACGAATCATCAGGTTGAGCCATTCTGTCATGTGCGGATCCATAACACACTCCTCAAAAGCAGCTTAGACAGTCGCTTGCTGCTTGTCCTTATCTTGTTTCGTCTTATCGATGTCTTGCGGCAAATCCTTCAAGTCCAACTGTACAAGGTTCTCTTCAAAGAACACTTCATCACAGTTATGCCCTTCCCCAGCTCTATCGACGATCAGAAATTTATCTTGGTCGGTCAGAGCCAAAACAGGATGGTGCCAAACTCCTTTGTGATAGTTGACCCCTTGACGACCGTTACTATAGAAAGCTCGGCAGTCAGTCAAAGAAGGATTGTCGCCTTTTGGTGCGACAACGATAAGATACGGTTGACCAAGCAATGGTATAAAAGCCTGTGAACCCAGAGGGTGTCGCTCTAACATTGAAATAGTGAGCGGATACTGAAGCGGGGTCGCTTGGAAGATACTCATGATCGCACGCCCCCCCAGCTCTTCAACATCGGCTTCAGCTAACTTATGGTAGCGACGAGTCGAACCATTATTGATCATAAAATAGTCACTATTTTCAACTTCAATCACATCACCAAACTGCTCAAATGCGGCTTTAGTGAGTGGCTCAATAGTTAGATGGCAAATACCATTACTCATAAAAATTCCCTCTATTAAGTTTAGTCTGCTTTTGTACCAAATAGGCGTAAGCGACTAATACCACCATCAGGGAAGATGTTTAGTCTTACATGGGTAACTGGACCAATCTCGTTAACCTCAGCTACAAACTCATGAATATCGTGTGCGTTCAGTTTTTGAGAAGGAAGTAGCTCCTTCCAAAATAAACTCTGAGTGGCGACTTGATCATCTGTTCCACCTTTCACGTAAGCGGCTTGAATTGAGCAGCTATCTGGGTAGTTACCTTTGAAGTGCGCTGTATCAACAACAACACGACCAACATTACCCGCATGTCCAAGTGCCACAATCACCCAGTCGTTACCCGGTGTTCTGCGTCGAGCGGTCTCCCAACCATCACCCATGTTTTCACCACGACCAGGGCCAAGGATATTTGACTTGTTACCATAGTGCTCATCACTACAAGCCAACGCACGACCACCATTTTCTACGGCCGCCAAGTCAACTTGTTGCAACTCGTCGATAGCATTCCAATCTACACTAGGGCTTCCGTAGACACGAAGACGCGCTACACCACCGTCTGGATAGATGTTAAGACGAACATGGGTATATACTTTGTCGCTGTCAATTTCGTTTAGATGGTGCTTGTCACCTTCTAGACTTTGTGACGGTAGAATTTCTTCCCAGCCTTCCGCATGAGTGGGATCAGCATCTGGGCTATAAATGGCGTCAACAGACGCTGACGGAGGGAAGTTACCTGTGAAAAATGAGGTATCGATATCAAGGCCTGCAATCGTTCCCGCTAAACCGAGCTTAACCACACAGAAGTCATAACCTTCGCCACGTTTACGGCGGCTTTCCCAGCCGTCCATCCATTTGCCATTGTCGTCATAAAGGTCGTCTTTCCACTCAGGTGCTTCTCGACGAAGTAAACGACTCTTGTCAGCAAAAAAGTCATCGGTAGCGTATAGCGCTTCTGCGCCTAGTTTGTCATCTGCAAGGTTGATGTATTGTTCAATATTCAAAGACATTTCCTGTCATCCAGTTCAATTAATCCAATTAATAATAAAATGAGTACCTGCTTGCTCGTCGCCATTATCGGCCTCTGCCGACGCGCTCATTGCTTAGATTTTCCAGCTTAGGCTTTCGAGCTTAGGTTAATAAAAGAGATAGTCGCCTTTCCTTTGACTTACATATCTCTCAAGCGAAATAACGCTATCTTGTTGATTTCGTTAAGCGCAGTAGCAAACTCAGTTTCACTATCATTGCCTAATCGCATCTCGAACGATTCAAGAATTTGGTAACGATTGGCCCCTTTAACCGCCATGATAAAGGGAAAGTTGAAGCGATTTTTGTAGCTGTTGTTGTAAGTAGTAAATTTGGCAAATTCCTCTTCGGAGCACTGGTCAATACCAGCACCAGCCTGCTCGGCTGTAGATGCCGCGGTAAGTTCTCCATTGACCGCTGCTCTACCGGCTAAATCTGGGTGAGCGTTGATCAAGTCGAGTTGTTTTTGCTCAGGCGCATTAAGCAGCGTCATCGACATTTTCAAATGTAAACTTTCTATATGGTTATCATCTGCATCCAATCCAGCGTCAAAAACGGACTCAGCCACCCAAGGACTGTGCTCATAAATGTCAGCAAAGCTTGAGACAAACTCATCACGTACCATAGTTGTCGGTGTGCATGATTTGAATTGTGTCATTATTGAGCTCCTTGCTGTTCATCGGGTTGATATGGGTGGTGTTCATGCCAGTGTTTGGCAATATCGATGCGGCGACATAGCCACACATCTTCATGTTGACTGACGTAATCTAAAAAGCGTTTTAGCGAGGCGATACGTCCCGGACGTCCAATTAATCGGCAATGTAAGCCTACAGACATCATTTTTGGTGCAGTTTCACCTTCTTCATACAGAGTATCGAAGGTATCTTTTAGGTATTGGAAGAACTGCTCACCAGAGTTGAATCCTTGGGCGGTAGCAAATCTCATATCATTTACGTCAAGCGTGTACGGTATAACTAACTGGGGTCTCCCTGCCTCTGTGTGCCAGTAAGGAAGATCATCATCATAGGCATCAGAGTCGTAAAGGAATCCGCCTTCTTCTGCCACAATACGTCGTGTATTTGGACCGGTTCTTCCGGTATACCAACCAAGCGGACGTTCACCCGTCACCTGCTTAATAATCTCTATCGCCTTGATCATATGATCGCGCTCTTGCGATTCATCAGTATATTGGTAGTCGATCCAACGATAGCCGTGACTGCATATCTCATGCCCCGCTTCTTTCATTGCCACAGCGACTTCAGGATAGCGCTCAACCGCCATCGCAACCGCGAAAATGGTTAGTGGAATATCATACTGCTCGAACAACCTAAGCACACGCCATACACCTGCACGGCTTCCGTATTCGTAAATCGATTCCATACTGATGTGACGCTCACCTTTTATTGGCATAGCACCCGGAATTTCTGATAGGAATGATTCCGATTCATCATCTCCGTGCAGTAGGCAACGCTCACCGCCTTCTTCATAATTCAATACAAAGGAAACCGCGATTCGTGCGTTATTTGGCCACTTAGGGTGAGGGGGATTCGCTCCGTAGCCGATGAGATTGCGCGAATAATCCTTATTCATCCACAGACTCCTTCTTGGTTCTTTTCTGCACTCTCTTTGGAGTGCGCTTTCACTCTTTGGTTTACTTAATTGTATACAATAATTTATCTCAATGTAAAGATTTTGTTTATCAAATTACATTTTGGAAACATAATGCTATTTTTCAACAAGTTATAATTGAATGATTTTTAACCATCACTATTTTAGTGCATGTTCCGCCCATATTTAGCACTGTTTTGATGCAACATTTTCATAACATAAACCTTTACTAATGGCGTAAATTGTGTACATATTAATATCAATAGAATTAAACAGACCTGATTTTTGTATACAGAATTACAAGATGACATTAAAGGAGCGTGTGTAAGCACGAAGCAATTATGGGACGACTAACAACGCATGTACTAGACACCGCAAATGGTGTGCCTGGGTCAGAGATCCAAGTGGATCTTTTCCGTATTGAAGGTGAAGAAAGTCAGTTTATTAAGAGCGTAATGACGAACTTCGATGGCCGAACTGATTCTCCTATTCTTGAAGGCGATGACTTTGTCGCTGGAAAATATCAACTCATTTTTCATGTCGCTCCTTACTTTGAACGTAAAGGTGTCGAGCTAGACCAAGTTCCTTTCCTTGACGATATCGTAATTCGCTTTGGATTGAATGATGAGGATGCGCATTATCATGTGCCTCTGCTCGCCTCCCCTTACAGTTTTTCAACCTACAGAGGCAGTTGATCGCTGTAGCAACCTTCTCCTAGCAAGTGCAAGACAACAACAGGCAGCCTTGCACTTCTAAGAGCTCGCTCTTTTGCGAAAGAGCAATAAGTAAATTGGAATGAACCTACTCTCTTTGGAGAATGGCACTAGTGCTGGAGTGACTCTGCAGCAAGGTGTCATGGGTACTGCTGTTTTCAATTTAAGGAAAAGCAACAAACTTTATACCCAATTTCTACATTAAGGGTATTGTGTAAAGGACTTACTCAAATGAATGAAAGCAAAGCAGAAGTGCTCAACGAATCGGCTGGAAATGGCGTGCTTGAACGCTTTTTCAAGATAAAGCAACACGGTTCGAGCGTTAAAAATGAGCTCGTCGGAGGTGTAACGACCTTTGCTACTATGGCGTACATTATTTTCGTCAACCCAAGCATTATGGCGGCCTCTGGAATGGATCAGGGAGCGGTCTTCGTCGCCACCTGTATTGGTGCAGCCATTGGCTGTTTACTCATGGGGCTGTTTGCTAACTGGCCCGTTGGACTCGCGCCCGGTATGGGTCTTAACGCTTTCTTCTCTTTCACTGTCGTCAGTGAAATGGGATACAGCTGGGAAGTGGCACTCGGAGCGGTATTTATCTCCGGTATTCTCTTTGTCGGTATGAGCTTCTATAAGATACGACAGTGGATCATTGAGAGTATTCCTGAAAGTTTACGTTACTCGATGACGGCAGGTGTCGGTCTCTTCTTGGGTCTTATCGGCCTGAAAACCGCAGGTATTGTTGTTGAAAACCCAGCAACGTTGGTCTCTCTAGGTGACTTCACTAAACCAGATGCGCTTTTGGCTGCTATTGCCTTCTTGATCATTGCGGTGCTCAGTGAGCGTCGCGTGTTCGGTGCGGTATTAATCGGTATTCTGAGCGTTACTATTGTTGGCATGATGTTGGGTCTTGTTCAATACAATGGCTTCTTCTCTGCACCACCAAGCATTGCCCCAACCTTTATGGCGATGGACATTTCAGGCGCACTTAACGTTTCTATGGTCAGTGTGATTCTTGCTTTCCTTTTTGTGAACATGTTCGACACAGCAGGTACGCTAATGGGTGTCGCTGAGCGAGCTCACCTAATCAACAAAGAAACAGGCAAAATTGAAGGGCTAAGCAAGGCACTTAAAGCCGATAGTATTTCTAGTGTTGCTGGTGCATGTGTGGGTTGTCCACCAGTGACCAGTTATGTAGAAAGTGCCGCAGGTGTAGCTGCAGGCGCTAGAACTGGTCTATCCGCGATTGTCGTTGCCGCTCTTTTCCTAGCGGCAATCTTCCTTTCTCCATTAGCCGGTATGATTCCTTCTTATGCTACAGCTGGCGCTCTTATTTATGTCGCGTTCGTCATGATGAGTAGTATGCAGCATGTTGATTGGAAAGACTTTACCAATGGTGCTCCAGCAGCCATTACAGCGCTAATGATGCCACTTACTTTCTCTATCGCTAATGGTATCGCTCTTGGTTTTATCACTTACACCGTTCTTAAAGTAGCAACGGGCAAAACCAAAGATGTCTCTATTTCAATGTACCTATTAAGCGCCATTTTCGTTGCCAAACTGGTATTCATTGGCTAACCCAAAATCAAGCGGTAATCGCGCCTTAACGGTTACCGCTTGTTTTTAACCCTGCCGTTTAGGTCAGCACAAAGGACGAGCAGGATTACTATCACTACGCAGTTTGTAGAAGTCACCATGTCACCACCAAGGAAGAGTCGATTCATCGCTCTCTAAAGGAATAAGTATGAAACTTCTGTACACCCTGAACCAAAAACCGCCTCACGGCATGACCTTTTTACTGGCCGTCCAACATATGCTGGCCTCTATCGGTGGTATCGTCGCTGTACCATTAATTGTTGGCGCTTCCATTGGCCTACCTAACGACGAAATTGTCTCCCTCATTAACGCCGCCTTACTGGCATCTGGTATCGTCACCATCGCACAATGTGTCGGTTTCGGCCCTATCGGAATTAAGCTACCTGTTGTTATGGGTTCAAGCTTTGCCTTTCTTGGTGTTGCCATCTCCATAGGTAAAGATTCTGGCGTATCCGGCATTATGGGTGCAGCGTTGGTTGGCTCGTTTGTCGTCATATTAGCTAGCTTCTATATGGACAAAGTTCGTAAGCTCTTCCCAACTGTTGTAAGTGGAGTTGTGGTCACCTTAATCGGGCTGACCATACTCCCCGTTGCCATGAACTGGGTCGGAGACGCCCCCGCCGTTAGTAGTGAATTTGCTACCTTGCCTAAGCTGTTTCTTGCCGCTGTGTCACTTGGTATTGTGATTGCGGTATCGGTTTATTGTAAAGGTGCGGTTGCGGCTTCAGCTATTGTTATCGGCCTTGCCGGTGGTTACATCGTAGCGCTGTCCATGGGAATGGTTGATCTCAACCAAATAAGCACCGCTGAATGGGTAGGTGGTCCAGAACCGTTTAAATATGGTCTTACATTCTCAGCCAGCGCCATTGTCAGTATGAGTTTGGTTTATATAGTTGTCATCGCCGAAGCGACTGGTGACTTTATGGCACTCGCAAACAACTGTCACACCAAGATTGATGGTAAAGACCTTAAGCGCGGATTGCTTGGCGATGGTCTGGGCAGCACACTTGCGTCATGCTTAACGGCTATGCCACTGGCATCATTCAGTCAAAACGTAGGTATTGTTGGCATTACAGGTGTTGCGAGCCGTTACGTTGTTGCGGCAACGGGTGGATTGCTCATCTTGGGTGGTTTGTTCCCGAAACTGGCAGCGATTGCAGTAACGATTCCAAAACCGGTGTTAGGCGGTGTGGGTTTTGTCATGTTTGGCATGATAGCTTACGCGGGCATTCGCATGCTTATTAAAGCAGCTGACACTAAACGGAATGCTCTTGTCATCTGCGTTGGTTTAGCATCAGGACTGGCAGTCACGTTTGAGCCACGCTTACTTCAACATTTCCCTCATGAACTTTCAAACTTCCTTCACTCAGGGATTACAACTGGTACGATCGTCACCGTACTTTTGCATCAGTTCTTGCCAAAATCAAGCAAGCGCGAAGAGCAAGAAGCACACGAAGAAAGCCGTGCTATGGTTAAGCAAGAGATTCATGAACTTCAGCAACAAGAAGAAAACCAAGAAATATCACAGACAGAGCTGTCTGCAAAAGGTAATAATTAAGAACAGCTAACAATACAGTGGCTACAACTGTCGTGCTCTAGGACATGGCTTAATCAATGACATAGAGCACCTTACATCAACTAAAAACTTAAAAAAGACCCTCTTCCCTGAAAAGGCTGAGATGGCTAAGGATTACTATGAATGGAAACCGTATGGATTAAGAATCCACTTGCTATTTACACTGGCACTACAGAAGACGCTGGCGGCGGTATCGTTGTACAAGGCAGTCGAATTGTCGAGCTAGTAGCAAGCAACCAAGAACCCACCACAACCATTACGGCGGTTATCGACGCATCACAACATGTCGTCACTCCAGGGCTCGTGAATGCCCACCATCATTTTTATCAAACGCTAACTAGAGCTTACCCCGATGCGCTCAACAAAGAGCTGTTTCATTGGCTAAAAAGCTTGTATCCAGTATGGGCAAATCTCGACGAAGAGATGATGAGTGTCGCTACAGAATTAGCACTTGTTGAGCTATTGCTCTCTGGCTGTACGACAGCCTCGGATCACCACTATTTAATCCCGACTGGCCTTGAACATGCGATAGATTTGCAAGTTGAAGCCGCGCAAAAGCTCGGAATAAGAGCCATATTTACTCGCGGTTCGATGAGTTTAGGGGAAGATGATGGCGGACTACCACCGCGTCACACAATACAAACTGAACAGACCATCGTTGATGACAGCTTGCGCTTGATCAATAGCTATCATCAACGTGAAGATGGAGCGATGACTCAAATCGCGCTCGCACCTTGTTCGCCATTTTCTGTGACCACTGATTTAATGAAAGAAACGGCACGAATCGCCAAAAATGAATCGGTGATGACACATACGCATCTCTGCGAAACATTGGACGAAGAAGATTTCTGTCTTGAGAAGTTTGGTATGCGTCCGGTAGATTACCTTGAGGACGTAGGTTGGCTTAATGAGCGCACTTGGTTAGCTCACGGTATCCATTTTAACAGTGAAGAGATTCGCAGACTTGGTAAAGCAGAGGTAGGAATAAGTCACTGCCCTACTTCTAATATGATGTTAGCGTCCGGTATCTGTAAAAATAACGAGCTTGAGAAAGCTGGCGTGAAAGTAGGCTTGGGTGTAGATGGTTCAGCCTCCAACGACGGTTCAAACCTAATAGCGGAGGTTCGTATGGCGATGTATTTGCAACGCCTTCGCTATGGCTCTAACAACGTAACACACTTTGACGCGCTTCGCTGGGCAACATCAGGATCAGCGCGCGCCATGGGTCGCACAGATATAGGCGAACTCTCCGTCGACAAACAAGCAGATATTGCCATGTTTAAGCTCGATGACATTCGCTTCTCTGGCAGCCACGATCCACTCGCTGCTCTACTATTGTGCGGAGCTCAACAGGCAGACCGTGTGATGGTGGCTGGTCAATGGCGAGTTCACGATGGTGCTGTTATGGGCGTGGATATGCCACAGCTCATTGAGCGACATAAAGCCGCCGCACTTCGCTTAAGACAAGCAGCAATAAGTATGTAGCTTATTCATTGAGTTATCACGATAGCAAAGGGTCTCACTATTAGTGAGACCCTTTTTATTCACATCAATAACTTCTAACGAGATGTGATGCGTTAAATTTCTTGCATCAACTGAATATAGTTACCGCAGGTATCATCAAGTACTGCAATCATCACAGTGCCTGTTTCTCTTGGCGCAATGGAGAACTCAACACCAAGGGCAGACATTCTTTCGTATTCCGCAGCAATATCGTCAACAACAAACGACGTCCAAGGGATACCTGCCTCTTTAAGAGATTGTTGATACAACTTGGCAGGTTCAAATGCCATGGGTTCAAGTAGTAGTTCAACACCCGATTGTTCCTGTGGAGATACTACGGTTAACCATTTGTGCTCACCTACAGGTACTTCCGTCTTCTTCACAAAGCCCAACATGTTGGTGTAGAAGTCTAATGCTTTGTCCTGATCGTTGACAGGAACACTCGTTAAAGCAATTTTAATCATTCATATTTACCTTAGATGTAATGGAATAACTAAAAGATAGCCAAGAAGTCATAGGAAAACTTATTCTAGATTGCTTTTATTGCGCTTTTGAAACTCCCTTGGTGAATAACCCGTACACTTTTTAAACACCGTGGAAAACGTCGCTACGCTTTCGTACCCCACTTCAAAGCAGGTATAGGTAATCGGGTGCCCCTCTCGCAACAGTGCTTGCGCTTTGGCGATGCGCATATCCCTGAGATAGCTTCGAGGTGTGACACCATAGAGCTTTTTAAAGAGGCGTACATAGTGAAAGCGCGACATCAACGCCGCTTTAGCTAAGTCGTTCAACTCAATATTCTCTGAGTGGAATTTTTCCATGAAGGCTTTGGATTGGCGAATGAGTAAATACTGCTTGGCCTTTATGGGAGATTCACTGTAGAGACGGTCAATCTCTTGTTCATAGAATGTTTTGTTAGAAGGTGCCACTTGGACTCTGTCCCTTTCCAAAATACTCATCAAAGTCTAACACACGACTTGACCTTAATTGCTAGGCAAACAAATCTCAATCGGTATGATTTATGAGTACGAGCAAGTGTGTATAATCGTCGGTAGACTCTTGCTGTCAGCATGAGAAAGACAGCGAACTAAAATGGATGGAAGATGAAATTACAAACTATCGATAAGCAGTTATACCGATCTCGTTTAAACATCGTCATAATCGCTTGTATCGCGACCTTAGCAATTTCAAGTTTAGCGATTTCACAAACCCTGATTTATCTCTTCCCTTCTCCTTCTGGCTCTCACTTTCACTGGAACCTTCTAGGCGTCATAGTTAGTGCTATTGGGCTTGTTATTGTTCTTCTAAAACTCAAAGCCCAACCCAAGATGAAAGAGGTCGTTTATGTTTGGGAACTGAAACAAGCACTGAATCTCATTTATCGCAAAAATCGCAAGCTGCTAGCCGCCGCCGAACAAGGCAACGCTGATGCGATGTTAGCGCTGCAGTTCAGCTACGAAGGGTCGCGCCAACTTTGGCAACTTGATGACAACACCATCACCATAAGTAGCTTAAACAGTGCACAGGAAAATCTTGACGAATGGATACAAAGGTACGGCGTAACAATCAATGTCAGCGACTATGACTCAGCAATATTGAAGCAATTTTAATATTCACCTAGCTACATACAATTATCATCAATTAAAAATCGCCTTTAAATAATATATTTAATAGGCGATACTTTCTAAAGAAACACTCTGTTTCAATCACAAACAAATCCTCAGACTTTTATTAAAACCCCCATAGAGCAGTGCCAACCAACTAACACACAGGTCATTTTGAAATATAATCTAACTAATTAATACACAATGACCAATATATTAAATAAGTCATTGATTTATATATGACATACTTAATTTTACTTTGATTTAACCTTCAGGAAACATCTATTTTTAATTTATCCACTTCATTTGCACTTTGAAAGTAAATCCAACCCAGTACCCACAAAGAAATTATGGGATATATTAGTTTCAATATTAAAAGTTCCGTTAATTAGTTTCTAGCTGTGTGACTGTTTGTATCAATAGATTTCTGGCACATTGATATAACGAACTTATATAACTATATTCACAAACCATAATAACTATATAAATATTTGTGCACTGGTTAATAACCTTTGTTGAAGTCAAAGTCGTTATAATACTCAAGGAAATCTCATGATTGAAATCCATTGGTCGGTCGCGCTCGCAATGAGCTTTTGCAGCTTTCTAGGCATACTAAGAGTGTATGGAAGGCGTGTTGATCGATTTATGAAGCGTGTTTCTGCTCAGATGTTAAAAATTCTCAATGGCTCTATGAAAGCCTCTAACTACGCTCAACAGCGAACAGAAACAGAGTTGTATCAAATTGGTAGTCAGGAACGTAAATACGAATTTGGTGACTATATTCGCCAGCAAACCACCCGAAATAAAGACCTTTAGCATATCTATTAGACACAGCTGCTTCTATTCCGCTCTATATCGATGGAGCAGCTGTACGTCACCTCTACCTTGTAAAAGTGCACTTATACCCGACTCTTAACACCACAACCTTGTATAACTAACTTGGTGAGAAACGTCGCCGCTTGTTCATAATCTGCGTCGTCTAATTCGGGTTTATCCAATACACTGCAAATCTGCCAATTAAAATCAGCGTAGGTCTGAGTCGCAGACCAAATCGCAAACATAAGATGATGCGGTGGTACTTCATCCATAAAGCCTTGTTTCGACCAAGTAGCAAACTTGGAAATGATCATCTGCGATTGTTCAAACAGCTTGTCTCGAATGGATTCTGGCAACACCTTTGCCCCGGACATTACTTCACTAGCGAACACACGAGAAGCATGAGGATAATCACGGGAAATCGTCAGTTTGGTACGAATGTATTGAGTCAACGCTTCGACGGGATCATCTAACTGTTCGATAGGTAATGACGCAGCAAGCAATGGCTGAGTGACGGTTTCGAGCACGGCATAGTAAAGTTTGTCTTTGGAGCTAAAGTAGTAAAAGACGTTAGGCTTGGGAATATCTGCCGCTTTTGCTATATCGGCCATCTTGGTGGCAGCGTAACCATGCATAGCAAACTGTTCACTGGCAACCTCGATAATAAGGTCTTGGTTCTTTCGTCTGATTCGCGACATACTCTTCCCTGCTCTCATGTGCTACTTAGTTAATCTTAATGAAAACAAAGAATAAGTCCAAAACTTATGGGGAATACTGAGAGGTAAAAAATCCCAAAACCGATACAAACAGCGCCTGTTAATGTTGAAGTTAGAAGCCCTTTAACTCCAATAACTGCCTGCACGATTTCGGGAACGCGTATAAAAGGAGACAAAACTACGCGATTGATGCGGAAATCATGGCCCTAAGTAATCATTAATCGTTACGGATTGAATGATTAGAGCGAGCCTCTATTGCTTTAATTAGTGCGGAGTGGTCCCAGTTTTCACCCCCTAAGTCGGCACACTCACCAAACAGTGCTTGCGCGTTTTCAGTGTTGGGTAACGCGACCTCAAGTTCTTGAGCTCCAGTTAGCGCAAGGTTTAGATCTTTTTGGTGAAGCGCAATCTTAAAGCCAGGGTCAAATGTGCCTTCTACCATACGCTCGCCATGCACTTCTAAAATCTTAGAACTTGCAAAGCCTCCCAATAGCGCCTGTCTCACACGCGCTGGATCCGCACCGGCTTTCGATGCAAAAACAAGGGCTTCCGACACTGCCTCAATATTAAGTGCAACAATGATTTGGTTAGCGACTTTACATGTTTGGCCTGCGCCACTATCACCAACAAGCGTGATGTTTTTGCCTAGTTTCTCAAACAGTGGGCGAGCTTGATCAAATGCTTCTTGGTCGCCGCCTACCATAATGCTCAGTGTTGCATTAACAGCACCCACTTCACCACCTGACACCGGAGCATCTAGATACTGTGCACCACTTTCTTTAATGCGTTTAGCAAATGACTTAGTCGCGATTGGCGAAATTGAACTCATATCAATCACTAACTTTTGAGACGTGCTTGCCGCTAACCCCTCTTCCACTCCGCTTGCTCCGAACAATACGTCTTCAACTTGTGGTGTATTTGGCACCATTAGAATGATAACGTCAGCGAGCTCAGTCGCTTCTTTCGGTGAGTGACATACTGTTGCGCCGCGAGTAACCAGTTCAGCCGGTGGAGCATTGAAGTGATCCGACAATACCAATTCGTAACCTGCCGCTTGCAGGTTTTTAGCCATTGGCTGACCCATAATTCCGGTACCGATGAATGCAATTTTCATGATGTGTTCTCCTTAACGTATCGAATTATTGAAAAGCGTTTAACCAAGAAAGACCTTCTTCAGTGGTCGTCTTCGGTTTGTATTCACAGCCCACCCAACCTTGGTAGCCCATTGCGTCAAGTTCTCTCAATACAAAGTCATAATTGATTTCACCGGTACCTGGCTCATGACGCCCCGGGTTGTCAGCCAATTGAATGTGAGAAATTTGCGATAAGTTATTGGTGATGGTCGGAATTAAGTCGCCTTCCATAATTTGCATGTGATAGATGTCGTATTGAACCGATAGGTTCGCACTACCGACTTCTTCAATAATGGATTTCGCTTGTTCTGTGGTGTTCAAGAAGAAGCCTGGAATATCACGTGTATTAATCGCTTCAATCACCAACTTGATGCCTGCCGCTTCCAGTTGCTGAGCAGCATAACGAAGGTTGATTACGAACGTCGTTCTCGCGTCTTGCTCAGTCACACTTGCCGGAACAATTCCTGCCAAGCAGTTGATTTGCTTACAGCCCAGAGTCTGGGCGTAGCTTATCGCTTGGCTCACCCCTTGTTGGAACTCTTCGATGCGACTTGGGTCGACCGCAATACCACGATCTCCCGCATTCCAGTCACCAGCAGGAAGGTTAAACAAAACCTGCTCTAGATTATTGTCATCCAACACCGACTTAATAGTTTCTGCTGTGAAATCGTAAGGAAACAGATACTCTACTCCGTGAAACCCTGCATTAGCCGCTTTTTCAAATCGACTCAGAAAGTCAACTTCATTAAACAGCATCGATAGGTTAGCTGCGAATTTTGGCATAATTTTCTCCTTAAGACTGTGAGTTTGACGAATCTAGTGACGACAGTGCAGTTGGTGCATCCGTTGCATTTTCAGCTAGTGGTTCAAATTCATTGATAGCGTTGATTTCGACACCCATTGAGATGTTAGTGACACGCTCTAGAATGATTTCAACCACAACAGGGACCTTGTGTTTCGCCATCAGCTCTCTTGCCTGAACGAACGCATCTTGGATGTCTTCTGGCTGTGTTACACGAATCGCTTTACAGCCTAACCCTTCCACCACTTTCACATGGTCAACACCATACCCTTCAAGTTCTGGAGAGTTCTGATTGTCGAACGCAAGCTGCACGCAATAATCGATGTCAAACTGACGTTGTGCCTGACGAATTAGGCCAAGATACGAGTTGTTAACGACTACGTGGATATATGGAAGATTAAACTGCGCACCCACAGCTAACTCTTCAATCATAAATTGGAAGTCATAGTCACCTGATATTGCGACAACATCACGGTTTGGATCCGCAGCTTTCACACCCAGCGCAGCGGGAGCAGTCCAGCCTAAAGGACCCGCTTGGCCACAGTTAATCCAATGGCGTGGCTTGTATACATGAAGGAACTGAGCCGCCGCGATTTGCGATAGACCAATCGTGCTGACGTAACAAGTCTCACGACCAAATGCTTTGTTCATCTCTTCATAAACACGCATTGGTTTAATTGGCGTTTCCGTAAAGTGCGTTTTACGCAACATACTGGATTTGCGCTGCTGGCATTCACCAACCCAAGACGCACGATTAGGTAAAGTACCTTTTGATGAACGTTCGCGAGCAACATCGACTAATAGCTCCAATGCAGGTTTGGCATCCGACACAATACCAAGATCCGGGCAGAATACGCGTCCAATTTGAGTCGGCTCAATGTCTACGTGGACAAACTTGCGGCCTTCGGTATACACATCCAATGAACCGGTGTGACGGTTAGCAAAGCGGTTACCAATACCGAATACAAAATCAGAGTTCAAAAGCGTTTCGTTACCGTAGCGGTGTGCCGTCTGAAGGCCCACCATACCTGCCATCAACTCGTGATCATCAGGGATAGTACCCCAACCCATCAACGTTGGAATCACTGGCACGCCAGTCAGTTCCGCAAACTGTTGTAGCAGTTCTGATGCCCCTGCGTTGATAACACCGCCACCTGAAACAATGACCGGTTTTTCGGCAGCACACAGCATATCAAATGCTTTTTCTGCCTGCTCGCGAGTTGCGGTTGGTTTGTATGCCGCAAGTGGCTCGTAGGTATCGATATCAAATTCGATTTCGGCTAGCTGTACGTCTAGTGGCAAATCGATAAGAACCGGGCCAGGCCTACCTGAACGCATTAAATGAAATGCTTTTTGAAATGCGCGTGGCACTTGAGCGGGCTCTAGTACTGTGGTCGCCCACTTTGTTACTGGTTTGGCAATAGATTCTATATCTACCGCCTGAAAATCTTCTTTATGCAGTCTTGCTCGAGGGGCTTGCCCAGTAATACATAGAATCGGAATCGAGTCCGCCGATGCAGAATAGAGTCCCGTGATCATATCCGTTCCAGCAGGTCCCGATGTACCGATACAAACACCAATATTACCTTGGTTAGTTCGTGTGTAGCCTTCTGCCATATGTGATGCGCCTTCAACGTGGCGGGCTAACACATGGTCAATACCACCTAGGTGTTTCATCGCCGCATACATGGGGTTGATTGCTGCGCCCGGAACACCAAACGCAATGTCTACTCCCTCTTTCTTTAGTACGGCTACAGCTGCTTCAATTGCCTTCATTTTCGCCATTCTAATATCCCTCTCAGATTGTATACAATTCAAATCCATATTGTGTACTATGAACCATATCCAGAGAATCGCAACCCCAAAATCAACATTTTTGCAACATAGAGTTAAAGCACTAAGTGACCACTTACGCCGTAGTTCCTAACAGATAATACTTTATATAAAATATCTTTACGTAAAAATATTTTCAGAAAAATTCGATGATAAATTAATGTTAAATACCCTTTGATCATTTGTTTGTTTTCCAATATAAGTAAATACACGGATACAGTTTTGTATACAAAATAAGAAAGTATTGTTTAAAGGAGACGAACAATGGCACTTAATGAAGTTATGGACGCAGCACAAGCAGATTGTCTTAAGGTAATTGGAGATACCCAGTCCACAGCTTATCAAGCGATCCTAAATTCCAACGCTCTAACCTTCCTAGAAACGTTAGTTGCGCACTTTGGCAGTAGACGCACTCAACTGCTACAAGACCGTGAAACCAAACAAGCCGCCTTTGATGCGGGCGAGCTACCAGATTTTCGCAAGGACACCAAATCAATAAGAGATGACAAGAGTTGGAAGGTTAGCCCGCCGCCAGCTCCGCTACTAGATCGTCGCGTTGAAATTACCGGTCCTGTTGATAGAAAGATGGTCATTAATGCACTGAACTCCGGCGCAAAAGTATTTATGTGTTGCTTTGAGGATGCTTCCTCCCCGACCTGGCAAAACATGGTAGAGGGACAGATCAACTTACGCGACGCTAACCTTGGAACCATCAGTTATTACGACGACACCAAAGACAAGCAATACTCATTGAATAGTGATCCAGCACTATTAATTGCTCGACCTCGCGGACTTCATTTACCAGAAAATTCTATTCAATATCAGGGCCAGCCGATTGGCGGGTGCTTAATGGATTTTGCGTTGTATTTCTTCCACAACTATCAGTCTCGTGCAGACAAAGGCTTAGGTGTTTATTACTACATTCCAAAGTTGGAAAGCATGGAAGAAGCGAAATGGTGGGATGACGTATTTGCCTTTACTGAACGCTACTTCGGGGTACCAACAGGAACAATTCGAGCGACCGTGCTTATCGAAACACTACCTGCTGTATTCCAAATGGAAGAGATGTTGTATGCAATGAAGGACCACATTGTGGCCATGAACTGTGGTCGATGGGACTATATATTCAGCTACATTAAGACGTTGAAGAACCACAAAGACCGAATTTTACCAGACCGACACGGCATCGGTATGGACAAAGAGTTCCTAAACGCCTACAGCCAATTACTGGTTAAAACCTGTCATGCACGTGGTGCACTTGCGATGGGCGGGATGTCTGCCTTCATTCCAGCAAAAGATCCTGAAGAAATGGAACGTGTAACAGCGAAAGTCATTGAAGATAAAAAACGCGAGTCGAATAACGGTCACGACGGCACGTGGGTCGCGCACCCTGCATTGGTTGATCTTGCGATGTCGGTGTTTGACGAGCAGCTTCAGGGGAAAACAAATCAACTTGATTATGTCAGTCCATCGGAAGACATTACTGCCGAGACGCTATTAAAACCTTGCGAAGGTACGCGTGATGAAGCGGGTGTGCGCAAGAATATTCGTATTGCTCTCTACTACATTGAAGCATGGATACAGGGGCACGGTTGCGTACCAATTTATGGACTGATGGAGGATGCCGCAACGGCTGAGATCTCTCGTGCCAACATTTGGCAGTGGATCCACCACGGTGTCACTCTGGATGATGGCCAAGTCTTTACATCATCACTCTTTCACACTTGGCTCTACCAAGAGCTAAAAACGATTAAACAGGAAGTTGGCGATGCACGTTATGCTGCAGGACGCTTTGATGAAACAGCTGACCTTTTTTATGAGCTTTCTACAGCAAAACAGTTCGCTAACTTCCTGACCCTTCCAAGCTATTCGTTACTTTAACCAAACTGTTGGCAAAGTACGCCTAAATCCTGCTGACTTAATCCGAATAAGTGCTTAAGGCAGCAGGTACGAATAGCGCAAGCTATGAGACGAGGAGATAACATGGGAAGTTTAACTCTACAACAAGCACTGACCATTATTGATGGCACATTTGAAGCTGGACTGTCTGACGACTGTGCGCCTTTGACTGTTGCCGTTCTTGATAATGGAGGAAAACTGATTTCTTTGCAGCGACAAGATGGGTCTAGCATGATGCGACCTGACATTGCAATTGCCAAAGCATGGGGCGCATTGGCGCTAGGTTGTTCCTCCCGAAAACTAGCGCAAGACGCTGATTCTCGTCCTGCATTTATCTCCGCGGTTAACGTACTTGCCCACGGTAACATGGTTCCCGTTCCGGGCGGACTGCTTATTCGAGACGCAGAGAAAAACGTGATTGGCGCTATTGGCGTGAGTGGCGATCTCTCTGATATTGATGAGCGCTGCGCTATTCAAGGGATTAACTGTGCCAACTTATACAGCGATGAGGTAGCCGCTTAACGTATAAGGCCCTAACGAATTAGGGCCTTAATGCTTATTCATATTGGCTTAACCAAGTTTTAAACAACTGATTTGCCTGTTTTTTCTGAGAAGCCGAAAGAGATTTCACCAGTCCATCTTGCACTTCGACGTGTTCTTCGATCATTTTATCAATCAGCACTAAGCCATCTTGAGTCAATTGCACCGTAACGCTTCGACGGTCCGCCTTGCTGTGCTCTCTCGAAATTAATCCTTTGGACTCCAACTTATCCAATCTATTGGTCATCGCTCCTGACGTAAGCATCATCGTGTTAATTAGCTCTGACGGCGTTAAACGATAAGGCTTACCGCTACGTCGCAAGGTTGCTAAGACATCAAATTCACCAAGTTTTAAGTCGTATTTTTTATGTAAATCCGCCACTTTGGTTTCCATATATTTGGCAATGCGCATTAGCCGCCCCATCATGGCCATAGGTTCTGTGTCCAGCTCAGGCTTCTGTTTTGCCCACTGCTCTACTACGCGATCAATCGCATCCATGTCTTATTCATCCACTGGTTAATCATCAAGAAAAATTAGTTTAACATAAAGATACTTTACAGACAGCCAATTTGTCGTTAGAGTGTGCGCAAATATCTTAACGTAAAGATAAATTAAATGAACATACTTTTGGCAATGATCCCCGCCTTTTTCTGGGGTACAACTTATGCCGTAACCAAATTTACGCTACCAGACTGGCCGCCGATTTTGTTAGGGGCTCTGCGAGCGCTACCAGCAGGTTTATTATTACTGCTGGTTAAGCCGACTTTACCTAAAAAAGGTGAATGGCAAGTATTACTAACGCTTGGTCTTATCAACATCGCCACCTTCTTTGGTTTGATATTTGTGATGGCGCAAACCTTGCCGTCTGCCATTTCAGGCGTAGGTATGGTTTCGGTGCCTGTTTTCGCAATGTTATATCAATGGCTGGTAAAAAAACACCGTCCGAGCTGGTCACAAGCATTGAGTGGTCTAGCGCTGGTATCACTGGCATTTTTCTTGTTTTCGCCAGGTTCGATCAGCCTTAACCCAATAGGTTTAGGCGCAATGCTTGCAGCGATTATGTGTATTGTCGCGGGTAGTAGTATCACTAAGTCATTGGGCACTAGAATTCACTGGTGGACAATATTAACTTGGCAGCTAATCTTAGGCGGCGCAATCTTAGCGATTGCTTCTGGCTTTCACGCCGCAATTGCACCGGAAACTTATGTCTCGGTCATCGAGAACTTTGATGGTCGAAACCTGTTTGGTTTAAGTTGGGTCGTTGGTCTCAATACCGCACTAAGTTACGGCATGTACGTATGGCTGTTACAGCGGATGACCGTGGTAGATTTCACTTTCGGTGGTATCGCAAACCCAATAGCAGGCATTGTTTGTGGCCTAATGCTACTTGGTGAGTCGTTCACGCATACTCAATACATTCTGATGATGGGTATGATAATAACCTCACTGATTCCACAAATGATCATGGCGATAAAACAGCATCGTGTGACGCGACTAGCCAACCGATAATTACAAGATACCGTTTTCCCAAAAGCGTTTAATACAATGCTCGGCAGCTTCTACCGAGCATTGTTGTTTCCGAGGCTAACACTTTACAAACATAGTCAGAACCGTACTATAGGCGGCTGTTTTTACCAAAAGAGAATCCTTGTGAAACGATTAGTACTGTATGTCTCAGACAAATGCCCTCACTGTAAAGATGCTCAGCGTTATTTGGACAGCAAGGGTTATAAATACCGCCTGACCAATGCAAAAATGCAGCGTGGTCGCAAAGAGTTAGATGCGATTGGAGCTCGTTCTCTTCCTGTACTGAAAATTGGTGACCAATATATGGTAGGTTGGAACCCGAAGAATTTCGAACGTATGTACAAAAGCAATTAATCCTTCATTTCCTATACTGCTTCTGTCAATGTCGAGAGGCAGTATAGTATGAACAATTGGTGGGCATTTTTAATTGGATTCGTTACCGCTTTCAGCCATGCGGACAGTTTAGAAGTCTTGGATGAAGCGAGGATCATTAATCAACGACTGTATTTAGTTCATATTGGCAGTCAGCCTTCGCCGATACACACTTGTTTCGCCACCCAAATTGCCAACCAAACGTTAATCACACCGGCTCATTGTATCTACGATTATACCTCTCGCAGTTTCTACCCACTTAGAGATATTCGGCTAACCGCGCTATTTGGCCAAGATGAACGTTATGACTTTGCTCACGCGACTTCAGTAAAGACCGATCACCAGAACGTCGAAAAGATGACGGCGCGAGATGACTGGGCCATTCTTGAAGTGGGTTCTCAGTTAGGCTGTCATCAGGATATCGCCGCTCTTGTCGACACCTCTACCGTTCAATGGGAGAACGAGCCGATTCAATTGTTGGTTTATGATCAAGCTCGTGCAGCACTTGCCATTGAAACCTGTTTTGTTGACTCATCTAATCTGAGCGACATGACCATAAGTCAATGCAGTGATATGACTCAGGTGTTTTCTGGCACACCTATTTACGTCCAAATAGGTGTGAATATGGCTTTGATTGGTATGGTCACCAATAAACAACAAGACATAAACCATTCTGTTTATTCCGCAACGTCTATCGGGCAAGTGCTCACTCGGCTACCTACTTCGAGTACTTGCATCAAAGATGCTTCTTAACAAAGTCTATAAAAGTCCTATCAGCGCGCGATAAGTACCCATCTTTACGCCAAGCTAGAGCAAGGTCGACGAATACTGGCGGCTCAAACGACAACCCCTTAAGTTCTGGTTCATGCCCTGTGACCAACTCCAATAATGCCGTAATAGCAAACTCACGCTTTACTATAGATAAAATCATTGGGAGAAGATTAGTTTCAAACGAGAACTTCGCTTCGATATTACGGCGTTCACACTCCTCATCAATAAAGTCGCGGTGGAAATATCCGGGTTTAAACATCACCAGTTCTTCATCGAAAAACTCGTCAAAATCTAATGATTGTTTATTTGCAAATGGGTGGTTTTGACTGACTACCGCGACCATTTCAGAGCGAAAGATCTGGTCGACTTCTAGATCACCGGGCACGTCCGTATTGCGAATAACACCGAGGTCAATATCTCCATGGAGTAACATCTTTCTGATGTCTTGTGTCCCTGCCTCAATAACCGTCATTTTGAGATTGGGATAGGCACTCTTAAATGCCATGACTATTTCTGGAAAAAAATAGGACCCCATCATACTTGGTGTCCCCAAACGAACTTCGCCCTTTAATAACCCTTTCATCTCATCAATGGCTAGGCTGGCATCATCAATTTGCCGCAGAACCTTCTGAGCATGAGGCAGTAATACTCGACCTTCCTGTGTCAACATAACTTGTTTATCGACGCGAGAAAAAAGCTGTACACCGAGCTGCTGCTCAAACTTCTTGATAGAAATGCTCAGTGCAGGCTGAGCAATGGCCACCGCTTGGGCTGCTCGGGTAAAGTTTTGGTGTTCTGCGACGGCAAGAAAGTGCTTAAGTTGTTTAATATCCATATTAATAAAATATATCGAAGTTATAGCTTTAATATATTTCATCAATCCATATTTGAGTGCTAACTTGGTCACATAAGCATCGTTTAGTTATAGAGAATCAGGTTGTGATAGAGCTGCATACGAAACAATACCAACAGATAACTTGGGCATTAGCCCTCGGCTCCTTTTTGGTGTTTTGTAATCTATATATCTTCCAACCAATCCTACCGCAGCTTGCTATACACTTTTCAGTCTCTGAAACTGAAATAAACTGGGTGTTCGCTGCTTCTACGCTAGGGCTGTCGGTATGTCTAGTACCTTGGGCTATTACTTCGGAGAGCTTAGGCCGACGGTTCGTTATGCTCGCAGGTTTATTTGCGATTCCTGTTATCGGTTATTTGATGTTGTTAACCGATAACTTATCGACACTCGTGTTTCTGCGAGCTTGTATGGGAGTATCCTTAGCAGCATTTGCCTCAGTAGCCGTCGCCTATATGGTAGAGGAATTATCCAGTGAAGCCTTTACTCGAGCTATCGGCGGCTATATCGCTGCCAACTCACTAGGTGGTATTGCAGGGCGTGTTGCTGGCGGTATACTCACAGGCTACTTTGATTGGCATACCGCGGTGCTAATTATCTCCAGCTTTACATTAGTTTGCGTCATCATTGTCGCCTTGCTATTGCCGAAGCAGCAACATTTCAAACCGACGCGTGGCCTTTTCTTTCACCACAACCGAGCCCTGTTAACTCACCTTTCAACACCGATAGTTTGGGTTGCAATGATTATCGGCGGTATTAATTTTGCACTCTTTGTCAATTTATACTCTGTTATGGGGTTTAGATTGGTGGCGGATCCGCACAATCTACCAGTCACGTTATCTGCGTTGATCTTCCTTTGCTACTTAGCGGGGACGGTTTCTTCCAAATGGACTGGCAAATGGCGCGCTCACTTCTCGCCAATTCTTGGAATGGCGCTAGGCACGACACTCAGCTTACTCGGTATGCTAGTCGCAATAATAGAGAGCATTCCTGCTATGTTGGTCGGGCTACTTCTCATCAGCGGCGGCGCGTTTTTTACTCATACATTGGCATACGCATGGGTAAGTCAGAAAGCGACTACCGCCAAAGCAACGGCTACCGCACTTTATCTTGTGCATTATTACGTAGGCGGAAGTATTGGTGGTTTCTTCTTACTATATTGTTGGCAACACGGTAAATGGACTTCTGTGGTTGAAGGTGGGTTAGTCTTATACCTTGTCCTGTTTGCATTATGTTGGAAACTTTCCAAGCTAGTTCGAGCAGAGCAAACTACGGCACTTGTCGCAGACTCTCGTTAAATCCTCTCCTAAACTTTCCTTTACCGTTGGGCACATACTAACCAACGGTAATCAATATTAATGTAAGTAACAAATAACGTTAATAACTTTTCTCGTTACAAACCTTAACTAATTGTTTAAGGTTTATTTACTTTGTGGCTATCCAACAACTCACAGAGTTATTAACGAACTACACCGTTAATATTAATGCTAACATTCTACACGAATCCGTGTATTAGCCCTCTAACAAACTTCCATGAAAAATTGTTAGAGGGTTCTTTTTAAAATATGAAATCACAAGATCGCCCAATTGAAGGTCATGTATGACAAGGACTATTAAAACCATTAGCCAAATAAGTTAAAAATCGTTTAATAATATAATCAAAATAACAGTAAAAATAGTTAATTAATCAACAAACCATGTCAGCCTATATAATCAAAATTAACATAAAACGAAGATTTTATGAGAGGTAAACAATGGGACGCGCTACAGCACAACGCAAACCTTTCCAAATTCTTACCAACCCTGATATAGAGAACTTATTGGGTGAGAACGCCCCACCTCTTTTCCCCGACGGGACACTATTCATAAACCGAAAAGTGAGCAAAGTGTATTGGTGTGTCGTATCTAACGGTGATTTGATGTCATTTGGAGGGCATGTTGGACGAAGTAAGAAAGCCTCGTCGCATAAGCTGCTGACAAGGCTAAGCGGCGATTTTATCGGTGGTTGGTTCTTGTGTCATGACATTAAGGTCATCTATACCGGGAATATCTCTCAACACCAATCTATCACTGAAGTAATTAAACATCGCAAGGTCTTTCGCAAAAGGCAAATTCCCGTAATGGAACCGACGATAAGAACCTTGAAAGATGTTAGATGTGCAAAAGATCTATGAACATCAATAATGAAGAAACCAAACATGACCAATAACAATATTCAAGTATTCTCTTTTTTCTCGTTATGTTTAGTTAACAATTGGCTAATGCGAGATCTACTATCTTATTTTTCTCTCAAAAGAACATCTAGGTATTAGTTATGAACACACTAACAATAAATGAACTATATGACCGTTTGAAAGAAAAGAAAGTCGAATCTGTCTGTTCTCAATGTGGCTCTGAATATTGGCGAACACCAAAGATCAATAGTCGCTATTCCAATATTTCGGCTCTACCAGATACTATCTATACGGTGACGATGGGCAACATTGAATATGTACATCTCTGTTGCGATAAATGCGGTTTCACTCGTTTTTTCTCAAAAGCGCTACTTTTTAGTCAGTAGCGGCATAAGAAGATGGATAAAGAAACGCTCGCTCTCATCCTACTTTTATTTTCTGCCTGCGCTGTCGCAACGACAACGTATTACTTGCTCAATGCTTGTTGATATGGCGCGTATAGTTAAGTTTTTAGACCACCCGCTCACAAAGACCCTACTCAAGGTCTGCACTACTGACTGTGTTGAGCGTCTGGCCATTGCGATGATGTGGCTCTGCTTTCTTCTTTTGATAGCTCCAGCGTTTCTCACTCTCATGGAATTACTCACTTAAGGATTTTTTGTTTTTAAGCGATTACAACTGTCAATCAAACAAAGACAAACAAGGAGGAAGTACCTATGAAAAAACTGATATTTCTAGCGCTATCACTAGCTGCTCCGCTAGCCTTCGCTTACACAGTCAAGTACGACTATGAGTTTAAGAATGGTGATCATCGTATTTGCCATTACGATGACAACGGTCGTGACTACGTCGTTGAAGTCCCACTGGCGAAGTCTTGTCCTGCGGAGGTAGAAAGAAAATCCGATTAACGATAAAAGCCATCTTATACAAGATGGCTTTCTACTTTGTTGACTCAAAGAAATACTTCGAATTCTATGCTGTAAGTGTTAATTACGCTCTTTGGTGACATCTAGGTGTAAGCCCAATTGGTTAGCCATACTAAGTTCGTTTCGTTCAACAATCTCTTCGATTATTTTGCCTTCATTATTGAAACGGAAATAGGTAAGGCTAGTCCATGTCACATCTTTTCCTGACACATCAAAACCCATCCACGTGTTTGAATTTTCAGCCTTATGCGTTAACGCCACGACTACTTCGCCCTCAGTCTCGATGACTCTTTGAAACGTTGTTTTCACACTTTCGTACCGTTCAGTAACACAAGATTTGAGCTTAGCTTCAAACTCTTCAAGCCCTCGTAATGTTGTTCCGCAATCCGGTCTATGGATCAAAGCATCAGCCGCAAAATATTCGCCCACACGCTCTGTTGCCTTTCCATCAACACAAAATTCAAAATAGTCTTTAATTGTTTGAACTTGTTTACTTGTCATCTTTATTCTCCTTTTACTTTACCTTTGTTTTTATTGTTATTTTATTGGCATCAGTAGATTTGAATAGACTTTAAAAGGTGGATAGGATGTCAACAATTAGTACACAATAAGAAGAACCATGAATCTACTTACACTTATGCGCTCGTTTATCAGTACCGTTGAAGAAGGCAGCTTCACTGGTGCTTCAAAGCAATTAGGCGTATCCAAATCTCTGGTTAGCCGAAACATTCGAGATCTAGAGAATCATCTAGGTACGCGGTTAATGAATCGTTCAACGAAAACACTGTCTTTAACTGATGCAGGTAAACACTACTACCTTGAGTCAAATATTTTAGTGACTAAGTTGGATACGCTGAACGACAGCATTAAGCACGATAGCGTTGCAATGTCGGGTACGTTGAACGTTCTCGCACCGAATGGTCTTACCGAGATCATGTTAATGCCATTCATCTGCGAATTTTGTACTAGGTATCCAGAAGTTAAAGTTAACCTACTCCTTGATGACGGAGTAAACGATATCTCTTCGCAAGGCTATGACGTCGCCATCCGCTCGGGTAACTTAGTCAAACAAGACCTAGATCTTGTTGCTACGAAACTCACTGAAAACCAATGCATTGTCTGTGCGTCACCACAATATTTGCAAAATCATGAGCCGATTCTACATCCAACAGACTTATTGTCTCATCGGGTAGTTGAAGACCCAAATCTTAAAAACTATTCTCTATGGCGTTTTCGCAAGGGCATAGAAGAACACGACATTGAGGTTTCGCCTTCGATTTCGGTCAATAGTGTTCAAGCCATTAAAGTGGCGCTGCTCAACCACTTTGGTGTCGCTATGCTCCCAAGACAATTGGCTAAAAAAGAAATCATTGATGGTAAACTCATCGAAGTGCTCAGCCACTACCAATTACAAAACCGGGCAGTGTACGCACTCTATCGAGAACGAGTTAATACACCTCGAAAAGTCAGAACGTTTATTGAGGAACTTAGAGCTTTCTTGATGCTTTGACTATTATTGACTGTGACCCAAAAGAGTTTCAAATTAGCCTCAACTGCATTAGCATGTGGCTAACTGACGCTTTAATCCAATGGGTTCGAGTATCATTTCACTTCAGCTGATGGATTTTTGGTGCCTCAGCTTAAGCAACTGAATAGCAACAATGCGTTGATTACAAAAATATATGAAAGAAATTAGACCCTTACGTGAAGAAGTAGTAAAGATCGAGCAGCAAGTTCAACAGTGGTTGAAAGATGTGGTTATTGGTTTAAACCTTTGCCCTTTTGCCGCTAAACCAGAAAGAAACAAGCAAATCAAAACTTTTGTTAGTCTGGCCAATAATGAAGAAGGTCTTTTAGAAGATATTCTGGGTGAACTGATGTTATTGGAACAAACCGAAGTGAGTGATCTCGAGACCACGTTGGTTGTAGTTCCGAACATGCTTGAAGACTTTATGGACTATAACTTCTTTATTGATTGGGTCGAAGCGCTTATCAAACAAAATGATTGGGAAGGTATTTACCAAGTCGCGACATTCCACCCAGATTACTGCTTTGGTGGTGCAGAGCCAGAAGACCCAGAAAATCTGACCAATCGTTCTCCCTACCCTATCTTCCACCTTATTCGAGAAGAAAGTATGGAGCGAGTGCTAAAGCACTACCCGAATCCGGAAGCGATCCCAGATAATAATATTGATCGCGTCAGCGCTCTAAATGAATCGGAAAGAAAACAATTGTTCCCATATCTATTTGGTCACTGATCAAATTCAAGCTCTGCTCAAGTCAACCTTACATTGCGATTTTAGTCGTATCGAAACCGTTAACTCAGTGGTAGTTTCACCTTAATTGATTTGATGAGACTACCACCATGAAACCTTGGATTAAATTTATCCCTTTGATTCTGCTTGTCACCTATTTTGTGACCTACGACATCATGGATCAAATGGGACATGACAACGCAGCCCAAACTACGGCTCAAATAGAGTCAACGAAGTGATTAGTATGCCCACTATGCTGTTAGTTTAGTGGGCGAACTTTTCCACGTATAAATGCCATACAATTCTGACAAGTCTTTGCTTTGTAGTATTCATGCCTACTGATACACTACAGCCATCCTTAAGACTCTATTCATTCAGCATTTTAATATGAGTTTATCTCTAACTATCTACAATACTGTTGGAGAAACAGGCATCGAACTTGCCACTTTTTCTAACGCTTGCTCCGATAGCATTCTCGCCCAATGGAATGCCATATCAACAGCAAACCAAGTCACGCCTCACTACCTCGTGCTTTTAGATGGCAAAGATCATGTGAATAGTAAGTTTATTAATCAAAAAGAGGTGTATCAGTTACTAGAACTATGGGGCAATTTCGATGACTTTTATACTGAACTGCCAACTGACAGATGACACTTCCAACACAAACTTGTGTCTAGTTAACGCCCATTTTACTGCGCTATTGAGTACAAGATGTTAAAAGGCCACCTCGAAAGGTGGCCTTTAAGTACGACGACTCGGGACCCTAATTCCGAAACGACGTTTTCCAAAAAGTACGTGTACTTTCTGAAACTGTAGACCAACCCGTTCTCGTATACATGACACCGATTGGTCGAAATTCACAGCTTGTTTTGGGGATCGAAATAATTCTAATAACAATCATGATCTTATTCAATCTTACAGTGATTAGATCGTGAACAAAGTGCACACACAAATTAGCAATAGTGATAATTCAATCACACTTATATCTACAATACGCATATATCGCATTGCTAGCGAAAAGCTATGGTGTTTGATAGGATCGTAAAACCTATACCAAAAGACAGAAATCGATGAAATTAACCAAACTTACCCAAGAGATTTTCGATCACCTTTATCGTGATATCACTGAGTTCCGTACTACATTTGACCTACCAGTAAATGACTCTAATTCTCTAGATGATGCAGCGGATACTTTGCATAGCTCTCTTGCTATCGAAGAAATGACTGAGTTGGCCGAAGCTGACAGCAAAGTCGAACAAGCGGACGCGATCATCGATTCTGTTTATGTCTTAATGGGTCGCTTAGTGCACCTTGGCGACAGCAAAGTAGAAGATAACGTGGCTATCAGTTACCTTATTGAGCTTCTACTGCATGTAGCAGCCAACCGCGACATCGACTTCATCAAATGCTGGGATGAAATCCACTCTAGTAACATGAGCAAAGTATGCCGCAACGAGCAAGAGTATGCGGAAACTGAAGCGCACTACGCGAAGCAAGGCATTGCCCTAATGGCCGTTCAAAAAGGCGAATACATCATCGCAAAATGTGCTGAAGATTTCGTTTCTGAAGCAAAAACAATTCGTAAAGGCAAAGTACTTAAATCCGTCTATTACCGCCCAGCAGATCTAACTCCTTTGGTATAGACCGAGCGACTTGCTTTAAAATGGCTATCCTTGTGATAGCCATTTTTGTTTCCCTTAGAATCATTCACCCCTTCGCTTTATTTCTACCTATCAAAACTGCAAGTTATGATTGAGCATCTATGCACATAACGAGATGAGCGTACAATGCCAGCCATTCGATACCAAGGCAAAAAACCTAATGCAAGTTTATAAAAACTGGCGCTAGTTTAATACCTTAGTGCTATCGAATAACTCTTGTCGGCGCTCTCCCAAGCGTCACAGCTATACGCAGACTGATTGAGGCATCTTTGCCTTCTTGAGGTCAACACAGCATTGGTCACGGCATGTAAGTAATTACACGATTACTCACTGCGATTAGGTATCGTCCCAGATATCTGGTTGTGACTACAAAATCCCAAAAATGAACG
The DNA here is from genome assembly GCF_013364395.1 of Vibrio mediterranei. Classification (NCBI taxonomy): domain Bacteria; kingdom Pseudomonadati; phylum Pseudomonadota; class Gammaproteobacteria; order Vibrionales; family Vibrionaceae; genus Vibrio; species Vibrio mediterranei. Next base: position 1,398,661 of record NZ_JABXGK010000001.1, on the reverse strand, counting down.
CTCGGCGACAGCCGAAACAAAAAGAACTTAGGTTCTAAACGACAAATTCGTACTTGCGCTCGCGCGAAACGAAGTTGGCTTTTTACAATTTGATAATTAGGACAGAACTCATTTATATGGCAGTTTTTAGTAAAGAAGAGTGGTTTAGTAACATCAGCAACGACCTCTTAGCAGGTATTGTTGTTGCCCTAGCATTGATTCCAGAGGCTATTGCTTTTTCGATTATTGCAGGATTAGATCCTAAAGTAGGCTTGTATGCCTCGTTTAGTATCTGTGTCGTCATTGCTTTTACTGGCGCAAGACCTGGCATGGTCTCAGCGGCTACTGGAGCCATGGCTTTATTGATGACCTCTTTGGTTAAAAACCACGGATTGGATTACCTTTTGGCAGCAACCCTGTTAACCGGAGTGATTCAATATGTAATCGGTTGGCTTAAACTGGGCAATCTGATGCGATTTATCGCCAAATCGATCATTACTGGGTTTATCAATGCGCTAGCCATTTTGATCTTCATGGCACAATTGCCTGAGTTGACCGATGTGACATGGCACGTGTACGCACTAACACTAGCAGGATTAGGCATCATTTATTTGCTTCCTTTAATTCCTAAAATTGGCAAGGCGTTACCCTCTCCTTTGGTGTGTATTGTCGCGATTACCCTAATCAGTACCTACCTGGGTTTTGACGTCAGAACCGTTGGTGATATGGGTGAACTGCCTAATACTTTACCAGTGTTCCTTTTACCTGATATTCCATTCAATTTAGAAACGCTGCAAATCATCTTCCCTTATTCACTTGCCTTAGCAGTTGTTGGCGTGTTGGAGTCACTAATGACGGCGACCATCATTGATGATTACACCGATTCAACCAGTGATAAGAACAAAGAGTGCAAAGGTCAAGGTATTGCTAATATTGTTGCAGGATTACTGGGCGGCATGGCTGGTTGTGCCATGATTGGTCAGTCTATGGTTAACATGAAATCAGGAGGAAGAACTCGACTGTCCACCTTATTTGCCGGCGTAGCATTGCTGGTAATGGTAGTTTTTCTTGGCGACTTCTTAAAGCAAATCCCAATGGCTGCACTTGTCGCTGTGATGATTATGGTTTCCATCTCCACCTTCTCTTGGAAATCGCTGGTCGAGATAAAACATCACCCACTCCAATCCAATGTCATCATGCTAGCAACGGTGGTATCCGTGGTTATGACACATAATCTCGCCATCGGCGTGCTAGTTGGCGTACTTTTGGCTTCCGTATTTTACGCCAATGCCAGTATCTCTATCATGGATGTGGTCGACGAAGTTATTGTTGATGGAGAGCATATTACTCATAAGGTTCATGGGCAGATTTTCTTTGCATCAGCCTACGACTTCGTTGATATGTTTAGCTATGACAATGAGCACCCTGTGGTCACAATCGATTTATCAGATGCTCACTTTTGGGATATTACCGCGGTTGATGCCTTAGATAGAGTGGTATTACGTTTTTCCAAACTTGGTAATCAAGTTGAAGTCATCGGGATGAATCCTCAAACCGAAGCTCTGGTCAGAAAATACGGTAAATATGACAACCCTAACTTCTTAACTATGACATTCGGTCACTAATCACCATTGGGAGAACCAACAATGAGCTTACGTTATGACGAAGAACTCGCTACCTATTTTGGTGATGAAGATATGAAGTTAGATCGGCTTTTGTATCTACTGGAGCAAACGCGGAGATATGAATCAAGATTATATTGGATGAAATTGAAAGTGATGATTTTTGGGATCGCAATTCCATCCATTTTATCTGTTATTGCGATTTTCGTGGCTATCAACCACTAATGTTAATTCTTCAGTTCAATCATTAAGCTAAGCATAGGTTAGCTGTACAAAGCTAACCTATTACGACGATGAGGCTGTTCGTCCAAATGCGCTGATCATTCTATTAACGGCATCATTAATCTTCAAAAATAAGATAGGCTCTGCCGTTATGCTCAACCTTTTGCACATTGGTCCTGTAAACTGAGTTAATGTTCTCAACTGTCAGAACATGCTGGCTACTCCCTACCGCTTCGAGTACACCATTGCTCAATAGCACAACATTGTCCGCCCTTCTCAAAGTCACGTTCAGATCGTGATTCGCCACAACGACAGTTGTACCCTGTCCAGTGACAAGATCTATGAGTCTATGGAGGTATTTTTCCTGGCCAATATCAAGTGGAGCCGCTGGTTCGTCCAGAATTAGATATTTGGCTAATGGGTTGATGGGTTTCCAAACTTGAAGACAACAAGCCGCTAACCGCACTCGCTGCCACTCACCACCAGATAAATGATGGACGGTACGACTCAACATGGTATCCAGATTAAGCAGTTCGACAATAGATAGAATGGCTCGATTTACCTCTTCGCTGTCATCTCTGCAATTTGCAGGAATGGATAACGAAAGAAACTGGTAAACAGGCATATTGAACGCTGGGCGAGCGGATTGACTGAGATATGCTCGCGTTAATGCAATATCTGGCAGAGATAAGGTCGACAGCGCCGTACCTTCAATAACAATGTCACCTTGATAGTCAATCACACCAGCTAAAGCTGCTAGTAAGGTGCTTTTGCCACTACCGTTCGGACCAATAACATGCGTTAGTTGTCCCGTTGGGATATCGATCGTCAATGGTAGTAACCTAGTGCCAATAGTTAGGTTATGAACTTGAATCATGACTTTTCACCAGCATCCAAATAAAGATCGGCGCTCCTATTGTCGTGGTCATCACTCCAACGGGTAGCTCAGCAGAATCCAATACTAGTCGCGCAAGTATGTCAGAGATCACCAACAATGTTGCTCCCGTTACCGCAGACAATGGCAACAGATAACGGTTTTCAGTGCCGAAAGCCAAGCGAAGTAGATGCGGGACAACTAATCCAACGAAGCTAATCACACCACCTAAAGCAACCGAGCCACCTACCAACAGCGATACACAAAGGATAAGTTGCCAACGGACGCGGTTTACATCCACCCCCAATTGCTTAGCGTGAACTTCTCCTACCATCAACTTATCCAAAACCTTACCTTGAAGGCATAGCCAGATGCCTATTGGAATCATTAACACCGTGAGAACATGCTGATACCAACTTACGCCACCGACGCTTCCCATCAACCAGTACATTAACTGGCGAAGACTAAGCTCGTCACTGAAGTAGAACGCCCAAGTCACCACAGCGCTAGATAGTATTCCAAGCGCGACCCCCACTAACAGCAGTCGAGTTGTTGTCAATCTCATGGTTTTGGCCATACTCACCAATATCAAGGTGAAGCCAAGTGCCCCAACCACCCCGGATAACATAAAACCCAGTGGCGTCGCAGCCGCGGGAAAAGCAAACAAAATGATCACCATTCCTAAACTGGCACCGCCTGAAATACCCAGGACACCAGGTTCTGCGAGTACATTACCTAACAACACTTGCAGCGAAGCACCAGAGAGCGCGAGCGCGGCTCCAATCGCTGCGGCAGCAAGCAGTCTTGGTAAACGCAAATCATAGAGAAGACGAGACTCAAGTGCGGTCTGAGGTGAGAACGGATTAATAAAAAGCTCTCCAACCGATAGGTGGAGTAACGCGAAAATAACTAAGACGCCAGTCATCGCAATAATCAATTTGCGCCAGCGTCTTTGGTTTTGATTCAGTAACTGATTGAATTCCATTTGAGAAGCATAACAGCGGCGATGCAGAACGCCACTGTTTTTCGATCAATCGTAGACCAGTTGGTCATCCTCATAGCGGGTTGCCACTTTAACCACCATCAAGGCAGCGCGTTGCCCAACCACCACTTTGCGGTTCGGAAAAACAATGGCTTCATGATCGTTCTTTGCCATTAATGGTTTATCACCGTCATGGCCAAAGACTTCACCGTGTTTAAACTCTGTGAAATTCTCGACATCATCGTCAAACAAGAAGCCAAAATCATCATGGTGACGAACCACAGTGCGTGACACACGATAAATGACTGGCTGCTTCGCTAAATGCTCTGGTGTTTCTTCAGACAATAGATCTCGAGTAGCAATATCAAACGCAAGCAGTTTTTCCAGATCGTTTTCGCCAATTCGCGCTACACGCCCAAGCTCCATTGTTAACGCTTGTGCGCCATAATTCTCGGCGGAGAACCAACTAAACGTACTCGACGGCGCATTGGATAACAGCACCGCATCCATATGCGCGCTCGCAACGTAATCAAACAGAGCCTTGCTTCTTACCGCATGTCGTGCACGAGGGCTAACGACAAAAGAATAGTGTTTTGATTCACGAATCGCACAGTGCAAATCCAAATGCCAGCGACTTGCCTCTTCTGTTCCTTGATAAAACTTGTCGACTAACAATCTCAAGTGCTTAGCAATCGCCACCTCACGGTTTACGGCGTGCTCTTTACTACCGAATAATCGATTTAGATTCTCATCAATAAAACGAGTATGTCGGTTGGTAGCCTCTGGATGAGCAATGATAAACAGACAACGAGCATTCAGCTTTAAAAAGCCCGATTCTATGTCTTCCACCATTTTGCTGACCAGTTCCATCGGTGCTGTTTCGTCACCGTGAATGCCACATGAAATTATGATGTGTTTACTGTCTTTATCTAGATGTTTTGGGGTAACTTCTAATACCCCACGATAACTCAGTTCCATTTTCACTCCATCTGGAGTGTTCAGCGATTTTGCAGTGAACTCAGTTTCGGTTTCCAATGTATCTTTCAGAAATGACTGGCGAAAAAGCGATTTCGTCATGCGCTGCTCCCTATCTAACAGCGGTATGGTAATGAAACATTCAATAAATTTATACGGATATGATCGCGTTTATCGAAGTAAGTCTCGTAACTTTAAGGCAAAACACCTATTTTACCGAAAAATCAATGTTGAGCACTACGCATGTGGTGACATAACTACCCTATCACCACAGACGTTTCAGGCTTTCTTAACTTTCTAGGCTATCAAGCAAAGATTCAAATTCATCCACTTTCAACGCCAACTTAGCCATTCCTTCATTCCAAAATGAGGCTTGAGTGAGGTCTTTACCCATGTGCTTCAACACCACCTCTTCAGCTAAATAAGATCCTGTATCTCGTAACAAGGAAACATAGTCAGGGAAGAATGCCTCTCCTTTGCTTGTACGCTGTGCATAAACACCCTGGCTAAATAGATAACCAAATAAATATGGATAGTTGTAGAAACTCAGTTCAGAGATGCTGAAATGCAGCTTGCTCGCCCAGAAATATGGATCGGTTCCTGACATGGAATCACCATACCAATCACTCCATGTTGTCGACATAAGTTCGCATAGCTGTTTGGCGTCCAACTCACTTGTTTCTCGGGCTTCATAGAAGGCTTTTTCAAACTCATAGCGCACTGGAATATTTATCGTCAGAGCGTAGGCAGAAGATAACTCCTCCCACAGCATTTCTAGCTTCTCTTCCGTGGTTTGCGCTTGATCTAACAAGTAATCTCGAACGATATTTTCAGCAAAAATGGAGGCCGTTTCTGCCAAAGTCATCGGGTAATGAGTGCGACACAGAGGCAAGTCACGCATCACCCAGTTGTGAAAAGCATGTCCTAGCTCATGAGCTAACGTTAGCAAATCCGAGCGGCTACCACCCCAAGTCATAAAGACCAATGGCGTGCGTGTCGCGGCAAGCTTGGTACAATACGCGCCTAAACGGCGGTTGTTTGACGGCTCCGCATCAATCCAACCATTATCAACCATGGTTTGAACAAACTCCGCCATGGATGGGTCGACCTGTTCAAATGCGGCTTTAATGACCGCGATGCCTTCTTCAAAAGAATAGACTTGTGCTTCGCCACTGTTTAATGGTGGCATCGCAGCGAGGTGGTTCCAAGGTGTCATCGCATCAAGTCCATGAACGCGAGCCATTAATCTTCCCGCTTTCTGACCTATTGCTTTACTCTCATTAGCAGCAGACATCATCGCATCCAGTGTTTCTCGTTGAATACGATTCTCGCGCAAGCTAGAGTCTAAGAAATGTTCTTGCTTCGCTTTTGAACGCTTTTTACCTTCATTGTGTCGCCAACCGGCTAAGGCATTCACGATGGCAGCAAACGACGTTTCATTAGCTTTCATGGCTGATTGAATGCCTTCCCAAGCAGCTTGCTGCTTAGCAAATTCACCACCATACAAGAGACTCGCCGCTGTTGAAAATCCTACGGTTTCAGAGCCGGAATCCGTTTTGATATCAATGGTCAGTGAGCCAGTAATATTATCGTATAACCTGCCCCATGCATCGCGTCCGTCCACTTGCATCGCTGAAAGCAGTTGCTCTTCCTCAATGCTCAGCTGAGTTTCGGCTTTGCGCTGCAATAACTCTATTTGAAAACCTTGCCCGGAGACTGAAGGATTATCATGATCTAAAACTTGTTCTATGAATGACACTTCCGCCAACGCTAGGGTATTTTCATACGGCGTAAACGCCTGCTCCAGCTCTGAGTTGAGCTGAGCAATACGTCCAATTAACTGTTTGGCTTGTGTATTTTGCGCATCTGTAGAGGCATAGCAATTTGCCAAGGTATTTACGGTCGCCAACAAAGTGCCAGCCGCCTCCATGGTTTGAATCGCATTTTGCATCGCTGACACGTTTTGACGTTCACCACTATGGCTATTCAACAATTCAATAGAACGTTGAATCAAAGCAATGTCTTGCTCTACTTTTGGATCATCAAGGTTTTGATAAGCTATTGATAGATCCCAAACGGCTTTGTTCATTGCGATATTTCCTTGTATTAGTGTTTCGCGAAACCTAAACATCATTGATTCCACGAGACCTAGTTAACGGTTGCTGACAGCCTTCGAAGAGGCACAGCTGCCGTAACTCACTGTTATAACTTAAAAGAATGTAGAGAGGCCCCGACCGTTTTCACTTTTACATGCGCAGGGAACTCGGAATTAAACTGTAAATGAGTGATAGAGGCATTGCCAATATCAAGCGTTGAGTAGAGCTTTGGATTGGCCCAATCTAAACCAACAACTTCCGCTAAAATCAATCGAATTACACCACCATGAGCAACGACCAATGTTGTTTTATTGGGCTGACTAAGTAACGCAAGAAGGCTGTGCCAACCGTGAAGAACACGAGCTCTAAATTGACTCAGTGACTCGGCTTGTGGAAGAGGATGGTTCACCGGGTCACTCCAAAACGGCTCGACGCTCAACCAATCTTGTTTGCTCATCTTATCAAATGGGACACCATCAAAGGTGCCAAAGTTCATTTCAGCCAATTCATCGACGTGCGCTACATCGATATTCATCGTTTGACTTACCATTTGCGCTAGCGTGGCACAGCGCTTTAAAGGAGAAGAGTAGATGTTTTGAATATCAATTTGTGTGGCGGCCAAAGCTGAGACAATGTCTAGGTTGGTATTCTTAGCAACTTCAACATCGGTTACGCCGTATAAAGCTGGAGGCGCCGATACTTTGCCGTGACGCATCAGTAAAATGTTCTGCATTACCTTCCCTTGTTACTCCGCTCCGCAGTTACTTCAAAACTAACGGTAAACCAGCGGCGACAAACACAACTTTCTCTGCAATCTTTGCGATTTGTTGGTTCATACGCCCCCCATTATCCACAAAAAGGCGAGACACTTCGCCCATAGGCACAACCCCTAAGCCGACCTCGTTCGACACGACAATTACATGCGCATCACATTGTGCTAAGGCCTTGACTAAGGTTTCAATTTCCCTCATTAAACCCAGATCATCACAGTCGTCACCTAAATGGAAAAGGTGGTTGTTCAGCCACAACGTGAGGCAGTCAATAAGTACGACATCCGACGATGAGAAGGTCGATAATTGCTCCACCAGCGCCAATGGGCACTCCCACTCTCGCCAGCCAAGTCCACGTTGGCGACGGTGGTGCTCAATACGAGCGCGCATTTCGTTATCAATCGGCTCAGAGGTTGCTACATAATGCTTGGTAAGCCCCTCGCTAGCGTCAATTAATTCCGACACTCTATTTTCTGCAAAGCTTGATTTGCCTGAGCGAGCACCGCCTATTATCAATTCTACTGGCACAGACTTCTCCTATGGCACAGTGTATGCGAGCAAGATAAGGTAAACCGACAGCTCCACGATTTGTTGCGCAGCGCCAAGGCAGTCACCTGTGAATCCACCTAATCTCGCCATAAGCCAACGTTTAAATCCTATTCGAAATAACAATGCCCAAATCACTAAAGTAATAGTGATTTGCATACCCCAATAAACCGCTGGAAGCAGTGCACACACAGCGAGAAAAATAAGCTCTTTTTGTGTTTGTTGATTAGCTAGCGGTTTGCTTTTGCTACCCTCTGGATCAGACACATACGGCATCGTCGATATCAACGATGCCGCGACGGCTCGACTAAAAACATACGCCAGAATAATAGCGGCAATGAACTGGTTGTGGTTAGCAAGCTCTACAAGGGTGACGAACTTTAACAGTAACACCATCACGAGTGTGCTGACGCCGTATGTTCCAAGTCGGCTGTCTTTCATGATAAGCAGTCGTTTTTCGACCGTCATTCCACCGCCAATGCCGTCTGCCATATCTGCGAGGCCATCCTCATGAAATGCACCCGTTAATAGCAAACTAAACACCATTGTTATAACAACAGCGACAGACACTGGAAGCACAGTACTCGCAACAGTAAAAACGAGCCCACACAGTGCCCCAATAACAAAGCCCACTGCCGCAAAATAACGACCGGAGCGATTCATCCGCTCAGTGGAATATGGCGTGTCTTTAGGTATCGGCAAACGTGAAAAAAAACTCAATGCGAGACAAAACAGTTGCCATTGATAACGCCACCAACTGCGAGATTTTTCGTTACTCACACTGTTACTCCAGCACTCTCGAAGCTTGCCATTGAGTTATAGAACTCAGCCGCACATTTAATAAGTGGATACGCAAGTGCCGCTCCAGTCCCTTCACCTAATCTTAGCGACAAGTCTAAAAGCGGCTTCGCGTTAAATTGTTCCAATACATAACGATGCGCTGCTTCTTGAGAGGTATGAGAGAACAGTAAAACATCTTCTAAGCTTGGTTCTAACTTAGCGGCGATAAGCGCTGCAACGGAAACGATAAAGCCATCCACCAACACTGGAACGCGTCGTTTTGCGGCTTCTAGAAAACCACCCACCATATGAACAATTTCAAAACCGCCCAGTTCGGATAAGATCTCCATGACTGATTTGCTCTGCACTCTATCGACACCTTGCTGAACCAACGCCAGCTTTAGCGCAAGTTGCTCGGCATTAATTCCAGTCCCAAGCCCTACGCTCTGGGCCACTGGTAGCTCGGTGATAGCAGAAAGCAACGCTGATGCTGAGCTAGTATTACCAATACCCATTTCGCCAAACATGAGTATGTTTGCGCCGCTTTCTATCTTTGATGCGACGATATTCCGTCCCGCTTCGATACCTTGTGTAGCTTGTTCTAGTGTCATTGCAGGATGTGCGGAGAAATCATCCGTTCCACATCCTAAACGACTCAAAACTAAGGTACCTGAACTATCTGAAACTGGCTCAAGCATTCCGCAATCTACAACGGAGAACGCTATCTCGTTAGCACGGCAGAAACAGTTAATTGCAGCGCCACCGGCAAGAAAGTTCATCACCATTTGCTGAGTTACCGCACTTGGCGCAATGCTCACTCCTCGCTCGGCCACACCATGGTCGCCAGCAAATACTATGACATGCGGATTTGATACATCGATACTAGTTGCTAAATTACCTAAAGAGAGGCTTTGAATCTTTGCCAACTGGAAAGCGATGCCCTCAAGCTTTCCTAATGCACCTAATGGCTTGGTCTTTTGGTCTATTCGGTTTTGAATAGATTGATCAAATGTATTCGCTAGCATGACGTCCTTTCTTTATGGTTCCACTTACTCTAACTCCCTGCAAAACGGTCAAAATTTGCATTAGAGCTTATAAGCTATACTTAGGGTTCACCTAGTGTACTTATTACGAGATCACAAACCAACTTTAGATCTCACCCAAATCTTGGAAGCATAACGTGAAGGACAGCCTTGTATTGCCAAGATCATATCAACAAACGTACATTGAGAAGAAGGAATTGAGTTAAATCGGACTAGGTGTTGAAAATAACAACATAACAAAAAAGTGAGGAGGCAATTATGCTTACCAATCAAAGAGCTCCGTCTAAAAAAGGACCGCAAAATAGTAACAAGAAACGTTCTAATGTACCTTTATCGCTGACGTGACCAAATCACTTAACTGTAAGTAAAATAGTAAAGCCCCCTACAATGCTGTAGAGGGCTTTTTAGTGTCCGTCATTTTAGAGGGAAAGTTGGCTTGCTAAGTGTCAATCGGCTGCTGAAGTTCAGAAAATAGTTGTGCAAGGCCATCGTCTGAGATCACTGGTGTAGTTTTGTGGCAAGTAGAACAATTACTCGGCTTTCCATCGCACATTTGGCGCATCATAATATCATCTAAATTGCGCGTACCTTGCTTGCAATCATGCTCAATAGTTTTAAATACGTGACATTTATCTGAGTTAGGTATATCCGCTAACCCAACGATAGAAACTCCTTGCATCCTCGCAAGCACAAGAAGCTCTTCTATCTTCTGTTTTAATTCTTGATTCATATTATTGTCCCGACTCTGGCGGTCTTTACCTGTCTATTTATACTAAAGTCTAATGTACTTATTAAATCCAACAACCTTGATCACTTAAATTGATACATTTGTCATATTTCTAAACTATCGTCCTATTTTTATAAAACGCTTCGCAAACGACAGCACTTTGTAACATGCCGGTAAATATATAGCTTCCAAGAATATAAAATAGGTTAAATATCACACAATTAAACGGCTAAATGCAATACGATGCATGATACTAAACCACCCAAGAAAGGCCAATTATTACACCAGCATCCACCTTTATAATCGCACTTTTATCTACAAAACAATCAACAATAAAGAATTTTCACAACGTAACGAGCATGATTTATACAACTGTAAACGCAGCCACTTCAATTTAGGTATACATTAGAAGTGTTGAGTAAAATCGTTCTGAACAACAGAAAAACCTTATGATTTATATCATATAAATCATAAGGTTAAATTGGCGGTGTAATGGCGCACATACGCAGGAACATTGATACAAATGATGCTTATTCTCAAACAGGTGGTGGCAACAAATGAAACAAAGGATAAATGTTGCCGCTATGTATCCATTTTATTAAATGAACATTGTATTCCGATTTTAAAATATAGTAATTTATGACAGAGAAACCAATTTCATAGCTGAACAATATAATCAGAAGAAGAAAGACACATTTATTACAAGCAGTTGGGAAGGGATGAATATGAGAGCAGTCAAGGAAAAGAGCAGTCATACAACTTCAGGTAAAGATGAATCCCTAAATATTGGTGCAACGTATTTCAAAGAAGTCGCAGGACACGATCTTCTTAGTGCCGAAGATGAAAGACACATTGCAAGAAAAGCGCGAGCTGGAGATACATTAGCGCGACAGCACTTAATCAACTCCAACCTTAGATTAGTGATTAGAACAGCGAAGCGCTATTCAAACAGAGGGCTTGATTTCTATGATCTAATCAATGAGGGAAACATAGGGCTCATTCAAGCGGTTGATAAGTTTGATCCAGAGTTAGGTTATCGCTTTTCAACGTATGCAGTTTGGTGGATTCAGCAAGCGATTGACCGAGCGATCATGAACCAAGGCCGAACCATTCGTGTTCCTGTCCACGTTACAAAGCAAATACGTGAATGTAGCAAAGCAGCTCATGAGCTTCGCAAAGAAGGTAATCATGAGCCTACGTCTTCAGAAATAGCAGAGCGTACAGGCCGTGCACCTGAAGAAGTAAGCAAACTGCTCAAGCTCTCTGAACAGTCCTTATCACTAGATAATGGCTGGGATGAAGAAGGCGATAAGAAAGATCACTTGCAAACCATCGATGATGACGATGTATTTGAGCTTCCAGAACAAGATATCGTGACCCAGAATCTAAATAAAGCTCTCATTGATTTGGTGGACAGTTTACCCGACAAACAACGCGTTATTCTACATCACCGTTTTGGATTACTTGACGATGATCCCAAGACATTAGAACAAGTGGGAGAAATTGTCGGCGTCACCCGAGAAAGAGTGCGTCAGATACAAAAAAGTGCCATGGAGACGCTTCGAGATAAACTTAAACGACAAAATCTAACTCGAGCAGAAATTGATTAATTTCGCTTCTATCACAGCACGTTAGCTCAACATTTACTATAGTCCCACTTACCATCGGTTAGTGGGACTTTTCTTTATGTCATCAAGTTACAATGCCATCATCGCTGGCGCATCTGGGTTAGTGGGAAGCAAACTGCTCACACTGTTAGAGCGAACCGATCACATTGAAACGGTTTACGCGCTATGTCGCTCGCCTCTAGATACACACGCATCAAAAACGATCCAACTAATGGATGGGGCGCTCAGAGTTACAAACTGGGAAGACTCCTCGCCTACCCCTACTCTTGGATTTATCTGTCTCGGTACTACCCTTAAACAAGCTGGCAGCAAAGCGGCGTTGGAAAAAGTAGATTACGACCTTGTCTGTGATGTTGCTCAAACCATGAAGATGATTGGTGTAACGCGTATTGCGGTAGTTTCAAGCTTAGGAGCCTCTCCAAGATCTCTTTCCCATTATCTCAAGTGCAAAGGGCGCGTTGAACGTCGTATCGAAGGCATGGGATTCGACCAAGTTGTCTTTGTTCGACCTGGACCACTCGCAGGTAGAGAAAAACAGATCCGATCAGATGAAGTGGCTGTTCAAAAAATATTCAGCCTCCTATCACCTCTCATGATCGGCCCACTTAGATCATACGCCCCTATCCCCGCAGAGTCTGTTGCTCAAGCGATGCTCTATAGCGTAATTGAACATCATGATGCGAATTGCGTCGCATATAATTCTGCAAATATGTTGGATATTCTTTCTAGTTATCAAAACTAGCTCGAATATATATTAAACAGCATATAACAAATTGCTCTAACTAATGACATTAATTTATTGTTAACGATTACAACAGATCGGTACTTTAGCCATCTACACTTCTAATTACCTTATGCTAAATAAGGTTTATACGTCAGATGGATAAAAGGATACTTCAATGTCAATTGCGGTTGTCGCAGCGCTAGCGATATTTTTAGGCATACTCTACTTTTTGTATGGACAGCAACAAAAGAAACACGCCCTTTCACGTCTTGTTTTATTCGGTTTGGTTTTAGGGAGTGCTTTCGGACTCGGACTACAATTACTACTAGGTGAAGGTCACGCAGCAATTTCCGAAACCCTTGAATGGGTTAACGTTGTGGGCAGAGGCTATGTCGGTCTTTTAAAAATGATCATCATGCCTTTAGTCTTAGTTTCTATGATTGCCGCGGTGGTAAAACTGGAAAAAGGCGGCTCTTTAGGCAAAATTAGTGGCCTGACTATTTCTGTACTACTTGCTACGACTGCCGTATCCGCACTTATCGGTATTGCAGTCACTCAAGCATTTGGTTTAAGTGCTGAAGGGCTCACTGAAGGTGCACGTGAAACGGCTCGTATCGCGGTACTAGAAAGTCGCGTCGACCGTGTAAGCGATCTCACAATTCCACAAATGCTGGTTAGCTTCATTCCAACCAATCCATTTGCTGACCTAACCGGTGCCCGCTCTACTTCTATTATCGCTGTAGTTATTTTTGGTGTCCTTACTGGTATAGCTGCACGAAAAGTGATGGCCGAGAAAGAAGAGCTTGAGTCACCGATCCGCACTTTTGTCGATGCAACGCAATCTGTTGTTATGCGCCTCGTAAAAATGATTATGGCATTAACGCCTTATGGCATTGCGGCTCTGATGGCGAAAGTTGTCGCGACTTCAAGTGCAGGTGACATCTTAAATCTACTTGGTTTTATCGTTGCGTCTTACTTAGCCATTTTCTTAATGTTCTTGGTTCACGGCTTCTTGGTCTCACTTGTTGGCGTAAGTCCGAAAGAATATTTCCAGAAGATTTGGCCAGTACTAACTTTTGCGTTCTCATCTCGAAGCTCTGCTGCGACCATTCCATTGAACGTAGAAGCACAGGTTACCAAACTCAACGTACCACCAGCTATTGCTAACTTATCAGCATCATTTGGGGCGACAATTGGACAAAACGGTTGTGCCGGTATCTATCCTGCAATGTTAGCCGTAATGGTTGCACCAACTGTCGGTATTGACCCAATGGACTTTAACTTCATCCTGTCGTTAGTTGCCATTATTACTATTAGCTCTTTTGGTATCGCGGGTGTCGGTGGCGGCGCAACATTTGCTGCTCTTATCGTACTGCCAGCAATGGGGTTGCCGGTCACTATCGCTGCGCTACTTATCTCCATTGAACCTTTAATCGACATGGCGCGTACCGCACTGAATGTCTCTGGCGCGATGACCGCAGGTACTATTACTAGTCGTCTGCTCAAGAAGAAACAACCTGAGCTCGAGCAAGCTAACGCATAATAACTAGCTCAAGTCATTCTAGCGAAGCGGCCTTCATGGCCGCTTTTTTTATTATTAATTTCAGTGCGTTAAAATTTATTTCGATATTTATCGAAATATTTATTGATCTCAATCCAAATAGTTCTATAATTCCAAACATATCGAATCATTAGGACTAACTAATATGAACGCTGAATTTTTAGAAATGGCTAAAGAAACTGCAAACATGTTCGCCTTTCTAGCCACTGAACTTATCATCCTTTTCTTAGCAATAAGTTACATTGTTGGGGTATTGCAGGAGTTCCTAACACCTGAAAAAATCCAATCTATTCTGAGTTCCAAAAATGGCAAAGGTTACTTTATCGCTGCCCTTCTTGGCTCAATTACACCGTTTTGCTCATGCTCAACCATCCCTTTCTTAAAAGGTTTGCTGAGAGCGAGAGCGGGGTTTGGCCCAATGATGGTTTTCTTGTTCGCTAGCCCATTACTTAACCCTGTAATCATCGGCTTGTTCGTGGTGACATTTGGTATCAAAGTCGCAGTGTTCTATTTCTCTATCGCAATGTTCGTTGCCGTCACTGCTGGCTATGTTCTAGAGAAACTTGGATTTGAACGCTACGTAAAACCTGAAGCATACCAAACCAACTCAGCAGCGAGCTCATGTGGTACATCATGTGGTGATACTGAACCTGCAAAAGTTGAAACTTCTTCTTGCGGCACATCTAGCGGCTGTGGCACTTCTGCAAAACCGGTTGTAACGCAGGCAAAAGAGTCGTCATGCTGTGCACCTGTGGCTGCGAAAACAAGCTGCTGCTCTAGCGAGGAACCAACCATTACCGACATCAACACCGATGGCAGTGCATGCTGTGGCACCACTTCAGCAGTAACAAAAGAAGATAGCCGCTGGCTACGTATTTGGAAATCGACTTGGAGCGACTTCAAACAAGTATTCCCATATCTAATGATTGGTATCTTGTTAGGTTCATTTATTTACGGGTTTATACCAACTGACCTTATAGCAGAATATGCTGGTGAAGGAGTATGGTATGCGATTCCGATTGCAGCTGTTATTGGTATTCCACTATACATTCGTGCAGAGGCCGTTATTCCGCTAAGTGCAGCTTTGGTTCAAAAAGGTATGGCTTTAGGATCTGTGATGGCACTTATCATTGGCAGTGCTGGTGCCAGCTTAACAGAGGTTATCTTGTTGAAATCTATCTTCAAGAACCAAATGATTGCCGCTTTCTTAGTCGTTATCTTAGGCATGGCAATTAGCGCGGGTTACCTCTACAGCTACCTATTTGGTTAATACAACTTAGTAAACTTCAAAGCGCTGCTCGGCAGCGCTTTTTTCTTTAATTTTCAATAGTTATCGTCAAAATTACCACGCAAAACTTCATTTAATGTCTATAGTTTCTTATGAGTTGGTATCTTCAACGTAAGGGATTATGAACGACAAGGCCAAATTCGCGACAAAGGTAGCACTCAGTCTTACCCTCGCTTACCTCATTCCATTTGCATTAGGTTGGCCTCAGGCTTCTACTGCGGCTACCACTGTTATGCTCATCGCATCAACAGGAAGCCAACGTGAATCATTAGAGAAAGGAACCTTAAGAGTACTTGGAACCATAGTTGGTGCCGTTATTGGATTGTTGCTAGTCGGTATGTTCGCCCAAGATCGACTGCTATACATGCTGAGTGTTTCTGTTGTGGCATCCTTTATCTTCTATTTTAAAAATGCCTATCTAAAAGATCCGACGTTATTCATGTTAACAGGCGTCATGACTTTAATGATGTCAAACGGAGGAGATGCAGAAGGTGCATTCTTATATGGCGTAGACCGTGCTCACATGACCGTGTTTGGTGTCATTATTTACACTTTGGTAGGCACCTATCTGTTCCCAAGCAAAACAGAACAGAATCTTCGCCTCATGACCCACGACGTCGTTTCGCTCCAAAAACAGATCCTCGAACGCCTCTCGCCACCAATCAACACAACATCTCATATAACAGATTCGGAAAAGGCGTCTGAACCATCGTCAGACGATAGTCAGTCCCCCAGTCTAAATGACTTAATTGAGAAGTTGTACGCGAGTCAAACCGCCTTAGAAACTCGCTTTTCTACCGAAAGTAAAGAATGCAGCGATGTGTCCGCTTATCTTCAAGAGTGGCAGCTCACGCTTCACTACACCAAACAGATAACCAATCTGCTGATAGCAACTTCTAGCTCGAACTTTCTGCAGGGTGAGCCTCAGAAATTTATCACCAATTACGATGAGTTTGTCGCCGATATTCAGCAATTATTCGAACAGTGTGAACACTACCTCCGAGTATCAGACGAGGGGTTAGAGTATCGTTGGCAAGAGCGCAAAGTCGCCTTAGACCTAGACTCTCTCAGTAATCATCCTCATCTCTCTAAGAGTTCTGCCATTACCTTGGGGTATGTGCTCAACCGCCTTCATACCAGTATTTCGAGGCTGAACGAAACCGTTAGCTGTATCGATTCCGTTACCAAATCAGTGTCATTTGACGAAAAGCCTCGGAAAAGTGCCGGAGCTTTCCTATGGTGGGACGCAGAAAACTTTAAGACATCGATTAAAGTCTTTGTGACCTACTGGGTAGCCGCTTTTATCTGGATCTTTTTCAATCCTCCGGGTGGGTATAGCTTCGTCATTTTCTCCACCATTTTTGTTTCTTTACTCTCTTTCCTACCCGTGCATCCTAAATTACTCGGCTTTCTATTTACGTTCGGGTTTATCTTTGCCGTTCCCGCTTACGTTTTTGTTCTTCCCACACTGGAACTTGGCATCGAACTCGCCCTTTTCCTTTTTGCGTATACCTTTATTGGCTTCTATCTATTTAAAGGCCCCATCACAATCTTCTTTATGATCGGCCTTTTTATTCTCGGTATCAACAACGTCATGAATTACCATTTTGGCATTCTCCTTACCATCATGATGTTGTTCTATCTTGTGGTTTTAATGCTTGTGTTCGCCCATTACTTCCCTTTCTCAAGTAAAGCCGAACGCCTATTCTTATTGGTAAGACAAAGACTTTTCACTCATGTTTATCAATTAGTTGTTAAGCTTCAAATGCTAAACCGCTCAACCCTGGCTAACTTTACAATTCAATTACATCTAAAAACGGCCAATGTTGCTGCTAAGAAACTTGCATTGTGGGCAAGTAAGATCGATCTCAACTACTTTGACAAGAACGATCACCAATCACTGACTGCCTACACAAAGCAGTGTCGTAATTTAATAAATCATTTAAATACACTCGTCATCGCACAAACTCATCTGAAAAATAACCCATTGATTACTAAGCTTAGAAACGAGTACACGGACGAAAGCTTACTAACGTTAATCCGTACTCATAACCGTGATCAAAGAGAGCGTGTACAAACGCTTGAAGACGTGCAATGCGAATACGCTAAAACAGAGGCTATTCTCGATGTGTTTTTTCAGCAGTTAGATCCTGAGCAGTACGCTCAAAAAGACATTGCAGAGTTCTATATCTTCCTCAGCTTAAAACGAAGTGTTTTTGAGTCTCTGATAAAAGTGGAAGAAGCGGTTCAGAATGTCGACCTCAATAATCTCAAAATGCATCGATTTTAGGAAAGGTAGTAATGATCTCTCATCTCACAAAGTCCTGTTTTATCGCGTTAGCCACGTTGTCTATGACAGCGTGTACTACGCTTGGTCCAGATTTTACACCGAGTCAAGAAACCCAACTTCCGTCATCGTGGAACGATTCAGACACACAAGCTAGCATGGACTCAACCGTAAAATGGTGGGAACAGTTTAACGACCCGACTTTGAACAAACTGGTTGATATTGCCTCTCAACAGAATTTAGATGTGGAAGCCGCCGGTTTTAGAATCTTGCAAGCGCGTTCAGTTCTGGGTATCGCCGATGGATTGCAATATCCTCAGCTACAATCCATATCTGGCAACCTAGCCAAAGCTTACGCCAATGAAAGTTCATTCAACAATGCAACCTTGAGCTTTGATGCGGGTTGGGAAATGGATGTTTGGGGAAAATATGCACGCGGAATAGAATCAGCCCAAGCGGGTTATTACGCCTCCATCGCTTCCTACAACGATATTTTGGTGACCATCACCTCTGAAGTGGCAAGAAACTATATTAATTACCGAACATTCCAAGAACGCATACTGCTTTCACAGCGCAATATCGAGATTCAAGAGCGAGTAGTCAACATTACGCGAGTGCAGTTTGAGTCAGGCAATGTCACCGAACTCGACGTTCAACAGGCGCGCAATCAACTATTCACCACCAAAGCTGCCCTACCGGGGCTAACTGTAGCGATGTTGCAAGCCAAAAATGCGTTGGCGGTCCTGCTGGGCACATTGCCTGAAGAAATAGAGCCCATTCTTAAGTCAGACATGGAGCAGAAACTGGTTCAATTTGAGCAGCGTTTTAAAGCTTCCGGATCAAAAAGCGCTATTTCGGAAAAGGGAGATGGCTCTATCGTTCCAGAAACCCCAGTATTAGCCAATCTTGTTGACGCTAGTTTGGTTATGCGCAGACCAGACTTACAAGTCGCAGAGCTTCAAGCTCATGCCCAAAGCGCTCAAATCGGTGTCGCTGAAACGGCGTTGTACCCGAGCTTCTCCCTCTTTGGATCCATAGGCATTAACAGCTCTGTACCTTCAGGCAGTAGTTTCAGCTTCAACGATTCGCTGACTTTGGTGGCCGGACCCGCAATGAGCTGGAACATTTTTCAATATGGGCGAGTGAAGAACAATATCCGTTTTGAAGACGCGAAATTCCAAGAAACCCTGACCAATTACAACAAAAAAGTACTGCAAGCGGTTCAAGAGGTGACGAATGCAATGGAAGCCTACGATTTGTATCGAGAACAAAAATCCCTGCGCTTAGAGTCAGTAAACGCCTCAGTTCGCGCGTTTAATATCTCGCTCACCCAGTATGAGAACGGACAAATCTCATTTGAGCGTTTATTGAACTCCGTCGAAAAAATGACTCGAAGCGAAGACAGTTACGCTCAAATTAAAGGAAACGTCGCTAACCAAGTTGTCGCCTTGTACAAGTCACTAGGTGGCGGTTGGCAAATTAACTCAGGAAAAGCGTTTGTGTCTCCAGAGCATGTCGAACAGATGAACAAGCGCACCGATTGGAGTGACCAATTACAGCAAGAAAATGTTGCTCTACCTTCATTAACGCTACGCACAGGTGCCAAACCACCAGCAACGGACAAGGAGGATAAATAGATGCCACATGAAATGTCGTGGGGAGATATTTACTTTTCTCCATTGGTGTTAGTCCTGATTCTCGCACTCATTGCGACTTGGATAACCGTCGTCATGCTAAACAAAGTGAAGCTATCAAGATTCATCGCCTTCCCTTCGCTCACGTTCTTAGCAATCCTAGTGTTGTATGTCATTGCTATCGACCATTTCTATTTAAGGTTTTAGGAGCTCGTCACTATGAAAAAATCTCTCATTATCATCCTAAACCTGATTATCCTTGGTGGCGCTGGGTGGTTTGGGTATCAGAAATACCAAGACTACTTCAACAACCCTTGGACACGCGATGGACAAGTTAGAGCGAATATCATCAAGGTTGCCCCAAGAGTCTCAGGTCCCATTGTCAACGTGACTATTGTTGACAACCAACAAGTCAAACGAGGCGACTTGTTATTTGAAATCGACCCTGAAACCTATCAAGTTACCCTCTCCCAAGCCGAAGTGGCTTTGCAACGCGCCATCATCAGCTCAAAGGGAAAGAAAATCGAGTACGACCGTTTGCTCGACATTCGTAAAAAAGACAAAGGAGCAGTCTCTCATAAGGACCTCATTCGACGCGAAATTGCCTATCAAGAGTCACTGCTGCAAATCAAAGCCTCAGAGGAACAATTAAAGTCCGCTCGCCTCAATCTTAGCTATACGCGCGTTGTTGCCTCGGTGGATGGCTATGTCTCCAACCTTGATATCAAAGAAGGAACACAGGCCGTCGCTAACCAACCTCTTGTCGCCCTGATTGATGAAAACAGTTTCTGGGTATTTGGCTTCTTTAGAGAAAACCAACTACCAAGAATACACCCTGGTAGCCAAGCAAGAGTGACTTTGATGTCACATCCAGATGAACCTATTCATGCCACTGTCGATTCTATCGGCTGGGGTATCGCGCCCAAAGATGGCACAGTTGGCTATAACCTTTTGCCCAACGTCAATCCTGTTTTCCAATGGATTCGCCTCGCCCAGAGAATCCCAGTTCGAGTGTCGTTACATGAACTCCCTGAAGGAGTGCATCTGCGTTTTGGATTATCAGCGTCAATTATGGTGATGGAACAAAGTGAAGACTAGGGAGAAACGATGATGGAAATGGGGAATCGGTTAAGAAAAATCAATGAAGACAATAATTTCTTCTATCTTACTGTGGCGTTAATCGCGTTACTTATCAGCTCAGCATTGGCCGAAATCGTTGGGCAAGGTGTAATAGATCATGTTCTTCAACTGTTTATCATCGTCACTTTCATTGTTTGCTTGGCCAGTCTGCGATTCGATAAAGGATGGACGCGATTTTTGATAACGCTGGTATGCCTATGGATCTTAGCGACGTTGGCAAAAATTGTTTTCGAGATCCGTGAAATGGACTTCGTTATGCTCGCTCTCACCTTCTCATTCTTCTTTGGCACCTTTAAGTCGACTGCTAAACAGGTGCTCTTCCACGGCAAGGTCAACACCAACAAAGTCATTGGTTCAGTAGCATTATTTTTACTACTCGGCTTAATGTGGGCTATCGTTTACTTAATTATTATCGAATATTCCCCACAAGCCTTTACGGGGCTCGAAGCCATTACGTGGGGAGAGAATTTCTCTAACGCAGCGTATTTCAGCTTCGTTACTTTAACAACGTTAGGTTATGGCGACATCAGTCCAATTACTCCGCTAGCACAAGTTGTCGTGTATTTGGAAGCCATTGTCGGAGTGTTCTATATGGCAATAGTCGTATCAAGTTTGGTAAGTGCAAATATTGAAAACAGGGAAAACAACAATGGATAGACAGACTGAACAGCGTCAAAGCAAGCTCTTTGTCAATAATATGGTCGAATCGGCCATTCGAATTGGTTTATTGGTGATATTGCTGATCTTCACCTACGATATCATTAAACCTTTTATCATTCCTGTCCTCTGGGGCTCAATCATAGCCGTCGCCTTGTTGCCGCTGACCAAAAAGTTAGAGCGCTCATTAGGTGGCAAACGGGGATTAGCCGCTACTCTGGTCTCCTTAATCGGTATTTCTTTGTTGGTGATCCCTTTCGTCATGGTTTCTGGTTCAATTTACGAGGGCGTCGCTCATACCACTGAAGTAATACAAAGTGGCGAGATAAAAATCCCGGGGCCCACCTCTAAGGTCGCCGACATCCCTGTCATTGGTGACAAGCTGTATAGCATTTGGAACCTGTTCGCCACTAACATGGAAAAAGCTATACAGCAGTTTTTGCCTGAGATTAAAGGCTTTCTCGGTACTGTCGCCTCCATATTAGGCGGTGCATTAACAAGCTTGATTATGTTCATCATTTCCCTCGCAATTGCCGGTGGATTTATGGCACATGCAGAGAAAATTTCAGGAGCATTAGAAACCGTCGCAGTAAGAGCTGTTGGGAAAAAAGCTGAACAGTGGGCTAACTTGATGGCAGCAACTATTCGCAGTGTATTATTAGGTGTTGTTGGTGTGGCGTTTATTCAAGCGGCAATCATCGGTGCTGCGATGTTTGTGTTTAAAGTTCCGGCTGCTGGTTTGCTGACACTCGCAACATTGATCCTTTGTATCGCTCAGTTACCTGCTCTACTTATCGTTGCACCGGTAATTTTCTACGTTTATTCCACAGGAGACGGAACTAGTACGACACTGTTTACTATTTGGGCATTAGCGGGTGGATTATCTGATAACATTCTCAAGCCTATGTTGATGGGGCGTGGCGTTGATGTCCCGATGCCTATTATCTTAATCGGTGCCATCGGTGGGATGTTGTTCGCTGGAATTATTGGTCTGTTCCTCGGCGCTATTATTCTCGCCATTTGGTATGAATTGTTCTTATTCTGGATTAATTACGAAGAGCAGACCGAGTTGTCAGAAGACGACGTTGAGGCAACATCAGAAAGTAATACGAAAGCCGAAAACAGCTAATACAATGGACAACGGATAAAAAACAGCCGATAAAGTCACTAAGCTTTATCGGCTGCGTTATTTAAGAGGCTGCGGAACGTTACTGGTGTTCGCTTAGGACATTTGCGAGCACATCCACTGCTTTTACAAGCTCTTCAGGCGTTGAGTTAGTGAAGTTCAAGCGAAGTGCCGAAGGCTGCCCGTTTGCCTCTGGATAAAATACAGGGCTAGGAACCACGGCAACACCTTTTGACAACAGTGCCTTAGCTAATTCAAACGTATCGCACGAAGGAATCCCAACCCAAATAAACATACCGCCATCAACAGAGTTCAACGTACAACTCTCAGGTAACTTAGCTTCTAATGCTTCAAATAGCGTTTGATAACGCGCCTTATAAATCCCTTTTACTGTATCTAGGTGGGCGTCAAAGTCATCATGTTTTAGCAAGCCCAGTAGCGCAGCTTGCATTGGAATGCTGGAGTGCAGATCAGCACCTTGTTTGATCTTAATAATCGGCTCAATATAGCTCTTCTTGCCAGTGACCACACCAATGCGAAGGCCTGGAGAAGCAATTTTAGAGAACGAACGGAATACAATGGAGTGGTCTGGACAAAAGGTCGAGACCATTGGCAACGCCTCTCCGGTAAATCGGAGTTCGCGGTACGGAGCATCTTCAATAAATGCCACATTGTATTGAATGCAAAGCTCCGCGACTTTTTGACGCGTTTCCAGTGTCCAACAAACACCTGTCGGATTGTGGAAATCTGGCACTGCATAAAACATTTTTGGCGAGTTGATTTTAAAGCACGCTTCAAGTTGTTCTAAGTTAGGGCCGGAAGCCACTTGTGACACCGTCACGATATTCGCGCCGACCAAGCCGAACACTTGCATAGCCCCCAGATAACTAGGCGCTTCCATTACGACCGTATCACCCGGATTAATGTAAGCTCTTGCCACCAAATCCAGACCTTGCTGAGATCCTGTACAAACAACCGCACTGTGATTGCTTGGTAGTTGGTAATAGTCCGATAGGAAATCGAGTAACGGCGTATACCCTGCCGTGGTTCCGTACTGGAATACCTCTGGCTTATCACATAACCCTTCAAACGTGGAGCGCATTAGCTCGATGGGGAATGTATCCGGATCTGGCAATCCTCCAGCCAGTGAAATGACGCTTGGATCGCTGGCTGCACTCAGAATTTCACGAATATAAGACGAAGGGACATTTTGAAGAGAGCGAGCGATTTCCATATATTTCCTTACCAATACAACTAATAGCGGGGCATTATTTTAGATTAAGAACAATTAATGATGTGTATAGAGAGATTTAAACTACCCCGCCATAACGAAAAATCAGCTTACACGCTATTGCAAGCTTCATGTTGTCCATTTATGCTTATAAACATGTCCATTTATGCGATTTTGATTGTGAATACCCGTCATCTAACTCGAATCAACGACGTCCTGTTCTATATCCACAGTGATATAAGTAAAGAGCTTTCCGGAAAAGAGCTCGCTGCTATTGGGGCCTATTCCGAACAGCATTTCCATCGAGTATTTAAGGAAGTCGTTGGTGAATCACTGCATCAATATATCCGCCGCACAAGAATGGAATACGCCGCAAATCAATTAATGTTCGATACCAAATCTAGTATTCAGCAGATAGCAAATAAGAGTGGTTTTAGCTCAATATCATCATTTTCGCGTGCGTTCAAAGACGTGTTCAGACTCTCACCCGGTCAGTGGCGAAAACACGACCCTCAAGTGTCACACAAGCCTTATTTAGCGGACCCTGACGTTGCTGCAGGTTATGCCCGAGCTGTGGATCGTCCTATTCCCGCCCCCAAAATTATCGACGCGCCGCCGCGTCGCGTCGCATATATCCGTCACATTGGTTACAACCGCTCTATAGGTAAGCCATGGCAAATGCTCAAAGCATGGGCAAGCGCTGAAAAACGAGATTTTTCGGTACAGTTTGGATTACATCATTCGAACCCCGCTTGGGTTGAACTAGATAAGTGTCGCTATGTCGCATGCCTAGAAATTGATGCTCCGATCAAACTTCGAGGTACCGTAAACCAAATGACCATTCCGGGTGGTTTACACGCCGTCTTCCGTCTTCAAGGTGTTTACGGTGAGTTGCTTCCGCAAATAAGTCGAATCCAAGAGAAATGGTTACCGCAGTCTGGCTTCAAAGCCAGTGCAACCCCAGCTTACGTACATTATCATCGCAATCATTTCTTGGCGCCTGACGAAGTTTTTGAACTGGATTTTTATCTGCCTATCAGTTTTTATTGACCAGTTGCCTCTCCCTTTGCATTTGTTTTGTAACAAAGCACAAACGTGTGCCCTGTTTTCATTAATTGGTACGGTAATTTACTCGTGTCCACGGTAAGCTTGTGCCACTATCCAACCTACTCAACGTCTTATCAATTTGGAGCTCTGGCGATGAAAACAATCTTGGTAACTGGTGCAACAAGTGGTATCGGCTATGAACTAGCAAAAGAACTTAGCCATAAAGGCCACCAAGTAGTAGCAACGGGCCGTAATCCTGAAAAACTGGCACAGTTAGAGCAAGAAGCGAACTGTCATACCATCGCTGCCGACTTAACCGACCCCAACCAGACTGTCGAACTATTCCAAAAGACGCTCGATAAACTAGGTAAGTTGGACGTTCTAATTAATAACGCGGGTATGAACTCGCGCAAATGCGCTATTGAAGAGTTCACCTTAGAAGAGTTTGACCAACAGTATGCCGTCAACCTTCGTGCACCTGCGTTGTTGTGTAGAGAAGCCTTAAAGGTCATGAAACCGGCTAAATCAGGACAAATTATTAATGTGGTAAGCACAGTTGCTAAACGCTCTAATGAAACCATGAGTGTCTACACGGCGATGAAACAGGGCTTTGCGGGCTTTAGTGCAATCTTGATGAAAGAAGCTCAGCCTCATGGAATAAAAGTGACTTCTTTGTTCCCTGGCGGCGCAGACACCAGCTTTAGAGAAGCAGACCGCCCTGAGTATATGCACCCAGCAAGCGTTGCATCCACCATTTCTCTATTACTTGAACTGCCTAGTGATGTCGTCATGCATGAGATGACGTTTAGACCGCCGGTTGAAATTGAGTAGACATCTCCTTTGTAACAGTTGGTATGGGTGCTTGTTGAACGCCACAAAAGTGGTTAATTTAGGAACAGTACCCATTTCAAACACTACACAGAGGGAGCGATGAATGTGTCGTTGGCTAGCTTATCAGGGAACCGCAACTTATCTAGATGAACTAATTTATGTACCTGAACACTCACTGATTAACCAGAGTTTAGAGGCAAGAAAAGGTGCCACTCGAATAAACGCTGACGGTTTTGGGTTAGGTTGGTACACGCAACGTGATATCCCCGGTCAATTCCACGAAGTCATGCCTGCCTGGAGTGACGATAATCTTCGTTCTCTGACGCATCACATTCGCTCCCATCGATTTATGGCACATGTTCGCTCTTCAACGGGAACGAGCGTATCACGCTCTAACTGCCATCCTTTCGTAGTCGACAATTGGATGTTCATGCATAACGGACAAATCGATGAATTTGAAAAGCTGCGCTTCCAACTAGAACGTCTGCTGCCTGAATCGCTTTATCACTATCGAAAAGGAACGACCGACAGTGAGCTTATCTTCTTATTGATGATGAAAAATGGCCTGTCGAGCAATGTAAACAACGCCATTATTGAAACCATCAAAGATATCGAAAATGCCAAATCAGAAAGAGAGGTAGCCCTGCCATTTAAAGCCTCTATTTGCCTCTCCGACGGCGAACAGTTTTGGGTCGTACGATATAGTAGTGACCAAGAACCACCAACTGTTTTTATTAAAGCAGAAGGAGAAAATGTCAGTGTTGCGTCCGAACCTCTCGAAAAAAGCAAAGAATGGAAACTACTCAAACCACAAACAATTACCCATATACATGGTTTGAGCCTTACGACGACGCAAATACGTCTCGATATATAACGGCTGAGTTCTATCCTGAAGCTCTCGGCCTATAAACTCTGTTGAATGACACTAAAGTTGTTGAACTATTAGAGTGGTACTCGCAAGCATACGAGAAACGTACGCGTCAAAATACGAGTAATTAATAAAGCACAACATACTCGCGTAACAAGTTTAAAAGGGTCCATACCTAGCATGGACCTTTTCTGGGTTGCTTCAATCGCTAATCGATCAATCTACCCTGTTCATCGAAAAATGGATGAGGACCATCACTGTCTTCAATGTAGCTAATATGGGACACCACCGAATCATTCTCAAATTTGAGCAGTTGAATGGCTCTTGGCTCTAATGAAAAAGATGACGGTGCGTTAGGATCGAGGTCAAGCGTCACCGAATGGCTGTGTGACGGTCCAACCCAAACAGGAATTGAACGCCAAGTCGCGGTGATAGGACGGTGTAAGTGGCCAGCGCAAAGTCCGCGTACGTTATCAAACTGACTTAACACTTCATATAAGCTGTCTGCATTTGTCAGGTTTTGCACATCCATATGCCCTAATCCGACATGCATTGGCGGATGGTGTAGAAAAATAAGCACAGACTTATTAGATAAACGGGCTAACTGACTTTGCAACCACTCAAGTGTTTGTGAAGATAAAAAGCCATAAGGTTTGCCAATGACAGACGAGTCTAAACCCAATAAAACTTGTTCATCCTGCTCAACGACAAAGTTGCAAAACTCTGGGTGGTCAAAATCGACTAACTGTTGCAGTCCCACTCGCAAATTATCACGGTGATCGTGGTTACCCGGAACGACCCGAAGTGGTATTTGCAGTTTCTCTAGTTCTTGCCTGATGATTTGGTATTCCTGTTCCGTACCAAAGTCACCAAGATCACCGGTAATAACGACATAATCTGGTCTGGGGTTAAGGTGGTTGATATGTTGTACAGCATTCTGTAGGCATCGCAACGTATCCACCTTGCGATACGCGGGTTTGCCATCTTGTTTGATATGCAAATCGGTAAGTTGGGCAATTAACATAACTTTACTTCTTCAAAGGAATTAAACGACTAGATTCAAAGGACACAGTCACAACTTGACCCGCCTGATATTCAGTGCGCTCAAAACAGTCAACCATGAGTTGAGACTCCTTTTGTACTCCAGACAAAGTGACACGGGTTCTGTCCCCTAAAAACACCGTACTCACTACGACACCGGTTAAAGCATCACAATCATCGCTAATGTCCTTCAAGATAATATCTTCTGGTCTTAGCATGACGCTCAATGAGTCATTTTTAGCAGAGATATTCGTGTCTATATGCTCTGGCAGTTTTAGGTACTTACCGGTGTCCAACAGCAACTTCCCTGCTTCTACCGCTCCTTCAAATCGATTCATTTGCCCGATAAAATCAGCTACAAAGCTGTTACTTGGCTGCAGATAGATATCCTTTGCTGAACCAATCTGGGCAATTTCACCATGGTCGAGAACGGCAATTCTGTCGCCCATCGCCATAGCTTCTTCTTGGTCATGAGTTACATACACTGCAGTGATGCCTAATTCTTTTAACAACGAGCGAATATCACTTCTCAAACGTTGTTTTAGCAAAGCATCCAAAGCTGAAAGCGGCTCATCAAGCAGCAACACATCTGGTTCGGTTATTATGGCGCGAGCTAACGCCACACGTTGACGTTGGCCACCAGATAATTGATGGACGCCTCTTTGGGCATACTTTTCTAGGTCGAACATAGTCAGCATCTGCTTAAGCTTTTGAGCTCGTACCGAAGGATCCACGCCACGAACTTTCAGGCCATAAGTGATATTTTCGCTAACGTTCATATTGGGAAACAGCGCATATGATTGGAACACCATCCCGACTTTTCTTTGCTCAATAGGTAGCGCGGTAACCTCTTGATCACCAAAAGTTATTTGCCCGCCATTTTCATCAGCAAACTCCAATCCAGCAATAAGACGCAAGGTTGTCGTTTTCCCGCAACCAGAAGGGCCCAGTAATACTAAAATCTCTCCCGCTTCTATTTTTAGGTCAGTCGGTTTTAGTGCCAAGGTTCCATCTGGGAAAGTCTTAGTAATATTTTTCAGCGTGATTTCTACGCCAGTCATTGTTTGTTCTAACATTGAGTTCAATCTTAATTGCTTGTAACCGGTTTTCTGTTCAGCATCTGAGCCAGAACCAGCAACGGTAAAATGAGACAAAGGAAAATTAAGGTATAAGCAGAGCTAATCTCTAAACGCATGGAGGCGTACGAGTCAGCCAAACCAACAGGCAAGGTTTTGGTTAATGGCGTGTGAAGCATCCAAGTCAGGTTAAACTCGCCAATAGAGAGAGTGAGGGTCATCAACATACCCGCAACAATACCTGCCCTGCAGTTAGGGACAATGACATCAAAGAAACGCTGCCAAAAGCTTGCTCCCAAACTCGCCGCTCCCTCTTCCAACACATTGAAATTAATACTTTGCAGTACCGCCAACACTGACTTAACCATAAACGGCAAAGTGAAGATAACGTGACCCACTAAGATAAACGTCCAGTTAGAACGGAAATCACTAAAGTCACCGTAAGCGAGGATTAAACCAAGCGAAATTGCCATACCGGGAATGGCAATCGGCAAGGTTAAGATCTCATCAAACAACGATGCCCAACGGCTTTTGCTTTTCGCCAGCACATAAGCACAAGGTACGCCCACCAACACATTAATAATGGTGGTCGCGATAGCAATTTGTAGTGTTAGCCAAATCGTGTCTGAATAGAGTGCCCATACTTGTTCAACCCAACGAAGGGTCAATCCACTTTTCACACCAACAAAATAGTTGTTCGTTAGTCCAGCAACAATCGACATAAAAACAGGAACAATTAGAAATGCACAGACCAATAAAGTGAACCCAAGCTGGATATAAAAGTACTTATCTTTCTTCATTGATTAGCCTCCCATTGCCATAGACGAATTACCCTGACGCTTCGCTAACATCAAACACAACCAAGTCACTAGACCAAGGATTAAGCTCAAAGCAGCCGCCATAGCGAAGTTAGCATTGAGCGTGAACTCTGTGTAAATCGTCATTGGTAACACGTTAATGTTGGTTGCCAGAGTGAAGGCCGTACCAAACGCGCCCATTGAGGTAGCGAAACAGATCGAACCCGATGAGATTAATCCTGGTTTTAACGCAGGTAGCGTTACGTCTTTGAAAATTTGCCAACGATTTGCGCCTAATGAACGCCCCGCTTCAAGTAGGTTTTGATCGAGTTTTTCTGCGGCACCCATGACCGTGAGTACCACTCGAGGTATTGAGAAGTACAAGTAACCCAAAAACAATCCCGCGATTGAGTAAGCAAACATCCAACGTTCCCCAGTAAGCAATAACCCTGCTTGGGCAAACAGACCTTGACGTCCTGCAAGCATAATGACGAAAAAACCAATCACCACCCCGGGAAATGCAAGCGGAAAGCTCAACATAGCAACCAGCAACTGCTTCCCCTTAAACTCATAACGCGTCAAAAACAGCCCACTGATCGTAGCCACCGCTAAACTAACAACTGTGACTAGGACAGAAAGCGTTACGGTTGAAAAAAGACTCTTTAAGTACAAAGGTCGGGTTAGAATTTGTATGTAGCTCTGCGCACCGCCATCAACTAACGAGACCTGCAACAGTTGCACCACTGGTAACAAGAAAAATGCGCAGCTCACTATTACAGCAGGCAGAATAAGCAAAATAGATAGATGATTCTTTTTCATAAAAACAATGGCGGAAATCTTGTCCGCCATCCATGGTCCGGTGAGGTTTAGTTGACTTCTCTTAGATACAGGTCAGCGAATGCGGCTTGGTTTTCAGACATCTTTGCAAAGTTAACTGAACCAACGCGCTGATATTCAGAGTCAGGTAGGAACTTCCTCTTCGCATCCTCATCCATCACCCCATCAATAACTGGTCGTAAATACGCCTTTGCCCAAACTTGTTGGCCTTTTTCGGATAACACAAAATCCAAGATTTTTTTTGCGTTGTCAGGGTGTGGCGAGTCTTTCACCATGCTCATTACATAAGGAACAGCAATAGAGCCTTCCTTCGGAATGACAAATTCCACATTAGAGAAGTCGTTATATTTGGCACGATACGCATTAAAGTCATAATCCAATAAGATTGGAATCTCACCCGAAATTACACGTGCATACGAGGTTTGTTTTGGGACAATCGGGCGATTTTTCGCAAGTTTGCGGAAGTACTCAATAGCAGGTGTGAAGTCATTGATATCGCCACCCATTGCCTCATTTACCGCTACCGCACTTGCGTAGCCCACAAACGCACTGGTTGGGTCAAGATAACCGACCATGCCACGATATTCTGGTTTAAGAAGATCTTCCCAACTCTGTGGGACCGGCGCTCCATCTAAAGCATCAACGTTAACGAAGAAGCCAATGGTTCCCGAATGAATTGCGAACCAATTACCGTTTGGATCTTTCATCCCCTCTGGAATTTGGTTCCAATTCTTCGGTTTGTATGGTTCTACCACCCCTTGGTTAGTCGCGTTGATGCCAAATGACACGCCATAATAAACAACGTCTGCTACTGGATTGTTTTTCTCCGCAACTAACTGAGACAAAGACTGACCGGAATTTTTGTTGTCCATCGGAACTCGAATTCCAAGTTCTTTATTTATCAGCTGTAATTGCCCTCCCCAGTTCGCCCACTCTGGAGGGCAGTTATAGCAAATTGCGCTAGATGCCTGCGCTTGAAATGAAGCGCAAGCCAAACCAAATAGCATTCCCGCTAGTTTTTTTGTTTTAGAGCCTAGTGTAAAAGTCATTATATTCTCCAATATGTGACTATTCGTTGTTTTGTAAGTGCGGCACCACGTCAAGTGAGCCATTCATTTGCAATTGATAATCCAGAGCAAGTTGAGTCGATACGCTCGCTCCTGCTTTGGCGTTAAATAAAATATCTACAGCGACTTGCCCCATTTTTAGATGTGGTACCGCAACCGTTGCGAGAGTCGGGGTGATAAGCTGAGCTAAACTCATGCCGTCAAAACCGATAATTGAGATGTCCGAAGGTACATGTAGACCGTTGGCTTTCACGGCATTTATCGCCTTCAATGCCAGCAAATCGTTACTACAAAACCACACTGTAGGCGCCTGTTCTCTCTGGATAACACTCATCTCTTGGTCACCAAATGGATCAAGCTTGTTTTGGTCTACTTCTAGTAGCTCAGTTAATTCCAATCCATTGTCATTAAGACCTTTTTTAAACCCTTTATAGCGCTGCTCAGCACGATCAGATGAGACAAATCGCCCCGTTAACATGCCAACTCTTTGGTGTCCTAATTCCACGACTCGCTGAGCTACATCAATACCGGCTTGATAGTTATCAACAAAAACGCAAGGTTCTTGCTCACCTGAACGGTTGTGCAATAAACAGTAGGGAAACTTAAAGTCTCTCAGAAGCTTCAATGCTTCATTTTCAGAGGTATCTGCGATCGTCAAAATGACACCTTCGACACGCTGCCTTATCAGGTCGATAACCGCTTGCTGCTCTTGGCCACTGCCATATTGAGTGTCAACAACCACAACCGAGTACCCAAAGTGCCTCGCTCTTTGCTGGATGCCGGTAACTACCTCTGAAAACACAGGGTTAATTAAACTTGGAATCACCACTCCGATAGTAGGATTTCTATTGAATTCAATTTGGTCATGTCGTTGCTCAACACTGTATCCAGTGAGAGTAATGACCTTCTCAATTCTCTTGCTCGTGGCATGCGCTACAGATTGAGGCTGATTTAGATAACGAGAGATAGTTGCAGGTGACACTCCTGCAAGTTCTGCTACATCTTTGATATTCATCGCCTCTCCTCCGTTGTTGAACGCAAGATTAAAGAGGACACATTACAGTTTTATTAAGGAAAAAATGAAGAAGCGTCAATTTAGCCGCCATATCGATGCATTTTTGCGACATATATCGACAACATAATTCATGAAACACTTTCATTTCATTGAATTTAACGGAAGCAAATTAAATTGTAGGGTAATGTGAAATAACGATTAGTGTCACAGAAACTGGGGGAAATATGAGTGGTCGCCGAAAGGATCACGATAATTAAGCTGAAATGCAGCGAAAGAGATTAAGCGCTCTGGCTCATTTCTCATACTAAATGCTAATCGCCATCCTTTCGGAAGAATTTACTGAGTTGTGTGGCTATTGGCCTTTGTAAGTGTTATCGCTCTCATTGAGATTCTTAATCAACCTAGCGGGTGTTCCACCATATAACGAGTCGGGCGGTACGTCACTGTTCACAACGGAATTAGCGGCAATCACGGAACGCGCTCCAATGGTAACACCTTGATTGATCACCACATTACCTCCAATCCATACATCGTCTTCCACCGTAATCGGTCCACAGATCGTTTCCCAGTTGCGACGCTTGAGGTAGTTTAAGTCGTGGCTAGCGCAATAGAACTGCGTATTTGGCCCTATCAACACGTTGTTACCAATCATGATTTTGGCACCATCTAGCATGGTGACATTCATATTAATAAAGGTCTTTTCACCAATCGAAATCGTCTTACCAAACTCACAATAGAATGGAGAACGTACAATACTGGAATCTGCAATATTCCCCATTAACTGTTGAAACAGCTCACCACGTTGAATGTCATCAGTATTTTTATTTATTGCCTGTAACAGAAGGGAGGCGTTTTCGCGGATTTGGTTAATGCTTTCGGCGCCGCCATCGAACTCTTCACCAGCAAGCATTTTTTCGAACTCAGTCATGTTGTCTCTCAACTCGGATCTTTTTTGCTGCTGAATTGTATCACCAACGCGTCATTCGGGCAGTGGATTAGTGCTTATACCTAAAAGTATTACTGTCATTGATAATCTCAATTTTTACCGGTGCTATCCCTTTACTAATGTCGCCAATTTGTTCAAATGACTTGCGAGATAAGTCAATAATTCGACCTTTTACAAACGGGCCTCTATCGTTGATTTTGACGTCCACTGTTTTACCATTAGCGGTATTTGTCACTCTCACGATCGTTCCAAAAGGTAACGTTTTATGAGCTGCGGTATAAGCCCTCATGTTATAGCGCTCACCACTCGCAGTGCGTCGTCCGTGGTATTTATTCCCATACCAAGACGCTTGACCTACAAGTTCATGGGATTTTGCATAACTTCGAGTTTTGGAATTATCAATTGAAGCGGTTGAAGAGCAACCAGCTAGAAAAGAGAACATTAATGCAACAAAGATGAAATTGATCTTCTTGATATTATTTGGAAATTGAAATTTATTCATGTCGTGTTTATCTATTCTTGAACTGTTGACGCTTTAGCAATAAAGCTCATAAAAACAATCGAATGGGACAAAAGCCAACATTCGATATCAATGGCCGATTTTTCCACGACCTCGATGCTACTCGGTCATGCTCAAGAAAGATTTTAGACATGAAAATACCAAAGTTCACTGCCTTTGAGATCCGTGCCAAATTACATCGTTATTTTGACTTCATAAACGTATCATAAGGCTTTTCACCAAACAGCTTTTGGTACCGCTCAGAATATCGACTCCATCCATCAACCCCTGATAATACCGTAGCTTCTAATACTGAAGAGCACTTCCCTTGAATCAAAATATTTCGAAATTTAAATAGATTAACGAGCAAATAGAATCGCTTGGGTGCAATGAACAAATACTCTTTGAAAAAGAGGTTGATGCTTTTGGTGCTAATATCTAATTCATTAGCTATCTGCTTCAGCGACATCACTCGCGTCGTTTTCTGTTCCATCATGTTCACTATTTTTGTCATCAGATGCTTTCTAGGCCTGCGACTTGGTCCATGCAGCGATTGGGGGCGCAGTGGAGGGAGTTCATCCAAAAGAACGGTGATCAAATCAAGGACAGCTTTCGTCCCACCATGCCCTTGTTTCTCAGTCGGCTGTTCAAAGACAAACTTACCTACCGCCTTAAACTTGTCTAAGTTCCTTTTCGAAACAGTAACTGGGACAAGGGAATCACTGAAACTTTTCAATTTTCTAGAGGGCTCAGCTATTTCACTCAAGATAACCGTGGTGTTCTGGGGAATAAATAATGCAAAGGGAACTTCAGAACGACTTGAGACTATCGCAACTTGGTCAGTGTTAATCCAACTACCATTAAAACACACGGACTGACTTTCCATTGTGGTGATCATCAGAGTAATTTCTGGTGAATGTAATCGAGTTTGCAAAGCACACTCAGGCTTAAACAGAGCGGAGTAAAGTATCAGTGCATGAGGAGTTGTGAATGCTGTATAACGAATCGTTGGACGATCAATTTGTAAAAATCCATACTGACGCTCGGTAACATGATTTGGTTCATTGGGAAAATCAAACAGGACCTTGCAGTTTGCTATCGCAGTTATCTCACTAGATAACTGCTCGAAAGTGAGTATTTTTTTACTATTAGTGACTGCCATTCAGCCCTCTTACCTTCACTTATACCCTAAAAGGCTAGCAACCACCGCAATGCTTTCTAGTGACCCCAAACGCATTGCGGGTTCCAAATCACTGCGCTATCAATTGGGGTAAATCACTTTCCAGTCATTCTTCATATCTGCGATAGTCCAACCTTCTTTCTTGGCTTCGTCTAGTCCCTTATCTAGGCGGCCAACCGAAGAATTACGATCATACTTCCACTCTCGCCCTTCATCAGTATGATGCACATAAAGGCCGAAGGTGACACCTTCTTGTTGGGTCGTCCACTGCATCATCTGCAAATCACCGTCAGAATTACCAAAAGCCGCAATAGGTTGGCGACCTAGTCTCTTGTGAATACCAATGACCTTACCCGCTTTGTCATTAATATGAGCGACGTTTGCCAAGCGTTGGATTTCAATGCCATTACTAGTGTAAGCGAACTCTGTCTCTATTTCGCTGCCAATAACGTACTCCGGAGAAATACCATACACTTCCTCTGTCCAAGGACGCATAAAGTCTGCTCCTCCACCAGAAACTATGTAGGTTTTGAAATCATTATCACGAAGAAAGTCGAGCACTTCCAACATCGGTTGATAAATCATCTCCGTTAGAGGCCTTTTAGTGATTGGGTGTTTAGCGTTCTTCACCCAAGCTTGCACCATTTCCTCAAATTCCACAGAGTTCATACCGGCATGCGTTGCCATAACCATTTTCAGCAATCCTTCCTCACCATGAGACAGGGCTGCTTTTATGTCGCCTTTCAAAACAGACGCAAACGGCTCTTCGGTTTTCCACTCAGGGTGCTTCGGAGCAAGCTCTTTAATACGGTCCAAGGTAAAGAATAATTGAAAATACATCGGCTTCTCGGCCCATAACGTACCATCGTTATCAAATACTGCGATACGCTCTTCGGCTGGGACGTAATTGTCAGAGCCTTTTGTGGTGACGGTTTCAACAAATTCAACAATAGCAGATTTAGTAGCGCCATCGTTCCAAGAAGGTAAAGGATCAGGATGCTGCGCGGCAAAAACGGGAGTAGATAGAACAGCTAAGCAGACAAGGCTTTTGAAATGCATTTTCATATTTTGCTCTCAGTAATGTAAGTGTATTCATTAACGTTTGGCATCAGTAAGATGACTAACCTGAACTGAGAGAATTATGCATTGCACGATCTAAAAATAATCTGCAAAAACGGAAAAGTTAAAAAAACGCTATGCCTAAAAGACATAGCGTTCAATACACTATCGAATGGTGATTTCCTATCGCCCTTCAATGTTACTCATTTAAATCCAATTCATTATGAATCAGAGTTACGCATTGAGAAGCAAACAACATCTTAGGACCAAGGCTGATTTTCTCAGTACCTAGACGCTTTAAACTATTAAAACTCTTCTTCGGCATTGGAATATGGTCGGTAAGAAGAAAACAGGAATTACCGACAAACTGTTGTTCTCGAATGAAGGTGCCTTTCTTATCCATCATGTAGAGCTGATAATCTTCAGCCAGTTCTTGAACCAGCTTTTCGAAACTGATGGTTCGTACAGTAATACCCGCTTCAACTTCACGCTCTTGCTCTTTACCCATACCTTGGGATACGTCTAATGCTCTGGCAACTTTATCGAGTAGCACTTTCTCATGAAAGCCACCAACGTTACTGATGTCGTTTGAGCTAAAGCGTATAGTGCGAGAGTAATCTTTAGTACTTTCTAGGACGAGGTAAACCACCACATCTTCACGATGAGACTGCGCAACAAAGATCGTGTTCATCAGCGTGTGAGCTAAAATTTCGGTATGAGCCTCCTGACCAACGGAAGCGAGAAGTTGCTGGCTTTCGGTAGGGGCGGAACGAGCTCGAAGTACAAAGGCGCGCATAGATGTAAAATCCTACTTAATGAATATAACGAATAACTTAACCAAGATGCTCTATCGCCAATAAGGCAATAGTCACTGTGGGTCGCCATTATCACAGTTTTGCTTGATGAAGTAACGGCA
Organism: Vibrio mediterranei; assembly: GCF_013364395.1. NCBI lineage: Bacteria > Pseudomonadati > Pseudomonadota > Gammaproteobacteria > Vibrionales > Vibrionaceae > Vibrio > Vibrio mediterranei. The sequence continues at coordinate 1,361,590 of NZ_JABXGK010000001.1, read as the reverse complement.
ATAATTTAGCTATTTACAGAAATAGTCTTCAGCAGGGTGTGCTTTGAACAAAAGTATTTAAGTCAAACTGATAACTTGTTGAGGTTGCCAGACGTTTTACTGATTTGAACTAATCGCTTATGGTAGCATCGACAATCATCGACACGGATCCACACTATCATCATGCACTCACGTCTTTTTGCCCTACCCTCTGCTGAACGAGAATACATAAATCGCTTGTGCGACGTGCTTCAGTTAGTCGCAAGTACTAATATCGTTGGTATCTACTTACTTGGCTCAGCAAGTCAGGGGAGTTATGTTGCGGGTGAAAGTGATTTAGACGTCCAAATGGTGGTAGCGCAACCCCTTTGCGACGCTCAAAAGCAGGCTATCATAGAGGCGCTATCGCACTCTCACCTACCCTGCCCAGCAACCAAATTGGAGTTCGTGGTATATCACAAAGCCCAACTGCGCACAGCACAATCGCTGCACTACGCTATTAATTTCAATACGGGTCGCACCTTAAAGAAAGACTACGTTTCGTTTGACCATAATAATGACCCCAGGCATTGGTTCTTACTCGACATTGCAATGGCCGGCGATTGGGCGATAACGTTATTCGGTGAATCGTTTGATCGCATATTTCCCAGCATTGAACCATCTCTTTTGTTGCAAGCAATGCACGAGTGTCTTACTTGGTTTAACAAACATTATCCGGACAGCAAAGATTGCTATCAGTGCGCTTGCCGCATTCATAGCTATCTATTACGGGGAGTGATGGTCAGCAAACGGCAGTCATTATCAGAGGTGGCTTTAACGGAACAATGGAAGAGTTTACCTGCTCAGGAGTTTGTGGAATCAGTGCTTCAGCAGTTAGATGCGAAGATTGCACACCAATAACCAAGTTGGAAGTGGCACGACACTATTATGTTCGCGCCACATACTCAAACTTATTGACACCTATTTATGAAGCACGACTAGTCACAGGACCTGCTTGTGGAATATGTCGTTCTACATTATAAGATGAACAGTTAAGCTTATTTCCCTATTACTAGACTCACTAGAAATAAAGTACTAGTAATAATAAGCAATATCATTTCTTTTTTACGCATATATTATTCTCCTTCGATTTTTAACGAACGACTAAACTTCAGAACACTTAAAATGGAACTTATAATTTAATGAGCTATCAAAAAGAGGAGCATTGACTCTATAAACTATATTACCTTCCACTCTAATTAAGGTAAATATGAAAATAACATCAAATATAAATTTATCTCGATAGTTAAAGCCATACCACAAAAATACAATTAACAATCAAATATAACGCTGAATTACAAAACGAAATATGTCGAAATACTTTCCTTTCCATGAAAAGTAGACTCAATGGACGATGATCGTTACAGGTTATTTTTCTCTTCGCCACATCTTATAACCACTAGCGTGCATACTTTTTCCCAACAAGTGCGTCGCAACCGGTGCCGTCAGCAAAATAAATAACATGGTGCCTAGTACACGTGAGGTTACTGTAATATCCGGAATCCCCACCGCTACAGCAGCCAACAACGCTGTTAATCCCATAGTATTAGCTTTTGTTGAAGCATGCATTCGGGTATAAAGATCCGGCATTCTTACCACACCAATACTAGCAACGATAACAAAAAAGGTACCGATACAGAGCAACATTCCCGTTATGATTTCCATTACTCTTCCTCCTCTAATGTTCTCTTCGCTATAAAGCTTGAGAAAGCAATCGTGCCCAAAAATGCTACCAGACCTAGCGTTATCGCAACGTCTAATAATGATTTTTGCCCACTATCTAAAGTATGTACTGCAATAAATCCAACGGTAATGAATGCAATCAAATCGAGCGCAACCACTCTATCCGCCAAGGTCGGTCCTAATATTAACCTGATAAACACCATCACCAAGCTAAATAATAATCCAGCGTAAGAAATGGTAATAGTAAACTGCAACCAACTATCCACGAGTCACCTCCAAAATACGCTTTTCCATCCCTTGCTTAATAGTTTGAATAACCTCTTCATGTTTAGGTGCGAACATAGCGTGAACGACCAAATGTTTTTTATCTTCTGTGACATCCAAACTTAGACTGCCTGGCGTTAATGACACCATATTAGCCAGTAGCGTAATTTCTAAGTCTGTCGTCACATCCAGAGGCACATAAACAATATCCGGGTCACTCAAGTGTGTTGGCGTCACCACATCCCAAACCACTTGAGCTGCGGAAATCACCATCTCATAGCAGAAACACAGAAACAGCTTAATCACCGCACTGAAGCGTGTGAAATAAGTGGATTTCATTCCAAATGGCTGACTTAGTCTCAAAGCAAAGAAGCCAACCGTAAACCCAACCACGAAATTTAGACCACTGTATTCGCCGTTGATCAGCATCCAAGCACCTGCTAGGAAAACATTGAGGAAAAAGTAATTCATGCTCCACCTCCTAAGACCGCATTAATGTAGGCGCTCGGGTCTAGTAACTGCTCTGCTGCTCCCATGGCTAGCCGGAAAAAAGGCTCTGCAATGAATCCAAACAACAGCGCCATTGATGTCAGGCTGATGATAGGTGCGTAATACAACACCTTGGTTTTCTTACACAGTTTTTTCGCTGGCTTATTTTCTGGTTGTGGCTTCCAAAACGCTTCGCTCCAAATTTTGGTCATCGAAAACAGTGTCAGTAGCCCAACAAATAGAGCTGTACCCGCTAGCCAATAATACTCAACGTGTAGACTGTCTCGAATAACCAGAAACTTACCCCAGAAACCTGACAGAGGAGGAAAGCCTGCAAGTGAAAACGCTGGGATAAGGAACAGAAACGCCAGCAATGGTGTCGATTTGTATACCCCGCCTAAGTGGCGCAATTCACTCGTGCCATACTTGCGTTCTAATACCCCACCAATCAGAAACAGGTTCGACTTCACGATAATATGGTGGACGATGTAGAAGATCGTTCCAGCAAGCGCTAACGGTGTCGCAATGGCTAGACCCATTGCCATATAACCAAGCTGGCTAATACTGTGGAACGACAAGATCTTCTTTACGTTGAACTGACTCGCCGCACCTAAAACGCCAGCCAACATAGTTAACCCAGCAATCCATAACATTAATGGTTGCCAACCACTGTCCGACAAAGGAAACACAAGGGTGAACATCCGCATAAGCGCATAGATGCCAACTTTAGTCAGTAGTGCAGCAAACAGAGCAACAACACCACTTGGTAACGTATGGTATGACGCTGGTAACCAGGCAAACAGTGGAAATAATGCCGACTTAATGGCGAACGCAAACAAGAATAGCACCGCCACCGTTGACTGAGTTTGCGGGTGAATGGATGCGACTTTCCCATGCAAGTCAGCAAGATTCAAAGTGCCCGTTGCCCCATAAAGCAAACCAATCGCCAGCAAGAACATTAGCGTTGAGATCAAATTCAACATTACGTACTTAACGGCTCCATCTACCTGTTCACGAGTGGCATCCAGTACCATTAATCCGAACGAGGCAATCAGCATCACTTCAAACCAGACATATAGGTTGAATATATCCCCCGTTAAGAACGCCCCGTAAACACCTGCCAATAGAATATGGATTAATGAATGGAACAAGCTATACGATGGTTTAGGTCGTAAATCTGCCATGGCATAGAATACGATGATTACCCCAATGAAAGCAGTCATGACTACCATGCCTGCACTCAGCATATCGGCGACAAATACGATACCAAATGGCGCCGCCCACTGACCAAACGCGACCGCTTGTGGGCCCAAAGTAGTGACATCGGCAAACAGCATTACGCTGGCGAGCAAGGTGATTAGCGCACTAACACCACTAATCCACTCAACGTATCTCACATGATTGCGACTAAAGAAAACTAAAGCCGAAGTAAGCACTGAGAGAACGACAGGTAACGTTAACCAAAGCGACATTACTGCTCCTCCTCTGAATACGTCATTTGATCAATATCCGCTGTTAAGGACTCTTGATAGGCTCGATAAAACAGCACAAGCGTGAACACCAATAAACCAAACCCAATAACAATCGCCGTTAAAATCAATGCTTGAGGTAATGGGTTTGCAGCACCTATAGGCGGCACAACTGCATTAGCATCAATCAATGGTGGCTCACCTACTGTCAGCCTACCCGCTGTAAAGATCGCCATATTGACAGCACTACTCAGCATAATTAAGCCAAATAGAACGCGTAACAAATGGCGCTCGAGCATCAAATAGATCCCAGCGGCAACAAACACCCCTACGACCACACTCCATAAAATTTCCATTAGTTAAGCTCCTCACTGACGTGCAGTACCATTCCCATAACACCACCAATAACACCCAGATAAATACCAATATCAAAGATCAATGGTGTGCCGAGCGGAAGTACATCTTTCCACCACAACCCAGTCAAGAAAGGTAAGTTGAATAACAAGCTGATAACGCCTGCGATAAAGCTCAGCAATACGCCAAACATAGCAATACTGAATGGCGCGAAGTGCAATCGCTCACGCACATACTTGGGAGACTCTGCAAACATCAGTAGTGATAAACCAATCACTGCGATAAGCGCACCGATAAAGCCACCACCAGGCGAGTTGTGTCCTCGCATCAGGAGATAGAGTGAGAACACCAACATCAAAGCAGCAACGATATGCGAAGCAGTACCAAAGATCAGCGACTGAATGTTCTTGTAGGTCACACTACCCGGCTTCAGTAGACTGACCGCACATAGCCCAGCCATTACCACCACAACCACTTCACCAAAGGTATCGAACGCACGGAAGTCCACTAGAATTACGTTCACAATATTGCGCCCGTGACCGCCAGGAACGCTGTTGTTAGAGAAGAACTCTGCCACACTGGTATCCATCGGCTGTGAAGTAATGTTGATAAGCAGCATAGTGATGGCAAAACCAATCACACTAGCAACCACTCCGTGTAGCGTTTTTCTTTTTATTGAATGTTGACGAACCGTGGCCAGCTTAGGCACATGACGCATCAGCAAGACCAAAAACACCACCATTAGCGTTTCTACCAAAAGTTGCGTCTTAGCCACATCAGGAGCGCTGTAGATCATAAACACCAAAGTTGTCATGAAGCCGATCATTCCTAACGCCGCAACCGCAAGAAGTTTCGTCTTAGAAACAATGACGACAACCGTAGAGACAATAAGCAGTAATGCTACTGCAAACTCGTAGAACTTAACGTCAACAAGTTGGTTAAGCATAACGTCCGAAGAAATATGAACTTGAGATACCAGTAGTACTGCTAATGCTGAAAATGAAATCAACCCATAAAAACTCATGCGCTTTCGCTGCATCAGATTAGTTTGCCAAGACGCAAATGCCATCATTCCTTTTAGCAAACCATCAAACACCTTGTTCGCATTAGGCAAAGTGATAGATAACCGTGTCCACTGAGCGAGTAGCCAAGGGTAAATCTTATACACTGAGACACCTAGCAAGAGCGTCACCGCACTTAACACCAGAGGCAGATTAATGCCATGCCATAACTTGAGTGGCTCTGGCTCAGATATCGGAGCAATCGAGGTCACGCCGGGCAAAATAACTTGTTCATTAAGCCAGCCAAGCCCCAGTACCGTCGCGAGTACACTAACTAGCGCAAGCGTAATTGGAGGAAGCCACAGCCCCTTATTTACCTCAATAGGTTTGGCTGGTGTTGGTTCACCCTGGTATTTCCGTGAGAAGGGCTTTATCAGAAGAGCAAGCACCAACGTAACGGTCAGTGCATTGACCACCAGCATTAACAGTACCGCTAACGAGCTCACTTCCATGCCAGCTTTGTACATGTACTCTTTACTCAAAAAGCCTGGTAGTGGCGGAACGCCCGATGTAGATAGCGCCGCGATAAATGCAGCCACAAAGCTGATTTGTAATATCGGACGTAATCCACGAAGCACCCCAACCTCACGAGTCCCTGTCGCCTTATCGATGTTGCCAATCACCATGAACAAGCCCGCTTTATACATCGAGTGAGCTACGATCAACATTAATGCAGACTTAAGCGCCAAATCGGTACCAATACCTAACAAAAACGTCAGCTTGCCGAGAACGACTGTTGTACTGTAGGCAAGCATTAGTTTTAGGTCGGTCTGTTTTAAAGCTAAAACCGCACACCAAAGCGCCGTGAAACCACCCACTGTCGTTAGGGTATAAAACCAAACCTCACTGTGGGCGTAAATGGGCGAAAGCAGAGCTAATAAAAAGATCCCGGCTTTCACCATCGTTGCCGAGTGCAGATAAGCACTCACAGGTGTTGGTGCTGCCATCGCATTAGGTAACCAAAAATGAAACGGGAACTGCGCCGATTTCGTAAATGCACCCAATATAATGAGCACCAATGATGGAACAAACAGTGCGTGCTCATGAATGACCGACGCCTGCTGTAAAATAGTCGTCAATTGATAGCTTTCGGCCATGTTCCCTAAAAGAATCAGACCCGCTAGCATCGCTAAACCACCAGCGCCAGTAATAAGTAAAGATTGCAGTGCATTCTTTCTAGAAGTTGGGTTCTCGTGGTTAAAACCAATCAGCAAATAAGACGTAATGGTTGTTAGTTCCCAAAAAACAAATAGTAACAACACGTTATTACTGAGCACTACTCCCAGCATCGCTAACATAAATGCCGTTAAGTAAAAGTGAAATTTGAGACGGTTTGGATATTCACGCAAATAAGCCAACGCGTATATTTGCACTAAAGTACCTATACCGCTAATCAAACAGGCAAATAGAAATGATAAACCGTCGAGCCTAAAGCTGAGATCTAAGCCTAAGCTTGGAACCCACGATGCAGTCCACGCCACGCCTTCAGGGCTATACAAGTATAAGATTGAAAGAAATATCGACAGAGGAAACACAGCAAACAACGCGAATAGCTGTGAGCTATGCAGGTTTACACGCTCACCTTGTTTGCCGAGTTTATTGGACGTCAATGCAGCCTTTTCGATGTTCAAGTTAATACTCACCTTTATCTACTTTATCTAAGTGAATTCACGCTAAATACCAAATTGCAGAAATAGCAAAACGGTCACTTACCATTGCAGCAACCTTATTCGATTAGTTCCATATACCCGAAGCAGTGCTTGTTTTAGATGAAGAGTTTTCTAATAGCCAACATGAAGAAGTGAGTAGCTAATTTAATACCAGAACAATCATTGAGCTGATTTATTAATCAATCTTTACATCCTAAACGATATAAATTCTATCCTTGGCAAGTATTTTAGTACCAGAATACAATTGTAAAGAGTCGTTGATTAGTCGTAATTCTAATTTCTGAATGTATAAGAAAGCCGATTTTTTAATATATTTATTAAAAATATCTGGAATAGATGACAGTTTGTAACGAATAGTGTCAGAAGGGGTAAGTAGGATTAATGGTATTGACATTTAAAAATAACTTTTGATTATCAGTAACTTATAGTCAAAAAACAAATCACCAACACAGTAAAGAGGGTTATCAATATGATATTAGTCCTCCTTTAGTAAAAATGGTTCAACACCAGAAACTCGAAAATACCGAATAATAACTTATGTTTTTTCAAACGATATATCAGATAGAATTAAAAGCAAGTAATAAATTGCAATTATTCCTTTCAAGATCACGTTTATAACTTAAGCAAATTCAAGTTTACTTTAGTCATTTACTAAACTTAGGAATTGGATAGTTGATTAACCTAAGAGACCAGTATGACGCCACAACATTCGGTATGGTCACCCCTTTTATGGTGCAAAGACATCGATAAAAGGCCTGCTTGGGTGACGATACGAATGATAGAGGGGTGACTATTGCTACTTTGCGCCTTTCTGTTCGCGCATTTCTTCTAATCCACCTGCGTTGTGGACATTACTAAAACCAACAGAGGTCAAATAGTCCATTGCTTTACCTGAACGGTTACCACTTCGGCAATACACAACGATCGGTGTAGACTTATCGACATTAGCAAAGTACTTATCAATATCAGATAACGGATAGTTCACTGCATTTGCCAAATGACCATCAGCGAACTCATCAGGAGTGCGCACGTCCACAACCATTGCACCTTGTTCTATCATTTGCCAACCTTGTTCTGCGCGTTCAGATGCCATCACGCTAGCACTAGTCAATGCGACACAAAGTACCGACAAGGACAGTATTTTCTTCATAAATCCTCCTAAGTAATAAGGTGTTATATTAATCAAGGAGCTAGCGCAGCCTTTCAAACACTATCGTCTGATCTAACTCTTCATGATAAGGTTGGTAGTCAAAGCCTTTATCGAAAATATAGCTGGTTACAAGAGAACGTACACACGCAATGAGCTCTTCAGCATTCCAAGGCTTCTCAAAATAGTGACTAACACCTGCCGTATTTATCGCCGTAATAGTATCGGAATGCGTGGCCTGCCCTGTGAGCAACACTTTTTTGGTTTCTTTAAATCGGCTATCTCTGGAGACTTCCGTCAGCAATTCAACCCCCGTCATCCCCGGCATGACATGGTCAGACACGATAACAGCAACGCACTCCCCGTCAGCGTCAAGATCTTCCATTAAGTCGAGAACCTCTTCTCCTGATTCGCAATCTTCAATGTTTAACCAATTCGCTAAAGGTTCCAAATCTTGAATAACCGCGCTCAATACTTCGCGCTGGTCATCGACACAAATGACGTTAAGCTTCTCCATATGCTTCTCCTACAGGTAATTTGACTCGGAAAATGGTGCTCTCCTTATCGCTTTTCACGACAATCGTGCCACCATTTTCACTAACGATTCGTTTAACGATGGATAACCCTAGCCCTAAGCCAAACGATAGACCGCCCTTCTTAGTCGTGAAATTGGGCTGGAATATTTTTCGGCGGGTAGGTTCATCGATTTCCGGCCCATTGTTGGCAATGGTGACCAAAATTCTTTGATTCGATAACTTTGTTTGAATATCAATTTGAGGTGATTCAGTTTGCAACATGGCATCGCAAGCATTTTTAACGATATTACTCCATATCTGTACATACTCAGTGGATGCACCTTTGATTAAAGGCAGCGTTGCGGGACGCAGTCGAACAGAAACGCGTCGTAAATCACTTTGTAATAGAGCAAGGGCTTTATTGATGGTGTCGTTGATATCAAGTAATTCATCAGGCTCCCCGTCAGTACGTCCCAGTTGCTTCACAGATTTGACGATACCCACTGTATGTTTGGCCGCGACTCGTAAATCATGAAGATCGCGCCCCATTCCCCAGTACTTTAGTGCTTGCTCAGGGTCTGCTAACCAAGAATCAGGAATCGTGTGGCTTGCAGTGGCTCTAGCTAGACGTTTCGCGAGACTTCGTTCCAATCGATATTGTGACTGTATTTGCTTGGTAAGCTGTCTTACTTCACTTGATGACGCACTTTGTCCTTGCATCAGCCCCACATCGAAGAACTGACTTGCTTCTGGATGCACCTCTTCTAGAAGTTGAATTAAATCTTGCTGTAACCGTTCTGTTTTACTGCTCACCACACCAATAGCGTTGTTAAGTTCATGCGCAATGCCGGCAGCGAGTTGTCCAAGCGTCGTCATTTGCTCCGCTGTGTGTAGACGCTGCAGGGCTTTCTCTTTTGCTAACGCTTCCTGAGTAGCACGACGCTGACGTCGTGACAGTTCGTTGACCATTACTGGCATAAACTGCGCATTGAGTGGCCCTAACGTTTCCGGCGAAACGGCAGGCGTATGCCTATCAATCCACGCTAATGTGACTTCGGTTTTTGCTATGACTGTTGACGACGCAGTCCAAGTCCCTGAAAAGAAACTATGGACTCCAATAAATGCACCAGCCGACGCTGTGAAAAGTTTGGTAAGCTTGCCGTCCTCGTCACTTTCAAAGTAACCTTCCAGCTCACCTCGCAATACAAGATAAAGACGGTCATTTTGACCGCTTTGACGCAGCACGACCTCATCGGCAGACAAGGTTACCTGCCGATCACTTTGCGAGAAATAATGTCGTACTAATTGCTCCATAAACTCTACCCAATATGTCCCACGGCATGTAATAGCCAAACCAATACGAAGCTAAGCAATACACCAACCACACCAAGAATCACGCCTACTTTGGCCATCTGGTTACTTTGCACATGTCCCGTTGCGTGTGCCAGTGCGTTAGGTGGCGTACTGATTGGCAGCGACATACCCAATGACGCAGCGAACGTGACGACGAGTATCAGCGTAATTTCGCCGCCCAGTGGTGTCAGCGACGCCATAGACGTGCCTAACGCCGCCATAATTGGCATCAATAAGTTAGCGGTTGCGGTGTGCGACATAAAGTTTGCCATCACCAAACACAAGAAAGCAGCCCCAAACAGCACCACATATGGTGAAAAAGCATCAAATGGAATGCTATGTACAACAAGTCTTGCAAGGCCCGTTTTGTCCAAAGCTAGTCCAAGCGCGATACCACCTGACACCAGCCACAACACGTCCCAAGAGATCTTCTTGAGATCTTCTTTATTGATAATGCCTGTCAGCGAGAAGATTGCGACTGGAATCAGTGCGACGGTGTACGAGTTCATTCCGTGGCTGGAACCCATCAGCCAAAGTACGATAGTCAGTGTGAACGTAATGTAGACCATGATGGCTTTCGGCGTTTTTAGAAACTTACCTTTGATTGAAAGCTCAATTTTCTTTTGATCGGCACTATAAAGGAAGTTAATTAGCATCCAAGCTAACGCCATCATGACCACTACAAACGGCACACCAAACGCCATCCATTCACCAAAACTGATGTAGTTATCACCCACTAGATATTTAAGAGCAATAGCGTTGGGAGGCGTACCAATTGGCGTACCGATCCCTCCGATATTAGCCGCGACAGGGATACATAATGCAAACGCAATTCGTCCAGGATCTTTGGGACCAAAAACAGCGATAACAGGCGTTAAGATAGAGAGCATCATCGCCGTAGTGGCGGTATTCGACATAAACATGGAGAAGATGCCGGTTATTAACATCAAGCCTAACATGACGAATTTTGGGTCACTGCCAAATGGCTTGAGTAACACTCGCGCTAAATTAACATCAAGGCGATATTTTGTTGCAGCCATAGCCAGAAAAAAACCACCAAGAAAAAGCATGATGATCGGACTAGCAAAAGTTGCCATGATTTCGTTATAACTAAGTAGCTCACCAAAATGGGGCTGTCCTTCATTCAACCTGAACAGGTAAAGCCCTTTATTCGATACCAGTAACAACTCAAGCACAATAATCACCACAGAGGTGGCGTAGATAGGGATAGGTTCGAACACCCAACACAAGGCGGCGAGAAGGAAAATCGCGATAACGCGCTGCTGGATAATGGTCAATCCGTCGAAAGGAAATGCCGATAGTGGCAAGAGCAAAACGATTAATGGGATAGATATCGGAATGATATACTTTAAATATTTTTGCATGGTACTGCTCGTCCTGAGAAATATTATACTGTGAGCAGTATCACGCCGCTATGTGTGGAGCTACTTAGCGTAGGATCAAAGTTTTTGCATATTTATCATGAAGTTTCTTGGAGTGTGAATTGGGTAACAATTTGTTATTGTTACTCACATCAGTGATTACACTTATATAAATAACACCATAAAGGTTTAGCTGTAGGAAACCAGACAATGAATCCACTCACCATTCTAGATGGCGGTATGGGAAGAGAACTCAAGCGCATGGGCGCACCATTTTCTCAACCCTACTGGAGCGCACAAGCCTTAATAGAAGCGCCGCATTTTGTAGAACAGGCTCATCAGCAGTTTATTGATTCGGGTGCCGATATCATCACGACCAACAGCTATGCCTGTGTACCTTTCCATTTGGGTGATGTTCTCTATCATGAGCGAGGAACAGAGCTCGCAGGTTTGGCAGCGAAGCTGGCTAAAAATGCGGTATTACACAGTAACCGCGCAGTCACTATCGCAGGCTCCCTGCCTCCGGCATTTGGTTCTTACCGTCCAGACCTGTTCATGGCAGAGCGAGGGGCGCAGGTTTGGCAAGACTTAATGCAGGCTCAGGATGCGTATGTCGATATTTGGTTGGTCGAAACACTCTCCAGTATTGAAGAAGCACAGGTGGTATCTCAGGTACTTGCTGAGTCGACAAAGCCTAAATATTACGCGTACACCTTGTTAGATGATGTTAGCCAGCTAGGTAAGTTGCGCTCAGGTGAAACAGTAGTCGATGCGGTGCAGTCTCTGCTAAAACACAACCCAGATGGCATCTTATTCAACTGCTCTATTCCAGAAGTTATTGAAGCAGCTTTAGCAGCAACGGCAAAGGTGTTAGAAAGTCACCACTCTTCAATTTGCTTGGGAGCATTCGCCAATAGCTTTACGCCAATTCAGTCTGGGCATAAAGCAAATGATGCAGTACAAGAGTTACGAGAAGTCTCTCCACAAGAGTATTTGCAGTTTGCCAAGAAATGGCAGCAGCACGGAGCGAATATTATTGGAGGTTGTTGCGGTATTGGGCCAGAACACATTGAAGTGTTGGCTAAGTGGAAAGCAAGCGTGAAATAACGCCAAGTCAAAAATACAGATATGAAAAAGCCAGACGATGAATTATCTGGCTTTTAAGTCGGTTACTTGCGATGGCCTAATCGCACGGTTCCCTGAGTCGAAAACCAAAGCGCTTCCGAGCGGCGGCGACCTAATAAGATAGGGCCATCATCGTAAAACAGGAAGTTCTTCCAATACTTTTTAAACACCGACCATTTAGTTTCAATCACGTTGTACTTCTCATAACAGAAATACACTGTGACGTCGTCTTGCCAATCGATAAACTGATTCACGGCTTCAGGAAGCTCGTTCTCATCTGCTTCCCACGCAGCCATCCAATCAACATCATCTTGCCAATTGCTGTCTTTCATTGGCCAATCTTGTGAGCTTAGACGTTCTGCATCTGGGCTTTGGGCGCTGATATTTTCTTTCCAAAACTGCGCCGCACGCGCTTGAGTCATGGGTTTAATCTGTGGCCAATCTTGCTCAGGAACAGGCATTGATTGATGAGTAAAAATCCATTTTCTTTGGTATTCATCCAAAGTTGTGTAAGACATTCAGTCTCCTAATTTCTTAACCAGCCATTTTCTGTGGCTTCTTCTATCAGCAATTTTGCTTTATCCCAAAGCACTTGTGAACCTTTTTCTATACGTTGGTTCACTTGCATCACTTGTTGTTTGCTAACATTGTTTTCGATCCAGCTTTGACCATCATTATGGTAGTTCAATAACATCGGGATAAGTCTATCTAACGCCTTAGCAAATCTGGCCTCAGCCGATTCTGCTGCCTCAAACTCGCACCAAACCGAAAATAATGCCTCTCCTTGGTCATCGGGCAACATACCAAACAAACGCTTGGCGGCTTCAAGTTCAGTTTGCTGCTGCGTTTCATATGCGGCGGTGTCGTAAACAAAAGTATCGCCAGCATCGATTTCAACCATGTCGTGTAACAAAAGCATTTTGACGACTTTTGCAATATCGACAGGTTCGTTAGCATGCTCTTGCAACAGCAACGCCATCATGGCGACGTGCCAACTGTGCTCGGCACTATTTTCGAAACGACCATCCGCACATCGAACTCGAGTTCGGCGCAAAACGGCTTTTAACTTATCAAGTTCCATCAATAAGTTGAGTTGCTGCTCAAGTCTAGTCATTAGGATGGCTTCCAATTAGGGTTAATCAACGACGTTAACACGTGATCTTCCCATTTATCATCAATTAAAAGATAGTCTTTAGCAAAACCTTCCCGTGTGAAGCCCATCGCGTTTAATACCGCTTCACTGCGAACATTTCTAGGCATATATGATGCGGCAATACGATGCATGTTTTGCACATCGAACATATACGGTATCGCTAACTTCAACGCACGGCGCATATAGCCATGGCCTTGTGCATTTTCTGCTAAAGAGTAACCGAGGTTGCATGAGTGAAATGGAAAACGTATCAAGCTGCTAAACGAGATCGTCCCCTGCATCTGGTTCGTTTCCGCATCAAAAATTAAGCAGTAATACGCTAGCCCCAAACGGTGCAACTCTTCTAACTTCACCAATTTGGCTGCCCACGAGTCGACTTTATAAAAGTCGGCATCTCGTTTTGGTTCCCAAGGTTTGAGAAAGGTCTTGTTATCCCGAAAATACTGAGCAATCGTGTAAGCATCAGAGGGCTTAGCCGTTCTCACTAGAACATTCCCTTCGCGACGGTGCAGCTGCACCGCCGAGCTAAGATCTTCCATTAATTCTTCCTGATATTGTAATCACGTAGCTTATTGGCAATGGAGGTATGTGACACATTAAGACGCTTAGCTAACTTACGACTTGATGGGAAGGACTGATAGAGTTTTTCAAGTACACGTGATTCATAGTCCTTCATGATGTCATCGAGAGAACCATCGATGTTTAGATTAACAGAGCCGGAGTTCACACTTTCCAACTTAGGCAAATTAAAGTCTTCTAGCTCCAATGTTGACCCCGTTACCTGTGTCAACGCACGCAACACCATATTGTCTAGCTGACGCATATTGCCTGGCCATGGATAGTTGCTGAGAGACTTCACGAGTTCCTCATCAATATCAGGCTTGGCGATGCCTAGCTTATTGCTATGTTTTGCGACAAACAAATCCAATAGCGGTGCGATATCACTAGCTCTCTCGCGCAGGGGAGGAATAGTAAGCGTCAAAACATTTAATCGGTAATAGAGATCTTCTCGGAATGCACCTTGCTCTGCCAGATCCGCCAGATTATAGCGAGTCGATGCAATAATACGCACATCAACGTGTACTTCGTGCTCTTCCCCTACGCGTCTAAAGGTGCCATCTTGTAAGAAACGCAGCAATTTGATTTGTAAGTGAGGGCTCATTTCACCGATTTCATCCAATAGCACAGTACCGCCATTAGCTTGCTCGAAAATACCTTTGTGACCATGTTCATGATTAAATGAACCAGGAGCGTGACCAAACAGTTCCGTTTCTGCAACATCATCAGGCATCGATGCGCAGCTCAATACCAAAAAGGGATTAGAAGCACGATTAGAACGATTATGGCAAGCTTTCGCTAGCATTTCTTTACCGGTACCCGTTTCGCCTTCAATCAGCAGCGGTTGGTCTAACATAGCTAGCTTTTTCGCTTGACTCATCAGAGCTTTGTGACGGTTCGATACGCCAACAAAGTGCTCAAACCCTAGCGAATTGCTGTCGGCAAGTACCTCGGGCGCACTTGAGGTTGTAGTTGGGTGGATACTCATAACCGCACTGGCTAATAAAGTTTCATTCGACTCGCCAGTAATGTAAACCGGTAGGATTTCCATGGTGTAATCTAAACCATCAATAACAATGGCTTGTTTCTGTCGGGAGATCTCTCCTTCAATCCACTTGGTGAAGTTAAAGCTTGGTAATAGATGAGAGATTAACTGACCAATGGCTTCTTCTTCGCTTTTCGCAAGTAATTTCAAAGCTGCATGGTTAGCCATATCAATCGCCCCTTTAAGGTCAATTGACAATACCGGATAAGGTAAATTGGTGAGCAGTGACACGAGTTCTGTATTGTGTCGTTCGCTAGGCATAAACTGGATCTTTCGGACGTCTTTCACTCCGGAAATTCGGCGAATTTCGGCCATTAAGTCCCTAAACGTCTCGAAATCAATATCTGGACAGTTCAAGTAGATAATCCCAGATATATCGATTTCAATGCCACGCAAATCAATACTATTGGACGCAAGAATGTCCAATAGCTCGCGCGTGAGCCCCAGTCTATCTTCGCAAAAAACCTCTAAACGCACTTTGTCTTCCTATAGAAAGTGTCACGAAATGTTGACAGTAAGTGTGTATGACAAGCGGTTTCGCGTCAACAAAAACAATATGTTGGCCCTACGATTTGACTTATTTTTGTACGTTATGCAAGCAAAGTGATAACTAGTTCGCAGTTATCGCTTGTTCAAGGTCGGGATAGACGGTAACTAACTGATCTACTTTGGTAACTTTTAACAATTGGAGAACAGGTACACTCTCAGTGATAAGGCATATGGTGTCACATTGATGGGTTTTTCGCAGCGCCATCAGCGCTCCTAACGCACTGCTGTCCATAAACGTCACACTGGTTAAGTCCAATAACATGCACCGATTTAATGAATCATCTAAACCATCGATACATTGTCGAAAACTCGGGACAGTTTTAGCATCAAAGTGCGGCGCGTCAACTTCGATAACGGTGTGAGTTTCATTACTATAGGCAATGAACGACATCACTTTCTCCTTTTCGGATATTACTTACTCTAGATATGAATATAGTAGCATTTGTAAACTAATCCCAAATATTGCTGCAAACGTTAAGGGTGAAGGCAATCACCATCAAATTAGTAATTCTATTTATCAGATATATCAATAATTCCGCTCGGTTCTACTATGGTCTATCCGGCAAAAATAGCGCAGAATGAGCAAAAAAAAGAGTCCACTTTATGCACGTCAAATATCGCGCTGAATTTATTCTGGTCTTTACCACATTGCTTGCAGGGGCTGGTTGGGTGTTTTCGAAAGAAGCCATTCAGGGTCTTCCGCCATTCGGCTTTATTGGTTTGCGGTTTATCTTTGCGTCGTTAATTTTACTTCCATTCTGTATGCGAGCGCTTAAAGCAGCCTCATTAGGAGACTGTCTTCGAGCGATGAGTGTAGGTTGTTTCTTAGGAAGCGCTATCTTTTGCTGGATTCATGCAATTTCTATCAGTGATACCTTAGGCGAAGGCGCATTCATCATGAGCCTGTCGATGCTGTTTGTCCCAATAGTCGCTTGGGTACTATTTAAAACAAAGCCAATCCGTGCTTTTTGGCTGTCACTTCCAATTGCAGCCGCAGGATTGTTTCTGTTGTCTTGGAAAGGAAGTTGGCAAACCGACCCTAGCCAGCTTTGGTTTTTGGCGTCCGCTGTTGGATTGGCGCTCCACTTTAACTTCAATAGCAAGTATTCAGCACAGTTGTCACCTATGCTGCTGACAACCTTGCAACTGTTTTCAACTGGTTGTATAGGTATTATTCTTTCCCTCAGTGTCGAAACTTGGCCTGAACATATTTCGTTGATCACTTGGAAGTGGTTTGCACTGAGCGTTTTACTTGCAACTAGCTTACGGTACTTAATGCAAACAACGGGTCAGAAACTAGCTAATCCGACAAATGCAGCACTATTGATGCTTCTAGAACCAGTGTGGACGTTAATTCTAAGTGTGCTTATCTATTCCGAGCCGATGCCCATTAACAAAGTATTCGGCTGTTTATTGTTACTTGCTTCATTAGTTTTTTATCGCCTAAGTTCGATGGTTTCGTTTCGAAAGGCCAAACGACTTAACCAATAACGGAACAGCGCCCTTACTCAAGGGCGCTGTTCGTTTAGAGCGATCAATGGTGAATCTTATAAAAGACTAGCTAACACGTTTAAGATTCACACCATTCTTTTTTGCAAGTGATGCGCCGAGATAATCGCTAAGTTGTTCGACTTGCTCCACTTCAAACTCTAAACCGAGCTTGCTTCGCCTCCAAAGAACATCGTCTACTGATACAGCCCATTCTTGCTGCACTAAGTAATCAACCTCTGCTTGATACAGGCCGTGTCCAAAATCCGTACCCAGCTCATCAACACTAGATTTACCTTCAAGGAACTGACTAATACGTGTACCGTATGCTCTGACCCATCGCTTTATAATGCCACTGTCTAGCCATGAGTACTGAGAAGCGAGCTGCTGCTCTAAATGATCACGATTAGAGAAATTACCACCAGGTAGAATTGCTTCACGAGTCCAAGCCTGTCCCATATGAGGGAAGAATGGAGCAAGTTTATCCACCGCTGCCTGACCAAGTTTGCGATACGTTGTCAGCTTGCCACCAAAAATAGATAAGAGCGGAGCATCGTCCATTTGATCATCAAGCTCGATCGTATAATCACGTGTTACTGCTTGCGGGTCGTCTGATTCATCATCACATAGCGGACGAACACCAGACCAATCAGAAATCACATCTTCAGGTGAAATTTTAGTCGTAAAGTGTTGGTTAACGATATCGCACAAGTAAGCAATTTCGTTATCATCAATTTTAACTTTGCTTGGGTCACCTTGATACTCTACATCTGTGGTACCTACCACCGAGTATTTATCCATGTAAGGAATCACAAACACAATTCGTTTATCTTCGTTTTGCAGAATAAATGCATGATTACCATCGTACATCTTAGGAACCACTATATGGCTTCCTTTTACTAGACGAATACCTCTCGGCGATGGCATAGCCAATTGACTGCCGAAGAAACGGTCAACCCAAGGACCTGCGGCATTTACAAGTGCTTTGGTTTGTATTGAATTCACTTCACCTGTCAGCGTGTTCTCGATATCCACACGCCATGCTTCACCAGAGCGTTCGGCTTTAACACATTTTGAGCGAGTGAAAATATCCGCACCTTTCTCTTCAGCTAACTTGGCATTAGTGACAACCAAACGCGCATCGTCAACGGCACAATCCGAATATTCGAAGCCTACTTTCATTTCTGGTAATAGCGGACTTTGCTCGCCCTTAAACTTCACACTATGACTACCAGGCAAAGAAACACGCTTGCCCAAGTTATCGTATAGGAACAACCCCGTTCTTATCATCCAAGCTGGGCGCAAATGAGGTCGGTGGGGTAATTGGAAACGAAGTGGAGAAACAAGGTGCGGTGCATTTTTGAGCAAGACTTCACGCTCTGCAAGAGCTTCCGAAACTAAACGAAACTCATAATGCTCAAGATAACGTAAGCCACCATGAATGAGTTTACTACTTGCCGAAGACGTAGCCGAAGCCAAATCGTTCATTTCATAAAGTGCGACTTTCAAGCCACGCCCTGCTGCATCAGCTGCAACTGCGACGCCGTTAATGCCGCCTCCTATTACGACTAAATCATACACTTTATTGGTTACACTCATAGTTTCCTCGTCCAGCTCTTTATTCGCAAATGCGCGTTTATGTTCGTTTAGATACAATATAATCATCATAAACGAAAAGATCGAGTATTTTTTACACCTTTCACGAAAGTTTCATTAAACCAAGATAAATCAAGGAATGAGAACTCAACCTTTGCAATACGCCGGAAAGTTCATTAACATTAATTTCATGTATATTTGACATTTCGAACACTACAGTGTGCGGAAACGAACATTTCGCGATGACAGCGAAAAAGCATAAAGAAATAACGAGAAAGATATGGAAAGTAAGAAGAAAGTCGTCGTCGCACTAGATCAAGGAACGACTAGCTCCCGAGCTATTATTTTTGATCATGACGCGAATACGATCAGTGCTGCTCAGCGCGAATTCACTCAAATTTATCCTAAGCCCGGTTGGGTAGAACATGACCCGATGGAAATCTGGGCCACACAGCGCTCTTCCCTTACTGAAGTATTAGCTCAGTCTGACATTGCTAACGAAGAAGTCGCTGCGATTGGTATCACCAACCAGCGTGAGACCACCATTGTATGGGAAAAAGAGACGGGGCATCCTGTCTACAATGCTATTGTCTGGCAGTGCCGCCGTACGGCCGATTTTTGTGAAAAGTTAAAAGCCGACGGCCATGAAGACTACATTCGTGACACGACAGGTTTAGTGGTAGATGCTTATTTTTCTGGTTCTAAGATTGCATGGATTCTCGACAATGTTGAAGGTGCACGAGAACGCGCGGAGAAAGGCGAATTACTATTCGGTACTGTGGATACTTGGTTAATCTGGAAACTGACCCACGGTAAGTCTCACGTTACAGACGTAAGTAACGCATCACGCAGTATGCTGTTCAATATCCATACCCTAAAATGGGATGAGAAACTACTCGATATCTTCAACATTCCAAAATCCATGTTACCTGAAGTTAAATCGAGCAGCGAAGTCTATGGTTACGCCCATATTGGCGGAGGGACTGAAGACATTCCTATCAGTGGTATCGCAGGAGACCAACAAGCCGCCCTATTTGGTCAGCAGTGCTTTAAGAAAGGCATGGTCAAAAACACCTATGGCACTGGCTGTTTCTTACTTATGAACACTGGCGACAAGCCCATCGCTTCGAAACACGGTTTGCTCACTACCATTGGATATAAAGTTGGCAATGAGATCACTTATGCGCTCGAAGGTAGTGTGTTCATGGGTGGCGCAACGATTCAATGGCTGCGTGATGAGCTAGGACTCATCCAAGATGCTCAAGATACTCAGTACTTTGCAGAGAAAGTCGATGACTCCAACGGCGTGTATCTTGTACCTGCATTTGTTGGTCTAGGTGCGCCTTATTGGGACCCACACGCACGTGGCACTTTGACGGGATTAACACGCGGCACGAACCGCAACCACATTATCCGCGCAGCTCTTGAGTCCATCGCTTATCAAAGTCGGGATGTCTTACTTGCCATGGAAGAGGACTCAGGTATCAAGCTAAGCCAAATTCGCGTTGACGGCGGCGCCGTTGCTAACGATTTCCTGATGCAGTTCCAGTCCGATATTATGGGTAGCAAAGTCGTTCGTCCGGTTGTCAGAGAATCAACCGCTTTAGGTGCGGCAATGCTAGCTGGTCTCGCAGTTGGTTTTTGGCAAAACCAAGACGAGCTTGCTGACAAGAAAGAAATCGAGCGTACCTTTAGTCCGCAAATAGAGCGAAATGAAAGAGAAGCGTTGTACGCCGGTTGGTTAGACGCGATCAAGCGAACTAAATCACACTAAGGTATAGTTCTTCATGAACTTATTAAACCCGTACTCGAATAAACGAGTGCGGGTTTTTATTAGGCGTGACGCGTAAAGCGGCTATAAATCAACCCTACTGCTAAGCCAAGCAAGGTTGAGCTAATGCCTAAGAAACTAACGCCCGAAAGGGTCATCAAGAAAGTTAATAATGCCGCCTCTCGGTACTCTTCAGTCATAAATGCCGAGTGTAAACACATCAATAACGTTCCCAACAAGGCAAAACTGGCTAACATACTGGTAATATCAGCTGGCAGTGCGATAAAAAGAGCAACCACAGACGTCGCGAACAAACCGGCAGCGAGATAAAACACACCGGCCCATATTACCGCTTTATACCGCTGATTCTTGTCGGCATCCACTGAGTCGTTCATGCAGATAGCCGCTGAAATCGCTGCCAAGTTAGCACTAAAACCACCGAAAGGAGCGAAAATCATATTTGCAACACCAGTGGTAATTAACGACGACTTCACTGGTGTTTGATAGTGATAACTCTTCATCATCGCAACACCAGGCAAGTTTTGAGAAATCATAGTGATAAGATAAAGCGGTAGCGCAAGATTGAGTAACGCGGATACATCAAAAGTTACCGGCATCCAAACAGGCTTAGCCATCGCTATTTGAAACTCGACAGCGTCATGCGGCGTAACAAACCATGCACAGATTAATGCTACCGAAAGAAGGAGCAGCATGGCATACCTGGGAACAAAGTGCTTTGCCAGCAGATACGTCAGGAACATGATGATAAACAAGATTGGTGACGTCTGAAGTGGTTCAAAGCCTTTAAGACAGAAAGGTAACAGAATGGCCGCCAACATTGCAGTGCCAAGTGATGAAGGAATTCGCTTTAAGGCTTCACTAAGGGGACCAATCAGCCCTGTCACGGTAATCATTAAACCAGAAACCACAAAGGCACCTATCGCCTCACTTAACTGGTACTCCCCTGCTGACACAACTAACATCGCCGCCCCTGGTGTCGACCACGCGGTGAGAATAGGCATTTTGTAAAACCATGACAGACCTATTGAGGTTAGCCCCATCATTACGCCTAGAACCAACAGCCAGCTTTCGATTTGAACTGGGCTTGCGCCAGATTGCGTCGCAGCTTGAATGATGATGACCACAGAACTGGTATAGCCAACTAATACCGCAGTAAAGCCCGCAGAGACATGACTCAAACTAAAGATTCCTTTCATGTTAGTTCCTTATTTCATCAATAGTGCTATTCTTGTGCGTGATAACGCACAAACCTAAGAGTACCACTGTGCGTTATAACGCACAATAAGAGAACCCTATGAACGACACCGTTTTTAAATCGCAAATCGCGGCGCACTTAAAGCAAATCAGAAAACACAAAGGATTGAGCTTAGACGCAACTGCCAAGCTAACTGGCGTCTCCAAAGCTATGCTGGGACAGATAGAAAGGGGGGAATCAAGCCCCACAATTTCGACACTATGGAAAATTTCTAGTGGTTTGGAGGCGTCCTTTTCTGGGTTCTTCGCAAACGACCCTGTGCTACGTGACAGCGAAATGACGTTCCCAGAAGATGAAAACATGCTGGTCAATACCCTATTTCCCTATACCAGCGACACCAACATGGAAATGTTTGAAATTACGCTAGCTCAGCACCATTGCCAACTGTCTTCACCTCACAGCGTAGGCGTCATTGAGCATATCATTGTGTTGGAAGGCAACCTCGAGGTTTTTTTTGAAGATAAGTGGCATGCCGTCGCACAGGGTGAAAGTTTACGCTTTTATAGCGATCAGCCACACGGTTATAAAGCCGTAACCGAGAGGGCGGTATTTCAGAATATTGTCTGCTATCCAAACTAGCCCGACGCATTGTGATAGGAACTGATAGTTAAATCTAGGCTATCAGTTACCCTTCGAACATTCCCTATTCTCGATAATTGCGTCTAACAATAAGGTCGTTGCCGACGCTACATGCACTCGAATTTCACTTTCGTCCATATCTTGTCGGCCAAGTAAAATACTCATTCTTGGCGCAAGTAGCATACCCGTCCACAAGTCCACTAACGTTCCAGCATTCTGCACGCCAAAGCGCGTCTCGAAGAACTGTTTCAACTGTTCATCAGATTCGTCTGAACCAAGTGCAAAGAAACGGTCAACGATCTCTGGCGCTTGTGCTTGCTCTGCAATAAGGAGTCGCAGCGTTGCAAGATGATCATTTGAAAAATGAAATCGAACAAATGCGTAGCCAAATTCTAACAATGCATGGGTTGTATCAGGCTCTTTGAGATAGTAAGAAAACTGAGCGTTGTTACTTTCACCAATGAATCGCAACGTCGCATCAAACAAGTCCATCTTTGAAGGGAAGTAACGATACAAGGTTTGTTTAGTCACTCCCGCCTTACTGGCTACCGCATCCATACTTGCCATGCTGTAACCCTCTGACAGAAAAATGCTTTGCGCACCTTCCATAATAGCGCGACGTTTCTTCTCGCGATTTTGTTCAATCTTACTCATGCCCTACTCTCAGCTCTGAAATACCAATCATACTCTAGAGTATGATCACTATTGACACAAGATAATTTAAAAATCATACTGAGCAGTATGATTTTTAAATTAGAGGTTTTCATGTCCAATATCACCAGAAATTCATCCTTGTCGGTATCCAAACGCGCCAAAGGTTTCGCCCTTGCTGTCGCAGGAGCAATGCTTATGAGTCTTGACCCGATATTTATTCGTTACGCCCAAGTCAGCAGTTTCGACACCGCATTTCTGTTTGGGCTATTTAGTGCAGTGTCTATGCCACTTGTATTGAAACTGAATGACAATCGGGGAATAAAAAAAGCGGTCCAATCCAGCGGATGGCCACTATTGGTTGCAGGTTTACTTATGGTAGGCAGTGCTTCAGGCCTCATCTTTAGTGTTAAAAATACATCTATTGCCAATACCTTTATTATTCTTAGTACCACTCCAGCAATAGCCGCGATATTCAGTCGATTATGGCTTAAAGAACACATTAGCAAAGCTACCATGGTCGCGATCTTTGGTGTAATGATAGGAATCGCAACCGTCGTCTCTGGCTCTATGAGCACAGGAACTTGGTTTGGCGACCTGCTCGCCATGTTTTCAGTGATTTGCTTGTCATTCATGTTTACGTTGCTTCGCAAATACCAAAACGTCAGTCGTCTCGCTGCGGTAGGCTTAGGAGGAATGCTACTCGCGCTGGTAATGCTGCCGTTTAATGTTCCTTCCGCATATAGCATGGAAACTTGGTTAATTATGGCATTAATGGGACTAATTACTGCACCAGCAGGCCGAGTACTCTCCATGGTATCTACCCGATATATTACGGCACCAGAAGTATCTATGACACTAATGTTAGAAACAGTATTGGCCCCCATCTGGGCATTAACTTTCTTTCACGAAATACCGGCTAACGCCAGCATTGTTGGCGGAGCGATTATCCTAGCAACCATTTTCCTTTACACAAAGTTCGCGCTTAGCAATCATCAATAGGAATATTAACAATGAAGCCAACCTTAGATTCTATCGGGCATATTACTACGCCTTATCAACATATAAGCGACTGTCCCAACAACATTCAGCCAACAGATGGTCCAATGTGTACTATTCATATCAATCCGGCCTACAATGAGGGGATAAAAGGTCTATACAAAGGTGATTCGATACTAGTGCTTTATTGGTTGAACGAAGCCCAGAGATCATGCGATGTCTATGGAGATGACACCAATCACCCCAAAGGGACATTTGCGCTACGTACACCACATAGACCAAACCCTATCGGTGCTGCGATAGTTGAGATCGAAGGAATTAAAACGAATCAAATTTTCGTACGCGGACTAGACTGTCTGAACAGTACACCACTTCTTGATATCAAACCTGCTATTTACAAAGAGCTGCCAAGTTTTAGTCATATCACTATTACATAACTAAATTTCAGAAAGTTATCTATCGTCGCGCATATCTCTAACATCCGAGACTATTATTATTTATTTACACAGCAATTGTTGCAATTGCAACAATTGCTGTGTAATCTTTGCGTAATTCATACGATGACCACTCGAGGCTGACCACTATGCGACCTATCATTCCTGCTCTACACCGAACTGCAGCGATCATTGCTTTTGCTTTGATTTTGTCATTCTTCACCAGCAGCGTTTTAGTCGAGCTGTTTGGAAGTGAGCAAGCTGTGATTACCGTGAAAACTGCCATTTTCTTTGCCGTATGGGTTTTGATCCCTTGTATGGCAATCGCTGGTATCACTGGTTCAAAGCTCGCGCCAAAAGCAAATAAGGGAGTGCTTGGAGCAAAGAAAAAGCGGATGCCATTTATTGCAGCTAATGGCATGTTGGTGCTGCTACCTTGTGCGATCTATCTTCACACCCTTGCCTCTAAAGGCCAATTTGACCACACCTTTTATTGGATTCAAGGCATAGAGTTTGTCGCAGGTTTTATCAACTTAACGCTTATGGGATTAAATATTCGCGATGGCCTGAGTTTGAAAAATAAACGATCACCAAGTTTAAGTACCGAAAACTAATACCTGTGCGTCGATACTTTGTATTTGTTCGATTGTCACTAGCGTTTTCATTACAAAAACGTTAACGTCGGTGCTACTTCACTGCTGTTTCTTCGCATAGCGATTACCTCATTTTCTGACATTGCAGAAATAGCAGTTTCCCTATTCATCACGGAAGTTCGAATATGACAGTCAACACCGCCTCTTTCATCGACTCAGGTTTACGTTTTACCCCTCACAACTTTATTGTTCCATTAGATTATCAACACCCAAATAAGGGCAATATCAATGTCTTTGCGCGAGAAGTAACTCTTGTCGATGACACGGCAGACAAGCCGTGGCTAGTCTACTTTCAGGGAGGTCCCGGGTTCCCTTCACCCCGTCCGAATGGCAATAGTGGTTGGTTAAAACGCGCTTTACAGGATTACAAAGTACTTTTACTGGACCAAAGAGGCACCGGAAACAGCACCGTAATCAGCCATCAAACCTTGGCAAGTCAAACACCACAGCAGCAAGCAGATTACCTCAGCCATTTTAGAGCGGACAATATTGTTCGCGATGCAGAGTCTATTCGTAAACAGTTTGGTGTTAAGCAATGGGCAACTCTCGGTCAAAGCTTTGGTGGTTTTTGTTCATTAACCTACCTCTCTTTATTTCCAGAAAGCTTATCGCGTTCATTTATCACAGGTGGTGTACCATCAATTTCGCGTCATCCAGACGACGTCTATCAAGCGACATTTAAGCGTACCAGAGAGAAAAATCAGGCATTCTTTCGTCAGTTCCCTCATGCACAAACGCTCTGTAAGAACATTGCCAATCACCTAATGAATAATGACGTCTACTTGCCTAATGGCCAGCGTTTCACCGTTGAGCAATTTCAACAGATTGGCATTAATTTTGGTATGAGTGATACCTTCTTACCGACTTATTACAACTTAGAAAACGCTCTGGTTGAGGTCAACGGTGAGACTATTATGCGTTATGAGTTCCTTAATGAAATGTTGATGCAACAGGGTTTTCAAACTAACCCTATCTACGCCTTGCTGCACGAATCCATTTATTGCCAAGGCTTTAGCTCGAATTGGTCTGCACATCGAGTACGTCAAGAGCATAGTGAGTTCAATTACTCTGGCGAAGAAAGCGAATTCTACTTTACTGGAGAAATGGTCTTCCCTTGGATGTTTGAACAATACGAGTGCTTAAAACCACTGAAAGAAGCCGCAGATCTGCTGGCAGAGAAATCAGACTGGGGCAAACTGTATGATGCCGAAACACTCGCCAATAACTCAGTTCCAGTAAGTTGCGCTGTTTATGCCGACGATATGTTCGTAGAAATGGATATCAGCCGCGAGACCCTTGCACTGATGCCTAATGCTAAAGCTTGGATTACCAATGAATACGAACACAATGGACTGCGGGCGGATGGTGAGCGCATTCTTAACAACCTGATTACCATGGGTAATCATACTTATCATTGCCAACAGGCTTAATGCTCTTGCTCACCTCAGCTGCGCACGGTGAGGTGAGCCTTTTATCTCACTTTACTGTACTTGTTCTTGCAGCCAACTCTTAAACAGTCGCGTATAAGGATTGTCAGTATGGGTGATGACGAAATATCCGGCATTCGCCGCCATCTTATCAAATGGTGCAACTAGCCTCCCTTGCGCGACTTCTTCTCCTAGCAAGGCTGTCCGAGCCAGAGCAATACCAACTCCGGCCTCGGCAGCCGACATCGCCATATCTGTACGATTGAAGAAATGCCCTTGGTTGGTGTCAAAATCCAGACTCTGTTGAGATGCCCAGTACAGCCATTCATAATCTTTAGGTGCACCTTCCCACGGCATAAGATCATGCAATAGTGTCACTTGTTCCCACGCTCTATTGCTAGTTGCCAAATCTGGGTAACGCTGCCAGTAATCATGACTCATTACCGGAATCAGTGATTCTTCTAGCAGTAATTCTGCATCGGAGCGTTTATAAGGTATCGGCCCATAATCTATCGCAACATCAAAATCGCGGCTGTCGCTATCAACGAGTGCGCCTTCAGCGAAAGTGTGTATCTGAACATCGGGATAACGGCGATAGAAGTCCTCCAATCGAGGCACTAACCACTTAAAGGCAAACGACGGGGTGAGTTTTAATCGTATCTGTTTGCGCTCAGACACCCGTGTTAGTTGAAACACCGCTTCTTCAATGGACAATAGATGATGACTCGCCGCTTCTACCAGTTTGTTGCCACGTTCGGTGAGCCGAATTCCCCGAGC
This sequence comes from Vibrio mediterranei, assembly GCF_013364395.1. Taxonomy (NCBI): domain Bacteria; kingdom Pseudomonadati; phylum Pseudomonadota; class Gammaproteobacteria; order Vibrionales; family Vibrionaceae; genus Vibrio; species Vibrio mediterranei. Next base: position 1,334,104 of record NZ_JABXGK010000001.1, on the reverse strand, counting down.
ATGGCGTTCAAATACAGTAAAACCTAAGCGTTGTTCAATCTGATGTAGTTGCTGACTCACCGCACCGACCGTCAAATTCAGCTCCTTTGCCGCACTGGTAATGCTGGTGTGGCGCGCGACAATACAAATTAGATTGATACCATGAAGTACAGCAGATTTCATACCTAGCCTTTAGTTTTACTAAAATCTATTGTCAATTTATATCGATTGTTAATTAGATGTAAACCGTTCATTGTTGCTGAAAATTAAAAAATGTGAGAGTTGAATGTGAAAGTCGTCGTATTAGGAAGTGGAGTCATTGGGTTAACCAGTGCATGGTATCTGTCTCAAGCTGGCTTTGAGGTGACTGTCGTCGACCGTCAATCCAGAGCTGCGGAAGAGACAAGCTTCGCCAATGCGGGACAAATTTCCTACGGCTACTCCTCTCCATGGGCAGCACCAGGGATTCCCACAAAAGCACTCAAATGGCTTTTTGAGCAGCACGCACCGTTAAAAATAAAGCCTAGCTTAAGCCCTGAACTGATTCACTGGGCGAGCCAAATGTTGTTGAATTGCCAACTTAGTCATTACAAAACCAATAAAGCTCGCATGTTGACCATTGCTAATCGCAGTAGAGACTGTTTAGCCCAGCTTAATAAACAATACCAACTGCAATACCAAGGACGCATGCAAGGCACACTGCAGATCTTTCGCAAACACGAGCAATTGAATTCTGTAGAAAAAGATATGGCGCTACTCAGAGAGAGTGGTACTCAGTTTCAACTACTCGATAGACAGCAGTGCTTACAACAAGAGCCTGGACTAGAAAATATGAACGGTAAACTAGTCGGCGGGCTTTATCTACCGGATGATGAGACCGGTGACTGCTATTTGTTTTGCCAGCAACTACAAACCTTGGCGGAGCAAGCAGGTGTCAAGTTCCTATTTGATACCAATATTAATGAACTAGAGGTTGATAAGCAGTGCATCAGGGGGGTTAACACGTCACAAGGCACAATAACAGGTGATAGATTCGTCGTCGCACTAGGAAGCTACTCCAAATCTTTGTTAGCGCCTCTTGGTATTGATCTACCGATTTATCCGGTAAAAGGCTATTCATTAACACTTCCGGTGATCGATGATGAGCAAGCACCTACCTCTACCATTATGGACGAAACCTACAAAGTCGCGGTGACTCGATTTGATGAGCGCATCCGTGTTGCTGGAACAGCGGAGCTCGCAGGGTTTGATGCAACACTTCCCGACAAGAGACTTGCCACACTCAACCATGTCGTCAGCAACCTTTTTCCTAGGGGCGCAGACCTTACTCAAGCGGAATACTGGAGCGGGTTTAGACCAATGACACCAGATGGCACACCGATTATTGGCAAAACATCGATCAAAAACCTTTACACCAATACAGGACACGGCACCTTAGGCTGGACGATGGCATGTGGTTCGGCGGATATTCTAACCGAGTTAATGGCTTCAGATGGTTGTCTAGAACTAGCAGAACTGAGCATTGAGAGGTACCAGTAGAAGTACCGAAAATGTACGGCAGGTGTGTTTAACACACCTGCAAATCTACCTCATTATGTTCAAGAATATCTACTAATTCTTGAGGGGGCATCGCGTCAGTGTAAAATGCATCTACTTGAGAAATATGACCAAGATTGACCATAGCACCTCGGTTAATTTTGGTGCTATCTGCCGCAAGTATCGTTTGCCCTGAACAAGCAATTATCGCTTGTGCAATACGAACTTCAGAAAAATCAAAATCGAGAAGACTGCCATCTTCGTGTATACCAGAGATACCGATGATGCCGTAATCGAGTCGGAACTGCTCGATGAACTCTTTCGCCGCCTCTCCGATAATACCGCCGTCTTTATTACGAATCTGTCCACCAGCAACAATCACCGTGAAGTCATCTTTGACTCGTAATATGTTGGCAACGTTAATATTGTTGGTAACAATCTTAAGATCTTTATGCTCAAGTAGTGCCGTCGCTACCGCTTCTGTTGTCGTGCCGATGTCAATAAACAAAGAGGATGAGTTTGGTATACGCTTTACCAGTTCGTTGGCAATGCGGTTTTTTTCATCTTGATACCGTACTTTACGTGAAGAGTAGGCTTCGTTTTCAGTACTAGAGTGAAGCGATGCGCCCCCGTGATGACGAGTAACAAGCCCTTGCTTCGCCAAATCATTTAAATCTCGGCGAATGGTTTGTGGGCTTACGCCAAACACATCCACGAACTCTTCAGTGTTCAAAAAGCCCTTTTCTGAAAGCATGGCAAGTATTTGTCTGTGGCGTTGGGTTTGCTTCAAAACATCACTCCAGTTCGAGTTCTTTTAAAATCTACTTAATAGTATAACTATCTGAAAGTTCACGGTATACCTCAAATAACGAAGTTCTAGTTTTCGCATTCAGAGCTTTCACATCTTCACAAGGCGAGACGAGATCGGGAATTTGGTAAGTATGCATAGAGGCCGCAACAGCCGCTTTGACGCCGTTGTTCGAATCTTCAAATGCTAAACATGTTTCTGATTCAACCCCAAGTCTTTGCGCCGCCAAATGATAAATCTCTGGGTCAGGCTTGCCTCTAGTCACCTCACAACCCGTTGCTAAACAGTCGAAGTACTTATCTAAGCCTGCCAATTTCAGTTTAGCTTCAGCGACATTTCGGTGAGTCGATGTCGCCACAGCGAGAGGAATATTTTTTGATTTCAAGAAATCCAGTAGTTCAATTACGCCATGCTTTTTCGGAATAGCTTGATGGAACACAACCGAATCATAGCTTTTTCGCCACTCATCATTAATTACCTTGTAATCAATAATATCCTGATACGCCTCACCGAGTTTGCTATGAATGGTCTTTGAATTGCATCCAATAATAGATAAATAGCTCTGCTCTAAGAAAGGTACACCGAGCGTTTGGCATGCCTTTTCAAAAATGCCTTTACAGACATTTTCTGTATCGAGAAGCAATCCATCCATATCGAAAACTGCTGCTTTAAAGTTCATGAACTACCTTACTTACCTTCAAAAAACGCCGAGTATAGCAGATTCCCGACTAAGAAAGGTCGAGCAGCCCTTTAATAGCTTATCCTTTTATTTTCCACCTAATGACGCTTTGTAAGCTTGAAGGATAGCGCTCATCTTCTCAAAGTCATAATGTCCGAGCGCCACTTTTAAATCATTAATTACTTCCTCCGCGAGTCCGGCTTGAGACAAATAATCAACATCGCTCAATAACTCTGATACTTGCATATCAAAGTCCTCTGACAGAGCAATCAACTCATTAATTCGCTGCAGTTGCGGTTCGCTAAATGGAATCTCGAACTCTTGGGGTTCAGGGACACTTATTGATAAAGTGTTTTGGATTAAGCTCTCAACTGTACGTTCAAGTTGAGTGTTGAGCATTGTAACTTCTTGTTCAACCGAACCGCCTTGCTTTAGCTGCCTTTCTATTTGGTCACAAATTTCAGCAATATCAGCCAACCCCAAGTTGCCAGCAGCACCTTTTAAAGTATGAACCTCAAACATTGTAGCTTCGCTGATCTGTTCTTCTGAAGTACCTATTCTCACTCCGGAGTATTGTTCGATAAATCGTTGAATGAGTTTTTGATGCAGTGCCTCATTACCTCCAGCTAAGCGCAGGCCTATTTCAGATCCAGCCAGTCTTTCAATGTCGAGATGATCAACTGAAGACTGTTTGCTTGGCTGAATCCATTTGGCCATCACTTGGAACATTTCTTCAAGAATAATCGGCTTACCAATCACATCATTCATTCCACAGGCCAACGCCTTTTCTTTATCATCGATCATCACACTAGCTGTCATAGCTATTACGGGAAGCTCAACTAGACCAAGTTCTTTTCGAATATTCCTCGTGGCTTCATAACCGTCCATGATGGGCATTTGACAGTCCATCAGTACTCCATCATAGATTTCCGATTGCAAGGAGGTCACGGCCTCTTGTCCGTTTTCCACCACATCAACGGAAAGTCCTTTCGATTGCAGTAACTCTCTTGCTACCTCCTGATTGATCGTATTATCTTCTACCAATAGAACTTTAGCGCCTTGTAATGATACTAGTGCTCGCTTTAGTTCTTCGCTATGGCTTCGATAATGCCCTACACGTGGCGACTCATTCAATGCAGCTGCAATCAAAGCATCGTGCAATGTAGAAGCAGTAAACGGCTTTTCCAAAACACTGGCGACTTGAATATCAGTCTCTTCTAACGCTTCAATGATATCTTGTCGAGAATCAGAGCACAGAATGATCAGCTTTGCGGTTAAGACTTGGGGCGCACGTTCTCGCATGGACAAGATCGTTTCTATGTTATCGGACACTTCATTTCGCCACCCATAAAGAACAACATTGGGAATAGTTTTCCCCTGATTAAGCGCTGACTCAAGTTGATCTAAGTCGCGATAGCTGTCCACCTTGCATTGGATTCTTTCCAGCTGACTTAGCACCACTTGTTCTGATTCTTTCGAGCTATCTATCAGTGCTAATTTCTGACTCTGCAACTGAGCTGGATAAAACACCGTTGCGTTACTCTCTGAAACACCTAGCACCAGTGAAAAGCTAAAGCGAGCACCTTCGCCTAACCGACTCTCAACACTGACTTTACCTCCCATCAGCTCAACTAGATTTTTGGTAATGGAAAGACCCAACCCCGTCCCACCATATTTGCGAGTCGTGGATGAGTCTGCTTGAGAAAATGACTGGAACAGTGAGTCTATCTGCTCGCGAGTCATTCCAATGCCCGTATCTTTAACCGCGAAATTAATTTTGCACTCTCGCTCCCTCATCATCGCAGTTGATACCTTAACGCGTACTTCACCTGTCTCAGTAAATTTCACAGCATTGGAAGTCAAGTTCGTTAACACTTGTTTAATTCGCAATGGGTCGCCGATGAGTTGGTCGGGCACATCCGAAGCGACATCAATAATAAGTGATAGCTTTTTCTGTTTAGCACTGTCATCAATCAGGCTAATCACCTCCTCCAACACACTGTCTAAAGAGAAATTAATTGATTCAATTTCCACTTTTCCTGCTTCGATCTTCGAGAAATCAAGAATATCATTAATGATACCTAACAAGGCTTGAGCGGAGCTATTAACCTTGCTGATGTAATGACGCTGTTTGTTATCAAGTTTGGTCTCTAAAGCAAGGTGACTCATACCAATAATGGCATTCATCGGTGTGCGAATCTCATGACTCATATTGGCCAAGAAGTCTGATTTTGCCTGGCTTGCATTTTGAGTTTGGATATTACTTTCTTCCAACTCTTCGGTGACGATATGAAGCTCACGCTGTGATTTTCGAATCAGATAAGCAAGGAGAAGAATGGCCAAAGCAAACAAAATGCCGCCATAGGTTGTCATATTGGCAAGGCCCCTAGCTTCAGACATCTCATTAAATCGGCGATTTCTTATATCCAGAATGGCACCGTCGATATCAATAGCGGAATCCACCATCTGCTGTGCGATAGTACCTATATGACTCGACACTATTCGCAATTCTCCAAATCGCTCAAGGTAATTTTTAATTGCCGGTTCAAGTTCCTCAAACAGCACTTTTTCATCTAACTCTATTAATGAACCACGCAGTATGGAGGTGGTTTGCAGTCCCCTTTCTAAAACCATCACCACATTTTGAGCATGAATGGTTTTTGCTTCGGAAGACAAGGCCAGCGAAAAATCTCTATCGGTTTGCCTAGCACTGTCTAATTCTTGTATTAGTTCAGTCACACTCTTCGATAGGTCCAGTCGTCGAGCCATCAAATTTTGAATGGCCGCTACTTTTGACTGAGCTCGCTCAAACACCAAGGTCTCGTTATTCCGTAGGTCCAACGCAGACTGTGCTAGGTCGAACGCAACACGACTTAAATCTGCCAAAGCGGGGTCATCTAGTCGAATTCCTTTCTTAACCTTATCACTTCGAAACACAGTCAAATTCTCATAATAAGCGCGCTCTAGTTGCTCCAACTCAACCAATAACTCCCGACTACGAGTGTCTTTGATTCGATCTTCCAAAAAATCCAAATAGCGCGATATTTTCTTCAATTCTCCTTTGCTAAGGTGATATTCCTTTAAATTTCCTGATACCAGAAAATCCTTCGCATGGTTGCGTGCTGACTCAACAGCAACGGAGAGCTGGAAAGAGGCCGTTGAGTTACGGGAAATATCACTCATTGATTGGCGCAAGCTATCCACCAAGCGTTTATCTTTCTCAATATATTTTATCTGTAAGCTATGAAGAGCATCGGCGATAGAACTCGCTCGTTGAGCCGCCTCAACCATCTGTTCTCTTTTTTCGACTGACTCCCAAGACAACGCCACGTATCTTTGAAAATCTGCTCGATATTGAGTAATTTGACTGACTAGTTCTTTGGTCCCTGAACTATCTTCATGCCTTTCTAAATGAAACGTTTCGGACAGTTTCAGTGCTTCTGTCATATGAGAAAGCGCGACTTCCGACTCTCTCTCCGATAAGTCTCGGGTAAAGGAAAGCTCATGCAGTCTTGCTCTATCTAATGTAAGAAGCAGCTGCCCCGCACCTTCATACCGATCGACAGAACGAAACAACTTGTCTAGGCTGAACCACGCTGCTAAGCCGACACTGAGGAGCAGTACCAACACCACGAGAAAGCCAGCTGCAATTTTGTTTGAAGTTACGATGGAATGTTTAACGCTTTCAGAATTCATGTTTGTTGGTTACATCCTGTAATAGTGACTAGCGAAATTAATCAGCAAATGCACGTTTGATTTGTTCTATCTCAGGCTCCATACCAACAAAAGCCGCAACTAAGTCTGGCTGAAAATGAGAACCTGATTCTTTGCGCAGGTATTCGAAGGCATCCTCAGTCTTCCATGCTTGTTTGTAAGGGCGCTCGCTAGTTAACGCATCAAACACGTCAGCTATAGCAACGATTCTGGCGCTAAGAGGAATATCCTCTCCAGAAAGTCCTGACGGATAACCGCTACCATCCCATTTTTCATGATGACATTGAGCTATCTCTTTCGCTAAATCCAACAATGGTGACCGGTATGGACCCAGAATTGCGACACCATATTCCACATGCCGCTGCATCTCTTTCCATTCATGTTCGTCTAGTTTTTCAGGCTTCAACAACACATCATCAGCAATACCAATTTTGCCAATATCGTGCATAGGCGCCGCTTCAAACAATAACTCGACCCATTTAGGATCAGCGCCAATGTGCGTCGCTAACATTCGGCTGTAATGACTCATTCGTACAACGTGCATTCCGGTTTCGTTATCTTTAAATTCCGCCGCTCTTCCCAAACAGCTAATAATTTCTCTTTGAGTATCTTTGATGACTTGGGTGCGTTTCTGAACTAGCTTCTCAAGCTGTCGTTTTTGATGATGAAGTGATAAATGTGTTGCAACACGTGCTCTCACGATAGGAGGACTAACGGGTTTGATAATGTAATCCACAGCACCAAGCTCAAACCCTTTTGTTTCATCAGAAACTTCACCTTTTGCCGTCACAAATATCACAGGAATATCACTGGTTAAAGGATTTGCTTTGAGCTGCTCGCACACTTGATAGCCATCCATTTCTGGCATCATTACATCAAGCAAAACAATGTCTGGCCTGGGGACTTTTTGCGCAATTTTCAGGGCGATTCTGCCGCTAATCGCAACCTTTACTTTATAGGAATCTGTTAGAATCCCGTTCAGTACATCTAGGTTTTCTGGTGTGTCATCGACGACCAACACCGTAAACGGCTCTGTACTTTGCTCTACCTTACTCATCTCAGTCCAACCACTGTTATTATTATCAATAAAGTATTGTTTAGTTTGGATATATTGCAAATCTGAGTAGCATCAAATTCTGTAAATAGATGTCTTGAATTCCTGAAATCGCGTACAATCGTGTGAATTCATTTATCTGGTATGTTGTACATGGAAGTATTAAGAACCATCTTGGTAGGACTTATCGGGTCACTTCTTGGCGGTGTGTTACCGATACCGCTCGGTGAGCTATTTTCCGCGGCTCTCTTTGTTGTAATGTATCTGCGCTTAACCAAAACAGACGTAAGATTACCCAGTGCGATCCTCACTACGATTCAGATTATTCTTGGCCTGAGTATTGGTATCACTGTGCATACAAGTGAACTTATTGACTCTTTTTCACTGCCTTTATTTATGGGCTTGATTCTATGCATGTTGTCACAAACCACCGTGAATTTTTTCTGGCTCTATAAGCAAGAAAAATGGACGCCTTTTGAGTCCTTACTTGGCGCTATTCCCGGAGCAATGGCAGCAATTCTGGTAATCAGTGAAGAACAAGAAAAACCATCTCCCAAAATCATCTTTTCGCATTCAATCCGCTTACTTCTGCTAGTTGTCTTGGCGGGAATTGTTGCAACAACCGGGGAAGGAACGTCTCAGCTCAGCCAAACGGTTTCATTAGCACAAATCCCTTATCTTATTCTGCTTACTGTGCTGAGTTTTGTGTTTGGTAAGATCGTTGGAAAGATCGGTATCCCAGCCCCTTACCTGTTAACCAGTCTGATTGTTGCTGCGATGTTTAACGCTCAATTTTCGTCACTTCATTTGGTAGTACCTGAGCTATTTATTATGTTTGCAACAGCAATTCTAGGCGTGCTAATTGGCACCCGTTTGGCTCCTACATCATTAAAAGACGCCGTTGAATATTCTAGAGCTGGATTTATTGTAACTGCGCTGGGCGTCACCGTAACCTTAGTCTACGCCCTGATATTTAGTTACTTGACCAGCACAGATTGGGAAGTGTTATTGCTTGCTTGGGTACCTGGTAGCGTTGAAGCGATGACCGCAGTAGCTCTATTATTGGGTTTGGAACCCGCATTTGTTGCGATAAATCATGTGATGCGATTAATGATGTTGTATATGATGCCTGTGGTATTAAAATCGCCACTGCAAAGACTAAGTAGGATGTAAACAATGGCTAGGCCTAAAAAACAGCGTCGTATCTGCGGCCGTGCTCCCTTTGAATGTTTCAAACCTAATGGTGTACCACTTTCTGAGCTCGATAAGATGGCATTGTTACCCGATGAATTAGAGGCATTAAGGCTGGCAGATCTCAATGGTATGAACCAGATTGATGCAGCGAAAGAGATGCAAGTATCGAGGCAGACTTTTGCCAACATAGTAAAGTCTGCTCGTTTGAAAGTCGCGACTTGCCTAATTAACGGTCAAGCACTCGTTATCGAATAAGAACCCGTTAAAGATTAGTGCTTTCTAGGCTCTTGTATTTGATACAAGGTCTTATAAGTTGTCGCACACTTATCTTTGCAGTCACATTCGCCATCGATGCCAGCACTCGCAAGTCCACCACAACTACCTTGAATGGCTTTTCGCTTAAACATCACACCAATAGCCATTAACGCAATTGCCGCCAAAAACGCAATAATAGCGAACAGTACTTCCACAATGTTACCCCGTCACTTAATCGATTTGAGATTCATTCTAATATGATGGACCGTACTAGGCGCGAGTTTATTTCGTTTCGGTTCGTGGCCAGAACAGCAAGTATTGTGTTTTGGCTTATTCACCCGGCCATAATCAAGTGATTCCACTTTATTTAGGGTATCAAAGTCGATATCGTCAATATGTGTTCTGACAGGTGCAGACCTGACATTGACGCCCGAATTGAACAAAGCACCAAGCATTTTTTTGCCTATATTTCGAACCACGACGGTCTCTACGTCATATTGTTTGATGATGTCGAGCCAATGTTTTTTGTTCCCGCAGCCACCATTAGAAACGTCAGGTAAGGTCAACCTATGCTGACTATTTTTCGAAGTATCAACCAACAAAATTTGAGGTGCTTTGGCGAAATGAGACGATATAGAATCATTATTGAATGGGATAGCAACGATCATAAGAGTTCCTCCATTTGAACAATGGTGCTTAAATTACTCCTATATTTAGCATATGCCAATAACTAAATTTGCAATATTAACATCTTTAAAATGAGAAACAGCGTTTTCCCAAGTTCAAAAAGCCCCACCCTAGCAAATGAGCCTAACTAGGGCGGGGCTTGAATATAGAGACGAAGCTAGAAACTATTAAGCTTCACAATACGACTTAGCAATAGCGGCACCAAGACGAGCATTGTTTAAGACCAACTGAATGTTTGAATCAAGGCTGTTCCCACCTGTTAGTTCACAAACTCGAGCTAACAAGAATGGTGTCGATTCTTTACCAGCGATACCTTGCTCATCTGCTTCTGCCAACGCTTGCTCGATCGCAGAGTTGATAGTTTCCACTGGCATCGCGTATTCTACAGGGATTGGGTTGGCAATCACTGCACCACCAGTAAGTTGCATCTCCCACTTCGCTTTCAGCGCAATTGCGATCTCTTGTGCTGAGTCTAGGCGGTAGTCGATGCCATGCTCACTTTCACGGGTATAGAACGCTGGCAGACTATCGGTTTGATAACCAATAACAGGTACACCTTGCGTTTCCAAATATTCACGAGTAAGTGCTAAGTCTAGAATTGACTTCGCGCCTGCACACACTACAGCAACATCTGTATTTGCAAGCTCTTGAAGGTCAGCAGAGATATCAAATGTTTCTTGAGCACCACGATGAACACCACCGATGCCACCTGTAGCAAATACACGAATCCCTGCCATTTCTGCCAAAATCATTGTCGCTGCTACTGTTGTCGCACCGTCTTTTTCGCCTGCCACCATAAAAGGAATGTCACGGCGGCTGACTTTGGTCACGCTAGTACCGGCTTTACCCAAATATTCGATCTGTTCTTTATCTAAACCAACTTTTAGGCGGCCTTTTATGATAGCAATAGTCGCTGGAATAGCGCCTGATTCGCGGATTGTTTCTTCGACTAAAAGCGCGGTCTCTACATTGCGTGGATAAGGCATACCGTGAGAAATGATCGTTGATTCTAGTGCCACGACAGGTTTGTTTTCAGCCAATGCTTGCGCAACTTCAGGTTGAATATCTAGATACTTCTCTAACATGTTGATTCCTCTATTAAACGAGAGACTGCCTTTTCAGACATAATTGAATTAATTGTTGAACTGGATTGAAGTGCTAATCGGGCTGCACCAAGTGCAAACTCCACGCTCTGCTGCCAATCCCAGTTTTGTAGATAACCATGAGCAAGACCCGCCATCAGCGCATCACCCGCTCCGGTGACATTGTTTACTAGTGTTTTCGAAGCCGGGATAAACTCACCTTGACCCTCAACACTCGAATAGGCGCCCTCTTTACCTAAGCTGATTAGCAGACGCTTAACACCCAATGCGTGCAGTTTGTTAGCAACGTCTGGCAACTGATCCGGATGCTCAATCTTACAATCCGCCAACAGTTCGGCTTCAGAAAGGTTTGGTTTTAAGGTATGCACATATTCCAAATAAGGCTTTATTTTTCCTGCTTTAACTGATGACACAGGATCAACGAAAATTGCTTTATCCGCATGTGCGTGGAATAAATAATCCAGTGCCGACTCACTTAAGTTTGCGTCGAGCACAATGGCCGATGAGCGATTAAATACTGCAGCGCGTTTAGAAAGTTGCTCAACATTAAGCTCATCAATTAACGCCATATCGTTTAGTGCAAGCTGAAGCTCACCGCTCTGGTCGTGAATCGACAAATAAGTGCTGGTCGCTTTACCTGGAACGGTTAAACAATGGTCAACACCAACGCCTGCGTTTCGGCAAGAATCTAACAGCTGCTCGCCCCAAAGATCATCACCGATTGCACCAATAAACTGCACCTTACTGCCTAGTCGAGACAAGTTATCAGCAATGTTACGTGCAACACCTCCAGCTCCTGAAGTTAGTACACCAGGGTTAGAATCCCCCATCACCAAATCAGAACTTGAACGGCCACAAAGATCCATATTGGCACCGCCTATGACAGCGCTGAATCGTTCTGGAGCAATGACATAACCTTTGCCCTCAATGAAGCCTTTTTTAGTCAGGTTCATTATGTGGCCTGCAACGGCACTTCGACTTAAATCCAACATATCCGCAAGAGTATGCTGGGCTATCATTGGGTCTTGTTTGATTAACTCTAAAATCTGCTGCTCACGCTCAGTCATAAACACTTGTCCGGTTGTTCAAACTTTTGTTTGGATAGTAATTTGTCAAATTACTCGAAGCAAACGTTTTCCACGCTCAAAGATTCAACTTGATAACGTGATCACAGATCATTGCCACTAGGCGCATATTCACTCCTTTACACTTTCAATCGTGAAATCCGTCACTTGAAGAAGTCTCCTAGTAGTGGCTAATATTACAATAACCATATAAAAATTAATGATAAGAAACGTATGGATTATATTGATTGTATTGCCAGCACCAACCGAGCGTTAAGTTGTCGAAACGGCATTGATGAGCTCTTCAAAAGCCTCAGAAAAAAACACCCTTTTCTGTCGAGATTGTGTGTGTCCGTTACCAGTCACGACCATCTCGAAAACTTCCATGTCATTGACCATCAAGACACCAGCGATTACTTCGATGTCATTTCAATCCATGCAGAGCATTGCCAACCACTGACAAAAATCATAGATAATCAAGAAATTCGAGTAGTTGCAGACCTCAACGAGCTTAGCCCAAACACGAGAAATGAGCGGCTAAGGAAACTAGGACACCGAAGTAGCTTCACGATGGGATTAAAAATAGATGAGCGCCATGGGGCGGTGCTTTTCTTTAATGCTACTAAAGCCGACTATTTTAGCGACGGCGAGCTGCATGCGGACTTATTGTTTGTAAAAGAGGTGATCACAAGCTTACTTTGTCATGATAGGTACAAACATCAAATGTTTTTGCAGGCGTTGCAATTGGCACTTCGCATTAGTCATAAACGCGACCCCGAAACTGCAGACCATCTGCAACGTATGAGCCTTTACAGCAAGCTGCTGGCCGAATTATTAGCAGTAAAGTTACCTGTCGATCACCGTTTTATTCAATGGATTGAGCTCTATTCCCCTTTTCATGATATCGGCAAATATCGTATTCCTGACCATATTTTGTTTAGCCCTCATCGTTACACCCCTGAAGAAAAAGCCATCATGGATAAACACGTCGATTATGGTGTCGATATTATTGATGAAGTGTTGAACAACATTGATGTCATGACCGCCTCCAGCGCGGAGGTCGCATTTCTTAAGAATATTATTTACTGCCACCACGAACGATTCGATGGCAATGGTTATCCTTGCAAAATTATGGGGAATGACATTCCACTCGAAGCTCGCATCATCACTATCGCAGACGTGTTTGACGCCTTATTAAGCAAGCGTAGCTATAAGCACGCTTGGACAATGGACGATACTCAAAACTATATTCGCCAAGAAGCAGGAAGCTTGTTTGACCCTATCATTGTGCAAATGTTAATGGATAACATCGATAAGTTTAGAGCTATCTATGAGCGATTTCCGCCAGAGCCTTTGACATCAGGTCAAGTGGCTTAACTTACTCCTGAAGCCGAACCGAATATACGGTCAAAATAGCTAAGTGGCGCAACGCGGGCTCCGGCCTTCCGTTGCCATTTAGTACTGTTAGCCACTAGCCATTTTTGCTGCGAGCCGGCAATAATCGCTTGGCTGACAGAGGCTTCACGAAGCTGATGTTCCATGGCGTACTCTTCTTGTTTTAACTCTAGTGGTGAAATGTCGGCGCTCAATGAGACACTGGATGCGAGACTCACCGACGCACAACTCACTATCCCGATATCCGCGGAAAATTGGCCAAAGAAATGACCGATACTGTCACCCACAACATCACCATCGTTGGTTCTCAGTCGACCGCCTGGTATCCAAGTCTCTATATGGTCGTACTGAGACAATATATGAGCAGCCTGGAAGTTATTGGTCACAACTCTTAGCTCTTTCTGATTACCTAACTTTTCCGCGATGGCAGCTATGGTGGTGCCAATACCAAGAAACAAGGTACAGCCGTCCGGTATTAACTCAACCACTTGTTTTGCAATAATCTGCTTTTCACTCAAATTCGTTGCGCTGCGAGAGGCAAAGCTTCGGTTCGTTAATGTTGTGGGTAAACTGACGCCACCGTGATGACGTCTTGCCAGACCTAACGCACAAAGTTCGTTGATATCACGCCGAATGGTTTGTGTCGTGACATTAAAGTGAGCCGAAAGCTCTTCAATTGTGCAATATTCCTGATGCTGAATAAGTTCGATAACGTTTTGCTGCCGCAGGCTTAAATTATGCATTGTTTTTGGTTCTACTTTTTCAATATGTGTTATTCGATTTTAACAACTGAGTGTTAGCTACCACTACGAGAAAACCGTTTCAGCTTGCATCAAATAAGAATGAGGTTCGTCAGTGATCATCATATCAACCCCCCATTTCCAGTGCGCTTCCACCAATTCAGGGAAATTAGGGGTGTAACAATACAATTGGTATCCGGCAGTTTTTACATGTTTGGCGAGCTTTTCCGTCAAAAAACGATAATCACAATGCACACTAAACGCCTCTAGTTCATTTAATACACTTAAAGCATTCTCTGGGATTGATTGCCACAACTGTCCACGGCGAATACTAGGTATTTTAGCTTTCATTTCCATAAGTGCTTGGGTATTAAAGCTAGAAAACAACAATTGCTCATAGGAAACGCCAACCTCCGCTACGACTGCAGCTATCTGTTGACATAGCAATTCAATATCATCACCTGAGTAGACCTTTAACTCGATATTTAAGCTAATGTTATGTTGCTGTACAAAACACAATGTCTCTGACAAGGAAGGAATACGTTCATTTCTATATTGTTCTCCGAACCATAACCCAGCGTCCAACTCTTGCAGCTTTTTCAGTGACAGATCAGCTACCTTGCCACTGCCGTCAGTACAGCGGTTTACCGTTTGGTCATGAATAACCACAGGCACTTTGTCAGCACTCAATTGAACATCAATTTCAATCCACTCGACACCCTGTTGAGCAGCAAGTTGAAATGCTACTAATGTGTTTTCTGGTGCCAGACTCGATACACCGCGATGCGCTGTTGTTTTCATGTTTACCTCATATGTTCATTTATTTTCACATGCAGCATCCCAGCCTTTTATGACAAGCGTATTGCAGTTAAAACCATCTTTGATGAAAACAAAACCTTTCAAATAAGTTCATTTAACTGTCACCTAAGCGTCATTTTCGTCGTTTAACTTTCACTTGAACAAATGGAGCAGATAAAACAACACAAGCGAACATTCGCTCTTGTCTTGTTGAACAGATACTTAAAATCATAAGGGAAAAGATATGTCTATTAAGCACCTCACGGCAATTGCGGCAACAATGGCAGTTATCAGTGTTCAAGCACACGCGAAAACCGAGGTTGAATGGTGGCACGCCATGGGTGGCGCTTTAGGTCAAAAGGTCAATGAAATTGCAGCCGACTTTAACGCTAGCCAATCCGAATACGAGATTAAGCCAGTGTACAAAGGTAGCTACGCAGAAACCATGACCAGTGCCATTGCTGCTTTCAGAGCAAAAGAGCAACCAGCAATCGTACAGGTATTCGAAGTAGGTACCGCAACCATGATGGGTGCTAAGCAAGCTATCTACCCTGTTTATGAGCTAATGGCTGATACTAAAGAACCATTTAACGCAGATAACTACCTTGCCGCGGTAACGGGCTATTACACTACGAACGATGGACAGATGCTGTCTATGCCGTTTAACAGCTCAACACCTGTGATGTACTACAACAAAGACATGTTTAAAAAAGCAGGTATCAAAGAGGCACCAAAAACCTGGAAGGAAATGGAAGCGGTCTCGCGTAAGCTGTTAGCGTCAGGAGCGAAATGTGGCTTCACAACCACATGGCAATCTTGGACTCAAATAGAGAACTTCGGTGCACGTAACAACATTCCTGTGGCGACTGAGAATAATGGCTTCGGTGGTTTTGATACTGAGTTTAAATTCAATGACGCGCCTTATGTAAAACACATCCAACAAATGGGCGATTGGTCAAAAGAAGGCATCTTCAAATATGGCGGCCGTCAATCAGATGGCATGCCTCTTTTTTACACACAAGAGTGTGCAATGACTATGGGCTCTTCTGCTGGTCTAGCGGGGATTAAAGAGAACATGAAGGGCATTGATGTAGGCGTTGCGCAGCTTCCGTACGATGATGACCTAATTGCAAAGCCACAAAATACCATCATTGGCGGTGCATCACTTTGGGTACTTAGAGGCCATACGTCAGAAGAATACAAAGGTGTAGCTAAGTTCTTCACGTATTTGTCGAGCCCTGAAGTTCAAGCAGATTGGCACCAGTTCACTGGCTACCTACCTATCACCAAACAAGCCTACGAGCTGACTAAACAACAAGGCTTCTACCAAGCGAATCCAGGAACGGATACTGCGGTATTGCAAATGACATCAACAACACCAACAGCGAACTCAAAAGGCATTCGCTTTGGTAACTTCCTACAAACCCGCGACATCATTAATGAAGAGTTAGAAGCCGTGTGGGCAGGTAAAGCGTCCGCTAAGTCTGCACTTAACAATGCCGTTCGTCGTGGTGACGAGCAGTTGCGCCGCTTTGAACGCACACAAAAATAATTGTCTTTGTCTTTTCGCCGTCATTTTCTAATTGAGAATGACGGCTCTTTGGTACACCGTATGTCATCACAAGTTGTTTTTAAAAATAAATGGCTGCCCTATGCGTTAATTGCACCTCAGCTAATTATTACCCTTGTCTTCTTTATTTGGCCCGCAGGTCAGGCTGTATTTCAGTCTTCTCAGTTGGAGGATGCGTTTGGCATCAGCCGTGAGTTTGTTGGTCTGGAGAACTTTACTAAGCTTCTCAACGATAGCTATTACCTTGATTCCTTTTTCACTACGATCCAATTTAGTATCAGCGTTGCACTGCTGGCATTAGTCAGTGCGCTCATTCTCTCTGCTTTTGCTGAGCATATCGTTAGAGGTGCCACGGTATATCGCACATTTCTCATCTGGCCATACGCGGTAGCACCCGTTGTTGCAGGATCTCTATGGCTATTTTTGTTTGACCCAACCATTGGGGTTGTTACCGATATTTTGAATTGGTTTGGGGTTAATTGGAATCCAACATTAAACGGAAGTCATGCCATGTGGATGGTAGTAATAACTTCAACCTGGAAACAGATCAGTTACAACTTCCTCTTCTTCTTAGCTGCCTTGCAATCGGTTCCTAAATCGTTGCACGAAGCTGCTGCAATTGATGGTAGTGGTCCGGTGAAGCGCTTTCTAACGATTAGCTTTCCGCTTATTTCCCCAACCAGCTTCTTCTTACTCGTGGTTAACTTTGTTTACGCTTTCTTCGACACCTTCGCCATTATTCATGCAATGACACAAGGCGGTCCAAGTAACAGTACATCGACGCTGGTATACAAAGTGTATAACGATGGCTTTATCGGACTCGATCTTGGTTCATCAGCAGCACAGTCGGTAATTCTTATGGTTTTGGTAGCAATGCTGACCGTTATTCAATTCAAATACGTTGAGAAAAAGGTAGCGTACTAATGGTAGAAAGAAGACCTCTTTTCAATGTGTTTTGTCACATTATTCTTGTACTAGGCATTGTTTCTATTGCTTTACCGGTGTGGATCGCTTTGGTAGCGACGACACATGAGAACACAGAGTTTGCAACAGGCACACCGTTATGGTTTGGCGATCTGGGATTTAGTGTGTTCTCAGACCTGCTGAGCAATGAAAGTACATTTAATAACAACGCGCTTCCAATCACACACATGCTGACCAACTCTCTTATCATGGCGCTGTGTATCACCATAGGAAAACTGACTATTTCAATAACATCGGCTTATGCTGTGGTCTTTTTCCGCTTTCCTGGACGAATGATTGCGTTTTGGATGATCTTTTTCACGTTAATGTTACCGGTCGAAGTGAGAATCATGCCGACGTTCGAAGTCATCACTAATTTGAACATGCTTAACTCGTTTTCGGGATTAACCATTCCTCTCATCGCGAGTGCAACGGCAACATTCTTATTCAGGCAGTTTTTTATGACCGTGCCGAATGAGCTAGTCGAAGCGGCACGCATTGATGGCGCAGGTCCGATTAAGTTCTTTTTCGATATTCTGCTTCCTCTCTCACGCACCAATATTGCAGCGCTATTCGTGATCACTTTCATTTATGGTTGGAATCAATACCTCTGGCCATTACTCATTACCACTGATGCCCAGTACTACACCATAGTGATGGGTATTAAACAAATGCTTGGCGTCGTCGACGGCGTGATCGAATGGAACAAGATTATGGCCACCACCATCATCGCCATGTTACCGCCAGTCATCGTAGTTATTGCTATGCAAAAAGTATTCGTCAAAGGCTTGGTAGATTCGGAGAAATAAATGTCAACGCTTACTCTTTCAAATATCGCTAAATGCTACCCAAATGGTTACCAAGCGATCCCTAATATCAACCTCGACATCGATGACGGTGAGATGGTTGTCCTTGTTGGCCCAAGTGGCTGTGGCAAATCCACCTTGCTACGTATGCTAGCCGGATTGGAAGAAATCAGTTCAGGTACTCTGCGTATCGACGATAACATCGTGAACGAGCTAGAACCCGGTGAACGCGATATTGCAATGGTATTCCAAAACTATGCGTTATACCCGCATATGACGGTATACGACAATATGGCCTATGGACTACGCAATCGCAAAACGCCAAAAGCGGAAATACAGCGCCTTGTCAGCCAAGCTGCGGAAATGCTCGAGCTCGATGGTTTATTAGACCGAAAACCGAAGCAGCTTTCCGGAGGTCAGCGTCAGAGGGTGGCTATGGGCCGCGCCATTGTGCGCGAACCAAAAGTCTTTTTATTTGACGAGCCCTTATCCAACTTGGATGCCAAGCTAAGAGTTCAAATGCGGCTTGAGATAAAACGCCTACAGCGTCGCCTTGGCACTACATCGGTATATGTTACGCACGACCAAGTCGAAGCCATGACACTAGCCGATAAGTTAGTGGTACTCAATAAAGGTAATATTGAGCAAGTGGGCACTCCTTTAGATATTTATGACTATCCAGAATCTCTGTTTGTGGCAACCTTTATTGGTTCACCATCCATGAACATTCTCGACGCCAAAATATCCGCTGAAGGTATAGAACTAGGTTCATCGCTATTCAAGATGGATACCAAAGCTCTTAACCTTGGCTCAGTCAAACTAGGGCTAAGGCCTGAACATTTGACGCTAAACGACATTGACCCTTGGTTTCATGTAGAAGTTGAGCTCATCGAAGCATTAGGGGCTGATCTATTGCTCTATTGCATCACATCCGGAAGTGAGCCTCAAAAACTGGTCGTCCGTGTCGAAGGTCACTCTAAAATAGCCATTGGTGACCAACTTGGTATTGATGTTGATCGACAGCATCTTCATCTTTTCAGCAGTGAAACCTCAAAGCGCCTTCATTTCAACGATCACACTACTCTTCAGCAAGAGGTCATTAATGCCTAAGTCGTTATCTGCGTTATCGCCACATCAAGCGAGAAAGATCGAATGGCTGTTCACCGATGTGGACGATACATTGACTTGGGAAGGAGCATTGCCTCCCGAGACATTACTCGCCCTCAATAAACTAAGGTCGAGTGGGGTTAAAGTCGTTGCTGTCACTGGAGCTTGCGCTGGGTGGTGTGACCAAATCGCCAAGCTGTGGCCAGTTCATGGTGTCATTGGGGAAAATGGTGCATTTTGGATGATGAAAAACCAACAAGGGTTTCACGTCCATTCACTACAACCGATGGACGAGATGAGAAGCAACCAGAAAATACTGTTACAGCGTCTAGAAACGTTACTTATTCACTACCCTGGGATCGAGTTTGCTAATGACCAGAGCTTCAGATTTTGCGACGTTGCCATTAACCTCGGGCAAGACCGAGAACCTGTCGCAGACGATGTTAGCGCACGGCTACTCAATGAGATTCGCTCACTAGTCATTAACGGACAAAAAGTGAAAGCCACTCAGAGTTCCATTCACATCAATGTTTGGCTCGGTGAACACAGTAAACGGTTCAGCAGCGAAGAGTACCTTAAAGTAAGCGGTAACCAGAACGTATTTGCATTGGAAACACTGACCTACATTGGTGATTCACTCAATGACGAGTCGATGTTTGATTGGCTACCCATTACATTTGGCGTAAATAACCTAACGCCTTTGCTGTCAAAGCTGCGGGCGAAACCCAGTTATATAACTAGTGCTAATGGTGGATACGGATTTGCTGAATTGGCTCAGCAACTGGTCGAAGCTCGTCACAGTGCTTAATTTAACGATAACCAAAAGGCCGTCTATTAACGACGGCCTTTCTATCTCGACTAAATACCTGATTATGTTCGTTGCAGAAAGGTATTACGCCTCAGGTAAAGACTGAGATTTCAACACAGTCTCTTGCGGCTTATCTTTCACCAATGACAGCAATCCAGTAATCACTAACGCCGCGATGCCCGACATTGTCACTGGTGACCCCAATATAGTTTGTACCAGTTTGGGGGCTTCTTTTAGCAAATCCGGTACCAGCATAACGCCTAACCCTAGCCCCAGTGAAATAGCGATAGTCATAATTCGGCGTCTATCTAGTGTTTCGCTTGCGATGATTTTGATGCCTGCTGCAGCCACAGTACCAAACATTACCAAGGTTGCCCCGCCTAACACAGGCTTCGGTATCGTCATCAAGATAGCTCCAAGTATTGGAAACAGACCAAGTAAGAATAAGATGCCAGCAATGAAGTATCCAATGTAACGACTGGCAATTCCAGTCAGGTGAATCACCCCATTGTTTTGACTAAAGGTGGTATTCGGGAAGGTATTAAACACCGCTGCAATCATTGAATTTATGCCATCTGCCAACACGCCCGCTTTTACTCGTTTTATGTACTGCTTACCTTCAATCTTCTGCCTTGAAAACAGACAGTTGGCAGTTAGGTCACCCGTCGATTCAATAGCGGTAATCAGATAGATAAAAGCAATCGGTAGAAAAGCTTGCCAATCAAACGCGAATCCGTACTTGAAAGGGATAGGAATACTCAGAAATGGTTGCGATGAAAAGTCTGGCATGGTGACTTTTCCCAACATCATCGCCACTAACCACCCTATCAATAACCCAACTAGAATCGAAGATAATCTCACCATGGTATTGCGGCTCAAATTTAAAATCACTATGGTTGCCAAAACTACACCGCCTAGTGCTAAGTTAGATGCAGAGCCAAAGTCCTCGGCGCCGAAACCACCAGCGATGTCAGTAATACCCACTTTGATCAGCGAAATACCAATAGTCGTAATCACAATGCCCGTGACAACAGGAGTGATGACCGCTTTAAGTTTATCGATAAATCTCGACAAGATAATTTCAACAAAAGCACCGAAAAAACACACACCAAAAATGGTCGCGAGCATTTCATCCGGTCCTCCTCCGTTAGCCTTAACAAGAAAGCCTGCCCCCAAGACAGAGCCTAAAAAAGCAAAGCTTGTCCCTTGAACGCAAATCATGCCAGCACCAATTGGGCCAATTCGCTTCGCTTGTATAAAAGTGCCTACTCCTGAGACCATCAACGCCATACTAATAAGGTATGGGATATGGTCACCAAGTCCTAACACTCCTCCAATAATTAATGTCGGGGTAATAATGCCGACAAAACTCGCCAAAACATGTTGAAGTGCGGCGTAACTCGCGGCTTTGACCGAAGGTTTATCATCCAGTCCGTAGATTAAGTCACTGCTATGTTGCTGTTCCATGTGATTCCCTATGTATTTTTGATTGTATACAACTAAGACCACAAAGATTAAGCAATATGCATACCATTAATTAACCTTCTGTTTTCAAAAGATTTAGTCAAATTACATGCATCATATCGCACCACTTTCACCCGTCGATAGCTAGTATTGGTGCAATTTTCCGTTAAACACTGTAACAACTTATTCTTTGACTTACACGTGTACGCTGATATTCTAGCGAACAGTTGTAAGCTTAAATGGAGTTATTGTATGAACACGGCTCACAAGCCCCCGATAATTTGGTTAAATGTCACGATTTTTCTTGGCACTTTTATCCTAGCCACAGTAGGCACCACATGGTATGGCGTGACACACGGTTATACCCTTGCACACTGGGTTTGGTTACTCATTGCCTTTGTATTTTGTGGTATGTCCATTACAGCGGGCTATCACAGGCTGTGGTCACACAAGGCATACGAAGCACACAATTCACTGAAATACCTATATGCTATTGGTGGTGCCTTTGCTCTTCAAAATAGCGCATTGCACTGGTCTTCAGACCATCGTGTTCATCACAAACACGTCGACAATAACGACAAAGACCCATACTCAGCGAAGCGAGGCTTTTGGTACTCACATATCGGATGGATGCTTAGGGAGTATCAAGCCGCACGATACGATGATTATCGTAACTGCCGAGATCTTCAAAAAGACAAGGTGGTGATGTGGCAACACAAACATTATGTCGCCCTTGCCCTACACACCAATTTCGGTATCCCAATTGCTCTGGGAGCAATTTATGGCGATCTGATCGGTTTCATACTAATTGTTGGTGCACTACGATTGGTACTCAGTCATCACACGACCTTTTTTATTAACTCATTAGCTCATGTTTGGGGCTCTCAGCCGTACACCAGCAAAAACACGGCACGGGACAACGGGATTTTAGCGTTTGTTACGTTTGGTGAGGGTTACCACAACTTCCACCATATCTTTGAGCATGACTATCGAAATGGCATTCGTTGGTGGCAGTTTGATCCGACTAAATGGTTAATACGCTCTTGCGCTTATCTTGGGCTAGCTAAGGGACTAAAACGCGTGTCACCTTATCGCATTGAGAAAGCACGTCTGTTGCAAACCATGCAAACGGCCAAGGGCAAAATCTTCCAACTTCCCAACGCAGAGCAAATTCATTCGGTGATTGAACAAGAATTGCAACATTTGATCAGCAAACTGAATGAATGCGACGAACTAAAGACTCAACTTATCAAGTCGGCAAAATCCAATGTCAAAGAAAAGTATGAGCAAGCTTTATTGCGAGTGCGAATAGAGCAATTAGATTTAACGTTAAAAGAACAAAGACGTCGTTGGTACAGTATGGTTAATAACCCTAGGCTAGCGATCAGCTAATGTGGTAGTCAATTAAGTTGACACTGGGCGAGCATCATTGATGCTCGCTTTTTTTTATACTTTCTGCCGTATTTATCACATGGTTTTGCTATGAAAAAAAGCAACTTATGGCAGCTAAGCCAAGCGTCAATGGGCATTGTTCAATGGATAGGTCTCGCGATCATTGTTGCTCCTCTCATCCTATCCCGGACCAACAGCGCGCTACTCGTTGGTCAAGTGATGTTGATTTTAGGTTTAAGTGGCTTAACTGCTCCTTTGCTTGGTTCTATCGCCGATAAATACACGCTTCATAAACCTATGCACCTACTAGCACTCATATGTCATGCCAGCGCATTACTGCTATTACTTTTCGTTTCTACAACTCAATGGCATTACTGGGGTATTGCCTGTTTGATTGGTCTTGGCAGTAACCTCCTGCTTATTCTCAATCCAACGCTTGCTTTACGCTTAAATAGTTCGCCAGAAAGCCAGTCAAACGCACTGAAACACCTTTTCCAAATTCAAATGCTTGGGGTAGCCGTGGCTGGCGTAACCATTGCTTGTCTTGACTATTTGCAGCTACCCGTGAATATACAGTTGGGCACACTCTTTGCCTTCGACCTGTTGTTGGTCGTCGTTACAGCACTTTATCCACCGAAGACCCTGGTCTTTATTACTGAACCTCATGAATTAAACACGAATTCGGATCGTAGCCATTCTAAAGTTGTTTGGTTTGGATTCGTCGTTTGCGTATTGATGTCTATGTTTGTGGGTTCAAATATGGTGGAGATGGGACCAGTCATTATTGATAAAGGGTTTGGCGTTAACGTATCGAGTTCCGCATTCGGAATGGCTATCGCAGCACTTGTCACCCTCGTCGCACTTACACCCGCAGGAACTTGGATGGCAACTCATGGAGCCCACTCTCTTTGGTTCATCACCGTGATAGTAAACCTAATTGTAGGCATCAGTATCTGGTTTATGTTCGGCCACAATATTATGGCGCTTTTACCGCTCTCTCTGATATTAATCTCCATTATCAATGGTGCGTGGAACGACATTTCTATTGCCGCTCTTGCGGACGAAATTAGCCCTTATCGACCTGCAACAGCGCAAGGGTTTATGGCAGCCGCCGTATCCTTAGGGTTCTCTATTGGTACTTACATCGTGGGGGTTCTGTTAGATCACGATAAGATTGCCAACGTGATGGGCTTTTTGGCGTTAAGCGGTCTTGTTGTTGCCATGCTTGCAAGTTGGGTACTAGTTAAACTGCCAAAAACCAAAACGCTGCCTATTGAACAGCAGCGCTTTGAGTCAAAAGATAAACAGTGCTAGAGGATGGACGTGGCGTTACGACCAGCTTCTTTGGATTGGTAAAGGGCTTTATCCGCGCGCTTTAGCCAATCTACATGATTATTATCTTCAGCGCTGCACTCGGTGATACCTAAGCTAATGGTGTATTGGAGTGACTGACCATCGAACTCTAAACAGAGCTCCTCTACTCGTTTACGCAACCTTTCTGCAAAATACGACGCTTGATCTGCTGTCGTGTCGGTGAGTAAAACGGCAAATTCCTCTCCGCCGTAGCGACCACACACATCACTACCTCTCGCAGCCTTTAACAGCTGCTGAGCTGTCTCTTTGATCACGTTATCGCCAGTGGCGTGGCCATAGTTGTCATTGACACGTTTAAAATGATCAATATCGAACATTACCAGCGTTGACGTACGTCCCGTGGTCTGTACCGAATTAAATTCCTCAATAAACTGTGATTCCCAGTAAGCCCGGTTAAACAGTCCAGTAAGTCCATCTGTGCGACCTAACTCCGTCAACTTCTCATTGGAGCGCTTGAGGTGCATTTTACTCTTAGCAATATCCGACACATCTTGCAGCATAATAGCAAAATGCGTGACATCTCCTTGGGGAGACTTAAGTGGCGTAATCACCATGTTCTGGTACATGTTGAGCAAGCCTTGTGAAACAGGTGAGAAGTTTTTGAATTCAAAGATAATTGGACGATCTTCCCAGTTTGAAAAGCCCCGAGTTTTTAGAGTTCCAGTCGATTCCAGTTTCGCTCTTAACCACTTTTCAGGAAGATTGGGATAACTTTCAAACAAGCACTTGCCCATAATGCTGTCTGCATTAATACCGCTATAGTTTTGCATGAAACTATTCCATGCACAGACATTGTATTCACGATCTACCACAATAAGACCCGCATCTAGCGTATCCAGCAACTGCATCGTCCAATGAAAGTCGGAAAGCTCGAGTGTCATAGTGGTCATTGTAAAAGCTCCATTTGACGGTGGATAATCTCCACGGATTCCACATCAAACATAAACAACACGGAGCAGAATAAGTCTAATGCTTCTGCATCATAGGTATATTCAATCGTAAATACGTTTTCATTAGCATTGAGCATCGAGTTTTCGGGACTGAAATCTTCTATTCTTAACGGTTCACGTAACGAGAACTCTAACCCTAGTTGCTCCGATAACGATACTAAGAAAGAAGAAACGAGGACATTCACTAAATTGACAACAATTTCATCGTGGGAAATTTCACCATCGTCATACCCTAAACGTCGTCCCACTTGTGCAACCGACTCACCCTCGATACAAACTAGTGCCTCACCATGTAAACCTCCACCTACAAACCGCTGTGCCGCAGCGCAGCTATTGTCACGGTTTAGGGTATCTTGAATCATCATGGTGAGCTCACTAAACGTCAGCTCGCCGACTCTAGGAACCGGGAGTAGAATGAACTCTTTAAGCTGTTCTGAAATCGTTGCAGCACCTGCCCCCAAAGCGATATTCGACGTTTCTTGGAAACGTTCAAACATCTGCTGTTTGCTAAATGACTGCTTTGAAGAATGCACATGATGAATTGGGATCTGCAGATCATGAAATAGAGGGACTGCCGATTCTGCTTTTAACGGCTTCTCTATGAATGCATAAGCACCAAGATCGAAACAGCGTTGTTGAGCAATTTCTTGGATGTCGCCAGACACTACGACCACTTTGGTCTGATGGCTGAATTCTTGAAGAGCTGTGAGTACTTCAAAGCCATCCATTTCGGGCATCGTTAAATCAAGAAATAAAATATCAATGGTATCGCACTGCATTGTTTCAAGTGCTTGGCGGCCATTTTCCGCAAATATGATCTCACCATCAAAAGAGCTTGCGATAAAACCCGCTAGACTTCTTCTTGCTACCTTTGAATCGTCACATATAAGTATCCGCATGAATCCATTAATATTATTGATAATTGACTAACCTATAATAAACAGAATTCCATCTGGGATACCAGTATCAATTTGAACTAAGATCACATTTTCATTTTAAATACATCATACTGTTAAAGCATACAAAAACTAACTGAGCCAATGCGGAAGGTGCTGCGGTTTAGAGTTGGTCAACAGGGGAATATAATTAATCACGAGCATCAACAGTTATTAAAACAAATCTTGTTGAGGGCTGTCGTCGTCTTCCAGTATTGCGTTTGTCACCGGTATTTTGCCTTGCATTAGCTTGCGGCGATAACGTTGACGACATAATTTAATGATATGAAGTTGCTGTGCGGTGGTAAAGCTCAACCAATTAAAACGCTCATCACGCTTACGCATGCATCCTTGACAATACCCTTTCTCATCAACTGTGCATACACGTACGCATGGACTTGGTACGGTGAAAAACTCTAGTTGCTCCATCGACATCCTTTATTCATATATTTGGACTACACTCTTTGAGCGAAAACAAACTTGGATAGTAAGAATAGTCTGATTTATGTGGCTTTTGCGAATCCAATATCACTGTTACGCAATGGTTTACACTTATCCAATTAAAAAACCACTATACTAAACATAACCTACTCCTGACAAAAAACA
Source organism: Vibrio mediterranei (assembly GCF_013364395.1). Taxonomy (NCBI): domain Bacteria; kingdom Pseudomonadati; phylum Pseudomonadota; class Gammaproteobacteria; order Vibrionales; family Vibrionaceae; genus Vibrio; species Vibrio mediterranei. Next base: position 1,307,123 of record NZ_JABXGK010000001.1, on the reverse strand, counting down.
GTGTTTTATTAGTTAGGCTTGTCAATAATTTCATTCAGTTGGAGCAAATTATATGAAGATTTTTTCTAAGAAGTTACTTGCCGCAGTTGCACTTCCAGTATTAATGACGGCTTGTGCCGCAAACGACACTAAAGAGGAAGCGATGAAAGCTGTAACCGCACAAGATCTTCAACACCACAATTGGAACTTGGTTCAAATTGACGGCAACGCTATTCAAGTTGATGAACAGAACCAAACACCTCGCCTAGAGTTCGGTGAAAAGATGACGGCAAACGGCAATGCTGGTTGTAACAACTTCTTCGGTCAAGGTGAGCTTAAAGATGGTCAATTCCGCATCGAAAAAATGGGGATGACTATGAAGATGTGTGCCGGCACAGCGATGGATATTGAACAAACGATGTCTAAGACGTTGTCAGATTGGAGCGATATCACCGTCACTAAAAACGGTCTTGAGCTAAAAGGCGCGGAGCACACACTTACGTTCGAATTGAAAGATTGGATGAACTAATTCCAATTACTTCCTACAGAAAACGGCACGCAACGTGCCGTTTTTTATTTTAAGTTTATTTAGCGAAAGAGTAATACCTTCAAACTGGCATCGTCATCTTTATCAGCAAACTCTGATGGATTAGCTAATCGCTCAATATAAGCAAGTGTTGGTGCTTCTTCTTTCATGCTGTCAATCAGAAAGCTTGGTGTAACACTAGGAGAGTTCACACACGCCATCACCTCACCTTGCTTATTCAACAGTTCAGGCAAACGTCGTAAGATCTTTTTGTAATCCTTAGTCAAGGCAAAACTCCCTTTTTGGAACGACGGAGGATCGATAACAATGATGTCATAGGGTCCGTGCTTTTTGATCTTCCCCCACGACTTAAAGATATCGTGCGCCATAAAGGTTACTTTAGACGTGTCATGGTCATTTAATCGGTGATTATCGCGTCCTTTATTTAACGACGCGCGCGCCATATCAACGTTAACCACATGTTCTGCCCCACCTTCAATTGCTGCAACGGAGAATCCACATGTGTAGGCAAAAAGGTTAAGGACTCGCTTTCCAGCAGCACGGTCTTTGACCCACTCCCGACCATTTCTCATATCAAGGAAAAGTCCAAAGTTTTGGTTGCGACCAATATCGAGTTGATATTTACAACCTAGCTCTGAGACAACTGGTCTTTGGTCAAGCTCACCCCATAAGACTTCTGTTGGTGCGCCATCACTGTACCGGTGCTGTAAGACAATCGACTTGCCTTGCACTTGTTGCCAAAGTTCGCTAGTTGATAAATCCTCAAGCCCTTGCGTGAGCACAGCCATAAACGTCTCATCAACGGGCTTGAACAAATTCACCAGCAACTGATTAGATGCCCAATCACAAGTTAATTGCTCCAAACCTGGCCAGCACTTTCCTCTACCGTGAAAAAGACGTCTTACCTCTGCATTGGATTGAGACAGCCCAATTGAGATTTGCTCAAAGAATACACCTAACTGGCTAGCTTGCATCGCCTCGTTTTCGCTGTTTGTCTGTTCTATTTTTTCGGCCATGCTAACTCCCACGGTTGTGACCATTTATCGATAGCGTCCTCAACTTCTGCTGAGCGCCATTTTTCCCCAAGAGAACCCTCTCGCGGGTCACACCTAAACTGAAACAACTCACCACTTAGCTCAAAGCGCAGCGCATAGGCATGTAAATAGCCACGATCAGAACTGTCACTCGTGTTATAGATAGCATCGCCTTTAATTGGAGAACCAATCGACTTCAATGCAACACGAATTTGGTGTGTTTTGCCGGACAGCGGCTTACACAAAAAGACCCGTTCACCGTTTTCTGCTGCAGCAGAAAAAAACTGTGTCACCGCTGGATTATTCTTTGAATTAACCAACTTCCAAGACGAGCGTCTTGAGCGCTCCATATCGCCAATTATCGTCCCTTGCTTTTTCTTTGGCTTTTTACTGCCTATAGCTAGGTAATACTTGTCTATGTCGCGTTGCTCAAATAAGCGTGAAAACTGTGCCGCGACTTCAGCTCGTTTGGCTAATATCAGTAATCCCGATGTCATTTTATCGAGTCGATGGACCAGATGAAGTGACGATGCGCCAATAGCAATTGCAACGTCCGACACCAACATAGTGTCGCCATCATCTTTATGAACGCTCACTCCTGGATATTTGTTGATGACAACAAAGTCCTCATTTTCATAATGAATATCGAACATACGATGCCTTATCGCTAAGGAATAATGGGCAGGGATAATACACAAAAGCTGCTCAATGAGCAGCTTCTAGTTTGCGATAATGTGTAGATTGCTTACAAGAATGGGTAAGCAAACACCATTATGATGGCGATAGGACAAACCACTTTGACGTAAACAGGCCAAATACGCCAAAACCAAGTTTTCTCGATCTCTGGGTTGCCTTGTTGAATTTCTTTAAGCAGAGCATTCCGACTCCAAACCCAACCAATAACCACAGCCCAAACCACTCCCAACAATGGCTGCATATACATGGTTGACGCTGTAGCTACCCAATCAAATAGCGTATCGAAATTCGCAGCGATGAGCACGCTGAACAAAAGAATAGCAGCACCCAGAATAATGGCTGACTTCTCTCGCTTGATTTTTAATTCTTCTTGCAAACACGATACTGGTACTTCCAACATAGCGATAGATGACGTCAAGGCAGCGATCACCATTAAAGCGAAGAAGGCGACACCAACCACCTCTCCCACTAATCCCATTGAGTCAAACAAACTTGGTAAGACCGTAAATACAAGATTTCCTGAACTGATCAGCTGACCTGTTTCACTGAAGATCTGCACACCATTTGCTTTTGCAACGAACATTGCAGGAAGAATTAGTAAACCAGCAAAAAACGCTACACCAGTATCAATTATGGCGACTTGACCCGCCGTTTTGGGAATATTGACATCTTTACTTAGATAAGAACCATAAACCATCATCGCACCAACGCCGAGCGACAGGGAGAAAAATGCTTGCCCCATAGCGTTAACGACCAATCCCCCATTTACATGCTCCCAGTTAGGAACGAGGTACATTCTTAACCCATCGAGAGCACCGTCTTGAGTGAAAATGTAGATAATGAGAACCAAAAACAGTGCAAACAAAACTGGCATCAATCGTGATGACCATTTTTCGATACCATCTGCGACACCACGGCGTACCACAAACACTGTCATCAACATAAATATGACGGTCAAGAGGACGTTGCGTCCTGTTCCAAAGGTGATTAACCATTCAGAAAACTGCTGTAAGCCAATTAACTTCATAATTGGAGAGATTCCAAAGCCAATTAACCAGCCAGCTAAGATGGCGTAAAAGCTCAAGATCATTGATGCAGTTAGCATAGCAGTGGTACCAAAAAACACCGCTAATAAACGATTATTTGTCCAAATCTTTCGTAGTGATCCGATGGGGTTAGATTGCCCATATCGACCAATTGTAAGCTCAGCGACAAGCATTGGGAAAGCAAGTAGAGCCATCATCAAAAGATAGATAAGGAGGAATGCGGCCCCGCCATTACTGGCTGTTTGTGTCGGGAACCCCCAAACATTACCTAAACCCACTGCTGAACCAGCAGCAGCCATAATAAAACCAAAGCGAGAAGAGAATTGGCCTCTATCGGAACTTGCCATCAGTATGTACCATATGTGTCTATTAACTAGACGAGTTTGCGGCTGTCCATGAGATGATTTTGGCGCACAAAAAAGCTGCCTTTGATTGGCAGCCTATCCCTGTGCTCACGATCTTTTGCTTTTAAACATATGAAGTGTAATCTTTAGTTTACACTTCATATGGAATTTATATCCAAGAGCGATATAGCAAGTAAAACAGCTTATCTTTAAAATTGGAAGCGCCAAACTTCCAACTGGCCATTTTCCATTCGCTTTGCCGATAGTTTGCGGTTTATTCCATCAACTGTAAACCCCTCAACTAAGCAACTCTCCTATTCTCTTACGACTTGGTATGCCGTGCTTCGATATTAATAACATCGTCATCAAAACAACGCCGATTTGTATAGAAATTACCTATTTCATTAATTTTTATGGCTTGTGTAACAGGTTGTATTTGACAGGCAACTAACTATTCCAAATACTTGATTCTGAGCTTATTATTTGCGAAAGCGTCTTTCTATCGAGGCATAATGGACAAGGTATACCACTTTCTTACTCTCGCAGGCATCGGACTTTATTGGGTTCTAGTGGCTGGTGTCACTTTGCGCGTTGTACTAAAACGCCGCGCCGTCAGCGTTTCTCTCGCTTGGTTAATGGTGATATACATCATCCCAGTCGTTGGGGTCTTATGTTACTTCATGTTTGGTGAGCTTAACCTAGGTAGAAAGCGAGCAGATCGAGCTAGGGAAATGTTCCATCCATTTGGTGACTGGTTTTATCAACTGAATGACTGCAACGCACATGTTACCGATGGGTTAGGCACTCATATTTCGAAAATCGACCATCTGTGTAACAACAGAATGGGCATTCCAGCTCTATGTGGTAATCAACTTCAGCTACAAACTACACCACAAGAGATCCTGTTATCAGTGATCAAAGATATTGAGCAAGCCAAAGAGAGCATTCGTATGGTGTTCTACATTTGGTATCCAGGTGGATTAGCGGATTCGGTTGCATCAGCGCTCATACAAGCCGCCAAACGCGGTGTAGACGTTAAAGTCCTTCTTGACTCCGCCGGTAGCCCCACGTTCTTCAAAAAGAGTCATTGGGCACAAATGATGCGTGATGCGGGTATTGAACTGGTCGAAGGGCTAGAAGTGTCTCCTTGGCGTATTTTCCTACGTCGCTTAGATCTCCGTCAGCACAGAAAAATCATCGTTATAGACGATGAAGTCGCTTACACCGGCTCAATGAACATGGTCGACCCCGCTTACTTCAAGCAAAACTCCGGCGTGGGCCAATGGATTGATATTATGGTCCGTATCGAAGGTCCTACAGTCAATGTGCTGTCTGCAATACATTGTTGGGACTGGGAAGTAGAAACAGGCGATCGACAGCTACCAGCTCAACCCGAATGCGCTATAGAGATCCCTAAAGACTCTAAACCAGTTCAGGTCGTACCGTCTGGGCCAGGTATGCCAGACCAGTTAATTGGGCAAGTCCTCACCCTCGCAATGCATCAGGCAGAAGAGTCGGTAAGAATCACCACACCTTATTTTGTACCTAGTGCTGATTTGTTGGAAACGATCAAAACAACCGCACAACGAGGGGTCAACGTTGAGCTCATTATCCCGAAGAATAACGACTCGATTATGGTGAAATGGGCATCACGCGCATTTTACACTGACTTACTTTCCGCTGGTGTCAAAATCTACGAGTTTGATGGCGGTTTACTGCATACTAAGTCGGTTGTTATCGACGAGCTCTTTTGCTTAGTGGGAACCGTCAATATGGACATGCGCAGCTTGTGGCTTAACTTTGAAGTGACCCTTGCTGTGGAAGATCCAAGCTTCACCAAAGAGATGCACCAGCTACAATCGAGCTATATTCAGCGCTCGGAGTTAGTCGACTACAGCGTGTGGAAGCAAAGAAGTATTTATCATAGATTTTTTGAAAGACTATTTTATCTCTTCAACCCACTGCTCTGACCTTAGATTTCACTCCTACCCGACAACGTTTTATGAAGGCTAAAGACTTGAAACTCTTTAGCCTTCGTGTTTTATTGCGTCTATCCTCTTTTAAAAACTCGCCTTCCTACACGAAAGTTCAAGGCTAAGACAGGGAATCTAAATGTCAGAAAGCAAGACCACCAAATTTGTAACTGCTGGCCGCAGTAAGAAATGGACTAACGGCGTAGTTAACCCGCCTGTACAACGAGCTTCTACCGTTGTCTTTGACACCGTGGCGGAAAAAAAGCACGCCACCATCAACCGAGCCAACAAGACACTGTTCTACGGACGCAGAGGCACTAACACACACTTTGCCTTTCAAGATGCTATGACTGAAATTGAAGGTGGTGTTGGATGCGCGCTCTACCCATGTGGCACGGCCGCTATCTCTAACGCCATTTTGTCGTTTGTTGAGACTGGTGATCATATCCTGATGGTGGATACTTGCTACGAACCAACGCGCGATTTTTGTGATTCAATCATGAAGAAAATGGGGGTAGAAACGACCTACTATGATCCGATGATTGGTGAAGGCATTCGTGAACTGATTCAGCCCAATACCAAAATTCTATTTTTGGAATCACCTGGCTCTATCACAATGGAAGTTCAAGATGTTCCTTTGATGGCTAAGATCGCACACGAAACCGATATTATCGTCATGCTTGATAATACTTGGGGCGCTGGTGTGAATTTCTCACCTTTTGAACACGGGGTCGATGTTTCTATTCAAGCAGCTACTAAATACATCGTTGGTCACTCCGACGTTATGCTGGGTACGGCAGTGACTCACGAAAAGTACTGGGATCAATTGCGTGAACAAAGCTATCTGATGGGACAATGTGTTTCTCCAGATGATGCCTACTTAGGACTTCGTGGCATTCGCACGCTTGATGTGCGGCTGCGCCAACATGCAGAGAACAGTTTGCAAGTTGCGAAGTGGTTAGCAACGCGTGCCGAAGTCGACCATGTGCGTCACCCTGCCCTAGATACATGCCCTGGCAGTGAATATTTCCACCGAGATTTCACCGGCGGCAATGGGCTATTTAGCTTTATCCTTCAGACCAGTAATACCAAAGCAACAACGGCATTTTTGGATGGTATGAAGCACTTTAGTATGGGTTATTCTTGGGGTGGATTCGAAAGCTTAGTGTTGGCAAATGAACCAAGTAGCTTCAATTCATTACGAACGGTAGCCAACCCTAATTTTGAAGGGACGCTAATTAGACTTCACATTGGGCTGGAAAGCATTGATGATCTGATTAACGATCTCAAGCAGGGCTTTGAGCGCTATAATTCCGTTATACAAGAACAAACTCTCACCCAATAAACCTCAAATGGCTTTCAGTGTTGAAAGCCATATTTAATTTACGATAAGGTACTCTTATGAGATTACGAGCAGATGTCGCTATCTTTGACATTCTAGGCCACTTGCTCATCTGGTTAATTCTCAGCATTGTCACGTTTGGCATCGCGCTGTTTTTCTTCCCTTATTCATTTTCCAAGTTCATCATTAATCGCACTTACGTCATTGATGAATCCGGCAGAGAGCGAAGAATGGACTGTGATATCGATCTATTTAGCGACTTAGGTCATGTATTGCTCTGGTTTGTTATTTCAATACTGACATTAGGGATCGGCTATGTATTTTACTTTTATCGTGTTTGGAATTACGCACTCAATCACACCCGAGTAGAGTAGCATTACAGATAATCAATGAAGCTCATCGACATGTTGATGAGCCTCGTGTATTTCTGTAGAAAATTTCCTTTAGTTATAATTCACCGTCGGATCAACACACTGGTATATCTGACCAATTGACGCCTCGTTCAACAAAATTTGATGTGCAAGGCGAGCGACTTCACTTCGAGTGATTGCACCATGTACTTCAACTCCTTGCGATAACTCCCCACAATTTGTCACCTCCCCGTCTTTCAATCCACCGGGTCTCAATACTGTGTATTCCAGTTGACTGCTGGCTAACCAAGCTTCAGCTAAGGACTTCTCCCTTACCGCTGCCCCAAAGCCTACCTTCGCTCGCTCCGAAAGAAACTTCCATGAATCTCCACATCCTAATGAAGTAACCAACAGGAAGCGTTCAATACCTTTTGTCTCCAGTGCGTCTATCAAGTGACGGTGTCCGAGATAATCGACAGGTACTTCGGCTCTAAAGCTGCCCATGGTTGACAACACTACGGTGTCTTTCGGAAGACATTCCACCGCTGCCTCGACATCCGGCTGTTTAGTTGCATCACAAGCAATTAATTGAACGCACAAGCTGGCCAGTTCGTCGGTCTTTTTCGGGTCTCTTGCAACGCCAATAACTTCCACTCCTTGACTTGCAAAATAGCGAACAGCAGCCAAGCCAAGGCCACTGCTTGCACCAAAAATAGTAATACTCTTCATTTCAACACCTCACATTGATAATGAGAATAATTTACACTATCAAAAATACCAGTCTAGGTGTTAAATCAAACAAGTGTGGGTTATAAGACAATTTTTCATGATAAGGTGAACAATTACACTCTTCGTTTAGCGAGAGACAAGGATGATCTTATGAGTAAAGCTGCGAAACTGTATTATGTTTATGACCCGATGTGCTCATGGTGCTGGGGTTATGCACCTACTTGGAATTTGATTAAGACACAGCTGGATGACCAACTAGACATTCAATACGTACTCGGAGGCTTAGCCCCCGACTCCAACGTACCAATGCCATCAGAAATGCAAACTCAAATCGCCTCTTATTGGCGCAAAATCGAAAGTTATTTAGGCACTGAGTTTAATCATGATTTTTGGACCTTAAATACGCCTAAACGCTCCACTTACCCAGCCTGCCGCGCGGTGCTGGCTGCACGTAAGCAGCAGTCCGAACAAGACATGTATCGTGCTATACAGCAGGCGTATTATCTTGAAGCAAAGAATCCGAGTGAGTCAGAAGTACTTTTCGACTTAGCTATACAGGTTGGACTAGATATTGAAGCATTTAGACATGACTTTCTTTCAGCTGAGATAAGTCAGCAGCTTTCGGAAGAGATAAGATTTGCTCGTAGCATTGGCGGTAACAGCTTTCCTTCTTTATTTTTAGCCCATGATGACATCCTTGTTGAGCTACCCATTGATTATAAAAATCCCAACACAACAATCGATTTAGTCAAACAGCAACTCTGAACGTTCTAGAGACGAAAAAAAACCTGTCTCATTGAGACAGGTTTTTCACTACAAATGTTGATTACTCTTCAGTAGCAGAATCGTCAGCCGCTGAGTCGTCAGCAGCTAAATCTCCAGATTCTGGCGCTTGAGTCTCTGCATTTGCTTCAACTTCTTCGCCCTCTGGCAACTCTAACTCTTCGACTTCATCAATACGCTGCAAACCAACGACTGACTCGTCAGACGCGGTGCGGATAAGCGTAACACCTTGAGTATTACGACCAACTTGACTCACTTCAGCAACGCGAGTACGAACTAGCGTTCCTGCGTCAGTGATCATCATCATTTCGTCGCCTTCTTCAACTTGAATCGCGCCAACGACTGGACCGTTTCGCTCAGAAACTTTGATAGATACAACACCTTGTGTTGCACGACCTTTCGTTGGGTATTCTTCAAGTTCAGTACGCTTGCCGTAACCATTTTGTGTCACGGTTAGAATGTCACCTTGGTTAGAAGGAACAATCAACGACACCACTTGGTCTTCATCTGCCAGTTTCATACCACGGACACCTGCCGCAGTACGACCCATAGCACGTACTTTGTCTTCGCTGAATCGAACTACTTTACCTTGCTTCGAGAACAGCATGATGTCACTTTGACCATCGGTAATATCAACGCCGATTAGCGAATCATCATCACGTAGGTTTACAGCAATTAGGCCGTTTGCACGAACGTTAGAGAATTGGTCTAGAGAAGTCTTCTTAACGGTACCGTCACCAGTCGCCATAAAGATAAATTTCTCTGGGCTAAATTCACTTACAGGAAGAATCGCCGTAATACGCTCACCTTCTTCTAGTGGAAGAATGTTAACGATAGGCTTACCACGAGCAGTACGACTTGCGAGTGGCAATTGATACACTTTCAGACGGTAAGTCTTACCGCGCGTAGAGAAGCACAAGATATTGTCGTGAGTATTTGCAACAAGCAGACGCTCGATGTAATCCTCTTCCTTCATCTTAGTCGCACTCTTACCTTTACCACCACGACGCTGTGCTTCGTAGTCGCTTAGGATTTGATACTTCACATAACCTTCGTGAGACAAAGTGACCACTACATCTTCACGAGCGATTAGCTCTTCCATATCAATGTCGTGAACCGCCGCTGTGATTTCACTACGACGCTCATCACCGTATGTTGCTTGAACTAGTTCAAGTTCTTCGGTGATCACTTCCATCAAGCGCTCTGTGCTTGCAAGAATGTGCATCAGTTCTGCAATTTCTTCTAGAAGTGCTTTGTACTCATCAAGAATCTTCTCGTGCTCTAGACCAGTTAAACGGTGTAGGCGAAGTTCGAGAATCGCTTGAGCTTGTTGCTCCGTTAGGTAGTACAGACCGTCACGAATACCGTATTGGTCTTCTAGCCAATCTGGACGAGCTGCATCGGTACCAGCACGCTCTAGCATAGAAGCTACGCTACCTAGCTCCCAACCGCGAGAAACCAGGCCTACTTTTGCTTCAGCTGGTGTTGGTGCGTTCTTGATAAGTTCAATAACTTCATCAATGTTCGCAAGTGCTAGAGATAGCGCTTCTAGAATGTGAGCACGGTCTCTTGCTTTACGAAGTTCGAAGATAGTACGACGAGTTACAACCTCACGGCGGTGATCAACGAAGCACTTCAGCATGTCCTTAAGATTGAACAGCTGTGGCTGGCCATTGTTTAGGGCAACCATGTTGATGCCGAATGTCGTTTGCAGCTGAGTCTGTGAGTACAGGTTGTTTAGAACCACTTCACCTACTGCATCACGCTTACATTCGATCACAATGCGCATACCATCTTTATCAGACTCATCACGTAGTGCGCTAATGCCTTCTACTTTCTTATCTTTAACTAGCTCTGCAATCTTTTCGATTAAGCGAGCTTTGTTCACCTGATAAGGGATCTCGGTAACAATGATGGTTTCTTTACCATTCTTGTCTTCTTCGATCTCTGCTTTAGAACGCATGTAGACCTTACCACGACCCGTCTTGTAAGCATCGATGATGCCTTTACGACCACTGATCAGTGCCGCTGTCGGGAAATCTGGGCCCGGGATGTAATCCATGAGCTCGTCAATCGTGATGTCTTCATTCTTGATGTATGCCAAACAGCCATCAATAACTTCGTTTAAGTTATGTGGTGGAATGTTTGTCGCCATACCTACAGCGATACCTGACGCACCATTAACCAAAAGGTTTGGAATTTTTGTCGGTAGTACGGCTGGAATTTGTTCCGTTCCATCATAGTTAGGAACGTAGTCAACCGTCTCTTTGTCTAGATCCGCTAGCAACTCATGAGCGATTTTCGCCATGCGGACTTCGGTATAACGCATTGCCGCCGCAGAGTCGCCGTCAATCGAGCCGAAGTTACCTTGACCATCGACCAACATGTAGCGAAGTGAGAAAGGCTGCGCCATACGAACGATGGTGTCGTATACCGCACTATCACCGTGTGGGTGATACTTACCGATTACATCGCCGACCACACGGGCAGACTTTTTATATGGTTTATTCCAATCATTACCTAGAACATTCATCGCGAACAAAACGCGGCGGTGAACAGGTTTTAGACCATCACGCACATCTGGAAGAGCACGACCCACGATAACTGACATCGCGTAGTCGAGATAAGAGCCTCTCAGCTCATCTTCAATGTTTACGGGCGTGATCTCTTTAGCTAGATCGCTCATAGAGCCAATATCCCTCTATATTTTGATCGTATACTCGATACGTATAAGGTGACAAAATATAACACATTAATACCGTGTTCGGCATCACTTTCCCTTCGCTTTTATCATGTTGTGACCTTGGTTGCGATTCAAACGTCCACAATTTGCACATTTCCAATCTATGACTCTGAAAATCGGCGAAAAAACCGTCAATTAATCAGATAAATAGTGTGCTGGATAAAGAATTCTGAGGATTCTGCCTACGAGAAGATATTTCCCAATCCAATTTGCGGTATACTGCGTCGCAACCTTGGAACAAAACTCTTGGCATATATGGATAAGCAACAAAACGTAGACCTCAACGAAATTAAGAAATTTGAAGAGATGGCAAGTCGCTGGTGGGATCTTGAAGGTGAGTTCAAACCACTACATCAAATCAACCCTCTCAGACTCAATTATGTTTTAGAAAAGGCCAATTGCTTGTTTGGTAAAACCGTTCTTGATGTAGGTTGTGGCGGCGGTATCCTTGCAGAAAGTATGGCGAAACAAGGTGCTGAAGTTACAGGGTTAGACATGGGTAAAGAGCCGCTTGAAGTCGCCAGGCTGCATGCATTAGAAACAGGCACCAAACTGACCTATGTGCAAAGTACAGTAGAACAGCACGCCGCTGAAAACGCAGGCAAATATGATGTCGTAACGTGTATGGAAATGCTAGAACACGTGCCAGATCCTGCATCAGTCATCGCATCATGTTCAAAACTGGTTAAGCCTGGTGGCCAAGTGTTCTTCTCCACCCTTAACCGCAACTTGCAGTCTTACTTATTTGCTATCGTTGGTGCAGAGAAGCTGCTTAAAATAGTTCCAGATGGCACACACTCACATGACAAATTCATCAAGCCTTCAGAACTTATCAAGATGATCGATAAAACTGACCTTACGGAGAAAGGGATTACAGGACTTCTCTATAATCCACTAACCGATAGCTATAAACTGGGTAATCGTGTCGATGTGAACTACATCGTGTTCACCGAAAAGTCGCTTTAAGTTCCTCTATATCTAGTGCCAATTTCCTTCGGTTAATTGGCACTCAGCTTCGTTAATTTTCACACACAAATCATTTACAAAAACAAGACACTTTCGCTGATTTTGTGTGCCGATATCGCAGTTTTATTGAGCTAAAGAATAACAACCAAAATTTGGCAAAGATCAAGGAATTTTTTTTCGTCTTTGTTTAAAACAAAACCAATCTGCTAGCACGCAAATTTCACTACTAAGTCAGGTCTATCTTCAGTGGTAAGTATCTACTAACTGAAATTTTTCTTTCCCCTAGTTATCCACAAGACATTCAATTTCTCAAACTTGAAAATCTCCCGCTATAGCACTATCTTGTAACTCGTAGTTAAGATGACCCCTATATCTTGTGTTGGAAGCCGAAACGTATAGGGTGACATTGATCACGAAGCTATCGCTAAGACTCAACAAAATTTCATAAAAGCGAAGCTTCATATTGTTTTGTTAGGGAACACCTCAGAATGAACCAACAACTTACCGTTACTAAGCGTAATGGCCGCAAAGAAAGTATCGATCTCGAAAAAATCCATCGCGTCATCGCATGGGCTGCAGAAGGGCTTAACAACGTTTCTGTATCTCAGGTAGAACTCAAGGCTCACATCCAGTTTTATGATGGTATTACTACGTCAGATATCCACGAAACTATTATCAAGTCTGCTGCAGATTTGATTTCAGAAGATGCACCAGACTATCAATATCTAGCTGCGCGTTTAGCTATCTTCCACCTTCGTAAAAAAGCTTATGGCCAATATGAGCCACCAGCGCTATTTGACCATGTTTCTAAAATGGTAGAGATGGGCAAGTACGATGCACATCTATTGGAAGATTACACTAAGTCTGAATTAGATGAGTTGGATAGCTATATCGACCACACTCGAGATCACGACTTCTCATATGCTGCCGTAAAACAGCTTGAAGGTAAGTACTTCGTTCAAAACCGTGTTTCTGGTCAGATTTACGAAAGTGCACAGTTCCTCTACATCCTGGTAGCGGCTTGCCTATTCGCTAAGTATCCAAAAGCGACTCGTCTTGACTATATCAAGCGCTTTTATGATGCAACATCAACATTCAAGATTTCTCTACCAACACCTATTATGTCAGGTGTTCGTACTCCTACGCGCCAATTTAGCTCGTGCGTACTGATTGAATGTGGCGATAGCCTAGATTCTATTAACGCAACAGCAAGCTCAATTGTTCGTTACGTTTCGCAACGTGCTGGTATCGGCATCAATGCCGGTCGTATTCGCGCGCTGGGTTCTGAAATCCGTGGAGGCGAAGCATTCCATACTGGTTGTATCCCATTCTACAAGTACTTCCAAACAGCGGTTAAATGCTGCTCGCAAGGTGGTGTTCGTGGTGGCGCAGCAACTGTGTTCTACCCTATGTGGCATGGCGAAGTACAATCACTACTTGTTCTTAAGAACAACCGTGGTGTAGAAGAAAACCGTGTACGTCACATGGATTACGGCGTTCAGCTGAACAAACTCATGTATGCTCGACTAGTTCAAGGTGGCAACATCACTCTATTCTCGCCTTCAGACGTACCAGGTCTATATGACGCGTTCTTTGAAGATCAAGATGAGTTTGAGCGTCTATACGTTAAGTACGAAAACGATCCATCAATTAAGAAAGAAACCGTTAAAGCGGTAGAGCTATTCTCTCTACTGATGCAAGAGCGTGCTTCTACAGGTCGTATCTACATTCAAAACGTAGACCATTGTAATACGCACAGCCCATTCGATTCGAAAGTTGCGCCAGTTCGCCAATCTAACCTATGTTTAGAAATCGCACTGCCAACTAAGCCATTGTCAAACGTAGAAGACGACTCAGGTGAAATCGCGCTATGTACACTTTCGGCATTTAACCTTGGTGCAATCAACGAGCTCGATGACCTAAAAGATCTATCGGACCTAGTGGTTCGTGCTCTTGATGCTCTACTTGATTATCAAGACTATCCATTACCAGCGGCTTATAAGTCTACGATGAATCGTCGTACGCTGGGTGTCGGTGTCATTAACTATGCTTACTACCTTGCGAAAAATGGTGTTAAGTACTCTGACGGTTCTGCAAATAACCTTACTCACCGTACATTTGAAGCGATTCAATACCACTTGCTAAAAGCGTCTGTCGAACTGGCGAAAGAGCAAGGTCGTTGCCCATCGTTCCATGAGACAAACTATGCGAAAGGTCTATTACCTATCGACACTTACAAGAATGATGTCGATTTAGTATGTGACGAGCCACTGCACTATGATTGGGATGCACTACGTTCTGAAATCATGGAATTTGGTCTACGTAACTCAACACTGACGGCGCTAATGCCATCTGAGACTTCCTCTCAGATTTCTAACGCGACTAATGGTATTGAACCACCTCGTGGCTACGTTTCAGTGAAAGCATCAAAAGACGGTATCCTGAAACAGGTTGTTCCAGACTTCGCTAATCTAAAAGAGAACTACGAACTACTTTGGAACATCGGCAACAACGACGGTTACTTGCATCTAGTAGGTATCATGCAGAAATTCGTTGACCAAGCGATCTCTGCAAATACTAACTATGACCCTAGCGTTTACGAAAGCGGCAAAGTGCCGATGAAGAAATTGCTTCAAGACCTGCTTACTGCGTATAAATATGGCGTGAAGACACTTTACTACCATAACACTCGCGACGGTGCGAAAGACGACCAAAGCGACAAATCTGTAGTAGTAGTTGAGCAAGATGACGATTGCGCAGGCGGCGGCTGTAAGATTTAATATCTCGCAGTAAACAAGTTAAGATTTTCTCGCCCTTCCCTTAAACGGAGGGGCTTAAAAAGGATTGCAGCACAATGGCTTACAGTACTTTTACCCAAACAAAGAATAACGCATTAAAAGAACCAATGTTCCTAGGTCAACCAGTGAACGTTGCGCGTTATGACCAACAAAAATTTGAGATTTTTGAAAAGCTGATTGAGAAACAGCTTTCCTTCTTTTGGCGTCCAGAAGAAGTAGATGTATCAAGCGATCGAATTGACTACAACAAATTGCCAGAGCATGAAAAACACATTTTCATCAGTAACCTGAAGTACCAAACGCTTCTAGACTCGATTCAAGGTCGTAGCCCGAACGTTGCTCTGCTACCGCTCGTGTCACTTCCAGAGCTAGAAACATGGATCGAGACATGGTCATTCTCTGAGACTATCCACTCTCGTTCTTACACGCACATCATCCGTAACATAGTGAACGATCCAGGTGTGGTTTTTGACGATATCGTTGAAAACGAACACATCCTAAAGCGTGCGAAGGACATCGCACACTACTACGATGATCTGATTCAAGCGACAAACGACTACCACCGCTTCGGTGAAGGTACGCACAACATCAAAGGCGAAGAAGTTAAAGTTAACTTGTACGACCTGAAGAAGAAGCTGTACCTATGTCTGATGTCAGTAAACGCACTAGAAGCGATTCGTTTCTACGTGAGTTTCGCTTGTTCGTTTGCGTTCGCAGAGCGTGAACTGATGGAAGGTAACGCGAAAATCATCAAGCTGATTGCTCGTGATGAAGCGCTGCACTTAACCGGTACTCAGCACATGATTAACCTGCTTCGTAACGGGCAAGACGATTTCTCATTCATGCAAATCGCTGAAGAATGTAAGCAAGACTGTTTCGACCTATTCAAAGAAGCGGCAGAGCAAGAAAAAGAGTGGGCAGAATACCTATTCAAAGACGGCTCTATGATCGGTCTTAACAAAGATATCCTGTGCCAATACGTTGAATATATCTCGAACGTTCGTATGCAGGCAGTTGGTCTTGATGCAGCTTATCCAGAAGCTACATCGAATCCAATTCCTTGGATTAACGCTTGGTTATCATCTGATAATGTACAGGTTGCACCACAAGAAGCAGAGATCAGTTCTTACCTTGTCGGTCAAATCGACAATGAAGTAAACGCAGACGACTTCGAGGGCTTCGAACTTTAATGCCAACCATTAAGATAAACTCTATCACCACTATAGAGTCTAACCCTTCAAACACAGTCTTAGAGACTATGGAGCAAGCAGGGTTAGAACCTGAATACAACTGTCGAGACGGGCACTGTGGCGCTTGCCGCTGTACACTGGTTTCGGGAGAAGTGGAATATGTAGGGTTTGCAATGGCATATACACAAGGTAATGAAATCCTGCCTTGTATTTGTCGAGCGAAAACTGATATCGAGCTCGACAATATTGCGCATCAAGTTAAGAAGCGAGCATAGCTCAAGTCATTCCCAAAACGGCTCTCCAGAGCCGTTTTTTATTGCTGCGGGTTTGAGCAGGTGTAGTCAGCGAGTGTGCAATTCCCTTCACTAAATCGTACAACATTAAAAATAACCCTTTACAAGGTGTTTTATAAGCCCCATACTGGCGCCGCTCTGTTGTTCAGAGTTATTAAATGAAATATCCAGTTGTAAAAGTAAAACTCTCAGAATCTCTTCGTTATTGTCGTCATCCTCAGTGTTTCCCTAAGCTTCATCGATACATTAAATAATTCCAGCCCATCAGCGCATCGCAACAATTTTAAATTTATATAAGGGACACATCATGTCTAACAAAGTAAACGGCACAGTAAAATGGTTTAACGAAGAGAAAGGCTTCGGCTTCCTAGCTCAAGAAAATGGTGGTGCTGACGTATTCGTTCATTTCCGTGCTATCGCATCTGAAGGTTTCAAAACTCTAGCAGAAGGCCAAAAAGTGTCTTTTGAAGTAGAGCAAGGCCAGAAAGGCCTTCAAGCTGCAAACGTTGTAGCTCTATAAGATTTTATTGATGAAAGCGGCATCATTAACCGCTTTCATCTTATCTTTTCACTTTGGATTTTAGAAAAAACTAGCAATAACCTCTCCTCTCAACGTTCTCGCTATACATTTCTCTATCAAGCAACACGCTCAAACATCCATCACTCTCTGATGGTATTAAATCTACAATTAGCATCATTATATTTAGGTAAATTATGTCTCGATCTATCGGCAGAAAACGCTTTTGGTTTTACCAAAACCGTGAATCCACTAAAAACACACAAAAATCCAAATAGGAGAAATATGAAAGTAACGTTTAAATCAATCAAAGATAATGTAACTTGGGTCTCTGAACCGCACCAACTAAACAGCGATATTTTGCTTAGACACTTTCTCACCAGAGCAAAAACCAAAGACCTAAATTTGGCGTTTAGTTACTGTGAATCTACTCATACTGGCACCATTACCAACGTCCATGACGAGCTAATCGGAAAGTTCTCACTACAGGCTTGATAATCAGTACCTTCACTACTAAGGCCAGTATCCATTGACCATCACTATAACTAATCATAAACACTATCCATCAACGTGCTTACCGCCTTCAGCACCTTGATAATATTGCGACTTTTATAGTGACTCTCTCGCCTTACTCTCTCTCGTCACAACACTCAACCTTTATCACAGCAGTAATTTGATCAATCTTAGGTTAATGCGTATCCGTTGGCGGAGATAAAATCATTTTGATTTTCGCTCTTAACGTCAGATCTTTGCGTGATAAGTCATTTAGCATATCTTTCCATTCGGCAAAAGTAACCGTGATTGGATTGAAGCTATTAACTGGCTTGCTGATTCCATAACGAACTTCTTCTACTTCGGGCTCAAAAGTCCCAAACATTCGATCCCAGATAATCAGAATTCCCGCGTAGTTTTTGTCTATGTATTGCGCGTTGACACCATGATGAACCCGATGGTGCGATGGGGTATTAATCACCCATTCAAGGGGCCCCAAGCGACGTATCCATTGTGTATGAACAAAGAACTGTAGACCTAGATTCAGCAGCACTACAAATACCACCCATTTAGGGTCGAAACCTATAATGACCAGTGGCATCCAAAACAGCCACATTCCCGCTAGCGGGTACATTAAGCTCTGTCTAAATGCGGTACTGAAGTTCATATTCTCGGAACTATGGTGGACAACGTGAGCAGCCCACATCCAGCGAATGCGATGACTCGCTCGATGGAACCAATAGTAGAAAAAGTCTTGTAATACCATTAACGCCAAAAACATGCTTAATGACATCTTAATATCAAAAAGTTTCCAGCCAAACACTAGCAGGTATAGTTTGGCGATAAACAGCCCCGCAACGAGATCGGTAAGTTGATGAAGCCCAGCCAACGAGAAGTTACATGCCAATTCCTTTAGAGAGTACTGGGCTGAGCTTGGCAGGCGGTTTCCCCGTTGACCAAGCCAATACTCGAGCACCATCATAATGACAAATAAAGGAGCTAATACAATTAACAACCACTCCGGGTTTTGAACAAGTTTATCCATCATATTCCATTGATTCTTTGTTTGTATTTACCACTTTGCAAAGTGGTCTTCGGTTAATCCCATTACTTGCGAAAGTTGATACTCGCGACCTTCTTCATCCTTTACAACACCAGAAAAGTGGCCAATGAACTGGCGAAAATTACTTTTAAGTACCCAAAGATTGAGTTTCTCTTTACGAGCATTAAGCGGTTGAAAGGTCAATTCAACTCGCCCTTGCTCATCATAAATGCGCCAGTCAGAGTCTGGTACTTGTCGGTCAAAATCAAACATTACACCCGCTAATAGACTACGCTTACCATTAACCCAAAGTACATTTTCAGTTACCCCCGTCTCGTTAACTCCAGCCGCGAGATTAAGACCAATTGTCACACCTTGAGCTTTGCCGTTAATACTCGCCCAGCGCCAACTTGTTTCACGCCTCATAAAACCTGCTGAAAAGTCATACCCCCCTAGACAACTTACCATCGGTTGCGTTTGACCACCTACCTTGAACTCTCCCCTCACATTCAATGCATTATGCTTTTGCGTATAAGTCCATCCGTTGTAGCCTGTAGGCGATGAAACCATTAGCGGTGTACTTTCTGCGTCTCCGGCATCAAGCAATACGTCCAATTCGAACGCTTTACACTTAGCTCGAACCCGCCACTCTCCCTCTTCAATATCAAAACAAATCTGCCCTTGATTGAACTGTGCTTTCCCTTTCCAAGGCGACGCTGTGAGTGAATACCCTAATCCTACGGGACGCATCCAACTCTCTTCGACGAGTTGTTTTTTTTCAATGTCATAGAGATAGCAAAAACTGGTTCCAAGGTAACGAATATCAGCGATCGCTATGCCTAAAACGTATTTGGGAGTAAAAATACTGACAAACTGAAACTGCTTGTAATGGAAATATTTAGCGAGTGAACTGCGTTCCCTATCCATTGTGGAATAGTAGCGAAAGCTGGCAATGTCTAGTGCTTCTGGAATGGATAAAAGATGACCGTAGTTAGGTTTACCATCTACTCCCATTAGCGATTTAATTTGTTGAACAGAAGGCGTGTTCATTCTAATACTGTCTCTTCTCATAGCCTTATTTAGGCCTTATTTTTGTTGGTTCACAAAGTGTGGGTTCGCAAAGTATGAGACAAGAATCAGCAACTGTGGACAAATTAGAGCAAAAGCACAAAATGGATCACAGAATCGTACAAATAAACATCAGAAAAAGAAAAGGCTGATCAAATTGATCAGCCTAAAGTAACTTGAATTGGGTCTCAGTCGACAGTCGACAATATGGAGTCTGCTGTACCCATAGAAACATGTTTGTCTGCAATGCGACGTCCACCATCATCGTAGAGCGAGATTCTAAAACCGTCATCAGACAGGATCTCTTCCATAGGAGCCTTCAACCACATAGCCGCTATATCACCGCATTTTTTGCTGAGTGCTTCGCCAAGCATAATCTGCTCATTGGCGATCTGATAAAACACTCTTATTCTTGATTGCTGGATCATATTTACCCCTCCTACACACCACCATTTTCAGGGTGAACATTGATTTTAATCAAATAAAAAGAAAGGGCTACTCTCAAAAATGAGAATTTGAAATTCCTGTTAGAGATCAGCTTATTGTGAGCTAGATCTAATTTTCATATATACATAACAAAATAGAATATAGGCACTGTGTTGAATATTTATCTTAGTAGGATCAAGTTAACTGATCCGTTGGTAGAAATATCTCTTCGGTACGAGTAAGAAAGCCATAATCAGGGAACATTGGCTTATTATCTAGGTAACGTCTAAGCATATCTCCCGCCACCGTACTAATGACAGTTTTTACACTTTGAGAGCTGTAGCTTCGTTGCAGTTTTAGCGTCTGCCCCCATTCACCTTTGGGCGTTGAAAGCGCCACGGAGAACTCTCCACCTTCAAGCTTTCCTGTGGACAAGGCAATATCTGAACTGCAGTTGCTTTTTGTCGCTCCTGCAAGCGCTAGAGTGGCCCCCAACCTTTCACTGTCTCTATCAAGCGGCGATGCCGTTTTAGAGCCAAGTACCCATGTTGCCCCGCAATATTGCTCAATCTGTTCATTGTCTTGAAGCCAAGAGGCTAGGTAACCCTTGGTACCATGTTCAGATATAGCAATGGTTGGTTTATGTAACTCAACCAAATGACCAATTCTGTCCAGCATAGGTTGATCGACACTGACAACATTACTATGCAAGAGCTTCTCTATCATCGAGAGCACTCTTGACCCTATTTCTAAATCGTCTGAAGGACCAAACAGTTTGACTTCGATAAAAGGAAGATAAGAACGATAGCCCAACTCATATTCCGGCGGTAGATTAAGACTTGAAAGCGTGTCTGCAATACCAGATTCCGATAGGCCAAACGTATATAAACGTCGGCATACCCTACCTTGTTGATTAGGGAATTCATGTTTTAAGTCAGGCAAAATCTGCTCAAGCGTCATTTTTTTGAATTCGCTTGGGACACCTGGAGTGAAGTAAAACAAGCAATCATTGATCATCATTTTGAAACCACATGCGGTGCCAATTGGGTTATCGACCACCACCGCGCCCTCTGGCAACATTGCTTGTTTGATGTTGCTGTCAGGCATGGATTTACCGCGTTGAGCATAGAAGGCTTTAAGTGTTTCCAACCAACCTTGGTTCAACACTAAAGATTGATCCGCGGCTTCCGCTGCTACTTCAGCAGTGAGATCATCAGACGTAGGCCCCAAGCCACCATTGACGATCACCACATCCAGATTCAAACTCAGCATGATCATTTCTTGTAGCAACTCAGCTCGCTGATCACCTACTGTAGAGCGCTTCGACATGGAAAACCCATGCTCATAAAATACACGGCTGAGCCACGCGGCATTGGTATCAACAATATCGCCATACAATACCTCTTCACCAGTACTCAACATTGCAATTTTAGGCATGATCTCTCCTTGTAGGTTTTTTCATAAGGATGACATGAGTTATTGAAATAGCAATAGCGATTTTGTGGCAAATCATCCGATTAACGATGTTAACGCTGCTAGACTGTACGGTCTGTTTGTTCAGAGTTACAATAGTCGCCGATTTCAACAAATGGCGGACTTATGGCTGATTTAAAACAAACACTTCTCGACGCTGGGTTTGACCTCATTAGCGAACATGGATTCGCTGGCATTGGTATTATGAAGATCATTCAGCAAGCGAACGCAACGAAGGGCTCGTTTTACCATCATTTCAAATCGAAGGAAGATTTCGGCCGCCAGTTATTAGAAGACTATTTTGAAGACCATCTAAACACGCTCAGTCAATATCTAGAAGACAGCTCCATTGCCTTTGAACAGCGCGCGTTACATTACTTCGAGTTTTGGTCAGATTCAAAGGTGACAGAAGATTTTCGGATTAAATGTTTAGTCGTGAAATTGTCTGGTGAAATATCTGGGACATCATCAAGTATGCAAGTCGAACTGGATAACGGCGCTGAAAAAGTCATTAATCGCATGGCGGATTATTTCGCATCTGGTAACGAGCAAGGTCTGCTAGCTATAGAAAATCCATACATGGTCTCGCGAACGCTTTATGCCAAGTGGTTAGGTGCCACATTACTTTGCGCGATGCAAAAAGACCGAACGCATTTAGAGCAAGCCATGATGGAAACCAAGTTACTGATAAAATAAGGGCTGCAAGCAGCCCTTTAGTAAATTGAGTTAATGAACCACCATTTAGCGCCCTATTCCGGACGCATCCACCGCATCCGGCTCAAAAGTGACAGGAGGCCACTCTTTAAAGGTTTCTAAGTGTTGTTGTACCGCTGCCTGAGCTGGGCCAAATGCCCACATTTTCTTGCCCATCCAGTTGATGTACATACCAGACTCCTCGGCAGCACGCTCATAAGGATCCCGGCGTAGGTTGAAGAGCAGCGGTGCATTAAGCTCTTCCTTCGGTCCACTCCAGCCATGATTTTGCACCACAAAATGAGCTTTCCAATCACCAACGCGAACCGCTTGAAGTCTGTCACGTTCGTAGTAAATGATTTCTTTACGATTTGACGGTGCTAGTTCAGTGAGCATCGATATTTGATTGTAACCATCTAAATGCGCTTTAAAGCCTTCATACCCTGTCAGCATTTGTTGTTTGAGATCGCTTGGTCCACCTGCGGCTTCAACCAGCGTAGGTAACCAGTCCATACCATCAAACATCCCGTTGTGTATTTTTCCTGCTGGAATTTTACCTGGCCAGCTCACCAACAGAGGCGCACGGACACCACCTTCCCAAGTTGAGCCTTTTTCACCATGGAAAGGCGTCATTCCGCCATCAGGCCAAGTCATGATTTCTGGCCCATTATCCGCCGTAAAGATCACAATCGTGTTATCCGCTACACCCAACTCTTCTAATTTGGCAAGCATCTCACCGACATGATCATCGAGGTCTTTCATCACGACTTCTTGCAAGCCCCAACCGTTTTGTCCGAGCATAGCTTCGTACTCTGGAGACAAGTGAGTCCAAACATGGCCTCTTGAAGGGCAATACCAGGTGAAGAAAGGCTTGTCTTGTTTCACCGCATTTTCGATGAAGTTGATGGCATGTTTATTAACCTCATCATCTAAAGTACGCATGCGTTCGATGGTCAAAGGCCCGTCATCTTTGATGGTTTGTCCACCCTTGCCATCTGACTTGGAATGAATCACATTTCTTGGTGCGAATTTCTGGAACGCTTCGCCTTTTGGCCAATCAGGATCTTCAGTGTATTCCATCGCATTAAGATGGTATAACCAACCCCAATATTCATCGAAACCATTCATTGTTGGTAGCACTTCATCTCGGTCACCTAAATGGTTCTTACCAAACTGGCCAGTTGTATAACCTAAGGTTTTCAGTATTTCCGGTAGTGTCGGTGTTTCAGCATTCAGTCCTACTGGGCTACCTGGAAGACCAACAGTATGCATGCCGGTACGAACGGGGAACTGTCCGGTAATAAACGCAGAGCGTCCTGCTGTGCAAGAAGGCTGTGCATAATAGTCCGTCAGCAACATTCCTTTTTCAGCAATACTATCAATATTGGGCGTCTCACTACTCATTAACCCTCGATGGTAAGCACTTAGGTTAGAGATACCAATATCATCAGTAAAAATAACAAAAATGTTTGGTGGCTTTTCATTCGCATTCGCAAGTGAACTCAAGCCTAATAAACTCAGCACTAACCATTTCATTAATATACGGTGCATCCTGCCTCCTAATATATTCACGCGACTCGTTTGGTTCCAAAATCATCTTTTTTGAGAAGCACAATCCCTACTACTCCAAACCCTATTTCGAGGAGAAGATAAACGACTAACAGCCCATTTGGTATCCCATCGACGACCATGCTAATAGCACGACCTAAACCCAGCCCCCACATAAACACAACCAGACTTTGTAGTGCAGAACGCGCCATTTGCTGCGTCCCGAAAGCCCCCATAAGCCAATAAACCGCCAATGCAAGATAAAGCCCCATTACAGCGCGAAAGATATGACTCACATTAATCGGTGATGCATCAATATCAAACAGGAAAGGTAAGGTAATGCTAGGAACCAAGCCATACATTAAGGCAATAGGGATTAATCCAAGGACCGCCAATAACAAGAACTTTTGTGTATGCGTCATGTTGCTTCTCCTGTTTATTCTTACAGACTAGTTGCTGGTATCTATAAAGCAAATTTTCAGATTTAATAGAGTAAGTTAGCTCAAAGCCCTATCTGACTAAGTAAGCCTTGTAAATTGAGATGTGTACTAAGATTTAATGCATTGACTAGGCTATAACTCAAACCGCTCCAACACAAAATAGACAATGAAAGTAAAATAAAGGTAGTAATGTGACTTTGTCTGAGGCGCCTAGCGATTAAGGTGTAGAGTGGAATGCCAACCAGAACAGGAGCAAGTGTGGCCATAGTCTTATTACCGTACCTTTTCCATGCGGTTACGAATCGCCTCAACTTAGGCCTGTAGGGCTGAAAATTCTTTCTCGCATAAAGGTAAAAGGAATATCGTCCTATAAACCAGCCGAAATAGCCTGCGATTAATGCCGGAACCACATTAAACAGCAACATCTCTGGATAACTAAAACCAACAAAACCTGCTAATGCGGGACCAGAATAGGTTTTCCAAATACTGAGCAGCGCCATGACCAAGCCGAGTAGTAAATAACTATCCATATTCTCACCCAATAGCTTTACATGTTATTTTCGCAATTCCATTTAGCTCAAGTATATGCGTAATCACTGGATCAACATGATGAAATATTTGTTGCCAACCTTGGCATAAGTAATTAAGTCCAGGGTTACCGTACTTATCTTTTATGATTCGGTTCTTTGGACACTCACCATGACAAGCAAACCTCATCTTGCACTCCAAACATTGTTTGGGCAACGCTCTTTGTTTCGCAAAACCAAAGGTCATTTGCTGTTTTGATAAAGCGATTGCCGCCAATGGCGTCTGCTCAATATTGCCAATTTTGTGTTCAGGATGAACATAGTGATCGCAGGCATAAACATCGCCATTAGGTTCGACAGCAATGCCCTTGCCGCATATATCGCTTAGCGTACACATCGAACTCGGTTTACCCATCCAAATTCCGAAAAAGTTTTCAAAGTAAGGAATATGAACTTTGCCAAAATCCTGCTTCATCCATTCATCAAAAATGGTCGTTAAGAAGTCTCCCCATTGAGTCGGAGCGACACTCCAACTTGTTGTTTGAGCGGATATAGGGATGATTGCAGCTTCAGAACACTGAGCCCATTTTATCTCTTCATCTCGGTCAACAACTGGGATAAATTGAATTTGTGATGGTTGAATCTCATCTCTTAAGAAGCGATACACCTCTAAAGGGTAATTTCCATTGACGTTGTTGACACAAGTCAGCGTCGCAAAGTGGATACCATGACGCTTTAGATGTTCGGCGGCTTCAATCACCTTGCTAAACGTCCCCTGCCCGCAGCGGTTCTTGCGATATGTATTGTGAAGCTGTTCTGGGCCATCAATACTCAAACCTACACTAAACGCGTGTTTCGCCAAAAATTGACACCATTTGTCATTGATTAACAGCCCATTGGTCTGAATATCATTCACTATCTTCACATAGGGTTTGGCGTATTTCGTTTGAAGCTCTACTATTCGTTCAAAATAACTAAGACCTAGCAGCGTTGGCTCGCCACCATGCCAAGAGAAGACGATCTCTGGCGTGTTTTGACCTTGAATGTACTGGTGAATATAACGCTCTAGCATCTCATCACTCATCTTGTACGAGCGATTCTTGGGATACTCTAGTAGCTGTTTTTTATCCAGATAATAGCAATAGTCACAGTTAATATTACACACCGCTCCAATTGGTTTCGCCAACGCCTGAAACTTAGCATGAGGCTGACCTTGGTACTGAGGTACATTAAGATGATAGTGGGACATGGTGTGTTCCTCTTAAGAAAGTATCCAAACTGTTCAACATTTTTAAATGGATGAACTCGCCTCAATACAAACCGGTCAGTTTGCATTGAGGCGAAATTTTTTACTTCACGTTTTCAAATGGATTCCATTGTTCATCCACTGGTACGATACCCATTGTTTTTTCGTACTCTTTGTAAGCAGCTAACATTTGTTGGAACTGCTCAGGACGTTGGTGTTTCAGGTCTATCATTTCAGCAGGGTCTAACTTGGTGTTGTACATATGCCACTCACTGTCCCCTCCCATCCCCTTCGAAATTCGAATGATCTTAAAGTCCCCTTGAAGAAGAATGCCGCTGCCGAATAACTCGAACGCGATAGCATTGTCTTCGCTATGGACAGTCTCTTGCTCACCTTGTAGATAAGGCATAATGCTTTGACCGCTCATTGGGGCCACTTTTCTGCCTTTATATTCACCGCCAGCGGGTTCAACATCGGCCACATCCAATATTGTGGCAGCGAGGTCTTTTACTTGTGCCAATTCATTAGTTTGAGTTCCGGCCTCCAGTGACTCCTTCTCTCCAAGCACACCTTTGGCAGGTTTGATGATCAGAGGAACACGTACTCCCCCTTCTGCTGTATACGCTTTAAACCAAGACAATCCACCAGTGGATGCACTTGCCCATTCTGGGCCCAATGAGACACTTGAGTCTGCGTTACCCAGATTTTCGGTACTATTGTCAAAGTGATAATCGGTCCAAGTACGAATCAGATCACTTACATTTTTCCCCGTAATATCCGTCGCTTCCGGACCGTTGTCTGCGAGATAGATAATATACGTATTGTCGTACTCACCTATCTTCTTCAAATAATCTGTTACCTGACCTATCTGCTGGTCTTGAAGCTCCATCATTCCCATAGCAATGGCCATTTTTTTGCCATACCATTGCTTTTGTTCATCTGACAGATCATCCCATGGTCTACTCAGTGAATTTCTATCGGACATCGTAGCGCTCTTTGGAATTACGCCCATCTGTTGCATTCGTTTAAAGCGGTCTTCTCGAACAGAGTCCCATCCGTGCTCTACGTAATAAGCAATCTTATCTTCAAACGATGCTTTAGGTGCTTGTAGTGGCAAGTGAATCGCTGTGAATGGTAAATAGGCAAAAAAAGGTTTTCCGGAGTCCTTATTACTATCAATCATGCTGATTAACTCTTCGGTATAACCTTGGTCTGAATACTCTCCCGGATACTTATCTTTTACTTGTTGACCATTTTGATAAGTCGGCTCGACCTCTACGCCGGGCATTTCACCTTTTTGCAACGCTTTTGCTGTTGCTTCATTTTTCGCCGGGAACATCATATCTCTATTGAAATGATTCGAACCGCCAGCCAAAATCCCGTAGCTCTGTTCAAAGCCACGATCATCCGGCAGGAAACCATCATCATGACCCAAGTGCCATTTCCCAGAAAGGTAAGTATGATAGCCATTATCACGAAGTAACGTCGCTACGGTTACGCCATCTTTAGTGAGGTAGCCTTCATAACCTGGCTTGCCAATAGCTGGCGGATAGACGGCATAGTCGAACGTGCCTAGCCCAACCTCATGACTGTTGGCACCCGTTAACATCATAGAGCGAGTAACAGATGACGTGGGTGAAGCGTGGAAGTTGGTAAATTTCACCCCCTCTTCAGCCAGTTGCATCAGGTTTGGTGTTGACACTTCAGAGCCATAAGGTTGCGTATCAGCAAATCCGACATCATCACCAACGATGAGTAAAATATTAGGTTTTTCCTGCGTAGCAAATGCATTTGGTGCACAAGAGGCTGCTATGGCCGTGCATAGGATAGTTTTGGAATTATTCATGGTTCACCCTTGTTTAGTGAGCACTTTGTGACATCCAATGGAGCATATCCAGTGCTCTAGGATGATTCTGTTCAGCGGCTTTGCCTATCCAGCTAACCGCTAGAGAATGATCTTTCTCGCCACCAGTCCCTGCTGCGTACATAAGACCAAGCTGTAATTGAGCGTCTGCATTCCCCTGAGTCGCTGCTCGTAATATCCATTTGCGTGCTTTTTCTTGAGTAGATTCAAGATATTCACCCTCAGATTCGACACCTTGCAGATAAAACATACCAATCTCGTACTGCGCCGCAGCGTCACCCGCATAACCGTTTTGAAACGTAGTACCAACATCACTAGATAAGGTATTTGGTGTGTCTGTTACGTACCCCAGGCATGTCGTCCCAATAAAAAGCAAACAGAGAAAGCTAAGCGACCAATTTTGAATGCGTTTATTCATAGTTTGACGCTAGTGTTGCAAGGTTGAGGCTTGTAAACGTATGGTTTTCTGCTCTTTCCAGTATGCTAACGTCCAAATCACAACGAACGTATCCATGGCTCCTGCAAGTAAAAAACCGGTAATATGCGGGCTGTTGTAGTTAAGCAGAAGAAGAATCACCATAAAGCCTTTCTCAACCGCAGAATAAAGCATGATGCTCTCTCTCCACTGAGGTTTGAAAGCCGCACCCACCATCATCACTCCCATCATGCCTACCATGACACCCCAGTGTTGATAGAACACAAAATCCTGATCCAAATAAGGTAATTGCCCGATGTGAGTAATGGCCCATTGTGGGAAAAATGCATAAGCGAAAGCCGCCGCGGTCCCAATACCGGTAACCAATAGCATCTTGTTGACGTGTTGAGTAAAAAACATAGTTGCCTCCTAGTATTCAAAAAGTGAGGCACATCCCTATGCCGCAATGAGTAAGTTGGAAAATTAACAAGTAGTCTCGAGTATTGCGGTGACCTTTTCTTGAGCAATCGGGTAGAACTGGAAACTGATGTCTTTTTCTATCCCAGAGACAATCTGCGCTTTTTTGTTGTCATCTAGGTTCCATTTGGCAAAGCTCTGCGTCGCATTCACTAACGCCTGGAAAGCACGTAATGAATGTACAACCTCTTGGTGTTTTTCAGCGTCTGTTAAGCTAGGTGATATACCAAACACCGCTGCTAATTTGTTAATGCTTGGGAGGTAAAACTCTGGAAGCGCCTCAATCACCACTGGTAGTAAGACACTATTGGCATCACCATGTGGGATATGCGCTACCGCGCCGAATGCGTGCGCGCAGTTATGGATCGGTATGCCACCTAAAGACGAATAGAAAGCAGAAATAGCCATGGTACTTGCTTGCAGGAGCTCACAACGAGCCGCTACATTTTGCGGAGACTGAAGTACTTGCGGTAGGTTATTCAGTATCAAGCGACACGCCTGCGTCGCATAAGCATCAGTGAAGGTATTACTTAAAGGCGATGCCAGTGCTTCAATAGCATGGGTCAATGCGTCCATACCTGTCGATACTGTTAACGCTGCTGGCAAATTCACTGTCAGCTCAGGGTCTAAAACAGCAATATCGCACTCAAGTCCAGAGACGACTAAACTCGCTTTAACCTGCTCTCTGTCATTATAAAAAACCGCGATAGGCGATGCTTCTGCACCTGTCCCCGCCGTTGTCGGTACGCCTATATGAGGAATTGAAAACGGTTTTACATCAGGACCAACTTCAAGACGCCCACCACCTTGAATCGCATCACGGATATCATCAAGCTTATGTTCTAAACCATATTTGATACCTTTTGATGCATCGATAACGCTCCCCCCGCCAAGCGCCAAAATACTGTCTGCATTCACCTGTTTTGCAAATTCCAGAGCGCGATTAATATCCAAACAGCTCGCGTCCGCTTCAATATCGGTGTAAATCCCCGCAAGCTTCACCTTCTCTTCTGTCGAAAGCAGCGATGCCAAACGCTCTACGAAACCCAATGATTCAAGGCCTTTATCGCTGACCAACAACACTCGCTGCGCCCCTTTCGCTTTAAACAGGGTTGGGATCGCTTCTATGGATGATGCACCAGAGTGAACGACGGTTCTAAGGTTGAAAGTAAAGTTATTCATAGTTGAATCTCCAATTAGTCAGTTATGCGCACAGTGTTTTTAGTACTGCACGTTTGAATTCGTTATCTTCAGGACCAAGTAATAAGCTGACATTGTGTTGCTCTGCATCGGTCGTCATCACCGTCTTGGCGTGAGAGAAAGTTAGGAAGCCTTCTTTACCGTGGTAAGCACCTTTTCCAGACTCACCAATACCTCCAAATGGCGCATCATCGACCGCTAGGTGGAAAACGCAGTCATTAATACACATACCACCAGAGTGCACCTGATTAGCAACTTTGAGTTGCAATGAGTCATCTTCGCTCATCAGATAAAGTGCTAGGGGCCTCGGTCTCTCAGTAATAAAGTTAATTGCACCATCAATGGTGGAATAGGTGATGATCGGCAATAAGGGACCAAAAATTTCTTGAGTCATAACCGCTGATTGCAGAGATGGATTAACAATTAAGTGTGTCGCCATCAGTTGTCTTTCAACATCGAGCGCTTCTTTATGACAGGCAGTAACAAGAGACTCTGCCGCCAATTCACTGGAGAGCAAATCATGAAGACGTTGGAATTGACGCTGATTAATCAGACTAGTCATCGAGTCGCTGTTTACCCCTTGGGGAAACAGTTTTTGATAATGTTCGACATATGCCTTAACAAAAGCGTGCTGCTTGCCGTCGGGAATCAATACATAATCAGGAGCTACACATACCTGACCATTATTCAAACTCTTGCCATAAATAATGCGTTCCACAGCCATCTCAATATCAGCGTCATCCGCGACAAGAACTGGCGACTTGCCGCCAAGTTCTAAGGTGATTGGCGTTAGGTTTTCTGACGCAGCTTTCATGACCTTACGACCAACTTCTGTCGAGCCAGTAAAGAGCAAATGGTCGAATGGTAAAGAGGTGAACTGAGCAGCAATATCGGCCTCACCTTCAATGACGACAACCTCAGTATCGCTAAAGCAGCTTGCAAGCATTTCACGAATGACCGAATTGGTGGCAGGGGTGAACTCACTCAGTTTGATCATCGCCCTGTTACCCGCAGCAATCGCAGATATCAAAGGACCAATAGAAAGCATGACAGGGAAGTTCCAAGGAGTAACAATGCCGACAACTCCTTTAGGTTGATACACCACCTCTACAGTTGAGCTTGAAAGTAATGGGCCCGCGTCTCTCGGACATGGACTCATCCATTGCGCTAACTGGGATAAGGTGTGGTCAATATTGCCAATACATGGCAAGACGTCAGCAACTAATGTGTCCTGTCGGCTTCTCTTTCCATAGTCTTTATCCAGAGCATCACAAAGCGCGTCACTGAATTGTTGCAACGACA
This sequence comes from Vibrio mediterranei, assembly GCF_013364395.1. Classification (NCBI taxonomy): domain Bacteria; kingdom Pseudomonadati; phylum Pseudomonadota; class Gammaproteobacteria; order Vibrionales; family Vibrionaceae; genus Vibrio; species Vibrio mediterranei. The sequence goes on along the minus strand of NZ_JABXGK010000001.1, from coordinate 1,275,580 downwards.
CTTTTAACGACGTAAGCACGGCAACACGAGCCTCATAGCTTGGCATTGGTTCACTTTGATAGTGCTTTTTTAATCGCTTGTGAATGAGTTTCAAATCATCAAAAGTCGTGTTTTGCATGGTTGTCCTCCTAAGAAAGTGATCACACAATAATCAAAACAAACCGGTCGGTCTAGCGATTAAATGTCAGAGAACTGTAAATTAGATCTGCGAAAGGGAGAGGTATTATGGCTAACTCTTTGTTGACCAAATAAAAACCATGAAAATTGTGCGCCTAACTACAGTTCAATAATCTTGTTTTGTTTTTAGAGTGAATACTTGACGTTCATCATGCGACCGACCTTTTTTAGATCTAAACTGGAGTTAACTATTCAAATAGTTGTTGGTTTTAAACCTGTGGAGGGAATCGTATGAGCAGCAGTACTTTCATTGTCAACTTTGTTGGCCAAGCTAGCCCAGCCACCATTAAAAACCTTGCATCAGTTACCCACGAAAACGGCGGTAAATGGCTGGTGAGCAAAGTGAATTTTATCGAAGACCATGTGGCCGCCGTCATAAAGGTCGAACTTCCTACGGACAATGTTCAAGCAGTCAAAAGCGCTTTCAGTGAACAGCAAGGATTATTAGTTCAAATCACCGATACCGAAGAGCATCGTCATGATCAAGAAAAGGTATTCCAGTTACGATTAGATGCTAACGACCGAGCCGGTATCGTTAACGAAATTACCCAGTTCTTAGATGGGCAAGATATCCGTATTCTAGATATGGACTGCCAGCGTGTATTTATCGCGGGGGGCGGTGGTATTGGTTCAAGCCTATTTACAGCAACAATGGCGCTCAAAATACCTGCAGCAATGCAAATTAAAGATGTGGCAAGTGAGTTAGAATCGTTGAGTGAAGATACGCGAGTGATTCTGGAATCATAAATAGATTTACTTAAGAGTTTGCCCTACTAAATCTTCCCCCCTGCGCAGCAGGGGGAACTTATGTCTCAAAGACATTGGAAGAGAAAGTCTCCCTTACCTAGCTAAACTCGATTATCGCCAAAACCATAAGCAATGATTTGGCTGATTTCTGAAAGTGACCGACCCGACTCTTGGTGCCATTCCATAAATGCTTTGTTTGCAGCATTCATCGCACGTTTTGTGCCTCTACCCGAGTCAATGATATTGGTATTACGTAAATAGCCTTCTACATCATTTGATAAAATAAAGGTGTCTACACCCAATTGTCTTAGCGCATAAGGTCCAGTATTTCCGCCGAGCCTTGCACCATGTTTTTTAAGGTGTGCCCAGAGTTCGACGATCGATTCTTTCGGCCAATCGGCAACCATTTGCGAAAAGGATTCGTGCTCGTAGCGAGCAGATTGGATCATCGAGGCATTAACTGGTATCGACATGACTTTAGTCATGTGACGAATGATTTTTGGGTCTTGGGCTTTTTGTTCCCACTGTTCTTCAGACAGCATCAGTAGCGGATCGATTCTGAACTGGAAAAAATGTTCCTCGAAGTTTGGCCATTTGTTTCTTACCACTTTCCACGATATTCCACTTTGGAACACTTTCATTGAAAACGCAGACAACCAACGATCTTCAGGAATAGCTGCCACTTCATCTCGGCTCAGAGGTTTGGAGACAATCGACTCAAGTCCTTGCTCACCACCTTTTCTATCTGCCGCTCTGGCGTAAATCGAATCGAATTTTTCCATATCTTTCCACTACCTACTAAGTTCTATTGAACCAGACATCTATTTTCACGTAATTAATAACTCAACACTATACTCTGTTGAGCACACTTTCATAGATGTATTCAGGAACCTATTCTAGGACGGCGGCAATGAGACTCTTACTGTTACTGATTTTTCTACCATTTCAATCGCTAGCGGCGCAATATGGACTCGTCGAGTATCAAAACAAACAACACTGGATACGCGTCTCACAACAAAACCCAAACCACTATGATCTGTTGTCTTCAAGACCATTTGATAATCCTTCTACCGTAAAAGTCATCACAGCCGATGAAGCAACGTTACTAGCCCCTATTACTCACGGTAGCGTTTACGCTGTCGGCCTCAATTTTCGCAGTCATGCAGGCAACTCTGGAGCTGCAAAGCCGGAGATTTTCTTCAAGTCTATCGACGCTGTTAGGTTGAGCGGTGCATTGTCATTTCCCGATGAGGCAAATAATGTTCATTTTGAGGGAGAGCTTGTCATTGTGATCGGCAAGACATGTCACGACACAAGCAATCAAAATGCGTTGAGTTGCGTCTTTGGGTACTTAGCGGGCAACGATTTGACGGAACGCAGTTGGCAAGGTCAAGATCTGCAGTGGTGGCGTGCTAAAGGTGCAACAGGTTTTGGTCCTGTATCTAACTTCATTACAACTAATGTCGATATCGGCAACCAACAAATCGTTACGCGTCTTAATGGCAAAATCATGCAACAAGAAACACTGGCAAACATGATTCACAATGTCCCAACAATCGTTAGTTATATCAGTAAATACATTACGCTACGACCTGGTGATATGATTTTTGCTGGTACACCAGGTCGAACAAGAGCACTTAGGTCGGGTGATAACGTGTCGGTCTCAATTGAAGGGATCGGACAGGTTTCCAACACCATAGAGTAGTCTCTAAACTAACTGGTATTCTAGGCCAAGCTTCTGATAGCTATCGATAACCTCTTGGCGTCGATAGCAAGAAACACTGTGATCATTGATTAGTCCCGCCGCTTGAAGGTGAGCGTAGATAATGGTCGACCCAACAAACTTAAAGCCGCGCTTCTTAAGGTCTTTACTTAACCGATCCGAGACCTCAGACGTGGCTGGATAATCTTCTAGCGTCTTAGGACTAGTTACTAATACCTTATTGTCGACAAACGACCAGATATAATTACAAAAGCTACCAAATTCTTCTTGTATCTCAATGAAATGCTGAGCGTTGGTGATAGTTGAGCTGATTTTCAATTTATTGCGAATAATCCCACTATCCTCCCGTAAACGACGTTCATCTTCTTGGGTAAAACGGGCTACTTTCTCTACATCAAAGTTAGCAAATGCGTTTCGATACCCTTCGCGACGTTTTAAGATGGTATACCAACTCAATCCTGCTTGAGCGGATTCCAACACTAGATACTCAAACATAGTTTGGTCGTCTAGTACGGGGACACCCCACTCCTTATCGTGATATTCCACATAATCTGGCTTGGTTTCATCAAGCCATGGGCATCGTTTGCACATCGAATTCATTTCTCCTTAATGGATAGAGGTATTTGGGAGCATTACGCTGCTCCCAAATATCTAGATTGGTTTAACTCTGTGGAAGATACGATACAGCACTGGAACGACAATTAACGTCAATACAGTCGCAAATCCTAAACCAAACATAATTGTTACCGCCATCGGCTTGAAAAAGATATCCGGTAATAACGGAATCATCCCCAAGATAGTAGTGATCGCTGCCATACACACTGGTCTCACTCGACTTAACGCCGCATCAACAACCGCTAAATACGGCTCTTTTCCGGTTTTAATTTCTATCTCAATCTGGTCAAGTAAAACGATACCGTTTTTTAATAACATCCCTGACAGACTTAGAAAACCCAATAATGCCATAAAACCAAATGGAGTATTTAAGGCAAGTAGTCCGGTGGTAACACCAATGACGGCCAGAGGCACAGTTAGCCAGACGATAAGTGCTTCCTTCACCGCATTAAACAAGAAGATAGTAATTAAGAACATGAACAGATAGCCCATAGGCATTGTTTGGAACAGAGACTCTTGCGCGTCCCCAGAAGACTCATATTCTCCCCCCCACTCTAATGAATAACCTGGCGGTAGGTCTATCGCCTCAATTTTAGACTGGATACGCTTTTGGAGCGTAGCAGCAGTTTCTTCGCCCAGTAGATCTGGATCTGCCATCACCGTCAGCATCCGTTTGCGATTCTTGCGGACAATGATCGGGTCTTCCCAGCGAGTATCATATCCCTGTGTGACCTGTTGGAATGGAATAAACTCACTCAGTGCGGGACTCCAAATCATCATCCCTTCTATGTTACGAATATCCACTCGCTCTTCGTCTGGTAGCCTTGCCACAATAGGCATCAAGGTTGTTCCATCTCGGTACAAACCAACAGACTTACCGGAGAAGGACATCATTAGCACATCATCCACATCAGATTTTGTAATACCGTAACGTCTAGCCTGACTCTCATTAAACACAGGCTCAAGAACTTTAGTGCGTTCGCGCCAATCGTGTCGAATGTTGTAAGCACCTGGGTCGGCATACAAAATATCCATAACTTGCGACGCAATACTTCTAAGTACCGTCGGGTCAGAGCCAATGATTCTCGCCTCAATCTTTGCACCACCTCCAGGACCGAGTTCAATTTGCTTAAGCTTGTAGTTGATCTCAGGGAAAGTTGCGTCTAGATAATCTCGGAACCGAGCCATTAGTGGCTGCAATGCCTCATAGCTAGTGACCCTAGTGGTAATTTCTCCATAAGCGGCATAACTCTTTTCCGGTGCATAAGTCAGCATAAATCGCTGCAACCCTTTACCCGCCGTTGTCGTGATATGGTCAGCTTCTGGTTGCTCAGAGATCCAAGTTTCAATTGCTTTAAGCTTGGTATTGGTCGCTCTAATGTCGGTTCCTTCTGGTAGCCAAACATCCACTTGGAACATCGGCGTTGTAGAGGCTGGAAAGAATGACTGTTTAACTTGAGTAAATCCATATAAGGCCGCCACTAGTGCCATAATTAATACGACCACCGTCGACCAAGCTCGATGCATACAAAACTCAAGGAACTTTCGGTAAGCAACAAAAACAAATCCGTTATAAGGATCATTGCCTTCCTCTCCCTCCTTCACCTTCATACCTCGGAAAAACAGATCGGCGAAGAAAGGCGTAAGAGATATAGCAGTAAACCAACTTAGCATGAGTGAAATTAATAGTACGGAAAATAATGTGCCGCAATATTCGCCTGTTGAGTCTTCGGACAAGCCAATGGGCGCAAAAGCAGTAACCGCAATCACAGTCGCCCCCAGCAACGGCCATTTCGTTTGCGTCACAATATCGGTTGCGGCTTGAAGCCGAGTCCTCCCTTTTTGTGTTCCTATTAATATCCCTTCAACGACCACGATGGCATTATCCACCAGCATCCCCAACGCTATGACTAGGGCTCCCAGAGAAATCCTTTGAAGATCGATAGCCATGTACTGCATGAAAATGAAAGTCCCAAGGACCGTAAGCAGTAAAATCAGTCCAATCAATAAGCCCGAGCGTAGTCCCATAAAGAACAGCAACACCACTATTACAATGGCAACGGCTTGCCCCAAGCTAACTACGAACCCACGAACTGATTTATCCACTTCCTTTGGTTGACTATAAACTTCGTTAATTTCGATACCAACTGGCTGTTGATATTTTAGCTCCGCTAATCGTCTGTATAACCTGTCACCAACTTCGACTACATTGACGCCACTAGCAAACGAGATTCCTACGTTGAGTGCAGTATCGCCATTATAAGTAATGATGTTCGATGGGACTTCGATAAACCCTCGCTTTATCTCTGCGACATCTTTCAAGAAGATCAGACCTTGAGCTCCACCTTCCGTAAGGATAAGGTCACCGAGCTCCGACACATCCGTAAACTCTCCGGTTGGTTGAATACGAATGTATTCATCACCAATTCGGGTTGCACCTGCGTTAGAAACAATGTTCTGAGTTTGAAGCAAATTGAAAATCGTGCTTGGCGCAATACCAAGAGCGCTGATCCGTTTTATCGAAATCTCAATAAATACTTGTTCTTGTTGGTCACCTGTTACCGAGACCTTACTGACTCCGTCTACCAGTTCTAATTCACGTCGCAGATAGTCGACATAATCTAGAAGTTCTTTGTAGTTGTATCCTTCTCCCGTTAAGGCAAACAACACGCCATATACATCACCAAAGTCATCAATTACCGATGGCTCATTCACCCCTGGAGGCAACGAGCCTTTCACGTCATTTACTTTACGACGCAGTTCGTCCCATATTTGAGGTAAGTCATCAGGGCCATAGTTGTTCTTCATAGTCACAGTTATCTGAGACAGACCACGGCTCGATATCGAGTTGATCTCATCCACATAAGTGAGTTGCTGAATAGCTTTCTCTATCGGATACGTAACTTCCTCTTCCACTTGTTGAGGCGTCGCACCAGGGTACGAGGTCACGACCATCGCATCTTTTATCGTAAATGCCGGGTCTTCCAATCGACCCAGTCCAAAGAATGCCGAAACACCACCTATCAGGAATATTAACGACACCATCCAACTGATGACTTTATTGCGAATAAAATACGCGGCAACGCCAGTAACCTCGTCATCCGATTGAGGCAATGACTGTTGTTTTTCTTGGTTCATCACTTCGCCTCCTGCGAGAGTACTTCCACTTTAATGCCGTCTCTGAGCCTTGCAATACCAGCAATCACTATCTGTTGCGTTTGCTCCAAGCCATCAACTATTTGAATCGTGGTTTGAGAAACTTTACCCGTCGTCACTTTCTGTTTAGTTACCGTACTGTCTTCGTTTAGCAGCCAAACGAACTTCTCATTGTCATTGAGCGAATCGCCATCTTGATTAAAGACAGCCTCTATTGGAACACTCACTCCTCGGGTCAAATTCAGACCAACATCTTTAGCTTTGGATGTCACGTCCACCGCCATACCATCTAGAATGTATTCGTTTTTCGGCATAGGCAGTACTAATGTAGCGGTAAAAGTACCCAAGGAGGGGTCAGGCTCGGTGGTAAACTCTTTCAGCCGTGCGGTATATTCATTACCAGAAGGCACGCGGACGAGAGTTTCAATGCTAGCTAGATCGCGATTCGTAGGTTGGTTTAGTGAAAAGCTGTCAGGGAGTTGAACAATCACCTCTACTTCATCAACGCTATGGATATTGACCACTTGCTGACCGATTTGAACGTTCTCAAATTGTTCTGCTGACACTCGCGATATTACACCATCCACCGGAGCAAGAAGCTCTGTAAAAGATAGTCGTAACTTAGCAAGCTCTAGTTCCGCTTTGGCATAGGCTCTTTGTGCTGCAATTTCATCGAATTGTGATTGCGCTAATAGTCCCTTTTTAACCAAAGGGCTTGAGCGACGAAATTGACTGTCAATGACGCCAAACCGTGCTTGCGCATTATCTACCGCCAATTGGTAATCTGTGGGTTCAAGCACTGCCAACACATCACCTTTTTTCACAAAATCACCTTCTTTAAGATCGATAGAGCTGATTTCTCCTGCGACTCTAAAGCTGAGGTGAGAGCGGTCCGCCGCCATAGCAAGAGCAGGAAAATAAAGACTATTTTTCAGCTCGGTTTTGCCAATCTCCGTGACTCTCACCTTAGGAACTTCCTCTCTCGTTCCCACTTCGGGTTTGCTACATCCTGATATTATTGCAGCAAGAACTAGAATACTTACTAAGCGACTATGCATATCAAAGCCCTCTTTCCTTGACCCACTCACGGACCTTAATACCTGATTCAATCCCTTGCACCCCAGAAACTACTATTTGATCGCCATCGTTTAGCCCACTAATAACCTGTCGCTTGTCGTTAAGCTCCACTGCTACTTTCTCGACAATTCCTTGTTCACTAACCCGCCAAACACACTTAGTATCCCCTTCCATAAACAGTGCTGACTGAGGGATTACCGTAGCGCCAGTGCTGCGAGTGACTACGCTTACCTGACCAGCCATTCCAGGTAGGATCCCCACGTCTGTCGGTCTCTCCATGATCATGGTCACTTTGTAACTGCCCGTCTTTGGGTCAGCCTCAGTATCAATTTCTTGAAAAGTTAGTTCGAAAGCACGTGATGGATAAGCATCAAAGACCATGGAAGCATCTACTTGATTTTTCGATTGGAATCGATTCAACAATAGATCAGGCAGCTGAAAAATAACCTTAATAAGTTGATTCGATTGGATATTCATAACCCCTTCTTTGGCTTGAATGTACTCGTAATTGTCTGCAGGGATTATGGAAATAGTACCGTCATACGGGGCAAGCAATTTGGTATAGCGTAAATTGGCCTTAGCTTGAGACCAATTGGCTTGAGCGGAATTCATGTTTGCCTTTGCTTGGTCAAAGTCTTGTTCGGACACGACTTTATCCTTGCGTAACTTAAGAGCCCTTTGATATTGAACATCCGCCAATTGGAAATTCGCCTTGGCTTGCTTCTCTAATAATTGATATTCGTCGGGATTGAGCTGAGCAAGTAATTGTCCCTTAGAAACGGGTTGGCCTGCGCGGACTACTATTTGCTCTAATTGCCCGGGAACACGGAAAGCGAGAACGGCTTTATCACCCGCTTCTGAAGTAGCAGGGAATGTGCGCTCAAATTTACTATTGCCGACAGCGACGTTAAACAGTTTGGCTGGACGAGAGTCCGGTTCAGGAATTGGCGGTGGTTCTTGTCCACAGCCACTTATAAGACTGGCGACTATCGCCAAAAAGGAAAGCTTGCTCTTCATTCTCAACTGCCTTGTTCTTAATGTACTTTAAAACATAGTCGAGAGAATCGTGCCTTGCCAGCAACTCATTAATTAATAATAGATTTATGCTAATTTTCTTAAATTTCACAAGCTAATGAGCAAGGTGAATATCCTCACCTTGCTCTATTGAATTTTCGTAAATGATTTTATACGTTCAATGCATCAAAGCCGACACACTCAATTCCTTGTTGCTGCAACCACAATGACATCTCTAAGTTGGTGAGAATTCGCCATTCTTCAACCCTTGAGTCGGTGTAACTTGAGAGTGCGACAAGCTCCTCACTAACCTTTCGAGCGGGATGGCACATGAGCTCTATCGTACCGCTCGGCTTTTGCTCTTGGTAAGCAAGAAGCATCGCTTTTAAGTGGTCGATCGTTGCTCCCTCAGCATAGAACCCCATGTCAAATACATCCGGTGTAGGGACAGCTAACAACTCTTGCCCTTGGATGATGTTATCGATTCTCCGCACAGGAAGTCCAACCTTGTTCACCGCTTGAGTAAAACCTTGTTTTAGGGGTCGATAGACGCCTCCGAAATGATGACTATCGATGTGATTAATATTGAATCCCATATCTAACGCAGCGCGGTACTGAGCCTTCAGCTCAACTTCGACCTCGTCACTCGAAACATCTGATTTGTTAAACAGTATCGTCTTATCAAAGAATTCTCCGTCATCATTCACCAAGCTAGGGATAAGATCAGGATCGGAGATCGGTCTACCTGCGGTAACGGTAAAGTGTAAGCCAACCTCCGATATAAGCCCTCGTCGATACAATTCAGCGGCATGCTCTACAGCAGGCTGATTCATCATAATCGTCGTCGACTTCACCATTCCAGCATGGAAGCAATCTGCTATCGCTAAGTTCACCGATTCAGTCAGCCCAAAGTCATCTGCGTTCAAAATAAGTTTCATAACTACTAACCTTGATTATTCTTATAAGAAGTGCGTAAACGCTGGCATAAAGTCTATATTCTCTCGAATCGTTTCTCTTAGCGCTTCGTCAATGTGTTGGCCACTATCAACAATTGGGTTAAGCATGAGCGCACGCTTGGCAAGATTAATATCGCCCGTGATTGCTGCTTCCACCGTTAACGTTTCGAACTCTTTCATCAGTTGAATTAGCCGTAATGTTCCGGTTTCAAATGGCGCGACGTTTAACGGAATAATCTCACTACTGGTAATAATAGAGCTCACCTCAACCGCACAGTCATCAGGCAAGCCTTGAATCGCACCATTATTACGAGTATTAACATGCATGATTGAACGTTTGTTGTTGTGAATACTGCTCATCAGTTCACAGGCTGCTTCAGAGTAATAAGCACCACCGCGCTCTTCAAGCAGTTTAGGCTTGGTATCCAACGTAGGATCTTTGTAGATTTCCAACAGCTCGGCTTCTACTTTTGCCACTAGATCAGCTCGATTACTCTTACTCGCTGAAGCAGCATACTCTTTATCAAGGATGTCACGCGATTGATAGTAGTAGCGAAGGTATGCGCAAGGCACCATACCTAAACTTTTAATGATACCTTCATCCCATTTAAAAGGAGGGATGTTCTTAGGCGTCATTCGGTCGTTACCAGCAAGTAGTTCATTGATGACCTGCTCACGCTTATCTTTGCCATCATGAAGAATTTTTCGAGCCCACACCAAGTGATTCAGTCCAGCGATTTGCATAGTGATATCTTTACGATCAACACCCAGCATTTCAGCAGCACCGCGCTCCATATTCACAGGGACGTTACACAGTCCGACGGTTTTTATTGTCGAGTACTTTGTCAACGCTTCAGTAACCATACCCGAAGGGTTGGTGAAATTAAGCAACCATGCGTTAGGACATAGCGCTTCCATCTCCTTCGCAATTTCTAACGCGATAGGGATCGTTCGACACGCGTTGGAGAACCCCCCAAGGCCATTAGTCTCTTGCCCAATAACTCGATATTTTAGCGCTATTCTCTCATCACGTAGTCGGGCTTCAATCCGGCCAGCCCGAAATTGAGAACAAACGAAATCCGCATCAACCAGAGCTTGTTGACGATTTGTTGTCAGGTGCACAGTGATGTCGCACTCGGCTTTAGCGATCATTCTTTTGGTCAAATCAGCAATCACTGTTGCTTTTTCCATTCCTTCGTCAATATCTACTAACCAAAGATCCGATATTGGAAGCTCTTGGTATCGAGCCAACAATCCTTCTACCAACTCTGGCGTATAGCTCGAACCACCACCAATTACGACTACTTTTAGCTTTTTAGTCTGCTTCATCACGTTTGCCCTTCCGATTTAAGATTACGTGTTGTAATTTATAGTCAAGAAAAACGTTAAACAAACCAATAAATCGAACCAACGCATTAGCTGGAGTAATCCATGAATCTAAACCACAATCGACAGCAGTTGTTATCACTCTTGCATACGTTTAATGTGGCGGCTCGACATCTTAGTTTCACTCACGCCGCACAAGAATTATTTCTTACTCAAGGAGGCGTAAGCCAACGCATTAAAAAGCTTGAAACACTGCTTAACTTTAACTTGTTCATTAGGAAAACGAGGAAACTCGAACTTACCCCAGAAGGACAGCGGGTTTTCAGTATTCTGAATACCTCATTTGAATCTATATTTTCCGAACTGTCAGACATTCAAACAGGTGAGTTAACGGGTGAGCTGTACATCGCGACCTCCCCCTATTTCGCATCATCGTGGTTAATGCCAAGACTGCCGGATTTTCGTCATCTATATCCGAATCTAAGCATCAAACTGGACACCAAACAAAATCAAAGTGATTTTCAGTTCGAACCATACGATGCTGCTATTTTTTACAGCGAAGGTCTTTATCCTAACCACTTTAGCCGGCGACTCTTTGCTGGTCAGCGTATACCGGTTTGCAGCCCAGAGTACGCTGAAAAACACCAACTTCACCTTGATGATGCTCGATTAAAAGATATCCGCTTTATTCACAACAGTGACAGCATTGCTTGGCAGCACTGGCTCAATGAGATGCAGCTCGACATCAACTGCCAGGTTAAGTGTGACTATTATAGCGATAACAGGATTGCCATTGATGCGGCCCAGCTCTCCTTGGGAGTCGCTCTCGGCAGAAAGGAGTTTATTGCACCGTTAATTAAGCAGGGAAAGTTAGTAGCTCCATTTGCCAGCGTGGAATCAGGTAAAGGCTATGATTTAGTCTGTCCAAAAGGAATGGAACAGCGGGCAAAATTTCAAGCGTTGTCAAACTGGTTAACAGAACAACTGCGCGACACGCATTAACAACAACTGTTTCTCATCTATTCTCCAGCAAATATAAAAAAGAGGTGCCACTGCACCTCTTTATTCATTACGCTATAAGATATTAAAGCTTGCTGAACTCTCGATTCACTTTGTATGCCTCTGACGTGACATACGCTTCCATATCTCTCACTTTATGCTCCATCGAGTCAAAATCGCGCTCTAACGTATTCAGCAAGTCTTTCGCGTTTTGCCCTTGTTGCCAAGGTTTACTCTTCAATGAATGCTCTTTCTTGGTTTTCATAGCTTCAACAAAGTTGTCAGGTTGCTTTTCTAGCATCAAGCTCATTGCCACGTACGCCAACAAGACTAAAAAGCTCCCCCCTAACAGCGCCGCCGAAATTACAAGAATTCGTATCAGCCAAACCTCAACACCGAAATAATTGGCTAAACCTGCGCACACCCCTGTCAACTTACCATTGACCGGATCTTTATACAGCTCTCTATGAGTCATAGGTTTGCCTCCAGTTTGGGGATTCCGCATCCAGAATTCGCTCTAGGTTATCCACACGTAGCTGCATTTTTTCTGCACGTTGAGACAGCGATTGCAGCTTTTGGAAGTCTTGCTGCGACAGACCACTCTCTGATTTACGCTTGCTGCGGTAGTGGAGAAAAAGCCACAGCGGTGCAACAAAAATCAAAAAGACAATTAATGGACCCGCAATTAAAAATGACGACATACTTTTCTCCTAATCCGCATTATTTTTCGTTATTCATTTGCTCTTTAAGCTTAGCGAGCTCTTTATCAATTTCGTCCTGTGCTTGCAGCTCAGCAAACTCTTGATCTAAAGACTTCGCGTTACCTGTTTTCGAATACAGATCCGCTTCCGCTTCTAGTTCATCAATTTTGCGAGAGTATTGTTCAAACTTCGCCATCGCTTCATGAGTGCGGCTGGTATGCAAGTGCTTCTGCACATCACGACGATTACTTGCTGCTTCCGAACGAATGATCAGTGCCTGCTGCTTCGCACGTGTCTCGGTAATTTTGGCTTCTAATTTAGCAATTTCATTAGTGAGCTTGTCGATGGTTTCTTCCACCAAAGTTTGCTCATCGTGCAGCCCTTTCACCACATTTTCAAGCTTCTGCTTTTCAATCAGTGCTGCTCGCGCTAAATCTTCACGCTGTTTTGTTAACGCGAGTGTCGCTTTTTGCTGCCACTCTATAATTTGCTCTTCAATCGCTTTCACTTTGCGAGCTAACTCTTTTTTGTCGGCAATCGCTTTTGCTGAGTTAGTGCGAACTTCAACTAATGTATCTTCCATTTCTTGAATGATCAGACGAATCATTTTCTCTGGATCTTCTGCCTTATCAAGTAAAGCGCTCACGTTTGAATTTACAATATCTGCAAAACGAGAAAAAATACCCATACTACTTCTCCTAATTGGATGAGCTCGCCAATGAACTCTGAATCGTTGCTACAGCTAATCCAATTACCGTGCCAATTTGTTAAACCCATAATATTCAATAAGATAGATATTACACTCGCTTAATCAGATTGACATGCTATGATGACTCTAGCCAACTATTGGTAATATTTACCAACCTAGAGGACTCACTATGGCGCAAAACTTAATTGGCGAATCTCCTGCTTTTCTAGCTGTACTCGATAAAGTATCTCGGCTCGCTCCCATTGACCGTCCTGTACTGGTTATCGGTGAGCGTGGTACAGGTAAAGAACTGATTGCTCAGCGTTTACACTACTTGTCTAAACGTTGGGATCAACCTTTGGTTTCTCTTAATTGTTCAACCTTGAGTGAAGGGCTAATCGACTCTGAGCTGTTCGGGCATGAATCTGGCGCTTTTACCGGTGCAAAAGGTCGTCACCAAGGACGATTCGAGCGAGCAGAAAATGGCACACTGTTCTTAGATGAGCTCGCTACTACCCCTTTATCTGTGCAAGAGAAGCTCCTTAGAGTGATTGAATACGGGCAGTATGAACGTGTAGGCGGAGCAAAAGCGTTGGAAGCAGACGTTCGACTGGTTTGTGCCACCAACGAAGATTTACCAAAACTCGCAGAGCAAGGAAAGTTCCGTCCTGACCTTCTTGATAGGTTAGCATTTGACGTGATCCATCTACCGCCTCTGCGCCATCGTCCCGAAGATATTCCACTATTAGCCGAGTTCTTTGCGATAAAAATGTGTCGAGAGTTGGGTCTACCGTTCTTTGTTGGGTTCACCGAACAAGCTTGGCAAAGCATGGCTGACTACCCTTGGCCAGGTAACATTCGTGAATTAAAAAACGTAGTTGAGCGTGCTGTGTATCAACAAGGGACCAATGAACAGGCCATTGAGTCATTAATATTCAATCCATTTGAAGGTCAATTCGGTGCACTCCCATCAATGAGAGCGGAACATAGTGAGAAGCCTTCTGAACAAGAGTCTCAGTCCTCTCAACCTTCAACTGAAGAAGCGTTCACCTTTCCACTCGATTTTAAAACATGGCAGGATGAACAAAATATAAAGTTGATTAATGAAGCACTTAAGCAAGCTCAATACAATCAACGCGGTGCTGCTAAGCTGCTAAGCTTGAGCTATGATCAGCTAAGAGGTTTAGTGCGAAAGTACAAACTGGTTTGAGCAGGGTCAGACAGTTGCCACACTTTTTAACCAATTGCACGATAAGTACTTGTGATTATTGGTTTAGCTGACGATTTAGTGGTAAATTACCCTGATCTCAATACAGATATTACGTTCGCTAAAATGAATGTAGCGTGTTTATGAAGGCATTAATCAATTTATCGCTTGGACTTTGCGGTCTCATCCTATTGACAGGTTGCGAAGAAAAAGTCGATCACTCGAAAGTTAGACAAGACGGATTCGTCTATTGCGACCAAGGTCGTCCTAGTACTTTTAACCCGCAATTAGTAGACGGTGGCATCACTGTCGAATCTATTGCGCCGCAGTTATTCGATACGCTACTGACGCTAAACCCGGGCACTCACCAACCCGTTCCAAACTTAGCGAAATCCTGGCAAGTTAACGAGGAAGGCACAGAGTACACGTTCACTCTGCGCAAAGGTGTAGAGTTCCAAACCACTGAATGGTTTACTCCCACACGTCCGATGAATGCGGACGATGTTGTATTTAGCTTCACGCGTATTATCGACCCTAACAATCCGTTCCACGACGTAGGCGGCAGTGTCTATCCGTGGTTCGCAGGCATTGACTTCGCAAATTTGGTCGAGAAAGTTGAAGCATTGGATGACAATACGGTCAAGTTTACTCTATCGAGGCCAGACAACTCGTTCCTTTCCAACATTTCGACGGCACACGCACCAATCTATTCTGCTGAATATGCTGATCAACTCGTCTTTTCCGATCATAAACTCGATATTGATATTTACCCTGTTGGTACTGGGCCTTTCTACCTAGACGAATACCAAGTCGCAGATTTAGTTCGCCTAAAGCGTCACGAAAACTACTGGCGTGGCAAAGTAGATATGGAACAAGTCGTATTTGATATATCTCATCGCGGAGCTGGCGCCTTAGCTAAGCTATTAAGAAATGAGTGCGATGTCCTGAACTCGCCTATTTCGAGCCAAATCCCTGTGATATTGAATGAAGAGTCCATCGTTCTACAAGCCAAACCAGCCATGAACGTGGCTTTTGTGGCTATCAATACTCAGCATAAAGCACTTAGTGACCCCAGAGTTCGTAAAGCCCTGAATCTCGCGATAAACCGCGACAACATTCTCGAAGCGGTTTATTTTGGCACCGGAGAGAAAGCTTATAGCCTTCTTCCACCAAGTTCTTGGGCACATCAGAAAGATGCCACTCAAATTCGCTACGACCGTAATTATTCAATGGCGCTGCTAAAAGAGGCTGGCTATGAGAAAGGTCTAGAGCTCACTATGGCAGTACCTCTTGAGCCACGAGTGTACAACCCGAGTCCACGTAAAACGGCAGAACTTATCCAAGCTAACTTAGCCGATGTGGGGATTACCCTTAACCTACTCACCGATGATCGAGTCGATCGCCAAGAGCTATCGAATATTGAGTCCGTTGATCTACTGCTCACAGGTTGGGTGGGAAATACTGGCGACCCAGATAACTACTTACGTCCTTTGTTATCTTGCACGTCAAAACGTGAAGGTTTGAATCTATCTATGTGGTGTAATGATGACTTTGACTTTCTGTTAGATCTGGCGCTTGAAGTGAGTCAACCAAGATATCGACTCAATCTATATCGACAAGCACAAAATATTTTGAATGAGGAAGTTCCTGTGTTGCCTATTGCACACGGTCAAAAATATCAAGCACATAGCGATAGCCTGACAGGTTTTAGAACCAGTCCATTCAACGCCCAACCGTTTGATCAAGTTGTGAGGTTGAAGTAGATGTTTTGGTATTCTGTCCGCAGACTAAATCTATTTGTCATTACGTTATTGATCCTGACTTTCGTCGGCTATAGCTTAGTCAGACTTGACCCTGATTCTTTCTGGACTACTCAAGCGTTTTTCCCTGGCTGGCTTGATTATGTCGCTCAATTGTCTCGTCTAGATTTTGGACTGACTAAAGCTGGTGTACCCATTACCCAAGAGCTTTCAGCTGTACTTCCTGCAACTCTAGAGCTGTGTTTTGCCGCGTTTATGATATCTGTGTTTGTGGGTATTCCAGCTGGCACCATCGCGGGTATGAGACAGGGTAAATGGTTGGATAACATCATTTCGTTCTCATCCATGGTGGGTTATGCCGCCCCATTATTCTGGATTGCGTTATTGATGATTATGTACTTCTCGCTGAATTATCAATGGTTCCCTGTTGCAGGACGCTATGACCTACTTTATGAAATTGATCATGTCACAGGGTTTGCACTTATTGATGCTCTGCTGTCGGACGCACCTTATCGCAAAGAGGCGTTACAAAGCGTTATTGAACATATGATTTTGCCGTGTTTAGTGCTAGCACTCTCACCAACAATGCAAGTTATCCGTATGATGCGTACTTCAGTAACCGAAGTAATGGGACAAAACTACATTCGAGCTGCTCGAATTAAAGGTTTGTCGAATTATGAAATCGTCATTGAGCATGTGCTACGAAATGCCATTCCACCTATTATTCCTAAACTTGGAGTTCAGCTCTCAAGTATGATCACACTTGCCATTATGACCGAGTCTATTTTTAACTGGCCGGGTATTGGACGTTGGCTGCTGGATGCGCTCTCCAATCAGGATTACGCATCAATTCAAGCAGGCGTCTTGGTCGTGGCTTCTATCGTCTTAGCAGCAAGCATTTTGTCAGATTTGTTGGGTGCGATGATCAACCCTCTAGTAAGGAAGGAATGGTATGCTGTCAGATAACGTCTACCAAGAAGAGCGCATTCCTACTCAGCTTGAGCGATTCTGGCGTAGTTACCGCTCGAATAGCCTATCAATGTTTGGCCTTTGGTGTTTGGTCTTTGTCATTATCATCACTATTGCATCGCCATTTATCACTCCCTACGACCCAATGGCGCAGAGCTCCTATTTGTTGATTCCACCATCTTGGGATCCTCAAGGTACCGTCGATTTCTTCTTTGGAACTGACGACTTAGGTCGCGATATTTTGTCGCGCATTATCGATGGCTCTCGCCTCTCTTTTGGCGCAGCAATTATCATTACCGCGATTGCAGCAGCAGTAGGATGCTTGATTGGTATATTAGCAGGAATGACACGTGGCCTGCTCTCGAGTACGCTGAACCACCTTCTTGATACCGTAATGTCTATCCCATCGCTACTACTAGCGATCATTTTCGTAGCATTTTTAGGTCCCGGTGAGTTCAACATTCTATTAGCGATATGTTTAGCGCTCATTCCTAGATTCATTCGCTCAATCTATGTTGCGGTTCATACCGAAGTTGAAAAAGACTACATCATGGCTGCTCGTTTAGACGGTGCGAACGACTTTTATCTGCTGTGGAACTCTATATTGCCTAATATACTAACGGTCATTGCAGCCGAAGTAACATTTGCATTATCCATCGCCATTTTAGACATTACCGCACTTGGTTTCCTTGGCCTTGGCGCACAAGCCCCAAGCAGCGAATGGGGAGCAGTGTTAGGTGATGCCGCCGAGTTGCTCTATTTAGCACCATGGACCGTTATCCTTCCAGGTTTAGCTATTCTGTTTACCGTTGTCGTGGTGAATATTGTTGGTGAAGGTGTGCGCAGCGCACTAAACGCGGGGATCGAATAATGCCAGTTTTAGATATTCGACACTTAACCATCGAAATCGAGACACCACAAGGTCTCGTCAAAGCGGTGGATCGCATGAGCTTCACCATTAATGAAGGTGAAATTCGAGGTTTGGTTGGCGAATCCGGTTCAGGAAAAAGCCTTGTTGCCAAAGCCATTGTTGGTGTCTGTAAGGACAACTGGCGCGTGACTGCCGATAGAATGCGGTTAGGTAATATCGATCTACTACAACTCACGCCTCGTGAGCGCAGACGTGTTATTGCTCGCGATGTGGCAATGATCTTCCAGGAACCTTCAACCTGTCTAGACCCGTCTGACGAAGTGGGCAAGCAGCTTATAGAGTCGATCCCTTCTCGTTCCTTTGAAGGCAAATGGTGGGAGCGATTTAAGTGGCGTAAAAAGCAAGCTATCGCGTTACTTCATAAGGTTGGCATTAAAGACCATACCCGTATCATGAACAGCTACCCCTACGAGCTCACTGATGGCGAATGTCAAAAAATCATGATCGCTATGGCAATTGCAACCAAGCCAAAGCTGCTGATTGCCGATGAACCAACCAACGACTTGGATCCAATTACTCAATCGCAAATATTGCGTCTTTTAAGTCGTATGAATCAGTTAAATAACACCACCATCATCCTGATTGGTCACGACTTAACAACGATTACTCAGTGGGCGACTCGAATTACGGTGATGTACTGTGGTCAATCTGTCGAATCGGCGGATACCGCAAAACTACTCGCGAAACCCAAGCATCCCTATACAGTGGCGCTGCTCAAGGCAATGCCGGATTTTGGCGATTGGATTCCGCACAAAGAGAAGCTGCAATCTTTACCAGGTTCTATTCCACCATTGCAGCACTTACCGATTGGTTGCCGCCTTGGGCCTCGTTGCCCCTATGCGCAAAGACAATGCGTGGAAATCCCTAGCGCTAAACGCATTAAGAATCATAAATACAGTTGTCACTTCCCTCTTAATACGGAGAAAAAAGCATGAGTGCGTTGTTAGAAGTCTCCGGATTAAAAAAGGACTTTGTAACTCGATCTAAGCTATTTAAGAAGAAAGTTCAGCACGCAGTTAAACCGGTGAGTTTTGACCTAGAGGCTGGGCAAACTATCGGCTTTATTGGCAAGAATGGCTCTGGTAAATCCACACTAGCTCGTATGCTTGCGGGTGTAGTTGAACCAACCGCGGGAGAAATTCGAGTCAATGGCGATTTACTTGAACACGAAGATTACTCAACCCGTTGCAAACTGATTCGCATGATCTTTCAAGACCCAAACACGTCTTTGAATCCAAGAATTCAGATTGGTCGTATTTTGGAAGGCCCGCTAAAACGGAATACCAATATGCCTCCAGAAGCGCGTATGCGACGAGTAAAAGATACTTTGGTTCGCGTCGGTTTACTTCCAGAGCACGCCTACTTCTACCCTCAGATGCTGGCAACCGGTCAAAAGCAGCGTGTCTGCCTTGCTCGTGCTTTGATTCTTCAACCTTCCATTATTGTCGCAGATGAAGCACTTAACGGGCTTGATATGGCGATGCGCTCGCAAATTATTAACCTATTCTTAGAGCTTCAAGAAGAGATGGGGGTTGCGTTCGTTTACGTGTCACAACACTTAGGCATCATCAAACATATTACCGACAAGGTCATGGTGATGCACGAAGGCGATGTAGTGGAATATGGCAACACGAACGAGATCATGACCAACCCACAACATATTGTGACTCAGCGTATGGTGGAAAGCCATTTCCGTAAAACCCCAATGCACAGGTAGAAGTTGTGTAGGTAAGACTTTGCACCGTTATAAGATACACGTTCTTAAGACGAAAAAAAGCCAGCTGTTTGAGCTGGCTTTTTGCTAACTGGAACGCTTAGCGTCGAGTCTTAGAACGAGCGCTTTGCTCGCCAGCAGACTTTTTGTTACGACGCTGCTGGTTGCTGCGACCTTTAGGTGCATTAGCACGTTCTTCATGACGACGTACCGCACGACGAATTTTCTGGCTACGAGAACGTTCACGTTGACGTGACGTGTTCTGGCTAAGGTCTAGCATGGTTTCTTTTTCAGGACGTAATTCAACGAGCTCACGAAGATAGTTCACCTCTTTCAGTGTCAGCTCCATCCATCCGCCACGTGGCAGTTTCTTATCAAGATAGATGTCACCATAGCGAACACGTTTCAAGCGGCTAACTGTCGTTTCTTGTGATTCCCAAAGGCGACGAACTTCACGGTTACGACCTTCGTTGATAACTACGTAGAAAGTATGGTTCATACCTTCACCACCAGCATAAACTACATCTTCGAAACGAGCCATACCGTCTTCAAGTTCTACGCCGTTTACCACATTGCGAACTTTCTTCTCGTTAATTTCACCAAATACACGTACCAAGTACTCACGTTCAACTTGACGGCTTGGGTGCATTAGACGGTTTGCTAGCTCACCATCAGTAGTGAAAAGAAGTAGACCTGATGTGTTGGCATCAAGACGACCAACAGAAATCCAGCGCGATCCGCGGATCTTAGGTAGGCGATCAAATACTGTGCGACGACCTTCAGGATCGTGACGAGTACACAACTCACCTTCCGGCTTATAATAGGCCAGCACTCGACAAACCACTTCTTCTTGTGCTTTGGCGGAAACAGTATGACCATCAATACGGATAACCGCATTTTCGTCTTCTAGACGTTCACCCAGTCTTGCTACCTGACCATTAACACTCACGCGCCCAGATTTAATTAGGGCTTCAAGTTCA
Organism: Vibrio mediterranei; assembly: GCF_013364395.1. Taxonomy (NCBI): domain Bacteria; kingdom Pseudomonadati; phylum Pseudomonadota; class Gammaproteobacteria; order Vibrionales; family Vibrionaceae; genus Vibrio; species Vibrio mediterranei. Next base: position 1,254,840 of record NZ_JABXGK010000001.1, on the reverse strand, counting down.
CGACGTGAACCATGGCCTGCGCGAGCAAGCACCTTTTGTAATTTTTCGCTCATTTACCTACCTATAATGTCGTCTTCACAGACGTCGAAACCAGATAATGCGACCTTAAAAATCGCGGTCGCACATTATCGCAAAGAATTCTGTTAGACGCACCAAGTTTCTTACCTTTATTAGTAAGAAAACATTGACCTATTATTGGAATGGCGTTGGGTCACCAGCCCCGGTTCTTAGGACCTTCGCGTCATCATCGCTGAAGTCGATAACTGTGGTTGGTTGCTCACCCAAATAACCACCATTCAATATACAGTCAACAGCATGTTCCAGTTGGTCACGAATCTCTTCTGGATCCGATTCTGTCACTTCGTTGCCTGGTAAAATCAATGACGTTGACATTAAAGGCTCGCCTAAAGCTTCTAACAGATCCAAAGCGATTTGGTTGTCAGGAACACGAATACCTATTGTCTTACGTTTAGGATTCATCAAACGACGAGGAACTTCTTTAGTCCCTTTAAAAATAAAAGTATAAGGGCCAGGAGTATTGTTCTTCAACAAACGGAAAGCTGTGTTGTCTACTCGAGCATAGAGAGATAGCTCGGACAAATCTCGACATAGTAAAGTGAAGTTGTGTTTGTCATCCAAACGACGAATTTGACAGATACGCTCTAGCGCCTGTTTGTTCTCAAGCTGACACCCCAATGCATAACCAGAATCGGTTGGATAAATAATCACACCACCATTTCGAACAATGGCAACAGCCTGATTGATCAAGCGTGCTTGTGGGTTTTCTGGGTGTACGTAAAAAAATTGACTCATTGTTATTCCTTCAAGCTTTTAGGATGCTCTCGGTACAACCTTCCATGTTGTTCGACTTCAAGAGCGATCTCTTAACTACTGCGTGCAGCATCCCCACTATCTAGTGTAGCGTTGTCCAGAGAGGTTGCTGTCTTTAATGATAATTGGTCCCATACTGGTTCTACTCCAGATGGAAGCCATAAATTCCTGCCTAACTCCATCCAGGGTGACGGGTAATGGAAATCCGACCCTTGTGAAGCTAATAGATTGTATTGTATCGCATAATCGGCAAGGTTGCGTCTTTCTTGAAGACTTTGTTGTGGCTGTGCTACTTCCATTGCATCACCGTTGGCCTCACAAAATGCAGCGAGCAGTCGCTTGAGCCACTTTGCGGTTAATTGGTAGCGCCCTGGATGAGCGAGAACTGCCATTCCTCCCGCACTATGGATCGCCGCAACAGCTTCTTGCATTGAACACCAGTTGGGCGGCACATAACCGGTATTATTGCGCGTCATATATTTCTTAAACACTTGTTGCATGGTTTTAGCATAGCCATTATCCACCAACCACTTTGCAAAGTGTGCTCGAGTGATTGGGGCATCTCCCGCGATAAGCTTTACTTCTTCGAGAACACCTTCACGAGTAGCCTTTTCTAACCTATGTGCAATGAGTTCGGAGCGCTCAACACGTCTTGCTTGCTGAGCTTCAATAAGCGCTAACAGTTCAGGAGAATCAAGTGACACACCCAGCCCCACAATATGAATGTCTTTGTTCTGCCAGACGGTCGAGATTTCAATGCCATTAACCAACTCAATCGGCAGTGACTGTTGCTCAATAAGTTCAAGCGCTTCGGGAATCGCATCCAAAGTATCATGGTCAGTAATAGCAAGAACCTTGACATCAAAACCAATAGCTCTGTCTAAAAGTTCGGCAACCGATAGTCGGCCATCTGAGGCTGTGGTATGGCTATGTAAATCTATCTTCATTTTTTCACAATTTCGGTTGACTTTCGCACCACGAACTAGTTAACTAGTACGCAGATACATTATTTGAGTTAAGCACGTATGTTACTAGATATTCATACAATCAAAAAACCTTTAAACCGTATGGTTAATTCTCTACAAGGTTGGTGGCGCACTTGGACACAATCCGAGTGGGCTTTTTTGCGTGCATAATCAAAACCTAATTTGATTAAAGCCCACTCAAACGAGTGGGCTTTTTTGTTTTTCGATTTAACTGATTAATTAAGCAACAAATTGAACCTATTCAACGTTGGGCAAACGTTTTAATTATGCGAGTATGTATCAAGATTGTTGCAAAAGCAGATTCAAAGAATTTAGAGGAGGTTTTGTGAACAAAGCCATTACCATCAAAAAGCAAGGTCGTTTGGAAGTACTGTCATTGCAAGTACCTTATACCCAAGATCCGACTCGACTGTTTCATACGCTATGTGAAAACAAAACAGACAGTCTGTTGCTTGAGTCTGCTGAGATTGACTCTAAACAAGATCTCCAAAGTCTGCTTATCGTTGATTCAGCGGTAAGAATTGTTTGTGAGGGTCACAAAGTTCGCTACGAAGCCCTAACCACAAACGGCGTTAACTTGCTCAATATCATTGCTCAGAATCTTGCTGAAGGCATTGAATTTACCCTACAAGAACGTGAGTTGGTCGTTCAGTTTGAGATGCCTGATGATACGCTTGACGAAGATTCTAGACTTCGTGAAGCCTCTTCTTTTGATGCACTTCGTCTTGTACAACACAGTTTCGACCTGACAGGCCAAGATAAAAATGCATTATTTATGGGTGGGCTTTTCGCTTATGACATCGTTGCCAACTTCGAACCACTAGGTGATGCTAAACAATCAAACCAATGTCCAGACTTCGTATTTTACGTTGCAGAGAGCCTACTTGTTGTTGACCACCAAAAAGAATCCTGCGACTTGCATACAACGTTGTTCAATCATGATGAAGATGAATTAGCTCGTATCCGAGGAAGGATTCTACAAATCAGTCAGCAATGCGATGACCTAAAACTTGTTCCAGAGGCGAAGAAAGTTGAAGGTATCGAAGAGAGCGTTAGTATCTCTGATGAAGATTTCTGCCAGATAGTAAGAGATTTAAAAGAGTACGTCGTTCGTGGCGACATTTTCCAAGTCGTTCCATCACGCCGTTTCACTCTGCCATGCCCTTCTCCGCTTGCAGCATACAAAGAGCTGAAGCAAAGCAACCCAAGTCCATACATGTTCTATATGCAGGACGAGTTGTTCACCCTCTTTGGTGCATCACCAGAAAGTGCACTCAAATACGGTTCTGACTCCAATCAAATTGAAATCTACCCTATTGCCGGCACACGACGTCGCGGTAAAAACGCCGATGGCTCCATCAACAAAGATCTCGACAGCCGCATTGAACTGGAACTGCGTAGCGACATGAAAGAGAACGCTGAGCACATGATGCTGGTCGACTTAGCTCGTAACGATGTTGCGCGTATCGCAGAACCCGGCACTAGGCATGTCGCCGATCTGCTTCAAACCGACCGTTATAGCCACGTCATGCATTTAGTGTCCCGTGTTGTTGGTCAGCTCCGTGGTGATCTTGATGCCCTTCATGGCTATCAAGCATGTATGAACATGGGAACACTTACAGGCGCACCAAAGATTCGTGCGATGCAGCTCATTCGTCAATTTGAAGGACAAACACGTGGTAGCTATGGTGGAGCAGTTGGTTACATGAATGGTGCTGGTGATCTTGATACGTGTATCGTAATCCGCTCCGCCTATGTGGAGGATGGTATTGCTCAGGTTCAAGCCGGCGCAGGTGTTGTATTTGATTCCGACCCGCAGTCTGAGGCAGACGAAACACGAGGCAAAGCACAAGCTGTTATTTCTGCAATCAAAACGGCGCACAAGGGGTAATCACGATGTCTACTACTATTTCCAGCAAAGCCAACATTGTGTTTGTCGACAACTTCGATTCATTTACCTACAACCTTGTCGACCAATTCCGTAGTTTAGGCCACAACGTAAAAATCTATCGTAATCATATTGCCGCAGACGTCATAGCTAACGCGGTGCTTGAATTGGACAATCCGGTGGTTGTACTTTCTCCTGGCCCAGGCGCGCCAGCAGATGCCGGGTGCATGCCAGAACTCATCAAAACACTGCGTGGCAAAGTCCCCATGATCGGTATTTGTCTAGGTCACCAAGCGATTGTAGAAGCTTACGGTGGTGTGGTAGCTGGTGCTGGAGAAATCATTCACGGCAAAGTCTCGATGATGGCTCACGATAACCACAGCATTTATCAAGGACTGCCGTCACCAATGGCCATCGCACGTTATCACTCCTTGGTCGCAACAACAGTGCCTGACAGCTTAAATATCACGGCAGAGGTCGATGGTTTGGTTATGTCTGTAGCGCATGAACAAGACCGCGTCTGCGGTTTTCAGTATCACCCAGAGTCGATCATGACGACGTATGGTGCAACGCTGTTAAGTAACGCTATTGCGTGGGCAACGAAACAGCTTTAATCATTCAAACAACTGAAACAAATTCAAGGAATCGTAATCATGGAAACTATTATTAATAAACTTTACGACCAACAAGACCTGTCTCAACAAGAGAGCCAGCAGTTGTTTGACACTATCATTAAAGGGGAACTTGACCCTATTTTGATGTCTGCCGCGTTAACCGCTCTGAAAATCAAAGGGGAAACCCCAGAGGAGATCGCAGGTGCAGCCAAAGCGCTATTAGCCAATGCTAATCCCTTCCCCCGTCCTGACTATGACTTCGCAGATATCGTGGGTACTGGCGGCGATGGAGCCAACACTATCAACATTTCCACAACCGCGGCATTTGTTGCCGCAGCTTGTGGTCTAAAAGTAGCGAAGCATGGTAACCGCGGTGTGTCGAGCAAATCTGGTTCTTCTGACCTGCTCGACTCTTTTGGTATCAACCTAGCGATGTCTGCCGAGGACACACGCAAAGCCGTTGATGATATTGGTGTTGCGTTCCTATTTGCACCGCAATATCACGGTGGTGTTCGTCATGCAATGCCGGTTCGCCAAACCATGAAAACTCGTACTATCTTCAATATTTTGGGTCCACTGATTAACCCAGCAAGACCAAACATCGAATTGATGGGCGTTTATGACGCGAAACTGGTTCGTCCTATCGCAGAAACCATGCTACAAATGGGGATGAAACGTGCAGCTGTAGTACACGGTAGCGGTCTAGACGAAGTAGCAATTCATGGCGAAACGCTAGTAGCAGAAATCAAAGACGGGAAAATTACCGAGTACACGTTAACACCAGAAGATTTTGGCTTAGATGCTCATCCACTTGAGGCTATCAAAGGTGGTGAGCCAGAAGAAAACCGCGCAATCATCACCAATATGCTGACCGGAAAAGGGACTGACGCTCAACTTGGCGCTGTTGCTGTCAACGTTGCATTATTGATGAAACTGTTTGGGCATGACGACCTTAAGTCCAATGCTCAACAAGCGATAGACGCAATGAATTCAGGTAAAGCGTATCAACTCGTCCAGCAACTCGCTGAGCGCGGATAAACCATCGACGACAACATAGGAAAAGAAAATGGAAACGGTATTAGCAAAAATCGTCGAAGACAAAAAAATCTGGGTTGCGGCTCGTAAAGAGTCTCAACCGCTAGAAAGCTTTAAGGCCGATCTAGTGCCATCAGATCGCAGCTTTTATGGAGCGCTGTCTACAGGAAAAGCTGCCTTCATTCTTGAGTGCAAAAAAGCGTCCCCATCTAAAGGGTTAATCCGCGACGATTTCGACTTGGACTACATAGCCTCGGTATACAACAACCACGCAAGCGCGATCTCTGTTTTGACCGATGAGAAGTATTTCCAAGGTAACTTTGACTTCCTACCCCAAGTTCGTCGTCAGGTTAAACAGCCAGTGCTGTGTAAAGACTTTATGATTGACACTTATCAGGTCTATCTTGCTCGCCACTACAATGCTGACGCTATTCTTTTGATGCTTTCAGTACTTAATGATGACGAATATCGTGAGCTTGCAGCCGTTGCAGAGTCTCTCGACCTTGGTATTCTCACCGAAGTAAGTAACGAAGAAGAACTAGAGCGAGCTATTGCGCTTAAGGCGAAAGTTGTCGGTATCAACAACCGCAACCTTCGTGACCTGTCGGTGAATCTTGAACGCACTAAGGAGCTTGCTCCAAAACTTCCTGAAGGAACCATCATCATTTCTGAATCTGGTATTTATAACCACCAGCAAGTTCGAGATCTTTGTCCGTTTGCTAATGGCTTCCTAATCGGTAGTTCGCTCATGGCAGAAGACAACTTAGAACTTGCCGTTCGTAAAGTGCTGTTCGGAGAAAACAAAGTGTGTGGCCTAACCCAAGCGGACGATGCGGCAAAAGCTTATCAAGCTGGCGCAGTAAAAGGTGGTTTGATTTTCGTTGAAAAGTCTCCGCGTTACGTCGATTTAGAATCAGCTCGCATGGTCATGAGTGGCGCTCCACTTGAGTTTGTTGGCGTATTCCAAAACCATAACCCTGAGTTTGTCGCAAATACAGCAAATCAACTGAAACTGTCTGCGGTACAGCTGCACGGTAACGAAGACCAAGCTTACGTAGATACACTCAAACCTCTTCTTAATGATGATATCAAAGTGTGGAAAGCACACGGTGTCACCGATGAACTGCCAGACCTAAACAGCATCAATGTCGACCGCCACTTATTGGATGCCAAGGTGGGTGAACAATCAGGCGGTACCGGAAAGAGCTTTGACTGGCAATTATTAAATAACACCACTGACATTATGCTAGCTGGAGGACTGTCTCCTGAGAATGTTAAGCAAGCTAGTGAGCTTGGGTGCATCGGCTTAGATCTCAATTCGGGCGTTGAGTCCGCACCGGGTAAGAAAGATGCCGAAAAACTCAACCAAGCCTTCGCATTAATTCGAGATTACTAAAACTTGCTCTAGTACGAGTAACAAGTTTCAACTTAAGGAATTTACCATGTCTAAATTAGATGCCTATTTTGGCGAATACGGTGGACAATTTGTTCCACAGATCCTTGTCCCAGCACTGGATCAATTAGAGCAAGCCTTTATCGACGCTCAGGACGACCCTGAATTTCGTTCAGAGTTTATGTCCCTACTGCAAGAATACGCAGGGCGTCCAACGGCGCTAACACTAACTCGCAACCTCACCAAAGGCACCAAAACGAAGCTTTACCTTAAACGTGAAGATTTACTTCACGGTGGTGCTCACAAAACCAACCAAGTACTTGGCCAAGCTTTGCTTGCCAAACGTATGGGTAAAAACGAAATTATTGCCGAAACAGGCGCTGGTCAGCATGGGGTTGCAACAGCACTTGCTTGTGCGTTGCTTGGACTAAAATGTCGAGTATATATGGGTGCAAAAGACGTAGAACGTCAAAGCCCTAACGTTTTCCGCATGCGTCTGATGGGTGCTGAGGTAATTCCTGTTCATTCTGGTTCAGCAACACTAAAAGATGCCTGTAATGAAGCTCTACGTGACTGGTCAGCCAGCTACGAAGATGCGCACTACTTACTAGGTACAGCGGCAGGCCCTCACCCGTTCCCAACAATTGTACGTGAATTCCAACGTATGATTGGTGAAGAAACCAAAAATCAAATCCTAGCACGTGAAGGGGTTCTTCCTGACGCTGTTATTGCGTGTGTCGGCGGTGGCTCAAATGCCATTGGCATGTTTGCAGACTTTATTGAAGAAGAGAGCGTTCGCCTAATCGGTGTAGAGCCAGCTGGACTAGGGATTGATACAGACCAACACGGCGCGCCATTAAAGCATGGTACTACTGGTATCTTCTTCGGCATGAAAGCACCACTTATGCAAGATCCACATGGCCAAATAGAAGAGTCTTATTCCGTATCTGCAGGTCTCGATTTCCCATCCGTTGGACCACAGCACGCTTATCTAAATAGTATTGGTCGAGCAGAATACGAGTCTATTTCTGACGACGAAGCGCTCGAATCATTCCAAGAGCTAGCGCGCGGAGAAGGTATTATCCCAGCTCTTGAGTCTTCACACGCACTGGCTTACGCGTTAAAGATGGCACGCGAAAACCCAGAGAAGGAACAACTTCTCGTTGTTAACCTATCAGGGCGCGGAGACAAAGATATATTCACCGTTCACGATATCTTAAAAGAAAAAGGAGTTATGTAATGAGCCTGAATCAAGATCGCTACAAAGAAATGTTTCAACGCCTAGGCGAGAAGAATCAAGGCGCTTTCGTTCCTTTCGTGACAATGGGAGATCCGAATCCAGAGCTGTCTCTGAAAATCATCGAAACCTTAGTTGAGTCTGGCGCTGATGCGCTAGAACTTGGCATGCCGTTTTCAGACCCTCAAGCTGACGGTCCTACTATTCAAGGCGCAAACATTCGTGCCTTGGACTCAAAAACCACACCGACTATATGTTTTGAGCTACTGGCAAAAATACGCTCAAAATACCCAGAGCTTCCAATTGGATTGCTCATGTACGCAAACCTCGTCTATTCAGGTGGCGTTGACACTTTCTATAAGAAATGCGCGGAAGTGGGCGTCGACTCAGTACTAATCGCTGACGTTCCAACTAACGAAAGCAAAGAGTTTGTTGAAGCGGCTCATAAGCACGGTATTCATCCTATCTTTATTGCGCCACCAACAGCGAGTGAAGAAACCATTCAGCAAGTGGCAAAACTAGGCGGCGGCTATACCTACCTGCTTTCGAGAGCTGGGGTAACTGGTACTGAAACTAAAGCTAATATGCCTATGAATACACAGCTAGATAAACTCACTAAACATGATGCTCCGCCATCATTACTTGGTTTTGGTATTTCTGAGCCGAAGCAAGTCTCTGAAGCATTGGCTGCTGGTGCTGCAGGAGCTATTTCTGGCTCTGCGGTCGTTAAAATCATCGAAAACAACTTGGCAGAGCCAGAAAAAATGCTAAACAAACTTGCTGAATTTGTTAAAGCGATGAAAGCAGCGACACAAAAATAGGCGTTTTTTTAGACAGTTTATTTTGCCCTTTCATAACAAAAAAGTTGCGCCAATTGCGCAACTTTTTTGTTACATCTCAACCTTCACAACTATTATCAATATCTTTCAATCCGTAAGTAATTATTAACCAAATTCAAAGCAAACGTTTGCTATCGGTCAATAGAACAGCATTCCTTCTAATATTCTTATCTAAATCACCTCTAATTGATTTCTATCTATTGCTAACAGTGCTAATAAAGTGTAAAAACTCCAACGAACATTAGTCTAACATTTGCCGTTCATCTGGAAGACTATGCTAGGATTTTATAATTTATTAGCACAGGAGTTAAGGAAGTGTTAAAAGAAAAGTTGATGCTAAACAATATTGGCGTCCAAGTCGTGATTGCAATGATCCTAGGTACCCTAATCGGGGCCGTAATGGGTGAATCTGCGTCTATGTTTGCCCCATTGGGTACTATCTTTATTAATTTAATTAAGATGTTAGTCATTCCTTTGGTTGCTGTAGCTCTGATTTCAGGTGCTGCAGGTCTTGGCAACAGTAGTAACGCAGGTAAAGTTGGTGTCACCACACTAGCTTATTTTGGACTAACTTCAGCTCTTGCAGTGGCGTTAGCGCTTGTTATGGGTGAAGTGTTCCAACCAGGTATTAATATCGATACAGCAGGCATCGAGGGCATGTTCTCTGCTGAATACGCTTCTAAGGGCGACCTACCTTCTTTCTGGGCAACCATTACAGGTATGATCCCGACCAACGTTTTTCAGTCCTTAAATGAAGCAAACATCCTACAGATCTTGGTGTTCTGCCTATTCTTTGGTATCGGCCTTTCTAAACTAGAAGAAACCCGTCGCAACCCTCTTCTTAATGGCGTGAACGCAATTGTTGATGTTATGGTGTGGATGATCAACAAAGTGATGATTATCGCTCCTATCGGCGTATTCGGCCTAATGGCAGAAGCCGTTGGCACCTTTGGTTTTGGTGCGCTAATGGTTGTGTTCAAGCTGTTCGTCGTCTACATCGCAGCCATTCTTATCTTCGGCTTTGTTGTATACCCTCTAATGATTCAAGTGTTTACAAAGACCTCAGCGAAGAAGTTCATTAGTGCCATGAAAAAGCCTCAAGCAGTTGCGCTTTCGACGGCTTCTTCAATGGCGACACTGCCTGTGACTATGGACACAGTAGAAAAAGAGTTAGGTGTTAAGAACTCGACAGCATCGTTCGTACTGCCACTTGGTGCGACCATCAATATGTCTGGTAACGCAATTTACTATGGTTTGGTAGCTATCTTCTTTGCACAGTTATTCAATATCGATCTTTCAATGGGCGCATACATTGCTATCATCGTGACATCGACATTGGGTGCGGTTGGTCAAGCCGGTGTTCCTGGTCCGTCATTCCTTGTCGTAGCGGTACTACTGGCGGCAGGCATTCCTATTGAAGGCCTACCTCTGTTATTCGCTCTAGACCGTATCTTCGACATGATTCGTACTGCTCTAAACATCACTGGTGATGCAGCTTGTGCGGTCATCGTTGATGCTCTGGTTGAAGAAGAAACACAAGAGGCTGAGTTACAAAAACAACAAGCGTAACTTTAGTCATTAAACAGATTTCAAGGGTTGTCACTTTATAGTGACAACCCTTTTTTATATAAAACTGTTTTAATATGTGTTTTTCTACTAGGTTATTTATGGTTACAAACAAAAGGAGTTTGACGTACCCATGGGAAAGATAATCTTTTATATGCCGACACCAACCTCTGACGCTCGAGCTTGGATGGAGTATGGTGAAATGACCGACGAGGATGGCAATTTCTCTGACAACATAATGCATCGCAAAAACCATCGCTGGATACAACATCTTGCTACGACCAAAGATAAAGAAGCCATTCAGATCTGGTATCAAAAAGGCGTTACCATTAATGAGCTAGTCAATATTTCTAATGATGATCAAATATATATCCGTGGACATGGATTCCCGGGGAAAGAACATATCACCATGGCTAAATGCTGGGGCACTGTCGTAGGCCACAGGTTTGTCGTCGACCGACTAAAAGAAAATGGCCTTCCAAAGACTTTTACAGGCAAAATCAAATGCTATAACTGTAACAGTGCCTCCTGGGTAAATGGTCAGCGAAGCTTCGCTCAAGCTCTTGCTGATTATATGTATGGCTGGGGCTACGATAAATGTACTTACTACGGTTACAGAGGAAAGCTCGACTCCTACTATAAAAACGGATTTGATGGCATACACAAGTACATCCGTGGCGGCAATTTCACCGATGGTGTGTGCCGAGCCAGTGATGCCAGGGTGCAAATAAAACCGCAGGATCTTAATCCCCCTCAGTACGCATCGATCTCTGGTTTAAAAAAACCTATCACCGAATAGTGTATTAGGAATAGAAGATTAACAAAGGCCCGACTTTTCGGGTCTTTCTAACTCGTCTCGTCACTGGCACACCTCCCTTGGTCCCGAGCATCTTCATCACCAATTTGTTCAAATTGTTTTGTATTGGCAAAGTTTTGGTTACACTGTCGTGAATCATCACTGAAAGGTTTGCGATAAACATGAAGCAACTACTTGATTTTATTCCACTGATTATCTTTTTCGCTCTATATAAAATGCAAGATATCTACGTGGCAACGGGCGCATTAATCGTCGCAACCGCAGTTCAAATCGTCATCACCTATTTCCTATATAAGAAAGTCGAAAAAATGCAGGTCATTACATTCTTAATGGTCGCTGTGTTTGGTGGCATGACGATATTCTTGCACGATGACAACTTCATAAAATGGAAAGTAACTATTGTTTACGTGATATTTGCGATAGGTCTAGCGGTTAGTCATGCGATGGGGCGAAGCGCTATTAAAGGTATGCTGGGTAAAGAAATCACCTTACCTGACGCGGTTTGGACCAAAGTAAACTATGCGTGGGTCGGCTTCTTTTCTTTCTGCGCGGGTTTGAACATTTACGTCGCTTACTCCCTTCCACTCGACGTTTGGGTCAACTTTAAAGTCTTCGGCCTATTGGCAGCTACCCTGCTCTTCACCATTCTCACTGGCGTGTATATCTACAAACACATTCCGAAAGATGAAGAAGGCAAACCTGCCAAAAATGAGAACCAAGATCATACATCTTGATTCAAGGCGGAAGTTTTGTATACTCCGCAGATAATTGAAAACAGCGACCTACGGGTCGCTGTCTTGTTTCAGGAAGACTATAACCATGACCAATACAACATCAAACACACCTAAAGGCCAACCTATAATTCGCACTCTAGCTATGCCTGAGAATACCAACGCGAATGGCGATATATTTGGTGGTTGGATTATGTCTCAATTGGACTTAGCCGGCGGTATCCTGGCGAAAGAGATCTCTCATGGCCGTATCGTGACGGTTTCAGTTTCAGGAATCACGTTCAAACACCCTGTAAAAGTTGGTGATGTAGTTTGCTGCTACGGTGAATGCACCAAAATTGGTAACACCTCAATGACTATCAATCTAGAAGTATGGGTTAAACCAGTAAGTCTAGAGGGTGTCGGTGACCGTTACCAAGTATGTGAAGCTACCTTCCATTACGTTGCCATTGATGCAAATGGACGCCCTCGTCCAATTAATCCAAATTAAAGCGGTTCTAGCGATGACTTTTCCGTGAAAAAATGACATCTTAAGAGGACATGACTATTTGAAGGAAACAAATATGTGGTACGTTATTTTTTCACAAGACGTTGAGAACTCGCTAGAAAAACGTCTCAGCGTTCGCCCACAACATCTGGAAAGACTTCAAACACTCCAAGATGAAGGTCGATTGCTCACCGCAGGCCCAATGCCAGCCATTGACAGTGATAATCCGGGAGATGCTGGGTTTACAGGCTCAACCGTTATTGCTGAGTTCGAGTCGTTAGCGGCAGCGCAACAATGGGCAGATGCCGACCCGTACATTGAAGCTGGTGTTTATGCTAACGTTATCGTTAAACCATTTAAGAAAGTATTCTAAAGGCGAACGATGAAAAAATCTCTTTGGATGGCTCTCACGGCAGTGACCGTGTTAGCGGGCTGTTCTAGCGCCAATGATGACCAACAGCGTCAGATAGAAATGCTAGCTCAAAGCCGCGCTAGCGTGTTGTCTTCTGGTTTGCCTATTGAACAAGGCCCGTTGTCCATCATGAAGGCCTCAGCCAACAAAGGCACGGTTGAAATTATGATGATCTACAATACCGATGCCAAAGGCGCTAAACCGCTTGATACGGTATTGCGTAACAGCATGAACTATTACTGTACCGATCGTGAAGTGAAATCAAATCTGGATATGGGTTTGGCCTACCGGATCAAAATTCGCAACTCGCGCGGTCAACTTATGGTAGACCAGCTTGTCACCAAAGACTATTGCGACAAGCCGCCTGCCAACTAACTCGAATCATCGAAAAAAGGCTTGCATCTGCAAGCCTTTTCTATTTTTCTACCGATTAACTTAGCTTTTTACGCAAGTTACTCGCAGCTTTCACCAAGTTGTTTAATGATGCTTCCGTTTCTTCCCAGTTACGTGTTTTTAAACCGCAGTCTGGGTTCACCCATAGTCTCTCTACAGGAATGCGCTCAGCCGCTTTCTCAATCAATTGCTCAATCCATTCAACGGTCGGGATGTTTGGAGAGTGAATATCGTAAACCCCCGGCCCAATCTCATTTGGATAGTTAAACTCTTCAAACGCATTTAGCAGTTCCATATTTGAACGAGAAGTTTCAATGGTAATCACGTCTGCATCTAACGCAGCCACAGATTCAATGATTTCATTGAACTCGCTGTAACACATATGAGTGTGTATTTGAGTTTCTGGTTTAGCACTTGCCGCGGACACTTTGAACGCTTTCACCGCCCACTCTAAATATGCTTTATGGTCACGCTGTTTTAACGGTAAACCCTCGCGAATTGCAGGTTCGTCAATCTGAATGATATTAATTCCAGCGTTCTGCAAATCATTAACTTCATCTTGAAGTGCTAATGCAAGCTGATTGGCTATCGTTTCTCGCGTCACATCCTCACGAGGGAACGTCCAGCATAAGATGGTCACAGGCCCCGTTAACATACCTTTCATTGGTTTTGAGGTTAACGACTGAGCATAGGTTGACCACTCGACTGTCATTGGCTTGTCACGTTCGATATCAGCAACCACGATGGCAGGTTTAACACAGCGCGATCCATAACTCTGTACCCAACCAAATTGAGTAGTTTGAAAGCCTGAAAGATTCTCTGCAAAATACTCCACCATATCATTACGTTCAGCTTCACCGTGCACCAAAACATCTAATCCGGTGGCTTCCTGTCGCTCTACCGTATCTTTGATAAACGCATGCATAGCAGTTTGATAACTTGGGAAATCAATGTCATTACGTTTGTACGCCGCACGTGTTTGTCGAACTTCAGAGGTTTGCGGGAACGAACCTATCGTCGTAGTTGGCAATAAAGGAAGCTTCAATACTTCTTTCTGATGATGGGCTCGCTCATCATAAGGTGCGCAGCGGTCACCGTTGGTATGGCCCAAAGCGGCAACACGCTTTTGAACCTCAGGCTTATTTACCCAAGTCGATAGCTCACGCTCTATAATGGGTTGACTGTATTGAGCACAATACTGTTTTGCATCTTCATCGCCATCTAATGCCTTAGCCAACCATTGCACTTCACTAACCTTCTGTTTGGCAAAAGAGAACCAGTTTTTTGTCCCTTCTGGAAGTTTGGTTTCCAGTTCTAAATCAACCGGACTGTGTAGCAAAGAGCATGAGGTGGCCACCCACAAGCGTTCACCAAGCTTTTCTTTTACTGGCTGCAATTGTTGGAGCTTACTGTGTAAATTTGCGCGCCATACATTTCGACCATTGATAGTACCGACAGATAACACCCAATCTTCTGGTAATTGATCAACCACGATATCTAGCTGTTCAGGAGCCGCAGCCACATCAATGTGCAGGCCATCAACACTTAGTTGCTTAATCACATCTAACGATTCAACAACCGAGTCAAAATAGGTTGTCAGTAGCACCTTCACATCACTTCTAATTACCTGATAAGCCAGCTTAAAACTACTTAGCCATGGCTTTGGAAGCTCAAGAGATAGTATTGGCTCATCAATTTGTACCCACTCTACACCCAGTTTTTCTAGCTTCGCTAAGATAGCTTGGTAGGCTGTCAAAAGACGTGGCAACAGCGTGAGTCTATCAAAACCGTCTTCGACTTCTTTACCAAGGTAAAGGTAACTCAAAGGGCCTAGAAGCACAGGTTTCACATTACTGCTGTTTTGCTGAGCTTCATTTATTTCATCAAATAACTGGGTCCAACTTACTTGAAAACTATCTTGAGAGGAAAACTCAGGAACAATGTAGTGATAGTTTGTGTTAAACCACTTCGTCATGTCTGACGCTGCTTCGCCACTGCAACCGCACTGAGCCTGTGACTGACCTCGCCCTACACGAAAAAGCGTATCAAGGTCAGGAAAGCCTTTAGCATGTCGCTTTGGCACATGGCCTAGTAGTAGGCTGGTACTAAGTACATGGTCATACCAAGCAAAATCACCCGCTGTCACGAAAGATAGTTCATTGTCGCGTTGCAGCGCCCAGTTATTCTGTTTGATGTTACTTGCAGTTTGCTTGAGAGCAGCTTGGTCGCTCTCCCCTTTCCAGTATTTTTCTAGAGCAAATTTGAGTTCGCGTTTTTCACCGATGCGTGGATAGCCAAGAATGTGCGTTACTGTCATGTTGATGTCCTTTATCTGAAGCAGTCTGGATGGCTAAACTATCCCCCAGCCAATAAATATGAACAATCTCAAATTATTCACATTGAATATGAAATTAATTCAACAACAGATAGAAAACACTTTTGGACGTCTAGATGTTTACACATCTTATAAATCACGTTAAGTTAATAGTTAAGGGAACAGGATGAGGGATATTCATGATAGAGCTAAAGCACTTAAAAACATTGGCATCGCTACGAGATACAGGATCACTAACTGCGACCGCCACATCGCTACACCTAACTCAGTCCGCCCTCTCTCATCAACTAAAGGACTTAGAAGCGCGTATCGGCTCACCGTTGTTTATTCGCAAGACACGCCCAGTTCGATTTACCTCAGAAGGTGAGATACTGCTCAACCTCGCGAACGAAATTCTTCCACGCATCGCGCAAGCAGAAGGTGATTTAGCGGGTCTCAAGGAAGACATCAACGGTCGTTTACACATGGCCATAGACTGTCATTCTTGCTTTCAGTGGCTGATGCCCGCTTTGAAAGAGTACCAACTCGCTTGGCCACATGTAGAGCTTGATTTTTCCTCTGGCTTTGGCTTTGAGCCTATTCCTGCTTTGGTTGCTGGAGAGCTAGATCTGGTGATTACCTCTGATATTCAGCCGCGATCTGAAATTCATTATGAACCCCTGTTCGATTTCGAGATGCGTTTAGTCACGTCCATCTCTCACCCATTAGCAGAAAAATCTGTAATTGAACCCGAAGATCTATCAGAGCAGACCTTATTGACGTATCCGGTTCAAAAGCAACGTCTTGATATAGTCAAACATTTCTTAACCCCAGCAGGGATAGAACCAAAGAAATGGAAGCAAGCTGACAACACCTTAATGTTGGTACAAATGGTTTCGGCGGGTTTAGGGGTCGCGGCTTTACCTAACTGGGCAGTGAGTGAGTTTTCTCGTCAAGGATTAATTACCAGCAAGCCACTGGGACAAGGGCTTTGGCGAAGACTCTTTGCTGCGGTGAGAAATGGAGAAAAGGATAAACACTATCTGCAGGCATTTTTCGGCACAGCAAGAACGCAATGTCAGCAACATCTGGAAGGTATCAAGATAGCTTAAGTTCTATTGTGATAGTCCAATTAAAAAGTAAGCCCTCCATAGTGGAGGGCTTACTTCGTTATAACGCAGTACTGCTTAAGAACGTGGACTCACGATTCCCAAACATACTGCTTGCTGTTTGTCCTGAGGAGACTCTTGATAAATCACTTCTTGCTGGATATCTGGTACAAACTGCGGCCATTCATTAGTAAAGCGAGCAAATACCCCTTCTTTACATCCTGCCCCCACATTACCCATCAACAACACACCTTGCTGCTCAATCGCCTCGGCTGTGATATGGCGGTTGTAAACATTGGGTAGCGTCTCATTGCTCCACCGATTCGTCATTTTTGGATGAGGTGCAATATAGAAGGTAAACCATTGAGAAAGCGGTGTTCCACCAACTAATGTCAACGGCTTCTCATTATGTTGATACCAAAACTGCTCTGCTTGGCTGCTTAACGTCTTAATCCCGCTAAAGTTCTGTCCCGCATTACGAACGTTAAAGAGCATCACCGAGGCATAGCCAGCAATCATAACCAATGCCATGACTGACAACACTTTAAATGGTCTCGATAGTTTACCTACCACATCTTTTGCTAGATAAGCGACCAACACAGCTGGCGCAGGCATGAAGAACGGGTGCAACCATTCTACAAGGCGATTACCTTTATGGAAGGTAAACCAAGCCATGATAAGTACCAGAGGAGCCAATAAAACAAACGTTGTTAACCATACTTTTTCAGGCACATCTTTAGTCAGTTTCAGCGCTCGTTTTCCCAGCAGCGCCGCTAACAAAACAAACGGATAGAATACCGACAACAGCGCTAACCAACTGCCAGGACTCAACTGCGCCGATACTTGACCACTCACCCACTTCACTGACGAGAAGTTGTTGGCGAACATCCAAAAGAAATTTGGCGTTACTAAAGCTAAAAATGCAACAATACCGGCATAGAAATACGGTTCTTTCCAAAAGCGACGCACGCTTGGCACCGTAAGGCTAAGTATAAATACCATCGCAACTGGTGCGAAGGTCGTGTATTTAGCCATTGCAGAGCAACCAGCTAACACACCAAACGGCAACCACCACTTCGCGTTTTCATAAACAGCTTTGACAAAAAACAATAAAATCCATGACCAAGAACCGAACAACAAATAGTTGTCGTTATATGGAATGGCTTCAAAGTTGATAACGCCTGATAAGTTCAGAGTTAGCAGCCCCAACCAAGCTAAGGCTATTGAGTCTGTGAGTTTGTAAGCGAGTCTGTAGCAACCCAGCATACCCAATGCGATAACAAAGAAGTGTCCTACGTACCAAAATGCTGACGCAAACTCTGTGGTATCTGAGACCAGTAAAATACGAGCAAAAAAGCCTACAAACCACGGATTGTTCGGACTTCCCCATTCACCATTACTGGCCCAGTTCAACGCTTCCACTGCGTCATAAGGTACGGTTGGATCTAGGTGATAAGACACCAAAGACCAAGCGACGGCATAGAAAAAACACCACATAAATGCAAAGCGATGCGAACGCTGCACATCTGTTGAACTCGTGGATGCTCGGTCAAAACTGAGAATAGTTGAAAACATTGGCTAAAAAGGGCTCCCCTAAAAAGTCAAAATAGAAGGTTTTGGCGATAGACTTTACTCACTTGAAGTGCATCACAAAATGGCTTCAAGTCATTTTTCTGTAAATATCTTAGTTATTAATAAGTTATATAAATTAATGATACTTATAATATGAATAGTCTATATGGATAGATAGTCAAGAGCTGTAATGAAATGTCAGCATCGAAGGGACAGAAGAGTACCTTCAGATCGGAAGAGTAAAACGAGAAGTGACTGATTCTATTTATGAATCACACCATTCAATACATTCTGTACAAACTGCATTAAACCGTGTGATTCATAATAATTAGAGAGATGTTGAATTATTGCGCGTTAACCGTTTGAGGTTCCACCTGTTCGATGTGCTTAACCGCACTCTCAGAAAACCCGTCGTGCAGATGATAATAGCGTTTATAAACAATGCCACTAATCGCCATTAAGATTGCAGGTAAGCCCACCATCATGAACTCAATGCCAAAAATTGTATCCGCAGTTTGTTCTACGTTCGGTACATAGCCGACTAATGACAGCCCCACACCAACGATGAAGCCACCAGCTGCACCCGCGAATTTTACCAACATGGTTTGAACTGAGAAAATAACGCTCTCGCTGCGACGACCAGTTTTATATTCACCATAGTCCACAACATCAGCAAGCATTACTGTTTGTAGTGCATTCGCAATACCGATACCAAATTTGATAGCTGCACCTGATAGACCGATAAGCACCACGTTACCCGGAGCCAAGCCACTCATCGCAAGTAACAGGCCACATGAGAGTATCGGGAAACCACAGGCGATAAACCACAAGTTCTTTCTAGGCAACTTAGCAGCAATGCGTGGGAACAAGAAAACACCCGCGACTTCCGCAGCACCAGCAACCATCATATAGATTGGGAAAAGTTCAGGATTTCCTAGCGCATAAGAAAAGTAGTAGATAGCAAATCCGCCCACTAACAAGTTAGCGATTTGGAAAGATAATACCGTGCCAATCAGTGCTTTTAGTTGGTCATTTTGACCAATAATTACCATGACATCTTTGAAATTAAACTTCTCCGCTGCATTTGCTTTGATGTTGGTATCTTCTTTTACGTTGCGAGCTACCAAGAAAGCACTTAACACAAATAGAATCGCGATTAGGATTGATAGATTGAAGAAACCGTCTCCTTGATTACCGTCTCCTAACGTACCAACAATATGCAAGCCGTAAGTACCGATGATAAACCATGCCAAGCTAGCGAATAGACGAGGCCATACGACCAACTTCTCTCGTTCTTGTCTAGAGCTAGACAGCGCTGGAATCATTGACCAATAAGGAATATCCATAATGGTATAGGTCAGTCCCCATAAGATGTACGCTGCCGCAGCATAGACATATAAGGTTGTACCCTCAAACATATGAGTACTAAACAACGCAATCAGCACAACCGCATTTAGAATCGTCCCAACAACAATCCACGGACGAAACTTACCCATTTTTGAACGAGTGTTGTCAACGATCACGCCCATAAGAGGGTCAGTCACAGCATCGAAAATTCGGGCCACAAGGAAGATTGAACCGACAAACGCAGCGGACAATCCTGCGACGTCTGTAAAGTAGAACATAAGGAAGATGTAGATAGGCGCACAGGCAAAGTCTTTACCTAAAGCACCTAGGCCATATGAGAGTTTGGTTTTAAGAGTCAGTTGTTCAGACATAGGTTACACTTAGTTTCTTTAATTTATTGGTCTGAGCGCAATCCTACTGACAGAAGCGTCGCCTTTCTGTGATCCATAACCACAACTGGAAACGTTTACACTGGCATATTTAAAAATGAGATCTAAAACAGTAAAAAATAACAATATGTAAATTAAATGTGATCAAATACATCTATTACTAGTTTTAAGGAGTGAAAATAATCCGGAAACGATTACAACCAAACCAATAAAAAAGGCTGCAAGATAAAGTCATGCAGCCTTATTGCAATCAGTACAGTTTAGAGTCGCTGTAACACCACTAGAACCGCAGATTCTGAGTCTAGTATCGGCATCGTCAGCCCAATCTCTTCGCACCATTCTCCGGTTAACTCACATCCTTCTTCCATCCAAGGCGGTTGGTAGTTAACGATGTCATCAAACAAAGCAGGTTTATCAATCACGGAAACTTTGTACCTTGCTTTAGGATCCAATCCTGGTATCCGTAGATGCCCACTTAACGAATTCGTTGGCATGGCCAACTGAGCGATCTGGATAACCGCTTGAGACTGGTCCTTGGCAATAACAGCTGAGATCTGATGAGCGTTATCATCGGTTTCAAGACGCCATGAATTCCCGCTGTGTAGCAACGATCGCAATGATTTATGCAACTTGATGTAGCGCTCAAATCCTTGCTTTTCAATGTCACTTTCTTTGACTGGATCAAGTTCGATTCCCATATGACCGAACAAGGCGGTGAGGCCCCTAAATTCAATAGAGTGACGGCGTCTGGTACTATGGCAATGGCTCGCTCCGATATGGCTCCCCATGACTTCCGGTGGGAAGAAATAGCTCATACCTCGTTGTATAGACTGTCGCTCCAGCGCATCATTATTATCTGATGCCCAGAAGCGATGGGTACGCTTCAACACTTCAAAATCGATTCTCCCACCACCTGCTGCACACGATTCAATTTCTACGTTAGGATGTTTTTCTCGCACTTTATCAACCAGCTGATAATAGCGAACCACTTGTTGATGACCGGCCGCTTTACCTCTGTGTCCGGGTTGCACCACTTCACGATTCATATCCCACTTGATATAGCCGATATTGTATGTGGATAGGAAATAATCCAAGCGCTCAAACAAGAATTCAAACGCTGCATCATTTTGAAGATCGATGACATATTGGTTGCGCCCAGTAGGCTGTTGATAGCCATCAACTGCCAGCAGCCAGTCAGGGTGACTACGATAAAGATCAGAATTCTTGTTGATCATTTCCGGCTCAAACCATAAGCCAAACTCCATTCCGAGACTGTTTACATGCTCAACAACAGGCTGCAAACCTTTAGGATATTTCGATTCATCTAAAAACCAATCCCCTAACGCAGCCTTGTCACCATCGCGGCCCTTAAACCACCCGTCGTCGATAATAAAGCGCTCAACACCCATCTGTGCTGCTTGTGTCGCCATAGACATAATGTAGTCAGGATCGTGATCGAAATAGATACCTTCCCATGTATTTAGGTGAATTGGACGAGGTTTATTCACAAACTCAGAAGGCAAAATTGAGTGACGGACGTGTTCATGGAATTGCTGGCTCATGCCATTCAACCCTTTATCGCTGTAACTGGCATACAGCCAAGGAGTAGTTAGACTTTCACCTTGTTCAAGAGTCACTTCCCCAGGCAGGTAGATAACTTCAGCCTGAGCATAACGGCGGCCATCAGCTTTCACATCAACTCTTAACCTGTGGTTCCCACTCCACGCAAAATGGAAACCCCACACATCACCAGACATTTCATCAAAATGGCTGGTACCCGCAATAATTGCTGGATAATGCTCATGAGAGGTCCGCCCACGACGGTTCTCTTGTTGGAAGCCTCCTTGCAATAATGGCTGGCGTACCGTTTGGAATTCATGGACCCAGCGCCCGAAGAAGCTCATCAACTCTTTGGCTCGTTCTGGCAACATCAAAGTATTGGCTAATCGGTTTACTTGATACGCACCCGCCTTGTTATTCGTGAGTGTATGGCGAACCTTAACCACATCGTACTTATCCAGATGCAGTTCACTGGTTAACGTTAGCCCCGCCGATGCATCTTCACTGACCAAAGTAAGCTGACCACCTTTGTGGAGTGTCTCTGAAATGGTAAAAACCGGAGCCCAATCTAAGCCATTGCGGTGTCCTTCTATCGCCGGACTGCTAAATAACCCGCGAGCTAATTCCGGAGTTAAAGACATAGCAATATCATCATCCAAGCGCCCATAAGGAACTGGACGATGCAACGCCAACCGTGATTGAGGGTGAGATACATCGATGTTCTTACCCCAGTGCAAAATCTCGGCTAACTCCCCGACTTCAAGAAGCATCTGTGTGCTGGTGCCCTTAAGTTCAATCAGCGTTTTATTTATCATTCACTCTAACCTCAGAAACGATTTGCTCTACATAATAGCTTCAAATCATAGAAATTCTGTGAGGCACTGCATAATCATGGAAACGTTTACAATTATAGTATGTTCAAAGCTCGTTTTCTGAGCGTAGGAGGATAAAGCGACGAAACGTAAAATTGTGTTCAAACAAGACGGTCAGATAGAGTTAAACTTTATTCACAGTGACATTTTTGGAAACGATTACTCTAATCGTTAAAAATGGGGGTTCACGCACACTAATAGCGTTTGTCATATTTGCTTAAGCATTGTTTAATAAAATGATTAATAAGATGTAGAGAGCGTCATGGCCACAATCAAAGAAGTCGCAAAAGAAGCTGGCGTTTCAATCGCGACCACATCCAGAGTCATAAACAACGCGCCCCACACCAGTGAGGCCGCTATCGTTGCAGTTCAAGCTGCTATGAAAAAACTTGGCTATCGACCAAATGCAAACGCGCGCGCGCTGGTTAGCAAATCGTCCAATACTGTAGGGATTCTGGTACACGACGTATCTGCTCCGTTCTTTGGGGCTATGGTTAAAGCCATAGATACTATTGCTGCAGAACAAGGCAAACAAATTCTTATTGGTAGCGGATACCACGATCCAGTCAAAGAGCGAAATGCCATCAACCTGCTCATTAGCAGTCGCTGTGAGTCACTTGTCATCCACAGTAAAGGACTGTCAGATGAAGAGCTCACCGAACTGGCCGACGAAATACCCGGAATGATGCTCATTAATCGCTCTGTTCCGGCAATCGCAGATCGCTGCATTGCACTCGATAATTTCAAAGGTTCGTATTTGGCCACTGAGTTTTTGATTAAAAACGGCCACGAGAAAATAGGTTATATCGCCTCCAGCCACGACATCGATGATGCTCATGATCGTAGAGATGGTTACCTAGCGGCACTCAAAGATCACAACATCGAACCCAATGAAGAATTTGTTGAGTATGGTGAACCGGATGAGATTGGCGGTGAACAGGCCATGGTGAACCTACTCGCCAAGAATCTATCGATTACAGCCGTTGCTACTTATAACGATGATATGGCGGCAGGCTGCTTAGCATTAATCCAAGAAAATGGTATTCGAATTCCGGAAGATATGTCGGTTATTGGATTCGATGATGGATTGATCGCTCGTTTTATCTACCCTCGACTGACAACTATTCGTTACCCAATTCAGGTGATGGCTAAACAAGCTGTATTAGAAGCATTGCAAAGAGCCAGCGGGAAAGACGTTGAAAGAGCACAAAACCTTTTTGCGCCAATATTAGTAAAACGCTCTTCGGTAAGCAGAAGATAACTAGAGTTAGCTCGGTGCTGCGCGACTCAAGAGCGCAGCAATCCGTAGACAGCGTGGTCAACAACCCTACCATTTAAGTTCTCGTTGCGCGTAATTATCCCTTCCAGCGAGAAGCCCAAACGCTCCGCCACATTTCTACTAGCCGAATTTTCCGTCGCAGCACACAGCTGAACCTTCTCCATACCAAGCTCGTTAAATGCATAATCGATAAGCTTACCGACGCTGCGCGTTACAATCCCGTTACCTTGTGCCTTTGATGACAGCCAGTAACCTAACTCCACCTTCTTTAGCGACAGGTTGATAGCGTTAAAACTAATGTTTCCTACCAACTCGCTACGATAGATCATGGCACACACCAAAGATTTACCATCCGCGTAATCGTGCAGTGACTGGCTAATAAATCGCTGGAAAAAAGCTTCTGAGTCGGCATGAGGTGGCCACGCTAACCATTGCGCTAAGTAGTCACGTTGCTCGTTAACAATCTCCAGATACTGTCTTGCAAAAGAAGGTTGTACCAACGCAAGCTCAATTTCGTTATCAACTTTTAGAGTGAACACCACAAGTCTCCCTTCAAGGTCTAACTAACAGATTAATCAGAATCTTTTCTTTTAGTCGTGGTCTAGTTATACCTGATTAATGAGATTTCACAATTATCAGATTTTTGCGCGACTGATATTTCCACAGAATCACTTGGTTTACACCGCATAACCTGAGACAATCCGCCGGTAATTCTTATATCAAATGGCTCATTATGAAAATCTTAGTTCGAAACCTTGACCGTGACACAATTGAACACGACGTACGAAAACTGTTTCTAGGCTACGGCCGCGTTGTTGAATGTACACTGGTGTTGGATAAGGAAACGGGTAAGTCCAAAGGCTTTGCGTTCGTAGATATGCCAAACGAAGATGAAGCGAAAGTGGCGATCAAAGAACTGAACCTTACCATGTTCAATGGCAGCAAGATTCGCGTGAAATTTGCAGGTCACTAATGTGCAGGTCACCAAGACCAATAAGGCCAGTCTATGACTGGCCTTAACATTTTCTAGCAAAACGTTTCAATATACAGACGCTCTACTTTGTCTCTTGCCCATTGCGTTTTACGTAGAAACTTGAGCGATGATTTAATAGAAGGGTCATTCGCAAAACAGTTCACTCGAATGATATCGTGTAACCCAGACCACCCGTAATGTTCCACCAATTGAGTAAGAATTTTCTCTAGCTTTAGGCCATGTAACGGGTTGTTTGGTTGTTCAGTGCTCATTAAAAGTTCCAAATAGTGTGTGGGTGGAATGCGGCGCTATTTCATCATAGGCTCTAACCAGAAAGCAATCGCATTTACTGTTGTCGCTCAATACATCGTCTTATGTCACTACTAGACTCAGTATTACAGCTACATTATCAATAGCAAACTTCTTACTTTTTAGAATGAAAACGCAGGACTTAACCATGACTACTATTACTTTGGAAACGAACGTCGGCAATATCGACATTGAGCTCAATATCGAAAAAGCCCCTGTTAGTGCCAAAAATTTTCTTAAATATTGCCAAGAAGGTTTTTACCAAGGAACAGTATTTCATCGTGTCATTGACGGGTTCATGATACAAGCTGGCGGTTACAACCAAAATCTCGAAGAAAAGCCGGGGCGCGCACCTATCGTCAACGAGGCCAATCGAGGACTTAAAAATGTGACAGGATCTATAGCGATGGCTCGTACCGAAGCTCCTCATTCTGCAACATCGGAATTTTTCATTAATTTAGCCGACAACGACTTCCTTAATCACACTGCCACCACAAACCGTGGCTGGGGCTATTCAGTTTTCGGCAAAGTGACCGCTGGCATGGATGTGGTCAACGCCATTGGAAAAGTAGCAACGCATTCCTACAAAGGGCATGATGACGTACCTTGTAAGTCAATTATAATTACTGATGTAGTAGTGAAATAACTACTGACGATTCAGTTTTTTTTGAATGGAAAGATTACTAGAGCGCCAACCAGTTTCAGCTCTCTAGCACACTTCATCTATACCACTTCAATCAAACGGCTTAAGCAATTCAATAAACGATTCTCCGCTCTCGGGTAAATCTGCCCCGAAATACTCCGCGACACTCGCCCCTATGTCGGCGAGCGTCGCACGCTCACTCAAACACGCGCCATTGATGCCGTTTTTATGAAGCAATAACGGCACTTTTTCCCTAGTGTGTTGCCCATGACCAATATAAGGGTCATTCCCGTGGTCGGCCGTGACCACCAAAACATCCTCATCGTTCATCAATTGCATAATTTTAGCGATTCCAACGTCGCTTTTTTCCAACACTTTCCAATATAAATCTGGATCTTGTCGATGCCCTGACAAATCGGTTTCCTGTACATTGATACAAATAAACCCATGTTTTCGCTTATCAACTTCCTGATAAGCAATAGATAAGATCTGCTCCGTATCCACTAATCCTTTGAAACTCACACCATGGTTGTTTTCTACAATGTCGGCCACCTTACCAACCAAAACAGTTTCACAATCAACATTGGCGAGTAAATGGGGAACTTGCACTAAATGGTTAACCCCGTACCCTAAGTGAGCGACCTGAAACCCTCTTTCATACACTTTAGATTTAGGTGCATTAACTCCAACGCACTCTCCACGGACTTCTATCGAATTAATAAGCTGTTCGGTCGCATCAAGTCGCCCTCCAAATACAATGTTTCTTGCTACATCATTATTTGCACGAACAATTCGACCGATATTCAATAAACTATCAAATTCAATACGATTTAAATCCGCAGCAACGTTATACACCTCACCTAATTCAGCTTCCAGATTGTCGCCAATCACTACAGATTGCTCGACCAAAAGTACAGCAAGCTCTCCTCTCTTTACCCGCTCAACGAAATACCCAGCCTCTTCAAGGGACTCTTGAATCGTATCAATGGAGTTATGAAATGGATTTACCCTTGGTAATTTAGGTAGCGCTCCCATAAGCTCTTGATGTCCAGCAAATGTGTCGCATCCTTGGTGTCGCAGTTTGATGGTACCGGTGTTGGCGTTAGGGTTTTGTCTAAGGCGCGATACGTTGCAATCAACAACATTATTAAGTCCCAATAACGCTAGAGTTGGTAAATCTCGATTGGGATAAGAGGCCAGTAGTTTGTATGCGGTATTCGCTCCAATATCTTTGGTTCGGCTTTCATAGACATCATCCATGGCACCAACACCGAATCCGTCCAAGACAATAACGATAAATCTACCCATCTATCGCCCCTCCCAATGAATCATAGCGCCCGATAACCCTTGGGTTCCCAGATTGAATACCATCAACTAAAACCACATCGGAACGAGTGACAAAGACCTGAGTTCGAAATGCCATGATTATCGGTGTACCTATTTTATGGATCCCAGATACTTTTAGGTGATAATCGATAGCGTTCACATCCTCATTGCTAACAGGGAACACCGAACCATCAATCAATGCATGTTCAAGTTGACCACGACGGTAGTAACCACCGCCATAACAATACGATGCACCTTGAAACTGATGAGAAATCTCTGATAAATACAGCATCGCAACTTTTTCAGGCTGACTGCCATCAATGTTAGCTGGGAATGTACCAGTCAAAGCATGACCCGGTTCACCATGAGTTCCCCCTAGCCGTTTAATCATGGTTAAAGTGTTAAAACATGTCGCTGAAGGCATATTGACTTGGTGAGGCCCCCCCTCCTCTGGCCAATGTTCGATGACTTGATGCAGCGTGTCGACATTCTCTGTTGCGGCAAGCTGCTCACCATCAAACAAAAAGCAAGGGAAATGAGTCACTCCTTCTAGGCGAATTCCCTTCATTTGACCAAGTGCCTCTAACACAGAGTCGAGTTCAGCAATCGGAAATCCTGCCTCTTGGTTGACATAAAGCCTGTCCTCGTCACCATAAAACTTCACTAGCACAGGTTGCACTCTGCCGCACTTGCACGCTGCATCTGAGATTTGACGTGCTTTATCTAGCGAATAGACGGTCATAACTTCTGGCTTCATCTCTGCCACGATTTGTTCCACCATAGCCGTCGGAGGCTGGACTAAATGACCCACGTGTTGAACCTGGACTCCCGCTAAATGCAGAGCTCGCGCTTCTTTGAAATCCACAGCAACAATACCGTCATAGCCTAATTCGAGAAGAAGCTGCGCTAAATATGGGTTACGCCCAAATTGTTTGGTCATGCCATACAGCTTTAACCCAAGGTCGCTAGCACGCTGCCTTATGACTTTGGCGTTTGCTGTAAATTGTTCGACATCAATGACGTACGAATCCGGTAACAGGTTCCCCTGCTCATAAAGAGCAAGGGTAGCCTGAATCAGTGCGTCGTTTTGATGTTGCAAAGCATTTAAATACATATACTTTTCAATCCACTCAATTTATTTTCATTTTTTTGAAGATTAATTTCCAAAAAAATCCAGTTACGACACACTCAGTTTGATTGCGTACAGATTGCTCAAAAGAAAACTGATTTCCGTCTCAGGCATCTCTGGTACGCCAGACGCCGAACATAACTGATTGTTCATACTGACAATGTCTGAAAATACGTCGTCATCTTGCATTTCTTTTAGAATCTCAGAGTCCAAGCCTTCTACAATAGGATTGCTTTGTAGTACTCGATCAATAGCACGTGCAAAATGAGTCATCGCCATCTGAAATTGTTCTGAATCCTCTTTCACATTCCATTCAATCATCAAGATTCCGACAGCCCTCATGGTCGCATCAAACGCGATTTGACTGATTACGTTATGCTCCAAAAGAAGAGACATTCGTTGTTTCATAATTTCTCCAAATCTCTGTACAGATAGGTATGAAAAAAGCTGTACACGTAATTATGCAGGAACAAAAAGCCCAAAGACGTAAAGTAGGTTTAACACCACACCGGTAAGTATTGCCGCTACTGCAGGCGCTGCAATTTTCAAAATTGGACGACCCATTACTTCGTTCAAGTAATACAACATTGCAAAGATCGTGAACCCGGTCGTGCTACCCATTTTCATCACTGCAAGCACACCCCCAATAAGCAAAGCAAATTCCATTAGCGTGTTCATGCTATTACGAATATTGTCTGAAGCATTTCGAATTGAAGGGAACTGCTCTAAGAAGCGACCAATACCACGAAGCAAGAAAATCTCGATGCAAATTGTAATCGCGCCAAGTACTGCTGCCACAGGTACATTTGGTGAGAGATAACCCACTACAAACACAAACGTAAAGCCAACAACGCCATAAACCCCAGTAGCAAGTGCCGTAGTGGCAATCAGTGGAATAAAGCCTAAACCACGCATCATTTCAGACAAAGCGACTTGGTTTAATGCTTCTTTTTGAGCAACAGGGTCTTCTATTTTGTAGGCATCTGCTAACGAGTAAATAGAGACTTCTGAACCCGCAAAGATCCCCGACGCAGCGGCGGCGGCTATCAGTGCACCGACAACAGCTAAGTAAGGCATGTTCTTGAAAATTCGCTTAGTTCGCTCTTCAAACAAGCTTCGCATACCACTCATATCTGGAGGGGTAATACCGTTCGCTTTATCTTGAACATCTTTACGAATCGCTATAGCCACAAGCATCACCATACCAACAAAGATCTGAATCGACTCAGGATAGATACCCGTAAACTTCATAACAAACAGTCGTGATAGAAGTATCACAACACCTGCAACAGCCCCTGCTTTCCATCCAAACTGGTAGAAAATAGCTAACAGTGGGAATAACGCAAACGCCGACATAACAGGTGTACCCAACTCACCCAAAGCACCCAGCGCATCAATTGGAAGACCTGTCAGAACCGCATTAACACCAGCCAGACTGGTAACCACTAATACGCCCCAAATGCCGCCCCCAAGCACCGCCATAATGCGGCTCGTTGCCATAACACCTATGATGTCCGTCGGTAAGAAAAGCAGCCACGGGTTAAGAAGGCCTGTCGATAAGGTAAAAGAAATACCCACAGACGCGACAAAACCGATAGACAAGCCAAAAGCAACGGAACCAGCATCTCGGCGTGTCATGTTGCCTTCAATCAACTGCGGCAATATGGGTCGTATCCCGTCGTGAAATACGGCGGCCGACATATGTGCGACTAAAGCAGTCATTGCACACAAGGTCGCAATTAGAGCAATGTTGGTGATATCCATAACTACACCTCTCTCGCTAGCAATGTCGCTAACATAGGAACGGCGTGGTCTACGTGCTCAATTGATAATCCAAATGCCTTTTTGCCTTCGGTAATAAATTGAGCAATTTGCTCTTCCTTAGCTTGAATAGCAGGCTTCGCAATCGTGCACGACTCATTGAAGCCAATAATAGCAATAGCCATGCTAAGTGCAGCGCCCGCACCTGTATTGCAAGCCCCGACGTAGTAATCAAGTTCTCCTGCTTTTACTTTCATCGCGGCATCCATGTCGTTGAGAATGTGGCACTCAAACTTTCCTGGTGCCGCCTCTTCTATCTGCGCTTTAATTTGTTCGCGTTGTAAACCCGCGATTGCGATCGTTTTCATTCTGCTTTCCTTTTATGTTTATCCGTTATTGAAAAATCGGTTTGGATTGTGTTTGAGCATAATTTCGACATCATTTTCGCTTACACCAGAAGCTGACAGTCGAGGAACAAACTCCTCCGTCAAGTAGCTAAAACCTAACCCGCCATTCGCTTTTAAATGCGAACGTCGAGTTATATCCATCGACAACATAAGTTGCTCGACGTATCCCCTATCGATCAGGGTATTAATCACTTCAATTCTCTTTTCATCTGGGTAGTAACTGTTCTTACCAATTGTATCGAGCTGCACGTAACACCCGTGATCCAACAAGTAGAGCAAGTCATCAAGGTTATCTCGAAGGTCGCAGTGTCCTATCGTCACCTTCCTAAGGTCGATACCTTCACCACCAAGTAACTGGATCTGTTGCTTCGCCATCGTGCTAAATGAGGTGTGCGTTGAAATAGGCGCGCCTGTTTCTTTGTGAGCAATGACCGCAGCCAAGAAGACGTTCTTTTCTAGTGGGGAGAATTGGTTTTCGCTGCTCCCAATCTCACCAATCACAGACGCCTTTAGAGAGGTGCCATCCAGAGGCTGTTCAATTTCGTCAATCATGGTTTGGGCAATATCTCGAATCGACAGATTCGCTAAGAAATCCGGAAAGAAACCCTCGATGTAATAGCCAGTCGACAAAACAACATTCATCTCTGACGCCTTAATTAAATCCTCAATAAATTGAGGATTTCTACCCATAAAACGATTAGTCACCTCAACGATATTCCGTACTCCAAGTTTCCTAAGCGAGATAAGCTCCTGTTTAATCAATTCAAATTGATCAAGTTTGCAATCAATATCTCCCTTCTGAGGAGATAAATCGATATGCAGATGCTCATGGCAATAGGTAAAACCGGTTGTGTCGAATGACATCTCATTTTCTCCTTGTTAGCTAGAACCTAATAAGTTGGAATCACTTTACCGGATATCACGTCCGTTTGATGCGCTAGTAACTTCTCGTTATTGACGAATTTCTTTAGCATGGCCTTTAGATAGTCCGAACCTTTTCTAACCATCAACACTGCAATCGACGCCTTTTCAAAATCCGGAATAGACGTGAGCGGCTCTTCGCTAAGGCCCATCGCCTCAATAGAATCTTCTCGTGAGGCATACCAGATTGCAGCATCGATCTCCCCTTTGACAATCTGTTTGAGACATTCGTTATAAGGTACTGGAACCACCTCAATTTCTTGATCTTTAAAGTAGATTTCAGTAAGCAGTTTTTGGTCTGGCGATTCAGCATCAACACCGATTCGTTTAATGTTATTACGCTCCGACTGCCTGTAAATCAATCGATGTTCTGGTACATAACTGTGCGCATCCAACTCTACTGCAATCTCCAAGTCGCCTTCTGCAACATACTTTTCTGACGCCAGTTTGGACATGATAGCGATATCGTAGATACCGTCACTAAGACATTCCGCCCTAACCCCTGCGCCTCTCATATGAGCAAAATACAGGGGCACGTTGTCTATCTGTTGCTTAAGACCAGAGGCCAATCCCTCGTAATGCTTTGTATACGGCAGCGGCATCGCACAAACGATATTACCAATCTCGGATATACCCACCAGCTTATTAAAATTTAGTGAAGAGATAATGGTGCCATTACGCCCTTGACGGCTTAGGTAGATCGCTTCTTCCTTTTCGATAAATTTAATCGCGTTTGCTACATATCCAACGGAACAACCGATGTCGATCGACAGCTCATCAATCGTCTTGAGTCTATCTCCAGCCTCAGTCGTTAATAAATAACGGGCGATATGAATAATGGCCGCTCCGTTTTTCTTTATATAGTTTTGACTACTCATTTTTTATTCTTCATTTTTTTGAGGATTTAATTTAACCATACCAGAACAATAAAAAAAGCAAAGCGCGTCACACTCTTATTAACTACTGACAAAAAGCATTAAAACTGGATTGCCAGTCACCAAAAATGAAAAAAGTGCCGGATTACTCGGCACTTTCATCTATTGCTAACTTTATAAGATCAGTGTGGGCTTGATTATCACTCCACTAATTCACCCGCTCCTTGCAGTGAGCGCTGACTGTTTTCTACTAAGAATCTCGTTGCCGTCTGCTTTAACATTGCCCACTCGGCATCATCAACAAAAATGCCTTCTACCCAAGCGGCTTGCTGCGAGCTAGAAAGTTCAGTGCTATCGATATGGGTGTTGTATTGGCCCGCTAATGCTGTCTGGTTAAAGTCCTCAATCGACAGTTCAATCGTCATCGAGTGAAGGTCGTCTTCAACAAGGTCGGTGTCAGAAAAATAGAGCTCAGGTGCAACACATCCTCGGTTGAGTACATAAAGAGTGCGTTTGGGCTGACTACCATTGCTCCAATATGCTCTACAAGCAATACCCTTCGCTGCCAGTTTTACCAATTCACTATACGCCAACCAGCGATTGTGACAGTTCAATAATGTCATTTTGAGCTGCTTCTGCCCAACCATCGACTCGAGTGCGAAATCTAAGATCACAGGCAGATGGCACGCTACGCTATTTTGGTGGAGGTCCACCTCCAGTAAACCTGGTTCAACCTTATTGATTTGAACTGCGCAGTCTTGTTCGAGACCTAGGTAGTTACATGCATTGTTAAAATGGCGAATCCCATTAAGCCCAACCATTTGCAGGTCCGCAACCATATTAGCAATCACGTCCGCTTCGCCACAGGAACGTTTCATTCCCAAAAAAGCTTTGTTTACTGCAGCGACTAATTCATTGTGAGATACGATCATACCAACGTCCTTATGGCGTAATAGAGTTAATGGAAGTCATAGATTGCTCACTAGGCAACAATGGAAAGATCCAATTATCTTGGTAATTCTCATCGCCGATTTCGTCTAGCAATGGGGCACCTTGGAAAAAGGTGACTCGGACCCAGCGGTCAGATCGAGGATCAAACTTCGTCGCCCCAAAGATGGCGAGTTTGCAACGCAATAAATGCATAGGTAGTGACTGTTTATGGAGAACATTCATTTGAATGTCTCCCATCACGCGATTACCTAGCGTCCATATCCTTCTTGCAATAGCTCGATATTGAGGAGAATGCAGCAGAAATTGCGCAATCGACATCTCTTGAGATTGTTGCTCTAACGCTCTGTACAGGTAATACGCTTGTCTACCAATATCAAGCGGTAGTTCTTTATCTGCACCTTGTTCTTCCTCACGAACACCTAAGCGTGGCTCTTCTTTGTCCTGTGACCGATACCAGAACCAATAGTTGTTTTCTGGCATCGAAAAGTTAGTACTAACTGCCCACTGATAACGAGTTTCCAATAACGAAATCAAATCACTGACTTTTTTACCCGTTGGCAGGTACAGCGTTTCATCCGTATTCATCTGATCTGCAAATACATCAACTTGTTCTGGGTAGAGCTCCATCAGACACGCAATGAGGATTTCTTGGGCTTCCATATTCATTAACTGATTTTGTTCGAGCAAATCACCCCAAGTTGAAGCATTTTCAAGATGTGTAGCTAGGTCGTCTACTAGTAAAGACAATTCATCAAGCGCCTGCTGATTTAAGCTGTTTTGCACCTCATTAATCGTTATTACTTGCGCCAAGTGCATAGTCGCTTTGCTAAGCAGAACTTTAAGTTGCGGCAACTTATCTTTATTAGTTTGCTGCGCCAACACCATCGCGAGTGCTTTTTCTCGTGACGTCATCCACTGGTCAACGATGCATGGGTGATTAATCAAATATGGCGCCATACCAAGCCCAGTCGCATTTCCAACACCCAAGTATCGCTGCAAACCGCGATCTAATGATATCGCTTTATCACCGCCTTGTTGCGTCGCCAAGTAATGCACCCAATCCAAACTGAATTCGCGTAGCAGATACACCGCGCACATTTGGGCGCTGAATGACTGACTAAAGTCATCGTTATCTTCCAGTAACTTAAAGTCAGCAATGCCGAACTTACCATTACCGTAAACTGCCGTTGTACGCAGAATATAACCAACCTCAGCAAGCTCTTTCGCGTCTGGTTGAGTGCCCTTGGCAAGGTGAGAAACAATATGTTCGAAGACTCGAACACTCTTATTGGCGCGAGCCAATACAAGAACATCGTTGGTATTGCGCCCCGCTTCTTGAAGCGGCACATTGGCACGCAGCTTTTCCAACAGAGACACATCAACATCTCCATACACTAGGGCGAATGTCACATCCCATTTCTCTGCAATCACGCGATCATTGCGCTCTTCATCAGCAATCTGGTCACAA
Organism: Vibrio mediterranei; assembly: GCF_013364395.1. Classification (NCBI taxonomy): domain Bacteria; kingdom Pseudomonadati; phylum Pseudomonadota; class Gammaproteobacteria; order Vibrionales; family Vibrionaceae; genus Vibrio; species Vibrio mediterranei. Next base: position 1,220,406 of record NZ_JABXGK010000001.1, on the reverse strand, counting down.
AATACCACTAGATGATAAACGTGCTTAGGTGTTGCGAGACGGTAAATGACGTGTCCATACCCTTGTGGCGACAACTGCCATTCATGCTTATTCACCTGCCAATTTTGCTGTGCCATTTTGCGGATTAAGCTGCGCACAAAACTGATTCGATTTTGATGCATAGCGCCAAGTCGTTGTGGATTCATTACCACATCAACGCTACGAAGCGGAGTCTCAGTGTAAGTTGAACGATGTACATCCATTTTGCTCACCTGTTTTAATTATAAGAATGATTGGAGCTGCGTGGGGTGTGAACCTAAGCCCACACAGCATTCACGTTATTGAAGAACTATTGTTGTGTTTATAAGCCTTGTTCTTTCGCCAGTTTCATCGCGATTTGCGGAGCGTTCCATAGTGAGGGCAACAGCACTAAGGATACTGGTACCGCGGTTATCACGATAAAGGACTGCAGTGCCGAAATACCGCCCGATCCCAGTGATATTAAGATGATTGCCGTCACCCCCATCATTACTCCCCAAAAGGTACGGACGATGGCATTTGGCTCCGTTTCACCACTGATGACAACACTGATGGTGTAAGTCATCGAATCTCCCGTAGTGACGATGAATATGGTGGTAAGCACTAAGAACAAAATGGAAACTAGCATTGGCATAGGTAGCTGTTGTGTTACTGCGAGTAACGCTCCCGGAAGGTTAAACCCTTCGAATGCTTTACTAACACTACCAGGGTCAGCAATCTCGAACGCAAGTCCAGTCCCACCAACAATGGTGAACCAAAAACAGGTCGCAAATGGCGCCGCAATACTAATGATAGAAATGATTTGGCGAATGCTTCGACCACGTGAGATACGAGCAATAAAGATAGCCATTAATGGCCCATAACCTAAGAACCAACCCCAGAAGAATACCGTCCACCAGCTCAGCCATCCCTCATCGCCTCGATATGTCGCCATTGGAATAAAGTTATCCAACATGGTACCCATACCCTGGATATAGCCATTGAAGATAAAGTTAGTTGGACCAAACAATAGGATGTAAACCATCAGCGCAATAGCTAAGATGACGTTATAACGGCTCAACATCTGCATGCCGCGATTAAGGCCGCTGAGTGCTGATAGCGTGTATAGCACTATCGCAAACAGAATAATGATCAGCTGAGTGGTAAAGCCATCTGGAATATCAAACAGTGCGTTCAATGCATAGCTCACTTGCAGCCCCAGAAAACCAATAGGTCCGATGGTTCCTGCAGCAACTGCTACAATACAACATGCGTCAATCAGAGCACCGGTATGACCTTTCAACGCACGCTCTCCCAACACTGGATACAGTAAGGTTCGAGGTTTTAAAGGTAAGCCTTTGTCATAGTGCAAATGCATCATAACAATAGAGGTTAAGCTACCTACAATTGCCCATGACAAGAAGCTCCAGTGCATAAATGACTGCGATAAAGCATTAATCGCTGTTTGCATAACGCTGTCTTGGGGACCGTACAGAGGAGGAGGACTCACATAGTGCGCAATAGGCTCAGCTGCTGCCCAAAATACACCGCCCCCTGCCAGTAAGGTACAGAATAGAATAGCCATCCAGCGAAATGAGTCTAGCTCTGGTTTCACGTTACCGCCCAAAATCACTTTGCCTGTTCGCCCTGCTGCGAGACCAAGACCAATAAGAAAAGTGAGTAGTAGTAATATTTGCCAGTAAGGACCAAAAACTTTTACTGACCAGCTAAAACCAGCATTGACTAGAGAAGAAAGCAGCTCGCCATCATAAAGCGCAAGTGCAACAAACAGAGCGATAAAGCCACCACTGTACCAAAATGCAGGGTTACTCAACCCCAACTTATCCGATGAAGAGAGTTTACTTTGATGTTCTATCTCCGCGCTTGCAGAAGACGGTGGTGCTGTGTTCATGCTATTGGTTAGATCAGACATACTCTGACTCCAGAAGTTTGTGTTGCTCGCCTTGGGGAAAGCAACCTATGTTGTGTTTAACGCTCACCTATTGTTTTTGTATTGGCGAGCTCTTCCATGTTCGGGTGTACGCTATAGATTTGGCTCCAATCCTTGTTGTAAGAAGTCAAACCAATTAACACCCATAATTTTCCCCGCCTCGACTTCACTAAAGCCATGACGGACTAATCCGTTGTAGATGTTTTCCATTCCTTTGCTGCCGCTGAACCAAGGAAGAGCATCAGGCCAACCTGAGTTAGCAGCCGAGCCTTCGCCATAATCCATGGTTTTTGACCAGCGTCCGTTGCGCATCCACTCCAAAACTTGTTGAGGTTGATTCAGGCAAAGGTCGCTACCGATACCAATGTGGTCGATACCTGCAATATCCGCAGTTTTCTCTACCATTTGGCAGAAATCCTCTAATGAACACTCACTGCCATTGGGTAGATGAAATGGATAAAGGCTAAATCCAATCAGGCCGCCACGCTCGGTAAGGGATTTGATCACCGTGTTCGACTTGTTTCGCAGTGCATCATGAGCGAACGTTGGATTGGCATGACTGATACAAATTGGACGAGCAGAAAGGTCTATCGCCTCCAGCGTTGAACGTTCGGCGCTGTGTGACATATCGATGATCATGCCGACACGGTTCATCTCTTCGATGACTTGCTTACCAAAACGGGTGATGCCTGTGTCGTGCTTTTCGTAACACCCTGTCGCTAATAGGCTTTGGTTGTTGTAGGTCAGTTGCATGATGAGCAGCCCTTGACGGCGCATGACTTCAATTAAGCCAATTTCGTCATCAATCGGAGAACAGTTCTGCGCCCCCATAAAAATGCCAACCTTGCCCGATGCCTTTGCAAGCTCGACATCTGCCATGGAATAAACCGGCATAATGAGGTCGTCGTTTTGCTCGAAACGAAGGTTCCATTCGGCAAATCGAGTCAGTGTCTCACGTGCATTCTCGTGATAAGCGATAGTAACGTGAACAGCGGTAATGCCGCTGGCTTTGAGCGTTTGAAAATACTCTCTGTCCCAATTGCAGTATTGCAATCCGTCTATGACAATCCCTTGCTGGTACATACCCCACCTCTTGCTGTACTCATTGAATTGGTGTTCAAAATGAGTGACGTCACAACGTCACTCTCTCGGCGTCGTGTGATTATTAGTAAGGGCGTTGGTACGCTGTTTTTACTACGGTATAAAACTCTTTTGCATATTGACCTTGCTCACGAGGACCAAAGCTAGACTCTTTACGACCACCAAACGGCACGTGATAATCTGTGCCTGCTGTTGGCAAGTTCACCATGGCACAACCGGTTTGGATCTGTTGTTTGAAGATGGCACTGTTTCGCAGGCTTTGTGTGATGATGCCACCCGTTAATCCAAATCGTGTGTCGTTCGCTGTTGCGATTGCTTCGTCAAGGTCGGCAACTCGAATAACGCTCGCCATAGGCGCAAACACCTCTTCTTGGTTCACTTCCCACTCATTCTTAGTGTTCAAGAACAGTGTTGGTGACATGTAGTAACCCTCATGCGCAAGATTCAGACGTTCTCCGCCAAATGCTAGCTCTGCTCCACTTTGACGAGCTTTTTCAATCCACCCAAAGTTTGCCTCTAACTGGTTGCCATCGACGACAGGTCCCATAAAGATGCCTTCTTCAAGTGCGTGGCCTACTTTTAGTTCGCTCATGCGCTTAATGAGTGCCTCAACATATTGATCATGAATGCCGTCCATCACCACAAGACGAGAAGACGCAGTACACTTTTGGCCTGCGCCAGAGAAAGATCCAGCAATCGTCGCCTCTACTGCAATCTGAATATCAGCATCATCAGCAATGACCAGAGCATTTTTGCTACCCATTTCCAACTGGCAACGAACAAAATTCGGGGCGGTTGCGGCTGCCACTTTACGTCCCGTTTCTACAGAACCCGTGAAGCTGACGCCGTTCACGTCTGTAGAATTGATCAAAGTGTTACCCACTTCAGAACCACTACCTAACACCAAGTTAAACGTGCCAGCAGGTATGCCTTGACGATGGATAATTTCCGTTAAAGCCACTGCACTCGCTGGAGTAAGATTCGCAGGTTTCCAAATGACGCTGTTACCAAAAGCCAATGCAGGTGCAATCTTCCAAGCCGCCGTTGCTGTTGGGAAGTTCCAAGGGGAAATAATCGCAATCACACCAACGGCTTCACGAGTCACTTCCACCGAAACGCCCGGACGCACTGAATCAGCACTGTCACCTATCTGACGTAACACCTCAGCCGCGAAGTATTGGAAGAATTGACCAGCTCGATAGATTTCACCACGACCTTCTAAAAATGGCTTGCCCTCCTCGCGAGAAAGCAAGGTACCAAGTTCATCGCAGCGTGCTATCAGTTCGTCTCCAATTGCTTGAAGTACCGCTTGCTTGCGTTCAATAGGCGTTTTTTCCCACTCTGGCTGTGCATGTTTAGCTGCGGATATGGCTTGCTGAACCTGCACTTGGCTTGCTTGAGCAAAGTGACCTAGATTTTCAGAAATATCTGATGGGTTAATGTTGGCGATGGTGCTCACACCAGACTGCCACTCCCCTGCGATGTACAAGGCATTTTCAGTTGGAATAGTAAGTTGTTGAGTCATTTGTGCTTTCCTTGTTCTGTAGCTCGCTAGATGAGATCTAGCCGCCAATATTCTGCTTAGTTGATTAGTAAACTGTTGTTACTCTGGTTGCGGCGCGGCTGCGTACACAACAAACTCCACCAGCATTTCTTCTCTCGCTAACCCCGCCACGACCATAGCTGCGCGATTTGGATAAGGTGCTTCAAAATACTCTGCATAAACTTCGTTGACGGTTTTGAGGTACTCTCGGTCTGTCACGTAGATCAACACTTGCAGAACTGAATCTAGAGATGAACCTGCACATTCCAGTGTGTGAGAAAGGTTGCTAAATGTCTGACGGGTTTGTGCTTCAATGCCACCATCAACAACAGCTCCAGTATCATCGATAGGGATCTGCGCGGTATATAATGTGCCATTGTTGACGATCGCCCATTCAAGTGGCGCCTTTGAAGCAAATAGAGAAGTTTTAACTGGAGACTTTTGGGTTTGAAAATTCACGAGCAATCCACCATTTGTAACAACTATGTTTCTTAGTGGTTAAATAATGCTACTTGATATTTGATAAATCTAACGGTAAATTTTTTACATTTGATAAGTAAAATCTATCACCTTACAAAAGATACGGTGACAAAAGGGCTTAAGGAAGTGGTCTAATGAGTATCAAACTTCAACAATTGCGGCATTTTGTGATGGTGGTCGAAGAAGGTGGATTCAGAGCGGCCTCAAATAGAGCCAACCGCTCGCAAGCAGCATTATCCACATCAATAAAAGAACTTGAAAAGAACTTAGGTCAGGCGCTGTTTGAATCCGGGAACAAATCTAAACTCACACCATTTGGCGAGATATGTCTGCCCAAAGTAATCCAGTTCCTTAACGTCTATAGTGCATTAGATAATGATTTACGAGCCGCTGCCGCGGGACAACAGGGACGAGTCAGAATCGCCAGTGTCCCCTCTGTCGCTGCTAAGCTGATTCCCAGTGTATTGGGTGCTTTTTGCGAACAATTTCCCAATGTGGAGGTAAGTCTGATTGATGATAACGCCGCTGGTGTCGAAGCACGACTATTGTCAGGGGAAGTCGACTTGGCCCTAGGTAACAGCTCACACCTTGAGGATGGCGCTATCGAGTTTACACCGCTTATCTCAGATCCTATTGGTGTCGTCTGTTTGAAAGACAACCCTATTGCTTCTCAAAGCGAAGGCATCGAATGGCAAACTCTGTTACAACAGCCGTTTATCAGAAATGGTACTTGTAAACTCCTAGACCCAACACCAGCCAGAGCCCTCAGCGAGCAAGCTTTGTATTCCGTCGAAAATATCACCTCTCTTTTCTCTGTATTGGAGCTTGGTATTGGCATTACCACACTGCCAAAACTTGCCTTTCCCACTAATGAAACTCGATTAGTCTGGCTTCCTCTGATCGACCCACCTTTACAAAGGCAAATCGGGATATTTCGCCTTACTGAGCGAACGATTTCCCCTCAAGCACAAGCATTCCATGACTTATGTGTGACTTATTTGAATTATGACGAATAGCGGACATCAAGCACCTACGCAACATTCAAAAGGATGTTCAGAAAAACCTAGCATTGCGCTAGGTTTTTCATTACGTTACATAGCTTGAGCAAATAGCTTAAGGATTTCTTCTCGCGTCGGAACTCTAGGGTTGCCTCCAAGACATGGGTCAGCCAGAGTCTTATCTAACCAAAGAGCAAAATCACTTTCTTGAATGCCTAGCTCTGCTAAGCCATTTGGAATTTGCACGCGCTGTGAAAGCTGACGAATTCTCGCTATCGCAGCTTTCGCCGCAGATTCATCATCTAAGTCCGCAGTACTCGAACCCATAGCTTCGGCAATCGCTCTAAACGGTTGCGGACGTGTTTGAGCATTGAACTCACACACTTCCGGTAACAAGATAGCATTACAAACACCATGAGGAAGGTTATGCGTAGCACCTGGTTGATGAGCCATGGCGTGAACCAAACCTAAACCTGCGCTGTTAAACGCCATACCCGCAAGAAACTGAGCACAAGCTAATTGTTCACGCGCCTCTAGATTCTGGCCATCATCTACCGCAACAGGTAACCATTTATTGATGAGGCGAATTGCTTCTAAAGCCGTCGGTTTAGTTAGTGTATGTGCACCGGGTGTAACATAAGCTTCAATGGCATGGGTGAGCGCATCCATACCCGTGCTAGCGGTTACGCTGCTTGGTAATCCCAACATAAGCTCAGGGTCATTAACCGCCAAATCAGGGATCTGTTTGGCATCGATAATCACCATTTTCACTTGCCGTTCTTCGTCAGTAATAACCGAATTAGAGGTCATTTCTGCCGCTGTCCCTGCTGTCGTATTAACCGCGACAAAGTAGTCACCTACAACTCGCACTTTGCCTACACCTTCATAATCACAGATGTCACCGCCATTTGAGGTCACTATGCGTATAGCTTTAGCACAATCTACAGGGCTACCTCCACCTACAGCAATGAAACAGTCACACTGTTCCTTTTGGTACAGCTCGACCCCTTCTCTTACTAGTGCAGCCGTTGGGTTTGGTGTCACTTTATCGAACAACACATAATCAATGCTGAGCTGCTCCAATTGAGCCAGTAATGAATCAAGAATTCCCAGTTTAACCAGATTCGCATCTGTCACAATAAGCGCAGTGTTAATCGATTGAGCTTGGATCTCTTGTACCGCATCATTAATAGCGCCAGCCCCAGCTAAACTCAACTTGGGTAAATTTAAAGAAAAAGCCATGGTCATTTCCCTCTACATCTTCAATTAGGTTATTGGTAACTACTGCTCAACTCTCAGTCCATATGACTTGAACTTGCCCAAGACCTTTTGCATTTCAGCATCGTCAAGCACAGGGACATCTGGTGTAATCGCCATTGTTTTCAGATAGAGGTCAGCCAATACTTCGACTTCATGTGCTAGCCACAGTGCTTTTTCTAAATTAGCCTCACCCGCAATAAGTCCATGGTGTTGCAGCAAAATGGCTTTGCTGTTTGCCATCCCTTCTTTGACATAATCGGCTAGTTCGTGACTGCCAAAAGTAGCGTAAGGGACACAAGGGATCTCTGTCGCACCCGACGCAGCAACCATATAATGAATCGCTGGGATTGGTTTGTTCAGAATGGATACCGCCGCACAATTAATGGCGTGATTGTGAACTACCGCGTTAACGTCTTCACGAGTTTGATAACAAGTCAGATGGAAGTGCCACTCTGATGACGGTAACTTGCCTTCCTCAAAGAACCCATCATGAGTGACATACACAATATGATCGGGGGTGAGTTTGTCGTATGCGATGCCCGTTGGTGTGATCAACATACCGTTATCAAAACGAACACTGACATTTCCAGCAGTGCCTTGGTTCAACCCAAGTCTTGTCATTTCAAGGCAAGTGTCGATGATTTGTTGCGAAAGTTGTTGTCTGTTCATGCTTATAGTTCCTTAAATTCTGTTACGCCTTTCTTAAGAATGATGTTGCCGTATTTTGCCGTTTCGCCAGTAACGACGACGGCGGCGCAACTTCTCACGCGTTCATAAAAAGCAAATCGTTCGATACGCTCAATCATGGTTGCATCAATGTTGTTAGTGTTTATCGCGGTTAGATAGCGATCCTCAACCGAAGGATCTAACGTATCGCCTTCAACAGCCTGCATCATCGCCAAGGGCTGCTGAACATATTGGTCCAATTCAAATAGTGGGATGATGCCGCTTAGTAGCGTGCTAACTCGAATACCATCAGCCCTAATAACGTTGGAATTAAAGCTCGCAGCCGGAAAATGTGCGTCTGCAAGTAAGATTTCGTCTCCGTGTCCCATGCCTGCTAATGTTGCAATTAACTGCGGAGATAGCGCCGGATGAATTCCTTTAAGCATATTCTGGCTCCTTCTTTGTGCTCATTACGTGATTACGTGGTTCGACTCTCGTTGTCGGCGATTTCATGGCATTTTGAGCCTCAGATAACGAGTTAAAATGACCAACACCGTAAAACGCCACCATTGCAGCTCCAGTTACCGTCGCCTCTGCTTGGTCGACGATTAATAGTGGCTTTTGAATGGCATCGGCACGCAATTGGTTCCAGAGCGTATTCTTTGTCCCTCCACCTACGGCAATAACGGGTAAACTTCCTAAATGGCAACGCTCTGCAAGGTAATCAAAGTTACGTTTGAACTGCAGACTTAATCCTTCAAAAACAGCTCGGGTAATTTGTCCTCTCGTGGTGTGAATAGACAAACCTTCAATGGCACCGTTACCTTGCCCTCCAGCGTCGACAGAAAAATCTGGATTAAAGCGAACATTCCCTGCTCCAGGGCCGGCGGACTCAGCTTCTGAAATCATGATCTGATAAAGTTCGCTGCTGTCTTTTTCCGCTTGATAAAAGTGGTTAACAACCCACTCAATAACAGCACTGGACAACCATTGGATAGCCGGGTTGTATACCCCTTGAACCGCATCCAATTCGACTGTTAATCCTTTTTCAAGAGAGTCTCTATCCACCTTGGGCTTCGACGAACGAGCCATGAGAATTTCCCATGTACCTGAACTTAAAAACGCTTGGTCTTGTTCAGCACCAGAACCAATTAACGCAAACTGAGTATCATGTCCGGTAGAAACGACGGGAGTCGACTTTGGTAATCCCAACAGCTCAGCCACCTCATCGAGTACCAACCCAACCTGACAACCGGCATCTATTAGGTTCGGAAAGTGCTCAGCACTTAAATCTAGGTATGACAATGTCTTATCATCCCAATTACCATCACCTAGACTTGTTAGCATTGAGGTACCAGCCATGGTTCGATCTGTGGTCAGTTCTCCGGTTAACTTGTGAGTTAGCATCGAGGAAATGAACACAAACTTGTCCATCGATTGATAGATCTTCGGCTCGTTATCTTTAAGCCAACGAAGCTTGTAGAGCGTATTGAAGCTGTAGTCGCCAACCCCATTACTTTGGTAGAGGGCGAGTCTGTCGGTCTCTGTCTCTACTTGCGACATCACAGGTACCGTTCTCGGACATTTCCAAGAAATAATTGGATAGATTTGTTGAGCGCTTTTCGAATACGGTGCACCATCAACCCCGAACGTGGTTACTGTCACCGCCACTATCTGCTCTGCATTCAGTTGGCTAGTAACCGCGGCGCAGCACCTGACCAGCTTGCTCCATATCTCTGCAAAATCCCACACATGGTATTGGTTTTCAGAACCCGATAACTGAGTGTTGTTTTTGATGTAGTGCGACGCGAGTATTTGTCCGTTATCGGAGACGGCAATGGCTCTAATATTGGTAGCGCCACAATCCAAAACTATTACTACTGACATAACGCGATCCTATAGGCGGGTTTCCCCGCCTTACCTAGTTACTTATATAGAGGGCCAAAGTTGGCACAAGCTCGGTAGTCTTGACCTTCCGCATCCTGACCAAATGCGCTCCAAGTATGCGGGCGGAAAATCTCGCTCGACTCAACGTTATGCATAGACACCGGAATACGTAGCATGGAAGCTAAGGTAATGAGATCCGCCCCGATATGACCATGAGTGATAACGCAGTGGTTCGCACCCCAATTAGCCATGACCGAGTACACGTCTCTAAATGCACCAGTGCCAGTGAGTCTTGGAACAAACCACGTCGTTGGCCATGTTGGGTTGGTACGCTCATTCAACGTATTGTGAACATTTTCAGGAAGCGTGATGGACTGCCCTTCAGCAATTTGTAACACAGGGCCAACACCCTTAATGAGATTGATTCTGTGCATAGTGAATGGCATGTCACCATGTGTTAGGAAGTTCGAAGAGAAACCTCCTCCACGGAAGTATTCACTTATTGCAGGCGGCCATTGAGTAGCATCTAGGCATTGTTGCGCATCTTCAACCGTCATATCCCAATGAGGCTTGATAACAGGTTTGCCTTGCTCATCTTTTGCTTCGCCACTGCCGTCTAACGCAGCGGAACCGGAGTTAACAAGGTGAATGAAACCAGATTCTGGTTTGTAGCCACTCACTCGTTCTACCGCACTATCAGACCAATAGGTTCGAACATCGCAAAAAACCTGAGCTTGACCGGTAAGCATCTTGCCAAACAGCATGTTTACGCCGTTTAAACTGTCGTTCTCTGTAGCTAGAGCAAACGGTTCACGAAGTCCATTCCAGTCAAAAGACGAGTTAAGGATCGCTTCGCTAAAGTCACCGTTTGGCAAATGATCAGTCCAGTGGCGTTGACCTTGGAAGCCGCCCACTACGGCGTTGTGTCCCATTGCTTCTTCGCCAAAGCCTAACTGCGCTAGTTTAGGGTTACCTATCATGAGGTCGCGCATGATCATCGTCATCTTAACGACTGTTTCCCAATCTTGCTGCTTTTGCTCTTCAAGCAACGCTTCGCCGTTATAATCTTTGCCTTCTTTACAGTTTTCTTTTGTCCATGCTAATGCCAACTCAAACTCATCTTTATCGTAGACTTCACGATCCAAGCGTCGCTTAATTTCAGTCATGTCGACATATTCATTTCTCATTCCCAAATAACGTTGGAAGAAATCTGGATCGACCACCGAACCTGCAATACCCATCGAGACCGAGCCCATGGACAGGTATGACTTGCCTTTGATGGCTGCTACTGTTAAGCCAGCACGGCAGAAACGTAAAATCTTATCCTGAACATCTTGAGGAATAGATGTGTCATCAGCGTCTTGCACCTCTTGCCCATAGATAGAAAAAGCGGGTAAACCAAGCTGAGAATGCCCAGCCATGGCCGCGGCTAAGTACACTGCTCCTGGGCGTTCTGTGCCATTAAAGCCCCAAATCGCTTTTGGCATATGTGGGTCCATATCAATAGTTTCTGTACCATAGCACCAGCAAGGTGTAACAGTAATTGAAACCCCTACATTCTCGCGACGAAACTTATCTGCACACGCCGCTGCTTCCGCAACACCGCCTATCGTGCTGTCAGCGATAACACATTCAACCGCAGTGCCACATACATGCTTAATGTTTTCTTCAATGAAAGCAGCGAGGTTCTTCGCCATATTCATAGTTTGAACTTCTAGAGACTCGCGAACGCCCATTTGGCGACCATCAATGGTTGGACGAATACCAATTCTTGTTAGGGTTGTAGTCATAATTTTGTTCTCGTTTCCGTTAAATTGAATTACTGCTTAATTTTGTAGCCGTTAAGGCCGAAGTAGATAAGGTATGCAAAGCCAATTAGAGGGATAATGAAGGCAGCTTGAATACCCATCGAATCTGAAATCTGTCCCATAATGGCGGTGAGTACTGCGCCACCTAAGATAGCCATAATCAGACAGCTACCTCCGAATTTTGAATCACTGCCAAGGTCACGAAGTGATAGACCGAAGATGGTTGGGAACATCAATGACATACATGCTGAGATACCAACTAAAGCGTAAGCACCAACCACGCCACCAACAGTCATCAGCATTAGCACTAGAACAGAGGCTACCAATGCGAGTGCTGCTAATAGTTTCTCCGGTGCGATGTACTTCATTAAACCAACGCATACGAATCTAAAGACACTAAAAGTAATGATTGATACCAACAGGTAAGTGGATGCTTCCGCTTCAGTGCCGCCGACTTGAGTCATCACATAACGAATCGTCCACGACCAACAGCCAATCTGACAACCAACATAAAAGAACTGACCGATCACGCCTTTGACAAAGTGTTTTTTCTGCATCAGGCGACCAAATGTGGCGCGGATAGACATGTCTAAGTCGCTCTCAGCAACCGTGTCTTTTGCTGCCGGCATCTTAGTGAACGCAATCGCTAACCAAACAAAGACAATCACCGCCGCCACCATGAGATATGGCATCATTACTGCGTTCAGCTCAGATGTTTGAATCGCAGACAACTCTGCTGAACTCATAGCGGCGCGTTCAACATCCGTTGCCGGGTTCAATTGAGATAAGATATACACCTTACCGATCACTACCCCAGTAATAGAGCCCACAGGGTTAAAGGCTTGAGCAATGTTTAAACGTCGTGTTGCCGTCTCTTCCGGTCCCATCGCGATAATGTAAGGATTGGCACTGGTCTCAAGGATGGATAGACCACCCGCAAGCACAAACAGCGCCATTAGAAATGGTAGGTATTGCATTGCTTGGGCTGCCGGGTAGAACAGGATAGCTCCGCAAGCGAATAGACCTAATCCCAGTAGCACTCCCGCTTTATAACTATAACGTTGAATAAAAAGAGCAGCAGGAAGAGCCAGTACAAAATAGGCTCCGTAAAAGGCGGTTTGTACCAAGCCTGATTGCATATCGGTTAATGTAAAGACCTTTCTAAATTGAGCGATCAATACGTCGGTCATATTGTTTGCCAGTCCCCATAAAGCAAAACATGAGGTAAGCAAGATAAACGGTATTAAAATACTCTTAGGTATGACTTCAGAGTTTCCTTTCTTTGATCCACGGTCCGTGGTGGATATTAGTACGTCGGTCATTTTCTTTTCCTTTAGATATACTGTACCCTCCAAATTAATGTTGGATACTGTTTCACGTTATTGGATTAAACTAATTATTTTATATTGGTGTTATCGTGTGTTTATTTGGATTTGAAATTGAATTCATATCACCATGAATATCATTTTCAATTTCCGCATTGGAAATCAATATATCGATTTCACAAAAATCACATATTTTTAATAAACTTCGTTTCTTGTATTTATTTTTATCCGCAATAAGAATATTCTTGCTCGACACTTGGATGAGCGTCTTTTTTATCTCGTAATTGTATTCATTCGAATCCCACACACCACTATGTTCATCAAAGCCCACACACGAGATTACACTCAGGTCAAGCGCCATTTCCTGCAAAGTATTTTTGGCAATCAAACCATAGAATGATTTATATTTTTCTGAGTAGTGACCACCTAAGCTAATAATCGTTATATTCTTTTTCCCAGATAGGACACTAATATTATTCAACGAGTTGGTTACAATCGTACAACGAATATCAGGTAATGCTTGAGCAACTAGCCAACTTGAAGAACTAGCGTCTAAACCGATAACGGCACCTTCATAAATATGCTCAATAACCTGTTTAGCCAAATCTTGTTTGTCTTGCATATTGCTTGAGGCTCGATTAGTAAACGACGTTCCTTCATCAATATAACGCTTACTTATAGCGCCACCATGAGTACGAATTAATTCACCTTTTTTATCTAGCGTTTTAAGGTCTCGACGAATTGTTTCCACCGACACATTTAATTCCGATGCCAAGTCTTGAACTGAAACTTGACCAACCTTTGAAATTAAACCCAAGATAAAATTCGCTCTGGTAATTGCTTGCATCGTTTCCTACTACCAACTGCTTTGCTGTTATTAACAGATTAATCGAAAAGGCCAAAAAAACTACGACCCAGCTCACACTAGATTTTTCAGTGACCACTTTTGCCCGATTGTTTGGTTTACCACACAAAAAAACGGGCATTGACTGTGGGAAACGGGCATAAGCGGCGGAAACCAGACATACATTGTGACATTTGAGTGTGTTCCAACGCTTCAAACGTCATATAGGCATAGCTAAATCTACCTACGTCACTGCATAATTTTGCCGTTTTGGTACTATTGAAAACACGATAAAAAGTACAATTGAGAATAGAAAGTATGACCAATCCACTCTCTTCAGAATGGAAGCAGATCAACTGGGTTCTGACCGATGTTGATGACACCTTAACGTGGGATGGCTCCTTGCCTCCTGACACTCTCATCGCCCTACAGTCTCTGCGAGATAATGGCATCAAAGTGGTGGCGGTGACTGGTGCTTGTGCAGGATGGTGTGACCATATTGCTCAGTTGTGGCCAGTGGATGCGGTACTCGGTGAAAATGGTGCATTCTTGTTGGAAAAGAAAGATGGCGCGTTGCAAATAACCACCGAGCGACCTTTGAATCAGATTCGCGCAGATCAAGCCAAACTCAAACAGCAAGTGCTGGATATATTGAGCGGCTTTCCTGATTTAGCGTTAACTCTCGACCAATCCTATCGACTATGCGAAGTTGCCATTGATATTGGTCAGAACCGTGAGTCTGTGGATCCGAACATTGTTCAACAGGTACTGGCTCGGATCCATGCTTTAGGTGCGCATGCTACTGCAAGTTCTATTCATATTAATGCTTGGTATGGTGACCACTCTAAACGCCACTCATCTCTTAGCTTCCTGAAAGGCAAAGGCATTGAGGGCCATAAAGTTGACGAACATTGCTGCTACGTAGGGGACTCTCTTAATGATCAATTGATGTTTGAGCGCTTACCTCTCACCGTGGGTGTGGCCAACATTACGCACTATTGGGATAAGCTAGAACATAAGCCTAGCCTTGTGATGACTAAGCCGGGTGGCTTCGGATTTGCAGAGTTTGCCGAGAAACTGATTGCGCTCAAGCAAAGTTAATAGCAATAAAAACTAGTAGCGATAAATAGTTAATAGCAATAAAAAACGGCCATAACGGCCGTTTTTTATTGGGTATAAATCAACTAGATTAACTTGTTTCGAATGTGAATGACTAAGGCTTCAGCAATAATAACGACTGCGAAAATCGTCACTAACACCATAGAGACTTTCTGCCATTCGAATAGGTTTTGAGCATCGTTAAGAACTACGCCGATCCCCCCAGCCCCAACTAAGCCAAGCACTGCAGATTCACGTACGTTGATGTCCCAACGGAACAACACAATCGAATAAAAAGCGGGCATTACTTGAGGCCAATAGCCTTTGACAATCACGCTCATCCAAGACGCACCTGTCGCTCGTAATGCCTCGATAGGCCCCATGTTCACTTCAGCAATGGCTTCCGACAGCAGTTTCCCTACAAAACCGACGCTGCGAATCGCAATCGCCATAATGCCAGCCAGAACACCGGGGCCAAACAGCGCAATAAACAATAGCGCCCAAACCAATGAGTTCACTGAGCGCGAAGATACCAAGAAGAACTGAGCAATCCAGTTTAATGTTTTGCTTGGTGTAATATTCGGTGCATTAAGCAGCGCGAGAGGTATTGCAAAAATCAAAGTAAATAGTGTACCCAGTGTTGCGATATGCAGCGTTTCTATCATCGCCGCATGAATGGTTTGCGGGTAGAAAGCGTAATCCAAAGGCAGCATACGCTGAAACATGTCGGCAAATTGCGCTGGCGCGTCATACAAAAACTCTGGAATCACTTCCACCGTTTGCCATGACCAAACGATGGCAGATACGAGGCACAAATACACGGCGAAACGCGCAATTCGCTCATTGGGCGTAAAGCGTTGCCACTCTTTATCAATAGCTGCTGTGGTCATTAGAAGATTCTCCTCACGATATTAGACAAGAACTCGCCAACCAAAATGAGTGCAATAATGGTGATGAGAATGGCAGCAACGAAATCATAATCAAAGCGTTGGAATGCAGAGAACAAGGTACCACCAAGTCCACCAGCACCAACGATCCCGACCATGGTTGAGTTACGTAAGTTGGAGTCAAGCTGATAACTGGCAAAGCCGATGAAGCGAGTAAACACTTGTGGCATTACCGCGTATAGAATCACGCTGGCAAAACTTGCTCCGGTTGCTCTAATCGCCTCTACAGGCTTAAAGGAAATCTCTTCAATCGCCTCAGCAAATAGCTTGGCAATGAACCCTATTGACGCGAACACCAGCGTCAAAATACCCGCCAATGCGCCAAACCCAACCGCTTTAACAAACAAGATGGCAATAATGACTGGGTGGAACGAACGGCATAATGCGATAAAGCCTCGCACCGGAGTGGACACAATTAAAGGCATCAGGTTTCGTGCAGCTAGTAGACCCAAAAAGAGCGAAATAACGATGCCGAAAAAGCTCGAAATGATAGCTATCTGCAAGCTCTCCGCTAAACCACTCAATAACAAGTTAGTGCGAGAAAAATCAGGTGGAATCATACGAGAGATCAGTCGTTCACTCTCACCAAAACCTATGATTAATCGGTCAAATGTCAGACCCAACGTCGAGACGCTGTAAAACAGATACGCCACGACCGCAACAACAATCGCGCGACTTGTCCACGACGGTTTGAATGGGTTTTCAACATTGATTTTTGCATTCGGAGTTAGTCCAGCCATGACTCACCTCCGTAAATGATCTTCAGATCTTCTTCGGTAATTCCCTCAGGGCTGCCGTCATAATGTACCTTGCCGTTACACATGCCGATAATGCGTTTTGCAAATCGCTTCGCTAGGTTCACATCGTGGATATTAACCAGCACCGGAATATTCTTCTGCTCAGCAAAGGTCTCCATCAGCTCCATGATTTCCACAGCGGTTTTTGGATCCAAAGACGAAGTCGGTTCATCGGCAAGCAGAATATAAGGGTCTTGCATCACAGCTCTTGCAATACCAACGCGTTGACGCTGACCACCAGACAGGCTATCAGCTCGCTGGTTAGCAAAATCTTGTAAACCAACAAAATTGAGCAGTTCAAATGCTTTAGCAAGATCTTCTGAAGAGTATTTACGTCGCCACGCATTCCAAGCACTCATGTACCCCAAACGGCCGCTTAGTACGTTCTCAATAACCGTTAAACGTTCAACTAAATTGTACTCTTGGAACACCATACCTATGTGTCGGCGCTGCTTTCTCAACTCTTGACCCTTTAGCTTAGTTAGGTCTTCTCCTTCAAACAGGATTTCACCGGATGTTGGGTCGTTGAGACGATTGATGCATCGAAGTAAGGTACTTTTACCAGTACCAGATGGGCCAATGATCGCGATAATCCCCGGTTCATCGATATCAATATCGATCCCTTTTAGGATTGGCTTACCTGCGACATATTCATGGAATAGGTTATTGATTTTGATTCCGTCGTAGCTTGCTACAGCCATACTGCTTTCCTTGTGCTTACCCTAATTCGCTCTCGATTGTTCAGCGTCTTAGGCAAATTTTGAATGAACTATGCCCTACCCTTGAGGGCATAGTTAACAAAGATCTAATGGTTTAAATTAGGGGGAGTTATTGAGTGCTAGCTTGCTTTGCTAGTTCCGCAGCTTTCTTCTTAGCACGCTTCGCCGCATCTTTCTCAGCCAACTTCTTCAGACCCGCCTTGGTGTAAGCCGTACCCGTGGCATGTGCGATATCACGAATCACGCCCCACTCCTCTTGATAAGTGATTGGTGAGAAACGGTCAGCGCCTTTAAACGAAGCGCTCATTTCTGGGGTAAAGCGGTAACTAAAGAATGCCTCTTTGATTTTCTCAACCAGTTCTGGTTTCAGGTTATAAGAGTAACCAAATGCTGAAGTTGGGAAGCGAGGACTGCGGTAGATGATTTTTAGTTCTGAATCGTCAACACGACCCGCTGCAACCATGCGGTCATAGACGTCTGACGCGACTGGCGCGGCATCATAGTCGCCGTTGTAGACGCCAAGAATAGATTGGTCATGTTTACCTGAATAAAGCACTTTGTAGTCTTGGTCAGGTACAAGTCCTTCAGCAGGGAAAAGTGCGCGTGGTGCTAGGTTACCAGAGTTGGATGAAGCAGAAGTGTGAGCAACCTTTTTACCCTTTAAGTCAGACATGTCGTTAATACCGCTGTCTTTGCGAACAATAGTAATCAGGTTGTAGCCTTGGAAGCCAGCTTCGTCACCTTTTACTGCAATCGGGACATAGCCTGCCAAGTTTACTGCATAACCTGTAGGACCTGTCGAAAAGCCTGCGACGTGAAGTCGGCCAGAACGCATCGCTTCAACCTGAGCAGAGTTTGAGTGCACCGTGTAGTAAATTACGCGTTTACCAGTAATCTTGCTCAAATGTGCTTGGAAGTCAGCAAACGCATCTTTGTACAATGCCGGGTCTTCTACTGGAGTGTAGGTAAATACTAAGGTACTTGGGTCAATCCACTCATCGGCATTTTTCGGAGAGTCAGCGACCAAATCGTTGTTTTCATCACAGTATCTATCGTCAAGTACGCCGCGGCTAGAGCATTCATTTGCTAGAGCGAGGGAAGGTGCAAGCAGCGAGGTGGCGATTAACAGTCCTTTAACACTGATTTTCATATTCAAACCTTATTTTCACGTTGTTGTTGTAATCACGTCACATATTGCATGCGACGTGCCAACAATTTTATTCTTATTATTCAATTAGTTAAATTACACCATTCAAACACGTTAGCTAAATGGGTCAAAAGTGTCCATTAAACAAACCGTCATTTGAGTCAGTTTTGTCCCAACTTTTTTTTTGCAAAGATTAACGCCACTAAAAAAGGGCCCGAAGGCCCTTACTATACCTTCAAAAATCTACGATTCGATGTCCATACAGTTAGCGTAATAGGTCACTGTTGCCGGCCAATCACTAAACACACCCAACACACCTACATCTTTGGCTAGTACATCTAGCATGACCATCATGTCACCATCTTTCGTGATAGCTGGTTTGACTGATTGATAGTACCATCCACCGCCATTGTTCAATGGTCCAGAACGTTCCAGCGTCCAAGCGATAATGTCTAAATCAGCTTGCTTGGCCAGTTTGGCATAATCAGATGCCACTATTTGTCCTTTGTCATCAAGTTGCACTAACGCGAACAACGGTGGGGCGATAATATTGACGCCCTGCTTATGCAGATCTTTCATGTTCTCTAGAGAAGCAACAAAGTCTTTCTGCTCATAGACACGGTCATCAAGATACACTGCTTGCTCGCCAAACTCCGGAGTCTCGGCAATCCAATATTTCACGTCATCTAGGTTAAATGACTGAACGTAGGTATCGGAAGGCGCAAAACCCGCGGCTTTGAGTTCATCAATCAATTTTTGCGCGTACATTTCTTGGCTAAAGCCATCAAACGGCATTTCAACCGCTGCAGATTTTAGCTCCGGCGTCACTTTGACCCCATGCTTCTTAAACAGAGCAGCGCTCTCTGCATGGGTCATTAACGTACCACTTTGTGCATACAGATCCGTTCTCCAACTTGGCGTTCCCTGCATGTATTCTTCGATAGTGGTCGCTTTCGGGTTAGCGCCATCCATTTTGCCTTTCAAACGCTTAAACTCCGCCAGAGTAAAGTCTGATGTGCGGCACTCAACTTGTGCGTCTTTACCGGTAGATGGATCAGCTGGCTGGAACGGTATGGTGCATTTTTTTGCAAGATCTGGGTGTGCCAATACATCGGTTGTTGTGTGCAAATCACTTTGAGAGTGACGACAAACCAGTTGCTTGTCTTTGGTGAAGGTAACATCACACTCCAGTACACCCGCTCCCATCTCAATCGCCGCTAGATAAGACTCTTTAGTATGTTCAGGAAACTGCATCGCTGCACCACGGTGTCCGATAGAGAAATCACTGCGCTCAAACGCGCCATTACTGCAACTCAGTAGCTTATCTTTAAGAGGGCTATCATCCATGCTATTCACCAGATACGCCGGTCTTGGCCCCAAGTTGGCGGGCTCTTCAGCCCAAACACTTGTTGAGCTTACCGCCATCAGGACGCCTGCCACTGCTGTGAGTATGTGCTTCATTTAGTTCTCCTTTCATCTCGTTACTCTACGAGAATCAATCCTTGTTAGTGGTCACGGTTTATCGTTTATAGGAACGAAAACGTTGGTTTTCTACACCCTATTTTACCGTGAAGGATGTGACAAAATTATCACAAGCACGTGATTTGCACCCTTCATGCCAAAACAATAAAACTATTTAATTTCAGTTAATTAGAACTTCCACTTACAAAAATCACTGGCTATTGGGTCACTATTGTCCTTCACCACTCACTAAGCGACTTGCCATTATCTCGATCACTCTTCAAGCCTTAGGTCACTTTAAAATCGTCCTTATCCAAGTGGTGCTTTTTCATTTTCCGATAGAGCGTCTTACGCGGTAAGTTCAATTTGCTAGAGACATCATTTATGTTGCCAGCCGATTCAATTAACGCCTCAGTCAATACATTGCGTTCGTATTGTTCCATCTGTTTTTCAAATGCAAACTCAGTCTCACTGGCGTCTTGTATTGGCGTTTGCAAATCAAAGCCATCACCAACGATGCCTAATACAAAACGGTCCGCAACGTTACGTAGTTCCCTCACGTTACCCGGCCACTCATGACGCGATAGCTGTTGAATCTGTTCCGAATAAATCGTGGAAGGTCGAGTCTTGTATTTCTGACTCGCCTGGCCAACAAAATGCCTAAATAGACTCTGGATATCTTCTTTACGTTGACGCAATGGCGGCAGATTAAGACTGGCGATATTAAGGCGATAGAAAAGATCCGAGCGGAACTCGCCAGTATCACTTAATGCTGCAAGATCTGCCTTACTGGCCGCTACGACAACAATGTCCACTGGTATTAACTCATTCCCGCCCACACGCTCAATGACTCGCTCTTGAATAACGCGCAGTAGTTTTATCTGTACCGCTATGGGCATACTCTCTATTTCATCAAGAAACAACGTACCACCATTAGCCTGCTCAATTTTGCCAATGCGCTTTTTATTGGCACTGGTAAACGACCCCGCTTCATGACCAAACAGCTCACTTTCAATAATACTCTCGGTCATTCCACCACAGTTGATAGCGACAAATGGTTTGGCTTGTCGGCGACTAAACTTGTGAAGCGCTCTTGCTACGACTTCTTTTCCTGTTCCTGTCTCACCATTAATGATGGTATCCACCCCTGTGTTAGCGAGCGCGAGCACTTGCTTACGTATGGTTTCCATCGCTTTAGATTGACCAATAATCACGGATTCAATCGCTTCGCTGTCGGTCGACTCCAGAGATTGGGTACTAACGAGAGTTTGTTGCGCTTGTAACTGAGCTAAATCGAGCTTGGCGATCACCTCATCGGCATTAAGCGGCTTTTCGATAAAGTCGAACGCCCCCAACTTCATTGCTTCGATAGCCATCGGAATATCCCCATGACCACTCATCAATAAAACCGGCACTTGTGGCGCGCGATGTTGAATTGAGCTCAACAATGTCAGTCCGTCGACCGAGGGCATCCTGACGTCACACAACACAACCGAGCGACTGTTATTGGTAAGTGATCGTAGCGCTTTTCTTGGGTCAGTGAACGCCGTAACTGCGAAACCTTCAAGTTCTAGCATTTCACTTACTGCTTCTACTACGTCGTGTTCGTCGTCAATGAGGACGATGTGTTTTTGTTGTGTCATGATAGATTGCCTTGTTGCAGAGTCACAATAAACTCAGTGCCCTGATCAATCTCGGAATGGACGTGAATCGTCCCTCCAAAATCTTGAATAATATTATATGCAATAGAGAGCCCAAGTCCGAGCCCCTTACCTGAACGCTTAGTGGAGTAAAATGGGTCAAAAAGATAGGGTAACTCATCGGCAGGTATGCCTTTCCCATTGTCTTGGACGGAAACTGAAACTGTTTTGGTGTCGCTCCAAATGGAAACCACTAATTGTGGTTCGGCGCTCCCTTCCACAGCGTCTAAGGCGTTGCTGACCAAATTCACCAAAACTTGTTCCAATCTAATGCTGTTGGCTCGAACCAAACAGTCCGGCTGCTGTTCGAACACAATCGATACCCCCTCTCTTCGGTTATCAAAGAGTTCAAGAGAATCCTCCACTACCTTGTTTAACGGTACGTTTTCTAGCCTACCGTCACTTTTCCCAGCAAATGCTTTAAGGTGTCTGGTGATTGCTGCCACTTTCTCCAATAGCACTTCGATTTTTTGAAGGTTGGTTATAGCTTTATCGGGGCGCTCTTTTTCAAGCCACCGCTGTGCACTTCGGACATGGCTATTAACCGCAGTTAATGGCTGATTGATTTCATGAGTAATCCCGACACTGAGCTGTCCCAACGCCGCGAGCTTCCCTGCTTGAATCAATTCGTTTTGGGTGATACGTAATTTTTCCTCTGCGGCCGTACGCTCCACCACTTCCGCTTCCAAGCGTCGGTTGGTCTGCGTCACTACTTTCGCCGTTGACTGAAACACTTTGAGGTATTTAGCCATTTGCGTCACTTCATCATTTCCACGAATCGCCACTTCAGTATCTAAATGTCCCGTCGAGATAGCGAACATGTTGTGTTTCAGCTGCGTAAGTCGTTCAAGAATGTTTTTACGTACATAAAACCATGAGATACCCACCGCCGCTAACACACTAAACAGAGACAGCGCTAACGATAACTGTTGGTTTGAAAGCAATGACTGTTGAACTACAGCGATGGAGTTGTCGATGTTACGATTAACCTTATTGGTATTAGATTCAATTTGCACCGTTAACTGGTTCAAATGGTCGCGACTGTTCTGCAAGAAATACTGCTCTTGATATCGGTGATCCAGTGCTTTGTTTTTTAGGGTATACAGGCGGCTCGAGCTAGAAGACAAGTCGTAAATAATCGAGAGTTTTTGGTCGATCTCAGGAAACTGTAACTTCACGCCACTTTGTTGCCATAACGTCCACCACTCTTGACCAATTTGCTCAATTCGGTAAGTGGTGTAATCAAGCTCGTTAAAGCTAGCATCGCTATAGAGCTTTTCCACCAGCCCAAGTTGGTAGTACAGCAACGACTTCATCTGTGTGTATTGAATTTGAGCTTTGGCCGCAGTTGGCAACTGGTCCAGTGACTGAGTGGCTTGTTTCAATAGCGGGTAGAAGCCTTCCAGCAAATCTCGCAGCTCTAGATTGAGTTGCTGTGATTCGTTTTCGCTTTGATGCAATAAGCTCAAGCTATTACTGACCTGAGCAATCATTTCTTTGTAATACGAGTGATAATCCGGAAACTGGATCATAATCTGATCCATCTCATCAATGGCACGATCTATCTTCTGCATGGCCTGCTTTCGCTCTAAATTCGAGTCCGCTTCACTAAGCTGAGAAGAGGTGGTAATGATCGATCGAACTTTGTCATTGAGCAGAGCGGCCTGCTCCAAGGCTGGGATCTTGTTCTCTTTCAGAACAATAAGACGTTGGTTAAGGTCATTGAACGTATAAGTGGTAACCACAGATAGGATTAATGTAGTGAACGCGAGCATAGCGAGTGCCAGAATCAGGCGTAGTTCTATACCTCGCAATCTCATCCAGCGTTGTTGGCGCATCAAAGAAACCACACGACGAAATCTCGCCGCCACGCTTTGGTTAGAGTGTTCACGTAACTCACGTATCATTTCCATTGACTGATTTGCCCTCTACACCACCAAATCATTAACAATCCATATAAAACACCATAACAATAATTAAATAAAGGACATAGTCCGCTTTTTGAGAGAATGGTTGATAGGCACAATTAGCTAACATCTTATGAACTAACCATTTTTTACAAGCACTCTAGATTGATAGACGAGGAAAATTGCGATATTAGTTAGCTATAACTTAAAATTTTGGTAACACTCATGGCAGATAACTCTATCGAAAAATCCGTTTCATTCGCCTCTGTCATTGATTTGGTAAATGCCTATCCACTGTTGCCAGCCTCTTTGCGCGAACAGGTAGAAACATCCAATCACCTTGACGCTATTACGCTAAAGGCTATTCAAAATAGCGCCAAGCTATCGCCATCGGACCGGCTTCCAGAAAGCCAAATGGTTGCCTTGTGGTCACTGCTCGAACAGCACCATCCATCGCCCGACATTGGACTCATCATTGGGCGAACCATTTCCCCTGAATCAAAAGGTGTACTAGCAAGTTGGGTGAGTCAATGCGCGACGTTAAGAGGTGCCTTTAACACGTTTCAAAGTAATATTTTGCTGATGAATGCTTCGGAGAGTTGGCAAGTAGAAGACGATGGGCAGCAGTGCCGCTTAACCCTCTCCATTGAATCACTGCATAACTACCCTAGAGCCGCCATCGAACGTAGTATGAGTGCGATGGTGACGTGGGCGAGAATGCTGAGTGCCCAATCCTTCCCGCTAACCAAAGCTAAGTTTGGGTATTTGGCTCCGAACTATGTGGATAAATATCAACCAATCTTTGGAGAAGCCATTGAATTTAACTGTGCTGAACACCAGTTGATATTTGAATCGAAATGGCTCAACCTTCCCATTGTGACAAGTAGTGAGTATCTGAAAACGATGATGGCAAAAACCGCACAAAGTCATCTTGAGACGCTAACGAAAACTCAACCTGTCCAGCAGCAAGTCAGAACCATAGTAGTAAACGGACTAGAAAATGGAGAACTATTCAGCGTAGACAAGGTTGCGCAGCAATTACACATCAGCCGACAAACGCTCTACCGCAAACTGGAAAAGGAGCATACCTCCTTCCAGAGTATTCTTGATGATACTAGAAAGCAGCTAGCAGCCCGTTGGCTAACTCAAACCCCGCCTCCAAGCGTGACCGAGTTGAGCTATCGTCTTGGTTTTAAAGATACCAGCAGCTTCTACAAAGCGTTCAAGCGCTGGTATCAGGTTAGTCCTAAGGCTTACCTTTCGAGATAAACTGTTTAAATGCCTGTGCTGATCGTTCTGGGACCTCTTCCATCGGTAAGTGTCCCACGTCGTCATACACCACAGCATAAGAGCCCCGAATATCACGCTCAAACTTTCGCGCATTTTCAGCTGGAAAGTAACGGTCTTCCTTCCCCCACAGAATAAGAGTCGGCTTAGCAACTTGCGTTATCTTATCCGAGTCCTCATCCAGCGATGCCTTGACCCGACGTGTGAATCCCTGTCGATTTTGTTGGTAGGTGGTCAGTTCGTAGTATCGATCAATCAACGCCGCATCCACGAGCAGCGGGTCGAAGTAAACCTCTTTAAGC
This sequence comes from Vibrio mediterranei, assembly GCF_013364395.1. NCBI lineage: Bacteria > Pseudomonadati > Pseudomonadota > Gammaproteobacteria > Vibrionales > Vibrionaceae > Vibrio > Vibrio mediterranei. Next base: position 1,195,181 of record NZ_JABXGK010000001.1, on the reverse strand, counting down.
CCATCCTCGAACATAAACCTTGGAGTGACATGTTCCATTATTTTATCGATGACTGGCCACTGGGCCATTTCAATGCCTGGCGGCCACGATTGTTGCGGATACCCTAACGCGTTTATCAACGTAAGGGTTTTAACCTGCTCTGGAAGTTGCAAACTGTACTCCCACACGATGCGCCCTCCTAAAGAGCTACCAACAAAATGTGCCTGTTCGATGTCGAGTTCTCTAATAAAAGCGCTCAAAAAAGCAATATCGTCAGCTATTTCGTACTGGTTCTGAGGCAGATGCCCGGTCAAGCCAAAACCCGGTAAGTCCATACGTACGACGCGATAGTCTTGTTTGAGGATTTTCGTCCATTGTTCCCACGCGTGAAGTGACGATGAAGTGCCATGCAGTAAAATCACCACCTCACCCTGTCCTTCATCTCGATAATGCACTCGTTTACCTTCCACAGTGGTAAATTTCGAGGCGTGATTTGTGTATTTCTGTTCAATGGCTTGTGAGCTATTTTGTGCGCCACATCCTTGCAGCAACATGACCAAAGCCATCATTGGTGCCACATTCCAATTCATACTTCCTTCTCCCTACTTACTGCGCTTTCCATTCTAGAAGCTTGAGTGTAGAGACTATGGTGGTGAGAAATAGGTCGTAAGGTTGCAACATCGCGTTCTTAGGACTCATTTGACTTTAGTGAGAGAACAACAACGAAGGAGGTCAAAGGAAAGCGCGTTTTGATACACAGACCAAGCCATGACGGCTTGGTCTACGCTCACTGGTTAGCTGACTTTTGAAGCATCAGCAGGATGACAAATCGAGTATTTTGCTTTGATCACGTCAGCTATTTTTTCGGCGATCATGATGGTGGGTGCATTGGTATTGCCACCCACCAACGTCGGCATCACAGATGCGTCGACCACCCGCAGATTATCCATCCCATATACGGACAGTTCACTATCTACCACCGCTTTAGGATCATCCGAAGTCCCCATCTTACAGGTACCAATCGGGTGATACTGAGTATCGGCGCGATTGCGGATATCTTGCTCAATCGCGGCGTCATCGTCCGGGTCAACAGGATAGAAACTCGCTCCGCGAACGTCATCAAACGCCTCGCTTTGCAGCATCTGATACTGTTTTTTCCAACCTTTGATCATCACTCTCATGTCATCAGGTTCTTGGAAGAAAGCAGGGTCAATGCTTGGAACGTCGTAAGGATCGGCGCTGTTTAGGGTTACCGTGCCGGTACTTTTCGGTCTAAGTAGCGTTACGTGAGAACTGAATCCATGGCTCATGTGGATTTTTCGAGCATGATCGTCCACCACCGCTACGACGAAGACAAACTCTAAGTCAGGCACATCGACGTCGATATCGGAGTACAAAAACCCGATACCTTCGGCGAAATTACTACTCAGCTTGCCTTGACGCTGTTTGAACCATTGAGGCACTGCTTTACTGGCCTCCGACGCCATTTTTAGTGATACACCAAAGGTGTCAAGTTTGGCCGTAGTTCGGTATGAGTGCACCAAGTCGATATGGTCTTGCAGGTTCTTACCTACTCCCGCCAAGTCATGCACTTGGTCGATACCATGTTTGTCTAGCTCTTGCTTAGGACCGACTCCTGATAGCAACAGCACTTGCGGAGTACCAAACGCACCAGCGCTTAGAATGACTTCTTTATTGCAGTAAATTTGGAAACGCTGCCCTTTCATTCCATACTCTACACCAATCGCTCGCTTTCCATCGAACAACACCTTATGCGTGGTGGCTTTGGTGAGCACGGTTAAGTTCGGACGATTAAGGTTTGGCGTTAAGTAAGCTTTTGCCGCACTGCACCTCTCACCGTTTAATTGTGTCACCTGCGTTTGCATAGCACCGAACTGTTCAGCACCGTTCACGTCATGGTTGGTCGGCACGCCAATTGACTCGCACGCTGATAGGTATCTTTCCACCATTGGGCTAGGTGATCGCAAGTCGGCGACGTTCAGCGGCCCACCTTGACCATGAAATTCATCGTGATGAACTTCATTATTTTCTGCTTTTTTGAAATACGGTAGACACTCATCGTAGCTCCAGCCTTCATTCCCCAATGATGCCCAAAGATCATAGTCATAACGGTGACCACGTGCGTACATCATGGCATTGATTGAGCTCGAACCACCCAAGGTCTTCCCTCTGGGTTGATAACCCTTACGACCATTGAGTCCCGGCTGAGGAACGGTTTCAAACCCCCAGTTGTTGATTTTGGTTGGCATCATCACAACACAGCCAACGGGCGTGTGAATAAACGGACTGGTATCTTTACCTCCGGCTTCGAGCAAACAAACATTCACAGTAGGATCTTCCGATAGCCTTGAAGCAAGCACGCAACCTGCTGAACCACCACCGACAATAATGAAATCATAGCTGTCCATCGACTACCTCCATCACATCCAATGGATGCAGTTCGCGTTTCAAGATCTTTCCTGTTGCCGTCATTGGCAGTGATGCTCGAATAAATACACGGCGTGGATATTTGTAATCAGCAAGTTGACTACGGCACCACGCTACCAAGGTTTCGCTATCACTGGTGCAGTTTTCATGCAACACAACGTGAGCATGAATTTCCTCACCAAGTCGCTCATCATGCTCACCGACAACAGCCACCATTTCTACATCCGGATGACACATCAGTACTTCTTCAATCTCACGTGGATAGACGTTATAGCCACCGCGAATGATCATATCTTTCACTCTATCGACAATGAATAAGTTGCCGTGCTCATCAAGTCGTCCAATATCACCACTCCAGAACCAACCATCACGTAACGCTTCTGCACTGGCTTCGGCTCTGCCGTAATAGCCTTTCATAACACTCGGGCTCTTAATGCACACTTCACCCAACTCGCCAACAGGCAGCGCATTACCTTGAACATCAGATATCTTAATCATATGACCGCATAACGGCTGACCTACACTACCTGGTAAGCGGTCACCGTCGATATGATTGAAAGTAGCAACGGGCGCCGTTTCCGATAAGCCATAGCCTTCCAAGACAGGTAACTCAAAGCGCGATTCGAACTGACGAATCACCTCTACTGGCATGGACGCCCCACCAGAAACGCCCAGTCTCAAACTATGTTTAACCTGTTCAGATTGCTCTGGTAATTGCTCGCCCACCGTCAACAGAGCGATATACATGGTGGGTACCCCTGCAAAGACACTGACTTTGTGGTCGATGATTTGTTGAATAACCAACTTAGGGTCAAAGCGAGGAATGAGCACAATCGACGAGCCCGTAAGCACACTGGCGTTCATCATGACGGTTTGACCAAAACTGTGAAATAAAGGTAGGGTCGCCATCGTGGTATCGCTGTACTCTAGTCGCATTAAATACTGAGAGGACATTGCGTTTGCCAGCATATTTGAGTGAGAAAGCTCTGCGCCTTTCGGTTGTCCTGTCGTACCCGACGTATAAAGAATGACTGCAGTATCGTCCCCTTGCATTGCTGCAGATTCAAACACTTGCGGCGGTTGTTGCAACCACTGCTCTAATGAGTGTTCACTCTCATCAACTGTCATCATGGGTATGAAGTGTTCACAGCTGTCCACTTGAGAAAAGCCCAAACGTCCGTATTGCTCACTTGGATCCATGTCTTGATTTTCAAAACAGAAATACGCTTTAGCATCAGAGTCTTGCAGATGGTAGGCGATCTCCCGGTTCTTAAACAGCGTGTTGAGCGGCACGACCACGCAGCCTGCCTTTAAAATTCCGTAATAAGCGATGGGGAAGTAGGTAACATTCGGACACGAAAGCGCCACTTTGTCCCCTTGTTCCAAACCAAGTTGCTTGAGGTTGTGAGCAACAGTGCTAGCCGCACTCTCCAGTTGTTGATAGCTGATCTCCTCTGCGCCCATTCTGAGAGCAGTTTTGTCCGGGAAGAGCGCAGCACTGCGCTCAAGATTAACAGCAAGGTTATGCATCCTAGGTCTCCTTGTAGGTGTACCACGCCAGTAAATACTGGCGCGCCGAAGATTCTTAAAATGGTCCGTTGTTAGTGGATTAGGTTATTAGTGTTATTTTGAGGAATGGGTTTTGAGGTCTGGGTCTGGCTTACCAACAAATACGCGCAGCACCAACTTCTGAACAAGATTGCCGTAAGGCGGAGAAAAGATCTGGATAGGAAACCACTCTCTCATTTGCAACACTGTGCGTGCATGGCTCAACTCACGAAAACCTTCTTCGCCGTGGTAGTTACCAATACCAGAGTTACCCACACCACCAAATGGCACCGAATGGTTAAGTACATGCCAGCCCCAATCGTTTATGGTGACACCGCCACTATGAGTTTGATTTAGCAGCGCTTCTCGTTGCTGCGTGTTATGGCTAAATAGGTAACAAGCTAACGGTCTGGGGCGCTCAATAATGTATTGCACCACATCATCAATTGACCGATAACTATGAACTGGCAATAACGGCCCAAAGATTTCTTCTTGGCAAATACGCATACTAGGATTGAGGTTGGTGGCGACAAAAAGCGGCATTTTTCGGCCTTCTCCCAGCGATAAGCACTGAGTAATATTTGCCCCTTTGAGTCTTGCGTCTTCCAACAGAGCAATAAATCTTTGGTATTGTGCATCGTCCACTAATGACGTGTAGTCTGCGTTGTCTTTAATCTCCCCGTACATCTTGATGTGAGCTTGTTTTAGCGCTTCTACAAATGCATCGACCTTGCCTTCTGGAACAAACGCATAATCCGGAGCGATACAAATCTGTCCTGAGTTAAAGCCTTTGCCATGAGCAATACGGCTTGCTGCTTTCTCAATATCGTAGTCATCAAAAACCACCACCGGAGACTTTCCGCCCAACTCTAACGTCACGGGCGTTAGGTTAGCCGCCGCATTGGCCATTATGGTTTTGCCGCTATTTGGTGACCCGGTAAAGACCAGATGGTCAAACGGCAAGTGAGAGATTTCCATCGCTTCTGGATGCGTACCATCAACAATTCTGACGAGATCTGGCGCGTATATCTCGGCCAACATTTTTCGCAGAGCCTTTGTGGTTGCCGGACAGTTAGGCGGCATCTTAATCATGCAGCGATTACCTGCTGCCAACGCGGTAATCATCGGGCCAATAGAAAGATAAAGCGGAAAGTTCCAAGGACAGATAATCCCCACCACACCTTTTGGTTGATAGCGAACCTGTAACTTATTGCCTTTAAACAACCATTCCGTTGGGCGACTTTTCGATTTCATCCAGCTTTTCAAGTGGCGATTAACATGGTTGATATCGAGAATAGGTGCTAACACGTCAGCCATTAATGACTCGGTATGGCTGCGTCCGCCAAAGTCATCACTCATTGCCTCTGCTAATACCGATTGATATCGCGTTAGCTGTGTTTTGAGAGCCTGCAATCGCTGTTTTCGCACAGCAAGTGAAGGGTTGGTCTCTTGTTGGTATGCGGTTTGAAGCTCAGAAAACCAAGTATTAAGCTCGCTCACTTCGACACTTTCGCATTCAGAACTTACATCTTTCACCCAATCAATCATTTCGCTCATTTATTAATCTCGCATTGAAATTTGCCTCATTACAACATTCTGATAACATTGAGCACAGGTTACATTGAGACAAAAAGCGGTGAAATTCGGACATTGTTCAGACATTGAGAGCCCACAATCACGCTAACTTATTGAAAGTCGCCTATTAACCTTTTTGGAGAAGTTGGATGCAATACACGGCAGTTTATGAGCCAGATACTCAAGCTTGCGGGATTTTAGATCTTCAGCTTATGGCGCGTTATCTCGACAGTCGCTTTGCCACCGAATCATTATTTGAGGGTACGACCGTCACCTCTTCCCAACTCTATCAACCAGATACACAGCTCACTTTTGCTCAAAAGATGGCTATCTTCAGCAACGCACTCACTCAGACAAATGAAGCGGGTTTAGGGCTCCAAGTGGGTAAGCAAGCAAGGTTCAGTGATTTTGGAGTATTGGGCTATGCGGTGTTCAGCAGCAACACCATGCTCGATGCTCTTATGATGGGGTTTAAATACCTTCGTCTGGCCGGCCCTGTGCTTAAAAAGAAGATGTGGGTCGAAGGTAATGTCGGTTATTTTCGCGCCGAGCAACTTATCGATTTGGACGAACTGCTGCCGTTTTGCTCCGAGTACTGGTTCACTGCCATTCAAAATTTGTGTGAAGAGGTGATGCAGCAGCCGTTCCCTTCAACACTGATTAAATTCCCCTTCCCTGAGCCAGAATATGGTCACTTATACGAGCAAGTTTTTCATTGCCCCATTGAGTTCGATAGTGATTGTTTGGAATGGCAGTTTGACGCTACGGTACTCTACGAGCCTCTACCCGCCGCTAATGCAATGACGCTGAAAATGTGTTTGAAGTCTTGTGATGAAATGCTGGAAAAAGCCGAAGGCGGTACCAGTTTGCAAGAAAAAATCAGTCAGATATTTATCGAACGTCTGGGCAACTATCCATCCATTGAAGTCTTGTCTTCCGAGTTGGGCATGTCATCACGTACGCTGCGCCGTCATTTGAAAGCAGAAGGGACCAGCTATCAACAGGTACTTGATAATGTGCGCTATCGACTGGCCCGCCACTACCTGCTTACTACACAAATCACCATGGAAGAGATTTCAGAGCGAATTGGTTTTTCTGACAGTGCCAATTTTCGGCACGCATTTAGGAAATGGAGCGGGTGTTCGCCGAAGGAGTTTCGTAAGGCGGGTGAGGGTTAGTGCTCGGTTTTTGTTCGTCTTAAAGTCCCCAATATTTACCGAACGGGGAGTAACTAGCTTTCCATAACGTAGCGCTGGTTTCATCGGTCAATGCTTGCTGCGTACCCAAATGATCGTTATGGACGTGGTAAACGGTGCCATCCTCCAGGTAACTATTTAACTTTGGAATTCGTGAAAGATTAGCTGAGACCATCACTTTTCTTGGTTATTTCCTTTCGTCTCTCTCATGTGTCGTTCAATTCCTTTTTTTGCTTTAAGCAACGAATCGTGCTGCAAACTCCTAAAGCTAGGCATACCCCTCCCCAAACAGCAATCATCATAAAGATTCAGGATACCCGATCAATCTATACGCACCGTAGGATATGAGTCCCGTCATAACTCCCACTAAAGGGATCAGAATCAGATATATAGAAATCTCTGTTTTGTATGTCATATTTACTCTCCGTTACCTATTGGCATATTCACACCTCCAACTTTCCATGCACATACCCATAGGTATCCACCCCATCGAACAGGCCAAAGCGGTCTGATTGTAAGTAACGGCCAAGTGCTGGGTCACAGTAGCGATGCCAGTTGTAGTGAAGCCCAGTCAGTATCTGCATCACCCGACATATCCATCAGCAAAACACACCTACTCTGCAACCTTTTCTAGCCACAAAACTGCACTTTTGCGTGATTTCCTCATCTCTCTATCAAACTCAAGTGAGAATAAATTTCCATCAACCACCCATACATCGACTTCAAATGTCACTCCGTCAGCAAAACCTTTGAATCGGCACAATCTCTCTTCTCCCCGAGACTCGAATTTATTTTTTCTGCTCATATCAACACTCAATCCGGAGATTTTATAAAAACATATTTCCTCATCACCTCGATGCCTTTGAACATAATTTATCTCTCTTATTTGTGACTGGAGAATGTCTCCATTCCTCTTGCCTAATACTCGTTTCATCTCTCTAAAAAAGCTTTCCTCAAACTCTGTATATTTTGGGAAAATCCAGTTGAAAAGGTGTCTGATTTGCATTTTAGTCTCCACATCCACAATTACTGTTGTCAGAAGTTACACCATCATAGATGCGCCCCCCATTACTCCACCACCAGGAATCCACCCAGGAGTTCTAAGTGCTTGTTGGAAAAGTGGGTTCATCATAGGGTTAGATGCTTTTCATGTTCTACTCATAAATTTGTAGCGGTAAGAATCTGTCAAAGCGTGCGTTTCCTTTGAAACAAAATTCCCGTTAAATCTTGACTTAACGAAACTGCCTAAATATTTATCAACATTTGGCTTATAATGCTTGTTTATAGTTTTGCCACTTACACTAAATTTCCTGATGTATCTATCTGGAATCCAGTGAGACCACTCTTTTCCTGGTAATTTTCTAAATGCTTTACTAAACAACCCTCCGCCCAAGGCAGACAAACCTACGTCAACCCAATTAACACATTTAAAGTTGCCACCATTTTGATAAAGCTGCCACGCCAGATCCGCTCCAGCAAAAACTACCCCCCATGCAAACTCACCTGTAGGATCGATCCTTATTAGTGGATTTCCATGCACATATCCATAGGTATCCACCCCATCGAACAAGCCAAGGCGGTCTGATTGTAAGTAACGGCCAAGTGCTGGGTCATAGTTGCGATGCCAGTTGTAGTGAAGCCCAGTTTCAGCGTCGTAATACTGGCCGGGGAAACGCAAGTTGAACTTGATTTGTTCTGTCGTGACAGTCGCTTTGCCGAACGGAGAGTAACTGGCTTTCCATACCGTGGCTCCGGTCTCATCGGTCAATGCTTGCGGCGTACCCAAATTATCGTTATGGATGTGGTAAACGGTGCCATCCACCAGATAAGCCACTAGCTGGTCGTCAAGCCAGACATATTCTCGCTGGGTTTGCCCGGTTCCGGCATCCACCTCGGCCAATAACTCGCCATCGAGACCGTAAACATAAAGCACATCCACGCCACCAGCAGGCTTAACCCGCTGGTGGGCCAGTCAGCTAAAGAGAAATCCGACATTCATTATCAATTGTATATCCCAACTCTACAAATAAGCTCCTCAAACGATTTCGCCTCATATAAATGCTGAAAGACTTCACTTTCTGACTCACATGATGATTTCATCCATTTGTTTTTTTTGATTTTCGCCACCACCTCATTCTTAAAATCATCAAGATCTGTTTTTTTTGCATCGCTTAGCTCAATGTCAACCTTAACAATCCTGTACAACGGAAATATATTTAACAACCTAAATACCCGTTCTCTTTTCGAGATATGAGCACTGATCACTTTAAATTTATTGCCATCAGAATCGACAATGTAGCAATCGTTAAAACATCCTTTTCTAAGGTTCTGCTTGCCAACCGTCAACAACTGTCCTTCATTAAGAATTGACCCCATAATGAATTTTGGGGTTATCTGCATTACAGGAAACTTAATTACCGCATTTACAATCATCTGATAGTCCTTTTGTTAATCTCGCTCCCGCTGAAACCTGTGCAGCCTTGGCCCATTCTGGCGTACCATGCCACCATGCACTTACCGGATCGTACTTAGGTAAAACAGGATGATTGCCATGAATACGCTTGTGGACTGACTCTGGTATTGATTTCAGGTTCCAAGGGTGATTATTATTACTGTCCGGAACTCTTTTACCGATCTTACTGTTCCTTTCGATTGCCCAATGGTGAACCTCATGTGGATTACCACTTTTCTTCCCAGGGACATTGTGTAGTCTTCTGTAACGCCTACCAGCGTTACTCCATTTCATGGAGCCTTTTGTCAACTTGAATGCACCACTCGCAAATCCCCCATCGATTGCTCCAAAGGCACCTGCCGCAACGACTTGGCTCCAGCTGACACCAGACCAGTTCCCATCATTCAGTACTAATTGAAAGGCTAGATCTAAAGAGACTCCCAAGACGGCACCTACTACACCAAACTGCCCGGTGGGATCACTCCATACCAAAGGATTTCCATGCACATACCCATAGGTATCCACTCCATCGAACAAGCCAAGGCGGTCTGATTGTAAGTAACGGCCAAGTGCTGGGTCATAGTAGCGATGCCAGTTATAGTGAAGCCCAGTCTCTGCGTCGTAATATTGGCCGGGGAAACGTAAGTTGAACTTGATTTGTTCTGTCGTGACAGTCGCTTTGCCGAACGGAGAGTAACTGGCTTTCCATACCGTGGCTCCGGTCTCATCGGTCAATGCTTGCGGCGTACCCAAATGATCGTTATGGATGTGGTAAACGGTGCCATCCACCAGGTAAGCCACCAGCTGGCCGTCAAGCCAGACATATTCTCGCTGGGTTTGCCCGGTTCCGGCATCCACCTCGGCCAATAACTCGCCATCGAGGCCGTAAACATAAAGCACATCCACACCACCAGCGTCACCCGCCTTATGTTCCAGCGAAGAACTTCATCACTTCCGCTGGGTAATGGAATAGGTGCCCACCCTTGTCGAAGAACAAGAACCAAATAGAGAACGCGATTGCAAAAACTCCCACACCTACAATCTCAAAAACATTCTTGCCAAGACGATAAATGTCTGTCCCTTTGTCATACTTGATTTTTTTATGCTTTATCACACCTGCGATACCCACATAAGTAAAATTTATTCCCAACGGAATAAGAACCACAATTACCCCTATGAAGTAGGCTGTATATAGGTAAAAATCTACCCAATTATTGATTTCCAAAAGCTGTGCCTCCAGCAGCACCAATTGCCGCACCATGATTGCCATAGTTAAAAACCACTTCTGACCCAAGCGGCTCACCGATAATGTTTGGGGTTCTCAATACGTTTCTCCCAATAGCTCCGCCTCCGTAACCAAGTAAGCCTCCACCTCCTCCAAACAAAGCACTGCGAACTATTTGATCGATATCTAATTTAGCTATGTTAATTTCAGAGTCATTACATGACGTTTCCGAGCGGTCGATAATCTGGTTGTATGTGTTCTGAGTAGCTCCTGCTGTAGCACCAAATAGGATGGCGCGAAGAGGGGAACTCCCAAAGCCTCCAAGTGACCCCGTAGCACCAGCCACAAGAAGTCGCCCCGCATCAAACGAACCAGTTTGATATTGTCTCTATCCTTCAAAGCCTATGTTAACCATTGCCCCAATAATTTGCGGAACCCATAAACCAGTAGGGTCGGTGTAAATAGCAGGATTATTCAATGCATAGGCATAGGTGTTAATCCCACCAGCCAGCCCTATTGGGTCACTGGTGATATACATCCCTGTATTCGGGTCATAGTAGCGATGCCAGTTGTAGTGAAGCCCTGTCTCTGCGTCAAAATACTGCCCAGGGAAACGTAAGTTGAACTTGATTTGTTCTGTCGTGACAGTCACTTTGCCGAACGGAGAGTAACTGGCTTTCCATACCGTGGCTCCGGTCTCATCGGTCAATGCTTGTGGCGTACCCAAATGATCGTTATGGACGTGGTAAACGGTGCCATCCACCAGGTAAGCCACCAGCTGACTTAACCCGCTGGTGGCAGTGCTTACCCATTAGCATCTTTGTAGGCTTTAACTTTTTTGTTCAGTTTATATAAGTTAAATGCTCCCCTGGCACCAGCGTACAAAAACACGCCCCCCCAAGATATTACTGATACAGTCGTGACTGAATCACTCACCCCTCCTTTCGTTAATCCCACAAACATTGAAAATAGGTATCCTAACCCGCCACCAATTACAGGTAAGACGATAAGGTATATCAAGTAAGCCTTTAACGAACTAAATTTCATATATCTCCCAGTTTATTGGCAACCACATTGCCTACTTGCATCTATGTACGGCATGTTACTTACCGTGTTACCAATAGCGTCAACAGCTGACGTTGTTCCTCTCATTATTTCTGGACGTGGAATGCCGTGAAAAGCATTTGAATCAAAAAATGTTTTAATTTCCAATGGCAAGGCGTCATAACGTTTCTTTCCGATGCCCCTCAATACATCACTTACCCCTTTAGCGCTTGCAACACCTGCTAACCCAGCTACACCACCATTCAATGCAGCTATATCCAATCGGTTGCACTCGCCACCAATTTCATTGCGAATATATGCCGCCCCTGCACCAATAGCTGCATTACCAGCCATATTGGATACTGCTAACCATCCAAGTCGTGTGGATATAGAAGTAGTTACTGTTCCTAACCCTCCCCCCATAAATCCAGTTCCAGCGCTAGTAACTAGAGATAAATAGTTAAAATTATTAAACCCACCGTTTTCGTTGTATTGAACGAATACATCTATAGCAGCTGCTATTGCTGCCCCACCCAAACACCACGGACAAAGCCCAGTTGGATCACTCAAGCTCAATGGATTGCCATTTACATACCCATAGGTATCCACGCCAGCATGAAGTCCTAAAGGATCTGATTGCAGGTAACGCCCCAGGGACGGGTCATAGTAACGATGCCAGTTGTAGTGAAGCCCTGTCTCTGCATCGTAATACTGGCCGGGGAAACGTAAGTTGAATTTGATTTGTTCTGTCGTGACAGTCGCTTTTCCGAACGGAGAGTAACTGGCTTTCCATACCGTGGCTCCGCTTTCATCGGTCAATGCTTGCGGCGTACCCAAATGATCGTTATGGACGTGGTAAATGGTGCCATCGAATAGGTAAGCCACCAGCAGGCTTAACCGCTGGTGAGCCTGTCAGCTAAAGAGAAATCCGACACCAACACTTACCAATATCAAACTGCCGATGGAACAATGCCAGAGCCTGAACCACACCATCAACTGCCTAAAAAAAATGTCATTACTTCCATTGGATAGAGAAATAAATTTCCGCCTTTAGCAAAAAACAAATACCAAACAGAAAAAATAGCGGCCCCCCCCCAGCAATACATACTTCAAGTACGTTTCTTGCCAAGAAATACTTGTAATGCTTTCTTTCATATTTAGGTAGTCTCATTTTTATTAGGTTCTTCAATGTTAACCAAAGAAAAATAGCCCCTACAGGTAGGATAATCACCACCACCCCAAAAAAATAAATTGTGTATATAATAAAATCGAACCAACTATTGATTTCCATAAACAGTCCCCAGAGCTACACCAATTGCAGAGCCGTGGCTCTCATAATTAAATTCAAGCTGTTTGCGTAGTGGTTTTCCGATAATCTCGTGAGGTCGGTATATTCTTGCCCCTATAGCCGCCCCGTAATAACCAAAAAAACCACCGCCAGCGCCATAAACGGCTGAACTTACAATCTTTTCATATTCTAGCCTTGATAAACTATCTCCTCTAAAACCACATCCTAAATCCATCATTTGATTTAAGGTACTCTGAGTTGCACCAGCTAACGCTCCCACCCCCAAAGAGCGAACGAGAGTGCTTCCAAAGCCTCCAAGTGACCCCGTAGCACCAGCCACAAGAAGTCGCCCCGCATCAAACGAACCAGTTTGATATTGTCTGTATCCTTCAAAGCCTATGTTAACCATTGCCCCAATAATTTGCGGAACCCATAAACCAGTAGGGTCGGTGTAAATAGCAGGATTATTCAATGCATAGGCATAGGTGTTAATCCCACCAGCCAGCCCTATTGGGTCACTGGTGATATACATCCCTGTATTCGGGTCATAGTAGCGATGCCAGTTGTAGTGAAGCCCAGTCTCTGCGTCGTAATACTGACCGGGAAAACGCAAGTTGAACTTGATTTGTTCTGTCGTAACAGTCGCTTTGCCGAACGGAGAGTAACTGGGTTTGCTCGGTTCCGACCTCCACCTCGGCCAATAACTCGCCATCAAGGCCATAAACATAGAGCACATCCACGCCACCAGCAGGCTTAACCCGCTGGTGGCAGTGGGGTGCAGCTAAAACACACCTAGTTTCTTCAACTCCACAACATGTCTGTTCTTAAACACCATCAACCCTGGAATAAATGAAAGCGCATAACATATTAAATAAAACGTCATGTAGAGTTCATTCTCGTCAAACAGCTCTTTCCAACTGGGGTTTATCTTAAAACCAACCGAGAAAACCGCTACTACACATATTGAGCAGGTAACAAATGCAATCAATGAAATGCTTAGTTTTACTAGGTCCGTTTGCCTACCAGACATTCTCAACACTTTTCCGTAGACATCTAACACGCAACCCATCAGGAGCATTGCAACAAAAAAGTAAATTATTGTCTCAACCCAGATATTCATTATCTAATCCTCTGTCCCGCAAATTCACCAGTACCAACCACAATACCTTCCGCCAATGATGATGTGGCATTTCCGGGAACCCTACTCAGCCCCGGTTTATCTATTTGTCTGCCGATTATGTTATATCTGAAAGGAGGAATGTACCGTCCAATCACTTTACTTACTGGTCCTGCGACGGCTCCACCTACACCAGCGCCAATAGCTGCACAATGGTCGTAATTTTCTATTGCAACAGCATCCTTATTTGAAACTACAAGACCTGCATATTGCCCTAAATAGCTCGCCGTTATCGCGCCAACCGATGTACCAACCCATGTTGATGCCTTGGGAGCGACAAACCCAACTACAGCCCCAGCTATCCCTCCAACAATGAAGCCCGTCCTACCGCCAGAGATGTATCCCCCAACAGCTCCAGATAAAGCACCATAAATAGCCCCGGGGATACCGTATTCGCCTGTTGGATCACTCCACGCGAGCGGACTCCCACGCACATACCCGTAGGTATCCACTCCATCAAACAAGCCAAGGCGATCTGATTGCAAGTAACGGCCTAGTGCTGGGTCATAGTACCGATGCCAGTTGTAGTGCAGCCCAGTCTCAGCATCAAAATACTGGCCGGGGAAGCGAAGATTGAAAGTGACTTGCTCTGTCGTGACACTGGCTCGGCCAAATGGCGTGTACTGGGCTTTCCATACGACTTCGCCCAGTTCGTCCGTCAGTGCCTGCGGTGTGCCCAGGTGATCATTATGAACGTGGTAAACGGTGCCATCTACCAAGTAAGCCACCAGCTGGCCGTCAAGCCAGACATATTCTCGCTGGGTTTGCCCGGTTCCGGCATCCACCTCGGCCAGTAACTCGCTATCGAGACCATAAACATAAAGCACATCCACGCCACCAGCTGACTTCCTCACTCGTTGATGAGCGCTGTTATAGTGGTAGGTTGATGTTTCGCCATTGACCGTAGCCTCAGTCAATCTATTGAAAGCATCATAGACAAAGACATCCGTTCCTCGGTCAATCGTGTTTCCGTTTGCATCATAGCTGTAGGTGATCGAGCCAATACTTGTTTTGGTTAGGCGATTGCTGTTGAACACAATGCTATACGAATCTTTCACGCCGTCGCGGTAGATAGCCGTCCGGTTGCCGTTGTAGTTGTAGGTGTACTCTCGGGTCCCGTAACCACCAGTAGCATCAATCAAGCGGCTCAGCTTGTCGTAATTGAAAATTTGGCTATAGCCACTATCCATTAAGTCTGTAATTGAATCGACATTGCTATTGGCCGTATAGAGATAACTGCGGTGCATTGCACCAGCAACCTGTACAGACTCCAATTGATAGTTCATGTCGTACTGGCGCTCTTCCCAAAGCCCATTTCCATGAGTCAGATCAGTTACAGGCCCAAAAGGTTTCCGTACCAAGTCAGAGACTAATGTTCTGCTGTTAACACCATTCTTCAATGTAACGCCAATGACCTCTCCAGCTATATTGCGCTGATATACCGCTTTGCGGCCACTCGGGTACTCGATACTCGCCAACTGCCCTGCACCATCATAGGTGTAATTGGTTAACAAGGTGCGGCCATTCACAATTAGTTCTTGGCTGGCTAGCTCACCACTGGCTGTGTAACTATATTTTGATACGCCAGAAGCGTCTGTAATGGAAGTAAGCTGCCCTACCCCATACACCGCTTCTGGTTCATCGTAGCGGAATGTCACACTAGCATTAGGTTGACCATCCACAGTAATTGAAGAAAGGCGATTAAGCGCGTCGTAGTGATAAGTGAAAACCTGACCGTTGGCATCTGTTTTACCGATCAGGTTTCCAACATTGTCATAAGTGTAATGAGCCGTGCCTGTGTCTGGGCTTTGTACTGAGAGAACATCGCCATATCCGTTGTATGAATAGTAAGTTCTCCGCCCTCTAGGATCAGTGACTCTCGTTACTAACGCATTATCGTTATACTGCATTGCAGTGGCGCGGTTAACAGGGTCAATGGATTGGAGCAGGTTGCTAAAACCGTCATAGCGGTAGGCATAAGCATTTCCTGAAGGATCAACTTTGCCCGTCAGGTTGGCTGTCTTGTCATAGGAATAGGTATACACATTGCCCGTTCCAGTTGTTGTTGATGAAAGCCAACCATTCAAAGTGTAACTATGCAGTTGCTTCCAGTGAGCAATACCACTGTTATCTTTCAGCTCAACTTGCTCAATATTTCCTAGTGAATCTCGATTGATACTTTGTCGATTTCCATTTGCATCAATCACGGCCATCAGCTGCTGAGCAGCATCGTACTCATAAGTGAAAGTGCTATTGGTTGGTAAGGAGATAGATACCAAGAGTCCTGATTCATCGTAAGAGTACAATGTAGTTCCATCTGGACCAGTAGAAGCAATCAATTGACCTAACGTGTTGTAGTTAAGCGAGTAGCTTACTCCATTGGCATCTGTGACGCTCTGAGCCCTTCCATGAGCATCGTAATTGTCAAATGACACTATGTGCCCAAGAGAGTTGATAACACGGCTTAGGTTGGCTTGAGCGTCGTATTCAAAGCGCGTTACATCATCAACATCCACCCGTGGACCATCCACTGATTTCAGTTGTCCAGGAACCCCCAGAGAGTCTGGATAATATTCAAATGCCCACTGCCTGACATCTGAGTTGGTTCGGTCAATCAATTTAAGCGTTAACAGCCGCTGGTGGTCGTCATAGGTAAATTCTTGGACCAAGTATGACGATGTAATTTTGGTTGGTTTTGGGAACTCTGAATGCCATTGTGTTGTGATCGTATCACCAGCCGAGCTTGTCCTCGAAATTTCAAGCCCTCTTTGGTCATATTGGTAAGAGAATGATTGGCCTTCTTCATTGATAATGGACTTCAATTGACCAATAGTATCATAGTCAAAAGTCTTGGTTCCGCCAGAAAACCCTGTGCATGCTGCACCACGAATACTACTTAGCTTCAATTTCCCATTTTGATAACGGTAAACGTAATGTCGTTGATGACCCAACGCGTTAGTTATCGTGGCAGACTCCTCTGAGTTATACGCTATGCTTGTTCTATCATAACCATTATGATGCTCACTTGAAATCGCACGTCCCTGCTCATCATAGGACCACGTTGCGTATCGATGACCTCGTTCATCCGTTACACCTGTTAACAATCTCCGATTGGAGTTTTGTTCGTAGTGGTAACGGTATCGTGTAGTATCGGGTTTGATGACGTGGCTTAATAGTTGATCTTCGAAAAGGTAGGTATATACCTGCTCACCTGGTGCTGTTACCTTCCAAAGCCGTCCCCATGAGTACGTAAACCTTAAAATTCTTCCGTAGCTATCTGACACAGAAGCCACACGGTCGAACTCATAACTTATACTAACTCGATTTCCCGACGGGTAGTCTATGTTGGTCAGTCGTCCCTGTTCATCGAACTGTTCAACAACACCGTTGGCTTTTCGGTATTTCCAACCTGAATCTTGGTACAAACGGTCTTCACTCACCCAAGTTGGTAACCAACCTTGTGCAGTTTGATAAAAAGCGAGTTCTTTACCATCTGGACGAACAAGAAGTACAACATTTCGACCATATTTCTTGTTATCTATAGAAATATAGCTCGCGTAGTTGTGGCTCCAACCTTGCCCCAACCCTATATCGATTTTAAGGTCTGCGGTTCGCTGACTATTATAATACCGAGTAAAACCCAAAGGCTCATAGCCTCCACTAACGTAATCCATTTCTTCTTGATATTTATTGCCCGTCGACAAGTTGATAGGATTGCCTACACAGAGTTCACCTTCCGGTTTACCTAAGTCCCGATTAAGCAAAGGCTCTCGCTTGGATAAATAAGGGGAAGGTATATAATCAGGTGCGCAACTAGTAACAGAGCTAGTTTCGGCGGTACAAGTATGTTTACTCCACGCCCCAGAATACGTCCAACCACTTTCGGTTTTTGCGACTACAGAGTGGTCTAATCCTATTTGGATACTACTCACCTCTATAGCTGTTTCAAACGCGTTAAAGAATGCTGAATGTATGGTTGCGCCTTCACCAGTAAGAGACCGACCATGGCCTCCCGTTGACGGAGGTCGTGGTAGATACACAAAGAAATAGGAACCTTGAAGTGGAGATATCGCATTTAGATTATCGCCGTCCAGTTCACTGACTGGGGGGTAAGCAATATTGAAATCGCCCATCAAAATCGTAGGTGGTTTTGATATTGCCAACAAGGGGACAAAAGCGCTTAATGCTGCGAAAATTTTAACCAGTGTGTTAGACATTAAACAAACTCTAAAGGCCCAATAAGCCTCTTTTATTCAAAGAATTGTGGTGACGTAAGCCGATAATCTCTAGGGGTTGTTTGTCGAATCGGAACACGAGAACCACGCATCTTAACGCCCCTCAATGACATCGAGCTCAAACGTAGCTATGACCTTAAATTCTAGGGCCCAAAATGACGAATAATGTTTCAACACAAAACATAATTATTCAACGTTCCATAAGCTAACAGCCTAATTAACTTCACTTTATTGACCGATACGTTCTCTTATACTTACATTCAAATGGAATGATTCCCGTTATCGAAAGCCATGACTGAAATTTCCATCTAATAGCTTGGGACACGAGGTATTTGGAACCTGCTCGATAACAGGAATGACGTGCACTTGAAGCAATTTCTAGTATGAAAAACACCCTCATTAATGCCTTCTAGACCACCAAACCTCTAATTAAGCATGTTGTTATTAACAATGTGATACCGGTTTCAATTTTAACTAAATGGCATTGCGTAAAAAAGAATCAGCACGTAAATTGAAACTAGTTTCAATTAGAAGGAGCTTCCGTGTTTGATATCTCGATAATGTATCGATACTTAGACTCGTTTATAGAAGGATTTGCGATAACCGCTAGTATTAGCGTCGCTTCTATTATTGGTAGTTTTTGTATTGGTTTGCTGGTGATGTTTGCGTGTATTAGTCAGTCGAAAGTGCTGTCTAAAACGGGCTATACCTACATAAACGTGTTTAGGAACATTCCCTTTATTGTTCAGGTGTTCTTTATTTTTTATGGCCTACCTGAATTACGCATTTTCATTGATCCCTACACCACGGGAGTGTTGGCGCTTTCTATTGCAGTTGGTGCTTATTGTGCTGACGTGCTGCGCGCAGCAGTTCAGCAGGTTGATCGAGACGTGATCGAAGCAGCTCAATCTTTCGGCTTAAAACGCTTAACTATCTATAGAAAAATCATTCTTCCTATCGCGTTGCGCAACTCGATCAAACCGTTAGGTTCGATCTTCGTGAACCTAATTTTGACCACCTCTATTTTATCGACAGTAACACTTAACGAACTCACAGGAACCGCAAAAATCATTGCGGCGGAAACATTTAGACCATTTGAAGTCTACTTCTTCTTATTACTGTTCTACTGCGTGCTGACGTACATCTTATCCATTCTTATCACTTTAGCGCACAAGCGACTAAATCGATTTTCTGAAGCGGGAGCATAGCAATGTCTAGTAATGAATTTGTCCCCTATGACCTTATTGTTCTGCTTAGTGGCATCAGCGTGTCGTTAAAGGTGTTCTTGGTTTCAAGCTTGTTTGGCGGTCTATTAGGATTAGGGCTCGCGCTCTTTCGTCACTATCGATTCCCTCTATTGAGCCAGCTTTCTGTTTTTGTGAGCGAGTTTCTTAAAAACTCTCCAGTTCTGGTTCAGCTGTTCCTGATCTACTTCGGCCTGCCGATTTTCCTCTCCATGGACATGTCAGCGGAACTAGCCGCCACAATCACGCTGACTGGCAATACGGCTGCATTTGTCTCCGTCATTATTGTTACCGCAATGGCAGCGGTTGATAAAGGTCAGATTGAAGCTGCACGCTCGTTTGGAATCTCCGAGATGGTAATTTTGAAGAAAATCATCACGCCTCAAGCACTGCTAGTTGCCATTGCGCCACTCGTCGGTCTTGCGGTGAACCAACTTCAGGTAACGTCACTGGTCTCCGTTATCGGGGTTATGGACATTACCAAAGTCGGTGCCATTTTGAACCAACGTACGTGGCAGCCATTTATTGTTTGGCCTGTCATCGGGCTGACCTACTTCGCCATGTCGATGGCCATCTCCAAGCTGGGCAGAAAGCTCGAGCTCTACTTACGAAAACATCAAACTTGGTCTTTAGCATAAGGTGAACCCCATGATTTCAATTAACAACGTAAAGAAGTCGTTTGGAAGCAACGACATATTAAAAGGGGTCAGCCTAAATATTGAGCAAGGCGATGTGGTCTCTATCTTAGGTGCAAGTGGCTCTGGAAAATCTACCCTACTGCGCTGTATCAACGGACTAGAAGCGATTAATGACGGTGACATCACCTTCCGCGACCTCTCGGTCTCCAACAAAGCGGAGCTACAAAAGATCCGAACGTCAGTGTCGACGGTGTTCCAACACTTTAATCTTTACCCGCATTTGAGCATTTTAGACAACATCACCCTCGCACCTATTGAAGTGCTAGGGCAAAGCAAAGAGCAAGCTGAAAGCACCGCGCGAGAACTGTTGCAGCTTGTTGATTTAGCGGACAAAGAGACCAGCTTCCCAGCTCAACTCTCTGGCGGACAAAAACAGCGTATCGGTATTTGTCGCGCTCTAGCGATGAAGCCGGAGTGTTTGCTACTAGACGAAGTAACCAGTGCACTTGATCCAGAGATGACCTCAGAGGTGCTTGACGTGCTCGCTGACCTTGCCAAATCAGGCACAACATTAATCTTTGTCACTCACGAAATTGCCTTCGCGAAAAAGATCTCCAATCGCATTGTTTTCCTCGACGAAGGGGTAGTAAGAGCTGACATGGACAAAGATGCTTTCTTCTCCGACGAAGGCGGTAAGCAAGACGAAAGAATTAGACGATTTTTAGAGAAAATGGATAGCAAGTAATGATTGTATTATCAAATTCAGAAGCCTGGCCGGGAATCGACGACACGGTAAATATGCTTAATAACGGCGACAATGGTCTCGATGCGATCATTTGTGGTATTGAAAAAGTCGAAGCAGAACCAAGAATTCGCAGTGTTGGTTACGGTGGCTGGCCTAACCTATTGGGTGATATGGAATTTGACGGTGCGGTAATGGACGGCAACACGCTTCGAACCGGTGCCGTTGGGGCCGTCAAAGATCATTTTCACGTCACGCGCATTGCCAAAAAAGTGATGGAAGAGTTGAACCACGAGATCCTCGTAGGTGAAGGGGCGACACGCTTTGCCTATGAGATGGGTTTTGAGTGCCCTAACCCTCTACTAGAAGACTCTAAAGAGGTGTGGTTTAAGAAGCTTCAAGAAATTACTGGCGAAGACAACCCCGATATGTCGACTCGTCCGCTTGCACACCTCAACTCAATGATCACTGACCCAGAGAAAGTCCGTGATACCACCGTCTTTCTCACCAAAGACAGTACAGACAGTATTTATGCAGCCACTAGCACCTCGGGGTGGGCATGGAAATACCCAGGACGCCTTGGCGATTCACCTATTGTCGGCGCTGGCTTTTATGCCGATAGCCGATATGGCGCGGCGGCCTGTACTCATACTGGCGAAATGACCATCAGAGCCAATACCTCCTACTCCATCGTAATGGCGATGCGTCTTGGCTTTTCGCTCGATCAAGCGGTGGATATGGCCATTGAAGAACTAAATTCGCTTAGAACAGGCTTTTTGGCTGGCGTTGTCATTCATGCGATCGACAAAGATGACAACTATCGAGTAATCAATTTTGGATGTGAAGAGGACATCAAATACTGGGTTTACAAATCTGGAATGAGTAAACCTGAACAAAGAATAGCGGAAAGACGCTATATGGATAAACGAAATGAAATGGAGAACCACAATGAAATTTAAGGCATTGGTTGCCACCATATTGGCAAGTGCACTCGCAATCAGCTCCACCTCAGCGTTTGCTGGCAAACTCGAAGACATTCGAGAGCGCGGCTACATCAAAATCGGTGTATCACTTGGTGGCGAACCTATCGGATTCCGTGATCAAAAGAATAACCCAGCAGGTTATGACGTTGATCTAGCGAAACGCCTAGCAGAAAAGCTTGGCGTTGAGGCACGCTTCACTGATGTACATGGTGACGCTCGTGTTTCAATGCTGTTTTCTGACCAACTAGATGCGGTCATTGGTAACATGTCAGCGACCTTAGAACGTGCTAAATCGGTGAATTTCTCCATTCCTTATGCACGTGCTGGTCTTCGTATTGTTCATCAAAAAGACCAAGATATTAATTCACTGCAGGATCTTGCAGGCAAACGCGTTGTTGTAGGACGCGGTTCAACAGGCGAAGCCTTTTTGAAACGTGAAGTGCCAGAAGCTGAATTAGTTTATACCGATAACTTCGCACCAGACGGTGTATTGTTGCTTCGTCAAGGCCGTGTAGATGCGGGTATCGAAGACAGCTCTCTGATTGATTACCTAGCCACCAACAACCCAAATCTTGTGACTCTGCCAGGCTTACACTCTAATGACCCTATCGCTATTGGAGTTAGAAAAGGCGACGCCGAGTACTTACGCTGGATGGATATGTTTGTCTCTGACTACATTAACTCTGGTGCTTATGAAGCGTCTTACCACAAATGGTGGGGTGCGGATGCTAACCCACCTAAACTAGCGGGTACTTGGTAAACCGATAACTCAAAGGCCCTTTCCCCCGGGCCTTTTTTTCCTCTCTATCTTTCCATAAGTTTCAATGAGCGAGCTGTATGAAAATTGAAGTCTGTATCGATAATATTGAATCACTGCACACTGCCATCGAGGCAGGCGCCGACCGAATCGAATTGTGTAGCGCTCTGTCACTGGGCGGCCTAACGCCTTCATTAGGGTTAATAACTCAGGCTGTCGCGGTTTCCTCCATTCCTATTTACGTGATGATTCGCCCTCGTGATGGTGACTTTGTCTTCAGTGAAGAAGAAATCCACTTTATGGAGCAGGAAATACTCAGCTACAAGTTGCTTGGCGTTGATGGCGTCGTTATTGGTGCACTGAATCCCGACGCTACCATCAACGAAGATGCCCTGCGTCGATGGACAAACGCCGCTCAAGGTATCGGAATCACTTTTCATCGCGCATTTGATTTAGTTGCCAACCCGATAGAGAGTTTAGAGCTCCTCTGCCATTACCCGATTGAAAGAATTTTAACTTCAGGTCTCCAGCCGACTGCGCCAGAAGGTAAAGCGATGATTAAACAGTTAGTCGACACCGCTCAGGGTCGCCTATCCATTATGGCGGGCTCTGGAGTAAACGACAGCAATGCGCTTTCACTGGCTGACACAGGCATCACCGAGCTGCACCTTTCTGGTAAAGGTCAGCGCCCTAGTAATATGATTCAACAGTCCTCACAAATCTCCATGGGAACAGAAAGTTGCGATGATTGGGTCTCGGTAACAGACTATGATAAAGTGAAGAAAATCGTGAGGTTATTTGTGAATGAGTACTAAAACGCTACCTACATTGCAGGATGTAGCAGACCGAGCAGGCGTATCAAAAGCGGTTGCTTCTCGGGCTTTTTCGAAAGAGAAAAAACCCATATCTGAAGTAAAAAAGCAGCGCGTGTTGCAAGCCGCCGAAGAGCTCGGTTACGTCATGAATCCCTTCGCGCAAAGTTTGAATAGTAATACCACTGGACTCGTCGCCATTGTGGTCAACCACATTAGTGATTTGAGCGACCTTGAGCTGTTTGATCATTTACTACGAGGACTGCAATCAATAGGCAAGCTGCCGATCTTCATTCGCATCAAAACCGAGCAGGATATTGCATCAATTACCGACAACGCGTTCGTTCATCGCGTAGACGCTGCGATCATTTTCTCGGATCTCATTGAACCTAAAGACATGCCAAAGCTGTTTCTTACTCCGCGAGTGATTAACCTTAACGGGCAAAACTGGGACAATACATGGTCGGTGTTACTCGACGAAGAACAGGCCATTCAGGATGCGGTGAATTATGCAGTTCAATCCGGCGTTAAAGAAGTTCATTTACTTGCCGGACGACAAAGCTCTGCCGTTGAAGAACGTCGACTTGCTCTCTACCAAGACAACCTCGAACGCCACGATATCTCCCTGAAAAACATCGCCTATTGCAACTACAAGTACAATGAGGCGAAGCAGTATCTCATCGGCAATTCAAACGACATTGTTCAACCAAACAACGGTGTGATTTGTACCTCTGATGCCATGGCGATGGCAGCGGTGGACAGCTTTGGTAACCAAGATGACCGTCCAGTAATTATTGGGTTTGATAATACTTTCTTCTCTCATTTTGGCTCTTACCAATTCCCAAGTATTGGTTATTCAAAGGAAGAGCTGATTGATATTGTGTTGGAGTTGATTTCCTTATCGTCGGATAAGGAGAATCTCTCTGGTGAAAAGTACATTCGTAACTTTTTTAATTGTCATTGAGATTGGGATTGAGTGCCACACTTGAGGGCGGTAGGCGCTTTGAGTAGATTCCTGCTCGGGGGCAGGAATGACGGGCGCCTTTGAGGACGATATATAAGAAGACTAAGTGTTTGAGGGCGCGGCTTTTGGCTGCGCCCTTTTGTTTAAGTGTGACTAACTAGTAGTTAGAGCCAATCAAAACAGGTTCTCCGTATTTGCCTGCTTGCGGCATAGGGACGTAGGTTGACTGTTCGTTGCGAAGGAAACGGATTGCTTTGATGCCCACATGCATTGAGCTAGTGATATCGGAGTCTGAGTCACCGTAGTACTGCTCAACACCAGCTTGTTTGAGTTGTTTCTCTTTTTCTAAGCCACCAGCGAAGACCACAGATTTGATTTGGTCACGGCGATCTTTAGGGAACAAATGGCGGATGGTGCTGGTTAATGTTTCTTTGCCTTCTGGAGCGTTACGACCGGTGATGAAGTAAATAGTGTCACCGTGCGCTAGGTGCATGTTAACTAAGGCAAGCGCTGAATGCTTAGGTAGGGAGAAATCATCCCAGCCTGTGCTTGCTTCGTTCCAGAAGTCTTGATTCTTAAGATACGCATTCGATCCCGGAGAATATTTTTGCTGGCCGCGATAGAACACTGGTGAAGAGAACAGCATGGTGTCGTCGATATCCAAACCGACAGTAATTGGATGGTCAGGAAGCTGCTTTTGAATGTCAGATACTGACACCCAATTGATGTCTTTATAGACTTCCATTTGTGGCGCTTGATGGCTGACAGCCTGCATATCGGTGGTGGTGTAGACTTTAGCGAATGACAGTGGAGAGGCAAGAAGTACAGAGAGAGTAATAAGCTTCAGCGAACTTTTAATGTTCATCTTAGGGTCCTTGATACTTGGATTAAACAAACGAAAAACCCAACTACGGTACACCCGCCGCTATCGTTCTGAAAGTTAAAGATAATTCACAGTTTTCAAGCAAGTACAGACCCAAAATCAACACACAAAACAAGGTGAAGAAAGCAAGGTAATGAGACAACAGCCTATCGTTCAAAGATAGACTGCGATAGAAATGGATTACCAACTATTGATCTTGATGCGCTCCGATCTGGCGCGCAAATATTCAATAGTAAACAATAAGATAGCCGACAAGACGACCAACAAGGTAGCAACGGCCAGTATGGTCGGATTGATTTGCTCTCTTAGTCCCGAGAACATCTGTCTCGGAATTGTTTTTTGCTCCGGTCCTGCCAAAAATAGTGCGACTACTACTTCATCAAACGAGGTCACAAAAGCAAACAACGCCCCCGAAATCACTCCAGGCCTGATTAGCGGCATAATGATCTTAACGAAGGTATAAACCGGTCTTGCGCCCATTCCCAGCGAGGCTTGCACAAGCGAATAATCAAAGCCCGCTAATGCCGCGTTCACTGTGATGATAACGAATGGCGTCCCTAGAGCTGCGTGTGCAATCACCACCCCCCAGAACGTGCCCGCCAAGTTGAGTTGGGTATAAAAGAAAAACATACCCGCAGCGGTAATAATCAAAGGCACAATCATCGGAGACAACAAGATCGCCATTATGATGCGCTGCATTGGCATCGCTGAGTTACTTAGCCCTATTGCGGCTAATGTCCCTAATACTGTGGCGATAATCGTGGCGCAAATACCTATTAAAAAGCTGTTTTTGATGGCGAGCAGCCAGTTATCATCATGCCAAATCTCAGCGTACCATTCGAGCGAATAGGCTTCTTTTTCAAATGCCAGCATCCCTGGCGTAAAACTAAAATAAGGCTCGGCATTAAATGAAAGCGGGATGATCACCAAAATCGGCATCATCAAAAAAAACAGAGTCAAATACGCACTAGCAGAAAGAGACAGTGAGCCCAGTTTTTGCAGAGGCGTAAAATAGCTTGGAAATCTCTTCATACTGTTAACCTAACTTAATGTTGTTCACGCCTACCCAGCGGTCATATAACCAATAGAGCGCCAAAATCAGAACCAGTAGCAAGCTGCCTAGTGCTGCTGCTAACTCCCAGTTATTGGATGACTGCATATGGAACGCAATGATATTACTGATCATTTGCCCGTCCGTACCCCCGACCAGCGCGGGCGTAATGTAGTAACCAATAGAAATAATAAACACCAGCAGAGCTCCTGCACTTAAGCCGGGTAATGTCATTGGGAAATAGATTTTAAAAAACGCTGGCATGGGTTTAGAACCTAGGGACAGCGCCGCACGATAATAGCTTGGGTCAATGTTCTTCATTACGCTGTAGAGCGGCAGAATCATGAAAGGCAGCAAAATATGAGTCATTGAAATGATGGTCGAAAACTCGGTGTATAGTAGATCAAGTGGCTCATCAATAATGCCTATCGCTTTTAGGGTACTATTCACTACCCCGTTGGTTTGCAAAAGCGCGATCCATGATGTGGTTCGAACCAATAATGAGGTCCAAAACGGCAACAATACAAACACCAGTAGTTTATTGGCTTTGCTCGGTGAGGCTGTAGACAAATAGTAAGATAATGGAAACGCAATAATCGCTGTGAGCAAAGTAATGTACAGGGCGATTTTCAAGCTTTTCCAGTACAGTTTGATATAGATTTTTGTGTCTCTGGCTTCGATGTCGCCTTGCAATGATTTTTTCAGATCCAGAGCTGTTAAATAGTAACGTTCAGTCCATTTGTTGCCCGACACTTTAATCGCTACCCACACGTCGGGGGAGCGCCACTTTTTATGTTTATCTAATAGAATATCGGTTCCTTCGAGACGCAGTTCTTCGATCGACATTCTTTTGATTTTTCGTGCCGTGGATTTGATAAGACTTGAAGAGCCCGGCAGTGAGCGATTGATTTCCTCGGCCAACTTTCCGGAACGGCGTTCCTGTGCGAGTCCATGAAGCTCTAACGTGAATACCTGAATAACTTCATCAGGCGGCATGGCTCCGGTTGACTCATCCCATGATGCCATCGCCTCTAAGGTGTTTGGTACCAATTGAGCAACCGTCGGATGATAAACACTGCGATAAAGCATGGTGGTGATCGGCGCTAAAAAGGAAAGAAACACAAACAGCAGCAGTGGCAAAGTAAACAAAAACAGCATTAACTGTTTGCTGCGATGCTTCTTCTTACTCTCAGAAAGCTCTGTCAGTGTTAGCGTATTTTCACTCGCCATTCTGTTTTCATCCTTGAATCTAAACGCTTAAAAACTCGATTAAATGGGCTATCTAATACTTTTAGATAGCCCAACTTTTGTTTATAGGATTGAGGCTATTGAAGTAACCACTCGTTAAACTTCTCACCCAGTGATTCACCGTAATCAGCCCAGAAATCACCCGATGCTTTTACCCCTTCATCTAGGTGAGACGATGGCAGCTTTGGAATAACCGCAGGATCCACATACTGATAAGCGGATTTACGAGTTGGACCATACGCCACTTCAGGCATACCACTCAGTGGTTTTGAACCCGTTGCAAAGCGAATGAACTCTTCCGCTAACGCTTTCTTTTTAGTGCCTTTTACAATCGCCCAAACATCGAGATCGTAAACGTGCGAATCCCAGACCATTTCAAACGGTTTACCTTCACGTTGAATGGCATCGAAGAAGCGACCGTTCGCCGACTGAACCATGACCGCGCCACCATCGTTAAGTAGTTGAGGCGCTTGCGACCAGCTGTCGAACCAGACAATGTCGTCTTTGATAGTATCGAGTTTCGCGAACGCACGTTTTTGGCCTTCATCGGTACTTAGCACGTCATACACGTCTTCTTTAGCAACGCCATCAGCCAGTAGTGCCCACTCTAGGTTCACTTGAGGACGCTTACGAAAAGCACGTTTACCTGGATACGTTTTAGTGTCGAAAAGATCTTGAATCGAGCTTGGTTTGCCCCCCTGAATGGTGTCGTGGTTGTAGGCGAAAAGGACAGTCCAAACGATGTTACCTACCCCACACTCATTAGCGAGCGCCTCTTTGCTGAAGTCATCTTTGGCTGGCGTACCGTCATCACCCGGAGGCAAGGTATCCATTGGGAATACTTCTAGCAAACCTTCTGAACAGGCTCGCTCAAGGTCGATAACCTCAACGTCAATCACGTCCCAAAGCACGTTGCCACTCTCTACTTGGGCTTTAAGCTCTGCGATACCGCCTGAATAGTTTTCAGACAGCACCTTGTGTCCGGTACTCTCAGTAAACGGATCAAGCATGTGTTTCTTTTGGGCATCGCCGTAAGCACCACCAAACGACACTGCCGTTAGTTGGTCCGCCATTGCTGCGTTGCTCAGTCCAAGCGCAAGAGCAATAGGAAGCCACTTTTTCATTTTCGTCATCATATATCCTTTCTTTCCTTGACTAAGGGTGATCAAGCGCTAACCCATCAGAAATGGACCACGTTAGGCTGGCTACATCACCGGCCTTGAAGGTCGGTGCTTGTTGGTCATTGAGGAGCTTCACCATCACGTCTCTGCCGTCTTGCAACTTAAAGAAGTAACGAATGAAGTCACCAACGTACAATCGGGTGACAAAGGTAGCGGAGACTTGGTTACTGTTCACTTCGTCCTTGTCTCCGATAAAGAAGTTTTCTGGGCGCACTGCCAACATACAGCGCTCTCCAATTTCAGGAACATTGATTGCCGTCGCCACAACTTGAGTCCCATCGCTCAATTCAACATGAGCGTGGTCGCCGTCAATTTTGGTTAAAGTCCCCGGAAGATGGTTATTCTCGCCGAGAAAATCGGCGACGAACGCATTGGCTGGACGCTCGTACAGCGTAGAAGGGTCCGCACACTGCTGAACTACGCCGTCCTCAAACACTGCAATACGGTCAGACATAGTAAGTGCTTCGGTCTGATCATGGGTAACATAGATGGCGGTAAAACCTAACTGTTCGTGCAAGCGCTTAATTTCAAATTGCATCTGCTCGCGAAGGTTTTTATCCAATGCACCTAAAGGTTCATCCATAAGAACAATCGAAGGCTCAAAAATCAGCGAACGCGCCAGTGCCACACGCTGCTTTTGACCGCCGGAGAGCTGACCCGGATAGCGGTCACCAAAGTGTTCGAGCTCCACCAGTTTTAAAAACTCTTGAACCTTCTGTTTGATTTGCTCTTTGGGTAGTTTGCGAACATTAAGGGGATAAGCGAGGTTTTCTGCCACCGTCATATGAGGGAATAATGCGTAGTGCTGAAATACCATGCCGATGTTGCGATGATAAGGCGCAACGTTAGTGATGAGTTCTCCGTTGACTTCTATCCCACCGCTGGTTACATCTTCAAACCCAGCGAGCATCATTAAGCATGTGGTTTTGCCAGAGCCAGAAGGCCCCAACAGTGTCACAAACTCCCCTTTAGCGATGTCGAGGCTAAAGTCTTTCACCACAAAATTGTGTCGGTCATAACTCTTTTTTACATTCTTGAATTGTACGTAACGACTGTCCATTTCTACTGCCTATCCCTCTGCTTCAAGCTCAACCTTAAAAACTGAGCGCTATTCAAAAACCTAGTTTTGATTAACAACTGAGCAACATTTGATTTTAGAAAGTGTGATTTATCCTTTGTTTTTCAGACATAAAGAGGGATTACGAAATGTTGCAACTTGTACGAAAATTAAGCTCAGTTCGAATGAAGGTTTGAATTAGGAAGATCTACTAGATAAAAATATCAGTATCATAGAAATAAATGGAAGGAACTGCTTATTTGATAAATCAGTCGTTAAATTTGATCTTCGTATCAACACGCCCTCTTAGAACAAATTTAGCAATATCAACGTGCTACAAGCACTGTTACATTGTGGTACTTAATTGGAATATGGGCATAATCAGTATTCAAATTGACTTCATAAAATCGTTAACCTATTAAAATGACAGCGTTATTCTGGTTAAAGCCGTCGATGTCTACTGCCCGCGCATCTCTCAGAGGAAACGTTCCTGCGGCAATCAAACAAAAAAGCCGAAGCAAACGCTCCGGCTTTCAACTCATCTCAGGACGGGTCATCACACCATCGATTAAACGATACGCAGACCACCTTGAGCGATAGCAAAACGACGAGCACGAGTAAACGATAACGCGTTAGTAATACCCTCACCCGTTGGACCCGCGATAGTGAACGTAGACGTTCCTTCTGCGTTATAACCCACACCAGACAGCGTTGGGCCGTTGTGCGCAAAGATAGTGGTGTTGATACGAGCACCAAACTTAGTCACGTTCTCGATGTTACCCGAGTAGATACATGCCGAGTGCTTATTGGCACGCTCAGCCGCCACTGCGCGGTCGATGGCTTCATCGATATCTTTACAGATAACCACAGGAAGCACTGGCATCATTTGCTCTACGTGAACCAATGGGTGGTCGTTTTCTACCAGCATTACTGCAAGGCGAGTATCAGACTCAACACCGATTGATTTTAGAATCTCACCTGCATCTTGACCGACGTGTTTCTTCACCGGGTGCCAAACACGAGCAATCTCATGGGCTGTGCACGGCTTCGCGCCTTCAAACTCATCTAGCGTCAGAATTTGCTCAGTTAACTGCTCTGCTTCTTCTGCTGTTAGCACGTAAGCGCCAACTTCTTCTAGCTTATCAAGGAATGCATCTGCTACGGCCTCTTCAACGAAGACTTCCTTCTCGCCAATACACAGTAGGTTGTTATCGAAAGAGGCACCGCCGTACACGCCCGCCGCTGCTAGATCTAGGTTAGCGGAAGCGTCTACGATTACTGGCGGATTACCAGCGCCTGCGCCGACACCTTTCTTACCAGATTGTAGGATAGCCTTAACAAGACCAGGGCCACCTGTACCCACAAGCATATTAATCAGTGGTGACTGAGCAATTTCGTTTAGTGTTTCTAGTGTTGGCTCTTTTACCATGGTCACTAGGTTCTCTGGGCCGCCTGCTTCTACGATGGTTTTGTTTAACAAGTCAATCATCACCGCAGAAACCACTTTAGACGATGGGTGAACGTTAAACGTAACCGCATTACCACCAGCAAGCATCGAAATTGCGTTGTTCACTATGGTTTCTGTTGGGTTAGTCACAGGCGTTACCGCACCGATAACACCATAAGGTGCGCGCTCACCAAGAGAAATACCGTTGTCACCAGACCATACTTTAGTATCCAGTACTTCCGTACCCGGCGTTTTCATTGCCGTAAGATGGTGCTTAGCGATTTTGTCTTCCACGCGGCCCAGTTTTGTCTCTTCACGAACCATTTTTGCGAAGTCTTCTGCTCGCGCTAATACTGCTTCACGAATAGCAGTTAGGATGGCTTCGCGACCTTCTTTGGTACAGTTTACGTAGAACTCTCGTTGAGCTTTATGAGTAGCTTCAATCGCAGCGTCCACTGTCGCGAATACACCTTTAGCGTTGTTAATATCAAAAGACATAGTGATTACCTCGTAAAATTGGGTATTGTGAAGAGCTAGGCGTTATGCCAGTTCTTTTCGACATGTTTAGTAAGGCTAATTCCTCACCTAGTATGGCTATAATTTAACCCAGACACTCATCAACACGATGTCACTGGGTGTCAGCTTATTTGACCCATTAACGCAAATAACCCACAGCAATAACTTGACTCATTACGTAGCCCCTCACTATCTCTCGCCTCTTAGCAAACAATACGTTAGTTCACCCACAACCGTAGTTTGTTAACCTATCAGCCCAATCCCAACCTCTGCTTTCTGACAAAAGCAACATTAATTCAATACGTTAACACTAGGTGTAAAATAAATTGACCCTCAGTGACATGCTGCATTTTTGACCTCCAGATAGACTAGCGTTCATCAAATCGATACCCAATTACGAACACTTCGTGAGGAATGAATATGAAAAATCAAGCGCTTTTAGAAGAGTCTGTAAAGCAACTGAGCACTATTTTAGAGACACAGCAACAGCTTCTAGCAGAGCACAAAGCTAACCAGAACTATGCTGAGCGTCTTGAGAACATTCTGACTCCAACCGACGAGCTAACCACTCAAGGTGACGACTTATTAATTGGTGGTTGCAAAGCCACTGATCTTATCGAGCAATACGGTAGCCCGCTATTCGTGTTGAGCGAAGACACGCTTCGTAACAACCTGCGCCGTGTAAAAAACGCGTTTGGCAACTACTGGCCAAAACCAGTCAACGTGATGTTTGCTATCAAGTCGAATACCAACTTCGCGGTTCGAGCTATCTGTAACGAAGAAGGCGTGGGCGGTGATTGCTTTGGTCCAGGTGAAGTTGAAGCGACATACATTGCTGGCGCAGACCCAAAAACCATCGCACTGAACGGTACCGTTAAGCCTGAACTTGCTATCCGTAAAGCAATTGAATACGGCTACGCGATTCACCTAGATTCTTACGAAGAGATTGAAATCGTTGAGCGTATCGCTCGCGAAGTGAAACCAGCGGAAAAAGTACGCATTGCGGTTCGTCTAAAAGTTATCCCTGAAGATTTCTTCAATGACTTCGAACCAGATGCTTATCCGTTCCCTAACTTTATCGGCGCGATGAAGTGGATCAAATTCGGCTTGCTAAAAGAAGAAGCGAAGAAAATCATCAACCGCGTAAAAGAAATCGACATGTTCGAATTCTACGGTTTCCACACTCACCTAGGCCGCTTCTCTAAACAGCCTGAAGGTTGGGATGCGCTATACCGCGAATACGCACGCAACATTATCGAAATATCTCGTGAGTGTGGCGTTCAACCTTTCCAAGTTGATCTAGGCGGCGGCTGGCCACGTGAGCGTGAGCCTGAGTGTCGTAGCAAAGAAAACATGATGAACCCGAACACCATCGAAGACTACGCAAAAGTAGTGTGTGGGGGCATGCTAGAAGAGTTCACTAAAGAAGGCTTCGAAGTACCACAACTATGGCTAGAACCAGGTCGTTATATCGCAGGCAACATCGGCACGCTACTTACCTCGGTATACGTTGTGAAAGACGACCAAGAGATGGATTACACCTACACCATGGTTGATGCATCGACTTACCTAGCTACATTGGTCGAGTCTCAAGAATCGAAGAACCCAGTTCTTCCAGCAAACAAAATGACCCAACCATTGGTAGAGAGAACCACTGAAATCGCAGGCCCAATCTGTATCCCATCTATCTGGGAAAGCGGCGCGCGCATGCCAGTTCTACAACCAAAAGACGTGCTAGCGATTATGGATGTCGGTCACTACGCAGAGTCTCAAGCGAGCCAGTTCAACTCACTACCACGCCCAGCAACGGTGCTAGTGAAAGACGGCGAAGCAGAGCTCATCAAACGCGCTGAAACGGTTGAAGATGTATTCGCAACGCAAATTCTTCCAGAGCGCTTTGTAAAAGCAAAAGCTGAAATTGAGAAGAAAATGGCGAAGCCAGCTGGTAAAAAAGCAGCAACTAAACGCCGCGTGGCAAGAACGCCGAGTTATTCGAAATAAGCAGGTTGCTGAGTTTTGGGCTTGGTGGTTTGAATTGAGAATTGGTAATTGGAAAGCTCCCGTAGGGAGCTTTTTTGTGTTTGGTCACTCACTACCATTCATTGATAAGCAGACGACTCTTCACACCCCGAATCTGTAGCCCCATCGCATCAAAAACTTCTTCAAAATCCTGACATCTAGGAGGAAGGTTAGGTAGCGACAGAGTGGCCTCAGTGAAAAAACGCTGTCTATGTTGGTCTTGTTCTCCCCAAGCAAGATGCCACCAGTTCACGATACGATTTCTAGATTCGACTAACCGCTTCTTGCTTGGCAAACGGTCACTTTTACTAGTATTTTCGTTTTCGGTCGTGGGGAGCAAGTTCCACATATCATTATTTGGCCAATAAGCGAAAGGCAAACAATGATCAACATGAAACGACTTAGTTAGTTTGGTATTGCTCCAAACGCTCGACACGCGATGTTTCTCTCGCTGCAACTCACCCACCCTTTTCCGCACTTCTCGTGTATCGTGATCCTTATCCAACCAAACCAGACAGTCATGGTAGCTTTGCAGCGATATATTGTTTTTCCGGTTCAACTCAAAACGCTGCATTTGCATCACCCACTGATTGACTACCAACGGTTCTATCCAAGAATTATAGAGCCTGAAGCACTCCCAAAGGCTCTGCTTAAGAACAAAGAAACCATAACTTTCGAAAAACTGAGTATCTAGATACACATTACTTTGTGTTCTACGCCGTTTGGCTGGCGCTAAGGTTGAGAACTCGTATTTCTTGTCTTGTTTTGTTCCGGTAAAGATATGGGCGATTGGCCCTTCTTTCATGGCTTTAATCGACGCCTGAATTGTTTTCTGCAACGCTTTCGCTTCGTCTCCCCAAAACAGGCTACCAACAGCAAGATCATCCGCTGATAAATGTTTGAGCTGATGCCAACCCTCTTCTGTCACAAAACTCAATCCACTATTGGGGTTGCTATTCTGCTGTAATTTTCCGATATCGATTAGACGCTTAAAGGCTTTAACCCAATATAACGCCACCAATCCCAAAGGAATGGCAACTTCACCGCCAGTTCTATCTGACACGCATCCAGGGTGAGCATCGGCTATACGTAAAAGTACTCGCAGTAGCGCCAATTTATAGGTTGCGCTCTTACTGTCATTGACGATGATATGTCGTACCTTACTTAGGTCGCCAGAGCCATCGTCGGGTAAGCTTAAGACCACGGTTTGCCAAGATACACGGCTACGCCCTAATGAGTCACCCGAATCACACACAGCTTTAACAAGTAAAGCCGTGTCTTTGGCAAATTGCTCCAATTCTGATGCTGAAACTGGGTAGCCAATTCGCTCATCGTCAAAGGGGCCATGACGTAGAGTGATGATCAGTCTTCCATTAGGAGCAAGGAGGTTTGATAGCTTACGAAACGCTCGACTTCTTTGACTCGGCGGGACATGCATCCAAACAGCACTCACCAAAATTAAGTCAAACCGAATTCCAAGGCTCTGTGCAGCTTTTAAACTAGGTAATTCATCTTGTAACCACGTTACGTCATCACCAGTGTTCGCCTTACCTATTTCTCTCATTGCTAGCGACGGTTCCAACGCAAAAACCTCCGCTCCTTGTTGCGTCATCCATTTTGCATCTCGGCCCGATGACGCACCTACATCCAAAACCGTATCCCCTTCAATAGGCCAATATGGTTTCCAAGAGGAGTGCACTTCCTCAAACTTTAGTGAGTTATATTGTTTAGCCAACGAGTCTGCATTTTTGTCGTAGAAAGAGGATGTTATGGACATTGTGAGAGCCTGTTATTGGGTTGGTCCCATAATATAAGGCAGAGTTGCATAATGCTAGGAGGTCTTAGAATAGTGTTAGATGGTTTGAGGTGAATCACGGTTAGAGGATTTAGGTCTTACTAGTCCTAATCTTTCGCTCAATTAGATGAAATGAAAAAGCCCCAGCATTTCTGCTGAGGCTTAGAATGTGGCGGTGAGTGAGAGATTGCCATAAATGTATAACCGCATGTTTTTAAATAGAAATTCATTAAAATTCAAATTCCCTATACATATGCATATACTTTTTATCTTTGTTTTCGTTACGTGACATACATCCCAAATCGCTTTGGATTTTAGGGTCTAGGACACCTGCATCCGATACTGCGAAATTCGTCTTTGGCAAAGTACCACATGCAGGTGTTTAATATGAGCATCATTGACATCACTTTGACGAATCAAGTATCACGTTAGTAAACGACTGTTATCGTACATTGCAGTAAAAATTAGCGAACTCAAAAACAATTAGTCACTCAAGCTTCAGGCCTTCGTCAATTGACCACACCCAAACCGTGTCCTGCTTTCAACCAATAAGCCAATGACTCTTCACTGACTTCACCATGTTCTTGCGCAGCCTTAACTATCGCCTGTTGAAACTTGAAACTTAATTGGGGCTGTCCACATAGCGCAAGGCTGCGAATTATTCGTGAGATTCGAAGATGGTTGTGGCCACCACGTTTTAGCCAGATATGGTCACGGATATTTAGCTGGGTGGTTGGTACGATTTCTTCCCCCTCCCAGTGTAGGCCAAAAAAACGAAGCATCAGTTCTAAGGACTTTCTCTGCGTTTTCTGAAGCATTTCCGACGAAGAAAACTCTGCTCTATCGTTCTCGGTCAGAATCGGAGCATGCTTGTTAAACTTTGTTTGTATATCAATTGGAAACAACCACTGAATGTACTTGTGGTCGTGCTCTAGCCAAAACTCGTTAAACTCCCATATGTCGCTAATTAGCCTTCCTTGATGATCAGTGCCCTCTCCCAGCTGAAAAGATAGCAGTGTAGAGTGATTATTTGTCATAAATTACGTCCAAAACTAAGAATTGAAGGGTAAACTACATCCCCTTACCTGCGAAGCACCTAAAGCCAGAATCTAGGACATTCTATTGTCACTATCAACCGCAAAAATCATCTGCTACCACGCAGTCGAACGCCTAATTACAAATAATAAATAAAACGTGTATCGTTTTCTCACGAAAGGCATGACTTCTATTAAAGTAATAACAACAAATACCAAATGGACGTAAGTTCGTAGTAACACGAATTATTAACCATGTGTATCTCACTCATATAGTTCAAGCCCTAAGCTCACG
Source organism: Vibrio mediterranei (assembly GCF_013364395.1). Classification (NCBI taxonomy): domain Bacteria; kingdom Pseudomonadati; phylum Pseudomonadota; class Gammaproteobacteria; order Vibrionales; family Vibrionaceae; genus Vibrio; species Vibrio mediterranei. The sequence goes on along the minus strand of NZ_JABXGK010000001.1, from coordinate 1,158,348 downwards.
ACTTATCCATCCAAACAAGTTGTAGCCAACTATCACCCCTCTTTATATATTGATATTATTAACACCAAAAGATATCCGAAGTAACTATGACTCATGTACACATATACACCAAAGAATTACCCATCCGAACTTAAGTCTACTCAAAACTCTATCACCGCCTACAGAAACCTAGTCGATTGCAGTGATAAAACCCCGACACAAATGGAAAATGAGTCATTCCATGCACTCGATAGTTGTTTTGAAGACATTTTCTTCGTTGAATTAGAAGGAACAAAAAGCTTCTTAAGGAACACTAGTCGTGCACTCGGGGCTATTACCTCCCTTGGTGGCGCTTATGTTTTTGCTCTTCAGAAAAAACATTACTCAGACATTTATGATGCACTCTATCAACCTGGACTCAATGAACTAGAAGATTTACAGAAGCAAACAAACTACATTTTGGATGAAATCGGTAGTTTACTAGCACACTATAGTTACACAATGAAGAAAGCAGAAAAGGTGTTAAAAACTAATTCTAGCTATCAGTTCAAAAATTCATCAAAGCAAGCAACTCCACACTCTCAAGTACGAAAGTTCAATACAAAATATAATTCTATTTTAACCAATGGCTTTGGCGGCTTAGTTGGTGGAAGCACCGCAATTGGCGCTTGGAGCATCGTATCTATTATAGGGAGCGCGTCCACTGGTACAGCTATTTCCTCTCTTTCAGGAATCGCAGCGACAAACGCCACTCTTGCATGGTTCGGTGGAGGCTCTCTCGCGGCCGGTGGTGCAGGGATGTCCGGTGGCTTCTGGGTACTTGGAGGAATTGTAGCTGCGCCACTAGTGTATTTTTCTACAAAAAGTTCGTATAAAAAGGCGAAGCAAATCAAAGCTGAAAAACACAAACTAGTAACAGAACTTGAGAAATTCAGAAAGCTAAAAGTTGAAGCCTCTCACCATCTGAAAGAAGTCAGAGCCCAACTTATAAAGGTTAAAAGTGTTGTTAGCACCACTGTACCTGAAATTGAAAAAGAACTATCTTCGTTCAAGTCTGCTAGTTCATTTACCTATCGAGTTTTCGGTGGGCAAATGAATCCAGCACAACTTTCATCAATCAAATCTATCGAGACTTTATGCGTAGAAAGCATGACCGAACTTGGTTTTGCTTGAATAGACTATGGCACCTAGCCTGTATTTCTCGATACTAGGTGCCTAGCTTCGTTTTCTCTATAGCTAATGAAAAGCGTGCGCCTCTCTTCAATCTACCGAGAAACAATACCGCTAACTTTTAATTTGGAAAGTCACATCGGTCGACCAAGACTCACTATTGCTCACAACCAGGTTTGACTCTTTACTCCTCAAGTCTCGCAGTTGTGGGCCTAGGTCTGAGTGAAAGCTGTATTTCACTGTATCGAATCTCGAAGTCGTATCTGAAATACGCCAGTACCCTACCCCCTGATCAAACTTGAAGATTAGCTCTCTGCCAGACTCTAGTTTAAGGGTTAGCAATCTTCGGTGGGCGATAGAGCTGCGCTTTTCGTGACATTTCACACTAGGTTTCACACCTAACTTCAACTCACCCCAAACCTCATAAGCCTCGATAAACTCTCCCTTATCTTGCCAATCATGATGAAGGTAGTGACCTACTGTTTGCTTTTCGTGATAAAGCGTATTAATCGTGACTGTTCTAATGCTATCAAAGCCTCGGCATATGTAGCCAAGCAGCTCACAAATCATCAACATTGAAGATGGGCTTTGTATATATCGATCACTGTATTCAACTTCAAAGAGGCTTTCGCTCTTTAATAACTCAGCAAGTTTAGGGTTGGTTTTGAACATGGTAATCCAGAATGCTTTTCCGAACATACTCAATGAGCCATTCAGCTCTTCAACCAACTCTATTGACTCTATCTGTGGAGCTTCCCCCTTCTTACTGATTGACAGTTCAAAAGGACTTATTGGGTGAAGTTTAGTGCTTTCGCAGCAAATCGATATACCACCTTGCTGTAACCATAATTTTCCAGGGATCGTGTTTTCAGCTACAGTGTTGGCAATCGTTGATATTTTATTTCCATCGCTCAATTGTGCCATTAAGTGAGGTGATACCTCATCTGCTCTTGAAATCTGAACACCCAACTGCTGGAAGGTCCACAGCTCCTCTTCAAACTCCTGGCTTAACTTGGAAGAGGTCAAGACTAAGGCCACACCTATCTCATCACTCAAGAGGTATCCAGCAATAGTTCGCTTGAAGTCTGGGTGAGTCAGATCCCATTCATCACAGTCAGGATTCAGAAATAGAGTTAACGATTTAGCACCTAAGTTTATCTGCTTGCGAATTGTTCCAAGAACTGAATAGGGCTGGTACTCACCTGGACTATACTCGGCTAATGACTCTGGAAGGCGATTATAGTAATTGAAGTCATTCCCTACCCAATCCCTTGCCAGTGCAGTGTCAATCTCATCTATATCATGACGAGTGTCTGATTCTAACAAACAATCACTACAACCAGAGACGCAGTTAGGGCAAGTAAGCCCAGAAATCATATCCGCCAGAATTGTCTGAATATATTGACTTGCTGAACTTGCGAAGCCAGCTCCACCAGAAATAACATCATACAACTGAATCACCATCGCTGATGTTGTTCCCTCGATGATAGTAGGTCTAATCGCATACCCCATTTCAGATGTCGATATGCCTAGCTGTTTTGCGAGTGCCGCGCGAAGCGAGACTGCTAATGTCATTGCGACGGTACGACCATCATTGTCACAGCTAATATACTCATTTCTAACTGGATGCCTCAGTACTAACTCAAACACGTCCGTTTTCGAGTGGCACCCAAGATGAACCCCTTTCATCAAGGTAGCCGAACCATCACAGGTGACATTTCCTTCACCTGATTTGTCTTTCTTAACCGCTTTTAACGGTTTATGAGCTGTACTTGGGTTTAGCGCGGCTGGATAGTCTCCGTTTTTGTCCAACGACTCTGCGCGACCGCAAGACATACACAAGGCATATCCTTTACCATATTCTCCCGAGCTGTGGTTAAAGACAGTACCTTCTGCCGTTGAAACCATGAACCCCATCGCTCTGTTCGGAAGATCTATGTAAGGAGCTTTTCCTGTTGAAACCCAAGCATCTTCCACTGGAATGAACTTTTGTGTCGATATGTCATTTGAAGGAGCATGATAAAAGTCTGTCGCAAAGCCTGTAGGTTGTAATACTTGTCTAATGTGTTGTCCCTTGATAGGAGCTCCACACGCCGAGTTAGTACAATTCATGTTTAGTGATGATGCAGAAACAGACTCTTCATATCCTGTTTGTCCACAACTATCGCAGCGCCAAGCCAAGTCGAATTTTTGAGCTTCATTAACTCCAGAGTCAGATACATTGTGCCAATGCAATGTAACACCACCAGAGCGAAACACTCGTCCATCAAGAACCACTTCAGAACCCGGAGAGTACTCTCTTATTGCAATCGCTAGGTTGCGACTTGGAAGTCCTCTAAAGCGCGAGACATTGTCCTCTCGTTCATTAGACTTCTTTTCTTTACCTTGTTTCTCACGGATAAAGTCTTCAATATTGTTGTTGTCAAAATTAACAACATCAGTAGGGAAACCGTAACCAGGCAGGAATGCCTTGGATGAAAGTTCTCTAAGCAAATACTCTTGTCCCAGCCTACTTTTTTCAAGTCCAAGCCGATAGGCGCAAGGACTCTCGGCATCAGCTCCAAGCAACTCCTGCTCTAAATAATTGAACTCATTAAACCATTTGCCTTTCAGTTGCTGGATAACTTTAGATGCGGATGCGCGCAATGCAGAAGGTTGACTGCCTGCTAACCCCGTTCCACGAACCAAGGCACTTACATCAGAGTCCCAGTCTCTCGCATCGCTCTCAAGCCAATTGAGAAAGCTATCACAAACAGCATTGCCTTCAGGTAAATAAAACCACTCTAAGTTCAAAGAGGTTTTTTCTTTGTTAGTTGAGCCAATCTGTGTCTTCAAAAAGATTGAAAGCAACAACGAGTTCACATGTCGCTGAATCAACCTTTGAGAGTTAAACGCGATATACGGCGCTGGAATTTTGGTTACAAATGGCCACTTTGGCTGTTGGAACACTTGCTGATCGTGGGGGTTTCCTTTGCATAGTGTGTATGAAATAGCACGAGACTCTTTACTTCGCCCAGCTCGACCCGCTCGCTGCAAATAATTTGCTGGGTGTGGTGGTACATTGTTCATTACAACCGCACTGATACCGCCAATATCAACACCCATTTCCATTGTGGTTGAGCAATTGAGAACATTGATCTTTCCTTTTTTGAACAGATCTTCATATTCATTTAGGCGGTCAGAGCTTTGTTGCGCAGAGTGCTCCGCTGTACGGTAGTAAAGTCCTCCTTCGACAGCACGATCGTTGATATCCGTCCACAGATTGTGCTCTCTTAAATATGCTACCTTCGAGTCTTTACCAACTACCTCGCGTATGTGTTTCAGCCCTTTCTGATAGTCATGTTGAGTTGCTTCAACCTGCCAAATACACGGAAATTCCACTTCCACGCATTTGTATAGACTAATATCTTCTACCTTGCGTGGAAGATAAGGTGAAATCCCCTTAAAGGTCGTATCAATAAGCTTATTAGTGACTTTACAGATATACACTTTATCAACGAAGGAGAAAGTAATCTTGTTACGATCCAGAGCAAAACGGTTGTTGTCAGGCGACAATATCCGAGTGTTTACAGTAAGCTCATGCCATGCACTAGCCAGCCAACCATTGATGATATCCTTACCGACGGTAGAGTCCGCGTCTATGCTTGAGGTCGCTGCTAACAGTTTGACAAGGCGATTGTGATTGCCACTGCGGATTTGTGGCCACTTTTTCACTCGTCCTTCATTCGCTTCTTCAGAGTCAGGATTACGCAATGATTTAGAAGCAAAACGGCTACCAATCCATTTCAACCACCCAGCATCTTCGAGGCGTAAGAAATTGTTTTCACGAATATAAAAGTCGAGAGATACTTTTATGAAATCTAACCAATCATCGAGCTTGTAGCCATACTCTTCCCAGTGATCAGGACAGGTTTTGATTTTATCGAGACCTGCATAACTAACCTTGACCATGCCTTGGGTTTCTGAACTATTTTGTCGTTTAGGGCGGCGTGCAAACTCTCGGAATAACAGCATGTCCGCGAGCTTCGCACTACCGTCAAATTGCTTGAATATTTCTGGCGACAAATATTGGTTGTACTGAAGCATTGCACCATTTAAATCACTCTTTTTTGCAAGCTCTGTCACCATGTCATTCCAGCTCAGCTTAGCCAGAGTTAAATCGACGCCACCGCTTTCAATTGCGCTCGCCTGAGCCTCCAGCATTTCGGCCGGACCATTCATCCCCATTGCTCTTAACTCTTTAGCTTTAGCAAGAAGATCTTGTGCTGATACTCCCTCGGAAGGTGTATCATCATTCTGAGGCTGAGAGAGTTGTTTCTCTCGCAATACTTCAATCACAGCACCGCGTAGCTTGGAGCGCTCAGCTTCTTGCTGCATTCTTACGGACAAGCGAGCTGTACCCTGACGGCTATCGGTGAAAGTGATTAATCGTCTACCACGTGCGGGTAAAGATTGTGGTCCCTCGGGGCCATCAGCAACAATATCAGGGCAAAACTCTAATAGTGTTGGCACAACATTGGCGATATAAAATGGCGCACCTAACATGGCACGACGAAACGGAGAACCATGGTTATATCCCTCAAAATTACAGGAGCAGCAGGTTTGTTTCTTCGCAGTATCCATCATGAGTTCATAGCCTGGCTTTACTGAACCAATGAGACCATCTTTGCCAATATTGATAGCTGCATAATGCTCGTGGTCATCTTGCTTGGCACCAAACATTTCCGGATAGCGAGCGGTATCATCCAACTGCTGAACGTCTTGATCATCTTCATCAAGTCTTTCTTGTTGCAGTGAGAATTCATCACCAGCACTACCATTCCACTGCAGGAGCTTGCCTTTTTTATCTAGCCCCATCAAATGAGGCTCATTACACTCTAAACAAAAACTGAGTTCTAAAACGGGTGCGCCACAATCACAAGCTTGCCTTTGCACCGCGTAAACACTGCCAAATGGCCATTCTTGTTCGAGTTTAGTCCCTTGCTTACAAGAACAGTTTCTATCGATACATGCCCACAACCCACTCGTCATTCGTTGAAAAAAGTGAGCTCGCAGCTTTAAAAACGCCTCCGAGTATTTATCTCGTTTTGTTCCGGTCAATAGATCTAACCAGCGTAACAAGTCTCGTTGACTTAACTGTGGTTGATTGGATAAAACACTCGACTTCTCATTGATCTCACTGAGCGTCAGTGGCGCATCACTTTCGACAATGACTTTTCTCAAGATATGTGCATAGGAAGAAGCTTGAAGTGCAGCGAATCGCTCCTTTGATATCTCAGGGTTTGGTTTTTTACTAGGTTCACCACCAGGTTCTATATTCTCTAAGTCGTCCAAAGTGCGTTCAACGGTTTCCACAAAATCCAGTTCCGGAATAACACGACGCCCACCAATCACTTTAATCTGCTCTTTGGGTACATCCGCTAGTTTCGATAGATACTCGGTCAGTTGCTCCGTTGCATTGGCATCGGCAATGGTTGCTGAGGTGGCAACAAAACGAACATTTTTAGCCTCTACACCAAAGGCATGCAGAACTCGACGCAACTGCAATGATAGCTCAGCGGCTTGTGAGCCTACATACGTATGAGCCTCATCAAGAACAATCCAGCGTAATGACTTTTCTTCTCTTGAACGTTCGATTATCGGCGCATCAATTTGCCTTACTAACATATATTCAAGCATGGTGCCGTTAGTCACAAGTATTGGTGCAGGCTCTTTACGCATAAGCTCACGAGAATGAACTTCGTTACGATGTTCTTGCTGTAATTTGCGAACCTTGTTCTCACTGTTTTCAGTATTTCCGTTGTACAAACAGTAACGAATGCCGTCGCCGAAATGCTGAGTCCACGCATCTAAACGTTCTTGCTGCGAATTAATCAACGCATTTAATGGGTATAGGAAAAGGGCTCTTACTCCCACTAATGGCGACTGTTTCTGTTGGTATTCGCGGTAAAGGTCTTCCAAAACTGGAACCATAAAACATTCCGTTTTACCCGAACCTGTACCGGACGTGACAACTACAGATTTTGGAGGATCTTCAAGAAGAGTACCCCATGACTCAAGCTGGTGTTGAAATGGATTGAATTTTGCCTCAAATCGGTATCGACCATTGCTTTTGTCATCAAGAGCATCAATCACCGCTTTAGAGAGTAGATCCCCCTCCAATTCAGAAACCTTTGGTTCAGCGTACTCCCAACCGAAAGTATGCTCGAACAAAGGCGGAGCAAGGAACGCATCCTCTTGACCACAATCAACAGACATAATGTCACTCAAGTGATTGCGTAAACTGGGGTCTGTTATACCAAGAACACTTAGTGTTGACTCTTTACTACGCGAGATAGACTGCTCAACTAAATCAGAAAAATAACGGGTCATAACAGTTCCTTATTGTGCTTCGTTGGCAAAGTAATTGATAAACAAGCGATAGACTGGCTCGAACCAATCGTGGTCGAAGTCGCGCAGTTTGCGTAAATGGAAAATTGTCCCTGACAGAAAAGCGTTCGAGATCTCACTTGGAACTCTATTGCTGGCAAGTGCCGCGGCGAAAATAGGCCAATAGATCACACCTGATTGAAACGGTCTGTTAACAGTAAACTCAACCGGCAAAAGATCGAGGTGCTGACACCAATGCTTCAACTCATTGCCCATCTCTGTCGGCCAATCATTGTCTTCACAGTGGGTATGCAATAGGTCTTGATGCCAACCGTCCATCATCTCTTTCATCAAAGGTAGTGGTATTTGACGCGATTTTTGCTTAAGCAAGATCGATTTAATTTCTATATCGTTTAATATTGAGATAGCAAGGCTCAACTTAGATACTTGCTGCTCAACCATGCTTGTTACTAAGGCAGCCTCAAGCCCTATTGCCTGAAGTGTTTGAGTCAACAACGATATTGCATGCTGCCAATGAGATATCTCAATTGTCTCCCATAGTAATGGGAGTTCTGCATCCATTTGAGACAGGCATTTGTCATCAAACTCTAAACGGAACACAGCCACAGCGAGAGCACGCTCATTTCTTACTAAGTGGCGCCATACTTCAAACGTAGAGAGAGGTAAGTGGTCATAGTTCAAGTATGTCTGCTTCAGATATTCCCAGCCACTATGCGACCAATCTTCCGCCATTTGTTCAATCACATCAGCAATCACATTAGGTTCAAAGCGTGGATGAAACAACTCTGAGGCCTTTTGCAATGTTTTTACTTCGCCATTGCGCTCATGAGTTTCTCCCAGAAAAAACTTCGCTCGAAAAAACACTTCAGAGCCTTTTTCTGGGATGACTAACCAAGGTCCACCGCGATGAATCATCTCGGGCAACTCATACTCCCCAGTTGCCACTCCTTCGCTGTGGCAAGGGGTCAATACAAAAGTTGACTGCTCTGGATTTGCAAGTGACATCAATACCGGTTTAACTTGGCTCGCTTCAGAAATAGCCGTCGAGCGCACTGAGACCGTATGGTTATGTCTATCATGCTCTAGCATTGTTGAGTAGTGGCTGACTACGAAGGTCAAAGTGCGCCCTGGGCCGGTGAGGCGCAGTTCCACCTCACTATCGAGCATCTCTGATAAGGACAACAATTCTAATATTTGACCTTTCAAGCCATATAAACTGATCTCTACTGGCTTATCTGTAACCTTGTATTGCCAGCGAAAGTAAGGTGGTACATGGAACTTTGAGTGCGCTTTTGCTCGTAATTCAGCCTCAAGTTGAAACGTCGCTGGTATGCCTCGAGTCGAGAATAAGAATAAGCGACTGCCTAACAAATCCTCTACCGAAAGTCGCTGTGAGAGTGTTCCACCAGCTTTATTGTAGGCTACTGCTCCGCGCGCTGGAAAAGGAACCTCTATAGTGATTGGTTCAGCTAAAATATTTGCTTGAATTGCGAAGCGTACAGAAGCTGGCGGCTTATCATTAGCCATCAAGCGAACTTCTTTCACGCCATCATTATTGGTAAAAGATTCAACAGTAACCGTATCGCTAACTAACTTCCAAGTGCAAGGTGACGTTGTTAAAAAGCGGATAACCCCCAGCTTTGGCTGACCTCCATTTTCAAATTCAACCTCAAAATCCTTGGGCAAAATACCAACCCGCTTTTTCAGTTTTACGAGCCCTTGCTCATCTTTCACCGTCAGTAGTTGCCTACCATTAAACTCACTCGCACTCAGAGCACGCAATGGCCTATTATCAAGGAATATGTTCAACTGTTCTTCTACAGACAGCGGCGATTGCGAGTGTTCTTCAACCACATTTGGGATGCCTTTAAATACCATTGCAGGTTGAGTCGGGAATTGAACTTGCTCACCTTTTAACACATAGCCCTGTGCCGAGAAGTCATCTGAACCCGACGTCACAATGTACCTCTCATCCGAGCCAATCTTGATCTCACATTGCCCGTTTAGATGATAAATAGGTAAATCATTAAATTGAATCGTCGCTAATTCAAGGTCACCATAAACCGGTTGTACGGTGGCGTTCTCAGGCAACAAAAGGGCAACTTTCGATCTACGGGTTGAAAATGTAGACTGACTCATGACTGCCCACTTGTCACCGTCACTAGATAGGGTCAATGGTGATTCCCCAATATCTAACGAACTATTGGGAAGTGCAATATCAGCCAATTTACGACCAGATTGCATAGCAACGACATAAAGCTCACTGCTTGGCTTTCTTCTGCGAACTTCAATGGTGGGGTTTCGCATCCTGACTGATACACCACTCTCACATGTTTGAGCAAACCCAGTACCTAACGATGCTATTTGCTCCGCACCTTCAAATACTGCTAACTCCAATCGGCTAGAGGTAAGCGCGGTCAAAGACAGTTCAAAAACACACTGATGCGGTAACGAAACCAAGGAATAGATCGCCTGTTGCCCTACCGATACTGAATGTCGGCATTGCAGATATTTTCTAACCACTCGAGCCTTATTTACCTCTCTGGAGGCTGTAGACAGCAGTTGACTCAGAAACGCAGAACCAGTCTCATTTTCAAGAGGTAATGGGAAACTCTCGCGCCATCGAGGGAACTGCTTGTCCAAGTACTGAGCAGGGTTCGTTTGTGTTTCAAGACCAAATTGATAAACCAAACTATCCAGCTTATCTATCATATTGGTAATGAGCCTTACGGTACGAGCAGTCTGCAAGGTTTCAGGAAAACCTGTAATTCGAGAGCGAATCAGTGCATCAATGGCGTGACTGCCCAAGCCCTTAGCATCTTGATAACGTTCAAAAATCGCAAAGAAGGCATTTTGATAGTGATTAGATTGCTGCGAGCTAACGTCGTTGGATAATAAGTTGGAAGGCAACCCACCCTCGCTAAACACCGAGCCAATATAATCATTGTGACCATTGTTAAACTTAGCCAGTGGTTTCTTCCAATGCCCAACCAAGCCTCTTACAACAATGTCACTGATTTGTGAGTGGTTTAGCTCTAAGCCCAAGCTTTGAAAAATAGGTAACCAACTCCAGTCTCGGCTGTACTCACGACGAAACCATTCAGCGCCATACAAAACAAACGCAGCGCACCACTTATCAGAGAATCGGCTTTGAACCGAAAAATTGGCACCATTAGCCAGAGTTTTTCTCAGCATCTGATATTCTTGCTGCGTCATGTGATATTGGAATAAACCCTCACTCGCGCTGATATTCTTATTGGTGCGTGTCTTAATAAAGTTATCTAACCAGTGGCTGATCGATTGAGTTCGATCAAGCGATAGCGTGCTGCGGCTAGATAAATCACTTGAGTTAGTTTGAATAGTCATAAAGCAACCTATTACCTATGTTAACCGACGTTGTTAATTGGCTGAAATTACTGCGTTGTTATTTATAGTTAGTGCCGTTACTTCGGCAATAAATACCCCAAAAACATTTCAATATGCTCTAAGGTCTGTACTTTGATTTTAAGCGCCGACTCCCCTCGCGTTAGACCTGGCGTGCTGTATGTGTTGCTGTGACGACCTTTATCTTCGGGGTAACGCGTTGTTGGGATCTCTGGTAATGTCACATCACCAAATGGTTCAGGTAGCCAGACATTGGCATACGAGCCATCTTTTGGCGTATCGACCTCAATCACGATGCCGAACTGGCTGGTGATATGCCATGCATTTACCTTTTTAGTGACGCGTGCTGGCTCACCAAATTCGAGTAAAAGCCTGTCTAATAGTTTGTCTCTAATCATTAGCGGTTCATTCTTATTACAATTCTGAGCATTACAATAACTCAGAGCTTAACTCACAAATGCGAGAGGTCACTCTTCATAAGCTTGTGAAAGGGGTGATAGTCTCTGGTAATCAATCGACTAAGCCCGCCCAGCTCTATTTCAAACGGGACAACCCACAACCGTAGGTCTTTGGTAAACTCAAATGAGAACTCTATCGGCTCTTGGAACCCATCATGTCGTGGGTAAATCAGCACAAGGTCACCGGCTCCACCTTGGTAATTCTGCCCGTAGGCCAGCATTTGATAAAAGTCAGACTGAGCCAAGCCATAATTGTTAGCTTGGATATCAATCAACTTCCATTTCGTATCCAGCACCAGTTTTATTCCCTCTGAGCTTGTACCTTCTCGGTAAGTGATAAGCAAATCAGGTCTTAACTGGAACTGGCGGCGATTTTGATGTTGAACCAAATACTCACTGGTCGTTTGGGTATGCAGTTTTGCTTCGGGTATGAGTTGCTCGTTTAGCACTGAGGCAACGTAGCTTTCGAACACTGATTCCATTGGAAACAGTAACGATTGCGCGCTCGATGTGCCTTTCATACTCAGCGGAGAAAAACCTTCAAGGATCAAACGGGCCCAAGCCAAAGGCGCTTGGTAATAGCTCATACTTCGGTCCAATTTCACTCGCGCAAAATCTTGTTTAGCGTTAAGACTTGCGGGTACCTCATCGAAAGCAAAGTCGAGTTCTCGCAATAAACGCTGGTTAACATTGGCTCTGGTGTACGAGGCAACCTTTTTTAACGCAGCCCGAATTAGACGGTTTGCAGGTCGGTCTTGAAGATACTCGTCATACTCAACAAAAAACTTATGTTTGTTCACCACATTGTGACGAAGCTGCTTCGATATTTTGAGCTTGCCCTTTTGAAACGCTAAATTGTCTTCACAGCGCACATAATCACTTCGCAATCCACGTTTGACCAGTTGATTTACGCTATCCAAAAACTGCTTAATAAACACTTCAAGGAGCGGCATCTTTAACGTATCGACGCTGGCAGAATCGGTGGCTAGGTGCCGAAATTCGCCTAGGTGTCTGAGCATCATTAACAGTTTGCTTCGTGACTCAGTAACACCCAGTTCAAAGTCTTCCGCCGTTTTGGCTATTTTGGGCAACACCTCTATATGCTGGCCATGTGGCGTAAAAATGACACCAACGTAGTTCTTTACTTGTAGAACCTTGTAACCAAAACGGGTTCTCAATTGCAGAAACTGAGATACGTTACTGTCTCTCTGCGCTAGCTCGTACTGGCTGGCACTTTGCTCATTGAAGAAAAGTGACTCGAGGTATTCAAAAGAACGTTTGGAGACATGGCAAAAGCCGTACTGAATCGCAGCGTCTTTGTCACTACAAAGAAAACCAAACTCAAATACAACTGGATGATCGCTCGCTACCCCGTTGCCCTTGTGTAATGGACTGTTGTTAGCGCCCATGATTAATCACTCGACGCTTGGCCCAACGAATAGATCCCAATGTAGGCAGAAGGATTATCCCAGACACTGTCGGTTTTATCTTTTAGTGTGAATTTCTGTTGTTCCTCACCGTACTGGTTTAAGCCGTGGTTGTGGCCAAACAGAGTTCCCAACGCCTCTGTGGTAAGCTTTTGTTCAGAAATAAACTGCAAGCCCTCTAATTGGGAATTCTCGGCTTTCTGATTGTCCGCTAGCACCAAACGGATCTTGTTCCAATCTTCAAAGAAGTACTCTTCGAACAAAGGGATGATTTTGTTTTGAAAGACCGACTTCAACACGATAAAGGCCTGAGTATCATCACCTTGCTCAACACATTCCTTGACTGGCATAAAGAATGCGTGCCCCAAGGTGTGTTCACGGTCGTAAAGTACTTCAATACGTTGGTTTAGAGTTTCTAGGAGCTGCTCTAGCTCAATGCCTCTCACTGTTACGCCACTTAACAAGCTTGGCTTTGGCATCATCTCGATAAACTCGAAACGGCGTCGCAATGCGGTATCCATCATAGCCAGTGAGCGGTCAGCGGTGTTCATTGTGCCTATAAGGTAAAGATTGTCAGGCACCGAAAAAGTATCGCCAGAGTGAGGCAGAACGACTTCGATTGACTCTGTCTGCCCTTTTCCAGAGCGCTTGGAGTCTTCTATTAAGGTAATCAGTTCACCAAATATCTTTGAAATGTTGCCTCGATTGATTTCGTCGATAACCAGAACAAAGTTCTTGGCATTTTTTGCAGAGATCGCCGGCTTTGCTGGTAGCTTATATTTGGTGACTAAATGCTTGAGTATGGCTTTTACGTATGAAGGGTTATAGAACTCCCTTACATTTGCTCCTCGATAGAGCTTACGAATACTGTCTATGGCAACAGGGTAGCCGTTACCCAGATCTTCATGACTTGTCTCATGAGGAAAGGCTCTGAAGGTCGTATTACCGTGATATTGAATGTCGAACGCTTTACCTCTTTGCGTTGATAAAGACAGTGAAGTGCCTTCTTCTAGTTCTTCTTTGAGATTGGTAATCGCAATTTCCAGCGGGTCATTGTCTTGCTCAACCCCTTGTGTCGCCTGCTCGCAAATACGTTTAAAAACACCTGATTTGACATCATAAGAGACTTGTCCATCTGTTGAGCTTGCACTTAATCCTTCAACAAACTCCTCATAGCCATAGCTTTGATGAAAAGTGACAAAACGTATACGTCTCGCATCACAGAGCTCTTGATATTTGCTTTGAAGCGCCGCACGTTGTTCTTTAGTAGCACCAGTCTGCGGTTTGATATTAAGATCAAAATAATACTCTGGCTCGGCTACTTTCACTGCCGCTTCGATCGTGTGGTACGTTTTACCGGTTCCTGGCGGACCGTACAGGATCTGGTTGAGAGGTTTGACAATATAATTGTTCATCGCTGCGCTCGCTTTATAATTAGCTTCATTGTCTCTTATTCGACTATTTTCTTCGGTTTCAGCACTATTATTTGTGGCTTTCCACTCGTATAAACTCCATAAAAGAATATTTCGAGCTTGTGCATCGATGCCTTCTGGAAGAAACTGATTAGTACACTCGAGTAGTCTTGTGTTGTCATCCAGCCATGTAGTTTGGCGTCCAGCATCAATTTGATATTGTTGCTTTAAGCATGAAAAGACTTCTTTAATATAATCAGGCGCGACTATGCTAGTGTATTGCTCGGGTGCGGCAGCGGCAAAGACTCTATGTATTACCCCCCATAGAACTCTAGTGAAACGTCCCTCTGTCTTCCAGCCATCTAGAATGTAACGATACGTTTCTTCAGTTGGCTTTGCGAGAATAACGCTAGTCAACGTTTCTAAATACTCTCTGTTTGAATCAAGTTCCTTTTTATACATGAAACCCTGTCCAACACCGGCAATGCCGTTGCTCGAGTCATACCAGAGCTTTTTAATGTCCTCTTGGGTTATTTCTTTGCCGTTTTTAATTTGGTTAGCTAGTTCGCAAGTTTCCAAATAGCTTTTGTACCAACCTTCCGGATTAAACTCGCTCGTTGAGTACCATCGAAAGAATTGTTCAACAGAGTGCTGTCCTTCACCACTCTCCCACAAGTTGTGTAGTGTCTCTCTGTATCCATTTTTTATTTCAATACCGGATGTTTGAGGACTCCATTTCTGATTAGACATGGCACCTTGAAGCAACATCATAGGCAGCAAGCCTTGCTCACAATTTGAGCGCAACTCCTCTAGTTTGAAATCGATGTATCGTTTTTGTTTTGATGCATCTGACCAATGTTCGGCTAAATAACTATCTTTGCTCACCGTTCCTTTCGCAACGATTCCTCTCGGTTCGACGCCGACTTTAATCAAATAAACAGTATCACCAACTTTTGGCTGCTGGCTGTGGCATGACCATCGAACATTCTCTCCAATGGTATAGTTTAATGTTCCAGATTCAGAACCATCTCCTCCCGTAGAGAAGTTCTTTGGATTCCATGTTAATAGATATACTGACATTGAGATTTACCCACAAAAAAAGCACGCTGTTGTGCGTGCTAATAAATTTATAAATTAGTTATTTTCAGCAGCCTTTTTCGCCGCACGCTTTTTCGCGTTCTCTGCTTTTTTAGCAGTTTTAGCGAGCGCTTCGGCCTCTTTGCGGGCTTCGGCGATTCGCTCTAAAAGTTTGTCTGCAGGCTCGTCGTTTGGATCTTGTGGAACCAGTTCGCCACGGAAGGCTTTTGCTAGAATGCTTTGGGTTAGGTTATCTACCCTCGCCTGTGCTTTTTTCACTTGGGCTTCGATGGTGTCAGCGAACGCGAAGTATTGGTCGACTTGGCGGACGATTTCTTTTTGTTCCTCAACAGGCGGAGGGATTAGCTCCAGCGATTCAATCATACTTTTAGTTAGAGCTTGTCGAGTAGCCCCATAATTCTCCCCCTCTATCCATTTTTGCATTTTTGGCGATGCTAAGTAGATATGTAAATAACGTGGAAGCAATATACTTGGGTTACAACGAATTATGGAAACGTGCTGATTGACTCTACCGCCAACAAAGCACTCAGGAGCTAGGTTAACCCTGCCAATAGAAGCTCCCGTGATATTCAGTAAAACATCATCAAAATCTATTATTACGTTTTTCAATTTCTCTGCTTGTGCTTCATCTATGAACGCTAAGTCATCATACTTAATGAAAGTACTATGAATATTCATCGATCTAACTAGAGGGATACCCTCAGTTTTATACGCAGCCTGACCTCCTTTAGGAGTCGAGCCAGAGCCAATTTTGGTCGTCATGGACTTCAAGCTCATAGCCATTCTATCATTCTTATCGCCAGACCACTCTTCCGTCAACTTCCCCGACACCGCAGAAGCGAGTACCGATTGGCGGAAGCGTTTTAGCAAATCGGGGATACCGTCTAGGCGGGCTTTGATGGTGTCGACCTGTGCCAATACGTCATCGAGTTTTTCGACGATGCGTTTTTGCTCGGCTAGTGGGGCAATCGGCAATGGAATTTCTTTTAGTTCCTTAACTGCAGCTAAGTTCTGTATTGCTCCTCCTACCGACTTGTTGAGTACAAGGCTCTGCACCTGAGGAGATTTGAATAATCTTAAAAAATAATCTGAATCGATAAATTTATCTTGTAATCGAATTCTCAATAAAGCTTGGTTGATAACGCCTTTAGGAGCTTCTTCAGGAACAAATGTTATTTTCCCCATAGTTCCAGAGCAACTAATTAAAAAATCACCTCCTTGTACTTGGAAGCCACTCAACTCTTCATATTTTTCCGTTGTAATAAAATATCTAAAAGAGCTACAGTCATTGTTTATTGGCGCATATTGTTCATATACAGCAAATCCTTCATCAACAAAACAAGATTTTTTAAGATTGCCACCAAACGGTCCTCGACGAAAACCATCAATCCCAGTGATATCATTCCACTTAACTTCTTTCCAGTTACTTGGCAGCTCACTCATTACTCAGCCTCCGGCTTTTCTTCCAAGCCAAACGCTTCTTCAAGCAATTGCTTCTGTGCCTCAGCCTCATCATTAGCACCTAATGATTGCATAAGTTGGTAAATTTCTGACATTGCTTCCGTCAACTCTGCCATCGCTTCCCCTGCTAGCACTTCTGGCTCTGGCAAGTTTTCTGCACTGGTCGCTTCGAGGTCTTTAAGCCAAGAAATATCTAAGCTATCGCCTTTTTGGTCGCGAATATGTTCACGGCTGAACTTGCGGAAACGCGCATTTTCGATGGTGTGCTCGACTGAGTTTTCTCCTTCTGCAAACACATTACCTAATGTCTCGTATACACCTTCAACACGGTCAGATTGACCATTCGCATCGCTGTCGTAGGCGTTTACAAACGCATCAAAGTGTTTGTCCGTTAGTGGGCGGCGTTTACCAAAGGTGTTCATATTAGTTCGCATATCAAATACCCAAGTCTCCTTGGTGCAACCTTTGTCCTGAGCTGGATTCTCTGGTGTGCCTTTTTGGAAAAACAGCACATTGGTCTTCACGCCTTGCGCGTAGAAGATGCCAGTTGGCAGACGAAGAATGGTGTGCAGGTTACATTTGTCCATCAAGTCACGGCGGATTTCTGTGCCTTTACCGCCTTCAAACAAGACGTTATCTGGGATAACAACGGCTGCGCGACCACCTGGTTCTAGCGCATCGTAAATATGCTGCATGAAACAAAGCTGTTTGTTCCCCGTAGGGTGAACAAAGGTGCGAGTAATGTTGGTGCTTGCAGCACTGCCAAATGGAGGGTTAGTCAAAATCACATTGGCTTTTGGCAAGCTTTCACCCGCACTGCCAAGTGTATTACCAAGGCGAATTGCCCCTTCGTCTTCATCGCCTTCAATGTCATGCAGCAAGCAGTTCATAAGTGCTAGACGACGGGTCTCTGGCACTAGTTCTAAACCCACAAAGGCTTTGGTCATTTGGAATTCTTGGTCATCATCGTCGAGGTCATCGAGGTCGTTTGTCTGCGCTTTGATGTACTTATCAGCTTCAATCAAAAAGCCTGCGGTGCCCGCTGCTGGATCTTGAATGATTTCACGCGGCTGCGGCTGCATAAGTTTAACGATGGTGCTGATAAGCGAACGCGGCGTAAAGTACTGACCAGCACCTGATTTGGTCTCGTTCGCGTTCTTTTGCAGTAGACCTTCATACATGTCACCAAAGTCATCACGGCTCTTGCCCTTATCACCTTCGAACCATTCAAGGCTGTCCATATTGTCCACCAACTCGGTAAGCTGAGCTGGTTGCGTGATAGTGGTGTTGACGTTTTGGAAAATAGCACGAACAATCGCGTGATCATCTGCGCCCAGCTGTACCAGCATATTGCGGTAGAACTGGTGTTGGTCTTGGCCGATTTTTGCTTTCAAATCCGCCCAGCGGTAACCCTCTGGTAACAGGTCATCTTCCTGACCCGTTTCTTCACACATTTTAAGAAACAGCAGTGAGGCCAGCTCGTTAACGTAGTTTTGGTATGACACCCCACCATCACGTAGGTTGTCACAGAGTTTCCAGAGTTTGGCGACGAGATCGTTGTTGTTCATAATAAGTCTCTTGATTAATGCAACACCTTCATTGGTGATGCGAAGACGCGGTTACGGCGCGCCTTTTAAATTTGCTCAGGAGTTCTCACTGTCAGCAACGCGTATCTATTCACTCATTAAACGCTGACAGCGAACCCCGTTTTTACGGGTAGGCGGAATGACGGGGATTCTACGTGACTACGCCGGTTCATCCCACATGTATTCGTTGAATTGGGTGAGTATGCTGTCTAAATCATCATTAAAGACTTTCATAAGCTTGCGTTTTCCACCTTTGCGCTTGTAGTTGCCAGTTTTAAAGGTGTCATCATCGAGTATGACCTTGTCTTTGATGGATTGTGCCAACCTATCGAGCCATGTCAGCTGCTCTGCATTCCAATCATTAGCCGATTTTATTCTCTCTAGAGCGAGCTCAACACGCTTTTCAAACGGAAGTAGTGCATCCCCGATAGAAGCTCGTCGAATATGACCGATAAGCTTAGCGGCAATATCTTGGTTCTTAGCGGCCCTCCATGCACTGCGAAGATTCGCTTCGTTGAAGTCTTGTGCATCGAACCACTCTTGCAACTCAATCAAGCCTTTGCGAGTTAGGTCTCGTGGGCGATTAATAATGGCGTCCAACGCTTCCTGTTGATTTGCGGAAACGTCTACTAGCTTATCGAAGGCCTCTAAGAAGTCTTCAGGGTTATCAAAGTCTCCGTACGCCTGGGTTACCTCAACCACTTCATCGTGAATATCCGTGAAGATTGGCATGTCTCGCATAGCGTTAATATCGTTTTTAAGCTGCTCTAAGCGGCCTACCATATTCGGTACTTTGTTGAAAATTTCAGCAGACCACTTTGGTCCCTTGGTTTTGAGTGTTTTTGCGAGGCTTGCAAAGTCACATCCTGCTGCATTGCTGCAGATTTCATCTAAGCGTTTCACTTGAGATTCTATCTCTTTAGAGCGATCACGGTTGAATTGCGCGTGGCTAATAATACGCTGCATTTTCGCCACTAACTGCTCATGACTATGCTCGGCAAAGCTGCGTTCGTCAGCTTCTTTGATTTTGTAGGTTTCGGAGTCGGTGATCTCGTTAACCAGTGTTTGCAGCTCTACTTGTGGACGAACCACTACTGGTCGCATGGTGTCTACACTTTGTAGTGTCGAGTACAAATCCACGGCGTCAAAAATTCGGAATGAGCTTTTACCAACTGCAGGACATAGGCGCGTTGCTCTGCCTTTCATCTGCTCATAGAGAATTCGGCTGCGTACTTTTCGCATGAATACTAGGTTGCAGATACTCGGGATATCTACCCCTGTCGTTAGCAAATCAACGGTGACAACGATGTTAGGTAGTCGCTCTTTTTTGTAGCGAGTGATCATTGATTGGACTTTGTTGGCGTCCTTGTCGGCATCGCCTGTGATCTTGATGATCGCGTCGTGTTCAAGGTCTGGATATTTCGCCTTAAACGCAACGCGAAGCTCTTCAACTACCGTATCTGCATGAGTGTTGTTGACACAAAATACCAATGTCTTTTGGGCACTTGTTGGGTCGATATGCTGTACTAGCTCCTCACACACGACCTTATTAAAGTTTGAAACAATAAGGTTACGGTTAAAGTCTGCGACTTCAAACCCTTGCTCATCTTCTAATGTGTCGTTAATGAGTTCGCCTTGATTAGACAGACGCACGACCTCTGCCCCTCTTGATAAGTAGACACCTTCTTCACTCAATTTGGTCTTGATTTTGATTGGCGGCTCTTGGTCACAAAGGTAACCATCAATGACCGCTTTTCTATAGCTATAGCGGTAAACCGGCTTTTTCTCGGTGTCACCCAGCGTGCCACCACCAAAGATATCAATGGTATGCAACGCTGGAGTCGCGGTGAGTGCAATTTTAACCGCATCAAAATGGTCGATTATACGGCGATAAGAAGAGATAAAATCGAGCTGATTACGGAACTTCAGTTCCCCTTCCGTCTGCTCTTTATCGAGGATGTAACCACGGTGCGCCTCATCAACGATAATGCAGTCATAACGACCAACAGGCATCACTTCATCGCTTTGAAGTGTTCGTTTAACCAACGACTGTACTGTTGCTACATGAATCTTGGTACTGTCTTCTGGGAAGCGATCCGTTAATCCTTTTATGTTGAAGATAGCGTTAAAGGTATCGCCTTTGATATTGGTATCTTCAAACGAATCCAATGCTTGCTTGCCCAATGAAGTTCGGTCGACTAAGAACAACACACGTTTAAAACGCTGTGACTGAATAAGACGATACATTAGGGCGATAGCTGTGCGCGTCTTACCTGTACCAGTTGCCATAGCAAGCAAGATATCCTGCTGTCCTGCGATAATCGCTTTCTCGACCGCTTGCACCGCTTCTTCTTGGTAGTAATACAAGCTAAGGTCGCTCATATCAGCATTGTCGGCAAACCATCGGTTTTGGAGCTGCAGGTCGTTCTCCAGTTTGGCGACAAGCTCTTCTGGGCGGTGCCACTCTGGCAACGCCTTTGGCATATTGGTGTTATGTCTTACGTCTCGATACCAAATGCCGCTTTTGGTTTTCATTGCAGCTCGGTAGTCACGACCATTGGCGGAGAAACAAAATGGAATTTTGTAGCTTTCTTTTCCACTGGCGTCAGGCCAAGTAGGTGCATAGTTCGGGAAAGTTTCGGCAATTTGGTCCAGCAGTTCGTCGTCGTTAACTGCTTGTTCTAACTCTTGCTTCAAGAAAGCCGAATCAAAGTATTTGCTGTAACGATAAGCTTCATTGAGTTTCGCGGAGACATCAGTGTTCGCTTTTTTGGCTTCCACGACACCAATGGGACGTAAGCCAACAAACAAAACGTAGTCTGCAAACCCAGTTTTCCCCGTCTCATCTTTACCCGTTGGCCACTCAGCGATAGCAATATTACGGCCTACCTGGGGACGAGTTCCATTAGCAAACGTGAGCGTTTTACTGTCGGCATCCCAACCCGCTTTACGAAGTTGTGAGTCGATCAAGAAGCGAGTTTCGGCTTCGCTAAGCTCGAGGCTTCGAGATGCCGCTTCTTTGGTGATTTGCTGCTTGTACGCCTTACGCTCACTCTCTGTCTTCTTGGACAGCTCCTGCTCTTTTTCTTTTAGTTTGGCTTCTAAGGCTGCAATTCGAGCTTGAGACTGCTCTTGAGTTTCCTCTTGTTTACTCTCTAGAATGGAAATGTAACCGTTGAGTGACGTGAGCTTCGCTTGTTGTGCTTCTAACTCAACTTTGGTTAGCGTCTCGGCTTGACGTACTCTTTCGTTCGCACTGGCAAGCTCTGCTTTTAATGACAAAACTTCTTGCTCGAAAGCAGGGCTGTTATCGGAAGTTGGTAATTCAAACTGTGGAACGGGAAAGTCGTACTGCTTAGTAACGAGTCTGTAGTACCAAACTGCAACTCTAAACGCTAGGCGCAAACACATCTCTGCGTCTTGCAGATCGTTATGATACTCATGAACGGCCTTGTTTCCGGTCTTTCGAAGCTTATGGAAGACGCTCAGTATGCTGTCATCAACAAAAGGGATTTTGCCCAATTCACGCAGTAGGTCGTTTTGATTTTCCGGAACCTCAATGTCGAGCAATTTTGCTAAGTGCTTTGCCGTCGACTCCCCGAAAATTCTGAGTTTTACCAGAGTTGTGTTCGGGTCATCCGGATAATTTTTTTCTGCGGCACGAGCGATAGCAAATAGAAAATCGTTAACGCCTTTCAGGAACTCAAAGTTAGATTTGGCCATAGTATCTTTCCTTTAACCCTCTGATTCACAATGCTTGTTGATGACAGACACTTCGATATCTGGACGACAAAGTGCAACTGAGTAACGCTGGTTTACGCCTTCTGGAATCGACGTTACCTCCAACATACCTGCTGTTTGAGTTGGTAAGGCTTTTTTAAGCTTGCGATTTATGGTCGAACAAATGGGCTGCAGGAAGTCTTTGCTCATACCGGATAATGATGAGTAATCGCTCTCTGAAAAATCTTCTGGTGTGGTGCCAAAGCTGCCAAATACCCTTGGGTCACTTGCAAACTGGCGGTAAGTGTTCAGAAAGTCGATGCTGTGCATCTGCTGGTCTTCAAAATATCGATCAACAAGCAGCCCGTCAGTACCTTTGTCTAAAAGCCAAAGATAGAATGCCAGCTCTTTGGCTGTCAGTGAAACATCTATGCCTAATGTGGAAATCAATTTGGATGAGCCATCGATGGTAACGGACAGCTCTCCCTCTTGAGAGGAGTTCAACATGCCTACCGTTTGACTAAAAGAGAGATTAGCCATAGTGGATAGCACTGTTGGGTCAACGGCATTTCTCATCCTAACAAATGGAATGTCTGCCAATGTTACCGTCGCCTGACTTACATCGACTTCACCTTGGCCATTTTTACCCGTAACCCACTTTTGATTCTTGGTCGGATACCAAAAATCTCTAACAAATTCGTAAGCATCATCGACAAACACGTGACTCAATGTGTCCTGCGAGCGCCCGAACATGGACATCGCATAACCAAAATAGAATGCCATGGTTTTTCGTCCACCAGCTAGCGACGCATGAATTGCCGTGTTGTCATCTTGAGTCAAATCAAACACTTTTTTGGTAATGAAATCAGCCATGAAGGTTTGGTCTTCGATGGATTTGGCATCGTCAATATACTCGCCTTTATCATTTTCTATCAACCAAACATGGCTTTCATCAAAGCTGAACTCTGGCAGTTGATACTCGCTTTTGAGTGCTTCTAGATGACCGTCACGGATTAGGCCATTGAGCAAAACATCTTTACTGCTTTGTGTGGTGATGACGTACACTTCATCTGGAAATGGTCGACCGCTCTTTGCTATGGCAAAGAGCGTCTCTGTTAAGACTTGGGGACTAGTTCCTGTAGTTGAAAGAAGGATGTTTTTCATTCTATTCTTTGTTTTTAGTGGGTTACATTGAGCTACATAGTCTGATATTACACTAGATGAATATCCACACATACCTTAGGTGATCTCAGAATGACATAATTTTTGACCTAATAAGCAATTCTAAAGCGATTGGCCGTCTCAACCGCTTCTTTATGTCCTTGCGCTGCTGCTTTAGAAATCCAATCTTCTCCATATTTTCGGGTTCTCGCATCGCTGTTTGAGCCCAAAAGCATATTCTTGCCAAGCTGCCACATAGCTTCTGGATTACCTTGATTAGCCGCTTTCTTTATAAACAATTCGTAATCAGCTTGATTTCCGAGTTGCTTAGCCATGATCGCCTTCGATAGATACAAAGTACTTTTCTGAGCTAAACCACGTAACTCTCCAAACTTGCCAGTTTTAACTTCTGCGTCCCAAAATCTTTCAATCCACGTTTCTAAACTCGCCTTACGTTTCTGAACCATCCCTTCGTCTGGTTTGGGTAGACCTCTGCTCTCGGAGTACTGGCCTAGTGCTTTCGATAACCCTTTGAAGGATTTAGTGCCATTATTTGGAAGGACTTTAAACTTGGTTCTAAGAAGCTTTTCACAATAGTGTTGCCAAAAATCAAGATGGTCATGTACTTCAAGCTGAGTCATAGTGCGAATGTCTTCACTTGTCAGAGCTTCGCTATCAAACAACTTTTGTGTATTCCAGTCACTCTTTTTATAAAATCGCGTTTCTGCAATGGTTCCTCGAAGAAACTCAACAACAAGCAAATTATCTAGTTCAAAGATATAGATCTCACTGTCTGTATTTGTGGAGTTTGGCAACACATGTACGAATTCGGGCAGGCCCCCATTTTGAGACTCAACCCAGTTATAGCTCTCGCTCGGAAGTAAAACCCTGACTCGTTCAAATCGACTACTGTAATTTGACCAGAACTTGGAACGACTTCTAATCTGGCGGGTTTGGTAATCGTTAAAATCAAGCTGAATAGCCGCCTCTTCAGAGTAGAGGGCAGCAGAAATTGCATGCAAATCAAAGTAACTTGTTAAACCAAATTTCTTTTTTAACAATGCTTTTGATGCGCCACCAAGTTGAGGCCAATAGCTGTTTTTCTTTAAGGGAAAACAGTGCTGCTCTATGATCTCAGCACACTGTTCACCGTAATCAAACTGCCCAAGTTTACGGATGAAGCCTTCACAAAAACTCACTCTCTGATGGGTGGTATCCAGAGCGTAAAAGTTTTTCGCAAGCCAAACATCATCAAAACCTGACAAGTCTCCTTCCGAGATTGGGCTTAATAGACAATTAGCCAGCTCTGCCTTGTAACTATTGGCTTGAGGTAGCCTCAGATATTTAATATAGCCACCTAAAGTTTGCTCTTCCTGGTAGCAAAGTGATGCCATCTCATCAAAGTCTTTTTCTTTTAGCGCCAACAGCCAATCCAGTTTAGCTTGATCTATCTCACTCCAAATAGGCACGGTTCGAGCGATATCAATAGATTCAACAAGATCAGCGACGACACTCGTTGGTTTTCCATCTAACGCTAATCCCATTTTGAACAGCGCAATATCTCCAAGAACCAATTGACTGCCCACCCCAGTCCATACAGCAATACAAGCTCGCTCTCGTTCTTGGTCATCTAACATGTTCCACTGAACGACGTTTTCAATGGCTTCTAACCATTCAAAAATATGAACTTCGTCTGTCCTTTGTGCAGAAACGAGCTCAACTATCTGCCTAAGAGTTTTAGGCGGAAAACTCGGTGTTCTATCGTCAGTGATTCCGAGCTCTAAAAACTCATCGAATGAATGGCTAGTTAACTTGTTTGCACTTGGCAATCTTGGTTGTGCGAACGAAAAACCCGAGCTACTCAACTTTCTTCACCTCTGAGAAATTGCCAAGAAACTCTTCATCTTTGAACTGGAAGCGGAACTTCACCTTTCGGTCAGCAGCATCAGCTACGTCTTGTCGAGCTTCAATAGGGCCTCGACCAGAAATAACCGCCTTGTCGAAGAAACGCTGTTTATCACTAAATTCCATTGAGTTAACGAAAGCGATAACACTGTTCGCGCGTAAAACACTCAGTTCCATATTCCTGTCAAACGCACCCTCGGAACTCGAATGTCCCTCAATCACAACCCGGCTAACTTCGTCAGCGGTTGCTTGAGACTGAAAAATTGCATCAGAGTAAATTGGAATGAACTTTTCCAAAAACTCTTGCCCTGACGGTTTCAATTTATAGTCGTTAAGGTCAAATAAGATAGAGTCCGTAATTGAGATATCACCCGTTTCAGGATCTGCTTGGACGCCAATTCCCTCCGCATTCAACTTATCGTTGATATCTTTGATAATCACTATTCGAGTATTTTGGCTCTCTTCATATACCTCAGAAATTTGAACCAAAGCACTGATGAGCAGCAATGCGAAGATCATCAGCAAGACTGACATTAGATCCCCGACCGAGAGCCATACACCAGACTCTTCTGCATCTGCAGTTCTTGGTGAGTGGGATAAACTCCTCATCAAGCCTCCGCTCTATCTGCTTCAAATTCTCGATTTTGAACTTGAGCGTTAATCAAGTAGCCAGCTGCTTGTGACAGTTTATTATGGATCGTGCTTGCCGATTGGTCGAAATCATTGAAGAAAGTTTCAAAGCTCTCATTTGCTCGCGAGAAGTATTCGTCCATGGCTTTCGGAAGGTTCTCTGTCACATCGGTAAACGACGCAGAAGCCGTTGCATACTCTTTCTTCAATAGTGCGATTTGTCTTCCCATTGTTTGTGCAGCATCTTGAAGCTCTGCCATTCTCGACGCTTCATTTAACCCAATAGCCTTCGCTACACGCTCAACTGTTTGAGCTGATGCTTCTAGCTTTTGATACTGAGCGGTGAGTTCTTGAAGCAGATTGTGGCGGGCTTGGTATTCGCTCTCAAAGACTTTACGGAAATTCTCTACAACCTCATTGAGACCATTACGCTGCTTGCTCAAGCTGCCTTCTAGAAGCGAGTTCTGCTGCTCGAAGTACGATGTTAGATTCTGTTGATACTGCAGTCGGAAAGCTTCTAGTTCTTTTTGAACAGTTGTCGACATCGACTTAACTTTTTCATCAATGTCACCTAAGCCTGACTCTAGCTCCTGCTTCGCTGAAGTCATTAAACTACTTGCTTGATCGCCTACAGCTTCCAACACATCTGTTTGTTGTTTGAATGCAGCACTCGAACCTTCGATGAGGGCATTGATTCGAGTCTCCACACCATCGAACAGTGCTTGTTCTTTTTGTTGCCTTTCGTCTAGCGCCCCATCCATTGACGTTTTGATTCCTTCGAAAGCTGCAGAAGCTCTTCCCGCACTGAGCTCAAAGGCATCCCTCTGCTCTTCCAGACCTTTCGAAGCGCCATCAAGCAATGTTTGGACTTCTTTCGCGATTGTAGACATCGCTCCTTGAGTGTCGTCTTTAAAGCTCGCGAGAATTTGCTTTAGTGATTCAGCAAACTGTTGCAACTTGTCCATTGTATCTTTCTGGAACTCGTTGATTGTCTCTACAGTTTGCGCAGTGCTGGTCACCACTTTCTCAACATTAGCATTAAGCTGAGCGGAAACTTCATTACTCTGAGAGACTGCTTCACTTGTTTTCTTAAGCTCTTCTGATACGGGGTCAATCAACTCTGATTTCATCTTATCTACAAGCAACTCCACTAGCTCTTTCTGCGATTGCTCTTTTATGTCTCTTAGAGCCGAAAGCTCACTTGTTATAGCTTGCACGGCTGGTGTAAGTTGGTCTTCTATTGACCCCTTAACAGCCTCTGATACTTTGTCAGCAATCGCATCACCATTGAACGAATCTCCGAGCTTATTTAACGAAGCTGCCGTATCCCTAAATTGTTGGCTCATATTTTCTATGGCTGTAGCTGAGCGTAGCTGTGCAGCAACCACTTCCTGCTGCCCTTCATTCGACATATTTTTCAGATAGTGAATTGCACTTGCTTCATAGTACTCGCTCGAAATCGCTTTTAAAAACTTGGCTTGAGCTTTCGATAGGCAGCTTGAAGACACTTTCATCAAAGCCATAAATAGAGCAGAGCTGCTTAAACCAGCTAAAGATGTATAGAAGGCCGTTTTCATACCTTCCAAAAGCTCTGCAGCTGAGGTCAACAATGCTTTAGAGTCACCAGCCATACTAAATTGGCTCAATCCAAGCGTGATACCTAAAAACGTACCAGTGATACCAATGCTGGTTAGCAGTGCTGGGACTAGCTTATATCGGGTCGAATCACAAGGTGGTAGCATATGTGAGAGAGGTGACTTTGTTAACCAAAGCCCCTCTTTACTATCAACTTTTAAACCATTTTCTGTTGGTGTATAGACTAAGTGCTCTACCAGCCATTTAAATTGAGGCTCTGATACTTTCTCACGCTCCACTACATCTGATGTATGACCACTTTTTAGACTAGCGATGCTTTTAAGTTGTGAGATTGCTTTCCACGTTGCGTTGACTTCGCGTCCGACGAAGAAGAAGAACAACACTAACGTTGTGATGATGATAATGTCTGTTACCCCATCCCCCGATATTATGGCGACTCTGTCTAGCATATTTAACTATTCCTTAAAAACTTACTTATTTCACTTGAAGTAAAAATTTGTTCGGCAATGCGTGCTGGCAGGTGCTCTGCATCTTCTCGAACCACACCGTTGACCAATACTTTGTCTCTAAGTCTCACGCTATACAAGGCTTCTTCGTGATCATCACTATCAGAGGCGACTTTCAGATAGACCTCTTCAGGAAACTCCCGAAGAAGCGTTGCTTGTAGTGATGACTTTGTGTCTCTCAAGGAGTTTGTAGCAATGAAGTCGGCTCCAAACTCCTCTTTGGATAGCTTCCAGGCGTGGTTGACTGAAATAATTCGCTCCAACACTTGATCCAATCGCATCTTCATCATCAATGCCTCAACGTGTGAGCCTGGCTTCTGTAATCACTCAGAAACTCATTTGCTGTTATTACTTGCCAACCTTGTTTTAGTGCATCATTGATATCATTTGGTGAAATCGCCACACCAAATCGACGTTTAGGCCAAGCTAGCTCAATACGAGAAGCTATATCCCCCAAACTATCCTTCACATAGTAGTTAACCTCAGGCAGCGAAAGGTGTACTTCGCGACAAGCATGTAAAACACCATGAACTCCTGGGTCTGATAACTCGAAAAGCTCTTGCCATCCTCCAAGATCATCCAATAGACCTTGCTCTTTGCGAAGATCGTTAATCAATTGTCTTTCGCGATGACTCAGAACCATATGCTGATGTTTTGGTTGCTTACTGTGACAGTCGATACATAGTGCTTTTAGGTTCTTCTCACTATTATCTGACTTAACGCCATTGATATGATGCACATGCAGCAGTGAACGGTTCGTGCGCAAGTTTACCTTACAGTCCTCACATTCAAAGTTCTTGTCTACGCGATAACGTGAAGACACTCTCGACCAATCGTTGGTGTATCCTGTCTCAGCTGTTTCTGCGTTTCTAGAAGGCATATGAGGGAAAAACGAGCTATATGTCGCAAAGAATTCTGCCATGTTAAATTCAGCTACTATTGAGCGAATGTCGTTGGAAGAGTTACAGCCTTTATAGTTAAGCTTTCTCAAACAGTTCTGGCAGACTTTCAGTCTAGCTTTAGTTTCCCCATAACCAGAGTCAACAACAAACTCCCCTGAGGTATTGTTCGTCACTACATAGCGTTCAAAACGTCCATTGGCTCTCATTGATTGAAGAGTTTTACAATCAGAGACGTGGAAACGAGCACTAGAGCCGTTAGCTTTGATATACAAGCTGACATTCCGTCCTTGGTAACTTAATAGACCAGACTCTATTTCTACATCTTTGAGCTCTACATCTTTACCTTGCTCCAGTTCTTTATCGACTTTCGCTATATGCGTTTCTTCATAGGCCCATTTGAAAGAACCTTTTTTCTCGGGTTGCATGGTATTGATAGCTGTCATCAAGGAGCCCAAGTTGAGAGTCAACTTCATTCTGCCCCCAAAATCTTGAGTATCTGTTGTTCGGCATTGGTAATGATTCGGAAAGACACTCTACGTGAACGCTTTTCATCTTCAACACCAGCCTCGTCTAATGCAAGTTTTGAAGATGAGTAACCAACTGCCGCTACGTTACCTTTAACCCACTCATAATAGTCATTCTTAACTGGTTCCAAGGCCATCACGTACCCCAAAACAGCTCGGGTACGTGACTGAGAGAGTCGCATATTATTGAAGTAGGCTTCATAGTCTGTTGAATCATGATTCCAACGACTTGAGGTGTGACCTTCAATTTTGATTTCCTGGATAATTGGCTGGTATTTTTCAAGAACAGCTAAATAGCGAGGGAAAAAATCATCCAATATTGATTGAAACTGGTCGGTTAGATTAGCCTTACCATTAGCAAACAGTACATCTGGAGCGGTAAAGTTGACACTCAGAGTATCACGGTCGATCTCTGCTCCCCAGTGATCTAAATCCTTAGCGAACTCCTCAAGGAGCGCGATATAAATAGCTTGCTGAGTTTGCTTGTAGGTTTCAGCAACATCTTTGATCTTGTCGCGTTCAACCATAGCATCACGCATCAGAGCAACTGAAATGAATAGGAAAACCATCATGAGTCCAGCCATAAGGTCGGACACAGACATCCAATGTTCACCACTTCCTTCTTTGGGCTTTTGAGAGCCAAACAATTTTTCCATCGTTAAACTGTTGCTCCAGCGTTGACCACATTAGACATTTCTCGAACAAGCTTCTGATAATCTCGAGTGAACTGCTGCGTGATCGTTGCCAAGGCCTCACCCATTTCGTTCATAGTGCGGTTAATCTCTTGCTGCATTTGGATATCAAGCACTTCAACTTGTTTCTCTACCGCGTTACCAGTTTTACCAACTGAATCAACAATTTGGTCTTCCAAACTATCAAATGTACGCTTGACAGCTTGAGCCTGGATCTGGAAGACATCTTCGAGTGTGGTTTCTAAGCGATCATGAAGTTTTGTAATCGCTTGAGTCGTCTCAGTTTGAATCTCACGCGTGCTTGATAGCAGCTCTTGGTTAGCAGACTTAAGTACGCTACCCGTTTCTTTAGCATCGTCTTTGATGTCAGCAACGAGAACACGTAATTGAGAGTTTAATTCTGTAATAGCATCTTCAAGCTGTTCTTTGATTCGGTCTGAGTTATCGGTTAGATAAGAAGCACTGTTTTGAAGCGCACCAGATGCACTGGTAACATTATCCGTGATGTCATTTGATGCCTCTGCAAGACGCCCACCAATTTCAACCGCTCTAGTCTCGAGTTCACTCGATACTTTAACAGCTCCTTCTTCCAAGTTGGTGCGCATAGTCTCAACGCTCTGATTGGCTGTGGTACTAAAGTTATCAATGATTTTCTGAGACTCGACTAACATCGACTCATAGTGCGTAGAAGCGGCCTTAACTGAATCACCAATCACTGCCATAGTACTGTCCATTTGCTCACGAATCTGAGGCATTGCTTCAACAGCCTTGTCACGCAAGTCCTTAAATGCCTCAAGGCGGTGTTCCAGTTCCGTAACTTGACCATGACCCAGTTCCATTACATGGTGAAGTTTTTCCATCGTCTGTGGAATGGACTCTGCTCGTTCATTAATGCTAGCTACAGATTTCTCTGTTGAAGAGATCGCGTCTACACCAAGCTGATACTTATTTGCCATATCTTCTAGCTGAAGCTTGTAGTTTTCTTGCCAGTCCACTAATTTTTTCACCGACTCATCTAGACGTTTGAAGTTCTCTCCAAACTGCTCGGTGAGCTTATCGTTAAACTCGACAATGACTTCTTTCAGCGCGTTAATAACTTGCTCTGTTGCAGACTTCGAAAGTAGCTCGCCAAATTCATCCATTTTAACCCATAGCTCGGCTCTAAACTTCTCATTTGATTGAGAAAAGTTTTCCAAATGACTATTGAGTTGTCTGTTACCGTCGGTAACATCTGTTCGTAGATTCTTGATTTGAGATGTTAGAGATGAATCACTGTCTCCCCTTATAGCCGATAATAACTCTGAAGAAGATTCTAGCTGCTTATTTGACGCCTCTAATTGCTGAGACATAACGGTGTAGATTTCATCTGGCCCTACCGATTTCTCAACTGACTCTTCTCGTTTAGGCAACACACCTAATATGGCTTTGTAGACTATCGATCCCGCCATACCAACTAAGCTTGTTAAAAATGCAGTTTTAAGACCCGAGAGCAAAGATTCGATACTGCCGTCAATGTTCTTAGGGTCAAAGTCCATCAAGCCGACCACAATGCCCGCAAAAGTACCCAAGATACCAAGAGAAGTTAAGAGGTTAGCCGTACTAGCGGTCAATCGTGGAGCTTTTCCAATAGCAGAAAGTGCAATAGAAACAATCATTAATGCAGCAATGATCAGGATAAAGGCATCGGATATCGCATTTGCAGTAAATGATGCAATGAAAGAAGCTATCTGGTCGGTCATAGGAGTTTTCTATAGATTTGAGTTTAAACGCGCGGAATTCTACATTTACAACACAGCATTCTGCAATAGATTTATTGTGTCATTTATCGACAACATCGATGGTGATTATATGCATTTAAGGTAGTATTAAGAAATCGTAAGCTTACAAAAGCATGACATAGGTCAACCACCGCCTTCACGCCATTCAGCGCAGTTATATTTCACAATATCAAATCGCCCTTGCAAATAATTACCTTATTTTCCATATCTTGAGTTTTTACAATAATCGGCGCTTTAATGACGCCTTAAGACAGAATACAGAATATGGGGCTAAAGTTGAGTCTCACATTGAGGACACTTTATATTGGTAGGCTGCAACGGCATTGTGGCATGGTATGTCCAGTACTCTCCGTTTTTTATGAGTCGATGATTACACGAATAGCAATGGTTGTAGACAGTAAACAACTCACATTCATATTGATACCACACTTTGCTTGTGTTTCTTTGGTTGTGGTCAAGGCTTTGTTGCTTAATTTGGAGCGAAGGCGTGGCAACCCCATTGCGGTTGATTTTTAAACGATATACTGAGTTTTAGTCATACCCAGCCCCATAAGCTTATTAAGAGCTTTGATCATTGCGTAAGTCCCCACTGTAATAACGAAAGCTGAGCTTCCCACCCGACAACTGCTTCACTCGATACATTGTAGTCTCTGATAACGAACGCTTGTGATAGCCATAATGCTTTTCCACTTCTTGTTGGAGCCGTAAAGTTTCTGACAACCTACCGCTAAATTGCGAGAATACCCTCGTACACAGAAGGCTACGACGATTAATGGGTGTAACCGATCAAATCGTAGCTTCTTGATTTAGTTCCATCGATTTAAGCAACAAAGCCACGACAATATACAAATATACGTAAAACACTTTCTCCTATTACGTATCATCTATTGTGGTATCAAGACAGAATTGGCATCAAAAACTAAAACCCTATATTTGTGATACCAATATGACAGAAAAATAGCTGGTATCAACATTCAAGTGTTTTTTGATACCAGCTGTAAATAGAACATCATCCAAATAAGTTATCGATCTACCCTTGTCGACAATAGGTCGTTTTACTGCATCTCATTATGAATCCCTCACTAATTCTTCAAAATGAATGCACATGTCAATTTTGCCTCAACATGTTGATAACTCAAGTGAGGGGAAGACCATTTCAACAGTCTTTCTGGAGTAGAACAGATGTATCCTCCGAGGCATCTGTTCTTTCTAGCACTCACTCACTTCAACCTTGAATGAAAAGTCGATCCCACGGCCAAAGCTCTCGAAGGTGTTCTTCTTTCAGCACTAAACCTCTGTGACCATCAGAGTCTAGAGAATCTTCAACTTCATGCTCTTTTAGCATAATGGTTGTATGGAACACACTCAAAACCAAAGAAAAAAGAACTAGATCATTTAGAGCAAGTTTAGTTTCGCCGCACGCACTAAAAACGATTGCGTTGACGATTTCCTCTGCCTCTTCTGGCGTTAGTAGTCTTAAATCAAACTGAGCGCCATGAGCATCTTTTCCGATAACCCAGAACTTTGTCGCTATCCGCTCAATCGCTTCTCTGGCTCGGTAGTCTGCATCAAGACCATCAGTGACTACCCAATTGAAAAAGCCATATGCTTCTTCCATTTGCTCAATGATCAATGAGTAGCGGCTATTTTCTGAGCCTATACTTTCATACATAACTTTACCTCCACGTTTTAGTTATACATGTCGTATGGTCAACTATCGAATTGCGTCAGGGTGTTGAGTTTTTTTTCTGCTTAACTTACAAATCCAGCTTAGGAAATGGCACTCTACCCCTTAGGTGCGCTTGCTCAAAGAACAGCTTTAGAATTGCATATTTTTCTTTTCGGGTTTGGTTTGATTCATGTTTAGTCCTCTCCCAGTACCCAATTATTTGACGCCTCCCAACTTTGTGGAGTTGCTCGCCTAAGTACTTCTCGTGCTGAAAAATATCCTCCAGTATCGAAATTAATCGTCGGATTTGTTTCTGGCGGAAAGGAATGCCTTTTTTACGATACGGAGCCATGATCGTCATTACTTGTGAAAAAGTGTTTTTGTTCACGGCATTATCCTAGGTAGGCGTTTGTAATCTCAACGCGATGATGTCCAAGGAGTTCTGACAACTCTAACCGAACT
This sequence comes from Vibrio mediterranei, assembly GCF_013364395.1. Lineage (NCBI taxonomy): Bacteria > Pseudomonadati > Pseudomonadota > Gammaproteobacteria > Vibrionales > Vibrionaceae > Vibrio > Vibrio mediterranei. Next base: position 1,124,438 of record NZ_JABXGK010000001.1, on the reverse strand, counting down.
ATACGGTCTAAGCTCTGCGCATGCTCGATTGGAATAGCAAGTTCTTTGGCTATGAAGGCAAAGTGGTCTTTACCATGTGATATCCCTGATTGCACTGGACATCGAACACCGATTTTTCTTACGTAAAATTCAGTGGCGAAGAATTTTCTTTCCCCGTGAGTAAGGTACATAGGATCTATTGCTTTTGTTTCACGCCACGCATAACTTTGGAAGCTTTTAAAACTGCGGCCGTCAGGGATCAGAGTGTGTGTCTTATGCTCTTTTTGGTAAGCTGCCACTCGGACGAGCAGGTTGTATTGCTCAGTGTTTTCAACAGGCATCGACCTAGACTGGCCTCCTTTCGTGCCCCTAGAGATAGTGGGTATTTCGTTCTTTGCTAACGCTCGTAACGATTGTTGGGCATCGTGCAGGCAAGCCTCTCGAAATCGCATGCCGAATTTTCGTTGCAACTGAATAATTAAGCCTAATTCTTCACTAACACCATGGAGTACGCGCTGATGCATACGTTCAGCTATGGAACCATCTGTTTGCGCAACCCCTGATTTGGGCACGAATCCTAAATCTGCAGTAGCTCTAACAACGCAAGTTTCATCACCTCTCGCCTGCGCTAAGGTTCTATTTATATGACTAAGATAGTCTCTTGCCGTCACAGGGCTAAGAGTACCAACTTCATAACGTTCCTGAAGCTGTTCTCCATATTGAAGCACGGTTGTTTTGTCTATGTGATTCAACCTCTTAATTCTTGTATTAACCTTCAAAAAAGCTGAAAAATCACGAATTGCCGCCAACCTGGACCTGTGGGTATTATTCTTAACTCCTCCTTGCTGTTCTAGTGAAGCATTGATCAATGCTTTCTCCATGTCTCGAGATCCCAACGAAAAGTTGGGTTTTGTAAAATCTCGCACTCGGTTCAGAGTATGCCCTGAGTATTTCCTGTTCATTTGTATTTTTCTCCTGTATTCCGTTGATATTCTCCTGTATCTGACATAGCTGATTGCGCAGCCATTCGGCTGTAGCGATAAATGATATACGTCGACCTTTGATGCTCCCTCATCGCGAGGTCGAGGGCTTATTGCATCCTCATCAAATGGTACCGTCTCTACTAGACTAATCCCGATGGCGCCGTCGACAGCGGCTTTAGGCGTTGCTTCCACCATCAGTTTGCTATGTATTGTGTTGTGCAAATTTACGTCATGCATCGAATTTGCGTGATTAGTGGTAGCGCCTAGCATCTGCTGCCTACCACAGTTATCGATCACCTAATGACGCTCGAACTTCCTTTAACTTCTGTGTCGAATGTTCCGCACCTCCCGCCTCCCTAAACGAGCTAGATTTATTTTCTCTTCGTCTAATTTCTACAATGAAATTAGACGAAGAATGCTGGCACCAATATGTGCTGGATAGATTCCTCCATTAATGCCTTAGTAGGCAAAAAGCTCAGCCCTGAAGTGGGCTATCGTATGTGTGTATGGTAGAAGTTCAGTAACATTGACTGTGTTGTGAATTATTTTTGACTCGCTTAATAGCCTCATTTTAATCATGCATATGAGTACCCATCTTTTCGCTAAATAATCTCTAACAAAGTTTTTATAATAAGTTTTTATTAACCCAGTAACATAATTCTCTGTGCCATTTAACAGAAAAGCGCTGGAGTAAGGTTAAAAACCTACTGGATAACACTAGAACGTATTGTGCATTATCCTTGGATAAATTAGACTTTTGGTGACATTACTAGCGCTATCATAAAAACTCATTTCACCAAAATAGTAATCAATCAAATATCAATGTAAGTATATACCCTCCCGTAAAAATATATTTCCCATAAAATTCCCTCCCTTTTTCAAAGGTTTCGTTTAAATCTACATTTAAAGATATTTTAAATATTTTTTCGCTTGTACTTATATAGGTAAGAGTTGCTGAATCAAAATCAAAATAGTAGTTAACTTCAGGAAAAATGGCTTTAAACAGGCTCTCTTTGGCCGAGAAAGCTAAAGAGAATGCAGTTGACTTAACAAAACCACATTTATTTAATAGATTTATTTCGGACGGGCTTATAATTGATTGTTTCAAGCTTTCCGAAACTTCCACATTCAGCGATTCGATATCAATGCCTATTCGTTTATACAAACTGTCTCTACAAATAGCGCAAACTGCTACTTGGTCGGCATGGCTTATGGACCCTTTTACACTTTCAGGCCATACAGGGACTCTTTGATTACCAATATCAACTATCGTATTCGTATGTTCGAGCTGCTTTAGTATGGAAATGGCCAGTACCCTACCAGCCAAAAATTCTGCCTTTCTTTTATGTACTGAGCCTGATACCTTCTTGTATAAGCCCCTCCCTAACAGTTTTACTGTTAAGGTATCCGAATAATAGATCGGGTCAAAATGACATTTAAGACAAACAATAGGAATGCCATCGAACTCTAAAGTTTCGACAGCAGTAATAAATGGAAATATGGGCGTGCATTTCATAGATTTGAAAATTCCATTACTTTGATTTAGTTATAGCAAAAGTGAATATAAATCATCTTGCGTATCCAAAACCCTTTTTTTAAGATGAATTTTATTTTCTGATTGAATTAAGTATGTTTTACCAAAATGACAGACTCAAAGAACCAATTCGGGCGATTAAGTACACCTACCAAAACGGTATTAAAGAGCCTGTTCATGACCATCAGGTTGTTCAGGTTTTACACATACTGGAAGGAGTAATTCGAGTCTATGCCAAAGATAATTGCTGGGTCATTCCTCCATCTCGGGGCCTGCTGATTCCAGCAGGGGTACCTCACAGCTTAATCGCGGTAGGCCGAGTTGAAGTACGAACTCTTTTCATAGATCCCTTAGCACGTGCTGATCTTGGTAATGAGTTAGGTATATTTCAAGTTAACCCGCTGCTTAGAGAGCTAATTAATGCAGCTTCTGATTTCTCTGATAATCTTACAACAGGATCACGCGAAGAACGTATCAACGAACTTATTCTTGATGAGTTGCGCTTAATTCACCTCACAGACTTTAATGTACCCATGCCTTCATCAAAAGAACTTAAATCTTTCTGTAGACGTGTGACCGCTCATTTAGAGCGCCCCTGGGAGCTAGCCGATGTTGCGCTCTCACTGAATGTGTCGGCACGAACTATTTCCCGTAAATTCCACTTAGAGACTGGTTTGAGCTTTGGAGAATGGCTCAGACATTTTAGGATACTTAAAAGTATGGAGCTACTGGCTAGTGGCTATTCTGTTACAGATGCAGCAGTAACAGTTGGTTACGATAGCCACAGTGCTTTCAGCACAATGTTTAAGAAGCGTATTGGCATTTCACCAAACTCATTCGTTGCCTTCCCAAGTCTGGTTCAAGAAAGTGACGTATCACTGAACACAGAACAATCATCAATTGGATAAGTGCAACAAGCGAGCCTTATCCCTTTCTCGATACTATGCGTGTCTAATACGTCGGTACATCCTCCTCGAGTATTCCCTTCTACCCTAACCACACATGCACCGCATAAACCATTCCTACACACTGAGTTGATGTAAGCACCAGCATCTTCGGCCAACTCCAGTATTGACTTTTCGCCATTTGCTTTATCACAAATCACTTCATTATCTAGATTAACTTTAATTTGGGTTTCCTGTCCCAAAGGAGTTTGACTTATAAGTGAAAAATGCTCTGTGGCAATGTCACTCGGCTCTACTTTCAGAGCTAGAAGGTGACTGGTCATATTAGCAACATAGTTTCCTGAACCACTAATAAATGCTTTGAATCGTCCAATATCTGGACATTGATCAAGTATTCGGTTTGTATGCAGTCGATAGGTATCAACGTTAGGACAGTTTGAACGTTGAGTGTAATTTATATGTAAATATGAATTCTCCAATTTTTGTACCAGTTCAGTGAATTCACTTTTGAAAATATAATCGTCAACTGAACTGAAGCTTAAGAAAATGTGCAATGGTTGTTTAAAGTTGTTTGTATGTAAAAATTGTATCATCGGCAATAAAGTGGTTACCCCACTGCCAGCACCGAATAGAACTAACGGATATTCCAGATGGGATGGAGTTATGATAAAGTCTCCTTTAGGTTGGGATAACAAGCATCTCATACCTATGAATGCTTGATTGAAGAGCCAGTTTGATACCAGCCCTGATTCTACTTTTTGAATGGTTATCCTGATAATCTTTGTTTTAGTACCAAAAGCTGATATTGAGTAATAACGTGAATATATAACACCATTAATTTCAATCGAGAGATTTACAAATTGACCAGGTTTAAATCCGAACTCGCATGATTCTAGTAGTTCCATTTCTAATGATACTGTTCGATGTGTTTCGTTGGTTCTGTTTTTTACTCGGCATTTATATTGTTTTTCTTCTAAAGTATTATCTAACTGAATTTTCGAGTTCACAATCATTCCTTTTTTAAACATAGCGAGAAGGCAGATACAACAATGCCTTCCCATCATATCGCTACTTTGAAATCGCCGCTGGTTTAGAGAATTGATTATTTTTCAACAAATTATGACCAAACTGAATAATTGCAATTCCAGCTACGGTGATAATCGCTCCGATCCAGTTAGCAATCGTGACCTTTTCATCCAAAATCACAATGCTTCCCAACATAGCGAAAAATGGCATTAACAAGCTAAATGGTGTTATTTTATCCACGCTAAACTTGGCCAACAGCTTGTACCATAAAATAAATGCCAATACGCCACCAAAAATGGCGGTATAAAGAAGCGCTCCCCAAGCCTCTAGGGATGCGTTATATAGTGAGCTAATTTGACCTTGTTCGGTCATGAATGATAGTGCTAACAAGGCTGGGAATGCTGTTAGGGCAACGGTTGCATTCAACCCAACTGGGTCAAATTGGCCAAATTTTCTTACGCAGACATTTCCGACCGCAAACATTAAGGCAGAAGCAGTGATGATCAATAGACCATATATATTGGTGTTTTCCTGTGGCATACCAAGAATGAATGAGACGCCAAGGATGCAAACTAGGGTTCCAGCCAGCCCATGCTTTGTTAAAGTTTCACCAAGAATGATTGAGCCAAGAAATAGCGTAAAAATCGCGTTTGTCTGGTAGACAATCATTCCTGATGTTACATCTGAATACTTAAACCCAATATACAGTAAAGCAAAATGCATCACTCCTTGCGTCAGGCCAATTACCGCCGCCTTACTAAAGTACCCTTTCATACGCATTAGGAACGGCGACAGAATGATAAACATTAACAAAAATCGCAATGACACCATAAAAATTGGTGGAAACTCACCAATTCCGAATTTCAGCATTACTCCCTGAATACCCCAAATACAAGGTACCCCAATGGCAGCTAAAAACCATAAAGTGTTCATGAACGGACCTCATTTAACCTTTCACTGCAAATGCTTTCGACATTAGCTAACGCAGCATTAGCAAAGTCCGATAAAAATACTTCCAGTTCCTGTTGAGCCCCTGTTTTTGGCTCTCCTGCCATTTCCCACACTACCTTGCAACACGAGTCAGTAAGCTCTTCAACTCTCATGAGCTCCCAAAGGTTTCTGAGGTTTAGAGAAGTCGAAATTATATTGAAGTGCATTTTCATGTTGGAGTTATCTCTAAAGGAGATTTGGTCAACAACATAATCACCCGAATCGAATGTCTTAACCCTAACCTGACCTAATCCTTCACCTATCATCTGGCATTTATTTAACCCGTCAGTGAATCGATCAAATCTTGAAAAGTTTCCTACAACATCCCAAACAACACCGGCTGGAGCATCGATTTTTTTTTCCATTCTTAAGGTTTTTGTTTGAGGAATGGCAGGATAGAAGTGTCGATGACATATAGTATTTTCCATGTTTTCTCCCTACCAGACGGGTATAGAACCCATCTGGTTTTTTATTTTTTGGCTTTTGTTATGCTGCTTTCGTGGATTCAGCGATTTCTTTAACGTTATTCAAACAGCTTCGGGCAAAGCCTTCGACAAACGATTCAAAATCAGTTTGGTTGGTTTCGTTATTGTAAGGTTCACCGGCGATATCCCAGATAGCCTCACAGTGGTCATTATCGATCTGATTAACACGCATTGATGACCATAGATTTCCAATATCCATATTCGTGTAAATCAAGCTCCAGTCCATTAGCATACTTTGTTCATCACGGTGATTGAGCTGCTCTATAACGACATACCCATCTTCAAATAACTTTTTACGAACGGAACGTTCACCTTCGCCAGTCATTTCAATTCGTTCTAATCCATCAACAAATTTATGAAAACCAGAGAAATCCCCCACAATTGACCAAACCTCAGCAGCCGACGCTTTAATAGTAACGGGAGTACTAATGGTCTTTGTATTTGGAACATTAATTAGTGTTGAGCGTTTTTCTGAATAATTCATCTATATATCCTTAAGGTATTAAAGCTGCAAAATATCTGAAAATTACAGGTTATTTGGGTTTATGAAGTTACTAATTTGGTGTTTACTGTTTTTCCAATAAATCCGCTTGAAATGAGATACCCTAAATTGGCATCAATCAACTTGTTGTCTTTTTCTGGATAATCCAATCCAGATTGATTTAAACGGTTTAAGGTTTTTGTGTAATCTATATTTGAGATGTCACCAATATCCTCTGAATTTTCATCGAGATAAAATGACACTACTTGATATAAAGCATTTGACTCATCTAGTGTTAGCAGCATGCTTCTCCACTTATCATCCGATATAAATTTAATTGCTATCCCATGATGATTTAACCGACCCACATATTGTTTCCAAGTTAGTGGTTTCGGGTTATGAAAGTGAAGAACAGGTGTATGTTTAGCTTTATCTAATGAACCTTCCACAAGACCTTGGGCGATAAAGTCAACGGGGCACAGATCGAACTGTAAATCCCAATTTGGGGCGACCCCCATTTGTGCTGCCCCCTTTAATAGCAACAAAATTCGATTCTGGTCAGGGAAACAATGGCCAGTTTGAGAATGCCCAGTAATGTTCCCTGGTCGAACAAGTGTTATTGGAACACCTCGTTCATAAGCTTGCCAAACCAATTGTTCAGAAACCCATTTGGTAAGGTTATATCCATTGTTTACGAAAGCCGGTAGTTGCCCTGAAGGCCCCTCTTCGACAATGTGTCCTTGTTCATTTAGATTACTTGCAGCACTCAATGTTGAGACATAGACCATTTGCTTCTGCTGACCAGTACAAGCCATATTCAATAGCTCGATGGTCGAGCGAACGTTAGCATTGTAAAGATAGGTGTAATCATAGATATGATTCACTTGCGCACCGTTGTGATAAATGACATCAACCTTTCCGCATAGCATTTGGTAGTCGCTGTCAGATAGACCTAGCTTCGGGGCAGCTAGATCACCACATACCACTTTGATTCGAGGGTTCTTATTAAGATCATTGACCCCGAATTTTCTATAATTTTCAGCCAGTTTCTTGAGTGCATATTCTTGAGAGCTTGCTCGGATATGGCAATAGATAATCGCATCAGTCTTTTGAACCAATTGCACCAAAATATGAACGCCTAAAAATCCTGTCGCCCCTGTTAATAAAACTGCACGGGGATTAAATGCGTTAAGATTCTCTCCAGTACAGGGGGCGATTTTTTGATCCAGTACCAAATCTGCATATATTCGGTCTGAAATCTGCGCCCCTTTCGTTAGGTGGTCCGATGTTAAAAGTTTGCTTAGTGCTTCGATCGTTGGGTTTTCCATGAAGCGAGCTAATGTAAAGCTTCCTTCGTAGGTATTCCTTACCGTGAGGAGCATTTTTGATACAAGTAATGAATGACCTCCCATTTCAAAAAACGATGAATTCAGAGCTAGGTCCTCAGGGTCAACTTCGAGTGATTCAGCCCATATTTCTCTCAATTCCGTTTGTAATTTAGTCCAAACTTCATCTTTGGTGGTACCAACCGAACGCACTTTGAATTCTGCAAGTTTTTTACGGTCCACTTTACCGTTGACCGTGTAAGGAAATTCTGGGAGCTCTTTGAATAATACTGGCATCATATAATCTGGTAAGCATTCGCCCAACTTAACACGTAATTGGTCGGTAGAAACATTAGATTTCGGACCTTTAACAAAAGCTCTGATCTGTTTTTTATCGTCGGCTATAACTACACACCCTGTGTAAAGGTCTAATTGAAGAATCGTGTTTTCTATCTCACCAAGCTCAACTCGAAATCCTCGAATTTTAAGCTGGTTGTCCCGACGACCAATAAAGTTAATTTCACCATTTTTGTCCCAAAAGCAAATATCACCTGTACGATACGTTTTGCCTGCTTTTGAATTCGATTCAATCGGGGCAAATCGTTCATTAGTTTCTATAATATCTCGTACATACCCAGGTCCAACTCCTTTCCCTGCTATATACAGCTCACCTTGCTCCAGAGTCTGGCAAGGATCGCCTTTTTCATTAATCAGGTAAACCTGAGTATTATTGATTGGCTGTCCAATGACTTTGTTATTGCAGCCTTGATCTAGTCGTTTAAAGGTAGCCAGCACAGTACATTCAGTAGGCCCATATATATTGACCAAATTTGACTCTCCGGACCAATGATCGATCGCTGCACTGTCGCAGACATCGCCACCGGTGATGATGTATTCCATAGATGGCCATGAATACTGCGGCATTGCCGATAACATTGCTGGTGGTATGAAACAGTGTGTGACTGACTCTTCTAAGATTAAATTGTTTAGTTGTTCGAAGTCATGTCGCTGCTCAGATGAAGGGACAATAAGTGTCCCCCCAGTGGTAAACGTAGGGAAGATATCTAATAGAGATGCGTCGAATGAAACTGTTGTGAACTGAAGACAACGAGAATCATATGATAGATTCGTTTCTGTGATATACCAGTGACAGAAATGAGCCACATTTTGATGAGTGAGTTGCACGCCTTTTGGAACGCCCGTTGAACCTGACGTATAGATCATCACAGCATTTTGATTTGTGTTTTCTTCGTATTTAAGCGACGTTGCTGTTGTTCCGATATCGATATTTTGCTCTAGGGCATCTATTGAAGTAGCTGGCGTTTCTGTCTCAAAATTTAACGCCCCAATTAATAATTGAGGTTTAGAGCCTTTCAATATGTTCTTAATTCGGTCTTCTGGGTACTCGGGGTCGATGGGCACATAACAAGCATTTAGTTTTAACACTGCCAGAATCGTTGCATATAATTCGATTGACTTTGGTAATGCGATTGCTACGACTCGCTGTTCTGCACTACTACCAGAACACAGTAGATTTTGAATATTTGACGCATATCTTTCAATCTTACCTTCCAGCTCTTTGTAAGAGATCGAGGTATCACCAAATTTGACCGCAGCCTTTTTTGGGAAAAACCTAACCGTATTTTCAAAAGCTTCGTATAAATCTTGATAATACTTTCCGTTCTCTATCGTCTCATTAGACTTGTGCCAGAATTTTAATTCATGAAGGTCAACCTCTGAATAGTGCACTAATTCATCACTAGGAGTTGTGTTATCTTTGGTTAAACCTTGTGATAAGCGTGTTAGCGTCAAAGAAACACACTGTTCTACCACTGTACAAATTTCTTTGTGAATATCTGCTCCATTATGTGTGAATCCGTTCTTTATGACTAACTTAGTAATTAGCACCAACTGCCCGTCAAATGGTGCTAATGTAGAAACAATGTATTGTTCATTATCACTCCCATGAGCCACGCTAATATACACTGACGACCTTGAGCCTAAATCGATGTCATCAGGATGATAACGCTTAAGAGTGAAATCGACCTTCATAGAGTCTTTAGTTTCAGAAACAGTTTCGCCGGGTTCTGATGAAATAATGTTATGACCAAGCTCGTAAATAAGATTGGCTAGTTCATGCGAGTAAGGACACTTGCTATCAAGTGCAATAGAATAAAGTTTCATTGTCTTTCCATGATCTATGAATATTGGGCAAGAAGATTTCGGGTCGGAGCGTGGTCAAAAATGCCTGACGCGATTAGGAATCGCCGGATATTTGTAACCATAGGGTGCTGTCCAGTAATAGGGTACCCACCAACAAGGTTTTCAAGTACTTTAGCTTTAACTACATCTGGAAGGGATAGTTGGTTGATCAACGCTGTATCAAACTCTTTCTGGATATCATTTGTAAGATATTCTTCAAGAAATTTTGGCAATGCAGACCCAATAGCCAATCGAGATGATTCATCAATCTCGGCCCAGTAAATCTTGACTAGCTCTGTCCAAAACTTTGAGTGGCGACCTTCGTCTGCAAGATGATCTGCCATAATACCTTTAATTGAACGCTTAACACTGTCGTCACTAGCAAAAGCAGCAACGTCAGAAGTGACAGTGTTCTCAGAGATGGCCACAGCAATCAGTTCAACGCCGGCTTTATGGTTAGCGTCATCTAATGAGGCGATTGCTTTCGGGATTGCTCGACTAAGCTCAATTTCATTAAATACCTGAAAGGGCTTTGAACCAGTTTGTTGTTCCATCTGATTCTGGAAATCCATTGCAACAAATGCGTGGTAGTCTTCATCAATAACAACTGACATTGCGTCATATCTAGCCTCGAATGAAAACTCAAAAGGAAAACGACCTTTAGCAATATCTAGTGCCGTTTTGTTAACGATTTCAGTCTCAAAAATCACAATATCATTGATATATTTGTATAGGCTTTGAAGCAAAATCGTGTTTTTTACCTCTAAACCCAACTTCTCAATTACCGGATCAAAGCACAATGGCTGTCTTTCCTTTGGGTAGAATGAAAGTTCATCATCCTCAATAATACGTCTTGGTCTTGTCCGGATTGTCGCTCGTTGTTCCCATGAATTTGCGTGTGATTGATAAGCCATTTTATGTTCCCTTTCAACTGCCTTGTTAGTTTATTTGTTTAGTAATAATGAATTTCTAAAAGGACACACCCATCGTAACTTGTAAACGGTCCATGATGAGTACCTGCTGATCTTATAAAGTATTCACCTGCTGTGTATTTATGCTTTAGTTCTAAGGTGTCTTTATCCAGAAGAATTTGGTCACCCGAAACCAGATATACCTCTTCATGGTAATCATGAAGAAATACTTCCTTGGTCCCAGCACCAGGGTTAAAGCGAACAAAGCGAGTTCTTATCCCAGTTTTCTTTTCAGTATCTAGGGTGTCTTCGATAATGATCTGTTCGATGCCAGGGTCAAAACCAGTAGGGCTAGTCCAATTCTCTGAAGGTATATTTAAGATTTTTTCCATAATTCCCAAACTCAGTGTGTATAAAAAGGAAGGCTTTACTTAGTCCAGCCGATTAAAGGATTCATACTGATCCAAAAATGAAGAAACCGCATTTAGAGTCGCCTGCAGAAGAGCTTTTAATGAATCACTATTAATTGAGACGCCAAAGTAACTCAGCTGTAAATTGGATTGGATCTCAACGTAAGTGACAGCTCTACTTTCAGTACTAAGCCCCAATGTATGCTCAGAATAATCTTTGATATTTATATCGATATCGAAGGCTTGTTTTATGCCATTGACCAAAGCACTCATGATTCCAGAACCAAGCCCTTCAACATCAATTCTGCGCCCCTTGTGATTTAAAGTTGAACTGATGCATAGCTCACCCGATTCAGACTTGCTTTTATAATCTATCAGTTGAATATCTGGTTTATCTAAAACGCCATATGACTCTCGGAATAGCTGCCAAATTTCATTCAGGTTCATTTCGCAACCCGAGTGGTTAGTAAATGATTTAACCTTTTCGCTGAAGTCGATTTGTAGTGGCCTAGGAAGCTTCAATCCATGGTTCTGCTCTATGAGCCAAGCTGCACCACTTTTTCCTGATTGGTTATTTACCCGAATTACCTCTTCATAAGCACAACCAATATCAATGGGATCAATTGGTAGATATGGGACTTCCCAAATGACTTGCCCCGTTTCAAACCGCTTTGCAAACCCTTTTTTAATGGCATCCTGATGTGAACCTGAAAATGCCGTAAAGACCAACTCACCCGCATATGGGTGCCTAGGATGTACCGGAATTCGATTACAGTATTCAGCTACTTCTACGGTTTTCTTGATATTTTCAAACTTAATGTTTGGGTTAACACCTTGGCTATATAGGTTCATGGCCAGTGTTACTAAATCAACATTCCCTGTTCTTTCACCATTGCCGAACAAACAGCCTTCAATTCTCTGAGCGCCACCAAGAACACCAAGTTCAGCTGTAGCAACACCAGTACCGCGGTCGTTGTGTGGGTGGATACTGATAGTTACATTATTGAGATCGCTAAAGTTTCTAATGAATAGTTCGATCTGGTCAGCAAACACGTTCGGAGTGTTGACTTCAACCGTAGTCGGCAGGTTTAGTATTAATTGTCTGGATTCATTAGGGCACCATAAGTCTTTTACTGCTTCACAGATCTCTAAGGCAAATTCAAGCTCTGTAAAGCAAAAGGTTTCCGGAGAGTATTCCAAACACCATGTAGTTTCCGGTTGTTCCTCACATAGCTGCTTAATCAATTCAACAGCGTCTAAAGCAAGCTGAATGGTTTTTTCTTTTGAATTTTGAAAAACCACATCCCTAAATACGGGAGCGGTGGCATTGTAGACATGAACAATTGCCTGTTTTACTCCCCTCAAAGAATCCATCGTCATTCGAATCAGATCCGGACGTGCCTGAGTAATGACTTGAACCCAAACATCATCAGGTATGTGGTCCTTTTCTATTAGCTTACGGACGAATTGAAACTCAGCATCTGACGCAGAAGGAAACGCGACCTCGATTTCTTTGAAACCACATTGCACAAGATGGTCGAAATACATGAGTTTTCTATCGTGATCCATAGGGTTAGCTAGGGCCTGATTTCCATCCCGTAGGTCGGTTGAGCACCAACGAGGTGCTGATTCAAGTCGCTTGCTAGGCCATACTCGTTGCGGATTAGATACAATAGATGCTGGCGTATATTTTTGAGATGGTTCAGAAATCATGTTTGCTACCTCGCTTAGTTCATTTCATTTTAAAGTTAAGAACTGAATTTGCTTTCGCGTGAGGGACATGAACTTTGTCTTAATAGACAAAACTTATTTTATAAAACTTGAATTACCCTAGAAGTATCGACATCGATTTTTAGTTTGGTGTCTTACTAGCAGTAGATATCCGCTACAGATATATGAATTGATAGAGCTAGAAATCCCCCTTATGAGCAAGTGGAGTTCTCGTATTAATTATGAGAGAACTCATACATCAACACTTATCGTAGAGCAGTGGCTGAAAGATTTATAAAAGCGTGAGATCAAAATAAATCAGTTGGATAAAGAGTTGTAGTTTTTAAAAGATAGCCGCAGTTATATTAAAACAGTTGTAGACCTTTGTGTGTAAAGTAAATACCCCCTTAGTTGAGTACAACATAGTAAAATTCAACAGTGTCTGATTTTCACACCACATAATTATATTAGACTTGCATGATACTAGAGATGTTTACTCGCGTCAGATACCTCATAGACATAAAGTCTAGTTGAACCTATTCAATATCTGTTAACGACGCATCTTCATTAGAGAAACGAACAAAGACTCTTTACCTTTGCCACCGCCAGAAGATGCCTTCCATTCAACGTTGTCCGTTCGACACGCCCTCGGAAGGTAGGTTCCGTTTATTCAATCAGTACCTGAAATAGTGCTCTCATTGAGTTTGTGCCGCTATTGGCATACATCAATATATACTGCAACCATAAGGGAAAGTTGTGCAATTATCTGGCTATATTATTCTCGGTTTTGTTACGCTAACTCGGGATAGGGCAATTTTGAGTTACGAAGCGTCGACTTCCAAGGTTTCTCGTCAGCATTTCTGGTAATGGCTTGCGGTTGCTACGTTTCAATGCGGTAGTGATCTTACTAACAGCAGCACCAATGCAATATCTACCAATGAACTAGAATGCGAAACAGCTTGCTGCTCAACTCCATCTTTATACAAATTAATATCCAGAGACTGTCTGGATTCATTTTGCTTTGCTTACGATAGGTCAAGCATGCTGGCACGCCACGAGCATCACTCACACTATGTTATAGGTGGTCAGCATGCTTGTTTATTAAGTGTGGTTTATGACGAGGATGAAGAACAATTTTGAGATCGTCTCCAGGTTAAAATCGATAGACCTGCAAGAGCATAGGCTTTGGTTTATGGCAGGTTGTATTCGTTAATGTACTAAGTGCTCAACAAAATGACCATGCGAGTTTGAAAAGTCGCTTATGTATCGAACTCCTTATGATCTGGGAAAAGTAACACGGCTAGAATAGAGGTACATTTCTCCTCCAACGGGAAATAAGCAACTCAACCTCTCCATTTATAGAAGTGCACTAACCCCTACAAACTTGGAACCTAAATAGCATTTCACACTCAGATTTCAATCTACCTTCTACATAGACGTCATTGGTAGCTTTATCTCAAATAAACAAACATTTAGCCTCTCTTACCAATGCAGTACATAGGAGGCTAAATGAAGCAAAGGCTAACTGTCACAAAAGTAAACAATTTAAAGTGTCCAGACGGCGTGAAAATGATTCGAATATGCGATGGTGATGGGTTGTATCTTGTCATAGAAGGACACTCTAAGCGGTGGGAGTCACGTATCAAGACGCTTGCGGGAAAAGATACATACTTAGGGTTGGGCTCGACCAAGTTCTTATCTCTCAAGGATGCTCGACAAATAAATTTAGAAGTAAAAACAGCAAGAGAGCGAGGAATTGAACCTAAGTTTTATTTGAGGCGCCTTAGAGGGAAAGATACACCTAAATTTCAAGATATCGCAGAAAAATGGCTTGAAGTTCAAGAGAAACGATTAAAGGCGTCTACTTACTTAGACATGATGAAGCGCTACAGATGTCATATTGTCGGTTCATCATTAGGCTGTACTCCAATTACCTTAATAACGAGCGAACATATTTACGAATTTTTAGATACTTTCAATCAAAAAGGACAAATACCCACATTAAATAAATTCCACTCAATGATCACAGGCATTTTGGGTTACTCCGTAACGTTTGAATATAGTAAAGCAATAGATATTAGTAATATGAAACAGTTGTTTAGTCGGCACCGTTCTAAACCTCATGCAAGCATAAAGGTTAATCAGCTCGACAACCTAATCAGTTTAGTTGCCTCTTCAAACTTATCTCTAATCGTTAAGCTGATGTTTGAGTTACAAGTTTTATTGGGCACACGTTGTTGTGAAACCCTGAAGATGAAATGGTCTGACATTTGTCAAACAGATTGGATATGGACGCTTCCATCGCAAATATGCAAAAACGGTTTAGAACACAAAATCCCACTTTCACCCCAAGCGATCTGCGCATTAAAACTAGCGAAGCAACTTTCGGGGGACAGTCAATACGTTTTTCCATCGCCTCACAAAAAGGCTGGGGATAAACCAAGAACGACTTCGACTCTTAACACAGCGTTTGCCAAGCTCGGTCTAAAGAGCCAAATGAGTGGTCATGGAACCCGAGCTGTGTCTGAAACAGCAATGCATGAGCAACTGGGAGCAGCAGAAACTTTGATCATTGAAGCCATCCATTCTCACACTGACAATAACACGATTCGCAAAGTATATAACCGATCGACTTTTTTTAATGATCGTCAACGAATTCTTAACTGGTGGGGTAATCAATACTCGAAATTAGTTCACGATAAAACCTGTAGTTATTACGTTAAACAAGAGCTTGACAAATTACAGCAACCTCAATTCTGAAAAATAAGGTAAGCATCTCTAGGCAAGGCATTTGGCCAATATGGTACTAACTATGCTGAAACAACTTTTATAGCTCTGAGTAAACAGATAGCTGTATTTAGTTGCGAGAATGTTTTCATCGGTGAAATAAATATGGAGAAAAACAATGGAAGTTAAACTACTAACTCTTGAGCAATATATCTCATATTTCTATGGGGAACACAAAGGCGCTCCGGCAGCATTCGCAAAAGCCGCAGGTGTGACAGAGCAACAAGTTACGAAATGGATCAATGCTGATTTTACCGTGTCAGTCTCAGACCGCGACCATCAACTGCAATCGCCACAAAAAGAATTGCCAAAAGTGTTGAAGGCATACAACGCTTTTACAAAGTCACTCGATGCATTAGACGATTATCCCTTCTTTCATCACTTTGATTCGCAGCACGAACCGCAACCTGCATTTATCACACTAGACATAGAATCGGGAGCAGTAAATGCAGGTTACTCTAGTGAAGTTGGCCCCGGCGGCCCAGCTGAAGTTTTTTATAATCTGGTATTGCGTTTTTATCTCAACTCTGCCTTGGTACACAAAAATGACGTTAACGACTTCATCGATCAGAATCTATCGAAGTTTCAGCAGGTTTTGAGTGTATTCAAAGCTCAGTGGGGTGATTCAAATTTAGTTGGACGTTATGTAAGTGGTTTTCAGGATTCTGACATTATTCAGGATCTAGGGCATTACATTGATTCTGAGTTACATGAAGATGATGAACCAAAGCTTACGAGTGTCGGTCATATAGAATTTGACTATGAAATATTGAACGAGCCATTATCAAGAGTTGGTGAACTGGAAGATCGTGTTCAGGAATATTGCGAGGAGTTCAATTTAGCTGGCGTTAGCGTGGATGATGTCATGCACGCTGCAATTGAGTATCTAGCTCAAGAGCTTTATAGCAACCACACACTACCTGTGATCGAGGCAAAAGAACTAAACCGATTCGTTGTTGAAGGCGATTTTGACATCGGAGTTTACAGAGAGGAGTTAGATGATGCATTGAAGCCAAGCAGCTAAGCGTCAAAGATCTCTACTGGCTAGTAACAAGTAACTATAAAAAATGGCGAGTTATCACCATTTTTAGCACCAAATTAGCCAAACGCCTTGTTGTCTGCTTCCTTCTACTTCACAAGCAAATCAACTATACACAGCCAAACACCCCACCAATACCTCACGAAATTCCATATTGTACACCTTATACAACACCACTAAGCAGTTATTGATGCAAAAGTCACTAGGGGAAAATGTAAGTATTTCGCTTGTGGGAAATGTTTCCACAATCCTAAAAAAAACATCATTCTTTAATTGGCATGCAGCTCTAAGGCACTTACTCTCCCATCAAAGCCTTGTAGATACTGAACGCTTAGAAGCACCAGGAAACAAGGACATTAATCAACAAAACTACATTGATGAAAGAGGTAAGATGCTCATCAAAAAAGCAAACGTCGCGAGAAAACTTTCTGTCAGCGCCCATTCACTAGACAATTGGGATGACCTTCCTGAACCAGTTTCGTCCGCAGTATTAGGCAAGTGCCGCTACTATTTGGAGGAGGATATAAATGACTGGCTCTTAGCGAAAATTAATCAGCGCCAAACCACTCAAGGTTACTGCGGCGACATAAAAAAAGACCAGTGCATACGAATGAGCGAACTTCTTGTAATGACGGGATTGTCACGCTCTAAAATCTATGCGCTGATAGCTGACAAGAACTTCCCTCGTCAAGTCGTTATAGGGCGGCGAGTATCCGTTTGGCTAAAAAGTGAAATCGATTACTGGCTCTTAAGCCATGAGTGTTTAGTAACTAACAAGTATTAGACGTAGACCTGTTAGGTTGGTCTGAGAAACAACATACTCCGACCAACCTACACTGCCTATATTTCTATCAGAGAATAGCTCGTTAGGCCTTTCGTCAACGAAACGATGTGTTTACTCCACCACTCCAACGCCACCTTTCGCTTTTGAAAAAATTTGTTCCGGTTGTACGCATCCCGAATACCATCTCGATCAGTATGTGATAGTAGTGCTTCAATCACAATGGAATCAAAATCAGTACGCTCATAGAGCGTCGTACTGCCCAAAGAGCGGGTCCCGTGTGACGTCATTTTGCCGCCCAATCCCATTCGTTTAAAAGCCGCATTGAGCGTTTCTGGATGCACTTGTCGTCTCAGGCTATTTCTAGCCGGAAATACAAACTCACTCCCTCTGCCTAAGTGTTTTGCTGCCGTTAAAATCGACATGACTTCGGGCGTCAGCGGAATTTTATGCATCAATCGATTTTTAGCTCTCTCTGCCGGTAAGTACCAAACTTTTTCTTCAAACGAGATCTCTTCCCAGCGAGCCCCAGTAGACTCCTTTGAACGTGTGAGAGTGTGCAACTGGAACTCAAACAAAAGCTTATTGGCTGGGCGCATTGTAGATTGCACTACCATCATTAGAAGATCCGGTAATTCATTTATATCAACACAAGCGAAATTTCGGCGCTGAGGTTTGGGGAAAACGTCACGCATACTCCCAATTGGATTATGGTCTATGTACTCGTGATTAACCGCGTACTGCATAACCCGACGAAATAGAGCAATTGTTCGTCCAATCGTCTCTAACTTTCCATCACGCTCTAAAGGCTTCATCGCTTCAATAAGCATGGAGGCTTTGACCTCTTGAATTGGTAGACGCCCCAATTTTGGATAGATGTGAAGGCGTAGTTTTTGACGAAATCCAGTCGCTGTTTTGGTCGCGACACGCGATGATGCCGTCTCCAGCCATAACTCTGCGATTTGCTGTACCGTATTGTGTGCCTCGCGCTTTATATCAAGCTTTCGTTTCCGTTGTTCGACCGATGGATCTTTACCTAGTGCTCTGAGTCGCCGGAACTCAGCTGCTCGTCTTCTCGCCTCAGTAAGCGTGATTTGAGGATACCGGCCTAACCCTAGGTTTGACGGCCGTCCATTTGGCTTAACAAAGCGAAACTCCCAAGATTTTGCACCCGACTTTCGAATGACGAGAACCAGCCCTTCTCCATCACTCACCCGGCGAACATTTTGCCCTTTATTTACTGTTAGTTGCTCAACCTGCTTAGCGGTCAATTTTGAACGCATAACACCCTCCATTTTATCCAAAATGTATAGTTTTTTTAGCCCCGTTAGAGCCCTTCGAAGGGGTATACAGTTTTGAGCATTAAACTTCATAAAAACATATAGTTAGTCATAGTCAATGACGATACAAAACGTATACTGTTTGTATTCGTTTCTTGTCTCAAAACTGTATGGCGTGCCGGCAAAATGATTTAACTATACATTTTGCTATACATCAAATGCGTGGATGTTACTGAAGAATCAGGACATCGTTGGATGATAACCAACTGATTTAGATACAAAAAAAGACGTCCAAGGACGTCTTTCTTCTTAAATGTGGCGGTGAGTGAGAGATTCGAACTCTCGATACGTTGCCGTATACACACTTTCCAGGCGTGCTCCTTCAGCCACTCGGACAACTCACCGCATTGTATGTTAGCGCTGTTGGCTAACGAGGCGCTAATTTAATGATTATCCTTGATGGGGTCAAGTGCAAATCGGGAAAAAAGCGCTCTTTTTTAATTGTTTGCTTACTTTGTGATTAATTCGATCAAATGATCGGCAAATCAGACGCTTTGGTAGTAACCCGGTACTCGGAACCAGCGGCGACATAGGTCTAGAAAGTAGCCGTAAAGTACGCCCATTCCGCATGATACTACTGCGTTACTCGATACTGCGGTGATGATTTGGTCAGTCGATGCGCCTACAGTAAATAGAATCGCTGCGTATACTGGCGACTGAAATGCTACATAGGCGATCAGGTCTGAAATGGCCTTCATGGTGCCTGAACCTGATACTTTCGCGCCTTGTCTTAGTGCCCAGTCACGGAAAACGCCATATGGCCATGCAATTGCAATATTAACGGGGATCGACAGTAAACGTGATGCCAGTGACTGTTCGAACGTCATGCCAGATACTAATACTTCGATTAGCATGCCAGAGACGAAACAGAAGACGACCATAGCAAAAGTGTCTGCTGCGGCGTTACGAATACAAAAAGGAGCTTTAGGTTTCAATTCAGGAATCTCACGGAATAATAAACTATCAAAAAATGCTTTTGGCAATTCATATAACTAAATATCTTTTACTATCTAGATTTCGTCGCTATTAGAACACCAATTTGGTAGTTTTACATACCGTATTTAAAGTCACTTGGTAAATTAATCACCAATTTTAAAGTTCAAACTAGATAAACTCGCTATTTGTTGTAATTTGATTACATTTATTGACTATACCACTGATATTCAGTGAGTTAGTGGCACGTTATGTACAATAGTTACAGCTCTAAACAATTAGATGCTCTTGGCTAAGCAGAGTTTACTCAGGCTTACGGGGTGGATGGTGCCGAAATGGGTGTTTTATGAAATCTAATGAGTTGAATAACAAGCTAGGACGATGCAGTGACGCCAATAACAGCGTCACTACGAAGGTTTAACGCAGAGGCTCTACGTTCGAACGGCGTTTGCTTGAGAACTGGAATAGCTTGTTGGCGTATTGATACAGAGCGTCGTCTAATACTCTTTCATCAATGGGCTTACCAACAATAAAGTCGGCGCCAGCGCCTAACATGCGCTCTCGAGTCTCTTTAAAGACATCGGCGGTACAACCAAAGATCAAGGTATCTTTTTCACGGCCGAGCATATTACGGATACCCGCGATAGCCTCTACGCCATCCATAACCGGCATATGGTTATCCATTAAGATAAGATCAAACTGTTGGGTTGAGACGGCTTTTAGTGCCAGTTCGCCGTTTTCTACCGAAGAAGTGATAAAGCCTTTACGCTTCATAAAGGTCTCGATAATGATGGTGTTGGTGCGATTATCCTCGACGATAAGCGCTTTGAGTCCACGATAGTCGAGGTGACGTTCAATATGGACATCTAACGCTTTTGGTTTGCATGGTTCAAGTTGGACGCGAACCGTAAACTCAGATCCCATCCCTTCCTGACTGGTGAGCGTTATGTTGCCTCCCATACAGTGAGTAATCTCTTGCACTATCGCAAGACCAAGCCCAGTACCTCCAAAGCGGCGCGTGGTGCTCGATTCGGCTTGCTCAAATGGCTTAAACACTCTCGCTTGCGCGTCGGGTGAGATTCCTATTCCAGTGTCTTTAACTCGGATAACGAGCGCCGTCACTCCATCATTCACTTCTTCAGACAAGTAGACTTCCACCATTCCTTGCGAGGTAAACTTAACCGCGTTGTTGAGCAAGTTAAATAGGATTTGACGAAGGCGCGCTTTATCGCCGGAATACCAGCGAGTTTCATCAACTTCCGAGAATACGCTAAAACGTAGCCCTTTCTCATTGCATAAGGTGTGATAAACGCTGTGCATACTGCCAATGATGGAGCTCAGCGGGAATGGACGATTTTCAAGCTCAAGGTGACCTTGCTCAATCTTCGAGTAATCCAATATCTCGTTCAACAGAGACATCATATGATCACCCGAATCATAAAGGGTTTTGAGTAGTTTACGCTGCTCTAGATTAAGGTCGGTTTTAAGCAATATTTGAGCGGTGCCCAATACGCCGTTCATCGGCGTTCGGATTTCATGGGAGAGCGTGGCTAGGAACGCCGTTTTTGCTTTAGTGGAAGCCTGCGCTTTGACGCGTTCTTGGTCTAAATAAATGGTTTTTTCATTGAAGGTGTCGATTAGGTAGCGAATCTCGTCCGGGCTTTGATAGTTAATATCGATACTGCCGCCCTCTTTGGACTCATCGACTTTCTTAGCAATATCCGTAATCGGCTTAATGAGATATTGGCTAATAAGGTAATAGCCAAACATCAAACAAAGCAGCATGACCGGCACGATACCCAACTCGACCGCCATTACAATGTCTGACACTTGATCAGATACCAGTCGTCTCGCATTGACGACTTCTAGACTCCAATCAAAATCACCAAATTGACGTTGACTGACGTAAATATCACGCCCTACTCGGAAGTTGTGCTCGGTAATCACATGATTGTTGGTGTCGCGCACGATCACTCCAAGATCGTGCTCTCTTGCTTTACTTTTGACGAATTTCACTAGGTTTTCCAATGAAAGATCGACGGTAGCAACTCCGGCAAATTGACCATTTAAGTAATAAGGCGCTGAAGCCGTGATCATTTGCACGTGGGTATAAGGATCGATGTACACCTCAGACCATGTAATAGTATTCACAGGCTGATTTTTTACTGAGGTGTACCACGGCTCTAAGTGATAGCCGTCGGCTTCGGGGTTGTTCCAAAGATCAATTTTATCTACCGTTCCGTCACTGGTACGGTTATAAAACAGGCTGGTGAGTTTAACGTTGGGGTCTACCGAATACGGTTCAGGCCAAATGCCACCACTCACGGCGATGCCATCATTGAGCTTAAATACCTGACAGAGTGCTTCATCGAGTGCGGTGCGGTTTTCAATGGACTGCGCCATAGCGACGATACTTTTCAATACACCCACAGAGCTGGAAAGTGGCGCAGAGATCTCGGCGGCGAGAAACTCGTTTTTGATATCGAGGTTTTCTTCTAGCTTGGCACGAACTGGAGACTCCACCACCATATAGGTGATGCTTCCGAATACCGCGATAAACAGAGCTAGGTACAGCGCTAGCGCGACGACACTTTTCTTTTTGAGAGACTCGTTGATAACCATAACTAGAGAAGCGATCCTTTTCTTCTTGTTCGACTCAGATAATTTCGTCTATTTTATTCGTCTGTAGCTTGTTACTATTAAGCATCATTTTCGCCTTTACGGTAAAGCATTTTGACATTAAAAGACATACTTTCCCTTCCTGAGTTAGAAGGCAAACTTCTTAACGAAGCGCAAACACAAGGCTTTGTCACCTCGATGGCCGCTGCGCCACATACGTTACCACCTGAAGAGTGGTTGCCGTTTCTGTGGGGTGGTGAGGAAGTAGCACCATTCACATCCGGTGAGCAGTTAGAAACTTACGCACAAGCAATTATTGGTTTATGGAATGATTTTCGCCCTGCTCTATTAGACGGCGAATGGCAGTGGCCGGAAGGTTGTGATCTAGATGAAGAAGAGATCGTGACGTTGGCAACCAAAGACTTCTGTGAAGGTGTCCTTCAAGGTTGGCAATTAGCTAGAGATGACTGGGAAACCATCATGCCAGAGCACAGTGAAGACAACGCTCTGTTAGGCGGCGTGCTGCTGTCATTGAGCATGCTTTACGACCCAGAGACATCTATCGCAACGCTACAAGCACAAAGTATTGAAGGTTTGGAGCAGTTTGCTGAAATCTATAATGCCATGCCAATGATGCTTTGTGGCATTACGCAAAAAGGCGCGGTACTAGCTGAGCAGCAGTAATGCAAAAAGCTCCTCATAATGAGGAGCTTTTTATTATTTTTAGAAACGATAACCCATCGACACAATCAGCTGATTCCAGTTCAGGAAGCTGTATTCCGCCATCAAGTTCCACTCTTTGTCATAGCCAAAGTCGTAGACTGCTGCGAGTGACATGTTGGATGTTTCTTTGCTTTTTAGGTTTACGTCAAAGCGCAGTTCATCAGCAAGGTTCAAACCACCAACTTGCAAGTCGGTTAAGCTACCTGTCACGTTCTGCTCAATGCTCTGATACTGATAACCCAATAACATCGTTAGCTTACCGTAAGGTACGTCATAACGCTGACCAACTCGCACCGCACCGATTTTGGTTAAAATGGTACTGTCTGTCGTGGTGGTCCAAGCATTGGTTACAGCACCCGCTGCCGTGACAATAATTGGGTTGAATCCATCGATCACTTCAAACTGCGTCGCAAGTACCGCACCAATACCTAAGTTGTAGGCTTCATATTCGATGTTGATTGGTATGGTCGCTGGTACAGGAAACGGTTTGCCATTACGTGTTGCATTGGAAAGATCGGCGCTGATCTCCTTATTTCCTTCGGTATAGCCTGCTAAACCATAAACATTTAGGAATGGAAATACCCATGCGTCAAGTCTAAGCTGAACACTCTTATCAGACCCTTTAATCGATACATCATCTGCTGGTACGACATAGTGATTAGGCTTGTTACGACCGCCAAGTAGCCCGCCTGTTGCGTCAATTTTGAAATCATCCGTCGCCACATACTCAACATCTTGAGAGTTCATATAGATGCCAAAACCAACGGGAATCGGTAACTCATAACCTAGGTCACGAGCCTGCTCACCCCAAACCGGTAGACCACTCCAGTGCGCTTGGTTCTTCTCTCTTTCTACTTGTTGTTTCAGTTCATCACTCGCTGCATATACAGTATTTAATACCATATAAAGGGATGTAAGAACGAGTATGGTTAGTAATCTAATCAAAACGGTTTACCTAAAAAGCTTCAGTAAAGTTGAAATAAAATGCCGAGCCATGTTTACCCATCCCTAAATCAAGGCGGATATTCATGCGCGGTTGAAGTTCATAGCGATAGCCAATGCCATAAGACAAAATAGCGTGTCCCGATAAATCTTCGACAGACTCTCCCACCGAGCCCACGCCCGTCCATGCGGTAATGCCATGGTTAGATAGCGCGCCTGAGCTACGACGGAATGTATGTCGGTATTCAGCGGTTACTTCTGCCGTCACCTTGTCACGATATTGGCCTTGATAGTAACCGCGCATCGAGTTTGCGCCGCCTAGTTCAGGCATGTCGTAATATGGCGTATCGCCAAAAGCTTGTTGGAATCGACCAAGCACTGCCAGAACTCGACCTTTCTGGAAACTGTGGAAAGTTCGATATTCCACATCCAGTTTCTGGTACTCAGCTTGACTGCCTAGTGCTTCGCTATACAGCAGCACCTCTGTTCTAAACAAAGAGCCACTCCAAGGGTTAACGGCAACATCACGAGAATCGTATTGAATGCTGCCACCTAGACCCCATGTAAAAGGTTTATCTTTGAACTCGTTAAAGTTCTCATCCAATATCGCCGAATCAGGTTCGGTGGTTGGACTAAAGTAATTCAGCTTAATTGCGGGGCCTGCAAACCAGTTGTCGACAATTCGAAAGATCAAATTGCCTTTATAATTGTTGGTGTTGGCTTTGTATTGAGTGACATCGCCAAAATCAAACTGCTGCGCGGCATCATAGCCGATGCCCCAATAGTGTTTGCCTTGAGTACCTGCGTTCCATGCACCTTGGAATTGAATATCATCGTTATTCCAAAACAGGTCATGTTTAGCTCGTAAACCATAACCTACTTCCGAATCAACATAGTTACCGATGATAAATGCCGAGACACTTGAGCGTTGCAGTTGTTGCTGTTCACGGTCGGTTTTGAATGAATACAAACCACCTACCGCAACAAGTACACCTTGTTCCGGAGTAAATGCAGGTCCACCTAGGAAGCTGAACATGGGTAACCCATTCACTTCACGGTAGTATTTTTTTGCGTACTTTAGATCTGAGATGGTCTCTGAATAGCGGCTATCGGTGTTGTCGTCTTTTAGTTTTGAGATAGCGTCATCGTATTCGTCTACCTTAGCGTCTGCTTTAGTAACGTCGTGTTCGAACACCATGTCTTCTTTCTTGGTTTCAAGTTGAGCATAGCTAGGTATAACGACATCTTCTTTCGCGGCCACAATAGATGGTGCAATAGCAGAAAGGACAAGTAGCGACAGCAAATTTACGCGCATGAATTGTAAGGTTCCCATAATCAATGAATGAACGTTCATTCATTTTTTCAAAAAAGCGCGCGCATAATAAACAGAACACATTTCCGTATCAAGATATTTTTCTTTCTCAAATTATTCACATTCCGAATATCGATGAACAATTTGATGACATAGGCTTGTGGCTAGAGGTTTTTCCAAGAAAAATTGTCAATTCGCTCGTCGGCGATATAGAACAATTTATTGCCAGCGGAAATGGATTGTTCGAGATCTGGGTTAAGAATGATGCCATTTCCTACATCCACTGCGATTAAAGTCGCTTGGTACTCTACTTTCATCCAGTTGAACAAGGCTTCGACCGATGAGTCTGGAGCATCGCTTGGGTAGTGAACCGAGTATTGCGTCATGCCTCGTGTTGAGCTTAATAGCTCTTGATGTAAGGCACTTGAACCAGGATCAACCGCAGCCTTAGCAAGCATTTCCGCTCCTACAGCTGGGATACATTCAGAGTTTGGACAGTGTTGATGTAGAAGGTCGCTCAGCGCTTCGTCTTTGAAATAAACCAGCAGGTGAGCATTAGGGTTGCGGTTTGAGCAATAAAGGGCCGCAGAGAGGGTTATATCATCTTCGGGATTATCAATAAGAATACAACTAGCGGTTTCGATGTTGGTTTTTTCCATTTCTCGTCCGTCGGTGTAGCTGTTCACTTTGACAAAAGAAATCTCACCGGGAAGCGGGTTTTCGATATCCGAACGACTGCACAACACTATAGGTCTGCGACCTGTTTCTTCATGTTGCAACATACGAATAAGATGAATAGTACGCTGACCATTCCAACCCAACATTAGAATATGATTTTCCACAGTTACTTTCCTTTTACCGAGTTGTCCAGAACGCCAAGAATCGAGCCCGAGTGTTGCTAAACGGCCAAGTAACGCCGCAAACAACATCAGTCCCCCAGGGATGACAAATAAGATTGCTACCCAACGACCTGCTTCTGTCGTTGGAGATAAGTCGCCATAACCAACCGTTGAAGCGGTAACGACAATAAAATAGATGAATTGAGAAATAGGCACCGTCAGGTCTGTTTCGCCACTGGCTCTGAGTAATACCCATGATAAGCCAGCATAAAGCAAAATGGCGGCCGCTAAGCTTTTAAACCTGAGTTCGAACAGATGAGAATGAAACCATTTTCTGAGTTGTAACCAAATCGCCACTGACTTCCCTATTCGTAGACGGATTATTTGTTAAGCATATATGAAAATGGCGAACAACATATACGAAAAAACCAGTCCGAAGACTGGTTTTTTGAGAACGGCGTTAACTTTGGTGGTTACGCGTTGCCTTTCACTTTAATTTGCAGTTGCTCAGCAAAGTCCAACATGCGATTTAAAGGAATCAGCGACTTAACGCGTAGCTCGTCATCTACAAAGATTTCGTGCTCTTCACCGCCGTCTTTCAGTGCTTTTTCAATGGCACGTAGACCATTCATCGCCATCCAAGGACAGTGTGCACAGCTGCGGCATGTTGCGCCAGCGCCTGCTGTTGGTGCTTCGATCAGTTCTTTCTCTGGCACCATTTGCTGCATTTTGAAGAAAATGCCTTTGTCGGTCGCAACAATCATCTGCTTGTGCGGTAGCTCTTTGGCTGCTTTGATTAGCTGGCTGGTAGAACCAACAGAATCCGCCAGTTCAACTACGCTAGCCGGAGACTCCGGGTGTACTAGAATTGCTGCATCTGGATAAACTGACTTCATGTCTTTCAATGCTTTGGCAGAGAACTCGTCATGGACGATACACTCACCTTGCCATAAAAGCATGTCTGCACCAGTTTGGTTCGCGATGTACGAACCTAGGTGACGATCTGGCCCCCAAATAATTGGTTTATCTTCAGCGTCTAGGTGCTCAACGATTTCAAGGGCGATACTTGATGTCACAACCCAGTCAGCTCGTGCTTTTACGGCTGCAGAGGTGTTGGCGTAAACCACAACCGTGTGGTCAGGATGCGCATCGCAGAATTCAGTGAACTTGTCCGCAGGACAGCCAAGGTCTAAAGAACATTCCGCTTCTAGAGTTGGCATCAGAATGCGTTTTTCTGGCGTTAGGATCTTTGCTGATTCGCCCATAAAGCGAACGCCAGCAATGATCAGCGTCGACGCATCGTGGCGGTTACCGAACTTCGCCATTTCAAGAGAATCACCCACGAAACCACCCGTCTCTTCTGCAAGAGCTTGGATTTCAGGATCGGTGTAATAGTGTGCAATCAAAACCGCGTCTTTTTGTTTTAATAGCGTTTTGATGTTGGCAATGTATTGCTGTTTCTCGTCATCACTTAGAGGAACAGGCTTAGGGGGAAACGGATATACCGTATCAATAGTGTCTAAGATGTGGCTCATAGCGCATGCTCTATGCTACTTCCAAATAGTCCGAGCATTGTACACGGATATTCCTACAAGGACAAAGGCAGGCCTGAGGTAATCGACCAAAGTTGAATAGAAAGTGGCCGCATCGGGCTAAGAGTGTGATGGGTTATAAAGAAGCGTTGAGGTTGGTAGAGAAAACAATTGCATCCACAACTCGCACAGCAGCTACTTTAAACGTCACCCCTGCGGAGGCAGGGATCTTATTCCAGCGAGTACTGAACGCGCTTTTAGTAGATTCCTGCCTACGCAGGAATGACTAGCCTTGTGTGGTTGGGATCGCTTTAGGTGAACGCCCGCCAATGCAGGCGCCCGGCTATAAAAGCGACAACGCACTTGTCTGATTATTACTTCAAATTAGACTGAGCAACTTTCGCAGAAGAACTACCTGGGTACTCAGCAATTACTTGCTCGTAGTACTTTTTCGCTTCTGCTGCTTTGTTGCCACGCTTCGCTAGATCGCCCAATTTAACCAGTGCATCTGCACGTTTGTTGGATTCTTTAAAGCCTAATACCGCTTTAAAGCTCTTTTCTGCTTCTGAATCTTGGCGTTTAGCAAAGTAAAGCTGACCTAACCAGTAATGCGTGTTCGGCATAAAGGTTGAGTTTGGATAGTCTTTTTGGAATTGCTTGAATGCTTCGATAGCACCTGCGTAGTCACGTTTTTTCAGGATAAGGTCTACAGCATTTTGATAGGCAGTTTGCTCATCAGCGTCTGTGCTGAATTTGCCTTGAGGTGCTGTGCTGTCTTTTGCTACAGGAACTGGGACTGCGGACGTGCTTGCTTGAGAGCGAAGTTTGTCGATCTCAATGAATAGTTCTCTCTGACGCTGCAACATTTGCTCCATATCGTAACTGTTGCGTTCTAACTGACCACGTAGAGTTGCGATTTCTTGCGTCATTTCATCGAGCTGTTGCTGCATTTGCAACTGAACTCGGTTTCGGTTTTGAAGCAGGCGTTCTAAGCGTTGAACGTCAGTTTCATTGGTTGCAGCATGGGCTGCTGAAATAGAGGCAGCAGTTGCCGAGGAAGATGTTGCGCTCAAGTCGGTAACCGGTGCTTTTGTCGCGTAAGCTGTGCTTGCTGCGCCGGCTAGTAACGTAAGCGTAACAACGCGCTTAATGTTACTGTTCATAAAGGTTATTACCTCAATTGCCGTGGCTTAAAACAATGAGTCGCAGCGCAAGGGCTGCGACTCAACAATCTTAAGCAGATTGAATTAGTAAACTAGAACTGCGCGACGGTTTTTCGCGTACGCGTCTTCAGATTGACCTAGTACTAGTGGTTTCTCTTCACCGTAGCTTACGATAGAGATTTGGTCAGCTTGTACGCCAAGAGCTTGGATGTACTTAGCTACAGCTTGTGCACGACGCTCGCCTAGTGCGATGTTGTACTCAGGTGTACCGCGCTCATCAGCGTGACCTTCGATAGTCACTTTTAGTGATGGGTCTTTGCTTAGGTATGCTGCGTGTGCTGCAAGCATATCTTCGTAGTCACCAGCAATTGTAGAGTTATCGAACGCAAAGTAGATAGTTTGGTTTTCACGAAGCGCTTTTTCTTTTAGCTCTTGCTCAGAAAGTTGTGCATTCTCATCGATTGGAGTAGCAACAACAGTTTCTTGCTGTTGTTGGTTAGAAGTTTCTGCACCTGTTGATGACGCAGCGTCATCAGTTGAGCTACATGCTGTCATCGCAAGAACTGGCAGTGCGATTAGCAACCCCTTAAAAACTTTGTTTAATTGCATTGTTATTTCCTTAACCTAAAAATTTAATTGCTATAAAAACGGTGACCATGCTGGGGCTCTTACACGCCCATTTGTAGCCGGTAATCTAGCTTTAAATCGTCCATCAATGGAGACCATAGAAAGGACGTTAGTTTTGTTATAAATAGAGCTGTATATCACCATGCCACCATTTGGTGCGATGCTTGGTGACTCATCTAGCAGTGTTTTCGTGAGGATTTGCACTGAACCTGTCTCTAAGTCTTGTTTTGCAAGGTTAAATCCAGAGTTCGAGCGATTTACCATCACGAGGTAGCGACCGTCAGGGGTGATCTGCCCACCGAGGTTTTGTCTACCCTGCCATGTGATACGTTTGGTTTTACCGTCGGACAAATTTACTTCATAAATCTGAGGGTTACCACCCCTATCCGACGTAAAAATAAGGGATTTGCCGTCTGGTTTCCAGAACGGTTCTGTATTATTTGACCTACCGCTAGTAATTTGACGTAGTTTTCTTGTTTCAAGATTTAACGTATATACATGCAGTTGCCCAGTCTTTGATAGTGTTAACGCTAACGTCTTGCCATCAGGAGAAAATCTTGGCGCACCATTATGACGTGGGAATGACGTAATTTTTTCACGCTTACCGGTGTAGATGTTCATGATGAAGATTTCAGCTTGCCCGTTTTGGAAACTTACATAGGCAAGTTTTTTCCCATCTGGAGACCAAGCCGGAGACATTAGTGGCTGCTTAGAACGTAGAACAAGCTTCTCGTTATAGCCATCATAGTCAGCAATACGCATTTGATACGGGTACTGATCTTTGTCATTAACAACGACATAAGCAATTCGAGTTAAGAATGCGCCACGCTCACCAGTTAGTTCTTCATAAACAAGGTCAGAAATGCGGTGAGCATATTCACGTAGGCGATTACCTGGAACGGTTGCTTTCTTCTTGAATAGGACGTGATCGTTCGACAGAACCAGTTGGCCATCATCACTTAGAGCCTTTGATTTGCCCCCAGTCAATTGACCGCGTACTACATCAACCAGTTGGTAGCTTACTTCGTAGTTACCTTCTGCGTTTTTCACGATGGTACCCGTTAGCAACGAATCAACACCAATTGATGTCCACGCCTCGAAGTTTATGTCTGACGCATCGTAAGGCGTTTGCGGCATTTTGCTGGTTGCTACAGGACTAAACTTACCACTTCGTTGTAAGTCTGATGCAATCACGGCCGAAACATCATGAGGAAGTTTTCCCTCACCTTCCCACTTAAATGGGACAATGGCGATAGGTCTTGCGGAATCAATACCGTCGGTAATGACAAGTTCTAAAGCGGCATTTGCAGTCTGAGCAGCGAAGCTCAGCACTAATGCCATTCCTAATAGTATTCGCTTAATCACGAGGTCTTCCTTTTTACTCTGGAACTACGGTCAGATTAATATTTTTAAGTTGTTGGTTCACATCCGCTTCTTTTGAAAGCGGGAAGGTTCCAACCTGAGCTATCGCACGCTTAGTCGCGGCACAAAGTCTGCTATCTCCATCGAGTACCGCAACTTGACCAGCGATAGCGCCGTTACCCGCAGGTATCAGTTTCAAGTTAACTCGACATTGCTTTCCCCGAAAGCTGTCCTCTAGAAGCAGCTTTTGTTGAATCAGCTGAGTGTAGATTGCGCCCATACGTTGTACTTCTGATGCAACGTGTTTAGAGCGCGCACTAGTATTCAGAGCTGCTTCACTTTCAAGGCCAGAGAAAATGTTATCTAGCGCGGCTTCTTGCTCCTTGCGCTCACGCTCAAGTTGCTGCAAACGCTCCTTTTCTATTCTGGCTTTTTCTGCTGCTTCTTTAGCGGCTTTCTCTTTAGCAATACGTTCTTTTTCGGCACGTTCAGCGGCTTCTTTCTCACGCAGGGCTTTTTGTTGTGCTTCTTTGATCGCTCGTTCTTTTTCTAAACGTTCTTTCTCTGCCTTAGCTATCGCCGCTTCTTTAGCGACTCGTTGTTGCTCAGCAACACGAACAGCTTCTTCTTTGGCTTTACGTTCAGCTTCAGCTTTTGCAGCGCGCTGCCTTTCCACTTCACGGCGTTTCTCCGCCTCACGCGCTGCTTGAGCATCTTTCGCTTGTTGCTGT
Organism: Vibrio mediterranei; assembly: GCF_013364395.1. Taxonomy (NCBI): domain Bacteria; kingdom Pseudomonadati; phylum Pseudomonadota; class Gammaproteobacteria; order Vibrionales; family Vibrionaceae; genus Vibrio; species Vibrio mediterranei. Next base: position 1,092,767 of record NZ_JABXGK010000001.1, on the reverse strand, counting down.
TTTAACTTGCGAATGCGCTCTTCTTCTGCTTTGCGATTACGCTCCAGTTGCTCACTTTCACGGCGTAACTTATCAAGGCGGTCTTGTTCTTTTTTAGCTGCGGTTTCGCGCTGCTTGCGAATCTCTTGCGCTTGTTGGCGCACTCTAGCAGGGTCGATGACCACCGCTTGCACCATGCCTGTTGGTTCCGCTTTATTCATTGTGAAGTCTGTCCCCCACAATAAAGCAACAACCAGCATCAAGTGAGCAAACAAAGAGATCGCTATTGGCTTTCCGTAGCTAGAGTTATTCTTCTTATTGCTTTTCATACCGTTGCGATGACTATTCCCTGATATCGGTTAGTAGGCCTACTTTTGGGATACCGGCCTGACTTAACTCATCTAACAACAACACTACCTCTGCGTAAGGGGTAGCTGCATCACCGCCTACTGCCACTGGCGAGTTTGGATTGATCGACAGCTCAGCTCGAACGCGAACAATAATGTCTTGTAAGCTAAGGCCTCTTTGCATGTCTTCGTTATTAACGCTCAAACCAAAATTCCCATCACGGTCGACTTCAACAATGATAAAACTTGCGTCGCTGTCACCGGCTAGCTCTGTTGCTGGTTTAGCGGTGGACGTTTTTGGTAGTTCTACATCCACCCCTTGAGTGACGAAGGGTGATGTCACCATAAAAATGATAAGTAGAACTAGCATAACGTCGATATAAGGAACGACGTTGATTTCACATGTCAGCTTGCGTTTCTTTGGTTGGTAGCCAGCCATTACTGCTCCCTACCCGCCATTGCTTGTCTATGCAGGATACTGTGGAACTCTTCTGAGAAGGTCGCATAGTTGTGCTCCAACTTGCCTACTTTATTGCTGAGTCGGTTGTACGCCATTACTGCTGGGATAGCTGCGAATAAGCCCATTGCGGTTGCAATCAGTGCTTCGGCGATACCTGGTGCTACCATCGCTAGTGTTGCTTGTTTTACTTCACCCAGTGCGATGAACGCGTGCATGATGCCCCAAACCGTACCAAAGAGACCGATATATGGAGAGATAGAACCAACGGTTGCTAAAAATGGTAGGTTTGTCTCTAGATCTTCTACTTCGCGAGAAACCGCAACACGCATCGAACGCCCCGTTCCTTCCATAATGAAAGCTGGTGATTCAGCGTTAGATTTACGAAGTCTTAAAAACTCAGTGAAGCCGCTATAGAAAATCTCTTCCGTACCAGAAAGGTCGTCTTTTCTTTTTTTCACGTCTTGGTAGATCTGCGAAAGATCGGCACCTGACCAGAACTTATCTTCAAACTCGTCGGAGTCTTTAGTAGCCTGTTTTAGCACCTTGCTGCGTTTGATGATCATCGCCCAAGATACGACTGACATCCCAAGCAGAATCAACATTACCAATTGAACCAGTAGACTTGCCTCTAGAATGAGGTCCACAAACGAAATATCAGCCGTCACTGTTTTTTAACTCCAATAAGATAGTCGAAGGGATAGCCTTCGGCTTCATTTTTATATTATCGATACATGCCACTTTAACGAGAGCCTTTGCAATTGTCACATTTTGCTCATCAACAATTTCTTGTTGAAATGTTAATGACGCTCGTTTGAATTCAGAAATATGTGTCTTCACTGTGAGGTGGTCGTCTAGCCGTGCACCGCGGATAAAATCAATATCGATATGACGAACGACAAAGCCGACTTGTTGGTCAAGCAGCTGACGTTGATGTACGTTTCTGCTACGAAGCAACTCGGTTCTAGCGCGTTCAAAGAAATTGAGATAATTCGAATGGTAGACCACGCCGCCTGCGTCGGTGTCTTCATAATAGACGGTGATGGGGAATTCGAAATACGGTGATAACTGAGACAAACTGGTAACTTCCTAATGAATACTGCGCTCTAATATAACGCAAGTGATTGTGTTTGTTATAAGAGCTGACAAAAAATTTTGAATAAAGTGCCAAAATTTACACTCAACTGATGAAGTTATTAGCAGTTTCGAAAGTTTGTTTGTTTCAAAAGGTAAAAAACCCGAGCATAGCTCGGGTTTTCTTTAGATAACGTACATTAACGTTAAGTAACTCAACACAGTTAGTGACAAGTACGGACTGAACACCGCTTGCCAGAGCCAGAACCTCGGTCGGAATCCGACTCCAAACACCATGCTGGCACAAACAGACAATACAAATAGCAATCCTAAGAATGGCGAGAAGCCACCAATGGCGTCAGCGTATTGGTCTGGACTCCACATAAACAAACCGACATTAACAAAGCCGAGTATCAGAGATAAGACGCGCAATAGCGTCTTATCTACAGGTTTGTGGAGTTGCTCTAACTGTTGGTTAAGATTACTCACTGTCTTCGTCCATCATCTCACTGTGCTCTAACCAAAGAGCGTTGATGATGCCGAATGCACACGCAAGTAATACACCTAAAATCCAAGCGAAATACCACATATCAAATGCTCCTTAGTAAAGTGAATTTTTGTTTTCTTCGATGAACTTGTCATCAAGACGACCAAACATCTTGTAGTAAGTCCAAGCTGTGTAGCTAAGAATTACTGGAACCATGACGAACGCTACTGCTGTCATTAGGTTCAGAGTCAACTCACTTGAAGTCGCATCCCACATAGTCAAGCTATGGTTAGGGTTTAGGCTACTTGGCATTACGAATGGGAACATTGCAAAACCAGCCGTAAAGATGATGCCACCGTTCGCTAGAGAAGAAGCAATGAACGACACTGCACATTTCTCTAGACGCGAAGCCAGTACTGCTAGTAGAGGCATCACCACACCTAATGCTGGAGCAATCCAAAGTAGTGGGTACTTCTCAAAATTCGCCATCCACGCACCTGCTTCACGAACCACTTCTTTATTAAGTGGGTTCGATGCTGCATTACCGTCAATTGCGCTTACGATTGAGTAGCCATCGATGTTTTGAATCCAGAAACCTGCTGCTACGAAAGCCGCAACAACCAATAGACCCATTAGCTGTGCTGTGTTGCGAGCACGAGTATGGATATCACCTGTTGTCTTCATTTGTAGCCAAGTTGAGCCTTGTAGCAAGATCATGAACAAGCTTACTAGACCGCAAAGTAGCGCAAATGGGTTTAGTAGACCAAAGAACGAACCGTGATACGTTGGCATCATGAATTCACTCAGTTGGAACGGTACACCTTGTAGCAAGTTACCAAATGCCACACCAAAGATGATTGGTGGAACAAAACCACTGATTGAAATAGCGATATCCCAAACGTTACGCCATTTGGTGTCTTCTAGCTTTGAACGGTAGTCCAAACCGATTGGACGTAGCCATAGCGCTGCTAGCGTCACAATCATTGCAAAGTAGAAACCGGAGAACGACGTTGCATAAACAAGTGGCCATGCAGCGAATAACGCACCACCAGCAGTGATCAACCATACTTGGTTACCATCCCAGTGAGGGGCAATCGAGTTGATCATTACACGGCGTTGGCTGTCCGTTTTACCTAGGATAGGCACTAGAGCACCTACCCCCATATCAAATCCATCGGTGATTGCGAAACCAGCCAATAGTACGCCGATCAGAATCCACCAGATGAGTCGTAAGACTTCGTAATCAAACATTCTTTTTCTCCTTGCTTACGCTTCTACTTGGCGACTAACTTTGTTCTCTACCGTTTCGTCATTTTGTTCGAAATGGTAACGACCAGTCTTCAAGCTACTTGGACCTTTACGTGCGAATTTCACCATCAAGTAAACTTCAGCAATTAGGAACACAGTATAGAGGGCGATGATTGCGAACAGTGAAGACCATAACTGGCCTACCGTTAACGCTGACGCGGCTACGTGAGTCGGTAGAATTTCACCAACAGCCCACGGTTGACGTCCGTATTCAGCAACAAACCAACCTGCCTCGATAGCGATCCAAGGTAGTGGGATACTGAATAGCGTTGCTTTGAGAATCCATCTCTTCTGTTCGATTTTTTGACGACATGTTTGTACAAACGCTGCGCCGAATACGAATAGCATGACAAAGCCACACGCAACCATGATACGGAATGACCAGAATAGCGGCCAAACTTTAGGGATAGAGTCATCCGCTGCTGCTTGGATTTGATCTTCTGTCGCATCAACAACTTTATCTGTGTAGCGTTTAAGTAGTAGACCGTAACCTAGGTCATCTTTCACTTCATCAAACGCGGCAACGTTAGCTTCGCTGCGGTCACCTGCACGAAGTTTTTCTAGCAGCTCGTAAGCGTACATACCGTTACGAATACGATCGACGTGCTCTTCGCGTAGGTCACGAAGGCCAGTTACAGGAGTATCTAGAGAACGCGTTGCGATAATACCCATTACATATGGGATCTTAACCGCGAAGTCGGTGTGCATTTCTTCTTGGTTTGGTAAGCCAAACAGAGTAAATGCTGCCGGTGCTGGCTCAGTGTGCCACTCTGCTTCAATAGCCGCGAGTTTCACTTTTTGAACATCACCCAGCTCGTAACCTGATTCATCACCAAGTACGATTACCGATAGGATAGATGCCATACCGAACGAAGCTGCGATAGCAAACGAACGACGAGCAAATGCAACATCACGACCTTTAAGTAGGTAGTAAGAGCTGATACCTAGGATGAACATTGCACCCGTTGTATAGCCTGATGCTACTGTGTGAACAAACTTAACCTGAGCTACTGGGTTGAGTACTACCTCAGCGAAGCTCACCATTTCCATACGCATTGTTTCAAAGTTGAACTCAGCGCCTACTGGGTGTTGCATCCAACCGTTTGCAACAAGAATCCAGAGTGCAGAGAAGTTCGAACCAAGCGCAACTAACCATGTAACGGCTAAGTGCTGACGTTTTGAGAGCCTATCCCATCCGAAGAAGAAAAGTCCGACAAAAGTGGATTCGAGGAAGAAGGCTACGAGGGCTTCGATAGCAAGCGGGGCACCGAATATGTCGCCAACATAATGGGAATAGTAAGACCAGTTGGTACCAAACTGGAATTCCATAGTAAGACCGGTGGCAACACCTAGAGCGAAGTTAATACCAAATAGCTTACCCCAGAACTTTGTCATGTCCTTGTAGATTTGCTTATTGGTCATTACGTAGAGGGACTCCATGATGGCTAGCAGGAACGCCATACCGAGAGTCAATGGAACGAACAAGAAGTGATACATTGCCGTGAGTGCAAATTGCAGTCTCGACAGATCAACAACGTCTATCATGGTAACTCCTTTTGTGTCAGCTGAACGACACTTTCTACATTTAGCTTCAAGGACTTTGTTTAATAGACATTAAACTTGTTGAGCAAATCATCATCCTTGTTGCAAAAATGTACCTCAATGGTTAGTTAATTGTTAAGCTTGCGCTAATATAGCTGGCGCTAATATTACTGTTAAATTGACTCGGTTTCAAAAGGTTTATTTGTAGAGTTGCTTTGATTTACATCAATAAACACAAAGAGTTGATTGTACGATCTTTAATCACATTGATGCAGATCAATTTCAATGAATTTATGTAAGCAAATTAAGGGAAGTGTGAAGGGGAGGAAGAATTGGGAATCCCCCTTTAGTAGCAAGGGATTATAGCGTGAAGTGTTAGCTATATGAAACAGAATTGGACTTCAAATCACACAAAACGATAGATATGACAAATAAAACAAAGCCGCATATTTGCAATATAAATTTACAATAATGCGGCTTAATAATTATTCACAAAAAGGAACTATTTGGATGAAATCTGACAATTATCAATGTTTATCGATACCGAAGTGTAAATAAGCTCGGTCAGACGCGATACGGCCACGAGGTGTGCGTTGTAAATAGCCTTGTTGTATCAAATAAGGCTCAATCACATCTTCGATGGTGTCTTTCTCTTCACCAATGGCTGCTGCTAGGTTGTCGAGACCTACAGGACCACCTGCGAACTTCTCCATAATTGCTAGCAAGAGCTTTCTATCCATGTAGTCAAAACCTTGATGATCGACATCAAGCATATTCAGTGCTTTGTCTGCGATATCCGCACAAATATGACCATTGCCTTTCACTTCCGCATAATCTCGAACGCGGCGCAGTAGACGGTTGGCAATACGAGGTGTACCACGAGCACGACGAGCAATCTCCAACGCGCCTTCTGGTTCCATTGACAAGCCAAGACAAGACGCGCTGCGTTGCACGATCTTTTGCAGATCAGCAATTTTGTAATATTCCAAACGCTGAACAATACCGAAACGGTCGCGAAGTGGTGAAGTCAGTGAACCTGCTCTGGTTGTCGCGCCAATCAAAGTGAACGGAGGCAAGTCAATCTTAATAGAGCGTGCAGCAGGGCCTTCGCCAATCATGATATCCAGTTGATAGTCTTCCATCGCGGGATATAAAACTTCTTCAACCATTGGACTTAAACGGTGAATCTCGTCAATGAACAAGACGTCATTTTCTTCGAGGTTGGTCAACAGCGCAGCCAAGTCTCCTGCCTTCTCAAGCACCGGACCGGACGTGGTGCGAATGTTCACTTCCATTTCATTGGCGACGATATTGGCTAAGGTTGTCTTACCTAGACCCGGAGGACCAAATATCAACAAGTGATCAAGCGCCTCATTACGCAGTTGTGCCGCTTTGATGAAAATTTCCATCTGGTCACTAACATGCTCTTGGCCTTCATAATCGGCCAGTTTTTTAGGACGTATTGCTCGGTCAATCACGTCCTCATCTTTGAAAACAGGATTTTCAGGCGCTATTAAGCGATCGGCTTCAATCATGTCACGCTGTCTCTTTGCTATTCATTCAGCTTATTTAATAAAGGTGAGATTTAATTTCTCACAACTTAAACCATAGCACGCAGTGCTTCACGAATCAGCGCTTCGCTGGTCATATCTGGTTTCGCAACTTGAGAAACTACTTTTGATGCCTGTGTAGGTTTATAGCCCAACGCAAGCAGTGCACTGACCGCCTCTTCTTCCGCGTTGTCGGCATTCATAGCACCAACACTATCAACTGGTGCAGCGTCAGTCGCAGGCGTAAACAAGTCACCCGCGCCCCAACCTTTCAAACGATCTTTCATTTCAACAACTAGACGCTCAGCAGTCTTTTTGCCGACGCCAGGTAGCTTAACAAGAGTAGAAATGTCTTCACGTTCTACACACGCAACAAACTGAGTAGCCGACATGCCGGATAGGATACCAAGACCTAGTTTTGGACCAACACCATTGGCTTTGATGACCTCTCTGAACAGTGCACGTTCACGGACGGTATTAAAGCCATAAAGTAATTGCGCATCTTCACGCACTACAAAGTGAGTGTAAATGATCGCCTCTTGGCCAATTTCAGGTAGTTCGTAGAAACAGCTCATCGGCATTTGAATTTCGTAGCCAACGCCGCCCACTTCAATTAACAGTTCTGGCGGTTGCTTTTCGATTAGAGTTCCACGTAATCGTCCTATCACAGTTCAATGTCTCATGTTAGTTGCAATAGGGCTTAGGATATAGAATAACTGGATAGGTATCCAGTTATTCTAAGTAAAATTTAAGGCATAACAGAGCGTAGGCGCTCGGAGAGTTCAGTGCCCTCATGGATTTGCTGACCAAGCTGATCACTAATCGTCTGAATGTCTTCGGCAATCGCTTTACTGCCGACAACAGACTCCGCCACATCACTGCTTGCTTGGTCTAATTCGCCGATGGCTAAATTCTGCTGAGTGACCAACTCACTGAGCTCGGTAATTTCTGAAGAGATGGTTTGCACCTGTTCTATCATCATACTCAACTCAGAGACTGTGGTTTGAATGGTTTTTTGTCCAGAGTTGATTTCTTGCTGACTGTTGTTAATAAGAGTGCGAATCTCATCCACTGAATTACTGGTTTTAGACGACAGTTCTCTGACCTGCTCAGCAACGACGGCGAAGCCACGACCATGTTCACCTGCCCTTGCTGCTTCAATAGCAGCGTTTAACGCAAGCAAGTTAGTTTGCTCTGCCACGGAAGTAATCAGCTCAATAACCGACACCACTTTCTGATTACTGTTATCGATATTGGTGATGGCCTGCGTCGAAGCATTCAGCATTTCCGAGCTGCTCTCTGCTTGCTGCTTTATTGAGTCGGTTTGGGTAATCACTTGCTCCATAAAATTGACCGACTCTTGGGTGAACGACGACAGCTGTTCCAATTGCTGACTCATTTCCTCTGCGGCACTGGCTTGAGAAGCGCTGTTGAGACTCAGTGACTGTACGTTACTTGTCAGTTGTGTAGATTGCGTGTTCACTTGGTGAATCACTTCATCTAACTCTTGAACACTTTCGTTAACAGCGAGCAGCATGCTATCAAGTTTCTTCTCACCTTCTGACGCTTTTTCTGCTTGTAACGCACTCTCTTTTTGCGCTTTTTCAGCGCGTGAAATCGCACTTTCTTTCTGTTTTGAAGTAAAACTTTGCGCGAAGCAAATGACAAATAGCGGCAGTAACATGCCAGACCAAATCTCTATATTTTGCTTAGATGCCGACAAGTTAATCGTTGGGAACTGATAGCCGGAAGTATGCAAATAGGTCATCACGGCGGATACCGCTAGAATCCCGACGCTCCACGTTAATGCCATAATACGAGATGCGGAAAGATAGAAGGCTACGATCAACAGCGGGGCCCAGAACGCTTGCGTCGAATCAACGATGCCACCGCTTTGGAAGATAATATTCACCGCATGCAGCACCATACCAAAGAAACCGATGTTCAGTGCAAGTGTGATCATCTTACTAAAACGAAGCACTGCTAAAGCAATAACTTCGACTAAGATCAACGCGATAGAGGTGAGAAATAGAGACGCGTGGCCATTGGATTGCCACTTAATCGCGCTGTATAAACCAACCACCAAAGCCACAACTGAGAAGACCGCGGTGATTTCCGCTTTACGAAGGGTGTTACGAGAAAGGCTATCCGAATTATTGATAAAATAATGCCACATGCCGTTGGAGTTCCTTGTTATTTGATTATTCGGACATTTGGTCCTTTGAATTGACTCATCGGACCAATATTAGGAAGTTAACAAATAATTAACAAGGTGAATTAGGCAAAAAGCTCTAAAAGTGTGGACTGGCTATCGTTAAAATTATCGGTATGGCGTTTATATCGCCACGCTTCCTTAATGGCTTCATGCGATTAATTTGATTAGCGATAACGCCCTTTTTTTGCGCCTGTTGCTTTACCCGCTAAAGCGACAAGTGTTTTGTTGGTGTTTGCATGACAGATTGCGACACCTAAGGCGTCAGCCGCATCAGCTTGAGGTTTGGACGGCAATTTCAGCATCGCCATAACCATGTGCTGAACCTGTGCTTTATCTGCTCCACCCGTACCTACTACCGCTTGCTTGATTAAGCGTGCTGCGTATTCGTAGACAGGCAAGTCATTATTCACGGCAGCAACAATTGCGCTGCCTCTGGCCTGTCCTAACTTAAGCGCTGAATCAGCGTTTTTAGCCATAAACACCTGTTCAATAGCAAACACGTCTGGCTGAAATTGAGTAATGATCTCACTCACACCTGCGTAGATTTGTTTGAGTCTGCCTGGTAACTCTGCTTCTGATGTACGGATACACCCGCTACCGAGGTATTGCAAATGGCGACCCTGCTGACGAATTACACCATATCCGGTGATACGCGAGCCAGGGTCGATTCCTAGTATTATTGACATGATTTCTCGTTAATTACTCAAGGCTTGCTGCGACTTCGTCAGAGATATCACCGTTGTGATAGACCTCTTGCACATCGTCAAGGTCTTCCAGTGCGTCAATCAAGCGCAGCAATTTTGGTGCTGTCGTCTCATCAAGCTCTGCTTTAGTTGACGGCACAAGCGTCACTTCTGCATTGGCGGCTTGGTACCCAGCGCCATCTAGCGCATCTTTCACCGCACCAAAGTCGGCAGGCGTGGTGTAAACATCAATAGCACCATCGTCTCCGGTTTCAATATCATCAGCACCACCTTCTAGTGCGACTTCCATCACTTCGTCTTCGTCCAGACCTGGAGCATAAGAAATGACGCCCTTTTTATCGAATAGATAGTTCACACTCCCGTCAGTACCGAGGTTGCCCCCTGCTTTAGAAAATGCGTGGCGAACGCCAGATACGGTTCGATTACGATTGTCGGTCATGCATTCCACCATGACTGCCGTTCCACCGGGACCGTAACCCTCGTAGATAACCGTTTCCATGTTGTCATCGCCTTCCCCACCAGCCCCACGACTCACGGCACGATTTACCGTATCACGAGTCATATTGTTGGAGAGTGCTTTATCAATAGCGGCACGAAGACGAGGGTTGTTTTCAGGTTCACCACCACCTTCTTTAGCGGCAACGACAATTTCGCGAATTAATTTAGTGAAGATTTTGCCGCGCTTGGCATCTTGCGCAGCTTTACGGTGACGAATATTCGCCCATTTACTATGACCTGCCATAACAAATCCTTTGAGTTCTATGAAGTTGGATTACTTTTTATGTTGGTATAACTATACAGATTTTGGAAACAAAAACTCCCGCTGTTGCGGGAGTTTTGGGTATGTTGTGATCTTGGCTTTTAGTTTTGGTGCTCGCGGTTAGAAGGTCCCTGCATACGCAGGGATGACAACAGCTTGAGCACACCAAAGGTTGATGTGTTATTCCTGCGCAGGCAGGAATCTACCCAAGGCGTGCGACCTAACTAAAAAACCACGTCGTACCTTAAGAGTCTTTCTTCTCTTTCGCCGCCGTTACTGCAATCGCTAGCTCTTCAAGTGCTGCTGGGTTTGCTGCACTTGGTGCATCTGTCAGTAGACAAGCTGCTGCGGTCGTTTTCGGGAATGCGATTACGTCACGGATGTTTTCCGTACCGCAAAGTAGCATCACAAGACGGTCAAGACCGAATGCAAGGCCTGCGTGCGGTGGCGTACCAAATTTTAGTGCATCTAGTAGGAAACCAAACTTCTCACGTTGCTCTTCTGCATCAATACCAAGGATCTCGAATACTGCTGCTTGCATTTCTGCGTTATGGATACGAACAGAACCGCCACCTACTTCATAGCCGTTTAGAACCATATCATACGCGTTTGAGTTTGCTGCCGCTGGGTTCGCTTTTAGCTCTTCCGCAGTCATGCCTAAAGGAGACGTGAATGGGTGGTGCATCGCGTGTAGGTTACCCTCGTCATCTTCTTCGAACATTGGGAAGTCAACAACCCAAAGTGGTGCCCACTTAGACTCATCGGTAAGCTCAAGATCCTTACCAATCTTAAGACGAAGTGCGCCCATTGCTTCAGCAACCGTGTTCGCTTTGTCTGCACCAAATAGGATGATGTCGCCAGACTCAGCTTCAGTGCGTTCAAGAATACCGTTGATCACTTCTTCGTTTAGGAACTTCGCTACTGGAGACTGGATACCTTCCATACCTGCGGCACGGTCGTTAACCTTCATCCACGCAAGACCTTTCGCGCCGTAAATACCAACGTACTCTGCGTAACCATCAATCTGCTTACGAGTTAGAGAAGCACCGCCTGGTACACGGATAACAGCTACGCGACCTTTTTCGTCGTTAGCTGGGCCTGAGAACACTTTGAATTCAACGTCTTTTAGTAGATCAGCAATGTCTACTAACTCAAGCGGGTTGCGTAGATCTGGCTTATCTGAACCAAAACGACGAATCGCTTCAGAGAAAGGCATAACTGGGAACTGACCTAGGTCTACGTTCAATAGCTCTTGCCACATATCGCGAACCATTTTTTCTGTCACTTCACGAACTTGATCCGCAGACATAAAAGAAGTTTCGATATCGATTTGAGTAAATTCAGGTTGACGGTCAGCACGCAAGTCTTCATCACGGAAGCACTTAACGATTTGGTAGTAACGGTCGAAACCAGACATCATCAGCAGCTGCTTAAATAGCTGTGGTGATTGAGGTAGTGCGTAGAACGAGCCTTTGTGAACACGGCTAGGCACTAAGTAGTCACGTGCACCTTCTGGTGTCGCTTTAGTTAGTACTGGTGTTTCGATGTCTAGGAAGCCATTGTCGTCAAGGAAACGACGAACAAAGCTTGATGCTTTAGCGCGCAGCTTAATACGATCGCTCATTTCTGGACGACGAAGATCGATGTAACGATACTTAAGGCGCTGCTCTTCAGTATTGGTTTGGTTGAAGTCTAGTGGCAATACATCACTGCGGTTGATGATTTCAAGGCCAGTTGCCAAGATCTCAACCTCGCCAGTTGCCATGTCTTTGTTAACTTGGCTTTCTGGACGAACACGAACTTCACCAGTCAGCTTGATGCAGAATTCGTTGCGAAGTTGGTTTGCCACTTCGTAAGCATCAGCCATGTCTGGATCAACAACTACCTGAACGATACCTTCACGATCTCGCATATCGATAAAGATAAGACCGCCTAAATCTCGGCGACGGTTTACCCAGCCGCACAGTTCTACAGTTTGTCCTGCAAGGGACTTGTTCAGGTGACCACAGTAATGGCTACGCATAGTGAATTTCCCAATTTCCAATAGTGATAATGAAACGTATAGTATGGGCAAGTGACTATTATCTAGCCAACTTACATTACACCCATAAAATCAAAGGTTCATTTATACTCGGAAAATCGTCTAAAATCGACCTAATTTGACAGAATTGTTGTGTTTAATTGCCAGTTGCGGCACTAGAACTCTTGAAATGGATAAAATATCAACAAATCCTGTTGATACGATCTAAGCCAGAACATTACAGTCAATACACGAGATGCCATAGATGGAAACGAAAGCAAGGGAAGATGATGAGCGAGCTTAAGTTAAGATTGGGTTTAACCATGTGGTCACACAGTGATTGGCAGCACTCATTCTATGGTAAAGGTACCAAGCCAAATGAGCGCTTGGAGCGTTATGCATCTGTTTTTCACACTGTGGAAGGCAATACCACCTTTTACGCTACACCGAATAATTCTACTGTCGATAGCTGGAATCGTGCGACTCCTGAAGATTTCCGCTTTACCTTCAAGCTCCCAAAACAGATCACCCACGAGCAAATGCTCACTCAATGCCGAGCAGAGCTAAACAACTTCCTCAAAGTTATGGAACCGCTGCACTCGAAAATTGGTATGTGGACGATTCAGCTTCCGAGCAGTTTTGCTCCCGAACACCTCGCATCACTGCAATCTTTTTGCCAGTGGTTCCCTAGCGACATGCCGTTGGGGGTTGAGGTTCGCCATTTGGGATTTTTCAATAAATCTGATGACGAACGACGGTTTAACCAATGGTTAATGGAGCAAAATATCGACCGAATTATTATGGATAGTCGTCCTGTTTTCGCGGCCAAGCCGGATACCCCTGCCGTCATCGATGCTCATGAAAAGAAACCAAAAGTACCTGTTCACGCTATTGCAACCGCAGAACATCCAATGATCCGCTTTATTGGTCACCCAGATATGGAACAAAATCTTCGCTTCTTTAAGCCTTGGGAAAACAAACTTGCCGAGTGGGTTCAACAAGGTAAGCAGCCTTACGTTATGATTCATACTCCTGACAATGTCGAAGCGCCTGAGCTTGCCATTAAGCTTTATGAAGTGCTAAGCCAGCATTTGGCGACGCTACAAACAACGCTTTCCCCACTCAACGCAATTCCAGCATTGCGCGACGATCATCAAATTTCAATGTTCTAATTCATTACTGCGTGTCTATCTCTCACTGATTTGACCTAACACAAGTTGCGATACAGTTACGTAGGATGACTTTTCTTGATGAATAACGTAAAATGCGCGCCTTTTTTATTGCCTCTGAACTTGTACTTAGCAAAGCGCTGAACCAAGTTTAGGACTGAGTGAGACCGCATGGGGAACAATGATATGCAGAACAAAGATACGATATTCTCTGCACCTATCGACAAAATTGGTGACTTTACCTTCGACGAACGCGTAGCGGAAGTCTTCCCAGATATGATTCAACGCAGTGTGCCGGGTTACAGCAATATTATTTCTGCTATTGGCATGCTGGCTGAACGCTTTGCAAAGCCTCACTCCACTATTTATGACTTAGGCTGTTCCTTGGGCGCTGCTACGCTATCTATGCGTCGTAACATTACTCAAGAAGGTTGCCAAATCATTGCGGTCGATAACTCTCCAGCTATGGTTGAGCGTTGCAAACTTCATGTGAACGCTTACCGCTCTGATACTCCAGTTAGTGTCGTTGAAGCTGATATTCGTGATATTGATATCACCGACGCATCCGTTGTGGTGCTTAACTTTACGCTTCAATTTTTATCTCCAGAGGATCGTCGAACTCTGCTTGAAAAGATCTACGCGGGTTTGCGCCCGGGCGGTATTTTGATCTTATCTGAGAAATATGTGTTCGAAGACGAAAGCGCCAATGAACTATTGATCGATTTGCATCATGACTTCAAACGCGCCAATGGCTACAGCGAGCTCGAAATTAGCCAAAAGCGCAGCGCCATTGAGAACGTCATGCGCCCAGACTCAATTGCAATGCACAAAGCACGCTTTGAAGAGATCGGTTTTAGTAGCTGTGAAGTTTGGTTCCAGTGTTTCAACTTCGGCTCTATGTTTGCTATTAAATAGCGTATTACGACCATTACCTAGATATACCATTAGCGAGATATCGCTAAGTTTAAAATTAGAGAATCCAATGTTTAATTTTGCAGACTTCTACCAACTTATTGCTCAAGATACACGCCTACAGCCATGGCTTAATGTGTTGCCTCAACAGCTGACTGACTGGCAAAACGCTCAGCATGGCGATTTTGATCGTTGGTTAAGAGCCCTAGCAAAGATTGATGTAGGTCAGCCTGATAACGTAGAGCTGAAAGACAGTGTAACTATTTCAAACTCTGAGCCACTGCCCACTGGCGAAATGAAAAAGCTTGAGAGCTTACTGCGTACTTTCCACCCTTGGCGTAAGGGTCCGTACCATGTTCATGACATTCATATTGATACTGAGTGGCGCTCTGATTGGAAATGGGATCGCGTGCTTCCACATATCTCACCGTTAAATAATCGCTCTGTGCTGGATGTTGGCTGTGGTAACGGCTATCACATGTGGCGCATGCTAGGTGAAGGCGCACGTCTATGCGTGGGTATTGACCCATCACACCTATTCTTGGTCCAATTTGAAGCGATTCGCAAAATGATGGGCAACGACCAACGCGCTCATTTACTGCCACTGGGTATTGAACAGCTTCCAGAACTGCAAGCGTTTGATACGGTATTCAGCATGGGTGTGTTGTATCACCGCCGTTCGCCGCTCGATCATCTTATTCAACTAAAGAACCAGTTGGTACCGGGTGGCGAGCTGATTTTAGAAACCTTGGTGATTGAAGGTGATGAGAATGCAGTCCTAGTACCGCACGATCGCTACGCTCAAATGCGCAATGTTTACTTTTTCCCGTCAGCACGTGCACTGAAAGTTTGGCTCGAGAAAGTTGGCTTTGAAAATGTACGTATCGTTGATGAGAACGTGACGACAATCGGTGAGCAACGCACTACCGAATGGATGACACATAACTCGTTGCCTGAGTATCTAGATCAGAACGATCCTAGCAAAACTGTCGAGGGCTACCCTGCTCCTCGTCGCGCTATCTTAATTGCTGATAATCCAAGCAATTAATTAATCGCAAGTGTTGTATACGTCTCACTTTATCGAGTTTTGACATGACGTTTATAACTCTAACGGAGCTCTGACAATAGGGAGTATCAAACTCCCTTATTGATCAGCTAAAATCCATACCACTTCCTGTTCCATTATTTACTGTTTTAGGGTTTAAGATGTACAAACGCTTGGCACCACTTGTCGCCATCGGTTTACTTTCCGGCTGTTCCACTATTAATCACCAAGAACTTCACCAAAGTACACTCAATGCAATCGAGCAATCCGAGCAACGCCTCGAGAATCGCCTCACCAATATCGACCTGCAGTTGAGCAACCAAACTGACTACATCGATAGTTTGGAATCTGAAATAATCGCACTTAATGAACAAATTAAGGTACTAGAAAACAATCAAGTAGAAGGATTGGAGAAAATTGATGACTCCAAGCCTCTGCCAGCAATCGTTGCTGTGCCTTCAATTTCAAGCCCTGTAATCTTAGGCTCAGTTGAAAAAGTAAAACTCGATGTTTTAAAACAAACCTTCGATGCGCGTGTCGATACTGGAGCAGCAACCTCTTCATTAAATGCTGCCGATATTCAAGCGTTTGAGAGAGATGGGAAGCAATGGGTGAAATTTCACCTCGTTAATGACAAGGTTAAAGAGCAGGAAAAACGTTGGATTGAAGCCCCTGTACTCCGATACGTTAAAATACGCCAATCTACCAGCGATGAAATGGAACGTAGAGCTGTAGTTGAATTGTGGATCCGTGTAGGAAAAATCCATGAAAAAGCGCAATTTACACTGGCGGATCGCTCGCAAATGACCCACCCTATACTACTAGGAAGAGAATTTATCAAAGATATTGCTTTAGTGGATGTAAGTCAGCAATATATACTTTCATCTAACAAATAAATCTCTTTTGAATAACACTTTCAGGGAAAGCAATTACAATAATAAGGTTGTTTATGACTTCACGTATTCCATTTTACCTATCAGTAGGCTTACTGATTGCCGCAGGTATTGCGCTTAGTGTCATCAGACACGAGACGTACGGCGTTCCATGGACTCCAGGTGAAACTCGCCAAGTCTGGGATATCGAAGCTAGAGTTGAATTTAACGCCATTGGCAAGCCCGCCAAAGTTTCTTTAGCGGCACCTTATACTCAAGAAGGCTTTACACTCATTGGAGAGTCAGCATCTTCACCAGGTTACGGTGTTTCGTATGTTGATTCTGATGCAGGACGCCGAGCAGAGTGGTCAATCCGCCAAGCCCAAGGTCCTCAAACCATCTACTACAAAACTCAATTTCTTGTTGATGACCAAGCGCTCGCTAACTCGACACCTCCTACAGAAGAAATCATTAAACCGACCTTTGATGGTCCAGAAGAAGCCGCTGCTATTGCCCTCGTAGAACGCGCCACCTCTCGCTCTTCTGACAATATCACTTTCACTCGAGAACTTATCAAAGCACTGAACGATGGTGATAGCCAAAACTCGGCGCTCATTCTGAACAGCATGACTAAGTTGCAAGCAGCCTCTAAGCTTCTAGCGTATGCTGATGTTCCCAGCAAAGTTGTCGGTGTGATTGAATTAGAAGATGGTCGTCGCCGTCAATCCAGCCAACAAATGTTGCAAGTTTGGGATGGCAAAAAGTGGCAAATTTTCTCTCCGGAAACAACCGAAGGTAAAAAACAACAGAACCTATTGGTTTGGGATGAGTCTAACGTCTCTTTGCTTGATGTCGTCGGTGGTAAAGACAGTAAAGTTCATTTCACCATGATTTCGCAAGAGGTATCCCCTCAAGAAGCAACAAACAGTAAAGTTGATGCTGACGGTCTTCTTAACTTCTCTATTCATAGCCTGCCTCTCGAAGAGCAAGCCATGTTTAAGACCATCATGCTAATACCAATTGGTGCCTTGATTGTTGTATTCCTGAGAATACTGATTGGCCTGAAGACCTCAGGTACTTTCATGCCAGTACTGATTGCCGTAGCATTCGTTCAAACACAGTTAGTCACCGGTATTGTCGGCTTCTTACTGATAGTGGGTACTGGTCTGGTGATCCGTAGCTATCTATCTAAACTCAACTTACTATTAGTTGCCAGGATATCAGCGGTTATCATCACCGTTATTTTGATTATTTCAGTCTTTACCGTCGTTGCCTTCAAGATTGGTCTCACCGAAGGTCTGTCGATTACCTTCTTCCCAATGATCATCCTGTCTTGGACAATCGAACGTATGTCGATTCTATGGGAAGAGGAAGGCGCGAAAGAGGTTGTACTGCAGGGTGGTGGCTCACTACTCACAGCGGTTCTGGTTTATCTTGCGATGACCAACCCATATGTACAGCATCTGACGTTTAACTTTATCGGTCTGCAATTGGTTATCCTTGGCGGTATCCTAATGCTAGGTACTTACACAGGCTACCGTCTGACTGAGCTACGCCGTTTCAAACCTCTAACGGAGGACTAATTTATGCTACGAAAGCTAACCAGTCCTTTTAAGTTACGTGAACGCGGTATCATGGGTATGAACCAGCGTAACCATAGTTACATTGGTCGCTACAATGATCGTTCTAAATACCCGTTGGTTGATGACAAACTTAAAACCAAAATCATCGCAGAGAAAGCTGGCGCAACCACGCCAGCCTTGATTGGCGTTATTCGAAGCCAAGTTGAAGTTAAAACCATCCATGAGATGGTCAAAGACTGGCCAGGATTCGTAATTAAGCCTGCTCAAGGCAGTGGTGGTAAAGGTATCTTGGTAGTCACAGAGCACAAAGATGGGGTCTACACCAAACCATCTGGTTCTACCATTAACAAAGAAGACGTTGAACGCCATATCAGTAACGCGCTAGCGGGACTGTTCTCATTAGGTGGTAAGAACGATGTAGCGGTAGTCGAAAACCTCATCAAGTTTGATGATTGCTTTGAAGGCTTTAGTTACGAAGGGGTTCCTGACGTTCGAATCATCGTATTCCAAGGTTATCCAGTGATGGCGATGATGCGTCTTTCTACATCTGCATCCGACGGCAAGGCCAACCTTCACCAAGGTGCAGTAGGTGTTGGTATCGATATCGCTACCGGTAAAGCGGTTAGAGCGGTTCAGTTTGACCAACCTGTAACTCACCATCCAGACACTGGCAAAGAGCTTGCAACGCTCGCAGTACCTCACTGGGAACGACTCCTCACTCTTGCCTCTAGTGCTTATGAGATGACAGGCCTTGGCTACATGGGTACGGATATGGTGTTAGATAAGGAAGAAGGGCCAATGGTGTTGGAGCTTAATGCTCGTCCTGGTCTTGCGATTCAAATCGCCAATGGAAGTGGCATCTTACCGAGACTGCAGCACATCGAATCGTTAGGCGAACCAAACCCGTTCACCTACCCTTCTCCAGAAGAGCGCGTTGCCTATGCGGCTAAGATGTTTGGGCACGTTAATGGGGAAGAAACGTCATAACTTTTCCTTGATGATGTCTTTTCTGCACTGACTTCTGTCTTCGCTGAATTGTTAAAGTAAAACGCGACCCATTAGGTCGCGTTTTTTGTTATTACCGTTATGTTCAGTTGGAGCAGTTACACCTTGAATTGGCTCATCAACCCTTGTTGCTCGCTAGAAAGCTGGTTAATTTCTTTGCCCACTTTTTCTGAGTCTCCCGCCTTCTCTAAGATTTGAGCACTTAAATCACGAATGTTACTTACGTTTTGATTAACTTCCGCCGATACAGATTGCTGCTCTTCTGCTGCCTTAACAATCTGGCTATTCATATCGTTAATCGCAGAGATAGACTCGAAGATGCTGCTCAGTGCTGCCACGGCTTGCTGAACATGCGTCGCCGTAGAATCTGCAAGTTGTGACCCTTCTTGAATCGCGCTCACCACATCACGTGTTCCCTTCTGGACACGCTCAATAACTTCTTGGATTTCGCCGACCGAATCATGAGTACGACTTGCTAGACTTCTAACCTCATCTGCAACTACCGCGAACCCACGACCTTGCTCCCCTGCTCGCGCTGCTTCAATGGCAGCATTGAGTGCCAGTAAGTTAGTCTGCTCGGAAATGCCTTCAATTACCGCGAGGATCTCTGTGATATTAGTGTTGTTCTTCGCTAGCTCTTCTACCACCGGAACGGTAGCTTTCATCTGTTCAACCAAACGAACCATTTCACTGGCTGACAGTTCAACGACTTCCTGACCTTGGCTAGCAGACTCATTTGCTGAAGCCGCAGCTTGCACCGCAACCTCAGCATTTTGCACCACGAGTGACGCCGTTTGTGTCATCTCTTCTGACGCAGTTGCAACGAGGTCAACTTCTCTAAATTGAGCTTCACTACTCTCTCGTGTCGCAACCGCTGTGGCATTGGCACTTTCAGCTGTACCAGCAATGCGTTCAGTGGTTACGGCAACTTGTTGGATCGTCGTTTGCAATTTTGCTAAAAATGCATTGAACTGCTCTGCAAGCTGACCTATCTCATCGCCCGATTGGACTTCCAAACGCTGCGTTAGGTCCCCCTCTCCACTAGCAATATCCTCTAAGCGAGTAACTACCTCTCTAATTGGCTTAACTAGACGTAGCGACATTAGAGCAATGATGACGAGCCCTACAATGACAAAGCCAGCACCCACTAAGACTTCAAATACAATTCCTTCTTCTAACTGCTTAGAGATAATGCTATCAAGCTCAATAGCATCACTGAGAACGCTGCTACGAGGCATATCAAAGAATACGCCCCATGTCTGATTAGCAATAGTGACTGGATTAAATACCGTTAACCACTGACCATCTGCACTCCATTGAGCGCTAGCTTCTTCTCCAAACATCAGGTCTGTAATCTGCTCTGACGATAAAATGGCACTTTGATAAGGAGAGCCAACTTTAATACTCGAATCGTCACTGGCAATTACACTTTCATCGAGGCTGATGATGTTCACGTGTCCACTGCCATTAAAGAGGCTGGCATCTGACTCCATAACGGTATTGGCGAGCTCAGTCAGTTTAAGGTCGATACCTAAAAAACCAATTAACATGTTATCGACTTCAATTGGAATTGATAGCGATGAAGTGAGGTGTTGCTGATCACCAATGGCACTGAGTCGTGGGGTACTGACACACGATGCTTCGGTAGCGAGAGGACAATAGAAGCGTTCCCCATCTTCTAAAGCGTCAAGCTTACGCTTAGTTAGAACCGTGCGGATGGCATTCTCACCCGTCTCGGTGATTTGCCAATAAGTCGCAAATTGTCCAAGCTCATTAGAACCAACATAGTCGGCTCCCTCATAGTTTGAATCTTCTCCATCAAGCATATTTGGCTTGAAGACTAAGTATGCGCCTTGGATAGAAGGAAACTCGATAACGGCCTGTCGAATCATTTCATCCAGTGCCGTTCGCAGATCCTCACTGGGGACGAAATTTTCTTCTGCGTTATACTTTTGGAACTTAGCGTTGGCGATCAACATTTCCGCACGGTAAATCGCTTCATTGAAATAATCTTTGACTTCTCGTGCGTTAATATCCGCACGAGCTTCAAGTAACGCCTGTGATTTTTCAACCACCGATTCGGAACTGAGTGTCTGAATTGCTTTTTGGCTGTTGATGGCGTTATAGAGTGAAAAGCCTATCAAAGCTATGGAAGTAAATAGCAAGCAACAGCCTGCTAACACCGTGATTTTCCACTGCACGGAAAGAGTTCGCATAGTACATCCTTTTTGCAAACGTGAGCCAGTATGTTTTTTTATCGACGTATTGTCGTTTTTATTTAGCGATTTATTACATCATTTTTACATCTTCACCTCAACTGAAGCGTTGTACGTTCAGGATGCTCAATGCTAGTATTTTGACCCTGATATAAAAATCACAGGATTAGTGAGAAATGAAAGTCATCAGTTTTAATATCAATGGCCTACGCGCTCGGCTTCATCAACTTCAAGCTTTGATTGATAAGCACCAGCCAGACGTCATTGGTTTGCAAGAAATCAAAGTTCATGACGAGGCCTTCCCAGTAGAAGCGGTAGAGGCTATGGGCTATAAAGTCTATTTCCACGGCCAAAAGGCACACTATGGTGTTGCTATGCTTTGCAAGCAGGAGCCTATCTCGGTCCATAAAGGGTTCCCTACCGACAACGAAGATCATCAAAAACGTATGATCATGGCAACATTCGAAGATGCTAATGGCGACAAAGTGACCGTGTTAAATGGCTACTTCCCTCAAGGGGATAACATTAGCCATGAGACCAAGTTTCCTTATAAAGAAGCTTTCTACAAAGATCTGATGACCTACTTGAATGAGCACCATAGTAATGATGAGAAGCTTATCGTTATGGGTGACATTAATATCAGTCCAATCGACCTAGATATCGGCATCGGTGAACCAAATCGTAAGCGCTGGCTCAAGACTGGTAAGTGTTCCTTCCAACCAATTGAACGTGAGTGGTTACAGACTCTACTCGACTGGGGCTTCGTAGATACATTCCGTCAGCTGCATCCAAACGTCGATGATCAATTCTCATGGTTTGATTACCGCTCTCGCGGTTTCGATGATAATCGCGGCCTACGAATTGACGTGGTATTGGCTACGAAGAGTCTTGCTGAAACGTGTTCAGAAGCAGGTATTGATTACGAACTACGTGGCATTGAGAAGCCATCTGATCACGCGCCAATTTGGTCTGTGTTTGGCTAAACCAAGCTCTGGTGTGCGCTAATATAACGTCATTCCTGCCTAGAACAGGAATCTGCCCAAAGCGTAGTGTAAAAACAAAATCCCCGATCATCACTTTCGTAACAATCGGGGATCATAATTCTAATTATTCTTTCTTAAGGAATAACTACATCACTGTGACTCTAGTGGTCTCATATACGCTAGGAATCGCTTCTCTGCTTTCTTAAATACCCAAAGAATAATGAAGGTTAGTCCCATATAGAACAAACCTGCAGTCAGGAATGATTCAAATGGCGCATAGTAACGAGAGTTCACTAAGCGAGCAGCACCGGTCAAATCCATAATAGTGACGATACCAGCTACCGCCGAACCGTGAAGCATGAAGATAACTTCGTTACTGTACGCGGGTAAGGCTCTGCGTAATGCGCTTGGCAAAATAATGCGACGATAAGTCTTCCAAGGACTCATTCCATAAGCTTTTGCAGCTTCGACTTCACCTTTTGGTAAGCCATTTATCGCACCGCGGATAATTTCTGCCGTATACGCTGATGTGTTAAGTACAAACGCGACTAACGCACAGAACCATGCGTTTTCCCACAACGTATCTTTGACTGGGAAGAATTGGTCCATGCCGTAGTAAATCAAATAAAGTTGAACCAACAGTGGCGTACCACGGAAGAAATAGATAAAACCCCACGATGGTAAACTGAATAAATAATTTGTGCTGTTTCTAGCTACCGCTAAAGGTATTGCCACACACAAACCAATCACAAGGGCTAGCGACACCAACCATGCGGTAGTCCAAAGGCCGTCCAGATAGACTGGGAAACTTTCTACTATCAATGAAAAGTCCATATCTACCTCACATGAATACTAAATTTGCGCTCCACCAGCTTTAAGAAACCGGTTGAGATGCTGGTGAACAGTAAGAAGATAATCGCCACCGACATATAGAAGGTAAATGGCATCTTGGTTGAACCTGCCGCTAATGAACTCACGCGTACCATGTCTTCTAGTCCAATGATGGAGACTAGTGCAGTTGTCTTAAGAAGTACCAGCCAGTTATTGCCAAACCCCGGTAAAGCATGTCGAATCATTTGGGGTAGAAGTATACGTCTAAATGCTAAGACAGAGCTCATGCCATAGGCCTTCGCTGCTTCCATTTCACCTTTATCAACGGCCATGATTGCACCGCGGAAAGTTTCGGCCATGTAAGCACCAAAGATAAATCCGATAGTTAATACCCCTGCAACGAATGGAGATACATCAATATAGTCAGGTAAGTATGAAGTCCACTCATGATTCGGGTCACTGGACATAAACCAGTTGTTGAGCCATTCGTTGACGGCGTACAAACTGTTATTGAGCAGTATTTGTCCGCCAAAGAAGATTAGCATCATTAAAACGAGATCTGGGATGCCTCGAATAATGGTAGTGTAAAGTGTCGCTATCGCACGTGCCCACTTATAGGGAGCAAGCTTAGCGAGCGCGCCTAACATACCTAAGAACATAGCAAGCAATAGCGAAAGTATTGCCACTTCTATGGTTAGTACGGCCCCTTTTAATATTGAGGCTTCATATCCTTGTAAATCGAGCATAGTTCCTTCCAACAGCACAGCAAATTTGTTGGTAAGTCATACTAAAAAACACCTGTGACACGCTTTTTAGTAAAAGGGCCTGAGACTAGCTCAAGCCCTTATCGTTATTTAAGCTAAGTGATTAGTCGCCGTATACATCGTAGTTGAAGTATTTAGCTGCAATCTCTTGATACTTACCTTTCTCACGTAGAGATTTGATAGCCGCATCAAGTTGCTTAGTTAGGTCTTTGTCTTGTTTACGAACTGCGATACCCATACCTTCACCAAACCACTTAGGATCTGTCAAAGAAGGGCCAACGAACTCGTACGCGTCACCGCCATCTTTATTGATTACACCTTCTTCAAGTGCTGATGCATCACCAAGAACAGCAACGATACGACCGTTTGCTAGGTCCAAGTATGCTTCATCGAAAGAGCCGTAACGAACGATTTCCACTTGGTCACCGTAGTTATCTGTTAGGTACTTGTCGTGCGTAGTTGCACGCTGTACACCAATTTTCGCACCATTTAGGTTATCAAAGTCCAAGCCAGCGCCTTTCTTAGCGATAAACTTGTTAGGGATTTGTGCGTATTTACCAGTAAAGTCAACTTTCTTCTTACGCTCTTCCGTGATAGACATTGCTGCGATAATTGCGTCATATTTACGCGCCAATAGTGAAGGAATGATGCCATCCCAATCTTGAGGAACGATCACACACTTCGCCTTAAGCTCTTCACATAATGCGTTTGCCATATCAACGTCAAAACCTTTTAGTGAACCGTCAGCTTCAGTCCAGCTAAATGGAGGGTAAGCACCTTCAATACCGAAGCGCACAGTTTTCCATTCCTTAGCTTGTGCTACTCCAGTTGCTGCTGTTGCAGCAAGTGCTGCTACCATTAACCACTTTTTCATTTCCATACTCCTGTGATTGAGATTTTTGTTATTAATGTTGTGTTTGTTTGATTGTTCTCGGAACCTAGGTTCCGACATGCCACCCTCTATATTAGTAGATGGATGAGATAAATTGTTGTAAACGTTCAGATTCAGGGTTAGTGAACAGTTTGGCAGGATCACCCTGCTCTTCAACTAGACCTTGGTGTAAGAACATCACATGATTTGAAACGTCACGGGCAAACGCCATCTCGTGAGTCACTACCAACATGGTGCGACCTTCTTCCGCGAGATCTTGCATTACACCCAGAACTTCACCTACCAGTTCTGGGTCCAAAGCAGACGTTGGCTCATCGAAAAGCATAACTTCAGGTTCAACTGCCAGTGCGCGAGCGATAGCAGCACGCTGCTGCTGACCACCAGAAAGGTGCCCTGGGTAATAATCTTTACGCTCATACAAGCCTACTTTTTTAAGAAGCAGTTCTGCATTTTCAATAGCTTGAGCTCTCGGCACGCCCAGAACATGAACGGGTGCTTCAATAATATTTTCCAGCACCGTCATATGAGACCACAAGTTGAAACCTTGAAATACCATAGCCAAGCGAGAACGGATTCGCTGAACTTGTTTTTCATTGGCAGGAAGAGACTCACCCGAACGATTGCGCTTCATTTCGATTAACTCACCGTTAACCCAAATTTCACCCTCTGTGGGTGTTTCAAGAAGGTTGATACAACGAAGAAATGTACTTTTTCCAGAACCAGATGAGCCAATAATCGAGATGACATCACCTTTGTGTGCAGAAAGGGAAATCCCCTTTAAAACTTCATTTTGACCAAAGGTCTTGTGCAGTTCTTTTATGTCCAGCGCTGGTACATCATTCATGCGCTTGTGCTCCCTGTATATTATTGACTGCTATGCCTATTATTAGAGGCGAAAGGTACTCCGACCTTTTATTCGTTCGATACAAGCTAGCACTACAATGTACAGTTTGCAACAAACTATTAACCTGTTTTTATTCTTAACACAGCGATTGTATCTGACGATTTATGCAATTTAAAGAGTTTATAACTTATAATTGTGAATAATCTTTACTGAATGCTGCACATTTAGTCATTGGTGATTTTTTATTCTCTACGTGGATTTATTGCACAAATGTTACACAAAACAATCATAATTTAGCCCTTATCTCTACCATACATCAAAATATCGGAATATAAGCCTACCTAATGACGCATTAGCTAAGATAATGAGCTAGTTGAGTGTTTTGATAGTTAGATCAAAATACTGAGTACAAGCACTGGTATTGATTACTCTTGGCTTACTTCGCCCTCCACAGCCCCTAATGGTTGTTTTATAAGCAAACCCACTTCGTCAACATCTGAGTTTCGTCACCACAATCAAATAAACTTCGTCAATCTCACTGCCGACTCCATTAACTGGGGGAGCAGCCAATACTTATTGATAAAAATGATGTTGTTCATAAAATTTTCATATTGAAAGTCGCTTACGCTCACTGTTAATAAAGTGCGCTGATTCAAACAACTGTTGTAGTTTTCTTTCACATTTTTTCTTAAAGTGATCAAGATCAATCAAGGTCTTAGTGTTGCTTGTTAGACTCGGCTCCATTGATATAGCACGAATTATTCACCCCATTTTTAGGAATCTCGTCTATTCTTAGCACGTCGTTAACGTGCAGCAGCCTAGCCAAGTCGGTGTGAACCAGTTCGTTTATCAAGCCAAACGACTAACTTTTTATATATATGAGGAATCTATGTCAGACGCAGTTAACAAAGCGCATTCTGATTCGGATATCGAGACTAAGAGCTATCAAGAGCTTCACCGTCCAGCATCTGAGTTTGCCAGCCGCTCTGAATACCTAGACCACGAACTTCAAATCATGAAACCGCGCCGCTTTGGTTTAAACCTACCAGGCCGTGACTTCCGCTTTGAACTAGAAGATTTAGTACCTGCTCTTGCTGGTACCATCGGCATTATTGCAATGTACTCTGCAGTAATGATGTCATGGGCTGACGGTCTAACCGCTGCTTGGGATCACGTAAACCTTGGGAAAGAGTTTGCGATCGAAGTTGCACGTGTAGAAATGCTAATCCCAGCACTTCTTTTCTGTGTTCTTGCATCAGGTTTCATCAACCCAAGAGCTAACCTTGCTGGTAACCACGGTCCGATGATCCCACTTATCGGTTCTATCGCGCTTGCTGGTGCTCACCCTCTTGCTCTTGCAATCCTTCTTGGTGTGTTCGGCCTATTGCTAAGTTACTTCAAAGGTGGCTCAAAGCTTGTAAACCTCACCTCCCAAGGCACGGCGGGGGGCTTATTAATCTTCCTCGGCTTCACCGGTACGATGAGCCAAATCGGTTCCATTCAAGAATGGGCAGTAGGTCTGCAATCTGCGAGTGTTGAAGCAGGCAGCATGGGTTATGTTGGCTTGGTCGTACTGGGCATCAACATCGCTGTGTACGCCTACCTCGCTAAGATCAACATGCGTTGGCTTGCTATTCCGGTTTGTGCAGTTACGGGTCTTCTACTAGCCCTTGGTCTAGGTGCTGGTTTCGACTTAACGTTCGAAACTGAAATGGGTCTTCCTAACCTAAATCCAGTTTACTGGTGGGGCAGTACAGAAGAAGGTTGGATGCTAGGTCTTCCAAACCTACAACACTTTATTGCTTCTCTACCATTTGCGATTCTAGCGGTTGCGATGTGGTCACCTGACTTCCTTGGTCACCGTATTTTCCAAGAACTTAACTACCCACGTAAGACTGAAAAAGTACTCATGGATGTAGATGACACAATGACTATGTGTTCTATCCGTCAAATGGTAGGTACTGCGGTTGGTGGTGGTAACATCACTTCTTCTTGGGGTACTTACATGATCCCAGCTGCGATCGCTAAGCGTCCAATTCCAGCAGGTGCGATTCTACTTGGTTCTCTATGTATCATTGTTGCTATTCTTGGTTTCCCAATGGACGTAGCAGTATGGCCTCCAGTAATGCGCGTTGCGCTACTAGTGGGTGTATTCCTTCCTCTACTTGAAGCTGGTATGCAGATGGTAAAAGAGACTAAGGATTCACAAGCGGCAGGTATCTGTATCTTTGCATCAGTCGTTGCTAACCCAGTGTTGGCATGGGCGCTAACCATGTTCCTAGATAATAATGGTCTAATTGGTGACAAAGAACGTGCTTCTCGTCTATCTTTTGTAGATAAGATTGTCATCCCTGTGGGTGTGTTCGTTATCTGCTTAGTAGCGATGCTAGCTGTAGGTATGCTAGAAGGTCAGTACGGCATTCCAGCTTTCCTATAATATCTAGTTGATTATTTGGGCAGTGACATTCACTGCCCATATTTTTATCAAACTTTTTTAACTTTTATTGATTTAGTTTAAGTTTTACAAATTATTTTTAGTGTAAGCTTGATTTTAACGTAGGGAATGACAATATCTATATCCATACTAACCCTAAGTGGTTATAGATATTTTTATTCAAGTGTACTGGTTCATCCTCCGGTGAGCATGCGTAAAAGCGTACAGTACGTGTTTTTTCTACTAAAAAGGTAGGTATGTCATGGCAGAGCAATTTGCTAAAGCTTGGGAAGGTTTTGCTGCAGGTGAGTGGCAAAACGAAGTTAACGTTCGTGATTTCATCCAAAAGAACTACACTCCATACGAGGGTGACGAGTCTTTCCTAGTTTCTGAAGGTACTGAAGCAACTAACAAGCTTTGGGCTAAGGTAATGGAAGGTATCAAACTAGAAAACTCAACTCACGCACCAGTTGATTTTGATACTTCAGTTATCTCTACCATCACTGCTCACGATGCAGGTTACATCGAAAAAGATCTTGAAACTATCGTAGGTCTTCAAACTGAAGCGCCGCTTAAGCGTGCAATCATCCCTAACGGTGGTATCCGTATGGTTGAAGGTTCATGCAAAGCGTACAACCGCGAACTAGACCCACAAGTTAAGAAAATCTTCACTGAATATCGTAAAACTCACAACGCTGGTGTTTTCGATATCTACACTCCAGACATCATGAAATGCCGTAAGTCAGGCGTTCTAACTGGTCTTCCAGATGCATACGGTCGTGGTCGTATCATCGGTGATTACCGTCGTGTGGCTCTTTACGGTATTGACCGTCTAATGCAAGACAAGCTAGCTCAATTCGCTTCTCTACAAGAGCGTTTCGAGAACGGCGAAGATCTTCAAATGACTATGCAGCTTCGCGAAGAAATCGCAGAGCAACACCGTGCACTTGGCCAAATGAAAGTTATGGCTGAGAAATACGGTTGCGACATCTCTCGCCCAGCTGAAACAGCTCAAGAAGCTATTCAGTGGACTTACTTCGGCTACCTAGCTGCTGTTAAGTCTCAAAACGGTGCTGCAATGTCTCTAGGTCGTACTTCTACTTTCCTTGATATCTACATTGAGCGTGACATCGCTGAAGGTAAGATTACTGAAGTTGAAGCTCAGGAAATGATCGACCACTTCGTAATGAAGCTACGTATGGTTCGTTTCCTACGTACTCCTGAGTACGATGATCTGTTCTCTGGTGACCCAATCTGGGCTACTGAGTCTATGGGTGGTATGGGTCTTGACGGTCGTACGCTTGTTACGCGTTCAAACTTCCGTTTCCTAAACTCTCTATACACTATGGGTCCTTCTCCAGAGCCAAACATCACTGTACTTTGGTCTGAGCAACTACCTGAAGGCTTCAAGAAGTTCTGTGCAAAAGTATCTATCGATACTTCTTCTATCCAGTACGAGAACGATGACCTAATGCGTCCAGACTTCGAGTCTGATGACTATGCAATCGCATGTTGTGTATCTCCAATGGTTATTGGTAAGCACATGCAATTCTTCGGCGCTCGTGCGAACCTAGCTAAGACTCTTCTATACGTTATCAACGGCGGTGTGGACGAGAAGCTTAAGATTCAAGTTGGCCCAGAAATGCCTAAGATCACTGACGAAGTTCTAGACTTCGACGATGTATGGGGCAAACTAGACCACTTCATGGATTGGCTAGCTAAGCAGTACGTAACTGCACTAAACAGCATCCACTTCATGCACGACAAGTACAGCTACGAAGCTGCACTAATGGCTCTACACGACCGTGACGTTCGTCGTACTATGGCTTGTGGTATCGCTGGTCTTTCTGTTGCTGCTGACTCTCTAGCTGCTATCAAGTACGCTAAAGTTAAGCCAGTACGTGACGAAGACGGTGTTGCAATCGACTTCGAAATCGAAGGCGACTATCCTAAGTTCGGTAACAACGATGCTCGCGTAGATGACATTGCTTGTGAACTAGTAGAAGTATTCATGAACAAGATCCGTTCACTGAAAACTTACCGCGACGCTGTGCCTACTCAGTCTATCCTAACTATCACTTCTAACGTGGTATATGGTAAGAAAACTGGTAACACTCCAGATGGTCGTCGCGCAGGCGCTCCTTTCGCACCAGGTGCTAACCCAATGCACGGCCGTGACGAGAAAGGTGCTGTAGCTTCACTTACTTCTGTAGGTAAACTACCGTTTGCACACGCTAAAGATGGTATCTCTTATACTTTCTCTATCGTTCCAAACGCTCTAGGTAAAGAAGAAGACAGCCAACGCGCTAACCTTGCTGGTCTGATGGATGGTTACTTCCACCACGAAGCTGGCATTGAGGGTGGTCAACACCTGAACGTGAACGTTCTTAACCGTGAAACTCTAGAAGACGCTGTTAAGCACCCTGAGAAATACCCTCAGCTAACAATCCGTGTATCTGGTTACGCTGTTCGCTTCAACTCTCTAACTGCAGAGCAACAAGCTGACGTAATCGCACGTACGTTCACTGAATCTCTATAATCTGAGATTATACTGATTGAGATAAAAACCTCGCTTCGGCGAGGTTTTTTTTATTTCTATCTATTTTTAATTTCTGCCTAATTTTGATTCCTATCTACAAAAAAGTACTTAGTTCTCACTGGTTAAGGATTGTTTACAATTTCGCTACGATAGAGATACTTTTTCATCTATAGATCACTGACTAACCTTTTTCTTTCGTGTCACACTCAACTTAATAATAAAACATCTCTACTAGCCGTATTTGAAGAGAGTGACACATATGAAAGCAGCCGCCATTTTACCTTTGATTTTTGTCAGCAGTGTTGTCTTAGCCTCTGAGCGCTCTACCGTCTCATTTTCACTCGATAATGACGGTATCTTTGGCACAGACGAAGACTATACCAACGGTATTTTTCTTTCTTATACCAGCAGCGCCATCACCCCTTGGGCTTTATTCAAACCGCTTAGTCTGTCTTATTGGGGAAGCGCTTCTCTTGATAAGTTTGAATTTCAGCTTGGACATAAGATGTGGACCCCTTCGGATATTGAAGCCACTGTACCTCTGGCTAATGACCGCCCCTATGCAGGTTATTTCCATGGCGAATTGAATTACATTAGTTTGCACCCTCAACAGGCACAGCGTTTCAATCTCACGTTAGGTAGCACTGGTGAAGGGTCATTTGCCGATAAAGCGCAGCAGTTGGTGCACTCGATTGTGGGTTCAGCAGACCCAAAAGGCTGGGAATATCAGATTGAGGATCAAGTCGCAGGCAGTATTGGTTACTTAACTCATCTAAATTGGAAGCGCGAGCCACTTTTTGGCAATACCGGATGGGAAGTCTCAAACGTCACCGAAGCAAACCTAGGGAATTTTAGAAGTGATGTTTCCACGGGGATGATGTTTCGCTTTGGTTCAGAACTTGGAGGTAACTTCGGTTCTGCAAACATCAGTACAGAAAACCCGTTTAAGGCCGGGATGATCGGCGCCTCTAATAAGGGCTGGTTTACTTATTTTGGCTTAAAAGCTCGCTACCGATTTAATGATCTTACTATTCAAGGAGAGAGACCCGGAATACCAGAGCCAAGTGATGCTTACGACGTCACTTTACAGCCGTGGCAAGGTGAGGCAGTTCTTGGTGTGACGTGGTATAACGCCTATGTTGGTATTAGTGCCTTTGCCGGTTCTAAGTCCGCTGAATATAAAGAAGCGTCAAAGTCTATCTATGGCAATGGAGGAATTTCGCTTTTTGCTTTCTTCTAAAATGAAATAGGCACCTTCCTAGGTGCCTATTTCATCGACATATTCCTTTACCGTAGCGTTTATTATACCGTCTTAAATCTCTCACATTCTTGATAGAGCTCCGTAGAACGCTTATCTACCCCATCACTGGTTTCTTTCAAACTCTGACTACTCGCCTCAAGTTCACCCATAGAGTCACTGATTTGCGCCATGTTGCTGGCCATCGATTGCGAAGTTGTCGCAAGTTCCTTAACAGAGGCAAAAATCACTTCAGTTTGAGAACTAGCTTCTTGTGCCTTATTCATGATCTCTTCAAGTGCGGTTTTCGCTTGATTCCCTTGCTCTCGACCAGACTGCATGGAACTGTCAGATTGAGCAATAAACTGAATAACTTGCGTGCTTTCCTGTTTCATTGTGTCTATCGTACCAGAGATTTCCTCTACCGCTTGTACTGTCCTTACTGCGAGACTTCGCACTTCATCTGCCACCACAGCAAAACCTCGACCTTGCTCTCCTGCCCTCGCCGCTTCAATCGCGGCATTCAGTGCCAATAAGTTGGTTTGCTCAGCAATACCATTAATGATTTCCATCACTGAGTCTATCTTTTGGGAAGCTTGCTCCAGCTGTTCGATATGGGTAGCGGCTTCTTCCAGAATAGTGCCAACTTGTTCAAAAGCAGCGATGGTATCTACAATAACTTCACCACCCGCTTGCGCAGACTCTGCTGAGGTTTTACTAATGGTTGCCACATACTCTAAAGAACCAGAAATTTCTTGTGTGGTAACACTCACCTCTTCAGTCGCGGACGCCAATAACTGCGTTTGTTCAATAACTTGACTTTGGTGCTGTCTTAGTTGATTGATTCCGCTGTCTAGCTCACCAGAACTGTTCGATAGTTGCTGACTGTTGGTTTTCACACCGTCAACCAAAGTACCTAAGTTTTCGCAACTCACATTGATGGCTTGCTTAAGTTGGTTGAACTCATCACGATGATTGTTACTCACGGCAAGACGCGTCGAAAGATCACCTTGTTCTATTAGTTTAAGTGCCGACAGTGTTTGCTTTAACGAACGAGCCAGAGAGACATTTAATGTGAGGAAGATAGCTGTAGTAAATAGCGCTAATAAAGCACAAGCTATACCGACGGAAGCCTTAGTCATGCTCGATACATCGGCGGCTTGATTACCTAGTGAAAGTGCTTGTTGATTCAGTGCTAGAGCGGCTTTATCAAAGGCCTCTAAAGTAATCGCCTGAGCTTGGTCTAACTTCTTCTCTAAACCAACTAAAGTACCTGACAGCTCAACCACTCGCGCGAAGCCGAGTTCCAATGCTTTGACTTCATTCTCATAAAGCTCCAACATGGCATAGGTATTTGATGCATTAACAAATCCCGCAAGAGCTCGCTTAAAGCCTTTTTCGTTTTGTTCGTTGGGCTGAATTAAGTATTCCTGCAAACTGGTCACTACTTTCTGAAAATCTGAAGTCAGCGTCACCATACCTGTTTCTTTGATAGCGGCATCGATCTTGGCGTTATTCTGCTGTAGCTGCTGTAGCAATCCGTCATTCACGGAGAAACCCAACTCTGATTTGATGGTTAGCCAAGGGCTCAAATTAAAGATAAACGACTCTAACGTATTGGAAACATTATCACTCTCAGTAGTCAAACCGGCTTGCTTTAAGAACGCTAGGTCTTGCTCCGCACTGGTTTCCAATCGGTCCATGCTATCTTCAAACGCATCCATGCCACCAGCTACTAATGTGGTTCGTCGATTAACGGTATCCATCAGCAACACTTGAGTAGAGGATAAATGCGCACTGGCTCGCTCCATGTCACTACTACTGGTAAATTTCTCGCTTAAACTGGAAAGTGAGTTAAAAATAAAAAACACCAAAATGATGAACCCTGACCAAAGAGTGAGCATCGAAAAGACAGTTTTTTGTTTTTGTGATAAGGCTACTTCCATGTATTTCCCCTTGTGACGATAAGCATGTCGGTCTCCTGACCGATATTATCTGCAACAGACGCAACCAGTTGATACTGGTTTAAAGTAAGCAAACTAGCAATCTATGTACCATGTATTAATAATATAATTAACAACGCTATAACATTATTTCACTATGGGCAACAGAAGTCGGTTTTTGATCGATACAGACTATGAATGGGGTACCACTTTTCCTGTCGTAGGGGGCCATTTTGTAATAAAATGACGCGTAAAAATAAGTAAGTAGAGAAGAGCATATGTCAACAACTGGTCGCATTCACTCATTCGAATCCTGCGGTACGGTCGATGGACCTGGGATCCGTTTTATTGTCTTTCTTCAAGGCTGTCTCATGCGTTGTATGTATTGCCACAACCGTGATACTTGGGATACTCATGGCGGCAAAGAAGTGTCCGTCGACGAGTTGATTGCCGAGGCAAAATCCTACCGTCACTTTATGAATGCATCTGGTGGTGGTATTACTTGTTCAGGCGGTGAGGCCATGCTCCAACCTGAGTTTGTCCGTGACTTCTTTCGCGCCGCTCAAGCGGAAGGCATTCATACCTGCTTGGACACTAACGGCTACATCCGTAAGCATACTGATGTTATCGACGAAGTTTTGGATGCTACCGACTTAGTGATGCTCGATATAAAGCACATGAAAGATGAAATTCATCAGGACTTCATCGGTGTATCTAATCGCCGCACATTAGATTTTGCTCGTTATCTACACAAAATTGGCCAAAAGACATGGATTCGCTATGTTGTCGTCCCTGGTTATACGGACGATCCAGAAGCGGCTCACATGCTTGGCGAGTTTATTAAGGATATGGACAACATCGAAAAAGTCGAACTGTTGCCATACCACAAGTTAGGCGCACATAAGTGGGAAGCGCTCGGTTTTGAGTACCCTCTTGAAGGGACACAGCCGCCGACCAAAGAAGTCATGGATAACATCCAAAATATTCTTCTGCAATATACTGATACCGTTAAATACTAACAGTAGATTCGGAAATCTTTTGACACGAAAAAAACGCGCTAGAAAGCGCGTTTTTTTGTAATAAATACGTGTTGAGATCATGTTACACAATATCGAGAAGCTGATAACCTGTCGGTATAGCGAATTCATTCGTAAACTTATAATGATGACTTTTTAGTGAGGCTTTTCACCATGGAAATGACAAATGCTCAACGTCTAATCCTATCTAATCAATATTACCTAATGGCTAAGCTAACGCCGGAAAATGCAGAAAAGTACAAGCGCCTACAAACAATTGTAGAGCGTGGCTATGAACTGCAAATGCGTGAAATGAACAAAGAGTATGGCTGTTTAGTTGAAGACGAGTGTCGTGAAGTAATCGACATCATGGAAATGTACCACGCAATGCAAGAATCCAATAAGATGCTTTCAGATGAAGAGCGTAACGATGTAGACCAGCGTCGCTTGCAGTTCTTAGGGTTTGATATCGCAGCTGAAGCACAATTGGTTAATTATGTTCGATTTCTAATCGATTCTGAAGGGCTTTACCCACAATTCGACAAAGGCGATCATCACTTCAATAGCCATGTGCCTATGCTTGAGAAATATCGTCGTATGTTAGTGACATGGCGAAATTGCCCACGTCAATACCACTTATCAGCAGCAGAATTCAGACAGATTTTTAACGCTTAACTTTAACGCGTTAAAACAATCAGTTATCAAAAAGCCCTCTTCCTCCCTAGGCAGAGGGCTTTTTTTGAGCAACTTTTCTTACTCTCAACCGGTCTAATCTAATAATCGGGACTCACGTATAAAAGTTGAGACTGGGGGATAATCACCAGACTAAATTGAGGAAGTTTTGTAAATAAATGCATAATTGATAAGCATAAATCTGAAAACCCTACTAGTCTTAAAAATGACATGGAGTCGCATTGTATATCTGTCAATGGTCAGCTTTGCAGGTTTAAGGGGAATCAGCTATGAGTATTTTCGATCATTATCAAGCGCGCTACGAAGCCGCAAAAGATGAAGAATTGTCTATCAAGGAATTCTTATCTCTATGTAAAGACGACAAGAGTGCTTACGCCAATGCAGCAGAACGTCTATTACTCGCAATCGGTGAACCTGAGGTTATTGATACCGCTCAGGATCCTCGCTTAAGTCGTATTTTTTCAAACCGCATTATTTCTCGCTACAAAACGTTCGAAGATTTCTACGGCATGGAAGATGCCATCGAACAAATTGTGTCTTATCTCAAGCATGCCGCTCAAGGTCTAGAAGAAAGAAAACAAATACTATACCTTCTAGGTCCAGTAGGTGGCGGTAAATCTTCGCTTGCAGAGAAGCTTAAAGCACTAATGCAAAAAATGCCGATTTATGTACTATCTGCCAACGGCGAGCGCAGTCCGGTCAACGATCACCCGTTCTGTTTGTTCGATGTTTCAGAAGACGGCGACCTGCTGAAAAGCGAATATGGTATTGAGAAACGCTACTTACGCTCGATCATGTCACCTTGGGCAGCCAAGCGCTTGCACGAATTTGGTGGCGACATCACTAAGTTTAAGGTAGTTAAAGTCAGACCATCTATTTTAGACCAAGTCGCGATCGCTAAGACCGAACCGGGTGACGAGAACAACCAAGACATTTCCGCTCTAGTTGGTAAAGTTGACATTCGCCAACTTGAGCACTTCTCACAAGACGATCCAGATGCGTATAGCTATTCAGGTGCGTTGTGCCGCGCAAACCAAGGTTTGATGGAATTCGTGGAAATGTTCAAGGCACCAATTAAAGTCTTGCACCCACTCCTAACCGCAACACAGGAAGGTAACTACAACGGTACTGAAGGACTTTCAGCCTTGCCGTTCGATGGTATGATATTGGCGCACTCGAACGAATCAGAATGGCAAACCTTCCGTAATAACAAGAACAACGAAGCATTCTTGGACCGTGTCTATATCGTCAAAGTGCCATACTGCTTGCGCGTCTCTGAAGAAGTTAAAATTTACCAGAAACTTCTTGATCATAGTGAACTCTCAAAAGCACCTTGTTCACCAAGCACCCTAGAACTTCTAGGTCAATTCAGCGTACTATCGCGCCTAAAAGAGCCAGAAAATTCATCTCTGTTCTCGAAAATGCGCGTTTATGACGGTGAAACATTAAAAGACACCGATCCTAAAGCGAAGAGCTATCAAGAATACCGCGACTATGCCGGTGTCGATGAGGGCATGTCTGGCCTGTCTACTCGTTTCGCCTTTAAGATCCTGTCACGGGTCTTCAACTTCGACCAATCTGAAGTTGCAGCAAACCCCGTGCACCTGTTCTATGTCATTGAGCAGCAAATTGAACGTGAACAGTTCCCTCAAGAAGTCGGCGAGAAGTATTTAGAATTCCTTAAAGGTTATCTAGTCCCTCGCTATGTGGAATTCATAGGTAAAGAAATTCAAACCGCTTACTTGGAATCATATTCAGAGTACGGTCAAAATATCTTCGACCGATACGTCACCTATGCGGACTTCTGGATTCAAGACCAAGAGTATCGTGACCCGGAAACCGGTCAGCTATTCGACCGAGCTTCACTTAACGAAGAGCTAGAAAAAATCGAAAAAACTGCGGGTATTAGTAACCCTAAAGATTTCCGAAACGAGATCGTTAACTTTGTGCTTCGTGCTCGTGCTAATAACAATGGTTCAAACCCAGTTTGGACAAGTTACGAAAAACTTCGCACGGTTATTGAGAAGAAAATGTTCTCCAATACGGAAGAGCTACTACCTGTTATTTCATTTAATGCGAAAACATCATCCGAAGACCAACGTAAGCACGACGACTTTGTCAATCGTATGATG
The DNA here is from genome assembly GCF_013364395.1 of Vibrio mediterranei. Classification (NCBI taxonomy): domain Bacteria; kingdom Pseudomonadati; phylum Pseudomonadota; class Gammaproteobacteria; order Vibrionales; family Vibrionaceae; genus Vibrio; species Vibrio mediterranei. The sequence goes on along the minus strand of NZ_JABXGK010000001.1, from coordinate 1,055,214 downwards.
GAGAAAGGCTACACCGAGAAACAAGTACGATTGCTGTCTGAGTGGTACTTGAGAGTTCGTAAATCCTCATAAGTACACCTGACTGTTTATCTCAGCCCCGAGCGAAAGCTCGGTGGCTGTTTGGTGAGAGGAATACAGGGAGTAACTCATGGCACAATTTATCGATAGACGCTTGAACGGCAAGAACAAAAGTGCCGTTAACAGGCAGCGTTTAATACGCAGGCATAAACAGAAAATTAAAGAATCGGTTACCGATGCCGTCAATCGCCGCTCCATTACCAATACGGAGACTGGCGAGGATGTTTCGATTCCTGCAAAAGACCTTAGCGAACCAATTTTCCATCAAGGTCAAGGAGGCGTAAAAGAGCGCGTCCATCCTGGTAACGACCAATTCATCACCGGGGACAAAATTGAACGTCCACCAAAAGGCGGACAAGGTGGTGGATCTGGTCAGGGGGAAGCTAGTCCTGACGGTGAAGGTGAAGACGAGTTCGTGTTTCAGATTTCTAAAGACGAATACCTTGATATTCTGTTTGAAGATCTCGCACTACCGAACCTCAAAAAGAATCAAATCAACAAAATCAAAGAATGGAAAACGCATCGTGCAGGTTATCAAACTGCTGGTATGCCTTCTAACATTGCCATCGTTCGTTCCTTACAACAGTCGTTAGCGCGACGTACCGCGATGACAGCGGGCAAACGTCGTATGCTCGATGAACTATGTAAAGAACTTGATGACGTCCAAATGAGCGAGCCAGCTAAACCAATTGAGGAAAACCGACTCAAAGAAGAGATCGCTGAGCTTCGCAAAAAAATCGACAGCGTGCCTTTTATCGACACCTTCGATCTTCGTTTTAAAAACTATGAAAAACGTCCAGTTCCTTCAAGCCAAGCCGTAATGTTTTGTTTGATGGATGTATCTGGTTCAATGGACCAAGCAACCAAAGATATCGCTAAGCGCTTCTATGTGCTGCTGTATTTATTCTTAACACGCACCTATGAGAATGTTGAAGTGGTGTTTATTCGACATCATACTCAGGCGAAAGAGGTTGATGAGCACGAATTCTTCTATTCTCAAGAAACTGGTGGCACCATCGTTTCAAGTGCTCTCAAATTGATGAAGGAAATTGTAGAAGACCGTTATCCTCTCGGAGAGTGGAACATCTACGCAGCGCAAGCTTCAGATGGCGATAACTGGGCTGATGATTCGCCTCGTTGTCGCGAATTACTCGTCAATAAACTGTTACCAGCTTGCCAGTATTACTCTTACATCGAAATCACTCGTAGGACGCACCAAACACTGTGGCATGAATATGAAAAGTTAGAGAATGAATTCGACAACTTTGCAATGAAGAACATTCGTTCTGTTGAAGACATATTCCCAGTGTTTAGGGAGTTGTTTCAAAAAGAGACCGCATAGGGAGACGTGCATATGACGACAGATACTAAAGTTAAGTCAAAGGTACTTCCAGACGGTCCTGATTGGACTTTCGACATGTTGGAACGCTACCACAAAGAAATAAAGCGTGTCGCAGAGCATTACCGTCTCGACACCTACCCTAACCAAATCGAAGTTATTACGTCAGAACAGATGATGGATGCCTATTCGAGTATAGGGATGCCCATTAACTATAATCACTGGTCATTTGGTAAGAAGTTCATCCAGACAGAACAGGGGTATAAACATGGTCAAATGGGTTTGGCCTATGAAATCGTAATCAATTCCAACCCATGTATTGCGTATCTCATGGAGGAGAATTCAGTCACCATGCAGGCGCTGGTTATGGCTCATGCCTGTTACGGTCACAACTCCTTCTTTAAAGGCAACTATCTATTTCAAACATGGACGGATGCTAGTTCTATTATTGATTACCTGCTTTTCGCTAAGAAATACATTGCTGACTGCGAGCAAAAGTATGGTGAAGAGGAGGTAGAGCAAATTCTAGACTCGTGCCATGCCTTAATGAATTACGGTGTGGACCGTTATAAACGTCCAGAAAAAATCTCAATTGCAGAAGAGAAAATTCGCCAAGAGGAACGCGAAACCTATTTGCAATCACAGGTCAATGACTTATGGCGCACTGTGCCTAAAAATCGAACACCTGAAGAAGACCAAAAGGTACACTTCCCTAGTGAGCCTCAGGAAAATATCCTCTACTTCATAGAAAAGAACGCGCCATTACTTGAACCGTGGCAACGTGAAATCGTCAGGATCGTGCGCAAAGTAAGTCAATATTTTTATCCACAAAAACAGACGCAGGTAATGAATGAAGGTTGGGCAACCTTCTGGCATTACACAATTCTTAACCATTTGTATGATGAAGGTCTGGTATCTGACAAGTTCATACTCGAGTTCTTGCACAGCCACACCAGTGTCGTTGCTCAACCCGCTTATAACAGCCCTTATTTTAGTGGCATAAACCCTTATGCTTTAGGTTTTGCAATGTTTAGGGATATTAAGCGAATCTGTGAAGAACCAACGGACGAGGACAGAGAATGGTTCCCAGAGTTAGCCGACAGTGATTGGCTGGATGCTATGCATTTTGCTATGCACAACTTCAAAGATGAGAGCTTTATTAGCCAATATTTATCTCCACATTTAATGCGTGAGTTTAAGTTTTTCTCCATTCTCGATGATGATCGAAAGAACTTCGTTGAAGTCTCAGCTATTCATGATGAAATGGGATATCGTCAGATACGTGAAAAACTCGCAGCGCAATACAACCTGAGTAATCTAGAGCCGAACATCCAAGTCTACAATGTAGATGTTCGAGGAGACCGCTCGCTTACATTACAACATGTTCCACATAATCGCATCCCTCTGGATAAAGGTCATGACGAGGTCTTGAAGCATCTTTATCGACTTTGGGGGTTCGATGTCATTTTAGAAGAAGTGAAGGAATCTGGACGAAGAGAAATTCTTGGTACTTGCCCTAAACGTGAACCTTATAATTCTACTATCTAACCATTTACTGGTCGTGGGTCCCTACCTGCGACCAGATAATTTTTCGCACTCCCTTTCCTTCAATGGTAAGCTTGGCACTTGCTCATTATCCTTCGTTTCAACTCGTACCTTATGAACAAATTACTCCTAGCTTTTGGTGTGGTTTTACTTGCCATCATCGCAACCCTCTCATGGGTGTTTATACCTACCCACGAAACAATGGGTAAACAAACTCTCAGCGCCCCTTTGAGTGATGAGTTCAAGCTCGTCGCGCACCGAATTCATTCTACCGACCCCGATGCAGGTCCCAAATACGCCTACTTTGTCTTGTCTGACGCAACGCCAATAGATAACAGTGAGCCTTTTCTGGTCACTTCCGACCAATTCACAAAATTAGAAAGCGTCAAAGAAAATGGATTCACCCTCACCGTAAATGGTCGCATCTACGAATATCATAATGATCTATGGATAGAGAAAACTAACGGACAACTGCATCGTTGGCACGTAAGCATCAACGCAAGGTACATTCGTTAAGCTGGATTCTCTATCCAACGAGACAACTTTCTGGCCTGTAACAGCGCGTTGAACTTTACTTGAACGCGCTCATGCCCCAATCGCCCCATCATCACTCTTTGGCTAAAGCTGAGCTGAGAAAACTCCACAATGCTCGCCCTGAGCGCTGTGACATCTTTTTCATGGACAACGAAGCCCGTCTCTGGAGTCACAATTTCTTTACACCCCATGATGTCTGTCGTGATTACGGGTGTGCCTACTGCCATTGCTTCCTTAAGGACGAGGGGGCCCGTATCTACATTACCCGTAGAGGCCATACAAAACGGCGCGACTAAGCAATCATAATTTGGCAGAGACTTTTTCACCCAATCGTGAGATTTTGCACCACAAAAGTTTACTCGATCGGATAAATCAAGCCGTTGTACTTGATGCTTCAGCTCGGCTTCCAACTCTCCGGTACCAACAATATCAAGGAAAATGTTGAGTTTTTCGGCTACCGGAGCCATCGCTTCCAACAAATGTTGAACACCTTTCTGCTCGACTAGGCGGCCTAAAAAGACAAGTGAGATTTCAGGGCGAGGCAATTTAGGCGAGTACGTAAACTGCTCGGTTTTCACTCCACAGTGTAACAGTTTGATATTTTTTCCTGCCATGTCTTTAAAATCATCCAGCATGTCACGACAAACAGCGACTGCGAAGTCACAGGCGGCAAGTTTCTCTCCGACGTCGAAAGGAGACTCATAAACATCGTGTCCATGTGCAACAAAAGAGCTACTTATTCCGAGAAGCTTTGCTGCAACAATGGCGTGTGCCGTGGTGTGCTGGCAAAAGTGAGCGTGAACGTGCTCAACATCAAGTTCTGCGAGTTGAGTTGCTAATTTGGCGCCATAAACGAGCAACGAACGCTTAGGAAGTGAGCTCTGATTACGAACAAACTTCACCGCCGCTAGCAAATTTTTGTACTTAAACTGGACCAGTGCAGACAAACAGAAATTTTCACCGATTTTAATAACATCATAATCAAAAGTTGATTGCGTTTGTTCCAGTTCAAATGCAAACACGCAGACGGGGTGCCCACATGCTCTAATCGAATCTACTTCTGTTTGAATAAAAGTCTCACTCAACACCGGGTATGTAGGCGCAATGAACGCGGTTTTTTTCATTCTTCCGTCCCAAAAGCTAACTATGTCTTTTGTTCTAAGCAAGATACGCACCAAAGGCTTAAAGCTTGTTAAGCAATCATTTATCGCTTAAATAACGCTCTATTCGCATTTCGATAATCAATTTGCCTAATCTGACACTTGTTAGCCAACTGAAAACAATCAATTTGCGACAAATAGTCATAAGTACATGTTTTAAAACAATATCGGTCTTGGCATGTATAGTGCTACTTGTCGTATACCGCTGCAGATAAGAGAGCTAAGGATATGGCTAAAATCTCGATCATCATTCCAACCTATAACTGCGTTGAGTACTTACCTAAAGCAGTTGAAAGTGTGTTCTCTCAAACACATCAGGACATTGAAGTTATTGTTGTCGATGACAATAGTACTGACAACACCTCAAGTTACCTTAACAGCATCAGTGATTCTCGAATGCAGATAATTACAACGTCAGGTCTTGGTGCTTCGGGTGCAAGAAACTTGGGAATTAACAGAGCTAGCGGAGATTATATTGCTTTTCTTGATGCTGACGACTATTGGATGCCTAATAAGTTAGAAAGGCAGCTCCACTTTCATCAATGCCACCCTGAGCTTGCAGGTACCTTTACTAACTACCAACACGTTACCGAACAGTACGAAGAAATAATTGATTGCTTTGGTTATTGGAATCAGTTTCAGTCTGACAGTCGTCAATATATCGTGATGAACGATGCCTTGGAGTTTGTCCTTCAAAATAACGTGATTGGTACTTCAACGGTAATGATTAAGGCTGAGATTTTTCGAGACATCGCACCCTTCGATTCTAATTTAGAATATGGAGAAGACCTCGATTTGTGGCTACGCATTTGCGAGCAACACCCGTTCGGTGCGGTGAACTCTATTGAAGTAGGCTATGTCATGAGACAAGGTTCAACTACTCAAACAGACGATAATCGGTTGCGCAACTTAAAATCTTTAGAAGCTATCTTGCACAGGTACACATCTGCTCACCTTTATTGGAACATTTCCTCATCTGCTTTAAGAAGTTCAAAAGCACGCATTCTTGAAGGATACGCCGACTACCACCGTTGTCTTAACCAACCTTTATCGGCGATCTTACTTGGCCTACGCTCACTATCCTTGGCTCCAGAAAAACGACGTTTACGCAGTCTACTTGGAGACTGCAAAAGCATTATCCTTCTACCAAGTAGATCGGCATCATGAACTCACTAAAGCAATCCGCTTATTATGCTATCGGCATCTTAATGATGAAAGGGGTATCCCTCGTCATGATTCCCTATATCACGCATAAGTTGTCGCTCGCCGAGTATGGTTCACTTGAAGCTTTAGTGTTACTCGCTGATATCGGCACTATCCTATTCAGTTTTGGCATAGTCGATGCGATGTATCGATATATTGGTACCGCAAAAGGTACAGAGAAGCAGCAGCTTATTTCAAACTGCTTTACCTTAAGTATCATCGTTTGTGTCATTGGCGGTAGCCTCATTGGAATATCCCTCCCCTGGTTGATTCACGCTTTGCCTGTTACCTTCGAAAGCTACCAAATTGTGTTACTGCTCATTCCAACCATGATCGATGGTGCAATATCCATCCCGTTAACATTAATGCGTATGAATGCCATGGCGAAACGCTTCTGCATTCTTAATGTCATAAAAGCGCTCGTTCAAGCGATGATGACCTTTGTTCTACTCGAAGCAGGGCTTGGTATCGATGGTGTATTAATTTCAGCAGCCTGTTCTAGCTTGCTTCTGCTAATGTGCTTGCTCAAGTATCAATGGAGTCAAATGGGGAGTTTTGGTTATTTGGGCTCCTCTCGCCTTATTTTGAGTTTTGGTTTGCCTGTGCTCGTAGGAAGCACATCAGTCTATATGATTAATGGACTTGATCGTTGGTTCCTTGCGAGTTTTGTTGGTGTGGAACAACTCGCTATCTATGCGGTCAGTGCTAAATTCGCACTAATACTTGGACTTGCTCTCCAACCCTACGCACTGTGGTGGTTTCCAAATCGAGTAGCGATACTAAACGGTATTAATGGTAAACAAGAGTGTGCTGATAAGGCGATTCTGGGGGTTAACATTGCAATCTTGCTTGCTACTGTAATGATTCTAACCGCACCAAGCTTCGTTACTTTGATACTACCAACCACCTATCAATCCGCAAGCACGCTTGTTGTTGCACTTCTTGTCATAGGAGTAATTAAAAACGCCGGAGATTATTTAAATTTGGGCTGCTACAGTGGCAATTCCAGTAAGGCACAAATGTGGATTCAAGGCATCTGTGCCACTATCGCGGTTATTGGGTATTTTGTGTTGGTACCTATTTGGGGATTACTGGGGGTTATTGCAGTGCTTACTATCGCTTATACAGCTCGACTTATTATGCTCTACAAGGCAAGTCAGTTTCTTGAGTTTCTACCTTATTGCCACATGGCTTTACTCTCTGCCCTTACGATCTCAGCATTGGCAATTTCAACTCACTGGCTACTAACCGAGTCGATGAGTGCAGCTTTTCAATTCGCAACAGGTATTATTTTCAGCATTCTCACTATGGCTGGTTTTGCAAAGTTTTCAATAATCCCATTACCTCTCGACGTGCTTCGCAAGTTTAAATTGATTAGGCACTCAGCTATTTAGAAAACAGCAAAAAAAGCCAACAAGGTCAAACCTTATTGGCTTCTATATTAGAGATCGCGTTTTATTTATGGCGCTCTTTCAGCTTATTAACCACATCATTCATCGACAGGCCTTGGTCCTGAAGTAGCACCATTAGGTGATAAATTAAGTCAGCTGATTCGCATACTAGCTCCGCCTTGTCACCCGACGTTGCCGCAAGCGCGACTTCAACGCCCTCTTCGCCCACTTTCTGCGAAATACGTTTGGTACCACGGGCATAGAGGCTCGCGGTATAAGAAGATTGCGGATCCGCATCTTTTCGAGCGGCAAGCAATTGCTCAAGCTGATGAAGCCACACCATTTGAGACTCTTCTTGTGGATCACCATCGAAACACGTAGTCGTACCTGTGTGACACGTTGGTCCAATTGGGTCCACTTTGACAAGTACTGTATCATTGTCACAATCTAGAGCGATATTACGAAGTTGGAGTACGTTGCCTGACGTTTCTCCTTTCGTCCACAATCGGGATTTCGTGCGAGAAAAAAAGGTCACTTGCTCAGTTTCTAAGGTCTTTTCCAACGCTTCAGGATTCATATATCCCATCATTAGAACTTGGCTAGATTGAAAGTCCTGAATAATAGCAGGTACAAGACCATCTACTTTTTCCCAGTCGATACGCTCGGTGAGCGCTACTGCTGCTTCACTCATAGTCTGATCTCCACACCTTGTTGTTTTAGATATTGCTTAAGCTCACCGATATTGATGATCTGCTTGTGGAATACGGAGGCGGCCAACGCACCATCAACATTGGTTTTTTTGTACGCTTCTGCAAAGTGCTCCATCGCACCCGCACCGCCAGAAGCAATGAGAGGCACCTTACACACTTCGCGAACCATATTAAGCTGCTCGATGTCATAGCCATTTCGCACCCCATCTTGGTTCATCATATTAAGTACGATTTCCCCTGCACCGCGCTTTTGTACTTCTTGAACCCAGTCGCGGGTCTCCCACTTAGTGGCTTTAGTACGTGATTCGTCACCGGTGAATTGATACACCTGATACTTACCCGTTTCTTTATCAAAGTAGGAGTCGATACCGACGACAATACACTGAACACCAAACTTGTCGGCAAGCTCGGTAATCAATTCAGGGTTAGCCAAAGCTGGCGAGTTGATTGATACTTTATCAGCACCAAATTCTAAGATACGTGCCGCATCTTCAGCAGACTTAATACCACCAGCGACACAGAATGGAATATCAATCACTTCTGCCACTCGCGCTACCCAGCTTTTATCCACTACACGGCCATCGCTTGAGGCAGTGATATCATAAAAGACTAACTCATCTGCACCTTCTTCTGCATAACGCGCAGCTAACGGAACGATATCACCAATAATCTCGTGGTTTCGAAACTGAACGCCTTTCACCACTTGACCGTCACGGACATCCAAACAAGGAATTATTCGCTTTGCCAACATTGGAATGCCTCCTCTGCGGTAAATTTACCATCTAATAACGCTCGGCCAACAATCACGCCCGATACGCCCGTGCCTTTTAGTGCTTCAATATCGGCAAGGCTACCGATACCACCTGAAGACTGAAACTGCACTTGTGGGTACTGCTTGCACAGGTCTACATAGAGTTCGACATTACTACCTGCTAATGTGCCGTCACGTGAAATATCAGTGCACAGCACATGCTTTAAGCCCACTGTTAGATAATCATTAATTAACGCTTCAATGGTGATGCCAGAGTCTTCTTGCCAACCTGAGATGGCGACTTTGCGTGTACCGGTTTCATCGATGTTAATATCGAGTGCTAGCACAATTTTCTCTGCGCCATATTTTTCCATCCACCCTTTAACCAACTCTGGTTGCTTAACCGCTGTCGAACCAACTACAACACGTTGAGCACCAGCCTCAAGCAGATCAACTACATCTTGCTCAATGCGCACACCACCACCAATCTGTATGTTTGCTGGCGTTCCTGCTAGTAGTTTGGCAATTAAATCAAGCTGGCGCGCTGATGTGTCTTTCGCGCCAGTCAGATCGACAAGGTGTAGCCAATTTGCTCCGGCTTGATGGTAGAGGTTGAACTGCTCAATCGGATCGACCTTATATTCAGTAACCTGACCATAATCGCCTTGATATAGACGAACCACTTGTCCTTCAATTAAATCTAATGCTGGAATAATCACAATCATTTCCTTCAAAGCCTCACGACCGTGTGAAGCCGATAAATTCTATCGATAACTTCTTGTTAGTCAGGAATTACACTAACTCTAGGAAGTTTTGAATCAGTTTTGAGCCTGCTTTGGACGAGCGCTCTGGGTGAAACTGTACGCCGTAGTAGTTACCACTTTGTATCGCAGCACTAAACGGTTTGCCATACTCGCATTCAGCAATGGTGTAGTCGCCGACGGGCATCCCAAAACTGTGCACGAAATAGAAGTATTCACCCTCTTCAATCCCTTGAAACAGCGGATTGCCAGCCACAGCCTTCACGGTATTCCACCCCATATGAGGAAGAGGTAAGTCTCCTGTTTCAAGACGTTTTACTTCACCTTCACAAAGGCCCAAACATTCAACAAGCTCGTCCGCCTTTTGGCCTTTCTCTTGTGAAAGCTTGCCCAACAACTGCATACCCAAGCAAATACCAAGTACTGGTTTCTCAACCTGCTTGACCAGTTCGATAAGATCGCGCTCTTGAAGGTTTTTCATCGCTTCACTTGCCGTACCTACACCTGGCAGAAACAGCTTGTCAGCACCCAGAACCACTTGAGGCTCCTTAGAAATAACAACATCGTAGCCAAGACGCTGAATAGCAAACTTTACTGACGAGACGTTAGCACAACCGGTATCAATAATGACTACATTCTGTTTGCTGCTGGCCATTACAAGACTCCCTTACTACTTGGTAACTCGTTACCCTCTACCTTAATGGCTTGACGCAGTGTACGGCCGAAGGCCTTAAACAAACTCTCAATGATGTGATGATCATTATCGCCAGAAGAAGATAAGTGAAGTGTACATGCGAGCGTGTCAGTCAAAGATCGGAAGAAGTGAACGACCATTTCTGTAGACAAGTCCCCCACCTGCTCACGAGAGAACTTGGCATCAAATTTAAGATATGGGCGACCAGATAGATCTAAGGCACATTGCGCCAAGCACTCATCCATTGGCAAGCTAAAGCCAAATCGACCGATACCGCGCTTATCACCCAGCGCTTCTTTCAAAGCTTGCCCAAGAGCCAAAGCGGTATCTTCAATAGTGTGGTGGTCATCAATGTGCAGATCGCCATCCACAATGCACTTCATCTGGAAACCGCCATGAGTGGCAATTTGATCAAGCATGTGGTCGAAAAAGCCCATGCCAGTTGAGATTTCATTACCACCCGCTTCATCAAGGTTTACAAATACCTTGATATCCGTTTCTTTGGTAGTACGAATTACTTCCGCTGTACGTGCTTTTACCGTTAAGTCTTTTAAGATTCTTGGCCAACCCATGGTCTCCGGATTGTACTGAATTCCACGAATCGCCATATTTTCAGCTAGCTGAAGATCAGTTTGTCGGTCACCAATCACAGCAGAGGTTTTGAAATCCACTTTGCCACTTTGAAGATACTCTTTAACCAAACCAAGTTTTGGTTTACGGCATGAACAGTTGTCTTCATCAAAGTGCGGGCAAATTAAAACATCATCAAATTTAACGCCTTGAGACTCAAAGATTTCCATCATCATATTATGAGGAGCGTCAAAGTCTTCCTGAGGATAGCTAGCAGTACCTAAACCGTCTTGGTTAGTCACCATCACAAGGCGGTACCCTGCGTCTTGCAGAGCCAATAAACTTGGAATAACAAACGGCTCGAGTTTGAGTTTATCCAAACGGTCAACTTGAAAATCCACTGGAGGCTCAACAATTAACGTACCATCACGGTCTATAAATAATATTTTCTGTTGGTTGCTCACTTTATAAATCCTTTTCTTGATGGCTAGCTTATGCCGCTGTTTGTTCTAGTTGATTGCGAATAAATGACAATGTCTTCTCACATTCGTCACGATTACCAACACTGATTCTTACGCAGTTTTCAATCGGTGAATTTCTAAGAATAATTCCCGTATTCCACGCTGCTTTAAATAGCTCATCGCCATTAGCAAATTCAACGAGTAGATAATTACCCCAACCTTCATATACGGTAACACCTGGTAAGGTCGATAAACCTGCTTGCAGGTAGGCACGATTGGCATTGAGATCCAGCACCTGGAACTTAGCGCGCGCTAACCCTTGTTCCGATAAGGCTTGCACCGCGATTTCCGCGACAGGGATTGGTACCGGATATGGTGCAATCACTTTAAGCAGTACGTTGATTAGCTCTTCATTGGCAAGTGTAAATCCGCAACGAAGACCAGCCAAAGCGAAGGCTTTTGATAATGTACGTAAGATGGCTAAGTTCGGATATTGGGCCAACAAATCAACGGTTGACGCTTCCGGACAAAAGTCGATATACGCTTCATCCATGACAACAATAGCTTTATCTTTGGTCATCTCCAATAAAGCGATAATGTCTTCACGCTTAACCAAGTTACCCGTTGGGTTGTTTGGGCTACAAACGAACAGTACTTTGACGCCATCTAAATTGGCTTCAATTTCCGGCAGATTGAGTTGCCAATCAGAAGTCAAGGGTACCGTTTTACGGTTAACACCAATGGTTTCAGCACTGATGGCGTACATGCCATAGGTCGGCGGACAGAATAAGATGCTATCTTCACCCGGCTCACAAAAAGCACGAATAAGTAATTCAATGCCTTCGTCAGCACCACGAGAAGTCAGTGTTTGTTCTGGTTTGACACCAGCATATGCCGCATAGGCTTCGATTAGCGCTTTAGGCTGACATTCGCTGTAGCGATTAAGACGTGCAAAGTCTGTTTTATATTCATTATTAAATGGTGATTCATTAGCATTGAGCCAAATATCACCGCTACCGCCAATACGTCGTGCTGACATATATGGCGTTAGCTGTTGAACTTGTTTACGAGCGAGCTTTTCCATTAGTTACTCTCCTGCGCAAGCTTCTCGACACGAATGGTCACGGCACGTTTGTGCGCATCCAGCCCTTCTGCCTCAGCCATAGTGACAACCGTCGGAGCCAGATTTCGTAACCCATCGGCAGTTAATTCTTGTACCGTCATTCGCTTCGAAAAGTCAGCTAAGCCCAAGCTTGAATAAGTACGAGTGTAGCCATAAGTCGGCAGTACGTGGTTAGTACCTGAAGCGTAATCGCCCGCAGACTCTGGTGACCAATCGCCCAAGAAGATAGAACCTGCGTTATCAAGTAGCGGTAACAGTTCACGTGGTGCTTTAGTCTGAACAATCAAGTGCTCAGGGCCATAGTAGTTTGAAATAGACACACACTGAGTGATCGACTCAGCGATAATAATGAGACTTGAGCCTAATGCTTGCTGCGCGATATCAGCACGCGACAGTTGCTTAAGCTGTTTATTCACCGCCTCTGTTACTTGGTCTGCAATCACTGGAGATGGAGTGACAAGCACTACTTGAGAGTCTGGGCCATGTTCAGCTTGGCTTAGTAGATCGGCCGCGACAAAATCGGCATCTGCCGTTTCATCAGCAATAACCAACACTTCAGATGGGCCAGCGGGCATATCGATCGCTGCTCCACGGAAATCATTACTCACTTGACGCTTGGCTTCGGTAACATAGGCATTGCCCGGACCGAAGATCTTATCTACTTTTGAAACGCTCTCTGTGCCATACGCCATCGCCGCTACGGCTTGACCACCACCAACGTTATATACTTCATCGATTTTACATAGCTTGGCAACATAAAGGATTTCATCCGCAATAGGCGGTGGGGAACATAATACCACCTTACGACAACCAGCAATCTGAGCTGGAACCCCTAGCATAAGCACGGTTGATGGTAATGGTGCGCTACCGCCCGGAATATACAGTCCAACCGTATTTATAGGACGAGTCACTTGTTCACAGACAACGCCTGGTTGAGTTTCTACTCGCAGTAGTTCCGGACGCTGAGCTTTGTGAAACTTAGCGATATTAGAATACGCTTGCTCCAGCGCTTGTTTCATTGTTTCAGAGAGACGCGATGATGCAGCTTCAATCTCTTCGTTAGAGACTCGAATTGAGTCAGGTCGAACTTGATCAAACTTTTCTGTAAGATCTAGCAGCGCTTTATCACCTTCGCTACGTACTTGCTCGATAACCGCCGATACCGCAGAAGTAATATTTGCGCCTTCAGTAATCGCAGGACGCTCAAGAATAGACTCTTGTTGCGACTGACTTAATGATTGCCAAACTACAGTTCTCATGGCCTTACCCCATCATTTTCTCAATCGGAAGCACAAGAATAGAACTCGCTCCAAGTTCTTTCAGCTGTTCCATAGTTTCCCAGAACAAGTTCTCTGTACTAACTAGGTGAACCGCCACACGCTCTTTATCCGAAGATAGAGGTAATACTGTCGGATCTTCTGCACCCGGTAAAAGCGCTTTGATTTGCTCAAGTTTTGCGACTGGTGCGTGCAGCATAATGTATTTAGACTCTTTCGCTTGCTGAACGCCTTGCATACGAGTTAGTAGCTTCTCTATAAGTGCCTCTTTATCGGCATCAAACTCGCCTTTGCGCTGAATCAGCGTTGCTTTAGAACGGAAGATAACTTCTGCTTCTTTTAATCCGTTGGCTTCCAATGTCGCCCCTGTAGAAACAAGGTCGGCAATAGCGTCCGCTAAACCAGCTCGCGGCGCGACCTCGACCGACCCTGTAAGCATACAAGTACTGAAGTCTACACCTTGCTCATCCATATAAGCTTTCAGTAATTGTGGGTAAGTGGTCGCTATTCGTTTGCCTGCTAGATCTTGCGGGCCGTTGTACGTTTCATCTTTGTCGATGGCGATAGATAAACGACAACCACCGAAATCAAGACGGCGAAGCGTTACGAACTCATTTGGTTCACCAAGTGCTTTGCGATCTAAGCGAACTTCTTCTAGCTCATTCTCACCAATAAAGCCAAGATCGACGACACCATCCATGATCAAACCAGGGATATCGTCATCACGTACCAACAGTAGATCGATTGGCATATTTAACGAGTGAACAACAAGACGCTCACCCATTACGTTGAACTTAACTCCGCATTTTTTTAGTAGGTCTTGGCTTTCTCTGCTAAGACGACCTTTCTTTTGTATTGCGATTCTTAGGCGTTGTGTTTGCATTGCTGTATCCCTGTACAAGATATTGATTTTAAATTATAAAACGAAAAAACCCTCGGGAGCTTTGGTCTCCCGAGGGTTTAATTCTTTAAATCTTAAATCGAACCTCCGAGAGTTTTACCTATCTCTCGGGTATGCGTTCATCTCCCGAAAGATTAAGCTGGGTGATGATGGTGATGATGAATGTTCATATCAAAATTTAGCATACTTATGTTTAGGTCCTTTGTGTCTGTACCTTCACACTAACGAAGCTCATTATGATTTTCAACCACTATTTTACAGATCAGCGAATTTTTTTTCGTACTCGCCAACAAGTATGATTTGTTATTACGAATAACGGCAAAAGTAGGCCAAAAGACATAAAAAAAGGAGCCTTGGTAGGCTCCTTGATATTAAAGCAATTTATTTACGCATTCGCTTCTTTAGCCATTCTTGCTTTAGATAGAGCAGAAAGAATGAAACAGACAAGTATAAACGTCACTGTTGCAGCACCGAATGACAGTGCTACCGACGTTGTCATACCCAATGTAATAAAGCCGATACAAGAAACAAATGCCACTGACAATGCATATGGCAACTGCGTAGACACGTGGTCAATATGGTTGCAGCGTGCACCTGTCGATGACAAGATGGTCGTATCTGAGATTGGTGAACAGTGATCACCAAATACTGAACCCGCTAATACCGCACCAAGCATTGGAAGCATCATTGCGATATCCGTTGCACCCGCCATATCACCTGCGATTGGTAACATAATTCCGAATGTACCCCATGATGTACCGGTCGAAAATGCCATAAGACCAGAAAGCATGAACAGAATAACTGGTAGCCAATGGACATCAATATTACCTTGTACAGTTGACGATAGGTAAGCGCCTGTTTTCATGTCGCCAATGACAGAACCGATAGACCATGCAAAGAACAGAATCAAGATTGCGCCGAACATCGACTTAGCACCAATCCACATGGTTGTTGCAATATCAGCCGCAGAAAGCTTCTGTTTCACGACGGTATAGACCGCTGTTAATAAACCAGCAGAACCACCGTAAATTAAAGAAGTACCAACATCCGTATTCTCAAATGCACCAAGAACATTAAATGCAACGCCATCTGCCGCCAGAGCTTGACCACCAGTAAAGATCATCGCTGCTACCATCGCTCCTATAAGGACAACAATAGGTAGAATCAGATCTGAAACTGAACCAAAGTCGCTTTCTTTAATATCCAACTCTTCATTCAGTTCATGAGCTTCAGCAGAATCGTTCTCTTTATCTTTGTCAAAACCAAGACCTTGTTTTGCACGAAGCTCATGCTTACGCATTGGGCCGACATCTAATTGGAACCAAGCAACAGCGAACACCATTAATAGTGCAAATACTGCGTAAAAGTTCATTGGAATTAGGCGAACATACGCGCCAATCGCTGAGTATTCAGTAATACCATGTGAGATAAGAATACCGCTGACGATAGTCATAATGTATGCACCCCAGCTCGAAGCTGGCATAAGCACACACATAGGAGCAGCCGTTGAATCTAGAATATAAGCAAGCTTAGCGCGCGATACGTAAAAGCGGTCAGTAACAGGACGAGAAATCGCGCCAACTGCTAAGCTATTGAAGTAATCATCAACAAAAATGAACACACCAAGGAATGCAGCAAGAAGCTTTGAGCCACGTTTACTTTTCACGCGTGCTTGTGCCCATTCAGCAAACGCTTTGGTACCACCTGACAACGTTAATAACGCCGTCATCATACCGAGTAGCAATAGGAAGCCAACGATACTCATGTTCCAGGTGTTTAGACCACCATCTTCAATAACAACGCCAGATACTGTGTCATAGACATAGCCTGCAGCATTCATTACCGAGTAATCGTTGAGTAGAAAAGCGCCTAATACAATACCTACACCTAGGGAAAGCAAAACGCGACGTGTGATAATCGCCAAACTCAAAGCTACGATCGGCGGTAGCAGTGATAATGGTGACGAAGCAAAATCGATTAAATTCATGATCTTCAAAAACCAGTTTTAATTATGGTTAGAGATCTACTGCAGACATGCGTATCTATAAGTTCATACGCAAACGTTGAACTAAGCGAAAGGGAAGTGAACACTTCTCCCAACCCTACAGTAGCGCTCCATAGTTTAACAATATAATAGACTATGGCAGTGTTGTTCGTTTCGGATACAACCCCAGCGAGAGTGCTTGATATTCAACTCTCACTTCGGCGACAGCGCCTTTTTTTGTCGTTCATTGGCATCACCCCAACGACAAGGACTTTTCGCAGTCGCGCCTCTACATCAAAAGAAAAATCATTCACTACTATGCGTTAGCATGTTGAAAGAATGTTCTTACTTTTGCATTAGGTGGACGTCATTGTACTTACCAAAGCATCAATTGCAACATGAATGTTGCTACCACCTTGTAAACAGTGTTGCAGTTTAGTTATAGCACAGGGTTCAAATCACCCATTAACTACTCAGAGATAAACATTTTTTGAACGACCATCACTGACAACTTAATTTTATAGAAGTTCATTTATATCGAACTCAATCAATTTCGTAATACTTACAAATAAACTATATGTCTAACTAACCACACTTAGTACAATATGCAACAAAATCCACTCAAAGTCCGACTTTTGTGTAGTTCATACTAAGGTTTAGTAATTATTAATGTTCTAATTTCACCTGCTATATACACCACTATGTATTTCTATCGTCGTCTATTATCAGGTTTTTGTAAGAATTATTATATTTCTTCTCTTATCCACTAAGAAAATATTGTCAATTCAATATTTGCTGTTTATTATTAATCCGAACCAAATAATAATCTCATGGGAACTGTCATGTCTGAATTAACCAAAACTCTACTAAATATTCGTAGCCTACGTGCATTTGCTCGTGAGCTAACTTTAGAACAACTAGAAGAAGCACTAGAAAAACTGACTACTGTTGTTGGTGAAAGACAAGAAGCGGAAGCAGAAGAAAGAGCAGCGAAAGAAGCGCGCGAAGCTAAATTAAGCGAGTACGCTCAAATGATTGCTCAAGACGGTATTGACGTTGAAGATCTTATCGCTGCGCTATCTGGTGAATCTAAAGGTAAAGCGAAGAGTAAACGTGCTCCTCGTCCAGCAAAATACAAATATGTAGACGCTAGTGGCGCTGAAAAGACTTGGACTGGTCAAGGTCGTACGCCTTCTGCAATCCAAACTGCTCTAGATGCAGGTAAATCTCTAGAAGAATTCGAAATCTAATATCTTTAAGTAATATTAGATTTATAAAAAAAGCGCCTTTCGGCGCTTTTTTATTATCGTTCCCAATATGCCTCTTCAAGGCTATCTTCTTTCTCTGGCAGACCGCGAGAAAGACGTGGAGAATGTTGAACCAGCACTTCATAGCTTGCTCGATTTGAGTATTTACATACTTGTGAGAAAGAAGAGTAAGTAAGGTATGGGTGTTGGTGCTTACTTGAGTTTGGCACATTTTCTTTATGGTATTTATTCGCTGCCATATCGTGCAGTAATGCAGATAAAGCTGCGTCGCCCGCACCATTGGTATTCTTGATTTTTTCTGGCCCACCCATATAAGGTGCAATATGTGAATAAACTTTTGTAGGATTTTCACATGCAGATTTTATAGCAGGTCGGCTAAATTCATATCGGTTAAATTCAGCAATACACCCTGGTAATAATGGTAACGAAGTTTCTCTTTTGGCAGCATCCTCTGTATAACCAGCCATAAATAAACCGATTGGTCCAGCAGTACATAAAACAAGATCAACCCAATCGAGTGCTTTATCCGCAGCAGCCAATGGATCTTTTTCACCTGTTAATGCTTCAGCTTCATCCTCATTCATAGCGACAACCGAAACATGCTGTTTCAAAAAGTCTTGCCAATATTCCGGATCATCTTGAATAACGAAGCGAGTTCCCAATGTTAATACCACAGGTACGTCGTATTTCTTCGCATATTCTATTGCCTGCATGGTTGCTTCCGGCATTGGGTCGCCATCTTTGCAACGAACTAAATAGGCTGTTAATACCAACGCTGAGGCTTTCTTAAAAATTTTCTCAGGAATACTCTCAGCACGAAGTTGATTCATTTGACCTTCGCTAATTGCAAAAGTTCGCTCGCCGTCTTCAGTAATTAACGTAAAACAACGTCCAATGGCACCATCAACGCCTTGTAAATAGTTTAAGTCCATACGGCTAGAAGTATTACATAGATATCGATAGCCATAACTACCGATTCGGATATCAGCACTCATTACACCTAACAATACCGATTTGTCATCTGCCAACACGGAAAAGTTATGTAATGTATTCCCTATTGTGCCCCCAGCAAATTCATTGGTAATTAGCTCTTGCTCTTTCAATTCGTTATACAGATTTTCAGCTGCTTGGTCATCAATAACCAAAGAGTGCCCTTTGCTCAGTCCAAATTTCTCAATAACACTACTATCCACGCGCGCTTCTATATCAACTAGTGTTTGGTCAATACCGATAATATGGGTTCTCGACATTTTTTTGCTAGTTTGAGATTGGCTGACTAATGGGTCACGAGCGTGAACCGGAAAGTAATGCTTCGATTTTCTTTGGCCGGGGAATTTCATAAGGATATCTTCGTAACAGGAATGTAAGGGCGACAATTCTAACTCTGTATAGTTTACCTCGGCAACATAGGCAACCTTAGCAAACGTTTACGCTACAATTTTTTTTATCACTGACCTTGTTTTTCACTCTATTTGTACAAACATTTATGCTCCTAGAAAGTGTGATTTAGTTCGCGGATCTGTATTGCGCCTTCGGTTTCTGCTAGAATCTGCGTCCAATTGATATAGGTGGTATTTTAACATGTCTGATAACAGCCAAAAGAAAGTGATTGTCGGTATGTCCGGCGGTGTAGACTCCTCTGTTTCTGCCTACCTTCTGAAACAGCAAGGCTACCAAGTAGAAGGCCTGTTCATGAAGAACTGGGAAGAAGATGATAATGAGGAATATTGTACTGCAGCGGAAGATTTAGCCGACGCACAAGCGGTCTGTGATAAGTTAGGTATCCACCTACATACGATCAACTTTGCAGCAGAATACTGGGATAATGTATTCGAGTATTTCTTAGCAGAATACAAAGCAGGTCGTACACCAAACCCAGATATTCTTTGTAACAAAGAAATCAAATTCAAGGCATTTTTAGAATTTGCAGACGAAGTTCTCGATGCGGACTATATTGCTATGGGTCACTACGTTAGCCGTACCTTCCCTGAAAACGGTGAAAAGCCGCAAATGCTTCGCGGTTTAGACAGCAACAAAGACCAGAGTTACTTCCTTTATACATTAAGTCACGACCAGGTGGCTCGCAGCTTGTTCCCTGTAGGTGAGTTAGAAAAACCAGAAGTGCGTCGCATTGCTGAAGAGCAAGGCTTAATTACCGCGAAGAAAAAGGACTCGACAGGTATTTGTTTTATTGGTGAGCGCAAATTTACAGACTTCTTGTCTCGCTATTTGCCAGCACAACCGGGTAAAATTGAAACACCGGAAGGTAAAGTCATTGGTGAACACCAAGGTCTGATGTACCACACATTGGGTCAACGTAAAGGGTTACATATTGGGGGCCAAAAAGGTGGCGGCGGTAATGAAGATCCATGGTATGTTGCTGAAAAAGATCTTGAACGTAATGTATTGATTGCGGTTCAAGGTGCTGATCATCCATTACTTAAATCAAACGGACTGCGTGCATCTCAACTTCATTGGGTGAGTCGCGAAGCGATTAAAGAACCAATGCAATGCACAGTGAAAACGCGCTACCGTCAACAAGATATCCCTTGTACGATTATCCCAATTGACGATGACAACATTAAGGTTATCTTTGATGAACCACAAGTAGCTGTCACTCCGGGACAGTCTGCTGTCTTCTATAGCGACAATGTTTGCTTGGGCGGCGGCATCATCGAAGAGCGTATCTAACATTTATTCGTTTATTATCTTAGGAGAGCTACGTGGCTAATACACTTTATGACCGTACAATAGCATTTGCAGGAATTTGCCAAGCCGTTGCCCTTGTTCAACGAGTTGCTAAAGACGGTTACTGTGATTCAGACGCGTTCGAAACTTCTATCAAAGCTATTACCAATATGAACCCATCCAGTACGTTAGATGTATTTGGTGTTGAATCCGACCTTAAAGTTGGACTCGAGTGTTTGGTAAAAGGCATTGATAGCACACCAAGCGGAAGTGAGATTACTCGTTACATCATCAGCTTAATGGCACTAGAGCGCAAACTAAATGGGCGTAATGATGCCATGTCTCAACTTGGTGACAGATTACAAATGGTCAGTCGTCAACTTGAGCACTATGAGCTTCTTGACGAGCAGATGATCAGTAATTTAGCTAGCGTGTATTTAGATGTTATTAGTCCGATTGGTCCTAGAATTCAAGTCACAGGCACTCCGGCAGTACTTCAACAAACCGGCACCCAGCAAAAGGTGCGCGCGCTTCTATTGTCAGGTATCCGCAGTGCAGTGCTTTGGCGACAGGTAGGTGGCAAACGACGCCACCTCGTGTTTGGTCGTAAGAAAATGATCGAACAAGCTCAGATTCTACTCGCTAGAATGTAATCATCGACTCGCGACCTTGTCGCGAGTTATTTTTTCCTACCAAAATAAATTTAGCGCAAACGTTTGCGCAATATTCGTGACAAATGCCGCAGTTATTGGTATAAAGCTCACGAAATTTAGAAACCCAATTCAGGAGAACATCATGGAACTGTCAGCATTGACTGCTGTTTCACCAGTAGACGGCCGTTACGGTAGTAAGACAACTGCACTTCGCAGCATCTTTAGTGAGTTTGGCCTACTAAAGTACCGCTCTATCGTTGAAATTCGTTGGTTGCAAAAACTAGCAGCAACGGATGCGATCAAAGAAGTTCCAGCATTCAGTGTCGAAGCTAACCAGTTTCTTGATGAGCTAGCCGCTAACTTTAGCGAAGAAGATGCGGCGCGTATTAAAGAGATCGAGCGTACTACTAACCACGATGTAAAAGCGGTTGAGTACTTCCTAAAAGAGAAAGTCGCTAGCGTTCCTGAACTGCACGCAGTAAACGAGTTCATCCACTTTGCATGTACTTCTGAAGATATCAACAACACGTCTCATGCTCTTATGCTTAAAGAAGCACGCGATACTGTGGTTCTTCCTGAGATCCGCAATATCATCGATGCGATCAGCAAACTAGCTGAAGAGTACCGTGACATTCCTTTGCTTTCACGTACCCACGGCCAACCTGCCTCACCTACTACTATGGGTAAAGAGATGGCAAACGTTGCTTACCGTATGGAGCGTCAATACAAGCAAATCGAAGCTGTAGAGATCCTAGGTAAGATTAATGGTGCGGTTGGTAACTACAACGCTCACCTATCTGCTTACCCAGAGCTAGACTGGCACAAGTTCAGCGAAGAGTTCATCACTGAGTCTCTTGGCGTAACTTGGAACCCATACACAACTCAGATCGAACCGCACGACTACATCGCCGAGCTATTCGATGCGATTGCACGTTTCAACACGATTCTAATCGACTTTGACCGTGACGTATGGGGTTACATCGCTCTAGGTCACTTCAAGCAAAAAACTATCGCTGGTGAAATCGGTTCTTCAACGATGCCACACAAAGTTAACCCAATCGACTTTGAAAACTCAGAAGGTAACCTAGGTCTAGCAAATGCTGTATTTGCTCATCTAGCACAAAAACTACCTATCTCTCGCTGGCAGCGTGACCTAACAGATTCAACGGTTCTTCGTAACCTAGGTGTTGGCTGTGGCTACGCTATCATTGCTTACACTTCAACGCTTAAGGGTATCAGCAAACTAGAAGTGAACCGTGAAGCGCTTCTTGCTGAGCTAGACAAAAACTGGGAAGTACTTGCAGAGCCAGTACAAACCGTTATGCGTCGTTACGGTATCGAAAAGCCTTATGAGAAACTAAAAGAGTTAACTCGTGGTAAACGTGTAGATGGCGAAGCAATGCGCAGCTTCATCGATGGCTTGGAATTGCCAGAAGAAGAGAAAGCACGCTTGAAGTTAATGACTCCAGCTAACTACATCGGTCAAGCAATTGAGCTCACCGATAAGCTGTAATTATTAATCAGTACATAAACTCAAAAAGGCTGCTTATTTTGCAGCCTTTTTTGTGGATATCATCAACGATAAATGTTCTAGATCACCTCCTACTGTTTTTGGAAAAACAGTGTGATCTTTCCTACTTCGATACCAAACTTTCGGATGCTCGTTAGGTTAAAAACGTGTTTATCATCTTGTCGATACAACCAATCATCGAAAGCCACAGTATAGGTTGAGCCATCAACCTTGAGTTCGAAGTCGTACTGCCATTGTAAAGCGTTACCCTCTTCCTTGCCTGTTGCCGCGCCAATGATATCGTCGGCCACCCCACGATAAGAACCATCTTGGAGCTTCTCAATGGTCCAAATCCTTTGGTCAATTTCCCCGTCATCAAAAACGAAGTCTTCAACCAGGACAAGCTTGTTGTCCTGCACTGTGCCGACAATAGTGACGTCAAAACGTCGGTTCTGTTTATTGGTATAGTCTTGAACCATTCCCCAAGCTTTTGTCTCTCCTTCAAAGTACCCGAACAAGTCAAATCTAGGTTCACTGTTTTTATAATCTGACAGGTCTGCACTACATGCACCTAACATGAGTACAAGAGGCAGTATAAGCCAACGAAATAACGTCATCTATTCATCCCTATAAGTTGGGCTCTAAGTTTCGGATACTGGCTATTTGGAGCTAGCCAAATACCAAGGAAGCCATCGTTCAACGACTCATCATCAATAGACCCTACGAGCTGCAGCGGCTTCTGATTCGTAAGATAATAGAACTTGCCCGATGTCCCATCACTGACATAAATGAGCTGCTGTCCATCTGATACACTCGGAAAAATATCGTATAACTTGGCAATCCATTGATTTCTTGTCACTTTATCGACACCCATTTTTTGCCATTGGTCAAGCGTCGCATCTAAAAGTTGTTGTCGACTGATGTCTCTTTGATACTGAATTCTTAATGCTATGGGATGGGGAGAAACGTCTTCTGACACTTCGTAAATGCCTTGAGGTGCAAGCAATTGGGAACGATAAACGTCAAAGAACAACCAACTGAGTTGCGCCTCCCCAACGACTTGCCACTGGCCCCACGCTTGATAACTGACGGGGGAATCTTTGGAGGCGACTGCGTTATGAGAACTCAGTAACAAGCTCAGTAAGGTCGCCAAAATTATCCTATGTCTCATGAGTCCACTTTCTCTCGTTTGGTCTTGGATATCGCACGATTAAGTAAACGATTAAGACCCATTCAATAAAAAGGATTCCGAGAGTGACCAGCATCGAATACTGCGTAGTTACAGCTCCAAGCTTAAAACCCGCCAAGTAACTAATCGCTCCACCGAATCCACCAATTATTGATACGAGGAGAATTGGGTAAGACGTCAAAAAAGTTTTCAAATAAAACGCATACCAAGAGAAAATTAACCAAAGCGCCATAAGCCATACCGGCAAAACATGAGTGTCGAACACAAGTAGACTAGCGAACATGTTCAGACTATCAATAACTAGGCCAGCGACAACCAACAGCGACAGTTGCAATAAACGAAGGTTTAGC
This sequence comes from Vibrio mediterranei, assembly GCF_013364395.1. Taxonomy (NCBI): domain Bacteria; kingdom Pseudomonadati; phylum Pseudomonadota; class Gammaproteobacteria; order Vibrionales; family Vibrionaceae; genus Vibrio; species Vibrio mediterranei. The sequence goes on along the minus strand of NZ_JABXGK010000001.1, from coordinate 1,031,074 downwards.
ATTCGATACGAAACCAAAATGGTCACAATACTCAATGTCAACGCTAGCCACTGAAACCTTGTTTGACCAATGACTGACAGTAACCAGATCACCTGAAACCAACTACTGATAATGAGAAGTTTCCACCCTGGTGACATATTGTGACCTCCATTATTTAGCATCAAACGTTTTATTAACGACCACGCTGGAAGGTAATATGAACGGTACTGATACTTTTCGCCCTAAACCCGCCTTCGCAATAACAAAAATAGTAGCGCCACATACGAATAAATCGCTCGTCGTAGCCTAAGGCTCTAACTCTCTCTAATGATGCTTCAAACCTTAGACGCCAATCCACCAATGTCTTCGCGTAATCCAAACCAATATCAAACAGATCTCTCACGATGAGATCCGTGTGTTTAGTACTGTAAGTGGTAAGCGCTGTGATGGAAGGCAAGAAGCCCCCAGGAAAAATGTACTTCTGTATAAAATCGACATTATCGGCATAGTAATCGTATCGCTGGTCAGCAATAGTAATAGCCTGAATCGCCATCAAACCTTGAGGTTTTAATAAAGACTGGCATTTTTGCAGATAGGAAACTAAGTATTGCTTACCAACTGCTTCAATCATTTCGATGGAAACAAGCTTATCGAATTCTCCCTCGAGTAAGCGATAGTCTTGCTTCAAAAGAGTAATCTTATCTTCGAGTCCTGCTTTTTCGACCTGCTGTTTTGCGTAATCAAACTGTTCATCCGAAATAGTGGTTGTGGTAACGTGACATCCATAATTTTTGGCCATATAAATCGCCATACCGCCCCAACCTGTACCTATTTCTATTACGTGATCTTCCGGTACTAACTGCAATTGTTGACAAAGCCGCTCCATTTTATTGAGTTGGGCTTGCTCTAGCGTGTCTGTCGGGCTTACATAAATGCCCGAAGAGTAGAGCATTCTCTCATCGAGAAATGTCTCATATAGACTGTTACCCAAGTCATAATGAGCTTGAATATTCTCTTTTGACTTAGTAACCGTATTGCGATTCACCCAGTGCCCAAGTTTATACATCACTTTCGTGAGCAGACTTGATTGATCTTCAATAGAGTCAAGAGCGGCTAGGTTGACCGCCATCAACTCCATTAACGCGGATAAATCAGGACTATCCCACCAATCATCCATGTACGCTTCACCCGCTGCGATACTGCCTCCTTGAATTAGTCGACGGTAAAACTCTGGGTGTTTCACTTCGATAATCGCTGTCGGTTCCCCATCTTTGGGTTTACCAAAGCGTTCACCAACATGTTTGCCGACGCTTCCTTCTTCTTGAAAGCTCTCTATGATGGTTAAACAACCAATCTCAAGTTTGTATAAACATTTGAATGCAATACTTTTCGCGGTTTTTTGTAAACCAGTTAGGGCTCTAGGTGCCTCTATTGAGGTCGTATTTAACATGTTGAATTCTCCCTAATTCTTTGAGTTCGTATGCTGCGAAAATTCGTCAGAAGGTGCAGAATGAGCCGAAGCCTTCTTGGGTTTAGAGTGGTCATAGATGGGTGTTCCTTTAAGCCATAACTTTAAGGCGTGCCAATATATCCCCACCACGACTTTCACCGTCATAATTGGGGTTGTGACCAATTGTCGGATTAAATTCTTCGAGGTAAATGCACGCCCTTTCATTGACAAAGTGGCATCAAATACTTTTTCTGACTTGTGACACGCTAAGTACACAAACAAGCGCTGCCCTAACGGCTTCAGACGCCACTGATACTGCTGATCTATAGGATTAAACGGAGAGACGTGGAATGCCTTGTCATGGCGCCAATTTTGATGATTTACACCTTTGTCTGCCTCTATAGCGTAATAATGTCTTTCATTCCAAGGGGTGTTACTTACTTCTGCCAACAGATAACGCCAGTTATTCTCTTCATCATATAGGTAATAGAAGTTGACCGGACTGAAATACAGACCAAGGTATCTCAGATGGCAAACCGCAACCACTCTACCCTCGATTTTTTCACCAGTGAGCTCCTCAACTTTACCTTGCACCGCTAACTTCAAATCGCCTTCACCTAGATAGTCTTCTCGGCGAAATCGAGCCCAGTGCCACCAACGTTCCCCAAAACCCCAAACTTTTTGCTTTAAAGAGTCAAGCTCATCTAAATCGATAGCAGGCATGAATAATGGATAATCTAAATGGTGTTTGGTAGGCGTATAGCGACGATGCGCTACGTGTCCAACCATAAGTTGGCTGTTGGAAACCATCACGCAGCTCCTCGTACAGAAGCGGAAGCATTGTTAACACTGGCTAAAATACCTTCAACAACATCCAACGCACTCTTCACTCCATCTTCATGGAATCCGTTATACCAATAGGCTCCGCAGAACCACGTGTTATTTTGACCCCACAGTTTTTCTCTATGTTGCTGTGCTTCAATACTTTGGGTCGTGAACACCGGATGACTATAGTTAAAGGTTCTGAGTATTTTGGAGCGGTCAATCACGTTAGATGAATTGAGCGACACGCAAAATGTCGTATCAGATTCAATATGCTGAAGAATGTTCATGTCATAGGTCAATGTCGGCAATCGAGATTGTTCATCTTCCGAGCCATCTAACGCATAGTTCCACGACGCCCATGCAGACCTTCTCACTGGAAGTAGACTTTCATCGCAATGCAACACTACTTCATTTGATTGATACTCCATAGCACCAAGAATCGATAACTCGGATTGTGTCGGCTCAGCAAGCATCGCTAGTGCTTGGTCGCTATGACAAGCAAAAATCACTCTGTCAAAACGCTCTGAGTTGCCATTAGACATCACCGTAACTCCAGCAGAATCTCGAGACACCGAGGTAACAGGAGAGTTCAACCGGATCTGATCGGCAAAGCCCTGCGTAAGCGGACCGATATAGCAGCGTGATCCACCTTCAATCACATACCACTGCGGTCTATTAACAACATCAAGCAAACCATGATTTAGGAAAAAGCGCAGAAAGAATCCAAGCGGGAATGCTCTCATATCGGCTAGAGTCGAAGACCAAATTGCTGCGCCCATTGGTAGGATGTAGTTTTGAGTGAAATAGTCAGAGAAGCGATGATGACTTAAAAAGTCGCCTAGCGTTTGAGTTGCTAGCAGGGATTTGTCTGACTCTGCAGACGATTTAGCAAGCTTATTGAACCTTAAAATTTCAAAGATAAAGCGGTAAAAGGTTGGATTGAGTAGGTTGCGTTTTTGGGCGAACAAGGTTGATAACGTATGACCGTTGTACTCTAAGCCCGTGGCTGCGTTCTTGACACTAAAACTCATTTGTGTAGGAACACCCTTTACTCCAACCTCTTTCATCATTCTCATGAAATTGGGATAAGTTCTATCGTTATAAACGATAAATCCAGTATCGATGGCATAGGACTTTCCCTTTACCTCAACGTCCACTGTGGCGGTATGACCACCAATATAATCATTGGCTTCAAACAGGGTTACATCGTGATGCTTATGTAAATAGTAACCACACGTTAAGCCTGAAATTCCTGTACCGATAATTGCTATTTTCATAGAAAGAAAGTCCTTTATCTATCACGATTGATTTAGCAAGCGTGTTACTAATTTAGTTTGTAAGCCATAAGGCATGATACCGACGAGGCGAAGAATCCACGTGAAGCGCTTGGGGAAATAGATGTAAGCTGCCCGTTTATCTATTCCCGTTTGAATCGCGTTTGAAGCTTCTTCTACCGATACCATCATCGGCATATCAAAATCGTTTTTATCCGTAAGTGGGGTTTTCACAAATCCAGGGAAAACACAGCTGATGGCAACCCCTTTTTTTTTCCAATCGAGCTGTAGAGTGCGCACTAAATAGGTGATAGCGGCTTTCGAAGCACCGTAAGCTTCAGCACGAGGCAGAGCCAACTCACCCGCTATTGAACTGACGACCACAACATGATGTTCCGATGACAATCTTGTCTGCATTTGTTCCAGTACATTCACGCTCCCCATCACATTGACTGTCATCACTCGCTCTATCAACGCTGCGTCAATCACCCCTTCATCGATGTACTCGCAGTCACCAGCATTGACTATCCACAGCGTTGGAACTAGTTCAATCTTGCTAAATGCCTGTGCTACCGCTTCCCTATCGGTTACGTCAAACGAAAGTGGAACGATGTTCTCTCTGCCCGCTTGTAACGAATGAAGTTTCGCCTCTGAACGCCCGCAGGCGTAGACAAGATAACCTTTTTCAGCATAATCATTAGCCAACTGCCATCCTATGCCAGATGACGCGCCGGTAATGAAGACGGATTGATGCGAGTGCGTCATTACTTACCCAACCTCTGTTTAATATTCTTAATAACAAAACCGAGTAGAGGAATGTTCTCGTAAAGCATTTCCCCTAAGTCGAAGTAATCTCGATGAAAGATGACTCGATCTCCGCTGAAACGAATGTGACTAACCCCATTTACTTTTACGGCTTCTCCCCCATTAAGCTTGGGATGCTGTAACTGCATGGTCCAAGTTAGAAAACCTGAATCTTCTACCTGTTGATGATGACGAATGTCAAAATCACATTTGATGACGTTGGTATACAAAGAGTCAAAATAAGCGGACAGTTGATCCCACCCCTCTAAGCGATGAGCTGAGTCCTCAAACACCACATCCTTGTGATAAATCTGTTCAAGAAGATGCAGGTTGTTCTTGTTTAGCTTCTGATACACCTCGCTAACCATTTCTATATTCATAACAACCCTTAATTCGTTTTTTCAAAAGTCTCTAAAGTACAAGCTAGTACAGCCTGAAAGTTATACAAGATCTGGAAAGTACAACTTTTTGTATAAGTGTTACGGTGGGGAGGTTTGAAAGGATCAAAAAAAAAGCTTGGAAATTTTTCCAAGCTTTTTAACAAGTTCTAAGAATTAGTATTGCTGATTTCTTAACGCATTAATACGCTTTTCTAGTGGTGGGTGGCTCATTAGAAGTTCGGTCATGGATCGCTTACCGTTGATGCCGAATGCCATCATGGAACCTTCAAGATGAGACTCTTGGCTCATTTTCAATCTTTCTAGTGCTGCAATCATCTTTTGTTTGCCAACAAGACTTGCCGCTCCCGCATCCGCATGAAACTCACGATGGCGGCTATACCACATAGTAATAAAGCTCGCTAGGAAGCCAAACACCAGTTCAAGCACCATAGAAACACCGAAGTACACCATCATGTTAGTGCCGCCTTCGCCTTCATCGCTGTTATTGTTTGACGCAACAATATTTGCAATAAAGCGAGACAGGAAGATAACGAACGTATTCACGACACCTTGCATTAGCGTCATGGTAACCATGTCGCCATTCGCGATATGACTAACTTCGTGGGCAAGTACCGCTTCTGCTTCGTCTCGTGTCATATTGTGTAGTAGGCCGCTAGATACAGCCACCAACGAGTCATCTCTCTTTGCACCCGTCGCAAATGCGTTTATATCTGGAGAATCATAAATCGCAACGGTTGGCATACCGATGCCCGCCTGCTGAGATTGTCGACCGACGGTTTCTAGTAACCAATGCTCTGTTTCATTACGAGGGCTTTCGATCACCATTCCACCAACTGAACGTAGCGCCATTTTCTTTGACATCATCAAAGAGATGAATGAACCGCCAAATCCAAATACTGCCGCCATGACTAATAAACCCGACAAACTGCCTGGTTGCATGCCAGTAACTGCATAGACAATGTTAAGAACAATACTTAACACTAGAACCACAGCAAGGTTAGTTGCTAGGAAGAGTAATACTCGCTTCATTCACATTTCTCCAAATTAAGAAGCTTGATTATGACGAAAATGCCATTTTGCTTATAGTTTTAGTCAAAGTTCTACGGCCCAAGTTTGAGATCCGTGTGGCATTTTTCGATTTCACTATATACATATAGTCTTAGATTTAAAAATCAAGGTTAAGCTTTAAATTGAAACAAACAGTTAATATCTTGATTACTTCATAAACTATAAGCCCATGAAATAACAGAAAAGCACATCAACTACCGATTATTGCAATTATACGCATATAAAATATGGAGCTAAGATTTCATTGTGATTGATGAAAAGGTCTTAGACTTTGGTCGTATTGTGAGTGATAAGTGTGCGAGTTAAAGTCCAGTGAGATTGAACACTCCATGTAGAAAAGGAAAATACCATGGTAGAGAACAACAACTTTCAGATGGCAATTGATTTGCTTTGCTGCCACCTCGGTATCAGCGAAGACGAAGCTCGTGAGCAACTAGGTATTCAAGACACTACTGAGCTAGACATTCATCTTATGGAAACTCAGTCTGCACTTATGGGCCTATCGGAAGATAAGTAACTTCCTACATGTTATCCAATTAAAAAGGGCTGTCATAATGACAGCCCTTTGCATTTATATGCTTTCGAGTACATCTAACTTGATATATTTGCCTAAGTCTCGCTTCTTACAGCCAGGAACGTAAGGCACCTCCCCTAACTTGGGTGCATCAATTTTGTTTTCTAGCATCTCTATAATTTCAGCGTAATGCTCCACACCAGGGTTTACGCGGTTAGCTACCCATCCGACTAATTCAAGACCATCCGCTTTAATCGCTTCAGCAGTAAGCATAGCGTGGCTCAAACAGCCCAATTTAATACCTACGACCAAGACAACTGGCAACTTTTCTTGTTGAACCCAAGTCGACAGACAATCGTCTTTCGAAACTGGTACGCGCCAACCACCAGCGCCTTCAACTAACACAAAGTCACTGTTTTCTTTATGCTGGTGTAAGGTTGTAGAGAGCTTGTCGTAACTAATTACTTCATCATCGGCTATCGCAGCAATATGCGGCGACGCAGGTAACGAAAGCGCATAAGGATTGACTAAGTCGTAGTCGATATCTTGATTCGCAGCCGCTTGAAGATGTAACGCATCTGAATTTCTCAGACCGTGTTCTGTAATTTCGCATCCTGCTGCGACAGGCTTATACCCTATCGTTGATTTTCCTTGTGCACCTACAGCACTTAATATCGCTTTTGATACAACGGTTTTCCCAACTTCAGTATCCGTACCGGCAATAAATAGTGCTTTCATCATAATGCAACTGACCCCAAACAAATTTGATAACTAGCAGGTAGCAACCCATCTTGGTTTGCGTATTTTTGATATTCCATTTCAAGTGCCTTGAGAGCCTGTTTACCAGTAAACCCTTTTGAGCGACCTTCTACGTGATTGGCTCCTATGCCTTTCAAGTCCTTCATCAAACCAAGTGCGGTGCGATACCACATAACCATTTCCGGCAAGTCTAGTTGATGGTCACGACATCCAGATTGCGCTAACGCAATTTTTACCTGATTCAACGTCGTAAAGTCGTTTACATGTTGATATGCATCAATTTTACCCCATGACCTCTTGAGTTCTTTAAGAGAGCCATCGACAAGAGATGAGAAGAATACAGCGCCTCCAGTTTTGGTCACGCGTTTCATCTCTCGCAGTGGTATCGACAAATCCGCACACCACTGTAATGCCAAGCTGGAGACTACATAGTCAAATTCAGCTGACGTAAAAGGTAGCTGCTCAGCGTCTGCCAATTGATAAGTCACATTTTCGATACCACAACGACGTTGAGCCTCTGCTAACATCTCAGCAGAGAGATCAGCGCAAACTACGTCAGCGCCTCTAAGCAGTAACTGCTGTGCGCAGTATCCCGTTCCACAACCAAGATCGAGCACTCGGCATCCAGATAAGTCATTGGGCAGTTTGTCCAACAAACGGTCCGCTACTTTTCGTTGCAGTTCAGCATGCTGGTCATAATGCTCTGCAGCACGTCCAAACGCGGCGGAAATTGCATCTTTATTTGGTAATGGAGCATGCAAATGAGCTAACACTTCGGTCATTTATCCTTCCTCCGAAAAACGTGTCAATTGGTTGGCAAGCATGATCACATCTTGATGCTGATGCGATGCAGAGAGAGTAATACGAAGCCTTGCACTTTCTCTGGGTACCGTTGGAGGACGAATAGCCGTGGTCCACACACCTTTTTCTTTTAAAGAAGAACAAAGCGCTAAAGCGCGAGCTGAGTCGCCGACAACCCAAGGCTTAATTGGCGTAAAGGTGGAGACATATTCTGGGCAATCGCTTAATAGCTCCTCAAACATGGCAGACAATTCCATCCATTTTTCTCTGCGCCAATGATGCGTTTGAATCATTGACAGAGCCTTTAACAGAGCACGGGCATGAGCTGCTGAAAATGCCGTTGAATAAATGTAGTGACGAGCAAATTGGGTTAGATATTGGCCCATTTCTTCTGAGCAAAGTATTGCCGCGCCATTAAGACCAAACGCTTTGCCAAACGTCACGACTAATATCTCTGGCTTGAGTTCACTGACCCCACAGGCTCCCAATCCATTGTCGCCAATGACCCCAATGCCATGAGCATCATCGACCATCGACAACATACCGCGTGTCTGGCAAACTCCGACAAACGCTTCGATGTCGGATAGATCGCCATCCATACTAAACACACTCTCGGTGACCGCGAGTGTTGAACGCTCAGCTCTAGCCAATGACTCCAAATGGGCAAGATCGTTATGACGAAAGCGCTTCATATCTGCGCCACAAAGCATACCCGCTTCCATCAGTGAGGCATGATTGAGTCTATCTTGAAGTAACAAATCCCCCTTAGTTAATAGCGTGAGCAGCAGCGCTTGATTGGCAGCATAACCTGACGAAAAAAACAGTGCAGTATCAAAACCCAACCATTCAGTAAGCGCAGATTTCAATGACTCATGCTGTGTGGAATAACCCGTCACTAAAGGAGAGGCTCCACTACCCACTCCAAGCTCTGAGATGGCTTGCTGATAGCTGTCTTTTAGCTCAGAACTTGACGCTAGACCTAAGTAGTCATTGGAAGAGAAGTTAAGGAATGACTGACCGTCTTTATAAAAAACAGATTGATTCCCTGACTCCAATGTTTGGACAGAGCGAAGCAAGTTGCTCCGCTCCCTTTCCATTAGAGCATCCGAGATGCGCTGGTTAAACGCTCGCGTCATAGAACAAATCGTCTTTTGTTGGACGCGCAGCAACACGCTCTACTACTCTATCTAGTAACTCGCTTTCTTGGATTTCATCTGGCTTTTGCGATGTCTCTTCGCGATTAATACCCAACTTCTTAAACAATTGAAGATCGGTATCTTCATCTGGATTAGGGGTCGTCAGCAACTTACAACCATAGAACACTGAGTTTGCTCCGGCCATGAAACACAGGGCCTGCATTTGCTCATTCATATTTTCTCGCCCAGCAGACAAGCGCACTGCTGACTTTGGCATCATAATACGGGCAATCGCAATTAGACGGATGAAGTCGAACGGTTCTACATCATCCACTTCTTCTAACGGCGTGCCTTTTACTTTGACCAACATATTGATAGGCACGCTTTCTGGTTGCACTGGTAAGTTGGCTAACTCCATCAGCAGACCGGCGCGGTCATTAGCACTCTCACCCATGCCAATAATGCCACCTGAGCAAATCTTCATACCAGCATCACGAACATGGCTAAGAGTGTCTAAGCGGTCTTGGTAAGTTCTTGTGGTAATGATGTTGCCGTAAAATTCAGGTGAGGTATCAAGGTTGTGGTTATAGTAGTCAAGTCCAGCCTCAGCTAAGTGACTTGCTTGATCTGGCGTTAGCATGCCTAAGGTCATACAGGTTTCTAAACCCATATCTTTTACGCCTTTAATCATATCTGTTAGCAAAGGCATATCGCGCTCTTTGGGGTTTTTCCATGCAGCCCCCATACAGAATCGCGTTGAGCCTGCATTTTTCGCTTTTTTAGCAGCATCTAGTACACGCTCCACTTCCATCAAGCGTTCAGATTCTACGTCTGTTTTATAACGTGCACTTTGGGGACAGTATTTACAGTCCTCTGGGCACGCACCGGTTTTAATCGACAGCAAAGTGCTAACTTGGACGTGATTTGTTTGTTGAAACTGCCTGTGCACCAACTGCGCCTCAAACAGCAGATCCATAAAGGGTTTGTTCATCAACGCTTGCACTTCGGCATGGGTCCAATCGTGTCGTACTTCCACTGGTTTATCCTTTGCTCACTTATAATTAGTCTTGGCTAGTGTACTGACAAGCGGTACACTGTCAACACCGACCACCCCAACAAGTTTACACTTGGTTAATTTTTAATCAGAGCTTATTTCATGGATTTAGAGTTTGATAAACAGCATATCTGGCACCCTTACACTTCTACCCTTAACCCTTTAACTTGTTATCCCGTCATCTCTGCTAATGACGTACTTCTTAAACTAGAAAATGGCCTTGAACTCGTAGACGGCATGTCTTCTTGGTGGTCTGCGATACATGGGTATAACCACCCAAAGCTCAATCAAGCGTTGATTCAACAAAGTGAAAAGATGGCTCACGTCATGTTTGGTGGCATTACTCACCAACCGGCAATCGACGTCAGCAAACGGCTGTTAGCACTGGCACCTGATAATCTGGAACACATTTTCTTAGCTGACTCTGGCTCGGTCTCTGTTGAAGTAAGTCTAAAGATGGCTCTGCAATATTGGCATGCAAAGGGAGAGAACCGACCTAAGTTCCTGACGTTAAGTCACGGTTATCACGGTGACACCTTTGCGGCTATGTCGGTAACCGATCCCAACAACTCGATGCACAGTTTGTATAAAGGGTTTCTTCCGGAGCATATTTTTGCGAAATCGCCAACGATCGGTTTTGACGAAGAGTGGGATGAGGCCGATATTGCCGACTTTAAAGCAAAGATTGACCTACACCACCGCGAGATCGCCGCAGTAATCCTTGAACCTATTGTTCAAGGCGCTGGTGGGATGCGAATTTACCACCCCAAATTTCTTTCCCGAGTGCGTGAGCTTTGCGACCAATACGGTATTTTGCTGATTTTGGATGAAATCGCTACGGGCTTTGGAAGAACAGGAAAACTGTTTGCTTGCGAGCACGCCAATGTCCAGCCAGACATTATGTGTGTTGGCAAAGCACTAACTGGCGGCTATATGACTTTGTCCGCTACACTCACGTCGAAGCATGTGGCTGATACTGTATGTGGTGGGGAAGCTGGCTGTTTTATGCACGGGCCTACTTTTATGGGGAACCCTTTGGCTTGCGCTGTTGCTTCAGCCAGCTTAGAACTCATTGCCGACAACCACTGGCAGCAACAAGTCAGCAGTATCGAAGCAATGTTTGCTCAGCTGCTCCCTGCCTTAACTCGCCACCAACAAGTTGAGAACGTGCGTTGGCTTGGCGCAATTGGTGTGGTTGAAACCAAACACCCCGTAAATATGGAAGTGATTCAGAAGCATTTCGTCGAACAAGGGGTTTGGATTCGACCTTTCGGCAAGTTGATCTATATGATGCCACCTTACATAAGCCAGCCGGAACATATTGACGCCTTAGTTAAAGCTATTGATTTAGCGTTGGAAAATGAAGCTTGCTTCGTTGAATCAAGCGCAGGATAACGTGTACTGAAAAGCGGTTTGACGCTTGGTTTCAAACCGCTTTGTATATCGATGATAATTAACGTAGTTGGCTATCTTTACTCGCCCGACGATTAAACAACGCCTGACGTTGAGTTAAGTGCTCTAGCGATTGCTGACATTGAATACAAAATCTCACACCCTTTATCGCTATGCGCCTCGCTTCAGGAATCAACTCCCCACACTCATCACAATAAAGCGCACTTTCTCCGCGACTCGCCGCGCTTCTTACCCGTGAAATCTCATCGTCAATGGTATTTTGAATTTGTTGGCTGACACTATCGTCATTTGCCCACCCTACGGCCATATGCCCTCCTCAGTTAGGTCGAGAAATGAATACTTACCGTGGTAAGGCGGACATTATAACTATTGGGCTTGAGTTAATAATCGGTCGAAATTAGGAAAGACTATTACATTGTTGTAATAGTTAAATCAGACGTCGCATACCTAAACAAGCGGAAAGTTGACTTCTAGATATGAAAAAGCCCAGCAATGCTGGGCTTAATAATTAGTAGGTTATGCGTTAACCGATATGTGTTGCGCCACTCATGTACTTTTGAAGTACAGCTGGAATCGCGATACGACCATCTGCTTCTTGGTTGTTCTCTAGGATAGCAACCATAGTACGGCCAACCGCTAGGCCAGAACCGTTTAGAGTGTGCACCAGCTCAGGCTTCTTCTCACCTTTACGGCGGAAGCGAGCTTGCATGCGACGAGCTTGGAAGTCCCACATATTTGAACAAGAAGAGATCTCACGGTATGTTTCCTGCGCAGGAACCCAAACTTCAAGATCATAAGTTTTGCGAGCACCAAAGCCCATATCACCAGTACAAAGCACCACTTTACGGTATGGAAGTTCTAGCAACTGAAGTACTTTCTCAGCATGACCAGTTAGCTCTTCAAGCGCGTCCATTGAATCTTCTGGCTTCGTGATTTGTACCAATTCAACTTTATCGAACTGGTGCATACGAATAAGACCACGAGTGTCACGACCATAAGAACCCGCTTCAGAGCGGAAACAAGGCGTGTGCGCCGTCATCTTAAGTGGCAAGTCCGCCTCTTCAGAAATAGTGTCACGAACTAAGTTCGTCACTGGCACTTCTGCTGTCGGGATAAGAGACAGTTTACGTGGCTCTTCATCGCTCGCTTTTTCAGTTAGTGGCTCAGTGTGGAAAAGATCTTTACCAAACTTAGGTAACTGACCAGTACCAAACAGGCTGTCCGCATTCACTAGATAAGGAACATACATTTCTGTATAGCCGTGTTCTTCCGTGTGAAGATCCAGCATAAACTGAGCGATTGCACGGTGAAGGCGAGCGAATTGGCCTTTCATAACGATAAAGCGTGCACCAGTAATCTTCGTTGCGCTAGCAAAGTCTAGACCATCACCCATCTCACCAAGATCAACGTGATCCTTAACTTCAAAGTCGTAAGACTTAGGCTCACCCCAACGTGAGATTTCTACGTTGTCGTTTTCATCTTTACCTTGAGGAACGTCGTCCGCTGGCAAGTTAGGAACAGACAGTGTGATGTCTTCAAGTTGAGCCATTACCGCAGTGAGCTCTTCTTTCTTCGCTTCAAGATCGCTACCTAGTGTACCGATCTGCTTTTTGATCTCTTCAGCGCCTTCTTTGTCGCCTGCAGCCATTTTCTGGCCGATCTGCTTGGAAATGGAGTTACGCGTGGATTGTAAATTCTCAACTTCTACTTGAATGGACTTACGTTGTTCTTCAAGTTTACGGATAGTCTCTACGTCTAGCTTGAAGCCGCGACGTGCTAATTTTTCAGCTGTTTCATCCAGCTCTGTACGAAGTAATTTAGAATCCAGCATTGCCAATCCTATGCTTTTTAGTTGTGAATACCTCTACAACTGATTACTTTCCAACCAGTTGTAGATATTGATTTGTTAACCGGATAAAGATAACTAAAAGCCACTACTTTTCATAGCGCTTTTGTGGGCTTTTTGCGTCTAAATCCGCCAGATAATCTAACTTTTCGCCAATTTTGGTTTCGAGACCACGATTTGTTGGCTGATAATAGCGAGTTCCTTCCATTTCGGGCGGAAGATATCGTTCACCAGCCGCATACGCACCCGGCTCGTCGTGAGCGTACCGATACTCTGCTCCATACCCCATATCTTTCATCAGTGAAGTCGGTGCATTTCTAAGATGATGCGGGACTTCATATTCTGGTAGGTTATGGGCGTCAGTTAAAGCCTGTTTCCACGCGGTATACACGGCGTTACTTTTTGGAGCGCATGCCAAATAGACAATCGCTTGAGCGATGGCCCTCTCACCCTCTGCGGGTCCGACACGAGTGAAACAATCCCATGCAGAAAGTGCAACTTGCATCGCTCTAGGATCAGCGTTGCCTACATCCTCTGACGCAATGGCTAATAGTCGGCGTGCGATATAGAGAGGGTCACAACCCGCCGCTATCATGCGCGCAGACCAATATAGCGCTGCATCTGGATTTGACCCCCTAATGGACTTATGTACCGCAGAAATCAAGTCGTACCAGATATCGCCTTTATTATCGAAGCGATTGACTTTCTCGCCTGCGACTTCCGCTAATAGAGCTAACGTAATGTCCTTCTCACCCTGTGCATTATCTTCGGCCATATCGTAGAGCAGCTCTAGGTAGTTCAGCGACATACGCGCATCGCCATTAACCAGCTCCGCTAAACGCTCCAGAACGTTGTCATGGAAATTTGCCGCGATAGTTCCCAAGCCTCGCTTTGCATCATCTCTTGCTTGCTCCAGTACCAATAAAATATCGGCTTTGTCCAAAGACGTCAGTTTGTAGACTCGAGCTCGAGACAATAGTGCATTATTAAGCTCAAATGAGGGATTTTCGGTGGTCGCACCAATAAAGGTTACTGTGCCATCTTCAATATGAGGTAGAAACGCATCTTGCTGGCTTTTGTTAAAACGATGGACCTCGTCCACAAACAGAATCGTTCGTTTACCAGCCAGCTTGTTCTCGCGAGCTCTTTCGATAGCCGCACGGATATCTTTAACACCTGACGTCACTGCCGAGACTCTTTCTACCTCTGCATCCGCATAATTTGCAGCCACTTCAGCAAGCGTCGTTTTACCTGTACCTGGTGGGCCCCAGAGAATCATTGAGTGCAATTGACCCGCTTCAAGGGCACGTCGAAGCGGTTTTCCCACACCCAGAATGTGCTGCTGACCAATATATTGCTCAACATTTTCTGGGCGCATTCTAGCAGCAAGGGGACGAAAATCTTCGTCCCCTGAAAAGTCAAAACTGAAATTACTCACGCAATCTCCTAGTTCCTTTGGTCGTCCACTTCGACGCCATTAGGAATCACAAAGGTAAATCGATCGGCAGAAGGTTTGCCTACCTTAATGTTGTCAAACGCAAAGGTCCCTTTCTGACCATCTTGCTCAATAACATTAAAGCCATGCACAATACCTTTGCTATCAATATTAATCTGGAACTGCCCCTGTGTTGAATCAACAGCAGTAGGAATCAGAGTAAATACATCGCCCTTTTGATTGACGTTGTAATTGTCCCAGTCACTGGCGCGATTACGAGTCAATAATACAAACGGGGTTTGCTCGGTCGCTTGCTCCTGATTGTAAATACTGACTTGCTCAATGAATGGGCTGTAGTACCACAAGTTGTTGCCATCTGATACCAAGACATTTTCGTCAGGCATGGTTGTCACCCAGCGGAACATGCTAGGACGTGATATTTCAACGTTGCCCTCGCCTTCCATCACGACCTCACCTTCAGGGCTAGTGACTTTTTGAGTGAAGGTAGCACTAAATCCGTCGTTTAGCTGTAGTCTGTCGCTTAGCTCCTGCTGAGGCGTCGCAGTTGCTAGTGCAGAAAAACCTAGCGTGGAAAAGCTCAAAGCGGCGAGCGTTAACCATTTCTTCATGTAGTCTCCTCAGAGCTTATCAATCATCATTAATCTTTAGGTGGCGGCGGTGCGAGTACCTCGCGATTACCATTATGGCCTGGCGCACTAACAATGCCTTGCGCCTCAAGTTGCTCTACGATGCGAGCGGCACGGTTGTAGCCAATCTTAAATCGTCTTTGTACACCTGATACCGAGCCTCGACGAGACTGAACAACGTGCTCGACTACTTGGTCGAACAACGGATCCATCTCTTCATCACCTTCCATTTTTTCACCTGGAAGTAGAGTTTCTGGTGATTGTTCACCGCTGGTAATCTCTTCAATGTAGTTAGGTTTACCACGAGCTTTCCAGTTATTCACCACCGCATGCACATCATCATCTGATGCAAATGCGCCGTGAACACGCGTGGTATGACTTGAACCAGGCGGCAAATACAACATGTCACCCATACCTAATAGCGATTCCGCGCCGCCTTGATCGAGAATGGTTCGTGAGTCTGTTTTTGTCGATACAGTAAAGGCCACACGTGTTGGGATGTTCGCCTTAATAAGACCAGTGATAACATCAACAGAAGGTCGCTGCGTCGCAAGAATAAGGTGTACACCTGCCGCACGTGCTTTTTGCGCCAAACGAGCAATCAATTCTTCAACCTTCTTGCCAACTACCATCATCAAGTCAGCAAATTCATCGACGATAACGACGATGTAAGGCAGTTTCTCGAGTAATGGCGGCTCAGGGTCCATACTGTCCCCAGCTTGCCACAGTGGATCATGAATTGGATGTCCAGCTTCAGCAGCCATCTTAAGTTTGTCATTAAAGCCTTTAATGTTACGCACACCTAATGCCGACATTAACTTGTAGCGACGCTCCATTTCTCCTACACACCAACGTAGTGCATTGGAGGCGTCTTTCATATCCGTTACAACTTCAGATAACAGATGAGGGATACCCTCATAGACCGATAGCTCAAGCATTTTCGGATCGATCATAATAAAACGAACGTCTTCTGGTGTCGCTTTATATAGCATACTCAGAATCATAACATTCACACCAACCGACTTACCCGAACCGGTTGTACCTGCCACCAGCACGTGAGGCATCTTCGATAAGTCTGCAACGACGGCATCACCTGCGATATCTTGACCAAGCACGACTGTGGTAGGAGATTTCGCTTCAATGAACGCTTGACTGCCCACTACGTCAGAGAAGAAGACAGTTTGACGAGACATGTTCGGCAGCTCTAGTCCAACATATGGTTTACCAGGGATAACCTCAACCACACGAACTGCCATTGCTGACAGTGAACGCGCTAAGTCCATCGACAGACCTGAAATACGACTCACTTTAACGCCCGGAGCAAGATCAAGCTCAAAACGGGTGATCACTGGACCAGGGAAGATATCCACCACTTCAGCTTTTATTTTGTAGTCAGCCAATTTCGATTCAACCAAACGAGCGATGTTTTCTAATGCCTCGCGGTCGATGAAATTCTCACGCTTCTCTGGATGGTAAAGAAGTTCCAAGGTCGGCATTGGCTCTACTGGCTTAGGAAGATTCTGCTCTTGCTGTACTAAGAACGGATTCATCTTAGCCACTTGTGCTTTTTGAGCATCTGCGACTAAGTTCTGGAACGCAGCGGAATCTGGGTCAACGACTTCAGGTTCAGGCTCATTACTTTCTTGAGGCACTGAAGCGTGCGACGTTTCCTCTTGCTCGAGCGCATCAATATCGAATGTAGGCTCTACATGGGTGCGAGACAGTTCAACTTCAAGTTCCTCAAAATTCCCCAACTCGCTACTTGCTTTAGGCACCGGCTCTGATGGAGTAATGTTAGTCGCCTCATCAACAAGATTTGTGTCCACCGATATAGCTTGCGTTGTCGGCTCACTCACTTCCCATGGCATGGTATCGATATTGACACTCTCAGTCGCAGTTTCAGCCTGAGCGGAGGTAGACGATAACGCTGCTGCTCCAATGGCCGTAGAGGTTAGTGGTATAGAGGCATCCAATTCCGGCTCATCATTATCTTGTGCAGCAAAGTCATCACTAGAGCGCGCCGCCATCTCGAGTTCTTCGATGGTAGCGCCCAATTGACGAGTTCGTTCAACCTGAGGTTCGTTGCTGGTCTCAGAATGAACCGATGGCTGCTCTTGTACTGGGGCGTCAAATACAGGCGTGACCGGCTCAATAGTCGGTGCTGCATGATGATATTCTGGCTCTGTTTCAACTTCAGACTCAGGGATTGTCATCGTCGGCTCAACACGCTGTGTATCCGTGTCTAGCTGTTGCCAATCCGAAGAGAACAGTGGGTCGAACTCTTCTTCTTTGTTTGATGCGGGTTGAGCCGCGACAGTGTTAACTGGTTCTGGTACATGGATGTTGTATTGTTTCTTCGCAACCGGCGCCGTATCTACATTATCGGTTTCAGACTCATTCGCTTCTGCGGAGAAATGTGGCATATCCTCAGCCGGCTCTTCTCGCTCAGGCTGCGATAAAACAGGCTCATACACTTCTTCTTTGGTACCACGTGCTTTATTAACGACGTTGGAAGACATAGACAGCACAGAATCGCCAATCCATTCGACAATACTCAGCCATGAGACACCGGTTAGCAGCGTAAACCCAGCACCCCATAGAAATAATAGAACAATGGTTGTGCCAAGTACGTTAAGCGTAGGTAGAGAGAGGCTCGTCAGAACGTCACCAATTACGCCGCCCGATGAAAAATACCAGATATCATCGAAGTTGATATCTGCAAGACCGCAACTGGTTAAGATGAGTATCACCAGACCGAGGATACGCGTTCCCCAGATCATCAAGTCAATTTCATCGTCTTCATCGCGATTGCGGAAAAAGACCCAGGCACTAAAAGCCACAATGAATGGTATTGGGTATGCCAAAGAACCAAAGACAAAAAATAAGGTATCCGCCAACCACGCTCCGACAATCCCCCCTGCATTTTGAATGTCTCCTCCCCATGAGGTCTGTGACCATGAAGGATCGGCAGGGTTAAAGGTGAATAGCGCTACAGCGAGTAGAATGGACGTAAGCACAGCCAAGATAAAGCAACACTCTCTCAGCCGTTGAAATCCGTTTAGGCGAAGCGCGTCTTGCTCTTCGCTCGTCTTGATAATCGTTTCGACTCTTTTTTTGTCCTGTTTGAACATAACCAACATCTAATTATTGAAAACAGCCCGAGCGGCAAAAGCCGCTCGGTGTATTCATTGATTTAACCACATCAAGGATTAAAACCCAATTTAGGTAGAGAATAAAGCATGGATTTTCATTACTTTAGTCAGCTTCCTGTAAGACTTACTGTAACTACAGTTTAGCGGGTTTTAATCACAAGTTGGTTGGTTTGCTTCACTTCTTCCATTACAACGTAGGTACGAGTGTCATTAACGCCCGGTAGACGAAGTAAGGTATCCCCAAGAAGCTTACGATAAGCACCCATATCCGACACCCTTGTTTTCAAAAGATAGTCGAAATCACCAGAAACTAGGTGACACTCTTGAATGTCATCCAGCTTTTGTACCGCAGTATTGAACTGCTCGAACACATCCGGTGCACCACGGTTCAATGTAATCTCAACGAAAACAAGTAGTGACGCATCTAAATATTGAGGGTTAAGAAGAGCAGTATAGCCCGTAATATATCCCTGTCTCTCAAGTCGACGTACGCGCTCTAAACATGGAGTAGGAGAAAGCCCCACTCGTTTAGAGAGTTCGACGTTTGAGATTCGACCATCTTTCTGCAACTCATTTAGAATGTTGCGGTCAATTCGGTCTAGTTCCTTGGACGGCTTCTTATAGTTGTCTGCCATTTTTTATTCCACCTTGTTACTTCCTTGCAAAAAAATATACTACAACTCTGTAATATTCAGTATCAAATTTTGTTTATTAGCTTCTATACTAGTACGTAATTCGACAATAACACCCTACAAACAGTTAATACAACCACAATATAATGAGGAGTCAGGATGATAATTGGCGTACCTAAGGAAATTAAAAACCACGAATACCGTGTTGGTATGGTTCCAGCAAGCGTTCGAGAACTAATCTCAAACGGCCACGATGTTTACGTTGAAACTAACGCTGGCGTTGGTATCGGTTTTTCAGACGATGATTACATCGCTGTAGGCGCATCCATTCTTCCTACCGCTGCTGACGTTTTCGCGAAAGCAGAGATGATTGTAAAGGTCAAAGAACCTCAAGCTGTCGAGCGTGCTATGTTACGCGAAGGACAAATATTATTCACTTATCTTCACCTAGCACCAGATTTTCCACAAACTGAAGAGCTAATCAAGAGCAAAGCTGTCTGCATTGCTTATGAGACTGTAACAGATAATATGGGTCGCTTGCCACTATTAGCACCAATGTCTGAAGTCGCTGGGCGAATGTCTATACAGGCTGGTGCACAAACACTCGAAAAGTCCAATGGTGGACGTGGTCTACTCCTAGGTGGCGTACCTGGTGTAGAACCAGCGAAGGTCGTCGTCGTTGGCGGTGGCGTAGTGGGTTCTAACGCTGCTCGCATGGCTGTTGGTATGCGTGCAGACGTCACAATCCTCGACCGCAATATTGATACATTACGCGTTTTGGACGAAGAATTCCAGGGTCGCGCAAAAGTCGTTTATTCTACTGAAGATGCTTTAGAGAAGCATGTTCTAGAAGCTGATCTTGTCATTGGCGCTGTTTTAGTACCTGGTGCTGCTGCACCTAAGCTAGTCACCAAAGAACATATCGCTAAGATGAAGCCTGGTGCGGCAGTCGTTGACGTTGCTATCGACCAAGGTGGTTGTTTCGAAACATCGCACGCAACCACTCATGCGGACCCAACTTACATTGTTGATGATGTGGTTCACTACTGTGTCGCAAACATGCCTGGCGCAGTTGCACGCACATCAACCTTCGCACTGAATAACGCAACTCTGCCTTACATCATCAAATTGGCGAACAAAGGCTATAAACAAGCGCTGACTGAAGACAAAGGCTTCCTAGACGGCTTGAACGTTATTCACGGTAAAGTGACTTGTAAAGAAGTAGCAGAGAGCTTCGATCTAGAATACGTAGAACCAACAACTGCTATTGCGATGTTTAACTAATCGCAAATCTACTTTGAACGTTATGTTCTAAACCTCTAAAAGTTAAAAACGGGCGTCATGCCCGTTTTTTAATGCGCTCTCTTCGCGTGAATCAGAATATTTCTTGGCGTCACACTGGACTCACAAAATGTACTGAGCCCCACATTATACCCCTGCTCTTGTAAATATATGGCTTTGTCCAAAGCTAGCCACACTTCCAATGGTCGCCTGAAAACGCCTTGTACTACGCTTAATGCTTCCATTTGCCAATATCGTCGGTGACCCATTTGTTCAAAATGGCCAAAATCAACATCAGGTAGGTCGAGTTGCTTATTACGAGCCGCCCATTCGCACAATGCTTTAAAACCACTCGATAGCTGCGATTTTTTTATGCTCGGTATAGGTAAGTAGCCTTCACTTAACTTATGACTCTGGCATAAAGCATCAAAGCCTAAACGAAACACCATCTCTTGTTCACGATGACGACGAACACGCTCTCCTCCTGTCACAGTTTCTTGAAGTGGGATTCGCAACTCATGTTTACTTAGTGATAGTTTTGCGGCCTTCCCCTCTTTGGACAATGGCGAGTAATTATCTCCTTGGATAAGGTGATAACAACACGGTGATATCGTCAGTGCGGATAAATGATGCTCTACGGCATGTTTAATAAGAGTAACGTGTAGATCGCCACATGCATGAAGCGCAACAGCATGTTGAGTTGGCTTAAAGACCAATTTAGATTGCGGAGAAAAAGCATCGCCTTGAACAAACCGCATGGGTAACGCGCGTTTATCGGCTTCTTCCTGCCCAGCTTTGCAAAGTGCTGATTGAAACTCAAAGCTTGTAACGGACTGCTTCGACTCCGAAGCCAATAACCGCCCTAAAAATCCTTTCCCTGAGCACCACTCTAGCCATTCATTGCCAGCATGGTCATTCAAACACGCCGTTATCATCTGCTTTATTTGTTCTAGTTTACGGCCAGGAATCCCGGCATCGAGACCTCTTGGCAACACAAGCTCCTCCGCCGAATGCATTGAGCGAAGTTCAATTGCGATATGAGCAGTTCGAACATCGGAAATATACGGCTCTAACGCTTCAATGACGCACTCAGTCGATGATTTGAGTTTCAGTATCTCTTGCGGGGACAGTGTTTGGAGCCATTCAAACAATTGAGGCGCTGACTCTCGCCATAATACTTGTTCAGAGATCACTTGATGAAAAGGATCATAGCGCCAATAGTTTTGATGACGAAGAAGAAATGAAGTGATGTCTGCAAACGACTGATGCATTTGCGTCCCCCTATTCCCGGTGCAATGCGTTAATCGCACCGATTGTAGGAGGAAGTCTTCAACAACGAAAGGAGTTTATGCTATCGAACGGGTAAGTCGATATCTTTAAACATCTCTTCAATCTCCACATTGGACTTGAGAGAGATGGCTTGTTCAACAACTGGGCGAGTCAAATGAGGAGCAAAACGCTCCATGAAATCATACATATACGAACGCAGGAACGTGCCTTTTCTAAAGCCAATACTGGTAGTACTAGCACCAAATATATGGCTTGCATCAATGGCGACAAGATCGGTGTCTTGCGATTCATCCATGGCCATACTAGCAATAACACCTACACCAATCCCCATTCTTACATACGTTTTAATGACATCAGCATCAGTTGCAGTAAAGACTACTTTAGGCGTCAATCCAACCTTGTTAAAAGCAGTATCAAGCTCTGAACGACCCGTAAAGCCAAATACATATGTTACCAATGAATACGCAGCTAAATCTTCAATGGTGATCTGTTGTTTCAGTGCCAAAGGATGGTCTTTTGGTACCACGATAGAGCGATTCCAGTGGTAGCAAGGCAACATGATGGCGTCCTGATAAAGATGCAATGCTTCTGTCGCGATAGCAAAGTTAGCGGTGCCTTTGGCAATCGCCTCTGACATTTGTGACGGTGTACCTTGGTGCATGTGCAGAGACACTTTAGGATAACGAGCCGTAAATCCTTTAATGACTTCAGGAAGCGCATAACGAGCTTGCGTATGGGTAGTCGAGATATTAAGCGTTCCCATTTCAGGGTGAGTATGCTCACCGGCAACCGCTTTAATACTCTCAACTCGAGAAAGGATTTCTTGAGAGATACGAATGATGTCTTCACCAGCCGTAGTCACTTGCGTAAGATGTTTGCCGCTGCGCTCAAAAATCTGAATACCCAACTCGTCTTCTAGTAAGCGAACCTGCTTACTAATACCCGGTTGAGAGGTATAAAGACTCTCTGCCGTGGCAGACACATTCAGGTTATGGTTCACTACTTCGACAATGTATTTTAACTGCTGTAACTTCATCGGCTTCTCATCATCCCTGTTGATATTGCATTGAGCCCATCACAACTCAAAACAAGCATATAATTATTAGTTATAACGAATTACTAGAAAGATTAACAGTTTTTTTGACTACAAAATGCTCATTTGCATTTTTGCTGGATGAAAAGCTATCGAATTCCTTGCTTTATGACCGAATCGACAACTTAGCAGTGTTGATGCTTTTGTCTTTGGTGTATCCTGTTTATCGAATTGTAGGGAAACTCATTGTAGATACAAAACGTTATGAATATTGGTTTAATCATCGCACTGGTTGCACTGTTGCTTGTCCTGATCCTTGGGTACAACATCATGCTGCAGTACAAATTAAAGGCGGAAGCGACACGACGTCAAGAATCCGCTCGCTACGTAGCCTTAATTGATGCTACTGAAGAACTGATAAGCGGTGCTAGTTACCTCCCTTACAGCAAAGAATTGATGCTTTGCCTTCATAATCGCATTCTCGATGCTCTAATGAACATGTATGAGCTCGATCCTAAGAATAAACACCTTGCCCAAAGAGTTGAGTCTGCCAAAGGTCAAGTTCAGCAGATTCAAGACAGTTATGAAGGTAACGACGCTACATCGTTTAAAGTGCCAACGAGCGATAAGCAAGCCATTATCATGCTTAAACTGGTTAAGCGCTTACGAGACACTGTTCGCACTGAACACAATAAAGGCCGGATGGATACCCAGTCGTATATGGTTGAGAATGCTCGACTCGAAACCATTCAGATTCGAATCAATATCGAAAATGTGGTTAAACGCGCTCACGAATCTATCGCAAAAGGTCAACCAGGTACCGCCGCTCAACTGCTTAAAAAAGGCATTGATGCGCTAAGCACAAAAAATGACAACTACTCGATGCAAGCCAAAGAGAAGCTGTCTGAAATGCTAGAGCAACTTCAAAATAGCCGACAAGCTAAAGCCGAAGAAAAACAACAACAAACCAACAGGGAACGTGATGACGACATCAACGCACTGTTTGGTGAAAAGAAAAAATGGTAATCTTTACCGGTTCAAAAAAGGTCGCTTTGGCGGCCTTTTTCAATTAGCTCAACGAAAAATATTATGATTACTTCATCTCAAATAGACGCGATTCTTTCTCCGATTAATCAGTTTCTACAATGTTCAACGCCTAACGAGTGGGTTGAAGAAGCAAAAAAGCCCGACAACCTACCTACCATACTTATCGACCACTTACTGTGTGAGTTGAAAGCTGGTCAGTCAGCAATGTTCCTGATTCGCAAATACGCGGTAGATAAACAAAGCGCCGCTGTGTTGTTTGATTGGTTTAAGCCTTATGAAGAGTTTGCATATCGCCGTATTGGTAATATGGAAACACTGCGTGGTAAGAGCAATATTTCTAAGTCCATTATCGCCAAGTCCGACTCACCTTATAGCCAAGACTTAATTGATAAAATGGTGCTACTGATTAAGGAAGAGCTGCATCACTTTTATCAGGTATTAGAAATCATGGAACAGCGTGGTATTGCTTATGAACCAATACCCGCAAGCCGATATGCGAAAGGATTACTATCGAAAATGGCAACTTATGAGCCTAATACCTTAGTAGACAAGCTCATTATTGGTGCCTATATCGAAGCTCGATCGTGCGAACGTTTTGCTAAGTTGGCACCTCACATGGACGACGATATCGCAAAATTCTACATATCACTATTGCGTTCGGAAGCACGCCACTACCAAGACTACTTAACGTTGGCAGAGCAGGTAGCCGGTGAGGATATCAGTGAACGAGTGGCTTACTTTGGTAAGATCGAGGCGGAGCTAATTTCATCTCCGGATAATGACTTTAAATTCCATAGTGGAATACCAGCTTAAGTCTATTTAGTAAGCAACATAAAAAAGAGCCAACATCTTATCGACATTGGCTCTTTTCTTTTTAATGGCTTAGCAATTTGGTTTAACGCAAAGACGCATTGATGTCTGCTAGAACCTGAGCTGGGTTTTCTGCTTGAGTAATTGGGCGACCAATCACAAGATAATCAGAGCCCGCCTGAATCGCCATATCTGGTGTCATGATACGTTTTTGGTCACCAACTGCAGTACCTGCTGGACGAATACCTGGAGTAACTAGTTTAAACTCTTTGCCAAGTTGTGCTTTTAGCATGCTAGACTCTTGAGCAGAACAAACCACCCCATCCAAACCAGCATCTTTGGTTAAGTTAGCCAAACGAAGAACGTGCTCCTGAGGCTCAACATTAATACCGATACCCGCGAGATCTGACTGCTCCATACTCGTCAGTACAGTCACACCAATAAGCAGCGGTCGGTCTTTACCATAAGGTTCTAGAATCTCACGAGATGCCGCCATCATACGCTCACCACCGCCAGCATGGACGTTCACCATCCAAACGCCCAACTCTGCTGCAGCTCGTACTGCTTTCGAGCAAGTATTAGGAATGTCATGAAACTTAAGATCTAGAAATACAGAGAAGCCTCGTTTATGAAGCTCTCGAACGAACTCAGGACCAAATAGTGTGAACATCTCTTTGCCCACTTTTAGTCGGCAAGAGCTTGGGTCAATTCTATCGACAAAAGCTAATGCATCGGCTTGGTTATCATAGTCCAGTGCAACAATCACTTTTTGGTCAATCATTTTCGCTCCTCGTTGAAAGTTGAGTTTTACTCAAAAAAAGCAGCACATAAGTGCTGCATGAAAAATTCTGTGTCGGAGGCTACTCGCCATCCAGTCCTCGTATAGGCTTGATCGTACCCCATCCTTTACATGAAGGACAATGCCAATATAACGAATGCGTTGAAAAGCCACATTTACGGCATCGATAGTGCGGCTTAGTTTTTAGTTGCTCACCCACCAGTGATTGCAAAGTCGTTAAGCTCTCCTTCGCTCGGCCCTCTTCCGCATTCGCAAGATGATAGTCCATCAGGCGGTAGAAACCTTTCATGGTTGGGCTACGAACCAGCTGCCGAGTAAGCAACGCCTGTGCGGCCTCCGTTCCTTCGTGATTTGCAACTAGCTGCGCTAACATCAACTCAGCAGAAACACCGGCACCTTTTTCAATACTGGCTCTCAGAAATTCAACCAAACCCTGTTCTTGCCCTAAGTGGTGATAACACTCAGCCAAGGTAGGGAGAACTTCACTGATAAAGTCTTTATCTTGTTCTAGCACTGACTCAAGGTAAGACACGGTTTTAGCGTAATCTTCATCTTCCAGATAAAGTTTACCTAATGAAATGCTGGCACGAGCACACCTAGGGTCAACGGCAAGGGCCTTTTTAAAGTTTTGGATCGCCTTATTAGTATTACCATCGGCTTTTTCGATCATAGCCAACTCACACCAAAAATGAGCGATGCTGTTCTTCACTCGCTTCTTGCCCATCTTTTGTAATGCTGTGGCGTACTCAATCGCTTTATACCACTCACTGGTTTGCTGATAGATTGCCAGCAGTTGCGTTAGAGCAGCTTCACGATGTTCAGGTTCATCAACCAATTGAACGAAGATCTTTTCTGCACGGTCAAGAAAACCTGACACCATATAGTCTTTAGCAAGCTGTTGCAGAGCGAGGTTTTTCTGATCGATGGTCAACCCAGAACGGGAGATAAGGTTTTGGTGAATTCGAATGGCTCGGTCTACTTCGCCGCGTGAACGAAATAAGTTACCCAAAGCTAGGTGAGTATCAATAGTCTCATTATCGACTTGTAGCAGTTCGATAAAGTGATCAACCGCTTTATCCGATTGATCAGATAGCAATAGGTTAAGGCCCGTCATATATTGACGAGATATTTGATGCGATTGCTCCTGTCGATCATGCTTCACGCTGCGCTGACCCATGTACCAACCATAGGCTGCAGCTATCGGAAGAAGCAGGAATAATAGCTCAAGCATTTAGTAAATAGACCCTAACCCTTTGTGTTTGATTAGCTATTTGAGCTAACCACTTCTTTAGATTCTGATGGTTTTTGTTTCGCTAACTGTTTCTTTAACTTGCGTACCGTCAATTGAGACTTGAGGTGTAAGCTGCCAAAAATAACCCAAGAGATAACAAAACCTACGACAAACACACTACCCAGCAAGGTCGATAGATGGAAATCACCTTGGGCCAGCAAATAATTAAAAGTCACCACTTCTTGGTTCTGTGAGCCAAGAGCTAAGGTCACTAAAAAAAGTACTATCAGTAAAACTATTTTTATAATCTTCATGCGTTTTTACCACAGTTATTGGATAGCTACGATTATGCAGGAAATTGGATTCACACACCATGCCCTCTAACAATAATCTTGTTAATCGTGGCTAAAATTAGAGTATATAGACTATTCTGTATGCACCTTTGGTGATAATTAAACGACTATGCGCACTCGACCACAAAACAAAACGGCACACTAATAAGTATGCCGTTTTATCGATTAACGAGTATTTATAGACTGTCGTTCACGCGCTCACGTAACTCTTTACCTGGTTTGAAGTGTGGTACGTATTTACCATCAAGTTCCACTTTATCACCAGTTTTAGGGTTGCGACCTACACGAGGTTCACGGTAGTGAAGAGAAAAGCTACCAAAACCGCGGATTTCAATACGGTCACCGCTCTCTAACGTATTGGCCATATGTTCTAGAATATCTTTTACCGCATCTTCAATTTCCTTTGCGGACAAATGAGTTTGCTCCGCGCAGAGTCTTTCTATCAGTTCAGACTTAGTCATAGGTAGGTACCCTCGTTACTCTTTATCTTTAGTATCTTTATATTCAGTGAATAGTGGTCTATTTGTCATTTTACAACAACAGTGCACTAACTGCCTGTATAAATTGATAATAGTCTATATTTTGAAAAGATAAAAACAAAAAAAAGGAGCCTTACGGCTCCTTTTTCACTAATGGCGTAAATTATTCGCCTTTAGCAGCTTTGAATGCATCAGCCATAGCATTACCGAACGCGCCTTCTTCTTGCTTGTTCAGTGAAGCCATTGCTTCTTGCTCTTCAGCTTCATCTTTAGCTTTAACAGATAGGTTGATTACGCGGTTCTTACGGTCAACACCTGTGAACTTCGCTTCAACGCTGTCGCCAACGCTTAGGATTAGAGACGCATCTTCAACGCGGTCACGTGATACTTCAGAAGCACGGATGTAGCCTTCTACACCTTCTTCTAGTTCGATAGTAGCACCTTTAGCGTCAACTGCAGTAACAGTACCGTTTACTAGAGTACCTTTCTTAGTGTCTGCAACGTAAGCATTGAATGGGTCATTTTCCATTTGCTTAACGCCTAGAGAGATACGCTCACGCTCAGCGTCTACTGCTAGAACAACTGCAGAGATCTCGTCACCTTTCTTGTACTCACGAACTGCTTCTTCACCAGCAACATTCCAAGAAATGTCAGATAGGTGAACTAGACCGTCGATGCCGCCTTCTAGACCGATGAAGATACCAAAGTCAGTGATAGACTTGATCTTACCAGTAACTTTGTCGCCCTTAGCTTGCATTTCAGCGAATGACTGCCATGGGTTAGCTTTACACTGTTTCAGACCTAGAGAGATACGACGACGTTCTTCGTCGATATCAAGAACCATAACCTCAACTTCGTCGCCAACATTAACAACTTTAGATGGGTGAATGTTCTTGTTAGTCCAATCCATTTCTGAAACGTGTACTAGACCTTCAACGCCTTCTTCGATTTCAACGAAGCAGCCGTAGTCAGTTAGGTTAGTAACACGACCAGTTAGCTTGTGACCTTCTGGGTAACGCTTAGCGATTGCTACCCATGGATCTTCGCCTAGCTGCTTAAGACCTAGTGATACGCGAGTACGCTCACGGTCGAACTTAAGAACTTTAACTAGGATCTCGTCACCAACGTTAACGATCTCAGATGGGTGCTTAACACGCTTCCACGCCATATCAGTGATGTGTAGAAGACCGTCAACACCGCCAAGGTCAACGAATGCACCGTAGTCAGTAAGGTTCTTAACGATACCTTTAACTTCAGTACCTTCTTGTAGAGTCTCAAGAAGTTCGTCACGCTCAACGCTGTTTTCAGATTCGATAACAGCACGACGAGAAACAACAACGTTGTTACGCTTCTGGTCTAGCTTGATAACTTTGAACTCTAGCTCTTTGTTTTCTAGGTGAGCAGTGTCACGGATTGGACGCACGTCAACAAGAGAACCAGGAAGGAAAGCACGGATACCGTTTAGTTCAACAGTGAAACCGCCTTTAACTTTACCGTTGATGATACCAACAACAGTTTCAGCTTCTTCGTAAGCTTTCTCAAGAACGATCCAAGCTTCGTGACGCTTCGCTTTCTCACGAGAAAGTTGAGTTTCACCGAAACCGTCTTCAACAGCGTCTAGAGCTACGTCTACTTCAGCACCAACTTCAACTTCAAGTTCGCCAGCAGCGTTCTTGAACTGTTCAGCAGGGATAGCAGACTCAGACTTAAGGCCAGCGTCAACAAGAACGAAACCGTTCTCGATAGCTACTACAGTACCTTTAACGATACTACCTTGTTGGAATTCTGTTTCGTTTAGAAACTCTTCAAAGAGTTGAGCAAAAGATTCAGTCATTATTTAATCTTCAATAAGTAAACGTCCATGGGCATCCTACCGCATGGGGTTGATAATTTAGTCGGTCATCATCCTTGCGACCAACGGCTCAAAGCTCACCAAGTCTATGCCTGATAGAGGCTACTTCGTGAGTTTAGATTCGATATATTGTAGCGCTTTTTCCAATACTTGCTCGATGTTTAGCGAAGTTGAATCTAGCACTAGAGCGTCATCTGCAGGACGAAGAGGTGCAACCGCACGGTTACGATCTCGATAGTCTCGTTCTTCGATCTCGCTCAAAAGGTCGTCAAATCTAACATCTAAACCCTTTAGTTGCAACTGCTTAAAACGCCTTTGCGCTCTTTCTTCTGCACTTGCATCTAGAAAGATTTTTACTGGTGCTTCAGGGAAAACAACAGTTCCCATATCACGACCATCGGCCACCAAACCGGGCTCGACATTAAATGCTCTCTGACGACGTAGCAGAGCTTCTCTTACGCGAGGCAGCGCTGCGATTTTTGATGCCGCATTGCCAGTTTCTTCTTTACGAAGTTCACCTGACACATCTTCACCTTCAAGGATCACTTTAACCAGTTCTCCTTCAGCGACAAACTGCACATCTAGGTGCATCGCCAATGGGACTAGCGCGTCTTCAGACTCAAGATCCACGCCATGATGAATTGCAGCTAACGCTAAAACGCGGTAAATCGCCCCAGAATCCAGTAAGTGATAGCCTAATTTCTCAGCTAGCAACATACACAGTGTGCCTTTGCCAGCACCACTTGGTCCATCCACAGTAATCACTGGTGTGTTTGAGGACATGTTTTACTCCACGTTGTTTTTTCATAAGCTCGACTTTGAAGGTCCAACTCATTTTTGTTCTTAATTTTACGGCGCAGAATTATATACCCAATAGCCTCAAGATGCCATTTTCTTTACCTTCAAACATAAAAAAGCGCCAACAAATAACCTTGTTGGCGCTCTATTCATTTAATGTATTTATACTATTGGTTTTTGGCCGCGGCTAATCAGTTTTAGTAGCACGTTATCGGCAGCCTCGCCCGCTACACCTGCCAGTTTATCGGTGATCTTCTTCTTTTGAACATAGTGGATAGACAACACGGTTTTGTCCTTACACGCTTCGATAACAATATCATCCGATGCTTTAATTTCATCCACCAGCCCTAGCTCTTTGGCTTGAGTACCAAACCAGTGCTCACCCGTCGCAACTTTATCCAAGTCGAGAGCCGGACGATGTTCGCGAATAAAGTCTTTAAACAGACCGTGCGTTTCTTCTAGTTCTTGTTTGAACTTGTCACGAGCTTTATCCGTGTTTTCGCCAAACATTGTCAGCGTGCGCTTGTACTCACCCGCTGTAAGCTGTTCAAATTCGATATCATTTTTCTTCAATAACTTATTGAAGTTCGGCAATTGTGCAATCACGCCAATAGAACCAACAACAGCAAATGGCGCTGAGACAATCTTGTCAGCAATACACGCCATCATATAGCCACCACTTGCCGCGACCTTGTCTACAGCGATAGTCAAAGGTAATTTCGCCGCTTTAATACGGTCAAGCTGTGAAGATGCCAAACCATACGCATGAACCATACCGCCACCGGATTCAAGGCGTACTAGTACTTCGTCGCCATCACGCGCTACAGCCAGAATCGCGCTCACTTCTTCACGTAGCGATGCCACTTCTTTCGCATCAATGCTGCCATTAAAGTCGAGAACGAATAGGTGTGGTTCGCGTTTGCTATCAAGCTCACCATCTTTTGACGCTTTTTTAATCTCTTTCTCGCGCTGCTTGGTTTTCTCTTTTTCCGCTTTCTTTTCTGCTTTATCACGAGCTTTGATGAACGCGTCATCGTGTAAGTGGTGTTCTAATTGCTCTACTGTTTGTTTACGTTGTTCAGTTAAGTTAGTGATTTCAAGTTCGCCTTTTGCGCCACCTGAGCGTCCACCAACTGACTTAGCAATAACCAACAACGCGACAATCGCTACGACAACAGTCACGATCTTGGCTAAAAATAATCCGTAGTCTAATAAAAATTCCAATGTGTTAATCCCCTGTACGACGAATTAGTGTATTGTAACCATCTTGTCACGATTACCAAGAATTATTCAAAACTAAGGAAGTGTTCAGTGGAATATTCAACCGCTCCTGAGGCGCTAAAAGGTAAAGTTATTCTAGTCACAGGCGCTGGTGCCGGCATTGGTCGCCAAGCTGCTTTGAGTTATGCCGAACATGGCGCAACAGTCATTTTATTGGGTCGTAATGTTAAGAATTTAGAGTACCTCTACGACGAAATTGAGAATGCAGGCTACCCACAACCCGCTATCATCCCGTTAGATCTAAAGGGTGCGACTAAGCAGAATTACATCGATATGGCGGAAACGATTGAAGGACAATTTGGAAAACTAGACGGTATTCTCCACAACGCCAGCGTCTTGGGCACATTAAGCCCTTTCGATCAAATTGACGAAGAGACCTTCGACGACGTGATGCAAATTAACGTCAAATCTGAATTTCTGATGACGCAAGCCTTGCTGCCTGCACTGAAAAAAGCCGAGGCAGGACGAGTAATCTTCACTTCCTCTACCGTTGGCCATTCAGGTCGTGCTTTCTGGGGTACTTATGCGATTTCTAAGTTTGCAACAGAAGGCATGATGCAAATTTTAGCGGATGAGCTTAGTGATACTGAAATTCGAGTCAATGCAATCAATCCTGGTGCTACACGTACTCGTATGCGTGAAAAAGCGTATCCAGGAGAAGATGCCAATACGCTAAAAACACCGAAAGATATTATGCCATTGTATCTGCACCTGATGGACCCTAGTGTCACCGACG
This sequence comes from Vibrio mediterranei, assembly GCF_013364395.1. Classification (NCBI taxonomy): domain Bacteria; kingdom Pseudomonadati; phylum Pseudomonadota; class Gammaproteobacteria; order Vibrionales; family Vibrionaceae; genus Vibrio; species Vibrio mediterranei. The sequence continues at coordinate 998,894 of NZ_JABXGK010000001.1, read as the reverse complement.
TTAATGGTCAGTGCATTGACGCTCAGCCAAAGCGAGTGGTTGGCTAATATTTTTCCATGAGTCCGTCATTCTCAGTAGATCTAAGAATGACGGCTATTCACCCTTTGCATCAGCGACTCACATTATGATGCTCAGACAGAAACTCCCCTGCCATTGCAAAACCATGCTCATAATCTTCCATTATTTGGTCTTTCTGGCTCAGCAACCCTTTTGACGATAATTCATGTTTCGGTTGAATGTGCCATAGGTTTACATCCTCCGGTGGTGATAACAGAAACTGCTCCACTTCCGCATGATTAGCATAGTGAGACACCAACATATCCAAATGACTTGTACCGCTACGACTGAAAGGTACACGCTTGTTTTGAATGTCGATCAGTCGGCTAAGCTTTTCTTTGTCTTGGATCCAATTAGACAACTTAAGTTTATCGGCCGCTTTGAGTTTGTTCTGCTCTCGGTAAGATTCCAAGCGTGGTCCTGTTAAGCGTTGATAATCCGCTTTAATGCTCTCTAACTTCTCAGAAAAGTTCTTATGGAATTCTGACAACTTTTCCTTAGTGCCAGAGATTTTTAAGTGGTTAATGTGAGTATCCAACCCTGCTTCAAGTTCTTTCTTCCACTTATCTAGTGAATCTTTTACTGACGCAGTCACCGCATGTTGCTGTTTCGGCTGCGGAATGGTACTGATGACCACCATGTTGTTTATCCCTCGACGGTAAGACTCTTCTACTGGGATAGTCGCTGAGACACCACCATCGACCCATTTTTTGCCATCAAATTCAATGTCATGATAATAGAGCATTGGAATGGCACAGGTTGCTCTTAGTACATCAAACCAATTCTCCGCAAAAATCGGATAGTAGTAATCTTTAAGCTCTTCAACATCGGTAATACAAGCGAGTGCGATTCTATCCTCACCAAGGTACTGCTCACCCTTAGCAAGATCCAAAGGAAATTCACCACTGTTTACAAACTCAAACGCCCAGTCCAAATCCATTGGCTGCTGTTTTTGTAGGAACTTATTGAAGTCGAAAAATCGGTCTCGGGTGGTGTAATTCATAATGAAATCTAGCCCTAGACCACGTTGCTTAGTAACAAAAGAAGAGACATTCAATGCCCCTGCCGATGTGCCAATATAGAGTGAGAATGGGTCAAAATTCACATCGATAAATTTATCAAGTACACCTGCAGCAAACGCCCCTTTTTGGCCGCCTCCTTGTACAATCAACGAGTATTTTTCATTTTGTTTGAACACGACCACTTCTCCTATCCGAACCGACGATGGTGCAATCTTCCTTTGAGATTAAAATATTTGCTCTAGTCTGAACACTGCTTTTTTCGTGTTTTTTGTTACCACTAAATTCGGCTAACGCTTTGTTTATGTTAACTGTCTCCTAATATTCGTGTACCTCCCGATAATACAAGGCTTGCAGCCGTTAAGAATTATTATATACTGTACGTATATACAGGTATTTATTATGCATGAATTGATTAGCGAATTACAAAGTAAACAATTGATTTGGAAAGGGGCAAGAGCTGAGTCTTTCAGTGAGTGTCATTCAACAGGGTTTGCTGAATTAGATCATCGTTTAGGTGGAGGCTTCCCAACTTCTGGTGTTATTGATATTCAATCACCCCTTGGTATCGGTGAACTGAGACTATTGATGCCCTACGCACAAGCACAAACAACAGAACGACTTCTGGTGTTCATCAACCCGCCTGGTTATCTATGTGCGGAATACCTATACGCTCAAGGAATTGATCCTGCCAAGATCTTGCTGATTTATCCTGAATCTGGGAAACACGCACTCTGGGCAGCAGAGCAATGCTTAAAGAGTGGCGCATGTTGTGGTGTCTGTTTATGGCAAGATGGGCTCGAAATCCATCAAGCAAAGCGCTTACAAGTAGCTAGTGAAGTCGGACACTGCTTACAGTTCTTATTTAAGCCAGCCTTATCCGGAACCACATCACAAGTATTCTCACTACCCGTCTCCTTGAGTTTGAATTTGACTCCTCATGAGACAGGGCTTTCCATCTCTATCACTAAACGTAAAGGCGGCTTTGTTCGAGACAGTTTTGTTATTGATATGAGCACTTATTGGCCTGAGTTAACACTTTCTACAAAACCTCATACTTCTACCGTGATTCCTTTCCCAATGCAGCAACAAGGATAAGTGGAACAACGATGTTACTGTGGTTATATTTGCATTTCCCGACTCTGCAACTCGACACTCTATTTCATAATAAAGACAGCAACCATGATGCTGATGTCGCTGTTGCTATCGTCGATGGTCGCCGCCATGAAGTCATTCAAGCCAACCAGTATGCCCTTGAACAAGGTGTTAAATTAGGAATGGGGCTTGGTAGTGCAGCCGCACTTTGCCAGGATCTTCAAGTACACCCATACGACCCAGAAATGGAAGCTAATCGGTTGAGTGATATCGCTCAATGGTTGTATATGATCACCTCTGATATTTGCCTATTTCCGCCTAATGGATTGTTAATCAAAGTAACTAATATGCTTTCACTCTATGATGGCATCGACAATTATTGGTCGACTCTATACGCACACCTTAGCCATCTTGAGGTTCAAACGTTTTACTCTACAGGCCAGTCACCTTTCAGTGCGATGTTAATGGCAAAACAAGGTAAAAACTGGATTGAGCCACAGCTCACTCATCTGAAACAAGCCATCCTGAGCTACCCCTTAACATGTACTGAGCTACCGAATAAACAAGTAGAGAAATTACAACGAGTCGGCATTCAGACCATCGACGATTTACTAATACTACCTTTACCCGAAGTAGCAAAACGTTTTGATATCGACCTCGTCAACTATGTAGGAAGACTGACTGGTCAATTTAAGCACCCTGTGGAATTTTATCACCCTGCAGAACACTTCAGCCAATATCTGGAGTTGCTGTTTGATATTGAAAATATTGACTGGCTGCAAAAACCGTTGACGCGATTATTCAAGCAATTAGAGGTATTTTTGAAGCTTCGTGACAAGGTCGCGTTTGAATTACAGCTCACGTTACATCAACGAGATCATGGCGATAAGCCTGTGACTTTTCATTCCGCTCAAGGCGATTACCTTGCCACGAAATGGCAAGCGCTTTCTAAGTTAACTTTGGAGAATATCCAGCTTGATGGTCCCGTAAATGGCTTAACGCTTTCTATCGTTCGAGCTGAAGAAACCCATGTAAATGAACACGATCTCTTTGACGGTGTGAAAGGAAGTCAAACTAGCCTTGAGCTCATATCGACCTTACAAGCCAAGCTTGGCTTACAAGCGGTCACATCCCTCAAGCTCACTGACGATCCAAGACCTGAATTTGCCACCCAACCTATGATGCCAACAGCCAATGATAAAGCCGAGGTAAATACCTACTTACTCAAAAAGCTTCGCCCTAGCTTGCTCTACCCTAAGCCAGTTTTATTAGAGCAGCGTGTTTCTGTCATTTTAGGGCCTGAGAGAATCATCAGCGGTTGGTGGGATGGTAATGGCATTAAGCGTGATTACTACGTTGCTCGTAACGAACAAGGACAATGGTTGTGGTTGTTTCGAACCGAAGATAAACAGTGGTTTATTCATGGGTTATTCAGTTAGTCCGGAAAAGTAAAACAGATATGAAATACGCCGAATTATTTTGCCAAAGCAACTTTTCGTTTTTAACCGGTGCTTCTCACGCCGAAGAACTAGTATTGCAAGCAGAGTTCTTACAGTATTCCGCTATTGCTATTACGGATGAATGCTCCATCGCAGGTGCAGTGCGGGCTCATACCGCCATTAAGCAGCATGGTCTATCGCTAAAACAAATCGTCGGTAGCATGTTTTGGCTCAATGATGAGTGTCAGTTCATTTTACTTAGTCCAACACGGGAAGCCTACGCTGAACTCTGCCGTATTATCACGAATGCTAGACGGCGCTGCGAGAAAGGTGATTACCAACTATCAGAATGGGACATCATGTCATTGCGTCATTGTCTTATTCTATGGCTACCGACAGGCAGAGAGTCTGATGTGAGATGGGGTCGCTGGTTGGTACAGTATCACCACCAACGTCTTTGGATTGGCTTACAACGTCACCTAACCTCCAATGAACACCGCTATATACAACATTGCGAGACACTGTCTGTTGATTTGCAGCTCCCCATTACCGCTTGTGGTGGCGTTCTGATGCACACCGCAACTCGGCTTCCGCTTCAACACACATTAACCGCGATAAAACTCAATACCTCTATCGAAAAAGTATGCAGTCACTTACTAGTTAATACCGAGCGAAGCTTAAGACCCAAAACTAAATTGGAGAAACTGTACCGCTCTGAGTGGTTAAACGAGAGTGTATATATTGCTAGCTTGTGTGAGTTTAAGCTCAGCAAACTTCGTTACGAATATCCTAGTGAGCTTATCCCTAACGGAAAAACACCAATGGGGTATCTCAGAGAGTTAGTCGAGCGTGGTAAAGCACAGCGATTCCCCGAAGGACTTCCTTCACATGTGGAACAAACCATTAATAAAGAATTAGCCTTGATTGAGGAACTGGATTATCCGTTTTTCTTTCTCACTATTCATGACATCGTCATGTTTGCCAAACAACAAGGCATTCTTTACCAAGGACGAGGTTCAGCGGCGAACTCTATCGTCTGTTACTGCTTAGAAATAACCGCTGTTGATCCGAGACAAATCTCGGTCCTGTTTGAGCGTTTCATTAGTAAAGAACGTAATGAGCCACCCGATATCGACGTTGATTTTGAACATGAGCGTCGCGAGGAAGTAATACAGTACATCTATCAAAAGTATGGACGAGAGCGTGCTGCCCTTGCGGCGACCGTGATCTCTTATCGTTTTAAAAGTGCTGTGCGTGATGTAGGTAAAGCCTTAGGGGTTAGCGACACTCAACTCGATTATTTCATCAAGAACATCAACCGTCGTGACCGTTCACAAGGTTGGCAAGCTCAACTTATCGAGCTAGGGCTGAAGCCTGATTCACTGAAAGGTCAGCAGTTTATTGAGCTCGTCAATGAGATCACAGGCTTTCCACGACACCTCTCGCAACATGTGGGTGGATTTGTCATTTCATCAGGGCCACTTTATGAATTGGTTCCAGTAGAAAATGCTGCTATGGCTGAACGTACTGTCATTCAATGGGATAAGGATGATCTTGAGAGTCTTGGTCTACTCAAAGTCGATGTCCTTGCCTTGGGAATGCTAACCGCAATCCGCAAATGTTTTCAGCTGATCAATAAACACTACGGTCGAACACTGACCATTGCAGACATCACCCGTCGACAAGATGATCCTAATGTGTATGCCATGATTCAACGCGCCGACACTATTGGCGTATTCCAAATCGAATCACGAGCACAAATGAGCATGTTGCCACGTTTAAAGCCCGCTACGTATTACGATTTGGTCATTCAGATTGCCATTGTGAGGCCCGGGCCGATACAAGGGGATATGGTTCATCCCTTTTTGAAACGTAGAAACGGAGAAGAAGCCATTTCTTACCCTTCCAAAGAAGTCGAATCTGTCCTTTCTCGCACTCTAGGGGTACCTATTTTTCAAGAACAGGTCATCAAGCTTGCGATGGTTGCAGCAGGGTTCACTGGCGGTGAAGCGGATCAACTACGCAGAGCCATGGCAGCTTGGAAGAAAAATGGCGATTTATTTAAGTTTCGCTCTAAATTGATTCAAGGTATGCAGGCCAAAGGCTATGAGACCGAATTTGCCGAGCGACTATTTGAGCAAATATGTGGATTCGGTGAGTATGGCTTTCCGGAAAGTCACTCGGCCTCTTTTGCCGTGCTTGCTTATTGCAGCGCTTGGCTTAAACACTATTACCCAGATGCTTTTTATACCGCGTTACTCAATAGTCTGCCTATGGGCTTTTACAGCTCATCACAACTGCTCCAAGACGCTAAACGGCATCATGTTTCTATTGCCCCGGTGTGCGTCAATTACTCGCAATACCATCACTATTTAAGATCGACACCACAAGGCTTAGTACTACAACTTGGCTTTAGACAAGTTAACGGGCTCAGTGAATCGAGTATGCAACGCCTGCTACAACATAGGCCTCGCGAGGGCTTCACGACAGCGACGCAAATTAAACAGCTTGGACTGAATCGTCGTGAGTTAGAAATACTCGCTTCAGCCAACGCTCTGAAAGCCATATCAGGGCATCGTTACGCTACACGATGGGCGATGATGGATAATTTACAGGATTTACCCTTGTTTAAAGCGGAGAAGAGTGATGATTCGTCACTCCCCCACCAGCCATCGCCAATTGAAGATATGTTAGAGGATTTCTCTGCAATGAACGTGTCCCTCAATCAACATCCCATCACCCTCTTGGACCAAGCTGGCAAGTTAGGACGCTTTACTCGTATGCGGGACCTTACTTTGAAGCCACACAAGTCTTTGGTCACCGTAGTGGGTACTGTCACTGGAAAACAGTCACCAGGCACCGCAGCAGGCGTGACCTTTTTTACACTCGAAGATGATACCGGCAATATTAATGTTGTTGTTTGGCAAGCCACCGCAAGAGCTCAGAAAAAACAGTACCTCACCGCTAAAATCCTTAAGGTGAAAGGGATTTTAGAACGTGAGGGGCAAGTCATCCACGTAATAGCTGGACGCTTGATCGATATGACCGAGCAACTTTCTGATCTTAAGATACAGTCAAGAGAGTTCCACTGATTGCAAATCATAAAACGAAAAAACGGGAGCTATTGCTCCCGTTTTAAATCATATTGAATCATAGATCCGCTTCGACTGCCGCTTCCGTACGTCTTTTCTTCCATTCCTTGAAAATGAGTAAACTTAACGTCATTAAGACCTTAGAAGTTAACCAAATCATTCTGATGGAACAACCTTTAGCTGGTAGTTAAAATTTATTTATGACTCTTATGGCTTTTGACCATAATACAACCAAATTATAGCTTATTTTTAACGTACAGCGTAAATTATTTTGCGATGCGAAACAATTACAATGTCTCTCGCATACGGTCTTGCACAACTTCAACCAGTAAATCAGGTTGAAACTTAGAAATAAAACGGTCACAACCGACTTTCTCTACCATCGCATCATTAAAGCTACCACTGAGCGAGGTATTCAAAGTAATAAACAAATCTCGCATTCTAGGATCACTTCTAACTTCATGCGTTAGTTTGTAGCCGTCCATTTCCGGCATTTCTGCATCTGTAATCATCATCAACAGTTCATTACATACATCAATCCCCTCATCACACCATTGCTTGAGAAGGTTGAAAGCCATCGCGCCATCGAAGCACTCAATGATCTCGACGCCAAGCTGATCCAATGTGCCTTTCACTTGATTACGAGCCGTGGAAGAGTCATCAACGATAAGAATTTTTTTTCCTGACAAGTGAGGTAATAAGCTGCGGTCAAGGGTATGCTCAGAAATCGACACATCGTAGTCGATGATCTCTGCTAGTACTTTTTCAACATCAATGATTTCAACTAAATTGACTTGCTGATTCTCTTCAACCTTAGTGATCGCAGTTAAGTAGTTTGCACGACCGACTGTACGAGGCGGAGGTTGAATCTCTGTCCAAGCAGTATTAACGATATTCTTCACTTCACCAACTAAAAAGCCCTGAACAGATCGATTGTACTCAGTGATAATCAGGTTTTGGTCACCATCGTCTTTAGCTGGTGGAAAACCGATAGCGCGACGTAAATCAATCACCGGAACGGACTCACCACGCAGAGAAGCCACACCGCGAATACTAGAATGAGAGCCAGGAAGTTGAGTTAATGCAGGAAGCTTTAGCACTTCCTTTACTTTGAATACGTTGATAGCAAAAGTTTGACGGCTGTTAAGCGTAAACATTAACAGCTCTAATCTATTTTCTCCCACTAACTGGGTACGCTGATCTACTGAACTTAAAACGCTCGACATGAGGCTTCCTTGGCAAAACACGAACTAAAACTCTTATCTCATGTAATCGGCAGGAAGCACAAGAAGTTTACTGACTTTGTATAGAAAAGTATGACCGTCTACAAAAATGGTGAAAAGCCTTATCCTTCAATCACTTTCATCAGCAGCAAGCCATCATATAGTGCTTGTTTCACCAAAGCGGCGCCCGGCATTGTTGCTTGTTTATAAAAACGAGACTCGACAAGTTGTAGATCTTGAGTATAAACAGGGAGGCTTTGCTCTGCGATACAACGCTCAATGGCGGGATATAAAATCGATTTCGCTTGGTTGATAACACCACCAATCAGTACCTTTTCAGGATTGAAGAGGTTGATGACAATCGCAATGGCAGAACCTAAATGTTCGCCTAGTTTCTCTATCACCCCGATCGCTAAAGCGTCGCCATTCGCCGCCGCTTCACAAATAGCTTCAACCGTAATGTCTTCGCATTCAGAAAGAACCGACGCTTCGCCTTTCGCCAATCTTTTAGAAACTTCATCCCTGATAGCTTGTGAACTGGCAACAGTTTCAAGGCAGCCTCTATTGCCACAGTGACAAGGTGCGCCGTTGCGATCGATCTGGATATGCCCTAACTCACCGATATTACCGTGACGACCTTGTAATACACGACCATCTAATATGATTCCGGCACCTAGCCCGTGGTGAATTGAGATTAACACTGAGTTATCGCAATCTTGAGAGTGCCCAAAGAGGTTTTCCGCCAATGCCCACGCCCGGGTATCATTCGCTACGAAAACAGGCAATCCTGTTGCTTTAAAAATTTCCTCACCAATGTTTAAGTTCTTCACATTGTAGTGAGGCATTTGCAACACAATGCCTTGGTCGGAATTCACCAGACCGGGCAACGTCAATGCAATACTGGTGACACGATCGAGTTGCTCATTGTAACTTTCAAAGAAGTCATCAATTTCATAAAGCAGTCTCGCAAGTACATCTTCCTGATCCACTTCATGAATTTCTATTTTGGTATCGATAAGAACGTCGCCGCCAAGCTCGTGCAACGCGATAGATAGGTAGCCTCGCCCCAAACGCATGGAAAGGAACTGCCAACCTTGATTGTTGGTTTGTAATCCAACAGCTGGACGACCTCGACTGGTCGCCTCCTGAACGGTGGTTTCGTGTATTAGGTGTGCATCAATAAGTTCACGAGTGATTTTAGTAATACTAGCCGGAGCCAAACTACTGAGTTTTGATAAATCGATTCGCGAAATAGGCCCAAATTGGTCTATCAGTTTATACACACGACCAGCATTGATCTGCTTGATATGATCAATGTGCCCGGGTTGAGCCATGTACATTTTGCACTCCAAAAAACAACAACCTATTAATTTTTTTACTTTGCGAAGTAATTGTGAAGCAGTTTAATGGATTGCCGTGACAAATATCACGCATATAGATGAATCTTTGGGGCTCAAATCACCATACGACATTGATTGGCAAAGGCATCAATAAAATCTGACGTATAAAAAACAATCAATAGATGATTAAAGAGCTGTTAACAATATCAGCGCTTTTTTCACGACGAACAATAACTAACCTGTTTGAGATGGCAGCCAAAGGTCAGACGTTTCTGAAGCGTTTACTTGAGTGATACTTGCAAGATTATAACGCTCGACAAAACGGAATCCAGCATCGAGCCCAAGTTGATAGTCATGCAGGATATCCTCAGGATCACTCATTAAAGAAGCGGTTTTTAAAGCCACTTCTGGAGCAATTTGTAATACGAAGCAGTCATCAGGTGGGGTTTTCAAGAACTCTTGAGTTAACGCATATGTTTGGTAATGCACCATGAGCATATCGGCTAACCCAGAATCAAACTTTTCTCCAAATAAATGACTGAGACGGTAAATATCTGCAGCGCCGAACAGCCATCGACCACCGTTAATGAGGTTGAGATGTTGTGCATGCTTACTTTCCTGAGCTTTTAATATTTGGTTATCAAAGAAGCCATTCCAATCATTAGACCAACTTTGTATTTTTTCTTGCCACTGTAGCTGTAAGCCGTTAAGTGACTCCCTGAACCAAGTTGGTGGTTCGGTGGCAACGGGTTGATCATCCACCACTGGAGTATCTTCACCTCCACACTCTTCTGTTCGAATTACGACGATCGTGCGGTTCTCTTGTCGCCACGCTTCTTGAACGGGTATTGACGCAGACACCCCTCCATCGATGAATGCTTGTTGATTCAATGTTACCGAACCCTCAAATAAATTGGGAATCGCACTTGTGGCCATCAGCACTTGATACCAATTATCTTGCAACATTGGGAAATAGTGATCTTTGAGAGTCGAAACATCGGTGACCGCTGCGAATGCTCTTCGCTGACCAATGACCCTTCGCCCCATGTCGATATCTAGCTTATACGGATACTCACAAATTCTGTCGAGCGCCCATTCTAAGTTGAGATACTGTTTGCGACGAATAAAACTAAACAGATTAAAAAACTGTGGATCGGTGGTAAGGTCGAGAATAAAAGATTTGCCTAGGCCGGCTTGTCTAGAAAGGTAGGCGCAAATGTTTAAAGCGCCAGCTGAAGTCCCATAAAACTCATCAAATGGGTCAAAATTAGACAACAAAAAGGCGTCTAGCACACCAGATGTGAAGATACCTCGCTGGCCTCCTCCCTGTGCAACTAACGCCGTTTTACCGCCAATATATTTTTGTAACTGAGCATCATCTATGACGGTTCGGGTATTGGTAATTAACCCAAGATTCGCCATATAAATCTTATGCAGTTAGGATCGCGATAAGTCCAAACGCAACAATGGTGCTGAACGCAACCGTCGTGATCGTCAGAGCTAGTTTAAGATCGTATTCCATAACACCTCCAGTTGTAACATTTTAATTACTATTGTGACATACAATTACAATATACAGGTAACCACTTCAAATTTATGACGTTAATGTCACACTATAATTAAAACTAGTACATCCCAGACGTGAATTGTAGCCAATCAGTTCTTATTTATAGGAATGCAAAAATGACATACAGGTTCTTACTGCTCCCCCTTGCCACAACACTCTTAAGCTTTTCCAGTTGTGCCAATGTCATTGTGACACCGTTTATTGGCTACTCGATGGGAGGTGCTGCCGAAAACGGCAATGGTGAGAGTTATGATATTTCTCCATCGGCAAATGCAGCATTAGCAATTGAGTTTCCGTTCCGCAATGGACGAATGGGTGTCTTTTACTCTCAGCAAGACTCTTCATTAGATACCTTAAACTTGGACTCTCGAATTCAATACCTCCAGTTTCAAAGTAGCGCCGAGTATCGAGTTAACGACCAAACCTCTACATATATCGGAGCAGGGCTTGGCGCCTCTCATACTTCTGGGGAGTGGGCTAAGTCACACACTGGATTTGCGGCAAGTATATTTGGTGGAATGGAGTACCATCTAACCAAGAACCTCGCTTTAAACGGGCAAATCCGTTGGCAAGGAACTGCGGTGAGCAACGAAACTATATCTATTTGTAACTTGCCGACAGAAGATCAAAGCTGTCTTATCGGTTTTAAAACCAAATGGATGAATCAGTTTCAAACTAACTTTGGCATCAGTTTCAGATTCTAACATTTCCGTTAACAATTTTAATACATTGCGAGAACTTTTATGCTACACAGCAACGTGTAACAAGATAAAATCACAGGAAATTATTAAGAATATTTCGCTGTATTTTATAAAGGATAAAAGAAGTAGAGAACGCAACATCCCCACCACTTTAGTATATAAATCTAACATAACACCATTCCACAATACTAACCACCAAGAACCAATCCAAACCAGAACAGTGAAATCTATTGCGATCAAGTAATAACGGCGTTACTCTGATTTTAATTTGTAGCTAAATGTTTCACTAGCAAGCATTAGAAAGCACAAAATCCAGTCGTATCATCTATTTTAATTGGCATGTGCCGAGCAATATTCAAAATAAGAACCATATTAGAAAATATATCGTTTGAATATTTATTAATAAGCAGAAATTTCCATTACAGAATAATAATTGGATTTGAGTATAGATGAGGCCATGTAGAAGATTCACTAAAAGGAGTTAATTATGAAACGTGAACAGTGGGGATCTCGAGCGGGATTCATACTTGCAGCGGTAGGTTCAGCCATTGGACTTGGTAATATCTGGCGTTTCCCTTATATGGCTTATGAAAATGGCGGTGGCGCGTTCTTTATTCCCTATTTGTTCGCCATGATTACCGCTGGTATTCCCTTTATGATCTTAGAGTTCAGTATGGGTCAAAAGTATCGCGGTTCTGCGCCAGCAACCTTGGCTAAAATCAACAGCAAGTTTGAATGGCTAGGTTGGTTTCAAGTGGGTGTCGCCGCGACCATCGCCGTTTACTATGTAGCGGTTATTGGATGGGCTATTTCATACTTCGGTATGTCTTTCACGCAGAGTTGGGGAACCGATACCAATGCATTTTTCTTCAGTGAATACTTACAGCTTGGAGACAACTCTCCGAGTAACCTTGGTGATATTCAATGGAAAATAGCAGGGTCGATGCTTATCGCTTGGGCCATTACATATGCGGCAATTGCAGGAGGCGTTAAATCTGGTATTGAGCGCGCAGCGAAAATCATGATGCCTGTACTGTTTGTCATGGTATTACTGCTGATCGGTCGTATGATTTTCCTTCCAGGTGCACTGGATGGCGTCAACTATATGTTTGAACCTGACTTCAGCAAGATTTGGGATGTAAAAGTTTGGGCAGCCGCCTATGGGCAGATCTTCTTCACGTTGAGCATTGGCTTTGCCATTATGCTCGCCTACTCCAGCTACTTACCCGAGAAGTCAGATATCACCAATAATGCGTTTATGACAGTCCTTATTAACTGCGGCTTCTCAATCCTTGCAGGTATCATGATTTTCTCTGTTTTGGGCTACATGGCACAAGAACAAGGTAAACCTTTGACTGAGGTCGTTACCGCAGGGGTTGGTCTTGCATTTGTAACTTTACCAGCAGCGATTAACTTACTACCAGCTCCATATATCCTAGGGCCACTTTTCTTCTTCGCACTTGTCATTGCAGGTTTAAGCTCACACATTTCTATTATGGAAGCCGTGACATCTGCCGTCATCGACAAGCTAAAGTGGCGTAGAAATAAAGCGGCAAGCGTTATCTGTGGCGCAGGCTTAGTTATCTCTATGGCCTTTGCCACTAACGGAGGCTTACTACTACTTGACCTTGTCGACCATTTCGCAAATAACGTTGGTATCGTATCAAGCTGCCTAATCGAAATTATACTTATGGCTTGGTTGCTAAAAATTGCTGATGTACGAGACTATGTCAATCAAATATCTGACTTCACTATTGGTACTTGGTTCGACGTATGTCTTCGATTCATTACTCCTGTCATCCTAGCAATTATCGTCGCCACGAAGTTTAAGACTCTCTTTACCGAAGGCTACGGTGGTTACGACCAATCGGATCTGCTTTTGTTAGGATGGGGGCTCATGGGGCTACTCGTTGTGGTCGGAATTGTGATTAATTTAACCAGTAAGAAAGAGGCTTAATATGACAGTCAGCGCAATCTTTATGATGGTTTTAGGGCTTGGTATCACATGGGGTGGTGCATCCTACTGCATTAAGAAAGCCATGGATAAATAACCCAAAATTTATTTTTAAACAAAAATGCCAGCATCTAAATGCTGGCATTTTTTATGAATCAATTTAGAAGCTGTACCTAACACCGATACCCGCCCCAATACCTAACTTCAAATCACTATTATCAAACATCAGATTTGGGGTTAATTGAGCGTAAGCGTCCCAACTACGTGCAAAAGGGAGTTCTACGCCAAGTGCCACGCGCGGTCCAAATTTATCAGAACGTTGAATTTGACCACCGACGCCAGCAAACCAGCTAAACGGTACGTCTCCACCAAATTGTCCACGACTAAAGATATAGTCAGCAGCAACGCCATCGTTACCCACGGCAAAGTTAACGGTATTATTGATTTGGCCAACAATACTTAATCCTTGATCCAACCCCATACCGATCTTGAAGCCAGAGTTACCGCTGCTGCGCGATGAGCTTCTAGACTGATTAGATTTTTGATTACTTTGAGCCGGTTTACTTGTCGCAGGAGTTGCAGTTTGATTTTCTTCAACAATTTGCCATTGCTCTTCACCGCCAGCAGTATTGCTTGCAAACGTTGCGAATGACGAAATGGTAGCCATAGTAAATACCACTACCAAAGGGAATTTTATTTTCATAGGTTTGCTCTCTGATTGATCATGCCTGCTCTTCTGTTTAACTGAGAGCTTGTGTCTTCTGGCATGTAAGTTGGAATAACGGCATTCTAGAGAGGCAAGTAGTCCAAATGTCATGACAAGGAAAACAGAGAGCAAGAATTTCCACTCCATACGATCAAAAAAAGGGAAGCAAATGCTTCCCTTTTCAATTTTTATTGGACGTGTTGATTAGCCGTGGTTACGAATCCACTCGTCCATATCTGTTTTCAGGTTATCTGACTTAGTACCGAAGATAGCTTGAACACCACCTGATACTACAACTACACCTGCTGCACCAAGTTGCTTAAGCTTGTCTTGGTCAACGATTTCAGTGTCAGCTACCGCTACACGTAGACGAGTGATACATGCGTCTAAGCCTGTGATGTTAGCTTTACCACCGAATGCCGCAACTAGTTCACCAGCCATTTCGTTACCAGAAACTGCTGCAGCTGCATCTTCAGACTCGTCTTCACGACCTGGAGTCTTAAGGTCCATTGCAGTGATAACGGTACGGAATACAAAGTAGTAGATTGCCGCGTAAACTAGACCAACACCAATCATCAGACCCATCTTCTGAGCGTGGCCAGAAAGAACTAGGAAGTCGATTAGACCGTGTGAGAATGAAGTACCGTGTACAAAGCCTAGAGTGTTAGCAACAACGTATGCAGAACCAGCTAGTAGAGCGTGGATTGCGTATAGTACTGGAGCAACGAATAGGAATGAGAATTCGATTGGCTCAGTAATACCTGTTAGGAACGATGTTAGTGCTGCAGAAGCCATGATACCCATAACTTTTGCGCGGTTCTCTGGTTTAGCACAGTGTGCAATAGCGATTGCAGCAGCTGGTAGACCGAACATCTTGAACATGTAACCACCCGCTAGCTGACCGAAGCCATTACCAGCAGCACGAGATGCATCGTCTGCAACTAGGTAACAAGTTAGTACGCCGTTTTGAGTTTCGCCTGCTGCGTTTACACAAGTACCTGCTTCGAAGAAGAATGGTACGTTCCAAACGTGGTGTAGACCGAATGGGATTAGAGAACGCTCAACAACACCGTAGATACCGAATGCTAGTTGTGGGTTTTGCTCAGCAGCCCAGTGAGAGAATGCACCGATTGCAGAGCCGATTGGTGGCCATACGATAGACAGTACGATACCTAGTGCGATTGCAGTGAAACCAGTGATGATTGGCACAGCACGCTTACCAGCGAAGAAGCCAAGGTATTCTGGAAGCTGAATTTTGAAGAAACGGTTGAATGCCCAAGCAGCCACACCACCGACAAGGATACCACCTAGTACACCTGTATCGATTTTTTCAACACCCATTACGCCAGCCATAACGCTTAACGTAGCAGTCATGATGCCGTAACCAACGATTGCAGCAAGACCTGCAACACCATCGTTGTTAGTGAAGCCTAGTGCAACACCCACAGCGAATAGAAGAGCCATTTGGCCAAATACCGAACCACCAGCTTGTTCCATAAGATTAGAAACAACATCTGGGATGAAGCCAAGGTTGGCAGCACCTACCCCAAGTAGAATACCTGCAACTGGTAGTACCGATACTGGTAGCATCAGAGACTTACCAACTTTTTGCAGGTTAGCAAAAAGGTTCTTAAACATGTTTATGCTCCTGATAAAGTTATTAGTTTATGGGCTCTAACGGCACACCCCCGTAGCCTTAAATGTTAGCACCCATAGAAAATGTAACCACGAATTGAATTATATTTTCTGCCTCTAAATATATATTGATGCTCCTCATGGTTTCTACACACTTACGAAATTTAGTTTCAAAACTACGCTTAGATCACAGTTCATCGGCCAAAATGTAATGCTTTACAACTGCCATAAGACATTGTTTTTATTGATATTAATATTAGCATCAATTAATTTTACGCAGTGAATAAAATACACACTTAAGTTATTTTACGTAACATAATTACAGTTTGTGCAGACTAACTACTTTTTTCTCAACAGATTTGGTGAACATTAACTTTTTTTGACTTTTTCAATTTTTGAAAACAAAAAAGACGCATATTGCGTCTTTTTTAATCACTCCTAGCAAGAAACTTAATTTTTATCGCAAAAATAGATCGTGATAGTTTTGGGTTGTTTTTTCACCGACTTCTTTAAGTGAAACCCCTTTTAGCTGTGCTATGTATGCTGCAACTTCAACTACATAAGCTGGTTGATTCTCTTTCCCTCGATGAGGAACTGGAGCTAGGTAAGGCGAATCCGTTTCAATAAGCAGTCGCTCTAAAGGTAGCTGTTTAACCACCTCTTTCAGCTCTTTGGCTTGTCTAAAAGTGACAATTCCAGAGATAGAGATGTAGAAGCCTAACTCCATCGCAGCCTGAGCAAATGGCAAATCTTCTGTAAAACAATGTATGACACCACCACACTTTTCAGCCGAACCATTTTTCAGAATAGCTAGAGTGTCTTCACGTGCGTTTCTAGTATGAATAATCAGAGGTTTATTAACCTCAACCGCTACCTCTACCTGTTGCTCAAACCGGGTTTTCTGAAGGGCGGCTGTTTCAGGTTGATAGTGGTAATCCAGCCCTGTTTCACCAATAGCAACCACTCGGTTATGCGAGGCATATTGCTTAAACAGTTCAAGAGAGAAGTCACTCTCAACGTCTAATGGATGGACACCACAAGAGGCCATAACCTCTGGATACGGTTCGATTAATTCCAACATCTTTGGAAATGAACCTAATGTCACACCCACTGATAACAACTTCTCGACATTCGCTGCTTTAGCTTTCTGAATAACATCTTGAATGCCCAAATGGACATCGTCATAGTCGAGTTTGTCTAAGTGGCAGTGGGAATCTACAAACATAATTTTCTAACTTAAATTTGATAATGATGAACGAGCTTTAGCATTACCAACCCCGTTCAAAGTAATATAGCGCGATGACTAATTCTAGACTTAGTTCAACCCATAAAGCCAATCGGCCACGAGTAATTCAGTGTTAAGGCCAGGGAAAGAACGTAATTGCTCGCATAGGGCCTGTAGAGACTGAGAATGCGTATATAGGCTTTCGTAACCGTATACTTCAGCAATTTGGCTCGCTTCAGGTAAAGACGTTCGAATATCAATACCTAAGGAAGATTTTTGAGCACAGCTAAGAAGTAGCCACAACCAATTGAGCTGGGTAGAGAGCTCGCTACTATTCTTCATTAGCGTTGTAATAAATTCATTAGTATCTAAACCATCACTACGAATAAAACCGATGAAGGCTCCAATTAACGCTTGATACTCTTTATCTTGTCCCGACTCTACAAACTGACGCGTTGAAATAGGTTCAAAATGGCAAAGTAGTGCCGAATGACGAGGAACGGACTTTCCTATCTCTTGGCTAACCCAGTCAATACACATTTGTTCGGAGGGCGATGAAACATGCCAAACTTCACAACGACTTCTGATCGTTGGCAGCAATAACTTGGTGTTCTCAGTCGACAAAATAAATAAACATTGCGCCGGTGGCTCTTCGAGTGTTTTTAACAGCGCATTAGCGGCCGAGGCATTCATACGATCGGCTTGAGGAATAACAATAACTCGATAATGACCAAACTGAGAAGACTCTAATGCCCATTTGTTTGCTTGTCGTATCTGCTCAACGGATAATGATTTCTTATCTTTCTCGGGAAGCACATAGTGAACATCAGGATGTCCACTAGCCTTAAGTAGATCGCAACAATGACAGAAACCGCAAGGTTCAGACTTGTCGTTTTGACACATCAACCCTGCAACGTATCGTTCAATCATTGACTCCGGAGCAAAGCCTACCTTAGCTTGAATCAACATCGCTCCGGGCACGTGCTGTCGTTCAAGGTTATCCTTAAGCTTCGACCAAGTTGGTACTAACCATGGATAGACTTGCATAGATTACCCTTTTTGCTTTGCTAACCAAGTACGCACAGCTTGCTGGATCGAGTGCTGTACGTCTTCAATCTTCTGGCTTGCGTCAATAATGGCAACTGACTCATCATTATTCGCCATTTCAAGATAGCGCTCACGGGTACGCTCAAAGAAACTAATGTCCATTTTTTCGATTCGGTCGAGTTCACCTCGTCCACGTGCACGCTCAAGACCTAGACGTGGGTCGATGTCCAGATACAAAGTAAAATCGGGCTTGAATTCACCAATGGCAATATGCTTTAGGGAAGTCATCACAGCCTGGTCAATTTCACGACCACCGCCTTGGTATGCTTGTGAAGACATGTCATGTCTATCACCAATTACCCAAGCACCTTTTGCTAACGCCGGCTTGATCACTGTCTCAACCAACTGAATACGTGATGCATACATCAACAGTAACTCAGCGCGGTCTTGCAACGGCTCGCCTTCGTGTTCTTCTTTGACCAAGGCTCGCATTTTTTCTGCTAGGACAGTCCCTCCAGGTTCGCGTGTATTAACGATATCCTGAATGCCAGCTGCATCCAACTCAGCTCGCAACGTACTGATCGCAGTGCTTTTCCCTGCACCTTCTAGTCCTTCAATAACGATAAATTTTGCTTGGCTCATTTTTTACTTCTTAATTGTCTTAAGTATTGTTGGACCGCTCTATTGTGGTCTCGTAGATTTTTAGAAAATACATGTCCACCTGTACCGCTCGCAACAAAGTACAAGTAATTACTATCTTCTGGATTTACCGCAGCTAAGATAGACGCTTTGCCTGGCATAGCAATTGGCGTAGGTGGCAAGCCATTGATGACATAAGTGTTATATGGCGTTGCTTCTCGGAGGTCTTTCTTTCTAATATTGCCATCATAACGATCGCCCATTCCGTAAATAACGGTAGGATCGGTTTGAAGTCGCATACGCTTATTGAGTCGATTCACGAAGACGGACGCCACTCGCTCTCTTTCTGATGGTACCGACGTTTCTTTTTCAATGATTGAAGCGAGTATTAGCGCCTCATAGCTATTCTTTAGGGGTAATTTTTCTTGTCGAGCGTCCCAACTCTGCTCTAGGATAACACTCAGCTTTCGATGAGCACGCTTCAAGATGTCTAAATCGCTATCACCAACAGAATAATGATAGGTCTCAGCGAGAAAAAGCCCTTCTAGCTTTTCACGTTCAATACCCAATTGCTGCGCAATTTCAGCTTCTGTTAACGTATCAGTCTTATGCTCAAGATATTCTGCTTGTTTGAACTGCTCTCGCCACTCTTTGAAAGTAGACCCTTCGATAAAAGTGATAGCGAGTTGATATTCTTTGCCATCAATGATCGCGTTGAGTGCTTGCTCAAAAGTCATCCCAGGTAGGACTTCGAAGGTACCCACTTTTATTTGAGTCAAGTTCGGGTGAAAACGACGAACAAGAGATGCAAACTGAGTAGGCTTAATCCACTGGTCGTCTACAAATGTTGAGATGACCGTATTGAGATTATTACCACGCTCCACGGTAACAAGATGTGGTTGTTCAATATTCAACGGCTGAGCGATAAATTCGTTTACACTCTGTTTAATATATAAAAAGCCACCTAAAGCAATTGCTCCTAAGACAACCACTGCAAACAAAAACTTCTTTATCACTGACCTAACTTCTCCTGAATACGTCTTGTCATATTTCCAATAGGGAATTGAGCATCCTGAATTTTGGTTACGGGTGCAACCCCTAAAATACAATTGCTAACGAATATCTCATCTGCGGACATCAATGTGTTGAGCTTAAACGAGTCGATTAAGATTGGTAGCTCGTCTTGATTTGCAACTCGTAAAACTTCTGCACGCATAACACCTTCTACTCCGGCCATATCAAGACTTGGCGTGTGAAGCACACCATCCCTAAACCAAAAGATATTCGCCATTGTGGTTTCGATTACGTTACCGTTAATATCCAATACGATTCCGTCGAGACGGCCACTACGTTCAACTTGTTCCTTTGCAAGGATTTGCTCCAGACGATTGTTATGCTTTAATCCCGCCAGCAACGGGTTTAACCCCAATACGATATCGCAAAGTGACAGTTCAAGACCGACCTGACGTAATTCGCTATAACCAACAGGGAAATCGAACTGACTTAGAGTAATCAAGGGGCCTCGATTTACACTAGGGCTATAACCTCGCCCTCCTTCACCACGGCTTACATGTATTTTGATGCCGGCCAGTGCTTTGCGTGACACAACTCGCTCAAGTTCAACCTTCATCTGCTGCCAATCTACGGGTGCCATCTTCAGACGCAGTAGAGCCCGTTCCATTCGCTTCACATGCTGATCCCACAACTGCAGTTTGCCTGACTTAGTCAGAATCGTTGTAAAGCAACCGTCACCATATTGAAAACTTCTGTCCGTAACTGAAACATGGTCGACTTGATTTCCATCACGCCAAAACATAGTTCTTCCTTTAAAAACAAAACGGCTTAATGCTAAGCATCAAGCCGTTTGAATACAAGTGTCTTGTACGATTACCGCGGGTTACATCTTTTTGAAAATCAATGAACCGTTAGTACCGCCAAATCCAAATGAGTTACAAAGTGCATATTCCATGTCAACTTTGCGTGCAGTATGTGGAACTAGGTCTACATCGCACTCAGGGTCTGGATTATCTAGGTTAATCGTTGGTGGGACAATTTGATCTACCAAAGACATTATAGTGATGATCGCTTCCGCTGAACCAGCTGCGCCTAGCAAGTGGCCTGTCATCGATTTTGTCGATGATACTAGCACTTTTTTCGCACCTTCTTCGCCAAGAGCACGTTTAATGCCTTTGATCTCAGCAACGTCACCAGCTGGTGTTGAGGTACCGTGAGCGTTCACATAACCGATTTGTTCACCAGTAATGCCTGCATCACGAAGTGCAGCTTCCATAGCCAAAGCGCCACCAGAACCATCTTCACTTGGTGAAGTCATATGGTAAGCGTCGCCACTCATACCAAAACCAACAAGCTCGGCATAAATTTTCGCACCACGTGCTTTAGCATGCTCATACTCTTCAAGAACGATCATGCCTGCACCGTCACCCAATACGAAGCCATCGCGGTCAACATCCCAAGGACGTGACGCTTTTTGTGGTTCATCGTTACGAGTAGATAGCGCTTTAGCTGCACCAAAGCCTGCCATACCAAGTGGAGTTGAAGCTTTTTCTGCACCACCAGCTACCATTGCTTCAGCGTCACCATATGCAATCATACGTGCAGCATGACCGATATTGTGAAGGCCAGTCGTACATGCAGTAGAGATTGCGATGTTAGGACCACGAAGACCAGCAAGAATAGAAAGTTGGCCAGCAACCATGTTTACGATAGTCGAAGGTACAAAGAAAGGGCTTACACGACGAGGGCCTTTAGTTACCAACGCTTGATGTCCCGCTTCGATTAGGTCAAGACCACCAATACCAGAACCAATAGCTACACCGACACGGTGTTGGTTTTCTGGTGTGACTTCTAGACCAGAGTCTTTGAGAGCGTGCATGCCTGCTACGATGCCGTATTGGATAAACAAATCCATTTTCTTAGCATCTTTTTTAGACACGTATTCACTACCATCAAAGTCTTTTACTAAGCCAGCGAAACGAGTTGAAAAATCGGTTGTATCGAAATGTTCAATATTTACGATACCACTCTTACCCTCCAAAAGGGCTTTCCATGAAGATTCTACGGTGTTGCCTACCGGTGACAACATACCCATGCCAGTGACAACAACACGACGCTTGGACACGATTTTATTCTCCGGGATATTTGTGATTCTATTTGAAAGGATAGAAGACGTTTAAAAAAACACAGGCGGCCAGAAGGCCGCCTGGAAAGAGATATTACTGAGCGCTGTTTACGTAGTCGATAGCAGCTTGAACAGTAGTGATCTTCTCAGCTTCTTCATCAGGAATCTCAGTGTCGAATTCCTCTTCTAGAGCCATTACTAGCTCAACTGTATCTAGAGAATCTGCACCTAGATCGTCAACGAAAGAAGCTTCGTTCTTAACTTCTGCTTCGTCTACACCTAGCTGTTCAACAATGATTTTCTTTACGCGTTCTTCGATGTTGCTCATTTTTCTTTTCCTTTACAGATTTCGCTTTATGCGATGTTTCCGTAGTTTATTCGAACTATTGAAAGTTGCAAGGGGGTCCTTGCTGGTCAAACCACAATTTTAGCGAATTTAACCGAAATTCAGCACATTTTTGACTTAAATCATGCACAAATGTTGCACAGATCAAACCATGTACATGCCACCATTTACGTGAAGTGTCTCACCTGTGATGTATGCCGCTTCTGGCGATGCAAGGAATGCAACAGCAGATGCAATTTCACGAGGGTCACCTAAACGACCAGCAGGTACGTTGGCTAGTGTAGCAGCTCGTTGCTCATCATTCAGTGCTTTTGTCATATCTGTTTCGATAAAACCTGGTGCAACTGTGTTCACGGTCACACCGCGAGATGCAACTTCACGTGCCATTGACTTAGTAAAACCAATTACGCCTGCTTTCGCTGCCGCGTAGTTCGTTTGACCTACGTTACCCATAGTACCAACAACAGAACCTACGTTGATGATGCGACCTTGACGCTTCTTCATCATACCGCGTAGTACTGCTTTAGACAGACGGAAGATAGACGTTAGGTTAGTGTCCATGATATCTGTCCACTCGTCGTCCTTCATACGCATAAGAAGGTTGTCGCGTGTGATACCAGCGTTGTTTACAAGAATGTCGATCGCACCAAAATCAGCGTTGATCTGCTTTAGTACTGCTTCGATTGAGTCGGTATCTGTCACGTTTAGTGCCAAACCTTTACCATTCTCACCTAAATACTCGCTGATCGCCGCAGCACCACTTTCAGATGTTGCTGTACCGATTACTGTTGCACCGCGCTCTACCAATAGCTCAGCAATTGAGCGACCGATACCACGGCTAGCACCTGTTACTAAGGCAATTTTGCCTTCAAGGTTCATCATTATCGCGTTCCTTTTATTTTACCGCTTCAAGTGACGCAGCATCGTTAACTGCTGCAGCACTCAATGTCTTAACGATTCGCTTCGTTAGACCTGTTAGTACTTTACCAGGACCAAGTTCCAGCAACTTCTCTACGCCTTGTTCGCTCATTTTCTCAACACCTTCAGTCCAACGAACTGGGCTGTAAAGTTGACGAACTAATGCATCTTTGATTTTCGCAGGGTCAGTTTCAGCGGCAACATCAACATTGTTAATCACTGATATTTCTGGCGTATTAAATTCAAGCGCGTCTAGAGCAACTGCGAGTTTATCGGCAGCAGGCTTCATCAGTGCGCAGTGAGATGGTACTGACACAGGTAAAGGCAGAGCACGCTTTGCACCTGCTTCTTTACAAAGTGCACCAGCACGTTCTACTGCCGCTTTATTACCGGCGATAACTACTTGACCTGGAGAATTAAAGTTAACTGGAGAAACAACTTCACCTTGAGCAGCTTCTTCGCAAGCCTTCGCAATAGACTCATCATCAAGACCGATGATTGCATACATCGCACCAACACCAGCTGGTACTGCTTCTTGCATTAATTGACCGCGAAGCTCAACCAGTTTGATCGCTTCTTTAAAATCGATAACACCAGCACAAACTAATGCAGAGTACTCACCAAGACTGTGACCTGCCAAAAGAGCTGGCTGTTCTAGTCCTTGCTCCTGCCATACACGCCAAATAGCAACTGAAGAGGCTAACAATGCTGGCTGTGTACGGTGAGTTTGGTTTAGATCTTCAGCAGGGCCATTCTGAACAAGTGCCCATAAGTCATAACCTAGCGCTTCGGATGCTTCAGCAAATGTTGCTTTAACCACATTATATTGCTCGCCCAGTTCTGCAAGCATTCCAACTGTTTGTGAACCCTGACCAGGGAACACGATTGCAAAATTACTCATCGTTATTTCCTTAAACAACGCAATCTAAATTAGTATTGGTTTGGATTTTGCTGAGATTAGAAGCGAACAAGCGCCGATCCCCAAGTAAATCCACCACCAAAGGCTTCTAGCAACAGGTTTTGTCCACGTTTAATGCGACCATCGCGTACTGCTTCATCTAGTGCAGTAGGAACTGTTGCCGCAGAAGTATTACCGTGACGATCAAGGGTAACCACCACTTGATCCATCGACATACCAAGCTTTTTAGCTGTTGCTGAAATAATTCGATAGTTCGCTTGATGTGGAACTAGCCAGTCTAGTTCTGACTTATCCATATCATTTGCCGCTAATGTGTCTTTGACCAGTTTTGACAATTGTGTCACCGCAACCTTAAAGACTTCATTGCCTGACATATTTAGCCATTTATCAAGTTCACCACCGCGTACTGGCATCTCAAGACTTAACAAGTCTCCAAATCGACCATCAGCGTATAGGTGAGTAGAAATAATGCCAGGTTCTTCGCTAGCACCCAGTACGACTGCGCCTGCAGCGTCGCCGAACAGAATAATAGTAGAACGATCAATATCTTCAACTGTCTTCGATAAGCAATCAGAACCGATAACTAAAACATTTTTAGCCATACCAGAACGAATATGCTGATCGGCGACTGACAGTGCATAAACGAAACCAGTACATGCTGCCGCCATATCAAATGCGGGACAACCTTTAATACCAAGTTTTGCTTGAACTTGACATGCGGATGATGGGAAAGCATGGCTACTGCTGGTCGTTGCTACGATAATGAGATCAATGTCATCTTTATCGATACCAGCCATTTCGATAGCTTTTACCGAAGCTTCGTAGCCCATATCTGCAACAGTTTCGTCTTCTGCGGCAATTCGTCGCTCTTTGATACCTGTGCGAGTTACGATCCATTCATCTGTCGTATCTACCATTTTCTCTAGATCCGCGTTAGTACGAACCTGAGATGGCAGGTAGCTGCCTGTACCTAAAATTTTGCTATACATGAAGACTAATACTGCCTCTCGAGTAACACTGCTTCTAGACGATCGCTGATTTGGTTCGGGACTTGGCGTTTAACCTCGTGAACCGCTTCGCCTATTGCATGAACAAGTGCTGAAATATCAGCACTTCCGTGGCTTTTTATGACAATGCCGCGCAATCCTAACAAACTTGCCCCGTTATACTGGTCGGGGTTCAGTGTTTTCACCTCAGTTATGAGATCGGAAAACAATATTCTTGCTATCCATCCTTTCCATGTAGAGGCGGTTAGTTTTGCTTTTAGTTTATCTAAAATGAGTTGAGCCGTTCCTTCGCACGCTTTCAATGCTGTGTTTCCAACAAATCCATCGCAAACAACAACATCGGCAGCGTCGTGTAACAACTCGTTACCTTCGACGAAACCAATATAGTTTATAGATTGCGTTTGGGTAAGCATTTCAGCGCAACGTTTCACAAGATCGTTGCCTTTTATTTCTTCAGCGCCAATGTTTAGAATGGCAACTTTTGGTTTTCTGCCCAAATGCTGTTCTGCTAGTGCACTGCCCATGACCGCAAACTGAAAGAGAGAATCTGCATCGACCGATGCATTGGCACCTAAGTCGAGCATCCATGTTTTGCTGCCCGATACAGTCGGTAACGCAGTGACTAAAGCAGGCCTATCAATACCTGGTAATAGTTTCAGTCTGAAGCGAGATAACGCCATTAATGCGCCAGTATTACCACTGCTTACGCAAGCATCAGCGTTTTCTGACTCAACGAGATCAATCGCAATACGCATTGAGGTATCGTGACTGTTTCTAAGCGCAAAGGAAGGCTTTTCTGAATTCGAGATGACTCGGTCACTATGCATTACCTCTAAACGGGTACTGCGTTGGTAACCTAGTTGATTGAGTTGTGTATTTATCGACGGTTCGTCGCCGACAAGAACCACTTTTAGCTCTGGGAAAAGCGACAGTGCCTGCACGGCGGCAGGCACTGTTACGGAAGGACCGAAATCCCCGCCCATTGCATCAAGTGCAACGGTTATATTATGCAAAGGTCAACCTTACTTGTTGATAACCTTTTTGCCACGGTAGTAACCGTCAGCAGTCACATTGTGACGTAGGTGAGTTTCACCTGAAGTTGCGTCTACAGATAGTGCAGCTGAAGTTAGCGCATCATGTGAACGACGCATGCCACGCATAGAACGTGACTTCTTGCTTTTTTGTACGGCCATGGACCCTACTCCTATGTTAGTAATTTAAACGTCAGTAACTGTGTTACTCACGCTTTAAGCTCTTTAAAACATCAAATGGATTTGGCTTATCTTCTGGAACCTCTTCCGGAATATCTCCAAAAACCATGTTGTTTGAGTCAACGCTACAATCTGCTATATCGTGCATTGCGACTTGAGGCAGGTTTAAGATGAACTCGTCTTCAACTAATTGTATGAGATCGACCTCACCGTACTCATTAAGATCTACCAAATCGTAATCTTCCGGTGCATCCTCTTCACTTTTCTCACTATAGTAAGGAGTGTAAGTGAATTGGACTTCACACAGGTGTGTGAAAATCTCATTACAACGCTGACATTCCAAATCAACTTCGATGTTAGCTTTACCAGAGATAACAACGAGTCGCTGTTCATCATGCCCAAAGGACAATGTCACTTCAGCATCGCGTTTTACGCTACTAACTGACTCGCTCAGACGCTTAAAAAGACTTACTTGGATGATGCCATCAAAGTCCAATCTTTTCTGTGCTGTCTTACCCGGGTCAACAGTTCGCGGTATTTTTACCTTTTGCATAGGGCGCGAATATTATCTTCCAAAACGGATTTAGTCAAAGAAAAAGGCTAAAAAGTTGTACTTTTTTTGCCTACAGATTAAGAATCTAACATTATGTCTAGAATCTGCAATTATGATAAGAAAAACTGTCCCAAAATGAAAACAATTCGACTCATTTTAGCCTCAACGTCTCCGTACCGTGCGGAGCTTCTATCCAAATTAGGTATCGACTTTGAAGCCATTGCCCCAAACGTTGAAGAAACTGCACAAGAGCATGAAACGGCAACAGAGCTTGTTCAGCGGCTTGCATTGGAAAAAGCGAGTGCGTTAAAGAACGAAAAAGACGCCGTCATTATCGGCAGCGATCAAGTTTGCGTCATCGATGGCAATATCATCGGCAAACCGTTGACTCGCAGCAATGCGATACGCCAGCTCCAGCAGCAAAGTGGAAAAACTGTTCGATTCTATACTGGACTGGCAGTCTACAACACCAAGACTCAGCAATCGGAGTCCGTTATTGATACCTTTGATGTGACGTTTCGAAAGTTAACGACCACCCAAATCGAGCATTATGTCGATATGGAACAACCACTATACTGTGCCGGAAGTTTTAAGAGCGAAGGGCTCGGTATCACGTTATTTAGTCAACTCAATGGTAAAGATCCAAATACTTTAGTCGGACTACCTCTCATTGACCTTGTCACTCTATTAGCGAAACAAGGTATTTCTCCACTAGCTTAAAGACAAAAACGGAGTGCATCTGGACGAAGCACTCCGTTTTAGTTACAGCTGTCAAGCTACACGCCTGCTTTTAGTTTTTTAATCGCTTGCTGCAACTTTGGTTCCATCTCAGCATGTATTTCCATTTTTTCATTATTCGCTGGGTGCGTGAAGACAATGTTTGCCGCATGCAGGAACAAACGGTCTAGACCCACTTTCGCTGTATAAGCATCAAATCGGCGATCACCATAGCGATCATCCCATGCTATCGGATGGCCTGTGTACTGTGTATGGACTCGAATTTGATGAGTACGCCCAGTAATTGGGCTTGCTTGAATCAGTGTTGCCTGCTCAAACGACTCTAGTACCTTGAAGCGAGTTTCTGAAGGTTTACCATTAGGGTTAACCCTAACAATACTATTCACTTCATTCTTTAGCAGCGGCGCTTTTACTACTCGACAACTAGGCTTCCATTTGCCCATTACTAGGGCAAAGTAATACTTCTGTACCGTTTTCTCACGAAACTGAGCTTGCAAATGACGCAAAGCAGATCGCTTCTTCGCAACTAAAAGAATACCTGAAGTATCGCGATCTATACGGTGAACTAATTCTAAGAAGCGTGCTTGTGGCCGTAATGCTCTTAGAGCTTCAATCGCACCAAACTTCAAACCACTACCACCATGAACCGCTATTCCAGATGGCTTATTTAAGATCAGCATGTGGTCGTCTTCATAGATAATTTGTGACTCAAGCTCTGCCACTTTATTCAATTTTGTGCTGATTGGTGCTTCTTCTTGCTTCTCTTCTATTGTAACAGGAGGTATACGTACGCTATCCCCTGCTTGAAGCTTGTATTCCGCTTTGACACGCTTTTTGTTTACACGTACCTCACCCTTGCGCACGATTCGGTACACAACACTCTTAGGAATGTTTTTCAATTGGTTGCGCAAAAAGTTATCGATGCGCTGACCAGCCATATCGTCGTCAATATCGACAAATTGGACTTTAGTTCTAATTTCACTCATTTCGCTATTATAACATTCAAAGCTGCAAGAAAATAACGCTTTCTATTGGTAATTTTGTCGACGAGATAGTGGAAAAACCATCAACAACACGCTCTTAGCCATTGTCTGAACAAGCTGTGGATAGAAATCAACCAGTTTGAACCAGCTTTTACGCGCCCTGAGATATTATTGCTTAAAATCAGCACATTAAACGTACATTGACTAGGCATAATCAGAATTTTTTCTGTGGTTTATACTAAAGCTGATTGCTGATAATTCGCTGCGCTGCTATAGTTCACAGCTGCAATAGGTAATTAAAATCGATTTATGATTTGTCGATATTATCTTTGAGCAATTTTAACTATGAGTAGAACGCTTAGTTTTGAGACGCAGCAACTGGCATAAGACGTTGATCGCTAAGACTTCCTTGTCACCTACTCACGTAATCGTGTTGAGTATCACCGCCACATATGCGGAGCACACAGCGAAAGTTCTGTGTGAAGACTGTAGTGCCCAAGAGCATCCCTTCCAGCCGGGAGGCTGCATTTTACAAAGCCATGGGATCCGGCACCACGACTTACGAAAACTGTGATAAGAGCAATGATGAAAACAAAGAAAATACAACGAGAATTTCTGTAATGAAAAGAATGTTAATCAACGCAACTCAAAAAGAAGAGTTGCGTGTCGCTTTGGTCGATGGCCAGCGACTATTCGATCTTGATATCGAAAGTCCAGGTCACGAATCTAAAAAAGCGAATATCTACAAAGGACGTATCACTCGAGTTGAGCCTAGCCTAGAGGCCGCTTTTGTTGACTACGGTGCCGAACGCCACGGTTTCCTCCCTCTCAAAGAAATTGCACGCGAATACTTCCCTGAAGGTTACACCTACCAAGGTCGCCCAAGCATCAAAGATGTCTTGAGCGAAGGCCAAGAAGTGATCGTGCAAGTTGAGAAAGAAGAACGCGGTAGCAAAGGTGCTGCATTGACAACCTTCATCTCTCTAGCAGGTAGCTACTTAGTACTAATGCCTAACAACCCTCGCGCTGGCGGTATTTCTCGCCGCATTGAAGGTGAAGAGCGTACAGAACTAAAAGCCGCGCTGAGCACTCTAGAACTACCACAAGGTATGGGCCTAATCGTTCGTACTGCGGGCGTAGGCAAAAGTGCCGAAGAGCTTGAGTGGGATTTGCGTTTCCTCCTAAATAACTGGGAAAACATTAAGGGTGCAGCAGACCAAAACCCTGCTCCGTTCTTAATCCATCAAGAAAGTAACGTTATCGTTCGTGCACTTCGTGATTACCTACGTCGCGATATCGGCGAGATCTTGATTGATAGCAACACCATCTACGAGCGTGCTCGCCAGCACATTCAATTGGTTCGCCCAGACTTTGTGAACCGAGTGAAGAAATACGAAGGTGAAGTACCGCTATTTAGTCACTATCAGATTGAAAGCCAGATCGAGTCAGCGTTCCAGCGAGAAGTGAGGCTTCCATCTGGTGGTTCTATCGTTATTGACCCAACTGAAGCACTTACTTCTATCGATATCAACTCTGCCCGCGCTACCAAAGGCAGCGATATCGAAGAAACTGCACTGAATACTAACCTTGAAGCAGCAGATGAAATTGCTCGTCAGCTGCGTCTTCGCGACCTAGGTGGCTTAGTTGTTATCGACTTTATTGATATGACTCCTGTACGTCACCAACGTGAGGTTGAGAACCGTCTGCGCGAGGCAGTACGAATTGATCGTGCCCGTGTCCAAATAGGTCGTATTTCTCGTTTTGGTCTACTAGAAATGTCTCGTCAACGCTTGAGCCCATCTTTGGCTGAAGCAAGTCATCACATTTGCCCGCGTTGTACTGGTACTGGTGTGGTGCGTGATAACGAGTCATTAGCGCTATCAGTACTTCGTCTCATCGAAGAAGAAGCCTTAAAAGACAACACGTCTCAAGCTCTTGCCATCGTGCCAGTGCCAATTGCTTCTTACCTACTAAACGAAAAGCGTCGCTCCATTAACCACATTGAGCGCGTACAAGAAGTTAAGATCACTATTGTTCCTGATTCTGATATGGAAACGCCTCATTTTGAGGTAATTCGTGTTCGTGAAGGTGAGGAACAAGACCTGTTGTCATACTTGCTACCTAAAAAGCTAGAAGCACTCAAAGAGGCTGAAGCTAAGGAAGCCGAAGTCGAAGCTAAGCCGCGTAAGATTGAGCAACCTGCACTGCAAGGTTTTGCGACACCTACTCAAAACGCCCCGACTCCAGCGCCTAAGCCTAGTAAGCCTGCCAAGGTAGAAGTGAAAAAAGAAGAGAAGCAGCCTGGTCTGATTTCTCGCATCCTTTCTGCTATTGGTTCACTTTTCTCTTCAAATGAAGAGCCTAAGAAAGAACCAGAGAAGAAAGAAGAAGCACCTAAGAATCGCAACGGCAGACAGCGTCGTAATCGAAACAACGACCAACGTCGCCGTAATAGTAAAGATTCTCGCGATAATGATCGTAACAAGAATCGCCGTAACAAACCTGCTCGTGACGAAGAGAAAGAGTCTAAAGACAATGCTCAAGAATCGCGCAAACAGCAGAATCGTCGCGGTAAGCAGCAAGACCGTCGTAATAAAAAACGCGATGAAGAAAGCGGCAAATCAAAAGTAGAAGAGCAAGGTCAACAAATCGCAGCTGATGTTCAAGCTGAGAAAAAAGCACCTCGTTCTGAAGAAAAAGCGGCGAAAGTTAAAGAGCGTCGTCAGCGTCGTAAGCTTTCTAAGCAAGTGCGCGTAAAAGATCAAAAAGCACAACAAGAAGAGCAAGCAGCTCAGGTTGCGTCTGTTGAGACAGCTCAAACTGCAGTAGAAAAGCCTCAAGCACCTGAAGCAGCAACAGAAGCTCCAGCGAAAGAGGAAGGCAAACAACGTCGTAACCGTCGCTCTCCTCGTCACTTACGTGCAAGTGGTCAACGTCGTCGTCGTGGTCGCGATCGTCGCCCTAACCCATTCCGCCTACGCAAGGGTGGTGTAGCTTCTCCTGAAATGGCAATGGGTAAAGTAATGCCGAGCTATGGCATTGTGAAACCTAAGGCGAAAGCGAAACCTGAAGCGGAAGTTAAAGAGCTAGTCACAACCACAGGTGTTGCTATGCCGGAGATGGCAATGGGTAAGGTTATCGTAATGCGTAAGCCAGAAGCTATTGAAGCACCTGTTGTAACAGAACCAAAGGTTGAGCAAACGGTCGTTGAAGCTGTAGTTGAGCCAGTTCAAGTTGTTGCAGAACTAGTTGCAGAAGTTGCAGAACCAGTTGCAGAAGTTGCAACAGCAATCGTTGAGCCAGCTACAGAAGCCGTTGTTGAAACCGAGCCTATGGTTGAAATCTCAGTAGCTGAAAATGCAGTGGTTGAAGAGCAACCTACTATCGTGGAACCTACTCCAGTAACCCCTGTTGTAGAGAAAGCGGTTGTTAGCTTCAAAGGCCACGCGAGTGCACCAATGGCTAAAGCTGAGGGCAAGCAAGAACTTGGTGAAATTATCATCAACGCTGCGCCTGTTAAAGCTGAGCGCTACCAACAGAAAGGTGCGGGCAGCCAAGTTGCCACTAACTCTGCGTCAGCAGTAATGACAAAACCTAACTACTAATACGTAGAAAGGAAAACTTTAAAAGGCTGCGAATATCGCAGCCTTTTTTATTATTAGAGAATCGTTGGCGAAAATCGTAGGCATAAAGATGCCACTTAGTATCGAAACACTTTCTTTCAATATTGAAGTTTTGTTCACATTTCGGTAGCATGCCGAGCTTTGATTATTTCATCAACAATGCGCCATATCTATGTCATATAGAAAATGGATAATGACGACGAATCATTTTCACCTATGCTATTCATATAGTAATTCTACACTTTGAACGTCTCAATTTGCGCTGGATGAAATCCATATAAATCCAACAACATAAGTAAGCACAATTACATGTTTGAATTTCCACAGTTTTCCAAGCACTCGGTAAAAAACGATGTTCTATCCGGCCTTACCGTTGCATTGGCATTAGTGCCAGAAGCGGTTGCTTTTGCGTTCGTTGCCGGTGTTGACCCAATGGTTGGCCTATACGCCGCCTTTATCGTCGGTTTAGTCACTTCTATCTTCGGTGGCCGTCCGGGCATGATCTCTGGCGCT
The DNA here is from genome assembly GCF_013364395.1 of Vibrio mediterranei. Taxonomy (NCBI): domain Bacteria; kingdom Pseudomonadati; phylum Pseudomonadota; class Gammaproteobacteria; order Vibrionales; family Vibrionaceae; genus Vibrio; species Vibrio mediterranei. The sequence continues at coordinate 966,205 of NZ_JABXGK010000001.1, read as the reverse complement.
ACAGGCGCAATGGCTGTAGTAATGGTCAGTCTGGTAGCGACTCACGGAGTACAATATCTCTTTGCCGCTATTATGCTTGCAGGCCTACTACAAATCAGTGCAGGTTTATTTAAATTGGGGAAATTCATTCGCATGGTACCCCACCCTGTTATGATCGGCTTCGTTAACGGCCTTGCGATCGTTATCTTCTTGGCACAGCTTGGACAATTTAAAGCCCCTGACCTTTCAGGTGCCTTAACTTGGCTACCTCAAGATCAAATGATGCTGATGCTTGGATTAGTTGCGTTGACTATGGGTATTATTCACTTTCTACCTAAACTAACTACCGCAGTTCCATCATCATTAGTTGCTATCGTGACTGTTACCTTATTGGTTCAGGGTCTTGGTTTGGATACACGCACCGTTGTCGATTTTCTGCGCTCTATGTCAGGTGATATGAACGCAACGTTGGCGGGCTCTCTACCAGAGTTCTCCATCCCAGCGGTTCCATTGACGCTTGAAACCCTACAGATCATTCTGCCATACGCTATTATTTTGGCGGCAATCGGCTTAATCGAGTCACTATTAACACTGACCGTACTTGATGAAATGACCAATACACGTGGTCAATCTAACCGTGAATGTGTAGGTCAAGGTCTAGCAAACGTAACCTGTTCGGTGTTTGGCGCGATGGGTGGCTGTGCCATGATCGGCCAGTCAATGATCAACGTGAACTCTGGTGGTCGTGGCCGCTTGTCAGGTATCGTTGCAGCCGTTGCACTACTAATGTTTATTCTTTTTGCAGCAGCACTTATCGAAATGATTCCGTTAGCCGCACTAGTAGGCGTAATGTTTATGGTTGTGATTGGGACGTTCGAATGGGCGACCTTTAAGCTTGCACGCCGTGTACCTAAACAAGATTTCTTTGTCATTGTGCTGGTTACGGTAGTTACCGTTCTTACTGACCTTGCTGTAGCGGTTGCTGTGGGTGTTGTAGTCTCTGCGCTTATGTTCGCTTGGGAACACGCGAAACACATCTACGCAAGTAGCAGCGTTAATGCTGAAGGCTCTAAAGAGTACCAAGTTAACGGACCTATCTTCTTCGGCTCTGCTGCGAACTTCCTAGAGTTGTTTGATGCTAAGAACGACCCAGCCGATGTCATCGTTGATTTTGCCAACTCGCGCGTTACAGACCACTCAGCTATAGAAGCTATCGAGACGTTAGCGGAACGTTATGCGGCAGTGGGTAAAACGCTTCACTTGAGACACTTAAGTCCTGACTGCCGCGCACTGTTACAAAAGGCGGGCAGCTTAGTCGAAATCAATGTGAAAGAAGATCCGAGCTACAAGGTTGCAACTGACGTACTTGCTGGATAACAGAAAGCAAAATAAAAAGGGGCTCATCGCCCCTTTTTTATTCGTTGCTCACTTTAACTCTCATTATGTCTTGCTGTTCTGCACTGAACTGTTTTTTTAGCTCTGCTTTGCTTTTGAAGCTAATTTCGCCCCCTGCGGCGACCGACATATGCTGAGGGTCTACGTTATGCTTCGATTGATAAAGCATTACCGCTTGCATACAAGAGTCTCTTTGATCTTGAGATAATCTACTACCTTCTGGCCAGCGACCAGTTTCAGTGGCATACAGAAGTCTCTCATAAACATCCGGAGTCATGGCTTCTAAGAGTTGTTCTACGTCCATACTGAACCTTCTTTTTGCTTGAACTTTCAGACCTGCTAAATTTCGGTTCTGAGAGGTTAATTCGTTACTCGAACCATAACGTGATGATACACTGAGTCAAGTTGAGTACGACAAATCAGTGTAATTGATCACAAGTAGTAGAATGAAATTACCTTATCTCCTATCCGCCTTAGTGGCCACTTCACTTTTATCCGGCTGTTTTGAAACTCGCAAGAACACAGATCAGCTCTGCGAAAGCGAGCCCAGTTTGAACTGTTCTTCATTAAACATAAACGATGGTCAATGCCGAATCGCGAGAACAGACCTTATTTGGCATCGCTATGAGATGCTTGACGACCCTAGTGAAAAGAATCAAGTCAAAGACTATCACCTGCTCAAGGAATATCGAAAGTGTCTAGAGTTAGCATCGCAAATTCAGCCAATTGAACAGGCCGACCTCAAAACAAAAAGATTTAATGCTCTAATGTATTCGATAGAAGAACAAGAACGAATCACTCGAGATTTAGCGAGCTCTACTTCGCCAGAAACGCTCTATTTTCTATGGAGCGAAACGGGAAGCCAAGCAGCAAAACGTCGCTTTTTAGCCATGGAAAATACCGGCGTACTTGACACCTCTTCCATGCAATATGCTCTCGCCACCTATTATATTTCACGGGATAAGCAAAAAACCTATCAACTATTAAATCGGTCTCTAGAGCTTTCGGCAGGTGGAAAATACGTCAACAAAGAAGTGATTAAGTCTTTAGCAAGCGTGACTCAAAACCTAGACCTCCCAAAGCAATCCTATCTTTGGGCGATGGTTGGCAAAGAGTTTGACGTCCCCATCGCTTCAGACAACGAACTTAGATTGCTTTTTGGGTTAGCAGAAGAAGACTATCGCTCTCTCAACGAGCAAGCAAAAACTGTCGCGAAAGCCATTGATAACGGAAGCTATACGAGAGACTTGGTGCTTCAATAGTTTACTAAATTATTGAAAATAAAAACGGGCTCCACAATGGCGCCCGTTTTTATCTCTACAAAATGAAAGAATGGTACATAGAATCAGTCAGATACATCACTACTTTCACTTTTGTTGAAAATTAACGACACAGAATTGACACAATACCTTTGCCCCGTTGTTTTAGGACCATCTTCAAAAACATGGCCTAAATGGCTATCACATGCCTTACATCTAATCTCTATTCGCTGCATACCATGACTTAGATCTTCTAAAAATCGAATGGCTTCTTGATCGACCGGTGCATCAAAACTAGGCCATCCACAGCCTGAATCATACTTGCTTTCAGAATGAAAAAGTGGCGCTGCACAGCAAGTACAATGGTATAAGCCAGTATCACGGTTGTGTAGTAGAGTACCACTAAAAGGCGCTTCAGTACCCTGCTGTCGGCACACACGGTACTGTTCATCATTTAGGGTCTCACGCCAGTAATCATCGGGCTTCATCGCGTTTTTATTTTCACCACTCACGACCTTTACACTCCCTTTTTTATTGTCTACATTTTATACACGCTATATATCATACGTATAGCAAACTTGGTTGTAGCACATTGTTGTCAATTTCCAACCAAGCTGTATCAATTATGTTAACTTACCTTGCTTACAAGGTTAAATACATAACTAAAACTATTACAGAGTCTCTATCAAAGTTCAAAAAAACGTCATTTAATACCGAATGTTAAGAAAAGCGACACTTTTTTTTGACTTTAAACAAATTAATTCCGATTATCTATTGAAGTTAGTGACTGGATTCTGTAATTTTACTACCAGTTATCTTTAAACAGAAATTAAGTTGTGGAGCAACTATAATGACTATCAAAGTAGGTATTAACGGTTTTGGCCGTATCGGTCGTTTCGTATTTCGTGCAGCGCAAGAGCGCAACGACATCGAAGTAGTAGGTATCAACGATCTAATCGACGTTGAGTACATGGCATACATGCTTAAGTACGATTCAACTCACGGCCGTTTCAACGGTACTGTTGAAGTTGAAGGCGGTAACCTAATCGTTAACGGCAAAACTGTACGTGTAACTGCAGAGCGCAACCCAGAAGATCTAAAATGGGATGCTATCGATGTTGACGTAGTAGCAGAAGCAACTGGTCTTTTCCTAACTGACGAGACTGCACGTAAGCACATCACTGCTGGCGCGAAGAAAGTTGTTCTAACTGGTCCTTCTAAAGACGCTACTCCAATGTTCGTAATGGGCGTTAACCAAGACACTTACGCTGGTCAAGACATCGTTTCTAACGCTTCTTGTACTACTAACTGTCTAGCGCCTATCGCTAAAGTTCTTAACGACGAGTTCGGTATCGAATCTGGTCTTATGACTACAGTTCACGCTACTACAGCTACTCAAAAAACTGTAGACGGTCCTTCTGCTAAAGACTGGCGCGGTGGTCGTGGTGCTTCTCAGAACATCATCCCATCTTCAACTGGTGCTGCTAAAGCTGTAGGCGTTGTTCTTCCAGAACTAAACGGCAAACTAACTGGTATGGCTTTCCGCGTACCAACTGCTAACGTTTCTGTAGTTGACCTAACTGTTAACCTTAAGAACGGTGCATCTTACGAAGCTATCTGTGCAGCTATGAAAGCAGCATCTGAAGGCGCTCTTAAAGGTGTTCTAGGTTACACTGAAGACCAAGTTGTTTCTCAAGACTTCATCGGTGAAGTTCAAACTTCAGTATTCGATGCTAAAGCTGGTATCGCTCTAACTGACAACTTCGTTAAAGTTGTATCTTGGTACGACAACGAAATCGGTTACTCAAACAAAGTTCTAGACCTAATCGCTCACATCTCTAAGTAATGTAAGCTTTTAGCTGAATATTTGTATTAAGGCGACTCATTGGGTCGCCTTTTTTGTATCTGTTTCTGGGTTCAATATCACCTGGGAATGTCAAACATTACCCTCCCCTAGGAACCAGAAACTCTCACCTAGGAGTTACAATCTATGGACTTGTCTACGCTACCAGCTTTAACTGTACTTTCTGACTACGTAACGACTGCTAAGCTAGGCGACAATACGATCGTTCGCATCAACCACCCTAAAGCAAATGCTGCGATTTCCCTTCATGGCGGTCATATCATCTCGTTTAAGCCCTCCAATCAAGAAGAGTTGATTTGGATGAGCAAAGACGCAGTCTACGATAACAAAGCTGCACTGCGAGGTGGTATACCTATTTGCTGGCCCTGGTTTGGCCGTGTTGCCACCCCTGCTCATGGCTTTGCGCGCAACAGCGCTTGGACGCTAATCGAGCACCGAGAAAACGACGCTGGTGTTATTGTTAGCTTGGGGCTATCTGACAACGACCAAACACGAGAAATTTGGCCACACCGCTTCCAACTCGTTTTAAACGTAGAAGTATCTGAAACACTCACTGCTACTCTCAATGTTACCAACACCGACTCGGCTGCATGGAAGTTCTCAGGTGCACTGCATACTTACCTAAACATCGGTGACATTCATAACATGGAAGTCACTGGGATGGGTCCAACTTATATTGACGGCCTACAAGAAGGTAAAGTGTGTCAGGGTGGCGAAATCCTGTCTCTAACCGACACTATCGATCGTGTTTACACCGAGCCAAACAAAGAAATTGTGCTTCACGATAATGCATTCAATCGACAACTCTCCATCGTTAATGACGGTGACAATTCTGCAGTCCTTTGGAATCCTTGGGAAGCAGGTGCGAAGTCGATGGGCGACATGAACGATGATGGCTACTTAACTATGTTCTGTATAGAGTCCACATTACACGCTAAGACACTAGAAGCAGGACAGGAACTTAACCCTGGTGACACTTACCAGCTCGCAACCACTCTTTCGGTAAAGTAAATCGCCCGAGCTAATTGCTTCCAACCCATGATATGGTTAGACTTACGAAAATTTTCGTCGAGTCTAACCTATGTCCTATCAATGCCCGCTCTGTCAGCAATCGTTATCCCTTAATGAGCGTAGTTTTCGCTGCGAAAACAACCACCAGTTCGACTTGGCAAAAGAAGGTTATGTCAATCTCATGCCTGTGCAGCACAAACGCTCAAAAGATCCTGGCGACAATAAAGAAATGATGCAGGCACGACGTACTTTTCTTGAGCACGATTTATACGCACCTATGCGTCAACAAGTTGCGGAGACTCTAGCCAATCTCGTAAACCAAGGCACAGTTCTCGATATCGGCTGTGGAGAAGGTTATTACACTAGCTTTTTTCAGCAATACCTAGCAGAAAGGAACAAAAAGTTAGATTTTCATGGACTGGATATTTCCAAAGTAGCGGTTCGATACGGCGCAAAACGCTATCCAAACGTCAACTTTTGTGTTGCCTCAAGTCATAAGCTGCCCTTCTTTGAAAACAGTCTAGCTGCGGTGATTCGAATTTACGCACCTTGTAAACACGATGAGTTACTTCGCTGTATTGAAGATCAAGGGATCATGCTGACCGTAACGCCAGGCAGTCACCATCTATATGAACTTAGAGCGTTGATCTATCAAGATGTTCGTTTACATGATGAAACGGCAGAGCAAATTGAAGGCTTCGAACTTTTGTCTGAATCTAAACTAGACTATGAAATGAACCTTAGTGGCCAACAAGCGTATGACTTGTTGCAAATGACACCATTTGCTTGGAAAGCGACAGACGAAGTAAGGTCGAACCTCAAGTCACAACAAGAGTTTCAATGTAACGCCGACTTCTTGATTCGAGCCTACCGTAAAATGTAATGAGATTTATTTTCAATTAGATTGAGTCCACGTTCAATCTCTATTACCATTACGGTTCCAAGATAGCCTTCCGATGAAGGCTATTTTTATAGAGAGAACAGACTATGAAAGCATTACCCATTCTCATATCACTCGCCCTTCTATCGGGTTGTGCCACGACAAAAAACTCACCTGAATACCAAGCTTCGAAACCAGAAAGTATCGCTTCATTTTACGATTACCAATTGGCCAGCCCTACTGGTGAATCAATCAGCCTAAGCGCTTTACCTAAGGCGATATTGGACGCCGATGTTATCTTAGTTGGGGAATGGCATACCCATGCGGGCATTCATCGATTTCAAACCGATCTTCTGAAAGAACTCATTAACAAAAACCCGGACACTGCGCTTTCTATGGAACAGTTTACCCGTGACAAACAACCTGTGGTTGATGCCTATCTCGCTTCACAAATTGGTGAGCAGATCTTAATTAAACAAGGAGGAGCTTGGCCAAATTACGAAAGCGACTACCGCCCACTCGTTGAGTTAGCCAAGAATTCAGATATCGACATTATTGCCAGCAACGCACCAAAATCAATCGTCCGCTGTATTGGGCGTCAAGGGGTTGACTACTTAGATAAACTGGATGAGCAAGAACGTTCTCTGGTCGCAGCAACGATAGACACATCAGATTCGCCATACAAAGAAAAATTCATGGCCTCCATGCATCACGGTGACATTGAACAAACGAAGAAACAATACGCTGCTCAACTCGCCTGGGATGTGACTATGGCAGAAAGTATTGTTAACTATATGGCAGCACACCCTAACTCTCAGGTCATGCACATCGCAGGTAAATTTCATACCGAGCAAGCATTAGGAACCGCTGCGCAGATCCAGCAATTGAACCCTGACTTGAGTATCGTCGTGATTACGCCAGTGAGTGACATTGTGAGTACAAGCGATGACTACCAATTGGAAGTGCTACCACCACCAAAACGTTACGTTAAAAATGAGAACCGAATGAAGGCGTATAAGAGCTTAAAAATGCGTAACGACTCACTGGTTTGTAAGTAACTCATCAACACAAGTTATGATTGGCGCACAAATTGCTTAGTCCATGTTAATAGCATCGATCAATCTCTCATTTATAGAAGCTTTTATAAAGTTTTTGCCACATTGGACGATGTATTGATTGATAGCGCTAATGGAGATAGTTATGCAAAGCGTCAATTCAAACCTAATGAGCCATACAAACGCACCTGTTGCGACGGCCACTAAGACAGTAGCAGAAGGTGCCACTGCTAACGGCAACACTTTGCCTACAGGCAATGGAGATAGTGTATCCATCTCACCTCAAGCTAAAGCAATGCTAGAAAAGGAAGTGAGCAAAGACGCCAATAAAGAGAATATCTCAAAAGACGATGATGATAGTTTGGGTAAATCTGTCACCTCCTTTGCTCATGGCGCATTAGGTATGGACCATCCAGATGACTTAGAGAAGCAAGAAGATAGTTCTTACTCTGCCGGTCAGTATGTCTCCGCAGCGGTGACCATTGGTGCTTTGATATTAGCCTTGGCATAACGGTATTTATCCTAACGACAAATAATCCTGTTTGAGGTGGAAACCGCATTCACTTGATAATCGATCATCTTTAACTGCATGATCACAATTTATGAATCGACACTTCAAGCTGATTGATAAGCCAACTTTCTTTGGCGCAATCACATTGCTCCTGAGCGTTATCATTCCCTTGATAATGTTCCCTGAACAAGGTGCAAAAATCATCGGGCAAGCCAAGCTCATTATGACCGACAAGTTTGGCTTCCTATACCTCGCCCTTGGCCTCGCTGCCCTCTTTTTTATGATATTCATCATTTTTAGCGATATCGGCCAGATTAAACTAGGCGAACCTGACGAAGCGCCAGAGTTTGCAACGTCTTCTTGGGCCGCTATGCTGTTTTGCGGCGGTATCGGTGCCAGTATTCTCTACTGGGGGTGTATTGAGTGGGCTTATTATTATCAAGCGCCACCATTTCAGCTAGAAGCGGGAAGTGAAGAAGCGGTTCGCTGGGCGGCAACATATGGCATTTTCCACTGGGGACCGATTGCATGGGCCATCTATCTGATCCCTGCATTACCTATCGCTTATTTCTTCTACGTACGTAAGCAACCTGCACTGAAAGTATCCAGCGCATTGATTCCAGTCATCGGCGAGAAACACACAAATGGTGCTCTCGGAAAACTGATTGATGTACTTTTCATCTTTGGCCTATTAGGTGGTGCAGCGACGACATTAGGACTTGCAGCCCCGCTTATCAGCGAGGGCTTGAACGTCTTATTCGGGCTACCACAAAACACCTATTCACAAATCGGCGTATTGGCCATCTGTACTGCGATTTTCGCCTACTCTTCATTTGCGGGGATGGAAAAAGGCATCAAGATCCTCAGTAACATCAACTTCTGGGGGGCGATGCTACTTCTTGCTCTAGTGTTAGTTTTGGGTCCAACTATTTTTATACTGGAGACGGGTCTAGATTCCATCGGTCGAATGATGTCTAATTTCTTTGTGATGGCGACATGGGCGGAACCATTCGGTGGCTACGGTACATTTGACAACACTCACTTCCCACAAGATTGGACCATTTTCTACTGGGCGTGGTGGTTAGTGTTCGCGCCAAGTATGGGCTTGTTTGTTGCACGCATTTCTCGCGGTCGCACAATTAAACAGATGGTCGCAGGTTCATTGTTCTTTGGTTCATGTGGTTGCTTCCTGTTTTTTATCATCTTAGGAAACTACGGTCTATCACTACAACTATCTGGGCAGCTTGATATTGTCGCAATTTTGAACGAGTTTGGTGCAACAAAAGCCATCTTCTCTATGTTGTCAGAGCTACCATTTGCTTGGTTTATCATTCTTTTGTTTACATTGCTGTGTATCATCTTTACAGCAACAACATTCGACTCAATTTCCTACATCTTGGCGTCTGTGGTTCAAAAAGACGTGACGCAGGAACCAATGCGCTGGAACCGCTTATTTTGGGCCTTCACTTTGAGCTTTATGCCTGCTGTTCTCATGTTCTTAGGTGGTTTGAGTACACTACAAACAGCCGCAATCGTTGGCGGTCTACCCCTACTCGGTATCGCAGTTATGCTGATGATTTCCGCGGTCAAAGCCACCACGCTGGATATTCGTCACCAAGAAGATTATGTAGAGCCAACCATTAACATTGAAGAACTTCCAGAGTTTGATCCTTGGTCAAATGAAGGGGTTGCACTAGCTAATTTTGAAAAGTGTCGTGACGCTGCGCAAATTGCCGCAGATGAAGAACGTACCGCGCTGCATGCCCTGTTCAAAGTTAAGAAAAAGATTCGCGCTTATGCGTTAGAGCATGCCGATGACACCAGTAAAGCGATTCCACAAGAATTGTTGGATGATTTAGAGGCGAAGCTTCAATTACTCACTGATGCTCAGAACGCGAAAGAGCAGTCCTCACAAGCTGCACAAGATGCGAGAATAAGGTTTACTGAGGTTTGTTCCGCAAGCTAATAGCATCAAAAAAGCAGGCTCTAAGCCTGCTTTTTTGTTAACGATTCGGATGGTTGATGATGTGATCTTCCCAATCCACCACATCAATTTCATACACAACTTTATTGCGAACACTTTCCCCTGCAGCGTGCATAGCGGACTTAGAGCCCGTGATCAATGGATGCCATTCTGGAAGGCGTTTGCCTTCTGATAGAACACGGTATGAGCACGTTTCTGGGAGCCAATTAAACTCGTGGATTTTTTCACGGGTTAGCTTTAAACATTCTTCACCCGATTGGAATCGATTTGGATAATCCTTACACGAACAAGTTTTGCTGTTCAGCCAACTACAAGCCACATTGGTGTAATAAACCTCATCCGAGTCCTCATCCATAAGTTTGTGTAGGCAACATTTACCACAACCATCACACAATGATTCCCATTGCTGTTCACTCATTTGCTCTAATGGTGTTGTTTCCCAAAATGGACTGGTCATGTGGCATTACCTTCTAAATCTGTGGAGGCGTTTTATACCGCTAGTCGATACAAACTGCAAGTACTCTGTTCTTTCTAGATGCTGTAGCTGTGATTCAATTATGTACAACACCTTTATTTTTGGTAAACTCAGCGCCCTTCAATTTTAAGGCTGCAAAAGATGGATTGTCGATTAGGTTGTGGGGCATGTTGTATCGCCCCAAGTATTTCTTCCCCTATTCCTGGAATGCCAAACGGCAAACCCAGCGGCGTTCGCTGCATACAGCTTGATGAGCGCAATCTTTGTAAGTTGTTTGGTCAGCCCGAGCGACCAAAAGTGTGCCATGCTTTTAAAGCCTGTCCAGACGTGTGTGGCGATACTAATGCTAAAGCATTGGCAAACATCCTAGAGCTTGAACGAATTACCTAACATCTAACGCTAAACTGGCAGTATCAAACCAATAAGCTATGTTGTTAAGACGCACAACTTTAAGAATGGTGTTTCTTATGAACAGATATTTGGCTGAGGTATTTGGTACATTCTGGCTAGTACTCGGAGGTTGCGGTTCCGCTGTGTTAGCTGCAGCATTTCCAGATGTAGGTATTGGCTTATTAGGTGTGGCGTTTGCCTTTGGTTTGACTGTGCTCACAATGGCATTTGCTATTGGCCACATTTCTGGGTGCCATTTAAATCCAGCCGTTAGTATCGGCCTTTGGGCCGGTGGTCGCTTCGACGCCAAAGAGCTACTTCCCTATATTGTTGCTCAAGTCATCGGTGGCTTACTTGCTGGTGGCGTGCTCTATATTATAGCCACCGGACAAGCCGGGTTTGACGCCGCCGCGTCTGGCTTTGCCTCTAATGGTTATGGAGAACACTCCCCTGGGAAGTACTCGTTAACCGCGGCCTTGGTCTGCGAAGTCGTCATGACAGCAATGTTTTTACTGGTCATCATGGGAGCCACTGACAAAAGAGCACCTCAAGGCTTCGCTCCTATAGCGATCGGCTTGTGTTTGACTTTGATTCACCTAATCAGTATTCCTGTAACCAACACGTCAGTAAATCCAGCACGCAGTACAGGGGTCGCGCTCTACGTTGGCGATTGGGCTGTCGCACAATTGTGGTTGTTCTGGTTGGCACCTATTGTTGGTGCAATCATTGGGGCTTGGGTGTATCGCTCATTGCTAAGCAGTGATAGTGACTAAAGCTAATTTTGAACATAAAAAAGGCGCTAAATGCGCCTTTTCACTATCAATCTTATTTAGCAATCTACTTTAGATTTTTTGTCTGCCCAACAGAGAGTGAGACAACGTCGTTCCATCGACCAGTTCTAACTCACCGCCCACCGGAACGCCATGAGCGATACGACTTGCTGATACCTTGTGCTCATGACACAGTTCAGCTATGTAGTGCGCGGTTGCTTCACCTTCCACTGTTGGGTTAGTCGCTAGAATGACTTCACCGATGTCGCCTTGGCGCAGTCTATAATCGAGAACATCCAATCCAATATCGCTAGGACCGATGCCATCTAATGGCGACAAGTGCCCCATTAGAACAAAATAGCGACCCGAGAATTGCCCCGTAGCTTCTACAGCAGCAATATCAGCAGGACTCTCTACCACACAAAGTTGGCCATTCTCTTTGCGCTTAGGATTGCTACAGATATGACAAACTTCTTCTTCGGTAAAGGTACGGCATTCCTGACAGTGACCAATTTCAGTCATTGCACTTGAAAGTGCATCCGCCAGCTGAATACCGCCTTTTCTATCGCGCTGTAACAGATGAAAGGCCATGCGTTGTGCTGACTTGGGACCAACCCCAGGTAGACATCGCAAGGCCTCCATCAAATGCTCCAGCATATGGCTAGTACGCATTAATTGTTCTCTAATCCTTCAATTAGAAAGGCATTTTCATGCCTGGTGGTAGCTGCATTCCACCAGTTACTGACGCCATTTTCTCTTTTTGAGTTTCCTCTACACGACGAGCCGCGTCATTGAACGCCGCTGCAATCAAGTCTTCTAGCATCTCTTTGTCGTCTTCCATAAGGCTTTCATCGATTTCAACACGACGAGTGCTGTGGCTACCTGTGATGGTTACTTTAACAAGGCCAGCACCAGACTCACCTGTTACTTCCATGTTAGCGATTTCTTCTTGAAGCTTTTGCATCTGCTCTTGCATTTGCTGGGCTTGCTTCATCAGGTTGCCCATACCACCTTTACCAAACATAGGGTTCTCTCGGTTTATTCATGTTTCAACTAATAACATGGGGACGCATTCATAGATTGCAACCCCGCCTCCTAGCTGTTTGCCTCGAGCAAACAACCGGGAAAGTAACTTTATAAAGGTCGAATACTCTCTTCGTCTAGCTCTGCCGCAAACCTTGTAACAATAAACTGAATGTTAGGATCCGCTTGCAAGCTCTTGGCCGCATCAGAAAGCTTGCCTTGATATAACTGCTCACGAAGTTCGAGTGGTGTCGTCCCCTCCTCAGAGAGCTCTACCGACAAATGACACTCTTCTCCCAATAAGACATTAAGCCCTGCAAGTAGTTCTGACTGATTTTTGTCAGAATTTAGATGCGCATGTGTAGCTCGCAGTCCCAGTTGAATGGATGAACCATCTTTTTTGAAGACTGAATTAAGCGCTAATTGTTGCACCAGTTTGCCAATATCAAGACGTTCAATCAGTTCAGCCCAAGTGTCTTGCTGAGCAGCCTCTTGCGTCAGTCGCTGCGCCATTTCTGGCGTTTTGATATGTTCAAGAGCCTTTTTAAGCGTAGACGGTTTGACGACTGGCTTCACTTCTTGAGCGACAACATTACCTGTTGGCCGCCATCGATAAGGCTCGTTATCTTTAACCTGCTCGGTATTTGATTTAGCGGCATCTAAACCATTTGACGCACTTGGCGTGCGACCTTGGGTTCTCTGAGCAACGCGCTCTAATACAGAGGCAGATTCAGATGACGCTTTAGGCTTTTTTACAGGAGAGTTTCCTGAATTCGCTTGGTCTTGAGAAGCCGATTGTCGTTTCGAACGCAATTGATGACGTAAACCACCCGCAGGTCTTGCTGGCTCGCTGGCAGGAACTGAGCGCTGTGCCTCACCGCGAACGACATCATTAGATCCGCTATTTGGAACGGGCTGAATTTGCGAAGGCGGTGTTTGCGAATACTGCTCTTGATTTGATGGAGGTGCTTGCCATTCACTTTGCGCACTTGGTCGATGTTCGGCCTGTACTGGTTGGTTACCCATCGGTATAGCAGAGGTATCAATATACGGTTCACGCGTACTATCAAATTGTGGCGTCGGCGTGGCATAAGTTTGAGCATTAGTATCACTCGATACCTGCTGTGTTGCCATGCTTTGTGACGATGACAACGCAGGCTTAGCCACTGCACTTTGATTCGCGACAGTGATTTCATTAGCGCTGAGCTGAGTGCTTGGTCTAAATGCCAACATACGCAGTAGCGTCATCTCAACGGCGACACGTTGCGATGGAGTGAAGGGCAGATCTTGTCGGCCTTTCAGAGCAATTTGATAGTACAGCTGTACATCCGTTGCTTGTAGTGTACGCGCAAGGTGCTGGATTTTTTCGCTGTCGGCAATTGCGGCATCGATACTAGATGGTAATGCTTGAGTCATCGCTATTCTATGTAACTGCAATGCGAGCTCAGAAAGCAATGTATCCCAATCCACACCATTTTCCGCCAAGTGCTCAAGCTTGGTCATAACTTGATGTGCATCACCCGTAGTCAATGATTCCAGTATTTGAATCGCTTGAGCCGTATCTAGCGTACCCAACATCTGACTGACGACTGGTGTCGATACATTGCCATTTCCAAGCGCGATCGCTTGATCGGTCAAGCTCAATGCATCACGCATACTGCCGTCAGCAGCATGAGCAAGCAGAGCAAGCGCTCGGCTTTCAGACTGAACTTGTTCCTTCTCAAGAATATGATCTAGCTGTTGCTGGATATTCTCAACAGTGATCGGCTTGAGGTGGAACTGCAAGCAGCGCGACAGAATGGTCATCGGCAGCTTTTGAGGATCCGTCGTCGCCAGTAAGAACTTCACATACTCTGGTGGCTCTTCAAGCGTTTTAAGCAACGCATTGAAGCTATGACGCGAGAGCATATGTACTTCATCGATCAGGTAAACCTTAAAGCGGTTTCTCGCTGGCTTATATTGAACGTTATCTAGAAGCTCGCGAGTATCTTCAACCTTTGTACGAGACGCCGCATCAATCTCAAGTAAGTCAACGCTTCGGCCTTCATCAATCTCTATACAAGTCGAACATGTACCACAAGGTGTCGAGGTGATGCCTGTTTCACAGTTTAAACCTTTTGCGAACAAGCGACCGATGGACGTCTTACCCACACCACGTGTTCCACTGAACAAATAAGCATGATGCAATCTGTTCTGGTCTAGTGCATTCTCAAGTGCAGTTAGAACATGGGTTTGTCCAACTACCTCTGAAAATTTTCTTGGTCGCCATTTCCTAGCTAACGCGAGATAACTCATAAAGGTGTCCTAATTAGTGACCTTCAAATTCACACAAGCTATATACTTCAATACCTAGTGCTTCTAAGCGCTTATCTCCACCAATTTCTGGCAGATTGATTACAAATGCAGCGTGAGATACTTCACCACCTAGTTGGCGAATAAGTTTCGTTGTAGCTTCAATCGTACCACCAGTTGCTAACAGGTCATCAACCATCAGTACTTTATCACCTTCCACAATAGCGTCTGTGTGGATTTCTAGAGTATCAGTGCCATATTCAAGTTCATATGATTGTGCGACAGTTTCACGTGGCAGCTTACCTGGCTTACGAACTGGAACAAATCCCAGACCTAGCTCAAGTGCTAGAGGTGCACCAAACAAAAAGCCACGAGCTTCAGTACCAACAATTTTAGTGAAGCCCTGATCTTTGTATTTGTCTACAAGCATCTCTATCGTTGCTTTGTAAGCTGCTGCGTCTTCCATAAGACTCGTGACATCACGAAATAGAATGCCTGGCTTTGGGTAATCTGGAATGCTTTTGATGCTTGCTTTGATCTGGGAGATTTTATCGATTGTCATAGTATTGGTCTCTGGAAAGGTCTTTATACGCCTGACGATCAGAGTACGCTGTCGCGAATAGTCACGAGTACGTTCATTCTGTAGGTATAAATTAAAACGCCCACATTAAGCGTGGGCACACAACCTTCACATGTTAGTGATTTTCATCGTGGTCGGCAACGGGCTGTTTCACAGGAATTCGCAAAAAGAAGGTAAAAACGCAGATAAACAGAATAAACAGCACAACTTTTAACCATACTGGTTGGACAACCAATATGGAGATAGCAAAACTCAAAACAATGAAGATTGCGCCTTTGGTTCTGACCGAACGTTTAATGCAGCGATCGTTTTCCCAGTCAGAGATGATGGGACCAAGTTTACGATGAGAAAGTAACCAATCATGAAATTGAGGGCTACCTCGAAAAAAACTCGCACTAGCAAGGAGTAGGAAAGGTGTGGTGGGTAGAAGCGGAAGTACGATGCCTACCACACCCAATATTACTGAAATAACGCCTAACGTATTCCAAAAGAAACGTTTAACTGGACTTATTGTATTGGTCAAAAACCCGCATATCCGTTCATAACTCTAATCCACGTCAGAGTAGCGGGAAGCGTTGGAATTAGCAATGCGGCAATGAAGCCTAAAAAGTAAAAAATGTTGTATGGTTCTTTGAATTCTGTATCAGACATGACTTTGCTCTTGGGTATAGTTGTTTTAGACATCAAAATGGGAAGCTTTCGCCTCCCATTTTTGTTAACACTTTGACTATATCTCAATTACATTCAATCAAAAACAGACTAACTGTGTGGTTATTTTTGAAGAGCGCTTCCGCTACGCTGTTTTAGCTCGGCAGAGCAAGTTTTACCTCCCAGGTGAAGCTACTTGAACCGACTCGACTTAAGGACAACTTCCCCCCTTCTAAAACAGCAAGGTCTTTAGTCATAAAATTACTTAAACAGTTCTCACCCAAACGATTTGACCCAGAGATGTTGAAATGAGCTTGAGAATTCTCCCAGCGACAATCCAATCCAGCCGGCAAGACAGATATGGTCCCCTCCGATAAGTCAATCACTCCAAACACAGCCTCGACAGGATATGCAGCGCACGAGCATTGCATACCTTTTTCTATATTTCTCGCAAGATCTTTAAGGTCGACACTGTTGTGATGCAGACGGCGTACATAATCATCAAACAGTGTCCGCACCAACAACGTACTAGCCACGCCACCATGGTCACTTGATGAAGCATCGACCAGATAAAATGTCATCTGACCGCTCATAAGCCATGTGTAATCGAATACGAGAGGTAATGTGTTGGCCGATTGCAAAAGCCGGTAACTACTTCTCCACGCACCTAACGCAGAATCTTTTTCAGGTAACAGTGCAGTGAGTAACTCTCTCGCTGCGTTAGGATTTTGCTGAAGATATTGTAGGTGCCAATGCAATTCTTGTTCTTCTTGCGAACCGTCTTCTTCTGACTCTTCAATACGAAACCATCGACTGACAAAGTCAGATTGTTCACAACTGCTTGAACTCTCTTCTAAGACGACATTAATAGATTCCGTAAGATGTTTATAATCACCAATAGGTTTGGTTAAGAAGTCTTTCACTCCCATACGTAAAGCTTTAGCAACGTCCGCCATGTCACCCGTCGCCGAAATTACAATAACCGGTAGTGACGGGTACTCTACGCGCACCTCTTCGGTAAACTCCATGCCAGTAAGAAGTGGCATAGCTAAATCACAAAGCACTAAGTCAGGCTCTGTGATACTAAGTAGTTTTAAAGCCTCTAATCCATCCCCAGCTTCTGTTACTTGGTGGCCCGTTGCCTCAAGAAAGTTTCGGGTAACGGTTCGAAATACGGGATCATCATCAACAACCATAATCCGCGCACTGTGTTGCTGATGAGGTATAGCCACAGCAGCCTGACTGTCAGTATTAGACATAAAATTACGCCTCACAAAATTGATTGAGCTTGTTGTTATTATTTTTTGGTTTACATTAAACGTCGTACCGTAGGACACGTTACAATAATGCATTTATATGTATATGCAGGCAGCAGAACAAACTGCTCCTGAGTATTTTAACTGTAGGCAGAAATTCGTTTTTATACAAATGTACCCTTGGGAGAGTTTTTTTAATACAATAGCTAAAGTTGAAAAAATCAAACAACCCTTTGATATCAAGTTAGTTTGCTTGAGAGCACTTGTGTTATTTAGCAACAACGCTTGAAATTAACCACGCCAGCTTGACAAGGTGTAAGCTATACTAAAAGCCAATTAATACAAATAGTTGAATATATGAAACTTGACGATTTAAATCTGTTCCGACTTGTTGTGGAAAATGGGAGTTATACAGCAACTTCTCGTAAGACAATGATCCCTGTTGCAACAATTACTCGACGTATACAGGCTCTAGAGGATTCTTTGAATCTTCGTTTACTGAATCGTCACGCGCGAAAACTGTCTTTAACTGAAGCGGGTGAACGCTTCTATAATGAGTGCTCTCCTCTTCTCCAGCGTCTTACTAGCACTACCGAAGATATCGCAGATGAATGCAAAGGTGCTTCTGGTAAACTAAAAATATCGTCACCTTCTAATTTGACTAAGCGCATGATGATGCCGATGTTCAACGACTTTATGTCTAAATACCCTGACATCAGCCTTGAGCTAACGATGAGCAATCATGCCGATCAACTAGACCCAACGGAATGGGATGTTATTTTCCGCGTCGGTCCTCAACGCGATTCAAGTTTAATCGCTCGTAAGATCAGTACAGTCAAAGATATCCTTGTTGCGCATCCTGACTATCTGTCATTAAACGGCGAGCCTAAGCATGCTGAAGAATTATCAACACACCGCCTATTAAAAGGCGCACCGTTAATTAAATGGCAACTGAAAAATACCAGTGGCGAGTCCATTATTAACAACACGAAAGGCCGTTTCGAAGCCAATAGCTTAAATGTGGTTCGCAGAGCATGTTCTGCGGGTTTGGGTATTACCTTGATGCCCGATGTCATGCTAAAAGAGTACATAAACAACGGCGAACTAGTTCGAGTGCTACCAGAGTGGAGTGCCAACCCTCGCGATATTTATATGCTTTATAACCATAAAGATCATCTTCCTGAAAAAGTCCGTCTGTTCATCGACTTTGTTATCGATTACTCACTTCATTGATATTTCAGTAGCAACGGCTTCAAAATTTAGACACAAAAAACCAGAGCTTGCTCTGGTTTTTTCTTTTCATCGTTCGCTTATTCGTTATGCAGTTCTAGATTTGCTAGATCCGCTTGAATATCACGTTGCGTCTTTGCATCATCGCTACGTAGCGAGTCAAGGAAGTCAAGATACGTTTGGTCAATATCGCCAGTTACATATTCACCGTTGAATACAGACGCCTCAAACAATTTCACATCAGGGTTTCCAAGACCAACAGCTTCTATTAAGTCAGGAATGGTTTGATAAATCAGTGCGTCCGCACCAATTTGCTTACAGATAGCATCGTTGTCACGGCCGTGAGCAATAAGTTCATTGGCACTCGGCATATCAATACCGTAAACGTTAGGGAAGCGAACTTCCGGCGCCGCAGAGACCATAAATACTTTGTTAGCACCTGAGTCGCGTGCCATCTCAATGATTTGCTCTGACGTTGTACCGCGAACAATAGAATCATCCACCAACAGAACGTTCTTACCTTTAAATTCTGAGCGAATGGCGTTCAGTTTACGGCGAACCGACTTCTTACGCTGCTGCTGCCCTGGCATAATGAAGGTACGACCTACATAACGGTTTTTAACAAAACCTTGGCGGTATGGCTTATCGATAGCCTGAGCGATTTGCAATGCGATATCGCATGACGTTTCAGGGATTGGGATAACCACATCAATGTCTAGATCTGAGTATTCTTGCTGAATGCGCTCACCCAACTTCTTACCCATTTCAACACGCGCGCTGTAAACAGAAATCTTGTCGATGAATGAATCAGGACGAGCAAAGTAAACAAACTCAAAAATACAAGGGTTTAGGCTTGGGTTGTCAGCACATTGACGAGTGAATAGCTCACCGTCAAACGTTACATAAATCGCTTCACCAGGAGCAACATCGCGAACAAAGTCAAAACCCACTGCATCAAGAGCTACTGACTCAGAGGCCACCATGTACTCGGTTTTGCCTTCAACATCACGTTTGCCTAAACATAGCGGTCGGATACCGTTAGGGTCACGAAATGCAATCATACCGTGACCGATAATCATAGCAGCTACTGCGTAAGCCCCTTTGATAGTGCGATGCACATTAGTAACAGCTCTGAAGACATCATCCGATGTTACATTGCCTTTTACGGTATCAATTTCATGAGCTAGAACATTCAGCAATACTTCAGAATCGGACGTAGTGTTCACATGACGACGGTCTTTTTCAAACAACTTCTCACGAACTTCGTGAGCGTTAGTCAAGTTACCATTGTGAGCCAGTGTGATTCCGAACGGTGAGTTTACGTAGAAAGGTTGAGCTTCTGAAGCGCTTGAGCTGCCTGCTGTAGGGTAACGAACATGTCCAATACCAACACAACCCTGAAGGCGTTGCATATGCTTCGCTTCAAATACGTCTTTTACTAGACCATTCGCCTTACGCAGACGAAAACGATTGCTTTCTATGGTAACAATACCAGCGGCATCTTGGCCACGGTGCTGTAAAACGGTCAAAGCGTCATAGATAGACTGATTCACAGGCGTTGAGCCAACGATTCCAACAATACCACACATGTCCTAATCCTCGATTTGCGACATTAGCTGGCGCCATTAGGCGCCAGACAGGAAACTAGAAGTTGCTTCGATGTGTTCAAAAAACGGCTGTATCACAAGTTTAAATTGCGGAACAAGTTGGGAAGACTCCCACCATTCACTGCTATTTAGTGTCGTGAAGGTATCAACAAAGAACAATACCGCAGAAACAATTAACACACCTCTAAGCGCGCCAAATACGATACCTAATACTCTGTCAGTACCCGATAGACCCGTTTTTTGCACTAACTGCCCTAAAACATAATTAATTAACGCCCCAACAATCAGTGTGGCAACAAATAGGGCAGCAATTGCGGCGCCATTTCGGAACATCTCATCTTCGATATTAGTAAAGTACACCGCAAGTTTTGCGTAGTACTGGCTGGCAATAAAAAATGCGCCGAACCATATCACTAAAGACATTGCCTCTTTGGCAAATCCGCGAACTAAACTGATTAAAGCTGAAAGCCCAATCACACCTAAAATGACAAAATCTAACCAATTCATGAATTCTTCATCTCAAGTTGGCGCGCATTTTAACAGAAAAATCCGCGACGCAAACGTTTTCTTATGGATTTAGTGGTTTAAATTTGAGCAATTGACCTTTTGAACCGGTAATTTTCTCCAATTCTAGCAATTGCTTCTCAAGTTTACTTTTTGAAACATCTGGACCTATGATGACACGCGTAAAGGTGGCTTCCTGTTTTACATGTGCTTGATAGCCGCGTTTTTGTAGGTCAGCAACAAGACCGCGGGCATTATCCGCATTCTTAAGGGCCATAAGCTGAATAATCCATGCACTATCAGCATACTCATTACGCTCAGGCACTTCTTTCACTGCAACATCCACGATATCACGCTTATCTTGTTCGGCCTGCTGCTCAGGTGTTGCTGCCAGTTCTTCCCCTACTGTTGCTTGAACAGGCGAGTCAGGTAACACCGATGTGTCTTCTTCTGGCTCTAGTACCTCAAAGCTCTCTACTTGAGCGCTAATTTCAGGCTTAAGTGGAATACTGGCAAATTCTTCTTTGTAATGAAGCTTTTTACCATCAAGTAGGTCAGGTAAAATGATGACACCAACTGCGACCAGCACTATGGTACCCACCAACCGGCTTTGAAATTTACTCGCCATTGATACTCCTTAATTACTTTATTGCTCTTGAGCGTCTAACTTTTCACAATGCTCAAGAACTTCGCCAACGGTATGGAAGGATCCTACGACCAAAATCATATCGTCTGACTTTGCTTCACTTTTCGCGGCTTGATACGCACTGACTGGGTTGTCGTATTGCTTTAGAACATTGCCAGACATTAAATGCTGGCACAGTTCGTCTGCACTCGCCGCTCTTGGTCCTGATAATGACGCCGGATACCAATCTTCAGTTAATGGGTTTAACACTCGAATGGTCTCTTCGATATCCTTATCATGTAGCATACCAATCACGACTTTAAATCTGCGATTTGGGTAATGCTTAGAAAGCTGTGCAACCAGATACTCTGCTGAATGGGGGTTATGGGCCACATCGAGAATGGTCACCGGCGATCCGGTAAGCATCTGCATACGACCCGGAAGACGCGCTTGCTTAAGGCCATTCACGATATTGACGTCGGAAATGTCTAATTCAGCCGCCCCTAAAGCCATCAACGCAGTGTTGGCGTTCATTAGCGGCAAAACTGGTACGGGCAAGTCCTCAAGCATGAATGTGCCATGTTGCCATGCCCATGTGTGTTCAGACGTCAGTTTGTAGTTAAATTGAATACCCGTTTGGTAGAAATTCGCCTTAATATCATCAGCATGCGCAGGCACAGTTGCAGGTGGTTTTGGTTGGCCACATATTGCTGGCTTCCCAGATCTAAAGATTCCTGCTTTCTCGAACCCAATGACATTGATGTCGTCACCCAGCCAATCAACATGATCTACTGCAAGGCTAGTAATGACCGAAACGTCGTGATCAACCACATTGGTTGCATCAAGACGCCCACCCAGGCCCACTTCCAGTAGAACCACTTCCACTTTGTTTTCCTGAAACTGTCGCAATGCGGCAAGCGTCGCGTACTCGAAAAAGCTAAGGCTGACTTCGCCGCGTAGCTTTTCAATATAGTCAAACGCACGAGTGTGTGATTCATCAGGAAGATCGCTACCATTAACGCGAACACGTTCGTTGTAACGGATAAGGTGTGGGGAACTATAAACGCCGACTGAATAACCTGCATCTAGCAAGATTGCTTCCATAAGCGCGCAGGTGGAGCCTTTACCGTTAGTGCCAGCGACGGTAATGACTGTTGGGGCAGGTTTGGTCAATTGACCTTTTTGGGCGACTACCGAAACTCGATCTAAACCTAGGTCGATAGCACTAGTATGAATACTATTTAAGTAATCAAGCCACACCTGTAAAGAAGATGTGGCTTGTGGAATGGATTGTGAACTCATTTAGCCGTCAATATCTTAACGTTTGATAACTTAGTGAGTACTTTACCCTTTTTCGTCCGCTTCTGGTACTTCATATGTAGGTTCTTCTGGAGAATCTTCAACAGAGACCACTAAAGGAGACGCTTTATTTGTCATTTTAGCAAGCAGGCTACCTACGCGTTGACGCATTTCACGGCGGTCAACAATCATATCAATCGCACCGTGCTCAAGTAAGAACTCACTACGTTGGAAGCCTTCTGGTAAGTCTTCACGAACCGTTTGCTCGATAACACGACGACCAGCAAAACCGATCAGTGCCTTTGGTTCACCGATATTGATATCACCCAGCATTGCTAAACTCGCCGATACACCACCCATAGTTGGGTCAGTCATAACAGAAACGAACGGTAGACCTTTTTGAGATAGGCGCTCAAGTGCAGCACTGGTTTTCGCCATTTGCATTAGAGACATTAGTGCCTCTTGCATACGTGCACCGCCACTGGCAGAGAAACACACTAAACCACAGTTGTTTTCTATAGCGGCTTCTACTGCACGAACAAAACGAGCACCAACCACAGAGCCCATAGAGCCCCCCATGAAGGAGAACTCAAATGCACATGCGATGACTGGGTTACCCAGTAGTTCACCTTGCATGACAACGAGTGCATCTTTCTCACCACTGTTTTTTTGAGCAGCAGAGATACGCTCTTTATAGCGCTTTGAATCTTTAAACTTCAGCTTGTCTTGTGGTTCAAGCTCAGTACCAAGTTCAACGCGATTACCTTCATCTAGGAATGTTTCTAGACGACGACGCGCTTTCATTCGCATATGGTGGTCACACTTAGGACACACCTCTAGATTACGCTCTAATTCAGCATGATAAAGTACTTGCTCACAGGAAGTACATTTAGTCCAGATACCTTCTGGGATAGACGCTTTGCGCGAGCTAACGATGTTGCTTTTTTCTAAAATTTTTTCAAGCCAACTCATGGAAGACCTTTTCTCTTGTGACCCCCGCCTAATGGCGAGAGATTGAAATTCTAATTAATGCCGTTGGATTAAACCATATTACAGGCTAACTGTAGATAAAAAACTGGTTGTACCTATCCTTGTGACATTGCCATAAATATTTGTAACGCCGAAAGTCTCTACTGATTTTCGAGTACAATTACCAACCAGAGTTCAAATCATTCGGCAAAAATAGTGGACCAATTGGTGCTTCTGGGAGCTGGTACTCACTTGGATAATCCACATCGACCAAATACAGGCCTTCAGCTTTTGCCGTTGCGCCAGCTAGCTTGCGATCTTTCTGCTGCAATAGCCATTCAATCCACTCTGGTGGCTGCTCACCTTTACCCACCACAATCAGGCTGCCAGTGATATTACGCACCATATGATGAACAAAGGCATTCGCTTTGATATCAATCACAACATACGGTCCATGACGAGAAACATTGAGGTGCATGATGTTACGCCATGGGCTTCGAGACTGACAGTGAACCGCTCTAAATGAGGTGAAGTCGTTTTCGCCCAGCAAATATTGACCTGCTTGGTGCATTTTTTCTGCATCAAGTTCGCCATGATAATGACTAATACCAGAAGACAAAATGCCAGGTCGCAATGCGTGGTTAAAGATCACATAACGATAGCGTCGAGCGGTCGCCGAAAAACGAGCATGAAACTCTTCAGGGACTTCTTTTGCCCAACGCACAGCGATATCCTTAGGAAGATTCGCATTCACGCCCATGGTCCAGGCAGCTGGCTTACGAATGACAGAAGACTCAAAATGAACCACTTGCCCAGTGCCATGCACACCAGCATCTGTTCGACCAGCACACTGTACTTCTACCGGTTGATTTGCAACGATCGATAGCGCTTTCTCCAGTTCTTCTTGCACACTGGAGACGTCTCTTTGTCTTTGCCAACCGTAGTAGTTTGCACCGTTATATTCGATACCTAATGCAACTTTCATCGTTTTCTCTGTCTATCTGTCAATTTTCAAAGGGGGCAAAGTATATACCCAACTCATAAAGGTATAAACCCGCAGGTGGTGAATCCTTTGTCATCAAAGCGTAAAAGCAAAAACGGCGGTCATTCAACCGCCGTTTTACATCACTTTTACTTACTGGTATTCGGAAAGCTTAGCCAGCAAGGCCTTTGCTTCTGATTGAATATTGCCACTACCTTCTAGTAGCGCTTTCTCAAGTAATTTCACCGCACCCTCGAAATCGTTCATTTCGATGTAGATCTTGGCAAGGTCGAGGTTACCTGCGGCTTCGGAATCCGAATCAACATCGACTTCGGTAATTGGACCAATGACATCAGGGAACTCATCCAATCCCACATCTAATTTCAACTCTTCTTCCTCATCAGCGGAAGCATTGTCGTCGACCTGTGCCATCAGCTCATCAATCGTCATAAATTGATCTGCGCTGTCCTCAAAGTCGGCAACAGGGTCTTGGGAAGCCCAGTCCTCTTCACTGGCATCAACTAAAGATCCAGCATGAGTATTGTTCCAAATTTCCTGTTCTTCATCTGGGATTTGGTGATCGATCGATGCTCGCTGCTCATCAGTCAATGAGAAACCATTCCAGTCTTCTCCACCTTCTTGGTCTGGAGAGTCTTGCAGCATCACACCTAAATCCATCCCAGCACTATCCGCCGTGGTTTGGTCAACAGGGCTAATATTTGAGAACGCTTGCTCGCCCTCTTGCAGCAGCTCCCCAAGCTGACCTTCTTGCTCTATAGCTGACATGTCTACCATAGAAAAAGCATCTGCTAGAGCATCAATTTCTGAGAGATCTAATGTTTCACCTACCATGTCTTGCTCAACTGCAAAACTCGGCTCGCGTTCAGAAGCGGACGACTCCATATCCGCCGCAGCTTGTGACTCATCGTATTCCGGTAGATCCTCTAACGAAATAGCGCCATCGGTGATCTCATCCTGAACCAAAGGCTCATGAACAAGCTCAGGCTCTGCTTGCTCACTATCCGCATACGCGTCCTCTTCGGTGTAATCAGGAAAATCAAACTCTTCGATCGGCTCTCGCTCCGGCACCGTTTGAGTAGCATCTGATTGAGGGGCAGTTTCAATGTCACTCTCTGTGTTGTGGGCAACTTCTACCTCTTCTGGCAATTCAATGTCATGAAGTACAGCTTCAATCTCCGCTTCGCTAACATCGCTAGGCTCAGACGCCTCTTGCTCTATTGGTTGTCCTGCCAACACATCAGCAAGCGCATCTTCTTCGCTATACTCAGGCAGTTCATCATCGGCCATAGCAAAATCGGCAGCCAGTTCCGAATCCGGCTGTAATGTATCCTCAGCGTCCCCCTCTGCATCGGCGAAGGCATTTTCTTCGTTGTATTCACTTTGCAAAGCTTTGGCTAAAAAGTCATCTTCCGACTCTTCTTGAGATGATTCCACCAGTTCAGTTTCTAGCTCAGTTAGCGGAGTAATTTCATCATCTATCAACCAATCATCATCTTGAGGAATTCCAAACTCATTCGCCATCAAAGCTTCAAGTTCTTTCTGTTCTTGCGAATCATCACGCGGCGTTGTGTCAGACTCTCCTACCCCTTCAATTTCAGGAGAGAAATCGAACTCATCTTCAAATGCAGTACTAACATTGTCACTGGCTGACGTTTGTTGCTGATGCGCCTCGTGATGTCGCTCGTTCTCTTGCGAAGCTTCGCTTTCAAAACTTGACGTTAACGGCGCTTCAGCAATACCTAGTTCATCTGGAGTAGAATCAACGTCAGGAACATTATTATTTAAGTCATCTATTTTTGATGGCTCTTCCACTTGAGACTGCGCATCGACGGCGGGAGCTTGCGAAGATGAAGACACATCCATCGAATCTAGCTCTTCGATATTGACTTGCTCAGCCTCAGCAGTAGCTGGTAGCAACTCAGCATCTAATGCCAGATCGAGGTCATCCTCTAAGCGCTGCTCTTCAGTTACATTTTGCGCTGCGGCAGCCGTGCTCTCTTCGACCAACTTATCTACATCTGCACGTTCTTCTACATCAGTACTTTCTGCCACAGCCATTACGTCGTCATTCTCAGGCTGTTGTGCTAGTGGAGATTCGGCTTCTACTGTTGAAGGCTCAAGGTTTGATGGCTCAAGGTCAGAAAGTTCAAGTTTGCTGTCTTCGATTTCACTATCTAAATCAATATCTGCGCCGATTAGGTCGTCAGAGGCAAACGGGTCAAGATCAACAGCTTGTTTCTCATCAGAGGTTGGATCGCCTAACGTACTTTCAAACAGTAACTCATCAAGTAAGTCGGTATTGTTTTCATCAAGCTCTAAGTCTTCATCTGCCAGTAAAGTGACGTCATCTAGGTCTAAATTCTCGGAAGATTCAAACTCCTTGTCAGTGGTTTCTTTCTCATCAGCATCGACTATTTCATCGAGCATTAGATCAGAATCATCCAAATCAGACAGCTCAAAATCCTCGTCCAGCATATCGTCTAGAAGTGTGATTTCTTCGTCTTGTGCCAGTTCAGAGGTATTAGACTGTGGCGCTTCAGGCATTGCGTCTATTTGTGAGAACTGGGCAAAAAGGTCATCAATATCGGCATTGTCAACAGGTTCATCTGCTTGCTCTGGCGTCATCTCTGATGCGGTTTTGTTATCCGTCTCAATATCTAGCTCATCCAGATTGAAGTCACCATCACTTTCTAGATCAAAGCTATCACCCGCCAGTAACTCGTCCATGTCCGCTTGATTTAGTGAGCTTTCAGGTTCCTCCGAATCAAGGTCAGCCATTTCAGTACTAGACGTGCCGTTAAAATCAGCGAATAGATCGTCGAGTTCTTGTTGAGAAACAGGCTCTGAATCTGTATCAGACAAGTTTAAATCGAGGTCATCTTCTGCATCTGGAACGGCAACATCGTTGAGTGCACGTTCCATTTCTTCAAGACCTAATGCCTTTTCACCATCTTTAACGCTGATGCCGTTATTACTCGCGTCCAGATCAACAAAACCGATATCCAATTCACCATCTTCGTCGATACTGGCAAACGGGTCTTCGTCATCATCGTCTAAATTGAAATCAAGCTCGCTATCATTCAAATCGGCGAAAATATCATCTTCTGGCTGTTGCTCTACCTCTAGTTGGCTACTGTCATCATCTTCCTCAATCCCAGCAAGGAGATCATCCGAGAACGGGCTATCATCATCCAGAGTTTCAACCGCAACAGCTGCAGTAGCAACACCAGCAGTCGCTGCTGCAACATCAGAAGACGGGTTTGAGGTATTGGCTTCTTGATTACTAGCAATCTGCGTCTTTTGCTTACGAGATCGTAAAACCATCATTACCAACAAGCCGATCAGCAATGCAGGAACAAATGCTAATAAGGCAACAAACCAAGGCTTAGCTAACCAAGTATCCAACTTGCTCGGCGCAAGCCTTGCCATCTCTGCTTGCTTGCGTTTCTCTTCACTGAGCTGTCGCTCAACCTCTGTACGAATACGCTCTTCGTTGCTAACTTCAGTTTTTAGAACTTCCACTTCATTTTGGACTTCTGACAACATCAACCTCAATTGATGATTACGCTCTTCCAGGGAAAGCAATTCACTTTCTGAACGCGTCAACTCTTCCTGAAGCTTTTGAGTTAGCTCTTGTGCTGGCGGCTTGATCTCACCCGACTCAATTAAGCCTTTCGCTGCTGGAATAACTTGCTCTATACCTGTCTGAGGTTTGGTGTCCGAAACTTTTTCTTTCGTTACTTGCGAAGGAACTGATTTGGTTGTCGCCGATGTTTCAACCGTTGGTTTCACATCAAGCGGTTTTACCGCAGGTTTTAATTCAGCGACCACCTTGGCCTGTCTCTGCGTCGCTGCTGAATTGAGTTTATTTTGATGGGCAGCAAGTACGGCTAAGGCTTCTTGTAAATCGACACGATTGATTTGAGCGTCAGACGGGATGCGTAGCTCGCTGTTAGGTACCAGCTTGTGAATATTGTTTTGCTCAAATACAGCAGGGTTGAGTTGATAAAAGGCGTAAATCGTTTGTTGTACTGTAGCGTCTACTGGTTTGAACCGACTTGCAATCGACCAAAGAGTTTCGTTGACTTTAGTGGGCCCATAATAGCGAGCAGGCGTGTCAGAATCTGGAGTAACTTGATTACGAATTGGCTGTGAAAACTGTGGCGCAGCCAGAGCTTCACCGTTAGGACCAGTTAATCGAATAGTATCAGCGCTGATAGAAAAAGAAGTCGTCGCTCCTGCTAGTGCAAGTGTCACCAGCAAAGGCTTTAAAAAATGATGCATGGAAGGCTCAGCTGTCTGCGATAAAAAATACAAATCTAATCTTGGTACTATATCGGATAATCACTGCAAAACTATAGCTCAGCCTTGAAAAAACATGATTCAAGCATGATATTCGTACCAATTTTGTCACACTATACAGAACAAAGGCCTCTAACAAGAGGCCTTTAATTATCAACTTAAATCGAACGTAACGCGTTTAGAAGTAATCACGAATTAACACTTCTGCAATTTGCACCGCATTCGTCGCTGCGCCTTTACGCACGTTGTCTGCCACTACCCATAGGTTGATACCACTGTGGTGACTGATGTCATTGCGAATACGACCAACCATAACGTGGTCTTTGCCACCCGCATCACGAACTTGAGTTGGCATATCTTCACCATGGAATACTTCAATACCGTCCGTTTGTTCTAACAGTTGCGTCACTTCTTCCGCTGAAATTGGTGCACGAGTTTCTAAGTGTACCGCCTCAGCATGTCCGTAGAATACTGGAACTCGAACACACGTTGGGTTCACCATGATGCTCGCATCATTGAAAATCTTCTGAGTTTCCCACACCATTTTCATTTCTTCTTTGGTGTAGCCGTTGTCCATAAACTGGTCAATCTGTGGAATACAGTTAAATGCGATTTGCTGGCTAAATGCTTTATTTTCAACTGGTTTGCCATTTAGTAGCATTGCCGTTTGACCCGCTAGCTCATCAATACCTGTTTTACCCGCGCCAGACACTGACTGATACGTCGTGACATTAATACGGTCAATGCCTACTGCGTCATGAATAGGCTTCAATGCAACCAACATTTGAATAGTTGAACAGTTTGGGTTAGCGATAATGTTACGGTTACGGAACTCAGCAATCGCTTCTGGATTAACTTCCGGAACAACCAAAGGAACATCATACTCATAGCGGAAGTTTGAGGAGTTATCGATAACAACTACACCTTCATCGGCCGCAATTGGTGCCCACTTAGCTGATTGCTCACCACCAGCAGAGAACAGTGCGATGTGAACCTGAGACCAGTCAAAGTTTTCTACATTCTCTACTCGAACGGTTTTGCCATTAATGCGATAAGTTTTACCTTCACTACGCTCGCTAGCCAGCAAGTAAATGTCACCCATTGGAAATTCGCGTTCTTGAAGCACTTCCACCATAGTTTCACCTACAGCGCCGGTTGCTCCAAATACAGCAATATTAAATTGTTGGCTCATTGGTTACCTCGATTTGAAATCCTAGTTCTGCTAAAGGTGCTAAATTGCATGAATCGCTACCCTTAACAAGGATGGCGCCATATTCACGCCTATCCCAATAATTTTTGCGCATTTTATCAAAGCCGCCTTCATTGTGAATTTCACGGCGGAAAATTGCGTCGTCTTTGCGTACATCATAGATGATTTGAGTCATGCTATGCAGTGTCGCTTCATCCCACTCTCTATCTAATGTAATTTGTGGAATGGGTGCAATAGGTAATAAAGCATCTGGGTTAGCACGTTCAGATAGCTGCAAAAATTCGCAATAGCTATTGAAGATCATAGTGGTACCGCGAGCTTTACCTTCTAAACCATAGCCTGCAATATGAGGGGTCGCGAACGTTAACAGAGGAAGCAGGTCGAAATCAACTACTGGTTCAAACTCAAACACATCAAGAACAGCAGTAAACCCATCATTCTTAAGTAGTCGCTGCTTTAGAGCAGCATTATCCACCACAGGACCTCGTGCTGCATTTATTAAGATTTGGTCAGATCTAAAATTGTTTAAACGCGCTTCATCGATTAAATGATGAGTCGGAAATTCACCATCTCGTGTGATTGGCGTGTGCATAGTGATGACATCAGATTGCTCCAACAGTACATCTAGATCGGTAAATTCACGGCTATCGCCTTGTTGCTGCTTAAGAGGGTCGTTGAGCAGAACCTTAATACCAATACCTTGTAAACATTTTTGGAGATAGCTTCCAACTTGACCACAACCAACAATGCCCACTGTTTTATCAAAAATAGAGAAGCCTTGTTGCTGAGCAATAACCATCAAGCTACTGATCACGTATTCCGCAACGCCAACCTTATTGCAACCTGGCGCAGCAGTGAAAAAGATACCACGCTGTTGCAACAATGCTTGATTAACATGATCCATGCCTGCTGTCGCTGTACCGACAAATTTCAATTTGTTCGCTTTTTCTAACAACGATTCATTCACTTTTGTGATCGAACGTATCATCAGCGCGTCAACGTCATTAAGGTCGTCAGCAGTTAGCTCACGTCCTGGTTTCGCTATCACTTCACCTAGCTGCTCGAACAATTCGACAGCATAAGGCATTGCTTCATCAACAATAATCTTCATTGTTTTGTCCAAAGGGTGTTGTCCTTACCTAGGCATGAATTGTGCAAGATCTTCACCACAGTGTCGAGAGAACTCTTTTCAAATTCCCTAGATAGAAAAATGCCCAGCCAATAATGGCTGGGCAATATCCAGAACAAAAGGATTTTAACCCGCTCTCCAGGGGTTAAAACTTGCGTCTGCGACCAATTTTCACTGGTCAGCTCTGGAAATCATAATAACTGATTATCCAGTCTTAGCCTTGATACTTTTTCAATACTAACGTTGCGTTAGTACCGCCAAAGCCAAAGCTGTTTGACATCACTGTATTCAGTTCTTGTTCACGAGTTTCAGTAACAATATCTAGGCCTTGGGCTGCTTCATCCAGTTCTTCAACGTTGATGCTTGGTGCAATAAAGCTGTGATGTAGCATTAGCGCAGAATAAATTGCTTCATGAACACCAGCTGCTCCTAATGCGTGACCTGTCATTGCTTTTGTCGCTGAGATTGCAGGGCTATTGCCGCCGAATACTTCTTGAATAGCGCCCAGTTCTTTTACGTCGCCAACAGGAGTTGATGTTCCGTGAGTGTTTACATAATCAATCACTTCTACATCTTGCATCGCCATCTTCATACAACGAACCGCACCTTCGCCAGATGGTGCTACCATGTCGTAGCCATCAGAAGTTGCACCGTAACCTACGATTTCACCGTAGATAGTCGCGCCACGAGCTAGAGCGTGCTCAAGTTCCTCGACAACAACCATACCGCCACCACCAGAGATAACAAAACCGTCACGGTTTGCATCGTAAGTGCGAGAGGCTTTTTCTGGTGTTTCGTTGTATTTAGTAGATAGTGCGCCCATAGCATCAAACATCATAGTTTGAGTCCAATCAAGCTCTTCACCACCACCAGCAAATACGATGTCCTGTTTACCAAGTTGAATCAGTTCCATCGCATGGCCAATACAGTGTGCCGACGTCGCACATGCAGAACTCATCGTGTAGTTCACACCACGGATTTTAAATGGAGTAGCCAAACATGCAGAAACAGTTGAAGACATAGTACGAGGTACCATGTAAGGACCAACACGCTTCACGCCTTTCTCGCGAATAGTGTCTACCGCAAGTGTTTGGTTTAGTGCTGAAGCACCACCAGAACCAGCAACAATACCCGTACGGTCATTTGACACTTGGTCTTCTGTTAGACCCGCATCAGCAATGGCTTGTTCCATAGATAGATAAGCGTATGCCGCAGCATCACCCATAAAGCGCATTTTTTTACGATCAATGTGCTCAGCAGGGTTGATTTTCAGGTCGCCCCACACTTGAGAACGAAGGCCCATCTCTTTGAACTGCTCAGAGGCGTTAATACCAGAACGGCCTGCTTTTAGAGACGCTAAAACTTCTTCTACGTTGTTACCGATGCTCGAAACAATACCCATACCGGTAATTACGACTCGTTTCATGTGACTTTCCTATAAATTCAAAAACTGCTAAATGATAACGAAGATACAGGATATAAGTGGTCAGCTTTCCCATAAATTCGTACAATCCGCACCAATAAATGCTATCGATGCCCTAATAACTGTAGTTGTGATAACTTTCTAGTAACGGGTATAACACAAGTTAAGTGTCAATATTATGACTTCCATCACTCACGCTCAACTCGACTGGAATGAGTCGGGTACTCCAGTTTCAGACCAATTTGACGATGTTTACTTCTCTAATGTCAATGGGTTAGAAGAAACACGTTACGTTTTTTTGAAACAAAATCGCCTTCCGGAGCGTTGGCAGGATTTCGAACAACGACGTTTTGTCATTGCTGAAACCGGATTTGGTACCGGCCTCAATTTCCTCGCAGTATGGCAATGGTTCGAACAGTTCCGAATGAGCAACCCGGATTCGACACTTCAAGAACTGCATTTTATTAGCTTTGAGAAATACCCTCTCTCAAAAACCGATCTAGAAAAAGCGCATCAAGCATGGCCGGAGTTAGCGCCTTATGCCGAACAGTTGCAAGCACATTACCCTATGGCTGTACCGGAATGTCATCGCATTGTCTTAGCGGA
Organism: Vibrio mediterranei; assembly: GCF_013364395.1. Taxonomy (NCBI): domain Bacteria; kingdom Pseudomonadati; phylum Pseudomonadota; class Gammaproteobacteria; order Vibrionales; family Vibrionaceae; genus Vibrio; species Vibrio mediterranei. The sequence continues at coordinate 932,926 of NZ_JABXGK010000001.1, read as the reverse complement.
TGGCGCGATAACGCTGGATCTCTGGTTTGGCGATATAAAAGACTGCATGCCGCTAGTACCCACACCAAACGAAGGTATAGTAGATTGTTGGTTCTTAGATGGTTTTGCGCCAAGTAAGAACCCAGAGATGTGGAATCAAGAGCTGTTTAACGGCATGGTTAAGCTCGGTAAACTAGATTGTACTTGTGCAACGTTCACGGCAGCAGGTTTTGTTCGAAGAGGTTTAATCGAAGCTGGTTTCGATATGCGTAAAGCCAAAGGTTTTGGCACAAAGCGTGACATGATTGTCGGTCAAATCGCTCAGAAAATGCCATTCACAAACTATCACTCACTGTATTATCGACCAAATCTAAATACACCAGAACAAGTAGCCATCATTGGTGGCGGTATTGCCAGTGCTTGCCTAACAAAAGCGTTAGCAAATCGAGGAATTCACAGTCAACTATTTTGCAAAGACAGTGAACCTGCTCAAGGTGCATCCGGAAACAAACAAGGTGCGGTTTACCCACTTCTTAACGGCGAACACAAAGGCGTATCGAGAGTGTTTGCTCCAGCATTTATTTATGCCCGCCAGTTTGCGGAGCAAGCAGCAACCACAATCCCTTACGACCACGACTGGTGCGGTGTCACGCAACTGATGTGGGACGAAAAATCTGCTACTAAACTCGAACGTATGTTGTCAGGAGGCTTTCCGACAGCGCTTATCCATAAGTTGGATGCAGAACAAACCTCAGAGACCATCGGCCTCCCTTCGCCGCATGCGAGCATTCACTACCCTCTCGGAGGTTGGTTATGTCCATTCCAGCTCACTCAAGGTCTAATCCAAAGTAGTGTAAACGATGGAAAAAGTAGTGCTTACTTTAATTTAGAAGTAGCTGAGCTAAAACAAGCGCAGGATGGAAAGTGGCAAGTCATCCTCGTTGACGGCACTATCCATCAAACTCACTTCGACACAGTTATCGTTGCTAATGGCCATAAATTCAGTGCTATAAAACAAACAGAGAAACTGCATCTTACGGCGGTAAAAGGACAAGTCAGCCATATTCAGACGACAGATAAGCTCAAATCGCTAAAGTCGGTGCTATGTTATGACGGTTACATGACGCCAAACAATCCACAAACAGGCACCCATTGCATCGGCGCAAGCTACGATCGAAAACACATCGATAACCAATTTGATCAACAAGCTCAGTTCGAAAATGCAGAAAAACTCAGACACTGTATTCGAGACGTCGAATGGGTAAATGAGGTAGACACCTCAGATAACCAGTCACGACAGGGGATTCGCACCGTAAGTCGAGATCACTTACCCTTCGTTGGTCAAGTGTGTGATTTTGATAAGCTGGATGCCTCTTATTCCGAGGACGACAACACGTTAAGTGAACTTCCGAATTATGGCGGCTTATATTGTATGCTCGGTTTAGGCTCTAGAGGACTGAGTTCTGCGCCACTTTTGGCTGAGCTATTAGCCTCTGAGATTTGCGGTGATCCTCTTCCGCTACCCGTGGATGTTTTATCACAACTGCATCCCGCAAGGGCTTGGGCAAAACGAATCATAAAATCAAAACCTTTATCCCTATAAGCAAACCCACATCAGCCACGCCCTACCTCGTGGCTGATGTCTTTCATTTCTGCTATCTCAAAACCAAAAAAGCGTTCAAGAAATGAGAAACTCGAATAATCTGCAACAAATTCAAACCAATCCATTCGACTTAACGTGATCTAAATCCCATAATTTTCTCTAACACAGGGAGTGTTAGTATGATTTGGAGATCCATTTGGTTGATATGCTGCTTGCTTATCATTCATAGTCCGTTCGCGTTGAGTGCGAACCAGAACATGACGACAAGAGTTCTATTCGTTAACCCAGGCTTCGCCGATGAGAGCTTCTGGGGAGACGTTGACGGCTACGCTCAAGCAGCGGCATCCTCGCTTGGCTTAACCTTAGAGATACTTCACGGCAACAGAGACCACATTCTGACACAACAGTTGCTTGCAGAACGGATGCAAGTTTTACCCAAGCCCGACTATGTCGTTCTCGTTAACGAAAAAAGCAACGGCCTTGCATTATTGAACATGCTATCTGAATCAAATTGCTTTGTTTCCTTCGTACTTAACGACCTCTCCCCTTCAAACAAACAAACGCTGCGAACCGATCCAATATGGAATACGCGACTTATGCCTGGCGTATTTCCCAATAACTTTAATATCGGATATCTCACTGCCAAAGAACTGTATCAAAAAGGAAAGGATAAACAAGGCGCCTTCTTAATCCTGTCAGGAGATAAAAACACTCCAGCCTCAAACAATCGCGAAGCAGGTGCTATGGCGTTTGTGATGCAGCAAGAACACACTACGGTTGCGCAGCGAGTTTACGGAGACTGGCGAGAGGATCTGGCTTATGAACAAACCAAAGTCCTGCTTAAACGCCATTCAAAAGTCCGTTACATCTGGACCGCCAACGATCACATGGCATTTGGTGCTCAAAAAGCAATTAGCGAAGCGGGACGCAGTATCGGCAACGACATCTTTATTAGCACGATCAACACCTCACAGTCGGTATTATCGGAACTGAAAGACGGACACATTACTTCTTTGGGAGGTGGACACTTCACAGCAGTCGGCTTGCAAATGGTTAAGATTCATCATCACCAGAAAGACCAGCGTTGGCCACAAAGAACCAAATTCAATCTATTTCAAATCATTCGTTACCCCTCTGAGCTTTTCTCTACGCTTGAGGACAAAGCATGGAGCAACATAGACTTCGAAAATATCGACATTTTTGCCAACCCAATCGACCCTTTTGTTGTCAAAAGTGAGTGAACGATAGATGCAGCGCTTCAATGCTATGTCCATCCGCAACAAAATTATCACTATTTTGATTATCGTCACTGGTACGTTGACACTCTTCAACATCGCTATTCAAGCCTACATTGATTATCGACAAGAAATACACAAAGTGAACAAACATGCTCGAGCGCATGTACATTCGCTCACCTATCCCATTGCAGAATCATTGTGGGATCTAGACCTCTCTCAACTTCAGCAACTTATGCTGAGCATCAGTGAAGATGATTACATTCGTAATATTCGATTAACTGGTGTCGATGGCACCTATTTAGACGCCAATTTATCACCAAACATCAAAACCAGTCCCTCGATATTGGAACTGCGATATAACGGCCGCTACCTAGGCAACATCTCCTACATGATTGACGACAGCATTATCCAAGAAGAGGTGATATCTAAGCTTGCATTGGGGTTGCTACTTAATATTATCGAAGCTGTTATTATTCTTGTCGTTATTCTCTTTATTGTTCGTAAGCTGATCACGACGCCACTCTTAGAACTCTATCGTCTTTCGAAAGATATTAGTCCAAGAACTTCAAGCAAAGTTAAACTGCCCCACAGCTTAACTGAGCGTAAAGATGAGTTAACTTACGTTGCTCACGCCTTGCAAAACCTAAACAACACTTCTCGAAATGCGATTGCGGCACAGAAAAAAACTGAACGCCAGCTATTGCAGCATCAGAGTCAACTTAAACATTCTATTGAACAGCAAACGGAAGCGTACAAAACGCAAAGTAAGTTACATCGCATTTTGGCAGATATGTCATTAAACATTCTCACATGTAACGAAGATAATGTTACCGAAGTGATGTATAGCGCGTTTGAACCGATAGGACGAGTTTTAGAAATTGATCGTATCAGCATACTCTCAATCCAAGAACAGATGGCCACGTTTAGCTATTCATGGCGGGCTGATGGTTCAAAAAATCCTTTAGGTGAAGGTTTTAATATCGAAGCCATGACATTACTGCAAAGGCGTTTACTGTCTCTCGACCCCATCATTATTGATGACATCGAATCGATTAAAGACAGTGCACAAACTGAATACGCACTACTCAGAGCCCAGAATGTCAGCTCTATTGCTCTATTTCCTCTTATTGATGGTCAGTCTGTCTTCGGCATATTGAGTGCGTCTAACTTGCATCATCACCAGCAATGGACAGAAACACAGAAAACCATTTTAAGTCGATTATCAACCACCGTTAGTGAACTGCATATTCGCTTGAAAAATCATAACGAGATGACTGCCTTACAAGATGAGCTCATCGAAACAAATCGCAGGTTACATATCGCTGCCGAAACAGATGAACTAACTGGCCTACCCAACCGCCGTCCCTTTATGTCTGAGCTCGCCCACAACACCGAAAGCCTCTTTGTTAGTACCATTACGACTATGATGATAGATGTCGACCACTTTAAGCAATACAACGACACCTATGGTCATGTCCAAGGAGACTTTGCCCTTCGTTATGTGGCGCAAGCACTCAAGCAGGTGTTGTCGCCCTGTGGTCATATGGTGGCAAGAATTGGGGGAGAAGAGTTTTGTGCACTTCTCGTCAATACCTCACAAGAAGAGAGTGTCGTGCTGGCACAGCAAATGCGACAAGAAGTAGAGAAACTCAACATCACGCATTCCGGTAATGACCCTTATGACATTGTGACCATTTCCATTGGTGTCGCGTTTCAGCACTTAGGTGACCATCCAATTACTCCACAAAACATGCTTGAAAATGCGGATGAAGCCCTCTACGCCGCCAAAAAGCGAGGCAGAAACCACGTAGAAATCGCTGCTGGCACGAAATGGTAAACCTCATCAATTCATTGATTTATTATCGTCACCATAAATTCTTGCATTTTTTTGACAAAGCAAGGCTGTGTAAACTGCACACTTTGCCGTTTTTTTGTTCCACATACTGATTTTTGGTTGATTATGAGAAGAATATTATTACTACTTAGTTTAGCTTTTACGTTTGTTCAGCCTAGTTTTGCGGACGTAAACACTGTACCAGTAGGGATAAGACCATGCTGCGCCTTTGGAACAGGCCTAAAAGCAGAGCTAGGAAGCGTTCCCGTCCCTTTCTACTCCATTAAAAACGTACTTAATGTCGAAGACGTTGATGCTCATGTGTTTAATGATGGTTCTTCGAGTGTCATAGGCAGTCTTATCGGCACGTCAGACGAAGTTAACGGTCTGATATTCTCAAATAAAGGTGGCTTCATCGATACCGCGCATGTGAGAGATACAGCAGACTTCACCTTATACCTATATCACAGCATCAAAAATCGCGACAGTGACGAATTTGAATTGGCTCTGACGCCAGAACTTCGTGCTCGAAGAATCGTGTTCAATAATTTAGACCAGCTTGACTCAGCTAACAACGAAGAGGCAAAGCTCGCAGGTTTATTGGCGTTTCGCCTTGCACAGTGGCATGAAATTGCTCAATGGTATGGGTTAGTGTCTGTCGGCGGGTTTAAAGAGTATCCTTCCGCCTTCTCTCCAGAAGATTTGTACTCAAATATGCTAGGTGCGCTAATCGCGATGGAGATCATTAAGATCAACCCTGACATCACTCAAGATGCCTTTGTCGTGTTATTTCCACAATACTTCAGAAAACACCTAAAGATGTTAGATGCCCAAGACGAAGACACCACCATCGCACAGCTTAAAAAGCTGGATGGTATCTGGTGGGATAGTAGCAAACGCTTACCAAATAAATGGGTAGTTAAGACTCGCGATTACCACTACAGCCTAGATTTGGTCCCAAATGGAGTCACTAAAGGTACACCACTTTCCTTGTCATCATTGAACGAGCTTGAACAGTTTGGTCAATTACAGCTCGTTGCTGCTGACAAGATCGCTTCGTTTGATATACTGCCGTCCGCATTAAATGAGAAAGAGATCTGGACTCATGAAGAGTTCCAAATGATCGCCAATATTTCTAAATCGGTCGATGATCAAGATGCGAACAATCGCAACGATGCCCTAATAATGAAGTTGAATTAACACTATGAGTGAAATACAAAAAAACACCGGAATTAAACGTATTATCTATGCCGCCCGATATTCTTGGTCGGGGCTAATAGCAGCATGGAAGAACGAGGCGGCCTTTCGTCAAGAAGTGGTCGCACTGATTGCCGCTGTTATTATTGCTTTGCTCATCGATGTTTCTCTTTTTCAGAAAGTGGCTCTGGTCGGTAGTGTTGTATTTGTCATGATAGTCGAACTGATGAACTCAGCGGTTGAAGCCGTTGTTGATCGAATCGGTTTAGAACGTCATGAGCTTTCAGGCCGCGCAAAAGACCTCGGCTCTGCCGCTGTGTTTCTGGCAATTGGTTTAGCACTTATGATCTGGTCATCCATATTTTGGTCGCATTTCATCGGCTAATTCCGCCACAGCCGTCTAACTTCTAATTTCAACTCAAGGCTTGAACCTAACCTAGGTTCGAGCCTTTGTTTTATCTAGTCCTCATGTTTTGAGCCGCCTTTTGGCACCTCTGATATTGAATTGATCTTCAACGAACTCTTTGCAAATAAAGAGTTATTTACCGTTCCTCAAGCACTTTCGAAACGCTCTGACTATGCAGGGTTAGTCGATTGGGGACTAGCCTTTGGTGGACTCTTCACCGGTGCAGAAAAACGAAATCTGCGTATTGGTGAAAAGCTAAAAGCCGCCGACAGTGTGTCTGATCACTACCATTTCCACGGAGATTTTGACCAAGACAGGCAATAAGCCAACTTAGGCTTAATAAATAAGGGTTTCATCAGTTTTCTGATAGAGTCCTTATCGCGTCAAAATCGGTCATTCTCTTCAGGCGCAAGATCCATTACAGTTACAGCGAGCCAGTATTGGAATGGAGTATTTGTGAACTTACGTCAACTAGAAGTGTTTTATGCGATTATGCAAACGGGAACCGTCTCTGGCGCGGCGAAAAACCTCCATGTATCGCAACCTAATGTGACCCGTGTACTCGCTCATACGGAGCTACAGCTTGGCTTTTCTCTGTTCGAGCGCGTCAAAGGTCGTCTGGTTCCCACTCAAGAAGCCAGAACCCTGTTACCAGAAGTAGAGAAAATCTATCTACAACTCGGCCAATTTAAAACCCTCACCAACAAGGTTAAAAAAGGGCATCAACATATTCGAATAGGTGCGCCACCAGTATTAGCTACAAAATTCCTGACACCGGTGATTGCACAGTTTCATCAAGCACATCAATGCTCAATAGAACTGGTCACCGGTAATCGCAGTGAACTGTGCGACGCATTACTCGACAATGCGCTCGATATTGCTGTCGCGTTTGGTGAAGACACTCCTGCCGGTATTTCTCACCAACTTCTGGCCAAGAAATCAATGCAAGTTCTAGTACCAACCTCTGGTTTCACTCGATTGAGTGAAGGCGAGAATAACCCCCCTGTAGTGACGTTAGAAGCTCTGTTGGACGATGAATTAAACATCATCGCCCTAGACAGGCGCGATCCTTTAGGGCAGAAACTCACGCTCGCCCTTGAGCAAATACAGCCTGATTTTGTTCCGTCCCTTACAGTTAGGAATTACAGTTCAGGTGCAGAACTGGCCGCTCTTGGAGCTGGTATTGCGATTGTTGACCCTTGGACTGCCAGCCAATATGCGGCAAGTGAGAACTTACATAGCCTCCAGCTATCCGACGTTATTGACTGTTCCGTCTCACTACTTACCAGCGACTTACATCCTTTTTCGATTGCGACGAGATCTTTTCTTTCGATGTTGAAGAATCACGCGAGCGCTTAGTTACAACATATAGCCACCTATAACCTAATGTTATAGGCGACCAACAAACGAGCATTCGCTATTAGAGTGTTCCCTCCCTATCTTAGATAGCATTAGCCTCGCTGCTAGGAATTTACCTAGCTGTAAAGCGGGCTACTTGTGAATCTCGCTACTTGTGAATAAAGGGACACTATGAACATTTCTCAGCCTTACTTGCTTTTCCTCGGTGACGTCACTGATCCTCTCTCAGCAAAAACCGCGCGCGGTATTGTCAAATGGCGCCCAGATGCCTGTTTAGGGCAACTCAGGCTAACCGAGGATACCGTCTCTTTAGGGCTTACTGAATTAACACTTGAGCAGGCTAAAAAACAAGGCGTAAAAACGCTGGTCATAGGCACCGCCAATGCGGGCGGCTTTATTCCTAGAAACTGGGTAGAAACACTCATTGCTGCAGCAAAGCTAGGGTTACATATTGCATCGGGAATGCATCAAAGACTGACAGACATACCAGAGTTAGCCCAAATGGCAGATCAAGGCTTAATCCAGTTGTTTGATGTTAGACACTATGACGAACGCCTTGCAGTAGGTAACGGTAAAAAGCGCTCGGGGAAACGACTACTCACTGTTGGAACAGATTGCTCAGTAGGGAAAATGTTCAGTGCCCTCGCCATCGAACAAACCCTCAAGCAGCTCAATGTTGACGCTAGATTCAAAGCAACGGGGCAAACCGGCATATTAATCGACGGTCAAGGCATTTCAGTGGATGCGGTCGTAGCAGACTTCATTTCTGGTGCCGTAGAAGCTTTAAGTCCTGAGTTTAACGATCATGATTGGGATATCATTGAAGGACAAGGCTCTCTTTTCAACCCATCCTTTGCTGGCGTAAGCTTGGGACTATTGCACGGAGCTCAGCCAGATGCGCTTGTTCTTTGTCACGAAGTTGGACGTCAGCATATTCGCCACCTCCCCCACGCGCAATTGCCCACGATTGAGCAAACAATTAACGCTAACCTTTTGGCAGCACGTGTGACTAACCCCAAAGTCCAATTTGCAGGTATCTGTTTAAATACTTCCATATTGGATGAGTCTGACGCCAAAGAACTCTGTCAACAATGGAGTGAACAGTTTGACCTTCCCGTAACGGACCCTGTTCGTTTTGGGGTAGACTCAATCGCTAACAAGCTAAAAACGTTGTGAGAATCTTATGAAGATTGAAGCGCACCATCACTCAATTAAACTCGCGAAGCCCTTCACGATATCCAGAGGCACACGTACTCACTGTGAAGTAGTTCGTGTGTCCATCGAATACCAAGGACAACTTGGACAAGGGGAGTGTACGCCTTATCCGAGATATGGTGAGTCGGTGGAATCAGTCATGGCACAAATCAATGAGTTTAGTGCCGACCTAGTGACCCAAGACCCCTTTGAAGCGCGACTCGCCTTGCAAAACTATCCGGCTGGCGCTGCTCGAAATGCTATTGATTGCGCGTTATGGTCGCTTGAAAGTCAGCTCTCTGATAGCCAGTTCCCATCACCCTATTTTGCGATTGCACCCAGTATCGAAACTGCGATGACGGTGTCTGTTGCTGACCTCAACACCATGACAAGCCAAGCAAAGCAGTATATTGATGAAGGTGCAACGCTGCTGAAGGTCAAACTCGATAACGAGGATATCGTTGAGAAAATAGCCGCTATTCGAGCATTATCGTCTGAAGTGAAGATCGTCATTGACGCTAATGAAGCGTGGGCGTCACTTGATCTTGAGTCCTTGTTCGATCAATTAGCACCGCTAGACATCACCATGATTGAGCAGCCCGTTCCTAGTGGCCAAGATGACTTACTCAAGGGTATTCCCCACCCTATCCCACTGTGCGCTGATGAGAGTTGCCATACCAGAGCCGAGCTAGATGAACTCGTCGATTGTTATGAGATGATTAACATTAAGCTTGATAAAACTGGCGGATTAACAGAAGCCTTAGCATTAGAGGGAAGAGCTCGTGAACTGGGACTTAAAATCATGAGCGGTTGTATGCTGGGAACGTCAATGGCAATGAAAGCAGCATTGCCTATAGCTACTAAAGCAGAAGTGGTGGATCTTGATGGTCCAGTGCTACTCGGCAGCGATGTCGAGAATGGCCTTGGCTATAAAAAAGGACGATTACTGCTCTAGCAGCTAACGAATAATCAAAAAGCGCGTGACCCTTTCTCAGGTATCACGCGCTTTTACTATTAGCGAGTAGTCATTCCATCAGAAGCTCTATCAGAAGTAATAGGCGGACGCTTTTTAATTACGTGACGTAAACGCAGCAACATCAATATCGCAGCCACAGTCAGTCCCGTAAGAATGCCGATCCAAAAACCTTTTTCACCCATAGCTGGCACAATATGATCTGTCAGCCCTAGCACTATGCCAAGCGGCAATGCCAATCCCCAATAAGAAGCAATCGCCAACAACATCGGCACTTTCGTGTCTTTATACCCACGGAGCGCACCGTTCGAAGAGGTTTGCAGCGCATCACTAAACTGGTACATCGCTGTAAACACAAGTAGCGTTGCTGCTGTCGCACTCACTGCTGGGTCTGTAGTGTAAAGTCGAATAATCCAATCCGGGAACAACAAGAAAATTGTCACCGATATTAACGACATCAATCCTGCAACCAAGATTCCGATTTTACTGCGTTCAATCGCGCCTATCTCGTCTTTAGCACCTAATGCGTGGCCCACACGAATAGTGATACCAAACGAAATGCTCATTGGAATCACGTAAGTCATGCTGGAGATATTCAAGGCGATCTGCGCAGCCGCAACATTTTCCGCTCCAATACGACCGATCAACAAGGCGATGACAGCAAAAATACTGCCGCAAACCGCAATGTTCATACCGATCGGTAGACCTAACCTAAGCAAATGAATCATCTCTTTTGCTCTTGGTTTAATATCAGTAAACCGAATGATCGTTTTGTAGTGATGATGACCTTTAATGTAGGAATACAATAGTCCTGACATTAACCAATACACCAAACTGGTTGCCCAACCACAGCCTACCGCACCGAGTTCAGGAAACCCAAACTTGCCATAAATTAAGATGTAGTTAACCGGAATGTTCACCAACAAGCCAATAACTGAAATGATCATCGGTGCTTTAGTATTGTTCATCCCTTCGCAGAAACCATTTAAGGTATAGAACAGAGCAATACCCGGCACACCAAACGCCAAGGCAAACGCATAATCACTAGCAATAGGGATAATTTCTGATGCAACCCCTATCCACTCTAAGATAGGTTTCGCGCTGACCAAGTAAGCCACCAGCAGCGCGCTAGAAATCAATGCGAGCCAAACCATTTGAAAGAACTCGACAGAGATGCTCTCAAAGTCACGCGCACCACGGTGATATGCCACTACCGGAGTAAGCGCCATAATCACGCCGCGAAGCAGCAATAAAACTGGAATCCACATACTAGCACCCAAGGCGATCGCCGCGAGATCGGCAGCACTCACTTGACCAGCCATTGTGGTATCCACAAAACCCATCGCTTGAGTGGCAAGCTGAGTCAGAATAATAGGTATCGACAGATGCATTAATGCACCCGATTCACGAGTAAAACGAGAAAAAGGACGAGTAGTCGTTTGCATGAAAGTTCTAAAACACCAATATAAATGCACCAGTGATGGCGGGATGGCGAATGTGCATTTTAGGGTGTGCCCGTTAGGCGGCGACAATATAAACACCTTACCTACAAATTTCAATAGCGCAAATCGACGAGAATTGTATTGAAGTTCGTCACAAAAGCACGCAGAATAGCGCGCCTTACCCTATCCTTGGGTTTACGGCCTTTTATAACGATAGATTTGCTCTATCCCATGACTGCCACTTTTCTCACTCCACCGACGAGTACCACTATGAGTTTTGAATCTTTAGGTCTTTCGACTCCTATTCTTCGTGCTATCCAAGATCTAGGTTACGAAAAGGCATCACCAATTCAAGAGCAAGCCATTCCTGCAATTATCGAAGGCAAGGATGTTATGGCTGCAGCACAAACCGGCACAGGTAAAACCGCTGGCTTTGCGCTACCGTTACTTGAAAGATTAAACTCAGGTCAGCGAGTGAAAGGCAATCATATTCGCGCGCTTATCCTTACCCCAACGCGTGAGCTTGCTGCACAGGTTCATGAGAGCGTGTTCAAATACAGCACTAACCTTCCACTAACCTCACAGTGCGTGTTCGGTGGCGTGAAGATCAACCCACAAATGCTGAAGCTGCGTAAGGGCTGTGACGTGATGGTTGCTACACCAGGTCGTCTACTTGATCTTTACCAGCAAAACGCCATTAAGTTCTCTCAACTTGAAGTGCTCGTACTTGATGAAGCCGACCGTATGTTAGATATGGGGTTCTTCCGCGATATTAAGAAAATCCTCGATTTATTGCCGAAAAACCGCCAAAACCTACTATTTTCAGCCACTTTCTCCAACGAGATTCGTGATCTGGCTAAAGGGTTGGTGAATAACCCTATTGAAGTATCAGTCACACCGCCAAACTCAACCACAAAACTCGTAGAGCAAAGCTTATACGTGGCAGATAAGAAGCAAAAACCAGCTATGCTGGCCAAGCTAATAGACGATGGTAGCTGGAAGCAAGTCTTAGTCTTTTGTAAGACTAAACACGGCGCAAACCGTCTCGCCCGTTTCCTTGAAGGTAAGAAAATCACAGCACTCGCGATTCATGGTAACAAGAGCCAAGGCGCGCGAACTAAAGCACTTGAGCACTTTAAAACCGGGCAAATTCGCGTACTAGTGGCAACTGACATCGCGGCTCGTGGACTCGATATCCCACAGCTACCTCAAGTGGTCAACTTCGATCTTCCTCATGTCTCTGAAGACTACGTTCACCGAATTGGTCGTACAGGCCGCGCTGGTGAAACTGGTAAAGCGTACTCTTTAGTATGTGCTGATGAAGCAAAAGAGCTATTCGGTATTGAAAGACTGATCGGTAAACTTATTGACCGATTCGAGTTAGAGGGATTCAAACCAGTAAACGCCGTTCCTGAGTCAAAGCTGGACACGCGCCCAATTAAACCGAAGAAGCCGAAGAAACCAAAAAAGCCTAAACAAGAAGGCCAAGAGAAATCGACTGCATCCGGACATGGTCGTGCAGATAAGCCTCGTTCTGAAAAGCCTCGTAAACCAAGAAAGTTCAATACTAAGCGTAATAGCGACGGTGAGTCAGGTAACGCTAATCATCGTAACAGTACGAATAATGCAAACAACGGTGCGAACAAGAAGCGTAAGCCTAGACCAAGCAAACCTCGTGCTAGTAAACCAAAGCAAAACGCTTAGCTAGACAGCAAAAAGCCCACTATTCATAGTGGGCTTTTTAATTTAAAAATCAGATAATTATTCATTAAGAGCTAGCGTAAATAACACTGCCGCCTTTAATCGTATCAATAATTTCTTTAGACAGCTTTTCCGGCAAGGCTGGGCAACCCCAACTACGACCAAGATAGCCGTTTTTCTTCATGAAAGATTCGTTAGCGTAATCTGCTCCATGAACAACAATATATCGGTCACGAGCATTATCATTAACGCCTTTTGTTAGTCCATCCAATCTTAGTGAATAACCATTAGAGCCGTAATAAGTTGTGTCCGTTAAAAATGTCCCCAGTGATGTCTTGCGAGAATTTATAATATTTGAAAACTTAGTCGCCGTCTTTTTACCACTATTAACACCATGAGCTACATACGTATTAAAAACCAAAGACTTTTTCGCCATATCTATGACATAAAAGCGTTTTTCTGTAGAGGGCTTCGAATAATCAATAATAGTTAATAGTGATTTACTGCGATTGGTAGTACTTTCATATGCATTATAGGCATCTTTAAACAACTGAAAGTCGACGATCCCATACAGCTTAGCGCTGTTGTATATGCCTTTAGCCGATGTTGGACTAATCTCCGCTTCACTGCGAGCGCTGTGGGAAAACAGGAAAGCAACAGAAAGCGCTAACACCCACAACGGTGAAAAAATCTTTTTTACCATTATTACAACAAGTTATTCTAATCAGGTTGATAAATAAAAGACATCTCTGTCTTAATTAGTGAACAATATTATCCTAACCTAACTATTAATAAAATCCAGTTTACTAATTTTTACATGATTATTTGAACATGATCGGAAATTATTCACATTCATTTAAAATATAATTATAGATATCAGACAGTTAATATTGATGCCTTTAAATTTATTAATTGGCACTACTATAGATAATAATAAGACTACTCCTATATTACACTGTAGGCATATTAAAATAGACCATTGAATATTTATTTAAGTAGCATTTTTTAAAATCAAAGATACTAACTTGAACTGAACTAATTAAACCACATCTTTTTCAATAGGTTATAACTAAACTAACCACATGTAATTCTGAAATTTTCTTTTTCTGAACATCACCTGATAAGGCTCACCGACCTCTCTTCTATCCCACCCTCTATAACCACATAAATTGTGTTGATTTTGTGAACATACGAGCAAAGTTGTCTTTGCAACTGGTGTAGTATTTAACGCATAAGCATCAGATGGTCATCTCGAGAGCGATCACTAGGTTTATGTGGTTCATCACCAAATGCTCTGAATGATAAGGTGCAAGCTGGCAATTAGCCATGAAGTATTTGGTGAGGAGTAAAGAATCGACGCATTAAGGAAGTCGAACTAATAATAAAACCATATACCAAGGAGCAACCTCTTATGTCTACGATGACCCAAGGGAGCAATGCGCACCACAACACCCCATCCTATCCCGGCCTGACTACTGTAATCCACGGCAATGGCGCTGTCGCACATGTTATGGATTACGTTTGTGGTGGAGTGATAGGATACCCAATCACCCCTTCTACTGAGATTTCCGAACTGTATGAAGCCTTTAGAGCTCAAGGTGGCTGCAATGTTTGGGGGCAACACCCATTCTTCTTCGAACCTGAAGGTGAGCATTCTGCGCAAAGTGGCGCATTAGGCGCCGCGCTGACAGGGGGCAAGTACATTTCCAACGCTTCATCAAGCCAAGGGATTTTATACGGGCTTGAATCGCACTATGTGACCGTCGGTAAGAAGGCTGCAGGTTTTGTGCTTCATGTCGCGGCGCGTTCAGTTTCACGTCATTCACTGAATGTAATGGCGGGACATGATGACGTCTACGCTCTGTTATCTGCTGGATACACCACTTTATTTGCAAGTAATGCCCAAGAAGCGGCCGACCTTGCTGCCATTTCATATCGCGTCAGTGCCTTGTCACTAATTCCTGTCGCCAATACCATGGATGGCTTCGCAACGAGCCATATTCAAAGTGAAGTTCAACTACCTGAGCCAGAATTACTTAAACAATATCTCGGTGACCCAACCGATCGAATTCTCGCACCAACAGAAGCTCAGAGAATGCTATATGGTGCCAAAGGCCGCGTCTGGCAACTCAATCAATTTATCGACAAATACCAAGACCAGTTTTGGCCTGAAAAATTAGCCGACTTAAGAGGCTATATCACAGCTAATGAAGCAGCGATAGAAAAAGACGCTCAGGGCGAATGGATTGAATCCACTAACGCTTACCTACCCGAAGCACTATTGAAAAAATGGCAACGTGCTTGGCTTAATGCCTATGAAAAAGATACGCGTCAACGTGTACCAGCACTGATGGATCCGCATAACCCAGGATTAACGGGTGGTGTCCAAAATCAGCCAGACTACCAAGCGGGTATCGTCGACCATCGCAGCCACTTCCTGAGTGATGTTCCACAGTTTATCGAGCAAGCCATGCGTGAATATGGTGAGCTAACGGGTCGCACCTATGAGCCTGTCATGGATTATCTATGTGATGACGCTGAATACGTCATTGTCGGTTTAGGCTCGGTCACGGATGATGCTGAAGCCGTTGCTTTACACCTCAGAGAACAAGGTCAAAAAGTCGGCGTCATCTCCATCAAACAATTGCATCCATTCCCTGAAGCGCAAATCGTCGAGAAACTTGCGGGAAAAACTGCGGTAACGGTGCTAGAGCGTTGCGACGAAACACGCTTAACTGCGCGCATCTCTAGAGCGCTATTTAAAGCGCAAGAAAATGCCCATTACCCTCGCCACAATGGCATCAAAGCACTGACGCACATACCTATGATCAATACTGGTATCTTCGGACTTGGTGGTCACGACCTGCAACCTAAGCACTTGATCGCTGCTTTTGATAACATGCGCTCAGAGAACATTAAGCCATTCTTCTACCTAGGCAGCCAGTTCTTCGACAAACAGGCAACTGGCGAACTAAAACAGATTCAAGACCGATTACGCTCTGCTTATCCAGATACTGAGCTGATGGCTTTAGAAACAGGCGAAAACCCTAACCTGTTACCTGAATCGGCAATGCGTGTACGCTTCCACTCTGTCGGTGGATACGGCACCATCGCCACGGGTAAGCTACTGACGGACATTCTTTCTGGTGCATTAGGATTGCACTCGAAGTCCATGCCGAAATATGGTTCTGAGAAAAGTGGCGCACCAACCAACTTCTTTATTACTCTTTCTCCAGAACCTATCAAAATCACCAATGCCGAACTACAACAGGTCGAAGTCGTTCTTTCACCCGACCATAAAGTGTTTATGCACACCAATCCACTGTCGGGTCTTAGTAAAAACGGCACTTTCATTTTGCAAACTCATCACGAACCAGAGCAAGTTTGGCAAGAGATCCCTGCGAGTGCTCGTCAGTTCATTCGTAACAACAACATCAACTTCTACATTGTTGATGCGTTCAAGGTAGCGCGTGAGCAAGCGCCATCAGCTGATTTAGAAATCCGTATGATGGGTATCGCCTTTATCGGAGCCTTGTGTGGACATGCAAAACAAGTTACCCAAGGTGCTGATGAGTCGGCGATGTTAGAGCGTATTACCCAACAAATCGCCAAGAAATTTGGTTCAAAAGGCGAGAAAGTCGTTGCCAGTAACATGGCAGTGATTCGTGAAGGCATGCACGCCACACAGCACGTCAATTACAGCGCATTTAACGACAATGTCGAAACCAGTGAAACTCTAGCGCAAACCGAAACCCAAAAACCAGCGCAAGCCAGTTGCGGATTATTTGATCCTTCTTATTTCAATAATATCGCAGGCAAACGCTACGTTGATGGCTCCATTGGCGAAGCTCCTGTTATCCCGGGTTCTGGCATGTTCTTACCTCCTGCCAGTGCCATTACTAAAGATAAAGGACTCTTTAGGCTTAACGTGCCTAAATTTGATGCAGACAAGTGTACTGGCTGTATGGAATGTACTATTGCTTGCCCAGATGGCGCTATTCCTAACGCGGTACATGAGCTGCACGATATTGCCTATGTAGCGATAGACAAACTGAATATTCCACCTGTACAACGCGATAGTTTGAAAGCGAAAATGCCGCCAATTCTGGACGCAGTGCGCCACCACTACCGCAGCTCGGCAAAAGGGGAGTCACAGCCACTGCATCAAGTCGTATCAAAAGTTGTGGATTCCATGACCTTTGAAGAGCCTATCGCCTTGCAAATGGCAGCGCTATGCGTGGCATTAGAATCCTTACCAGTAAGCCGCACCAAGCCCTTCTTTGATGCGATGGAAAAAGCGGTACCAGGAAGTGGTGGTTTGTTCTCTGTTGCTATCGATCCAAGCAAATGTAGCGGCTGTATGGAATGTGTCGACGTTTGCGGCCCGAATGCGTTAGAAAAAGTTCGTCAAACCACCGAAATGAACCAGCAAATGCACGAACTGTTCAACACGCTAGCGAATATGCCAAATACGCCTACTCGTTTTGTTGAACAAGGTGTGAAAGACGCCTCAGAGTCAAAACGGTTGCTACTCGACCGCAGCAACTACTATGCAATGAGTTCTGGTCACGGCGCATGTCGCGGCTGTGGTGAGGTCACAGCCTTAAGACTCGTCACCTCCATCAACCGAGCACTGCAACAACAACGCTATCAAGCTCATATACAGACTCTTGAGTCTACGATTGAGCAACTTGAAGACAAGTTGGATATGATCGTTGGACAAGACAGTGAAAATACCAGAACCCAGCGGTTAGTTCGCACTATTGAAACGCTAGAAAAACGCTTGTTCCTATTCGAACATGGTCCAACAGGAAATGGCCCTTCTGATGCACTTATCGCTAACGCCACTGGCTGTAGTAGCGTCTATGCCTCTACCTTCCCTGCAAACCCATACAACGACCCTTGGGTAAACAGCTTGTTCCAAGACACCCCGGCGGTCGCGAAAGGCTTGTTTGAAGGTGAAGCAGCCAATCAGCTTGAACAGTTCAAAGCACTGCGCACTGCAAAACTCGAATTAGAAGATATGTACGATGAAGAGATTCACGATCGTCAGCTTCGTTACCTTGAGTGGAGTCAGTTGTCCGATCAAGAATTGGCACTGATGCCAACGGTATTCAGCATCGGTGGAGACGGCGCAACCTATGATATTGGTTTTGGTGCGCTTTCTAGACTTTTAACTACCAGTACACCGATTAAGATCTTTGTATTGAATACTGGGAGCTACTCTAATACTGGAGGACAAGCATCCACAGCAAGTTTCACCGCGCAAGATTCCGACCTCAGCCGTTTCGGCAGTGCTCATAGCGGTAAAGAAGAGGCACGTAAAGAGCTAGGAATTATTGCTACCTTCCATCCGAAAGTCATGGTGGTACAGACCTCAACGGCATTACAAGGTCACTTTATGTCGAACTTGATGGAGTACTTGAATTATCAAGATGCACCAGCACTGTTTGATGTTTATACCCCTTGTATGGGTGAGCACGGTATCGCCGATGATGCTAGCACGCGACACTCTCGCTTAGCCGTAGAGAGCCGCATGAGTCCGGTATTTGTTCACGACCCACGTAAAGGTGAGACTTTAGCAGAGCGTTTCTCTATTGAAGGTAACCCTGAACTGGATCAGGACTGGGCAACACATACCATCAGCTACCTAGATAACGATGGCATGACCCAACTTAAACAAGTGCCATTTACCGCCGCAGACTTCGCGTTGTATGAGGGTCGATTCAAGAAACACTTTGCGCTAGTCAGCGATAACGACAACACCGTAGAGCTCGCTGATTATCTCAAGCTAAGCGCTCAAGAACGCGCAAATAAAGTACCGTTTATTTGGTCCACCGATAAACAGCAACATTTGGTGCAGCTCTCTGTTTCACCGTCGTTAGTGGCACTGAGTGAAGAGCGTCTTCGCAACTGGCACATGCTACAAACATTAAGTGGACAGCATGTAGCGCAGATCGAGCAAGGTTATCAGCAGCAAATCGAAGAGTGGAAACTGCGATATCAACAAGCCTTGGACAACAATGAACAAACTATTGAGTCCATCGCAAACGGACTAGCGGAACTTGCTATGGTGGCAACGCCAACCAGTAGCATCCCTGTGACACAAATCGACACCACTGACGCATCTGAGAAAGCCGATGGACAATCGCAACCTCTTGTCGCGATCAATGAAGACGAAAAATGTCTGTGTACCGATTGCAAGACCTGCTACCAACAACTGAGTGAACTGTTTGAGAAAACAACTGTGGTCGAGAATGGCGAAGCGAAAGTGATTAGCCAAGTCATTCCGGGTTCATTGGCGAAAGTGACACTCACTGATGAGTTAGTGAAACGTGCCGCACGAATCGCCGATGAGTGTGATGCTGAAATCATTCACTTTAACGCTCCTGCTTCGGTGGAGGTGTAGTTATGGTCGCTTTACTTACTCAATCTCAACGGGAGCTTATGCTAAAGCGCATGGATCAAAATCCACAGCGCTTCCAGCAAATGATCATCGAAGAGAGTCAACAGCTAATCCAGGACACGCTGAAACGCGGTAACCTATCGGCAGAGTTCACCACTAAGCTATGGGAACTGTTGCTCGCGGGCAACGATCTTAGTACCGCACTACAGCGTTATCTATGGCGAATTCCACTGAAACAAAAACGGGCATTTGTTAAAGGCTTAGACCTGCACCTTTCAGAACGTTATCCCATGTTTAAAGGGTTATCTGAAGGTTGGCCGGGCAGCAATAACATTCCTCCTTACGTTCGTCCTGCGGAAGAGCGCCGCAAAGACTTCGATCTAGTGAGCCAAGGCTACCTTGGCTACATGGGGCTGGGTTATTCGCTGCGCGAAGTAGAGCTGTTTGTGTGGCTTGAAGTGCTTCGCGATAAGCAATGCGAAGACAAACCTTGCGAAGTCGGTGTCCCAATGTGCGACCGCGACGGCAATCCCGCGGAAGAAGCCGATGGAGGATGTCCGGTTAAGATCCACATACCAGAAGTGTTGAACTTGATGGGCGAAGGCCGTTTTAAAGCGGCATTTGAGCTAATACGAGACGCCAATCCTCTGCCAAATGTTACGGGTCGAGTTTGCCCACAAGAGCTTCAATGCCAAGGTGTATGTACTCACAACGATAGACCGATTGAAATCGGTCAGTTGGAGTGGTTCTTACCACAACGGGAGCGCGAGCTTTCTAATGGTGAGCCGCCGAAACCTGTGGCGTGTAACCCTTGGGTTGCCGCTAGCAAACCGCCAGTGGCTATTGTAGGTTCAGGGCCTTCTGGGTTAATCAATGCTTACCTACTGGCCAAAGCTGGTTACCCCGTGACAGTATTTGAAGCATTCCATGTACTAGGTGGCGTGTTACGTTATGGTATCCCTGAGTTCCGTCTACCGAACCAATTGGTGGATGACGTGGTAGAAAAAATCAAAGCGCTCGGAGGCCGCTTTGTCACTAACTACATCGTTGGTAAAACTGCCACCCTAGCGGACCTCAAACGTGCAGGTTTTGTGAGAGTGTTTGTCGGCACTGGGGCAGGACTACCGCGCTTCATGAACGTTCCGGGTGAACATCTACTTAATATCATGTCAGCGAATGAGTTCTTAACTCGCGTCAACCTGATGCACGCCAACCTCCCTGACTATGAGACACCTATGCCAGAGATGGACAATAAAGAGGTGATGATCATCGGTGGTGGTAATACCGCAATGGACGCCGCGCGAACCGCTCGTCGCCTTGGCGCTAACGTGACTATTGTCTATCGTCGAACGCAACAAGAGATGCCTGCTCGTGTGGAAGAGCTACATCATGCGTTAGAAGAAGGCATTATGCTCAAAGAACTACGCTCTCCTTGTCAGTTTAATGGGGACAAAAACCACGTACTGGCGACTGCCGATTTAGACGTAATGGCACTAGGTGAGCCAGATGCCTCAGGCCGTCGCAGACCGCAGTCAACCGGGGAAACGGAGCTAATGAAGGTCGATTTCGCCATCATGGCTCTGGGTAATAGTTCTAACCCTATAATGAAAGACGCTAACCCAGATCTTAACACCTCGAAATGGGGTACCTTGCTGCTTAATAAAGGCTCGCAGGAAACCTCGCTTGCTGGTGTTTATAGTGGTGGTGATGCGACTCGTGGTGGCTCAACAGCCATTAAAGCGGCAGGTGATGGGCAAGCAGCCGCTCGTGAAATCATGAGTACGCTAGACTTCAATTTAAAAGAAGTCGAAGGGTTAGTCGCGCAGGCAAGCAATTACACTGAACTTGGGCAAATGCCAGCTAAAATCGTCAAACGTCGTCAACTTACCGATGAGATTGTCGAATTTACCATTACCGCCCCACTCATCGCCCGTTCCGCAAAACCCGGTCAGTTTGTACGAGTTCTTGCCGATGAAAAAGGCGAATTAATTCCACTGACACTCGCTGATTGGGATGCTGAAAAAGGGACGATTGAGTTAGTGATTCAGGGGCTAGGAAGCAGCTCTAAACTTATCAACCAGATGCAGGAAGGCGATGTCTTTGAAGCGATTGCGGGGCCACTAGGTCAAGCAAGTAAAGTCGTTGTGCACCAAGATAATCACAGAGTCTACTTCACCGCAGGTGGTGTGGGTCTTCCGGCTGTTCATCCTATTATGCGCGCACATCTCGAAATTGGTAACAAAGTCACTTTGATTTCTGGTTTTAGAGGCGCACCTCAAGCATTCTGGACTGAGCAAGGCGATAAAGTCGAAACACTCAAAGCGCTCTACCCTGATTTACTGGAAGTCATCTATACCAGTAATGACGGAAGCTTTGGTGTAGAAGGGTTTGTCACTACCCCTCTAAAAGACCGCCTAGATGAGCATCAAGCCGGAAAAGGCGAACCTATCGCGGAAGTCATTACTATAGGTCCACCACTCATGATGAGAGCTGTAAGCGACTTAACTTTGGAGTACAAAGTGGAGTGCGTGGCGAGCCTTAACTCTATCATGGTAGACGCAACCGGGATGTGCGGTGCGTGTATGGTCCCAGTAATGGAAGATGGAAAATTGATTCGTAAACATGCTTGTATCGATGGCCCAGAGATCAACAGTCATGTGATTGATTGGGACAAGTTCTTACCTAGGTTTAATCAGTTCAAACCGCAGGAAAGAGAGAGTCAGATAAAGCACAAGTTTATTGAGGAGTAAACGACGCGGCGGCTATCAATGATAGCCGCCGTTTTTACTTTCGCTTACTTAAAGCCTTACTTCATTAAAACTCGTAACTCACCGATCCTGCCAGTTTATTATTGGTCCCGTAGTCGTCCTCCGAGAGCATTCCAAAGAAGTTAAACGATGCATTTTTGTTTATCTTATAACTAAGGCCAAGTCCGCCCCAGTATCCGCGGTAATTATCCGAACCTATCGAGCCACCAGCAAACCCGAGTACGCTCCAATCCGAGTCATCAATTGGACGAATACCAAACATTCCCAAATAACCGCCGTGACTTTGGCTTCGCATCAGTACGTATTCGTTATCCACCTCTTCTGAAGGCATTGCCATTTTTCCATCGTTGTAGCTGTAGCCCGCCATGGGAAATAGCATCCATCCTGCCGGAGAGATGTCAAAGTAACTTAGAGGGATGTAGGTGCCAATACTGTAGTTGTTGCGATAGCTATCATTTTCATAATCAGTACGGCTAAAGTTGAAGTTTAAGATTCCCAAATCAAATAGCCATGAGCCGCCCAAGCGCCACTCTCCAGTCTCATTGTATCGAGCGTTGATCATCCTCGCTTCATCAAGACCAATCGAACCAGACACAAACGCAGAGTCTGAATAGCCAGCACCTACTTTGGTAACGATCTTGGTTGGATCTTCATGATGTTTCTCTTTGGCTGAGACTCCTGTCACTACCAATAATCCAACAACGGTAACAAAGCCAAAAGCTCTGACAACCGATGAAAACAGACCATTCTTTTTCATAACGCTTTATTTCTCATTAAAAACAAAAATGCCCCTCACAACTGTGAGAGGCCAATTTACGGTTAGCTCACTAAGTTAGTAGGCGTAGCTGATACTTAGAACATGAATACGGTTGGTATCCACACTGCCAGTAAAATAAGGAATTGTGTCTGTAGGGCCAGTGTAGGTGACGTCTTGAGTACCCATATTGCGGTATTGGTATGCGATACCGATTCGATGACCATTTGAACGCTCTTTTTCTGCGCCAAGACCTAACGACCAGTTTGCTCCAATAGGAAGCGCAGGGGTCATTTTGTCAGTGTCATACATTTTCGAGTCGTAACGGATACCACCTTGGTAGGTCCAATCATTTTGAGAATACGCGAGCGCTGTACCTAAGCTATAAACATTGTTTGCAGCATCATCAAACTGTGACCAAAATTCAACACCCGTCATGGCTTTGAAAGTTAACTCATCTGAGATTTTGTGCTGAAGGCCAAAATCAAGTTGAGCTGGCCAAGAAGCATTTCGCTCAATTGACGTAAACTGGTTGCCATCAAACGACACATCGATATCACCAGAGTTATGCTTTACTTTGTGTTTATAGTTGGCAGATAGAAAAGTAGAGTCTGACACGTCATACATAGCTGATAGCATAAAGCTTGCCGCCGTAGAACTGCCATCTCCATCAAGCCTAGAGTCACCACCAAGCTCAAACGACGTCATTAAATGCTGAACGATCAAAGCTCCGCCAAGAGACAGATTGTCGCTTGCCTGGAATCCAGCGGCTAACTGCAAATTTAACGCTTCATCAGACAGTGTTTTTGGAAGACCACCATTAGGTCCTACAAGACCACCGCTATAGTCCATACTCAAACCACCTTCACCATGTAAAGATGCCCCGATAACCCAGCTGTCATTGATTCTCTGCGCATAAGCAAGACTTGGAATAAAGGCATTCGACTCACCTGTCGTTGACTTGTCAACAGAAACCCCAGTACCACTGTGCTCAGTCTTTGCGTTTAAGTACTGAACACCAATAGAAAAACTATTGTCATCTATCGCCGTTAGACCAGCAGGGCTAGTAATCACGGCACTTGCATCAGTACGATTAGATGAGTTCCCTACACCAGCAGAAGAAACACTATCAAAGGTAGCTACTTCGTGAAGTAAGATACCGCCAGCAAATGTGGACGAAGAGAAGGTTACAGCCATTGCGACTGCTAAAAGGTTTTTGTTCATCGTTTGCAACTCACAGATTCGGATGGCGCAAATCATAGTCAAATCAGCAATCCAAAGGTGCACTATGAGTGCATGGTAATAGCTTGTAACGAAAAGCGACGCAGGCAATTGGTCAAACTTCTTCGTTATCGAAGAGATTGAACAATATAAACGGCGTTTATGTTTTATATAACCAGCGGCTTATTTATTCACCGTCTTGGTCCTCTTATAATCACAGACATACACCCCCCAAGAAGCTAAGGAATAGCGCTCATCCCTTTCTTGAGAGGCTTAAAATGTCAGTCCAGAAGATACTTAAAGAGATATACCGCGCTAGCGACGAACTTGCAGGTCAACTTATCCGACGTGGAGCAGTTGTCACCATTCCCAAGGGTAAATTTCTGTTCTTCCAATATCAAAGTGTGAGCGATATCGTTATCCCTTTACAGGGCGTATTAGGTTTTTACCCCACTATCGATGAAGGCACTAACTTGAAGTACGACCTGATTACCCCCGGCATCCTTATCAATGATGTACCATTGATTTTGGGTGAGGGTGCTCAGTCTGATATACAAGCCGTGACCGACAGTACCGTGCTGCTGTTACCCTTTGAGGATGTCAAAGAATTGATGGATTCTTGCTGTAGTTTTTCAAAAATGATCAACTTCTCTTTGGCAAAAAAACAGCGCTTTTGCTTGACATTATTTCGCCTACGCGGCGAAAAAAATACCGATTTGAAGATTCGTTTGGCGATGGAAGCAATCAGTGCAGCGACCTACGATGGGTCTATCCCATTAAATATTCTTACTCTTGCTTCATTACTTAATATGTCGAGAAACACCGTCGGAAGCTATATGAGTAAAGCAATCGCTGCCGGAGAAGTAGAAAGGAATGAGCTCGGTTTTCGTTTAATCGAAAAGAGATCTATCGCAGCTTGACTATCTACTAGGGCATGAATCTACAACACGTGAAATGAAGGAGCGCCAGTGCTTGTACATCAGAAGATATCTAACGCTCCTTCATACATTTACCCTGTTTCAGCACAAGAATAGTACTAAGGTCAATGTCGCCTCAGTATGCGCTAGTTTTTTTTCCTTAGGTGCACTAGCGGTGCATCTGCTTAAAAAACTCACCAACAATATATAGGTATTGCCTATCAATAAAAGAGATTTAATTGATTTTAATTCTCATTACCAGTTCATCATAATGGGTTCATAAGATTTGAACTGAGTGATACATCCCATGATTAAGACGATTCGATTTGCCGCTATCCATTTTACTATTGCCTTTACGGTTGCATATGCACTAACTGGCGAAATCTTAATCGCGAGTATGATTGCAATGCTTGAACCAGTCGTAAATACCGTTGCGTTTTACTTTCACGAACGTGTTTGGGAAAAAAACCAACGCCTTCAAGCTTTGAGAAATAATGAAACCATTAAGACAGCTTCATTTGCGACCGTACACTTTAGTGTGGCGTTTGGTGTCGTTTATTTGTTAACGGGTGATGTGTTGGCGGGTGGTATCATGGCAACATTAGAGCCAACGATTAATACCATCGCGTACTTTTTCCACGAAAAGTCCTGGAATAGGAAGCACCAGCACACATGTTTCGCGCATTAATCACTTCAAAACTATACCAGCACAATGAGAGGAAGTCGTTCATACATTTTGTACGCCATAACGAGATTTCTATCGTACCTGTTTGTATGACTTCCCACCCTATCTTCTAGTGACAAATAAGACATTACTGAAAGTTTAACGCCCCAATGCTATTCACTGAGGCACTGGCAAACCAACTCTTGGACTCCTACACACACGAAAGCCAACTACGTTTCATGACACCGCTAGTACATTCGGTTACAGATCGAAAATTACCCTAGGTGATAGAATAAGAATTGGTGATATTGCTCGCTATAAAAGTTGGAGTGACGGCAAGGATGCTAGGTAATGAACTGTAAAAAATATAGGTTAACTTTCATTCTATTTGGCTTGGCAAACCTCTGCTTAGCTATCTTTCTTATGAGCGATTCTTATGTCGATCAATCGGGCGTCCTTGTAGAGAATTTTGGATTTCTTGCCCTATTCTGGCTATTACTTTTTAGTTCGGCAATTAGCTGGTTCATTACTTTTAACCGTCGACGTCGTTAAAACAGACAGAACAAAATAAACCAATACCTTCACCCAATCTCTATGAATGGATAGTTACTTAATAAGCTTGACGAAGAGCATTGTTGACTAAGTAACTTTCGACGCTTTAGCACTATTTTTATTTTTCACTGTTTTGGATTTTATATGTATATCGGACTAAAAAGTTTAAATATCAAATGGCTTGTCGCTGCACTAGCTATCACGCTTTCTGGCTGTTCCAGTATGTCTATTGAAGAGTGTAACAACGCTGACTGGTATCAAGTTGGTTATAGCGATGGACTTAACGGTCATAGCCCTAAAATGATTGATAGCTATATCAGTGACTGTAGTGAAGCCGCTGTTTTTCCCGATAGAGAACAATGGTCAAAGGGATTCAAAGTAGGGACGGGGCTGTACTGTTCACCGGATAATGGTTACAAGGTGGGTTATGAGGGACAGCAGTACTACTATGTATGTCCGGGCGAGTCTTTTCTCAAAAACTATGAGTTGGGCAAACAAGCTAGACAACGCGACCAGCGCCTTAAACAGATTGAAACCGAGTTACGTACTATCGAAGATAAGTTAAGAACGACACCAAGCGAAAATCATGATGAGCGCAAACGTCTAGAAAATGAAAAGCGAGATTTAGTGTCAGAGCGTTCTCATCTACTCGGGTTAACCGTACAACATAATTTCAATATCTCATTTTAAGCTGAGTTCTTGCAACCCAATGCCTTCCTCTCACAAAGAGGGAGGCTTACCTTTTAACGATAAAAACCCCACTCAAATTCGGATTGACTGCCGTCATATCGCAATAATTTTCAGATTGTTAGCCTAATAACTGTACAATTTCTACTCGAACAACCAAAATTAGTCACCACAGGCAGCAATTATTCTTCTATAATCACCGACCGTATTTTTGGTCAACAATCATTTTGATGATTGGTTAACGAGAAACACCAAATACCGCCATCTGCTTTTAGGAACAACGAATGTCATTTTTATCACAAGGTTTTTCATCCGAGATCGTGCAAGCACTGACCGAGTATGGTTATGAAAAACTCACTCCAGTTCAACAACAAGCGATTCCACATGCTCGTCGTGGACACGATATTCTGGCACACGCTCAAACCGGCACAGGTAAAACAGCCGCTTTCTCTTTGCCAATTATTCAACAGATTGTTGATACTCCAAAGGCTCGCACTCGTGGAGCGGTACGTGCACTTATTCTGGCGCCAACTCGTGAATTAGTGGATCAAATCGCTAATAACATCGAAAGCTACACTCAATACGTCGACGTGTCAGTTGCAGCCGTGTTTGGTGGTGCGAAAATGTCGTCTCAAGAACGCAAACTTGAAGCTGGTGTCGACATTCTGGTTGCAACTCCGGGTCGTCTTATCGAGCATTTGGAGCTTGGTAACGTTAAGCTTGCTAAGCTTGAGTTCCTAGTCTTCGATGAAGCAGACCGTATGCTTGATATGGGCTTCATTAGTGCAATTCGCACTATCATGAGCAGCGTTAACAGCCAACCTCAAACCATGCTGTTTTCCGCGACATCATCACCTCAGATGAACGCCCTAGCACAAGATCTATTGCGTAAGCCTAAACGCGTTATTGTCAACGCAGAGAACTCAACCGCAGATACTGTTGCGCACGTAGTTTATCCCGTAGATGAAGATCGTAAGCTTGAACTACTGTCAGAGCTGATTGGTCGCAAAAACTGGCAACAGGTTTTGGTTTTTGTGAATTACAAAGAGACCGCCAATGAAGTGGTAAAAGAGCTCAAACTTGATGGTATTAAAGCGGTGCTTTGCCATGGAGATAAAGCACAAAGCTCTCGTCGTCGCGCTCTGGAAGAATTTAAAACAGGTAAGGCTCGTGTGATGGTGGCAACAGAAGTTGCGGCTCGTGGTTTAGACATTCAAGGTCTTCCGCACGTTGTAAACTATGACATGCCATTCCTAGCTGAAGACTACGTACACCGAATTGGTCGTACTGGCCGCGCAGGTCAGCAAGGTCATGCTGTCTCTTTCGTTAGCCGTGAAGAAGAACTTACTCTGGTTCAGATCGAGAACCTAATTCAACACCGCATTAAGCGTATCCAACTTGCAGGTTACGAGCCAGCAAACCGTGATGCTTTGCTACAGAAAATGCACACTAAACCAGCTTACAAAGACCGCCAAGGTCGTACTAATAATGCTAGCGAGCAAGGCTCTGCAGAGCGCAGATTACGTCTGATGCGAGCGATCAAAAACAAGTCGAGTAAAACAACTCGCCTAAAAGGTTAATCGCCGTTTAACTAGCGAGCACCATTAAAAAACGCAGTCGTTAAACGCTGCGTTTTTTGTTTGTCTGTCCACCTACTTCTGTCACTATCGTTACTCAGCTATTTCGCAATCGACTCCAATGAAGCATCCAAGCAGTCCGATATCGTCACCAACTCATCCTTAGCACGCACAACATTGTCGGTACTTTTAGTGCAGTCGAGCGCCAACTTATTCACCACCTCTAAACTGTCGATAGACTGCTCACATAGGTGCAATGTTTCTACCGAGTCGTTACAGATCTGTTCATTCAGTGCCAGAAGCTGATTATAAGCAACGGTTATATCGTCAAAGCTAGCTGTGGACCGCGTAGTCACTTGAGATATTTCACTCACACTGCTCTCGCTTTTCGCAATAGCTGATACTAAAGTACTCGCCGTATCGATAAGCTGTTTGGTCATGGTTTGAATTTCCGACACAGCGTTTTGGGTGTTCTCCGATAAGGTTCTTACCTCTCCCGCTACGACTGCAAACCCCCGTCCAGCTTCGCCAGCCCTAGCGGCTTCTATAGCAGCATTCAGCGCAAGCAAATTCGTCTGCTCTGAGATGGAAGTAATCACATGCAAAACATCCCGAACCTTCATCGAAACATCGGTCAGTACATTACTTGATTGATTTGCTTCTGCCATTTCGTGTCTGAGTTGATCGACATCTTTAGTTAGTTGCTGGTTGTTCTCCTGAATCGCTAAGAACTGATTGGAGATAGATTGGCTTGCATCAAGACTGCGCTGTGCTTCTTGCTCACCACGGCTTATCGCCACTTGAATATTGTTGATGTCTGACGTGGTATCGGCTAGCTGAGTCACCTGGGTTTTGAACAAGTCATCTAAATCCGAAGAAGCACTTTCGATATGGTGAGTGCAACGCTGAAGCTGCTCAACTGAACCATTAACATCATTGATAAGAGAAACCAATTTATTGAGAGTACTATCGACAGCCGAACCAATCTGACCGAACTCGTCTTGTCCTGAAAAGCCAATTCGGTGGTCAAGTTGACCGCGCTGAACCTGCTGCATAGTATCAATGATGTGTTTGAGAAGCGGTAAGATATTCTGGGAGATGCCGGTGGATAAGAACAGCACCAACCCAACGACTACCAATGAAAAGACAATAATCGCAGCAGGCGATAGTAGTAATTGAACGCCATCGCCACCCGATAACACACCTAAAGCGTACAAATTTGATATACATAGAACAACAATACCCAAACAACCTACAATGCCCGGTAGCAGCATTTTTACTGGCATACTGATGTTCATAAACAGCCTATCTCGCCAGCCAATCTCAATATCACTCATTTCCATTCCCTTGATTTTCTGACCTTACGGTCAGAATATTGAGCAGTATTTAGCCGATAGTGTCAACTTATTCTGATATTGGAGTGTGCGTTTTATGATGCCTACGGTTTTATGAATCACATATAGATCGCAAAAGAAAAAACGGCACAAAGAGTGCCGTTTTTCATTAGTATCGTATTCAGCTCATAAGACTATTAGCTGATGACCATCTAGCTGATAACCATTGCGATATAGCCAAGGATTAAAACGATAACGGAAGTTAGCGCATATGGCACTGGATAGCCAATCGCGGGCATGTCACTTTGAGTGGCATCTTGAGCTCCTTTCATTGCAGGTGTGCTATTCCTACCACCAGCGCAAGCGCCAGCAAGAATGGCCGGATTCATCTTACGAACATACAGACCATACAACCAAGCTAATAACGGTGGAACAAGTGCTGCTGTCACGCCAAGTAACGCTATTTTAATCACAATAATGCCTTGAAATGAGGCTAGGATCTTAGGCCCCACAGTCGCAGCTAGCACCGCTACGAATAAATTAAGGCCAATATCTTGTAAGAAGCTTCGGGCCCCCTCACTCATTGGGCCGCCAAACGCCGGATTACGAGTTCGTAAGAACGAGAACACGATACCAGTAAGCATACAACCAGCAGATGTACCCAAGGCAAATGGGATTCCTGCAATGGTCACACTCAAGTGGCCAAACACATAACCTACCAGCAATGCTAACGCTAAGTAAAATGTTTCTGTGACTGTGCTCTCTACAATAGGCACACTATTCAACTGAGAAGCCGTTTGTTCTACACACCACTGTGAGCCTGCAATACGAACAACATCACCCACTTCTACCGTTGTATTAGGTAATAATGGTTGTTGATGACCTTGTCGAAATAGCGCTTTGAAGTACACGCCAAAACCCACCTCAGCATGCAACTGAGCAATAGTTTTACCTGCATGTTCTGATTTACCCACATGGATGTCAGCAACTTCAATATCGACATTGCGCGCTCGAGGTTCGTCAACTTCATTGCCAATATCTGCTTCACCTTCTTTGATAAGAGCACTGTATTCACCACGAACACCGATAACATCACCTAACTGTAACGTTGGGTTCGCCGAAGCATCCAACACTTCATCGCCCCGCACGACTTTTAGCACCACTGCATCGGGGAATTGTTTATAAAGATTTTGGACCGAGCGCCCTACCAACTCTTCATGGGTCACCTTATAGGCACGAACATCGATAGGCAAAGCACCAACGTCTGAAAACCCAAAGGTGCTGGGGAGTTTCTCATTGTCATCGCCGGTAGAAAACTCTTTCTCTGCGTCTTTACCTGCTTTAACGGGATCAATACCAAACATCGAAGGTAAGTATTTGATTAACAGAATAATGAGCACCGTCGACAATACATAACTGATGGCATAGCCCGCTGCGATATTAGCACTGACTTGATCAGCGCTCATCCCCGCCGGCGGCACAAAAGCGCCCGAAGTAATCGCCGATTGTGCGACACCCATTACTGCGGTAACGGTATAGCTTCCAGAGATGATACCTGCCGCATATCCTGGCTCTAATCCCATCAACTTGGCGCCAATCACGACGATGGCGAAGTTACTAAAAACAACGATTAGCCCAATTACGACAAAATCTAAGCCACCTCTCGCCAGTCCGGAAAAGAACTGAGGACCTACTTTCATGCCAATGGCGTACATAAACATCATTAAGAAGATGTCCGATACTAGCCCCGGTTCCTCAATTTTTAATCCAAAGACTGAAAATGAGGTCAACGCCAACGTAACACCAACAATCAATGTACCTGCCGTTGTACCAAGGCTCACACCTTTAACAGTAATACGTCCTAATGGGTACCCTATCGCGAGTGATAGAAATAGAAATACAAATGGGTTTTCAGATAAGTAATTAAAAAGAAAAGACATGATCTCACCTGCTACATTGTGATTGAAGCAGCAGAGCAATGCGACGCATCGCTCTGCCGATTACCTAGAGCGGTGACAACCTTAACCGTGGTTAAAGTTGCTAGACTCGTCGGCATCACTGCCGTTAACCACTGGGTGCTTGTCAAAGAAATCAACACAATGTTGCAAGTCAGAAATCAGCAAGTCCGCCATGTCTCGACTAAAACCGTGACGTACGAGAATACGCATAATAACCAGATCTTGGCGATCCGCAGGCATTGCATACGCTGCAATCTGCCAACCACGAGATCGAATGCGATCCGATAAGTCATAAAGGTTGAAGCCTGGGTTTGCACCTTTCTTGATAGACCAACTTAGTGCTGGAATACCACCGTGGCCATCGTAAATGATTTCAAACATGCCCATCTTCTCAACTTCTTTGGCAATGTAGCGTGCTGTTTCGTAGCATGCATCATGAATCTTTTTATAGCCTTCTTTCCCCAATCTTAAGAAGTTGTAGTACTGCGCAACGATTTGTCCCCCTGGGCGAGAGAAGTTCAATGCAAATGTTGGCATGTTACCGCCAAGATAGTTTACATTGAAGATCAAATCCTCATGCAACGCATCAGCATCACGCCACACGACCCAACCCACACCTAATGGTGAAAGCCCAAATTTGTGGCCGGAAGCATTAATCGATTTAACACGAGGCAAGCGGAAGTCCCATTCTAAATCAGGGTCACAGAAAGGCGCTAAAAACGCACCACTGGCGCCATCAACGTGAATAGGAATATCTAAGCCTGTTTCTTCTTGAAGCTTATCTAGCGCTTCATGAACCGCTTTTACTGGCTCATACTGGCATGTGAACGTCACACCAAGAGTCGGCACTACACCAATAGTGTTTTCGTCACAACGTTTGATCACTTCTTCAGGTGTCATGATGAGGCGATCACCTTCCATTGGAATCTCACGAAGTTCAATATCCCAATAGCGCGCAAACTTATGCCAACAAACCTGTACTGGGCCACAAATAAGATTTGGTTTGTCAGTAGGTTTGCCTTGCTTCTTCATTTTTTCGCGCCAAGCCCACTTCAATGCCATCCCGCCAAGCATCGCGGCCTCGCTCGACCCCGTCGTTGAACAACCCATTGGGTTCTCTGCATCTGGCGCATGCCAAAGATCCGCTAACATATGAACACAACGCGCTTCGATCTCCGCCGTTTGTGGGTACTCATCTTTATCAATCATGTTCTTATCGATGCATTCATCCATCAATTGATGAACTTCATCTTCTACCCATGTTTGACAAAATGTCGCTAAGTTCTGACGCGAGTTACCGTCTAGCATAAGTTCATCGTGAACAACTTGATAGGCATGTTCAGGTGCGTGCTCATTCTCAGGGATTCGATACTTGGGCATAACCACTGACAAATCTTTGGAAGAGTAAACATCATCTAACATTGAACCACGAACAGCTGACTTTTTATGAAGAGGCATAATCAATCCTTTATATCATTGAAACTATTGCGTAAGTTGTCATTAAGCATTTGTTTTAAAAGGCACAACGACGTTGGATTAAAGTTAGTCGAGATTCCATTGGCGTGCTAGTTTCATATTCGGTTGATAAGATTCAAATCGTTATTAGTAGACTTTTCTGCAGATGAGAGTAGTGCGGCCTTCCAGTATTATCTGGGGGACTAAAGACCATCATTTTCTCAGCTCATGAGATTAAACCGTCAAGAATGCCTAGAAAATTGACAATAACCGTTACCTGAAACCTAACTAGACGCTTAACACAAACGCAATTCGACTTATACCACCCGCTCTCACTGTCAGATAAATCTTAGTGCCAGAAGCTAAGATAAACGCCTTACCATGCATTTAGTGCGACAGTAAATCCGCCCTACTTGAAGCTTTGATTTACCCTTCTGTTAGTTTGGCTCTCTTTTTGCTTATTATTTGTTCGTTTTATCCTAACTAATAACGAAAATTGGAGATACCACTACATGGATAACCGTATCATTAAGGTTTCAAGGAATACTGAAAAAGCGCCCGTAAGCCCAATATCTACACAGTCTGTTGCCTTTTCTCACTACAATAATATTTCGGCTCAATTACCCATCGATCCTGCTACCAAGACTCTTATTGCGGGTGGTATAGAGCAGCAGGCAAAACAGTGTCTGAAAAATATCAAAATGATAGTAAACAGCATTGAGCATACGATGAGTGACGTGGTGAGGATCAACGTTTACCTGAAAAACATTACCGACCTCGACAAAGTCAATGAAGTCTATGCTTCCTTCTTTCCTCTACACCGCCCCACTTATACGTCACTTGCAGTCGCTGACTTGCCAATGAAAGGGGCGTTGGTGCAAATGGACGCTGTCATTTCAAATGGCGAAGGTACCTACCCTCAAGACCCTTGTGATTTGGTGAAATTAACTCGAAATAGCGTCAACGCGCCGATAACACCACTCTCAAGCCAGACTGTTGCGTTTTCCCACTACAATCATATTTCGGCTCAGCTGCCTATCGAACCAAAGTCGGGGAATGTAGTGACAGGCGGGATAAAAGAACAGACACAACAATGTCTACGCAATATCAAAACGATACTCGAAAGCATTGACGTGCCGATGGATGATATCGTCAAAACAAATATTCATATCACAAAGTTGGAGGATCTTGAGGCCGTTGACGAAGTGTATAAAACCTTCTTCCCAGATTCTTCCATTGCTCGTGCCGTTAATTACTTACCTGCACGCTCCAGTATGGTTGTGGAAGGCTTAGCGCTGGATGCACTCGTACAAATAGATGCGACCGTTTCTCACGGCGATGGTACACCGCCTCAATTAGTTGAAGACCGTCACGGCATCGTTATTAAGGCAACCAATACCGAAAAAGCACCGTTAAACGCCCTATCGACGCAAAGCGTGGCCTTCTCTCACTACAACAATATCTCAGCGCAACTGCCTATTGATCCTTCGATTGGTAAGATTGTTGCTTCAGGGACAAAAGAACAAGCAATGCAATGCTTCGAGAACATTAAAGCCATCGTAGAAAATATCGACCACGTGATGGATGATATTGTTAAACTCAACATTCAGCTAAAAGACATGAATGATTTGTGCGCACTAGAAGAAGTATTGAGAAGCTATTTCAGTGATTTGTTGCCAGCGTTGACCGTTATCGGCGTATCCAGTTTACCGTCTAATGCGGTAGTTCAAATAGATGCCATTATGTCGAACGCCGAAGGTACGCCACCGAACAAATAGGCTAATGGCAGCTCGCTGACAAGGTTTCCTGCTGACCTGAGTGCCCTTGAAGTTATCTTCTAGGGCACTTTTACTAACGAAACACCGATCTATTACAATGTGATGCTCTTAACCATCCCAGCTTCTGCATGGCCTGGAATGTTGCAAGCAAACTCGACTTGTTTCTCACCATGAAAATGCCATAGCAACTGTCCTGCTTTGCCTGGTTCAAGATAAACCACGTTGCCCATACCATGATGATCATGTCCCGCTGGCATCGATTTCATCATTTCACGGTGTTCCAATTGTTCTGCAATAGAACCGATAGAAAACTCATGGTCGATTTTGCCAGTGTTCATGACCACAAACTGAACGACGTCATTAGGTTCTATCTTAACATCACGCTTAAAAGTGATTTTCATGTCATCCGTTAAAATCACATGTACCACTTTATCGGGTTTCGCTCCCTTGGCAGGCATACCCACAGCAGACATCCCGTCCATGTTCATCATATTACTATGGTCCATCTTATCGTCGTCCATCTTATCGTCGTCCATCTTATCGTCGTCCATCTTAGCGTCGTCCATATTAGAATGATTCATCATGCCATGGTCCATATTGGAGTGATCCATTTTCGAATGATCCATACCTTCTGCCATCACGGCGGTTGAAGCGATGGTAAGAGCTAATGTTATCAGTGTTTTTTTCATGATTGCTTCCTTTTTAAATAAGTGATTAGCGGCCTCTTCATTAGAGGCCGCCAACGGTTATTGGTTAATTTCTTTTGATTTCCATAACTTGTAGATAGCCGGAAGGACCAGCAATGTGAGCAGTAATGCGGACGCCATGCCGCCAATCATTGGAGCGGCGATCCGTTGCATCACTTCAGAGCCAGTACCTGACCCGTACATAATTGGAATAAGACCGATGATGACTGTTAACACCGTCATCATGACGGGTCGCACACGCAGCCCTGCGCCTTCTCGGATTGCCTCGGTTAACATATCGCGCGTTAGTGGTGCTTGATTTTCTTGTGCCGCTAGTTTGCGTGCATGCCATGCTTGATTTAGGTAAACCAGCATAATGACTCCAATCTCGACCGCTACCCCAGCAAGCGCGATAAAGCCCACTCCTACAGCAATCGAGAAGTTGTACCCAAGGTATTGCATAAGCCACAAGCCACCTACCATGGCGAGCGGCAGTGTCCCCATAATGACCAGCACTTCACCGACCCTTCTAAAACTCAGGTAAAGCAGCAACATAATGATGGAGAGAGTGACAGGCACAACAACGCTCAAACGCTCTTTGGCGCGCTCCATATACTCATATTGACCAGACCACGTTAGCGAGTACCCCGCGGGTAGGGACAACCGTTCCGCCACAGTGTTTTGAGCTTCGGTGACATAAGACCCAAGATCGCGCTCAGCAATATCAACAAATACCCAGCCGTTCGGGCGAGCGTTCTCAGTCTTAATCATTGGCGGGCCATCTTCATAACGAATTTCCGCCACATCTGCTAACGCGATTCGAGCACCATTTGGAGTGACAAGAGGCAGGTTCTGTAGCTTCACCACCGAATCACGATAATCTTGTGGATAGCGAACGTTAATTGGGTATCGCTCCAACCCTTCCACTGTCTCGCCCACATTCATACCACCCACTGCCGTTGACACAACTTGCTGAACATCACTGACGTTCAGACCATAACGCGCGGCGGCGAGTCGTTTGATATCAATCGTGACATATCGTCCACCCGCTACTCTTTCGGCATATACCGACACCGTACCTTGAATCGTATTGAGGATAGGTTCGATATTGGCACCTATCTCCTCGATGACTTTGAGATCAGGTCCAGCTATCTTGATACCAATAGGCGTCTTTATCCCTGTAGCCAACATATCGATACGAGTCTTAATTGGCATTACCCACGCGTTTGTTAGCCCTGGGAACTGAACCAAATCATCAAACTCCTTACGTAGTGATTCTGTGGTAACGCCATCTCGCCACTCTGAGCGAGGCTTCAATTGGATGGTGGTCTCAATCATGGTTAAAGGGGCTGGGTCAGTGGCAGTTTCTGCACGACCAATCTTGCCCCACACAGTCTCGACTTCAGGAACGGTCTTGATCAACTTGTTGGTTTGTTGAAGCAGTTCACGTGCTTTACCAATCGAGATACCAGGATAAGTCGTTGGCATGTACATCAAATCCCCTTCATCCAAAGGCGGAATAAACTCACTACCTAACTTACTGGTCGGATAGAAAGCCGACCCCATCAAGACGATAGCCAGTACAATCATCGATTTAGGGTAACGAAGACTTAGGTTAAGCATCGGTCGATACAAGACAATCAACGCTTTGTTGACGGGATTTTTATGTTCGGGCAGCACTTTCCCACGAATAAAGTACCCCATCAGCACAGGCACCAAAGTAATGGCTAAACCCGCAGCTGCTGCCATGGCGTATGTTTTGGTATAAGCGAGTGGTGAGAACATTTTGCCTTCCTGCCCTTCAAGCGCGAACACAGGAACAAAGCTCAATGTGATAATAAGCAAAGAGAAAAACAGCGGAGCACCGACTTCTTCTGCTGCGCGTCCGATAACTTGCCAGCGGTTTTTATCGGTGAGGGGCGTTTTCTCGATATGTTTGTGAACATTTTCGATCATCACTATCGCACCATCGACCATAGCCCCAATGGCAATAGCGATCCCACCCAACGACATAATATTGGCGTTAATCCCTTGCCAGTGCATGACGATAAATGCGGACAAAATGCCAATGGGCAAACTAATAGCAATCACAAGTGAAGAACGAATGTGGAATAAGAACAGTGCACAGACTATGGCTACTACCACGAACTCTTCTGCCAACTTCTTCCATAGATTTTCAACCGCCGCATCGATGAGCGTTGAACGGTCATAAGTCGCAACAATCTCAACGCCATCAGGCAGACCGCGTTGCAGCTCTTCCAACTTTGCTTTGACATCATGAATAACCTGACTGGCGTTTTCCCCAAAACGCATAACGATAACGCCACCAACCGCTTCACCTTCACCATTAAACTCGGAAATACCACGACGCATTTGAGGCCCAAGATTGATGTCCGCGATATCCCCCAGAAATAGAGGAGTACCTTTGCTCGTCACCTTAAGAGGAAGCGCTTTGATATCCTCAATGCTACTCAAGTAACCCGTAGTGCGAACCATATGTTCAGCCTCACCGACCTCTATCACTGATGCACCAGTCTCTTGGTTACCATTTTTGATAGCCATGTTGACCTGCTGCAAGGTCAGGTCATAAGCACGTAACTTAGCAGGATCAATTTGGACCTGATACTGCTTGACCATACCGCCTACCGTCGCGACTTCCGAAACGCCAGCAACTGTCTGTAACTCATACTTTAAAAACCAGTCTTGTATACTGCGAAGTTCTGCTAGGTCATGCTGGCCTGTCTTGTCTTGTAGTACGTAGCTGTAAATCCAGCCCACCCCTGTCGCATCGGGACCCAAAGTCGGCTTTGCCTGTGCTGGTAAGTTAGGCGTAACTTGGCTTAAGTACTCTAAAACCCGCGAACGTGCCCAGTACATGTCGGTATCATCGTTGAAGATAATGTACACATACGAATCACCGAAGAAGGAGTATCCCCGCACCGTTTCTGCGCCCGGCACCGCTAACATGGCGGTCGTCAGAGGATAAGTAACCTGATCCTCAACAACCTGTGGAGCCTGTCCCGGATAACTGGTTTTGATAATCACCTGAACATCTGACAGATCAGGAATAGCGTCAACAGGTGTATTCTTCACACTGTACAAACCTGCTAACGTCAAAAAGCAGGTTGCGACCAAGACGAGAAAACGATTATTGATAGACCAACGAATAATGGCTCCAATCATGGCTGACTTCCTCCACGCTGAAGATCAATAAGCACATAGTCCGAACCCTGCTTCGTCACTAAGAAGCGCACCGTTTCGCCTTCAGAGAAGCCAGTTAAATCCACATCTCCTTGAGAAGTGAAGTTCATTTC
The DNA here is from genome assembly GCF_013364395.1 of Vibrio mediterranei. NCBI lineage: Bacteria > Pseudomonadati > Pseudomonadota > Gammaproteobacteria > Vibrionales > Vibrionaceae > Vibrio > Vibrio mediterranei. The sequence goes on along the minus strand of NZ_JABXGK010000001.1, from coordinate 893,929 downwards.
TCCGGCTTCCCAGCCCCATTCAGCAACGGCGTTGTGACTGAGGGTTATCATGCCAAAATCAGCCATCAACATAGTGATATCCCCTTGAACCCAAACTTTCTCGACAACCCGTTTGTCACTCACTTTGAGATCGATAATGGCGTATTGCCCTGAATCGGTCTTTGCCATTTCAAACTCAACCTGTTGACCCGATTGCAAGGTGTTAAGGTTGACATCCTTGTCCACCGTGAAATCCATAGTCATCCCCGGCCAATCCCACTCTGGTACGGGTTGGTGATTAATGGTCAACATATTGTGTCCTGTCATCACACTTGTGATTTCACCTTGCGCCCACACAGTCTCCGCTGGCGGTTCTACACCGTTGATTCGTGACAAATCCGCACTTTGGCTTGACTCCGAATCCAACATAAATTGCGCAGAGGTCACCACCTTGTCACTTGTGGTCAATCCCGCTAACACCTCAACTCGGTCACGGGCCTCTCGTCCAATGTCGATACGTGCCGAGCGGTATTTACCGCCTCCTTCGGATAACACCACGCGAGTCATCCCTCCAGAGCGAATCACGCTTGAACGAGGTATAGTGAGCACCGCTTGCTCCGTCTTGGGTTGCAGCGCAATGTTGGCAAACATATTTGGCTTCAATTGATGATCTGGGTTAGCAAACTTGAGTCTTACTCTTAGCGTTCTCGTTGCTGGGTCGAGAATCGGATAAACATAGTCAATTTCTCCTTGCCATTCCCTGCCTGATAGCGCGTCTAATGTCATCGTTGCTTGGCTACCCGCTTTGATCCATTCCGCTTGGCGTTCGAACACTTCAGCATCGACCCAAACTTCATCAATTGGCCCCGCGCTGATAACCGATTGAGCTGGGGACAAATAGCCACCTTCTCGGATATTCAATGTAGCCACCACACCATTGCCCAATGCCTTGATATCAATGGTCTGAGACGCTTTGCCTTGCTTGACTATCTGGTTAATTTGAGCTCGGTCTACACCCAGGGAAATTAAACGCTCCGTGGCGCCTTTAACCAAACTACTGCGTCCTGTGCGATGGGCATTAAGTAACTCTTCCTGCGCTTTGACCAGCTCTGGTGAATAAAGCTTGAATAACACATCTCCTTTGTTAACACGCTCTCCCACAGCGTTGATATAGAGCTTTTCGACCCAGCCCGCAACGCGCACATTGGTTTGCCACAAACGACTTTCATCAAAAGCGATATAGCCGACTGTCTCGATACGCGGCGATAGCTTCGCTAGCTTTACCGGTTCTGTTTTTACTCCTAAATTGTTCTCCACCGCCGGGTTGATGTTGACCGTTCCTGGTTTTTCATTACCACCGTTAAGGTCATCGGCGTACACTGGGATAAGGTCCATTCCCATTGGGGATTTACCTGGTTGATCGCGTTGATAGTTTGGGTCCATCGGTGCTACCCAGTACAGCGGCTCTTTTGCTCCCTTTGTACTGGCATTTTCATCGGACGCCTCCGCCATGTTATGACCTCCGACATAAGGAGCGACTAGCACACCAATTCCAGCGCCAACCGCTAAGGCCAATAGCGCAACATTCAATGTCTTCATCTTTGTTTACCTTCTCAGAATTATTGTTGTTTTGATGGCACTGAAAGCACCGGAGTTGAGGCTTGATAATCAAAACCACCCAGAAAATAGGACAGGTCGCTATTGACCAAGCTAAGATCTGTTTCCAACCTCAGCGCCTCTAGCTCTATTGCCAGTTCGTCTCTAGAGGCGGTGATCACATCACTAAATTGCGCAGTGCTGTTTTCATAACCTCTTTCTACCGCTTTGGTGCGAGCTTTAGCCTGAGAGAGGAGACTTTGACGATAACGTTCAAGACGTTCGGTGAGGTTTTGCCTATCCATTGTCAGTGCACTGACTTTGGCGTACATCTGAGAAAGCAATGCATCCTTATTAGATTTGGAGGCGACCACTTGATACTCGGCAGCGGCATGATTTTTATCCTGACGATTACCAGTGAACAGAGGAATATCCATCGTGACATAAGCGCTCACTAAATCTGGCGCTGGCTCACCGCGCATATTGTTAGCTTGTCGATGGGCATACATCGCTTCAACGCCAAACTGCGGTTTGTACGCTTCTTCTGCAATGGCGACTTGGGTTTCACTTGCAGCTATTTCGATATCCGCCATGCGAGCCATAGGGTGCTGATTAAGAATGGCGTAGTAGTCCGAACGACTGTGCTCTAATAAACGACCTTCCAATCTCTGCCAGTCTGAAGTCGTGGTCGCCTTAAGAGTCGGCGAATTAGACAACCATTGAGCACCTAACCATTCGGAGAGCTGAGCAATCAGGCGATTTTGCATTTGACGGTTGGCCTGCAACTTTTCATCCAGCTTACTGACCTGCAACTGAGCCTGAATCAGATCTTGAGATTCACTGTTGCCTATGGCGTAGTTAGTTTGGATAAAGCGAACCATTTCTCGCATTAGCTCCTGACTTTCCAGCAGCACACGCTCTGACTGTTGCTGAAATCCCAGCTCATACCACAGCTTTGAGATACTGTTTGCTATCTCAAGCTCACGTGTCTGTACTTGAAATTCAATACCATCAGCTTGCTTTTGCGTTTTTTGGTTTTGCAGGGCTAACGTCGACCCTCGTCCAAACTGTTGCATCAAACCCACTGACACGTTTGTCATGGGATCTTGGTCGAATTGAAAGCTGTCCGTTGGTAGACCGCCAACGCCAACTTTTATTACTGGATCTTTCAGCGTAGCGCTAGCAATCCCAGACTGCCTTAACGATTCTGATTGAGCGTAGAAGCGAACTCTACTTGCATCATTGGCGACCGACAATTCGATCAGCTGTTGCAGCGTCACTGAACCAAGCTGTTCCTCGCTTGGGTTATTAACTTGCATCGTGGCGACATTGTCTGCCAAAGCAGACATCGGCATCCACAAGGCGGCGCTCACGGTAAGCGCAACCAAAGTAATAGATTTGTTCACGATAGTATCCAATCTGCGCGCTTAAATAATAAGCACGATTAAAAAGCTTCTTAGAGCTCTAAGAAGGGCTAAAAAATTAGATTGGATTACGCTCTAGGGGGTCGATCGAGACCATTTGCTCGATAAATAGGACTAAACGCAAGTTCGAGCGTTCTTTTGGAGAAGAGATAATGATGAATACCGTGCATTAAGTCTGCACTGATAACCCCAACACCGTTCGCACACGTTGCGCTACAGCAATTATGCTTTGATTCGCCACCACACTCACTGACGGCGGTTTGCTTAGAAACATTATGATGGGAGTTTGTGGAAGAATCGACACTAGCAGTACAATCTACCATTGCACCATGTTGAGAAGACAAAACAATATCATTAGAAAAAGCCATCGTTGGTGCACTAACGGCTAACGTTGATGCTAATAGCGCAACAATCGTCAGTAACGACATCCAACGTTTTCTAATAACACTAAAGCGCATAACAAGCCTTCTACGAAAAATCTTCTTGAGTGTAGACCCTCCCCTAAGGGGAAGGTCAATAAAACTGTGAAGAAAATTTAGAAATATCGCTGTCTTTTCGCTAAGCCAAATTGAGCTCTAAATACGTTTTCGCTCATTGGGTTATTTTCATATTTTCCGAGCCCAGTCGTCCATAACTCTTCGTCCCGACCATCCATTTTAATACCTTGAAGACAATGTAAAGAATGAATCAGCTCGTGAGCTAGTACCACATAAGGCTCTGCCTTCTCACCTCTTCGGGTTACAACCTGAACGTTGGTAAAACGCATATGACATACGGAACCCGTGGCGTTGGTGGCAGATTTTTGATCTAAAGCGGAATTGTGGCTGCCTCCAGAGATCCAGAATGGACATCCTTGAGGTGCGTGTTTGGCGAGGTTTGAAGGTGTCATGCCTGTCAGCTTTTGGCTGTAATCTTGTGCGTATTCAATCTCAAGGTTGTAGCCACTTTGGGTAAAGTGAAGGTGTGTCGGAACACACATTACATTCACACCTCGAGGAAAAGAACCACGAAAAGCAGGTGTCGCCGCTTGAATCGATGAAAGTAATGATTTTCCTGCTGAAACCTGCTTTAGCTTGCGAAGGTTCTCTTCCATAATCACTCTGAAGTAAGGGTTCTTACTTGGGTCATATTGCACTGCGAATCCAGGAAAAGCGGGAAGGAGTTGAGTAATTTCTGCCATAATTCACCTCTCACTTTGCAGCTTGCGTCTAGTACCATAACGTCCGTGTCTAGAGTGTCATCTGCTCAGCTGATAAAGTTATGTGGTTGTAGCCACGATGAATTTTGAGTCTAGCCTTAATTTAAACAGGCATTGGCAAATAAAAATGAAGTTGGAGGGGGCTCACTATTTGGCGTGGTTTTATTGAAGATGTCATCAATGAAAAGGCAAACAAAATACCCAATATGCGCGAATACGTTCTTTTTGTAACGCTGGGTTAAAAACGCTTCCTGTGACTATTTAACCAAATAGAGCAGTGTCGAACTAACCTGAGGGATTTCTGAACTAGGGTCTTCCCTGCAAGATTGGTGGCAGGTATCACAAGCACTTCCATCAGCAGGGCACTTTTGTCTCATGACGATGTCATCTAACGCCCTGATACCCTGACGAGAGTTCAATTCAATGCTCCGAAAAATCTGGCATTGTGCTTCGTCAGCCGAATCAACTAACCCCAAAATAGAAACACCTTCCTGCTTTGCGATCACCAATAACTCTTCTATTTTACGTCTCAGCTCTGCACTCATCATCTACCTCATAATACTCTAGATAATTGGTTCACTCTCCTTGGACATAACGCATGCTTCCCTACCAGCGATCGAGTTCACTCTAACTGACAGTTATATAATCAAACTACTACGTTAATGAGTTGTTATACAATGGCAGTTTACAAAGCCATACATTATTGTCGCATTAGCGTAGAAGCTCTAAATAGAGCACCACAAAGAGGTTAACAATATGGATTTGATAGTAAAATGAGCGTCTAAATACAGCTATAAAGTAACCCCTGAATCGATTCAGTTTGTGGTTTTGTAATGTATTGTATTTGTGGGGTGTAAATCACTTAAACATCAGCGATTTTAAGCTTATGAACAATGCGTATTTGGAGAAGTTTTGTTCTACAGGTATAAATCTAGATATGATTTGCATGCGCTAGATGGTGATGCTTGCACCATAAGCCTGCATAACTTGAACCCACTTTCAATGAGTTAAATCGTAATTTGCACCATAAGTTCGCATAAGCTTGCATCAAAAGTCTGCAAATTTGAAATACTCCTAAAACTTGACGTAGTAAATTTACAAAAATATCGCTAATAAGCTCAAAAGACTTAGCAAGGACACATACCGTAAGCATGTACGTAACAAACTCTTGGACATAAATGTGTTACACTGTAGTGGTTTAATGATCCCGGACATCAAATTAGGTGGTAAAGTCTCCACCATAAACGAGGTGTTCAATGACAAAACGACAACGACGTACATTTTCTTCTGAGTTCAAAGTAGATGCCGCAAGCTTAGTTCTTGATCAAGATTACTCAATATCTGAGGCGGCACGCTCTCTAGACATCGGTGATACAGCCTTACGACGCTGGGTCGATCAACTAAAGATTGAGCGTGGCGGAGAAACGCCAACGGTTAAAGCTCTGACACCAGAACAGCAGAAGATCCAAGAGTTAGAAGCTAGGATTAGTCGCTTAGAAAGAGAAAAATCCATACTAAAAAAAGCTACAGCTCTCTTAATGTCGGACGAACTAGAACGTTCTCGCTAATTGACCAGTTGAGGGAGCATGAACCGGTCAAAGTTCTTTGTGAGCTGTTCGATGTCGCGTCTTCCTGCTACTACGAGTTTAAACAACGAAAGCCGGATGCCAATCGCATTCGGTTAGCCAGCCGAGTTAAACAGCTCTTTAACATGAGTCGTGGTGCTGCTGGTAGTCGGACTCTTGCTTCTATGCTGCAGTCTGAGGGCTTCGATGTCGGACGCTTCAAAGTACGCAAGCTCATGCAAGAAGCCGAGCTGATAAGCAAACAACCAGGTTCGCATCGCTATAAGCAGGCTAAGCTAGAGCGACCAGATATCCCCAATATGTTGAAGCGTGAGTTCTCCGTTTCCACTCCAAATGAAGTTTGGTGTGGCGATATTACTTACATCTGGTCCGGTTCAAAGTGGAGTTATCTGGCTGTTGTACTCGATTTATTTAGCCGCCGTGTAGTGGGTTGGGCACTATCAGACAAACCCAATGCAGAGTTGACCTGCAAAGCCTTGGATATGGCTTGGGAACAACGAGGCCGACCTAGCGACGTGATGTTCCACTCAGACCAAGGAAGCCAATATAGCAGTCTAAAATACCGTCAAAGGCTTTGGCGATATCGCATAACTCAGAGCATGAGTCGTCGCGGTAACTGCTGGGATAATGCTCCTATGGAGAGGCTATTTAGAAGCTTAAAGACCGAATGGATACCAGCAACAGGGTACCTTACCCAAACTCAGGCAAAGAGGGATATCAGTTATTACTTGATGGATTACTACAATAGGCAACGGCGTCATCAAGCAAATGATGGGCTGTCGCCAGTTACTGCCGAAGATCGGCTTAAGTTAGTGTCCGGAATTTGTTGACCACTACACACATTGTACTAAATTAGATAACGGTGGATTAGCTAAGGTATTGATAAAAACCTATGAGACAATCATATTTTTCCCTCGTTTTTTAGCGGTGTAGAGTGTCAGGTCACAATCCCTTAAAAAGTCGCGATAAGAGTTCGACTCATTAGGTTGAATAGAGCTTACACCGATGCTCACGCTAAAGCAGTGGGCGCTATTCACGCTGTCTGTACTGTTGCAAAGTAGTTCTATATTACTGATGAGTGCTTTCCCTATGTTGGTCGCGATATCCAAGTTTGCTCCGTCAATTACCACGACAAACTCATCCCCTCCAATTCGAGCACATATATCTTCCTCTCTGGTTACCCGTTTGAGCTCTTCTGCCAGCTTGACTAGTACCTCATCACCAACTTGATGGCCAAATTTGTCATTGATTACTTTGAAGTCATCGATATCAATGAGCAGCATGCCTAAGACTCTTCTTTGCTTGATTGCAGAATCCCACAGTTGCTTGATTCTTAGATCGTAGTGCCTTCGGTTCGCTATTTGCGTGAGTTCATCTTTGTGAGCAAGTCTAAGTAATTCTTCTTCAGCTAGCTTTCTTGACGTGATATCACAATGTGAAATTACGGCGAACACATTATCATTCACAGCAAAGTGGGCTGCGCGGATTAAGTACCACCCCATATTGTGGGAGTAATAACGTCGATATTCATAACTAAACACCTTGATTTGAGATGTGATAACTTGTTTTAGGCCATCTAAGACCTTAAGAGCATCATCGCCATAGTCCAATGCCGCCTCTTCGCAGTACTCGATGTAATTTAACCCAAACCAGTTGAAAGCATTGTCCAGTTCCGTATCAAAGTTATTCCAGCTTGTGTTGGCAAAAATAATCAGACCTGTTTCATCTATAATCGCTATCTGTTTGTCTAGGCTATTAAATGCACTAAGAAATAATTGATGCGATACGTCACTAGCGCTTAGTTTATTTGTGGCATTAACCATCCTTAGTGCTGCCTTTATTATCATTCGTATCAACATTCATTTCGATTAATGCACCGATAATCAATATGGTGTAGACAACATAAACAGTTATCTCAAAATCAAGCATCGCTTGAGCTGCCAATAAGGCTTCGTTATTCAACATAATTACATTCCTCATAAAAACAATAGAATGAGCAGAGCCACAGCTAGCTTTGCTATATCTGCTCGAATTGGTTCAAAAAGTGATTAAAACTTGTGGGTCAGCGAAACAAATGCGCGCGTGCCATACATATGATTGCTGCGACTTGGTTCAGAAAAAACTCGGATTGACATAGTGCTTTTCAGCAGCGATATAGGCGTTGTGAACTCAGCACCTATGCCCGTTAAGTTGGCATAACCACTGCCCATGATTAGTGAGCCCTCAGGAGTAAATTGAGTGCCTTTATCTCTATTTAGGTGGGCCACATGGTAACCGTAGGCTCCCAATGTACGACCACTTTCAAACTTATAGACGGCTGAACCCTCAAAGTACCCAATATTGCCCGGTTGCCAACTTTGGTTTTGACGCAGATCTTTCGTTCTGTGCTCGATTGAGACGGAACCATTTAATTGCCATTGTTCATTGATGTTGTACGTTAAATTGGAATTCAAAATGTGAACATCATAGGTTTTGTCAGTGGATGTACTCGCAAGACTGCTTCCAAGACGAAAGGTATAACCGGCGGCAATATGGACATCATCACCCAAAGTCCAGTTTAGTCGGATCGGCGTCAGCCACGGACTCCGTGACACACCGGATTGAACACCGCTATGGTCATAATACAGACCACCAATCACGGCGGTTGCCCCAAAACTGTAAAAGCCTCCCAAGACTTTCTTATCTGTGTAGTAGCTCAAATGTGGTAAGAGCACGTCAACAGATGTGTATTTAGGACTAGCATGATCGGTGCCGTGCTCATTAACACCCTGAAGGCGATAATGGCCATAAGTGACGACGCCAAGTAGGCCTTTTCCAGGATAAACGCCAGCGTTTGCAGTAGCGTTGAACCCTGGTTGATTTGCAGTACCCTCAACATTGGCGTGCACAGTAGCGCCACTCATAGCAATGGCAAGAGTGGAGAATATTTTCAGTTTCATTAAAATTACCTGATGAGAGCCATCCGTGGCGACGTGACTATTTTTTCCGTGCTTTATCTTTGACTTCTATTTCCGCTTCTAATTGATTGGAAATATCCGTCGCCAGCGCTCTCGATTTTTTAATAAGACGTGATACGCTTCTAACCGCTAATTTCATTTCTTGGGGGCCTAATACCACCAAGCCGACGATAGCAATTAGCATCATTTCGACCATACCAATATCAAACATAGAACCACCTATAATTTCGGTAATTCATCTTTTCCTGATGATTCATCGTCTGACATTGCCTTTTTAAACCCTTTAATAGATTCACCCACATCGCCACCAATAGTTTTTAAACGTTTAGTGCCAAATATAAGTGCGATAATGACTGCGATGATCGCGAGTTGCCAAATAGAAATACCTGCCATTATGATTATCTCTCTGTGTAAAGTGTGGAGTCATTGTGATTACAATGAGGTTCATAGAAGCGCGCGACTAATAAACTGGCTTCAAATAAGAGCCAAATAGGGATGGCCAAAAGTGTCTGCGAAAACATATCGGGCGGTGTTAATATCATTCCGATAACAAATGCGCCAACAATGACATGCGCTCGCTTTTGACGTAGCTCGAGATGTGACGACATTCCCGTAACACAGACTAATACTGTTGCGACCGGCATCTGAAAAGCTAACCCAAATGCCAGAAATATCTTCAGAACAAAACTCAGATAACTATCGATATCAGTAGCTATGTTGACACCCTCCAATGCCACGGAGCTGAAGAAGGAAAAAGCGATGGGTAGTACGACAAGAAAAGCAAATGAAACACCGCCATAGAACAAGACGGAAGAGCTCATCACTAGAGGCAACACAGCCTTCTTTTCATGTTGATAAAGACCCGGAGCAACAAAACGCCAAATCGTGAGAAGTAAATAAGGCACTGCTAAGAATACTGACACATAAAGCGTAAGCTTGAGTGGAGTAAAAAAAGGTGAAACCACTTGTGTCGCAATCATACTTGCACCGCTAGGTAAGGTTTCTATAAGCGGTGCTGAAACAAGCTCGTAGATATCACCAGCGAAGTAAACCAGAGTTAAGAATACCAATAACACCGATTTTAGTGCTTTTAACAACACGGCTTTTAATTCATTTAAGTGACTTAAAATACTCAGTTTCTCTGACATAACGCTTCTCTTAGTTAGCCCTGCGCCTCTCTCAGTTGGCCGAGAAGTTTTCTCGGCCAACACCAAGCTTAATTATGCTTTGCGTTTCAGTGGGTGAGTTGAGCAGCGAGGGCCGCCACCGAACATTGAGGTCGTTGCATACGGCAGAGTAATGCACTCTACGCCATGCTTTTCTAGCTCAGCGATAAGTCTTGTGTGCTCAGCGCCAATAATCGGTTTGTTCGGCGCTAAGTTGACACTGTTAGCGCCCATTGCTTTGCACTCTTTCTCGGTTACATCAATCCACGTCCAATCTTGCATGAATGCAGGGAATGCCGCCTTGCCACCTTTTACGCCGTCAAGATTACAAGCGGCTAGACCCGGACGAGGTGTCATGAATACGCAATCGAGGTGGATGAATTTACGGCTCAACTCGATGGTGTGAACACGGTAGCCTTTCGGTTCTAGGCGGTTACGCAGCCACTCAATACCCGCATAACTAGAGCCGATGCCCGCGTGACCCACTAGAATGTCTTTGTCCAGAATGAAAACATCGCCACCCTCTAGGTACGGAATCGTTTCATCGGATTGATCCACATGAATAGAAGGACGTGGCATTGCTAGATGATATTGACCATTTTCCTCTGCGTGTTTCGTGATATCTCGGTACATAAGTTCATGACTCTTACGACGGCATTGAATACGGCAGTAGGTGTCGATGATTTCGTCTTCGATAACTAGCGTGTTGTCACGCTCATACATTGCGCATTGACCCATACGTTCGCCACGGCATAGCTCATCGCTTGGTTGCTCAGGACGAATGACCTCTACTCCATGCTTTTCGAATAGCTCAGCCAAAGCATTCATTTCTTTTTGAGTTTGTTTATGGGTCTCTGGTTGTAGGTCTTCTAAATAGTTGCCTGCTCGCTCGCGCATTTCTACTTTGATTTCTTCATCAAGACCTTGGTAGTTCTCAAGTGGCCAGTCAACCTCTGGCATCAGGAAGCGGTCTGGGTGGCCTACCAGAACTGATTCCATCTGGTCCCATTCGTTATATACCCCAACACCGTTCTTATCGCGTAGCGTTGGAGTTACCGCTTGTGCTACCGCAACTGGGGCTACCGCCGCCACCGCGCCTACTGCTGCTGTTGCGCCTGTCATTTTGAAGAAACTTCTGCGAGATACGTTATTAGTCATGTCATTTACCTAAATTAGTGATTTTGACAATCCATTGGTTGTTTACCATTCCGTTGGCTTGTAAAAACGGTAACAACCTAACTAAAAACGCAATAGATAGTATCCATCAGGCAAGCTGATGCTTGGAGGTGATTTTGATGCCCGCTGTCATCAACTATCAATTTGCTTGTTAGGAGAAGACTGAAATTGCTCTGAGCTAACGGCTAATTAAATGGAATAGTGACAGAAAATTTTTAACTTTTTCCCTACTCAGGTGAGAAACCAACTTTCTGAAGCAACAATCAAAACTTAGCTTTATACTAAAGTGCTTTAAAAGGTCTATTCTTTCGTTAAAAATCAGCAGATAATTTGAGTGTTAACTATTTTGTCTGCGCGTTAACGTATGAAGTTTCCCGATGGTTTCTATTTGGAAAGCAAAAAGAAAGTTAAATATCTTAAATGCGCGGCGACCGCCTTTACCTGTTAACGTTTTGAATAATTGAGGATATGGAGATATTGATGTCGAACTATACCTATTGGTCAGATAGTAAATACTGCAGTGCTCTTAGAAATGGTGCAGACACCACGGTATGCATAGAGTTGATAAAAGAGATTGTTATCGAAAACAAAGAGTGCTTCGAAGGTCTGCCTTATCAGTTGGCCTTGGATGGAACCCTTGACGATGCGATTCAAATATCAAAAAGGGAAATTGAAGATTTCGGCGAACCGATGGCAATGCATAGAGAAAGCGATCGTACTACGACAAAAAAACTGGTTTTACAGTTTGTAGCTAAAAGTGTTCGACTATACAACGGGCAGCCAAACTCAATCATCAATTGCGCCTTAGGCTCAATCGTTGAAGCTATGTACGACCTTGGCCATTACACGTTTGATGAGGCAGAAGCCATACTGGCTAAAAGCTTTGCCAAGTAACCAGATACAACCATAACTACTTAACTCCTTGAGTGAGATGTTCTAACGACTCTTATAGCTTTCTAATTTCTTTCAGATATTTACGTGTAATCTTTCTCTACGTGTGCCGGAAAGCCTAGCTACGCTAGGCTTTCCGGTAATTGCGCTTTCTTCATTTCATTCTACGCTTAAAAGTGTTCGCTGTGGGTTGAGGAGAGAGTTGTGAACACTGTATCAAAACTAGTTTTAACCAGTTCATTATGCTGTTTTGCGTCCGGCTTAGCTTTTGCCGAAAATGCAAACGTTACAGACAATATCCCTTATGAGTGGGCGCCTTGGAAAGATCCAAACGACGAAAGTAAGCTCAACTTAGCCGAGGATAAGGATGTATTATTCCAAAGGCGTAACCTCTCCGAAGATCCCAAAAATGCTCCCGGATTATATTACCCAAACCGATATGAATTCGGTCCAATGTGGAGTTCCATACCAACGTTTCTCGGTGCGCCACTAGCTCGTACCCCAGAAGACCTAAAGGCAGGCAATGTAGACGTTGCCCTCATAGGGTTGATTGTGGGCGACCAAATGATCCCTGGAGGGCGTTATGCCGCAATGAGGATGAGGTCGCTTGTGGATTACCTCTCTTATCCTTATCAAGGGGAGGATCAAGCTATAGGAGTTGATCTAGCCAACCTCGTTGTCGCTGATTACGGAAATGTCGCCGCTAACTGGATGGCTGATAACCAAATCAACCTTGATGAGATTCATAGAGTTGTTGGCAGCGCATTAAATGTGGATGTAGTTCCAATAGGTATCGGTGGCACCCACATCCAGAGCTACGCCTTTATGACCGCACTTGCCCAAAAGTACGGCAAAGGTGAAGTATTGGTCGTCCACATTGACGCCCACTATGATGCCTATAAGGCAGGAGCCGGACGATATGTTCATAATGGCTCGTTTTTCAAAATGGCTGTAGAAAAAGGGCTAATAAACGGAAGTGATTTGATTCAAGTGGGACTTCGAGGCTCAACTCCGGGGGTAGAAACACTCAATTGGATGAGAAAACACAAGATCAAGTTCCACTTTCAATCTGAAATAGAGAAAGACGGTTGGGACGCTGTACTTGCAAAGGTCTTGGCAGAAGCCAAAGGAAGAAAAGTTTACATTACCTTTGATATGGACGGCGTAGATCCGGCTTATGCTCCAGGTGTTGGTACCGCAGAGCCCGATGGATTGACGGCTGGTCAAGCACTGCAACTAATGAGAGCACTGGGAATTCAGAATGAGATCGTCGCAGCAGAGTTTAATGAGTACAACCCACTGTTGGACGACCTTCATAATCACACCGGCATATTAATGGATCGCCTGATTCGCTCTTTACTGGCGGGGATGCAAGGTCGAAAAGAAGGAATAACAGATCCTATGTATTACCAACCAGAGCGGATTAGCCACGATAGTCCAATAAAGTAAGTTGAACTGACGGAATAGCTAAACTAGACCGGATTGGTTTAGCTATTCATTTCGAGGATTAAGTAGTAAATGGAATTTAAATCAACAATATGGCGCGAACCCTTAATTCACTTTCTGCTCATAGGAGCCCTGATTTTTGCCATAGATAGGTTTTTAGTACCAGAGCAAAAAGAGCTGATTATTGTCGACCAAGACAGTATCGAATTCCTGATTGAAAAACGTCAGAATCTGGAGTTAAACACTCTGTCGGAGCTAGAAATTGACAACCTAATCGCCGCTTATATTGACGATGAAATTTTGTATAGAGAGGCATACAGGCGCGGCTTGAACGTCGGCGATTCAAGAATGCGTCACAACATGATTCTAAAAATGAGGGGCTTATTGATATCGGAAGTTGCTCTACCTACAAATGAGCAGCTTCAAACCTACTACAAAGCAAATCTAGCAAAATATACCACCCCAGAACTGTTAGAGACTCAGCACCTTTTTTTCTCTGATCAAAGTCGAGTACCGAAGTCGTTATTAGCTGCACTTCAAAGTCATCAAGAAGTCCCCATTAAAGGAGACTTTCACCGCCCATCTCTAGGGCAAGAAACGTTGCAAGGAACGAAAGGAGAACTAACGGATCTATTTGGGTTTGACGCGGCAAAAGCTCTAGTAGAAACACAGTCGGATGATTGGATGGGACCGTTTGTTTCTAATCAAGGTATTCATTTTGTTCGAAAGCTACGAAGTATCCCCCCTGAGACAGCTCCTTACGAGGATATTGAGGGTTACCTGAGAATGGATTGGGAACTAACCGAGGCACGCAAGCTTATTCAGTTAGAGTTGGCAAATGTGCGTAACAATTATGAAATAGTGATAGAGCGGTAGTTAATGAGCAAAGGATTAGCGTTAAAGTGCTTGCTTGCAGTGTTGGTGCTGTTTTGGGGTAATCCGCTGCTTGCTCATGATATTGGAATATCCAAAACAGAGTTAAGAGAGAGCGGTAACTATTCCTATACAGTCAAAGTGCAAGCTGGACCGACAGTATCAAATGTCTTCTCACGTCCAATTCTTCCTGATGATTTTGAATTTGTAACATTACCTAACGGTAGCCAGCTGCAAGGTTGGAAAGTGTTCGAGTTCACCGGAGAACGCCCACTTCGAGCAGGGGATGAGCTTTTATTGCCATGGAACAGAGATGGCATAATGCTAAAAGTGTATTGGAGAGATGGCAGTGTCGCCGACAAGCTTATTAGGAATGAGTCTGGCGTGATCACTCTTTCAATGGACCAGTTGAAAGCAGGCTCTGGTTCTTTTCTAGACGCAGCGAAGAGATATTTCCTATTGGGGTTTGAGCATATTTTGCTCGGCATTGACCATCTTATGTTTGTTCTAGGGTTGCTTTGGATCGTGAAAGGGAATCTGAACCTTGTAAAAACGATTACTGCTTTTACTATTGCACACAGTATAACGCTTGGGTTGGCAACATTTGATTTACTAGTGCTCCCATCTAGCCCAGTTGAGGCGTGTATTGCATTAAGTATCGTCTTTCTAGCCGTAGAAATTGTTCGTGCTCACAGAGGACATGTGGGGCTGACTTATCGTCGTCCTTGGCTCGTCGCGTTTGCTTTCGGTTTACTTCATGGACTCGGTTTTGCAGGGGCTCTCGCTGAGATAGGTTTACCTGACAATGAAGTGCCGGTAGCACTTTTGTTTTTCAACTTAGGTGTAGAAGCTGGTCAACTTTCGTTTGTCGCCGTTATGCTTATTTTGGCATACAACATACGCGCCATTGGCGTTAAGTTGCGTAGAGTAACAGCAAGTATTCCTGTCTATTTCTTGGGAGGGATTGCATCCTATTGGCTATTTACGCGCCTGAGTTTACTTGGCACTGTAGGATGAAAACAGAATCATTTAATTAGCTCAGTATTCAGACAATGAAAAAGGACTTTCTACCATGTCTAGCTTCAATCGATGTTTGCTAACTCTACCTGGTAGTAAAAATCTATCTGCATTATACAAAAGCAAGTTTAATACGAGATAAGTTATTGGTGTAACTAAATGATTTTTCTTTTGGGTTAAGATAAAGCTCACACCCATTAGTTAAATTAATGACATCCAAAATGGCTCCAACACGTTATGGGGCAGTTCTGAGTTACGACATGCCAACTGTCTCGATTCCAGCCTGACATGGGACAATTTGTCCCACTCAGCAAGTTTTTGGACATTTCTGTGTCAGTGATTCCACTAATTTAGATATGTACGAATTACTTCGATTAACGCAAATCGTGCCATAGTCACTTATGTGGACTCCCTATTTGCAATCACAATTATGTGGACGATATTTATGGTTCTTCTATTCCTGTGGGATTACTAACAAATTCTGGAAACGATTTAGGAATGGTATGTTATCAACATGGTCAATTAAATATAGCTCCGGTAAATTAAAAAAGCCTCGCTACCATTGGCGAGGCTCTGAATAAATTTAACTAGTTTTACTTAACGCCTTTTGGCATAAGATCCTTAGTAAAGAACTTAGGTGCACCTTTACTGTATGCGCCAGCAACTTTAACAACAGTTGCGGTGTCAGCTGGCTTACCCACGATTTGTAGACCAAATGGCACGCCATCCGGGCTAACACCTGCAGGTACGCTTGCTGCTGGCAACCAACCTAGTAGGTTGAACGGCAATGTATACATCATGCCAACAGCTTTGTCGTATGTATGACCATCTTCCTGAATTGGTTCACCTACAATGTAGTCGTAATCTGCGGGTACAGTTACAGTCGGCATAGTTGGTGCAATGACTAGGTCATAACCTTTCGCGTAAATTTCTTCAGAAAGTTTAGTCCACATGCGAAGCACTTCAGCTTCTGTTTTCGCTTGTGCACGGCCATCATAATCTTCACGGTGACTGATTGCTTTACCGATCAATTTACCCGCGTAAGGCGTCATTTTGTCAAGGTGCTCACCGTAAGCATCCATCATTGGCGCGCCCATTGCGCCAGAGAATGCAAGGTTAGAAATCGCTTCAAGTAGACCCATTTGCATCTCGAAATCGAAATCGACAACATCAACAGTAGCGCCTTGCTTGCGAAGCACTTCCATCGCATCTTGCATACCGTCTGCAACATAATCTGCCATTGGGCTGGTACCCATGTCGCCAATATAAGCGATCTTCATGCCATCCAAAGATTCAATTTCTTTTGATAGATCTGGTTGTTCACCGATGGTTGGTACCGACATTTGCGCATCTTGACCAGACATAGCGTTGTACATCATAACCAGATCTTCAAAGCTACGTGTAATTGGGCCGCTGCCTGAAAAGTAAGAATATAGCATTGTGGTTGGTACGGTGTATGCCGCTGGCTTCAGGCCATAAAGGCCGTTGAATGAAGATGGAATACGTATAGAACCACCCATATCAGAGCCTGTTGCCATAGTTGCGTAGCCTGCCGCTAACGCAGCGCCAGAACCACCTGAAGAACCGCCTACCGCGAATTCTGGGTTCCAAGGGTTACGAGTTGTGCCCCAAGCAAGAGTGCTTGTTACCCAACTGAAGTAGAATTCAGGCACTGTCGTTTGAATAACGGCAATTGCACCTTCTTCATTTAGCTTAGATACCATAGGATCCGCATATGGCATTGGCTCGTCATTCATGTGGATATTAGATCCATAAGTTACTTTCCAGCCTTTATCGAAGTGCTCATCTTTAACCGCGTAGGTTACGCCTTCTAGTGCACGGTATGTGCCTTCTTCATAGCGAGTAGTCGCTTCTTTTGCAGCCGCTAGAGCGCTATCCCAGTGATCGTAAGTTACGGCATTAACAACTTTATTGGTTGCTTCATACTGAGCTTTTTGAGCTTCAACAACATCAACAGGCGTGATAATACCGCTCTTAAATAATTCAATTTGAGTATTCGCTGGCATATAAGCCAATTCTTCTTGCGAAAATTTTGCAGCAAATGAGTGGCTACTAATAAGCACTAAAGCTACAGGTGTAAGTTTTAACTTAGAAGTTAGTTTCATGTGGTTCTCCGGCGATTAGAGTTTAAGTGCTCTCTATCTTGATGACGACATATTGAATTAACTTACCTTTAGTTGCCATACACTCAAGAATAGGTTAAACCTATCCTTAAACAGACTTGTGAAAATAATTTATGGCAACTTCAATTGAACAACTTAGCGCTTTTGTAACAACTATTGATAAGGGCGGATTTAAAGCAGCAAGCCGAACCTTAGGAAAACATGCAGTGACGATCAGTGGATTAGTTTCGAATTTGGAAAGTGTGGTCGGTTTCGAGCTTTTCATCAGAAAGCCCCGATCATTAGAGCTAACAGAGAAGGGAAAAGAGCTTTACGACCATGCGCGCTCGGTCTTAAGAGAGCTAGAGCACTTTGATGCGAAAGCAATTAGTTTGCTGGAAAATGAGCCAAGTCGGATTACCATTGCGATCGATACTGCGCTACGAGGTGCGGCGTTAACACACATTTATAAGCAGTTATTTCATCGTTTCCCTACCCTTGAAGTTAAGATACTCAGTGGGGACCCTCTTCTCGTTCGAAGCTGGGTACTCACCGGACAGGCAGATATTGGCTTTAGCATTGGTACGTTTTCTATACCTCACGAACTCTCTTCAGCTAGAGCATATAGCTTTCAAATAGCAAATATTGCTTCTCGGGATCTTAACTTAGCTGACAAGCAGCTAAGCATGCATCAAGTACGGGGGTTAAGACAAGTTTCCGTAAACTTCCTTAAAGATCTGGACCTAAGTGATGGTCACAACTTTAGTAATAAGGTCATATATAGCAATAACCTACATGAGATGCTTGAACTGGTGAAATACTGTTCATGCTGGGCGATTGTACCGTTGTATTTATGTGGTGAAGCACTTAAGAACGGTGAGATTGATAGATTTGAATTGGAGGTCAAAGATACCGCTCATTGGTATACCGACCTGATTTGGAGAACTGAAACACCTGTCAATTCGGCGATGCAGTTTTTTATTGATGAGGTACTAAAACTAGAGAACCGATAATTCTTAGAACGTTACTCTTTGATGGGTCGGAGTCTCTTATCATTAGTTTTAATGTGTCAAAAAAGTGCAATGTCATTACTTGGCTAACCCTAGCCAGCAAACTTTGGGGCACTTCTGAGTTACAAAGTGCCAAGTATGAAGGTTCTGGACATTTTCGTGTTTGGGATTTTCAGGTTTAGTAAGCTTTCGAATAAGCTTAGGTAGGATAACGCCGCATTAATTAGCTATCTTTTTTTAAAGTGTGCATAAAGCTTAAAATAATAGCGAGTGAAGATACAATTGTCGTAATCGTACCTGGTACAAAGTTCACATAGCCACCAAATTCCAAGAAGTTTGGTTCCATTGATGATGGCGGACGCGATTGGTAGCGGCGCATGACAAGCACTCGGCTTGGCATCATTTGGCGGTATTGTTACTGCGACTTTCCTCGGTTGTATCGCTGCATGGATCTTCTTCGCGGTCTTCCAGTCGATTCGAGAGCGTTTTGAGTCGCCACAGCTGGAGGCATGCTCGTAGTAGTATCCACTAGTAAAGAAACAATGAACGCCGCCTGATATTCAAGCGGCGTTTATTTATCTGCTATTTGTCCAAATTCCTTATAAAAGCGTTCCCCAACTGGATCCAGTATTGCATCGGTTAACTTAATTAGGTTGGTATACCAAAGAGCCGGTTTTTGTTCTGCTAATTCTAATTGCTTTACTCTTTTCTCTTGAATAGCTTTTTCTGCTAGATACTCAGGGACAACAGCATAACCAATGCCTTTTTCCACAAGATCAATCATTTGACGACCATCGTTACATTCTAATGTTCGATAACTCACAATATGAGCATCTTCCATACCTAGCTCTATAAAGAAGCTATAACACAACTGCAATTCACTACGCAGAGCCGCGAGAGACGTATAGTTATCTGCATTCCAACTCAGAGGAACAATGACAGCAATTTTAAAGCTGTAAGCACGTTGAACATCCAACCCTGCAAGGTTAGTGTGGGTTGCGAGTGATATCCCGAAATCTGCTCGTCCACTCAATACCCACGTTCGCACTTGTAACGTGTCTCCACTGAGCAGTCTTATTTTTACACTCGGATACTGTGTGCTAACGGTTTGAATACTTTGAAGCACCTTATCGTCTGCTACGCTGCTGTCTATTGCTAGGGTCAACTTACCTTTAATTCCTTGCTGTAAAGAATCTGCTTTACTTTGGAACATATCTGCTTCACGAAGTACCGCTTTAGCTTCGTTATAGAGCTCTTGTCCTTTATCTGTAATGACCAATGAGCGAGGTAGGCGTTCGAACAAATCAAAGCCAACGATATCTTCTAATGTTGCCACTAATGTGCTGATGGTCGAGCTATGTTTGCCGAGAGATCTTGCCGCAGGCTTAAAGCCATTGTGTTCTACCGTCGCGACAAAAGCATCAAGTTGGTCAAGTGTCATGCTAGCCTCATTTTCAATTAAGGGCGGAGTATTTCCGCTCTTAGTATAGTGGATAGGCAACTATCATGTTAGCCAAAATAACCTCATCGGCAAACTGATGCCCAAACAAACAACGCTCGATGAGGTTTCCCTATGAAAAACTTTAAACTTAACAAATTCGCAATCGCTACCGTCGCGGTACTCTCTATTGCTACGCTGGGCAATGTTGCCAACGCTTGCTCTCGCTTTACTCTAGATACACCGCATGGTGTTTCAACTGTTCGTTCTTTAGATTGGGGAGATCAGTTGGGCAACGTGGCGCAAGTTAACCCAGTAGACGTTAAAAACACATCAGAAACGCCAAACTACAAAAATGCAATGAGCTGGACAACTAAATACCATGCAATTTCTCAGATGGAGTGGGATGTGTTCCATGGTGTTGCATCAGATGCAATTAACTCAGAAGGCCTAGCAGCATCGTTACTGTACATGGCTGATTCACAAGAGTTCATTAAAGACTACGAAGATACTGGCGCACCAGCTGTGAGCTTCCTAGATGTGATTCGTTACATCACTGAGACATACTCCACGACGGAAGAAGCTGTTCAAGCATTTAACAACAACGAGTGGCAAATCGCTTGGGCTGACGGTCTTCACGGTGCTTTGCATGGTCTACATATCTCTATACAAGATAAAACGGGCGATATTGCACTTATGCAGCTGAACGAAGGCGGTAAGATGGTAGTGCACCGTGGTGACACATCAAGTGACCTGCGTGTGATGGCGAATGCTCCTCTCCAGCAAGATCACAGAGAATATGTCGCTAAAGTAGACCTTAGTGACTTGAAAGCGAAAGATATTCCAAGCTCAATTAGCTCTGCTGACCGTAATCTTCGTGGTTTGTTTAATACACAACACGTTACGTTTAAAGAAGATGCATCATGGGCTCAAACGCGAGGCAAATTGCTGAGCACATACAATGCCGGTAACTTGGTACCACAAGACCTTGTTGACCCAGTAAATGGTGAGACATACGCAACTTGGACTCAGTTTACTTACAACCACGAAAATGGTGATTTCTTGTTCAGCAACTACGATACTCGCACACAGATCGGTTACAACTTTGCCGATACATTAGAGTTTACGACTCCGATGTGTGCAGACGTTGTTGAGCAAGCAAACAATGGTGAACGAGAAGTAACTTGGGGTAAGTGCGAGGGCTAATTCGTTCAATGTCCCAAAACATCTTATTGTAGTCATTCAGCCTAGCTTTCGAGCTAGGCTGAATAGTTTTCTGACATTGGTAACCATCATCAGTAAACACACTTTTGGACAGAAGTTCGTTAGAGTTTCTACTTAATTTAGTAATATACGGATTAATTCAGGTATGGGAAAACCTATGACAGGTACAAATATCAAACCATGACAAGCCACTCTTTAGCCCCGTTTATATCAAACGCCTTTGTACCATACCCAATAGAGAGAATATCTTCAGACAAAAACTCATCAAACTTATCGATTCGCTTTTCTAATACAGACTGCGCTAACTCTGTCTCACTAGGCAGTTTTCTTGAAGCTAGAGTACGTAAAGTCGATTTAACATCCTCAACGGATGTTTTTTCCACTTCAATAACACCTGCATATGCGCTAGCTTCTTGTCCATTCATGATAAGGAGAGCTACAATGGTATTGACTACTTTATCACCCAACCACGTAAACAAATACGTACTGTTGCCAGCTTTCAGCAGAGGATTTCTTGCTAAATCTGATAGTTGAAAAAAGGTGACACTTTCCTTGAAGTGTTCTCTTGCAATCGCATCCACAAAATCCACTTTTTTATTACCGACTGAAATTCTGTAATCACCTTCTTTGAGTATGCGAAACATTTCTTTGCGAACGACGTCATGGATTGTCATTCCACTACCGCCAAATTTTGGTGGTTTACCGCCTTTAGCATGTTCAACGTAAATGGTTTTTTTGTCACTATCGACATCATTTACTTTCCATCGTTTCCCACCAAACACAATGTTCTGCCCAGCTAACACAAGTGAGTCGATAGGAAGTGTTCCCAGAGTTTTTGTTCCACTAATAACCCTGTACTCCTCTGGCGTTTTGAATACAGCATAAAATGAATAGTGACTTGTAATGCGTTCACCTAATAGGCCTAGAACTAGTTCACCATTACCCAACTGAGTAATTAGATCGATATTCCCCATATGGACTAGAAGACCTTTAAAGTCGTCTACGCCAACTTTCTGAAATGGCCCTTCTTTACAGAGTAAGTTAAATAATTGATCGGCCCGAATGCCCCCCCACTGAGCTATAACCGCGAGTATTTGATGTAGAAGTGTAGAAAAGTGGTAAAGGGACGTATCAGCAGGCTCATACCATTTACTGCCAATGAGTAGCCTTATCATTGCTAAGGACTGTATTAACTCCAGGCGGAGTATATCGACAACATTTGAATCTTTTGTGAGTTCATTCTCTGCAATCAACACTCGCAGTACAGAAGGACCACCACGTCTTCCTGAGCGTCCCATTCTCTGTCGCAGGCTCGAAATTGAGTGAGGGGCTGTAACCTGAGCGACGGTGTTCACTTTTCCGATATCGATACCCAACTCAAGAGTCATGGTACACACCGCTGTAGTAGGGTACTGCTCTTGTAGAAGACGTTTCTCTAAGTCTTCTCTCAACTCCTTGGCAAGTGAGCCATGGTGAGGAAAGAACTCATTCGGCACGCATAGCTGATCACAGAAATCGCTAAGCATTGCAGCAATGCCTTCAGTTCTATTCCGGCTATTTGCAAAGACTAAATGGTTACCTCCTCGACAAAATTTAAACAGGTCTTGGCAGATTTTGTATTCAGCATCAATTGGGGTTTCACTATCTACCTGAGCGGGGTTCACATACCCTTTGACTTGTACCTTAAGTACCGATGTCGAATTCGAGTCCCTTATTACTTTACATGGTAAAGATTGATTAGGACGAAGTGACAATGGGACTTTTTCTAGCTCACCGAGAGTTGCACTCAAAGCAACCCTAGGAATCGGCTTTTTCAAACTCCCAATAAGATGCTCCAATCGATGAAGCAAAGAAAGTAAGTGATGTCCGCGCTCTGTGCCAAGAAATGCATGAAACTCATCAATGACGATATATTTCAAATCAGAAAAAGCAGACTTTATCCAGCCCGAATCTCGAATAAGCAACGATTCGAGTGATTCAGGAGTGATTAGTACAATTCCCGCTGGTGTAGTTTTTAACTTCTTCTTCCGGCTTTTAGCACTGTCCCCGTGCCACGGTGTAACTGGCATATCCATTAGATCTGAGAGGCTTTCTAAACGTCTATCTTGATCATTTATTAAAGCTTTTAGTGGGCTGATATAAAGGATACCAACCCCTTTATCTTGATTAGCAATAGCACTAATTGCTGGAAGAAAAAACGCTTCAGTTTTTCCCGCTGCTGTCGAGGCACTGATAACAAGGTCAGTTTTCGCTGAAAGAATCGGCTCAATAGCTAAGCATTGGATTTCTCGTAGGTTTGTCCAACCTTGTTTAAATATCCAACGCTGAACTCGAACATCGAGCTTTTCATGTTCATTAATCATAATTTGAAGTCAGCGAGGCCATCCTCGCTTCCATCTAATTCAAGTTCAACGTCAGAAGGCTTCTCTTCTTCAATTCCAACCGATGAAACTAGGTTGTTCCAGCTTATCGTTGGATTTTGATCGATTACCGCAAGCATATCCAAAAAAGCCTTTATCGTATTGCGTGGAGTTCGAAAGTAAGCGTCTCCAATAGTCTGGCTGCAATGTTTTAGAAACGCCTTTAAGGATTCGTCAGGAACAAGATATTTACTTTCATCACCTTCGGCATAAACGTGACGCAGATTTTTTAGTAGTATATAAAGCTCTTCCGAGGTCAAGCTTGCGAGGTGCAATGCTGGAGATGAGTAATCGATAAGGCCTGCCTGCTTCGCAAAGCTATTACCCGCAAGTCTGGACTGAAGGGCTTCATAACTATAAAGACCTTTCCTAGGATCAAGTAGGAATTCAGGCGTTCCACCAAGTAAAAAACCTAAATACTCTGTAGTACCTTGTAGACAGTCATTAAGAATTCTTAATATCTGTTCATAGTTAGAAGTCCTAGCTGTTGTGTTATTCAACTTATACAGATTTACCATTTCATCGAGGTTAACGAGCAACCCCTGATATCCCGCTTGGCGAACGAATAGACTCATTATTTTGAGTGCATCATAAAAAGACGTATCCGAAATTATTGTTCTGACACCTAAATCTTTGCGAGCGTCAGTTTTAGTTGAATATTCAGCGCGGAGCCATTTTATGGCATTAGCTTTCTGAGTGTCATTGTCTTGTTCATGTCCAATCCAATAAGCCTCGATGACTTTGGCGAAGTCATATCCACCGACAAGATCAGAAATTGAAGATAGCTTTTCATGAATAACCGTATTAATACTTTTTCCAGTCGTATCGGCTTCCTTTCTCACTTCAGTGATAAACTTTTCAACCACACTGGTCAGCGCATTCCCATCTGGTTTATTGCGCGTAGACATATTGCGCATTAGCTCTGAGTATAGGTTTCTAGCTTGCCCCGAAGATGCATGCATTCGTCTATCTGGAGACAAGTCAGCATTAATAGTTACCAACTTTCTTTCTAAAGCAATGGCTCGAACAACACTCAAGAAAAATGTTTTGCCTGAACCATACTCACCAATAATAAGCCTAAAGGCTGAGCCCCCATCGGAGATCCGTTCAATATCTTGAAGAAGTGCTTTTAGTTCGTTGACCCGGCCAACCTGAATATGTTGAATCCCAACTTTGGGAGTTACGCCAGATTTTAGCGATTGGATAATTGCATCTCTTTCTTTTGAACGTATTTTTTTTGCAACCATCATTTATTCCTTTAATTCTTCGACAATTTCGAGATCGACGTATATATCACCATCATCATCCAAGACAGGTGCATCTACTTTTTCGTAAGCCCAATCATTGATAGTTTCTATAGCGCCATCAACCATCAAGTTCAGTTTGCTACAAAGTTCATGAACTTCATTTCGAGGCCATATTTCTTTGCAAAGCAGCATATCGAACAGATTTTTATGCATATTATCCAGTTCATCATTACCTGCAGAGATCGAACTCATCGTCCCTATTTCTGGTTCGTTATCGACCGTAAATATGCTTTCTAACATGCTCTTGGCATCGCTGGTATCACTCTCATGCATCGCCAGTATGTCCTCATCCAACTGGAACTTATCTCCACTTTCGTCGGCAGTTGTTGGTGAAGCGGCATTTGGCGTTCTCGAGGATGCTAGGTTGTGAATATCGCTCGTAACAAGTGATTTATCCAATCCTAGGCATGTATAGAGTTTCTCAATTTGTTTTATTTCAGATGAATCGACCTTACCGTCAGCAAGAGCGATTGAAATCATAAATTTCTTTAAGGATTCAATTTGTGATGAATTGAGCTGCTCTATTCTTGCTTTTAATCCTGCAGTGTTCGCTGGACTATTAAGTCGCCACGTCAGATAAGCATTCAATGAATCTTTCTCGGATGGCGACAGTCTGTCATCGTGTTCAATTAGTTTTTGCAGCGTCAGTTTTTCATCTTGGTCAACGCTACCGTCAATAGTAGCCACCATTGCACCAAGCCTCATCCACAGGCTTACTTGATTGAAAGCCGAGCTAGGTTCAAAAAATTGTCCATGGCCTGGTGAGAACAATACAATATTGCCATCAGCTTTGAACTTGGTTTGATGAAAACGCATATCTGGGGCGATACCTGTATCAACTTTAGCGGCAAGTTTGATTAGGAGTTCGTTTTCTTTCTTGTTCATAGCTTTAGGAAGCGGTAATCCAGTGTGAGACCAAAATTCTTTCACAGTTGTTAGCCCGTTATCGTTCTGAACTACCTGAACAGCCCATGACTTAAATGATTCAATGATTGATGAGTTGGATTCATTTGCCAGTTCTTTTGGTAGTAACATCAATGCAGCTATATCATTTTTGGAGGTATCAGCCTTGCCTAAATAGCGACTATAGCCACCTAGTTCTTCTGTGCACTGTTCTGCAATAGGAATAAGCTTGTTTACAGGGCCTTTAAGAATACTCGGGTCAGGCAACTCCTCCAGATTTAAATCAATACCATTAATGCCGTTGCTTGCTGGGTGATATGAAAGTCGAAGCTTTGTTTTGTTTGGCTTTACTGTTATACCCTCGAAAAATTTTTGAGAGAACCTTATTTCGAAAAGTTTGCGAAACTCCTCTTCACATCTACGAGCAGGAGTTTTTAGCGAATACTCAAATGTATTTTTTAGCCAGTCTAAAGCTAACTCAGCGCCAACGGGTTGCCCATTAACTATGGTTTTGGCTAGTTTCAGTTTGAATGACAATGTATCGTTTGTATCCGGTATTTCTACCATCCGTTGCTCAAGTAGAGCGGGTCTGAGCAAAGCCATCAACTCAAGAAAATTGGCTGAATATCCTCTAAAAGAGCGGTTTGTGTTGAACACTTTATGGAGGCGTAATACCTCTTCAAATATTGTGGTAAATTCTAGATCTGACACCTGTGAGTTAGCTTGGTTTTCAATGATTCTTCTTTCAAAACCATAGAAGTAAATGAATACGTACCCGATTGGTGTATTGGGATCAGAGCGGTCAGACGCTAGCCAGTCTAGATAGGCTCCTCTGCACTCTTTTGATAAAGAGGAGTAACTTGGCCAGTATCCTAGTGTTTCGTCGGTATGCAATTCCGATCCGATGTTCACTGAAGATTTCGATGCGGGGCGTTCCTCATCGACAAGAGATGGTTCTAACCCATACCCATCAAGTGAATTCATTACGCCACCAAAGTAGTAAAGACCTTTGTTGAGCTTTCTTCCGATAATGGTGAGCTGTTCACTTTCATCAATCCATCGACCCTTTTGTTTATTAGAAGATTTTTCAACGTCTCTTCCAAAAGTCGTGTGAATTGTAAACGTTGCAAACTCTTCATCATTGTCATCATATGAGGAAACTGATGCCGTTTGCGTGCTATAAGCGTCGCTCCTTTGAGCCGAAAGTTTTGAGGTTGTATTCTTTTGGGGAGAGCTAGAGCTGTTGGAGGTTTTGGATTTAGAGTTCCCAGTTATCAGTTTGTACAGAATATAGATGATTATAGCCCCAACAAAAAATTCCATTTTCTTACCTTTATATCAATGAGGTAGATAGGTCTTGGCAACCGCCTACTCAGTAGTCAATAAATAGCATATTGATGTATTAGATAAATTTGGTCAAATGGAAGCATAACAAAGTGTGAGGCGTTTTAATGATAAAGCACAATGGGGCAGTTTTGTGTTGCGTACTCCGTCAGCACACCTCTGGACAATTATCATTTTCGGAAAATCGAACATTAGCAAACCATGAATAACTTAAAGTATGGCAAATTGAAAAAAGCCCACAATTCTGAGTTAAGAAAGTAGGCAAAGTAGGTATTACAGTATGTCAAGCAAAGTATGTGCGCGCAAAATTATGCAACTATACGACTTACAACGACTGGCAATT
The DNA here is from genome assembly GCF_013364395.1 of Vibrio mediterranei. NCBI lineage: Bacteria > Pseudomonadati > Pseudomonadota > Gammaproteobacteria > Vibrionales > Vibrionaceae > Vibrio > Vibrio mediterranei. The sequence goes on along the minus strand of NZ_JABXGK010000001.1, from coordinate 866,508 downwards.
CTCGATAAATGGACAAGTATAGAATTATTGATTTTGCTAAATTAGTGAGTGGTAAATTACTTTTGTAAAGTAAAAACAATTAGAGCCCAACTTAAATGGGCTCTACCGTCAAAAGCTTAACTTCATGTAAGCTAGAATGTCTTGCAGCAAACAGACTTTTTGGCTAGAAGTCGTAGATTGAAAATATTTCTATGGTAATTGATTTCAAGTCTAATATTTCTCTCACTCTCACCATGCTGATACCTTGACCGCTTTTAAACAATAAGTGGGCAGGTTTACGTGAATATCCCTCTTGATATATATGTTCAATCTCATCATCTTCGATAAGGATACTATCCATTTCGAACGCGATATTTGTGTAGTCATCATTTTCGGGGCAAAGTGCTTCCATTTGAATTCGGGATTGGTCATAGAATCGTTGGATTAGATGGGAAAGAAGGAATTTTGAGTCTTAACGGTATTTTTGCAACAAGCCCGTCTAGACAATATAGAGGGTTGGAAATGTTGGCTTTATCCAACTATTCAACAGGTTGGGACGAAGATTTAAAGAAAGTTTCATATAGGCTAGCAGGGAGAGCGCAGTAGAATAGCGTCGAGCAAACCCACTTTTTACGGGGACGCCATACGTGAGTGGCGACGAGCTACTAAAAACTATTGATGACTACGATTAGATAGATCATGAAACTTACTGTATTTACGCTCGCAATCGGGCAAACCTTGCTTTACGCCTGCCTGTATTATCTGTTCCCAGCGACCCTGCTGGAATGGGAAGCAGTTCATCACTGGGAGCGCACCGATGTGACCCTCGCCTTCACTCTTGCTATCGGTATATCAGCACTTTGTGCCCCATTTGCCGGGCGCTTTCTTGACCGAGATAAGGGTCCAGAGTTGATGGCTGGATGTATTGCGCTTGGAGCGGTCCAACTATGGCTACTCACTTACGCCGATTCGATCTATATGTTCTATCTTCTGTGGTTTGGGATCGGGGTCGCGATGTCAGGCTGCTTATATGAGACCGTTTTTGCCTTCTTGGTAAAGTTTCGCGGCAAACAAGCGAAATCAGATATTACTCTGATCACCTTAGTGGCCGGTTTTGCTAGCACACTTTGCTTTCCGAGCATTCATTATCTGCTAGAGAACCACGATTTAACCATCGCGCTCAAGATCGCCTCGCTATTACTTACTCTGCTTGTAGTGCCGTTTTTCTTCGCTAGCCGACAGATTCAGCAGCAATGCTGCAAAGATGAACCAGAGCAACAAGTTGAGCAGGCACCTTACCATGACCAGCCCCAAGTCCTTTCCAATCCAAACTTTTGGTTATTGGCGGTAAGCTTTTCACTGCTAGGACTTGCCCACAGTGTGATCATCAGTCACCTACTACCACTACTTGAAGAGCGTAGCCTAAGTGCAGACAACACCATCTTGATCGCTTCACTGATTGGCCCAATGCAGGTGATCGGACGGATTGTTTCCATCTTTGCAGACAGAAAACTCAATCTTGCAAGCATTACCCTCTACTGTTTTGCAGGGATCTGCATTGCACTAGCCACCCTCTACTTCGCAGGCTCCTCCATGTGGCTTTTGGTGATATTTGTGCTGTTTCAAGGCAGCAGCTATGGCGTGATTAGCATTATGAAGCCATTGGTGACTAAGCAATTTATGGGCGAAGCAAACTTCGGTACAATCTCCGGCCTGATGGCACTACCCTATCTGATGTTTTCAGCACTAGCGCCGTACCTAGGATCACTGATTTGGGAGATAAACGACTATGATGGAGTGCTTGTTACCATGGTAGTGACCAGTGTGATTGCCTTTGGCTGTTTTGGAGTGTTGAAGAAGAGAGAAGATAGGAAAATGAAAATTGCTTGTAATGAAGTCAGGGTAGGAAGTTAATCGTACTAGAAACGTGTGAAGCCAAACCTTCATTGATAAGGTTTCGAGTGTTCAGTCCTCGAACTCTCTGAATTCGTTCATGTTCAAATAATGAAAGTCCATTGGTATAGTCACTGTTATCAACCGTAGGGACTTGTAGTCGATGAACAAATTTGATCACATAGTTAGATGAGAGAAAATATGTCAAATTACTAGGTTTGAAATCAGCTTCAATCTAGTCCTAACTTACTTTGGGGCATTTTCGAGTTTCATGCCGCAGCTAGTACACTTTCAAGTGTTGGCACTCTCCCTCACGCTTTTTGTAATGGTGTACATGACCCTCTTTATTGAGAATTATAAGTTTTGAGTCACCGGCGCAATGGTCACTCCGTCATAATTGTTCACAAATAACTTCACGTCGTTGCATGACGCTACTCATTATTTTTGTCATGAGCCAGGGTTGGGAACAACATTACTGGCGATACAATAAAGGCTCTCTCCGCCGTATGTACAGGCTTGTTCATCAGCATGAGAGATCTCTACACATGTCCTTGAACCGGTGGGCTTACAGTGTGCGGCCTTCTAAGTCCTTACAAGTTGAAGCTAACCAAACTGCCCTTGTAAGTATCCTTTCGTTAAACTATGGATCGGTTGTTCAAACATCTGTTTTGTTGGGTTGACTTCTATCAGTTTGCCCAAGTGAAAATACGCCGTTCGGTCAGATATGCGTGCAGCCTGATTCATAGAATGAGTCACTATACCAATTGAGTAGTGTTTTTTCAGTTCCGTTATAAGTTCTTCTATCACTGAGGTTGCGATTGGATCGAGTGCAGAACATGGCTCATCCATTAAAATCACTTCTGGGCTAATGGATATTGCTCTAGCAATACACAATCTCTGCTGCTGCCCACCAGATAACCCTGTGGCAGGAATGTGAAGACGATTGGCGACTTCTCCCCAAAGTCCGGCTTTTTTTAACGATGATTCTACTATTTCGTCCAGCTCAGCTTTGCTATTCACTAAGCCATGCAGTTTTGGCCCGTAGGCGATGTTGTCATAAATTGATTTAGGGAAGGGGTTAGGCTTTTGAAATACCATACCGACTCTGGCCCGGAGCTCTTCAGGTTCTATATAAAAGACCTCTTTGCCAGCTAAAGTCAGATCGCCAGTGACCTGACACCCAGCTATCGAGTCATTCATCCGATTCAGGCAGCGTAAAAATGTTGACTTTCCGCAGCCGGAAGGTCCCACCATCGCTAATACTTCTTTATTGCCCAGGTCGAGTGAGACATTATCAATGGCTTGAATACCATTATAGAAAACACTTACATTTTTAGCCGTCATACTCGGTGTTTCGCTAGTCGTCATACCAAGCGTTTTATGGTCTGAAAGTGAGCGCTTTATCGCGGCCGTATCGTTGACCAAGTGATTAAATGCCTGCTCTATATTTCCGCTCATAATTATTTCCTCTCAAGCTTGCGACGTAAATAGAGCGCTACGCCATTCATTAGGAATAAGAAGGCTAGTAGCACCATAATTGCCGCTGAGGTTAGTTCTATAAATCCTCGCTCTGGATTTTCAGACCAAAGATAAATCTGTACCGGAAGTACTGTCGCGGCATCGAAAAAGCCACCTGGCACATCCACAATAAATGCTACCATCCCAATCATAAGCAGTGGTGCAGTTTCACCAAGAGCTTGAGCCATTCCTATAATAGAACCGGTAAACATCCCTGGTAGTGCTTGTGGAACAACATGATGAAACACTACCTGAGTTCGAGATGCTCCCATTGCTAATGCCGCATCTCGAATTGATGGTGATACCGCCTTTAAAGATGCTCTACTGGAAATGATGATAGTTGGTAGTGTCATCAATGTGAGCACTAAGCCACCAACTATCGGTGTCGATCTTGGTAACCCTAACACATTCAAAAATATCGCTAGCCCGAGTAAACCAAAAACAATAGAGGGAACGGCAGCGAGGTTATTTATGTTGATTTCAATGAACTCTGTGATTCGGTTTTTTGGGGCATATTCTTCGAGGTAAATTGCAGCCCCCACGCCAATTGGAAAGCTAAGTATCAAGGTAAGCAATAAGGTAAAAAATGAACCAGTTAGTGAGCCTGCAATACCCGCTACTTCAGGGTTTCGACTATCACCGCCGGTAAAGAATCTCCAGTTGAATACAGTTCGTATTCGTTGTTCATTGTCTAACGCCTTGTACCAATCTACTTCGCGAGACTTGAATCCACTCACCTCATCTTTTTTTAGTGACCCTTTATGGTATTGGTTAAATCGGTCACCAGCGGGTAACCAAAGAGATATAACCTTTGGTTGATCGCCCAATTGGCTCTCGATTTGTTCTTGAAGGATGTACTCGGACTCGGTCGATACAATGCCGTAAAGCTGTCGCCTCTCCACGCGGCTCGTGACATTAGAAAACTCTTCCCTTAGTTTGTTGCGAATCATTCTCCTAGCGGATTGGTGGTTCTTAGAATCTACAACAAACGTCATTTTAACTTCTGTAGAGACAAACGCTTTGAATCCTGAGCTAAAAATGGTTGCCAGTATCAGTGTGAGGAATGCTACAGCAAAAAAAATCGACAATAAGCCATAAGTTCGAAAGCGGCGCTCTTTACCGTGACGACGTTGGAGAGAATCACGAACGCGATCCACTTTTTTGTCTGCAAGCCTTTTTAAGGGATCACTCATATTGCTCCCTGTATTTTTTGACGATTTGAAGGGCAATCACATTGAGAAGCAAAGTAATCACAAACAATGTTAACCCTAAAGCAAATGCTGATAGTGTTTTAACGCTGTCAAACTCTTGATCACCAACCAATAAAGTAACGATTTGTACAGTAATGGTGGTGACTGACTCTAATGGGTTTGCTGTTAGGTTAGCTGTGAGACCCGCTGCCATTACAACAATCATGGTTTCACCAATAGCCCTAGATACTGCGAGTAGAAAGCCTCCAACGATGCCGGGTAGCGCAGCGGGCAGTACCACTTGTTTTATCGTTTCGGATTTGGTTGCCCCCATCGCTGTTGATGCATCACGTATGTCTTGTGGTACTGAACGAATAACGTCGTCAGACAGTGAAGAAACAAATGGAATGATCATAACCCCCATAACTAGACCAGCAGCGAGTGCACTTTCTGAAGAAGCACTTTCGCTACCCAGTGATTCGGCAACCTCACGTATCCAAGGAGCAATCACCAGTGCCGCGAAGAAGCCGTAAACGACAGTAGGAATGCCCGCTAATATTTCCATGATTGGTTTTATTAAGTCTCTGACTCTAGCGGGAGCATATTCAGCAAGATAGATGGCACTAAAAATACCAATAGGAGCGGCAATACACATTGCTATGAAGGTGATTAATAGCGTTCCGGCAAACAATGGAATAGCCCCGAATGAGCCACTGGCCCCTTGCTGGTCTGCTCGAATCGCTATTTGTGGTGACCAGTGAGTTCCAAGTAAAAACTCAGAAAGAGAAATTTGCGAGAAGAAACGCATCGATTCAAACAGAACCGACATAACGATTCCAAGTGTTGTGATGATGGCGATGCTAGAGCAAAGCAGCAGAGCGAGTCGCACAAAAACCTCAACCTTGTTTCGTGCTTTGAAAGTTGCTGAGGTGCGAGTCACACCATAAAACCCACCTGCAAAAATTAGACTGACTAAGCCCACGTATAGTATTGCATTGCCGGTTGTGGCGATTGAGTCGTAGTAGCGTGCGGACGAAGCTAGTGCATCAAAGTAGGAGAGGTCTCTGAACTCTCGGTCGAGAGATGCGACTATTTGGGAGTAAACTAAGTCTACACTGACGCCGGTCTCTTGGATGGAGTACAGTTTGTCAAAGTGTGCCAGTGTCAGCGATTTAAGCAGTATTGGAGTCGAAAACACCCACAATAAAAGGAAAAACAAACTAGGTAACAAGGTTACCCAAGCTGCGTACCATCCATAATAATTGGGTAATGAGTGAAGGTGTTTGATACCACCGACATGCCCTGCTAGTTGTAATGCACGATATCGTCCGATTACAAACGTAAACAGGGCACAAGCGGTGAGTATGACAAGTATTGTCATGGCAAATTACAAGTTTGGTTTCATCGTCGTTGCGTACTCTCGTACTTGCTCCCACTCTCGCACGGCAAGCGGAATGAGTCCACGATCGGCTAGGTAGCCATCCTCGCCAATCGCATCTTCACTCGTGAAGGCGTTGACGTACTCTTGGATCCCCGGAATTACGCCCAGGTGAGCTTTCTTAACGTAAAAGAAGAGAGAGCGGGATACGGGATAAGAGCCATCACCAATAGCTTCGAATGTTGGTTCTACACCACCGATTTTAGCACCTTGAACTTTGTCTTTGTTTTGGTCCAAAAAACTGTAGCCAAATATGCCGAAGGCATTAGGGTTAGCAGCGAGCTTTTGAACAATTAGATTATCATTTTCACCAGCCTCGACAAACGCACCATCTTCTCGAATACCGTGGCATGCAGCTTTGTATTTCGTCTTATCAGTCTTAGAAAGAGCCTTCATTATGGGATTGGAGTCACATCCGGCTTCCATTACTAGTTCTACGAATGCATCACGAGTTCCTGATGTCGGTGGCGGACCAAGTACTTCGATTTTGGCGTCAGGCAGCTTAGAGTTAATTTGGTTCCAGGAGGTATATGGGTTAGGTTTTAGCTCACCGTTTTCATCAGGTAATACATTTGCAAGAGCCATGTATATTTCTTGAGCTGTTACATCTAGTTGAGGGCCTTTAACTGAGTTGGCAAATGCTATTCCATCATAGCCAATCTGAACTTCAATGATGTCAGAAACGCCATTGGATTTACATTTTTCTATCTCTGAAGATTTGATTTTACGAGAAGCGTTAGTGATATCTGGAGTATTCTCACCAACTCCAGCGCAAAAAAGTTTCAGACCGCCACCTGAGCCAGTTGACTCGATTTTGGGGACGCTAAAGTCACTCGCTTTACCAAACCGTTCCGCAACAACGGTCGCGAAAGGATAGACGGTTGATGAGCCTACGATACTGATTTGATCGCGAGCCTGTGCGATGCCACTTGCAGAAACGACCATTGCCGCAGTTAACAGTCCACTTGTTATCTTACGCATTTCTATTCTCCAAAACAGAGTATTGATTAAGTTGTATACCAACATAAGCGTAGTAGGTGAACTGTGACTTTTGACTGATTCATAAATTGTTCATTAAATGTTCAAACTGACTGTTTTATAAATATCTATTTTCATTTAAGTGAATGAAATTATTTATAAAAAAACTTTTCTGTATACCGGCTCGTCAAGGTAGATAGCAAGTTGAATGTCTGTTCGTAACTTATGATGCTGAAGTGATGTAGTAAAATTATGGTCAGCGAACTGTGCTTGACCTACTCCCGAAACATGAGTAGGTACCGGATTAGAAGGGGTTGGCATGTACAAGATATTGTTTATCTGCAGACACAATGCTGTTCGAAGTGTGATAGCACAATCACTAGCAATGAACACGCTCTCAGAGCAATTTGAAATTGAGAGTGGAGGCTCAGAGCCGAAAGGGCAAATTGATCCAGTGGTTCAGTCTTTTCTTAGTGACAATGAGTTGCCGCAAGCTCATCGGTACTCCCACTCTTGGGAAGAGAGAACAAAGTTTCTGCCGGATGTTGTGATTATATTGTGCGATTCACTACACCAAGAACCTGTTCCTAAGTGGTTATCTGGAGGGATTAGAGTTAACTGGCAACTAGATGTTATGCCCAAAGATGCAAGTGACAGCGAAAAGTATGCTTATTGTGAACAGGTTGCTCTTTCATTGCAGCGGAGAATAGATAGGCTTGGTGCAAATCTTGTTAGTGGTCTCAGTAAAGAGAGTATTCGTCAATGTGTTGGAGAGCTAAGTACCTTGTAATCTTGGGGTATGCAGTAGGTTTTGTTCACTCCTGTGCAATATGGGTAAGCGACTGTATATTGTTGTTTTCAGAGACGATGCGATGATGACTCCTTCGAAAGAGGATGCATAACGAGTGTAACTGTCACTGCCGTTCGGGGTACGCTGAAACATCGACAGACAAAATAGAAGGCCATGATGTCCTTCCTGACACTAGAGTCTTAATCGTACTTACGCGATTTGCGTCATCTCATTCAGTGTGAAACTTGCAACACACCCTCTTGTTGCTGCCATGTATTCTGCAAGGTGTGTATTACCTATATGAGCTTACCATAATTCACGAGATACCCAGTTCTCGTAAAACATGAAATGTGCTGGATTTTCATTATCTTGGTGAAGGTCGTTTTAATACAACCTTCTTCTGCGCGAGTGATATATATCAGCTTCAGTCGTTCAGCTTTTACCAGTTCAATTTCATCTTCATTTGCAACGATGTTAGTGATAAAAGTTAGCTTGCTCATAAGACTTTCCCCATAGTAATCAGTGCAACCTTCTGAGGTTGCCGTGTTTTGATGGCTGGTTGGTATGACGTGATTGGTATTGGAAAAACAGGGATGAAGAAGATTCATTATCAAACACAATTTGATAATGAATCAAAACGTACCTTGTTTTTGATTTACCTTGTTTCAAGTAGCATGAGGATACTGAGTTTACTAACAAGATTCGCTATGACACACATTCAGTTTCAACAAGGTCCTATTCGTCCACCCTCTGAAGCAGACAGTCTGCTGATAAGAACAACACAAGGCTGTCCATGGAATAAATGTAAGTTTTGCACTTTATTTGAAGGAATGGAGTTTGCTATTCGACCAGCTGAGGATATTAAGCGTGATATTTGGGCGGCAAAAGCCTTCTATAAAAATCGACAGTTTGAGAGCTGTTTTTTACAAGATGGTGATTCGTTTGCAATGGAAACGGACGATCTACTGGATGTGCTTAATACACTAAAAGAGGCGTTCCCAGAACTCAAGCAAATCAGTTCCTATGGCAGAGCTCAAACCATGACTAAAAAGTCTCCAGATGAAATGAAGGCGATTTGCGATGCAGGGTTAAACATGCTGTATTGTGGTATGGAGTCGGGCTCACTTGAGGTACTCAAGTTGATGAAAAAAGGGGTCACTCCTAAGTCAATTTTAAAGTCTGCCCAGTACGCGAAACAAGCGGGTATGAAGATGATGACATTCATCATTCTTGGCTTAGGTGGAAAGTCGTTGTCTGAGCACCATGTTGTACAGACTGCCCAGCTATTAAATCAGATCAATCCTGATGAGATCCGGATATTATCACTAGCTGTTAAACCCGATACCGAATTGGATGACATGGTTCAAAACGGCCAGTTTACGCCACTTACCGAGCGTGAGATGCTTGAAGAGCAATATCAATTGCTCAGTCAATTAGATGGCATCAACAGCAATTACGGTAATTATCATGGGATAAACTTGCTGATGGAACTCAATGGACAACTTCCTCATGATAAAGAGGTCTTTTTGCGTACTATTGATCAATTCATGATGATGAACGAAAACGATCAAAATAACTTTATACTAGGTCGTCGCACCCACCATTATGCGACATTGAATGACATGAACAATAAGCTTATGTATGACACGGTGCAGCAACAACTTCGACGCATTGAGCAGCAAAAACTTGGCGACCTAGAAGACATTTTTTATAGCCTTCGCCAACGTATGATCTAAACCCAAGGAGCCAAAATGATGAATTTAGACGACTGGTACATTCAAAATGAGAACCCAAGCCATTGGTCATTTGATAACGGGCTGTTGTCGATGCAAGTGCAGGAGGGCAATATTTTTGGTGCGGGTTCAAGTGACGTGGATAACATTTTCATCCACCCAGTATCTCAACCCAATTATAGTGCAGAGGTCACTATCGTCTTAGAGCCAAGATTGCCATTTGAACAAGCTGGTCTAGGCGTTTACTGGGACAACAATAATTACATCAAAATTAGCAAAGAAATGTTCATGGGCGAGCCTTCCATTGTGTTTGTTGTAGAGCAAAATGGTCAGCCTGAGATCAAACAACGTCGCTCGTTTAAAGGAGCAACAGCCTCAGTTAAGATAGAAAAACATGAGGACACTATTACTGCTTACTTGGGATGTAATCAACACGGTGCTTGGCAAATCATTGGATCTACGAAGACATTAACCGGCCAAGCAAAAGGACTTATGCTTTATACCTTCAGTGGTGGTTCAAACACACCTAATTTTGCTAAGTTTAGTAAATTTCAACTAATGAGTTGAGCCAATTTGGTATATATCAATTGGTTTTTTGTATTAGCTTTATTTTTGAAAAAGTCATATTAGTCGGTAGCGCTTAGTGGGGGCGCAACACACAATGGGGCACTTTCGTGCATCATACCCCGCTAGCATGGCTTTGAACAAAACGTCCTTGAGTTTCCACTAAACTGTAATTAGTTTTAGCAACGAAAAACAAAAACCACCTCTATCACGGTGGCTCTTGTTTATCAGGTTTGAAGTCTGATTCGGTTGTAGCGGAATTCCGTGTTATCTGATCAATGGGAGTTGTAAAAGCGCATCGTATTGACCACCAAAATGAATTCGGTGTTTACCGTCTATATTCGCATCAGGACGCTTGAAAAATGGCGCTGATTGGTACGTTTCATGAGAAGATAGCGTTAACTCCAACGCCTCTCCTTTCTCGAAAAATACGGACACTGGTGGGAAGGGTATCGTAAGCTCCACAACCTCGTTTTCTGATAGATACTGATGCTCATCAAACGCCAAGAAAGGAATGATATCCGTTGATTTCTGCTCATCCAACTTCCTTAGCGATGCACGTTGATAACCACGACTTAGGGTATCTTGTTGATTACCAACCGTGCCATTAAACGGAACACGATTGCCTGAGCGATCGCGCTTGTTTAACACTGCAAATAGATCAATGTCATTCGATGAGCTTTCTTCAAGTGATACAAACAATTTAAGCTTAGCGTGTCCGGTGATTTCAGTATCTTCATCGAACGTTATCGAGAAACTGGTTTCGCCTTTTTTTGCTTCATAAGTCACTGACATTTCCTGCTCAGCCTTATCCGTTTGTAGCGCCTCGCTTACCCCCAAGAAATATGGAATATATTGAGTTCTAGCCAGTGGCCACTCGTGCTCATCACGAATTTCATGAACCGTCGTACGATCTTTTTGAACTTCTAGATGAACAGGCGGAACACTGTCCATGCCATTCTCTTTGCCTTTTAAGAAATGGTCCATGAAACGTAAAGTGAGCGCTTGAACCTCGCTGCTGTAGTATTTGTCCCACTTTCCATCACGGTGCATGTACATCCACTTCTGAGTACTAGCCACATCAGTGAAGCTACGGTAAGCACCGCCGCTGTGAAGCCCAACATCAGAGAAAGAAGCACAAGTTAAAATTGGGACCTTAATGTGCTCCAGAGGTGTCTGCTTCTCTTTCCAGAACTCATCGAAGAGTGGGTGTTTAAACGCCCAATGCTCAGGCTTGCCACCTTCAGTGTCTAAAAATGTCTGAATATCATCGGTGACGGTGCCTTTGAGCTCGAGCGGATACCAAAACGCTGGGAAGCCAATCTGTGGTATTCCACCGTTGCAGAAGATATCACGATAGGCATCAGTAAGACCTTCCCAAGGGACGATGCACTTCAAAGCATCAGGGGCTTCATAACCATAGTCTTTAGTTGCAGCTACATGAAACTGGGTAATTGCAAGGAAGCTCACGCCATTCAAACCCACATTCCCATCGCACCACTCTTGTGCTGCTACCCAATTTATTGCCTCGTAGTAAGCCTTGGATTGGTTGTAACGGAATGTGGTCGCTTGCCCTTCTGAACCGGCATATCCTGGCATATTCATATTAACCACAATGTAACCATTCTTAACCCAAAAGTTTGGATCAGGGGACTCCCAGCTCGTTTGAGTCGAAAACGTAGGTCTGCCATTTTGATTGATAATTCGATACTGAGATGGCGGTGTATTTTTATCACCTTTTAATGCGGCAATATTGTGATTGTCATAGGGGTGGGCACACATCACCACTGGCAACGCGCGATCTTCTGCCATTGCCTTTTTCGACTTAAACACATTGACTAAAACGTGGGTGCTATCAGAGAGTAGCACTTTGACATCATACTCGGCATGAACATCATCAATTGGGTTGGTCACGTTAGCTTTAGGGTTAAAAATTTGCCCTGACTTGAATGCGTTTTTCACCAATGGGAATACGGCTTTGATGGTATCTTTCATATCACTCTCCTATGCAGTGATGTTAGTTTATGAAATTAGCATTTAAGAAAGATCAACCTAGGTTAACTATGCGGAAATCTGGAGGCTGAAAGTAGCTTCTACCCACTTTTCCCATGGAGGAAGCGACTGTACCCCTGCGGTGTAAGCCCAAGAAAACTTGCAATATACTTCTGAGGAACTCTTTCTATTAACCACGGTAAATCTTTCTCTAAGATTTCTTGTTTAGTTTGCGCAACTGATTGAGATTTGATTGAGATGATCTTTTTTGTCGTTAGCGTATTCAATAACAGTTGCTTCCGTAGATATAAACCGAAGTGCTCGGAGCCTAAATACATCTCTTCAAAACGTTTAAAGGGGAGTGTTAAAACTTTTGCTTGGGTAATAGCAAATAGAGTGTCCGATGCATATTCGCTCTGAAAAACACTTTCAAGTGTTGGCACATAAATCTCCCTCACAAAAGAATCGAGAGATAGAGCTTTCATCGTTATTGATGAACTCTGATGCTAATACTCCGTCGATAACGATTCCGATGTGACTAGCAACAACTGCTTGACTGAACACAACCTCACGCTTTTTGTAATGGTGAACACGCGCCTCTTTATTCAGAATTGTGAGTTCTGAATCACTAACGCAATGACCGTTCCCTCTTAAGTGATCTATGAATAACCTTACTTCGTGACATGCCACTATTCATTCCCTTTTTTGTCATGAGCTAGAGTTAATTTCAACATTACTGGCATTACAAAAAGTAAGTCAAGTTCTCGCCCATACGGTGGGTTCTTTGGGTTGTCTAAATGATAATGGGGCAATTTCGTGTTAACCGTCCCAGTCAGCACTGTATTCTTTTAGATATAAGCAGGCTAGGCTTGTGTATCAATAGCATTCAGCAACCAGATTATGATAGTCATGAAGATTGTTACAGCTTAGTGTGACGCACCAGATCAGGTTAACAGATTTGTAGACTTGAATTTGCTTTTTGTGCCAAGGGACCTAACACTAAAACTTAGATTTTCTAAGTTTTAGTGGTGGCATGTGAATACGAACATTCAACTTTACCCTGATGAATCGCTTGAAAGCTTTCTGTTGCGCTTGAGCCAGTATCAAGATTATGAGCGCTACTCTCACTTCGCAGAAGATATTTGGTATGAGACGCTAAACTTACATGAAGCCATTCCCGGTGCTTTCCCATTAGAGCTCAATCGCGTTAATACCTACCACGCTCAAACCACAAGCCAAATGCGGGTTAGAGTGCTGCTCCAACTTGAAAAGCGACTTAAGCTTAATAATTATGGCGTACTTAGGCTTGCGTTAAATCACTCTAAATCTGAGTTCTCTCCTGATTATAAAGCTGTTCACCGTTTTGGAATCGATTACCCCTTCGCTTTTCTTCGAAAACGTTTTACGCCGATCTGTCCACTTTGCTTGGCCAAAGCACCTTATATTCGACAAAGCTGGCACCTTGTTCCTATCCAAGCTTGTGAAAAGCATCAATGTGAATTGATCGCTCGCTGTCCTGAGTGCAAATCGTTACTTGAATATCAAAATACCGAGAGCATCACACATTGTGAATGTGGTTTCGATCTGCGAGAAAGCGAGGTTGAAAGAGCACCGAACACGGAACTATTGACGGCAAAGTGGCTAATTGGAGAGAACTATTTAGAAGCAGGTTTGATGAGCAAAGCAATGACCATATCAGAGCGATTCGGTGTTTTACTTTGGTATTTGAATCGGTACGGTGACACTGGTGATATTAGCTTTGACTCATTCGTTGATTATTGCTCGGCTTGGCCTACGGGTCTTGAACAAGAGCTTGATGCGTTGGTTGAAAAAGCGGACGTTATTCGAATTAAAGACTGGAGAAACGTCTTTTTCTCAGAAGCGTTCGGTAGTGTACTGAAGGATTGTCGCCATCTACCGAGCAGAGAGCTAGGTAAAAATGTAGTTTTGGCGGAAGTGCTCAATCACCTATCTAAGCTTGTAGCGGACAACCCAGCGTCATCGAAGGGAAACATTGCAGATGTGCTGTTAAGCCCTTTAGATGCTTCTACTTTGCTTTCCTGCACAACGGACGAGGTGTATAGGTTGTATGAGTTCGGTTATATCAAGGCGGCTATCAGGCCGCGTATGCACACCAAAATAGCCAGCCATGAGTCCGCCTTCACTCTAAGAAGCATTGTAGAAACAAAGTTAACTCGAATGTGCTCGGAAACCGATGGGCTTAGCGTTTATTTTCCGGAGTGGTAAGCATGACTAAATTTGCAGATTTGCTAGGAATCGAAGATGTTGCGGTAAAACAAGCGGCAATGAAAAAATGGTTTATGCCTTACACTGCCGACGTAGAAGTTGATGGGCTTGAGGAAGAGGCGTTAACGGTACTAGCTAACCTAAGCTCTCATCATAAAGGCGATAAATGCAAGGATTGGTTAGATAAAGTCCGTGCGAAGCAGCATTTGAGCAATTCAGAAAACATAGAGTCATCATTGGCAGAGTTGAAATGGTTTCACTCGCACAATTTGAAGTTTCCGGACTGCCGAGTAAGAGAGCAAAGGCTCATCGCAAAACCGCTTCCAACGGATGAAGTGTTTATTTCGGGAAGAAGTCTTGAACCGAGTTTAGGCTGGGCACACAACTCAGCATATTACCGACATGTATTGTGGTTATTGAATCCTTTTCGTTGGCAATCCAAATCAACCAATGTTCTCACGGTAGTGCGAGAAGGACAGCCGATTTGGTTGGCGTTATTGCAAGAATTTGGATTGGAGGTCAAATCGCTCGTCTCTTTGCAAAAGGCGATTAACGCACAAGTTCCAGATTCAACCTTTCCAACATCAGTCAGTTCGTATAGTAAGCAAATGCGATTTCCGTGTGGTGATGATTATGTTTCCATCACGCCAGTCGCGAATAATTCAATACAGCGAGAGTTAGAAGTTCGGGCTCGTGATAAAGACAGTAAGCTTAGTTTTGTAACCTCTTCACTGCCTAATTCTGCCAGTATTGGTAGCTTGTGTGGGAGTCTTGGCGGCATTATGAAAGTGATGAACTATCCGCTTGAGATTAAACCAACACAGCAAGCTACGTTGGCAGCAAGCCGCAATAAAAGTGGGCGTTACCTTGATGACTATCAGGTGACGAATTATCAGATTTGTCAGGTGCTCAATAGGATGATTGGCGCCGAACCCCTTAAAACCAAAAAGCAAAGAGACAAAGCGCGTAACGTTCAAAGCAAGATCCTAAGAAAGCAGATAGCACTATGGATGCTGCCATTGATTGAACTGCGAGACCGAGCCGATTTAACCCCAAGCGAACAGCTTTTAGAACATGACGATCCTTTAGCTCATGATTTTTCGACGCTGCCTGAAGTAGAGCTGAAATCACTCGCAACGCAATTCAACCATCGGCTTCACTATGCGTTTCAGGAGAATAAATTTACTCATAAGTTCGCCTACCACCCAAGGCTGCTACAAGTTGTTAAAGCTCAGATAGTGTGGGTACTTAGCAAACTGAGCAAACCAGGCACTAGTGATGAGACGGTCCAAAGCGAGCAATACATTTATCTTTCTTCCATGCGAGTTCAAGATGCCGTGGCGATGAGCTGCCCATATTTGTGTGGCGCACCATCACTTACGGCCATTTGGGGCTTCATGCACCACTATCAAAGAGAGTTTAATCTGTTGATAGGAAGCGACTCACCGTTTGAATTTTCAAGCTTCTCATTTTTCGTTCGAAGTGAAGGTATACGGTCTACTGCAAAACTGACCGAGCCGAATTCAGTTGCAACCAAACGAACGGTTTCTAATGCCAAACGCTCAACGATTCGCAGTGAGAGATTAGCCGATTTAGAGATAGATATGGTGATTCGAGTCAATGGTAGCGAGCGATTGTCGGACTACTTATCTGAGTTAAAAGCAACGTTACCAACGGCCTTTGCGGGAGGATATTTATTTCAACCGCAGATTTCAGCTGAAGTTAATTGGTTGAAAACGTTTAGCAGCCAATCTGAACTGTTTCATACTATTAAGGGCACTCCGGCTTACGGGCGTTGGCTGTACCCTATTGAGCAGCAACCGATTAACTTTGATGAACTTGAAGAAATGATTGTTGATGATAGCGATAACATCCCTGTTTCCCTTGGTTATCATTTGTTAGAAAAACCGGCAGTCCGTGCGAACTCGATAATGGAACATCATGCCTATGCTGAGAATGCGTTAGGGATTGCGAAGCGAGTAAATCCGATCGAAGTTCGATTTAGTGGGCGAGATCACTATTTTGAGAGAGCATTTTGGTCGCTAGAATCCAGTGGCGAAACTATTCTTATAAAAAACTATAGGAATTAGATGCTTATGGATTTGTGTAGCCAGCTTAACTATGTTCGTTCTCTGTCCTCAGGGAAGGCGTATTTTTACTACTTATCAAAGAATGATGAGATGTGTCCTATTGGTGTTGATAAGACACGATTACGAGCACCAAAAGGAGGATATGCTGAAGCGTATAAAGGCAGTAATTTCTCTCCTAAAAACGTGGCTCCTCAAGATTTAGCTTACGCCAACCCTCAGTATATTGAAGAGTGCTACGTTACCCCTGGGGTAGATGATATTTATTGCTCTTTTTCTCTTCGTATTCGAGCCAATTCCCTAAGCCCTGAGGTTTGCAATGATGATGGTGTTCGCGATAAGTTGCTGTTGCTGGCCGCTACCTATAAAAAGCTTAATGGCTACCAAGAGCTGGCGCACCGTTACGCCAAAAATATTTTGTCAGGTAAATGGCTGTGGCGAAATGAAGAGTGTCGAGGTTTGTCTATTGAGGTGACGACGAGCGACAAAGGAAAAATAGTGGTGGTGGATGCCACTAGGCTCTCTTGGTATGGTAAATGGGATGAACCATCTACGCAAAGCCTTGAGCTGTTGACGGCTTATCTTACTCGTGCGTTGTCAGAGCGTTCTGAGTATTTCTACATGGATATTCGAGCCAAACTGTCTGTTGGATGGGGAGATGAAATATACCCGAGCCAAGAATTCCTAGACAGCAGAGAAGATGGGGTTCCGACTAAAAAATTAGCAACGGTAGAACTGAAAAATGGTAAAGAAACCGCTGCGTTTCACGGACAGAAAGTTGGCGCTGCACTGCAATCAATCGATGATTGGTGGCATGAAGATGCAGATAAACCTCTACGGGTGAATGAGTATGGTGCTGACCGAGAGTATGTGATTGCAAGAAGGCATGTTGCGCTAAAAAATGATTTCTATCACCTGATTAAAGACACGGAGAGCTGGATTAAATCGATGAATGACACCCAAGTCATTCCCAATGAGGTGCACTTCATTATGTCTGTATTAGTGAAAGGTGGTCTATTCAATGGTTCAAGTAGCAAGGCTAAGTGAGGAGAGTATGAAGCAAAGGTATTATTTCGCCATATTATACCTATCCGAGCATGCGGACTGTTGTCTTCTTGCTGGAAGATGCATAAGCCAGATGCACAAGTTTATGGTTAACAACAAGAAGGCCATGAACAAGATTGGAGTGAGTTTTCCAACTTGGGGCGTCGACTCAGTTGGTAGCAGCATCGCTTTTGTTGCCGAAGACAAAGAGCTTTTGATTGGATTGTCCTTTCAGCCTTACTTCTCAGTCATGGTACAAGAAGAACTTTTCGAGCTTTCTGCCGTCAGCCCGATTCCAGACGGGGTGGCTGACGTAAGGTTTGTTCGAAATCAGGCCATAGGCAAAAGTTTTATCGGCTCCAAAAAACGAAGAATGAAACGCAGCATGGCTAGAGCCGAGTTGGCAGGTGAAGAGTCAATTCCAGTCGCAGACGAAGAGCGAGAGTTTGAACATTTTCATCGAATTCCAATTTCAAGCGGCTCGTCAAAACAGGAATTCTTTTTGCACGTTCAAAAAGAACATGTTGATGAACGTAACGCGGTCAACTTTAACACTTATGGTTTCGCCAATAATCAAGATAGGCGCGGCACGGTGCCTGATATTCGGTTTTAACCCTTTTTCTACAGCTACACTTATAGTCAATAGAAACATAGGTTTACAACAATGTTGTAGAAAAGGGTTAATTTTGGCTTTTGTGATGCAAATGGAGTTCTACCAGTTGGTTAGGGTCTATAATTAACGGTGACCTGCCGTATAGGTAGCTAAGAATTCCCATTGTCGGCCTTGTCTGTCGCCAGAGACGTGACCTGCCGGATAGGCAGTTAAGAATAGGTCAGGAAGAGAGCAACCCATCTGCTGAATAAGCAGTAGATAATCAAAACCATTGAGTTTAGGCTTGATGGTTTTTCTTTGTTAGTGCGTGGCAAACGCTGTGGAGAGAGGATAGTATCAGATTGTTGACCAACAAATTAATACTCGGGTTCTTTGGCATTTTGGCCAAATACGCTAACGCACTTTTGTCTCCTTCCATATTTTAGGGCAATCATTACGTTGTGGCTAGTAACTCAGAGTGTTACAAAATTACTGATCCACGATAGTATGTTGTGACTATTCACATCCCAGAAGCACTTTCTAAATCAATTGATAAGGGTTCAAACCTCAGTGAATTTAATTAAACTTAATAAGTTGGATATGGGTTATCAGGATTTTGAACCCGGTATGGAACGTTCTGTCAGGTGCATATGGGGCCTACATATGTACATGCAGCATGTGTTTCGTGCAAAGCTTTCAGATTCACTTGTTCAAACGATCAACAAGACGAATGAAGCTATGGGGATTACAGTACAGAGCATTGATTTAAATGACTACAAACATGACTTTACGACATCAGAGACTCTCAATAAATTGATTGATGAAAACGAATATCCTAAGTTTTTATGGATTTATGGTGTGGACGCTTTAAAAGATTCCCGTTATTCAGGTTGGTTACGATCTAAATTAACAGTGAGAGCCATCAAAAATCTGAGAGTAGTTTTTGTTGCCGATTCTCGTCAGGATTATCGGGAGGTTTTTTGTGATCAAAGAGCTCGCTTTTATCAATCTACGATGTTACTTCAAGCAGATGATAGTAACTAAAACCGCATATTAGTGAGAACGACTGAATTTGTTGCTCCGCAAGCAAGGAAAGGCCTGTCCCAGAGCCTTCGAAGTCCGATTTCTAACTCGAAAATGCCCCGAAACGCGTTAACGTAATTACTCAGAAGAGAACCATGTCACTGAAGTCGCCTTATTTTTCCTCATGGTTAGCAACAGAGAAACCGCAATAAAAAGCACCTATACCAAGCAACATGTAACAAATCGGCGGTGGTTTGATACGCTGACCAACGCTCATAGCCACATACTATTTAATTGGTAGGTAGATCTCCGTTAACAACTCACATTCATTTACTTCATGAACAAAATTTAAGTAACGGAAGTAACAAGGGTAGTCTCTTAATTCTTCTTCACTATTTGGCAGCCATTTTTGATATAAGTGATAAACGGTATCGCCAATGCTGTCATGGCTTCCTTTATGGACTGCCATGGCGCACCTCCCACTTGGTATTGTTCCAGATTTAATTCCATAGGCATTATCTGGAACCTCTCCTTCGTGCGAGCCACAGATATCAAACTGAAACTGATCATCTGGCGTATCGCTTGGGTCTGAGTGAGGAATACCAAATGTTTCGCTGGTTTTTATTGGAGATAAACCTGTTGATTTTCGCCAATTTATAAACTTAGCTGCTGTCTCGTATACTAGTCGTGGGCTACCTTTATGTTCAATTAATGCAACTTCTCTTTTTTCGAAATCTACGATTTGAACATCCATTACACTTTCTCCTGTTATTGGTGGATGATATTCATACTTTGAGTGCCAAGAACGCCACTCAGGCTGATTTCTAAATTGGGAAGGTGTTTGCCCAAATATCCTTGAAAAAGCACGGGTAAAAGCTTCTAGGCTTTCGAATTGAGCTTCAAAAGCAATATCAGTAACACTGAACTCTGACTCAAATGCTAACCTAAAGGAAGCTCGTTTCATTCGTGCAAGTAACACATACTGCATAGCACTGATCCCCATAAACGCCTTAAAGATACGGTGAAAGTGGTACTTTGAACTGGCAGCCACAGTACTGAGATGCTCAAGTGAGAACTCGTCGTCTAGGTTACTATCTATAAAGTCGCACACTTTCTTTATCTGTCGTTCATGACGTTTTATCGCGCTCATTGTTTTTGATACTCCCACTCAGAAATCGTAGAGATGATACCCACGAAGGTTTAATTATGCCTGATTGAAATTGCTGGATTACGGCTAGAATAAAGCTTATGGAGGACGAATAGGTATGCTTAGTTACCACACCAACAAGTAATAACGCACTTTTTAACTGCATGGTACTCAGTGCTTACTTCAGTCCAGAGTTTTATCAGCAATGATCATCGTTAGCAAAGTTCTGCACCATTCCGTTCCAGTGACGCTCAACCTCTCAAACCACAGTGATGTGGTTTGCCCTACTTTCTCTCATACCTCGAAAGTGTCTGCTGATTGGCATTAACTGCGCACCAAGAGTATAAGATGGAAGATTGCCAAACGCGCCACCTGTTCAGCGCAACCAATTGAACTGTATAAAAGCCGAGCATTTGCTCGGCTTCCTTATGTTTTACATGCGGTTATAAATCAAATCCATCATATTAGTTGCGGTATTGCGAACATCTTCAATATTCATCTCCATCAACTCGTGCATTGGTGGGTTTAAAGTTGTTCTAAAAGAATGAATCTCGCTTGCTACTGCCTCCGTTATAATGCCACTGTCCTTAAGGGTATCGATACAAACTGAAAAATCGGTTCTCAAAGTGGCTCCGTTGGCTCTAAGTTGGTCTTTGTATCGATGGCGAAGCTCTGTTTCCAAGAACGGTCTAAGTATCAGTATCTTGTTGTCTTGGGTTTCATTGTTTATAAATGCAGTGATTTCGTTGTATGCGTCATCATGCTCCGTCGCTGTCATCTCTGCTTCTGTAGTAGCAGCAAAGTCCGAACCATTCGCTACTTTTACAATTTTTAGTGCGCTCGTATTAGCGAACTTCTTAATTGCTGTCGCGGCCATTCCACGGTAGTGGGTTGTTATGAACAACTGCTTTATAGTTGGCGAAATCTCATAGAGCTTATTCAAAATGCTAGAGATTCGTTCATTATCAAAGCTGGTCACAGGGTCGTCCATTACTAATATCGCTTTGGCTTTATCCTCATTTGAAAGCTTGTTAATTTTAGCTAGGTAGATGCACAGCGCCAAAGCGCGTCTATCAGACTCGCTGAACAGGCAGTTCATCTTGTTTCTTGGAATTGTTGTGCCGTTGAAGCTGACCTCTAAGTCATAGACTATTTTTCTACCACTATTGTTTTGCTTTCTACTGATGTTGAAGTTCCGAGAGCCAAGGCTTTGGAATAATAGATTAATCTCATCAAAGTAGTTATCTAGAAACTCCTCTTGTGATGCTTCTAATGTTTCCTTGTTGTTATTGTATGTTTCTTGGTCTTGTACCGCTTGAGTGCTAAGTTGCCTATAAGTTGCGCATTTTTCTTCTAACGTATGACGTAGCTTTTTATTCTCTAGTGCTTTCTGATTCGTATTTTCAGCGGTTTTAGTAGCAGTTAGCGCCGCAGAATCAAGACCGTCTTTAAACTCAATAAGCTTTTCATTTATCGATTTGATTACGATCTTATAGGCTTCTTTGGCATCATTAAATGAGTCTATCGCCGACTGTAGAGGCGAGAAATCAATTGCTTCAACAGGGTTGTATGCTGTTTCGATTTTAACATTTAGAAGCTCAAGAACTTGAGGCTTTAACTCATTGTGTTTTTCGCTTAACTGTTCAATCGACCCCTTAACTACCTCATACATATCATCGACAAGCGGAATTAGCTCCGCTATTTGCTCAGTCACAGATTGTTCAGGGTATAGATCAAGTATTCCTTTATTTTCTTCGTGAATCCTATTAATGGCTTGCTCATCAATTGTAATCAATTGCTTGGTCAGTAGTTGTGTAGCACTTGCTTTGGTTTCCCTAATGAAGTTAGAAAAAGCTTCATTGAATGCAACTTTGTAGCTTTCGATTAGTTCTAATGAATCGCCTTGAAGCTCTTGACCGCAAAATGGACAATTTTCATCTAAATGAGTCAGACCACTGGAAGCCCAGCCTTTGAAGCCGTTTCGCTCTTTTAGGTGTTCCATATGTGCTTGTACTAGAGCTTTCGCGTCGGTGTGAGCTTCTTCCATGCTAGTAGCTAAGCACTCATTGATTTCATTGCTTGTCGCTGTGATATCAAAAGTAGTAGAAATCTCTTTTAAGTTCTTTCGTGCTTTAGATTGAGTGACGCTACCAATCTGTACCGTTAATGATTCTTGCTCAGCGATAGATGCGGCAATTGCAACATTCAGCTCTTCGATAGACTCTGTTGGAATTTCAGAAGCAACGTATGTTTCTACATCGGTGATACCGCTCGCTTCTAGTGCAGCCTTAGCTGTTCGTAAACTTGCATTTGTAGTAGCTAAAGCCTCTTTTTCTGCCTTGAGGGCTTCAAAACGCTCGGTATTCTCTTCACCTAGAATGAAGTTTGAAATGTTCTCTGAGTTTTCACGGTTATTGACCGTACCGCTCATTACATTTCGATGAATGAAGTTGTGGTCAAAGATATGCAGTTCACAATCAGCAGGTAATCCAGGTGCCCAAGTTTCGTTTGCAAACACAGAGATTGGCGCATTATCGAACTGAAATTCGACTTTCATTGCATTAGCCGCTGTTCCTTGCCTTGGTATAGCTTTGCGGTCTTTGATTAGCTCAGGGTTGTTCGACGCTAGAGAATAGAAAATGTCACATAGCGTACTTTTACCATTTCGGTTTTCACCATAGATTATGTTCACGTCAGAAAATTGCGTGCCACCAGCTCTTGCGCTGTGATAGCTACCGATGCCTTCAATTTTTCGTATTCTTCTTAGCATTATGATACCCATTTGACAGATGATGTTTCATATTACCAAAGGTTCATATCTAGAAAGTGGTCGATAGTCACAACAACCGTCAATCGGAAGCGGAACAATAAGGATGGCAGCATATTAGGTTGTTGGGTAGTGCTAATATATGTGAACTAATAGTATGAATTTGATAGTTATTAGGTGAATTTTACGTTTTGCTACGTGATATAGGCTTACTTTCCCTAATCCAAACCAGCAGAGTTTGAATAGAAACTCTAACTCACTTTTGTCCAAAAACGTTATAAAGACTATCTGTTGCAAAGACTATCTGCATCTTACATAACTAAAAGCACTACCTAAGCTTCAACAAGTCCGAGTTAATATTTCTAAGGCTAAAGCGGGAGCGTTTTTATATCTGCCAATAAGCAATATATTGCTTATTTCAGTGACAGCTAGCATTCGATAAAGAACTTGGTGAAGGCAGCAGATGTTGTTTTATCAATCACATTACCGCTATATACATAAGCACGATTGCTTTAACTTAACTATCAAAAAACGCCGAAATAACACGTTGCTTGAATTGGCAAAGTTTCAGATCTTCTTGAGATAGAGTTGAAGTCGATACTCCTGCCGACTGTGCTTCTAAGTCTTGCCAATTGAGATAGGAACTAGATGTTTGAAAAGGAGTTTTACCTGTACTTACACTTACGCTCACTTCTGGCTCACCAGTAAGACAACTTAATTCCTTAGAATGTTGTTTTAGATACAAACATGTCTCAGGGATGTCTTGCTCAATTCGCTCAGCGAAACCTATTAGCTTTTCTTCGGCAAATGTATACAGCCAAGCTTCTTGGTTCGAAGCCTTATTGACCCTCAAAATTCGCCCTAACACTTGCCTAAAATACAACTCGGTTTTTACTGCGCTCAGATGACAGCAAACTTGCAACCTTGGAATATCAGTACCCTCACTTATCATGCCGACACTGACAATCCACTGAGTATTGGAGTGTCGAAAAACCTCAATCTCCTCTAAGGGATTCTCATGCTGATACGTCACTATACTGGCTGATTGCCCCAAATAATGGATCAACAATGATTGAATAGTTTTAGCATGTTGCACAGAAGCTGCGACGATCAACCCACCGGCCTCTGGAGAGCTTTGTCGAATCTCATTCAGCTTGTTAACGCCTAGTTCGAGTAAGTGGGTCATCGCTGACTCGTTTTGAATCACACTACGGTAGGAAGCGTTTGATTGCTTGAGCATTTCCAAAATAGATGCGTACTTTTTAACTTCGGTACCTTCCGTTAGTGAAAGCTGCTCGCTGTCTACCAAGACAATCTTGGGAGCACGGCACACTCTCTCTTGTACTGCACGTCTTAAATCGTATTGATAATCGCAAAGCAAACAACCGTCGGGATCGGTATACTCCGCCATCGCTATAGGTACGCTATCTGAACGCCATGGAGTCCCTGATAATGCTAATGTGTAACGAGCAAGACCCTGTATCTTAGTGATAATTTGCTCGCCCCAAACATTTGAACGACCTTCGTCATCAAATGAACAGTGATGGATTTCGTCAAAAACAACCAAGACGCGATACTTTCTTATAGTGTTCCAAAAAGCATCATCTAAAAAACGGATAGACTGGTACGTATAGGAAGCGCCCACAGCTCCCATACCACCATCAAAAGAACAATTTAAATGCCTAGCAAACGTCTCTTTAATTCCAAGTGCGACGATGGAAGATGGAGAGAAACAGAGAACAAGGTCAATTTTGTCCTCTCGAATTAAGCACTTCGTCAGTTCAGCTGCCATCACCGTTTTACCAGCACCGGGCGTCGCTTGGCAAAAAAAGTGCCTTGTTGAAGTCTTATACTTTTCGAGTGCAGCGGCAACACACTCTTCCTGCCACAACCTCAGCATGAGAATGAGCCTTCTGTTTTGGACACCAATAGAACCTTAGATAAGGCATTAATCTTGCCCAACAACTTAGCTGAATACTCCTTACTTTCAGTAAACATGGTCAGAAACATATCTTTTTTCTTCGGAAATCGTTCCATCAAAGATTGATACTCTTCGACTTCACTGAGCACAATAGCAAGCTCACCTTCGTACTTGCTTTTCTCTTTTTGCAAAACCCTCAAGTCTACGTGTTCTAGTGTATTTGGGGTGGCTACAACTTCACTTAAATCACTTTTTAGCTTACGCGGAGTCAAAGAGAGAGACTTCATCAACTCAGTTTTTTGATACTTTTTCGATCTATTGTCCCCCTTGGATACTAGCCAACCTTTGCGCTCAAACGCCAAAATTTGCCGATAGACATACTTCCTAGCTTCCTGTTGGTTTTTAAATTCTTCGCTTAGGTCCATCAAAGCATCTCTTGCCTCTGTTACCGAAAAGTTATCCATCTCTTTTTTTATCAGTAGGTTAAACATGTAGGCATTGATTTTTTGGGGCTGTGTCATTTGATCATTCATACGCATAAAAACTTAGGATTGCTAAGTATACAAAAATCAGTAAAACTTAGACAATCTAAGTTATCGAAAGGTTGATAAGAAATGTCTAAGTGCAAAAAGACAACCCAATCCCAGCGAGGCTCAAAGCTGCGCGTAAAAAAGCCAAGATCACCCAAAGAGATTTAGGGGTGAAAATTGGCATGGAACCAAGCTCAGCGAGTGGGCGGATGAACCATTATGAGAAAGGTAGGCACGTACCAGATATTGGTACACTCGAACGAATGGCTGAAGAGTTAGATGTACCGCTGAATTACTTTTTCTGTAGGAATGAGTTGAGTGCTGAGTTGGCGTGTATCATAGATAAATTAAGCGATGAAGAGAAAGCCACCTTGATAGCTAAAATAAAGCAATAAACGGAGCTAAATCAATTTTAGTGGCTTTTTGCTTAGTAGCAATTCTATAGGTAAGATGTCTGTGAACGATTGATTTATAAGGCGTTCTTCTTTTTTCTTAGCTAGGTGGTTGTAGTCAGTTTCAATGGCTAACTCAACAATCTCAAGGCCTTCAAGACGACAAGTAAAGGGGTTGCTCGGTGCATCTGGGAATTTGAAGTCATAAGTTTGAGCCAGCAAGGACTTATCTACAGTTCCCTTGGACTCTTGAAACGAACTCAGAAGCGCATCCGCTAGGAAATGCTTTAGAGCCCTACATTCTCCTCTACACATCGCAAATAAAGGTAACAATATATCATCACTAGTAAGATTCGGCCTTTGCTCAAAACCCATCCTAGTAGCCAAACCCGCGACGAACTTGCCAAAATGCAGCTTTCCAATGGGGTCCGCCAGATAATACTTACCCGATTCCGTTTTTATTGCCCCATCAGCAACTTTGTCAATAGAGGAGTCTAACCTTTTAAAAAGCCGAAAGTAGTCTAGGCTTCGCCTCCAACCTAGCCGAGAACTCCATTGAGCTTCATCCGCTAGTAAGTTAGCATAAGGCATCCCGACTAAGACAAAGGACACCTTCGCTTGATCACTAATCATCTTCAGGGTATTGACAATAGCCTGGCGATCTTGAGCATCTTTGAACTCTATTAGCTCCTGAACCTCATTTACTATTACCAATCTCACTTTTTTCCTCTGAAGGTGGCTAATTACACTCTTCTCTAAAGATGCCTCTTTTAATCCTCGCCTTGCACGAACCGATACCTGACTATCGAGATCTTCAAGAAACCTTTCAAGCATGTTTTTTTCGTGAATCTGGCTTGGGATCCCTGTTTTAAGAACCGGAAGTTCTGACCAACGTGTGTGGGGTTTTGTGTGCCCTGAAACATAATTATCTATCAACGCTGACTTTCCTGAGCCAGTATCTCCCGTGAGCAACATAGATTGTTGTTCACCTCCATACAAACTGTTTAATGCCAGTCTGTCGAATATAGCGTAGATATCCGTAATTTGTTGGTATTCAATGAAACAGTCACGAAACGATGTATACTGCGCTTGCTGGGCCAAAGTCAGGTTATTCAAATCAATAGCCCTCAATATCACTCAAATCATCATTTATGATCTCTGTTTCATTAACACTCCGCACATTAGTTCCCTTGTGCTCTTTCGGTTCAACGACTATCGTTCCGCCTCCTTCACTCCCAACTCCTCGCTGCTTGGCAATCTTAGAGGCGTGAACGGATTTGGGTAGGGTTTTGTTGTTAGACCCAGTACGAGACATTTTGTCTATTGCACGATCCATAGCTCTATCAATTTCTAAAGATGCGACCGCGAGTGAAACCTCATTTTCTCCCATTTGTACTTTTTTCCTCTTAGCCGCGCGAATTCTATCGTGTTCATATAAAGAACGCCCCTTGGTATAACCATCTAGGTCAACAGCCGGAACTTTTATGTAACGCTGTTCTTCTTTGAGAAAAACATATATCGAGCCAATATCATTTGGATCAGTCTTAGTGATTACTTTAAGAGAGTCCGATGTGCGGCTAGGATAGCGCTTCCCATAAGCCTCTAGCTCATCAGATTGATATCGTAGAGAATGCACTTGCACAGCTCCTCTAGATAAGGTTCTTTCCTTTACTATCCCTAGTTCAATTTTTAATTGTTCCGCTTCTAAACCCTCGCAATAAGTAACCTTGTCCTGTGACTCTAACCACTTTTGATAAGGGATACGTTGGTAACGGGTATCGGCTTTTTGGTGGTAAACATCTATTAGCCACTTGTGCAGTAGTGATAAAAAAGTAGAAACAGTGACAACCGCATCTCGTTTCGGATTGTAGTCGTATAACTGCGTAGGGTTGGTGAATGTTTTGCCTGGGAAGCGACTAAAAAGTTTCTTGTAAAACGTATCAAAAGACTTCTCTACACCCGCTTTTCTCCATGGCTTCCCTCTCTGGTTATATAGAATGTCAGTTACTAGCGGCTTTAGCGCTGACTCTAGGCTATCGCTCCAGAACTCAGCACCATTATCTACGATCAAATATGAAATATTGCCGTGACATGGCCACTTCTCTTTAACATCCGGATATCTACTTTTTACCCAGTCCTTTTTCAACACTGCATTAATAAATGCCGCTCTCACAGTTTCATAGCTCGGGTTGCGATAGTTTACAGAAAGACCGACTATACATGCTGAATATCGATCGTAAAGGATCGTAAGATGAGGACGACCCAACGGAATTTCTAATTCATCATCAAGTAGAACAACAGGGGCGGTCGTATGATCGATCTCTACATATTCCATCGGTCTAGTTGCAGGAATGTTAGACCCGACTTGCTTATACTTGCTATCAGCATACCGCTTACCGTATCTCGCCAAATCTACTTTATAAGGCTCTAGATTATTGATTCGGTTGTAAAATGTTCGTTGAGAGATGGCTCTTAGTTTTTGAGCTATGTTTGATTGGTTTACTTCTGTAACTCTATTCTTATAGTAATCATATGCTGTGTTAACCGAAAAGCGTTCTTTAGTCAGATATTTACTGTCTATCGCTTCTTTAATCAGCTCGTCAGTTGGATGGTCCTTTTGACGACAACCCTTTTTATGATGCAATGGAGTTAGTGAAGAGAGGCGCTTTCCTGACTCGTAGTAGTCTTTTTTCCAGTCAGCAACTGTTCTAGCCGATGGCACTGTTGAGTTTTGCGAGTCTGCAAACTCTTGCAGTAATGGATTCAAATTTTTCGGAGTCCATCCTCCAGACAAACGTTTTTCCAGATAGCGAATTAAATCACGCCGAAAAAGCGCAACATCTCTGGCTTTGTCGTCTATAAACTGACCTTCTAGAGATTCTTGCTCATCGAATAGGTCATCGCACACTAGCTCGCCAGAGCGATCTAGTGTCGATTTAAACTCATCAACGAAGTCAAAGAAGTCATCTTCCATAATGAGCAATATCTAGCACCAAACATGACTATCCAAGCCAAAGCGGACTGATTTCAAATCTGCCTTTATGTCACCAGAGGCTAACCAACAAAGGGCAGAAGTTACAGCTTGATCATCCGATATACAAAGCTCATTTGCTACGTCAGATAGAAGCACAAAGCGTTTTTTCTTAATAATTTGCAAAAGACGCTTTTGCAAAGGTGTGACGGTTCTCAACCCAGAATAGCTATGTAACAGTTTTAAGTTGGCGAGAAAAAAGCCTGTTCTTATCTGCTTTTCTGTTACGAGTATCAGACTCTTTTGATGTTCCTGCTTCGCCACTCTTTGTTTCTCCGAAAATCTCGCTCGAAAATCAGCCTTGTTAATTTGGCTAGAGTGCTTAACTTCAACGAGTGTTGAAAAATTGTCATAATTACATATTTGGAAATCTGGTGTGTATCTGCACTCACGTCCATTAAACCGATATTTAAAGCCGAATGGCTGAGATTCGAATCGCGTAACTTTGGGGTTGTATTCAGCATGAAAACAGAAATCAAACTCTAGCATCGACATTGTACGGATCACTGAATCATTTTTCAGACTCATGAACTTACAAATATTATGAACTGCCGATGATTTTTTGGTTTGGTCGTACATAAAAGATTCCACTTTTTGTTGTAAACCTACAACAAAAAGTAGTCTATGCAGACTTATAGTGCAAATATGCGAAGAAGCCTGCAATTTATGCGAACATATATTGCAGGCTTCAGATGGGTGGAAGCCCCAGCCACATCCCGGCACACAAGTCACTCGCTGCGGCTGCTTCCTTCCGGACCTGACCGAGTTCACGAGCTATTGTTGCGGGAGGACCAGGGCCTCCATAGATTTTGTTGCTTTGCTTGGTGAAGGGTCACTGTTGCAAGGCGTGGGAGGATTATCAGGTATCGTGACGATGAATGCAAGGCCATCACTGCAAATTTGTACCATAAGTAGATTAAGTGCTTACAGAATAGTCAAAGCGCAGACACTGTAGTCAATGTCTGCGCTTTGACTTGTTCAAAAAGGGCTTTAAGGTTCTTGCTGTTCTTCGTCTATGCTCAGAATGTAATCGGTCATCCATGCTGTGCCCAATAAACAGAGCCAAACAACAAATACTGGTTTAGGCACCTCTATCGATGGCACCACGACTAAGGCGGCAAAACCTACCGTGGGCAGTGTCCAGCACAACAGCTTGTTCCAACGAAATGTTTTCAGCCTTCCGAGACTTTCCATCGAAGCTAAAATTCCGGTCATACACAAAGATACCAGCGCGGCGTATGGCAAACCGGCCGCCCAAATTGGCAATATCAATGCCAATGACCACCAGCTATGCTCAGTTGAACCTTTCCAGTTTCGCGCCGCATACCAAGCAACGAAAACTGAGAAAGCTTGAACGAGTGTTACCATAGGGGTGCCACCTAATTTACCCGCGGATTGGGTGAGCATAATACCCACATTCAGGGTCAAGACTATGAGCCCTATGATGCTGACGACCCATATATTACTTCGTTTGGAAAACGCGACAGAAAACACTGGGATTAGTATCCAAACCGCCACCGACATCGCAATGGACTGAAGGGGCAAAGTGAGGCCATATACCACCATTGATGCAAGCAGCATCAGTCCTGCTATGCCACCCTGAGGCAAGATCCACAGCGCAGGGATCATCATCGCTAGCACAGGGATATCCCCTTCGGTAACGCTGATAGTTCTAGCACAAACTACAACAAGTAGACTTGTGATTATGAATTGAAAAACGGAAAATACCATAGCTCCTCCTTATTACCTATCCTTGGCAAAATGAACTAGGACATCTTCAGTATGGATCAATTTAAGGCGCAAATCTTTGCAGTAATTCACCAAATTCCACTTGGAAAAGTCGCGACTTACGGCCAAATTGCCAAAATGGCGGGCTATCCGGGTTATGCGCGCCATGTTGGTAAAGCCTTAGGCAACTTACCTGAAGGCAGTACATTACCTTGGCATCGAGTGATTAATGGCAAAGGGGAGATATCGCTGAAAGGAGATGATTTCTTGAGGCAGAGAGCGCGATTAATGGAGGAAGGTGTGGCGTTTTCAATCAAAGGTAAGGTTCGTTTGAAAGAATTTGGATGGCAGCCATAACTGCCATCCAGTGATAGGTATTAGCGCACGCCAACTAACATCATATTTACGTTTGCTGTTTGGTTCGCGTCTGTGATAACAGGGTATGAGGTGTCACTGATAAAACGCAGCTTGCCATCTACTTCAATGCGAGCGCTCACACTATAAGTATGCTTCGCTTTAATATCTGCCATGTCGTAGCTTAACTCAAAATCAAACGGCACTTGTGCACCATCGGTTGTAAAGGTTTGCTCACTGATCACTGTGGCAGCAACGTCTTGTAGCGATACATCTTGAAGTTTCACTGTCACTACGGCATTAGGCGGTAATGCAATACGCTCTCTGTAAGCAATTGTGCCTTTCACTGATGACATACTGTCTTCCATCTTCTTCTGTTGTTCAACTTGAGATGCCGCGTCTGATTGAGGTGCAGATTGACACCCTACCAAGCCTAGACCTAAAGCAATAACTAGCGTGCCGATGAGTGTCTTTTTCATGATGCCTCTCTTGAGTTTTTGATTACAACCTGTGCAAAAAACAGGAACAATATGCAATAAACATATCAGATATACGGTATCTCGCTTAACAAAAACACGCTTTTTTTCAATAAATTCACCCAATTCCTACATTTTTCTCTGCTTGACGAAATTGACAGCAAAACCCACACTTGGCTAATAAAGTTATGAATAAAAGATGGGTGCTATGAGTAAACCACTAAGCGATTTATTAGAACTATTACAGCTAGAACAGCTCGAAGTTGACTTGTTCCGAGGGCAAAGTGAGAACCTTGGTTTACCGCAAGTTTATGGCGGCCAAGTGATTGGACAAGCGTTGTCTGCAGCGCGTTATACCGTAGCTGAAGATAGAACAGTTCACTCCTTCCACAGTTACTTTCTCTACCCCGGTGACCCAGAAAAGCCCATCATTTACGATGTGGAGAACTTGAGAGATGGTAAGAGTTTTAGTACTCGCCGCGTCAAAGCCATCCAAAATGGTCGCCCCATTTTCTACTTAACGGCAAGTTACCATGGCGAGGCTCCAGGCTTTGAGCATCAAAGCGCTATGCCAGAAATACCGGGACCAGAAAACTACGCTTCAGAATCTGAATTGGCAGCACGAATCGCTGACTTTCTCCCAGAAAAGCTTCGCAAAGCTTTTTGCGGTGAAAAACCGATTGAAATGCGTCCGGTGACCGTCATCAATCCATTGAAGCCAGAGAAGGCAGAGCCCAAACAATACCTTTGGATTCGTGCGAACGGTGAGATGCCAGACAATCAGCTTATCCACCAATACCTACTTGGATACGCATCTGATTGGGGTTTCTTAACTACCGCACTGCATCCCCATGGTGTTACCTTGTTAACCCCTAAATTTCAGGTTGCCACCATCGACCATTCCATCTGGTTCCATCGTCCTGTAAAAATGGATGAGTGGTTGTTGTACGTAATAGATAGCCCGAACGCTAGTAACTCTCGAGGATTGGTTCGTGGCGAAATTTTCAACCAAAAAGGTGAGCTCATTGCTTCTTCAGTTCAAGAAGGGGTTATGCGCTTTACCGACGAAACGTCACGATACTAATAAAAAGGCGGGGAATCATCCCCGCCTTTCGTCCTGACTCTGATTCTCAGGTTAGTGAGGGTATTTGCCCCACTTTCGATTGATTAGATAATTCACCACACGACGAGCGAATCCTGAGTAAGGTGAATGCAAAAAGCCAATCGCTGACATCTTGCCTTGGTGCATAATTGGACGCAGTTTAGAAAAAGTCTCAAACCCTTCGCGCCCATGATAATGCCCCATACCACTTGGTCCTACACCACCGAACGGCAAATCATGCTGTGCCACATGAAGCATCACATCATTGATAGTTAGCGCGCCGGACATGGTGTTTTCCAACACCGCTTGTTGCAGTTCTTTATCATCAGAGAATAGATACAGCGCCAGTGGTCGGTCACGTTCATTAATGAAATGGTAAACATCGTCCATGGATTTGTAAATCAGCACTGGCAAGATAGGACCAAAAATCTCTCTGGTCATGACAGGCTCATCGCAAGCGGGGCTTACCACTAAATGTAAAGGAAAACGTCGAGTCTGAGCGTCTGGCTCACTTGCTGGGATAAGGTTAATCACCTCGCCCTGCCCTTCCTTCGCCGATTGAAGCGTCTCGTTAAGACGAGTAAACGACACCTCATCTATCACTGCAGTGTAGTCTGGGTGGTCAATGGTTTTATAACGACTCTTCATCACTGATTTCGCCGCTTTAATCACCTGCTTGAGCTTGTCTTCCGGTACTAACAAATAATCTGGTGCCACACATGTCTGCCCAGAGTTATACACTTTGCCGCCAAGGATACGCTTTAGTGCTTTCTTCACATCGTAATCTGGTGCGATGATGGTTGGCGATTTTCCGCCCAATTCTAAGGTCACCGGTGTTAGATTTTCTGCCGCCGCCGCCATAACCTTGCGGCCCGTCGCACCTGAACCAGTAAAGATAAGATGGTCAAATGGCAGTTTTGAGAACGCTTTACCCGTCGAGCCAGTTTCGGAGATAAAACACACTTCATCTTCGGTAAATGCACTGGAAAATGCTTGCGCTAAAGCTTGGCAGAGATGAGTTGAGTTCTCCGACATTTTTACCATGACACGGTTACCCGCAGCTAACGCGGCGGTCATAGGCCCCACAGCCAAATAAAGGGGATAGTTCCAAGGTACGATAATCCCAACGACACCTAACGGTTGAGGCACGACTTTATTTTTCGCAGGCCAGAACCAAACTGAAGTATGACGTTGTTTTGGACGCATCCATTTTTTTAGCTGCTTTCTGGCATCAATAATGCCATCAATGGAAGAAAAAATTTCTAGCAGCGCTGTTTCTGTTGAAGAACGATGCCCAAAGTCCTTAGCGATGGCTTCACAGATCTCAGATTGATTCTCTCGCAGGATTTTTTCCAGTTTGAGCAGGTTGACGCGTCTGAGTTCGCGACTAATACAAGGAGACTCTTTAAATGCGACTTTCTGTTCTTGAAGCCGCTCTATCATCTGTTGTTCATTGAGTTCAACTGCACTCATTAATGCGCTCCTGTATCAAGTAATGTGTCTAATAGTTGTTGGCACTCCGGTACCGTCATCTCTTCAGGTACCGGATACTCACCAAACGCTTCCTTAATCGCTTGTTTTGCCAAGCGAGGAATGTCGGACTTCTTAAGCTCCGGTATCACCGTTGGAATATTCAGAGTACGGAGCAACGAATCGACATTTTCAATAAAGTGATGACTGTCTTTATATCCCAAGGCCAACGACAGCTTTGTCAGTCTTGCGTTATCTCTTTGTTCAATAAAGCGAAGTACATGGGGCAATACCACCGCATTCGCCCTACCATGAGGAACATGGTAAAAAGCCCCTAGTTGATGGGCAATTGCATGAACATAACCAATATAAGTTCGGGTAAACGCCAAGCCAGCCTCATAACTCGCTATAGCCATTTTTTCTCGCGCGTCTTTGTCACTACCTTGCAGATAAGCAGCTGGAAGATAGTCGAAAATTGCTTGAATTGCGTTGATTGAGCACGTTTCAGTAAAGGTATTTGAATATTGGCTCAGATAGGATTCAACGGCATGAGTTAAGGCATCCGCCCCCGTTTCTGCGGTAATTTGTGGGGGTAAGCCCAACATAATATCAGGGTCTAACACCGCCACTTTCGGGACTAAGAACGGATCGGTAATAGAGCGCTTCATTTTGGACTCTACATCGCTGACTACCGCCGCTACCGTCCCTTCAGAGCCTGTGCCTGCTGTTGTTGGAATCGCAATAATGGGCATCAGTGGACGGTGTACTTTAAGCAATCCCGTCAGCTTAGAGACATCTTTGTTAGATTTCGCACTGCCAGCAATCGCCTTAGCGCAGTCCATTGGTGACCCACCTCCGAACGCAATAATGCCATCGCAACTCTGCTGTTTATAACGCTCAACGCCTTTGCGAACCGTGGCAAAGTCGGGGTCAGGAAGGACTTCATCAAACAAACTGTATTCAATAGCGGCGGCGTCTAATGCGGCCAGCATATCATCGAGCAGCCCCAGTTTTCTCAACACTCCATCCGTTACCACTAACGGCCTTTTCACTGAATACTGATGACATAGTGATGGAACGTTAAGTACTTGACCAGAGCCCGACAAGCACTCTGGCTTAGGCACTGGTACCATTTTGATAAACGGTTTTTTTACCGACACCATTAACTGATGCAGCATATGACACTCCTTTGCCTGCCAATTTTGATATGAATCTAGTCTATTTTTATAGAGTGATTACTCAGACGAAGCAAGCTTGATGGCAATAAGTTGAGAGCTTTTACTGAATCAACGTATCGGTAACGCCGTGGTGTACTTCAACGGTTCCATGGCAAATGTCGAGGTCACATTAGATAAACCATCAATACTATTGACCAACTTTTTGTAGAACTCATCAAAACATTTCATGTCTTTAACCAGTACTTTCATCATGTAGTCATACTCACCCGCCATGCGATAAAACTCCATCACTTCAGGAAAAAGTGATGCGGTTTCGACAAATTCTTTATACCACTCATGTGAGTGATCAGTCGTTTTGACTTGCACGAAAGCGGTGAATGACAAGCCAAGCTTTTCTGGGTCTAGCAAAGCGACGCGCTTTTCAATAATGCCGTTGTCTTCAAGCTTTTTTAGGCGCTTCCAGCATGGGGTCGTGGTCAGGTTGACGGCCTCTGCCAGATCGTTCAACGACAAGGTGCCGTCTTGTTGCAACAGCGCTAACAACTTCTTATCAGTATTATCTATATCCACAAACAGCTCCAAATAGAAAAGTTTTCTACCTATAGGGGAATTCAAAGTCAATATAGCAAAGTTTTTCTCTTGATACGTAGGTAAATTATCACCATACCGATAACAAAGTAGGAAACAAAACTTATGTGTACCGATATTAAATGGATTAACAGCGCCGTTCGTAAAATTGAGGCAGACTTCCAACGCTCAGCCGATACGCACCTCATCAAACTCGATCTTCCAAGCATCGAGGGTATCGATGTTTATCTAAAAGATGAAAGTACACACCCTACTGGTTCGTTAAAACACCGCTTAGCGCGTTCTCTTTTCCTTTATGCGCTTTGTAACGGTTGGATCGGTCCAAAGACGACAGTTATTGAATCATCATCAGGTAGCACTGCGGTTTCTGAAGCTTACTTCGCGCGCCTACTTGGTTTGCCATTTATCGCGGTTATGCCAAAGAGCACAGCTCGTAAGAAGATCGAGCAAATCGAATTCTACGGCGGTAAAGCTCACCTAGTTGATCGTCCTGACCAAATCTATGCAGAGTCTCACCGCTTAGCGAAAGAACTTAACGGTCACTATATGGACCAATTTACCTACGCAGAGCGTGCTACAGACTGGCGCGGTAACAACAACATTGCCAACTCGATTTTTAATCAAATGGAGCTAGAAGATCATCCGATTCCTACATGGGTAGTAATGAGCCCAGGAACTGGCGGTACATCTGCAACAATCGGACGCTTTATACGTTATCAAATGCACGACACTAAATTGTGTGTTGTCGACCCAGAGAATTCCGTGTTCCATGACTTCTTCAAAACAGGTAATGCTGATATTACCGGTGACTGTGGTAGCAAAATTGAAGGCATTGGCCGTCCTCGTGTGGAGCCTAGCTTTATCCCAGGTGTGGTCGATGAAATGCGCACCATTCCTGATGCGGCAAGTATTGCTACCATCCACTGGTTGGAGAAAATGTTAGGTCGTAAAGTCGGGGCATCGACAGGTACTAACTTATACGGTGTGTTGCAATTGGCTGGCGAAATGAAAAAGCGCGGCGAGAAAGGCTCTATTGTCACCCTACTATGTGACAGTGGCGAGCGTTACCTAGACACTTACTACAATGCTGAGTGGATTAATAACAACATTGGCGATCTACAACCTTACACTGACAAGCTACAAAGCTTCGAAGCGACAGGTGAACTGGCTTAATCTTCAATGAAGACCAAACGCCACTTCGGTAAGCGAAGTGGCGTTTTTATTTGTTACGATTCAAACAGTATTAATAGCGCTGATAATCAGATTTAACACGCTCTTGAGCTTCCGAAATATAGTGTACAAGGTCTCTATAACTATCATCTAACTGGCCAATCAGTTCCACATCAGCTTCATCATTCGCCACGCGCTGCAGGCAATCATGATAAGACTTGGCTTTGTCACCGAAAAACTGCAAAGGCCCGCCAACACTAGCTAACTGGCGGGTTTCATCATGATGAGCCACTATTTGACCAAAGATGGTTTCGTGTTCTTTGAGCTCTAATAGCGAATGTTCGTATTCGGCGCCGATGAGTTTAGAATGGGCAGTCGTCCACATATTGGTGTATTGTGCGATTGCGCTTGAAGCGTAAATATCTACTGTGCTTTTGTAAATCACATCTACCGTATCAGATGAGAGAGACAAAATAGACTGGGTATCTTGCACTATCTCTGCCGCACCTCGTGACGCTTCCGCGACTTGGCTTGAGACCAATTCAATATTGTCTCCCGCTCGATTCGTGCTACCTTCAATGCGTTCAACCAATCCGGAAATTTCACTGGCGGCTTCATTGGCTCTACCCGCCAATGAACGTACTTCATCCGCGACTACCGCAAAACCACGTCCATGCTCACCAGCGCGCGCCGCTTCAATGGCAGCATTTAACGCCAGTAAATTCGTTTGCTCGGATATCTGGTGGATAATACTAATAAACTGAGTGATATCGCTGGTAAGTACCTGAAGAGCTGCGACGGTTTCTTTGCTCGTTGCCGCTGACTGAGAGACTTCATCCAGCGACTGATACATAGCATGCAACTGCTGCTGAGTGCTTTCAAACACGCCAAGATTAGCCTGCAACTGATCACTTTGAGCGATAAGTTGGTTATTGGCCTGTTCAATATTGGCGGTGGTGGAGATCAGTTGCGTCGTCACGCTATTTAAGAATCGACGCGAACGGGTTTTCTGCGAAGACAACTGCTGCTCCAGCCGCTCGATAGTTTGCTCACGAAGCGCCAACTCTTGCTGCAATTGCTCAATCTGGCAAGCGAAAGTGTCCGTCTGTTGTTTTTGCTGTTGCAACTGCTGCTGAGTGTTTAGTAACTGTTTTTTGGATGCAAACATAAATCATGACCACTGCGGTTCTTGTTATTCTTTATTAACGTTAGCATTGAGGTGCTAAATAGAAATGGACTAAAGAGTAAGTTGTGATTAGTGGCAGTGGGTATACCCCGATTAGGGTATGGACGGGTGAGCGTCTTGCGGCGATTTATCGACTTAAATGGCTATCACAAAAAAGTGATTCTCTTCCTCAAAAGGAAGAGAATCTAATGACTATTTCTTGTTTTGACGCGCTTCAAACGCGGCCAACTGTTCAGGTGTCGCTTTAGGTTGGTGGTTGGTTTTCCACTCATCATAAGTCATACCGTAAACACGCTCTCGGGCATCATCGATGTCCAGCGCCAATCCTTCATTTTCAGCTTCTGCTTTATACCATTTGCTAAAACAGTTACGGCAGAATCCTGCAAGAATCATAAGATCGATGTTCTGCACATCTTTGTTTTCATCAAGGTGAGTCAACAGCTTACGAAATACCGCCGCATCCAGTTTATCTTGCTGCTCTTGAGGAAGATCTTTGTATTTAAATTCAGCCACTTTACTTTCCTTATTGATTGTTTTTGTACTCAACAATCCTAACCAACAAACGAAAAAATGCCCAGTCGAAACTGAGCATTTTATGAGACTAATTGAAACCGTGATTTTAATTTAATCTGTGGTTTTAGCTGTCGGTTAACTCGCCATGGCTGGTTCGCGCTTTAACGTCGTGACTCAGCGCTTTATTGAGTTCAGCTTCAACATGCCCTGGCGCTTTGGTCTTAGCAGAGATAAGTCGATACATCGCTGGGATTACAAACAAGGTCACTAAGGTAGCGAAAGCCATACCAAAGAAGATTACCGTACCCACTGCGACTCTACTTTCATAGCCTGCTCCAGTCGACAGAATCAGCGGAATTGCCCCTGCGAGCGTGGTAAATGCCGTCATCATGATGGGTCGTAAACGTCGTGCTGAAGCATCGATAATGGCTTTTTCAAACTCAACGCCTTTATCACGTAACTGGTTGGCAAATTCTACAATCAGGATGCCGTTCTTGGTCACCATACCGATCAACATGATCATGCCGATCTGGCTGTAGATATTCAGTCCTTGCTGCATGATTACCAGACCTAAGAAGCCACCAAAAACACCCATAGGTACGGTAAACATTACCACGAGAGGGTTTACGAAGCTTTCAAACTGAGCGGCTAGTACGAGATAAGCCACCAGCAGAGCCAAACCAAACACGACTAAGATACTGGATTGGTTTTCTTTGAAGTCTTTCGATTCACCCGCATAGCTTACCGAGATATCACCAGGGAGCATTTCCACAGCTTGTTGATCCATGAAATCGAGCGCTTCACCTAATGTGTAACCATCCGATAGGTTGGCCTTAATGGTGATCGATTTCTGCTTGTTGTAGTGTGACAAACGAATTGATGATGCCACTTCTTCGATGGAAGTCACCGCATCTAGAGTAACCAACTCGCCGGACTTAGTTCGCATATAGATCTGACTTAAATCATTGGCGTTATTAAAGTTATTCTCATCACCACGCAGATACACGTCATACTCTTCGCCGCGTTCTACATAGGTGGTTTCACTTTTACCACCAAGCATGATCTCTAACGCATCCGAGATATCAGACACACTAATGCCTAATTCTGCGGCACGCTCACGGTCAATCGTCACAACAAGTTCAGGCGTTTTCTCAGAATAGTCGGTACTTGCCCCTTCCATAAACGGAGACTGTTCCGCTGCCAACTCTAGTTTATCCGCCCATGTTTGTAGCTCGTGATAATCCGAACCACCAATAACAAACTGCACAGGTTCGCTCGACCCTCCTCGGAAGCCCGGCATAAATGGGAAGACACGGACATCGGCAATACCCGCCAAAGACTTTCTCACCACATTGAGAGATTCTTGTGCCGTGATATCACGATCATTCCAATCCTCTAAGATCATGATAACAAAGCCCGTTTGGTCACCCGCATTACCGCCAAAGGCAGGCGATTGAATACTAAACGACTTCAAGAAACCTTGCCCTAATAGCGGCATAAGACGTTTCTCAACGATGTCCATATTTGCAGCCATACGGTTATAACTGGTCGCATCGGCACCGCGAACGAAGGCAAAAATAACGCCACGGTCTTCTGACGGTGTTAATTGGGCAGGGACTTGTTGCATCAATTGGAAACTACCGCCAATACAAGCCACTATGATAATTGGTGCCATCCATCTCAATTTAAGGGCTTTAACCAAAGCCGCTTTGTAGCCGCGCTCAAGCTTTCTAAATCCCTTGTCGACAAACTGAGTAAAGCGATTCGGTTTCACATTGGCTTTTAGAATAGTGCTTCCCAACACCGGCGTTAGCGTCAATGCTATCAATGAGGAAAAGATCACCGACATCGCCAGTAATACCGAAAACTCAGTAAACAGCAACCCGATCATGCCATCCATAAATGAGATAGGCAGGAACACCATCACCAAAACCAGTGTAGTGGCAATAACGGCAAACCCTACCTCACGCGTCCCTTTATAGGCCGCTAACAGAGGTGACTCCCCTCGTTCGATATGGTGGAAAATGTTTTCGACTACCACAATGGCATCATCGACCACCAGACCGATTGAAAGGATCAGTGCCATTAAGGTAATTAAGTTTATAGAGAAGCCAAAGAAATATGCCGCGATAAAAGACGAGATGAGCGACACTGGAACCGTCACGGCTGGAATCAATGTAGCTCGAGCTTGGCCAATAAAGATGTAAAGCACGAGGATAACCAAACCGCCGGTAATAAACAGCGTGTTATACACTTCTGAAATCGAGCGATCGATAAAGACGGTAGAATCGTAGTCAATCGCCAGTCTTGTCCCTTGTGGAAGGAACTGCTGCATGCGCTCAACTTCTTTATGAACTAAGTCAGCGACTTGTAGCGGATTTGCGTCAGATTGCGGCACAATTCCCATACTAACGTTAACAACGCCATCACTCTTAAAGGTCGAGTTTTCGTTTTCTGCGCCCACATAAACATCAGCGACATCTTTTAGGTAGATAGGTGTATTATCACTAGCGCGCTTAACTACCAGATACTCAAAATCGACAGGTGTGTTGTAAGCGCGTGCGGTACGCACTGACATCACAGTGGCATCATTTCGAACTTCGCCGCCTGGGCTTTCGATGTTTTCGCTGCGTAGTGACGAGGTAATATCTGACGTTGTCACACCGCGACCAGCCATATAAGCAGGCTTGAGCTTAATGTACATCACCTGATATAGGCCACCTGAAATATCCACCGAGCTCACGCCAGAGATAAGACTGAAACGGTCGACCAAAACACGGTTCACATAATCAGTAAGCTGAGTGCGGTCCATCTCTGAAGAGCTAAGGTTGATGTACAGCGACGCTTCACCACTACCATTGTTCTTAAACACCAGAGGATCATCCGCCTCATCTGGAAGAGCGCGCTGCGCACGGGCTACGGCATCACGAATGTCACTAACACCGGTATTCAAGTCATAGCCGAGTTCAAATGTCACTGTAATACGTGACATGCTGTTTCGCGTGGTCGACTCTATTTCATCAATACCACTGATACCAGAAAGTTGGTCTTCAATCACAGAGGTGATCTGACTCTCAATGATGGTAGCCGATGCCCCTTCATAACGAGTAGAGATAGAAACAACTGGGTTTTCAATGTCCGGCATTTCACGAACGGCGAGTTTACTAAAGGAAACAATACCGAACACGCAGAGCAGCAAGCTCAATACGATTGCCGCTACCGGACGTTTAACAGAAACATCAGATAACAACATTAGCTCGCTTCCTTGTCATTGCCCGCTGGCTTGTCACCGGTGCGACCTGCTGTCGGTTCGGATTTCACTTCTTGAACCGAGGCACCATCACGCATATTTACGATACCTTGAACCACAATACGCTGGCCGATTTCTAAACCCTTTTCAATCACCACTTGGTTACCAACGCGCGCACCTAAGAATACTTCCGTGCGATGTGCCTTGTTATTTTCATCAACGACGTAAACAAAACGCTTAGTTCCCGAGTATTCCAAAGCCTGAACTGGAATAATAGGTGCTTCGATTGGAGGAAATTCCATTCTAGCCTGCGCAAGCATGCCTGGTTTTAGGCGGTTTTCATCATTTTCAAAATGAATTCGAACTCGAAGGTTGAGGGTTTCCTGATTCACTCGGGTATCGATTGCAACCACTTTACCTGTGAAAATACGTGTACCCCATGCTGATGTTCTGGCGGTCACATCCATACCTTTTTCAAGCATAGGTAAGTAGTGTTCAGGAACTTGAAGGTCGAGTTGCATCGTTGAGAGATCATCTAAAGTCAGCAGCTCAGTACCCACACTGACCAGTTTTCCTCGGCTAAAGTCAATTAAGCCCACTGTACCTGTGAAGGGAGCTTCGATATAAAGATCGTTAAGGTTTGCATTAGCCGCGTCTAATCGTGCATTACCAATTTCTACCGCAGCTTTCTGAGCATCAATTTCGGTTTTAGTAATTGCATTGCGGTCTACTAGACGCTCAAATTCAGCAAGGATACGCTTTTGATCACGGGTATAAGCCTTTGCTTCAGCGACAGCAGCTCGCGCTTTATCGTCATTAAGTAAGACCAAAGGCTGACCTTTTTCAACCTTTTGGTTAGCGGTGACTTTGATTTCATCGACGATACCGTTGACTTCCGAGGCGATAATAACTGACTGATCCGCTTCTAATTTGCCAACTAATGAGAGAGATTGAGAAACTTGATGGATGGCAACAGGTTCAGTCACTACTGAGATAGCCTTGGAGCCAACGTTCCTTTTGGCGAAGGTTGCTGGTGAAGCACTAAGAATAGACAGTGCCAGCAAACCGATTATTGTTTTGTTTTTCATCGTGTTTGTCTTCAGTGTAAAAACTACAGATAGTGTAGCGAGTAATACGAGGAGTAACGTCAAGAAGTGTAAATGTAATCTAAAGAGATTATTTACATTTGATGCTCATCTATTTAGAAACCATCCACGTACAATCAATGTAACACCGCGCTGGTTAATAAATAATGACTAAAAACACGCTTTTTAAGCGTCTTTGTCCAAAAAGGCACCATTCAATTCAAAATCCTCAAAAAAGGGTTTACAGCTATGCGCAGTTTGTTATGATGCGCTCCGCACTTGAGTGATGTGTTGGGAAAACATCAAACAAGTATAAAAACTCCTGGGGGGGTTCCCGAGTGGCCAAAGGGATCAGACTGTAAATCTGACGGCACTGCCTTCGATGGTTCGAATCCGTCCCCCCCCACCATATTCTGTTTAGTTGTTATCAACAATTAGACAAACTTGAAGCGCTGCGTTGGGAAAACGGCGAAACAAGTATAAAAACCCTGGGGGGGTTCCCGAGTGGCCAAAGGGATCAGACTGTAAATCTGACGGCACTGCCTTCGATGGTTCGAATCCGTCCCCCCCCACCATATTCTGTTTAGTTGTTATCAACAATT
Organism: Vibrio mediterranei; assembly: GCF_013364395.1. NCBI lineage: Bacteria > Pseudomonadati > Pseudomonadota > Gammaproteobacteria > Vibrionales > Vibrionaceae > Vibrio > Vibrio mediterranei. The sequence goes on along the minus strand of NZ_JABXGK010000001.1, from coordinate 822,950 downwards.
AGACAAACTTGAAGCGCTGCGTTGGGAAAACGGCGAAACAAGTATAAAAACCCTGGGGGGGTTCCCGAGTGGCCAAAGGGATCAGACTGTAAATCTGACGGCACTGCCTTCGATGGTTCGAATCCGTCCCCCCCCACCATACAAACGAAAGCCGACTCACTGAGTCGGCTTTTTTGTTATTACCACTTTGTATTGCTGACACCACTACCTGCCAAGCTATTTTCGAGTTTAGTTTAGACTCTAAATCTCACGCTGATATAAATATGCATCTGAGCAGATCTCATGAAGTACCGCAAAATCGTTGATCTTTTCTATGCGCTTGAACTGATTATTCTCAAGCACTTTTTGTGAGGCCAAGTTCGACGTTAATGCGTGCGCTTTGAGGGTTTTCAGACCGGCAGTTTTTTTTGCGTAATCTACAAGCAGTGACAACGCAAAACTAGCGACACCTTTTCCCGTATAGGCCTCGCCGATTCGATACCCCACCTCTGCATAATTCATGTCGGCTTCAGAGATATTGAGATTAATTCGACCGCAAATCTCTCCTTCGTTATTACGAATGAGCATTGGGTAGCAAAGTTTCGCTCTATGAAACAGTACCAGTTCACGAATATGCTCTTCCACACCTTGTTGACTGTAGAAGCCGTCATCCCTTGGAGGAATATGCTGCTCAAACCACGCTTTGTTCTGCCGTTCAAACAATAACAAAGCGTGACAATCTTCCAGCTCAACAAGCGATATGGATATGTCCATATAAGCTATCAACCCTTAATATTTTTGATTGCGCTCGCTAAATGCATAACACTAACGCACAAAACCAACGCAAAAATTCTGTTTAGAAGACTTCGTTAACATGGAAATAGAAGGTACCACCATGTTCACCGTAACCGATATCAGCACGCACATTAACCTTGTCTTTGATCTTTAAGCGCAAACCCGTACCAGCACTCGCAAGTGTATTGTCCCAAAGTCCTGAAACGTCATCGGCAACGGTGCCAGCTGCACCCCAGAACACGACACCTACTCTCCAATACACTGGCAAGCGGTACTCGACTTGTCCCATCATCATCTGGTTGTCACGGTAGCGACCAAGTATGTAACCACGCATAGCATCAGCACCACCAAGATCGGGCAGTTGATTCCATGGCACATTCCCGGAAGTTAAGTTCGCTTGTACTTGCCAAGCCAGTAATCCTGGCACAGGTGTTAGTGAATGGTACTGTGAAGCTTTCAGTGAATATTTACCAAAATCTGCGGAGTTGGTTGCATCATGGTAATAACCGATATCCGCTTGCAATAGCGTTCCCTTAGAGGCATTGGTCACATTATCACGTGTGTCATAAACATTAGATAAAAACACACCGTAGCTAGTGTTATCGGTTAGCTCATCAGCAAGGTAGTCCGCTGACTGATTATCAAATTCCTTTTCATGAGGGCGCACCGATTTGATGTTACCACCGAGACCTAAGAAATAATCGCCTTTCACTCTCGTAAGCCACGTAGGTTTGATATCAATGACTTGCTCTTTAAAGTTGACCTTATTATCGTCTTGTTGACCGTTCTCGTAGCCGCGACCGTAGTAGACGGCGGCATCATCAAACACTTTTATGTCAGTGAATATACGGTCGTTACCCGAATTGTAGAAGTGCTTGTTACTGAACGTAATACCCATTGAACCGTTACTAGAAGCATATGGGTTGATAACCATAGACGAAGGTTGCCCCGCCCCCTCTGACAGTTCACCATAAAGGCCAACATACAAAAGACCAAGCCCTAAACCTTGTTCTGGGGTATAGAACACGGCCGGAATATAGCTCGAGTTAAGTCCTTGCTGAGCGTCGTACTCTTGCTCTGCACCAAATATACTCAACACATCATCCAGAGTGTCTGTTGTTGGATTAGGTGTCGCCTCAAATAAAGGCACCACTGATTCTTCAGCATGCAATGAAGTCGTGGTCGCCAAAGAAGCGCAAAGCACAAGTGCGAATCTAGAAAATGTCTGGTGCATGGATAATTTATATGTATCAGAAAAGAGAGGCCAAATTATAGAATAAAACAGCAGCAAAATATAAAAAAACCGCAGTGGTCAGACTGCGGTTTTTGGCATAATTTTTAGGTAATTAACCTTGAATACCGACGATCAGCCATGGCGCGTTAGGTACAGTAAGATCGCGCTCTAAGTGCCAAATATCTTCGATATCTTCTTCGACGTTTTCTACCGCATCACGATAGCGACCCGAGAACTGCAAGCTCAGCTGTGCTTTGTTTGCATCGAAGTCTGCGCGAACAATTTCCGCATCTACGTACATAACGTCAGTATGCTGCTCGCCCTCTAGTTTTGCACGCTCAGCCATAAGATCTTGAAGTAGGCTTGGCGATACATACTCTTCAATGGTATGAAGTTCGTTATGGTTCCAAGCACCTTGCAGGATTCGATAGTGTTCACGAGCACCATTTAGGAATGCCGCTTGATCGAAACCCGGTGGGTAGTTATGTGGAACATCGCTGTGACCAGCTGCACCAAAGCCACCTGTCGCTGCGCCACCGTTTTGCGGCTGCTCGAAGTTTTGGAAGTTTGGTTGCTGTTCAAACTGGTTACGCGTGTTGCCACCAAACGCCGGCTGCTGTCGCTGCTGATTCATGCTGCCTTGCTTGGCACCAAGCATCCCTCGCATAAACTTGAAGATTACGAATGCAATTAGGCCAAAGATTAGGATGTCCATGAAGTTGATGCCTTCAAATGCACCACCAAAGAACGCCGCTAACAAACCACCAGCCAATAGACCGCCTAGAAGACCGCCCATCAAGCCCTTTTTGCTGCTACCAGCTTTGTTTTGATCCTGTCTGCTGATGTTATTTGTATTCTGTTGCTGTTGTTTCGGAGCAGGAGCTGTTTTAAAGCTCTTACCGAATGATTTACCGCCACCGAACTTCTTCGCTTCAGCTACCGGATTCACCGCTACTGCAAGAACAAGCAGAGCGACGAAAGAAAATAAACGTTTCATTCTAGACCTTTAGTTATATTGTTACGTTAAGCCGTAACCACTATACATGAACTACGACCCATCAAGCATAATATACTGAGCTTAGCATTAAAGGAAACACTCTGATGCCTCGACATGTTTCAGAATATTGCACGTATGTTACGAGCTAGATAGAACCGCATTCAAAACTATGCGCAAAGCCTGCAATACAAGGCTTCATTAGTTGACGCTTAATCATGACACCTCTAAAATAACGAACCGTGTTCAATTAACGATCCGCAACCATGGCCCGCAGAAACGATCATACCAGGGAAGAGCTTGTTGAGCTTACGCTCACGACGGTAAAAGACTACCTTAGCGAAAACTCTTATCACACGCTTAGCCTTCGGAAGATTGCCACTCTGATTGGTTATGTTCCCAGCACACTAGTGAATGTATTTGGCAGTTATAATCTGCTACTACTGCACGCTGTCGCTCGCACTCTAGATGAGCTGTCACAGGAAGCAAAAGCGGTTGTGGATGAAGCTGATAATGTCGAAGAAGCCTTATATGCTCTCGCGAGCTGTTATCACGAGTTTGCCAAGAAATACCCGTATCGTTGGCAATTAATTTTCGAACACAACATGAACGGTGATACGCTCCCGGAATGGCAATCACAACGTATCGATGGGATGACAGGCATGCTGGAGAGCTTGCTTTCAGTCTATAAACCGGAAAAGTCTCACTCAGAAGTCCTTCGTGCCAGTCGCGTACTGTGGGCTGGAGTTCATGGCATCACACTGCTCAGTGTTGACGACAAATTCTTTGCTTCAGAGCCCGTCGATGGCGATGAGCTAATCAAAGATCTAATCTCAAAGTATTTACAAAGCTGGTAATCAAAAGGAAAGGTAATGCCACATACGAAATCTGCGTCTCTGTTATCTCAAAGGCGCTTTCTGCCCTACTTTGTGACTCAGTTCTTTGGCGCGTTTAACGACAATATTTTTAAAAACGTTTTATTGTTGTTTGTCGCATTTGCAGGACCACAGGTTCTGCCAATCTCTAGTAACCTGTTTATTAACTTAGCGGCCGGTCTATTCATTTTGCCGTTCTTTCTGTTTTCTGCCTCAGCAGGTGTACTTGCCGACAAATACGAAAAGTCATGGTTCATCAGAAAAGTAAAGCTGGCTGAGATCGCAATTATGTGTCTCGGCGCAATTGGCTTTATTACTGAAAGCTACGGCATTTTATTGTTATTGCTGTTCTTAATGGGCACACAGTCTGCGTTTTTTGGTCCAGTGAAGTACGCACTTCTGCCACAACAACTGAAACCGAACGAGCTCTTGTCCGGCAATGCATTGGTTGAAACTGGCACCTTCCTTGCCATCTTGTTGGGAACCTTAGGCGCCGGCATTATAGCTTCAGCAGAAAGCGCGAAATACGTCGCTGCTGGATGTGTAGTTTTGTTTGCCTTGGCTGGCTACATTTCAAGTCGCTCTATTCCAGAAGCGCCTGCGGCTGCACCGGAACTAAAATTTCGCTGGCAACCCGTAAAACAAACTAAAGAAACACTTAAAATTGCTCACCAAGACCGCGTAGTATTCCAATGTATCATGGCCATTAGTTGGTTCTGGTTCTTGGGCGCAGCTTACCTAACGCAGTTTCCGAATTTCACCAAAATACATTTGATGGGTAATGAAGCGGCCGTTTCATTCCTACTTGCACTTTTTTCTGTAGGCATCGCTCTCGGATCTATGTTGTGCGATAAGATGTCTAAGAATCGCATTGATGTCGGCATCGTGCCAATAGGCAGCATTGGCATTACCATTTTTGGTGCGCTTATGGCTTTTGCAGTTCCATCAGAGCTGCCTCAGTTTACTTCATTCAGCGAGTTTATTTCCCACTCTAGCTTATGGCCTGTTTTTGGCTATTTATTGTTACTCGGCATGTCCGGTGGATTGTTTATCGTCCCTTTGTACGCGCTGATGCAACAACAGGCTAAAGAAACTGAACGTGCCCGAGTGATTGCTGCCCTCAATATCTATAACTCGCTATTTATGGTTGGAAGTGCAGTTTTAGGTATCGTAGGACTGTCAGTGCTGGAACTCACTATTGTCGAACTGTTCCTTGTGCTAGCTCTGATGAACTTTATGATGGCGACTTACCTATTTTTGCAAGCTCCTATCTTCGTGGTTCGTTTCCTTATTTGGGTACTCACTACCATCATGTACCGTATCACCCATAAAAATCTGCATCACCTACCAGAAAAAGGTGGCGCCTTGATTGTCTGCAATCATGTGAGCTATATGGATGCGTTGGTGATGAGTGCGGCAAGCCCAAGACTCATACGTTTTGTCATGGAAGAAGACTACGCGAACTACAAACCCGTTCGTCGCTTTTTACGACGTGCAGGGGTCATACCTATCTCCTCCTCTCGCAAAGGTTCCATTCGAAGAGCGTTTAACGATATCGAACACGCTTTAGCTGAAGGGGAGATTGTCTGCATTTTCCCTGAAGGACGTCTAACCTCAGATGGTGAGATGAATGAATTTATGCGTGGTATTGATATTGTCCTGCGCCGCTCTCCTGTACCTGTCATCCCAATGGCGTTAAAGGGATTATGGGGCAGCTACTTTAGTCGACATAAAGGCCGCGCGTGTAAAGGGCTCCCAACTCGCTTTAGAGCTAAGTTGGAATTAGAAGCGGGAGCACCGGTAGCACCTGAAGAAGCATCAAGTGCTGCGATGTTCGAAAAAGTCGCAACACTTCGTGGTGATTATCGCTGATCGCCATAAGCGATTTTGTTCGTTTATTTCGATGTTGTTCATATCAAAACAACGAGCGTTTAGTTTTACTGAACGCTCGTTAAGAAATTTTAGGTTTTGTTGATCTAGCGAAATTCATACAATTCCTTTATGTGGCGAGAAAATTCTCGCCTTTTTATTAAAGGTACTCCATGTTCACCCAGTTACGCTCATACCCTCTGTTTTTTCTCTCAATTCTTGCTTGTCTCACTCCCTGGGTTTCCTCGCCAATTGCACTGATACTTGGCTTCTTTTTAACGACTTTCAGCCTAGTGCCAACCACGCTACCATTAGCAAAATTCACTAAAAAGTTACTCGCCTACTCCATTGTTGGACTTGGTTTTGGGATCCATTTAGATCAAGCCATGCAAGCCACCAGCGATGGGATTGGAATCATCGTAGTGACTATAGTTGGCACGTTAGTCATCGGTTGGTTCTTGGCACGCCGCATGGGATTGGACAAACAAACGGGTTACCTTATTTCATCAGGTACTGCTATCTGTGGTGGTAGTGCTATTGCCGCTGTTGCACCGGCGATCAACGCAGATGATGAAAAGATCGGTATCGCTCTTGCAACTGTATTCGTACTAAATTCTGTCGCCTTATTCGTATTTCCCGTCATTGGTCACGCGCTAAGTCTCGATCAACATACTTTCGGTACGTGGGCAGCGATCGCCATCCATGACACGTCATCCGTGGTCGGTGCGGCTTCCGCTTATGGTGAGGAAGCACTCACGACGGCAACGACACTAAAGCTGGCCCGTGCGCTATGGATTATTCCTGTTGCCCTAGTAAGTGCAGCTATTTTTAGCAACAAGCAAAATAAAATCACTATCCCTTACTTCATTTTATTTTACTGTGTCGCAATCTTAGTAAGCGACTACTTACCTCAGTTCGAAGTGGTATATCAGGGAATTTTTGATGTCTCGAAAAAGCTGTTGGTCGTGTGTCTATTCTTGATTGGTTGCAGTATCTCAATTGAGAAGCTTAAACAGGCAGGGAGTAAGCCGATGGTGTTTGGCGTTACGATGTGGTTGTTGATTTCGGCGACTTCTCTAGCTTGGCTAACGCTCGTTTAGTCTCAGGGTCTGCTGTTTTTCCTTGTTTTACATTGAAGAACAACACTACTGTCAACAAAAACGCTGTCAGTTCCGCAAGCGCTCTTGTCAGTCCATCTGTTGAGAAGGCAAGCGCCAGTTGAAGGGCAATTGCGATAACCAGTAATTTGTTCATTCCATAGGCTCACTGTTTTTCCGTGTCTCATATTATGGTGAGCCTATTAGGTAATGAAAATTCAGTTTTGGACTATGAAATAACTACATAATTGGATTGATACTGCGATAGCCACTTTTTCACTTCAGCACGTGAGACTTTAATTCCCGATTGCGAAAGAGACTCAGGCAATAAGAAATAGGCGACCGGCTGTTTGAATCTTGGTAACGAATCCGCAAGCTTTTTCCGCTGTTCAGAGACCGTCGGCAATGCAGTTGACTGCACTACTGCAACACATCGCGCCCCATATTCTTCATCTTCTACCGCCACTACAATGCTCTGAGTAATCGTTGGCTGTACATTGAGAGCAGCTTCGACCTCCTCGCAATGTACGTTTTCGCCACCTGAAATAAACAGATTGTCAGCACGACCAACCACTCTAAGCTCATTGCCGTTGACCCACTCTCCGAGATCTCTGGTATCCAGCCATTGCCCTTCCAATGCCAGTGGCAGAATTTGACCTTGCCAATAGTAGCCTTTGGCTAAGGTCTCACCCGACACAAAAATACGATTACCACTTAATTTTAGCTCTCGTCGCGGAAGAATATGCCCTGATGATGGCCACTCATCTACTGGTTTAGCGGTCACTGTCGAAGCGGTTTCCGTCATACCATAGCCCATCCATGCATCGATATGTCGGGCTTTTGCTTGTTGGATTAGTGACAAAGGAATGTGGCTACCACCGAGTAGTACTCGCTCTAACTTGGTCTGCCATTGATTATCAATAATCCGTTTAAGCTGCGTAGACACCAGCGAGGCATGACTTACATCTGAAATGTCTTTGCAAAAGTCACCGCTAGCAATTTTGAGCGTTGCACCAGCTTGTAGCCAACGCCAAACAATACCTAACCCTGAGACATGGTACATAGGTAGGCTCAATAACCAGCAATCTCCGACAGTGAAACTAAAGCGCTCAAGTAAGCCACTAGCAGAGGCTATGTGTTGCTCTCTACCATGGACAACGGCTTTTGGACACCCTGTCGAACCAGATGTAAAAATGATGGAGGCGATATCAACATTTGCGGAGACCAACGACTGTCGCGATGCAGTCCCTCGTGAAAGGAAGTGCAAACTTGGTAGCGACGTCGAGTTACTGCAATTCCAAACCACAGCACGCTCACCCTCTAGATATAGAGAGGACAGTTTGGCTTCAAGTAATTCACGTGATTGCACGGCAATAATCGCAGGCACCGCACCATGAGCGAGGCAAGCGAGATAAGCGAAGACTAACGCTTCCTCAGCACGACCAATAAGGCAAACCACCTGACCCTGACTGATGGCCTTATTAATAAGCAACTGTCGATATTGATCGACTTGTTGTTTAACATCGACCCACGTCAGTTGGCGTTGAGGAGTAATTAAGGCAATGTCGTTGGGAGCAGACTGAGCCCAGTGCTCCCAAAAGTGTGATGAAACCACTGACTAGCTGTCCACGGATTCAGATTGCCAAACCAAAGTTTGGTCTGCTAGACGCTCGACAGGAAGCAAGCAACCTGGCCACGGTGTTTCGAGCTGAGCACCAAAAAGCTGCATGGTATCCAAACCTGGTGTTTCTGCTGGCACTTGCCAGTGAGCAAAGCGAGCTAACTGTCCAAGACCAATGCTACTCTCTAAGCTTGAGCTAATAACGACTCGAATAGCATGGCTTCTCGCTTCTTCGATCAAACGAATACATTTATCAAAGCTGCCGATTAAGGTTGGTTTGATGATTAACGCTTTGACACCTGTTAACTCTTTCACCGAAAAGTCAGGCTCTTTAATCGCGGCCTGTAGTGTTTCATCCCAAGCGATAGCAATCCCCGTATCTAAGGCAAACGACACGCTATCACCGGGTGTTTGGCAAGGCTCCTCAACAAACGCGATACGCTGTCTGAGCGATGGGGAAATGTGTTTGGCAAACTGCTTAGCTTTGTCCAAAGTCCATGCTTTATTAGCGTCAAGTCGCAGAGTAAGGTCTGGAATCGATTCGAGGAAAAGACTGACTAACATCCCGTCTCTTATCGTTTCGTACAGCCCTACTTTAAACTTGGCAACTTTAGTACCTTGCATGTTATTCAAGATAGGTATCAGTTCGTCCGGGTCACCACTACACAAAGGAGCCGCACGATAATTGCCGGTTTGAGGAAGCGTGTGAGCAAGCTCCATTAATGCGGCAGACAGGCCGAACGCGACAGAAGGCACACATACTTCCAAGTCTATGTCTTTGCCATTGACCCATTGCTCTAATTGGCTTTGTGCTTCTATGCCGGCTTGTTCAAACGTTTCTTGGCTGAATCCAGGTAGAGGGGCTACCTCACCTAAGCCTGTCTGGCCGTCTTCAGACAGTTCTACAATCCAACCGTCTCGGTGAGTAAGTTTTTGTTCTCGAAGAATAACACCGCTGTCCATAGGCAGACTGTAGCGGTAGAGTTTTGCTTGTCTCATAGTAGAGTCCCACTTCATAGGAAGTATACGTCGTCAACTAAAAATGAGAGAGTCGACGACGTTGAATACACCGTTGTTAGGCCACATTTCACTACAAGAGTTCCCAAATTACTTGAGCAAACTATCGATAAAATGTATCTAAATATGGCCAAACAAACATGACGCCAAGGCTGATAGTGCCTTGGAGCCGATGGTTACGGGTTTCTTGGGAACTTATTGAAGTCTGGACGACGCTTCTCATTAAATGCATTACGTCCTTCCTGACCTTCATCAGTCATGTAGAACATCATGGTCGCGTTGCCCGCTAGCTCTTGTAAGCCAGCTTGACCATCACAGTCAGCGTTCAGAGCGGCTTTCAAGCATCGAAGTGCCATTGGGCTATGTTGAAGTACTTCACGACACCAACGAACAGTCTCTTTGTCCAAATCCTCTAGTGGCACAACCGTGTTCACTAAGCCCATATCCAGAGCTTCTTGCGCGTCGTAGAAGCGGCATAGGAACCAAATTTCACGCGCTTTTTTCTGGCCAACGATGCGAGCCATATAAGACGCACCCCAACCACCATCAAATGAACCAACTTTAGGACCCGTTTGACCGAACTGTGCATTTTCTGCTGCAATCGTTAGATCACACATCATGTGTAAAACATGACCTCCACCAACAGCCCAGCCAGCTACCGAAGCGATAACAGGTTTAGGGCAAGTACGAATTTGACGTTGGAAGTCCAACACATTGAGGTGATGTGTACCTGAATCATCTTGGTAACCGCCATAGTCGCCACGAACACTTTGGTCGCCACCAGAACAGAAGGCTTTTTCACCTAATCCAGTAAGAATAATGACTCCAATACCCTCGTCGTAACGAGCGTCAGCCAGTGCTTTAATCATTTCACTGACTGTTTTTGGGGTAAATGCATTGTGAACTTGTGGGCGTGCAATCGTGATTCTCGCGATGCCATCTTCAGATTTATGATATTGAATTTCTTCAAAATCGCCCGTTACGTCCGCCCAATTAACCGGTGCGTAAAGTTCTTCTTCTGTTAGTCCAACTGTTTTAGCCATGATCTATTCCAATTTTTCTTTTGGGTTTAAACCCATTTGTTCTAGATAACTCAGCAACACCGAGGCAAAGGCCTTAGGCTGCTCTTTGTGTACATTATGCCCAGCTCCCGCAATCACCTTAAAATCAAGGTTGCTATCTTGAGCTAACGCAGTAAATTTTGTGTCTCGTTCACCCACGATATACAGAGGTCGATTACCGTTACTAAATCGAAGCTGCTGGATTTTTGGCAGCAGGTTAGGCTGGTGAGCTAGTGAAGTCGTCATCAGCATATGACTTAGCTTGTCACCAAGGTTAACACTACGTTTAGCAATCAAATCTTGTCTTTGCTCATGATTTAAGGAAGAAAACACTGGTTGTTGATACCAATCGCCCAAAACCTCTGCAATATCATCATTTTTGAAGCGATGCGCCCATGCTAAGTCATTTGCAAATCTATCCTGACGGGCATGTTCTGAGCACAGTCCAAAATTTCCACCTTCAATGACGACACCAGCCATAGTGAGTGGCAGCAGTTGATTATCTGCTCCCTCATACTCACAGAGAAAGTACATCGACAACCTAGCACCTAACGAGTACCCCACCAAACAGATGGGCACTGTAGCACTGAGGTTTTGTGTTTCAATACATTTTAGTATGGTTGAATGGATCAATCTGCAAACATCACTAAAACTTGTGCTTTGGATCGACTGACTTTGACCATGTCCCGGTAAATCGATAAACAGCTTGTTGTAGTTTGGAAGGTATTTACTAACGGTGTGAAAGTCGTCACCCGCCCCTAAAAAGCCATGTAAGAAAACCAACAGAGGCTTATCTTCAGCATGAGCTTGGAGGGACGCTGTGAACTGACTATTAAGCATGAGTCTGATAAGTACTGATGTCTTGGCTTAGTTGGCGAATCAAACTTGCCACTTCGTCGGCAGCGGTAAGCACTTCAATCAATAGAGTGTCTTTTCCGCTTAATAGATGATGTTGAATTTGTGTTTCTAAGTCTTCACGTGATTTCGGTGAGCAATATTGCAAACCAAACTGAGCCGCCGCATGTTCAAAGTTTAGGCCATGGGGCATTTGATAACAGCTTACTTTTTTTTCTTGCGGTACAGGCAACATGTCAAATATCGCCCCCCCATCATTGTTAGTCACAACGATTACGCAAGGTGCTTGTGTACGACTAAAAAGTGACAGCGAATTCAAATCATAGAGCAGCGATGTATCACCCAAATAGAGCACCATCGACTTACCTTTATCGCGATGAACACCATTAGCAGAAGCGACTAAACCATCGATACCGGATGCGCCTCGATTGCTATAAGTTTCGATGCCTAGGGGGTTAGTTAACATATCCGCTAACCTTACGATAAGGCTATTACCCATAAAAACACTAATGTCTAGCGGTAATCGCTCAATGCTACGGGCAACATCAAATTCGGTCAGATGTGAGCGAGTAGGCATTAATGTCGTCACGAGTTGGGCATAAGATTTTAATTCATCTCCCCACCCGATATTTCTGCTGTGCTCCACTGTTTCTAAGGCTGACTCTAACCATAGAGGAATTGACACCTGACAATGTTTCAATGCAACGTGATCTGGGTTTAACCGCTCGCCAAATTCACTCAGCACTAGGTAATCACTGTCTAGAGATTGCTGCTTTAGCCAAGCATTCAGCCTTTTCGAAACCAGCCTTGCACCTACTTGGAGTACAGTATCGGCACTTGAAAGCATGTCTGCTGCTTGCGGATTCTGAAGCCAAATATCATAACGCTGCCAGTCACCTCCCAAACCCGATTGAGGGTCGAGCAGAATTGGCCAACCTAACTTCTGCGCCAGTAACTTTGCTTGCTTGGCAATCGCGAGAGTTACACTGCCTACGACAATGACACCTTTTCTGTCACCGAGTCTTAATGCACTATGCTCCGCCGTATAGTCAGTAGCGCTAACCGTATGGTAGTCGACAAAGCAGGCCTTGCTATTTCGCCATTTCGCTATGGGTTGCAAATAGGCTGAGAACGAACGCTTATCGTCTCCACCATATAATGGTTCAGGGAACGGACAGTTGAAGTGAACACTACCGCCATTCACTTTTTGAACTGATAACGCATGGTCAACTGTAGATAATATCCACGTTGGCGAAATCTGGGTTGTCGGCGATGGCAGATTAACGGTCTCCGCCACATGTTGTGAGAAGATTCCAGACTGCACGATGGCTTGATTAGCACCACAATCGACTAACTCAATGGGACGATCAGAAGTCAGTAAAACCAGCTTCTCTTTAGTCAACTTCGACTCAGCAACCGCAGGAAGTAAATTAGCGACTGCAGTGCCAGATGTAACAATAACCGCAACAGGTGATTGGCTTGACTTGGCAAGACCTAACGCCAAGAAACCTAAACCACGCTCGTCAAAGTGTGTGTGAACGGTCAACTCAGGGTGAGCAACAGCCTCAAGAGTAAGCGGGGTTGAGCGTGAACCCGGAGCAATGCATACGTGTCTTACCCCTTGGCGATAGAGTTCTTCTATCAGTATTTCCGTCCAAACCCTATTTAAAGCAGCTTGGTTGTGGCTCATGACGCAACACCTAATGACGGTTGGTCAGAAATTAGACTTAATAACGTGGACATCTTTTTATCCAACTCTTGCCATTCATGTTCGGCGATGGAACCAGGCACGATCCCCGCACCCGCGAAGAGTTGTAGCTCATCTTTGACCAATAGCGCGCTTCTAATCGCGACACAAAACTCTGCTTTTTCATGGCTAAGATAGCCCACAGAGCCAGCATACCAACCACGTGCAAAAGGTTCATTCTGCTGGATATACTGCATTGCTTCTGCTCTTGGAAGCCCTGCAACTGCCGCGGTTGGCTGCAACGCTTGAAGCAATTGCACACCGTTAATGCCCTTGTGCAAATGGGCCAAAATGTTTCTTTTTAGATGTTGAACTTTGCGCAGCCGAACCAAGCGAAGCTCGCTTTCAAGATGAACTTGGTCTGAGTGTGGCGATAGGCTTTGCAGAATATCATCTACAACGTACTGGTTCTCATTGATGTTCTTGTCATCTTGAGTCAACCAATTAGCAAGTTCCATATCTTGAGCGGCATTGCCGCCTCGACCAATCGTCCCCGCCAAGGCTTCTGTCTCTAGCTCTTGCCCTACTCTTCGATAGAGACGTTCAGGCGTTGAGCCTACAAATGCGTGACCAGGGGACAAAGCCATCAAAAAATGGAAGCTATGATGGTTTTGAGCATAACTTGCTTTGAGTAGCTGCGCAGGAGATATGGAGTGCTTGAGATCAACGCAGGTTTTACGAGCCAAGACCACTTTCTTGAATTTATCTTGTTGAATTCCTGCTAAAACATCATCAACCAAATCACACCACTGTGTTTTCTCTGGTGTATGACGCAATGAGACGATGTCACTCGCTAGCGGCGCGAGTTCTTTTGCATCGGCAACGAGTTGCTTCAAGGCTCTAATTGATACCTCTTTGCTCATTCCAATGTTAACCGCCAAACGCCATCCTTCATCGAAACGAATCAACTCAACTTGAGGTAGGAAAAAGAATGCCGACATACAACGACGGTTTTTGTCTGAATGGCCATCAAAAGAGCGACCACCCCATACTCGTTGGTTTTCACTGAGAATCGTATAAGCAGGAGCTGCTTCAGAAAAAGTATGAAGCTGACCGAGAGCAACCACTTCTTCACGGGTATCTCTCGACTGCCAATAGAACTTAGGATAATGAGGCTGAGCGTCCAACCAGTCGATGCCATGAGTCTTTGGTGAACCCTGCAATTCTTGCTCTAGTCGTTTGGTGCCTTGTGGCGCACGCTCTAGTTTTTCAACAAGCTGAGTGATGGCTTTTGTTAAATGAGACAAATCAACCTCAAAACTGTAACTTTTAATCTTATATACACGAGATACTCTATTTATACCAACTACATAGATCAAGCAACACGCGCTTTAATTGTTCGCAATGTTAAGTGGCTCATTGCCACTGAATTCATATCCAATCTTTAATTTTCACTTTAGGCAGATTTTTATTCTTTCAAAAGCCAATTTAGTGTAATTTAGTAAAGAAATAGCCGTTTTTTTAGGAATATAGCAATGAAAAATATCGAGATGTCGTCAAAACTCGATAATGTCTGCTACGACATTAGGGGACCTGTACTCAAACATGCTAAGCGCATGGAAGAAGAGGGACATAAAATACTGAAACTCAATATCGGTAATCCCGCCCCTTTTGGTTTTGATGCCCCTGATGAAATATTAGTCGATGTCATCAGGAATTTACCTACATCTCAAGGTTATTGTGATTCCAAAGGTATATACTCCGCGCGCAAAGCTGTGGTTCAACACTATCAGCGTAAAGGCATTCGTAGCTTAGACGTTGAAGATGTTTACATTGGCAATGGCGTTTCGGAGCTCATTGTAATGGCGATGCAAGCTCTGTTAAACAACGGAGATGAAATGTTAGTTCCCGCTCCTGACTATCCACTATGGACAGCGGCGGTTTCTTTATCCGGTGGTAGCCCAGTTCACTATCTCTGTGACGAACAAGCGGATTGGTATCCAGACCTAGATGATATCAAGAAGAAAATCACGCCTAAAACTCGTGGTATCGTGCTTATCAACCCGAACAACCCAACCGGTGCAGTGTATAGTCGTGACTTCCTACTCGAAGTGATTGAAATTGCACGTCAGCATAAGCTTATCATCTTCGCAGATGAGATTTACGACAAAGTTCTGTATGACGGCGCGACTCATACCTCAGTTGCAACCCTAACCGAAGATGTACTCGTAGTGACCTTCAATGGTCTTTCTAAGTCTTATCGCGTTTGTGGCTTCCGTGGCGGTTGGATGTTTATGACGGGCCCTAAGGAGCATGCCACTGGGTACATTGCCGGTCTTGAAATGCTTGCCTCGATGCGCCTTTGCGCTAACGTTCCGATGCAACACGCGATTCAGACCGCCTTGGGTGGCTACCAAAGTATCAATGAATTGATCTTGCCGGGTGGTCGTTTATTAGAACAGCGAGATAAAGCCTACGAGCTTATTACTCAAATTCCAGGAATCTCTTGTGTGAAGCCCAAGGGGGCTATGTACCTGTTCCCCAAGATCGACACCAAGATGTACAACATCAAAGACGATCAGCGCATGGTGCTCGATTTTTTGAAGCAAGAAAAGGTTCTCCTCGTGCAAGGCACTGGTTTCAACTGGCCTAAACCTGATCACTTCCGCATCGTTACTCTACCTCACGTAGAAGATCTAGAGATGGCGATTGGTCGATTTGAAAAATTCTTGGCAACATATAGCCAGTAACTCTTTCATAACACTGATATAAAGCCTATTCTTATTGAGCGCCGAATAAATAGTTCGGCGCTAGTATTAAGGGATTACGCTGTATGAAAGAAAGTCACTTTTTTGCTCACCTTGCTCGAATGAAACTGATCCAACGCTGGCCATTAATGCGTTCGGTTTCAACGGAAAACATCTCTGAACACAGTCTTCAAGTCGCCTTCGTTGCTCATGCTTTGGCCATCATAAAAAACAAGAAATTTGGCGGTAAAACCAACCCTGAAAGAATCGCGATTCTCGCGATGTATCACGATACCAGTGAAGTGCTAACTGGTGATCTTCCAACACCAGTTAAATATTACAACCCAGAAATCGCAAAGGAATACAAAAAGATAGAGTCTGCAGCTGAGCGAAAGCTGCTGTCTATGTTACCCGAAGAATTTCAGGATGATTTCCGACCTTTCTTAATTTCAGAATACGCTTACGAAGAAGACACCCAAATTGTCAAACAAGCCGATTCTATCTGCGCATATTTGAAATGTCTTGAGGAGCTGAGCGCTGGAAACCATGAGTTTGCTCTCGCCAAAAAACGTTTGGACCAAACACTGCTTGAAAAGCAAACCGAAGAGATGGACTATTTCCTAAACACCTTTGCACCAAGCTTTGAGCTTTCTCTTGATGAAATCAGTTAGCCAACTAGAGGAATTGAGATGCCGTTAGAATCCATGCAAATTTGGCAAGCCAGACATAGTGATGAGCACAAGCTCAGACGTAATGATCATCGCGACCCCTTCCAACGTGATAGAGCTAGGATTCTCCACTCTGCAGCGTTTAGGCGACTGCAAGCTAAAACGCAGGTGCACGGTACAGGTGTTAACGATTTTCACCGCACACGCCTAACACATTCGCTCGAAGCGGCTCAAATTGGCTCAGGCATCGCAGCTCAATTAAAACAAAAACAGCCAGAACTCGAACCATTATTGCCTTCTGATGCACTCATTGAAGCACTCTGCCTCGCTCATGATATCGGTCATCCACCCTATGGGCATGGCGGTGAAGTCGCACTCAACTACATGATGCGTGAATATGGTGGTTTTGAAGGTAACGCCCAGACGTTTCGTATCGTCACCCAACTCGAACCCTACACCGAGCATCACGGAATGAACCTCACCCGCCGCAGCCTATTAGGTTTACTTAAATATCCCGCCCCTATTAGCCAAACTTGCGCCGACAAACAGCCCCACCCGGTGAGCAGCCAACGCCAGTTAAAAGCGAAGGACTGGGCGCCTGCAAAAGGGATCTACGATAAAGATAAGCCCCAGTTTGATTGGGTTATCGACCCACTATCTGACAGCGATAAATTATTGTTGCAAACCATGCGATTTGAGCAATTGACACCACTTCAACACAACAAGACGCAATTCAAATCTCTTGATTGCTCTATCATGGAGTTAGCTGACGATATTGCTTACGGTGTGCATGATTTAGAAGACGCAATTGTGCTTGAGTTGGTGGACAAAGATATGTGGCAAGCCAACGCCGCGGCGCAGCTTAAGACACAAACCAACACTTGGCTCTCAGAACATATTGACTCTATCACTGAACTGCTTTTTTCAGGCAAACACTACGAGCGAAAAGACGCCATTGGAGGCATTGTCAACGCTCTATTAACTAGCATTGAAGTCAAAAAGGTCCCCGAGGTAAATTTCGACGATCCTCTACTTCACTACAATGCCTACCTTGATGGTGATATGGAATGTGTCTTGGCGATTCTGAAACGATTTGTCAGTGAGTACGTGATTCAAGTACCAAGGGTACAAATCGTCGAGTACAAAGGCCAACAAATCATTATGGATCTTTTTGAAGCATTCAGCGCCGACCCTGAGCGCTTACTTCCTGAGTCAACACGCAACCTTTGGCGTAAAGCCAGTGGACAACAAGATAACGGAATGCGTGTGATAGCCGACTATATTTCCGCCATGACTGACGGCTATGCCCAAAAGATGCATCAACAACTGTTTGCGGCGCATTCGAATTACTAGTGATTAGAAAGGGTAAAGCCTTATTCGTTGGAGTCCGGAGCGCAATAGTTTTTTTCATAAACACCTGAAGGCATTTGCTGAATCTGGAACTCTATCATTTTTTCAAATGCAACCAGCATAGCGTCGAAGTTCCGTTCAGGCTCTAACGTTTGAATAATATGATGGCCCGCTTCAACCGTGGATAGTGCATTAGGTGATGGTGCTTTGCGAATCCGATAATCGCCCTGCAAGGTCTCTGGCAATTTAACCAACGGTAAAGCATGCAAATTCGTAGACAGTTTCCACATCTTAAACGCTTTCTTCCACGTTCCGTCTAGTAGAATGACACGCAAGTGCTTGTTAGACGCTGCGAGTTGTACTTGCGATAATTCAACAGAGTCTTCACCCGGATACAGCACCACTGACTGGTATCTATCATCAGCCAACAGATCATTAAGCGCCTGATGGGTCGAGAAATCCTCACCAACAAAAAGATGTCCGTTTGGCAATGACAAGGACAGAATTCGCGCCGTCCCAAGCGGACGCTTTTCTTCACTTGGATGCTGCAAAATGATCAATTGTGTGTCACAGTGAACGGGTTGAATCCACTGACAAATACAAGCGCGCTTAGCTTTCAAGCACTTGGGACAATATCGAGATATGGACACTTCTTTCGTCATAAGACTATTGCTGTTTTCTCTGCTTTGCGCATTACTGCAAATTCCGAGCTTACAATCCTTAGTAGAGTGGAACAAGCTAGCAATACACGCGGGTCAATGGTGGCGGATAGTATCAGGAAATTTCTCGCATACCAACCTAGCACATCTGGGCATGAACCTCGCCGGACTCTGGGTCATTTGCTACGTATTTCGTCCTTCGTGGCGGTCAGTGGTGGCTGTTACGCTAATTAGTGCGACCTCTATTGGTTTCGCTTTGTTGTTCACAAACTTAACGTATTACCTAGGCCTATCAGGAGTACTCCACGCTCTATTTGCTTATTGGGCGCTACAAGAGGCACTGAGTGGAAGAAATTCAAGTTGGCTGTTGGTCTTGGGTATCATCGGTAAAGTGGCCTGGGAAAGCTTATACGGCGCGTCAGAAGCGACCTCGCAGCTAATCGCGGCTCCAGTTGCGACACAAGCCCACGCAATAGGACTTGGCGTCGGCTTGATTTTGGCACTCTCGGTAAGCGTCTATCGTCGTAAGTTACAAAGTGATTCTTGAACGGTTCTTCTCTACCGTTGCTTCACCAATACCTTTCACTTGAGTTAAATCATCTGCCGATTTAAAACTTCCGTGTTGATCGCGATACTCCACAATATCTTTTGCTTTTTCCTCGCCAACACCTTTGAGCAGTTCCGCTAGTTCCTCAGGGCCCGCTTGGTTGATATTGACTGTTATCTCTATCCCCTCTAGTTTCTTCGCTTCAGATGCATAGGAAAAGCTCACTGGGGCAACTAACAAAACTAGTAGCAGCCAAACGTTTTTTAGATACTTCATTTGAATTCCTTTTTCTCACTAAAAGTCGCCATTCAAGATACCCAGAAAAAACAAACTGAAAAGTTTTGTCTACTGAAAACAAAACGGACCGCGAATGCGGTCCGTTTTTATTAGCTTATCAGTTACACAAGAACTGTGAGCTGAATTGCGTCATCGAATCTGTTAATGCTGTTATTCAGCATCAAGCAAATATTCGATGTCCGTATTTTTGCGCAGAATTGAAAGTACGGAAGCTAAGTCTTGTTGAGTCGCCTCACGTTCCATTTGAGCGCCGATTTGCTCGTTGTATGCTTCGTTGTACTCAGAAGCGACTTTAGTTAGCTCAACAACAACAATGTTGCCTTCCATATCTTTAGTCTGAGCGTAGGTCGCTGCGTTTTCTGCTGGCTTAGTCATTGCAAACACAGTGCCTGCTAATGGAGAGCTACGGTCGATAGCTTCCAGTTCTCCAAAACTTAGACTGTTCGCTTGAAGTGCGTCTTGTTTGCCTTCTTTTAGCTCATTCACTAACTGAACACCCAACTCCATAGCCGCTTGCTCACCTTTAACCTTCGCTAGCTGAGTTTCCACTTGCTCTTTCACTTCTTCAAGTGGCAATACAGTTTGTTCACGAACGTCATCGACACGAACCACAATAATATGCTCTGGAGCCACTTCCATCACTTCAGAGTTAAGGCCATCTTCTTTCACTTCTGGTGACTGAATCGCTTGCATCACTGCTGGCGTTTTCAAGATTTCTGGCGCATCAACTTGAGAAATAAAATCAGTAGTCACGACTTTCTGATTTACCGCTTTCGCTGCATCATCCAGTGAATCAGGATATTCGAAAGCAACCTTCTCTAGTTCGTTTTGTAGGTTATAGAACTCATCCACCGCTACTTGGTCTTTAAGCTCAGCGATGATTTCGTCTTTCACTTCAGCTAAAGGCTTAGACTCAGATGCTTTGATAGCGTCAAGTTTAATGATGTGGTACCCGAAATCAGACTTAACTAAACCTGTTGTATCGCCCACATTCTTAAGAGCAAATGCAGCTTCTTCAAAAGCAGGATCCATTACATCACGTTCGATCCAACCTAAAGAACCGCCCTCTTCAGAGCTACCAATGTCTTCTGACTTTTCTTTCGCTAGCGTCGCGAAATCAGCACCAGCATTTAGCTCGTCCAAAATTGCTTGTGCTTTCGCTTCGTCATCGCCTTGAACCAAAATATGGCTCACTTCACGTTGCTCAGAAGTGGAGTATTTGTCTAAATGCTCGTCGTAGTATTTCTGAATTTCATCGTCAGTGACTTTAACTTGATCTTTAAGTGCTTGAGCAGATAGCTCAATGTAAGCCACTTTAACTTGCTCTGGACGCGTAAACTGTCCAGGGTTCTCTTCATAATACTTTTGAATCTCTTCATCAGTAATTTGAGCTTTCTTAGAGAAGTCAGCTAGCGATAGTGTCAGCGTTTTGATATCACGCGTTTGGGTTAGCAGCTTGCTTTGAAGCTCAATTTCGCTAGGAAGCGTAAACTCACTACCTTGCAATGCCGTTAGTAGTTGGTTACGAACCAAATCACGGCGAAGGTACTCTGCAAAGCTGTCAGCACTGAAACCAGCACGGCGCAGCGTTGCTTGATAAATGTCTTGGTCAAATTTTCCGTCATTTTGGAACTGAGGCATCTCAAGAATCATTTGACGGATTTGAGCGTCGCTAATACGTAGCCCCAGCGATTCTGCATGTTGCTCAAGCAACACATCATTAATCATACGATCAAGGACTGACTTACGGAAAGACGCTACGTAGCTTGGGTCACCAAGCAGAGTCGAGAAGTAATCACCAAGCTGAGATTGCATGCGATTGCGTTCATTTTGATACGCTTGTTCAAACTCACCACGACCGATTTCTACATTACCCACTTTTGCCGCAGTATTGCCAATTCCGCCTGCGATATAGCTACCTACACCAGCAAACACAAAAGACAGAATAATGAGTCCTAAGATAATTTTAACCGCGATGCTATTCACGCCTTCGCGAATTCGCTCCATCATAATTTTATTACTCTCCAGATAGGAAGGGTTATCTTCTACTGCATCGGATAATATCAGAAAAAGAAATGCGCATCAGTAAGATGCGCATATTTAAAAAAAGTTCGACTTATTTTGTCGATTAAGCCTTACAAAAGCTTAATTTTTGCTCAGTTGACGCAAGGTTTGCGTACAACTGTAACAAATGATTAGTTACAAGCGTCTTTAAGAGCTTTACCTGCTTTGAATGCAGGAACTTTAGCTTCAGAGATTTGGATCTCTTCACCAGTTTTTGGGTTACGACCTGTACGTGCTGCACGAGTACGTACGCTGAAAGTACCGAAGCCAACTAGAGCCACTTGATCACCTTCTTCTAGAGTAGTGCTAACTGCTTCGATGAAAGCATCTAGTGCACGACCAGCTGAAGCTTTAGATAGATCTGCGTTCTCTGCGATTTTTTCCACTAATTGTGTTTTGTTCACTGTGTTTCCCCTTTCTGTTACCGAATTGTTATTTTTTAAAAGGTAACGTTAGTTCCATTCTCGTAGTTGAAGACTCTAAGCCTTGTCTATCAAGGGCTTCAGAGTTACATAGCTAAACTTAGTGCTACAAAAAAACGCTGACAAGCTTTTTTTGCCTATCAGCGCATTTCTTTTACCTAAATTTGGAGCACATCACTATTTTACAGGTTCAAATGCCGCTCCAAGCGGTGCTCTCTCTAAAGCAACTTCAAGAACTTCATCAATCCATTGCACCGGAATCACCTTCAGATCCGCAATAACGTTGTCAGGAATTTCTTCCAAGTCACGTTCATTATCCTTAGGAATCAATACCGTTTTGATGCCGCCACGATGCGCTGCAAGTAGTTTTTCTTTCAGGCCGCCGATAGGTAGAACTTCACCACGTAGAGTGATTTCACCTGTCATTGCCACCTCAGCTTTCACTGGGTTACCTGTCAAACTCGAAACTAAAGCGGTGCACATTGCGATACCCGCACTTGGACCATCTTTCGGCGTCGCACCTTCAGGAACGTGAACATGAATGTCACGCTTCTCGTAGAAGTCTGAGTTAATGCCAAGCTTCTCTGCACGAGAACGTACAACCGTCATCGCGGCTTGAATTGACTCTTGCATCACATCGCCCAATGAACCGGTTTGAGTCAGCTTACCTTTACCGACCATCGCTTCAGTTTCGATAGTCAATAGGTCACCACCTACTTCCGTCCACGCTAGGCCAGTTACCTGCCCAATGCGGTTGCTGTCGTCCGCTTTACCATAGTCAAAGCGTTGGACACCTAGGTACTCTTTCAAGTTATCTTGATTTACCGTCACCGTTTTCAGTTTCGGATCAAGCAAGATGTTCTTAACTGCTTTACGGCAGATCTTTGAGATTTCACGCTCAAGGCTACGAACACCCGCTTCACGTGTGTAGTAGCGAATGATGCCAATGATTGCAGAGTCTTCAATTTCAATTTCGTTCGGCTTCAAGCCATTACGTTGAACTTGCTTAGACACGAGGTGACGCTTAGCAATGTTCAGCTTTTCATCTTCTGTATATCCAGAAAGACGAATCACTTCCATACGATCAAGTAAAGGCCCAGGAATGTTCATTGAGTTAGACGTTGCAACAAACATTACGTCAGAAAGGTCGTAATCGACTTCTAGATAGTGATCGTTAAAGGCATTGTTCTGCTCTGGGTCTAGAACTTCAAGCAGCGCTGATGACGGGTCACCACGCATATCTGAAGACATCTTGTCGATCTCATCCAGAAGAAATAGTGGGTTTTTAACACCAACTTTCGACATCTTCTGAATCAACTTGCCCGGCATAGAACCGATGTAGGTGCGTCGGTGACCACGGATTTCCGCTTCGTCACGTACACCACCCAATGCCATACGAGTATATTTACGACCCGTTGCAGCCGCGATTGAGCGACCGAGGGAGGTTTTACCCACACCAGGAGGACCAACAAGGCACAAGATAGGACCTTTTAGCTTGTTAATGCGGTTTTGCACCGCCAAATACTCAAGGATGCGCTCTTTAACGCGCTCTAGGCCATAGTGGTCTTCGTTCAGTACTTCTTCCGCTTTTGCTAGGTTCTTTTTCACTTTAGAGCGTTTAGCCCAAGGAACACCTACCATCCAGTCGATGTAACTGCGAACAACGGTTGCTTCAGCGGACATCGGAGACATCATCTTAAGCTTTTGTAGCTCTTGTTCGGTCTTCTCTTTCGCTTCGGCAGGCATTTTTGATTCTTCAATCTTAGCCTTCAGTGTTTCGAACTCATCAGGAGCATCATCTAAGTCGCCGAGTTCTTTCTGAATCGCCTTCATTTGCTCATTCAGGTAGTACTCACGCTGAGATTTTTCCATTTGTTTCTTAACGCGACCACGAATGCGTTTCTCAACTTGCAGTAAGTCGATTTCCGATTCCATTTGTCCCATTAAGAACTCTAAACGCTCAGTTACATCAAGCAACTCAAGCACTTGCTGCTTATCTACGAGTTTAAGCGGCATATGAGCAGCGATAGTATCAGCAAGACGCGCTGCTTCATCGATGCCACCGAGAGACGTTAGTACTTCTGGTGGAATCTTCTTGTTCAGTTTGATGAAACCCTCAAACTGGTCGATTGCACTACGTACAATGACCTCTTCCTCACGCTCATCGAGTTCTGGCGTGATCAGGTATTCAGCATCCGCTACGAAAAATTCTTCATCGCGGTAATTGTTAATTTTGGCACGCTGCTGACCTTCAACCAGCACTTTTACTGTGCCATCCGGTAGCTTGAGAAGCTGCAAAATGGTTGCAACTGTGCCTGTTGTGAATAGATCGTCGATTTTTGGCTCTTCAGTATCTGCTTCTTTCTGAGCCACAAGGAGTACTTGTTTGTCATTATCCATCGCCGCTTCTAAGCAACTAATGGACTTTTCGCGGCCAACAAACAAAGGAATCACCATGTGTGGATAAACAACCACGTCGCGCAGAGGCAATACCGGGATTTCTATACGCTCGGAACGTTCCAAGTTCATATTATTCTCTCTTCCGCTTAGTATTATTTTCAGTATATGGGGGCGTATTCGTTGGATTCAATAAAGAAATAAAAAAAGGAGGTATCAAATACCTCCTTTTTATCTCAGCTTCGCAAATTACTCGGCGCTGGCAACTTGATTATCGTTGTTTGTGTAGATAAGTAGCGGTTCTGACTCACCATTTATCACACTTTCATCAATAACCACTTTGCTTACGTCAGTAGCCGATGGTAATTCGTACATCGTTTCTAGCAGCACACCTTCAAGGATTGAACGTAGACCACGAGC
Organism: Vibrio mediterranei; assembly: GCF_013364395.1. Classification (NCBI taxonomy): domain Bacteria; kingdom Pseudomonadati; phylum Pseudomonadota; class Gammaproteobacteria; order Vibrionales; family Vibrionaceae; genus Vibrio; species Vibrio mediterranei. The sequence continues at coordinate 798,295 of NZ_JABXGK010000001.1, read as the reverse complement.
ACCTGTTTTACGCTCCATTGCTTTCTTAGCAATCGCACGCAGTGCATCTTCGCGGAACTCCAACTCAACACCTTCAAGGTCGAATAGCGCACCATACTGTTTGGTCAGTGCGTTCTTCGGCTCATTCAAGATTTGAATCAGTGCATCTTCATCAAGCTCGGTTAGAGTCGTTGTCACAGGTAGACGACCAATGAACTCTGGAATTAGACCGTACTTAACTAGATCTTCTGGCTCAACTTGGGTAAATAGCTCGCCGACAGTCTTAGTTTCGTCTTTTGAACGAACTTCTGCGCCGAAACCAATACCAGTGCCAGTTGCAACACGTTGGTCGATCACTTTATCGAGACCTGCGAATGCACCACCACAAATAAACAGAATCTTAGAGGTATCTACCTGCAAAAATTCTTGTTGTGGGTGCTTACGACCACCTTGAGGTGGAACCGATGCAATTGTACCTTCAACCAGTTTTAGTAGTGCCTGCTGAACCCCTTCTCCCGACACATCTCGTGTGATAGATGGGTTCTCAGCTTTACGTGAAATTTTGTCAATCTCGTCGATATAGACAATACCGCGCTCGGCTTTTGCTACATCGTAGTCGCACTTCTGAAGTAGTTTTTGGATGATGTTTTCAACGTCTTCACCAACATAACCGGCTTCGGTCAATGTTGTTGCGTCGGCCATTGTGAATGGCACATCAAGGAAACGTGCAAGCGTCTCAGCAAGCAGTGTTTTACCACTACCCGTCGGACCGATAAGAAGGATATTACTCTTACCGAGTTCAACACCGTCTGCCGTTGTATCACCATTGCGCAAGCGCTTATAGTGGTTGTAAACAGCGACTGAGAGAACTTTCTTCGCGTAGTCTTGACCGATTACATAATCATCGAGGTGTGCGCGAATGTCTCTTGGCGTTGGTAACGCTTCAGATTCCTTCTTCGGCAGCACATCTTTGATTTCTTCACGGATGATGTCGTTGCATAAATCAACACACTCATCGCAAATGTAAACAGACGGACCTGCGATTAGCTTGCGAACTTCGTGCTGACTTTTACCACAGAAAGAGCAATACAGCAGTTTACCGCTACCACTCTCTTTGCTTTTATCTGTCATTCGCTAACCTCTTAGCCTTTACTTTCTATGTTTTGAGTGTATATCAATTTAGACCAAATTGCGCCCGCCAATTTGATTTTCACAGGCTTCAATTTGGTCAATTGTTACTCAAACGATTGTCGATTAACCGCGATGGGTTAAAACTTCGTCAATAATACCGTATTCAGCGGCCTGAGCAGCTGACATAAAGTTGTCACGGTCAGTATCTTTTTCGATAACGTCGAGTGGCTGACCTGAGTGTTCTGCCAAAAGATTGTTCAGCTTCTGTTTGATAGTCAGAATTTCTTGTGCATGAATCTGAATATCTGAAGCTTGACCTTGGAAACCGCCTAGTGGTTGGTGAATCATCACGCGAGAGTTAGGCAGAGCAAAACGTTTACCAGGAGCACCACCTGCAAGTAGGAAGGCACCCATGGAACATGCTTGACCAGTACAAAGCGTGCTTACATTAGGCTTAATAAACTGCATAGTATCGTAAATCGACATACCAGCCGTTACGCTACCACCAGGAGAGTTAATGTAGAGGAAGATATCTTTGTCAGGATTTTCTGATTCAAGGAAAAGCATCTGGGCAACAATTAAGTTCGCCATGTTGTCTTCCACTTGACCAGTCAAGAAAATGATTCGTTCTTTTAGTAGTCGCGAATAAATATCGTAAGAGCGTTCGCCACGGGAAGTTTGTTCAACCACCATCGGTACTAGCGCGTTCATAATTGGCGACATTGCATTTTTTTCTTGGTAGCTCATATTCTTATGTCCCTAAAATAAATGGCCCGGATGATAAACATCATACGGACCATTGTTAGCAGAGAAGTCGACTCTAAGTCAACCTTCTATACAAGATATTGCTTATTAAGCAGCAGGCTGTTGGTTCATTAGCTCGTTGAAGCTAACTTCTTTATCAGAAACCTGTGCTTTAGCAAGAATTGCATCGATCGCTTGCTCTTCTAGTGCAACGTTGCGCATGTTGTTCATCATTTGCTCGTTTTGCTCGTAGTAAGAGATTACTTCTGATGGATCTTCGTACGCTGTTGCCATTTCAGAGATAAGCTCTTTCACTTTCTCATCGCTAGCTTCTAGCTCTTCAGACTTGATCACTTCACCTAGAAGTAGGCCAACAACTACGCGACGCTTAGCTTGCTCTTCGAATAGCTCACGTGGAAGCTGTTGTGCAGCTTCTGGGTTGCCACCGAAACGTTGTGCAGCTTGCTGACGTAGAGCACCGATTTCTTGGTCGATTAGTGCAGCAGGAACGTCGATGTCGTTCTCTTTAACTAGACCGTCAAGAGCTTGCTCTTTGATACGGTTCTTGATTGCTTGCTTAAGCTCGCGCTCCATGTTCTTACGAACTTCAGCTTTAAGAGCGTCAACGCCGCCTTCAGCAACACCGAACTTAGAAACGAACTCGTCGTTTACTTCTGGAAGCTCACGTGCTTCAACTTTGTTCACTTTGATTAGGAACTTAGCTGCTTTACCTTTTAGGTTCTCAGCGTGGTAATCTTCTGGGAAGTTTACGTCGATTTCAAATTCCATACCCGCAGTCTTACCTTGGATACCGTCTTCGAAACCAGGGATCATGCGACCAGCGCCCATTTCTAGTGGGAAGTTCTCAGCTTTACCGCCTTCGAACTCTTCACCGTCGATTGAACCCGTGAAATCGATAGTTACACGCTTACCGTCTTCAGCCGCTTCTTCAACATCAGTCCAAGTTGCTTGCTGCTTACGTAGAGTGTCGATCATTTCTTCAACGTCAGCGTCATTTACTTCAGTTGCAGGCTTTTCAACAACGATGTTTTCTAGACCCTTAAGTTCTACTTCTGGGTAAACTTCGAAAGTCGCAGTGAAAACAAGATCTTTACCAGCTTCGTTTTCAACAGGAGCGAAAGTAGGCGCACCAGCTGGGTTGATTTTTTCAGAAACGATTGCTTCGATGAAGTGACGTTGCATAACTTCACCCATCACGTCTTGACGTACTGCTTTGCCGTACATTTGCGCAACCATCTTCATCGGTACTTTACCTTTACGGAAACCATCGAAACGACGGTTTTTCGCGATGTTGCGTAGTTCAGCTGTCACTGCGTCTTCGATGTTAGCAGCAGGAACAGTAATGTTTAGACGGCGCTCTAGGCCCTCTAGAGTTTCAACAGTAACTTGCATTGTATAAACCTCAGTTTGGCTCAGTGTTGGCTGAGCGTATGAGCATCCATATCACGAGGATATTTCCGCTTCATCCTTGTTAGTACCAATAGGTACTTCTTTAAAGTGAGCATCGATAACCAGTAAATCATGCTTTAATTAGCATGTTATTTTGGCTATCGGACTAATGAGTGACGTCTTCATCGGGCTGAATAGACAGCCTCAAAGGCATCTCTGATTAGTCTCAGGACAAAATTTCAGACGCGACATTCTAGCGATCTCCGCCTACCCTGTCGAGTCGAAGTCGGGTCAATCGGTGGTTTTGTCTCTAATTACTCCAAGAAAACGTTCAACAATGACGTTTTCAACCGATTCCAACTTGAAATGGGGACAATATCGGCTTTTTCAAGAGAGTGAAGGGCTTTTTTTGGTGAATGGCGAAAAAAGAGATCTTGCTCCTGTTTTGCAACGCGTTAACCTCTCAGTTCTTATAACTTTTTTGCCACAAAACCCTCAAATTCGTTAACCTATGCTTTCAAACGACATACGGAATCGTTGGGGTTTAACGTTGGGGTTCGACGATGCGATTGAAACGGATTTTGCTAGGCTTTGTTGCCCTATTTCTCTTAATTTCGACTGTAGGCGGTCAATGGTACTGGCAGCAAAGCTACGCTGCTCTTGAAGAACAGCATAACAATTGGCTGAACCGATTCGTAGAAACCATCGACAGTAAACTGGACAAGTATCGACATATCCCACAACTCCTATCGCAAGATAAAGAACTAGTAGACGCATTATTGTCCCCAAACAACACTGCTCAAATTGAAGTGACTAATCGTTACTTAGAGCAAGCCAACCGGATTATTTTGGCTTCCGATACTTATCTCATCGACCGTTACGGCAACACCATTGCCTCAAGTAACTGGGCATTAGAACGTTCATTTATCGGCAAAAACTTTGCATTTCGACCTTATTTCCAAGAAGCCATTAACGGTGGACGAAGTACTTATTTTGCGCTGGGCTCGACATCTGGGCAACGCGGTTATTATTACTCTTTTCCTGTAACTTATGCTGCAGAGAACATTGGTGTGGTGGTGGTCAAAATGGATCTGTCTTCCATTGAACGCAACTGGCAAAGTGAAACTAGCACCTATGTTGCCACCGACAATAATCACGTCGTGTTCATGTCTAGCAACCCTAATTGGCTGTTTAACAGTCTTTCAACACTGAACTCGCAAACACTGCAACGTATCCGTAATTCAAGACAATACTTAGAAACCGACATTCACAGTTTGGGATTCATCGGTGACCTGACGGCAAAATCCGCCCAACTTGCTAATCCTGAGGGTAATATATTCACCAAACACTACTTGGTTACCCAGCGTGAATCCGGTATTCCAAACCTTATTTTAAGGGTATTAACTCCTCTCTCGACGCTCTATATTGAGCTTTTCGGCTTTATTAGCGTGCTAGCACTGGTTTTTATTACGCTTTACCTAGTCGTCGCTCTGATTGAGAACCGCCGCTATCGCCACCGACAGATCGAACAGGTGCAAACTGAGGCGAAACAAAAGCTTGAGTTTTTGGTGATGGAACGCACCGCCGAACTGCATGTAGAAATTGATGAAAGGGTCAAAACTGAGAAAGCCTTGCGACAAGCTCATGATGAACTCATTCAAGCCGCTAAATTGGCAGTGCTAGGTCAAATGTCTGCCAGTATTAGTCACGAGCTAAATAACCCTCTTGCAGCCATTCGCAGCTTTGCTGAAAACGGGCAACGTTTTATCGACAAAAACAAAGTTGACCGAGCAAAAGATAATTTACAGCGTATCGTCGCTTTGACTGAACGAATGGCAAAAATCAGCCAGCAACTTAAATCTTTCGCCAAGCGCAGTGATGCCAATGAGTTAAGTCGTATCAAGCTTGCTCCGGTGATATTTTCAACCATAGAGTTAATTCAACCACAACTTAAGAGTCATCGAGTCACGCTCGATTGTAAAATTGGTCAGCAAGATACCTTAGTACAAATCAATCCCATTCAGGTTGAACAGGTCCTCATCAATTTGCTGACTAACGCAATGCAAGCCATGCATGATAGTGAACAAAAACGACTAGAGTTGACCATAGAACAGGGTCAAACCAAAGTGACGATTCATATCGATGATTCTGGACCGGGCTTGGATGGCAACTCGATTGCAGAGCTGTTTGAGCCCTTCTATACCACCAAAGAGAATGGCCTTGGGTTAGGGCTTTCCATTTCCCAACAAATTATTCAAAACCTAAACGGCAAGATTCGTGTCGCTCGATCTCCTCTTGGGGGCGCTCGTTTCTCGGTTGAATTGCCTATTTTCACCCATGCGGACAAGGACTAAATTATGAGCCAAGTGTTTTTTATCGATGATGAAGCTGATATAAGAGCCGCGTTGGAACAAAGCTTCGAACTCGCCGATATTGAGGCGCGATTCTTCGCGTCTGTTGAAGATGCCATGTTGTGTCTAAAACAAAATGACCTTCCGCTTGCCATTATTTCCGATATTCGTCTACCTGGGTTATCAGGTCTGGATTTACTCAACACTGTCACCCGCCACCACCAAGGTATTCCCGTCATCCTGATTACTGGGCATGGCGATATTTCGATGGCGGTTCAAGCCATTCAAGATGGTGCTTACGATTTTATCGAGAAACCCTTTTCTGCTGAACGTCTCATCGAGATAACACAACGAGCGATTGAGAAGCGACAACTTACCCTTGAGAATGAAAGCCTTAAGCGCTCACTAAAAGCAAGCCAAACACTTGGACCGAGGATTATCGGTGACACCAATGTGATTCAAGAACTCCGCTCTACTATCTCTGTGGTTGCCGATACCGATGCCGATATTTTGCTGTTTGGAGAAACGGGCACAGGCAAAGAGTTGGTTGCACGTTCTTTACATGAACAAAGCTCACGGAAAGACGGTAATTTCGTCGCAGTAAACTGTGGCGCGGTTCCAGAGAATTTGATTGAAAGCGAGCTATACGGCCATGAGAAAGGAGCGTTTACCGGCGCAGAGAGCAAACGTATTGGTAAGTTTGAACACGCAGAAGGCGGAACCTTATTTTTGGACGAAATAGAATCGATGCCAATGCAAGCGCAAATAAGACTGCTGCGAGTATTGCAGGAAAGAGCCATTGAGCGAGTCGGTTCTAATGCTCTCATTCCCCTAAATATTCGCGTTATCGCCGCCACAAAAACCGATCTAAACCAAGCTTCGATGCAAGGTACTTTTCGCCAAGATCTTTATTACCGCCTAAATATCGTGACTTTAGATTTACCTCCTCTAAGAGAGCGGAAAGACGATATCGCTTCACTGTTCCACCACTTTCAGCTTGTCGCTGCATCCCGCTATGGAAAAACCGCTAATGCATTAACTCCTCACGAACTTAGCCAACTTATTGGCCATGATTGGCCCGGCAATGTGAGAGAGCTAAGAAACTGTGCTGAGCGTTTTGTCCTACTGGGTAAAATTCAAGCAGGCACGCCTAATCAAGAAGAAAGTAGCGAAGGACAGTCTCTCGCCGAACAAGTGGGGTTATTCGAAAAAAATGTCATTGAGCATGCCCTTATCGAAACCAATGGTAGCATCAAGGCGACAATGGAAAAGCTCAACGTTCCTAGAAAAACTTTGTACGATAAAATGCAGAAATATCAGCTCATTAAGGAATCCTACAAAAGCTCCTACTAAAATACTGTAGAAGTGTGAGCCAAGTCTCCTATACTTAAATTATATAGACAGGATGTTGCATAACAATTGGGTATAAGAACACGTAGGGAGACGATTATGGGCGAAAAAACAAAGGTTCCCTTTATTTCTGATACGGTAGAAATCGATGGTATTTTTTACGTTGAGCATCGCACCAGCGAGACTGTAGACAGAAGAAAAAAACAGAGTAGACGTGTTTTTTATGAAAGACGCTCTCAGCCGGATCCAAGAACACAGAATATCAAGCATATAGATGAGGAGGTCTAACGACCTCCTCTTTTTTTGTTATTAATAAATGGTTACTTAGTAATGATCTCTGGCCCCATTAATGTGGTCGGAAGCCAAGTGGAAACCCAAGGTACGTAAGTAACAATTATCAAGAATAGGAACATAACCGCCACCCAAGGCAGTGCTGCTTTCACCACACCCATCATCGACATTTTCGCCACCCCTGCGGTGACAAACAGGTTGAGTCCAACTGGCGGAGTTATCATCCCTATTTCCATGTTCACGACCATCATAATGCCAAGGTGAATCGGGTCGATACCCAGTGCAATGGCGATAGGGAAAACTAACGGCGCCACGATGATCAACAAGCCAGATGGCTCCATAAACTGACCACCAATAAGCAGTAGGACATTCACCACAATCAGGAAGGTAATTGGACCAAGGCCTGCCGAAAGCATTGATTCGGTGATCATTTGAGGAATACGTTCTTCTGTTAATACATGCTTAAGGATCAGAGCGTTAGCAATAATAAACAGAAGCATGATAGTCAGTTTTCCTGCTTCAAACAGAGTATGCTTGGTATCTTTATGCACAAAAGCTTGGAACACTTTAACTATCGCTGGCTTGGTATTTTCCTTATCAGCAAACGGCCCCATATCTTTGTAGATAAAGTTAGCAATCAAAAATGAATACACTGCTGCGACCGCTGCGGCCTCTGTTGGTGTAAATACACCACCGTAGATTCCGCCAAGAATAATCACTACTAACAGCAAACCCCAACTCGCTTCACGAGCGGAATCGAAAACTTCCTTCCAACCTACAAATGGTTGCTTTGGCAATCCTTTTACTTTTGCAGCGATATAAATGGCGATCATTAGCATCAAGCCCGCAAGCAAGCCTGGGATAACGCCACCAAGGAACATACGGCCTACAGAAACGTCCGTTGCCGCAGCGTAGACCACCATTACAATGGATGGCGGGATTAAAATCCCTAAAGTACCAGCATTACAAATGACCCCTGCTGCAAACTCTTTGGTATAGCCATTTTTGATCATACCCGCGATAACAATACTACCAATCGCTACCACTGTTGCAGGCGATGAACCCGATAACGCTGCGAACATCATACACGCCACCACTGATGCCATGGCAAGGCCACCGCGGAACCAACCGACCATAGCAATCGCAAAACGAATGATGCGCTTTGCTACACCACCCGTCGACATAAAGCTCGATGCCAGAATAAAGAATGGAATTGCAAGTAACGTGTAGTGGCCTGCAAAGGCGTTAAACAAGGTTTGCGCTACAGATGCTAACGATGCGTCCGAGTGCATTAGTAGGAACAAGATACTGGACAAACCCAGTGATACGGCAATAGGCACGCCAATTAGCATGAAGCCTACCACCATTAAGAAGAGTAATAGAATATCCATGCTTATTTATCCTTGTCTTTAACACTGTCAAACGCGTTGTCCTGCATTTCCGCTTTTAACGCTTCTAGATCTTCTTCAGCTTCATGACCTGCGATCAGTCGGTCCAACTTACCCGTCATTATCTGGTAAGCGGCTTGAGCAAATCTAAAGGTCAGTAATGCCATACCTATTGGCAGTGCCATATAAGGAATAAAGCGCGGCAGTTTTTCGTAACGTTCACCTTCATTTAGCCAGTCTGCTAAAAACTGTAAAACCTCAGGCATAGGAATATCGTCGGTTTCATACCAAGCTCGCTCGGTGGCAAAGGGGTACCAGTAGTTCCACGAACCGATTAGCAATAAGATAGAGAACACCAAACAAGCTAATACCGAGGCAATGGCAAACCGTTTGCGTTTATCCTCCGATACCATGTTGATGACAACATCCACACCGATATGAAAGTGCTTTTTAACACCATAGGACGCGCCGACAAGGACCATCCAGGCAAACATAAATACGGTAAGTTCAAGAGCCCAAAGGATATTATCGTTAAATACATAACGAGAAATAACGTTAGCAAAAGTGAGCAAAGTCATCGCGCCAAGGAAGAAAGCAATCAGCGTTTCTTCAAAAGCATCGGTCACTTTACCAATACGAGAAATAAGAGACTGTTCCATGTGATACATCGCTTTTGTAATAGTAGGGACAGAGGGTTAGGCCCCACTTCCCGTAGGGCCCTTAACAATGAATTTCGAGGTTATTGTTGGTTTGATGCTTGAGCGGCTTCGATCAAGTCCGCACCAATGTCTTTCTCAAACTTTTTCCAAACAGGTTGCAGAGCTTGAACCCACTGTTGACGTTGCTCTGGTGTCAAAGTACGCACGACACCACCCGCTTCAACAATATTGTTTTTATTGGCTAGGTTCACTTTGCTCGACTCTGAGTTACGAGTCTCAGTCACTTCTTTTAGGATCTGTGCGAACTGCTCACGAGTATCATCCGGCATACCATCCCAGAACTCCTTTGAAGTCACTACAAGATAGTCAAGAATACCGTGGTTGGTTTCTGTCACACCGTCTTGAACTTCAAAGAACTTCTTGCCGTAGATATTTGACCACGTGTTTTCTTGACCATCGATAACCTTCGTTTGCAGGCCGCCATACACTTCTTTGAATGACATTTTCTGAGGGTTTGCACCTAACTGTTCAAACTGAGCAACTAACACGTCAGAAGCTTGAACACGGAATTTCAGGTCTTTCGCATCACCAGGAACAAGAAGTGGCTTATTCGCCGACATTTGTTTCATGCCGTTATGCCAAAATGCCAGACCTTGCAGACCACGACGATTCATCGCATTCTTCAGTTTTTCACCCGACTCTGAGTTTTGGAAACGATCAACGGCTTCTACGTTTTCAAATAGGAAAGGTAGGTCGAAGATGCGGTACTTCTTGGTGAATTTCTCGAATTTAGAAAGTGAAGGAGCGGCAAGTTGAACATCGCCGTTTAAAAGGGCTTCGAGAACTTTATTGTCATCGTAAAGAGTAGAGTTAGGAAACACCTGCATACACGCTTTACCATTCATTTCTGTATTTACACGCTCTTCTAACAATGACGCGGCAATACCTTTAGGGTGTTTGTCGGTGTTGGTTACGTGACTAAACTTAATCACAATCTCACCTGGATCACACGCCGCAGAGGCATTAAAACTTGCTAGAGCAATAGCAGAAACAGACAGTAGGGATAGAGGCTTTAACATTATTATTCTCCTTTGGATTAATGCAGTCCCTTCAATGGGTACTGATAATCTTGTTAGAGCAATAACGATGCCAATCAAAAAAAAGCTATAATTACAACGAGTTATAAAAGATTTCTATTTTCAAGTGTAGAACCAGCCTTTGAAATGGGTGGAAAGTGACACATTTATAAAATGAAAAAGGGTAGAAACAAGCCCATTTCTACCCATGGTAACTTCCGCTTTTCTAACGGGAAAAGCAGTTACTAGATAGCCGCTTTAACCGCTTTCGCTAATTTGTGAGCAGCTTTCTTCGGATCAGCTTCTGGATCGTTAAAAAAGTTGGAAACTACATCCGTAATCGCGCCCAGTACATAACTCGTTGTCGCCATATTTTGCGACATACTTGGTACTAAACCACCATTTTCAATGCTTTGCTCAAATGTTTTTCTAGAATCCAGAGCGCACTTGTCAAAACCGTGCATATCCATATCGGTTCGAACCGGGAAAGATCCTTTGTTTAAGTTGAACACTTCTTGGAACTGCTTATCCATGATGGTTCTGGCGAGTGCTTTCTGGGCGTTCACTTCGGCTTCGTCTTTGATATCAAAGAAGGCGAAACTATCAACATTCTGGATAAACTGCCCTTTAGTACCCGGCGCGGGAACGCATAGGTAATCTTTACCCGGAATTTTTCCTGCGGCGGTAAATTCACCCTTGGCCCAGTCTCCCATGATCTGCATAGCAGCCTGACCATTAAGAACTCGGTTGGTTGCCACGTTCCACTCTCGACCTTGGACGTCCTCATCCATGTATTCGCGCATTCGGCCGAACGTCTCAAATACCTTCGCCATTTTGTCGCTCGACAAAGTGTCCATATCTAGATTAACAAACGCTTGTCTAAAATCTTCAGGTCCTAGTACCGCAAGGGCAATGGTTTCAAACAGTGTTGTGTCTTGCCAAGGGCCTGAGCCATTAGCAAGAGGTGTGAAGCCCGCAGCTTTGATTTTTTCCGCAGCAGCAAAGAATTGTTCTAAAGTTTCTGGAACCGAATCCACTCCCGATTTTTCTAATACTTGTGGATTGACCCAGAGCCAGTTAACTCGGTGGATATTGACTGGAACAGCAACATATTTGCCATCGTACTTCATGCCTGCCGCTACGACAGGTGGCAATACTTCATCCCACCCATCAGCTTTGGCAACATCATCAAGATTGGTCAGAAAACCTAAACCTCCCCACTCTTGAATATCCTCACCTTTGATCTGGGCAGCTGACGGAGGATTACCCGAGACCGCTCGGGTTTTCAGCACTGTCATAGCGCTTTCACCACCGCCACCAGCAATGGCAAAGTCCTTCCAGGTGTAACCTCGCTGCTCCAATTTCTGTTTTAGGATTTGAACCGATTTAGCTTCACCGCCAGATGTCCACCAGTGCAACACCTCAACTTCACTCGCTTGCAGAAAAGTAGGAAAGATTGTGGAAGTAAGCAGTAACGCTAGTAGTGATTTACGCATATTCATTGCCGTTATCTGTGCATCGATATCACTAAAGTGATATCGAGTTATTGGAATCAGTGACTTTAACGCTCTGTCTGAGGTTAATTCAATAGCTAGCCTGCCTAGGCCTCTAGGTTGGGCGGAATAAACACTTGTACTTCTAGCCCACCGAAATCTGCGTTACGAATGATCAAATCGCCGCCAAGGCCGTGCAATATACTGCGACAGATCCCCAAGCCTAAACCATGCCCCTCTTTATCCGTTGCAATGCGAACATATGGCTCGAACACTTCTTCGATGCGAGACTCCGGTATGCCAGGACCTTTATCTAAAATGGTAATGATGATCCATTTGGGATTCTCTTCAATGCTGACAAATGCTCGATTGCCATATTTAACCGCATTATCGATTAGGTTAGTCAGCACTCGTTTAATGGCTAGTGGCTTAACAACTACTGGCTCCATCGGAAGCGCGGTGAAACTAACCAGCGTATGCACTTGGTTATGTGTCTCTGAAACACTGCGAATCATCTCATTGAGGTCAATGTAGGCATTGTTTTCATGTAAATCGGTATCACGTACACACTGCAGCGCGCCTTTCACCATCATTTCAAGGTCATCCAGATCTTGGTTAAACTTGTCTCGCCTGACATCATCATCTAGAAGTTCTGCTCTCAACCTCAAACGTGTAATAGGCGTTTTCAAATCGTGAGAGATAGAAGAAAACAGGTGTTCACGGTCAGATACATACTGGCGAATACGTGTCTGCATACGGTTGAACGCACGTGTTGCTGTCACGAGTTCAGAAGCACCAGCTTCTCTTAATGGTGGCTGATCGATGTCCATACTCATTTCATTCGCAGCTTTCGCCAACCTTCTCAAAGGCTTAACTTGAGCACGAACCAAAAGGAAAGTCAGGATCAGCAACAAGGTTGTAGAAGTAAATAAGAACACCATTTGATCTTGAGTCAGCATGGTATCTTCGAGCTGAATATATGGTGAAGGCAATAAAGCCGCGATATAGATCCACTCATCTTGATTAAGCTTCAATTGCACCACCAGAATTGGTGGGTCTAGTGGACCTAGCGTTAACGTATGGTGAGCCCAAGATTTAGGCAGGTCCTTAATAAAAATATCGTTTTTAAGCAGTCGTAAGTTCTCTGCTTTCGAGAAGTTCACCTTTACAGCTTCTATGGTCGGTAGCTTCTCTTCCAGCACTTTGGTCACCGAATCCATAGACGCCAGTTTAAGTGGGGTGTCTGGAATGGGGTCAACGATGAGTTCTTCTTTATTGAATGAAACGAAGAAACGAGTACCACCCATATTACGTATCTGGTCGAGAACAATATGGCGATATTTAATAGGGAGTTTTTGGAAAAAGGTCACCGTTGAAGCGAACATTGTCGCCATACTAGCAGAGGTATCACGAATACCTGATAGCTCATCTTGCTTAGTTTTTTGGTACCAAATTGCCGTGAGTACACCTTGAGAGCACACGACTGCCAACAAAGTCAGCAGCAGTGTTCTCGCGACTAAAGAGTTAGGGCTAAAACGCTTTAGCCAATGAGTTCTAGACATGTGTTATTGGCCATATTCCACTGGAACAGACAGAATATACCCATTACCACGCATGGTTTTAATATAGTGAGGGAAGTTTTTACTAGTACCTAATCGATTTCGAATTCGGCTTAACTGAACGTCAATGCCACGTTCGTAAGGAAGGGCTTCACGGCCACGAGTCGCAAACGAAATAGTATCTCGATCAAGAATTTCATTCGGGCGAGACAGAAACAGCATTAGCAACGCAAAGTCACTACCGGATAAATCATGCGTACGGCCATTCACCTTATTGGTCATACGATGAGCAATGGTATCCAAATGCCAGTCGCCAAAATCGATCGTTCTTGGTGGCGTTTCTTCTGCCTTATCGCCATTGAGATGGGTCCGGCGCAACAGTGCTTTAATTCGAGCCATCAATTGACGCGGACTAAATGGTTTCGCAATGTAATCGTCAGCACCGATTTCTAAACCAATAATTTGATCGGTTTCGTCAGATACTGCGGTTAGCATAATAATGGGTACTTGCGAGTCTCGTCGTACACGCTGACAAAGAGTAAAACCATCGTCTCCCGGTAGCATGACGTCGAGCAGAATAAGATCCGGGTAGCCTTTAGCCTTAATAAACAGCTCCATTTCTACCCCATCTTCAGCAGTAGAAACTTGAAAGCCAGATTTCGTCAAATACTCATCGAGTAAGAGACGGATCTCTTCATCGTCATCTACAACCAAAATGTGCGTCTTAGCCTGCATTTTATTTCCTTAAGTCTGCACTTACTCCCTATAGTGTAAGGCTTTAGCGGAAATTTTATTATTGATTCGTTTATAAAATTTGCAGCTCGAATTTGCGCAAGGTCACAAAAATGACATGATGATACTTTTTAGCCATAAAGGGTTAACAAATTCATTCATCTTTATGATGAGCAACTGATTTCCATACGTTTACCCCATTCAGGTGGAAGCTTGGCAAATTCTTCATGTTCTGCTTGTTCCTCGTAAGGGAATTTGAGTAAGTCCGCCAACTGATGAACCAGTGAAAAATCGCCTTTCTCAGCAAGTTCTATGGCCTGTTGGGCTAAATAATTTCTGAGAATGTACTTTGGATTCGCTAAACGCATTTTTCGGCAGCGCTCGGCTTCAGAATCATTTTCTAACATACAACGTAGCAGGTAGCTTTCTACCCACGCTTGCGCTTTAGCACGATCGATAAACAGGTCAACAACAGGAGCAATGCCGGTACTATCGATATTCGATAGTGCCCTGAAAAATCGGGTGTAATCCACTTTTTCACTTTCCATGAGGTCAAAGCTTCGATTAAAGAAATCTCCATCTTCACTCTGCTTGGTCGACAACCCAAACTTGTCGCGCATTTGGCAACTGTACTCTGTCTGCAAGATTGGCGTAAAGGTTTCCAATCCATGATCTAAGTCTTTTCTATCTATAAGTGGAGACAAAGCATGAGCTAACGCGGTGAGATTCCACATCGCTATGGACGGTTGATTGTCGAACGCATAACGACCTTGGTAGTCGGAATGATTACAGATATAACCCGGTTCGTAGTCATCCATAAATCCAAACGGGCCATAGTCAAATGTCTGACCCAATATCGACATGTTATCTGTGTTCATCACCCCATGAGCAAACCCTTTGGCTTGCCAGTGAGCAATCATTTCTGCAGTTAATCGAACAACTTCAGCGAAGAACGCAACATAGGGCTTGTCAGCGTCCAAACAATCAGGGAAATGCCACTCAATTACTTTATCCGCTAGTAGACGAAGCTGCTCATGCTGACCGGTATAAAAGAAATGTTCAAAATGACCAAAGCGAATATGTGTGTCGGCAGCACGAACCAATAATGCTCCCTGCTCCACTTGCTCTCGATACACAGGCGTATCGCTTACCATCATTGCCAATGCTCTAGTGGTAGGAATACCTAACCCTGCCATGGCTTCGCTGCACAAATACTCTCGAATTGTCGAGCGTAGAACCGCCCGACCATCTCCCATTCGCGAATACGGTGTTTGACCCGCACCCTTGAGGTGAAGATCGAAAGTCTGCCCTGACTTTCCTGCGACTTCACCCAGCAACAAACCACGACCGTCACCTAAATCAGGGTTATAAATACCAAACTGGTGACCCGCGTATTTCATTGCGAGTGGCTTGATGTGCTCACTCGATACACTGCCCGAAAGAACATCAAGCAAGGCTTGTTCGCCTTCAACCATCTCTGGAAATCCCAGTTCACCTGCCAGTTCTTGATTCCATGCAACCCAACGAGGATTGTTGAGAGGCGTCGGTTCAACTTGGGTATAAAAGCTATTCGGCAGAGCTAAAAAACGATGAGAAAAGGATAGTGAATCCAGCGAAAACATAGGCGGCTCTATACAAGTCTTAATAACAATTACTTAGAGTATAGCGAGTCGCGGTGGATAGAAAACAAACGAAAAGTGTGGGTATTAACGAAAAGTAAGGATATTAGAAAAAAGAGAGCTTTATAACGGGGAGAAAAAACGATTTACGTTGCCTAGAGGAACACCCATCTACTAAACAAAGCGTCTGAGTTTGGGCTGTCCCCTAAGAAGTCTAAGTTATTAGAGCATAGCCAGAATGGCTACCACTGTACCGAGAGAGAACAGGCAAGTGCGACTAATAACGCCGAGGTTGGAAGGTTGAATCATTTCTTGATGCATAGGCAAACTCTCCTTTTTGTTACACTACCATTACAACTTAGGCCTAAATGGTTATTTTTGCAACGCTGTTCGCAAAAATCTTTGAAATAGAGCCAAAAAATTACCAGAAAACGGTCAAAACAACGATAGTGCAACCAAGAAAAGTTGCAAAGCAGATTGGGATAACAAGGTGCTTGTCTCTATCCAGTGAAATAAAGCCTGGCGGCTGATTGATGACAACGGTCACCAATAGGATATTGTACAGTGCGATCAAAACTCCAATAAGAAAAACATCAAAATATACTAAGCTCGTTGCCAAATAGACGTAAAAACCAATTAATACATAATCTATAACCACTAACCAAGCTAAGCACTTTCGCATGTTCAGCACAGAGTGAATGAGTTCAGTCATAACGGCTCATCACTTCAAATGATGTAACTGGCTGATTATAATCTGCTTTTTGCAGCGCTTTACGGTGCGATTCTCGTAAAACTGTGTCGAGTTCTTTTTCTGCCAATGGCGAAGGTCTGGTCGCTTGTTCTAGAGCAAAGGCTTTGTAAACCTTATTCAGTTGCGCCAAAGTTTCAGCGGTTAAAATGTACAACTCGATACGGCGATTAATACCGGATTTGGCGTTATTAAAGTCAATTGGTGCCGTATCACTCATCCCCGTTACTTGAAAAATATGACGCTCTTGAAGACCGCCCTTATCCAAATAGTACCGAGCGCTATTAGCACGATTGCTTGAAAGCTCCCAGTTAGTCATTCGACTTCCTTTATAACGACTTGCATCCGTGTGTCCGGTGATAATCATTTTGTTTTCGATTTTTTCTAGTAATCCGGCTAGGTTCAGCAATAAGTCTTGATAGAAAGGCGTTACCTTGGCCCCTCCTCGGAAAAACATCGGGCCTTTATCAGAGTCTGCGATGACTAGTTTCACGCCTTGAGGTGTTACGAACACACTGACGCTACCTAGGGCATCAATTCCGGATAACTCTTGTTTGACTCGCTGCGCCAAAACTTCCAGTTCTTGTTGGCTATTAAACTCACCCTCAAGTACAGAAGTGTCATTAATGCGATGCAGCTCCGCGTCGTAATGAGAGGTTGCTACATGAGGTAATGGCAGTGGGTTAATTGAGTTGCCGCCACTTTCGTTCGTTCCTAAGTGCATGATGGGATCATTGCCATAGGCAAAGTAATTCAACAATTTCTTCTGGTCATCCACATCGACGACTTGCAGTATCCACAACACGAGGAAAAGACACATTAGCGAAATCATCAAATCTGCCATGGCAACTTTCCATCCGCCGTGTTGCAGCTCGCCGCGCTTACGGCGCCCTTTTTTATTGATGATGACATTTGGCTGTTCCATCATTCGCTCCTTAGCCCTATGAAGGCTGCTGTCTGAGCACTTCGACTGCTTTTTCTAGCTCAACAAATGACGGCTTATAACGAGTTTCGATGTTTTTGCGTCCAGCATTAGCACACATGTGCGCCGATTGACCTTGAGCGTAAGCAGACAGGATTGATTTCACACACAGTAGTGGCGCTAACTGATTCTCAGAAACATCTTTGATACTGCTAGACATTGGCCCAAGTACACAATAACAACCAAAAACCCCAGTAAATGTTCCCACCAGAGCGCCAGCGATATTCTGACCAATCTCGCTGATCTCACCGTCAAGGCCTTGCATCGTCAGAATAATCCCCATTACTGCAGCTAAAATACCAAGCCCCGGCATAGCCTCAGCAGTAGCGTGTAGTTTCTCGGAAGGCTTGGTATATTCATCCTCGAGATGCTCGATCTCTTCTTCTAGAAATGCTTCCAATACATGTTGCGATTGTTTACCAGTGATCACTTGTCGAAATGAATCAATAATGAATTGAGTCGTAAGAGCGTCACTCGTGATCTTTGGATACTTACTGAAAATTTTACTTGAATCAGGATTCTCAACATGAATATCTAACGCTTTGATATTCTGAACTCGTGCAGTATTGATTAGCTCAAACATTAACGATAGTAACTGTTGATAATAGTCCTTGTTATAAGGCGTAGAACGAAAAGCGATGCCAACTTGCTGAGCCATCAATTTCATCGTTGCAGACGTAGTAGACATTAATAGACTGGCAAATGCCGCCCCAAAAATGATTATGATTTCCGACAGCTTGAAAATAAATTCAAACTTCCCACCAAGAAAAATGAAGCCGCCAAAAATAACGCTCAGCACGATAACAATACCGATTAGTTTTTGCATACATCACTCTCCTTCATTCTACTCTTGAGAATGTCTAAACCTCGGTGTTTTAATCGATGCACTTTGATTTCGTTGATATCGAGGACCAGTGCCGTCTCTTTGGTGCTTAAACTTTTCACGTAAACCAAGTAAAGAATGCGCTGCTCCATCTCAGGGAGCGTATTCAACACTTGTTTCACCTCATTAAAAAGCACTTCTCTGTCTGTCTCCGGAACGGCTGTCACCACCGTTTCCAGCTCAATATCATCAAACACATCCACTAACGTCATCGCTTGTTGATAATCATTACTTTCAATGCCTAAGTAATGACAAATCTCATTAGTTGTGGGCTGTCTTGCCAACTGCTGTACTAATTGTCTTTCAGCGAGCTTGATTCGATTCACCAATTGGCGTTTATCTCGCTCCATATAGTCGCGACGTCTGAGTTCATCGACTAATTCGCCTCGAATTCGTACCGCTACCGCCCGTCGAAAATCATCATTAGCAACATGGTCAAACTTCCTAAGCTCGATGACCAAAGTCATCATGGCCGTTTGCCGTAAATCCTCAAACGTTCCTTCATCAACTGCGTAGCGATATTGATACAGCAGTCCGTTAATCAACTTGATGTTTTGTTGCAGCACCAATTTTTCTAACTCCTGCAACGTCGCTTGGTCGTTAGTTTGGGTGTGCTGGTATTTGGGCTGCATCAACATAGTAACGACCTATTGAAATACCGCTTTGGTGACAAGTACATCGCCAACTTGCAAGCTCGGTAGTTCATCTAAGTCATCTTTGAGATCATCCTGAATCACATAGATAAACTGTTTGTTGTAGAAATAAGAGGCCTCTTTGACACTGAATTTTTTGATGATGCGGTTCTTAATTCGGCTTAATTGCTCATACACGTATGCGCCGTTTTTCTGTGGGGTAAACATAGAAACATCAAGCAAAAGCAAGCTTTGTCGATTGCCCAGATTAATAGGCACCAGTACATTTTCTAGCTGAATTTCAACCTGCTGCATTTTAGCTGGCTCTGGTTCTTTCGGTGAAAGCCAAGCAGTCAAGGACTCCATATTCAGCGTATTACTTTGGTACAACCAGAAACCTGTGACCGAAAGCGCGAGAGTAACGATGAACGTAACGATAATTTTAGTCATCTCTAAGCCCTCGCAATGTATGCACGATATTCCAAAACATCGCCGTTATCTTGAGAAGGAAGATCATGCGCTTGCGGGCTGACCTCTTGCTCTGAATGATCGCTCTGCTCTTGAGATTGAAACTGCTGTGAGTTCGATTGTTCCAAAGAGATATTTACCTCAGACAACTCACTATTTTGTGCGACGAGCTCCGCCCTCAAACGCTCTGACGTTGCTAAAATTGCCTCTCGCGTGGCAGCAGATGTAGCGCTCATTTGTATCGTGACCCGCTCGCCATCAACTCTTACGTGCATCTCCACTTTTCCAAGCTCAGGTGGATCAAAGCGTATTCGAGCCGCTTGATTCATGGTGTCCAATTGAAGTTGTATTTTATCTCTCAACACTTGATGAATTTGTCTTTGACTATCTACATCAAGCGCTTTACTTACCTCAATGGTCGGTACTAATCGACTTGCTGTCGTTTCATTGGCTAGATACGGCGCTTCGATGGATTGATGGGTGATTGATCCAAGCGGTAATTGCGTACTAAGCTTTAAGCTAGCTGGTGTCCAAGGGTTCATAGAGCTAGCCTTAGACGCAATGCTAGGCAACGACGACTCCAAGTTGAGCAAATTAGGATTAGTCTGGGGAAGGCCCTTTGGTAGCCATCTGTCCTTAACATCCAATATCACAGCACTCAGTACCTGTTGAGAAAAGGAGGTATTGTTTGAAGTCACTAGCACTTCATCATTTTTGTACTCGTCAGCTTCAAAAGAAAAAAGATGGGACTGCGATGACGCTTCTAGCACTTTAATAGAATCTGCGATTGAGCGTGCAACTCCATTTAGTCGAAGCGGTAACTGTTCTGCTGGCAGAAGCAAGTTAACACTTGACGTCCGCGTAGGCTCTTCAAGACTCACAGACTCTAAATTACGGCTCTCATTAACCCTGCGAATAACGCTCTCAGAGACTACGACGTCTTGTTCAATAGGCAAGGACTGCTGCACCTGATTAAGCACTGAGAACAGAGTTTGAAATGAATGAGCGAGTGGCGTCATTCGGGTTTCCCCAAGCTCAGAAGACAAGGAACTGAGAGCCGTAGAGGTCGAATTGCTCTTCACCGTCGCATCTACCGCCGACAGCAAATCAAAAACCAATCCATTGGTCGCCCAACTATTTGATGCCATATTCCCTTGCAGTTCCATCACTGTTCTCCTGCTCTCACTTGTGTCTGGGCATACGCTTTATCTCGCTCGCGCAGACTTGAATTGTCACTAAGCTGCTGTTTAAGGATGACTTGTTCATGCTCTACTAATGCTCTGCATTGGTTGTGAACACTTTTCAATCGCACGACCAGAGGCAGATAGCTCGGATGTGATTGCTCTATGGTTAGCAGCACCTGTTTGAGCAAACGATTTAACTTTTCTATCTCAGAAAATTGTCTGTTTTTGACCGCCTGTTCTAGCTTGAGAACAAGACGTTCTACTTGCTCAGGACTGGGCTTCATCAAGCCACTCCATTGCGCCTTCCCATCCCTCTTTAAGATCAGTCATCACTTCAATAAGCTTGTCGATCAGCTCGGTATTCATCTCCTTAGATGCTTCAAATACAGTCGCAATACCATGTTCATAGAGCGCATGGATGTTCTGAATCAAAGCTTCACCTGTCGACAAATCGAGAGAAGCGTCTAGCCCAACTAAGATATCAATGGATTTTTGAGAAGCTTTGGATTTGAGCTCGAGATCCTTATGCTCTATCGCGTATTTAACGCTTTCTAACTCTTGAATCAGACGCTCATGTAGCATACATATCAACTCAAAGCTCGATGAGACCGATGCGTTAGCAGCGACTTGAACATTGGCATAGTTAGCTTGTTGCTGTTTTCCTAATAGCATGGCGGTTTCTCCCTAAACCGTGAAAAGTCCGGAAACAGAATCCAATTGGCTACTTAGTGAGTTCAATTGGGTAAACTGGGCAAGGTAGCGGTTGTAATAGGTTTCATAACGCGTATCCAAAACGGATAGAGCGTCGTTAATACGACTTTTTTCATCGTTCAAGGTATCAATTCGGCGATTGAGCGAGCCATTTGAGAAGTCGATATAGCTCTCTAACTGCGTTTCAAACGCTTCAAAAACACCGCCCGTACCTGTAAATAGTGTTTCAAAATCGATGCTAGAAGCCGCACTTTCAAACGTACCCGAGTCCAAACTCAATCTGCCGTCGCGATCAATTTCCAGCCCTAACTCAAAGAGTCGAGTTCCGTCATAGTCAGCTCTAATAACATTGGATAATTGATTTTTGATATTGCGTATTGTGCTATCGGAAGCGAGCACGCCCCGTGCTTCATCTTCGTTTCCTGATTGAGTCAAGTTAGTGATTTCGCTGACGGCGTTGTTGTAGGCGTCTACAAACTCTTGCAGCGATGCTACGGTGGCTGATATATCATCGCCTATATTGATACTAGTCGCAGTATCACCGCTGGTGTTGGCTTTGCGAACCGTGAGGTCTACACCATCTATTAAGTCTTCGAAAGTATTGCTAGAGCTGGTCAGCTGCGTACCAAATTCATTGCCGAGAGTAATAATGGCATCTTGACCAGCTTGTAACGGCGCCGCACTTGCCGCTGCTACCGTAGTATCCCAACCACTTGCCGCATCTGCAGATAAGGTGAAACTGGCATCAACCCCTTCATTGTCGGAGCCAAACAACACTTTCATCGCCCCTTGCGACTTCACTAACGTTGCTTGAATTGAACCGTCAAACTGATCGTTGAAGTAAGTGACAAATTCACTGTAGGTGACATCGCCACTAATGTCGGTATCGGCATCCATAATGTTGATGTTGGTCGTGACTCCACCTTGAGTCACTGAAAAACTTCCAGCCGTAGCCATAACATCGTTCGGATCGGTAGAATTAGCATCAAATACAACTTGATGATTAGAAGCCATCTGCTTAACGAAGACATCAAGATTAACGTCTTCAGCACCTGGACTTGTGGTTAACGAAAAGTAGTCTTCACTAGAGATTGATGTTGAGGTTTGAGTGAGACTAGAGCCGGTTTTTGTAAACTGGTAGATTTTATCTTCGAGAGATTGTAATGCGGTTTTGACTTTGTTGATGGCAGAAGTCTTAGACGAAATCGTTGACAATTTTTGGTTATAGCGCAGCTCAAAAGGCTGTACATCTAAGCTTGCAAAATTACTGGCGAGCTGCACCGCATCAACGTTCATGATCCTTCCCTCTTTAGTACAATAAGGAGGTACAGCTCTCCCCTCCTTGGAATGTTGTGACTATGGTTATCCTAATAAGCTCATCGCTAGTTGAGGTACCATTTTCGATGCACTAAGCATTGACGCCCCTGATTGCATTAGCATTTGTTGTTTGCTCATATTGCCCGATTCTGAGGCAAAATCAGTGTCCATAATTCGGCCTTTAGAAGCGTCCACATTTTCAGTCATATTACCAAGGTTGGTAATGGTGTGTTCTAGTCGATTGATTGTGGCACCAAATGTAGAGCGAATTTCACCTAGGTTACCGACAAA
The DNA here is from genome assembly GCF_013364395.1 of Vibrio mediterranei. NCBI lineage: Bacteria > Pseudomonadati > Pseudomonadota > Gammaproteobacteria > Vibrionales > Vibrionaceae > Vibrio > Vibrio mediterranei. Next base: position 775,297 of record NZ_JABXGK010000001.1, on the reverse strand, counting down.
TCCATTGTCCGTTGCCGTTGCTGGAACGCCAGTCAAAGCATCCATAGCGGCAAGTGCATTAGCTTGTGTTGTCAAATCACCAATACCTAATGACCCAGAAGTACCTACAAAAGTCTGAATGTCGGCTAGAGCCGATGACCCTCCGCCAACCGTTGTATCGAATGTCAACGTTTCTGCTGATGTGCTACCTATCTGGAAATCGATAGTGGCATCAAAAGCCCCTGTACCACTCATCAAGTTGTTACCACCGTAGTTAGTGTTTGCCAAAATATTCGCCAGCTCTTCACCTAACTGCTGATACTCTGAATCCAATGCAGCTAAATCTGCTGTAGTATTCGTGCCGTTAGCCGCTTGAGTCGCTAGGTCGTTCATTCGATATGCGATATTAGTCATCTCATCGAAGGCACCCTCTGCTGTTTGCAACATCGAAATAGCATCTTGTGAGTTACGCATTGCTACATTCATACCACGAGACTGCGCTTCCAAACGGTTAGCAATTTGCAAACCCGCCGCATCGTCCGCAGCTGAGTTAATTCGAAAGCCGGTAGACAGTTTTTCCATAGATTTAGTTAACGCACTGTTTGTCGACTGCAAAGTGTTCTGCGTGACCAAGCTTGCGTAGTTAGTGTGTACTGATATAGCCATCTGATGATCCCCATCTGTGTTTGCTGTTCAGTAACTGCTAACGACAGTGGAAAAATTCCATTTCATTTTTTTCGAAAAAAATCACTAAACCTTAAAATTGCAAGACTCAAAAATGAGAAGTGCGTGAAAAATATCCTAGTATTTTAATCAACAATAACCACAAAAATGGCTGTTATGGGAAACGTATTTAAGGCAGTGGCATCAAGGTTAACGATTCCAATCGTACTACTCATGATCCTCGCGATGGTTATTCTGCCGTTGCCACCGATCCTGCTCGATGCGTTTTTTACCTTTAATATCATGCTAGCTATTGTGGTACTGCTGGTCAGTAGTACCGTCACTCGAGTTCTCGACTTTTCTATTTTTCCATCCCTGCTTCTGGTCGCGACATTGCTTCGTTTAACGCTGAATGTGGCATCAACTCGCATCGTTTTGCTTGAGGGTCATAACGGTGGCGATGCCGCTGGTAAAGTCATTCAGTCGTTTGGTGAAGTCGTTATTGGTGGTAGCTACGTTGTTGGTATTGTGGTGTTTGTGATTCTGATGATCATTAACTTTGTGGTGATCACCAAAGGTGGCGAGCGGATCTCAGAAGTATCTGCACGATTTACTCTTGATGCGCTACCAGGGAAACAGATGGCAATCGATGCCGACCTCAATGCAGGTGCCATAGACCAAAACGAAGCCAAAGTTCGACGCTTAGAAGTCGGTGAAGAAGCGGAGTTTTACGGCGCAATGGACGGGGCGAGTAAGTTCGTTCGAGGCGATGCTATTGCTGGACTATTGATCCTGTTCATCAATTTGATCGGTGGCGTGCTGATCGGGATTTTTGAACATGGACTTTCTGCAGAAGAAGCGTTTCAAACCTACGCTTTACTGACTATAGGTGATGGCCTCGTCGCCCAGATCCCATCACTATTACTCGCGACTTCCGCTGCCATTATCGTGACGCGTATTAGTGACAATGATAATGACATGGCACAAACCGTAAAGAGGCAGTTGCTCGCCTCGCCAAACAACCTTTATATGGCAGCGGGCGTAATGTTCGTAATAGGTAGCGTGCCGAATATGCCTCATCTGGCTTTTTATACTTTCACTGTCCTACTGGCATTTGTCGGTTGGCGCCAGTCAAAGTTTCAGGCTACCCCTGAACAGGTTGAATCTGATGTGGGCTCTTTACCTCGCACCAATCATGAAAGCACAATTGATTGGAGCATCATTCCCAATGTCGATGTGATAGCACTCTCTCTGGGATTTAAATTGGTACCTCTTGCCAATAACAAGAAAGGAGGCAATCTGATCAAGAGTATTCGCGGCAGCCGAAAAACACTTAGCGAACAAATTGGCTTTGTTATTCCAGAAGTGATTATCACCGATAATCTCGCGCTCAAACCCTCAGAATACGCAATTAGCATTGATGGTGATGAAATAGAACGTGGTGAAGTCTATGCCGATAAGTCCATGGCAGTGGGCAACCGAATTGATCATCCAGACTTAGATGGCATCGTGGGTGTCGACCCTGCTTATCAGCTTCCAGCTCTATGGATTAATCAAGCAGACAAAACTAAAGCCATTAACCTCGGATTTCAAGTCATTGAGGTGTATGACGTAATTGCGACTCACGTCAGTAAGGTATGCAGTGAACATCTCGATAATATCTTTAATTATGATGATGTTAAGGCAATCAATCATCGACTCGCTATTCACCACCCTGAACTGGCAGAAAACCTCGCCAACATCATTTCACCGAACCTGCAAATGCAAGTGATTCGTCAGTTACTTGCTCAGCAAGTGCCAATCATTAATGTACGAACCATAGCGAATACCATTATCGAAAGTATCGATACCGTCAAAGATCCAATCTTGCTGTCATCAAATATTCGTGTGGCGTTAAAACGTACCATAGTAAATTTGGTATCACCCAACAGCAAAACTATTAACGCCTTTATTATCGGTTCTGCGTTGGAAAATGAGCTTAAGGGCGCGATTTCTCTTAGCCAACAGAGCGATCCTAACATTCCGTTAGATGCCATCCCTGTCGAGCCCTCTGTCTTACAGAAGTTTCAAAATCGTATGCCGACCATAGTACAAACCATGCAAAGCCAAAATCTGCCACCCGTTATCGTTGTTCCACCAACCACACGACCTATGGTGGCCAAATTAGCTAAGGCTTTTGCCAAAGAGCTTATAGTGCTTAGCTACAATGAAATTCCGAATGAGTATGGGTTAAACGTACTTGGCGATGTTGAGTAGAGTCAAAAAACCGAGTTACGTTAATAACTCGGCATCAATCAACTCTTTTTTTGGGGGTGGAGACGTTTATTGAGGAATAACAACTTGCCCTGAAACAATCGGAAAAGTACCCGTCTTTGGCTTACTATCCATTCGGATAGTCGTTGGAGTACCTGAGACTTCATAAGTGACATCGTAGCCGACCACTTTGGTAGACGTAGTGTATTTTGTTGTGCAGCGTCTTTCTGTTGTACTTACGGTGTCATTCTTCTGAGCATTTTCTTGGATTTTTCTTCCTGTCATAGCACCCGCTACAGTGCCGACTGCCGTTGCGACGGTTTTTCCTGAACCTCCACCAACTTGATTACCTAGTGCAGCACCTGCGGCCGCCCCACCTAGCGTTCCTAAGAGCTTATTCTCATCTCTAACTTCAGCCTGTCTAGTCACCACTACATCATTACACTCTTGATGCGGTGTTTTTATTGCCTTGGTCACCGCTTCTACAAAAGTTATTTTGGCTTCCGTTGGAGCTTCTTGCTCTTTTTGACAACCAGACATTGCCAACATCGTCATTACTACCAGCGCCACTGCTTTCTTGTTCATGGAATTCTCCTAGTTATTGTTGCTACGGCTGCATGATAAGGAGGAAAGAACCGTGTATTTCAGCGGTGAATGAATTCTATGTCATTGTCTGGTAAAGAGTCAGAGCACTATTAGCGCAGCGTCAAACTGTGATGGTAAACCTGTATTTTTAATGTCCCTAGGGTATGATGCTCGCGTCCTAATCGTTGTTTGATGGCCATGTTTTCTCGTTGTTTTACCGTTACACTAGCTCTGTCCCTATCAGTCATTATGCTGGTAGTGAGTTTTGTTGCGATCAGTAACGAGTCAAACGAAGTCTTTTCCCATTCTCTCTCAACGCTCGATAGCCACACCAACTCAGTTGTCTCTAACAAAGCACTATCAAACAAAGTGGAAATGGCTAATCCACATCAATGCTGTGCGTCATTTTGTTTGCTTAAAGTTCCTTGTGGACAATCATTGGTCGTACTTAACTCGGGCACCACGTCGCTCGCCTTAATGTCAATTGATGACATAGGCAAAGCAATTGGCAGAGTTCAAACCCTTTTCCGCCCTCCTATCGCATAACTCCGTTTCCCCAGCATTTAACGCGAGATTTCGCACCCTATTTATTTTTTCGGAGTTATCCCTATGAAGGCATTGTTTACCCTTTTTTCTGCGCTACTACTCAGCGTATCGGCTCATGCGGCTAAATTTGAGCAAGGTACTCACTACAAAGTATTGGATGTTGAAAAGTCAGCCACACCCAAAGTAACCGAGTTCTTTTCATTTTATTGTCCGCACTGCTACAAATTCGAATCTGTAGTAGAAAACCTCAAGCCTGCGCTAGCTGATGGCGTTAAATTTGAGAAAGTGCACGTTGCGTTTATGGGCAATGATATGGCAGTACCAATGGCAAAATCGTACGCCACCATGGTTGCTTTAAAGGTAGAAGATAAGATGGTTCCTGCGATGTTTAATCAGATCCACGAAATAGGCAAAAGACCAGTTGACGAGCAAGAGCTCAAACAAATCTTTGTCAGCAATGGTATTGATGGCAAAGCCTTTGACTCGGCGTACAACAGTTTTGTCGTCAACTCAATGCAGAAGAAATTTGATAAGCAGTTTGATGCGAGCACATTAACTGGCGTACCTGGTGTATTAGTTAACAACAAATACATCGTTCAGCCGACAGGTATTAAAAGTTATAAGGAGTACAACGAATTAGTGAATTACCTGCTCACGCTGTAGTGGCTTTAGTTCTGCTCAGACAAGCATAAGAAAAACCTAGAGCTTCACCTTCGCTCTAGGTTTTTTCGTTAATACACTCTCACTTGATTTTTCTTGATCACTACACCCCGCAACAGTTTCCCTGACTGCTGATTTTGAACCGATACCGTGTCGCCGACTAAACCACTTTCAAGAGCCGTTCCCAACGTCTCTAGCCGTATCGTCTCTGACTGGTAAACTACATCAACAGCCTGACCTTTCTCCACATCGTAATCAAGATACAAACGTGATGTGGTCAGAAGCTCGCCCTTTTTCACCGATCGCTTCAGTTTACTTCCCACCACTTCACTAGGTTTAAAAAACACCTTTTTATCGGTGTAGAGTGTAATTGGCTTTATGGCGATGTCGGAGGGAGATAAGCGCTGGCCTTTTCGCAAAGCTTTGTCAGCTGTCACAGCCCAGATAGTGAGGCTGGCTGATGAGGTTGCAGATAAACTCCACCTCTGAGTTTCACATCGTAATGTCCACTTCTGCTTTCCCAGTTTTATCTCACTACGATGATGAATTGCGACTGGTTTTGAGCATGGCTGGAGTTTATGAATAGCTTTTGAAAAACGAATGCTGACATCGAGTTGATACTGTTGCGGATAGCGGTAGCGAACAGTCTGCTCTATGAGCGAATGAATACGAGTGGAAAGATGTTGCTCGAACTCAGAACTCGAAGCAACAGCGGCTTGCATATTGATGATGCAGCCGTAAGCGATAAGCAATATGAGTAATAATCCGGTCTTAGACATTAATCCTTAACTTATGTTTTCCAAGCGCTTCCTCCATCGCTTGGTGCTGCATCAGCATGATATTACCTTGGCGCTCCAGCTTGGTCTTACATTGTCCAATTGATTGTTCAATCTGCTTATCCAAAGCTTGAACTCCTTGCAGCACCCCACCTTGTAGTTTTGCCTGTATCACTTTGGTGTATTGCCTGTCCCGACAACCCAGTCGCTTTGCCATTGCGTAACGCTTTAGGTCGGCTTCAGCCAATCGATGAGTTAGTGAAGTGATGGTTTGGTTAAGCGACTCTAAATTTTGATATTCCCTATTGAGTATCGCCGCGCGAATATCGTCTAGTCCAGAAGATAGTTGGCGAGAAAACTCCAAAATATGCTGACCATAGGTAATGTAGCCTATCAACGTGCTTTTATTGCCCATGGTCTAGTCTCGCTATAACTTTCGCTAGCTCATCCATATCAAACACCAATTCCCCCGAGGCTATTTGCGCTTTGATTTGTTCAACCTTGGCGCTATCAATTTCTTCAACTCCGTCAAAAAAACTCTTCGCATTTTCCAACAAGTCCACTTCATGTTGTGACAGATTGATTTGCTTCACTTTGACCTTTTGGTCTGGCTCAACCTTTTTGTTTTGAACCACATCAACTTGGGTATGCGGAACAATATGCTTCACATTATCGACCTTGATTTGACTCATATCCCGTTACTCACTTTGCTCACTTCTAATTAACTATAACGGCAATATTTCACGTCTGTTTCACCTTTTTCTCAGTAACTTGATAACGTTGTCTCGGCTAGGGCCACTAAAACCACGATGAATGGACTTCAACGATAGCTCTGGGTTATTTGCTAAATGCTGTTTAAAGCTGCCAAACTGCTCCAATTCAGGATGGGTACAAAAAGCAATGAGTTGATTTGCTCGTACTTTTTTTGTTTTTAGTACTTTCGATAGCGCTAAATACAACTTATTGACTCGCTCAAGCAGTGCTTCGATGTGTTGTATCGCGCCCGATTCATTCACCAGTAAACGACCAATGGTGTCTAGCACTGGATAACAGGCTTGAGCTTGAACGGCTATCGGAGCACCTTCAGCGTAACGCCCACCCTGTCCGGAAACGAAAACTTGGCCGTCCCACGCACGCCAATGCTCATCTCGCATTCCAATCACAAACTCTTGTTGTTGATTAAGTCGTAACTGCAAATGGGCATACGCAAACATCATCTTAAACTGCTCTAACAAGACTTCACGGTCTTCTGTGCGCTCAAAGGCTAACGCCACCAGCCGATTATTGATGTAGAGCGACACCACCTCATCTCGCAAACGCTCTCGTTGGAAATCGAGCCCTGGTATCGTAAATTCAATGAGAGGATTATCGGTTTGAATAGGAGCAAAGCTAGAATCCACGACATAGTGACCAAACAAGCGCTTTTGACTCCAAAACAGTAACTTCTTCTTGATGGTATCGATTTGGTTAGCTTGATCTGGACTGTAATGCGCCAACTCAGCAATCTGTCTAAGTTTGATAAGTTCACTAGCGACAGTTCTTAGAACTTCTCCGGCCATCATTAAGCGGCTATACATCTTGTGCGAATCGGACACTTCTGCGATAAGCTTGGGGCGTTCTTGCAAGTTCAACTGCATCATTTGCTGGTGCAATAAGACTGATGAGGGTTGGCGCGTCGAAAGCTTTTCCGGACGTTTTATCTTGCCCGCACTCGCTGGATTGACCTGATTTTTCCTCTGTGTAATCCCGGTTAACTTCATCCTACCTCTCCCACTAGGTCAATCGTGGCTCGTTGGCAAAGTTGAGCTTAATTATCTCTTCAGACTGCATCTGCTTAACAATGTCGATTACTTCTTTTCGAGCCTGTTCTACCTGACTTACGGGCACAGCACCGATACGTACCAAATTTTCTTTTAGCTCGGTAGAAACCCGCTGTGGCATAGAGTTGATGATGTACAGGCGGCAATCTTTGTTTGTCCCTTTAAGGGCGTATGCCCATAACTCAAGACTGACTCTTTCATTAATGAGGTTGATAGTTTCAAGGTCTTGATTAAACAGAGTGAAGAAGTCAAACATCGCCTCTTCTACCAGCTCAGCAGCTTCTTCATCATGATCGTGAAGAAATTGGAATAAGTTGCTCTTATCGCCGGAATAGCGATTGATAAGGTTTGCCACCACCTTTGAGCCTTGTAGGCTTGCTGATCCGCCGCTGTGATAATTGATTTTGCAGCGATCGATAAGGTCCTTTAGCGTCTCCATTAACCCAGAGGTCAAAACCTGTGTTTTGGATATTTGCAGAATCAACTCGTGGCACTCTTGTTCATCGTATTCGTCCATGACTCTAGCGCTGTACTCAAGTGGCAAATGAGCAATCAGTAACGCCTGCAAATTAATGTGTTCTTTCTTGAGGTCGTTGACTAACAAATCAGGCGGAATCCAAGCCAGTTTTTCTGCGTGCGAACGAATCTCATCACCGTAGATTTCGGATACCAAATCTCGTGCTAAGTTACCGTTGAGCGTCTTCTCCAAGACATTGGTTATATATTGTCGTGTCCCACCTAGAATGCCTGAGTGCTTTCTAAAATCATCAAAAAAACCGGACAACGAAACCAGCGCATCTTTAGCCTTAATGTCTTTCATTTTACTCATCGCATGAGTAATCTGTTTGATCTCTTCATGGGTGAATCCTTTGAGAACCTCAGACCCAATATCTTCGCCCATACTCAATACCAACATGGCGACACCATCCACAGACTGATAAGTTTGTTTGTCATCCATACACGTCCCCTCTGATAATCCTTTGCTATGCCTGAATCCACGTTCGCAAAATCTCGGCTACTCGATTTGGGTCTTCTTTAGCGATAAGTTTCAGGTGCTTGATCTGCACCTCTAGCGGGCTATCGGCCGATGGCAAATTGTCGTCCAACGCTTTGATACCCGTAGCATCAATGCCTAGTGATTCCAGTTTCGACTGTAAGGCCGCTTCTGCTGCTCGTTCTTCTTTGGTAATCACATCATCGTATTCCATGCTCTCGGCTTCTTGTTCCTCCTGCTCAGCGGACTTCGTTAAATATTGAGCCAGCGGGCGCAAGACCACCATGATCATTAAACCACTCAACATCACACCCAATAGATACTTGAGTGGCTGCATAATATTGGTATTTTCAAACCAAGCTACGGGGGCTTGATCTGGAATACTGGCAACCACAAACGGGAAATGTGTGATGTGTATAGTGTCACCGCGAGTTTCGCTGAACCCTATTGCAGAGCGAACCACATTTTCGACATTAGTAAGCTCCTCCGGTGTCCAGGTTTGATTGGCGTTGGCCAAGTCATTGACGACAATAGAAACAGAAAGGTTTTGTAACACGCCCTGTTGATGTTGGATATGACGTACTTTGCCACTCACCGCATAATCTCGTGACGTTTCGCTGCGATTCACCTTAGCGTTTGGCTCCGGCTGAGGCTCGCCATCGGTCACTGGGGGCGTGTTACTCAAGGCACCCGGAATACCCAGAGCCATTGAGGACTCATTTACATCGTTAAGAAGAGTTTCCTTTCGCACAACGGGGTCAGCATAAATTTCTTCTGTCTCTTCTATGCGGGAGAAATCAATATCACTTGCGATTTGAACTCGGAAATTACTGGCACCTAGAATTGGAGTAAGCATATCTGTGGCTTGCGCAACCAAGGTTCTTTCTAGGTTACGTTTATAGTCAGATTGCTTACCTGTGGTGACCGTGATATCGCCAACGGTAGCATCGTTAGATAATAAGCGGCCGTGCTGGTCAACGACTCTCACATGTTCCGACTTAAGACCAATGACAGCACCAGATACCAAATTGATTACCGATTCAACTTGAGTCGGTTTGAGATCCATTCCATTGATGATGTGGACGATAACAGACGCTCTTGGTTGTTCTCCGTCTTCACGCATAAACAAGCTTTCTTTCGGAATAGCGAGGTGCACCCGGGCCAAGCTGACCGCACTCATAGTGGTTATACTGCGCGCCAACTCTCCTTCTAATGCATGACGGTAACGGGCATTCTCCATAAACTGGCTTTCACCAAGGCTTTTTGAACTGTCGAGTGATTCAAAGCCACTTGGCAGTTGTTCTTTTAACCCTTTTGACGCCAGAATCATGCGAATTTTAGCTACATCACCTTCCGGAACCAATATCTGACCATCATCTTGACTAAGCTGGTAACGTATCGATTCTTCGTCGAGGAGCTGCAAAACTTGGCTAGAATCGAAGTTGGCTGACTTGCTATACAAGGGCCGAAACCGCTCCGCCGATGTCCACAGCATTATGACAATGATCGCCGCCGTAATCGTGGCGAATATGGTGATAATAATGACGTTGCGTTGCGAGCTTTGCCAAAACGTATTAAGCCAGCCAGAGGCTTTGTTGAGCTTCTCTTTCGCCGCTCCCATATTGTTGGCTAACGCTGGTTTTGTTTCTAATTCTGCAGCCATCGCCGTTCCCTAGCCTAAATAGGCATCTTTATGATGTCTTGGAAGTTCGACACCATTTTGTTTCGCACTTGCATCAGTGCGTTAAAGGACAATTGCGCTTTTTGCGACGCTACCGTTGCGCCTAAAAGGTCATCGCTTTTACCCAATTCTACGGCGGTTATCTTGTCAGACGCGTGAGCTTGGTATTTGTCCACTGTATCCAGCACCCCTTTTAACGCATGACTGAACTGCAATGCACTCTCTGAAGTAGGGTTGACTTGGGTATTGTCATGAATAACCCCCTTTACCGCTGCCGATACCATCGTTTGATTGGAAAATGGATTGGTCGCAATTTGTTGCTGATTGTGCATTTTGCCAATTAGCTCTTGTTGTAATTGCATTGCGCTGATTTTTTCCATTACTCGCTCTCCATCGCTGCGTCACTTACGTACCAATCGAATTTCTACGCGACGATTTTTGTCACGACCTTCTTCAGTGGTGTTGTCATATTTAGGGTAGCGATCACCATGTCCACGTATCTCTATCATCTTTTTCGACACCCCGTTTTCAACGAACCACTGTGCAACATCTGACCCACGCTGCTTTGAAATTTGCAGATTCGCCACGGAATCCCCTGAATTATCGGTATAACCATCTATCAAAATCTTAACGATTTTAGGGTCACGCTTTACCAGAGAACTTATGTCATCAATGGTACGTTTTTGCAGTTCCGTTAAGGTCACAGCGCCGCTTTGAAAATGCAGTTCAACGCGGCGTGCATGTTGAAAGTTCACGGGAGGCAAACCAAAGCGGCAATGGTTAAATTCATCTAGTGCGGGCCTGAAATTCGTGGTCGGGAAATAGATATCAAAATCCATAGCATTAATGTTGAACCAGGCACCACTAGCCATGTCTTCTAGTAGTAGCGTCGCACCATCTGCCGTGACTAAAGCGGGACCTTGCTGTTGGATCTTTTCAATGGTGGTTGTGGTATAGGATTTAGAAATCCCCCAGACAGGCTCTGTGGTATTAAACGAAGTGGAAGAAGGGAGTGAGCGTACGCCACGTTTCTCCACCTTGATTTGTAAAGGGTTGGCAGCCAGTAGAACAAACTGTACCGAAAAACCGGTATGAGGGTCGAAAGATTGCAAGACACACCGGTCAACAGATTGATTAAATTGCCATTGCACACTATCAAACGGAACAATATAACGTTGAGCTAGAGCCTGAGTAGGCATCATCACTTTAGCTATTATCAAGCTAACCATCATCAAACGAATTAAGTACAAGGCCCCAGACATAGACAGTAGTCGAGCCCCGAACCAATTCGGTAGTCTTGTATGACGAGGTTTAACCATATCGCTTCTCATATCAAATCAAACAGAGAAATACCGGCGACGCGCGCGAAGGTTTTTTGCGTGGCTTCTAGAGCAATCATACCTTGGTTAAGTTCCACCGAAGCTTGTGCATAATCCAACTCCTCAAGTTCTGAGCGCACCGTTTCGGCAAAAAACACCATATCAATGCTGGTTTCTTTGAGTCTATCCAAGGCGTTATATTGGCTACCAATATCTGTCAAAGACACCAACAAGTTCTGATGCAAAGCTTGATTAGTATCGAGCGCACTATCTAATGCTGGCGTAAACCCAGCTGTCGGAACTTCCAACTCAGCGATTGCATTGTCCAAATCAGTAAAAATAGCGTTGGTGCCGATAATATCCGTGATGGTTAAGTTGCTTGGTACATATTGGTCATCGCCAACTTTGGTTTCACGATAATCTGAATTGCTGTTTAAGGTATAAGGCGGTGTTGTCGATATGGCTTGGTTTGTTATGTCTGTACCTGAAAACAAATAGCTTCCTTCATTCGCTTGATTTAACGTGGTGAGCATCTCTGTTTTCAGCGATTTTAGCTCTAGCACTATCCCAGCACGACTTTGTGCATCTAAAGTACCATTCTTACCTTGAAGTAGTAGCTCATTGACCTGTTGGGTCAGCTCTTCTAACGTATTCACATTGGTTTCATAGCGAGTCAACTGAGACTGCACATTCTCAATATTGCGCTGGTATTGCTGATTATCAGAGACCGTCTTTTTTAGTCCTTCAAGGCGCACCGCCGCAATCGGGTCATCGGAGAGATGGTTAAGCTTCAACCCAGTCGACATCTGCTCAAACACTTTATTGAGACGAATGTTGTTATCCATTAGCGAACGCTGCATAACCGCATTAAATTGTGAGTCCGTTACTCGCATCACTGCTCTCCTAAAACGCTTTTAACAAGGTCTGAAACATTTGATTGGCCGTACTGATCACTTTCATATTGGCCTCATAGGCATTGAGATAAAGCAACATGTTCGCGGCTTCTTCGTCTGAGTTCACCGCGCTGACACTATCTCTGGCGACTTGCGCATCTTCCACGCTAATTTGTGCTGCTGTCGCTTCACTTTCAGCTTGTCGGGTAAAAATACCGATGTCTCCCAACAACCCCGAATATGCGCTATAGGGCGTTTTACCAACAACCGACCCATTGGTTAACGGCGTTTGAGAGAGCATGGAAAGATCTTTGAGAACATCACCGTTTCCGGAAAGCGTTGCACTAGAAGAGAACGCAAGCTCTTGTGCGCTAATCGCAGAGTCGATGGCAAGCGAGTGCGCCTCACTCCCCGCCGTGTAAGTAAATAAGCTTTGCCCAGCGGCTCCATTAAGATCAAAGCCCGTATTTAAGGCATTATTGACCCCGTCAGCGAGTCCTTTTGCGAGATCGGCCAATGTCGCTTTAATCGGCTCGTATTGGCTCAGTTTTAAGGCTTCTAGTGCACCAAGTTCTCCACCTAGCGAGTCATCAACCGCAGTCGTCATTGATTGGAAAGTAATGGAAAGATCGGTGCTATAAGGATCACCACTCGAAAAGTCGCGAGTGAGTGAAGCCGAAAAACCGCCAATAACCAGCGGCTGTCCATTAGGCGTGGATAACTCAACACCGCCCGCGGTATATATCACTTGCACATCTAACGATTTTGAGAGCTCGTTAAGCTGTTTGTCCATCTCATCTTGTAGTCCTGCTACTCCTTTACCGAGCAGTGCGTCTTCTTGAAGTTTTTGATTCAGAGCAGCGATACTTTCAAGCTGGCTATTTACATGAGACACGATGCCTCCGTATCGTTCACTTTGCGCCGCCTCTTGCTGACTAAGTTGGGCTGAAACTGAGTTGAATTGCTGTGCTAACGCATCTGCGTTAGTGAGCACTTGTTGTCTAAATGCGATGCTCTCTGGAGTCACACTGGCTTCATCAATCGCGGCAAAAAAGCCATTAAGACCCTGCGTTAAACTCAAACCGTCAGCACCCAACAGATTTTCAATATTAGATAAACCGTCAAAATAACTTTGTGAATATTGCGCCGATTCGGTAGCTTCGCGTAAACGATTAATGGAAGACTGCTCTGCAATCCGAATAATGTCTCCCACTTCAACACCCGCCCCCAAATTGATCCCGTTGACGAAATTTCCAGACGATGTTGCTTCTAAACTGACTACCTGACGACTATAACCCGGTGTATTCACGTTGGCGGTATTTTGCGCCGTCGTATTTAACGCCACACGATTGGCGAGTACACCACTGAGTCCAATATTGACCATTCCCATTATTTACTCTCCTTATCTAGAGGACGGTTGGGAACTTGCGATGACAATTGCTTGAATATCATCTCGGCGAGCCCAAATGAGGATTGACGGCTAATACGCTGCGCCAACTGGGCATCGAGCATTCCTTGAAACATGCCATCCGACTTCATGGACAGCGGATTGTTTTCATCACTCATAGCCTCGCTTGCAGAGCGCATACGAGTGAGCATTTGTTGCAGAAATAACGCCTCAAACTGCTGCGAAGCTGCCAACAATCCCGCTCCAGAATTGTCGTGTTTCATTTGAGCTAAGGCATGATTGTCTAAATAGAAGTTCGCGACATGTTGGCTCGCCTGAGTATGAGCTGGAACCGATAATTGCCCGGAGAACGTTGCCAGCCCTGCTCGCTGCGAACTTTCAACCATCAAGGTTTCAAAACTCACTGTTTGCGCTTGTGCAGGGCTCGGCGAATGTAATGACGACGCCACTACGGATACGTCAGCTTTGGTGGATGCAACGTTCTCTATCCCAGGCTTAATTTCACACCGCTGCTTTACGGTGAAAGGAACGTGGCTAGATAATTGGGTTATTAAAACCAGTGCGTTTGAATCAAGCATTAGATCACCACCAAATCACCGTTGATAGCACCTACTTCATCCAGCGCTTGCAAGATTTGCATCAACGCTTCTGGAGTAGCGCCAATATTATTAATCGCATCGACGATTTCTTGCAGATTGGTACCACGAGGCCACACCATCGTCGTACCGTCATCTTCATCGACGCTAATTTGAGTATTTTGGACAATGGCTGTTTCACCCGCAGTATTGAACGCACCTCCCGGCTGTGACACCGACTCGGATTCTAAAATTGTCACGGTAATCCCACCTTGGCTTACCGCCGCCTCGGAAACCGTCACATTCTGGCTGATCACTACAGTGCCTGTTCGCGAGTTGAACACCACCTTAGGCAAACGACGACCTTCTTCGACTTGCAACTCTTGAATCATCGCAACAAACATCACTCTGTCTTCGCTATCAATAGGTGCAGACACTTCAACTTGGCCCTTATTGAGCGCCTTCGCAACTTGCCCACCAAATGTCTGATTGATAGCTTTGGAAATGTTCAGTGCAGTTTCGTAATTAGGCTGCTTGAGTTGCAAACGAATCGTCGGATCCCGGTCAATACCGGTTGAGATTTCTCGTTCTAAGGTCGCACCATTGGGTATGCGGCCAACGGTCGGGGTATTTCGAGTCACGCTGGTGCCGTTTTCACCCGTAGCGTTAAACCCGCCAACTACCAAGCTACCTTGAGCCACCGCATAAACTTCACCATCAATACCTCGAAGTGGAGTAAGTAACAAAGTCCCACCGCGCAGGCTTTTGGCATCCCCTAACGAAGAAACCGTTACGGTCAGGGTTTGACCCGCTCCTTGATGTGGCTCGACCGCGGCAGTCACACTCACCGCGGCAACGTTTTTCAGTTTAGGGTTGGTGCTGTCGTCAAGTTGCACACCAAACTGTTTGATCATATTCACCACAGACTGCTGAGTGAACTTCACTTGCGATTTATCACCGGAGCCATCTAGCCCAACTACCAAGCCATATCCAATCAGTTGGTTTTGTCTGTCGCCGTAGACCTCCGCGACCTCAGCAATCGCTCTTGCGGCCAAAGTTGATGGTGCCCAGCTAAGTAGCCACAAAGGCAACAACAAATGGATGAGGTAACGCCATTTCAACTTCATCATTAAAACGGCATCCAGGGTGAATTAAAGAATTGAGTCAGCCAGCCAGCGGTATTGGTATCGGCAAAAGTTCCTCTGCCTGCATATGTGATACGCGCGTCTGCAATACGTTGAGAAGAAAGTGTATTATCGGCTTGAATGTCATCCACTCGCACATTCCCCGTCAGACGGATGTATTCATCGCCTTGATTGAGTTTCAGCCACTTCTCCCCTCGAACTCTAAGCACGCCGTTAGGCAGTACATCGTAAACCGTCACCGTAATAGAGCCTGATAAGCTATTACCCTGTGTAGATGCAGCGGCACCATCAAAATCTCGTGTTGCATCAAGAGCGGCGCTGCCTTCAGCGTAGGTCGTCGTGCCAAGAGTCGGCGCAGCAATCGTTGCGCTGGAATCTTTACCATATTGTGTCGAAGCGCTCTTATCTGACTCTGTTTTCTCATCAAGCATAACAGTAAGAATATCTCCCACCCGATAAGCTCGACGGTCTTGAAACAAGGTCATGGCTGTCGTTCCAGTATACAAGCTGCCCTTGCTAACTCGTGTAACCTGATAATCTAATTCTGGCGGAGCATACGCTTCATCATTAGGAGATGGCGGGATAAATTCATCCTGCCGACCCGCGCAACCAATCATATTCACGACCAGAAGTGCGACAACTGCGATGTAATAAAGCACACCAATCGCATGAGACTTTGCAAGCCCCGCTTTATTCGCTTTTTGCTTTTCCATCTCAGCTTCCTTCATGCCTACTTCCCTCTGTCGCTATGACTGCTGAGCAATGTATTGCAGCATTTCATCGGCTGCACTGACCATTTTTGCGCTCATTTCATAGGCTCTCTGAGTGGCAATCATGTCGACCATTTCCTCCACCACCTGAACATTGGAACCTTCAAGTGCACCTTGTTTTAATTGCCCTGAGCCCTCGGTTCCTGCCACTAGCTCTACTGCTTCTCCAGAGCCTTCCGTTTCAGCAAACAAGTTGCCGCCTTGCGCAGCGAGTCCCGCTGGGTTCATGAATTTCACTATCGTAATTTGGCCTAAAGCCTCTGGGTTTACTTGTCCCGGAATCGTTGCTGTTGCTACGCCATCAGCAGTAATGCTCACCAACGTGGCTTCTGGCGGAATGACAATTTCAGGGATGAGTGGGTAGCCTTGTGTATTGACCAACTGCCCATCTGAATTGGTTTGAAACTGACCGTTTCGGGTGTAGAGAAGCTCACCATCCGAGTTCTCTATTTGGAAAAAACCGTCACCAAGTATGGCTAAGTCAAATTGCTGGTTGGTGTTTTGAACATTACCTTGAGTAAAGACTTTTTCTGTCCCTACTACGCGAACGCCATTCCCTAACTGAATTCCTGTAGGATGCTCATTGAGTTCGGTGGTTTCTGTACCCGCCTGCTTATCGACGCTGTAAAACAGGTCTTCAAATACCACGCGGTCTCGCTTGAAACCGACCGTATTGATATTGGCAAGATTGTTAGAAATGGCGGTCATTTTCGCATCTTGTGCAGCCATCCCTGTTTTGGATATCCATAAAGCACTGTGCATAATTTTCTTCCTTAAGCCTTAAGTAGCTTATTCCCTATCTGAGCAATTTCATCGGCCGATGCCATGACTTCAATTTGCATTTCATATTGTCGAGTGAGTGACATGATGCTAACCAGCTCTTCGAGGCTTGATACGTTACTCGCCTCCAGATACCCGGAACGTACTTGAACCGTAAAGTCTTCAGCTAACACACCGCCTCCTTTAGGAACAAAGTGGCCGCTGGCATGCATGGTCATTTCATCGTATTCAGGTTTGACTAACTTGAGCGCTCCTACCTCGACCGAGGCTTCTCCACCAATTGGAGTCACTGAAATCAGGCCGTTTGCACTGACGGTAATAAACTCAAAATCGGGCAGAATCATAGGGCCTTCGATTGACATAACACGGCGCTCACCAAGATAAAGCTGACCATTGCCATCTAATCGAAAATTTCCGGCACGGGTGTACAGTTCGTTCGGTTCGCCATCCAAGCCTTCTAAGGTAATAAACCCATCGCCATTAATAGAGACATCCAAAGGGCGTTCGGTGCGAATATCTTCACCTTGCGCGAAGTTATTGATCGACGAATTGGTTCTAGAAGTCACGGAAGTCAAAAAACCAGAGCCTTCCAAACGCATTGGTGAGGAGTGTTCCATCAGTGCCTTAAACCCTATGGTGTCGGCATGAGAGAGGTTGTTGGCGCGAACGTGCTGAGCAAGCATGGTTCGCTCAGCACCTTTCGCTGCACTAAACAGTATTGGATTCATAGTCCTACACCACGTTGAATAGCGCTTGTGTTAACTGATCTGAGGTTGAGATAGATTTGGTGTTGGCTTGATAGTTACGCTGTGCGGTCATTAAAGCCACCAACTCAGAAGTCAGATCCACATTCGAGCCTTCCAAAGCCCCTGACGTTAAATCACCGAACACGCCACTGCCTGCAGTACCTAAAACTGGAGTTCCGGAGCTAAAGCTTTGTAGCCATGCGGTATCACTAGTTTTGATCAGGTTTTGAGGGGCGGCAAAGTCTGCGAGTACCACTTGGCCTTGCAGTTGAGATTGTCCATTGGTGTAAGTGGCAAAAATGCGTCCATCATTTTCCATTCGAACACTGGCATAATCACCGGAGGTGTAGCCGTTGGGACTATTTTTAGACACCACAAAGTCACTACCAAACTGAGTAACCGACGATAAATCTATATTGACTGTCACACCGTTTGCACCATTAGCTGGGTCAAAACTCACGCTGTAGTTCCCCCCTGATGCAATGGTTCCATCTGCGTTAAAGGTAAAATTAGCGCTATCAGTGGTAGTTGGAGAACCCGCAGGAACTAATGCGTCAGCGGCATTAATGGCTTGACCATCCACTAAAACATGGACATTCCAATCATTGGAAGCCCCTTTCACAAAGTACTGACTTACCGTATGTGGATTGCCCAGCGAGTCATAAACTGGGGTAGTGTAAGAATGGTTGTAGGTAGAAGAGTCACTGTAATCAAATGCCGCAGCAGGGACTTGCTCTCGCGCATCTAAATTAGCCACAAACTCGATACTGTCGGTCTCTCTTGCTTGCAGTGAAGCCGTGCTGATTTGTACTGTGCCAACCGAACCCAAGAGCAGATTATTATTGCCATCCACTGAATAACCTTGCAGCGCTGCACCGCTATTGGCGGTAATAACACCATCGGCATTCATATTGAAAATACCCGAGCGGGTATAAAGAGTTTGCCCTTTGCTGTCTTCTAAAACAAAGAACCCATTGCCACTCAAGGCCATGTCCAGTGAACGCCCAGTGCCCGTTACCGTGCCACTTTTCTCAAAGTTTTGCGACACACCAACTACTTCAACGCCACCAGCTTCACTTCCGCTGTAAACCGACGCAAACTCGGTTCTCGACTCCTTAAAGCCTGTTGTTGAAACATTAGCAATATTATTGGAAATAGTGTTGAGCTCTGAGTTAGAGGCATTTAGCCCACTCAGTGCAATACTAAAGCTCATAATGTCATCCTCTTCATTCAAAAGAGGCTATCTCCGCTAACTCTCTGGTTAGCGGAGAACGACAGCCGTCATCTTACTTACAAAAACTTAAAAAAGGTCAAAGACCAAAAATACTTGCGAAAATACAACTTAATTAGAGAAGGCCGCCACGTCGTAAAACGCCACTAAACCTACTCCTTGCACTTGCAAATGGCTTGTTCCGCCTACAAGCGGCGTTGTCACCTGCTCAACCTTGCCATGCTGATAAATCACTGGCTGGTAATTTTGTCCACTGTCCAATGTCACTTTCATTTGGTACGCGCCATTCAGACCCATCGCTTTGGCATCAAAAGCAAAATCAACCCGCCCTGCACCATTGGGGCCTAACGTTACCGTTTTCACTTGCCCAAGATGATTCACCAACTCGACAGCCACTGTATTGGACGCGGCTTGCAATTGAATATAACCAGTGTGTGTGCCCTCACCCGATGCGGATAGTTGGTCACTTTTGACGGTGACTGTTTTGTCCACCAAGGCTGCAGTACTCAGGACTTGCAAGTTATCGAGCATCGTTGTGTTGTTTTGCATCAACTGAACTAGGTTCTCTGTGCTCTCTACTTGAGAAAACTGCGCCAACTGCGCAACGTATTCAGTCCCATCTGTCGGGTTCAACGGATCTTGGTTTTCAATCTGCGCCACCATCAAGGTGATGAATTCATTCTTTAACGCCCCAGCACTGTTCGGGTTTTCTTGAGGGGGCAATGTTGACGCAGACTCAATATTATTGACCTGCGCAGCTCCGGATATAGTCGTCATAGGTATATTCCTTAGAAACCACTGGTTCGCAAATGCAGGATACTGCTAACTGCGCCACAGTCCCATTAGTGATTGCTGCATAGACTTGACGTTACCAAGCACTTCGACACTGGCTTCGAAACTGCGAGTCGCCGAGATCATATCAGCCATCTCGTTGACGACATTGATACCTGAGTAGTAAACATAACCTTCGTCATTTGACAGAGGATTGTTTGGTTCATAGCGCCCCTCCATCATCGAGGACACTTCAACAACGTCGGCGATGCGAATTGGTACCACACCTTGATGTTGGGTTTCTTGTGCATTGAAATGGTTGTAAACCGCGGAAAATATCGGTTTGAGTGGTTTATAAACTTTTGAAGGGTCACCAGAAACAGAATCGGCGTTCGCCAAGTTACTGGAGATAGTGTTAAGCCTCACGGTCTGAGCACTCATTGCTGAGCCCGCCGTTTCATAGATACCTAAGAATGACATGGTGTCCCTACCTAATCAATTCACTTACTGGCCCTTGATGGCCGTTTTGATACCGTTAATTTTCGACTGCAAAAATGCCAAGCTTTGGTGATAGTCCATCACATTTTTGGCGAATCTTGCCTGTTCATTTTCGAGTTCAACGGTATTGCCATCTCGCGTTCTTTGCACTGGAATCCGGTATTGTGCTGAGGTATCGATATACCAGTCTTTGCTGTTACCAATACCACTCAATACTGCATCAAACTTTAGATCCATTGCCTTGTAATTTGGGGTGTCCACATTGGCAATATTCGAGCTTAATACCGCTGCTCTGTCCAAACGAAACTGCACTATCTTGGGGTGAACCCCAAGCGCATCGTCTAAGTGAATCATGCCCTAGCCTCATCCATCATCGACCCGATTTAAAAGCAAAATAGGTCGTTATAGTTTTGTGTATTTCTCACTCAACCCAAGTTGAAATGAGAATGCTATAACCTATAGTTAGGAATAATTAGCGTGTCAAATTTGAGAACGCTCACAAATAATAATTATTGGGACTTGACATGAAAGAATGTTCGTTAACTGAATTCGGTAACCCGAGTATTAAGATGCGTAAATTCCTGCTTAAAAACGCCGGGCATTTCTCTAATGAAGTTGTTGATATTTTTAAATTTAACTTCTCTTGTCGACACGTTAAAGCCAGTTTTTCAGAGGCGCACAAACCACCTAAAAACAGCATCAAAACAGTGCTAAACATCGAAGACTTCGGTCATGTTTTTTTCTTTATCGAGCCACAAGCTGCCGATATTCTGCTATACAAGCACCTAAACACACCATCACCTACCCGAAAATCGAAGAGAAGTAGTAGTGACACAACACTCACTCAAACTCACTTAAGACTGTTTCAAAAGCTCACTATGGCGATCACTAACATTCTTACTGCTGATGCAAGCCATTACGCGGTTGAACATACAGATCATCAGCCTTCAGACATTGGTACTACCATCACTTTCAGCTTCGATGAGCAACAAATCGACATCACTTTTATGTTGGATGATAGATATGTTAAGAAGCTACGCGACGTGATGGAAAGTAACGAAACTTTCGATAGAGAGGAAATCCTAAACAATTTGCGATATCAGCCGGTTGAATTGGGGTGTGTAATGCTCCACGGACAGTGCACGCTGCACGAGTTGTCCAAACTGCAACCCGGTGATTTTATGCCCATGACCTTATGTAAAAACTTGACGGTCAAAGTAAATGGGCACCCAACTTTTTTTGGCAAACTTCAATCTATTAACTCTGAGTTAGGAGTAGAAATCGATGGCTAGCGATAAACAAACTCCGCCCATTGACAATTCGATGAGCGACCTCAACTTACACGAAGAATTGCCAGATCTCGACGATTTGGATTTGGATGACCTTGCAGACGATATTGAATTCGAAGCTGAGCAAAGTGATGTCAGCAATGTATCCCTACTGAAAAGCATTCCTGTCGACATCACGGTAGAAGTTGCTCGTAAAACGTTAATCTTAGACGAGCTGCTTAATTTGAAAGCCGGCAGCGTAGTCATGTTAGAGAAACACGAAGGTGACCCGGTCGATATAAAAATCAATGGTACTGCATTTGGTACTGGCGAAATCGTCTCAAAGAATGGTCAATATGGCGTTAGGTTGTTGAGCATTATAAAAAAACCTAGCAAGTAGCTGTTTGGGCGAGCTCAAGGACGACAATGCCAATACGAATTTTACTGATGGTACTTACTTTTTGGTTCTCTCCTACGCAAGCAGAGGGGCTGACTATATTGAGTGAAACCAACACATCAGAAGGGACTGAATACAGCGTTAAGCTGCAAATTCTGATATTGATGACGATGCTGAGTTTTGTGCCAGCGTTTGTCATCATGTGCACCAGTTTCACAAGGATCATTATCGTATTAGCGATATTACGCCAAGCCTTAGGATTACAACAAACGCCTCCTAATCAGGTTTTGATTGGTATTGCCCTGATCTTTACTTTACTGATTATGCGGCCTGTCTGGACCAAGATATACGACACGGCTTATGTTCCTTATTCCACCGACGATATCACTCTAATGGAGGCCTTAGCCTCGGCAGAAAAACCACTGCGCCGTTATATGCTGGACCAAACCCAACGCAAAGCGCTCGAGCAAGTGACGAAAATAGCCGGAGAGAAAACCCTCGCCTCTGATGAAAAAATCCCTTTCTTAATATTACTACCCGCTTATTTGCTGAGTGAGTTAAAGGTGGCGTTTCAGATTGGTTTCATGCTGTTTCTGCCGTTTTTAGTGATCGATCTCGTTGTCGCATCTGTACTGATGTCCATGGGTATGATGATGCTTTCGCCACTCATTGTTTCCTTACCCTTTAAGCTCTTAGTATTTGTCATCGTTGACGGGTGGGGTTTGCTGATGGGTAGCCTTGCCAATAGTTTTTGGATTAGCGGATGAGCCCAGAAGAAGCCGTCACGCTTGTCAGTCAAGCCATATGGGTCATTATCCTGATGGTCTCTGTACTAATTGTACCCAGCCTTATCGTCGGCTTAGTGGTAGCCATCTTCCAAGCGGTTACCCAAGTCAACGAGCAGACGCTTAGTTTTCTTCCAAGACTTTTAGTGACCTTACTGTCCATCATTTTGGCGGGGCATTGGCTACTCCAGGAAATCAGTGACCTATTTCTGTTTATCTTTGATGCGATTCCGACCAAAGTTGGGTAATCGTGATGCAGCTTACATTTACTGAAATCACTCAATGGCTTGGTATTTTATGGTGGCCATTTGTCCGTTTAACGGGCCTATTTCTTATTGCGCCTTTCTTTGGTGACAACGCGATTCCTGTAAGAGTTAAGCTACTGTTTGCTTTTATCTTTTCTTTACTGCTGGCTCCGCTGGTCCACGAAGTACCACCCTTTAATCCATTTAGCATCGATACCCTCTTGTTTTCCCTGTATCAGTTGATTTTTGGTTTCCTCGTTGGCTTCGCCGTTATGCTCTTCTTCACTATTTTTTCCATTGCAGGACAAGCTATTTCGATGCAGATGGGACTAGCGATGGCGGTGATGAATGATCCAGCTAATGGCATCAGTATCGCCATTATTGGACGGATTATGTTTATCACCTCAATGCTACTGTTCCTATCCCTTGATGCGCATTTGGTGGTGCTGTTGGTGTTCAAAGAGAGCTTTACCTATTGGCCGCTTGACTCCACTTTCCCCTTCAGCAGTATCGATTATGTACTCAAAATGGTGTCGTGGATGTTTGCGACAGGTTTGCTAGTGGCAGTGCCCGCGATAGTGGTGATGCTGCTTAGTAACATCACTTTTGGTCTGATGAATAAAGCGGCCCCTTCCCTAAACGTGTTCGCACTTGGTTTTCCAATGACCATGTTACTGGGCTTATTTGCGTTAATGGCATCCTTAACGGGTATTGGCGATCACTACTTTGATTTAGTTCTGGAGCTTAACCAACACCTGCATTACATGTTGAGGCTACCTAATGTCTGAGCATCAAGATTCGGGCGATAAAAGTGAACAGCCCAGCCAACATAAACTCTCCAAAGCTCGCAGAGAGGGACAAGTTCCGCGTGCCAAAGAGTTTGTCTCTTCTATCACCCTTATCAGCGTGGTGGCCTATTACGTCCTGAATATCGATATGATTAAGCAAACATTTATTGAGCTGTTCTTAGTCAGTTTTCAATTCGATACTCAAACCATCAGCCATTGGATGACTTCGGTCGAACTGTTAGGCACCGCCCTTTTTTCCATGGTGATGTTGTTTTTTCCGCTATTGATTTACCAAATTATCGCCGCCATATTTGGCTCTACTTTATTGGGAGGGTGGATTTTCAGCCCTTCACTACTAACGCCCAAGCTTGAAAAAATCAGTCCTATAAAAGGGATAAAGCGTATTTTCTCAACACAGTCCGTGGTGGAGCTGTTTAAAAATGTGTTTAAGGTAACGCTGTTTTTCAGTTTGTTGTACTGGGTGATTTTCAGCTATATCTCCGTCATCACTAACCTGGTAAGTGCCCACTTTGATACTGTGGTGTTCACTGTCGCTACGATTACCATAGAGTACCTTGGTTACTTGCTGCTTATTGTTCTGATATTTGGCCTTTTTGACTTCCCCTATCAGCGTCATGAATTTACTAAGCAAATGAAGATGACTAAACAAGAGGTAAAAGATGAGCATAAGGAGCAAGAGGGGCGCCCGGAAGTGAAGGCGCGAATCCGACAAATCCAAACTCAAAATGCCAAACGAGGTGCCAATGAAAGAGTGCCAAAAGCCAATGTGGTGCTCACTAACCCTACGCAATATGCCGTCGCCTTGATTTATGATTTGACTCAGGCCGAAGCACCTTTTGTTGTTGCGAAAGGCAAAGATGAAGTGGCGGTATACATTCGTGAATTGGCAGCGAAACACAGTGTTGAAGTGGTGGAAAGTGCTGAGCTTACTCGAGCTATTTACAATACGACCCAAGTTGAGCAAATGGTGCCTAATCAATTGTTTGTGGCCATCGCTCACATTCTTACCTACGTTAACCAACTGAAAGCATGGCGCCAAGGACAAAGAAGCAAGCCAAATGGCTTGCCTCGTTTCTATATCCCTAAGGTTTGGTCTGATCCTAATGAACCGGCTGAGTAACCGTCTCTAGTCTGACAGCCGACACTTTAAACTCAGGTATTTTGGCGTAAGGATCCGTAGCGGTATTGGTTAGCTTGTTCGCCGCAGACTCGGCAAAGTGGAACGGCACAAATACCACACCTTGTTGCATTCGCTTAGTGACAAAAGCAGGCGCACTAATTTCACCACGGCGTGACACCAGTTTCACGGTCTCACCATTAGTAATACCTAATCGCTCTGCTTCTTCCACACTCACCATAATGCGTGGTCCCGCAAGATTGTCTAACCCTTTAGTTTTACGAGTCATAGTACCAGTGTGGAACTGTTCTAGAAGACGCCCCGTCGTCAATATTAACGGGTATTCGTCATCAGGGAGCTCTGCGGCATATTCGAATGGAATAGCTTTCATCGCCCCTTTACCGCGAACGAACTGGTCTTTGTGCATGATGCGCGTACCAAATGGCTTAACCTCATTACACGGCCATTGCAGACCATTACCACCTATCGACTGCCAACGAATACCATGATATTGCGGTGTTACATCGGCGATTTCCTCAGTAATATCCTGAACCGTTTGGTAAGCCCAATCACTGCCCATAGCATTGGCGATTTCTTGAATAATGCGCCAGTCTTCTTTCGCTTCACCCGGAGCTTGAACCGCAGGCACTAAACGCTGAACTCGTCGTTCTGTATTGGTAAAGTGTCCAGCCTTCTCTGCAAACGAGTAAGACGGCAGAACCACATCCGCGAGTTGTGCGGTTTCCGTTAGGAATATGTCCTGAACCACTAAGAAATCGAGCGACTTCAATCCATGAACGGCGTGAGCTTGGTCTGGGTCACTAAGCACAGGGTTCTCGCCCATGACATACAACGCCTTAATGTCACCATCACAGGCACCATCAATGATTTCCGTCAGCGTTTTACCTTTCTCTGTCGGTAAGGTCTCACTATTCCAAGCCTTGGCGAATTTGGCCTGAACCTCTGGATTAGTGACCTTCTGATAGCCTGGATAATCCGTTGGTAGAGCCCCCATATCACATGAGCCTTGAACGTTTGATTGACCACGTAGAGGGTTAATGCCGCCACCTTCAACTCCGACGTTACCACAAAGCATTTGTAGATTGGCTATCGAGCGCACGTTGTCGTGACCTGTCGTGTGCTGCGTGATTCCCATCGAGTAGAACACTGACGTGACTTTTGCCGTGCCAATGAGCTCTGCCAATCGCTCGATATCGAACGCAGCCACACCGGTCACCAACGCAGCATTAGTCGGTGAGTAAGACTCTTTACGAATCTCTTCAAGCAAGTCGCTATAACCTTCGGTGCGCTCTTCAATATAGGCATCATCTTGCCAGCTATTTTTATCAATCACATGCATGATTGAGTTAAGTAACATAACGTCTGTACCTGGACGGTGACGAACATACAATTTGGCATGATCGACCATATCGATACGTTTTGGATCGGCCACAATCAAGGTTGCCCCGTCCGCGACTGCTTGTTTGATATGAGAAGCAATGATTGGGTGAGCAGCACTGGTGTCTGAACCAATAATAAAGATAACGTCCGAGTGTTTGATACTTGGAATATCGTTGGTCATCGCGCCACTACCAAACGCTGCTTCCAAACCTGTTACTGTCGAGGAGTGACACAACCGCGCACAGTGGTCGATATTGTTGGTGCCAATTTCACGACGGAACAGTTTTTGGAATGCGTAGTTATCTTCATTAGTGGTTTTTGCCGATGAGAAACCAGCCAAGCTGTCACTGCCATACATAGACTTAATTTTACTCAGCTTATCAGCGACGTACTGCACGGTTTCATCCCAAGAGGCAGGCACCAATTCGCCTGCTTTTCTAATCAGTGGCGTAGAAAGTCGCTCTTCACTTTGGATGAAATCAAAGCCAAAGCGGCCTTTCACACACAACATGCCTTGGTTTACTGGAGACGTTTTATCCCCTTTGACGTAACGAATTTTGTTGTTCGCCGCATCCACGTAAAGCTCAACACGACAACCTACACCACAATAAGTACAGATAGTTTTCACCGGTGTCAGCATCTCGATTCGACCGTGAGATTTATCTCGCTTATCAGACAGCGCTCCCGTTGGACACACCTGAACACACGCACCACATTGAACGCAGTTACTATCGCCCATAGTGGCACCGTTAGGAAAAGAAGGACGATGTGACGTTTCTGAAAAGTTTAATATACCGTGAACCGATTCGGTCTGACACGCATGAACACACGAGCCACAACTAATACAACGGTTTGCATCGAAAACAATAAACTCGCTGGTTTTGTCCACTGGGAACATTTTGCGCTGGTTAATGTTTATCTCTCGATAATCCACTTTGTACTCAGTGGCGTAATCGCGAAGGTCACATTGAGTGTTTGCTTGGCAGCCACATTCTAAACAGCGCGCAGCCTCGGCAATGGCCTTCTCATCCGACATACCCAGTTCAACTTCTTGATAAGTTGTTTGGCAGGCTTCTACTGACAACTGCTCAGCTTTAGCTCGCGCTTTGGCTTTTTCTTGCAGATATTCTGTTTGGCGAACTTCGCTCAAACGCTCTGCTTTGTGACTATTAAACGCTCTAGGTTCAGGTTTAAAGTGACCTTGAAGAATGTAACGCTCAATAGCATCGGCAGCCTTCTTGCCATCAGCGATAGCTTCAATGGCAGTCGCTGGTCCACGTCTGAAATCACCAATACTGTATACATTGTAACCATGGTGCATCGAATCACCGTCAGAAGACGCAGTACCCCAATCGGTCAAAGGCAAAGGATGTTTGGCGGATTTAAGAAACTCGACGTCCGGTTTTTGCGATAGCGCGGAGATAACAGTATCAAAAGCGACAGTCTCAGTTTTACCGGTAGAGACAGGGCGGCGTCGACCAGAACTATCAGGCTCTCCCAACTCCATTATCTCTAACTCGATCTGCTCAACACGCCCCTGTGAATCGGCAAGATTACATTTGGGATTGGTCAAAAACTTAAACTTAACCCCTTCTAGCTCTGCCGCTTCAATCTCATGCAGTTCGGCTGGCATCTCATTTCGAGTGCGACGATAAATGATGGTCGTCTCCGCACCTTCGCGAATGGCAGTTCGCGCACAATCAATCGCGGTATTACCACCACCGATCACTGCCACCTTCTTGCCAATGGTGAAGGTTTTGTCCGTCATATGGTCTTTTAGGAAATCAACACCAAGTACACAACCCTCTAAGTCAGAGCCCGGATACGGCATATTGACCGCTTTGGTTGCTCCAACAGCAAGGCAGACCGCTTCATAGTTGTCTGTCAGCTCATCAAGAGCAATATCTTTACCAAGAAGTGTATTGGTATGGATTCTCATCCCACCACGGCACATCAGCTCAATTTCTTTATCCAGAATATCTTTCGGCAAACGGTACTCTGGAATGCCATAGCGAAGCCAGCCACCAGCCTCTGGCATAGATTCAAAAATGTCGACAGCAAAACCTTGGTAGCTAAGGTAATAACCACATGCCAATCCACCTGGCCCTGCACCAACAATGGCGACTCGGTGGCCGTTGTAAGGGAGTTTCGGCGGCTCAAATTGCTCGGCTAGCGATAAATCAATATCTGCGGCGTGACGTTTAAGCTGGCGAATTGCGAGCGGTTCGTCAACCAAGGTACGACGACATTCATGTTCACAAAAAGCAGGACACACACGACCAATGGAAATCGGCATAGGTAGCGTGTCTTTGATGATTTTTACGGCTTCGTGATGATCGCCTTGTGCGATATGGTGTAGGTAGGTTTGAATATCGACATGTGCAGGACATGCGACTTTGCAGGGTGCTTCACAGTCGGCATTGTGATCCGCAAATATTTTATTGAGTGCCTGTCTTCTAAGGTTGTTAATTTGAGCGGACTGAGTAACGATGGTCATGCCATCTTGGATTTTTGTCTCACACGCCTTAACAATACCTTTCCCCACCACTTCAACGACACAAAGGTCGCATGACTGCTTGTCGTCGTGCTTACTGATGGAGCAAAGAGAAGGGACATCAACTTGAATATCTTTTGCGACATCTAGGATGCTCTTGTTTTCGCGCAGAAGATACGTTTGACCGTTGATAATTACATTCATATAGAGCTATCTCTTTCAGATCGATGAAAAAACTCCACTGAACTCGCACTCGAAAGCACACGACGTTATCGCCGTGTAAGAAAGGTAACACGCAGTTTATTGACGCTATCTAGCGACTGAAAAACCTCGTAGACACAAAACCTTGTAATAAGTACGACAAACCATCAGTCAATCTCTGCTCTAATGATCCGTGTCACAGTGGTAGAACAAATCTAAAATGAGAAATCTTGGTGCTCTCAGGGAGTCCCCCTTCAAGGGGATTTAAATTAGGAGCGAAACTACCTTAATTATACCCACAGTGTAATTAAGGTCAAACATCCCTACTTTAAGTAAGTGTAATTCTCATTGGCGTAAAATGGTAAATAGTGAATCGCAGTGATTGATACCTTAATCCGGTCAGCAGAAATCATAACGAGGATTCAAAATGAAAGTACTTAAAGATATCGCCATCAGCTCTATTATCACTACTGTCGTAATGCTAGTACTCAATGCTTCTTGGGATTGGGTGTTCATCGCAAGCCTTGAAGTGGCAGTATACGCATCGGTGGTGTTAACCGGCATGCTTAAAGGTGCTATCTCGCTTGAAAAAGTTATGGCGTCGTACTTTCTTAAGCACAAAACTCTACCAAAGCTCAAACGTGGTATTTCGTCTTACATTATCTTAGTGGGCTCGAAGTTTCTCGCCATGGGCATTATCGCTATGCTGTTCGGTCAGCATGTAGCCTTTACAGGTGCATTTGGTGGCGTTGTCGCGTTCTTCGCTATTATCTTTGCCGTGCTGGGCTTGGAAGGCGTCGTAGCAAAACTCGGCAGCAAAGCTAGACTAGCTTAAAGAAGTTTTTGATACTCAGAAATGCAAAAAACCTCGCTAAAAAGCGAGGTTCTTTTGAAAGTAAAAAGCCCCGCTATGAAAGCGAGGCTTTTTGAAAAATGGTCGGTGAAGAGGGATTCGATGGGACTGGCCATCCAGCCCCTGACCCGCATGGGTTCTTCTCCACTACTAAAATTATGCTTAGAAAGTAAAAAGCCCCGCTTTGAAAGCGAGGCTTTTTGAAAGTGGTCGGTGAAGAGGGATTCGAACCCCCGACCCTCTGGTCCCAAACCAGATGCGCTACCAAGCTGCGCTATTCACCGAGATTGTTGTCTTGAGTTTTGCTCAACAACGGATGCGTATATTAATGATAAATTCATTTGAAGCAAGGCTTTTATAACAACTTTCTTTGCATTTGAGTTTGATTGCTCATCATATCGCCAGAAGCACGAAAAATGTGACCAAATACACACAGTGACATACAGGTTATTAACACTCAAAGTACAATTGATCCAGATCAGTGTTCATTTTAACACCAAAAGTTAACTTATCCCTGTCGTCAATACTTTGGAGGAAACATGGACTTTTGGCTTGATCTCCTATTTGGTAATGCAGTGGGCTTATCTTCAATGCTAGTTATCTTTGCAGCGCTGGGCTTGATGCTGTTTTACGGTGGTTTCTTCATCTACAAAGTAATGAATGACAAATCTCCTCACTAGAATCGCTTAGCTTCTATTTCGAATAGAAAACCGCTATGCACCGGAGTGGATCGCCTGTTCACTCCGGTTTTTTATTGCTCTCACCTATTGCTAATATTCGTATATACTCCAGTTAAAATGGCTTATCCGAGATGAAGTTATGTCTCAAGACGATGATCTGGATCTATTCCAACAGATGATGGGCGATGTGAAGCCGATTCACAGCGACACCGTTGAACTTAAAAAGACCCACCAAGTGTCTGACGCGCATTTGGCCAAGCGAGAAGCAGCACTCTGGCTTTCTGAGCAAGACCCTGAGTACCTTTCAATTGATTACGCTCCGATGATCAAACCAGACGACTTAATTGAGTTTAAGCGTGATGGCATGCAGGAAGGTGTTTACCGCAAACTGAGACTGGGTAAGTATCCGCTGCAAGCAAAACTCGACTTACACCGGAGAACGCTTAAAGAAGCACGCGATGAAGTGGTGAAGTTTCTGCAACAGTGTATGCGTATGGACATCCGCACTGTGCTTATTGTACATGGGCGCGGCGAACGCTCTAACCCACCAGCATTAATGAAGAGTTATCTTGCACATTGGCTAACTCAGATAAAAGATGTTCAGTGCGTTCATAGTGCGCAGCGGTTCCATGGAGGAAGTGGTGCGGTCTACGTTATGCTAAGAAAGAGCCAAGAAAAGAAGCTTGAGAATCGAGAGCGTCATCAAAAACGTACGAGTTAAGTGACTTACCGCTCAGTTGAGTATAAAATACGCGACCTTAATTTTGTGTCTGACCAATATAGAGTGAATACTGCGCATGCCTAACGCTGCTGAAGGAAAACGCCTTAACAAATACATTAGTGAAACTGGCTTTTGTTCTCGTCGTGAAGCTGACAAGCTGATCGAACAACAACGTGTCACTATTAATGGCAAAATTCCTGAGATGGGAACCAAAGTGTTGTCAGGAGACAATGTTGAAATCGACGGTAAACCAGTTCGCAGCAAAGAGAAACCAGTCTATATTGCGTTGAACAAACCAACGGGTATCACATGTACAACCGAACGTGATGTTCCGGGCAACATCGTTGATTTCGTTGGCCATCACAAACGTATCTTCCCAATTGGTCGACTAGATAAACCGTCCGATGGTCTTATCTTTTTGACTAACGATGGCGACATCGTTAACAAGATTCTCCGTGCGGGTAACAATCACGAGAAAGAGTATGTAGTACGTGTCGACAAACCTGTAACTCGTGATTTCTTGAAAAAGATGGGCTCAGGTGTTGCGATTCTGGACACAGTAACTCTGCCTTGTCGTGTCGAGCAGGAAACCAAATTTTCTTTCCGTATTACCCTAACTCAAGGGTTAAACCGTCAAATTCGCCGTATGTGTGAAGCACTGGGTTTCGAAGTGTTAAAACTTCGCCGAGTCCGCATTATGAACATCTCTATTGATGGAATTCCCAATGGCAAATGGCGCTACTTAACTGATCAGGAAGTGGCTGAGATTCACCGCCTTTGTGAAGGTTCAGTGAGTACGGAAGAAGCATCACGCAAAGATGCTAAAGGTCGTCATATCACTAAGGCTACCGATGCTAAGCTGCATGACGCTCGAGCAGAAGCAAAGCGTGAAAAAATGAAAACCTTCTCAGGACACGGTGCAGATGAGTTTCGTCGTAGCCCGAATAAAAACAAACGTCACAAGCAAGAGCAAGGACGTTCAGATAAGGCTCGTAATCACCACGGTAAGACGCAAAACCGTAAACCGGTCGCTGCTAAACCAGATTCATCTAAGCCAAGTAAGCCGAGAACGCGCGTTGGCGGTACCCTATCTCTCAAGAAATAGTCAGTGTAAATGAGGCCTGCTTAGGCCTCACATAAATTGACAAACTTCGCTCGCGTTAGCATCGCCAAATCACTCGGTGCTAACTCAATCTCCAAACCTCTTTTTCCAGCACTGACGCACATTTGCACTCTCGCTTCCGCTGAGATATGAATAAAGGTCGGTAACAACTTCTTTTGACCAAGAGGGCTGATGCCCCCCAACACATAACCCGTGGTTTTTTGTGCGATATCTTTATCTGCCATCTCTGCTTTTTTCCCACCAGCCGCCTTTGCTGCGAGTTTTAGGTTTAGCTTTTCTTCAACAGGTATCACCGCTACAGCGAGGTTTTTCGGTTCTCCATTAATGGCGAACAGTAGAGTTTTAAATACGGATTCAGGATCTTGTCCTAACGCTTCGACCGCCTCTAAACCATAACTTTCATGCCTTGGGTCATGGTCATATTGATGAACGGTATGAGTGATTTTTTTCTTTTTGGCAAGGTTAATAGCCGGTGTCATAACGTATCCTTGGTAGTCGCTACCGTTAACGTCGACTCTTGAGATTAGAGTCGTCAATATAGAAAAGCGGCGCCGAATGGCGCCGCTCTATTTTATCTACTAAACCGGAATAAAAGTCTAGTTCTTATAGATGATTTCGCCTTTAGGCTGATACTTGTTCACATCGATTGGGCTGTTTGCTTCTAGGTACTCTTTAAGTACTTCCGCATCCACAAAACCAGTGTTTACGTGACCAGGGTGACCTGTAAGCTTCGGATAACCGTCACCACCAGCTGCGTTAAAGCTTGGTACAGTGAAACGGTATGTTGCTTTAGGGTCTAGAGGCTTACCATTGATAACAACATTCGATACTGCATCTTTACCCACTGTCATTGAAATGCCAGCGAATTGAGCGTAAGCACCAGAATCTACAGGTTTCGTTGCTACTACGTTCAAGTAATCGACAACTTCAGCACCTGTCATATCGGTGTAAGTAATAATGTTGCCAAATGGCTGTACGATAAGTACATCTTTGTAAGTCACATCACCTTCAGCGATAGAGTCACGTACACCACCAGAGTTCATGACGGCAAAGTCAGCTTTAGCACGTTCCATGTGAGCCGTACCAATTAGACGACCTAGGTTAGTTTGCTGGAAGCGAACAACATTACGGTCACCCTCTAGCTTGCCGTTCGTTTCGGCAATTTTCGCACCTAGTTGCTCTTGGCCTTTTTCCTGGAATGGCGTTAAGAATGCCACCATTTCTGCATCTTTCTTGATTTCATCTTCAACAAGAACACGTTGCTTCTTGCCATCGATCTTAACTTTCTTCTTAAGGTTTACAGGGATAAGGTCATAGCTGACCATATCTAGCTCACCATTTTTGAACTCGTAGTCGGCACGGCCAACGTACTTACCCCACTCGTACGCTTGCACAATCCAAGTGCCGTTTTGGATGTCAGGCTTACATTCATCACTTGGCTTGAAGTTCTTCTTAACGACGTTAGGACCTTCCATACAAACCGGCTCTTGTGAGTGACCACCCACAATCATGTCTAAGTCGCCTTCATCAAGGTAACGAGCAAGCGCAACATCACCTGGGGCGTTTACACCACGCTTACCATTTTCGTAGTGACCCATGTGGGTAACTGCGAAAATTAGATCAGGTTTCTCTGTCTCTTTTAGCTCAGCGATCAGTTTCTTTGCTTCTACTTTCGGATCGCGGAACTCGATACCACCGATGTACTCAGGGTTACCGATCTTCGCTGTGTCTTCCGTTGTTAGACCAATAACAGCGATCTTAATGCCCTGCTTGTTGAAAATGTGGTATGCATCAAACAGGCGTTCACCTGTTTTCTTGTCATAAATGTTTGCAGACAGCATTGGGAAGTTAGCCCACTCTTTTTGCTTAAATAGCACTTCTAGCGGGTTGTCGAATTCATGGTTACCAAGTGCCATAGCATCGTAACCAATCATGCTCATACCTTTAAAGTCAGGCTCAGCATCTTGTAAGTCAGACTCTGGAACCCCAGTGTTGATATCACCGCCAGATAGAAGCAGTACGCTGCCACCATCCGCTTCAACGTCAGCACGAATTTGGTCAATCAGCGTCTTACGCGCTGCCATACCGTACTCACCATATTTGTTTTCCCAGAAGCGACCGTGGTGATCGTTAGTATGAAGAATAGTGAGCTTATAAGTCTCATCAGCATTCCATTCTTGCTCTGGTTGGGTTGCGCATCCTGCTAGTGACGCGATGATAGCCGCACTTAGTACGGACTTAAACATAAGGCTTTTTTTCATTTTCATACCTTTGAATTTTGGGGATCCACTGCCTATAGCGTTGTATAAACGCCACACATTTGCCGATTTGTAACGAATAGACATAAAGAGAAACATCGACAAAATATGCGATAGTTTAAATTAACCCTACGAACATAACATTCTCATTTCACTTTTATGTAATCTATGTCACAAGTTGCTGAGTATCAGGTTATAAACTCATCAGAATAAATTTGTGATTCTACATAAGGTTAATTAAAGCACTGATGTATGGCGAGGGATTCAGCTGTTACGAGATTGTAATTCTGAGAAGAAACGATTGCTCAACATATTTAGTGAACATAAAAAAGAAGCCAGTCTAAATGACTGGCTTCTATATCAGAAATAAGCACGCTTATTTAATGTCGATGTGCTCAAAACCTTTGATAAGATCATCCAACGCTTTCATTTGCGCTAAGAATGGTTCTAGCTTATCTAAAGGCAGTGCTGACGGACCGTCACATAGTGCTTTATCTGGATTCGGGTGCGCTTCAATAAATAGACCCGCAATTCCCGTCGCAAGTCCCGCTTTTGCAAGCTCGACCGTTTGTTCACGACGACCACCAGATGCCGCACCCGATGGATCACGCATTTGTAGTGAGTGCGTCACATCGAAAATGATTGGGCTACCGTTAGAAGCTTTTTTCATCACGCCAAAGCCAAGCATGTCGACCACAAGGTTATCGTAACCATGACATGAGCCACGTTCACAAAGAATGATTTTATCGTTACCACACTCAGCGAACTTATCAACAATGTTACCTACTTGTCCAGGGCTCATAAACTGAGGCTTCTTAACGTTGATAACCGCATTTGTTTTTGCCATCGCTTCAACAAGGTCAGTCTGACGAGCTAAGAAGGCTGGTAGCTGAATAACATCTACCACGTCAGCAACAGGTTGTGCTTGCTCTTCTGTATGAACATCCGTAATGATTTTCACGCCAAAGGTGTCTTTTAGCTCTTGGAAAATCTTCATGCCTTCTTCAAGGCCAGGGCCACGATAAGAATGCACTGAGCTACGGTTCGCTTTATCAAACGACGCTTTAAATACGTATGGAATACCTAGCTTTTCTGTCACCTTCACATAGTGCTCACAGATTTGCATCGCTAAATCACGTGATTCCAGCACATTCATTCCAGCAAAAAGCGTGAACGGCTTATCATTTGCTACCGGGATATCGCCTACGTGTACCGTTTTCATTTCCATGTTTGTTATCTCAATATTTAGTGAAGAGTGACAGGTGAGCGACTGATCGCCGAAACCTGCGTTTTCAGTAATTCTATTGCCGGATCATCTGGGCACTGATCGATGAAATACTGAAAATCAGTTGCCGCGATTTGATGACAATCCAGTTGTTGATAAATATAGCCTCTATCCCGAATCTCATAAGGGTCATCGGGAACAAAAGTCAAAGCCAGATCGGTACATTGCAATGCAAGCGTGTACTTCTCTTCTCGCAATAGTGCGCTTTTAAGTAAAGCTAGCCAGCGACCAATTACCGTTGGGTTATCAACTGTCGCTAAATGTTTTGCCTCTAACTTCACCAACGGACCATCGTTGCCAATTAGCCAAGCGTGTAGACGCTTCTTGCTAACATATTCCCCATCGTAAGGGTTGATGTAGCTGGGTGCTTCATTTGGCCAACAGACTTTAATCAAAAACTGCGTTGGAAATGTTACAGCTTCTAATGGAAGACCGAGCTTTCTCCCTAAGTAAAGCAAGATAGCTCCTAGACTAACCGGTATGCCTTTGCGTCGCTCAAGGACTTTATCGATAAACGCATTTTCAGAGGAAAAATACGCATCATGGTCCCCACTAAACTGCCACTCGGTGTAAAACAGTCTTAACAGCGAGTCTAGGCGCTGCTTATCATCGCGCAAATGGAACAATTGCTGCTCAGCTTCTTCCAATAAACGAGCTAGCTCTAACTCCGCCCAATGATCTTGAGTATTTGGATCCACCGCTTTGTTTAAGATCAGTGCTCCTTCAACCAACTCAATAGCATCAAAATCTTCGTCAAACAGTTCAATCATTGCTTACCCCATAAGGAATGGCGTTTTCAGCATGGCAATCTTAGCTGCCATCATTAACCATCCCAATGCGCCTAAAAACGCACATGTTCTTAATAAGTTGTTCTTTGCTAATTTAATCGTGAAAAACGCCAACGCAAAATAAGCCATAATGCAGGTGACTTTTTCGGTCATCCACGGCGCTGCAGCCGTAAATGGGACAAAACCTGTGATTGCAATCAAACCAAAGCCTGATAGCAACAGTAGTGAATCATTAATGTGAGGGAAGCGCTTCAAAAACGGATGATTCACCTTCGGGGAGTTAGCGACCAGTAAGCCAAATCGTACTGATAGCAACACCACTGATATGGCGATGGTCATCAAGTGAAAATGCTTTAATCCTTCATACATGCTGCTTCTCTCTTTCTCTTTATTGTATTTCTGTTATGGGTTCCATTGCCCAAGAGTCACACGATCATTGCCGGCGTAATCTTGTTCAGTGACTACATGACAAAAGCCATTGTTTACCAAGATTTCTCTTACAGCTTGCCCTTGCTCAAAGCCATGCTCAAACAACAGCCAGCCGCCCTCAAGCAAATGAGTGGGCGCTTTAGCCGTGATGGTCTCAATATCCGCCAGCCCATTATTCTCAGCGACTAATGCCGTTGATGGTTCAAATCGAACATCACCTTGAGATAGATGGGGATCATTTTCGTCAATGTAAGGGGGATTGGAAACAATTACGCTAAATTTGTGCACAAGATCGACAGGTTCGAACCAACTTCCCTGGGCAAACTGACAATTGGTAATATTGAGTTTTGTCGCGTTGCTTCGAGCGACCTCTACCGCTTCCGTTTGAAAATCAACTCCCATTACTGAGCGTGTTTTCAGCTCTGAAGCCAGTGCCAACGCGATTGCTCCGGTGCCCGTACCTAAGTCTAAAATATCACCATCATTCACAAGGGCCTTATCAAGTGCGAGCTCAACTAAGCGTTCTGTATCAGGTCTTGGGATTAGCGTGCTTGGAGCGACATTTAAAGGCAGCGACCAAAACTCTCGTTCACCAAGAATATACGCTACGGGTTCGCCTGCGATACGACGATTTAACAACGCCTCGAACTGCTCTGCTTCATTAGACGTTAATGCTTTTTCAGGCCAGGTAAGTAGATAACTACGCGGTTTTTCAAGAACATGACACAGCAGGACCGCCGCATCTAATGAAGGTGATTCGCTACCAGACCCAGAAAGAACAAGCGATGCTCGTTTGAGCACCGCTTCAATAGACATATCCAATGACATGGATTAGTTGTGCTCCGCTAGAGCCGCAAGTTGGTCAGCTTGGTGTTCTTGCAGTACCGGATCAACAAGAGACTGCAAGTCACCTTCCATGACCTCAGACAGACGATATAACGTCAAGTTGATGCGATGGTCTGATACACGACCTTGTGGGTAGTTATAAGTACGAATACGGTCACTACGATCACCTGAACCCAATAGGTTACGACGGGTATCGGACACTTCAGCGGCACGCTTTGCTTCTTCTGCGGCAATAATACGCGCGGCAAGAACAGACATCGCTTTCGCTTTGTTCTTATGTTGAGAACGCTCGTCTTGACACTCAACCACAGTCCCTGTTGGTAAGTGAGTAATACGAATAGCTGAGTCAGTAGTGTTAACGTGCTGACCACCAGCGCCTGATGCACGGAACGTATCGATTTTAAGATCAGCCGCTTTGATCTCTGGGATCTCTGCTTCAGGAATTTCAGCCATAACCGCAACAGTACATGCTGAAGTGTGAACACGACCTTGAGATTCTGTTGCTGGAACTCGTTGAACACGGTGGCCGCCAGATTCAAACTTAAGCACGCCATAAGCACCATCACCAGACACTTTAGCGATCATTTCTTTATAGCCGCCTTGCTCTGATTCATTTGAGCTCATCACTTCGATACGCCAGCCTTTCTTCTCCGCGTATTTGCTGTACATACGGAATAAGTCACCTGCGAAAATACCTGCTTCATCACCACCTGCACCAGCGCGGATTTCTAAGAAGCAGTTACGCTCATCGTTTGGATCTTTCGGTAGAAGAAGTACCTGCAGTTCATCCGCAAGACGCTCAATAGTCGCCTTCGCTTCTTTGATTTCTTCTTGCGCCATTTCACGCATTTCTGCGTCATCTTCGTTTGCCATATCTTCAGCCGCTTCAAGATCTTCTTGTGCTTGCTGATAGGCTTGGAAACACTTGGTCACTTCTTCAAGTTGCGAGTACTCTCTTGAAAGAGCGCGGAATTTGTCTTGGTCTCCAATGATTTCTGGATCGCCAAGTAGATGCTGAACTTCTTCATATCGTTCAACAAGAGTTTCCAATTTAACTAAAATGGAGGCTTTCATAATTGCAGTCTTTTCTCAGGGTAAGGCTTATTTAGTTTGGTCTAAACCCAAACTTTGTCGGATGACCATCAGTTTAGCAGGATCTCCCTGCTCAGCGGCATCTTGTAGCGCTTTTGTCGGCGCATGAATAAGCTTGTTTGTTAATTTATTACTCAGCTCTAGCAGAACTTTCTCAGGGTCTCCCCCTGCTGCTAACGCTTGTAAACTTTTTGACAGTATATCTTGTCGGGTGTCATTTGCGTGTTTTCGGTATTGTCTGATGCTATCAACCGCTTGCAGTGAACGCATCCATGTCATGAATTGCGCACTTTCTTCACTCACAATCGCTTCTGCTTGAATCGCTTCGACTTTACGTTGCTCAATATTGCTATCGACGATAGATTGCAAATCATCAACCGTATATAGATACGCGTCACTCAACTCGCCCACTTGCGATTCAATATCTCGTGGGACGGCGATGTCGATAAGCAGCATAGGTTGATAGCGACGTTGTTTTATCGCTGATTCAACCATCCCTTTGCCTATAATAGGCAGTGGGCTCGCAGTTGAGCTAATGACAATATCCGCTTTAGGTAGTACATCAGGTATTTCATTAAGTGCAATAACTTGTGCGCCAAACTGACTCGCTAATATTTCCGCTCGCTCTTTGGTTCGGTTAGCCACAATCATGTTCTTGCAACCGTGACCTTCCAAATGCTTGGCCACCAGTTCAATGGTTTCGCCTGCACCAACTAAAAGCACCGTTGAGTCAGCAATTGATTCGAAGATTTGTCGAGCTAGGGTACAAGCCGCGTAAGCGACAGAAACGGCACTACCACCAATTTCGGTTTCAGTACGCACTCGCTTAGCAACAGAGAACGTCTTTTGAAAGAGTTTCTCAATGCCGCCCTCTACAGATTGATGCTCGCGGGCATCACTGTAGGCTTGCTTTACTTGTCCAAGTATTTGTGGTTCACCAAGGACGAGTGAATCTAAACCACATGAAACGCGCATCAGGTGTTTTATTGCCGCTTGTTCTTCATAAACATACAGAGAAGGCTTCAACTCTTCTGCTGCTACATCGTGGAAACGAACAAGCCAGTCTATTAATTGTGATTTGTTGGAATCTCCAGTATCACAGTAAATTTCGGTGCGGTTACACGTCGACAGAATCACAGAGCCATTAACTTTGGTATTTTCTCTTAGCTCATTCAGGGCTCTGTTGAGTTTTTCAGGTGGAAACGCCACCTTCTCCCTCAGATCCACTGACGCCGTATTGTGGTTTATACCAATAGCAAGCAATGACATGTAACGCGAATTCTCTGATACAGATTTGACAAATAGGCCAGAATTTTACTTGATGGCACCATTTATTGAAAGTCTCTTACCAATATGTTTTCCTGAGTTTGTGGGATTGATGCTATAGTCTCTCAATATTGTATTGAATTTGCACAATAAACCATCACGTAAGTTGTTTCCTATGTACAAACTCCATCGACGTCTTTTTTATTTTTTTACGGCATTATTTCTGTTTGGGTGCAGTAGTTTGCCTCCAGAGCCAGAAAGTGTTGAATGGCAAGCACATAAAACCGAGCTTGAGTCTCTTACTCAATATACGGCCAATGGCAAACTCGGTTATATTTCCCCAGACCAGCGCCAAACTCTCAACTTTCATTGGAGTCATTCCGATAATTTCACCCAAGTCCGTCTGACTACCTTTCTTGGCCAAACCGTGTTTAATCTTACTTCAACACCAAACGGTTCTTTTATCGAAACGTATGATGGACAAAAATTGTCAGGGAAAGATGTGAATGCGCTCATTGAGCAATTAACCGGGCTAGATATCCCAATCGAACAATTGAGCGATTGGCTGATTGGCCTACCGGCGACTGCCGATACCTATAAGCTAAACCAATTTAATACCGTCGGCAGTTTACAAAAACGTATTGCCAGTAAAACCTGGAACCTTGATTACAATGAGTACCGCAGCTTTACACTTGAAGGCACAGAGCATTCATTGCCCATGCCGACTAGGATGCAATTAGTGCAAGGCGATACCAAACTCAATCTTGTCGTTTCAAAATGGACAGTAACACAGTGACCCAGCATAAAATGATCACCGACACTACTTCGTGGCCTAGCCCTGCCAAACTCAACCTGTTTTTATACATCACTGGTCGTCAATCTAATGGCTACCATGAATTGCAAACCTTGTTTCAATTCATTGATTTATGCGATGAATTGACTATTACCGCCAATACCAGTGGTCAAATTACTCTATCCCCAGATATTAAAGGTGTCGCCACCGAAGATAACCTAATCTGGAAAGCAGCATCGGCGCTTCAAAACCGAGCTAAATGTACTTATGGTGCTCATATAGAGCTTAACAAGATTCTTCCCATGGGTGGCGGGATTGGTGGTGGTTCATCCAATGCGGCTACCGCACTAGTAGCATTGAACTTTCTTTGGCAAACCCGACTGACAACGGATGAGCTAGCGGAAATAGGTTTGGCATTAGGTGCTGATGTGCCTGTGTTCGTTCGCGGCTTCGCAGCTTTCGCTGAAGGTGTCGGCGAAAAACTGTCTGAAGCTACCCCTAAAGAACAGTATTACCTAGTTATTAAACCTGAAGTTAGTATTGCTACCGTCGATATATTCACACATCCTGATTTAACCAGAAACACGCCAAAGCGAGCATTATCAATGCTTTTGGACTCACCTTACGTAAACGATTGCGAAAAAATTGTCCGAATGCTGTATCCAGAGGTTGATAACCAACTTTCATGGCTGCTACAATACGCGCCGTCAAGATTGACGGGGACTGGATCTTGCGTATTTTCTGAATTTAACAACGAGGAAGAGGCAGAAAAAGTCCTTGAAATGCTTCCTGACAATGTCTCCGCTTTTGTAGCAAAAGGATGCAATCGCTCTCCTTTACTAGAGACTTTGGCTAAGTATGAATTAGCCCTATTACAATCTGTTTAAACTGGACGCAACCCTGAGGTTTCCACCGTGCCTGATATGAAGCTATTTGCTGGTAACGCTACACCTGAACTAGCCCAACGTATTGCTGATCGTCTATACATCTCTCTAGGAGATGCTACTGTTGACCGTTTCTCTGATGGCGAAGTCGCTGTTCAAATCAATGAAAACGTTCGTGGTAGCGATGTATTCATCATTCAGTCAACATGTGCGCCAACTAACGACAACCTAATGGAGTTAGTGGTAATGATTGATGCAATGCGCCGCGCTTCAGCAGGCCGTATTACTGCTGTTATTCCTTACTTTGGTTATGCTCGTCAAGACCGTCGTGTACGCTCTGCTCGTGTGCCAATCACTGCAAAAGTTGTTGCAGACTTCCTGTCTAACGTTGGTGTTGACCGCGTTCTTACTATCGACCTACACGCAGAGCAAATTCAAGGCTTCTTCGATGTACCTGTAGATAACATCTTCGGTACTCCAGTGCTTCTTGAAGATATGGCTGACCGTGGTCTAGAAGATCCTGTTGTTGTTTCTCCAGACCTTGGTGGTGTTGTCCGAGCTCGTGCAACAGCGAAAGCACTAGGTGATATCGACATCGCGATCGTAGATAAGCGTCGTCCACGTGCTAACGTTTCTGAAGTAATGAACCTAATCGGCGACGTTGAAGGTCGTGACTGTGTTATCGTTGATGACATGATCGACACTGGCGGTACGCTATGTAAAGCAGCAGAAGCGCTTAAAGAGCGTGGTGCTAAGCGTGTATTCGCATACGCAACTCACGCAGTATTCTCTGGTAACGCAGCGAAGAACATCAAAAACTCGGTTCTAGACCAAGTTATCGTGACTGACTCAATTACGCTTTCTAAAGAAATGGCTGCAACAGGTAAAGTAACGCAACTTACTCTATCTAGCATGCTTGCAGAAGCTATTCGTCGCATCAGCAACGAAGAGTCAATCTCAGCAATGTTTACTAGCAAGTAACATTCGCACCTAATTTGAAAAAACCACTTCCTTATGAAGTGGTTTTTTTGTCTTCGCGTTTTTTGTACAGATTTAGTGTGCTATCATACCGCGCTTTTGAGATTCAAGAGAGATCTTAACGTTGACTCAGCAGATAAAATTGCTTGTAGGCCTTGCTAACCCAGGTCCTGAATATGTGAGAACTCGTCACAATGCAGGTGCATGGGTGGTAGAGGAACTTGCTCGTATCCACAATGTTACGCTAAAAAACGAAGCTAAGTTCTTCGGTCTCACTGGAAGAATTTTAGTGAACGGCAGTGATTTAAGACTGTTAATTCCAACCACATTCATGAACTTATCTGGCAAGGCCATCGCAGCCTTAGCAAAGTTCTACCAGATAAAACCTGAAGAGATCATGGTCGCTCACGATGAGCTAGACTTACCTCCAGGCGTTGCAAAGTTCAAGAAAGGCGGCGGTCACGGTGGTCATAATGGTTTGAAAGATACCATTAGCAAGCTGGGCAACAACAAAGAATTCTATCGTCTTCGGATTGGCATTGGTCATCCGGGGCACAAAGACAAAGTGGCGGGTTATGTCCTTGGAAAAGCGCCAGCAAAAGAGCAAGAATGCCTTGATGCTGTCGTTGACGAATCTGTCCGTAGTTTAGACATCTTACTAAAAGATGGACTAACAAAAGCACAAAATCGCTTACACACCTTCAAAGCTGAATAAGGTTACAATCATGGGTTTTAAATGTGGCATCGTTGGTCTACCAAACGTTGGTAAATCAACTCTGTTTAACGCACTGACTAAAGCAGGCATCGAAGCGGCTAACTTCCCGTTTTGTACTATCGAGCCAAACACAGGCGTAGTACCTGTGCCAGATCTACGTCTAGATGCACTAGCGAAAATTGTTAATCCACAGAAAATTTTACCAACAACGATGGAATTCGTTGATATCGCAGGCCTAGTAGCTGGTGCGTCAAAAGGTGAAGGTCTTGGTAACAAATTCCTAGCTAACATCCGTGAAACTGACGCGATCGGTCACGTTGTTCGTTGTTTTGAGAACGAAAACATTGTTCACGTAGCAGGTAAAGTATCACCAATCGAAGACATCGAAGTGATCAACCTTGAACTAGCTCTAGCCGACCTTGATTCTTGTGAGCGCGCAATTCAGCGTAACGCTAAGAAAGCAAAAGGTGGCGATAAAGACGCGAAGTTTGAGCTAACCGTACTTGAAAAACTACTTCCAGTTCTAACGGAAGGTGGTATGGCACGTACTGTTGATCTAGCGAAAGAAGAACTCGCAGCTATTGGCTACTTAAACTTCCTAACGCTAAAACCAACCATGTACATCGCAAACGTTAATGAAGATGGTTTTGAAGATAACCCATATTTAGACGCTGTTCGTGAGTACGCAGAGAAAGAAAACAACGTTGTTGTAGCCGTATGTGCAGCTATCGAATCAGAGCTTTCTGAGCTTGATGACGAAGATCGTGAAGAGTTCCTTGCTGATATGGGCATTGAAGAGCCGGGCCTAAACCGCGTAATTCGTTCTGGTTATGAGCTACTTACTCTTCAAACTTACTTCACCGCTGGTGTGAAAGAAGTACGCGCATGGACTATTCCTGTTGGTGCAACTGCGCCTCAAGCTGCAGGTAAAATCCACACAGACTTCGAAAAAGGCTTCATCCGTGCAGAAGTTGTTGGTTATGACGACTTCATTCAATACAACGGTGAATCTGGTGCAAAAGATGCGGGTAAATGGCGTCTAGAAGGGAAAGAATACATTGTTAAAGATGGCGATGTTATTCACTTCCGCTTTAACGTATAAGTTACCGAACATCTAAAGTGATTAAAAAGCCAGCAACTGCTGGCTTTTGTTGTTTTATAAGGTCTGCCATTGTTCTGTCACTTTGCAAAAACGCATTAACTTTCCGGTAGAGCGATGATAATTGAACAACAGATTTAGATCAGAAACAGAGCGGTTTGATTAAAAAAAGTTCGAACGGCACTTTTTCGCAAATTTCTTCGCAAAAAAAGTTGACGCATCAAATTCAACTCCGCATAATGCGCCCCGTTCTCAGCGATAAGGCAAC
The DNA here is from genome assembly GCF_013364395.1 of Vibrio mediterranei. NCBI lineage: Bacteria > Pseudomonadati > Pseudomonadota > Gammaproteobacteria > Vibrionales > Vibrionaceae > Vibrio > Vibrio mediterranei. Next base: position 730,409 of record NZ_JABXGK010000001.1, on the reverse strand, counting down.
TTTCGAAGAGAATCAACAATATGGAAATGGCTACGTAGCTCAGCTGGTTAGAGCACATCACTCATAATGATGGGGTCACAGGTTCGAATCCCGTCGTAGCCACCATTTCCTAAGCACTCTTGTTTAGAGTATTTAGGAAATATGCGGAAGTGGCGGAATTGGTAGACGCACCAGATTTAGGTTCTGGCGCCGCAAGGTGTGAGAGTTCAAGTCTCTCCTTCCGCACCATATTTAGTGTGATTGACACTTTAATCAACCTTGTTGGGCTATCGCCAAGCGGTAAGGCAGCGGCTTTTGATGCCGCCATTCCCTGGTTCGAATCCAGGTAGCCCAGCCACAATTTAAGTGATAACGTTTTTTTTAGAAAAACAGTTGGCACTAGAGCGCAGTTTGTATTATATTCTCTCGCTCTCAAGAGTGGCTACGTAGCTCAGCTGGTTAGAGCACATCACTCATAATGATGGGGTCACAGGTTCGAATCCCGTCGTAGCCACCATTTATTTGAACTTGTAGGTTCGCCTTCAAGTACAACGTTAAGATTGAGTTTTACCAATTACTCTCTTAACTATAAGTTTTGTTGCGGAAGTGGCGGAATTGGTAGACGCACCAGATTTAGGTTCTGGCGCCGCAAGGTGTGAGAGTTCAAGTCTCTCCTTCCGCACCATATTTTAGTGTGATTGACACTTTAAACAATCCTGTTGGGCTATCGCCAAGCGGTAAGGCAGCGGCTTTTGATGCCGCCATTCCCTGGTTCGAATCCAGGTAGCCCAGCCACGACAACGTCTAGTTGATTCACCAATCGTCAGCTAAGACTATAAAATTGATGCGGAAGTGGCGGAATTGGTAGACGCACCAGATTTAGGTTCTGGCGCCGCAAGGTGTGAGAGTTCAAGTCTCTCCTTCCGCACCATCTTTTAGTGTGATTGACACTTTAAACAATCCTGTTGGGCTATCGCCAAGCGGTAAGGCAGCGGCTTTTGATGCCGCCATTCCCTGGTTCGAATCCAGGTAGCCCAGCCATTACAACGTCTAGTTGATTCACCAATCATCAGCTAAGACTACAAAATTGATGCGGAAGTGGCGGAATTGGTAGACGCACCAGATTTAGGTTCTGGCGCCGCAAGGTGTGAGAGTTCAAGTCTCTCCTTCCGCACCATTATTTCTCTTGAAATATAGAGCGAAGTGAAAACTTCAAATGGCTACGTAGCTCAGCTGGTTAGAGCACATCACTCATAATGATGGGGTCACAGGTTCGAATCCCGTCGTAGCCACCATTAATTACAACGTTAAGATCGAGTTTTACCAATTACTCTCTTAACTACAAGTTTTGTTGCGGAAGTGGCGGAATTGGTAGACGCACCAGATTTAGGTTCTGGCGCCGCAAGGTGTGAGAGTTCAAGTCTCTCCTTCCGCACCATTATTAAGAAAGCTCGTCATTTGACGAGCTTTTTTTCTATCTATTCCTCTCTGACAATTACGTTAGTTGAATCTTTGAAAGTTTCTTCAATATTGTTAATTTCTTCTATTAGCTCACAGAAAAGTATTTTGCTACTGTTCATTCTAGGATAGACAGGCAACCTTAGTTCAATACACTGATCTTCAAGGATATTTATGACTTTCCAAGATTACTCCGTTGCTATTGGACAGTATTCAAAAGGCGATGATTTAGGTTTCAAGACGGCGCATTTCAACACTCCTCATGACCTTACAATATCTTCAGCGATAACAAATGCTTTCAACCCTTCTTATCTTCTGCATACAGAGCAAGGACATTATCTAATTTCCGAATGTTCTCAACAGGAAGGATCGGCCCTTATATTCGTGCCTACAAACAGTGAAGATCATCAAGTAAGATTGCTTGATGGTGATTACCCATGCCACCTTGCAATATCTCCGAATAAAGAATTATTAGGCGTCGCGCATTATGGGACAGGTAACTTCGAGATATTTGCCCTACGGGCACATGGCATTATTGGAGAACGTATAGCTTTACTGGCTAATGAAGGCTCTAGCGTTCATCCTACTCGCCAGCAAGCCCCCCATGGGCACCAGTTACAGTTTATCCCCAATAGCCAACAGTTCGTCACGGTAGACTTAGGCATCGACACATTGAGCTTTTACGAATATAACAAAGCTGATGCGGTTCTATCTCAGTCTTTGGTAATGCCGCTGGGAAGTGGTCCTCGACATGTAGACTTCTCTCAAGATGGTAAATTTGGGTATGTGTTGTGTGAACTCGATGAATCACTGCATGTTATCAAGCGTAGCGATCATGGGATTTGGCAGCTAATTTACTCTACTTCAGGGTTTCCTGAACATATTAGTCATGAAGCAGCGGCGGCTGTTAAGCTTTCACCGAACAATCGCTTTGTTTATTTAACAGGTCGCGGAGAGTCTATCGTCTCTTGGTTTGAATTAAGTGACCCTGCAGTACCTGCTTATCAGGGCTTTGTCAGTTCAGGGGGACAGTTCCCACGAGATTTGTGTCTTTCTCCGGATGGAAAGTATCTTATGACAGCAAACCAGCATTCTGACAATTTAGCTTTGTTTACCGTCGATGAAGCAACTGGGGCACCAACGCTAGAATCAGTATCAGATCCTATCACTGCCCCAGTATGTCTAGTCATTTATTAAGTTACTTAAGGCCAATCGCGTATTTTAAGACTTGCTCTTTAATCGGCCCAGAATGCTCTGCCACTTTCAGTAGAGCATTTCGAGCAAATGCCAGCGGTGGTAAGGCACTACTGAACCCTTTATAGAATACATCCATGCCCGTTTGCATTAACAGGTTATCTGGACGACGCTCTAGCTCATAACGACGCAATGCCTCAATAGAAACCCCTTTATCTTCAAACGCTTTCAACAAGGCTTCTACATCTTTAAAGCCAAGATTAACGCCCTGACCAGCCAACGGATTTATCGTGTGTGCTGAATCCCCTACTAATACACAACCGTGTTTATAATATCGCTGTGCATGTCGACGTGTAAGTGGGAATGAACCGTGCTGTAATACGCTAACCTTACCCAGTTCAGCTGGAAAGTACTCAACAATCTCCTGCTCTAACTGGGCGTGACTCATATTCTTTAACTGCTTAATCCGTTTAGGGGAGTCGTACCAAACTAATGAGCCTTGGTTTCCACATAGTGGTAAAAATGAACGAGGCCCTGACGTGGTAAACCACTGCCACGTGATGTCTTGTTGAGGGAGTTCCGTCTCAACATTAATCAGCATGCACTCTTGACGATAATCCCATGCTGTCACCCCAATGCCACTGGCTTGTCGTACTCTTGAATTCGCACCATCCGCACCAACGACCAGAGTCGCAGCAATTTCACGCCCGGATTCTAAGATGATAGTTGAGCCTTCATCGTCAAGCGTTAAGCTTTCAACACCATCACCTTCAATCACTTTCAAGTTGTCGAAACGATGAAACTGCTGCCATAACCCTAGTTGGATCACTCGGTTTTCAACAATGTAGCCCAATTGCTCTAGATGCAGAGATTCGGCATTGAAACGAATTCGACAGTTTTCCGCTTCCCATGTTTCAAGACGTGCATAAGGGCACACACGCATCGCCTCTATGGCGCTCCAAGCATCGAGATATGTCAGTAAATCAACAGAACGATGAGAAATAGCAGAAACACGCAGGTCCATTGGCTGCGAATTTTCGAAAGCTTGAGGGGTGAATTTTTCGATAACAGCGACTGAGCGCCCTTGTTTAGCAAGACCCAGCGCCATCGCTGCTCCCACCATGCCACCACCAACAACTGCAATTTCAAACTGTTCCATCGTCTTCTTACTACCCTAAATTCAATGTGTGTTCATTGTACGTAGCCCGCTCTAAAAGCGCGAGCGAATTCCTTCGAAAAACCCTGCTTTTGTGAGGCCTAATAACCGCTTACAGCAATTGAAATATAAGCTCTCAAAGAGATTTTACACTACCCCTAGTCAGGCGGTTTTTAAAGCAGTACAATACGCCGCTTACCGCCAAGATGGTGGTCATAATTTAAGCAGCCGCTGTGTTGTTTTCGCAATACAGCGCCTGTGCAAGAAAAAGATTTAAATAACTGACGAGCGATAGTGATGAGTAAGAAACTGCTAATTAAAACCTGGGGCTGCCAGATGAACGAATACGATTCATCAAAAATGGCCGATCTGCTTAATGCGGCAAATGGCTATGAGCTAACAGAAGATCCAGAGGAAGCAGACGTACTACTTTTGAACACTTGCTCTATCCGTGAAAAAGCGCAAGAGAAAGTGTTCCACCAACTTGGTCGTTGGAAAACCCTAAAAGACAAAAAAGATGGCGTTGTTATCGGTGTGGGTGGCTGTGTAGCGACTCAAGAAGGTGACCATATTCGTGAACGTGCGCCATTTGTTGACGTTATCTTTGGCCCACAAACTCTTCACCGTTTGCCTGAGATGATCAAGCAATCACAAAGCGATGAAGCGCCAGTAATGGATATCTCTTTCCCAGAGATCGAGAAGTTTGACCGTCTGCCGGAACCACGTGCGGAAGGCGCAACAGCGTTTGTTTCAATCATGGAAGGCTGCAGTAAGTACTGTACTTACTGTGTTGTTCCGTATACTCGTGGTGAAGAAGTAAGCCGTCCAATGGATGACGTATTGTTTGAAATTGCTCAGCTTGCCGATCAAGGCGTTCGTGAAGTAAACCTACTTGGCCAAAACGTGAATGCTTATCGTGGTCCAATGCACGATGGTGATATCTGTTCTTTTGCCGAGCTACTACGTCTGGTTGCTTCTATTGATGGTATTGATCGTATCCGCTTTACGACAAGTCACCCACTAGAGTTCACTGATGACATCATTGCTGTTTACGAAGACACACCTGAGCTTGTTAGCTTCCTGCACTTGCCAGTACAAAGTGGTTCAGACCGTGTATTGACTATGATGAAACGTCCACACACAGCGATTGAATACAAGTCTATCATTCGTAAACTTCGCAAAGCACGTCCTGATATTCAAATCAGTTCAGACTTCATTGTTGGTTTCCCAGGTGAAACTGACAAAGATTTCCAAGACACGATGAAACTGATCAAGGACGTAGATTTTGATATGAGCTTTAGCTTTATCTTCTCTCCTCGTCCAGGTACGCCAGCAGCAGATTACCCATGTGATCTTCCTGAGCAAACTAAGAAAGACCGCTTATACGAGCTACAACAAACTGTAAACTCGCAGGCAATGCGTTATTCACGTCAGATGCTAGACACTGAGCAACGTGTTTTAGTTGAAGGTCCATCTAAGAAGAACCTGATGGAGCTTCGTGCGCGCACCGAAAACAACCGTGTGGTTAACTTCGAAGGTGGTGCAGAGCTAATCGGCCAGTTTGTTGACGTGAAAATCACAGACGTGTTCGCAAACTCCCTACGTGGTGAGCTAGTAAGAACAGAAAAAGATATGGATCTTCGCAGTGTTATTTCTCCAACACAAATGATGGCAAAAACCAAACGCGAAGATGAGCTAGGTGTAGCGACCTTTACGCCTTAGCGCCTATACCCAAACAGCTTCAATGTGCTATTTTGGAGTTAATTGGGTAAAAATATGCGAAGTCCGGTCACAGTCGGGCTTCATACATCGCCCTTAAGGGCAAAATGTGAGGCAACATTGAGTAATCAAATCGTAACTCTAGAAATTCATCTAGAACCTTCAGACAACCGCCGTCTATCTAGCTTGTGCGGTCCTTTCGATGACAATATCAAACATTTAGAACGCCGCTTAGGTGTCGAGATCAACCACAGAAGCAACTTCTTTACGATCGTGGGCAAGCCGCACACTAGCGCCGCAGCTCTAGATATCATCAAAACGCTTTATGTCGACACAGCACCTGTGCGTGGCCAGATCCCTGATATTGAGCCAGAGCAAATTCACTTAGCCGTTAAAGAATCTGGTGTACTTGAGCAAAATACCGAATCAGAAATCGCTCACGGAAAAGAAGTCTTCGTAAAGACCAAGAAAGGCATCATCAAACCGCGTACACCTAATCAAGCTCAGTACCTAGTGAATATGGTCACTCATGATATTAGCTTCGGTATTGGGCCAGCTGGTACAGGTAAAACTTACCTAGCAGTAGCTGCTGCAGTAGACGCACTGGAGCGCCAAGAGATTCGCCGTATCCTACTGACTCGTCCAGCAGTAGAAGCGGGTGAAAAACTAGGCTTCCTGCCAGGTGATTTAAGTCAGAAGGTCGATCCGTACCTTCGACCTCTATACGATGCGTTATTTGAAATGCTTGGTTTTGAGCGCGTAGAGAAACTCATTGAACGCAATGTTATTGAGGTTGCTCCCCTCGCCTACATGCGCGGCCGCACACTTAACGATGCCTTCATTATTCTCGATGAGAGCCAGAACACCACCGTTGAACAAATGAAGATGTTCCTGACGCGTATCGGCTTTAACTCGCGCGCAGTTATCACTGGTGACGTCACACAAATCGACTTGCCGCGTGGCGCAAAATCTGGCCTTCGTCATGCGATTGAAGTGCTGAGTGAAGTTGACGAAATCAGCTTTAACTTCTTCCAGTCAGATGATGTCGTTCGTCACCCTGTCGTCGCTCGCATAGTAAACGCTTACGAGAAATGGGAAGCGAAAGATGCCAAAGAACGTAAAGAAATTGAGCGTAAGCGACGTGAAGAACGTGAAGCGGCGCAAAAGCTGCTTGATGCAGCATCTGCTAGCGCAACGGTGGATGGAAAGTAATGGCGATTGAACTCGATCTTCAAATTGCAGTCGAATCAGAACAAGGGTTACCAAGTGCTGACGAATTTCAAGGCTGGTTGGACAAAACCATTACTCCGTTTCAACAAGATGCTGAGTTGACGATTCGTATAGTCGATGAAGAAGAGAGCCAACAGCTTAACCGCGACTACCGTGGTAAAGATAAACCAACCAATGTGCTCTCCTTTCCTTTTGAAGCTCCTCCAGGTGTAGAAATGGATCTGCTTGGTGACATGATCATTTGTCGTCAAGTTGTCGAAAAAGAGGCCATTGAGCAATCCAAGCCTTTGATTGCACACTGGGCACATATGGTTGTACATGGGAGTCTTCATCTGCTAGGTTATGATCATATTGAGGATGACGAAGCAGAAGAAATGGAAGCTTTGGAAACCGAAATCATGCTTGATATGGGCTTTGATGACCCATATTTAGTAGAAAAGGAGTAAGCACATTTCGCTGGCGTTCGCGCTAAAAAGAATCTGTTTACGCATGTGCGCTATCACACATCTGATAGCATTCTGAATTGAGAAGTCATGAACGAAGAGTCTTCTCCCTCTCAACCAGAGGGAAACAGTAAAAAGTCGGAAGGTCCGAGTAGAAAGTCCTTCTTTGAGCGCCTAGGTCAAATTTTTCAAGGCGAACCAAAAGACCGCCAAGAGCTTGTAGATGTTATCCGCGACTCTGAAGAAAACGACCTAATTGACCACGATACCCGCGATATGCTCGAAGGTGTCATGGAAATTTCTGAAATGCGAGTGCGCGACATTATGCTGCCACGCTCGCAAATGGTTACTATCGAGCGTTCCGATAACCTCGATAAGCTAATCGAACTGATGACAGATGCACAGCATTCTCGCTACCCTGTTATCAGTGAAGATAAAGACCATGTAGAAGGCATCCTCTTAGCTAAGGACCTCCTCCGTTATTTGGGCTCAGAAAGCGCCCCGTTTGATATTGAAGAAGTGATTCGCCCAGCGGTTGTAGTTCCTGAAAGTAAGCGCGTTGATCGCCTACTGAAGGAGTTCCGTGAAGAGCGTTATCACATGGCCATTGTCGTCGATGAATTTGGTGGAGTATCAGGTCTAGTGACCATCGAAGATATTCTCGAAGAAATCGTTGGCGAAATCGAAGATGAATTCGATGACGATGATGAGCTTGATATCAGAAAACTGAGTAAGCACACATTTGCGGTGAAAGCGCTCACTACTATTGAAGAGTTCAATGAAACATTCGGCTCTAACTTTAGTGATGAGGAAGTCGACACTGTAGGTGGCCTAGTCATGACTGCATTCGGTCACTTACCTTCACGTGGTGAAGTGGTTGAAATAGAAAATTACAACTTTAAGGTGACAGCGGCGGATAATCGTCGTGTGGTTCAGGTCCAAGTCACAATACCTGACCAAGAAACGGCTTCAAGTGTCGAGGAGTAACCTCACCACTTGCTGCTCACCAAAAAAGTGAGATGATATTTAAATGAAGAAAAATCTTCGCATATTGCGGCCCATCGGGGCCGCTTTTGTTGGTGCTAGCACCACTCTCGCATTTGCTCCCTATCAGCTATGGCCCTTGGCTATTCTGAGCCCATTTCTCCTTCTCCTCCTTATCAGAGGTCGCAGCACAAAAAATGCACTTTGGACAGGTTATGCATGGGGAATAGGTCAATTTGCCACTGGCATCAGTTGGGTTCACGTCAGTATCGATACCTTTGGTGGTATGCCGAAGATTGCCAGCGTGCTCTTAATGGCACTCTTAGTCGGCTACCTATCCATTTACTCAGCTCTGTTTGCTTGGTCTCTAAACCGATTCTTCCCGTCAGACAATAAAACTCGTTATTTTGTCGCAGCGCCAGCACTCTGGTTAATCTTTGATTGGGCTCGCGGTTGGGTGATGACGGGTTTCCCTTGGCTGTGGTTAGGGTACAGTCAAATTGATTCACCGTTAGCGAGCTTTGCACCTATTGGTGGCGTTGAACTCATTACCTTGCTACTGATCGTAATGGCTGCCAGCCTAACTTACTTAACCGTAACTAAGCAGTGGCAACTCGCTATCATCCCTCTAGTCATATTCGCCACTGGATTCGGCCTACGTAACTACGACTGGGTCACGTCCGCTCCAAGTCGCACCAAATCGGTCGCATTGATTCAAGGTAATATCGATCAAGCCATGAAGTGGATGCCCAATCACCGATGGCCAACAATAATGAAATATACCGATCTAAGTCGTGAAAACTGGGATGCGGACATTATCATTTGGCCAGAAGCTGCAATTCCCGCAATGGAATTCGAATTACCTTCATTTCTACGTAACTTGGACTCTGCGGCTAAAATGAATGATTCTGCGATCATCACTGGAGTCATCAACAAAACGGAGTCCGGTGAGTATTACAACAGCATATTGGTTGTAGGGCAGACACCTTACGGTGATTACGAAATGGATCTCGATGAACGTTATCACAAGCACCATTTGCTACCATTCGGTGAATTCGTGCCATTTGGAGATCTATTAAGACCTATCGCCCCGTTTTTTAACTTGCCTATGTCTTCATTCAGCCGTGGTGCCTACGTACAGCCTAATATTGTGGCTAACGGTATGCATCTAGCGCCAGCATTATGTTATGAGATTATTTTTGGGGAACAAGTTAGGCAGAACGTTACTGACGACACCGATTACCTGTTAACGCTGTCCAATGATGCTTGGTTTGGGCGCTCTATTGGGCCATTGCAGCATATGGAAATAGCACGAATGCGCGCATTAGAGCTTGGCTTACCACTTATTCGTTCGACCAATAATGGTGTGACTGCCGTTACCGACCACAAAGGTAAGATTACTGCTCAAATCCCTCAGTTTGAAACCGCTGTGCTTAAAACTGACGTCACCCCAACCGACGGAACAACTTGGTATCGTGAAGTAGGAACTTGGCCTTTATATGCGTGGGTAGTACTTTGCCTAGGCTTTGGCATCATTAGACGCAACAAGTAATCACCTCTTATACACTGGCCATTGAACTCCTTTAGTATCAATGGCCGAGCTGTTCTTCTTACCGAGAAAATCCCATCGAAAAGCGCGCTTCATAAACTTTCTTCCATAATATATAACTATTTGGTTCTTTTCCCTTGCCAAACAAAATCATATTCTTATCTGGTAATCAATAACCACCACGGTTGAATGAAGGAACATTATAATGAGCAAGATTTACGAAGATAATTCACTGACAATTGGTAACACCCCTCTAGTTCGCCTAAACAAAGTAAGTAATGGTAACGTGCTTGCTAAAGTTGAGGCACGCAACCCAAGCTTCAGCGTTAAGTGCCGTATCGGTGCAAACATGATCTGGGAAGCGGAAAAAGACGGTCGTCTAAAAGCAGGCGTAGAGCTAGTTGAGCCAACCAGTGGTAACACAGGTATTGCTCTTGCTTTCGTTGCAGCTGCACGTGGCTACAAACTCACACTTACTATGCCTGAATCTATGAGTCTTGAGCGTCGTAAGCTTCTCAAGGCACTAGGTGCTAACCTTGAACTCACAGAAGCAGCGAAAGGCATGAAAGGGGCTATCGCTAAAGCAGAAGAGATTGTCGCTTCAAATCCAGAAAAGTATCTGCTACTTCAACAGTTCAACAACCCAGCAAACCCAGCCATTCATGAAAAGACAACGGGTCCAGAGATCTGGGAAGCAACGGATGGTGAGATCGATGTATTTGTCGCTGGTGTAGGTACAGGTGGTACTATCACAGGTACTAGCCGCTATATTAAGGGCGAAAAAGGTAAAGCAATTGTTTCAGTTGCCGTTGAGCCAGCAGAATCACCTGTCATTTCTCAAGTGCTAGCAGGTCAAGAGATCCAACCAGCTCCTCACAAAATCCAAGGCATCGGTGCAGGATTTATCCCAGAGAACTTGGATCTTGAGCTTGTTGACCGTGTCGAACTGGTTACTTCTGAAGAAGCCATCGAAATGGCGCGTCGCCTAATGGAAGAAGAAGGTATCCTAGCTGGTATCTCATCAGGCGCAGCTGTTGTAGCGGCTAACAAGCTTGCTGAACTCCCTGAATTCAAAGGTAAAACCATTGTCACCGTACTCCCAAGTTCAGGTGAACGCTACCTAAGCTCTGCATTGTTTGCCGGTATATTTACTGACAAAGAGATTCAGCAGTAATATGTTGCCAAATCAATTTTTGCACGAAAAAAGCCCCTTTAAGGGGCTTTTTTGTTGAAACTCTGTCAGCCTTTGGTAATATCAGGTCAGTTTTATTTTAAGCCAAAAAATAAATAGGCTAATTACAGAATTTCGTAAGACAGGTATACAGCGAAGACTGCAATCATGTCCTACAATTCTAGACCGACACAATTCTTAACAGTTATGACTTTCGTACTATAGCGAGGCGTAACATTTAACGATAAGCTTTGTTTGGTTTAGAAACTAAACATAAAATAAATCAATTGGGGTATAAAAAATGTACGAGAAGCAAGTAGAAATCACAGCAGAAAACGGCCTTCACACTCGTCCGGCTGCTCAGTTCGTTAAAGAAGCAAAAGCATTTGACGCTGACATCACTGTGGCTACTAACGGCAAAAGCGCTAGCGCAAAAAGCCTATTCAAACTACAAACTCTAGGTCTAGTTAAAGGCACTACTATCACAATCTCTGCTGAAGGCCCACAAGCTCAACAAGCAGTTGACCACCTAGTAGCTCTAATCCCTGAGCTTCACTAAGAACCCAGTTCTCCTTAAAGCCATTTTGTGAAAACAGAATGGCTTTATTGGAAATAGCTCTAGCTATCAGCTACACATAATAAGTAGCTAATAACTATCCAATCTTTAATACATTAGACCAAATAAAGGTAAAGCTATGATTTCAGGCATCCTAGCATCTCCTGGTATTGCTATTGGTAAAGCACTACTACTTCAAGAAGACGAGATTGTTCTAAACACGTCGACTATTTCAGATGACCAAGTTGAAGCAGAAGTTGCGCGTTTCTTTGACGCTCGCAACAAGTCAGCTCAACAACTAGAAGTCGTTAAGCAAAAAGCGCTTGAGACTTTTGGTGAAGAGAAAGAGGCTATCTTCGAAGGCCATATCATGCTTCTTGAAGATGAAGAGCTAGAAGAAGAAATCCTAGCACTCATCAAGAAAGACAAACTATCTGCAGACAACGCGATTCACACAGTAATCGAAGAGCAAGCGACTGCACTAGAATCTCTAGATGACGAATACCTTAAAGAACGTGCAACTGATATCCGTGATATCGGTACTCGTTTCGTTAAGAACGCACTAGGCATCAACATCGTTTCACTAGGTGATATCGATGAAGAAGTTATCCTAGTGGCTTACGACCTAACTCCATCTGAAACTGCGCAAATCAACCTTGATTACGTACTAGGTTTCGCATGTGACATCGGCGGTCGTACTTCGCACACTTCTATCATGGCACGTTCACTAGAACTTCCTGCGATTGTTGGTACTAACGACATCACTAAGAAAGTGAACAACGGCGACATGTTGGTTCTTGACGCGATGAACAACAAGATCATCGTAAACCCAACTCAAGCTGAGATTGACGAAGCTAAAGCGGTACGTGAAGCGTTCCTTGCAGAAAAAGAGGAACTAGCAAAACTTAAAGACCTACCAGCAGAAACTCTAGACGGCCACCGTGTAGAAGTTTGCGGTAACATCGGTACAGTGAAAGACTGCGATGGCATCAACCGTAACGGCGGTGAAGGTGTTGGTCTGTATCGTACAGAATTCCTATTCATGGACCGTACTGCTCTTCCTACTGAAGAAGAACAGTATCAAGCTTACAAAGAAGTTGCGGAAGCAATGCACGGTCACGCGGTAATTATCCGTACTATGGATATCGGTGGTGATAAAGATCTACCTTACCTAGACCTTCCAGAAGAGATGAACCCATTCCTTGGCTGGCGTGCAGTTCGTATTAGCTTGGATCGTCGTGAAATCCTTCGTGACCAGCTACGTGGTATCCTACGTGCATCAGCACACGGTAAGCTGCGCATCATGTTCCCAATGATCATCTCTGTAGAAGAGATTCGTGAACTGAAAGCTGCTATCGAAGAGTACAAAGCAGAACTTCGTGCTGAAGGTCTAGCATTTGACGAAAACATCGAAATCGGTGTAATGGTTGAAACTCCTGCTGCGGCAGCGATTGCTCACCACCTAGCGAAAGAAGTTTCGTTCTTTAGTATTGGTACTAACGACTTAACTCAGTATACTCTAGCAGTAGACCGTGGTAATGAGCTTATTTCTCACCTATACAACCCACTTTCACCTGCTGTACTTACAGTAATTAAGCAAGTGATCGACGCTTCGCATAAAGAAGGTAAGTGGACTGGTATGTGTGGTGAGCTTGCTGGCGACGAGCGTGCGACTCTACTTCTACTGGGCATGGGCCTAGATGAGTTTAGTATGAGCGGTATTTCAATTCCTAAGGTTAAGAAAGTAATCCGCAACGCTAACTTCGCAGAAGTAAAAGCAATGGCTGATGAAGCGCTAGAAATGGCGACTGCTGCAGAAATTGAGGCACACGTCGAAAAATTTATCGCAGAAAAGACAAACTGCTAATATAATTGAGCAGAACAAAATCAAACCTTTAGGAGCACAACATGGGTCTGTTTGACAAACTGAAGAAGCTAGTATCTGACGACAGCGCTGACACTGGTGCAATCGAAATTATCGCACCTCTTTCTGGTGAAATTGTAAACATCGAAGATGTGCCAGACGTCGTATTTGCTGAGAAAATCGTTGGTGACGGTATTGCAATCAAGCCAGCTGGTGACAAGATGGTAGCTCCTGTTAACGGTACTATCGGTAAGATCTTTGAGACGAACCACGCGTTCTCTATCGAGTCTGACGACGGCATCGAGCTATTTGTTCACTTCGGTATCGACACTGTTGAACTGAAAGGTGAAGGCTTCAAGCGTATCGCTGAAGAAGGCCAATCAGTAAAAGCAGGTGACACTATCATCGAATTCGACCTAGCACTTCTAGAAGAGAAAGCTAAGTCAACGCTAACTCCTGTTGTTATCTCTAACATGGACGAAATCAAAGAGCTGAACAAGCTTGCTGGTTCTGTAACTGTTGGTGAAACGCCAGTACTACGCGTAACTAAGTAATTAGTTAATCTCGACGTAGAAAAAACGCAGCCTTGGCTGCGTTTTTTTATGTCTGCGACTTGTCTGAACAAGTTAATTGCCTTGTTATCTACTCACCTTGATAGCGAGATTGATGCTAAAACGTCTCCAGCAAATGTTTTTACACTGAGAGTATTATCTTCAAACAATCCATAGCTCGCAGCATAGCCATCTCGTGGGAATGTGATAGAGCCTGGGTTGAAGATAATTTGCTCTCCTTGCCACTCGGCTACTGGTATATGTGTATGTCCATGAGCAATCACGTCTCCTTGCTTTAACGCAGGTCGTTTATCTGTGTTATAAAGATGCCCATGAGTTAAGAACAATCGCTGTCCATTTGCCAACATTACCCATGCATAGTCACTCATCATAGGGAAGTCTAAGAGCATCTGGTCGACTTCACTATCGCAATTGCCTCGTACCGCAATAATACTGGTGCTGAGCTCATTAAGCCGTTCAGCTACTTTAGGTGGGTTATAGCTCTCTGGTACTGGATTTCTCGGCCCATGGTTAAGCACATCACCTAAAATCACTAAATGCTCCGCACCTGAGCGATGATACTCTGCTAGAACCTGTTCAGTGGCATCAAGACTGCCATGCAAATCAGAAGCGAAAAATAGTTTCACTGGTTTATCTCCACCATTACTAATGGGAGGTATTGTAACTCAGCTAAACCCAGTTCGCCTGTCTCATTCCTCTTTAGCCATACCATTCACAACAATGTTATTGTAACTGACCATGCCAATCACCTTACCGTGTTCAATGACAGGCGCACGACTAATCCCAAACCGCTCGAATAAGCGAGCGCAATATTTCACATTCATATTAGGGTCAACAGACAGTGCAGGCTTAGTCATAATCTCATAGATGTTTGTTCGCTCGGCTGAGCGGTTTTTCGCCAGCACCTTTTTGGCAATGTCATTCATCAATACGATCCCGTATTCATCATCATCATGACGCTTTTCGACAACCAGTGCTTTTACCCGATGCTCACGAGCTAAAACGATACCCTCATGCACTGTCTTTAACCCATCCACCATCACATAACTGTTTGCCATGACATCACGCACACAAACTTTCTCATGTCGGCTCATAGCTCATCCTCTACTACTTTAGTTAATGTCTCAACTTGGTGAGCGACACCTACCGCATCCTCTATATCGATCTGCACCGCAATCCCCTGTCCCGAAGTTTGGTCAAACTCTCCGACCTTATTAATGGTCTCTAATATCTGCCGCGATAAGTGCTCTTCTACTACAAACAACAGCACATCTTTTTGAACCTCTAAGGTAAGTCCAAAGAAGGTTTGCTTTTTGTTAAGCCCTTCCCCTCTCGCGTTATTAATTACCGTTGCTCCTGTGGCTCCCGCTGTACGAGCCGCATCAAGAACGGAGTCTGTTTTACTGTCTTCAACAAATGCCAGAATGAGCTTAAAGCGCATTGTTCTTCTCCTTTGAAGCTAGATCGCGATGCTTTGAACGTTGACTCAAAAATTGAATCAACTGTGCATACGCCATCACGGAAATAATAGGAAATAAGCTAGCAAACGCGATCAAACCAAACCCATCAATCATAGGGTTTCGTCCCGGTACGGTGGAAGCTAGCCCCAACCCCAACGCCGTCACCAAAGGGACCGTGACCGTTGAGGTGGTCACCCCGCCAGAGTCATACGCTAACGGAATAATAAATTTGGGAGCAAAATAGGTTTGAATCACCACCAAGATGTAGCCTGCGATGATGTAATAGTGAATGGGGTCTCCGACAACAATACGATAGCTGCCAAGGGAGATACCAACAGCCACCCCCAGCGCCACTGCGATTCTTAACCCATTTACTGAAATCGAACCAGCAGAAACTTGATTCGCTTTGATAGCAACCGCCAATAACGATGGTTCAGCAATCGTGGTACTAAACCCTATACAGAAAGCAAACAGGTAAACCCAATAATAGTCGATCCACTCCAATGACTGGCCTACCGTCACCTTAAATTCTTGTAAGAATTCAGGTGCCGTTAACTGCATCGCCATGGTTTCGCCTAACGGGAACAGAGCAAGTTCTAATCCCACTAAAAACAAACTAAGCCCGAGAATCACATAGCCAAAACCAAGTAGAACTTTTAACGGGTTAGTAATAGGTTTCTTTAAGATGGCAAACTGGAATCCGAAAATGATCACCATGATCGGTGTAACGTCACGAACCGTGAGCAACAGTGTGGTGAGAAAATCCAAGATGATAGTCATACTGCAATCATCCCGTAAACCATAACGAACATCATTGGTAACAGCGACGCAAAGGCGATGAGACCAAAACCATCTAGCATAGGGTTACGCCCCCTAATGGTACTGGCTAGCCCTACCCCCAGAGCGGTGACTAATGGTACTGTTATTGTTGATGTCGTTACACCACCTGAATCGTAAGCCACACCGATAATGTACTCCGGTGCGAACCCTGTCAGTATCACTACACCGACATAACCGCCAATAATCATCCACTGGATAGGCCAACCTTTAAGTATGCGCAGCACACCTAATACAATGGCAAGCCCAACTGAAATGGCAACGGCCAAGCGCAAGCCATCCGCATAGTCTTGCATGGCCTCTTCCGTCATCGGAATTTTCCCTCCTTCCGCCGCCACTTCAGCTGCTTCAGCAGATACCGCTGTTAGCGCAGGCTCGGCAATGGTAGTCCCAAAACCTAGACAGAACGAAAACACCATCAGCCAGAAGACGCTGCCCTTTCGTGCAAACGACTGAGCCATGGACTCACCGATGGGAAATAACCCCATTTCTAACCCAAATACAAAAAAGGTCAGCCCTAGGACTACAAGCAATAGGCCAAATAAGATAGAGAGAACATTAGGAAGCGGCTCTTGCAGTACAACCAATTGGAAAAACAGCACGACCAAAACGATGGGCAGTAGATCTTTGAAACTACTGGCCATTGAATGAAGAAGCGCTTTCAATCCCTGCATCGCTTTCCCCCGCTTCCATACGATAGTTTTATGATGGCACACATTAAATGTAAGAAGATGTGACAATAATGGCAATATTGCGCAATGCTCGCGTCAATCCCCAAGAGTGTGACTAGTACAACATGTGCTACAACCACAACAACGTTAGTTAATCCTCTGATTCATTGCTATATTTACTTATTCAGCAACTGAGTCATATCGGTAAGTTGTCAATTACTGAGGAGAAGGACAGAGATGAATTTGCTTGTAACAGGTGGCACAGGGTTTATTGGTCGAGAGTTACTGAAACACCTAACCACCTACTCCATCACTCTGCTGACCCGTGATGAACAAACAGCAAGACAAACGCTACATCACACTGACTGTGGCAATATTCACTATGTCGATTCATTAGATAGCTTTAACGACCTCAATGAATTTGATGCCATCATAAATCTCGCTGGAGAACCGATTGCAGATAAACGTTGGAGCGAGGCTCAAAAAAAACGTATTTGTGACAGCCGCTGGAAGACCACCGAAACTCTTGTGGAATTGATTCACGCCAGCACGAAACCTCCTGCAATTTTTATTAGTGGCTCAGCTGTCGGTTATTACGGAGATCAACAAGATCATCCTTTCGACGAGAGTCTGCATGTCAGTCAGGATACCTTTGCTCACAACGTCTGTGAACGTTGGGAACACATCGCCTTGCGAGCACAGTCCGATCAAACAAGAGTGTGTCTATTGCGCACTGGTGTTGTGCTTGGCGAAGGTGGCGGAGCATTGGCTAAGATGCTGCTGCCCTATAAACTGGGGCTCGGTGGACCGATTGGTAACGGAAAACAATATATTCCTTGGATACATATACTAGATATGGTGCGAGCGATTGTTTGTTTACTGGAAACTGAACACGCTAGCGGGCCATATAATTTCTGTGCACCTCATGCCGTCACTAACGCAGTTTTCAGTAAAACACTGGCAAATTCATTGGGCCGCCCTCATTTTTTATTTACTCCTAAGTGGGCGATTAAACTCGCTATGGGAGAATCTTCATGCTTACTGCTTGATAGCACGAGAGCAAAACCTAAAAAGCTCACAGAGATCGGCTTTAACTTCTCCTTCCCTCATATCGACTCAGCGCTAAAAAACATCGTCGCAAACTCGCGCTAGACCTCGTCTACCATTAGCGTTAACCTTTACTGAAAGGGAATAAATCATAGGGTTAGCGCAAAAATGGGAAAGGCCATTCTTATCACAGGTTGTTCTACGGGAATCGGTTACGTTGCAGCACATGAGTTGCAGAATAAAGGCTACAAGGTCATTGCGTCGTGCCGCGACCCAAAAGATGTGGATAGGCTCAACCAAGAAGGACTGACTTGTATTCAACTCGACCTGACCGATAGCAAGAGCATTAAATTGGGAGTCCAAAAAGCACTCGCTTTATGTGAGGGGAGCCTTTATGCCTTGTTTAACAATGGTGCCTACGGCCAACCCGGAGCCCTAGAAGACCTGCCAACCGATGCACTAAGAGAACAATTTGAGGCAAACTTCTTTGGTTGGCATGAACTGACGAAACAAGTACTACCGGTAATGCGAAAACAAGGCGACGGTCGTATTATTCAAAACAGCTCTGTCCTCGGGTTTGCTGCGATGAAATACCGTGGAGCGTATAATGCCTCTAAATTTGCCCTCGAGGGATGGACCGACACTCTCAGACTTGAGTTATACCAAACAAACATCAAAGTATCACTCATAGAACCAGGGCCTATTGAGACACAATTTAGAGCCAATGCCAAGGCCGCGTTTTTAAAATGGATTGATATTGATGCAAGCGTACATAAAACGCATTACCAGCAACAACTAAGCCGATTATCAGCGGAAGGCTCCAATAATCAATTCGTGCTGCCGCCGGAATCTTGCGTTGTGCCACTTTTACATGCTCTCGAGTCAGACAAACCCAAGTTACGCTATCGAGTCACCACACCAACGAAGATATTTGCGGTACTAAAACGTCTACTTCCAAGCAAATGGTTAGATCCGATTCTGCGAAAAGCCGCATAAAAAATGATCATTTGTAATTTTAGTGTCACATATGAAGGATATATTGCTCAACGTAGTTAAATACAAGAGACGAAACCATACCCTACACAAGTTGGAATCATCTCTCTAACACCTTGCTCACAGCGATATCAATTTGGAATTCTAAAAATGACGCTAAATCAGCTAAACTGGCTGGCTGTGGGTGTAACACTTGCATACTTTGTAATGTTTTAAACACCTTCGCTTGCTGCATTTCTGAAATCCATAAACGCCGCGCTTCATAGTGCGGCGTTTTGGCATCTAAATTCTGTAATCTCTTCGACAAACCTTGATTTTTGGTTCACCAATACCAATCTTGAAAATAGAACAATGCGAATCACTTAATAAGGATAATTCAATGCAACCAGCGTACATTGTTGATTTAAATGAGCAAAATTTCCGCGAAGTCCTCGAAGGCTCAATGACAGCTCCCGTGCTGATCCACTTTTGGGCACCTATGAGTGAAGAAAGCGCTCAGTTAATTCCTGCTTTAAAGGCATTAACAGAACAATACGCCGGCGCCTATACACTGGCATTGCTGAACTGTGAAGAGCAACAAGCGATTGCTGGACAGTTTGGTGTTCAAGCACTTCCTACGATTGCGTTATTCGTGAATGGTCAACCTGTAGACGGACTAGGTGGTCCACAACCAATTGAAGCGGTCAAAGCTATGCTGACCAAACATCTTCCAAGTGAAGATGAACTTAACGCTCGCAAAGCGCTAGAGCTATCACAACAAGGTGAGTTTGAAGCTGCTATTTCTGCATTTGGGACCCTTTCCGAAGAGTATCAAAATAAAGGTGAAATCAAATTGGCAGTTGCCAACTGCTTGCTTGAGACCAATCAATTTGAACGTGCAGAACAAGTACTCAACACTATTCCAATGGAATACAAAGACAACCACTATAAGAGCTTAGTGGCGAAATTAGAACTGCACAAACAAGCTGCTGATAGCCCTGAGATTCAATCTTTAGAAGCGGCATTACAAGCAAACCCTGACGATCTTAAACTGGTCGCAGAACTGGGTCTTCAATACCACCAAGTGAATCGTGATGAAGAAGCACTTGCTCTGATATGGACGCCTCTGAGCCGTAATTTGAATGCGCTTGATGGAGACCTGAAAAAAGCCTTTATGGATATCTTGTCTGCGCTAGGTCAAGGTAACCCTATCGCCGCTAAGTATCGCCGTCAGTTGTATTCTCTGCTCTACTAATAACTTAGTCACACTCTATTCTAAGGGAAGCGCAGGCTTCCCTTTTTTCTTATTACGCCAATTTATTTCGTCGAACCGCTCATCCTACCTATCAGTAGTAAGTTTAACTCCATGATAAATTTAATGATTACTCGTCGAAAAAATACATACCTTTACACAGTATTGTCTTAACAACGCTGTATACTGTTTAGGATTGTACATTTTTAATACAAGGATAGACTCATGGATATTGATGCAATGGTCACCATAGGTGGTTTCATTCTGGTCGCAATTGTTTTTATTGTGGCCGGGGTCAAAACCGTACCACAAGCCAACAACTGGACCGTAGAAAGATTCGGTCGCTATACCCATACGCTTAGACCTGGGCTGAACTTGATTATCCCTTTCATTGATTCTATTGGCAGTAAAATCAATATGATGGAAAGAGTTCTAGATATTCCGCCACAAGAGGTCATCTCCAAAGATAACGCTAACGTGGTCATTGATGCAGTATGTTTCGTTCAAGTCATCGATGCGGCAAAAGCTGCGTATGAAGTGAACGATCTTGAGCATGCTATTCGTAACCTAACATTGACCAATATGCGTACCGTGCTTGGCTCAATGGAACTGGATGAAATGTTAAGCCAACGTGACTCTATCAATACCAAACTGCTTGCGATTGTCGATGAAGCAACTAACGCATGGGGCGTTAAAGTGACTCGTATTGAGATCCGCGACGTACAACCACCAGCAGACCTAACCGCAGCGATGAATGCTCAGATGAAAGCAGAACGTAATAAACGTGCCGACATTCTAGAAGCAGAAGGTGTGCGACAAGCAGAGATCCTTAAAGCCGAGGGTCATAAGCAATCTGAAATCCTCAAAGCCGAAGGTGAGAAACAGGCTGCTATACTTCAAGCAGAAGCACGTGAACGTGCCGCAGAAGCGGAAGCTAAAGCAACTGAGATGGTTTCAACTGCCATTGCACAGGGCGACATGCAAGCAGTGAATTACTTTATTGCTCAAGGCTATACTGAGGCTTTGAAATCGATTGGTCAGGCGGAGAATGGTAAAATTATCATGTTGCCGATAGAAGCAACTGGACTCATGGGGTCTGTAGCTGGTATTGCAGAAATGTTTAATCAGTCAAAGCCTCAACAAAAGAAGGATAACGCGTGATAGAACTGCTTAGCCAAGTCAATTACTGGCACTGGTTGGCTCTAGGATTATTACTGCTATGTGGCGAGTTACTCGGTACCGCTGGCTACATGTTGTGGATTGGCATCGCAGCAATGTTGGTGGGTATTGTGCTCGCCTTTATTCCTATCAGTTGGCAACTGCAATGGATTAGCTTTGGGGTGTTTGCGTTGGCATTGACTTGGCTATGGTGGCGTAAACAACATCGAGTTGATAAGCAATCAGATAAGCAGCGAAGCCTAAATCAGAAGGACAAACAGCTCATAGGTCAAACGTCGGTGTTGGAGCAAGATATTACCAGGGGAAAATGTCGAATCAAACTTGGCGATACTTCCTGGTCCGCTTACTCTGACTCTGACTTACCTAGTGGTACCTTGGTCAGAGTGATAGATGTCGATGGAATAACCCTACTGATTGAGAAAGCAGAATAAAACAAAATAGACACCTCAAGTAGGTGTCTATTTTGTTTCAAAAGGCGTAAAGGAGTAGACCATTCCTTTACTTATTAGCGCACTTAATGTTTTACCTACACAACTATTTCGACTTGAGCGCCCCACTGCAGAAACCAGTCCTTTCTTATCAAGCTTCACCACGTGTGTACCGTCTAAACTTCGATAAAAAACAGTTTTACGCTCGTCTTGATAATCCACCAGTAGAACGATAGCACCCGCACGGTAAGGCTTACCGACCTCACACACTAACGCATCTGGAAAACCATCGAACACCTCCGACAGCGAAGGTGCAGAGAATGTTAGCAAAATTACCAATAAAATCCTTTTCACGGTTCAGCTCACTCTACGTTTTGTTAAAAGTAAACTAGTAAATAGCGAGCAAGAGTCCTTTTAATTTCATTGGTATTTCTAAATGAGATTATCGCTGCTCGTCACGTTTATGCTTAGGTACATAATTGAGGATAGAAATCGGCACCGGTTTTCTTGGTACAAAGCCTTCAATTTCAACTCGCTCAAGCAAATGGCCTAATCGGCTTTCTATCATACACAGGTTTTTGAAGTTATCTTTTGATACCAACGATAACGCCTCACCCGCAGCATCGGCACGACCAGTACGTCCAATTCGGTGAACATATTCATCTGCTGGATAAGGTAAGTCGTAGTTAATCACTACTGGCAAGTTTTCAATATCAATACCGCGTGCAGCTACACCAGTTGCCACCAAGTATTGAATCTCACCCGCTTTGAATGACTCGATAAGTTGCTGACGAACTTTTTGGTTACGACCACTATGGAACGCTTCAGCAGCAATGCCACGTTTTTCTAATTGGCTGACAAGCTTAGCTGCACCATGCTTGGTTTCAATAAAAATAAGCGCTTGCTTCCATTGATTCTGCTGCAATAGATGACTTAAAAGTGAGGACTTCATGTCTTTATCGACAGTGACTATCCACTGCTTAATATTGCTCTTAGAAGCACTGTGCTTAGTGATAGCAATTTCTTCTGGGTTGTCTATCGCAGATTTAGCAAGATCGCGGACAGGATTAGACAATGTCGCTGAAAACAACAAACTTTGAGCATCTTCTGGTACACGAGCAATAATCTTGTTGATCGCTTCGATAAAGCCCATATCCAGCATTTTGTCAGCTTCATCCAACACCAAAGTCTCGACTTCATCAAAGTGAATTGCACGCTGACCGTATAGGTCTATCAAACGACCTGGAGTTGCTACAACAATATCCACACCATCAATTAAAGCTTGCTTCTGCGGTGCGTAATCAACGCCACCAAACATCGCCATAGATTTTATTGACGTAAACTGTGCATAAGCTTCAATGCTCTGGTTCACCTGAAGAGCCAGTTCACGAGTTGGCGTTAAGATGATCGCACGTGCACGCTTTTTACGTTCAGTTTGACCTGCACTAAGTCTCTCTAAAATAGGCAAAACAAAACTCGCTGTTTTACCCGTTCCAGTTTGCGCCGCAGCGATAAGATTGCTGCCTTTCAAAACAATAGGAATCGCCTTAGTCTGGATAGTTGTTGGTTTTTGATAACCAACCTCTTTGATAGCATCTAGTAATGGTTGGCTTAACCCTAGTTTAGAAAAGGACATGGTGAACTCTCTTGAAGGTGAAATTGCAGATAGTGTAGCAGACATACGTCCATAAAACGCAAAACCCCTGACAACTCAAAGAGCTATCAGGGGTCTTAAATAATGGCACGCCCTGTAGGATTCGAACCTACGACCACATCCTTAGAAGGGACGTGCTCTATCCAGCTGAGCTAAGGGCGCGCTACAGGGAAAGGATTATACGAGATGAGAGAGGTAAATCAATGGCTTTCTTAGCGTTACTGGTTTAAATGCCCAAAAAAAAGTCAACATATAGATAAAAGCTGAAAAACACACCAATGCAAACGTTTGCGTTGTAGCTTTTGAAATAATTTTCTGGGACAATGCACACAAAAATAACAGCCAATTAACTTTCTCAAGGAAAATTATGTCTGCTCAAAACATTGACGGGAAACTTATTTCTCAAACCGTACGCTCTGAAGTCGCTGCTCGTGTTAAAGCGAGAACGGATGCAGGGTTAAGAGCGCCGGGACTGGCGGTCGTTTTAGTCGGTGAAGATCCTGCGTCACAGGTTTATGTGGGTAGTAAGCGCCGTGCTTGTGAGGAAGTTGGTTTTGTTTCCAAATCCTTCGACCTGCCAGCTAATGCCAGTGAAGCTCAACTACTCGCTCTCGTTGATGAGTTAAACGAAGACCCAGAAGTCGATGGCATTTTGGTTCAGTTGCCTCTACCGGCTGGAATCGATACTACACACGTTTTGGAACGTATTACTCCAGAAAAAGATGTTGATGGATTCCATCCATATAATGTCGGCCGTCTAGCGCAACGTATCCCCAAGCTACGCTCATGTACGCCTAAAGGCATTATTACGCTGCTAGACCGTTACAATATACCAACGAGAGGCAAGCACGCCGTTATCGTTGGTGCATCTAACATTGTTGGTCGTCCAATGACATTAGAATTGCTACTTGCCGGGTGCACCACCACCACGTGTCATCGTTTCACCAAAGATCTTGAAAGCCATGTGCGTCAAGCTGATATCGTTGTCGTAGCCGTAGGTAAACCAAACTTTGTTCCAGGTAATTGGATCAAGAAAGGGGCTGTTGTAGTCGATGTAGGTATCAACCGCTTAGAGAACGGTACTTTAGTGGGTGACGTAGAATATGATGTGGCCAGAGAAAACGCTAGCTTCATTACCCCTGTCCCAGGTGGTGTCGGCCCTATGACGGTTGCTAGCTTGATTGAAAATACGATGATTGCCTGCGAACAGTTCCACACTGCAAAAAAATAATCGGTTGTTCGATTTCTAAAAAAGGACTGACGCCAGAGACGCCAGTCCTTTTTATTTAATCCATAGCAATACGATCTGCTAGATGACTCACAGCGAGGGCGAAGTAATATGAGCGATTCCACTTCATCAGGACATTGTAGTTGTTATATACCAAGTACACACGGCCATTTTCGTCATCGGGCATAATAAGCCATGCTTTGATATCTTCGTCCAACTGAGGCAATGGTCGACCATCGTAACGAGTGACTCCGAGCTTACTCCACTCCTTAAGATACTTACCTTTTTCAGCTTCACGCCCTTGTAAATCTGGTGAAATACCATGTGGTACTTTGACCTGACGACCCCAAGTATATTTATCGTCCCAACCAGATTTCGCTAGGTAATTCGCTGTCGAAGCAAACACATCGGCTTCACTATCCCAAATGTCTTTTTTCCCGTCACCATTACCGTCAGCGGCAAAGTTCAAAAACGAACTCGGCATGAACTGGCTTTGACCCATTGCACCCGCCCATGAACCTTTCATATCATCGGGAGCAATATGCCCTTGTTGAAGAATCGTTAGTGCCGCTAGTGCTTCTTTACGGAAGAAGGCTTCACGGCGTCCTTCATAAGCTAAAGTCGATAAGGCATCGATTACACGATAATTACCAGTAAAGCGTCCGAAATTACTTTCTACGCCCCAAAGCGCGACAATAAACCTTGGTTGAACACCGTATTCATCACCGATACGTTTTAGCTCAGCATAATACTTGTTGTGCAATTCTTTGGCCTGCTTCACTTTCCAATCAGGCACCGCTCTTGGAATATATTCGTCCAGCGTTAGCTTCTTTTCAGGTTGGTTACGGTCAGCAGTGACAGCTCTCGGCTTATACTCGACACCTTTAAATGCCTCTGTCAGAATTTGTTCAGAGATACCTTGTTGGCGAGCTTCTTCTTTAAGCCCAGCAACGTACTCTTCAAACGTTCCTTTCTCTTGCGCAAATGCGCTCGTGGCTAGGCTTGCTCCTAGCATAACTGACAATAATCTCTTCACCGTGCCCTCCCCTGAGCATCTAGGCTATTTTTGCTGAGCTTTTTGCTCTTTATATTTCTCTAATAGATTTTCTGGTGGTGGAGGTAGCTGTAAGAAAAAGCCCTCATTCTCAATAGAAGCTTTTACTTTCTCTACATCCACTTGAGCCAGTGTACGTTTTGCAAGGTTGACCACCATGACCATAGTTGGTTTTCCAAACATCTGCATCAGCGCATCTGGAACTGGTGAAAAGTCATCCTTCTTGGCGATGTATAGGTACGCCCCTTCCTTTTTCGTGCTTTTATAGATAGAACAAAGCATTGATATATCTCTTTTTGTCGCCAATCTTCTCATCCGGAAGAAAGTATTTGGTTAGTTTATGGAAAATTGAGAGTTAATTATCCATTTGAGCGCAAGATAGCTTGCTGTATGTAGTGTTGAAATATAACATGATTATCCTATTTAAAAAGCAATGTCATTGGCACAAGGATTTGATCAGCAATGTCTCAATCCCCAGATCTGAAAGGCAGTAGCTTCACCTTATCGGTGTTGCATCTTTCTGACAACGATGTTTCTAAAGCAGTTCATTTTTTGCAAGAAAAAGTCTCACAAGCACCGACATTTTTTGCATCGGCTCCTGTGGTTCTAAACATCAGTAAAGTTGACGGCGATATCAACTTCCTAGACCTAAAACTTGGCGTAGAAGAACTTGGTATGATCCCAGTAGGTATCACCGGTTGCCAAGATAAACGCACTCAGAATCTCGCTATTGAAGCTGGCTTTGCTGTAATGACCGCAAGTAAAGCCCCTTCTCAAGCACCCGCGAAGATGGAACCGACTATGATAGTCCGAACCCCAGTGCGTTCCGGTCAACAAATCTATGCAAAAAACAGAGACCTTGTGGTGTTAAATCATGTGAGTGCAGGTGCTGAAGTAATAGCTGACGGTACTATCCATATCCATGGCACGCTTAGAGGACGCGCGATTGCCGGAGCTAGTGGCTCCAGTGAAGCTAAGATCCTATGTAACGACTTACAAGCTGAGCTGGTTTCTATCGCAGGAAATTACTGGCTCAGTGATCAAATTGAACGTGAATATTGGGGCAAAAAGGTAATGTTTGGTATGACCAACGACCAACTCGATTTCGAAATCCTCACGATATAATAATTTTAAGGAAAACAGATAATGGCACGCATTATTGTTGTAACGTCAGGTAAAGGCGGCGTTGGCAAAACCACTTCCAGTGCAGCAATCGCTTCTGGCCTTGCCCTTAAAGGCAAGAAAACCGCAGTCATCGACTTTGATATCGGTTTGCGTAACCTAGACTTGATCATGGGCTGTGAACGTCGCGTCGTTTACGACTTTGTTAACGTGATCAACGGTGAAGCGACACTAAACCAAGCACTCATCAAAGATAAGCGTTCTGACAACCTGTTCATCCTGCCTGCATCACAAACTCGCGATAAAGACGCACTGACTAAAGAAGGCGTTCGTCGAGTGTTAGATGACCTCGATGAAATGGGCTTTGACTTTGTTATCTGTGACTCACCGGCAGGTATCGAGCAAGGCGCATTAATGGCGCTGTATTTTGCCGATGAAGCCATTGTTACCACAAACCCAGAAGTTTCTTCAGTACGTGACTCTGACCGTATCCTTGGTATCTTGGACTCTAAATCACGTCGAGCAGAAGAGAGCTTAGAACCAGTTAAGCAACATCTACTGCTGACACGCTATAACCCAGCTCGTGTGACACAAGGTGAAATGCTGTCTGTCGAAGATGTGGAAGAGATTCTGCACATCTCTCTACTTGGAGTGATTCCAGAAAGCCAAGCGGTTCTTAATGCTTCGAACAAAGGCGTCCCTGTCATTTTTGACGATGAATCAGATGCAGGTCTTGCTTACGCAGATACAGTAAATCGCCTACTTGGTGAACAAGTTGATTTCCGCTTCTTAACGGAGCAGAAGAAAGGCATCTTCAAACGTCTATTCGGGGGTTAATTCATGTCATTACTCGAGTTTTTCCGCCCGCAAAAAAAGAGCTCAGCGAACTTAGCGAAAGAGCGCCTGCAAATTATCGTCGCAGAGCGTCGCAGTGAAGGTTCACCTTCGCCATCGTATCTGCCGCAGTTGAAAGAAGACATTCTTAAAGTTATCGCCAAATACGTTGAAGTTGATCCATCCATGGTGGACTTGTCGTTTGAGCACAAAGACGATGACATCTCGGTGCTTGAACTAAACGTTCAGCTACCAGAAGATGAAAAGTGAGTGAATAACGAATAGAAAAATGGCCCGCAACTGCGAGCCATTTTTTTAATCCATAACTTTATCTAAGTTTTGACCGAACAACTCCAGTCGCCACCCTTGCATCACATCTGGCAATCTTGCCGGATCTCGGTCGTACTTCCATATCCATGAAAGGTACTGATTAAGTTGCTTTTTAGATGCTAAAAACTCAGTCGCTAAGCCACTATGCTGCGCCGCTTTTTTCACTTCATCTTTGAGTTTCTTAAAGACCTGTTTGTAACCCGGAAAATCCATTAGGCGCTCGATTTTATCTGGGTACTCTTCTTCTGGTGTTTGTTGGGCGCGTTTGACGATGGCAGCAATGCGCTCACCATGACGACGAATAGCAC
The DNA here is from genome assembly GCF_013364395.1 of Vibrio mediterranei. Lineage (NCBI taxonomy): Bacteria > Pseudomonadati > Pseudomonadota > Gammaproteobacteria > Vibrionales > Vibrionaceae > Vibrio > Vibrio mediterranei. Next base: position 702,158 of record NZ_JABXGK010000001.1, on the reverse strand, counting down.
GTGGATCCACGCCCTCTTCTTCCATCTGCTTAGGCTTCTTAAGCGCAAAGCGCGCAATGCTCCACAGCTCTTGCTCTTTGATGACGAAGTTTAGTGCAAGATCACGCTTGAGTGCTTCATTCATTCGCCACGTGGCTAAAGGTTTGAGAATGGCCAATTGCTTGCGCTTCAATTGCCAGGCACCTTTAATGTCGAGATAAGCACTGTCTGGATTTGGCGTTTTACCACGTTTTTGCATTAACAAGTCAGATTCTTGCTGTGCGGCATCCCACCAATCCTTTGCTTCCACTTGAGCAAACAGTTTGAAATACAGAGGCCATAGGTAATAAACATCAGCCGCTGCATAATCCAGTTGCTTATCTGTCAGTGGACGCGCAACCCAATCAGCTCGGGATTCACTCTTATCGAGCTCTACACCAAGGTATTCGTCAACCAATGCGGCAAACCCCGTCGATAGTCCGTGACCTAAGAAGGCTGCCATGATTTGCGTATCGACCATTGGGAATGGCATGCATCCGAAACTGTTGACGAACACTTCCAAATCTTCTCCGCAGGCATGGAGGACTTTGAGTACAGAGGCGTCTTGAAGCAGTTCAATAAAAGGTGTGAAATCACTAATAGTCAACGGATCGATAAGTGACAGCTGCTCACCATCGTATAGCTGGATGAGACCCAGTTTAGGGTAGAAGGTACGGATACGTACAAACTCGGTATCCAACATGACTACATCGGATTCACGAGCCTTGTTACATACCGACTCTAGTTCGGCCAACTCGGTTACTATTTGATATTCCACTCAGTCTCTCTTAAAAAAACAATGCCAGCTTCGAGGGCTGGCATTCTAGCATTGATTGTAATTAAAGGTTAACGTTAAACCGTTTTTTCTGAGGTTTTGGTCAACTTGGCGTCGTTCTCTTCACGAAGTACACGGCGCAAAATCTTACCCACATTAGTCTTTGGCAAGTCCTCTCTAAACTCCACGCGCTTAGGAATCTTATAGCCTGTTAAGTGCTTACGACAGTGTTCAATGATCTCTTCTTTAGTTAATGAAGAGTCTTTCTTAACTACAAACACTTTCACAATCTCACCGGATGCTTCGTTGGCCTCACCGATTGCCGCCACTTCAAGCACCTTATCATTCAGTGCAATCACATCTTCGATCTCGTTTGGATAAACGTTAAAGCCAGAGACCAAAATCATGTCTTTCTTACGGTCAACGATATGCAAGAAGCCGTCTTCATCGAACTGAACGATATCTCCAGTCGATAACCAACCCTCTTGGTTGATAACTTCTTTCGTTGCTTCTGCACGCTGCCAGTAACCTTGCATCACTTGTGGGCCACGAACTTGCAACTCACCTTTCGAGTCATCCGTCACCGGGTTACCATCTTCATCAACAATGCGCACTTCCGTTGATGGTACTGGCAGACCAATCGAGCCGTTGTATTGCTCTAAATCGTGCGGATAAGCAGCAACAAGAGGAGAACACTCAGTTAGGCCATAACCTTCAAGTAGCAAACAACCAGTGGTCTTTTTCCATTGCTCTGCAACGGCGCGCTGAACGGCCATACCACCACCAACAGACAACCTTAAACCACGGAAATCCAACTCATGGAAGTCTTCGTTATTGATCAGGGCATTAAATAGCGTGTTAACACCAGTAATAGCGGTAAACGGATACTTTTGGAGCTCTTTAACAAACCCTGGAATATCACGTGGGTTGGTGATCAACAGGTTTTGACCGCCCATTTCAATGAACAGTAAACAGTTAACCGTCAACGCAAAAACGTGATACAGCGGCAGCGCTGTCACCACCAGCTCGCGACCTTCATTCAAGACCGGCGCATACATGCCCTTAGCTTGCATCACATTGGCAATCATATTGCGATGAGTCAAAATCGCGCCTTTTGCTACGCCAGTCGTACCACCGGTGTACTGTAAGAACGCAATGTCATCGCCCGTCATAAACGGCTTCACATATTGCAAGCGGCGGCCTTTATGCAGCGCTTTTCGGAATGAAATTGCACCTGGCAAATCATACTTAGGTACCATACCTTTGACGTATTTCACGACAAAGTCGACTACCGTCCCTTTTGCTCTTGGCAACATTTGGCCAAGGCTGGTTAGTACCACGTGCTTGATTGGCGTGTTCTCGACCACTTGCTCAAGCGTGCTAGCAAAGTTGGAGACGATAACTATAGCTTTAGCATCAGCGTCGTTTAACTGGTGCTCTAGCTCACGCGGTGTATACAGTGGGTTAACGTTTACGGCTATCAAGCCAGCACGTAAGACACCAAACAAGGCAACCGGATATTGCAGCAAGTTAGGCATCATGATCGCGACACGATCACCCTTTTTCAGCTTTAACTCATTTTGTAAGTAAGCTGCAAAAGCGCGACTGCGCTCTTCCAACTTACGAAATGTCATCACCGATCCCATATTAACGAAGGCTGGTTGGTCAGCGAATTTATGTACTGACTGTTCAAACATTTCTACTAAAGAAGGATACTGGTCCGGATTAATCTGTTCCGGCACATCACTTGGGTATCGCGAAAGCCAAGGTTTATCCACAATTATACTCCTTGCGTGTAAGGTCACTCTTTCGTATTCATAGACTGGCAGTTAAATCAGTGTAGAGTTTAAAAACTTGTTAACACTTAGAATCTCTATGAATGTTTTATTATTCCTGCTATTACAACACAGCAGACCAGTTTGCGCACGAAAGACTCAAACACTTGTTTAATTTTTGTTAACTAGTCCAAGTATTAGCTCAAATACCTTTTTTGGCGACTCTAAATGGCAATGGTGATCGCCTTCGACCTTTTCTATCTGAGCATCGACAAGAAGAGATAAGACTTGAGGGTTCTGTAAATAGTGATAACCACGCTGCCCTAAAATCACCAAATGAGGAACAGTAATCGCAGACATAATGGCCTCTGCGTGCTCTTGCGTCATACGATAGACCGACTCACATTTAAGCTTACTGTCATGACGCCAAAACCACTGACCATCGATCAATTGCAGGTCACGTTCAACAATCGGGAGGACTGTTTCTTCCCGCAACTTTGTTGCTCGCATCCTCATTTTGATCGCATCTTGTTTGGATGGAATGGCACGTGGTGATTTTTCTCGCCAATGCTCACGACTTTCAATGCCGTTTCTTAGTCGCTCTGCGCTCTGCTCTGGGGATTCAGATAGAGGGACATGCGCTTCAATTTGAACTAATCCTGCGACTTTTTCAGGAAAGGCCGCACTATAGCAACTCGCGATTAATGCACCAAGTGAATGTCCCACTAGGTATACATCAACTGCTTCAAGTTTGAGCAAAATGCGGTGAAGATCATCGATGTAGTCGTGAAAGTTGTAAAAATGGTGCGCAGACTTATGTGTTGAATGACCATGCCCTGGCAAATCAATCGCAATAACTCGCCAAGGTACCTGATGTGCAGCAGCCTGCTCGATTAAAGATTGGAAACTGGCGGCATTATCCATCCAACCATGAATAAAAACGACCGTCTTAGCGGCCGTTAGTTTGGGGTTCAATTCAAGATAGGTCACGTACCTGTCATCTATCTTGACTGATTTTTCTTCTATTTTTGCAAGCAATGCTACTTCACCTCTTTGATAACTCTTCCCTGTGTTGGTCCGTAGTAGAAGTCGTCACAGTAATAACCCCAGCAGGAATGAAAAGAACTTGGGTTACGATTTATGATCAAGCGCTCTTCTACTCGCCAAAGATACTGCCCATATACTTTGATAACAGGAAAGTCCGCTTCGAACTCACCTACTTTACCACGCTCCACACCACCTTTATGACCACCAACGGTAATTAAGCGACCACGTGAGTACGTTACAGGGTCGACAAATCCATCAACATAAGCAATAAAACGGCCATTGGGTTCTTGGTCTAAGTCAGGCTTACCATACTTATCGATCGGAAGATTGACGATCTCAATGCGAGTTTGGCTTGGCAAGTTTTTAACCGTATCAATCACACCACCAAGGCGAACTTCAGTTCCATCCTTAGCATCAACCACCTGTTGATATTGGGAAACAACGTTTTCATTCGTTGTGGCAAGTTGCTCCGGCAAACTACCACACGCCGACAACATTATACTCAAACCAATCAGGCTAACGATTTTCGTCACCAAATTCATACTTCTTATCCTTAAATGAAAAATACTCTTATTATCATATAAAAATATCGACACCAAGTAACTGTTCAAGTTCCTCTCGTTTGGCTCGATTCATCACATCCATATAGGCTTCTAATGCCTTTTTGGAGCGTCCTTCAGGTAAATCATATTGGACTTGAGCACGCGCTACGTCAGCGTCTGATAAATGTTTTACCGAATGAGCAACAGCTTGAGCCACTTTAGTGACTTGTGTGGTTTGATTAGTTGCGTTAGTACTTGAAGGCGTCGACGCTTTCGACACAGCCTTATTCGTTTTGGCTTTCTGTGTCTTGCGTTGGTTGGGGATAGAAGGAAGGCCGTTAATCGAGACCATGAGTTAATTAAGCTAGCGCGTTATTCGCGCACTAGCTTTCTCCCGTTATTCGCGGCCTGGTAGCTTTTTCCAAGCTACCGTATCGCGAAGATAAACTGGACTTGCCTCTTCCGCTGGCACAGTATTACCGCGCTCTAGTTCGAATTTAGCAAGAAATGCGATATCTTGCGCCTGCGGATATTTGACTTCAGAAGCGATGGTATCGATAGCCAATGTGTTCATTGTGTCCACGTAAGCTTCCCAACCCGTTCCGGCTTGCGTCCACTGCATGCCATCAGCAGACAGATTCTCCGCTAAGATGCTCGGTGGGATCACTTGTTCTTGGTCAACGTCTTGCCAATCGCCATTGTCTTGCTGTTCGAAACGCCCCCAATACACTTCGTTCATGCGTGCATCGATAGCACTAGCCACACGAGTGGCACCATTCATACGATATGAGCCTTGCGCCATTGCTTTGAGTGTTGAAATTCCAATCATTGGTAAGTCGGCACCAAACCCTAGCCCTTGAGCAATCCCGATACAAATACGTACACCCGTAAAACTGCCCGGACCACGTGCAAACGCTAAGGCATCCAGTTCTGCAAGTGTCAATCCTGCCTCTTTTAACAGCTCATCGACCATAGGAAGTACTTTCTTCGTATGATCGCGAGGAGCAAGTTCACTGCGAGTATGAATCGTATCACCAACCAACAGAGCCACTGAGCAGTTCTCTGTTGCAGTATCGATAGCTAGAATTTTATAAGTCATTTATTTCTCGATTTTTTTCTTCTTTAGCATCCGACTCTGTGTCGAGTGCTAGAAACTGTCTTATCGTTCCAAGGTCGCGCGTTCGAGGAATAGGCGGCAAGCTGGCTAAGAACGTCGCTCCATACTCTCTGGTCACCAATCGATTGTCGCAAATAATCAGTGCGCCACGATCTTTCTGATCTCGAATCAATCGGCCCACACCTTGTTTTAACGTAATTACGGCATCAGGCAGTTGTACCTGTTGGAACGGGTCACCACCTTGTAATTTACAATCTTCGATCCGTGCTTTAAGCAGTGGATCATCGGGGGCTGTAAACGGTAATTTGTCGATGATAACACAGCTCAGCGTATCACCTCTAACATCTATTCCTTCCCAAAATGCCCCTGTCGCCACCAGCAAAGCGTTACCAAGTTCCATAAACTCTGCGAGCGTTTTTTGTTTGCTGGTTTCACCTTGAAGTAATACGGGCAGTGACAAGCTTTCACGAAACTTTTCACCCAGCTCGCGCATCATGCTGTGTGAGGTGCATAGGAAAAAGCAGCGCCCTTGGTTTTCTTCAATGACCGGAGACAACATGTTCACTAGCTTTTGAGCTAATCCTTGGCTATTTGGTTCAGGCAAATAACGTGGTACACACAATCTAGCCTGAGTGGGATAATCAAACGGACTTGGTAGAGAAAACTGCTGCTTCGGAATCAGACCTAATCGAGAGGTAAAGTGACCAAAGTCATCGGAAACCGCTAAAGTTGCAGAGGTAAAAATCCATGCACCGCCCTTCATCTCCACTTGCTCATGGAACTTATCGGCAACGGTTAACGGGGTGATATGCAGACTAAAATGACGAGGCGACGTATCGTACCAATAGGAGTAACCGGTAATAGTGACATCGCACACTCGTTCAATACGACCTTTAATAAGATTAGCCCGCTCAAATGCGGTATCTAATAGCTGACTTCGACCTAAAGCGAGTTTAAGTACATCAATCACCAAGTTGATGGCATCCAGCAGTCGGTCTAATTCACGTTTGATACTTGGTGAGGCAACGGCATCGCGCCAGTTTCCCCTAAAACCTGTATCGCCTAGCACAATACGCATATCCATCGCTGATTGGGAGAGTCTATCACCTGCTTTTTGCAATTGATGCATGTCTCTGGCTTCAGTGCGATAACCAATCTCAATATCTTTCGCGAGATCTTGGATCTGACGGCTTGAAATAGATTGCCCGAAATACTGACTGGCAATATCTGGTATTTGGTGTGCTTCATCAAAGATAAACACTTCCGCTTCTGGAATCAGCTCCCCAAAGCCAGTCTCCTTGATAGCAAGATCCGCCATAAATAAGTGGTGGTTTACCACCACGACATCAGAGTCCAACGCTCGCTTACGAGCCTTCAATACAAAGCAATCTTGGTAGCTTGGACACTCTTTTCCTAAGCAGTTGTCATTAGTGGACGTAATGGTGGGTATAATTGGGCTATCTTCAGCAATCGCATCACATTCACCCAAGTCTCCAGACTTGGTTTCCGAGGACCAAGATCGCACTTTGACCAACTGTGACAACAAATCCGTTTGCGTTTCTGTGGTGTGACTTTCCACCATTTGGCGGCTCAGTCTATCTAGACACAAATAGTTGGAACGCCCTTTTAACAACGAAACTTGCCCATGAAAACCTAACGCTTCAACCATCAAAGGTAAATCACGATGAAAGAGCTGTTCTTGTAAGTTTTTCGATCCGGTACTGATAATGGTTTTCTTACCGCTTAACAGCGCAGGGACTAAATAAGCAAAGGTTTTGCCAGTACCCGTACCCGCTTCCACCACAAGCTGATCTTCATTATGAATAGCTTCTTCAACGGCATCAGCCATATCAAGTTGTGGTTGTCTGGGCTGAAAACCGGGGATAACCCTTCCCAATGCGCCATCAGAGGCGAACGCCTTTTTAATTGTTCGTGAAACCATTTATTGTTGAAACCACTGATTGCCGCTACCTAATATTAATCGGCCTAGTGTATACCTAATCGCTTGGCAGTTGAAAATTGAATTGAGCGCTCTTGCTCGTAGAACAGAGAATAAGAGCGCTTAAACCAGGGAAGAATTTAAAGTGGCTAGTGCTTATTCAGGTAACGTGTAAGCCATCCTGGGGCGATGACATTGTCCGATTGCTTTAATTGTTCTGCTGCTTGTGAAGGCGAGACTTTACTGTTCCAAAGCTCATCAAGCTCATGCTGGTCAATGGCCGAATCTCCAACCAATTCTGAGACTCTTTGGTCGTAGAGTTTGCGCGCGAGTAGTTCTTTATCCATAACACTCTCCTAAAGCCAAATTGAGGATGCTCCAACAAATCGAGACAAGCCGGAATGCCGTCGTGGCGGACTTCTTTTGTTGAAACCTTGCCCAGAATAGATTAATAATGTTGATTAGATTGCGTACTACCTCAACAAACGCACCATTTTAAATCCTCAAATTCGTAAATTTAGATTCACATCAATATGTTGTGCTCCTTCCGGACCATAAATATCGAGTTTCAGAATAACGAAGAGGTCAAAGTTTAAATTTCACGGAAGCAGTAAATCATGGAAAAGAAAACGTTATTGACGCATTGCAACGATGCGCCTGGTCTCATTTCAAAAATCACCAACATTTGTTACAAGCACCAGCTGAACATTATTCACAACAATGAATTTGTAGATAACACCAGTGGTCACTTCTTTATGCGCACTGAGTTGGAAGGTTACTTCAACGATGAAACCTTTTTAGCGGATTTAGACCAAGCACTCCCACAAGGCACAAAACGTAAGTTAGTCGATTCATCACGTAAGCGCATCGTTATTCTGGTCACCAAAGAAGCGCACTGCCTAGGTGATATCCTGATGAAAAACTTTGATGGTAGTCTAGATGTAGAGATCGCCGCAGTCATCGGTAATTACGATATACTTCAAGGACTAACCGAGAAGTTTGATATCCCATACCACTGCGTTTCTCATGACGGACTAAGCCGAGAGGAGCATGAAACGAAAATGTTGGAAGTGATCGACCAATATGAGGCCGATTATTTAGTGCTGGCAAAATATATGCGCGTTCTAACGCCAACGTTCGTGGAACAATATCATCATAAAATCATCAACATTCACCACAGTTTCTTGCCTGCATTTATCGGCGCTAAACCATACCAGCAAGCGTATGATCGCGGCGTGAAGATTATCGGCGCGACAGCCCACTTCGTCACCAATGATCTGGATGAAGGCCCAATCATCAAACAAGACGTTATCCCAGTGGATCACAACTTTAGTGCCGCAGACATGGCTCAAGCTGGACGAGATGTTGAGAAAAACGTACTTTCCAAAGCGTTAAACAAGGTCATTAATGACCATGTGTTTGTTTACGGCAATAAGACCGTCATTCTGTAGCCTTTATAACTCGCTACCATTGTTGAATCATCATTGAGCAATGGTAACGAGTGACTTTCGCTAACTCTAATCAGATAGACGCAGACTCGGTTTATTCAGGAACTAGCGTTAATTTGAGTAACGATCCCCTTTCGAATAGTCCACCTGATAGCCCAAGTCATCTAATAGACCTAATGTCACTGGTCCAATCAAAGTACCATTTGCCATCAACTCTTGACTCATGTCTGGTACTGGAACGCCGTTTTTATCGTAGCGCTTTTTGTCTTCACTCCACTTTGAGTCATATAAATGACCACCATCGTCACTTATTGGCAGTTCGCGATAGTTTACCTGATATTGTCGATTAAACCGTTTTACCGCTTGGCTATCATTGACTAAAAATACTTTACCCAGTTGTCCGTCATGACGCGTATAGTCGGTAGAATACGCCCCCACCCCGAACACATGACCCATTTCGTGCAGAATATTGGCGTTGAATTCAACTTGATCAAATCCAGGCTCATAGGTATGGCTGCCGATAAAGACCGACCCTTTTGTAGGAATCAGACGCCAACTGATATCAATTTCATCTTCAGGCCCCGCCATGCCATTGGCATCTTCGAGCGGTACCACATAGAAGTTAATGTCTAGTGTATGTTTGTCAGCGCCATCGACGGCGGTAAGCACTTCAAGCCATCGCTTAGCCGCGCGCTCATAAGGAGCTATGTAAGATTTGCTCCATGGTGCTTTTTTACCATCATCAAGAACTAGTTGATTGCAAAAATGTAGATTGAGATCGAGGCGACCGTTAGAGACTTGCCGACTCGTGCTGGTTTCACAGGTGGGATTATCAATATCAAAACCAGCGGCGGAGGTTAGAAAAGAGGTGCTTGATAGGAGCAGCACTACTCCCCATTTATTTATCGTAGCTGTTATCACTTGCCGTTTCCTTACAGACTAGGTTTACAGCTACAAGTTTAGTCGTTGACGATAAATTGATCGGTAAGAGCCTGTCGAGGCTTTGTGAAGTTAGCCCTTATTCAGGTAATGATATTTCACTTAATGTCATTACCCGAATAACTATAACTCACACCATTTACTCTAGATATCGGCTTGCTCAGAAGCAACAATGTTTTTTAGGCTATGCGGATGAAGTTTGACGCAGATGTTATCGTGCTTAAATGCCACCGTCGGGTTAGCTAAGCGCTCTCCTTCGCCTTTCGGACTGGATAGCTTCATTTTAATGTTAAGAGCATCCAACTGCTCCAAACGATGAGCCAACGCTGGAAAAATGATACATAAATCAGCTAAATATTCGTCCGCTGTTGTTGCCTTTGAAGGCACAACGAACTCAACGTGCTCCCAGTGTTCAATAGGGTGTGTCTTCCCTATTGCTGGATAAGGCAATTCCAGACATTCAATCGACCAACCACGACTTGTTATTGCTTGGTCAAATTGCAAAACGATAATTGGACGACCGTTTATGTGCGCCTCAGAAATGACCTTGCCATATTCTAGCCACGCGGTATGAGCCGCTTTCGCCACGTCCGAATCATTGATTCGCAAAGCAATATGATCGGCTTGGTAATCTGCTAAATCTATAGATAACTTGCTGCATAATGCCTGAACTTTATCGAGAAAGGCATCAGTTTCACTCAACATTTGAGAAGGTACTAGACCTTTTTGTAGCAGGGTTTGTTCCATTTTTTAGCGCTCATTTTGTACTTCAAACGCCAGATAGTAGCAGGATTCGGCCAGAATCAGAAAAAATACAAACTTCCCCTCTAGGTCACTGGCGTTAAAGTTGCTATTATGTGCGCCAAATTGCCACAGTTTCATGAACAACATGAAATCCAATTCCAAGAATTGAAGGAAACGCGTGTGAATATCCAAGCACTGATCAACGACAAAGTATCTCAGGCTCTAGAAGCCGCTGGCGCACCTGCAGGCAGTCCTGCTGCTGTTCGCCAATCTGCGAAACCACAGTTTGGTGACTACCAAGCAAATGGCGTAATGGGCGTTGCTAAGAAATTGGGTACAAATCCACGAGAATTCGCACAGAAAGTTCTGGACGTTTTGGACCTAGATGGAATTGCAAGCAAAACTGAAATTGCTGGTCCTGGCTTTATTAACATCTTCCTAAGCGAAGAATTTCTTGCAAAGCAAGCTGACGAAGCACTGACGGATGCACGCCTAGGTGTGGCTTCTCAAGAGCAACAAACCATCGTTGCTGACTACTCTGCACCAAACGTAGCAAAAGAAATGCACGTTGGTCACCTTCGTTCAACCATCATCGGTGATGCGGTTGTTCGTACTCTAGAGTTTTTGGGTCATAACGTTATCCGTGCTAACCACATCGGTGACTGGGGTACTCAGTTCGGTATGCTTATCGCTAACCTAGAGCGTGTTCAACAAGAGTCTGGTGAAGTTTCAATGGAACTCTCTGACCTTGAAGCTTTCTACCGCGAATCTAAAAAGCTGTATGACGAAGATGCTGAATTTGCAGAGCGCGCACGTGGCTACGTAGTGAAACTGCAAGGTGGTGATGAGTTCTGCGCTGAAATGTGGAAGAAGCTTGTTGACGTTACTATGATCCAGAACCAACGCAACTACGATCGCCTAAATGTATCGTTAACGCGTGACGATGTGATGGGTGAGAGTAAGTATAACGACATGCTACCTGGCATTGTGCAAGACCTGAAAGAAAAAGGTCTAGCAGTTGAAGATGACGGCGCACAAGTGGTATTCCTTGACGAATATAAGAATAAAGATGGCGAGCCAATGGGTGTTATCATCCAAAAACGAGATGGCGGCTTCCTATACACCACGACTGACATCGCTTGTGCGAAATATCGCTACGAGAAACTTGGTGCAGACCGCGTTCTTTACTTCATCGATTCACGTCAGCACCAACACCTACAGCAAGCTTGGACTATCGTTCGCAAGGCAGGTTATGTACCAGAATCAACCAGCCTTGAGCACCATGCATTTGGTATGATGCTAGGTAAAGATGGTCGTCCGTTCAAGACTCGCGCAGGCGGTACGGTTCGCCTTGCTGATCTTCTAGACGAAGCAGTAGAGCGCGCTACAGCGTTAATCGAGTCGAAAAACCCAGAGCTAGATGCTGAAGAGAAAGCAAATATCGCTAACACGGTAGCAATGGCAGCGGTTAAGTATGCTGACCTTTCTAAGCACCGTACTACAGACTACGTGTTTGATTGGGACAACATGCTAGCGTTTGAAGGTAACACTGCTCCTTACATGCAGTACGCTTACACTCGTGTAGCATCTATCTTTGCAAAAGCTGGCGTATCAATGGACGAGCTTTCTGGTGACATTAAGATCACTGATGAGAAAGAGAAAGCGTTAGTTGCTAAACTACTGCAATTCGAGGAAGCCGTACAATCTGTTGCTCGTGAAGGTCAGCCTCACATTATGTGTAGCTACTTATTTGAGCTTGCTGGTCAATTCTCTAGCTTCTACGAAGCATGTCCAATTCTTATTGCTGAAGATGAAAGCGTTAAGCAAAGCCGCCTAAAACTCGCGGCATTAACAGCGAAGACTATCCAGCAAGGTCTAGAACTGCTTGGTATCGAAACGCTAGAACGCATGTAATTACCACTCCGTAAATGGTAATGAATACACAAAGGTTGACGTGAAAGCGTCAACCTTTTGTTTTATCTGACGTATACTAAGTCCCTCATTATGACAACGGAATTAACACCATGAGCTTTGAACTGCACCCTCAACTCGCCAAAGACACTACTGTCATCGGTCACTTTCCACTTTGCGTTGCCCTCCTGAGCAAGGACAGTGCAGTTCCTTGGGTAATCTTGGTTCCGAAGCGTGAAAACTTAAAAGAACTTCATCACTTACCAATGAAGGAACAGCAGCAATTTTTGCTAGAGTCTCAAGCCGTCGCTCAAGCACTCGAAGCGACTTTTCGACCTGACAAGCTCAACCTTGGCGCATTAGGAAATATGGTGCCGCAACTGCATATCCATCATATTGCTCGATTCAAAGACGACATCGCGTGGCCAGGTCCTGTATGGGGCAATACCAAAGGCGAGCAACGCAGCGATGAAGAACAAGCGGACATCATGACACGCATCGGTAATGTCCTTTCCTTAAGCAGCTTGTTTACACGCGGTTAATGTCGCCCTTTTAACAGCGAGTGACCATTGGCCTACCTACCCAAGATCTCCGCTCGAATAAAGATCTTGGGTACTATTACGTATTCGTAATAATCTTTAAAAAAATCCTATTATTATCACGAATCCAATTTCTCTATAAACTTGCCCCATTGAAATATAGGAGCAAGTCATGACCAAAAGATTATTAGTTCAATTCCGTTATGTCAGCTGGATTGCCATCATTGGCTCTATGGCTGGCTCTGTCTTATTGTTCCTAATTGGTGCCACAAAGACTTACAATGCGTTTGGTGTGTTCTTGTCGAACGCCGAGCCACCTTCCGAGTTACTGCACCTAGACCGCGCAGATATAGCCATCAGCTACCTTATTAAATCTTTGGATACCTTCTTAGTCGCTTTAGTGCTGTTTATTTTTTCACATGGGGTGTACACCTTATTTATCAAGAATAAAACCTCCGAAGAGACAGATTCAACTCTGAGCTGGATTAAAACACCAAACATCGGTCACTTAAAAAACAAACTGGCCGAGGTCATTATCATCATCCTCTTCGTCAAATTTCTTGAACTGGTGTTGATCAACTTTAACCAACTTCAGTGGGAAATGCTGGTCTTGCCAAGTGCAATTGTTTTGCTAAGTGGTGGCCTCAAGTTATTAGGTCTCAATCAACATAAATAAAAAAAGCCGCCCTAATTGGGCGGCTATTTATATAATGACTCAATCACGTTTTACATAGTAACGGTAATCGATAAACCATCGTTACGATTCATGGCATAACGCACACGCGTCACTTGATCGGATTTATTGGTATCAAGCATGCGTGATACTGTGCCCTTACGAATCCATACGGACAACATCGCATCAACACCATCTTCACTGAGCGAGAACTTCTTAGCAATCTCCTGACGACTCGCGCCAGGATGCATTTCAATGAATGATTTTAACTCTGTAAGAATCATGCAGTTTGCGCCTCTAGTGCACTCTGTTTTCGGCCTTCGCTTTGCAGTAGCTTGAACACCAGTACACACACTAACAGAATGGCAGCGATCCAAGCAGCACTGGTCATAGGATGAGCCGTGAAATGAGTAACCTGGTAGTACAGCGTTGCACTTCCGTAGGCTAGACCCATTGTCCACACCGCAATAAAGCGTGCGTATTTTTGACCGAACTCTTTAACGTAAGCACCCATTGCTGCAACACATGGTGTGTAAAGCAAGATAAAGATCAAGTAAGCAAACGCTGCATTGCCAGTGACAAAGTAGCCTTTTAGGTTACCAAAAATTGATGTATCTACGGCCTGCTCTTCAGCTACGGCAGAGGAATCAGTAAGGTCACCAACATCGACACCTAGAGGATCTGAGTAGCTAAGACCAGCTAGATTCGCCGGAATAGATTCAACCGCTTCTTGTAGGCTGCCCATCAAATCATATTCACTTTCTTCACCTTCACTCGAAGTGTAAAGGCTATTGAGTGTACCAACGACCGCTTCCTTCGCAAAAATACCAGTGATAATACCCACCGTTGCTGGCCAGTTATCTTGCTGTACACCCATAGGTGCAAAGACTGGAGTAACCACTTGAGCTGCTTTCGACAGTACTGAGTTTTCGCTATCTTCATTACCGAATGAGCCGTCTGTACCAACAGAATTTAGGAAGCTCAAGATAGTCACAACTACTACGATAGTTTTACCTGCACCCAATACAAAGCGCTTCAGTTTCTGCCATGTTTTGATCATGACGTTTTGGAAGGTTGGCAGCTCATAGTCTGGCATTTCCATAACTAAGCTATCACTCGAGCCTGGGTAGATGGTGTGCTTAAGTACTAAACCTGTAAACACTGCCGCGACAATACCAAGGATGTACAAAGCGAATACCACATTTTGACCGCTTTCCGGGAAGAAAGCCGCTGCAAACAAGGCATACACAGGAAGGCGGGCACCACACGACATAAATGGAGCCATGGATGCGGCGAGTTTGCGCTCACGCTCTTGATCTAGGGTACGTGTTGCCATAATGGAAGGCACGTTACAGCCAAAACCTAAAACCAGTGGGACGAATGCTTTGCCCGGTAGACCGATTTTTTGCATGACTTTATCTAGCACGAACGCGGCACGAGACATGTAACCAGAGCTCTCAAGAACGGCCAAGAAAAGGTACAGAGCTGCAATCACTGGGATAAAGGTAGCTACCGTTTGAATACCACCACCGACACCGTCAGCAATAAGCGTTACAAGCCAAACAGGTAAGTGTCCATCCAGTAGATAGTGTCCACCATCAACCAGCAACGCACCGACACCAATGTCAAAGAAGTCGATAAATGCGCTACCAATGTTAATGGAGAACATAAACATTAGGTACATCACCACAAAGAAGAATGGCACACCCACCCATTTGTTCAGAATAAGTGCGTCTACTTTTTCAGTGAAGCTGCGGCTTAGCTTACCTTCACTACGGCGAAGTTTCTTACATTGTTCATGCAGGAATGTGTATTTGGTATCAGCAACCTGTAGATCGATATCAAGTTGAGTTTGCTTGCCAGCCAGTTCAATGTCGTCACGCTGCTCTGATGTCAATGAGTTCAACACCATCACATCTTTTTCTAATGCACGAATCGCTAGTGCTCGCGAATTAACCGTTTCTCCAGCAAAAACAGGTTCCACTTTCGCAATAGCCTGCTCCATCTCTGCACCATAATTAATGGCAAGCGCGTCAAGAGTAAGACCTTGAACAACGGTTTTGTGTAGACGTTCTTTTAGGTTTCTAACTTGGTCTTTATCCGTCGCAGATAGTGTCATCACCGGACAGCCAAGCGCTTTCTCAAGCCCAGCAATATCCAATTTTACTCGTTCACGCTTTAACGCATCCATCTTGTTAAGTACAACTACCATAGGGCGACCCAGCTCACGTAGCTGGAGCGTCATATACAAGCTGCGCTCTAAACTGGTAGCATCAACAACGTTAATGATAAGGTCAGCAGGATGAGTCAGAACAGCGCGAGAAGCTATCGATTCATCAATACTGTTACCGTCATTGCCACTATCTAACGCGTAGATCCCCGGTAAATCTGTTAGTTGAAAGTCATCACCCGCATGATGATATTGACCAGTTTTCTTTTCTACCGTGACACCAGCCCAGTTACCAACTTGTTGCTTAGCACCTGTAAGTCCATTGAATAAGGTCGTTTTACCGCTGTTTGGGTTACCGACTGTCAGAATGGTGTAGTTCATTACACTGACTCCACTTCTATCGCTTGCGCTATGTTATTGCGAACAGCCAAAGAGACGCCACGAACCTCAATTTGCAGAGGGTCACCCATTGGAGCTCGACGAATAACTTTAACTTCGGTATTAGGTAATAATCCCATTACCATCAGTTTTTTACGGACATCATTCGATAGTCCTGTCAGTGCAGTGATTTTTCCACTGCTTCCGATATTCAAATCAGCAAGTTTCATTAAATCCACCCAAACTATGATTGGTAATGAGAAATATTAACATTAACAATAATTTTATATTTAAAAACTAAGGTTTCGCATTGCGCTAAATCAATTTTAGCGCCAACGCAACTGCAATATTTGTCAAAATGTTTCCGTCAATTACGTCAATTTCTGAAAATAAACCCAACTTTCATGACGAGAAGATGACTAGCAAAAAAGATAAATAAAAATAAAATCATTAAATATCAACACTTTACACTAAATACAAAACAATGGCGTAATACTCATAATAAGTTGCCGTTTTTTTTATAAGGAAAATAAGTGGAACTGCTTATAGTAAATCCCAACAGAGCAAACCTGCTCCTGTTAATCGAAATTCCAGAGGTGATGTGGGTAACCGCATCACTCCGGCAGCAAGCGAAGGTGTCATTGGCACCCGCGGTATGGTCCCCCGGCTATGCCGCGAATTTTTTTTCTTACTCGTCTCTCAAACTTCCTTCTCACGTCTACTTTTCTGATTTGTAAACAATTAACCTATTCCCCATACTCAGTAATAGATGGTCAAATGGAATTGGACACTATGTTTAAACTTAACGGAGATGTTGGTGAAAGTTTCGGCCCTTGGCAAATGGGACAAGATGCCTCCTTAATCCCACTGCTAGATATGGCTAACATTGCCTGTGGCTTTCATGCCTCTGATCCTGACAACATGATTGAGACTATCGAACTCTGTGTCACACATCAGGTTACAATTGGTGCCCATCCTGGGTATGCCGATAAAGAGGGATTTGGGCGGCGCTCGATACCAATGACACGAAATGCCCTCATTCACTCCGTGATTTATCAGATTGGCGCTCTTAAAGCACTGACAGAATATCAAGGCAGTCATGTAAGTTATTTTAAGCCACACGGCGCGTTATATAACGATATGATGCAGTCCGATGATATTTTGAAGTGTATGTTGACGGTGTCAGCCTCTTTGAATTTACCTCTTATGCTATTGGCAACAAATCGTGCCATGACCCACTCCGAAATGGCGAGTCAATGTGGAGCATCATTAATATTCGAAGCGTTTGTTGATAGACGCTACCAAACCTCAGGCTTACTGGCACCGCGAAATCTAGAAGGAGCAGTGCTTCACTCTGAAACCGATATTCTTGGGCAAGCCTCATCCCTAATCTCACAACATTCTGTACAAACCATTGACAATAAGACGTTGAAGTTAGATGCCGAGACACTCTGTGTGCATGGAGATAATGAGGCGTCAATTCGAGTCGCCAAAGCAATCCGCTCACTTATTGACGCTCAGGTCTTATCATGAATACCAACTTACGCATCATTGCGGTATCTGAGTCAGCACTTATGGTGTACTTTGGCGATGAAATTGAACTCTCTTTACCAAATGCTATTGGTCAGTTCTGTGACCGGATAGAGCAACAGTTTGGGGAAGGTATACTCAACCTCACCCCTTCCTACACCAGCTTATTGGTGGAATATCATCCTTTGAGAGTGGATGAGCAGCAGCTTCGACAGTTCATCACAGACATTAAGGTAATCGAAACCAGTCTGTCCACAACGTCATCAATTACGGTTTTACCCGCCTACTACGCCCCAGAGGTAGGCCCAGAATTAGACAGCATGTCTCGTGACTTATCTCTTGCAATTGAGCGTATTATTGAAATACACAGCCAGACACTTTATACCGTTTGCGCTATCGGCTTCGCTCCAGGGTTTGCTTTTCTAGCTCAGGTGTCAGAAGCCATCCAAGTTCCCAGACTGGTCACACCGCGACACTTTGTTCCAAAAGGAAGTATCGGTATCGCTAATAATCAAACGGCGGTTTATCCTCAAGATACGCCTGGCGGATGGCAAATCATCGGTAATTGTCCTATTGAACTTTATAACCCTCAGCAGCCACAAGACAGCAAGTTGAAGGTGGGAAATAACGTTCGATTCGAAGCAATAGACAAGCAAGAGTTCATAAGTCTTGGAGGCAAGATATGCCCAAATTGGTAGTGCTCAATCAAGGACATCATGCAACTATTCAAGATCTTGGACGCCACCATTGCGCGCAATTTGGGTTAAGTCCGGGTGGAGTCAGTGATCTACACGCCCATTGCTGGGGCCAAAAACTGTTAGGTAACCCGTCTACCAACGCCAGCATCGAAATACTGCTTGGGCGGATAAAGCTGCGTGCAGTCGGCGATATCGACGCTGTTCTTACCGGAGCTGATTGTCGCGCAATTAACGCTACTCGCGGTATTGCCTTGCCTCAGTGGCAAGCCTTTCGCTTGCATGATGGCGAAGAACTACACCTATCCACGCCCAGAAAAGGACTAAGAACGTATTTCTCGGTCAAAGGAAATTTCCAAATTCCTTCTTTTCTGCATAGCGTCGCAACGGTTGAAAGAAACCAAATAGGAGGACTAGGAGAAGGAAAACCACTCGCTATGGGAGATATATTGACCACTACGGATAAAGCTCATACCAACCCCATCAAGATGCCAAATTCGGCAATTCCACGTTATGCATCCAGTTATCGACTCAGGCTCATCCCCACTTTTCAATACCATCAATTATCATCGCAGGTGACCAATGAAATACTGACATCGCAATATCGAATTTCAGCCAATAGCAATCGCATGGGTATCAGACTCGAAAACGAAAACGGATCAACCAGTACGGCTTTACCTGCTGTTGGTTCGATGATCTCAGAAGGTATTGTTTGCGGAGCTGTTCAACTCCCGCCAGACGGGATGCCAATTATACTACTGCAAGATAGACAAACGTTAGGTGGCTACAAAAATCTTGGCACCGTCGCTTTCAGAGACTTGGCGAGGCTTGCACAGTTAAGACCTGGCGACCACATTGAGTTCCACCTGACTAACCTTGAAGTCGAACGTCATAAGCAACGAGCCTTTTATCAGTACTTTGAACTCTAATCGCTCGTTTCTTCTATATCCATGGCAGCAAACTTCGAGGGCGGCAAACCGAAATAGAGTTTGAAGCGTTGCGAGAAATATGACGGATCGTTGAAACCACAAGCAAACGCCACGTCAGCCACTTTTTCTCCTTGTAACAACATCTCACACGCTTTTTCCATTCTCACATCCGTTAGATAGTCGGTAAATGTCGCACCAAAAAGTGATTTAAAACGACGCTGAAAACTGCGCTCGGAGATAAACAAAGATTTAGACGCCGTAGCGGTACTAAAATCAGGGTCATTGAAGTGTACTGACACCAACTGAGTCACTTGGCGTTTCCAACTTTCATACTTGTCGGTTTTTACTTCAACCGATGAGGTTTCCGTCTCTGGATTCAGTAAAGAGCGAGCCTTCTCCTCTGCCGGTCCCGTAGTTGACTGCTCACCTGACAGAGTCCAGCGCATGGTAATTCGATTTCGACCGTTTCGCTCTACAGGTTTCAACTCGCCACCAGAGTGATGTATATGGAAAGGAAGACTACTTGGACTGAAATCCAACTGATTAACGGCCATCGTATCCAATTGAGTTGCATTACTTTCGCTAAAGTTAGGGAGTGGTAAACCACTATCTTCAAAGCAAACGCTCAGCTTCGCTTGGTCATCATCCAGAGTAATACGTATGACTTGCCCACGAACCAAACGTCTCATTGCGTTAGCAAGTATCGAATTAAATATGATGTCTAAGTCACAACTATCTACTAACACAATATCGCGACTGGCGTGATTAACCAGCTCAACATTGATGCCATAGCTGTCTAACTCTTTCTGCCACGCCGCCAGCGTGAACTTTAGGATCCGCGTCACCGAGCATAACATTGGCTTTTGATTGCTATCCTCAAACACAGCACGCACACTTTTTAGACTTTCACTCGCTTCACTGCTTTTGTGAGAGAAACTGGAATTTTCTAGCTTAAACTGTTTAGAGTGACTGATCGCCTGCTCAGTGAGTTCTCGAAGCACTTGGTGACGTATATTAAATGCCTTTCTAAGTTGTTGATTATTCCCCACCAGAACTCGACTTTGATGTTGCAATTGTTCCGTCTTCAACGCGACTTGTGTTTTTAGCACGGTATTCATTGCTTGTATTCGACGTGAACGCCAGTAGATAAACATCGCCGTTGCACAAACAAAACTTATACCAAGAAGGGTATAAAACCACCCGGTCATATACCAAGGTGTGAGTACATAGAACTCGAACACTTTGGTCCTCGGACTATCTTGCTCGCCTGATATTGCAATTTCGATATGCTGCTTGCCCGGCTTTGGCTTATCAATATTTAACTGCTGTCCTTGCAATTGCTGCCAATTAGAATCACCGATTCGATAGACCAAGTTATTCCCTTGCGCAAAAGGCCATAAACCTAACTGCAAAGCAATTGAATCACCAAACTCCACTTTAGGTGTTAATCCTGCTACACCACCAAGGTGAATGGGTTGGTTATTGATCGATACCTTCGACACTAGTACTTCCGGCAAAGGCAGCTGTGCATCAAGTAGTGCATTCGAACTGAACTCGACAATGCCGTAGCGTGAACCTACTATCACTTCATCACTTTTTTGACTGTAACTACAACTGCCATTGATAAACTCATTATTGATTAGCCCATAAGGCGCACTAAAATGTTTCGTGATATCTCCTGAGGTCGAATAGGCAGAAATCCCCGCTGATGTTACGAGCCAAACACGCTCATCCGCTTGCGTAATACATACTGGACGAATGTTGTCGTGAAATAGAGGAAGGGTCCTAAAGGCTCGACTAGGTAGTGATAACGAAAAGGCTCCATAGCCACTCGCCACCCAAATCTGCTCATCAGAGGAGGATATTTCGATAACGCTGCCAAAGGGTTCACTCTGCTTAATAAAGTGACTTTTGCCATTTTCAATCAGATACAGTCCGTGGTCCGTCCCAACAACGGTGAGTTCTGGATTAACAACTTCGATTTCAGTGATCTTTGCAGGTAAGTGCTTGCTCACCACCCAATCATCACCAAAGTCTGTGACTTTTTTAGTCACTGTGTTTACGCTCATCAACCTTAGTCCATCACTCAGCCACAGGCTGTTGCCCGACCCTATCGCCAAGTGATCAACGTGTGTTGGTATGCTATCAATCTCTTGTCGAATAGCCGTGACACGATATTTGGCGAGATCGAGTTGCAACAGTCCTCTATCAGTCGCTAACCATAATTGTTTGTCTTGTTGGGTCAGTGATGAAACACGCCCCCAAAATACCAGTGTTGAGATTCCCTTGCGATCTATTGAGTAGAGTGCAGATGGCGTAATAACCCAGTAGCCTACCAATGGGTTTGCTACGACTTCCAATTTCGCCTCTACGCGCTGTAGTTCATCTTCTAACGACACCGTAAAACGACGAAATAGATCACCATATTCTGAGAAATAGCGCATGCCATTATCGGTGGCGATCCACATCCCATCCATTTTGTCTGATACTAGCGAATATATCTTTTCACCAGATAAGCTGAACTTGTCATTAATGTTGTGTTCTACACGTTCGGCGCGATAGGTTGCTTTATCAATTAGGAACAAACCATGCTCCGTTCCAACCCAGAAGTATTGAGTAGATTCTTGGAGTGTCAGTACATGGGCGCGATTCAGTAAATAGTAGTGTGACTCTTGGTTTACCAAGGAAAACTGCTCCACGCCTGTACTATACCCTATCAAAAGCTGGCGTGTTGAGGACGAATAGAATAATTCGGTAACCATGCCTCTATGGCTAGTCTTGAGTTGACTCAAGGCTTGATCTTGCCACTTAAACACACCTACATTTGTCCCTAAAAACCAAGTCCCATCAACTTTCAAAACGGCACGTATATCAATATTTGAACCGCTGTAGAACCGTTCAAAGATAGCTAGGTCGATTTGAGAAAAGTTCTGTGAATTTATATCCTGAACGTAAAGGTGTTTTTGATCGGCAAACCAAACTCGCGGTCCACTATGACCAATACGTTTTATGCTACCAGTGATTTCTACTTGATATGCAACTTGCTCTTTACCCAGCGGGTAACGAGTCAATAGCTGATTACCTCTGGCATACCAAAACCGGCCATCTGCAAATGTAACGGTACGACTATTGAAGGACGCACCATTGAGCTCAACAAAACGAGAACCATCGAAAAATCGAACTTTATCATGCACATCAATAGACCATAACCCGCCCTCTTCTCCAGGGAAAAGCTGTTTCGCAGCAAGAAACTTTCCTTCGGTTTGCAGAGTGAGTGGGTAGAATATTGGCGGTAATTCGACGGCAAATGTAGTGATGGAATAAATCGCCAGCGCAGCTAAGCTCAATAGTTTTGCTATAAAGCAAAACAAGTAAGATGAAAAACCCCTGCTTCCACCGCTTTTATAAGGTAGCGGTAAGACATTCGTAGACGAGTAATGAAAGCAATGGGTCAAAATAAACCTAGTTAATTTGCGTCGATAATTATCGATAATTTAATAGATTTACTTAGTCAGGGAAAGTAATTGTGTGACTTCACTCATATAAATGATTGTTGGATCACGCTAAAGGTGATGGTCGTCATCAGCAAAATTCAGAAAACGACCAACACCTCAAGTATCAAGTAGGATTAATCTGGCACAGATCAATTATTGCGTCATGCAATCAACGATATTGGTCGAGATTGACTCAAGAAAAGTAAAATAGCTCCCATCTGCCACTTCAATATCGGTCCCCAGTGGGTCTAGAGTTCCAATGGAAGTATTGGTGCCCCTAGTAACTGATTGAATCACGGCAGGTGTATATTGCGGTTCAGCAAAAACGCACTTCACATTTTGCTCGCGAAGCGTGGTTTTAATCGAGATCAGTGTTTTTGCTCCAGGCTTGCGTTCTGGGCTCACCGTAAAGTGACCTAGATTGTTCAAGTCGAAGTAACTTTCGAAATAGCCATAAGCATCGTGGAAAACATAATACCCTTCCGACTGAATCGGTTTGAGCTGCTGCTGAATCTTCTGTTCCGTTGCATCTAAGTTAGCCTCAAATGCTTTGAGCTTTGCCAAATAACCCGCTTCGTTTTTAGGATCGAGCTCTATCAATTTCGCAGTAATAGCTTTTGCGACCTGTCGCGACTGTGCAGGTCCTAACCATACGTGAGGGTCGTAGCTACCGTGGTTGTGTCCTTCATGACCGTGATCATGACCATCTTCATCGCCATATTCTCTCAACGCTAAGCCAGGAACAGTTTGAATTTCCAGCACGTTATTTTTCCCCTCAAGAGACTTCTCAAGAAAACTCTCTAGGTCGCTACCAAACCAAATGACCAGTTCACTACTTTGTAGTTTTTTCACATCAGAGGGCTTTAGGGCATAATCATGAGGTGAGGCGCTTGCGCTTAACAACGAAGAAGCCGTTTGGTCATCCAGAATCAGTTCATGGGAAATCATCTCGAACGGTTTTATACTATTAAGTACTTCAAATGCTTGCGATTTAAATGGAAGCAGTGTAGTAAGTGCCAAGATCGGAATGTAACGGTACATGTGCCCTCTAATTGTCTACTAGCGTGTGATGATTCGAAATGTTACATTATAACAATAAGCAATTGCAAATGAGTTCTATTCATGACTGAACTGATAAAGCTGAGCGGTGTAACCGTTGAGTTCAGTAAACGTAAGGTTTTGGACGACATAAACCTCACGATAAATAAAGGCCAAATTTTAACGCTTATTGGCCCAAACGGTGCCGGTAAGTCCACACTAGTCAAAGTGTTACTTGGCTTGCAAACTCGCTTTCAGGGAAACATAACCCGTGCCAAAAAGCTTAGAATTGGTTACGTCCCTCAGAAACTTAAATTAAATGACACCCTTCCACTTAACGTGGAACGCTTTCTTGCACTTGCCGGAAAATACAGCGCGCAAGAAAGACAAGATGCACTCAAACTTGTTGGTGCAGAGCACTTAATGAAAAGCAATATGCATCAATTGTCCGGCGGTGAGAATCAACGTGTCTTACTAGCTCGCGCTCTATTACAAAGACCTGACTTGCTCGTTTTAGATGAGCCAGCGCAAGGCGTCGATGTTCAGGGTCAGATTGACCTGTATGAACTCATAGATACATTGCGTCACCGTTTTGGCTGTGCGGTTTTTATGGTCTCTCATGACTTACATCTCGTTATGGCAAAGTCCGACGACGTTATCTGTTTGCATCACCATATTTGCTGCCAAGGCAGCCCGCAAACCATTACGCAACACCCATCGTATATCGCTCTGTTTGGTAGTGCTACTAAAGAGACACTGGCTTTTTATCAACATCAGCACACCCACCATCATCATGATTTATCCGGTGAGCCTGTAAAGGGTAACGCTTCACAATGTGCTCACCACAACCACGGACATACATCATGATTGAGTTCTTACTACCTTCTATTTTCGCAGGTATAGGTATTGCTTTAATTGCTGGGCCTCTTGGTTCATTTGTAGTATGGCGTCGCATGGCCTATTTTGGCGATACACTGGCCCATGCTTCACTTATGGGGCTCGCATTGGGTTTCCTACTAGATATCAATCTGTATTTAGCTCTGACGGTCTGTTGCATGGCATTAGCTATCATCTTAGTAACCTTGCAAAAACAACGACTGGTCGCCACTGACACACTGCTCGGTATTCTCGCGCACAGTGCATTATCGTTAGGTTTGGTTGCCGTCAGCTTCTTGGATAACATTCGAGTAGACTTAATGAGTTATTTGTTTGGTGATTTGCTCGCAGTATCACCAACTGATTTAATGTATATCTATGCTGGTGTGGCGGTCATAGGCGCCTTGCTGTTTGTCTTTTGGCGACCACTGCTCTCTACCACAGTCAACGAAGATCTGGCCGCAGTAGAAGGTGTCAATGTCGACCTAATGCGTCTTATCATTATGTTGATGGTGGGTTTAGTTATCGCAATAGGTATGAAGTTCGTTGGCGCGTTAATCATGACGTCACTATTGATCATACCCGCTGCGACAGCGAGAAAATTTACCGTAACACCAGAGCAGATGGCAATCACCGCCTCATTTATTGGCATCATCTCAGTATTTTGTGGTCTGAGTTTATCTTGGTTTTATGACACGCCGGCAGGCCCATCGGTGGTCATCAGTGCCGCGAGTTTTTTCTTGTTGGCGCAGTTGGTTCCATCGAGAGCCTAATCTGTAGATTACAATATAAGCTCTTGCACAAAAAAGCCCCTGCCTCTTTCAAGGCAGGGGCTTTTTTTATACGTCGAATTACCAACCAGTAATTTCACGCAGACCTTTACCGATATCGGCTAGGCTCTTAACCGTTTTAACGCCTGCAGCTTCTAATGCTGCAAACTTGTCTTCAGCGGTACCTTTACCACCAGAGATAATCGCACCAGCATGGCCCATACGTTTACCTGGAGGAGCTGTAACACCTGCAATGTAAGACACTACTGGCTTCGTGACGTTATCTTTAATAAACGCCGCCGCTTCTTCTTCTGCCGTACCACCAATTTCACCGATCATTACGATCGCTTCAGTCTCTGGATCTTGTTCAAACAACTTAAGAATGTCGATAAAGTTAGAACCAGGGATTGGGTCACCACCGATACCGACACAAGTAGACTGACCAAAGCCTTCATCAGTCGTCTGTTTTACCGCTTCATACGTCAGTGTTCCTGAACGAGAAACGATACCCACTTTGCCTTTCTTGTGGATGTGACCAGGCATGATACCAATTTTGCACTCATCAGGAGTGATAACACCTGGGCAGTTTGGACCAATCATGACCACACCAGCTTCATCGAGACGTACTTTTACATCAAGAAGGTCAAGTGTCGGAATGCCTTCTGTAATAGTCACGATAAGCTTAATACCCGCATCGATAGCTTCAAGGATCGCGTCTTTACAGAATGGTGCAGGAACGTAGATCACAGATGCCGTTGCACCCGTTTCTTCAACAGCTTCACGCACAGTGTTAAATACAGGCAGACCTAAGTGAGTTTGACCACCTTTACCAGGAGATACACCACCAACCATCTGTGTGCCGTATTCAATCGCTTGCTCTGAGTGGAACGTACCTTGACCACCAGTGAAACCTTGGCAGATAACTTTTGTATCTTTATTAATTAGTACAGACATTATTTGCCCTCCGCTGCAGCAACTACTTTTTCCGCTGCTTCTGTTAGCGAGTTTGCAGCAATGATATTAAGACCACTTTCTGCCAGTTTCTTCGAACCTAGAGGCGCATTGTTACCTTCAAGTCGAACAACAACAGGGACTTCAACACCTACTTCTTCAACCGCACCGATGATACCGTCTGCAATTAGATCACAACGTACAATACCGCCGAAGATATTTACCAATACAGCTTTTACATTGCTGTCAGATAGGATGATTTTGAATGCTTCTGTAACACGCTCTTTTGTCGCGCCGCCACCAACATCTAGGAAGTTTGCAGGTTGACCGCCATGAAGGTTTACGATGTCCATAGTACCCATCGCTAGGCCTGCACCGTTAACCATACAACCAATGCTTCCATCAAGAGCAACGTAGTTTAGCTCCCACTGTGCGGCATGTGCTTCGCGCTCGTCTTCTTGTGAAGGATCGTGCATTTCACGAAGCTTAGGTTGGCGGTAAAGCGCATTTGAATCGATATTGATCTTACCGTCTAGGCACAGTAGGTTGCCTTCGCCAGTAATAACAAGAGGGTTGATTTCCAGCAGAGCAAGATCGTACTGTGCAAACATGTTGCCAAGACCCATAAAGATCTTCACAAATTGTTTGATTTGGTCGCCTTCAAGGCCCAGCTTAAATGCAAGCTCGCGGCCTTGGTAAGCTTGAGGGCCAACCAATGGATCAATCGCTGCTTTATGAATCAGCTCAGGTGTCTCTTCTGCTACCTTCTCAATTTCCACACCACCTTCTGTTGATGCCATGAAAACGATACGACGAGAAGCGCGATCAACGACTGCACCAAGGTACAGCTCGTTAGCAATATTTGATGCTTCTTCTACTAGGATTTTTGTAACTGGCTGACCATTGGCGTCTGTTTGGTAAGTCACTAGGTTTTTGCCTAGCCACTTTTGAGCAAACTCTTTAACACCGTCTTTGGTATCGTGAAGTTCAACGCCGCCCGCTTTACCGCGGCCACCAGCGTGAACCTGACATTTGACTACTTTCTTTTCAGTACTGATACGACCAGCGGCTTCGAACGCTTCTTGTGGGGTGTCACATGCGTAGCCTTCTGGTACAGGCAATCCGAATTCTGCAAACAGCTGTTTGGCTTGATATTCATGCAAATTCATTGTGCGATTCCATTTGTTATATCCCTGAGGGATTTTTTATTTCCATAAAACCGGTATCGGTTATACGTCTGTAGGAGTACTCGTTAGAGTCGCCTTAAGGGCTTACTAAGGAGCTAGACGTGAGCAAGTCTAGCTCCTTTTATTTTAGACGTCCATACGTCCAAAATAAAAACAACGCTTAATTACACATCAAGTAGCAAGCGTGCTGGATCTTCCAGTAGTTCCTTGATGGTTACCAAGAAGCCTACGGATTCACGACCATCGATTAAACGGTGATCATAAGACAGAGCTAGGTACATCATCGGCAAAATTTCTACTTTGCCGTCCACCGCCATTGGGCGATCTTGGATTTTGTGCATACCCAAAATAGCAGCCTGAGGAGGGTTGATGATCGGCGTAGACATAAGAGAACCAAAGACACCGCCGTTTGTGATAGTAAAGTTACCGCCTGTCAACTCTTCAACAGTTAGCTTACCGTCACGACCTTTAATCGCTAGCTCTTTGATACCTTTCTCGATGTCAGCAAAACCTAAAGTGTCGCAATCTTTAAGTACCGGCGTAACCAAGCCACGAGGAGTGGAGACGGCCATGCTGATGTCGAAGTAGTTGTGATACACAATATCATCGCCATCAATCGACGCGTTTACTTCAGGGTAACGCTTCAATGCTTCCGTTACTGCTTTCACATAGAAAGACATGAAACCTAAACGTGTACCATGACGCTCTTCGAATTGGTCTTTGTACTGCTTACGAAGGTCCATGATAGGTTTCATGTTCACTTCGTTAAATGTTGTCAACATCGCCGTACTGTTCTTCGCTTCCAGCAAACGCTCAGCAACACGCTTACGTAGGCGCGTCATCGGAACACGCTTCTGGCTACGAGCAAGCACAGGAGCCACAGCTACTTCATCTTCCGCTTTAGGTGCTGCTTTCGCCGCCGCTAGGTGCGCTTCAATATCTTCACGTGTGATACGACCACCAACACCAGTGCCTGTCACATCATTTGCCGTCAAATCATTCTCGGCCAATAAGCGGCGAACCGCTGGGCTCAATGCATCATTAGACTCTTCTGTTAGTGAGGCTTTATGGCGCTTATCTGGAGAAGCTTCTGTAGAGTCAGTCGTGTCGCTAGTTGGTTCACCTGCGACAGCACCTGGCTTAAGCTTAGCGATTAGTTGTTTAGAAAGTACCGTTGCACCTTCTTCTTCAATAATTTCCTCTAGAACACCCGCATCAGGAGCCGGTACTTCTAGAACTACTTTATCGGTTTCGATATCAACGATAACTTCATCACGCGCTACCGCTTCGCCTGGTTTTTTATGCCAAGTTGCGACTGTCGCGTCTGCAACTGATTCAGGTAAGTCTGGAACCAGAATTTCAATTGTCATATCTGTGTCTTCCTTTTACTTCTAGTTCTTAATCTAGAGTCAACGCGTCTGAAATTAACGCTTTCTGTTGTTTTAAGTGTACTGACATATAACCTACTGCCGGAGACGCTGATGCTGGTCGGCCAGCATAGCTCAGTTCTGCTCCTACAGGGATTGCCGCACGGAAGTTATGTTGGCTCGAATACCAAGCGCCTTGGTTTTGAGGCTCTTCTTGACACCACACAAAATCTTTCGCATTGGTATAAGCAGCAATCTTCGCTCTAACGTCATCCATTGGGAATGGATACAACTGCTCAATACGAACGATAGCAACGTCATCTTGGTCGTTGTTACGACGCTGCTCAAGTAAGTCAAAGTAAACTTTACCTGAACAGAAAACGACACGTTTCACGTTCTCTGGAGCAATATCGTCAATTTCCCCGATCGCAGGTTCAAACGTACCTTGTGCAAGCTCTTCAATAGTTGAAGTACACAGTGGATGTCTTAGTAGCGATTTTGGCGACATAACGATAAGCGGTCTACGCATCGGGCGAACCACTTGACGACGAATCATGTGATACACCTGGGCTGGCGTAGATGGGATTACCACTTGCATGTTTTGTTCAGCACAAAGCTGTAAGTAGCGCTCCAGTCTTGCCGAAGAGTGTTCTGGGCCTTGGCCTTCATAACCGTGTGGCAATAGCATAGTCAGGCCACACAAACGCCCCCACTTTTGTTCACCAGAAGATATGAACTGATCGATGACAACTTGTGCACCGTTAGCGAAATCACCAAACTGCGCCTCCCAAATAGTTAGGCCGCTTGGTTCCGCAGTAGCATAACCGTATTCAAATGCCAGTACCGCTTCTTCAGACAGTACGGAGTCAAAGACTTGGAAAGGTCCCTGTTTGTCGTGCAGGTTAGCTAGAGGAATATAGGTACTTGCATCATCTTGATTATGCAGAACCGAATGTCTGTGGAAGAAGGTTCCTCGGCCTGAGTCTTGACCAGAAATACGAATACGTTTTCCATCATCCAGAAGCGTAGCGTACGCGAGCGTTTCAGCCATACCCCAATCGATCATTTTCTCACCGCTCATCATAGCAGCGCGATCGTTGTAGAGTTTATTGACTCGACTTTGCAGTTTATGGCTATCTGGATACTGTCCAAGACGTTGGCCAAGCTCAATAAGACGCTCTGTCTTAACTTCACTCGCCCATTCTTCGTCCCATTCTCGGTCCATATATGGAGACCAGTCTACTGAGTGCAGAGCCATAGGACGCCATTCTTTACATACCACTTCGCCTCGATCCAGTGCATCACGATATTCATTGATCATTTGAGTCGCAGTTTCAATATCACTCTCTTCACGCTCGATTAGCACATCGGCATACAACTTACGTGGAGTTGGGTGCTTCTTGATTTTTTGGTACATCAATGGCTGAGTAGCATTTGGTTCATCTGCTTCGTTATGGCCGTGGCGACGATAGCAAACTAAGTCAATGACCACATCTTTAGCAAATTCATTTCTGAAGTCCAATGCGATTTGAGTAACAAATGCAACGGCTTCAGGATCATCAGCATTAACATGGAATATCGGTGCCTGTACCATCTTAGAGATGTCAGTACAGTACATCGTAGAACGCATGTCATGTGGGTTTGAAGTAGTAAAGCCGACTTGGTTATTCACAACAATGCGAACCGTACCACCGACTCGGAAGCCTCGTGCTTGAGACATGTTGAACGTTTCAGCAACCACACCTTGACCCGCGATTGCAGAGTCACCGTGGATGGTAATCGGCAGTACCGAACGACCATCTTTGTCGCCTAAGCGATCTTGACGAGCACGCACAGAACCAATAACTACTGGGTTAACGATCTCAAGGTGAGATGGGTTAAATGCTAGAGCTAAATGCACATCTCCACCAGGCGTTGCAAAGTCAGCAGAGAAACCTTGGTGGTACTTAACATCACCAGTACCCCATGTTTCGTCATGCTTACCCGCAAACTCATCAAACAAATCTTGTGGTTTCTTACCCAAGACGTTGACCAGCATGTTCAAACGACCACGGTGCGCCATACCAATCACAACTTCACGCATCCCCTTGCTACCAGCATGGCGGATAAGTTCTTTAGTCATTGGAATAAGGGCGTCGCCACCTTCTAGAGAGAAACGCTTTGCACCTGGGAATTTGGCACCTAAATAGCGCTCAAGCCCTTCCGCAGCAGTCAGTTCTTCAAGGAAAGTGTGTTTATGTTCAATATCAAAGGAGGGTTGACCGACTACTGATTCTAAACGCTGCTGGATCCAACGTTTTTGTGCGGTGTTGGTCATGTGCATGTATTCTGCACCAACGGAGCCACAATAGGTTTTTTGCAGCGCCTTATGAAGATCACGTAATGTCATGCTTTCTTGCCCAATAGCAAAAGAGCCAACATTAAATGTCTCATCTAAATCGTCTTCAGTAAGAGAGTGGAAAGCAGGTTCCAGCTCTTCAACAATCGGACGTTTCCATAAACCCAGCGGATCTAGGTTAGCAGCTTGGTGACCGCGGAAGCGGTAAGCGTTGATTAGCTGCAGTACTTTTACTTGTTTAGCATCGACCTCGGGGTCACTTACTTGAACACTTGAATGCTTTGTTTCTTGAGCGAGTCGTCGGAAGTAATCACGGACACGTGAATGCGGTTGTTCAACCACATCGTCAGGTTGCACAGGCAACCCTTCAAAAACACGTCTCCACTCCTCACTTACCTGATCGGGATCACTTAGATACAGTTCGTAGAGGTCTTCTACGTACGTTGCATTGGCGCCTGCCAAGTGTGAAGACTCGAGCCATGCCTTCATCACACCATTGTGCATATTTTCCCTTAACCAGTAGTAGTTTTCACGTATGCTTCGGTCTACGCCGAGCTATTAGAAGCCGGCTCTTCCAAAAGGTCGAGCCGGCAATTTTATTATTTGTTACACCGAACGATTCACAAGCATTGACTTGATGTGGCCAATTGCTTTTGTCGGGTTTAATCCTTTAGGACATACACTGACACAGTTCATGATGCCATGACAACGGAAAACGCTAAATGCATCGTCAAGATTTGATAAGCGTTCATCTGTTGCTGTATCGCGGCTGTCAATTAACCAACGGTACGCGGCAAGTAGACCTGCTGGTCCGATGAATTTATCTGGATTCCACCAGAATGACGGGCAAGATGTCGTACAACATGCACACATAATGCACTCATACAATCCATCCAAATGCGCTCGCTCTTCTGGCATTTGCAGATTTTCACGCGAAGGTGGCAAATTGCCATCCGAAATAAGAAACGGCTTAACTTTCGCGTAGTTATCATAAAACTGAGTCATGTCGACAATCAAGTCACGAACTACAGGTAATCCAGGAAGTGGTCGAATTACGATCTCGTTCCCTTCCAGAGCTGACAGTGGCGTGATACAAGCCAGGCCATTTTTGCCATTCATGTTTAGGCCATCAGAGCCACAAACACCTTCACGACAAGAACGACGGAATGATAGCGTTGGGTCTTGCTCTTTCAGAAGAATCAGAGCATCTAACACCATCATGTCAGAGCCTTCATCGACTTCAAGCGTGTATGCCTTCATGTAAGGCTTATTGTCTACATCCGGATTGTAACGGTATAGAGAGAAATTAAGTTTCATAGTCTGGTCCTCCCTCTAGTACGTACGTGCTTTCGGTGGGAAAGCTTCACGATGAACTGGTGTCATGTTGACATCACGTTTCGTCATCTGTTCAGTTTCCGGGTTGTAGATAGAGTGACATAGCCATTGCTCGTCATCACGGTCTGGATAGTCAAAACGAGCGTGTGCTCCGCGGCTTTCTGTACGATAGTTCGCCGCAACCGCTGTAGAGAATGCCGTTTCCATCAAGTTATCAAGCTCTAAACACTCAACACGTTGGGTATTAAATTCTGAAGACTTATCTGCAAGGTGTGCGTTTTGTAGGCGCTCACGAATCACTTTTAGCTCTTCTAGACCTGTTGCCATTGCATCACCTTCACGGAATACCGAGAAGCTGTTTTGCATACAAGTTTGTAGATCTTTACGAATTTGAACAGGATCTTCACCTGAAGTGCTGTTTTCCCAGCGCATAGTACGTGCCAGTGACTCTTCAATGTCTGATTCCGTCGCTGGACGAGCTTCTGTTTGCGCGGCCAGAGTTTCACCAAGGTGAAGACCAGTCGCACGACCAAATACCACAAGGTCAAGCAGTGAGTTACCACCAAGACGGTTAGCGCCATGAACCGATACAGAAGCAATTTCACCACAAGCAAATAGGCCTTGTACTTCAAGGTCGTTTCCAGAAGCATCTTGTTTAATAGCTTGACCAGAAACTTGCGTTGGTACACCACCCATCATGTAGTGACACGTTGGAATAACAGGGATTGGCTCTTTAACTGGATCAACGTGTGCAAACGTTCGAGAAAGTTCACAAATACCTGGAAGGCGCGACTCAAGTACGTCTTTGCCTAGGTGATCCAATTTCAGTTTAATATGTGGACCCCATGGACCATCGCAGCCGCGACCTTCACGAATTTCAATCATCATTGAACGAGCAACTACATCACGACCAGCAAGGTCTTTTGCATTTGGTGCATAACGTTCCATGAAGCGTTCGCCATCTTTATTAAGAAGATAGCCACCTTCACCACGACAACCTTCTGTTACTAGTACACCAGCGCCAGCGATACCAGTTGGGTGGAACTGCCACATTTCCATGTCTTGCATAGGAACGCCTGCACGTAACGCCATACCGACACCATCACCAGTGTTGATGTGAGCATTAGTAGTAGAAGCGTAGATTCGACCTGCACCGCCTGTCGCTAGAATGGTTGCTTTGGACTTGAAGTAACAAATCTCACCAGTTTCCATGCATAACGCAGTACAACCAAGAATCGCACCGTCTTGGTTTTTCACTAGGTCAAGTGCATACCACTCTGAGAAAATTGTGGTCTTGTGCTTAATGTTTTGCTGATAAAGCGTATGAAGCAAAGCATGACCAGTACGGTCAGCTGCAGCTGCAGTACGTGCTGCCTGCTCGCCACCAAACTCTTTAGACTGACCACCAAATGGACGTTGGTAGATCGAGCCATCTTCAAAACGAGAAAACGGTAGACCCATTTTTTCTAGTTCGATAACAGACTTAGGACCATTCTTACACATATACTCGATAGCGTTTTGGTCACCAATGTAGTCAGAACCTTTAACAGTGTCATACATATGCCACTGCCAGTTGTCTTTATGAGAGTTTCCTAGCGCTACTGTGATACCACCCTGAGCGGATACTGTATGTGAACGAGTAGGAAATACTTTGGATAGCAATGCACATGATAGGCCTTGCTCTGAAATTTGTAGTGCGGCACGCATGCCCGCACCACCAGCGCCGATTACTACGGCATCGAACTCACGAACTGGAATAGACACTTACGCACCCCACAGAATAAAGAAACCAGAGAAGAAATAACCAAGAAGCACTGCGATGAAAGTCAGTTGCAGTGCACCACGAAGCTTGGCACATTTGATGTAGTCTGTAAGAACTTGCCATAGACCAATCCACGCATGAATAAGCACTGAAGCTAGCGCCAACATAGTGAAGACTTTAGTGAAAGTACCACCAAAGAAATTGGTCCACGATACGTAGGAAATGTCTCCTGCAAAAGCGCAGAAGCTCACGAGATAAATCGTATAAAGCGTCATAATGATAGCGGTAGCACGAATCAATAAGAAATCGTGTACGCCATTACGACCAAATGTTGAGACGTTGTTTACCATACCAATACTCCAGCCAGCAGTGACAGAACACCTGTCACGATGAAGGCAACCTTAGCACTTTTGGTGCCCGACTCGAGCTCCTCAAAATAGCCTAGGTCCATAATCAAATGACGCACACCACCAACAATGTGGTACGCCAATGCCGTCAAAATTCCCCAAAGGATAAATTTCACGAAGAAACCATCGACGATGTCAGCAGCTTCTGCGAAACCAATCGGAGAAGAGAGTGATTTGGATAGTAACCAAAGAAGTATACCGATCGACACAAACGTAATCACACCCGACACACGGTGCAGGATGGAAGCGATTGCTGTGATCGGAAAGCGAATTGTCTGCAAATCTAAATTAACAGGTCTGGACTTTCTTTCTTTCACGGGCTTGCTCACTCAGCTCCATTGAGCCATTTATTGTTATGAATAAATTTTGGTCCGTAAGCCTCAAAAGTTAACATAAAGTTAACAATAAATTCGTGTTACAAGAGAGATAATTGTAACAATAATGTTAACAGACTAAGATCCAAATCGACCTCACCTCGGTTTGTACCCTAGAATTTATAAGGATTTGACCAACAATTTCACCGCAACTATACGGTTGGCAACATTCTAATACAATTGGTGTAACAAAATATGCTACACAGAACAGATTTTTAACCATTTTTCTATAAAAAATCATAACAAGTGCACACATCACCGTTTAAAAATTGACTTTAACTGCGAAGCGAAGTAAAAAATTGGCACACAAACATCCTGGACGGATTAAATAATAAACAAAGGAGATTGTTATGGCAGATAAGAAAGCGACCCTTCATATTGAAGGTCAAGCGCCAATCGAGCTGCCGATTATGGATGGTTCTATCGGACCACAAGTAGTCGACGTTCGTAAACTTGGAGCCAATGGTTACTTTACTTTTGACCCAGGTTTTCTTGCCACTGCATCCTGTGAATCTCAAATCACTTATATCGACGGCGGCAAAGGTGTGCTACTGCACCGTGGCTTCCCAATCGATCAGTTAGCTAACAATGCAGACTACCTTGAAGTTTGCTATATCCTTCTTGTTGGTGAAGCCCCTACACGAGAAGAATATGAGAGTTTCAAACAAATCGTTACACGCCACACCATGGTTCACGAACAAATCGCGAGTTTCTTCCACGGTTTCCGTCGCGATGCTCACCCAATGGCGGTTATGTGCGGAGTTGTAGGTGCTCTTGCAGCCTTCTATCACGATTCTTTAGATATTAATAATGATACTCACCGTGAAATCGCGGCTTATCGTTTGATTTCTAAGATGCCGACACTTGCAGCTATGTGTTACAAGTACTCAATCGGTCAACCATTCATCTATCCTCGTAACGATCTAACGTATGCGGAAAACTTCCTACACATGATGTTTGCTAATCCATGTGAAGAGTATGAAGTGAACCCTATCGTTGCACGTGCGATGGATAAAATCTTCACTCTGCACGCAGACCACGAGCAAAACGCTTCGACTTCTACAGTACGTCTTGCTGGTTCATCGGGTGCTAACCCATTTGCGTGTATTGCAGCTGGTATTGCATCACTATGGGGCCCTGCTCACGGTGGTGCCAACGAAGCATGTTTGCGTATGCTTGAAGAAATCGGCTCTGTTGATCAGATCCCTGAATTCATCGAGCGCGCGAAAGATAAAGACGACCCATTCCGCCTAATGGGCTTTGGACACCGTGTTTATAAAAACTACGATCCACGTGCAACAGTAATGCGCGAAGCGTGTCACGAAGTACTGAAAGAGCTAAACATCAAAGATCCACTACTCGACGTGGCAATGGAGCTTGAGCGTATAGCACTTTCAGATGAGTACTTCGTTGAGAAGAAACTGTATCCAAACGTAGACTTCTACTCAGGTATTATCCTTAAAGCGATTGGTATCCCTGTTTCTATGTTTACGGTTATCTTCGCGATGTCTCGTACTGTGGGTTGGATTGCTCATTGGAACGAAATGCACAGCGATCCAGGCAACCGTATCGGTCGTCCTCGCCAGCTTTATACTGGTGAAGAAATGCGTGATTTCAAACCGCTTCACGAGCGTGAATAACAGAGCACATCAATCAGACACAACATCTGAAAACAAAAGAGCAGCTTACGCTGCTCTTTTTTATTAGAAGAAAGTCTAAACTGGATTATCAATGTCGATAAACTCGACATCAAGGCCATGCGCTGATGCTAGCCACTCACCCAGAGCCTTAATACCATATCTTTCAGTTGCATGGTGGCCCGCCGCAAAATAGTGGATGTTCAATTCACGGGCTGTGTAGGTTGTGCGCTCAGAGATCTCACCTGAGATAAATGCATCGAGCCCTTTAGATGCAGCAAGTTCAATATAGTCCTGACCACCACCGGTGCACCAACCTACCGTTTCAATCATTTTCTCCGCTTGTTCAGGTGCAATGTGAAGCGGTTCTCTAGAGAGAACCTGAGCAATTTTCTGAGCAAAGGCTTCACCAGTCATCGGTTGAGCCAGTTTACCAAACATAGCTACAGACTGAGGGTGCCCTTCTAGTCCATCAATCACTTCAATGTCGAGTAATTCAGCTAATCTCGCATTGTTGCCAAGTTCAGGGTGTATATCCAGAGGTAGATGGTAACCATACAAATTAACATCATTTTTGATAAGGGTGCGAATACGTTTTCCTTTCATACCACGAATGGCTTCAGGTTCGCCTTTCCAGAAATAACCATGATGAACCAATAGAGCATCCGCGTTAACAGATACCGCATAATCGATCAGTGCTTGCGAGGCCGTTACACCTGTCACTACCTTTTTTATTTCACTAGCGCCTTCAACTTGTAGTCCATTTGGACAATAGTCTTTAATCAATTGAGGAGACAACTTTTCATTGAGCACCGCTTCGAGTTGTAAGTTATTCATAGCACTTCCAGAGCAATTTCTTGATTTCCGTGGTTATAGCAATTTAATCTAGGATTGTCGAAAGGAAAACGCAAACACATGAGCATGAATATTATAAAGGAATTCTTATCTTGGATAAGGACTAGTCCTAGTCTAATGATGAATGACCACAGAATCTCGCCTTACTTCCCCTGCGTCAATATGGATTCAGAAGTTACGATTCACAGAGACTATGACGGCAACCCTAGACTCGGTTTTTTGTATCAGGAACTGTGTCGTCGACAGTTTGAAGCCAGTCATGAGTATCAAGTTATAGTCGAAGAATTACAGTTGCAGCAAAATAACCGAACTATTGGTGCTATCGACTTTATTTTGGATAACCTTGCCACTGAGCAAATTGAGCATTGGGAAGTGGCAATAAAGTTCTATCTACTCAAGGACGGCTATTGGTATGGACCAAATGCCAAAGATCGCCTGGATAAGAAATTGCATCGCATGCTTGAGCACCAACTTATGATGACTCGTACAGAAGCGTTTCAAGCTTTGTATCCGAACATTGATGACATTTCTCAGCACCTACTGATGCAAGGCAGACTTTACGTCAACCCATTTGAAAAGACTACAGTTCCAGAATACTGCCTAGGTTTGAAGATCAATCCGGAGCGAGTCACTGGCTTTTGGTGTTATCAAAGTCAGTTTGAAAGGGTTACGGAGCCTTTGTACCAACTATCCAAACCTCTTTGGGCTACGGGATTCAACAACGAAAACAAAGTGCCAGTGACTGAACTGCCACAACACTTTATCCATTGTCAGTCTGAAACTGGTCAGTTTTGGTTTATTGTTCCCGATGACTGGCCGCAGAGTAGTATGTAACTTTAAAGCCATAAATAACGGGCATAAAAAATGGGCCCTAATAAAGCGCCCATTTTTACCTTGTGATTTGTCTATCGCTTTAAAGACGATCCCTAAGGGCGATACACCTTCACATTGTTAAAACCTTGTTCTTGCAAATACAAGGCTTGAAGACGACTCATTACGCCGCGATCACAGTACAGCAGATATGTTTTCGACTGGTCTAAGTCACC
Organism: Vibrio mediterranei; assembly: GCF_013364395.1. Lineage (NCBI taxonomy): Bacteria > Pseudomonadati > Pseudomonadota > Gammaproteobacteria > Vibrionales > Vibrionaceae > Vibrio > Vibrio mediterranei. Next base: position 663,552 of record NZ_JABXGK010000001.1, on the reverse strand, counting down.
AAACTTGGTTCCTAACTTAAAGAATGGAAGGTGTTGAACTTCAACGCCATCGAGTTCCAACGGACTCTCTTCCTCTTCCTCTGCACTACGAATATCCAAAACGATAGCGTGCTCTTCAACTGCTTGAACTTGCTCAACTTCAGGCGCTTGCTCCTGACTTTCTTTTTCGATATCACGAATGTCCATCATTCGCGCATCACGCACGACTTGCTCAAGAATCCCAAAGTCGAATTTCTCTTCTTCAGCTTCTAACTTAGTTTTCACAGCCTTCACGGTTGGCTTACGAGAAATCACACCGCAGTACTCAGGCATGGTCTTAGCGAAATCTTCAGTACCAATTTCACGTGCAAGGTCGATAATGTCTTCTTTATCCCAGTTGATTAGAGGGCGAAGAATTAATGTGTCAGTGACACCATCTATATGACGTAAATTAGTCAGCGTTTGGCTTGATACTTGGCCGAGTGCTTCACCCGTTACCAAGGCTTCAATGCCAAACTTTTCAGCAAGCATTCCACCAGCACGCATAAACATACGCTTAAGAATAACGCCCATTTGGCCGTCTTCTACTTTTTCAAGAATTTCAGCAACAACCGGTTCAAAGTCCACCGAGATGAATTTCACTTTCGCAGAAGAGCCATACTTGTTCCACAAGTAATGCGCAACTTGCTTAACGCCAATCTCGTGAGCAGGGCCGCCTAAGTTGAAGAAACAGTAATGCGTTTTAGAACCGCGTTTAATATGCAGATAGCTCGACACTCCAGAATCAAAGCCGCCTGAAATCAAGCTCAGCACATCTTCTTGTGTTCCAAGAGGGAAACCACCAAGCCCTTTATGGCGAGCGATGATTTGATTCAGTTTATCGTTCGCAACTTCGATGTTTACTGTTACGTCAGGCTTAGACAGTTTCACACGAGCACTTTCGACAGCTTGGTTCAAGCCACCGCCAACATAGCGCTCAAGCTCGATTGAGGTGAAGTCGTGTTTGCCGCGTCGCTTAGCTCGAACAACAAAAGTTTTGTTTTCGATACGGCTGCCGTTTAGTTCCAACACCTGCTCGTAGATATCGTGCATATCTTCAAAATCAGATTGCTGAACCTCAAGAACATGATGGATACCCGGGGTGTGAGTTAGGATCTCCAACACCTCGTTGTAGTATTCATCAGAGCTAGCATTCACTTCAATGTGGTCACGACGGTTATATACCGCTACAGATTCCGTACGGCGCTGGATAATAATTCGCAGGTTGCACTCTAAGATTCTTGTAAAGCGCTTACGCACTGAATCGCTTTTTACAAAAATCTCTGGATGGGGCTTTACGATAAATCTCATAGTCTTTTCACATCTCGTTGCAATGCTGTCTGAGCACGACAGTATAGGTAACAAATATCAACTGTAGTACAAACTCACCCAACTCATCGTGCCAAGTTTGAGACTAGAGCGGGCATTCGTCTATTTGGGGCGCAAGTATATACTCTACGTAGTTAAGATGCGAGTGTTGCAATTGTAGCGTTCAGCACAATAAAAAACACCAGCGCTGAACGCTGGTGTTTCATAGTAATAGTGCACATTTTATTGACCGTCTGCAGACACCTCATCAGTGTACACTGGCTCCCCTTGCATAATACTGATTTCAACACGGCGGTTGCGCGCTCTCTGTCGCTCAGTATCATTCGGGCCCAAAGGTTCGGTATCAGCCACTCCCAGCACTCGCAACCTTTGATGAGAGAAGCCTTTTACTTTCTCCATCTCTTGGGCAACAGAAACAGCTCGCTGAGACGATAAATCCCAATTAGAACGGTACAGCTCAGAATCCAAAGGCAAGTTATCCGTATGCCCTGACACACGGACTTGGCCAGGTATATCCTTAACTAAATCAGCAACCTGACGAACAAGAGGTCTAAATTTAGGCTGCAAGAAGGCCGACCCCTCTGGGAAAGCTCCTTTTTCTTGAATCCGAATCACCAGTTGTTGTCCCAAGTTGTCTACTTCAACAGCACCCTGTTTAATCTCTTGTTGCAACGCTTTCTTGATGATCTCTTCTAGTTTATCGAGATCTTCATTTTCTTGTTCGTTCTGTGCCGATGCCGTACCAATCTGGTTCTTTTGAGTCCTATCCGCTGTTTGACCACCCGTCATTTTGCCATCGTCTCGCTGATTACCACCAGCGCGATCTGACTCACCTTCATGAAACTCCAGCGTTTGCTGAGTGATGTCCATGGTCTGCTGCATAATGACGTCAATTGGCGTTGGTTCAGGGCGACCTGGTCGGAATTCTTGTGCGATGATGCTGGTACCCTTAGGAATATCTTTCACCTCAAGGCGATTTTGTACCCCGAAGGCAAACTTCATAGAGCCCGCAATCTGCTTGAACTTCAGTACATCCATCTCAGAAAATGACAACAGAAGTACAAAGAAGCACATGAGTAGCGACATCAAATCCGCAAATGTGCCCATCCATTGGGGAAGACCCGGTGGTGGACAATCGCATTTTTGTTCCTCTTCCACAGCTCCTCCTACGCCAATTTAATATGTGAGACCAGCATGTTTACTCACCGTCCAAATCAAAGGCTCGCTTGCTCTCATTGAGGTAGTTTTTCAAATAGCCATCAATCACGCGAGGGTTTTGACCATCTTGAATCGCCAATACACCATCCATGATCAAACGACGATTGAGTTTTTCTTGCTCGCGACGCAACGTAAGCTTGTCAGCAATCGGGAAGAAAAGCATGTTGGAAAGAATCGCCCCATACAAGGTTGTTAAAAGTGCCACCGCCATTGCAGGACCAATCGACTTCGGATCGTCCATGTTAGAAAGCATCGCAACCAGACCAATGAGGGTACCGATCATTCCCATTGCAGGAGAAACATCACCAAATGCCTTAAAAACGCCCGCTCCTTTCACATGGCGTTCATCGGTTAATGCGATGTCTTTTTGCATCGCGTTACGCACAACTTCTGCATCGTGACCATCAACCAATAGATCGATGCCTTTTTGCATAAAGCTGTTCTGAATATCCATTTCCTCTAAAGCTAGGAAACCACCTTTACGTGCCGCATCCGCCATTTCGACGATTTTCGCGATTAAGTCTTCAGGTTCATCGGTTTTGAACATGAACGCTTTGCCAGCAATCTTCGTTGCACTAAAGAACTGGCTCAGAGTGAACTTCATCAACACCACAAATGTCGAACCACCGATTACGATGAATACCGACGTGGTATCGTAGTAAGTCATGATGCTGCCACCCAGCACCATCGCCATAATGATCGAAGCGGCCCCACCAATTAGGCCTATCAGCGTTGCTAAATCCACTCAACACTCCATAAATAATTGCCATCAATCGACATTGACGAACCTGAATATCCGCACGAGTCTATCGCGTTATATTCAGGTTATCGACCACATGCCCATATCTTTAAGTAATTTATGACCTGAAAATCACAAAATTCCCTGTTCCCTCTTCTTTTAGCCGGAGTCAATTCGAGAAATCGCCGTAAAACAACACCTTCCCCAGTTTCTATATCCATCCTGTTGAACAAATTTGTAGCAGAAACAAAAAGTGGAAAGCATCTTGGTTACATTTTTGGCACCATTAGTTTGACCATCCGTTAAGGCTAATGTAACGTTCGAACATTTCTGATAAAACAAGTAAGTTATGGCGACGAAAAAACCAGAGAACATGTCGTTTGAAGCGACAGTGGATGAGCTAGATATGCTTGTCGAACAATTAGAAAATGGTGACCTTGCATTGGACGACGCTTTGAAGAAGTTTGAACGTGGTATCGCTTTAGCTCGTGCTGGGCAACATAAGCTTACAGAAGCAGAACAAAAAGTCAGCATCCTGCTAGCCAAAGATGACGATGCAGAACTTGATGACTTCTCCCAGTCAGCGGAATAGAAACAAAAGTGAGTATCCCCATGATTGAGGCTTTAAAGTCTTATCAACAACGTAATAACGAGCAACTGGACGCTTGGCTCGACCTCTACCCTTTCCAAGAACAAAGATTAATAGAAGCAATGCGATATGCATTGCTACTTGGCGGTAAACGTGCTCGCCCTTTCCTTGTTTATGCTACCGGACAGATTTTTGGTTGCACCAATGAACAATTAGATACTCCGGCCGCTGCTATTGAGTGTATCCATGCCTATTCATTGATCCACGATGATCTTCCTGCAATGGATGATGACGAACTCCGTCGAGGTCAAGCGACTTGCCATATTCAATTCGATGAAGCGACTGCTATTCTAACTGGTGATGCTCTGCAAACACTGGCCTTTACCATTTTATCTGAAGGTGAATTGGCATCCTTTGCCAATGAGCAACGTATTACTATGGTACAAAAGCTTGCTCACGCTTCAGGTGCTGCTGGTATGTGCATTGGGCAAGCACTCGATCTAGAAGCAGAGAACCGCAATGTGACGCTGGAAGAGCTTGAGCGTATACATCGTCATAAAACAGGGGCACTGATTAAGTGCGCTGTTCAGTTAGGTGCTTTGGCAGCTGGGGATAAAGGGGGTCAATACCTGCCTCAGTTGGAAAATTACGCTGATGCAATTGGACTCGCGTTTCAGGTGCAAGACGATATTCTAGATATTGTCGGTGACACGGAAACCTTAGGTAAACCTCAGGGTTCGGACGTCGAACTTAACAAAAGTACCTACCCTGCTTTGCTAGGATTAGAAGGGGCTCAGCAAAAAGCAGCGCAGCTTTTTGAAGAAGCACTTTGTGCTTTAGAGGCTATACCCTACAATACTCAATTACTCGAAGATTTCGCCCGATATGTCATCGAGCGCAACAACTAAACAGAATTAAAGCGCTAACACTATGACACTTGATATTTCAAAATATCCAACACTGACATTAGCAAATACACCGGAAGAACTTCGCTTGATGCCAAAAGAGTCACTTCCGAAGCTTTGTGAGGAGCTAAGAACGTATTTGTTAAACTCTGTGAGCCAATCAAGCGGACACCTAGCTTCTGGCTTAGGGACGGTTGAATTAACTGTCGCCCTACATTACGTATATAACACGCCTTTCGACCAATTGATTTGGGATGTGGGCCATCAGGCTTATCCACACAAAATTTTGACGGGTCGACGCGAGAAGATGTCGACGATCCGACAAAAAGATGGGCTTCACCCTTTCCCTTGGCGTGAAGAAAGTGAGTACGACGTTTTATCCGTTGGCCACTCATCCACATCTATCAGTGCGGGACTTGGTATTGCCATCTCTGCGGCTAAAGAAGGCAAAGACCGTAAAGTGGTCAGCGTTATTGGCGACGGCGCCATTACTGCAGGAATGGCATTTGAAGCACTCAACCACGCTGGTGATGTTCATCCTGATATGCTCGTAATCCTCAATGATAACGAAATGTCGATTTCAGAAAACGTTGGCGCTCTAAACAACCACCTCGCTCAGGTCTTATCTGGTAGTTTATACACTTCGATTCGTGAAGGCGGTAAGAAAGCACTATCTGGTTTGCCACCAATTAAAGAGCTAGTTCGTCGTACAGAAGAACATTTAAAAGGTATGATCGTTCCGGGCACGCTATTTGAGGAGCTAGGCTTCAACTACATCGGCCCTGTTGATGGTCATGATGTCAATGAACTGGTTAAAACGTTGAAGAACATGCGTGAGCTTAAAGGCCCGCAGTTCCTGCACATTATGACCAAGAAAGGTAAAGGATACGAACCAGCTGAGAAAGATCCAATCGGTTACCATGGCGTACCTAAGTTCGATCCTTCTCACTCCTGTCTGCCAAAAAGCAGCTCAAGCAAACCAACCTATTCAAAGATCTTTGGCGATTTCCTATGTGATATGGCAGCCAAAGACCCTTCATTAATGGCAATTACTCCTGCCATGCGTGAAGGCTCTGGCATGGTACGTTTCTCGAAAGAGTATCCGAGCCAATATTTCGATGTCGCGATTGCAGAGCAACACGCCGTGACATTAGCCACTGGTATGGCTATTGCTGGTAACCGCCCAATCGTTGCCATTTACTCTACGTTCTTACAGCGCGGCTATGACCAACTGATCCACGATGTTGCTATTATGGATTTGCCTGTAATGTTTGCTATCGACCGAGCAGGATTAGTCGGCGCTGATGGTCAAACTCACCAAGGTGCCTTCGACTTAAGCTTTATGCGCTGCATCCCTAACATGGTCATCATGGCACCAAGTGATGAAAATGAATGTCGCCAGATGCTCTACACTGGTCACATGCACAATGGTCCAAGTGCCGTACGCTACCCACGTGGTGGGGGCAATGGAACAACACCAGAAGCTGAATTTACCGCTCTAGAAATAGGCAAAGGTCGCACCGTACGTGAAGGCGAAAAAGTAGCGATATTATCCTTCGGCACTTTCTTAGATAATGCGCTTATCGCGGCGGAGAACATCAATGCTACCGTCGCTGATATGCGTTTTGTCAAACCGCTTGATGAAGCGCTAATTAGAGAGCTTTGCAATAGTCACGACGTCATAGTTACTCTAGAAGAAAACGCTATTGCAGGTGGTGCTGGCGCTGGCGTAATTGAGTTCATGATGAGTGAGAAACTAATGAAGCCCGTCCTAAACCTAGGACTTCCTGACAGGTTTGTCGCTCAAGGCACTCAAGATGAGTTGCACGCAGAGCTTGGATTGGATGCGGTGGGTATAGAAAAATCCATTCGAGACTATCTAGAGAAGTAATCTTACTTCCATATGAAAAGCGGCTTGTGAGTCGCTTTTTTGTTTTTATGAAAAAAAGGCCGCAATATTTATTGCGGCCTTTTCAATATCTTAGATTAGGAGTAATTAAGCGTTCGCTTCACGCTCAGCAATAAATGCTAAAGCCATCTTAATGCGAGCAATAACACGCTCTTTGCCAACCAGTTCCATAACTGCATCAACCGATGGAGATTGACCACCGCCTGTTACTGCTACGCGAAGTGGCATACCGATTTTACCCATACCAATTTCTAATTCTTCACAGACCGCGGCAATGACTTGCTCTTTAATATTTACTGTTGTCCACTCTTCCAACGCTTCTACTTTCGCTAGCGCAGCTTCTAAAGGCGCTTTAGCTACACCGCGTAGATGTTTCTTCGCAGCACCAGCTTCGAACTCAGAGAAATCTTCGTAGAAGTAACGGATTTGCTGTGCAAGTTCAACCAATGTATTGCAACGCTCACCAACTAGCTTAATGACTTCTGTGATAGCAGGGCCATTCTCTGTGTTTAGCTTTTGCTCATCAAGGTGCCATTGTAGATACTTTGCCACATACTCTGGCTCAGATGTCTTGATGTAATGGTTGTTCAACCAGTTTAGTTTGTCAGTATTGAACGCAGATGCTGATTTTGAAATAGCATTCAAAGAGAACAGTTCGATCATCTCTTCTTGTGAGAAGATTTCTTGGTCACCATGAGACCAACCTAGACGCACCAAGTAGTTGTTCAAAGCATTCGGAAGGTAGCCTTCATCACGATACTGCATCACAGAAACCGCGCCGTGGCGCTTAGACAGTTTCGCACCATCATCACCCAGAATCATTGCACAGTGTGCAAATGTAGGTACTGGAGCACCTAGAGCTTCATAGATGTTGATTTGACGAGGCGTGTTGTTGATGTGATCTTCACCACGAACAACATGTGTAATACCCATATCCCAATCATCAACCACTACCACAAAGTTATATGTTGGCGCGCCATCGGTACGACGAATAATCAGGTCGTCCATTTGGCTGTTTGAGATTTCAATGCGACCACGGATTTGGTCATCAAACACCACGCTACCCTCTTTCGGATTGCGGAAGCGAATAACACACGGGTCACCTTCTTTTGCTGCTGCGTTCGCTGCAACAATTTTAGGGTGGTTCGCATCATAGCGAGGAATTTCTTTGTTCGCTTCTTGCTCTGCACGAATCTCTTCTAGCAACTCTTTCGGCGCATAACATTTATATGCTTTGTCTTCCGCAAGTAGCTTATCAACCATTTCATTGTATCGATCAAAACGCTTAGATTGGTAATAAGGACCCTCGTCCCATTCCAAACCCATCCACTGCATGCCTTCCAAGATCGCATCCACTGCTTGTTGCGAGTTACGCTCTAGATCGGTGTCTTCGATACGAAGAACGAATTCGCCGCCTTGGTTTTTAGCAAATAGCCAAGAATACAGTGCAGTACGTGCACCACCGACATGAAGATAGCCTGTAGGGCTAGGAGCAAAACGTGTTTTAACCGTCATCGAATGTACCTTGTTGTCAACGTCGCACGATGCGCTTCATCGTGCGTTGCAAATTTGGGCGCTATTTTATCACCTTAAGCTAAATCTACAATCAATAGCTTGACCTTACCCTTGCGGTAAGGTTTATCGTTAGTCACAGTTCAATATTTCTTCGAGGTGTTTTATGAATCAATATACGCTAAATCTATCAGGACTCTCCTGTATGGGGTGCGTGAATAAGCTGCAAAAAGCACTCGATGCCTCCCCGCTATCGATGGATATCAAAACACTCACCACTGAACAACTTATCGTGGAGAGTTCGTCGGATGTCCAAGACATTATTTCCATAGTCCAATCCCTTAACTACCATGCCATTCCCGTATGGCACTTTGCACTTTCAGGCCTGAACTGCGGAAAATGTGTAGCGAAATTGCGCACTCAACTTGAATCATTGGAAGATTGCGAAATTCTCTCTTTGAGTAAATCAGAGTTGACCATTGCAACATTAGATAATCCGCTAACTATTATCGATAGCGTAGAAGCTGTCGGATATCAAGCAAAGCAAGAGGCTAATTCTACCAGCGGCAATGACCTTGATACGTCTACGCAAAGCGAAAGTATTGAGCCTATTTCTCCTGATATCTCGTTGCTAAACGAGTCAAATGACGAACTGCTGTTAACACAAGAAGGCTACAGACTTCATTACCTGATTCATGGAATGACTTGTGCAAGCTGTGTGAGCTCGGTAGAGAAAGCACTAGCCAGTGTTGATGGCGTCGAGAACGCTCGCGTTAACCTTGCTGAACAAAGTGCTTTGGTAGTAGCTTCCAAAGATGTAGAAAGCATCAATGACGCTTTGCTCGCTGCGGTTTCGAGTGCTGGTTATCAAGGGGAGCTAGTTCAAGACTTAGCCACAAGCCAAAGTCAGCAACAGCAAGCACTTTTAGACCATCAAGCGACTCAAAAAAAGCACACTATTGTTGCCTTAGCCATTGGTGCTCCGCTCATGCTTTGGGGAGTATTAGGTGGCAATATGATGATCCGCAACCCTCTAGACCAAATGACCTGGGGGCTAATTGGTGTCATCTGTTTATGGCTACTCGCTACTGCCGGGCGCGACTTCTATGTAAATGCTTATAAAGCGCTAACACACAAACGAGCAACGATGGATACCCTCGTCGCGTTAGGCACGGGCGCAGCATGGTTTTACTCTATGTTAGTGGTGGTTAAGCCTAGTTGGTTCCCACATCAATCTAGACATGTTTATTTTGAGGCAAGCGCGATGATTGTGGGATTAATATCTCTCGGGCACTACATCGAAGCCAAAGCAAAGTCTAAAACCAATCAGTCGCTTCAAGCGCTAATGAACCTTCAACCACAATATGCGACTGCCATTATTGATGGTCAAGATCAGTCTATGGCAGTGTCCGATATTCGTCTTGGGATGCTGCTTAGAATAAAGCCAGGTGAAAAAGTTCCTGTTGATGGACTAGTACTTGAAGGACACAGCTATATTGATGAATCCATGTTGACGGGTGAACCTGTGGCCGCAGCAAAAGATATTAATGACACGGTGTCTGCAGGCACATTAAACACCGATGGTAGCTTGGTTATCAAAGCAACAGGTGTGGGCGCAGATACTATGTTGTCGCGTATAATTAACCTAGTAAGGGAAGCGCAAAGCAGTAAACCTGCCATTGCCAAATTAGCAGACTCTATCTCAGCAGTATTTGTTCCCGTCGTTGTGGTTATCGCTTTGTTAGCCGCGGCAGTTTGGTTCTTTGTCGGACCAGAGCCTAGAGCCAGTTATATGCTTGTTGTGACGACAACAGTACTTATCATCGCCTGCCCATGCGCATTAGGTTTGGCAACACCGCTGTCTATTACTGTAGGTATAGGCAAAGCAGCCCAAGCAGGAGTATTAATTAAAGATGCCGACGCCTTACAAAAGCTAAGTAAAGTAAAAGTCGTCGTATTCGATAAAACCGGCACACTGACCATGGGTCAACCAACCGTACAGCGAGTATTTACATCGAACCTATCAGCACATGAGCTGGCCAAATTGGTATTGCCATTAGAAAAACGTTCGGAACATCCTCTAGCGAAAGCGGTCACTCGATATTGGTCTGCCACTGACACAAGTGAGCCCCAACAATTTGAGAATCTTAAGGGCAAAGGGGTTAAAGGGATAGTTGACGATAAGCAAATAACCATTGCATCGCTCAATCACGTACAAAGTTTGAACATTGATACAACGCCGATTCAAAGTGGCCTCGATGAAGCAGCAAATATGGCTGCGACACCAGTGGTCGTAGTTATCGATAATTCAGCCGTAGCTGTTATTGCAATCGCCGATGAGCTTAAACCAGAAGCGGCTTCTGCAGTGGCATCATTGAAACAGCAAGGCATTCATACTGTGATGCTAACTGGTGACAACCGACATGTTGCTAACGTAATCGCTAAGAAGCTTGGTATCGACGAGGTGGTTTCTGAGGTATTACCAGATGAGAAATCCGCTCATGTAGAGTCACTCAAGGCTAAGTTTGGGCCTGTCGCTATGGTTGGTGATGGCATCAATGACGCACCTGCTTTAGCACTTGCTGATGTCGGTATTGCCATGGGCTCAGGGAGTGACGTGGCCATCGAAAGTGCGCCAATGACATTGCTTAATAGTAACCCTGCGACTGTGGCATACGCTATTTCACTGTCTAAGGCGACAGTGAAGAACATAAAACAAAACCTATTTGGTGCATTTATCTATAACTCGTTAGGGATCCCGATTGCAGCAGGGATTCTTTACCCGATTTTTGGTTTTCTGCTCAGCCCTGTTTTTGCTGGAGCAGCTATGGCACTGTCCTCTATTACCGTTGTCAGCAACGCAAATAGACTCAGAAACTTTCAATATAAAGGCTAATCGAGTTGGTTAACCGATAACGATATAGCCAATAATTACTTGTTAAAAGGATTCAATATGTCAAAGCAAACACGTCTATTCAAACTAGCAACACTGTCGTTTGCGATGGTAACAGGTTCAGCGTTTGCCACGGATATGCTCACGTATAAGTCACCTTATTGTGGCTGCTGTAAAGAATGGGTGAAGCATATGGAAGATGCTGGATTTAACGTTACGGTTGAAGAGCATAAGAATATGAACCCAATAAAAGAAAAACTAGGTATAAAGCCCGAACTCGCATCGTGTCATACGGCGGTTATCGGTGACTATGTTTTCGAAGGCCATATTCCAGCCGATGACATCAAGGCTTTCCTAGAGAACCCACCTAAGAACGCTAAGGGACTCGCTGTTCCAGGCATGCCCGTTGGTTCTCCAGGTATGGAATATGGCGACAAGAAAGACCCTTATCATGTTTATGCTTACAATGAGAAAGGTCAAGTCTACAGTTTCCGTGCTTACAATATGTAACGTGAAGCACTGATACTAGATAAACGCCGCAGCAATCGCTGTGGCGTTTTTCTGGCTAAAAGTTATAAATCCCACCTATAAGAAATGCACTATTCGCTACACCATGGCCATATCGTGGTACTTTGACATCCCCTTGACTCTTGTACTCAAAATACGGCTGAAAAGCGTATTTCGTTAACGTCAACCTAAACTCATGGTCCATGGTGCTGTCCGTGTATGGGTAGTATGGACCATAAGCTCCTATGGCATGGTACACATTGTTATAGTGGATTTTCACTGGGTGCGTTTGGAACGTATAGGCAATCTTGTTATCAAATCGATAATCTGTATCCGGCTTATACCCCCAACGGTCATGTTGTGCATAAACTTCGATTCGAGTGCGATGACTCAAAGAGAGACCTTGCTCAAAGTCATAGCCGATTTTAAAGAGTGGACGGTACTGCATGGTTTCACCCACTTGCATTAGGTGTTCATATCCAGCCCCTAGCCAGAAGTTGTCCGACATTTGAAAACGCTGCTCTACCCCTAGCGTTACCAAAGGAGCTCTCACGCGGTGTCCATAGTACATGTTATGGTGGTGATGGTGACCATCACTGTGAGGCGTTGCACCAATCGCAATATCTTCTATTTTGAACTTAATCGTTGTATCCGTATCAAAAGTATGGCCTGCCGCCATCTTAGCTGTGGTTTTGGAATCATAGAGATAACTGCTATTGAACTGGATGTTACCTTCAATATATGACGATGCAGCAAATGCGCTGCTCGAGCTAAATGCGAGTGCCAAGAATGAAATTTTACGCAAGACGTTAGTCCTAACTTAGTCAGAAAAAAACGCATCTTCACGCTCGATTTACCTTGTGGCAAATTCTAACAAAGTCATGACTCTGCAAGACACAAATTGTCAAAAAATCAGATAAATACTGGAAATTCAATCAACTAGCTTAACCCTAACTTCGCTATGTAAATAAACCGTCTGAAAGACATATTTTCTGGACAGAAAAACGACAAAGGACGACCAATAGTCGACCTCAGTAAGGATAAGTAAAAGTTGCTCAGTAAACCGCAAATTTATTAAAACAAACTAAACGTTCAGATTTATATCAGCGTACCGCCTCAGTTACTCTATAAGCGACCAAGACTTTGATTTGAACGTCCATCGTTATACTTCATTCGGAATCGCCAATCGAGGTCGTCACAAATCCCCAGATAGCTTTTCCCCATAATCCCTAACTTGTAGGCATCTTGCGCGCAGTATTCAGTTCGGCCTTTTTCATACCCTTCAGAGTAAGCCGTTTCTAAAGCCGCATCATTGACACTTAATTCTTCAGGTGTTTTTTTCATGTAGCCTTTTTTTGACTGCTCATAACCAAATGTCTGCCATGAATCACTCGTCCCATCTGTTGGAAAAGCTGTCTGTGTACAACCACTCATAAATACAACTGTGATTAAGCTAGATACAAGAAATTTAATGTTCATCTCATCATCCTTTTAAGTCATTACTGAAAACAAGAAGTTTAGTACGCCATGACTTGAGTATTCGTTCAGTGTCGTTCACGTATTTTATCGTGTCACTCTTAAGATAAGGAACAGATAAAAAGAAATTGCGAGGCACCTCTATTCTAAATCCGAACTTAGAACAGAAAAAAGGCTCCTGACGGAGCCCTAAATATGGAAATATGAACAATCTTGGGGGATAGATTAGAAGCCGTATGAAGCACCGAACACAACAGCATTGTTTACTGCACTGCTTCCGTCAGCATTCTTTAGGCCGTGAGCTTGGCTACGGAACTCAAAGTATGGTTGTACGCCATCACGAGTCCAAGTTGCACGAAGCTCGTGATCCATCGTATTAACTTTATCATCGCCATTCGCATCTTTGTCGCCAGCCACTACGTATACGTTGTTATAAGAAAGAGCAATAGGCTGATCAGCAAATTGATAAGCAATTTTGTTGTCCAAACGAACATCTGTATCTGACTTGCGTGCTTGGCCATCTAGTTGATTATTAATGTGCATACGAGTACGGTTGCTCAAAGAAAGACCGTTATCGAAGTTATAACCGATCTTGATAAGTGGGCGATATTGAATTGTTTCACCGCCTTGAATCAAGTGATGGTAACCTGCCGCAAACCAAAGGTGGTCAGTTGCGTTAAAGACCTGTTCAACACCCAAAGTAGTCGCTGGTAGTGGACTAGCACCATCTTGTACTTTACCCAGTGGAATAGCATCAAACTCAACTAACAGCGTAGTGTTAGAGTCAAATGTGTGGCCGGCTTCTAGCGTAGACGTTGCTTTAGAACCTTGAAGGTACGTATCGTGAAATTGAACGTTACCAGTTACGTAAGAAGAGCCTGCGAAAGCGCTAGTTGATGCAACTGCAAGAGCGGTAAGAGCGAGAACTTTTTTCATTATAACACCTATATATGCTTTAGTTTTGAGCAGCTTATGTTGCTGCCTTGATATGCTGCCGTCTGGCTTGAGCACACTATAACTAGATTTAATTCGCGCTAACAAATAATTACCCCACCAAAGTGATCAAAATCACAACAGGAAAATGACAAAAAACATAAATACATAAAAAACAGCAACTTAAAAAAGTTATATAAAATACCGTAAATTCACAAAGAAAAATTACCTATGATGAAAGTCACAAAAACCATACTCATATCGCCATGTTGATGACAAAAATGTCGTAAAAACCACATCCAGTCCAAAATAACTCTTATAAAATCGTGATATCAAACGTGCTTTTAGGTTTAAAACAGCATTTAATTCGCATTAAAAAAGTAGTTTTATCGAGGAAAAACAACCTAGAGCAGTAACTCTCTACTTCAACCTTGGCATTTGAGGAGCGAACTTGTGTTAGTCTGAACACTCAACCGTAGTTCAGAAAGTGGTGAATAGATTGCTTAGATATATTTCGAGTTATATAAAGAGAGCTCACTTGGGGCCTTCATTCATGAACCTTCTGTTGTTGATCTCATTTTTTTCTCATGCAGAACCGTTGTTATGGCAAGCAGACAAAGGTGAACAGCGCCTCTATCTCATGGGGACAATTCACGTTGGGGATACCAAACTCGATCCATTTTCTAGAAAAGTGACAGAAGCTTTAGATAGCTCTGATAGCCTGGTTGTCGAAACACGCCTAAATGAAAAAGTTCGTTTCCCGCAAGAACCACAACCCAGTACTAAGCAAATGTTAGACGAAGAACACTTAGCTACATTAGTTAAAATCTTAAAACAGACCTCCCTAGCTCCAACTAAAATATTGAACTTACCACCTTGGCAAGCAGCCTTAACCTTACAACAATTACAATTCCAATCTCTTAACTATCAACCTCAGTTCGGCATTGATATGCAGTTTGTTCAGTGGGCAAACACTCATCAATTACCAATAAAGGGATTAGAGAGTTTACAATTTCAAATCGATTTACTCGCAAATCAGCCTGATGACGGATTAGATATGTTGAAACAAACAATCCAAGAGTGGCCAAATAGTGAAGCAAGCATCCAATGTTTAGTCGAGTCTTGGCGTATGGGGGATAAAAAGAACCTTGAAGAAGTGTTACAAGCAGAGGCCTATAACGATGACTTCTATCATTCATTCATTTACGAGCGGAACGAAAAGTGGGTAGAGATATTAAGCCAATCACAAGAATACAAAGCAGGAACCCATTTTGTGGCTGTGGGCGCTCTGCACCTTGTTGGAAAACACAGTGTTGTTGAACAGCTAGGAGAGCAAGGTTATGCCATAAACCTACTTTCCACACCAAACAAGGCAAATTGCTCGATCTCTGATTCCAGTCAAGACAACTGACTGTTATCGAAATTCGCTCATTTTACCGGCTAGTTAGAACAAAACATCGAAAACGAGCTCTTTTTGAGCTGGGAGCACGTCACCGCAAATCAGATTTCCTTAGATTCCTTAATTACCAACTAGTTAACCATCATTGCCATAGATTGTTCTAGAAACTAAGTAAGTTAATTTAAGTAGTTGAGCGGCATTTCCCCATACTACATGATAAAACTATAGATTATTTTTACCATCTAAATCATATAGTTATTAATTTCACACAATTAATAAGTTCCACTTTTTTGGAATTAAAAATTTTTTAATTCTTACTCTTTTTTTTGATCTTTATTCTCTCTTGTTCATACTTAGGATTATCTCGAAGTGCGAGATGCCTCTAAATATTGAATAATTGAAAGGGATCGTTATGAAAATTTTCTCAGCACTAATCTTCGGCATCATGCTGACGCTTGCTCCAATCACCCATGCCTCAAACAGTTCTGCATTAGGTCCATATGTCGACTGCCAACTAAGCGATGGCTCTCAAACGTATACTCCGATTGAGCGTTGCGAACGTTTAGGTGGCCAAAAACGCTTTTGATATATCAAGCCCTTGGCTGCATAGTACGAACATCAGTTTTGGACTTTTGTATTGCAGCCTTGCATCAAATCATCAACGATTGGACATGCCGAATTAGTGTCTCCCGGGCACTGAGAAAGCCAGACTTCCAGTTGCTGTTCAATAGCTTGCAACTCTGAAATCTTGCGTTTAACTTCCGCAAGTTTTTCGCTGGTTCGACGTTTAACTTCGGCACTCGTCCTGTCCGTTTTGAAGGCTAACGACACCATATCGCGACACTCATCAAGCGTAAAACCGACTCGTTTGGCCTTAGCAACAACACTTAGTTCATCAACATGCTTGGCCGAATAAATGCGATAGCCATTATCGCTTCTCAACGGTGACGAGATGATTTTCTTTTCTTCATACAGTCGGATTGATTTCGTTGTTAGACCGGTCTTTTTAGCAACTTCACTGATGTTCATATCGAACTCCACTTAGGCAAACCTACACAATTATTCAAATGATAAGTGACTCGCAAATTTCTGTACAGACGCTTTCTGCTTTCATAACAACGCTATTATTCGCGATGTAAAAAAACTAAGATGAAACAGACCCTACAAGAGAATTGCCATATTGGCAAAGTACTAAGGAGTGGTAATGAAATTAACAAAAACACTACTTGCGAGTCTAATTTTGGCACCGTCACTAGCTTACTCGTCAGTGACCATTGACGTGCCGTCTGGCATCCAACTGCTCACTGTTAATGGTAAAGACGCTGGCTACTCAAACTTTGGTTTCGATAGTAACGACAACATCGTTCTCGATAACGGTGTAAACCAACTGGTTTTTAGAATTTCTAAAATAGTTATGGAAACGGGCTCAGACAAAACCAAATTTAAATCTCAACCTTTAGTTGCAACATTTGATGCAAAAGATAAGGATATCTCTATATCCGTGCCTAACATTAAGACACTGCAACAAGGTGTAGAGTTCAATAGTAAACCTACCTTTGAACTTGTTAGCGATTCAAAGCCCCTCGTTGGCGTGAAGAAAGATCAGTTAGGTTTAACGTTTAGTCTAACTGCGGATATGGCACAAGAAGTAAAAGACTACAATCAAACCAACGCTGTTGCTAGCTTGTCACACTACTCACAATCCAAAATAGAAACCGCTGACATCCAACTTGATGGTGATGTGTACCAATCTTTAAAACGCTCTTTCAAAAGTGCCTCATACGAAGAAAGAAAGAAGTTTCTTACTTGGGCAATCAGCAACCTCGAAGAGTAATTTAACCGACTGTGCTCGCACTCGCGGGCACATTTTCATTTTATCGCGAGATCTCCTTTTCTTAACTCAACTTTATTTAACGTCCATCTTCTATATTTTCGTCAAAACAACTATTTATTAATCTCACTGTGAATTACACAAAAAAAAAACGGCCCCTATTTCTAGGAGCCGAAGGTATAAGGCAGTATCAGATTGTATTTTAGAAGTAGTATTCTACGCCTAGACCCCAGCCGAATTCAGCTGAAGATTCGTCTTTAGAAATCATATAAGGACGTACATAGGTAATCGCTGAGTCATCCAAGAAATATAGTGCCTGTGCTGAAACGATGTAATCTGCATAGCCATCTGCATCGGTACTATCAATTTTAGGATCTAGATTCGCAGCATAATTAAGCTTGAACTGCCAATTCTCAACGCCACTGAATACAGCTCCTAACGAGTAGCTATTCTGAGAAATTTTCGAACCATACTGTAGAAGATCATTATCGTCTTTGTCTTTCAACTCTTTATAGTCTGCTTCTTCGTATTTCCATGCACCATTAAAGGCAAATGTGTCAAAGTTCAGCTCAAAACCTAACAATCCAGCTTGCGTATCTGAACGACCATTAACTGTATCTTTATCACCAATGATTGGAGCACCAGGGTTTTGCTTCAAGAAGTTCTGGTAAGCTGAGTTGAGAGTATCAAACTTACGATCCTTACCGTACTCGTAGCCACCGTGTAGAGTAAGCATTCCAACAGTATAGTGCGCCCCTAAGCCATAGAAGTTTGAGTCAGCACTTGCTTCATCACCACGACCAGCTGCTAGGTTGAATGTAAACCCTCCTAAGTTAGCAGAGTCATAACGAACCATATTAGATTGACGATCATAGCGTGCGCCACCTAGTACATCGCCACCCCAGTCAAAAATAGCACCAGCACGTTGACCTGAGTATGGCCAGTCGATGATTTCATAGAGTGGTGTCAACATACGACCAATACGTACGCGACCAGCTTCCTCGAACTCAAAACCACCATAGGTATCACGAACACCTAGACCACTACCAGCACCGTCATCACCAACGTTACCACCTTCCAATTGCCAAATAAACTTAGGACCACGTGCTAGTTCATGTGAACCGCGTAAACCAAAGCGAGATTCATTTTCTAGTTTCAGTGGAGCATCACCGCCACCAATTTTATCTTCACCATATTGCCATACAGACAATGCAACTTGACCATAAAGATCAACTGTATCTGTTGCCGGTTTCGCTTGTACTGCACCCGCCATTGTTAAAGACGCCACTGCTGCACCGATAAGAGTGCGTTTAAACATTTTTTCCATGGAATAACTCCTAAAAATGGATATAGCTGTTTTTTATATTTCACTCTTAAGTTGGCCGCCGAAGGGTGAAATATTTCCTTATTTATTTAACCAAAATAGACTGGTTAATTTTCCTGTCTACACCTTGTGTATCCATATTCACAAGACTAACTTCGCAGAGAAAATTATCAATTTCAAAATCAATTAAGCTAAAAAAAATAGGACGCACTACAAACTTTTACCATGGTTATTGATGAAGATCTTATTTTTCAAACACAGCTATAATGAAATGCTTTACATCCTTTGTTTTCAAGAAGTTAAAACACCATCAACATTGCCATTCGTGATATGGATCGCATGGATTTTTTATTTAATTTAATTAAATAAAAAAACGCTATTTATACGATTGTTTTTTATTTATGACGTAGTAGAACCATCATTATTTGAACTCACTCGCAAAAAAAAGAGCCCCATATTAGGAGCTCTTTTTTCTATTCCTTAAATCAGCCGATTAATTCTATTAGGTCGTCCTCAGTTCTAATCTCAATATTGAGCTCTTGTGCTTTAGCCAATTTAGAACCTGCATTTTCTCCTGCAAATAAAATATCGGTTTTCTTAGAAACACTTCCCGTCACTTTCGCCCCTAGCGCCTGAAGTGCTGCCTTGGCATCATTGCGGTTTAGCTGTGACAACGACCCTGTTAAAACCACCGTCTTGCCCGCAAGTGGTTGAGGTGTATCTTCCGCTGGTGCTTCTACTGCCGCCCAATGAATACCTGCTGCAATCAATGCCTCAATTACTTTTTGATTAGATTCAGCAGCAAAGAAGAACCGAATATGCTTAGCAACAATCTCACCGACATCAGGCACTTCAATCAACTGATCATGAGTCGCGTTCATCACATTTTCTAAAGTTTCAAAATGCGTTGATAGATTCGCAGCGGTGGCTTCACCAACTTCACGAATCCCCAGTGAGTACAGGAATCTCGCTAGTGTGGTTTCTTTTGACACATTTAGGGCATTGACGACATTCTGTGCGGACTTCGGCCCCATACGCTCTAAAATAGTGAGTTGCCCCGCAGATAACTTGAACAGATCTGCTGGTGTCTCGACCATTTCTTTGTCTACAAGCTGCTCTATCACTTTCTCCCCAAGACCATCAACGTCTAAAGCCTTACGAGAAACAAAGTGTTTTAGTGCTTCTTTACGCTGTGCTTGGCAAACCAAACCACCGGTACAACGGGCTACTGCTTCTCCCTCAATGCGTTCAATCAGAGATGCACATACCGGACACTCAGAAGGAAAAACGATTTCTTTTGCATCCGCAGGTCGACGCTCTGGCACATAAGAAACAATTTGAGGAATAACATCCCCAGCACGGCGAATAATAACACTATCACCAACCTTCACACCCAAACGCTCAATTTCATCGGCATTATGCAAGGTAGCATTGCTCACCGTCACGCCACCAACAAACACTGGCTCTAGCTTCGCAACAGGGGTAATGGCTCCGGTGCGTCCAACCTGAAACTCGACAGAGTTCAGTACGGTAATTTCTTCTTGAGCGGGGAATTTGTAGGCAATCGCCCAGCGAGGGGCTCGAGCCACAAAACCTAACTGCTCTTGTAGGGCAATGTCGTCAACTTTAATGACGACGCCATCTATTTCATATTCAAGCTCATCACGCTTTTCTTGGATCGCTTTGTGGTAGGTTTTAACTTCTTCAATACTGTTAACGCGTTTGGTTTCAGGCCCCATTGGAAAGCCTAAAGATTTGAGTTTTAGAAAACGATCAAAATGACTTGCTGGTAACTCGGTACCTTCAACAATGCCCAGACTATAGGCATAGAAGCTTAAAGGACGAGTTGCGGTGATACGAGAGTCTAATTGACGTAAACTACCTGCTGCCGCATTTCTTGGGTTTACAAACACTTTCTCACCTTTTCTTTCGGCAAGTTCGTTAAGTTTTGCAAACCCAGCTTTAGGCATAAATACTTCACCGCGTACTTCAATGCGCGCTGGAATGTCGTCGCCTTGCAGCTTCAGTGGAATTGCACTAATAGTTCGAACATTCTCTGTGATGTTCTCCCCCGTGGTTCCATCACCTCGAGTTGCAGCTTGAACAAGTACACCATTTTCATAAAGTAAACTCACTGCTAATCCATCGAGTTTTACTTCGCAACAATAAGCGCCAATATCGGTTCGATTTACGCGATCACAAATGCGCTTATTAAAACTATCTAAATCTTCATCTGAGAAAGCATTATCCAAAGACAGCATCGGTATTTCATGTTTCACTTGGGTAAAACTGTCAAGTGGTAACCCTCCGACTCGTTGACTTGGCGAATCTACAGTTACCCAATCAGGATGCTCAGCTTCAATAGCGAGCAATTCTTGCATTAGTCTGTCGTACTCGACATCCGGAATCTCTGGGCTGTCTTCTACATAGTACTTCACGCCATGATAGTGAAGTTGCTCTTTCAGTTCATTTAATCGTTGTTGCGACATGGTATACCTTGGTAGTACGGATAAAAAAGGCTCCCGAGGAGCCTTTTCTCTAACATAAGTGGAACGATTACGCGCTTACTTTCGCTGCGTTAAAGTCTTGAATTTGTTTACGGTAGGCATCGAGTCTTGTCGGTGTCATTAAGTTACGCTTGTCGTCAAGAACGTTGCCCCCAAGATCATCAGCAATTTGCTGCGCTGTTCTTAGCATCAACTTGAAGTTCTGCTCGGCTTCGCCAAAACAAGGTAGAGTCATAAAGAACGAGATACCTTTGGTAGTAAAAGTGGCTGGATCATTATGTTGAAGCGTACCTGGCTGCATCATATTTGCCACACTAAACAGTACTTTTCCTGTGCCTGATAAATCGGCATGACGATGGAAGATATCCATTTCACCGTAAATAAGACCATTCTGGCGCATGCTATCAAACAGCTGAGTACCAACAAAATCTTCAGAACCAGCACAATGCACGTTCATCACAATCACCTGCATTTCGGGCTCTTCAGGTTCACTTTCAGCCTGTATAGGTGCACTCGATTCCTTTGCCGACGTTGGGGTTGATGCCTCAATAGGCTGAGGTTTTGTTTCCAATTCCTCGTCAGTATCATCGAATTTGTTTAGATCTAGCTGAGGTTCAAGTTTTTCAAACTCTTCGGGTTCGACATCGGTTTTGGCCGAAAATGATGGTAGCTCTTCTTCAACCATTTCTTCTGATAATGCAGAGACCGGAGGCTTTTCGAATTGTTCTTCTAAAGGTTGATGATGAATCTGCTCTTCATGCTCAAAGCTCTGTTCAGAGTGACTGGCGACATCGTCTAAGGGATCATAATTAGTCTGTTGTTGGTTCAAACCAAAGTCAGGTTCATTACGCGTTTTTCTTATAATTTCGAAATCGTCTTCTGGCGCAACGTATTCGTCTTCTTGCTCAGCGTTGTCATCCAACTTTCCTAACGGCCTATCACCGAACTTCTTCTGTCCTTCTTTTTTGCTAGACCATAGGCCATGGAACAGCAGCGCCGCGATAGCTAGGGCACCGACAATAATGAGTACGAATCGCAATTCCTGCATTGTTTGCTCTCAACGTTAAAAAATAGTCCTTAATGAGGTGAATACACCTCAGCTCACTCTACTTTACCAAAACTCTATAGACTATTAGAACACCTTAGTATAAGAAGTTTGTGATTTCCTTAAGTCTTTTTTGATATAGTCACTAAGAAACAACAGTAGCAAAAGGTAAAAGGAAACATATTTTGAACAAAGCCAAAACCGGATTCGGTTACTTTCATCAAGGTTTTCAAATCGCCTTTACACCGGGTATCCGTCGTTATGTACTGCTACCATTACTTGCCAATATTTTGTTAGTTGGTTCAGCAATGTACTACCTTTTCTCCAACCTAAACGCGTGGATTGAAGGCTGGCTGGGCTATTTGCCTGAATTTCTCTCTTGGCTGAGTTATGTGCTTTGGCCGCTACTCGCCATCACTATATTGGCGACCTTTTCTTACTTCTTTAGCACATTAGCTAACTTTATCGCCGCTCCATTCAATGGCCTTTTAGCAGAGAAAGTGGAAGAAATGCTAACCGGTCAAAAAGTTTCAGAAGACGGGATCATGAGCGTTGTCAAAGACGTTCCAAGAATTATGGCTCGGGAATGGCGCAAGCTATTGTATACCTTGCCTAAAGCTATCGGCTTATTCTTACTGCTACTTATCCCTGCGCTGGGTCAGACGATAGGACCTTTTCTTTGGTTCATTTTTACCGCTTGGATGTTGGCAATTCAATACTGTGATTATCCATTTGATAACCACAAGGTACCATTTAACGACATGCGAATGTCTATGAAGCAAAAACAAGGAAAAGCCTACAGCTTCGGTATGCTTGTCTCGGTATTTACAACAATCCCAATACTTAACCTGTTTATCGTTCCAGTATCAGTATGTGGCGCAACAGCGATGTGGGTACAAGAATTCAAACAGCAATATAAGTAAGTGTTTCTCACTATCTAGCAGTATCCAAAGAGACTGTAGGCAAGCCATACAGTCTCTAGAACAGCTAGCTTCTATGGTTTTAGGGGCTGTCGACTAAATGTACTATGACTACATTTTGGACAATCAGAAATGGTAGTTGGGTGATTGTATTCTGTCTTATGCCCACACTGTTCACACACCAAAATACCTAATCCTATCATTTCTCCTGAGGAATAAACGCCCTGATGCTCAAGATCTTGGAACAGCTCAACCCACTCGACTTTTGTTCTATCTGTGATATCCAGCAGACCTTGCCAAATTGAATTAGCAATCATGAGATAGAAGGGCCCGCTTTTACTCTCTTCGTAGTTTTCGGCAAATTCCTTTAGATCAGACTTCACATACGCAGAAATTAACGCCATTTCGTCCTTAGTCATATCGTTGGCGGCCTCAACCACTTGTCCTGACTTTTCAAGCACGTGCTGTAACTCTTCAGGACTGTGTTTTAGGTTGTCAACCACATCTTCAATCATTTCTTCATAACTGGCTTTACGCTTAGGCATACATCCCCCTATTTTCACCAAAGTAGCAGAACACTATGTGATTACCGTTAACGTGCATCACCTCTTCTCCCACGAAGGGTATATTGACTATTGTTGACCGGGCTTCCTTTAGGTATTCTATGACGATCTAATAGTTTCTGTGGTAACAGAACTCACAAATTCCAAGATAACCGGAAATCATCGATGCAAGAACAATATAACCCGCAAGATATTGAACGTAACGTTCAACAGCACTGGGACAACAATAAGACCTTTGTTGTAAGTGAAGACCCAAATAAAGAAAAATTCTACTGTCTGTCTATGTTCCCTTATCCAAGTGGACGACTGCACATGGGTCACGTGCGTAACTACACCATCGGTGATGTGGTATCTCGTTTCCAACGCCTACAAGGAAAAAACGTAATGCAACCAATTGGTTGGGACGCGTTTGGCCTACCTGCTGAAAACGCAGCAGTAAAAAACAACACAGCGCCAGCACCATGGACTTATGAGAATATTGAGTACATGAAAAACCAACTTAAGTTGCTTGGTTTTGGCTACGACTGGAACCGTGAGTTTGCTACGTGCACACCAGAGTACTACCGTTGGGAGCAAGAGTTCTTCACTAAGCTTTATGAAAAAGGCTTAGTATACAAAAAAACCTCTTCTGTTAACTGGTGTCCAAATGACTTAACTGTTCTAGCAAACGAACAGGTTGAAGATGGCTGTTGCTGGCGTTGTGATACTCCAGTTGAACAAAAAGAAATCCCACAGTGGTTTATTAAAATCACAGAATACGCCCAAGAGCTTCTTGATGATTTAGACAACTTAGAAGGTTGGCCTGAAATGGTTAAAACCATGCAGCGCAACTGGATTGGTCGCTCTGAAGGTGTTGAACTGAAGTTTGAAGTACAAGGTCATCAAGACCTTGAAGTATATACGACGCGTCCAGATACTCTTATGGGTGTTACATACGTAGGTATCGCTGCAGGCCACCCTCTTGCTGCTGCTGCGGCTGAAAACAACCCTGAGTTAGCTGCATTTATCGATGAGTGTAAGAACAACAAGGTTGCAGAAGCTGAACTAGCAACAATGGAGAAAAAAGGTATGGCAACTGGCCTTACTGCTATTCATCCATTGAATGGTCGTGAAGTGCCAGTATTCGTTGCTAACTTTGTCTTGATGGATTACGGAACAGGTGCAGTTATGGCGGTTCCTGGTCATGACCAACGTGACTTTGAGTTTGCTACTAAATACAACCTAGATATTCTTCCTGTAATCAAACCGGTTGACGGCAGCGAGCTTGATATTTCAGAAGCGGCTTACACTGAGAAAGGCATACTATTTAACTCTGGCGAGTTCGATGGACTTGAGTTCCAGGCCGCGTTCGATGCTATCTCTGCTAAGTTAGAAGCAGAAGGCAAAGGTCACAAGACCGTAAACTTCCGTCTACGTGACTGGGGTGTTTCTCGTCAACGCTATTGGGGTGCTCCAATTCCAATGGTAACGACTGAAGATGGTGAAGTTCACCCGGTTCCAGCAGAGCAACTTCCTGTAATCCTTCCGGAAGATGTTGTTATGGATGGCGTAACTAGCCCAATCAAAGCTGATAAAGAGTGGGCAAAAACGACCTTCAACGGTGAGCCAGCACTACGTGAAACAGACACCTTCGATACCTTCATGGAGTCTTCTTGGTATTATGCACGTTACTGTTCTCCGCAAGCTGATGATATTTTAGATCCAGAAAAAGCGAACTATTGGCTACCTGTAGACCAATATATCGGTGGTATCGAGCACGCATGTATGCACTTACTGTACTCTCGCTTCTTCCATAAGTTGCTTCGTGATGCGGGCTATGTGACTTCCGACGAACCATTTAAGAAACTCCTATGTCAAGGTATGGTGCTTGCTGATGCTTTCTACCACACCAACGAAAAAGGCACCAAAGAATGGATCGCTCCAACAGACGTAAAAGTTGAGCGTGACGGTAAAGGTCGCATTTCCTCTGCAACAGATAACCAAGGTCGTGACGTAGAACACTCGGGCATGATCAAAATGTCTAAGTCAAAGAATAACGGTATTGACCCACAAGAAATGGTAGACAAATACGGTGCTGACACTGTACGTCTATTCATGATGTTCGCCTCACCTGCGGATATGACATTAGAGTGGCAAGAATCTGGTGTGGAAGGTGCAAACCGCTTCCTTAAACGTGTTTGGAAGTTGGTAAAAGAACATACAGAAAAAGGTACAGCAGAAAGCGTTGACGTTTCGGCTCTATCTTCAGACCAAAAAGCACTGCGCCGTGATGTTCATAAGACCATTGCAAAAGTAACCGATGATGTTGACCGTCGCCAAACATTCAATACAGCGATTGCAGCCATCATGGAGCTAATGAACAAACTTGCTAAGGCACCTCAAGACTCAGCACAAGACCGTGCGATTCTTGATGAAGCACTACAAGCAGTCGTTGCCATGCTTTACCCTATCACTCCACATATCTGTTTCGAAATGTGGACGGCACTGGGTAATGCAGACATCGACAATGCTGTTTGGCCAACATTTGATGAAAAAGCCCTCGTTGAAGACGAGAAACTTATCGTTGTTCAAGTTAACGGCAAGCTACGCGCTAAGCTGACCGTTGCTGCGGATGCAACTAAAGAACAAGTAGAAGAACTTGGTCTTAACGACGAGAACGTGACGAAGTTCACTGATGGTAAAACCATCCGTAAAGTGATTTACGTACCGGGTAAACTACTGAATATTGTAGCTAATTAATTTAGTTGTCTTTATGATACTAAGAGTCGCGAAGAATACTTCGCGGCTCTTTTATCAGCCACACATAAAAGTCTTATTTAAGTTCACTGCCTAATGAAACTTACATAAGCCTTTTTAACAGAGTCTGCGAGCACTATGCGCCTACTAAAAAATAACACTGCAAGAGTCAGCTTAGTCCTTTTCTTATCTACTTTGTTGACCGCTTGTGGCTTTCACTTGCGTGGAGAGTACAACGTTCCCGAAGATATCAAAGAAATCTCAGTCACCAGCTTTGACCCATATGGAAAAATCACCCGACTGGTTAAAGAACAACTAAGATTGAGTAAAATAGAAATCGTCGACCCACAGCCTAACATCCCTAACCTCCATATTACCGGAGAGTCTATCAGCGACCGCACACTGTCTTTGTATCAAAATACAAGAGCGGCAGAAAAAGAACTGACCTATATCGTGAATTATCGTGTTACGGTTCCTGAGCTTGGCTCTAAAGATTTCTCTGCGCAAATCACACGTAGCTATCTCGATAACCCACTTTCAGCTCTGGCAAAGTCAGAAGAGCGCTCTTTAATTGAAGACGAGATGAGAAACTTTTCAGCTCAACAAATGATGCGCCAAATGGCACGTCTTAAAACCGATATTGAACAGTACGAAGCACAACAAGAAACCGTAGAGTCAGACGCTACCTCGTCTCCTCAACCCTAGTGACGCAGAGTAGAACGACGTGAGAGTATTTGCTGACCGCCTTGCAGAAACACTGAATCGTCAGTGGCATGGCTGCTACCTTGTTTTTGGTAATGAACCATTATTTGTACAAGAAAGTCGAGACTTGATCATTCGTCATGCTCGACAGTTAGGATTTGAAGAACATCATAGGTTCTCCGTGGACAGTTCATTGGACTGGAATGATGTCTATGACTGCACACAAGCCCTTAGCTTGTTTTCATCTAAGCAAATTATAGAGTTATCCATCCCTGAGTCAGGTATTAACGCAGCTATCGCCAAACAGCTGTTAGAAATATCGTCACACTTGCATGAAGACATTGTTGTTATCATCACTGGAACCAAGCTGACGCGAGCTCAAGAATCAGCAAAATGGTTCAAGGCTCTAAATGGCTGCTTGGTGAGCTGCGCCGCCCCTGATGTCAAACACCTCCCTCAATGGGTAATGAGGCGATGCAATGCCTCAGGACTTAAGCCTGACGGTGAAGCGATACAGCTCCTATGTCAGTGGCATGAGGGAAACCTGTTTGCTCTTTCTCAAAGCTTAGAGAAGCTGTCATTGCTCTATCCTGATGGCCAACTCAATCTGCTCCGTGTTCAAGAGTCGCTGAGCCGCCATAACCATTTTACAGTGTTCCACTGGATAGATGCGATCTTAGAGGGTAAACCAAAGCGAGCGAATCGAATTCTCTTACAACTTGAAGCAGAAGGAGTAGAAGCCGTTATTTTGTTGCGTTCGATTCAAAAAGAGCTACAACAGCTCATCAAAATGCAACAGATGTTGACTCAATCTTCGCTTAACCAAGTCTTTGATAGCTTCAGAGTGTGGCAAAATAAAAAACCACTCTATAGCGCTGCTCTGCAGCGCCTTACCGCAATACGACTTAAACAAGCCATGCAACTACTCGCTTCAATCGAGGTCCAAGTAAAGACCCAGTACGAGTTGAGCCCGTGGCCCTTTCTACACCAGCTAACGCTCAACCTGAGTGCTACTGACAGCAGCCTGTCTTTACATCCATAATTTCGTGGTATAATTGCGGGTCAATTGAGCCTGAGGCTCAACTTAATTAAGAACAACGAGGAAAAACTTTTGCAACGCGAAGAATTGAAACTATTTCTAGCCGACAAAGCCGACGATATGAAAGCACAAGACATCGTAACGATTGATGTTGAAGGGAAGTCTAGCGTGACTGATTTTATGATTGTCTGTACGGGTACGTCAAAAAGACATGTAATTTCAATTGCCGATCATGTTGCTTCTGAAGTGAAGAAAGCGGGTATGGAACCTCTCGGCGTTGACGGTGAACAAGAAGGTGAATGGGTAGTTCTCGATATGGGGTCAACCATGCTGCATGTCATGCAGGAACAGCACCGTGATCTTTACCAATTAGAAAAGCTTTGGAGCTAATACATTGAAACTCCAACTCATCGCAGTCGGTACTAAAATGCCGAAGTGGGTCGAAGAAGGCTTTCAAGAATACAAGCGTCGCTTCCCTCATGATATGCCACTTGAACTGGTGGAAATTGTCGCGGGGAAGCGAGGCAAAAATGCTGATATAGCACGTATCTTACAAAAAGAGGGCGAAGCGATGTTAGCAGCGGTTCCTAAAGGAAACCGTATTGTGACATTAGATATTCCAGGTAAGAAATGGGATACCCCTCAACTGGCTGAGCAACTCGAGAGCTGGAAGCTAGATGGGCGCGACGTCTCTATTTTGATTGGTGGCCCAGAAGGTCTAGCACCAGCTTGTAAAGCCGCTGCCGATCAAACCTGGTCACTTTCAGCGCTAACGCTACCCCACCCTCTGGTGAGAATTGTCATGGCGGAAAGCCTCTATCGCGCTTGGTCAATTACTGCAAACCATCCTTACCATAGAGAGTAAGCCAACAAGTTATGAGACGTAAACGTAGCCAGATACGGGACCATCAGGCAGAAGCACGGCTGTTCAAAAGCCGTGCTGTCGTTGCATTCGTATTTATCATTGCCATGATGCTAGTACTTGTTGCAAACCTTTATAATATTCAGGTTAATCAGTATCAAGACTACAAGACTCGCTCTAATGATAACCGCATTAAAGTCGTACCAATCGCGCCAAATCGCGGCCTTATCTATGACAGAAATGGCATCCTATTGGCAGAGAACCGTCCAGTCTTCAACCTAGAAATCACCCCAGAAAAGGTGAAAAACATGGATGAGACTATTGCTGGGCTGCGTAAATTTTTAGATATCCCCGAAGAACGTATTGAAGCATTTGAACGAGACCGAAAACGTACTCGCCGATTCAAATCTATCCCTCTTCTTACTCAATTAACCGAAGAACAAGTTGCTGTTTTCTCCGTTAATCAACATAAGTTTCCTGGCGTAGAAATAGCGGCAAACCTGAAGCGTTATTACCCATTTGGCGATGTACTGACGCATGTTATTGGCTACGTATCACGAATAAACGATCGTGATATGCGTCGTCTCGTCAGAGAAGAAAGAGACGCGAATTACCAAGCTACTCGTGACATTGGTAAGTTAGGCATCGAACGTTACTACGAAGAAATTCTACACGGCACCGCAGGTTATCAAGAAGTTGAAGTAAACAGTCGTGGTCGAGTACTGCGTACCTTAAAGTTTGTTCCGCCAATTCCGGGCAAAGATATCGTGCTAAACCTCGATATCAAACTACAACTTAAAGTTCATAAACTGTTAGCAGGAAGACGCGGCTCTGCGATTGTCCTAGATCCAAATGACAATGGCGTACTCGCAATGGTGTCTAGCCCTAGTTATGACCCTAACGCCTTTGTAAATGGTATTTCAAGTAAAGCTTATAAAGCCCTTTTGGAAGATAAAAACCGTCCACTGGTGAACCGTGCAACGCTTGGTATTTATCCACCAGCATCAACGGTAAAACCTTTTATTGCGGTTGGGGCACTCCAAGAAGGCGTCATTACGCCTCAAACAACGCGTAATGACCCTGGGTATTGGCGAATTCCAAACTCGAAAACGCGTCCCTTCCGTGATTGGTTACGTTGGGGACACGGTAAAGTCAATATCCTTAAAGCCATTGAAGAATCCGTGGATACTTTCTTCTATCAAATCGCCTATGATATGGGCATTGATAGACTATCTAAGTGGATGATGATGTTTGGTTTTGGTGACTATACCGGCATTGATATCTATGAAGAAAGTAAAGCGAATATGCCGACACGAGAATGGAAAATGGCTCGTCATCGCACGCCATGGTATCAAGGTGATACGATTCCTGTAGGCATTGGACAAGGTTATTGGACTGCAACGCCAATGCAAATAGCCAAAGCTACCTCCGTACTGGTTAATCATGGAGAAGTTTTATCTCCACACCTATTACGTGCCACTATCGATAATGGTGATAGTTTTGAACACCAAACAATGGCTGAAGTTGACTCTCGCCCGCCGATTACTGGAGTGAAAGAGAGCTACTGGGACATCGCACTCGAAGGTATGCGGTTGGTTAACCATGGTGTCAAAGGTACTGCTCGCCGCGCCTTTAAGAACATGCCTTATCAGTCGGGTGGTAAGTCCGGTACAGCGCAGGTGTTTAGCTTGGCTCAAGACCAGGAGTACAACGCTGAGGAACTGGAGGAGCACCTAAAAGACCACGCATTATTCACGGGTTTTGCACCTTTCAAAGATCCAAAGGTAGTTGTGACAGTTGTACTAGAAAACGCCGGAGGTGGTTCTTCTAATGGCGCACCTGTAGCACGTCAGCTGTTTGATTTGGCCCTTCGAGACGAAAAGAGTGAAGAAGAATGAGATTTGATCCATCAACAGGACAAAATAGAGTTCTATTCGAACGCTTCCATATCGATTTGCCACTGCTATTAGGTATTCTCGCTTTAATGGCCTTTGGTCTAGTTGTTATGTACAGTGCAAGTGGGCAGAGCTTGGCCATGATGGACAGGCAAGCCATGCGTATGGTTCTCGCCCTCGTTGTTATGATTGTACTCGCACAATTCTCCCCGAGAACCTACGAGTCACTCGCTCCAATCATGTTCTTTGTTGGGGTACTATTGCTACTCGGAGTATTGTTTTTTGGTGAAGCATCTAAGGGAGCGCAGAGGTGGCTCAATTTAGGTTTTGTTCGCTTTCAACCTTCAGAACTACTGAAACTTGCCGTGCCTTTAATGGTCGCTCGATACATAGGTAAGCGTTCACTTCCCATCACCTTCCAAACTTTAGTGATGTCTTTGGTGATGGTATTTGTACCAACTATTTTGATTGCTAAACAACCCGACTTAGGTACATCCATACTAATTGCCGCTTCTGGTATTTTCGTAATCTTCCTTGCAGGTATCAGTTGGAAAATCATTATTAGTGCGGTTGTAGCACTTGGGGCCTTTATCCCTGTGTTATGGTTCTTTTTGATGCGTGAGTACCAAAAAGTCCGTGTCAGAACCTTGTTCGATCCAGAATCAGATCCACTCGGTGCGGGCTATCATATTATCCAAAGTAAGATAGCCATTGGTTCTGGTGGGATTACTGGCAAAGGCTGGATGCAAGGCACTCAATCACAACTTGAATTTATTCCAGAACGACATACTGACTTTATTTTTGCAGTTATCGCCGAAGAATGGGGCATGATAGGCATTTTATTATTGCTTTCCCTCTATCTATTTATTATTGGCCGTGGTTTATATTTAGCCAGTTCAGCACAAACCGCATTCGGTAGAATGATGGCAGGCAGCATTGTACTTAGCTTTTTTGTTTACGTTTTCGTAAATATTGGTATGGTAAGCGGTATATTACCTGTAGTAGGCGTACCTCTACCTCTTGTCAGTTATGGCGGCACCTCCATGGTGACGTTAATGGCTGGTTTCGGCATCTTAATGTCTATCCATACGCACAGAAAGGCATTTTCAAAGGCAACGTAATGAATCGATTTTCTATCCGCCACCGTCACTACCAAACATTGCTTTGCTTTACTGTGGGATTGGTCGCTCTTGCTGGTTGTTCGTCGTCTGACAGTCGCTATGAGTTAAGCGATGATGTTGCACCTTCAAGTCCTATCTCTGTTGACCATATTGAAGGAGCTCAACCTAAATATGAACCTTATAGCTTAGGCGGCAACAAGAACTACACCTTGCGAGGAAACAGCTACAAGGTGATTAAAGATCCAACCGGATTTAAAGAGCGCGGACAGGCTTCGTGGTATGGGAAAAAATTTCATGGTCATCTGACGTCGAATGGTGAAGTGTATGACATGTATTCTATGTCGGCTGCCCATAAAACCTTGCCTCTACCAAGCTATGTTAAGGTCACCAATTTAGACAATGGCAAAGAAACCATCGTTCGCGTCAATGATCGAGGTCCTTTTCACGAAGGGCGAATCATTGATTTGAGCTATGCGGCGGCAAAGAAACTCGATGTCATTAAGACAGGTACCGCCAATGTTGAGATTGAGGTAATCATTGTCGAACGCTCCACTAGCCAACATAAAGTAGACAAACACCCAGAGTACACCATTCAAGTTGCCGCATCTCCACATAAGGATCGCGTCGAAACTTTATCGAAAGAACTCGGTCAAAAGCTATCAGTGGACACATTTCTAGCACCTGTAAATAGCAACTACCGTCTAATGCTTGGTCCTTTCAAAGACTACAAGCAGACTCAAGATGTTCTCGAACAAGTGAAAAAGATTGGCTACTCCTCAGCTTTCGTCAAAAAAATGTAAACATCATTGACATAAATAACGGTTGTTACTTAGTGTAAGCTATCTAGTTTGCCCAGACCGTTCTGTTAATATACGGACAACAAACAAAAATTGTATTCAAATGAATAAGAATAAACCTTCTATGAAACTTCTAACTTCCATTGCTCTTACCGCAACTTTAGCAGCAACTTCTGCTTCTGCGGCGCCTGTTGTTATGCCGGATGCACCTCAAATCGCAGCGAAAGGCTTCGTTTTGATGGACTACAACTCAGGTAAAGTCCTAGCTGAAAAAGAGATGAACACTCAACTTCACCCGGCTAGCTTGACAAAAATGATGACCAGCTACGTTATCGGCCAAGAACTGAAGCGTGGCAACATCACTCCAGAAGATGAAGTTACCATCAGTAAAAACGCTTGGGCAAAGAACTTCCCTGATTCATCGAAGATGTTTATCGAAGTTGGCACAAAGGTAACCGTTGAAGAGCTTAACAAAGGCATCATTATTCAATCAGGTAATGATGCATGTGTAGCAATGGCTGAGCATATCGCAGGTTCAGAAGACGCGTTTGTCGATCTAATGAATGCGTGGGCAAAGTCTATTGGCATGAACAATTCACACTTCGCCAACGTACACGGCTTGGATAACCCGAACCTATATTCTACGCCTTACGATTTAGCGCTACTTGGTCGTGCACTGATCCGCGACGTTCCAGATGAGTACCGTATTTACTCAGAGAAAAAATTCACCTACAACGGCATTACCCAATATAACCGTAATGGCTTATTGTGGGATAAGAGCATGAACGTTGATGGCATTAAAACTGGCCACACAAGCCAAGCTGGTTATAACTTAGTGAGCTCAGCAACTGAAGGTAAGATGCGTTTAGTTGCGGTAGTTATGGGCACTAAGAGCGCCAATGCACGTAAATCTGAAAGTAAAAAGCTGTTGAGCTATGGCTTCCGTTTCTTCGAAACAGTGAATCCACATAAAGCCGACGAAACCTTCGTAGAAGAAAAAGTCTGGATGGGTGACAAAGACGCTGTAGCACTAGGTGTTGACCAAGATACCTTCGTCACACTTCCACGCGGCCAAGCGAAAAACCTAAAAGCAAGTTTCGTACTTGAAAAACAGCTTGAAGCACCAATATCTAAAGGCGATGTCGTTGGTAAGCTATACTATCAACTAGACGGCGAAGATGTTGCTGAATACCCACTACTTGCACTTGAAGATGTTCAAGAAGGTAGCCTATTCAGTCGTCTATGGGATTACATCGTATTACTTTTCAAGAGCTTGTTCTAATAATCAAACTCTAGAGCTAAAAGTAATCAAGTTTCCGTAAAGCCGCATAATGCGGCTTTACTTTTTGTTGGCTTGAGATCATCCACATAAGGCATTACTATTCGCATCGTTATAACGAATTGGTATTTTTGGAGTCCCTAATATGTTGACCATCAACTCTGATGCAAAACTCAAAGACCTACTAGAGTTCCCTTGCTCTTTTACATTCAAAGTGATGGGTTACGCTAAGCCAGAACTTCCTGAAAAGGTAGTGGAAGTAATCCAGCGCCACGCGCCAGGGGACTACAGCCCAACTATCAAACCAAGTGCAAAAGGCAACTACCATGCAGTATCGATCAACATCACTGCAACGTCTATCGAGCAGGTAGAGACCTTATACAAAGAACTTGGTGAAATCGATATTGTTCGCATGGTTCTATAAAAATTTGAAAATTTAAATTTTTTTTGAAAGCAGCTTAGGCTGCTTTCTTTTTATATTTCAAAAACCTAGCACTTAATAGTGATTCAGTCGTTAAGAATTCGTTATTTATTGGTAGTTCAAAACCACAGACATGTTTATAATGCGAATACTTTATTAAGTAGCAGCGGAGTGATTGGTGGAAAATCAACTAGTTGTAAGAAAGCTTGGTAGAAAGGACTACGAGCCTGTCTGGAAAGCGATGCATGAGTTTACTGATAATCGCACAGAACAAACGCGCGACGAAGTCTGGTTAGTTGAACACAACCCTGTGTTTACGCAAGGTCAAGCAGGCAAAGCCGAGCATCTACTTAACACTGGTGATATTCCCGTTGTTCAAAGTGACCGAGGTGGTCAAGTCACCTATCATGGTCCAGGCCAGTTAGTGGCCTATTTCCTAATCAACCTCCGTCGTAAAAAACTGGGCGTTCGTGAACTGGTTACTCATATCGAAGACCTCGTTATTCAAACGCTAAAAGAATACAATATCGAATCGGCTGCGAGACCCGACGCACCTGGCGTCTATGTTGACAATAAAAAAGTATGTTCATTGGGCTTACGCATCAGAAAAGGATGCTCTTTCCATGGACTAGCATTGAACGTCAATATGGATCTCACTCCCTTTTTAAGAATTAATCCTTGCGGCTATGCCGGAATGGAAATGGTTCAGGTCAGCCAGTTGGGCGGTCCACAGCAAGTGTCCGTCGTAGAAGACCAATTAATCAAAGCACTCATAACAATACTTGATTACGAGCAAGTAGAATTCAGCGAAGAAGCATAAGACGATGAGCAAACCTATCCAAATGGAAAAAGGCGTTAAGTACCGTGACGCTGACAAAATGGCATTGATTCCAGTTAAGAATATGCCTACCGAGCAAAAAGAGATCCTTCGTAAGCCTGAGTGGATGAAGATCAAACTCCCGGCAGACAGCCAACGTATTCAAGATATTAAATCTGCAATGCGTAAAAATAACCTGCACTCTGTTTGTGAAGAAGCATCCTGCCCCAACTTAGCTGAATGCTTCAACCACGGTACTGCAACATTTATGATTCTTGGCGCAATCTGTACTCGTCGTTGCCCATTCTGCGATGTTGCCCATGGTCGCCCCAACGCTCCAGAAGCTGGTGAACCTAAAAAGCTGGCGCAAACAATCAAAGACATGAAGCTGAAGTATGTCGTGGTGACTTCTGTAGACCGCGATGATCTTCGTGATGGTGGTGCAACACACTTTGCTGACTGTAATCGTGAAATCCGTGCACTTAACCCGGAAATCCGTATTGAAACCTTAGTTCCAGATTTCCGTGGCCGTATGGATGTTGCGCTTGAGGCAATGAAAGACAACCCACCAGATGTTTTCAACCACAACCTAGAGACCGCTCCTCGTCTCTATCGTAAAGCTCGTCCAGGTGCAAACTACAAGTGGTCGCTACAACTGCTTAAGAAGTTTAAAGAGATGCACCCTGACGTACCAACAAAGTCGGGCTTAATGATGGGCTTGGGAGAAACAAAAGAAGAGATCGTGGAAGTGTTGAAAGACCTTCGTGAGCACGGCGTTACCATGTTAACGTTAGGCCAGTACCTTGCGCCAAGCCGTCACCATTTACCTGTAGAACGCTACGTTCCACCTTCTGAGTTCGATGAGCTAAAGGATATTGCACTGGAACTTGGCTTTACTCACGCGGCATGTGGTCCATTCGTTCGTTCTTCTTATCATGCGGACTTACAGGCTCAAGGCGTAGAAATTAAGTAATTCCATTTGTGGTTTTTTGTTAAACACGGATTCGCTCTCGGAGCCATCCGTGTTTTTTTTAAGAAAAATCGCCAAGATGACAATCTCATACTCGCATTTTCGCTATATTTAGGTAGGCTTAAAGAAAAATATTATTCAATCAAGGATGTAGCATGAAGTTACTTAAAGTTGGTCTGCCTATTTTAGCCGCTACTGTTATTGGTGGTTGTGCGCAGAATACTCAACAAGACAACTACTTAGAGGCGTCATTTGAACTGTGTAATACCGAGGTAAATCTGTACTCGGTGAGCGACGATGGTCGAGTTCGTATCGTTTGTAAAGACGGCGCTAAATTCGCACTGAACAGCGAGAAAACGCTGGATATCATGCGTGACATTAATATCGATTACTGTAATGGTGAAGGCTTGGGTCAATTTAGTGAAAGTCGCAAGTACTACTCGTTCAAGTGTAAATCTGGAACTTTACTGAATATCAATAAATAGCTAGCGTTTACTTTTCAAACGAATACAAGATCAAAAAAGCGAGCTCATAGCTCGCTTTTATTATTTCTTAGATAAATCTATTAAGCGTAAACAGGTAGACGCTTACAGATCTCGAGTACTTTAGCTTTTGTTGCTTCAATCACTGTTTCATCATTGATGTTGTCTAAAACATCACACATCCAGTTGGCAAGTTCAGTCGCATCTGCTTCAGTAAAACCACGGCGAGTAATCGCTGGAGAACCAACACGGATACCAGACGTTACGAACGGGCTACGAGGGTCATTTGGTACTGAGTTTTTGTTTACAGTAATGTTCGCTGCACCTAGGGCTGCATCCGCTTCTTTACCTGTAATATCTTTGTCGATTAGGTCAACAAGGAACAGGTGGTTCTCAGTGCCGTTAGACACAATCTTGTAGCCGCGCTCTTGGAACTGGGCAACCATCGCTTTTGCGTTCTTAACTACGCGAGCTTGGTACTCTTTAAACTCAGGCTCCATTGCTTCTTTGAATGCTACTGCTTTACCAGCGATAACATGCATCAAAGGACCACCTTGACCACCAGGGAAAACAGCTGAGTTAAGCTTCTTGTACATGTCTTCGCCTGCATTAGACAGGATTAGACCACCGCGAGGACCCGCTAATGTTTTGTGTGTTGTGGTCGTCACAACGTGTGCATGAGGAACAGGCGTTGGATAAACACCAGCTGCAATAAGACCTGCAACGTGCGCCATATCAACAAACAGATACGCATCAACTTTATCCGCAATTTCACGCATACGAGCCCAATCTACGATCTGGCTATATGCAGAGAAACCACCAATGATCATTTTTGGCTTGTGCTCAAGTGCTAGCTGTTCCATCTCGTCATAGTTGATTTGACCAGCTTCATCGATACCGTAAGGAATTACGTTGTAGTGCTTACCAGAGAAGTTAACTGGAGAACCGTGAGTGAGGTGACCGCCATGAGCCAAGCTCATACCTAATACTGTATCGCCCGGGTTAAGTAGAGCCATGTACACGGCACTATTCGCTTGAGAGCCAGAGTGAGGCTGAACGTTCGCATACTCACAACCAAATAGCTCACACGCACGGTCAATCGCTAGTGCTTCCGCTTTATCGACGTATTCACAACCACCGTAGTAGCGCTTGCCCGGATAACCTTCAGCATATTTGTTTGTTAGCTGAGAGCCTTGCGCTTCCATTACGCGAGGGCTGGTGTAGTTTTCCGAAGCGATAAGCTCGATGTGCTCTTCTTGACGAAGGGTTTCTTCTTGAATAGCTGCAAATAGCTCCGCATCGTAATCAGCGATGTTCATATCACGCTTAAGCATCTGTATCTCCTGACTCAGATTGTTCTGAAAGTTTCAAAAAAACCACACAATGACCAAAAGCAAACGTTTTCGTCACCACATTTGATGACTTGCATCATACATAATTTGATCTAGGTCATAAAGAGAAAATTGGAAATTTCTCATGCAGTTTTCTCATAGTGAACCTTAGGTATCATCATGGGCGCCTGAATTAGTACGACAATGTGTACACTAAGTGTCAATAATTCCATTTACACAGTGTAAAATTTGAATTACATAGGTTTACCGCAAATTTCGCCTTCAAGCTACCGAAAAGATCATCTTTTCAATACTATTGCGGCGATTATTACTAAGAAGAATTTTGAACTGATGCAAAAACACTCACGTAGAGAAGATTGGATAGCAATACTGACTGGTACATTTATTGTTGCCCAAGGTATTTTCTTTCTTCAGTCGGCTCAACTATTAACTGGCGGTACCACAGGTCTGGCGCTTCTTGTAAGCCAGTTTGTGCCGGTTTCTTTCGGTACCTTGTATTTTGCCTTCAATAGCCCGTTCTATCTGTTAGCATGGAAACGCTTTGGTAAACGTTTTGCCGCGAGTAGTGCTATTTCGGGGGCGTTGGTCTCTGTTATCACAGACAACATGTACCGTGTCGTGTCACTGGATCAGATTAACGATATTTATTGTGCTATTGCTGGCGGCTTGCTGATGGGTCTCGGCATGCTGATTCTATTCAGACATCGCTCAAGTCTTGGTGGGTTCAATGTGCTTTGCCTGTTTATTCAAGATAAATTTGGTATTTCAGTTGGCAAAACTCAAATGGCAATAGATTGCTCGATCCTAGTCGCTTCATTCTTCTTTGTCTCACCGAGCGTCATTATGACCTCCATCTTGGGTGCAGTAATGCTGAACCTTGTTCTAGCTATGAACCATAAGCCTACCCGCTACGTAGTGACCTACGGTTAATACCAATGCCCTTCGCTTTCCTCTCAGTTCGGCGAAGGGCATTGCTCGTTACTTATTAATCAAAATAGCTACCGTCTCATACGGCTTCATGACTACTTTTTTCTCAAGTGTTACTGTGCGTTCTAGGTCGTAGTTGCTCAAGACTCGTTGTCCAGTGAGCGCAACGAAAGGTTCAGGTAGAGTGACCTGAGTCTCCTGCCCGAAATAGTTATTCAGGCATAGCAACATGGTTTCAGCGTTTTCTCGCAGATATCCATGCACCTGTTCATGCTCCGGGAACAAATCAGTATAACTACCATCGGTTATCACAGGCACTGTTTTGCGAAGAGCGATAAGCTCCTTGTAGAAGTAGAACACGGATTGTTCGTCTTGAAGTGCTGCCTGAGCATTGATCTGCGAGTAGTTTTCAGAGACTCCAATCCAAGGTGTTCCTGAAGTAAAGCCAGCATTAACACTACCATCCCACTGCATCGGCGTACGAGAGTTATCGCGAGATTTTTGCTGCAAAATCGCCATCATCTCATCATGAGACGTTGTGCCCTCTTCAACCATTAGTTTGTACATATTCAAACTTTCCACATCACGATACTGAGCAAGCTCAGTAAAGCCTGGGTTAGTCATACCAATCTCTTCGCCTTGGAATATGTATGGCGTTCCCTGCATTAAATGGACGGATGCTGCGAGCATTTTCGCCGACTTATTGTGATAGCGGGTATCATTACCCAAGCGGCTCACAATACGTGGCTGGTCATGGTTACACCAAAACAGTGCTCCCCAACCTTTGCCATTCAGACCCGTTTGCCAATGGTTGAAAATCTGCTTGAGCTGGGCAAAGTCAAAATCCGCTTTAGTCCACTTCTCTCCATTTGGATAATCAACTTTCAAGTGATGAAAGTTAAACACCATCGACAGCTCTTTGCTATCTAACGCGCTGTATTGCTGGCAATGCTCTAGCGTTGTCGAAGACATCTCACCGACCGTCACTGAACCATACTTTTGGAATACCGCTTCGCTGATCTCTTGTAGATATTCATGCACTCTTGGGCCATCAGTGTAAAAGCGACGGCCATCACCAATATGATCATCTGCAAAATCTTGCTGCTTTGAAATCAGGTTAATGACGTCTAACCTAAATCCATCGACTCCTTTTTGCGCCCAAAACTCAATCACACGTTTTACGTCGTCTCGAACAGCAGGGTTCTCCCAGTTCAGATCGGCCTGCTCTTTGGCAAACAAATGCAAATAGTATTCGTTTGTGGCTTCATCTAGTGCCCATGCAGAGCCACCAAATTTAGATTGCCAGTTGTTTGGGGCTTGCCCATCACGACCAGGTTTCCAAATATAATAATCACGATAAGGACTTTGCTTATCACCAAGAGCCGACTGGAACCATTCATGCTGTGTTGACGTGTGGTTCACTACGATATCCATGATAATACGAATCCCCTTTTGATGAGCTTGTTCTAGTAGCTCATCAAAATCTTGCATGGTGCCAAAATCAGGGTTAATAGCGTAATAGTCAGCAATATCGTAACCGTTATCAATCATTGGAGAGGCATACACTGGTGTTAACCAGATAGCATCAACACCAAGCTGATCAAGGTAATCTAGCTTTGAGGTAATGCCTTTGATATCCCCCATACCTTTGTTGCCGCTGTCACAAAAACTCTTCGGATAGATTTGATAAATAGTGGCGGTTTTCCACCAGTCTTGTTGAGCTTGTTGACTCATCGATTTCAATCTCACTTACCATTACAAAAGAAACAAAAAGAAAACAGTGGCTCAAATTGAGCCACTAATGGGGGAGTTACGCGCTTGCAAGCTCTAGCTCGCCTTTTGACTGAGCGCGTTTATACAGGAACAGGGTTAGGATAATTGGCACCGCCATAGCTACTAGCATCGCCATTAGATATACCGTCCAGTACTGAGGTTGGATGGAAAGAATACCCGGTAGACCACCAACACCAATACCATTCGCCATTACACCAGCGCTACCACAAATCGCTGCAGCAAGCGCACTACCAATCATGGCGCTCAACATCGGGAATTTGTATTTCAAGTTAATACCGTACATTGCAGGTTCTGTTACTCCTAAGTACGCAGAGATAGCAGCAGGAACTGAAATATCTCGTTCGCCTTCGCGCTTACTAATAATGATGATACCGACAACTGCAGAAGCTTGAGCAATGTTTGACAAAGCAATCAAAGGCCAGATTGGCGTACCGCCAAGGTCTTGCATAAGCTGTAAGTCAACGGCGTTAGTCGTGTGGTGGATACCCGTTATCACAAGTGGTGCGTATAGGAAGCCAAATACCATAGAACCAAGAACCGCGAAGTCACCCGTCATCGCAGCTTTCGCTGCAAATGCAACACCGTCACCCAGCACGCGACCAAAAGGACCAATAAGTGCGTGCGCTAAAATCACAGATAGAATGATTGAAACGAAAGGCACCACAACCAGATACAGGTAACTTGGAACAATACGTTTAAGGTTCGTTTCGATAAAGGCCAAAGCAACACCGGCTAACATGGCCGGAATGACCTGAGCTTGATAGCCCACTTTCTCTATCACGAATAAACCAAAGTCCCAGACTTCAGGAACCTGCTTACCGATTAAGTAGGCATTCATTAGTTGTGGCGACACCAAGGTCACACCCAGAGTAATACCCAGAATAGGTGTGCCTCCCAGTTTTTTCACT
This sequence comes from Vibrio mediterranei, assembly GCF_013364395.1. Taxonomy (NCBI): domain Bacteria; kingdom Pseudomonadati; phylum Pseudomonadota; class Gammaproteobacteria; order Vibrionales; family Vibrionaceae; genus Vibrio; species Vibrio mediterranei. The sequence continues at coordinate 621,833 of NZ_JABXGK010000001.1, read as the reverse complement.
GTCGACCAACACACACCAACAGGCAGGAAGAAGAAGATTGCTTCACCAATTAACCATAAGAACGAATGAACCGTGGCCCAGAACTGGCTGATTTCAACCAGTGTCTTGCCATCGAACATGCGAATGTCGCCAATGACATTTCGAAAACCAAGAATCAGACCGCCAGTGATAATCGCAGGTAAAAGAGGAACAAAAATTTCGGCTAGATGCGAAATACCGCGCTCGAGAATATTCATATTTTGGCGAGCAGCCAGTTTGGCATCATCTTTTGATGCAGCTTTCTTGCCCGCCATGTCAATAAGTAGCTTGTATACTTCATCGACTTCAGTACCAATTACGACTTGGAATTGGCCAGCATTGGTAAAGCAGCCCTTAACAACCTTTAAGCTTTCTAGTGCTGATTTATCTGCTTTTTCTGTGTCGTTAAGAACAAATCTCAGACGAGTTAAGCAGTGACTCACACTGGCAATGTTGTCGGCACCGCCGACCCCTTCGATGATGGCTGCAATATCTTGCTTCGCTATCTTGCTCATCGTATGTACACCTTTTTACTGATATAGAGACGTTGGATAACAAACGTCCATGTGTCTCGTTGTATTAATAATACCGCAATGCGCCAATGGGAACATTCCCAAAAATCTAAATGCAGTGTGACACACGAGAAAAAAACGTAAATGGGAACATTCCCATTAATTGAGAGTGATCACAATAATTGTAGAGAAATGCATCAAAAGAAAAGGATGAGAAGACAGAGTAGAAGCCGTGTTTACACAGCTTCTTGTGTGAGATGAGAGACGATAGCGTCGCCTTTCAATTGCTTAATCAATAGGTTAGCTGCTTTTTCACCTGCTTGATGATAGCCAGGATCAATACTGTAGATATTCGGGAATAAAAATGACAACAATTCATTGCCACCAATACCCGTGACAATAATGTCCTCTCTTCCTAACTCTTGTAAGCGCTTAATGGTACCCAGTGCTAGAGTATCGCTGGCGCAGACAATGGCTTGCAGGGAATCACTCACCACATCATCCACTAGTGAATATGCACTCTCATGATGAAGTGCTCCGGTACGAAACCGAGCCGGCAATTGCTGCTCTTCACACCAAACTTGATAAGCGTTTAAGCGAGCTAAGCCTGTAGTTTTATCTTCAGGATCTACACCAATAAACGCCAGATCACTCACGCCTTGATCTTTAAGCTTATTCAGAACCGCGTGGATCAAACCGGCATTGTCGTAATTGATCGACGACACTCGATCGGTATCCATCGCAATCACAACTACCTTTTCATCCCAATCTGCCACGGCATCCAGATCCAACTCGGTAAAACCAAACACTATTACCCCATCCACATTTCGCTTTCGCAACACGTTAAGATGTTCATTAGTTTTCACCGGATCGAACTGGCTTTCCATAATCACAACGTCATAGCCTGCCGCATAGAGTACATTAAGCATGCTGCTGACGGCTTTGTTTTCAGAAGGGGAATCCAGTCGAGAAATGATCACACCAATCACGTTCTGAGCTCCACCACCTCGCATAGACTGAGCCGATTTTGACGGAACATAACCATGCTCCGCGATCACCTGCTCTACCTTTTCGCGAGTCTCTGGCTTAACTTTGGGGTCATTGGTCAACACTCGAGAGACGGTCGATTTGCCGACTCCCGATAGTTTTGCGATATCAAGTATGGTCAGTTTTTTAGTCATTAGCCTTTAGGAATACTGCGTGTGGTCATACGGCAGGACTTATCAGTGACACCATTCATTGTCAGCATGCCTTCTCGACCTTTACTGAACAACTCAATATTAGAATCGGTTTGCGATTCACCATCCAAGGTATAGCGCACGCCGGATGCTGAGGGGACTCGATGCAACGGATATTCCGTCTTGTCTATCAACAAAAGGATTTGTTCACTGGAAAGTTGAGTGACCTGGAAGTTTTGACTATCACACTCATATTGGAGCACATGATAATTACCAGCTGTGGATTCCGTTTGTCCGCCACTACTGCATGCCGCCAATCCACTCACCAATAAAACGGGTAACAACGTTTTTTTTGCAATTGAAAGCATCATTTCTCCTCTTTAAGGCTAACACCCATTCAGTTTATTTCTATTTAGCAAGATACGCTGGTACATCGCGGATGCTATCAAGAACAGTAGTCGCAATGGACTCACCGCGCTCAGTAACAGGCTTACCTGTACGTACCAAAATCTTAGTACCTACACCAGCTGCTTCAGCCGCCATCATATCTTCTGCTTTGTCACCCACCATAACGGATTTAGCCATATCTATCTTGAGAAAATCTCTTGCCGAAATGAACATTCCCGGCTTTGGTTTGCGACAATCACAATCTTGTTTGTAGTCACCAACACCGTGCTCTGGATGATGAGGGCAGTAGTAAATACCGTCAAATTCGACGCCATTATCTGAGAAATTCCAGTCCATCCATTGAGTTAGAGACAAAAAGCGGTCTTCTGAGAACATCCCACGAGCGATCCCTGACTGGTTCGTTACTAGCACGAGCATGTAGCCCATATCTTGTAACTTCTTGGTCGCTTCAAACACACCTTCAACATATTCGAAGTCATGTTCATCGCTTACATAGCCATGGTCGATATTGATTACGCCATCACGGTCTAAAAACACAGCTGGTTTTGCCACAGGTTACTCTCTTGCTCTAGATAAGTGCTAATGACATGAATTATTACATGCTTTTATATCCACATCACTATGAAAATGCCGTTTAGACGTCTAGACGTAAAAATATCTATTGACACAAATCGGTGAAACCCATAGCATCTTCTATCAATTGAGATGTAGTTCAAACTTTTATGCTACTCATTGGGTTTAGGTTGCTTAGATGATCGAAATTAATCAGGTAAACAAAGTGTTTTATCAAGGGACAAAGGAAATCAACGCTTTGTCTGATATTAACCTTCATATTGCTGAAGGCACCATCTTTGGTGTGATTGGCTCATCCGGTGCAGGGAAAAGTACCCTGATTCGTTGCGTTAACATGCTAGAAGCACCGACGTCTGGAGCAGTCATTGTTGATGGTATTGACCTGACTAAACTGTCCAAGTCAGAGCTAAGCGAAACGCGCCGCAATATTGGCATGATCTTTCAGCACTTTAATCTGCTTTCATCTCGTACCGTATTTGAGAACGTCGCGTTACCACTTGAACTTGCAGGTAAAGCGAGCTCTGACATTGAGAACAAAGTCTCTGAACTGCTTAAATTAGTGGGCCTTGCCGACAAACGTGACACCTATCCGGCTAACCTGAGTGGCGGACAAAAGCAGCGCGTCGCCATTGCTCGAGCCTTGGCTTCTGACCCTAAAGTTCTCCTATGCGATGAAGCAACGAGCGCACTAGACCCAGCGACGACTCAGTCTATTCTTGAACTGCTCAAAGAAATTAACCGTAAACTTAAAATCACCATGTTACTTATTACTCATGAAATGGATGTGGTGAAAAGCATCTGCCATGAAGTGGCAATCATTGGTGATGGTCGCCTTGTAGAGAAAGGCACTGTGGGCGAAATCTTCGCTCATCCTAAAACCGAGCTCGCGCACGAATTTATTCGCTCCACACTGGATCTTTCTATTCCGGAAGATTATCAAGCTCGCTTGCAAACCGAACGAGTTGAAGGCAGTTACCCACTGGTACGCCTTGAGTTCACTGGAGCAACCGTTGACGCACCGCTAATGACGCAAATTGCGCGCAAATACAACATTGATGTAAGCATTCTCAGCTCAGATCTTGATTATGCCGGTGGAGTTAAATTTGGCATGATGGTTGCTGAGTTATTCGGTAATGAAAGCGATGATAATGCAGCAATCCAATACCTTCGTGACCACAATGTAAAAGTAGAGGTACTTGGCTATGTCCTTTAATACTGTCTCTGAATGGCTATCACTTAATAGCAATCTACTGCTCGGCGCGACATGGGAAACGCTCTACATGGTCGCTGTTGCTGGCATTGTTGGCTTCGCAGTAGGTATTCCGCTAGGGGTGATTCTCCATACAACGAAGAAAGGTGGCTTGCTGGAAAATCCACGCCTAAACAGTGTGCTTGGTGCCATAGTAAACGTAGGTCGTTCAGTACCATTCTTAGTGTTAATGGTCGCCATCATTCCTGTGACCAAAATGCTCATCGGCACCTTTATTGGCACAACAGCAGCCATCGTGCCATTAACAGTAGGGGCTATTCCATTTGTCGCTCGTTTAATTGAAGGCGCCTTGCTTGAGGTTCCAACGGGCTTAGTGGAAGCGGCGCAGTCAATGGGTGCTACCCCTTATCAAATTATTACCAAAGTGCTGCTTCCTGAAGCATTACCGACTATTGTCAATTCAGTGACAATCACATTAGTGACACTTGTAAGCTACTCAGCAATGGCTGGCACAGTGGGTGGCGGTGGTCTTGGTGATGTCGCGATACGTTACGGATTCCACCGATATGATGTGGTTATCATGGCAGTTACTGTCGTCATGCTCATCGTATTAGTACAAATTATTCAGTCTATTGGCGACGCTATTGTGCGCCGAGTAGACCACAGATAATTGAAGTTTTAGATTTATAACAAGGAGAGAGTCATGAAATTCAATGTTAAGAATTTACTCGCAATCGCAACAGCAGCGTCTGCACTCGTTCTAGCCGGTTGTGGTGAGAAAGAAGCCGATACTAACAAAATCAAAGTTGGTGTTATGGCCGGTGCAGAAGCACAGGTAGCAGAAGTAGCAGCGAAAGTAGCAAAAGAAAAATACAACCTTGATGTTGAGTTAGTTACCTTCACAGATTACGTGACGCCAAACGCAGCGTTAGATGATGGCTCTATTGATATCAACGCATTCCAACATAAGCCATATTTGGATCAACAAATTGCAGACCGCAACTATAAGCTGACTGTTGCAGGTAACACATTTGTCTACCCTATCGCAGGCTACTCTAAGCAAGTAAAGTCTGTGGATGAAATCCAAGATGGTGCTCGCATTGCAGTACCAAACGATCCAACAAACCTAGGTCGTTCTCTGCTGCTTCTTGAGCAACAAGGTCTGATCACGCTACGTGATGGCGTTGGTCTACTGGCTACCGTTCGTGACATCGAGAGCAACCCGAAAAACATCACCATCGTTGAGCTTGATGCTGCTCAACTTCCACGTTCACTCGACGATGTTGCGCTGTCAGTCATTAACACTACGTACGCTAGCTCTATCAACCTAACACCTCAAAAAGACGGCGTATTTGTTGAAGATAAAGAGTCGCCATACGTAAACCTTATCGTAGCTCGTGAAGACAATGTAAACGCTGAAAATGTACAAAACTTCGTTAAAGCATACCAAACTGACGAAGTCTACAACGCCGCTTCTGATATCTTCCAAGGTGGTGTTGTTAAAGGCTGGTAATGACTCGCTTTTAATTCAGATACAAAAAAGGTTGAAGCATCTCGCTTCAACCTTTTTTACTTTCTAAACCCTGCGTTCAAACTGTTTTACTTCAGATGATCCCAAGAAATATTCGACACTATTCGGCAGGTATCGCATTTGAAGTAGAAAATGTCATGCAAAGGCTCATCAAGTAGCCATTCACCACCACATTTAGGGCATTTGCGAGCTTTCTCTTCTGCTAGATCCTTACCACCAACTTTGTAGAGATAGTAATAGGTTGGAATTTGTGTAATGTACTCAATGCGGCCACGAATATCCCAACCACGACGGAAAATATCACTACCAATGTCCGATAGCTCTCGTAATGCGGCATGCTCAGCTTTACATCCTCCTGCCATCTGAATCTCATCGCAAGCTTGCCATTCGGTTTGCCATTTAATGACCGACTTATGGTCTCCATTTAGAGTCGGAGGGTTTCGGTAGAGCGGAATAGGCAATAAGGTCTCACCACTTCGAAGTGGAGAACAAGTGTGCACATAGGTGGTATAAAGCACTTGCCAACTTGGTACTTCATCTTCTGCCGCTTGCTCTGAGTTAATATCGCGTCCCAATAATCTTACTTTAGGTGCGAGCAGGCATGCCTCTGATAAACGCTTGAGGCAGACTTTCACAAAATCAGAGTGATGTTTGGGATGTAGGCTTTCTTGTTCAGGACACACAGCTCGTACAAAAAACTCCCCTTCCCCCATCACTATGGGAAATTCACGCCCTAATACCTGACCGTTATATCGCAGCGCATCCATCAGGCCATTAATACCTTTTTCTACTGCGCTGATGGTGGTGTTATCAAAACACTCAAAATGAAGCTCAACAACATACATAATTAAACGTTAGGCTCCAATCCATCGAGGAAAGTGACGATATCTTCAGCAATCACATCTCTTCTATCGGTACCCAAACGCTCCAGAATGACATTTCCAGTGATGTTGCAGATTGAAATCACGTCCATATCGGCATCGGTTGCCGCGATAAATACCGTAGGCTTAAGCTTCAACCTTCTTTGTGTCACCAAGTGGCCCAAGATATTTTCTTGCAAACGAGTAAAATCATCGTCACTCCAAACTTGCAGTAAGGTCAGTTCGTTACCCTGCCAAGTTGCTTCCATATCAGCACTATATTGATGGCCGTAAAAACCTTTAATGTCATCGTGAAGGCTCAACTCAATACCTTGCTCGATGTTTTCGAGCATCTCAGGAGCATCGCGAAGACAATGTGTCCAATAAACCTGTTGCTCGTCTTTGCTATCAATACATGGGGAAACTAATCCATGCAATTCTTCACTAGCAGGAAGTGTTTGATGTTTTTCTTGCCATGCTTGTTGATAGCGTTTTGAAAACGCCTCCAAAGCTTGTTGTACACTTTGATTCATATTCTCTCCAGTTATCCTTCGCTTACAACGCGTTTTACCACGACAAAGGATGACAGCTATTCAGGGATCTCGTAAAATTCAGCTTATTCTAATCGAAATATCACACAATTATGAGCAAATATTCCAACGCTAAAGAGCTTTCAGGTCTCACCCTCGGCCAAAAAACCGAGTACGCCAATCACTACGATGCCACTTTATTGCAACCAGTGCCGAGAAGCTTAAATCGTGATGACCTTGAACTAGGGAAAACTCTGCCATTCCAAGGGTGTGATATTTGGACGCTATATGAAATCTCATGGCTCAATGCTAAAGGTTTACCTCAAGTCGCGGTCGGTGAAGTGTCCATTCCAGCTACGAGTGCAAACCTTATCGAGTCGAAGTCATTCAAACTGTATTTGAATAGCTACAATCAAACGCGATTTGCAACTTGGGAGCAAGTGCAGTCCACAATTGTAACTGATCTGTCTAACTGCGCAGGCGAAACGGTCAGTGTCAAACTGACCCCTGTCGCGGATTTCGAAAATACCAAAATCGTAGGTATGGCAGGCGAATGTATTGATGACCAGGATATTGCCATCGATAACTACGAATTTGATGCAGAGCTTCTTAAAGACGCTGCGGGTGATGAAATCGTTGAGGAAGCGCTTCATAGCCATCTGCTAAAATCAAATTGCTTGATCACTAATCAGCCAGATTGGGGCAGCGTGGAAATACAATATCAAGGCGCAAAGATAGATCGAGAAGCGTTACTGCGCTACTTAGTGTCCTTCCGCGAACACAACGAATTCCACGAACAGTGTGTCGAACGTATTTTCACTGATTTGGTGCAATACTGTAATCCAACTAAGTTAACTGTGTATGCAAGATACACTCGTCGCGGTGGTTTAGACATCAACCCATACCGTTCTAATCAATATCAAGCACCTGAGCATAATGCTCGTATGGCAAGACAGTAACCTTTTAAACTTCAGGAAATGGACACTTTCATGGGCTCTAAATTTTGGGTTGTATTAGGGATTTTTGCAGCGCTTCTAAGTAGTGTGGCGAATGCAACGTCGTCTTTTACTTCTCCCCTCTTGGTTGAGGCGGATAAGTTGGTCGAAATTGAGCCCAGCAAAGCGCTAGAAATCGCGACCGACTACCTGACAAACCGCAGTTTTGCAGAGCCCAATGATGATCGCCTTCCAAACCTATCTCGTGACGATACCGACCAACGCATTCGAACGCCATTAAGTACGGTGAATGCGTTAATCATCGCTTCTCAAGCCCAGTTTAACTTGGGGCGAGTCCGCGAGGCGTTGCAAGGCTTAGATAAAGCCGAGTCAATGACCAAGCAATATCACTTGCTGTTCTTAGAGTTAGATGTACGTATTCTCAAGACACGTTTACTATGGCTGACAGACAGCGAAGGGGCAAAGGCGTTAGATGCGCTCAAGACTATAGAAAAAGACCTTGAGGCGATTCGTAAAGGCCAAAGCATTGCTAACCGCACCAGCTACCGCATCAAAATCTTACAAGCAGAGATAGCTTCGGCGGAAAATGAATACGATCTCGCGAATCATATGTATCAAAAGGCGAATGAATTCGTACCGCAAGATAAACTTTCGAAATGGGAAGTTGAATATCATACCGCTTATGGTACCCACTTCCTCCGCTACCGACGCTACAACGAAGCGCTATCTGAGCTCTTGCTCGCTTATTGGACCGCAATCGAGCTGAACAGTAGCGATCAGCTGGCACATATTAACCAATTGCTAGCGCAGTTATTCATGCAGCGTCAGGTACTGGATAAAGCGCTTGAACACTTGTCACAAGCCGCCGATTTTTATGGCAATTACCCTGAGTCCCCTATCCTCGCGGATGTGTTAAAGCTCATGGGGGATATTTATTTCCTTCAAGGGAAATACAACTTGGCTTTAGTGCATTACTTTAATGTTATCGACCACCAAGCAACCGATAAAAATATCGAAAAAGTCATCGATATTAGAATTAGTTTGGCATCCACGTATTTGCAACTCTACAACTATCCACTTGCTGAGCAGTATCTTACCCGAGCAGAAAACCTATTAAGTTATGCCGATTACCCGGCGCTTAAGGCGCGTGCATCACTATTGTACGCAGGACTAGCTTACCACCAGCAAGAAAATGACAAAGTCATTGAACATGCCACCAAGGCACTTGAGCTGAGTAAATCCCTGAATCAAACATCGCTAGAACAGCAAGCATACCAGTTGTTAGCGTTAGGCCATGAACAGCAAGGCCACTACCAACAAGCACTCGATGAAATTAAGAAAGCTAATTCGCTGCGCATTTACCAGCAAGATCAGCTTAATCAAATAAGTGAAGACGCCTTCAGGCAACAAAAACAGTTTGTTGAACAGGGCCTACACTACGAAACGCAAAAACAAGAGCTCAAAGATGCACTGCTGCAACAGAAAAAGTTCCAGAAAGTCGCTTTTGGTCTGTTCTGTGCCCTCTCTGTCATGGCACTGATGGGGCTGAGATTGTTCTATGTTTATCGACGTAACAAAACCGAGTTAAAAGAACTTAATGACACGTTATTTACCCATGCTCGCTCTGGTTTACCGAACCTACGTTTATTGAACGCTAACTTACCAAGTTCTTTACAGCGTACCCAAAGCTACTTTGAACAGTGGCAGGTTGGTGAGCTCATTAACGAGCCACTAAGCGATCGTCTTCGTTTTGTCATGATCGATGTACCGTTCCTAAGAAACATGTACCTTCAAAACGGTTACAAATCGGGTCTCGAACTAGAACGAGCATTTGGTGAATTTATCCGTAGCAAAATAGAAAGCCCCGCTCGTATCTATCATTTCTCCGACGCGAACTTACTCTACATTGAACCGAGTATTAAGCCGCGAACCGCAGAGAGTTTATTCGAAGAAATTCAAAGTTGGGTGGACGAATTTGAGCCAAATCGAAACATCAATCGTATCGTCCGAGTCGGCATGGCCAACTACCCCTTCTTGCCACGAGCCTACACCGCCATCAATGATAAAGAGCTGCTTGACATCTTACTCATCGCCACGCATATGGCACGTGATGTCAGTATGAAAGAAAGTAAAAGTCATTGGGTTTATTTGAAGGCGATAGATAATGCACCTGCTGCAAGTTTAGCGACTGAAGATATCCGACAAGCATGTCGAACCGCTATAAAACAAGGACTAATAAAAGTGCACTCATCCTCTCAGAATGAGGACGGGTTCAAAAAAATACTGACTAGTGAGTAAAAATACGGCACTTGAACGCAAGATTACGTGACGTTGTGATGTTTTTTGATATTATCAATCAATACATCAATAAGTTTGACAACTAGTTTGTTTTTATAGGATTTATGGGCTCACAGGATAGCGAGACAATGGAGAATCTCCATCAGCTTAGAATGCAGTTGGAGCAATTACGCGTTGCTCAACGAGATGCATCGCTGAAATCTCGTCGTGAGCAGACCATTCTAAAACGCTTTATTGGTACCTTAAGTCACGCCCATATTGGTTCGCACTCGCGAATTGATGACAAACTGATTGAATTACGCCATGAGTTAGAGCATAACAAAGACATCAGTAGTTTGGTGCCAAAGTTTGCTATTTTGGAGCGCCTGATCGGTCAAAAGGCAGTTGCCATGGAAAAACAACAAAGCTCATTGGAAGAGCAGACTCGACGCAGTGGCGAAACGTTGCAGCGCGTTGCTGGCCTACCCGCTCAAATCAAGCGTGACCTGCGCTCTATCCTTGCTTACAACGACAACAACTCACTAAAACTCACTGATAACGCGGTGAAACTGCTGGCAATTTATGAACGTGCCATCAAGATTATTACCTCAAACTCTGCGTTAACCTCCAAAGAACCAGAAATCAGTGCGGATTCCGCTTTACTGTTAACCTTAGGTGACGAGCTTCAGAACCTGATTACAGAACTTGATTTTGACGGTGAGCCTGGGGAGCAACTGTTTGAAATTCGCTCTAAGCTGCTTACTGACGCCTCCGGCAATAACTTGCTCGAGCTGACCTTACAAGTACTACGTTTGGTTATTGATGCCACCAAATATGAGCGTCGCACCTCAGAGCAATTTTTAGAACGAGTAAATACGTCACTTTCGTCCTCACTAAAAAGCAATGCTCAAAACCTCGATCAGAATCAAATCTACTTTGAGCAGCGACAAATCATGAGTAAAGAACTCAGTGATTTAGTGACTACGGGACAAAACAGTATCGCCAACTTGCAAGACTTAGAAGATGCTAAGCGAACCATGAATCCATTGTTTGCTCAACTAGCTTCCCTAACCGAGCGCCTGCAACATGCCGAAGCTCGTGAACAAGCCTTGTTAGAAAGAATGACGCACAGCAATAATCAGCTTGAGTCACTTTACGATGTCACTCAAGACTATCGACGCCGCCTAGAGGATCAATCCAAACGCATGCTGTTAGACCCCCTTACTAAGGTCTACAATCGTACCGCTTTGCTGGATAAACTTGAGATCGAATATCGTCGCTGGCTTAAGAATCAGCATCCACTCTGGGTTATTATCTTTGATATCGATAAGTTTAAGAGCATAAACCACAACTTTGGCTATAGCGCTGGAGATAAGGCTCTTAAAATCATCGCTAAAACCATTTCAAGCACAGTTTCAAAGACAGATACCGTTGCTCGCTTCTCTGGCGAAGAGTTTGTACTGATTATGCCTGAGCAAAATGAAGCTTATTGCCAAGCTAAAGTTAGAGAAATACAAACTAAAATCAGCAACTTACCATTCAAATTCCGTGACCAACTGATCACTATCACTTTATCAGCAGCAAGTACGGCCTTTAGTCACAATGACACCCCAGATGAAGTGCTTGAGCGTTTACACAAAACGATCGCACACACTCAAAAACTCGGTCCTAACCAATTGGCTTGGAAGCCCTAGTCCTCTTTTATTTTTCAAATAGTTATAGAAACTTGTGTCACATTTGCTAATCTAATAGTTATCTGTGTACTTAACCGAAGCTATTGCTGGAACTAAGTCCACAGCCAATAACTAAAACTACGCGACCGACTGCAAAGCGCGAGTAACTATAGCAACGCAAATAACTATAACAACACGAATAACTAAGGCGATTGGTTCACTGTCTGATATTTGACTCTTAAGCTTTCAGCCAACAAATACAGACAGTAGCGAGACATGAATCGCTTTCGGTTCTAGAAAAGGAAATGCTTATGATCACGCATATTAGCCCAGCAGGGAGTATGGACCTGCTGTCTCAGCTAGAAGTAGAGCGTCTTAAAAAAACCGCATCTAGTGACCTTTATCAACTGTATCGCAATTGTACCTTAGCGGTACTCAATTCCGGCAGCCACACCGACAACTCAAAAGAGCTGCTCGACAAATATCAGACTTTTGATGTTAATGTCATGCGCCGTGAACGCGGCATCAAACTTGAACTAGCCAATCCACCAGAACATGCATTCGTGGATGGTCATATTATCAAAAGTATCCAAGAACACCTCTTCTCTGTGTTACGTGACATCGTATACGTCAACATGCACTTGGCCGATAGTCAGCGACTTAACCTGACCAACTCTACCCATATCACTAACTTAGTGTTTGGTATCTTACGTAATGCGGGCACATTGATTCCGGGTATCGAACCTAATTTGATTGTCTGTTGGGGCGGACACTCCATAAACCCAACAGAATACCAGTACACTCGAGAAGTCGGTAACGAACTTGGTCTACGAGAGCTTAATATTTGCACTGGTTGTGGTCCAGGCGCAATGGAAGGACCAATGAAAGGAGCCGCGATTGGTCACGCCAAACAGCGTTATACTGAGCAGCGTTATCTAGGTTTAACCGAACCATCAATTATTGCGGCCGAGCCACCAAACCCAATCGTCAATGAGCTGGTTATCATGCCCGACATTGAAAAGCGCTTGGAAGCGTTTGTTCGAATTGCCCACGGTATTATTATTTTCCCAGGTGGTCCAGGGACAGCGGAAGAACTACTATATATCCTTGGTATCATGATGCATCCGAATAATGCCGACCAGCCAATGCCAATCGTCCTGACAGGTCCAAAAGAGAGCGAAGCCTACTTCCGCTCCATTGATGAGTTTGTCCGTTCGACCCTTGGTGAAGAAGCGACGAAGTATTATCAGATCATTATTGATAATCCAGAGAAAGCTGCACAAATCATGAAACAGGCGATGCCAACGGTAAAAGAACATCGTAAAAAAACGGGCGATGCATACAGCTACAACTGGTCACTGCATATTGAACCTGAGTTCCAACTTCCGTTCGACCCCACTCATGAAAATATGGCAGGGTTAGATTTACATCTTAACCAAAGACCTGAAAACCTAGCAGCCGCCCTGCGCCAAGCGTTTTCTGGCATCGTGGCTGGTAACGTTAAAGCTGAAGGCATCAAAGAGATAGAGAAACATGGACCATTTATCATTGACGGTGATAAATCATTAATGAAGAAAATGGACCGATTGTTAGCTGATTTCGTGGCGCAACAACGCATGAAATTACCGGGTTCTGAGTATGTTCCATGTTATCGAATCGCCAACGGCGAATAAAACACTGAAACTCAACTGAAGATTATTTACAATAAGGCCACGTTCTCAAGTGGCCTTAAATTTATGTCAATTCATCTCGTTATCATCGATGCACTCAATCTCATCCGCCGAGTACATGCGGTTCAACCCGACCCAACAGATATCGATAGAACCATTCAAACCACGTCGAGAACCTTACATCGCATTTTAGACGAGTCCAAACCCACGCATATCATTGCCGTGTTTGACCATCATGAACAGGATCGAGGTTGGCGCGCTGACATCCTTCCTGAATACAAGCAAAACCGTAAACCCATGCCTGAGCCTTTATTCAATGGTTTGGAAAAAATACAAGATGCTTGGTGGCAATTAGGAATCGATTCCTTGCTTTCTGAAGGCGATGAAGCTGATGACTTGGTCGCGACCTTGGCGGTAAAAGTAGCCAGTCACAACGAGAAAGTCACCATTATTTCTACAGATAAAGGCTATTGCCAGATACTTTCGCCAACATTACAAATTCGCGATTATTTCCAACACCGTTGGCTAGACGCACCATTTGTTGAGCAAGAGTTTGGGGTCAAACCGGAACAACTTGCCGACTACTGGGGGTTAACTGGAATCAGCTCATCACAAGTACCTGGGGTTGCTGGGGTAGGACCTAAAGCGGCCAAGGAAATCCTTAATCAGTTCACCGATATTGAGTCGGCTTATACCTCGGATGACCTCGCAGCTAAATACCGTAAGAAGTTAGATGAGCATATTGAAATGGCGAGAAAGTGTAAGCAGGTTGCCGCACTAAAAACCGACATTGAGTTAGGCTTTAATTTACAAGATATCAGATTCGAGGGCTCAAGCGCTCAGTCTTAAGCCCCCATACGCTTTAATGAGGCGAGATGTTGGATAGCACTTGGATGTGCACTGTGATTTCTTCACGGTCGTGGTACAAGTGCTTAGCTTGAAGCTTAAACTTCACCTTGTTCTCGATTAAGAATACCTTAAGGTTTTCAATATCCTGAAGAACCTCGTCATAGCGACCTTTCATTGGCAACTTCAGGTTAAAGATAGTCTCTTTCGCCCAACCACGAATCAACCACTCGCCCATCAGATGAGCAACACGAGCTGGTTTCTCAACCATATCACACACCAACCAAGTAACGTTTTTACGTGGTGGCTCAAACTTAAAACCATCGACTTGATGATGCTTCACTTGACCAGTATTCATTAAGCTGTCTGCCATCATGCCATTATCGATAGCATGAACAAACATCGAACGACGCACTAATTGATACGTCCAACCGCCTGGACAGGCACCTAAATCAACGCCCCACATGCCTGATGCTAATCGAGTATCCCACTCTTCTTTAGGGATAAAGACATGGAATGCTTCCTCAAGCTTTAATGTTGAGCGACTTGGCGCATCCACCGGGAACTTAAGACGAGGGATACCCATGAAAAACGCTGAGCTATTTTCTGGATAGGAGTAACCAACAAAGCAGTGTCCTGAACGAATAAAGCAAATATGCAGCACTGGCTTCTTACTATGCTCTTTATTGAACAGATAACCTTTACCACGCATCGCTTGGCGAACCGGCACCGTGAACTTACGACAGAACTTAAGTAGCTCTTT
The DNA here is from genome assembly GCF_013364395.1 of Vibrio mediterranei. Classification (NCBI taxonomy): domain Bacteria; kingdom Pseudomonadati; phylum Pseudomonadota; class Gammaproteobacteria; order Vibrionales; family Vibrionaceae; genus Vibrio; species Vibrio mediterranei. The sequence goes on along the minus strand of NZ_JABXGK010000001.1, from coordinate 606,828 downwards.
CGCTTCATTAGTATCAGGAGTTTCAATACGTAAATCCCCACAGCGAGGAAATTGCTCAATGGACTCCAATGACTCAAGTAGCGGCGTAATACGGTCTTCTGCTGGGAGTGACTCTAGTTCACTCGCGATGGCAAACATTTGACGAGCAAAAATCAGTGATTGGAAATCGATCTCACGAATCAATCTATCTGCATCGCCTGCTTGGTAACATTCAAATATCACATAGCCAGAGTTATTCTTCACTCTAGGGAAGCCGAATACTTCAATGGCATTCGCTTTGTCTTGAATCTCACCTGCACACTCTTTCTCGAATCCAGAGCGGCAATAAAGCATTACTTGTTTCACTGATTGACTCCATCTTTGGTTGTTTCGTCAGTCATCTGATATCCAGCGTAGGCGAGAAATACCCAACCTACCATAAACATCACGCCGCCCATTGGAGTGATAGGTCCAAACCACTTCACCCCAGTTAGCGCTAAGGCGTATAGACTACCGCTAAAGAAAAGGATGCCGATGATAAAGCAAATCGCAGCACGATGAAATGCCTTTCGAGAATTAGGGTTGCTAACGATCGTTGCCAACAAAGCACACAGTAAGATAGCTAAAGTATGAATAAACTGATAAGTCACGCCCGTTTCGAAAACGCCAATAAGATAAGGCGACAGTATCTTTTTCAAACCGTGGGCAGCAAACGCTCCAAGCGCAACACTCAACAGCCCCGAAATAGAAGCGACTATGACAAGAAAGCGGCTAGACATCAGAGATCCCTTTGATAAACAACGCGAGACGATCTACGGCTAACTGTCTATTTTGGGCTTCCGTGAACCCCGAAGACTTGCGAGGCTTAAAGCTATGATCACCATCGGGAATAAAGCTGGTTGAGACTTGGTCTGAAAACTCGAACTGTTCGAATTCTTCAAATTTCCCAAACGTATCTCGCTCTCCTTGGATAATAAGAATCGGTTTATCGATCGTCGCTAAATGTGTGCCTTTATAATTCTCTGGTTTACCAGGAGGATGGAATGGGAAACCTAGACAAGCAATGGATTGAACCATGGGATGTTCAGATAGCATGGATGCCATACGTCCTCCCATCGACTTACCACCAATCACTATCGGCTGACCACCAGCAACTTCCTCTATGACTGCAGTCATCGCCTCTAACAGTTTAGGCGCACGATCAGGTGGGCGTTTTTTGCCATCTATTGCACGTTTTTCCATATAAGGAAAATTGAAACGAGCAACGCGAACCCCTTTTTCAGCCAAACGCGTGGTGACATCTTGCATGAACTCGTGGTCCATTCCAGCGCCCGCACCGTGAGCAAATAAGAACAGTGGTCCATTTTCTGGGCCATCAAACACAACATTATTCATCCAGAAGTTCCTCTTGCTCACTCTGTGCCTTAGCTAACATCCAATCTCTAAAGGTCGCGATACGTCCCATATCTGCTTGTTTATCATGGCACACGACGTAAAACGCATTCTTGGTGACCAGTACTTCATCAAACGGAGCAATCAATCGCCCAGCATCAAGCTCGGGTTGGGCTAATACGTTATTCCCTAAAGCAATCCCTTGCCCATGTGCCGCAGCTTGCAGCACCATAGTCGAGTGACTGAATATCGGGCCATGATTCACATTTACGCCATCAATCTCGTTTTGTTTCGCAAACTGCTTCCAGTCTTTACGAGAGGTATCATGCAATAAGGTGTGTTTTGACAAATCGGATAGCGCATCTAAAGGCTTATTGCCAAGTAACAGTGCTGGAGAGCAGAGTGGCACCAAAAACTCCTGATAGAGCTTATCAGCACGTAAACCAGGCCAATTGCCGCGACCGTAGTAAATCGCTACGTCAACGTCATCCGTTAGCGAACCCTCATCCATGTCCACCGCCTTTATGCGCACATCAATGTCAGGTTCTTGCTCATTAAAGTCAGCAAGCCTAGGAACCAACCACTGAATCGCAAAGCTCGGCGGTAAGCTGATGGTCAACGCACCTTTTTCGCTTCGCTCTAACACCTTATCTGTCGCTTCGGCTAAAGAGGTAAATATATCTTTGATATCAAGAAAATACCCTTGCCCTTCTTCGGTAAGTAATAATGAACGATTACGGCGACGAAACAGTTTTAATCCCAAGAATTCTTCAAGGGCTTTAATCTGATGACTGACCGCAGCTTGGGTCACAAACAGTTCTTCGGCTGCGCGAGTAAAACTCAAATGGCGCGCTGCAGCTTCGAAAACTTTTAGCGAGTTAAGTGGAGGCAAACGTCTAGACATAGCGACTCTCTAAAGCATTAGTTTTTTTAATCTGAAACATTATAAATTGTCCATTGCCGAACAGCCAGAGAAATTCTATATTTCATCCCGCAAACGCGAGTCTGAACGGCTTGATTCTCTGTAGAATCAATTGACTTGCGCTTGCGATGTTGTGTTTGCAATCTCGATTTTCGAGTTAGGTAGATTCTACCACCACACTTTGGCTAGTTATCCCCTAGTCGATGTGTGTACTTCCTGTATTTTTGACCTGTCTGTCAAATTTTCTTACACCGCCTAAATGGCGGTGTTTTTTTATCTGCGTTTTATTCGAAACTATTGCATAAAAAAACGGCCGCAATTTGCGACCGCTTATTACAATATTATTAATAGTAGAACTAATCGTTAATCTGTCAGATTAAGATTACAGACCTGCCGCGGCAAACACCTGATTGACGATTTCTTGCGCTTCTGCCTCGATCAGTTTCAAATGCTCTTCACCTTTGAAGCTTTCACAATAAATCTTATAGATGTCCTCTGTGCCTGACGGACGAGCCGCAAACCAGCCGTTTTCTGTCGTCACTTTCAGACCGCCGATTGCAGCACCGTTACCTGGAGCGTGCGTCAAACGAGCTGTGATGGCATCACCAGCTAACGTTTCTGCCGCTACCATTTCTGGAGACAGTTTCTTAAGTACATTCTTTTGTTCAGTGTTGGCAACAGCTTGAATACGGTTGTACTTAGATTCACCGTGCTTCGCTGCCAGCTCTTCGTAGTACTCTTGTGGATTCTTACCCGTTACCGCGGTAATTTCAGCAGCTAGCAAGCAAAGGATGATACCGTCTTTGTCCGTTGACCATGGCGTTCCGTCTTTACGTAAGAAGGACGCACCAGCACTTTCTTCACCACCGAAGCCAAACTCGCCGTTATACAGACCATCTACAAACCACTTAAAGCCCACAGGTACTTCACACAGTGTGCGGCCAAGGTCGGCAACCACACGGTCAATTAGCGCACTCGATACTAGCGTCTTACCTACTGCCACATCGTCACGCCACTGGCTACGATGACGGTACAGATAGTCGATACAAACAGCCAAATAGTGGTTCGGGTTCATTAGGCCTTTTGGCGTCACAATACCGTGACGGTCATAATCTGGGTCATTACCAAATGCTAAATCGTAGTCATCTTTAAGCGCCAGTAATCCCGCCATCGCATAAGGTGATGAACAGTCCATGCGAACCACGCCGTCTTTATCTAAAGACATAAACTGGAATGATGGGTCTACCGCTTCGCTGACTAACGTCAGATCCAAGTTGTAAGCGCTGGCAATTTGACGCCAATAATCGATACCTGAACCACCTAATGGATCAACGCCGATTTTCAGGTTTGACTTCTGAATCGCTTCCATATCAATCACATTTACCAAGTCATCGATGTACGGCTTAACAAGGTCACGCTCTTGGAATAAAGGCAGAGTTTTTGCTACTGCAATAGGAAGACGTTTCACGTCTTTCATTTCATTAGCAATGATGTCGTTAGCACGATCCTCAATAGCCTGAGTAAGTTCTGCTTCTGCTGGACCGCCATGCGTTGGGTTGTACTTGATGCCACCATCTTGCGGTGGGTTATGCGATGGTGTGATAACAATACCATCCGCTTTATCCGCATTTGCTAAGTTATGTGTAAGAATAGCGTGAGAAATACCCGGTGTTGGGGTGTAGCCGTTGTTCTCTTGAGCGATAACAGTAACGCCGTTTGCTACAAGCACTTCAACGACAGTTGAGAATGCAGGCTCTGACAATGCGTGAGTATCTTTACCTACGAAAAGTGGACCTGTAGCGCCCTTTTCTGCACGAACTTCAGCAACAGCTTGCGCTATTGCTAAAATGTGGTTTTCATTGAAGGTTGCTTTGTCAGCGCAACCACGGTGACCGGAAGTACCAAATTGCACACTTTGTGCTTGGTTGCCAGCTTCAGGTTGAATTAAAAAGTAATTAGCAACGAGCGCAGGAATATTATGCAGGTCTTCTTGCTGAGCCTTTTGGCCCGCGCGTGGGTGTATAGCCATAACAGACGTCCTTTCAAAATTAAGCTTAAAAATAAAAAAAACCTCATAATACTCGTTTCAATATGAACATTATGAGGTTTGAATCGAAATCTTAGATGGATGCCGTCACTTTTTCGATGAGTTCGGCGGGATAATCCATCATGGTCATCACCTGCTCCACCATTTGCCTTTTACGACTGGTATTAGTGTTGGTGATAACCCAGAAAGGGGTATTAGGAATTGCTTTCGGCTTAGTCGTATTGCCGCTTTCTAGCAAAGCCGCTTCATTATTTGCGAAATAAACGCGTTTGCGACCTTTAACTTGTGAAGCTTCAGAGAAGCCTTCTGGATTTAAGCGATGCAGAGTTGATAGTACCAACATAAATCTATCGATAGCTTTTTTCAATCCAGCAAACTCGTCAGAAATCAGCAGTGAGCGCATTTCTTTTACTGAATCTACCGCCTCTACCTGAGGGTTCTCTTTACTAACGACGATAGTTTTAGCGGCAGCTGGTTTCTGTTCCGTTTCGGCTGCATCTACCTTTAATAAACGTCGTAAGATATCTGAAGCACTTTCGCCAATGTGGTGGGTCTGGCTTGCAATATAACGGTATAGATCCTCATCAACCTCAATTGTTTTCATTCGCTTTTCACAGTCTCTATGTTTAAACTCTGGGTGATTATAACGAGTTCCGCGATGAACCTCTACGTTAAACACATCACGAATAACAGAAAAATGTCAGCTTTATTGAACTATAAAAGAGAAGGTCAAGGCTTACCTGTCGTCCTCATCCACGGTCTGTTCGGAGACTTGAACAACCTTGGTGTTTTGGCTAGAGACCTAAAACAAGACTTTGATGTCATTAGTATCGACCTACGTAACCATGGTCGTTCTTTCCATAGCGATGATCATAACTACACCTTGATGGCTCAAGATGTGGTGCAACTGCTTGAGTCATTAGATATCACTAAGCCAATTGTCATCGGTCATTCAATGGGTGGCAAAGTTGCTATGCGTTTGTGTGATTTTGATTATCCACTTTCAAAACTGATTGTGATGGACATGTCTCCAGTCGAGTACACTGTGCGCAGACATGACAATGTATTGTCTGGACTAGACGCGGTGATTGCCAGTAAGCCAACGTCGCGCGCCGATGCTATGGGACTGATGAGTCAACACATCGAAATGGAAGGGGTTCGCCAATTTCTTGGTAAATCTTTGTATAAACAGGATGACTATCTTGCTTGGCGTTTTAATGTTGAGAGTTTGAAGCGTAACTACTTAGCTATCTTGAGCTGGCAACCAATTGAGAAAAGTAATGTTCCGATTTTATTTATTAAAGGCGGAGACTCAGATTACCTCACGGCCGAACATCAGCCTTTGATACAAGCTCAATTTTCAAATGCCAAAGCGCATGTTATTGCCAATACTGGGCATTGGCTTCATGCAGAAAAACCGGCAGAAGTACTAAGAGCTATACGCAAATTTATCTAAATTTGACGTCAAACCATTACTCGACTGCGAGCACGCATTAACTTTATCGAACAACAGTGGTATAGTTCCGCGCAAGCATATTGGCATAAAGGAATACCATGCTTTACGACTACATAAACAAACTGGAATCTATTGGTTTGGATCTACTGTTTGCAGCGATCTTCTTTTTGATCGGTATGGCAATCAAAGATGTCCTCAAACAAGGTAATGTTCCTGTTTTTGGTCGACGTATTGTATGGCTTGTGCTGTTCTTAGGGTGTGCAGGTTTTGTCGCAAAAGGCATTATTCAGCTCAGCTGGGAAGGCACAGGACTCGGCTAACGTTCCGGTTCCTTAATCCAACACAGACAATGAAAAGGTACTGAATCTATGGCAAGTGTAGGTCTATTCTTTGGTAGCGATACTGGCAACACAGAAGCTATTGCAAAGATGATCCAAAAACAATTGGGTAAACAGCTCGTTCACGTTCAAGACATTGCAAAAAGCAGCAAAGAAGATATCGACAACTTCGATTTACTGCTTTTAGGTATCCCAACTTGGTATTACGGCGAAGCTCAAGCAGATTGGGATGATTTCTTCCCAGAGCTAGAAGGCATTGACTTCTCAACTAAGCTTGTTGCTATCTTTGGCTGTGGTGACCAAGAAGACTACGCAGAGTACTTCTGTGATGCTATGGGTACAGTACGTGACATCGTTGAAGCAAAAGGCGGTACTATCATTGGTTACACACCAACTGAAGGGTACGAGTTTGAAGCTTCTAAAGCACTTGTTGAAGGCGATGAGTCACAATTCGTTGGCCTGTGTATCGACGAAGACCGCCAGCCAGAACTAACTGATGAGCGCGTATCTAACTGGACTAAGCAACTTTATGAAGAAATGTGCTTAGCTGAGCTAGAAGATTAATTCACTCGCCAAAGTGAATGCAAAAAAACCTCCATTTCGGAGGTTTTTTTATTTTGATTGTGTATCAGAAGTACTACAAATTCGGGTTTTTGAAGCAATTTGGCCTGTTTCAAACTCAATCGACTCTGTTGCAGCAATTTGGCTAACATTACTAAACCGTCCATTAAGTATAGGCATCAGTTGCTGACAGACTTGCTGAGTCATCGCCTCTAGCATCCAGGTAGTCATTGATTCTGTTTCAGGGTCTCCCGCATATCGATATGTGGTCGTTCTAAACAAAATCCCATCATTGAGCGCAAGATGCATATCAGAGATTGTGATTTTAGGGTCAACTTGCTTAAATTTAATATGAGCAAGATCGTCGTTGAGCTGTCTCAAAATTTCAGGTGTTAAGGTTTCTGAAAGTACAGTGCCGCTAAAGAGCACTGTTAAACCTAAAATGACTAAACGCTTCACTGACACCTCACTACATCATTAATTCAGTTAATAATAAACCAAACCATAACCGTGTTGTGTACTACTGGCAAAAACTAAGCTTGCACCGACGTAGTATCATTTTCTGTTTCTGCGCGGTATTTAGGCTTCTTACGGATATAAAGTTTACGTTGAATGGTGGCGACGACCTCACCATGCTGGTTGTGAATGTGGGTGACAAACTCTGGAAAGCACTTATCCCCTGTTGCCGTACTGTGTAGAATGCCGTCCAACATATCTTGGCTCACCACAAACTCAGCATTTAAGTCAGAAAAACCTGGCTTGATAAAATCGATACTGGCTTCTTTATCCCAAACATAATATTGCTCGCGAAGAATTCCCATCAACATCAACGAATAGATAGGATCAGTCATAGCGAAAATACTGCCGCCAAACTGGGAACGATTGGCATTTTTGTTCCACCACTTCAGTTTTAACCGCACTTTAACTGAACGAAAATCCTCACTGATCTCAGTGATTTTTATCCCGGCTCCCCAAAAAGGTGGCCAGATGTTCAATGCAAACTTCACGTATTTGGGTTTATAAATTTTCGCTAATCGTTTATCCATAACTCGCAATCCAACTTCATATGTAAACGAATTGTAACTGGTCAGACGTGTTTGTAAAGTGACATTGTTCGCCTTCTATGTTAATACTTAGTAACCCTTTGAAGTTCGAGGTTTATTGTTACGCTGTAGTACCCTATAATGAATAGATTACTGAAATCTGTTTATTGCTGCAGATCATTACAGGAAAGTTTATGTCAGACAACAATAAGGCACTTAAAGACGCGGGACTGAAAGTCACGCTGCCGCGACTAAAAATTTTAGAAGTACTGCAGAAGCCAGAGTACCAACATATCAGTGCAGAAGATCTGTACAAGAAGCTCATCGACCTTGGAGAAGAGATCGGTTTAGCTACGGTTTACCGTGTTCTAAACCAATTTGATGATGCGGGTATTGTTACACGCCATCACTTCGAAGGTGGTAAATCGGTATTTGAGCTTTCTACTCAGCACCATCATGATCACCTTGTGTGCCTAGATTGTGGTGAGGTTATCGAGTTCTCTGACGATGTGATTGAAACTCGTCAAAAAGAGATTGCAGCTCGTTATAATATCGAACTCACCAACCACAGCCTTTACCTCTATGGTAAGTGCATTGGTGGTGCATGCAAAGATAACCCTAAAGCGCACGAACCTCGTTAACACGCTAAATGGGTAGAATTAAAAAAACCAGCCATTGTGGCTGGTTTTTTAGTATCTAAAGCCCCTCTCAGAAAAGAGAGGCTTAAAGTGATTATTTTGCTTCGACCTTAGCCCAAGTGTCACGTAGACCAACGGTACGGTTGAAAACCAAAGATTCAGCACTAGAGTCTTTGATGTCCGCACAGAAGTAACCCATACGCTCAAATTGGTAACCTTGAGAAGCATCTGCTGCTGCCAAACTTGGCTCTACAAAGCCCTTTGACACAACTAGAGACTCTGGATTGATGGTTTCAGCAAAGTTATCCGCCGCCGCAGGGTTAGCAACAGTAAACAAGCGATCATACAGGCGAATCTCAGCAGGTAGACCTTTATCCGCTGATACCCAGTGAATAACGCCTTTCACTTTACGACCGTCAGCTGGATTTTTACCTAGCGTATCAGCATCGTAACTACAGAAAATCGTAGTAATATTGCCAGCTTCGTCTTTCTCAATGCGCTCTGCTTTGATCACATAAGCACCACGTAAACGAACTTCTTTACCTAAAACAAGACGCTTATACTTCTTGTTGGCTTCTTCGCGGAAATCTTCACGTTCAATCCAAACTTCACGAGTAAATGGTACTTCACGTGTACCCATTTCTGGTTTATTCGGGTGATTTGCAATTGATAAGGTTTCACCTTCACCTTGGTAGTTTTCGATCACAATTTTCACAGGATCTAAAACAGCCATTGCACGAGGAGCGTTCTCATTCAAATCATCGCGAACGCATGACTCTAGAGAACCAAACTCGATCATGTTCTCTTGTTTTGTCACACCGATACGTTTGCAGAATTCACGAATTGAAGCAGGCGTAAATCCACGACGACGCAAACCAGAAATCGTTGGCATACGCGGGTCATCCCAGCCGTTAACCAGTTTCTCAGTCACCAGTTGGTTAAGCTTACGCTTTGACATCACTGTGTATTCCAAGTTCAGACGACTGAACTCATACTGATGCGGTTGGCAATCAATAGTGATGTTTTCAAGAACCCAGTCGTACAAGCGACGGTTATCTTGGAACTCTAACGTACATAGCGAGTGGGTAATGCCCTCAAGCGCATCTGAAATACAGTGAGTGAAGTCATACATCGGATAAATGCACCACTTGTCACCTGTTTGATGGTGGTGAGCGAAACGAACACGATAAAGCACAGGATCGCGCATAACCATAAATGATGAACTCATGTCGATCTTGGCACGAAGACAAGCTGTACCCTCTTCGAAGCCGCCATCACGCATTTTTTCGAATAGCGCTAAGTTCTCTTCAACTGAACGATCACGATATGGGCTTGGTTTACCAGGTGCGGTAAGCGTTCCTCGATACTCGCGGATCTGCTCTGGACTTAGCTCGTCAACATACGCTAAGCCTTTATTAATCAATTCAACCGCATACTCGTAAAGCTTTTCGAAGTAGTTTGATGAATAACACACGTCACCAGACCACTCAAAGCCTAACCAGCTTACATCATTCTTAATCGACTCAACGTATTCAACGTCTTCTTTTTCAGGGTTTGTATCATCAAAACGAAGATTACATTGTCCCTGATAGTCCTGAGCAATACCGAAGTTTAAACAAATAGATTTTGCGTGACCGATATGCAGGTAACCATTTGGCTCCGGCGGAAAACGAGTATGCACGCTAGTATGCTTGCCATCCGCTAAATCTTTATCAATGATTTGGCGAATAAAGTTCGATGGACGAGCCTCAGCTTCACTCATCTATAACACCTCTATGTTTTAAGTATTGTCAGATATATAAACGCTAATGATCCACAATTCCTTGCGAAACCTCAACAAGAACTCGCATTTTCACAAGATTATTTTAGTACTGAAACTTGAACGGTGAAAAAGCAGAAGAAAAGAGGCATAAAAAAAGCCTCTCAAATGAGAGGCTTTACTATGGAAATCAATGAGTAGCTAGACTATGGAAGTTTTACTTCTGATAAGTCTTCACCAGCACCGATAGACTTCATTTCACCGGCAATGATTTCAGCTAGAGGGCCTAGGATAACTTGTAGGTTATTTTCACCTAGTTTCACTACACCTTTCGCACCTAGCTTTTTAAGTACAGCTTCGTCAGCAACAGAGCGGTCTTTAAGCGTTAGACGTAGACGTGTGATACAAGCATCGATTGAAGTTAGGTTATCGTGACCACCTAGGGCTTTTAGGTATTGGCGAGCTAGGTCACCGTTTTTCACGTCACCGTCAACTTCTACTTCTACATCATCGTCTTCACGACCAGGCGACTTCAGGTTGAAAGCGCGGATTGCGAAGCTGAATGTGAAGAAGTATAGAGCACCGAAGCCTAGACCGATTAGTAGTAGTGTGAATGGTTTCGTAGCTAGACCCCAGTTCAATACGAAGTCGATTAGACCAGCAGAGAAGCCGAAGCCGTGTAGCGTACCAAACATGTTAGCAACAACTAGAGCTAGACCAGTAAATACTGCGTGCATTGCATATAGTGCAGGTGCTAGGAATACAAACATGAACTCTAGTGGCTCTGTGATACCAGTTAGGAATGAACAGAATGCTACAGAGAATAGTGCACCACCAACTTGGCTGCGTTTCTCAGCAGGTGCTGCTAGGTACATTGCTAGTGCTGCACCTGGTAGACCAAACATCATTACAGGGAAGAAGCCGTTCATGAATACACCAGCGCTCTTATCGCCGCCGAAGAAGCGGTGTAGGTCACCAGTTTTCACTGTTTCAGTAACTTCTTTAACTGTTGCTGTGATTTCAGGAGTTACAGAGTTAGCAAACTCGAATGTATGAGCTTGACCAGCTACTAGAGTCTTAGCAAGAGCTGGGTCTACACAAAGCTGCTGTAGAGAAGGAAGCGCTTGACCAGCAGCTTGAGCGCCAGTAACTAGAACTTCTTGACACGTACCCATACCGAACCAGAAGTATGAGTTAAGAACGTGGTGAAGACCTACAGGGATAAGTGCACGGTTAAGCGTACCATAAACGAACTGACCAATTGCGCCAGAAGTTGATACTGCGTGTGCTAGAGCGTCAAGACCACCTTGGATGCTAGGCCAAACCACACCTGAGATCGCACCTGCTACTAGAGCAAATAGACCAGCCATGATAGGAACTAGACGCTTACCTGCGAAGAATGCCAACCATTCTGGAAGACGAGTCGCATGGAATGCGTTGTAAGAGTGACCTGCAATGATACCTGCGAAGATACCACCGAAGAATGACATGTTAACGTCAGCGTTGATTGTTGTTGCTGTCGCAGTTAGAACGAAGTAAGCAACTGCACCAGCAAGACCTGCTGCACCGTTACCGTCTTTAGAAAGACCAATCGCAATACCTAGACCGAATAGCAGAGGCAGTTGACCGAAAATCGCTCCACCAGCTTGCGCCATAAATGGAATGTCTAAAAGGTCGCCTTGACCCAAACGTAGTAGAAGCGCCGCAATCGGAAGCGTTGCGATAGGTAGCATTAACGCTTTACCTAGCTTCTGTGCATATCCTAGCATATTCACCTTAAGTTCCCCCTATAGGATTTGAATTTTGTTGGACGACTTATTTTAGCCGTTCAATTTAGTCCTATTCAGTTTATGAAATTAATTTTGCTCCGCAAATTAAAACCTCACCATTTGTGATCATAATCACCAGTTTTTGCCAAAATAGAGGCTTTTTGCTAGCTAGATCATAAAACTTATTTTATCATACGAAAAAATAGCAAAATCTAAGTAGGATTTTGCCTGAGAGAGTTGCACTAAGTAGCGATTATTTTGCGATTGGAATCAACTTTTCCAATGTAATGACTACACATAAAATAACAATAACTCCCTCATTATCATTAAGTTACTTTGACTGTTTTATCTAATTAAAACTTGCTGACTACTAAATCCGTCTCATTGCTACAAGCAGAAAACTAAGTCGAATCTTCACTGTTTCGATAACCGCAATGAGCTAAAGAGAATACAACACAAGGATTCGCTAACTATGTATGCATTAACTAACTGTAAGATCTTCACGGGTAGTGACGTTCTCACCAATCATGCGGTGCTAATCAATGGTGACCAAATCGAGTCGGTTCTGCCTAATGCAGAGCTTCCAAGTGACATTAAGTGCGTGGATTTAAACGGCGCAAACCTAAGCCCGGGTTTTATTGATTTGCAGCTAAACGGCTGTGGCGGTGTAATGTTCAATGACGAAATTACCGCCGACACTATCCATACCATGCATAGAGCTAACCTTAAGTCAGGCTGTACTAGCTTCTTACCTACGCTGATTACTTCATCTGATGACAATATGCGCCAAGCATTGACCGCAGCTCGCGAATACCACAGCCAGTACCAAAACCACTCTCTTGGCCTACACCTAGAAGGTCCTTACCTAAACGTTGCGAAAAAAGGCATTCATAGCCCTGACTTCATTCGTCAATCTGACGATGCAATGATCGACCTTATCTGTGAAAACCGCGACCTCGTCGCAAAAGTGACCTTAGCTCCGGAACAAAACGCACCAGAGCATATCGAAAAGCTACGTAAAGCAGGTATTGTGGTCTCAATTGGCCACACTAATGCCACTTACGAAGAAGCCCGTAAAGGTTTTGAATCTGGCATTACATTCGCAACGCATTTATTTAATGCGATGACGCCAATGACAGGTCGTGAGCCGGGCGTTGTTGGTGCTATTTACGATACGCCAGATGTCTACGCCGGTGTGATTGCCGATGGTTTCCATGTTGACTATGCGAACATTCGCATCGCGCATAAAGTGAAAGGTGAAAAGTTAGTATTAGTGACGGACGCCACAGCTCCAGCGGGTGCTGACATGGATTACTTTATTTTTGTCGGTAAGAAAGTATATTACAAGGATGGTAAGTGCGTGGATGAAAACGGCACACTAGGTGGCAGCGCACTTACAATGATTGAGGCGGTTCAGAACACAGTTGAACACGCTGGTATCGCTTTGGACGAAGCTCTACGAATGGCGACGCTTTACCCTGCTAAAGCAATGGGTTTAGAAGACAAGCTTGGCCGCATTAAGAAAGGCATGATTGCTAACTTGACCGTATTCGATAGAGATTATAATGTCCAAGGCACAATTGTTAACGGACAATACGAGCAAAATTGAGCATGAATGGCGGACAAATAGGTAACGTAGATTTAGTAAAACAACTTAACAGTGCAGCGGTTTACCGTTTAATAGACCAACAAGGGCCTATTTCTCGCATTCAAGTTGCTGATGTTAGCCAGCTGGCACCTGCAAGCGTTACCAAAATTACCCGCCAATTATTGGAGCGCGGCCTTATCAAAGAGGTCGCTCAACAAGCCTCAACAGGTGGACGCAGAGCCATCTCTCTAACGACAGCTGTGGAGCCTTTCCACTCTGTCGCTGTACGTCTCGGTCGAGATTATGTGCAGTTCTCTCTTTACGATTTGGGTGGCCGTGAAATGGCCTTCTCCCATAATGATTTTTACTACACCAATCAAAGTGAACTTAGCGAAGGCTTGGTGACATCGCTTCGCGAATTTCTAAAAGAACACAGCCCTAAAATCGAACAGCTTATTGCTATTGGCATTACCCTACCTGGGCTGGTTAACCCGACTACGGGTGTTGTTGAATACATGCCAAATACCGACATCGACAAACTCGAGCTCGCTGACTTAGTTCGTGCTCAATTCAAAGTAGAGTGTTTTGTAGGTAACGATATTCGTGGTTTAGCTCTGGCAGAACATTACTTTGGCGCAAGCCGCGACTGCCAAGATTCCATATTGGTCAGTGTTCACCGTGGTACTGGTGCTGGTATTATCGTCAATGGCCAAGTGTTCTTAGGGCACAACCGCAATGTGGGTGAAATTGGTCACATCCAAATCGATCCGCTAGGTGAACAATGCCAATGTGGCAACTTTGGCTGCTTAGAAACGGTTGCGGCTAACCCAGCAATTGTCAAACGCGTTAAAAAGCTGATTGAACAAGGGTATGAGTCAACACTTGCTCTAAAAGAGCACATCACTATTGAAGATGTTTGCTCACACGCATTAAATGGCGACGAGTTAGCCAAACAGAGCTTAGTTCGAGTGGGTAACCAGCTCGGCAAAGCCATCGCAATCACTATTAACCTGTTCAACCCGCAGAAAATCATTATTGCTGGTGACATTACCATGGCAAAAGAGATTGTCTTCCCAGCGATTCGTCGTAATGTCGAAAACCAGTCATTAACGACATTCCACACAGAGCTACCAATTGTTGCTTCAGAAATCGATAAGCAACCTACAATGGGTGCCTTCGCTATGATCAAACGCGCCATGCTAAATGGGGTTTTGTTACAAAAACTACTCGAAGATTGAGAAAATGTTTTGAAATAACAAACAAACCCTTACATAAATTATGTAGAATATGTGACCACACTTCGGTGTGGTCTTTTTGTCTTCAGATAATAAAAAATACTATGGAACTGATCCTTATAACCGTCGCCTTCATCGCGGGTTTCCTCGCATTGAAATGTCAACTACCACCCTTAGTAGGTTTTCTACTTGCTGGGTTTATTCTGCATCACTTTGGTTTTGAATCGACCGATACCATTACCACTCTTGCAGACCTTGGTGTGACACTTCTACTGTTTACTATTGGCTTAAAGCTCGACATTAAAACTTTGTTGTCCAAAGAAATTTGGGCCGGCGCAACCATTCATAATCTGCTTTCGACACTTTTGTTCGCCGTTTTGTTACTTGGTTTGAAAATTCTGGGTGTTTCTAGCCTTGCTACGCTCGACGTTGAGCAACTTATTCTGTTGGGCTTTGCTCTTTCCTTCTCAAGTACTGTATTTGCAGTAAAAACCTTACAAGAAAAAGGTGAGATGAATGCTACCTATGGCACTCTCGCCATTGGTATCCTGGTTATGCAGGATATCTTCGCGGTCATCTTTTTAACAGCATCAACAGGCAAGTTCCCAGAATGGTATGCCATCGGACTATTTGCTCTTCCTCTCCTTCGTCCCATCATGTTCAAGCTATTAAATAAAGCCGGACATGGCGAAATGCTCGTATTAAGTGGCATTTTCTTCGCACTCGTCATGGGTGCAGGGTTATTTGAATTGGTTGGAATGAAGCCGGATTTGGGTGCGCTTATCTTGGGTATGCTGTTAGCTTCACATTCTAAAGCTTCTGAGCTGTCAAAATCACTTTTCAATTTAAAAGAGCTGTTCTTAGTCTGCTTTTTCCTCAATATTGGTCTTGCTGATCAGCCTACAATCGAAGGTTTTGTGCTCGGTGCATTGCTCCTCTTGTTACTGCCACTGAAAGGCATTCTTTACTTCGTGGTCATCAACGCATTTAAATTCCGTGTCCGTACGTGCCTTCTAACTACACTCACTCTGTTTAACTTCAGTGAGTTCGGTCTCATTGTCGGTGGCTTGGCTTACAAACTGGGTTGGATTTCCGGTGACATCTTAGTCGCGTTAGCCATTGCCGTATCGTTGTCCTTTATCGTTTCTGCCCCTCTAAACCGAATTGGGCACAGCATTTACTTGCGCAGTGCGAAGTGGCTAAAGGAACAAGCAGCAGAGAAGATCAATACCCGCGACCAATTCATCAATCCAGGCGAAGCTCAGGTTCTGATTCTTGGCATGGGACGAATCGGCACTGGTGCTTATGACGAGCTCTACCAACGATATGGAAAAGTTAGCCTAGGTGTTGAAGTGCGCGAAGAAGCCGCTAAGCAACATCGAGAGGAAGGCAGAAATGTTATAGCCGGCGATGCCACCGACCCTGATTTCTGGGAACGTATTCTCGACACAGCTCATGTAAAGTTGGTATTGCTGGCAATGCCCCACCATCAAGGTAATCAAACTGCGTTAGACCTACTTCACCAAAAGCAGTTTAAAGGGCAAATTGCTGCTATCGCCGCTTACCCAGATCAATTGGATGAGTTGGAGCAAATGGGTGTTAATGCGGCATTTAATATCTACAGCGAAGCAGGTAGTGGTTTCGCACGCCATGTGTGCGATCAGCTGCAACCTAACCTCAAATAGCAACCTCTACAAACATAATTAAAAGCCGGTCAATCCGGCTTTTTTTGTGGTTAATTGACCATCAAAGCACCAATATCTAAATGCCATATACCAAAAAGGCCATTCAATTAAAAAATATTTAATCAAACCTCACTTTTATCATCTTTTTCGTTCATCACGGTTGCTTTTTTTTGAGCAGATGGCAAATTGAACTCAACAGCGTTAAATTTCATCTAAAAGGAAGTTGTATGTGTTCAGTATTTGGCATTTTAGACATAAAAAGTGATGCAGCCGCTCTACGTCCAGTCGCGTTAGAGATGTCTAAAAAGCTTCGTCATCGTGGACCAGATTGGTCTGGTATCTATGCTTCAGACAAAGCAATTCTTGCGCATGAGCGCCTGGCTATCGTTGGCCTTAATAGTGGTGCTCAACCACTTTACAGCCAAGATAAAAAACACATCCTTGCTGTTAATGGTGAAATCTACAACCACAAAGAAATTCGTGCTCGCTATGAAGGCAAATATGAGTTCCAAACTGACTCAGATTGTGAAGTCATTCTAGCGCTATACCAAGACATGGGTGCAGACCTACTAGAAGAGCTAAACGGCATTTTCGCTTTCGTCCTTTATGATGAAGAGAAAGATGAGTATCTTGTTGGCCGTGACCATATTGGTATCATCCCGCTTTACCAGGGCTATGACGAACACGGTAACTACTATGTTGCGTCAGAAATGAAAGCGCTAGTTCCTGTTTGTAAGACTATTAGCGAATTTCCTCCAGGCAGTTACTATGGCTCTAAAGATGCAGAGCCGCAGCGTTACTATATTCGTGACTGGAACGAATACGCAGCAGTGCAAGGCAACAGTACAAGCAAAGAAGAGCTGACTGAAGCACTAGAAGCGGCGGTTAAGCGTCAGCTAATGACAGATGTACCTTATGGCGTACTACTTTCAGGTGGTCTTGACTCTTCTATCACTTCTGCTGTCGCAAAACGTTTCGCAGCAATGCGTATTGAAGACGATGAAAAGTCAGCGGCATGGTGGCCTCAACTTCACTCATTTGCAGTTGGCCTCGAAGGTGCTCCAGATCTCAAAGCCGCTCGTGAAGTGGCTGACCAAATCGGTACCGTTCACCACGAGATGACCTATACCATTCAAGAAGGTTTGGATGCGATTCGCGATGTTATCTACCATATCGAAACGTATGACGTCACCACAATCCGTGCTTCAACGCCTATGTTCCTAATGGGACGTAAGATCAAAGCAATGGGTATTAAAATGGTTCTTTCTGGTGAAGGGGCAGACGAGATCTTTGGTGGCTACCTGTATTTCCACAAAGCGCCAAACGCAAAAGAGTTCCACGAAGAAACAGTTCGTAAGCTGCTTGCATTGAACATGTTTGACTGCGCACGTGCCAACAAATCACTTGCAGCATGGGGCGTTGAAGGCCGTGTACCTTTCTTAGATAAAGAGTTTATCGATGTAGCAATGCGCTTAAACCCTGAAGACAAAATGTGTGGCAACGGTAAGATGGAAAAACACATCCTGCGTGAGTGTTTTGAACACTACCTTCCAGAGTCAATCGCATGGCGTCAAAAAGAGCAGTTCTCTGACGGTGTAGGTTACAGCTGGATTGATACACTGAAAGAAGTGGCTGAAGCGAAAGTGACTGACCAACAAATGGAAACCGCAGCATTCCGCTTCCCATACAACACGCCAACAACAAAAGAAGGTTACGCATACCGTGAAATCTTCGAAGAGCTGTTCCCACTCGAATCTGCGGCCCAATGTGTTCCAGGTGGCCCGTCGGTAGCGTGCTCTTCTGCAAAAGCACTTGAATGGGATGAATCTTTCCAGAACTGTGTTGATCCTTCAGGTCGAGCTGTTCAAGCAGTTCACAACGACTCTTACTAAGTGTCAAAGTTAACCTAATCCAAAAAAACCAGCCTCACGGCTGGTTTTTTTATTTGAACACTAAATTGACGTTAGCCCGGGTGACCATCCACTCTTGGAGTAACTAGCATTTTGCCAAAGTGGTATACATACATACCGAACGCAAAGGCCCAAAGCCCCGCACTAATATCAATCATCAGGAACATGTGCTGTGGCCACACGGCCACACCAATACTACGAATGACTGCTGCAACAATAATAGCGACAAATGCCCATGTCATATTAGGGCCCTTATAGATAGCACGACCGGTATGCCCCATCGTCACGCGACTGATCATAGATAAAACTACGCCACCTAACGCGCCTACCGCAAACAAGTGCAGCATAGCGTGTGATGCAAAAGCATCGCTTAGCATTCCTCGGTACAACAGGCTTAATGGCAGACATAAATAAGTCAGCATTAATGACCAAACTAAAGGTTCAGAAAGCGTCAGCCAAGGCTTCCAACGCAACCAACGCACTAATTGAAACAGCCCTGCAATCAACATAAGCGGTTTACCCAGCACAGCAAATGATAACGGGAAGAAACTCAACACAAATAACCCCATCAGAGGCAGCGTCGCTAGCCACTCCAGCCAAACTAATGGCTGGGGTTTATCAAACTGGAATCGGCGCGAAGAGAAAAACGGAATCACTCTACCGCCCATTACTGAGATCAGGATAGTGAACCACCAGATCATCGCGCCCCATACCGCACTTGAACTAAATGGAGGCATTCCTTTAACAGTGGCATAACTGGCAAAGTTGGCAAAAATAGCTAACAAAAACAAAGGCACAAAAAACAAGTTCTTCCAGCCTTTTGACTGGTAAACCCTAAAACCCACTTCGTATGCGGCTAGCAGGATGAACAACGACTCAATACTAGACGTCAACCACAACGGTACTGGTGTCCAAAACAAAACACGTGTTAGCCCCCACAGTGTAACGAGCAATAATAGGCGATAATGCTTAGTTCCGTTAACTCCGGTCCATGTCTGCACTGCTGTTAGGACAAAACCGACCACGATTGCCATCGCAAAACCGAATATCATTTCATGGGCATGCCACCATAACGCGGGGACTTGCAACGCTTCGGGCTGACCTTTTTGGAACATGATGACCCAGGCCACCACCGCAAAGATGGCATAAACGCTTCCGAGTAAGAAAAAAGGACGAAAACCAAGACGAAGCCAAGCTGGTATCTTCTCTTCAACCTTTTTATCAGTAATATTTAGCATAACGACTCACTTAAAATGACATACATTTGTGTAATTGCACAAATCATACCAAGTAACAAAGGCCCCATATTTCGGGCACCACGAGTCCAAATTGCTTAAAATAAAGTCAAATGGACATAGGTAAAATACAAGTCATTATGACTCATATGGGTTCAATTTAAATCATCCAGAATTTGATCTCTTTGCTATACGAATCAATGACAAATTAGTACTCTAACGCTCACTTTATTCTGGTTGATAATATAGAGAATAGACAATGAAAATGGTTGCGGTCACAGCTTGCCCAACTGGTATTGCTCATACGTATATGGCAGCTGACGCTATTCGAAAAGCGGCTCAAAAAGAAAATATAGGCATCAAAGTAGAGACTCAAGGTGCAATGGGTATTGAAGGACAACTGAGCACCCAAGATATCGCTAATGCCGATCTTGTCCTCATTGCTTCCGATATTGAAGTTGAGCACCGAGCTCGATTTACGGGTAGTAAAATACACTGCGTCACAATCGAAGAGGTTCTGACTGATGTTGATTCGGTTATACAGCGTTGCATGGGGCTTGTTAGAGGTTAACCTTGATAGAACGTAGAATCACCTTTGTCCTACCGGAAGACGGGTTTTCTGGATGGAAAATCAATCGATTAAAAACACTGAGTAACATGTTTCGCTCAGTGGTGATTCTGCGTAATTTAACCTGCTGGGATAGTGCTAATATAGAGCATCCACTGCGTATTCTTTCACTAGCAGGCAAACAAGATGACCTTTGCCAGCTGCACATTGAAGGCTCAGATGCTGAGCTTGCTTGTATGGTCTTGATGGACTTTATTGCTGAACACTTTATGTTGGTGAATACGGCTCATCGCTCCAATAAACACGCCAATCTATCGTTATTGAGAGGATTAAGCACCTTCCGGTTACCATTTGAAATCGACTACCATTTTGCTCGTGATAGCAGCAACGATAAAACCGCCATTCTTGAGCAAGTCGCTAATCTGACAGCCCAAGTTAACTCCGCAGAGATGACACAGAACTTACTGAAACGAGAACAGTATTCGTCAACTGCAACGGGTAAAATGATCGCATTACCACACATACTCACTAGTGACGTAGATAAAGCATCGCTGACCGTCATTAAGTGTGAGAACCCTGTCGATTGGCAAGCACCTAAACTAGGACCCGTTACTCTGGTTATTGCCCTAATACTCCCCTCTCCTCCGGAGCGCTCGCTATTAGTGAGTTTTACTCATCTCACCAAATCGCTATTGGATGAGGAGTTTTGTCAACTGCTGACCTCCAGTAGAGAGCCTGAAGCAATAAAAGCGATATTGATTCATCAGCTGGTCAAAGGTCAACGGGCAAATGCCTTATAATACCTGCCGGTACTCGCTTGGCGTTTGCCCTGTTCTTGACTTAAATACTCTAAAAAAGTAATTCACATCTTGATAGCCACAGCGTGTTGCCACTTCCTGCAGCTTAAAGTCGTATTTTTTCAGCATAAACTTCGCGCGTTCCATTCTCACCCATGTGATGTAGTCCGCTAAAGTCATGTGCCCTTGCTGGCGGAACAGTCTCGATAGGTGATTAGGACTAATATGAAATCTCTTCGCAATACTACTGCGAGTAATAGTGCGGTGGAAATTCTCCTGAATGTAAATACAGATACCCTGGTACAGGTCGCCACTTCGTAAGTTATCCGATGGTTCTGACACCATAGACTGGCTATAGGAAAGTAACGCCATGAGCAAGTGCTCATCCATTGGGGACTTCTTCGGCTCTCTTGCTATCGCATTGAGCGCCTCGAGAATATGGTCAATGGCATGACCCGTACGTGTTTGCACACTGTGTTTTTGGATATCGTAAAACCCAGTTTCACCCTGTCTCTTACTCACCAAGCTAAAGCCTAGTTGGCGCTTCCCAAACAGCAAACTTAATACTGAGCAGTCCCCTTGCCAATTTGGTTTGTTCCAGCAGTTCGGAGGAATGTACAACGCATCACCCGATAATACCTTGATTGAGGATATACCCTGTTCAGGATCTTCAAGTTCATTCTCATACTCTCCACTAATTACCAACTCAAGCCTTGGGAAATTAACTTGATAGCTAAACGGTGGTGGCGTGAGCTGATCGGCAGCAAACCAGATTCGGTTGAAATGCTCCCTTTCGGCAATTAACGTTTCAATTAAATTGTGGAACATTGGCGAATTTCTCCAGCGACCAAATAGAAATATGAGCTCTTTTCGTGAGCTGCGTCATGCATTTCTGCGACATTCAGGAGGTTACAAAGCTCTAGCCAAGTCTAACATAATGATAATTACGACAATAATAACAACTAGAAACAAATAAATATGTAATTGATAAATAAAAAGTTTAACACTGTGCACTTACCAAAAATGGGTTATATAAAATATTGAGCCAGTTCACATTAAAATTCCATAGGTACAATAATCCAGTAAAAGCCTTTATGGTGCTCTAAAATTTCTTGCCAAAGCCACCGATAATTACCCTATCGAATGACTACATCACTTCTCAGCGAATCGGTCACCCCACTACCGGGATGTCAGTATGTTGTAAATGAGAAATCGTGTAGTCCAACCTCCACCTACAATGGTCAATAGGACAATCATTATGATTACGGATCTCATTAATGAAAAACTGATCTGCCTAAATCTAAAAGCAACGAGCAAGGACGAAGTATTCGCAGAAATGGCGCAGTTGCTCCATGCTCAAGGCAGAATTAGCGATAAAGCACAATTCCTAACCGATATCTATGCTCGTGAAGAAATTGGCAATACCGGATTTGAAGATGGTGTTGCGCTACCGCACGCGAAAAGTAAGGCGGTTGTTGAACCAGCCGTTGCGATTGGTGTGAGCCAATCTGGGATCGACTACGGCGCTGAAGATGGTCAACCGTCAAAACTCTTTTTCATGATCGCCTCTCCAGATGGCGGCTCTGATCATCATATTGAAGTGCTTGCTGAATTATCTTCCAAACTAATTGAAGATGGTTTTATTGAGAATTTCCTAAAGGCAGAAACAGAGCAGCAAGCGTTAGAGTTGCTGCTGGCTAAATCTGAAGCACCAGCTAATCAGCTGGAAGCAAACAAAGGCTTTCTTATCGGCGTAACAGGCTGCCCAACGGGCGTCGCACATACTTACCTTGCAGCAGAAGCATTAGAAAAAGGCGCAGCCGAGCTTGGTTATCAAATCAAGGTAGAAACTAATGGCTCAATCGGCGTAAAAAATTCACCAAGTGCCGATGAAATTGCTCGCGCTGATGCCATCATCGTCGCATCAGACAAGCAAGTGGATATGAATCGCTTCGCGGGTAAGAAATTGATCGAAACTGGCGTTAAAGCCCCTATCAGCGATGCAAAAGCTGTTATCAACCAAGCGCTTGAGGCGCCTGAATTTGTTGCTGATGCCAAAGCAGCCAAATCGGAAGACAATTCTTCGAAGCGTTCTGACTTATACCGTTACTTGATGAACGGCGTATCACACATGATCCCGTTTGTTGTAACTGGTGGTCTCTTGATTGCTTTGGCTCTTGCGGTGGGTGGTCAACCTAGCGAAGCTGGCATGGCTATCCCTGAAGGCAGCATGTGGCAGAAAGTACTTGATGTCGGTGTCGTCGCGTTCACTCTAATGATTCCTGTTCTATCCGGTTATATTGCTTACGCTATTGCCGACCGCCCTGGACTTGCCCCTGGCTTGATTGGTGGCTGGATTGCAAACAACGGTTCATTCTATGGTGCTGAGGCAGGTACAGGCTTTATCGGCGCTATCGTTGCTGGTCTACTTGTCGGTTACTTCGTCAAATGGGTTGTCACTCGTAACTATCACAAGTTTATTCAACCACTTGTGCCGATTATGATTGCACCTATTACTGGCTCTCTCTTCATCTCAGCACTGTTCATCTTCGTTATCGGCGCGCCAATTGCAAGCCTTATGGACAGCTTAAATGCGATGCTTATCAGCATGAGTACAGGTAGCGTTATTCTTCTCGGTATCGTACTTGGTGGTATGGCTGGCTTTGATATGGGTGGTCCATTCAACAAAGTAGCGTTCCTATTCTCTGTTGGCATGATTGCAAGTGGTCAAACTCAATTCATGGGTGCGATGGCATGTGCTATCCCAGTTGCGCCACTTGGTATGGGACTAGCGACTGTGTTAGGCCGTAAGTTCAACCTATTCGAAGAGTCTGAACTTGAAGCTGGTAAAGCTGCTGGCGCAATGGGTCTAGTTGGTATCTCTGAAGGTGCTATCCCATTTGCTGCACAAGACCCAATGTCAGTAATTCCTGCAAACGTCGTTGGTTCAATGGTTGCGGCAGTCATGGCGTTCTCATTCGGTATCACTAACAGCGTGGCACACGGTGGTCCAGTTGTGGCTCTACTTGGCGCAATGAACAAACCTCTACTTGCTCTAGTTTGTATGGCAGCAGGTACGGTTGTGACAGCACTAGTTTGTATCAGCTTGAAAAAAATGCGTGCAGCAAAAGCAGAAATGGCTGTTGCATAACCCGAGCTCCTAAAGGTGCCCCCTGCGCCTATCTTTAAAGCCCCGACTCGGGGCTTTTTTTTGTTCTAGAACGATATATAACTCCCTCAAAGTGCGAAACGTTTACATCGGCATCAAGTTCAATATCTACAAGGCGTTACACATCACAAAATGTCTAACTTTGTGAAACTTACATTGCGATATTTACACGATAGGAGTCTAATGAAGTCATATCGAATGAGAGGTTTCAAATGGCAACGATTAAAGACGTAGCAAAGGAAGCTGGCGTTTCAGTAGCAACGGTTTCCCGGGTAATCAACAAGTCCCCAAAAGCAAGCGCGGCATCAATAGAGTCCGTCACCAGCGCAATGAAAAAGTTAGGCTACCGCCCAAATGCAAACGCTAGAGCTTTAGTCAGTCAAAGTACCAATACTGTAGGTGTTTTGGTGAGTGATGTGTCTGACCCATTCTTTGGCACCATGGTGAAAGCCGTAGACAAAGTTGCACACCAACATGGAAAACATATCTTAGTGGGCAATGGCTATCACGATGCTGAAGAAGAGCGTAAAGCAATTG
The DNA here is from genome assembly GCF_013364395.1 of Vibrio mediterranei. Lineage (NCBI taxonomy): Bacteria > Pseudomonadati > Pseudomonadota > Gammaproteobacteria > Vibrionales > Vibrionaceae > Vibrio > Vibrio mediterranei. The sequence goes on along the minus strand of NZ_JABXGK010000001.1, from coordinate 582,200 downwards.
AACTGCTCATCAACAGCCGCTGTGATGCCTTGGTGATACATTCCAAAGCCTTGTCTGATGAAGAACTCATTCAATACGCTGAAGAAGTAAAAGGCTTGGTCTACATTAATCGCGACATCCCCCAACTCCCTGGCCGTTGTATCTCGCTAGATAACTATAAAGGAGCCTATATCGCGACCGAGCATCTCATTCGTAACGGACATACCAACATTGCTTGTGTAGCATCTTCACACAATATCGAAGACGTAGATCAGCGACTAGAAGGCTATCGAGATGCCCTCAAAGCCAATAATATAAAGCTGTCCGCCAGCTATATTGAATACGGCTCTCCAGACAGTGATGGCGGCGAAATCGCCATGACCAATCTACTAACGAAATCACTGCCAATTACTGCTGTGGTGGCTTACAACGATAATATGGCAGCGGGTTCTCTATCAGTGCTTGAAGAAAACCAATATGCCTTGCCAAATCAAATGTCTATTATCGGCTTTGATGATGGTCTGATTGCCAAATACCTTCACCCAAAACTCACCACGATCCGCTACCCAATTCAAATGATGGCCGAAAAAGCAGCGCAAATCGCTTTGGCATTATCAAAAAGTGAATCGGTTGAAACCGACCCAATGATTTACTCACCAACATTGGTACAGCGAGCATCTGTAGCTCGTAAGAACTAATTTGGTACCAATGCATAAACGAAAAAACACGGCTTTTGCCGTGTTTTTTATTGCTTATCAACTCGTTAGTTTGTTACTTGCTGTGCGTTAACCGTTTCAACATTAACACCTTCAGCAAACTCACCACGCTGTAATTTTTCACGAAGTATTGCATGCTGATCTTCCGTAAACGTGTATTTCGACATAATAAAGATTCGAATCAGCGCCCCCAGTGCAGGCAATAACGCAATACAGAAGAACATGCCATCAAGCGCTGTCTCAGTCTGCTCTGCATTAGGTACATACCCTATCGAAGCTAAAATAAGGCCTGTTAACCCACCAGCAACCGCTACAGATAATTTGCCAGTAAACGTTTGACCAGAGAAAGTAATCGCCGCTGTACGCTTACCACTGTGATAGTACGAATACTCTACGGTGTCAGCGATCATTGCTGAAATCAGGGGATTAGTCATCATAAAGATAGCGGTAATCACAGCTAACCATGACATCACAACCGTCGGGTTATCGTAACCGGTCATGTAGAAACCAACACGTGCAATAATTTCTAATACACATAGCGTGATAAAAATGTCACGTTTCTTAAAGCGCTTCGTTAACACTGGCGTCGCTAAGCAAGCAATCGCACTGACTAAAGTAATCGTACCGATCAGTGAGACTAGTCCAGCATCACCCATGTTGTAAGTGAAGAAGAAAATATACAGACCATTAACTAAGTTAAAGAACACATTCATAAAGAACGCAGCAAGAATAAAAAACAACGGTTTATTCTTGCGCACTGCTTGGAATGTCTGTTTAAGTGTAACCTTCTCACTCGCCGTAGAAATTCGTTCCTTGGTGTTATAGAAGCCATTCCACATGAACAGCAAACCTGCCACCATCAGGACAATAACCGCAGGTAAATAGCCTTGGTCCGCGCGGCCGTCAGCAAAGTAAGCGCTCAGTTTAGGAAATAGCACCAGTGTTGCGCCAATACCCGCATTAACACCTAGCATTGCGCATGTTGCTGCTTTTGCACGCTCTTGTGGTTCATCTGTCATAACAGAAGACATCGACCAAAATGGAACATCCGAAATAGTGTATAACGTGCCCCAAAGAATATAGGTGATACCGGCGTACATTACTTTTGTAGATGTATCGGCATCTATATTGTAGAACGACGCAATAGTCACCAATACGATAAGTATTGGCGTAAACAACATATAGGGTCTGAATTTACCAAAGCGAGACTCTAAGGTATCCATGTATCCGGCGATGATAGGGTCATTCACCGCATCCCACACTCGAGCAATTAGAAATATGGTACTCGCCGCGATGGGAGAAATGCCTAAAATATCAGTATAAAAGTAGAGGATAAAAGAACCCACGAGACCAAAGCTAAAGCATTGGCCTACGCCATATCCAAAATAGGACATCAGTTCCTTATTCGAGAGTTTGTTTTGTAGGGTAGTCATAATGTGTACTCATCCAGAATTATTATAGTAAAGCCAGTTGCTTCTTTAAGCCACTGGCGAACACTAGCCTCAGTCCAATATTGCTAGCGATTGAATTAAGTGAACTTCCTTTGGGTCATAGGGGGTGCCATCATCATCAAGCAGATCATGGAACCAGCGTTGCGCATAGTTCTCATCACTACGCTTAATCTCAGGCCATGGTAAGTGTGTTTGTGTTTTGCCCTTAACTAGCCCCCATTGATAGCAACCGATTTGTTCCGCCTGAAACACTGGCAGCTGTTCAAGAAGATGTGACTCAGCGTGACGCGCTAACCATTCGGTACACATCATTGGTCGGTTATGTTGTTTAACGATTTCGACAGCTTGTTTGAACTGTTCAAGAGGCAAATAGGCATGGAAAGTGATGATGTCAGATAGCTCCATCGCTTTAAGGTCTGTTGGGTGTTCATAGAGAGGCAAAGATAGGTCAAGAATACTTGGAGCGTGCCAAGCACCAACCGTCAAAGGTTGTACGGGTTGTTCTTCACGCGCCCACTGGAATGCTTTTTCCATCAATTCATGACTATAACGCTCCATCTCTTCATCGAAAGCAAGCTCACCAGAGGTGGTAAAAATCATTCGGTTAGTTGGCTCGTTGTATAAATCCCAAATAACGATGCGTTCATCGGTATTGTAAGTTGAGATAATGTCACGAATATACGCTTCAACCTCTCCCCATTGAGACTTGTCCATCACAACATTACGGCCTGGACTTGCTGCTGCTTGGCTATTGTGAAGCTCTGGTACAGGTAACTTCTGCTCTCCAAGATATGGATGGTCACCAGAGAAACCGCAGTCATCCATTGGAGTCATCATTACTTTTATTTTGTTTCGCTCACAAATATCAAGGAAACGGTCAATCCTTTGATGTAAACCTTCACGATCGACTTGCCACACAATAAACGGCAGATTGGTCCTTAGCGTGTTATACCCCACGCTTGCCGCCCACTCGAGTTCTTGCTCCATGATCTCAGGGTCAAAAGTGTTTGCCTGCCACATTTCCGTCCAGTTCACAGCAGTACGAGGTAAATAATTAAAGCCACGCAACCAACCATGGGTTTCTTGCCATTGCCACGCTTTCTCTTCAGACCATCTTTGCATCTTACTCACCTTGAATTAATAAGATTAATAACTTAACTAATAATATTAGCTAATATATTTACTAATAATTTCAATTAAAGACAAAAGCAATGAATACGTGTTATGCGTCACACCTACTAGAGGATCATTAAAGCATTCTGTGATCGTGATCTTTCAAAGGTGCATTTAAGTAGGCAATTCGCTAATATATAGCTAATAAAAATATTGGCAGAGACAAGATGACGAAAAGTAAAAAGATCACTATGAGTGACATTGCTGCAGCAGCGGGCGTATCACAACCTACCGTGTCGTTAGTTCTCAATGGCTCTCAAACGGTAAAAATCTCAGAAGCAACGAAGCGCAAAGTTCTCGATACTGCGAAAGAATTGGGCTATCAAAGCAAGAAGGTCGCTCACGCGTTAGGAAGATCGAAGAAAATTGCTATGGTCGTCAATGGGCTAACCAGTTACGATCCTTTCATAGACGCAGTCAATACGGCGAGAGAAGAAGCGTGGAACAACGACTATCTACTGATTACCTTTAGCTACAATCACGATGAAATACTCGCCAATAAAATAGAAACAGAGATCAATAACGGTGATTATGCGGGACTTATTTATGCATCGAGCATGACACGTGAGCTTTCAACGCAAAGAGTACAAACTCACCTACCGACGGTTTTACTCAATTGCACCATGAGCGATCAGCAAAACACGCCATCCATCCTACCAGCAGATATGATCGGAGCTTATAAAGCCATCAAGCACCTAACGAATCAAGGCTACAGACGAATTGCTATGTTAGCTGGAGAGAGTTGGATGTATGCATCGACACAACGTATTGATGGCTACAGACAAGCGCTTATTGATGCGGATATTATTCCTAACGAGGATTACGTCTTAGAGGCCAACTGGTCCCTCAAAGAAGCTTACGAGCAAACAAATCGTTTACTGGATTTGGCTATTCCGCCCGAAGCTATATTTTGTAGTAGTGATTATATGGCGATGGGCTGTTACCAAGCGATTGCTGAACGTCAATTAAAAATCCCTAAAGACATTGCAGTTGTTGGTTATGACAACCAACAAATTGCCTCAGAGAGCTTCCCAGCACTTTCTTCTATTGAACTGCCTTACGCTGACATGGGTCGGCTGGCTGTAGATAATATCCTTGCACAAATCCAAGAACAGCCGTTACTGTCGCAAGTACGAAAAGTCGAAGGCGAACTGATTGTTCGTGCTTCTTCCACCAAGGCATAAAAAAAGTGAGCAGTGGCTCACTTTTTACTAGGCAAGTTACTTCACCAATACACTAAAACTTGAAACGATAGGTGGTTTGATGTTGGTAGTTTTCTCCTACTTCAAGTACACCATTGCTGCTCCCCCACTCTGGGCGATTTGGCCCATCAGGGAAGAACTGGGTCTCGAGAGCTAAACCATCAAGTTTATCGTAAGTGCGGCTTAAGCCAGGTGTGCCATCAAGGAAATTACCCGAATAGAATTGCACTGCAGGCTTGGTGGTCAGGACTTCCATCAAGACATCTTGCTCAGGGGATTCCAATGTCGCCACCACAGCACAGCCATCAGTGAGCTTGGCGTCAAACACAAACGCATGATCGTAACCACCTGCTGTGATTTGGTCCTGCTCCGACAAAAAATCTCGACCCACTTGCTTCAGCACTGTGAAGTCAAAGCTGGTTCCCTCTACCGGTTTTAGCTCACCAAGAGGGATCAAATCCTCTCTAGTAGGTAGATAGGCATCAGCACACATTTGCAGTTTATGATCCGTGCTCTTCGCCGTGCTAGATTCGCCAGCTAGGTTGAAATACGCATGATTGGTCAAGTTCATCGGCGTTGTCTTATCACAAGACGCCTGATAAGTAATCATCAACGCATTATCGTCAGTTAGCTGGTATTCAACTTGAACCTTAGCCGTACCAGGGAAACCTTGATCACCATCTTCCGACTGTAACGACATAACAAGAGTTGATTCAGTGTGCGAGTCGATACTCCAACGACGCTTATCAAAACCCTCTACACCCCCATGCAAAGCGTTTTCGCCATTATTACAAGTGACTTGATACGACGTGCCACCTATCTCGAATTGCCCTTTATCAATTCGATTGGCGTATCTCCCCACCACTGAACCAAAATAAGCCCCTTGCCTCATGTGCTCAGCCATATTTGGCGAACGTAACAACACTTCACGTTGTTCCCCTGGCAAGGGGAGCGAGCAACTCAGCCACGTTGCTCCGATATCCATAAAAGAAGCCGTCATACCAGATGCATTTTTAAGGTGGATCACCTTTGCAGGCAGTCCATCAAATGACGCTGATTGGGTCATAGCGTCTTCAATCGTACTAAAATGCTCGCTTGTGGTGATCATTGTGAGACAACTCCTGCGCCATCTTTTGCTTGGCAGACATAAATCGACTCTTTCAAACCTGTAGCCGCTTCATATTGCTCTGCAATAGCCGTCGTAACTGCTTCTACAAGCGTTGGTGGGATAAGAGAAACCACACAACCACCGAAACCACCGCCAGTCATACGCACACCACCTTGGTCGCCGATTACCGCTTTAACGATATCAACAATGGTGTCTATCTCTTTCACTGTGATTTCAAAATCATCGCGCATCGATGCATGAGACTGTGCCATTAGCTCACCCATACGCTTCATATCACCAGTACTTAGTGCTTTTGCCGCCTCAACCGTACGATCGTTTTCAGTAATAACGTGACGAGCACGTTTAGCGACCATCTCATCCAACTCAGAGACACGATCATTAAATTGCTCAATAGTGACATCACGCAACGCTTTCACACCAAAAATGCGAGCTGCTTCTTCACATTGCTCACGACGAGTGTTGTATTCACTGTCTACTAAGCCACGCTTTTTGTTGGAGTTAATAATCACAACCGCCATATCTTCTGGCATTGAGACTGCTTGAGTCTCTAAGCTACGACAGTCAATCAACAATGCGTGATTTTCTTTGCCTTCAGCAGAAATAAGTTGATCCATGATGCCGCAATTACAGCCCACAAATTCATTCTCTGCTTGCTGGCCGTTAAGTGCGACTTCAGCTTGCGTGATCTCTAAGTTATAAAGCGTTTTAAATGTTTGACCGATAACCACTTCTAGTGCCGCAGAAGAGCTCAGACCTGCGCCTTGCGGTACATTGCCAGACACAGAAATGTCCGCGCCACCAATTTGATAACCGCGAGCCATTAAGAACTTAACCACACCGCGAATGTAGTTCGCCCACATCTTGTCTTGTTGGAAAGTAATCTCTTGAGTGATATCAAATTCGTCAGTGGCATCCTGGTAATCCACTGACACAACGCGGACGAGATTATCGTCACGCTTAGCGGCCGCTACTACCGTTTGATAGTTAATGGCACACGGTAGGACAAAACCGTCGTTATAGTCGGTATGCTCACCAATCAGGTTTACACGACCAGGAGCTTGGATAACGTGTGTCGGCTTGTAGCCAAGTACGTTTTCAAAAGAGTTCGCTACGTTTTGGATTAGGTCTTTCATGTTTTCGTCTCTCAATACCTAATGTTGGTTTGCGTACCAACTAATGCGTTCGGCACGCAGCAACATCAAATTCTTAAATTATTGTTGTTTGTAATGAACGTCGCTCAATGCTCTTAGACGCTCTGCTGCTTGCTCAGCGGTTAAATCACGTTGTGATTCGGCCAGCATTTCATAGCCCACCATAAACTTACGAATGGTTGCAGAGCGCAATAATGGTGGGTAGAAAATAGCATGCAGCTGCCAATGCTCTGTGCTCTCACCTTCATCAAAGAATGGCGCGTAGTGCCAACCCATGGAATAAGGGAATGAACACTCAAATAAGTTGTCGTAACGAGACGTCAGCTTCTTAATTGCTACCGCTAAATCGTCTTTTTGTTCTTCACTAAGTTCACTCATGCGACGAATGTGCGTCTTAGGGAGCAACATAGTTTCGAAAGGCCACGCCGCCCAGTATGGGACCACTGCAAGCCAGTGCTCTGTTTCTACTACCGTACGGGCACCGTCTTGCATCTCTGCAGTGACATAGTCCACCAGCAGGTTTGAGCCTTGTTGCTGATAGTATTCGCGCATTAAGCGGTCTTTTCGCTCAATTTCATTAGGAAGAAAGCTGTTCGCCCAAATTTGGCCATGAGGGTGCGGCTGTGAGCAGCCCATTGCTTCACCCTTGTTTTCAAATGCTTGAACCCAAAGGTATTCTTTGCCCAATTCTTCAATTTGCTCATTCCAAGTATCAACGACACAACGAAGCTCTTGGGGGCTAAGCTCAGGAAGCGTTTTACTGTGGTCTGGCGAGAAGCAGATAACGCGACTTAAACCGCGTACCCCTTGGGTTTTAAACAACGGATTGTCTGATTCAGGAGCATCCGGAGAATCTGGCATCAAAGCCGCAAAGTCGTTACCGAACACGTAAGTGCCTTTGTAATCTGGGTTTACATCACCAGAAATGCGCTCGTTGGTCGGACACAAAAAGCATTTCTCATCGTAAGTTGGTAATTGAACGTGAGAGACCTCTTCATTCTGACCACTCCAAGGGCGCTTAGCACGGTGTGGCGATACTAGGATCCATTGGGCTGTGAGAGGGTTATAACGGCGATGTGGGTGATCTACTGGGTTAAATTCAATGCTCGACATAATGCTTACTCAATAGTTAAATTCTAAAAATCAATTGGGATAACAAGGCGGTCTATTCGCTGTCATAACCATTAGGATTGTTTGACTGCCAATGCCATGAATCAGCGGTCATGTCTTGCAATGTACGTGTTGCTTTCCAGTTTAAATCGGCTTCTGCCTTGGCCGTACTTGCCCAGCACTCTGCGATATCACCAGGACGGCGCGGCTGCAAATCATAAGGAATAGGCTTACCACAGGCTTTCGCAAAAGCATCCACCATCTCTAGTACACTGCTGCCTTTGCCTGTACCAAGGTTATAGATATGCAATCCAGACTTAAGGCCAACGGCTTTCAACGCCGCGATGTGACCATCCGCTAAATCCATGACATGAATATAATCGCGAACGCCAGTACCGTCTGGTGTTGGGTAATCATTACCAAACACCGCTAACTTTTCACGGCGACCAACAGCTACTTGAGCAATAAATGGCATTAGGTTGTTCGGAATACCTTTTGGATCCTCGCCCATAGTGCCCGAGGGATGTGCGCCAACTGGATTGAAGTAGCGTAGTAAGGTGATGCTCCACTCTTCGTCCGATGTGAATACATCGCTTAGGCAGCGCTCGACCATAAACTTGCTGGTGCCATACGGATTAGTCGTATTGCCAACAGGAGACGTTTCGGTGATAGGTACTACTTCTGGATCACCATAGACTGTGGCAGAAGAGCTGAAGATAATACTCTTCACGCCTGCTTTTCTCATTGAACGTGCAAGTACTAATGTGCCATTCACATTGTTGTCATAGTACTCGATAGGTTTGGCAACAGACTCACCCACAGCCTTGAGACCAGCAAAATGGATCACCGACTGAATTTCATTTTCCTCAAAAATACGGTCAAGTAGTGCTTCGTCGCGAATATCACCCTGATAAAATGTCGGTGCTTGACCCGTTAATGCTTCAATGCGTGATAGCACGGCTTGATTCGCATTACACAAGTTATCGATGATGATAGGCTCGATACCACTTTCCAGCATTTGAACGCAGGTATGACTGCCGATATAGCCCATTCCACCCGTCACTAGTACTTTCACATTACACTCCTACGTTAAACTCTGATTATTGAGCGAGTTGTTACGCGAATACGCTCGTTATTCTCAAACTGAGGAAATTGTAGCAATAGCCAGCAAGATCGATCTGTGATCAAGCGCAAAAAGTGTAAACGTTTACACTAATTTCAATAAAAAACAGCTACTGATAGCGTAAAAGTGGATATGAACACCTTTAATTAAGGACCCTAAACCCAAAAACCAAAGTTAAACGATTACACAAATTTAACCAATAGCTGTGAAAAGGAAACAAAAAGGCGCCCGAAATGGACGCCTATTGGAAGTTACTTCTTGTTCGCGTACTTCATTGAGTCAAGTGCGACCGCGAAGATAATGATGGAACCTTTAATGATGTACTGCCAGTACGGACTCACACCAATATAAGTCATACCATAGTTGATAACGGTGAAGATAAGAACACCGGTAACGACCCCGGCGATACTACCGACACCACCTGCAAAGGACACACCACCCACCACACAGGCCGCAATGGCATCAAGCTCGTAGAGGAAACCTAAGTTGTTGGTGGCACTACCGATACGGCCTGCTTCTAACATACCGCCGAAAGCGTAGAATACACCAGACAACGCGTACACTTTTAACAGCGTCATTGGTACGTTAACGCCCGATACTTTCGCAGCTTCCGGGTTACCACCCACTGCAAAGATGTTTTTACCAAAGACCGTCTTGTTCCATAGAATCCACATAAAGATGATGGCGATAATGGCGTAGAAGGTTATGTAGGAGAACCTAAAATCTCCCATCCGTATAAAACCTTGCGTGAACACAGAAAAGCGCTCATCGAAACCTGCAATCGGTGATGCACCTACAGAGTCGTAGTAAAGAGAGTTAATACCATAAACGATGATCATCGTACCTAGAGTAGCGATGAACGGTGTTACTTTGAGGTAAGCAACGATGATACCGTTCACTAAACCGATGATTGCACCGATAGCACAAACAACAAGGATAACCGCAACAATTGGCACTTCACCAATGCTTGGGAAAACCTTGTTTACGTTATCAACGGATTGCAGTAACGTCGCGGAGACCACCGCTGCTAAACCAACCTGACGGCCTGCAGAAAGGTCAGTACCCTGAGTCACAATCAAGCCAGCCACACCCAGAGCGATAATGACACGCACCGAGGACTGAGTCAGGATGTTACTGAAGTTACGTAAACTTAAGAAAGACGGCTCTTGAATCACGATTACCGCTAACAAGATAAAAAGAACCGCATAAATAGCCCCTTCTTTGAGGTGCTTTAGTGCAAATGTTTTTACTGAGTCCATAATATTTTTCCTAGAGGTAACGAGAGGCCAGCTCTAAAATTTCATTCTGAGTAGTATTCTTCGTCTCGACGACACCAGCAGCACGACCATTACTCATCACAAGAATTCGGTCGGTGATACCCAATAGTTCCGGCATTTCTGAAGAGATAATGATGATGCCTTTGTTCTTCTTCGCTAACTCTAAAATAAGTTGATAGATTTCGAACTTCGCACCAACGTCGATACCACGAGTTGGTTCATCAAGCATGAGAATTTCAGGTTGCGTTAACAACCAGCGACCAATGATGACCTTTTGTTGGTTACCACCAGACAGTGATCCAATCGCCGTTTCATGACCCGGCGTCTTCACGCTCATTGAATCAATCACCCATTGAGTGTCACTTTTCATTTTCTTATTGCTTAGCAAACCAGACTTGGTTTTGTATTCCTCAACGTTCGCCACTAAGGAGTTAAAGGTAATATCAAGATTGCCGTAGATACCGGTCGAGCGACGCTCTTCGGTAACCAAAGCAAAACCATTGTTGATCGCCTCATGCGCATCTCGATTTCGCATCTCTTTGCCGTTAAGCAAAATGGTGCCTTCGCTGCGCTCTCGAACACCAAAAATGGTTTCTACGATGTCAGTTCGTTTTGAACCCACCAAACCTGCAACCCCTAGGATTTCGCCGGCTTTAAGTTCAAATGAAACATCTTGAATAGAAGGTTGGTTAAGTGCGGTGAGATTTTTGACCTCAAGAATCGTTTCTTTAGGTACATTACTTTTTTCTGGGAAACGCTGCGTCAGTTCACGACCTACCATCATGGCGATAATAGAGTCCATAGTGAGACCTTCAAGAGGGCGCGTATCGACCCATTGACCATCACGGAGAATGGTGATGTCATCACAAATGGCAAAGATCTCTTCCATTTTGTGTGAGATATAAACAACGCCGCACCCTTTATCTTTCAATTTCTTGATGATGGTAAACAGGTGGTTTACCTCTTTCTCAGTCAGAGAGGAGGTTGGCTCGTCCATGATCACGATTTTTGCATCGTAAGAGAACGCTTTAGCGATTTCCAACATCTGCATTTGTGATACCGATAAGGTATTCACTTTCACTTTAGGATCGATATTGATGTCGAGTTCTTTAAAGATCTCTTTGGTATCATGGTACATTTTGTCGTGATCGACAAAGAGGCCTTTCTTTGGATAGCGGCCAAGCCAAATATTATCCATAACGGTACATTGAAGTACCTGGTTCAATTCTTGGTGAACCATTGAAACCCCAGATTCCAATGCTTCTTTTGATGATTGAAAATCGACATGCTCTCCTAGGAAAACAATATCGCCTTCATCTTTTTCGTATATTCCGAATAGGCATTTTAGTAACGTCGACTTACCCGCCCCATTCTCACCCATTAACGCATGAATAGAGTGTGGTCGAACTTTAAGATTTACCTTGTCTAATGCCTTAACCCCTGGGAAAGACTTACTCACCCCTGTCATTTCTAACAGAAATTCATGCTGTTGATTTTCCATGGCATCACTTATTAATTATCTGGTATTAGGTAGAAATCAGACAAAACAATCCCATACCAATAATTTTAATGATTGGTATCGATATGCTTGGTAGGGATTAAGGGAGAAGTTATCACTTCTCCCTTATTTGCGAGATTATTCTAGAGTTGACTTATCAACGCCAACATAAGGAACACGTACAACTTTGTTGTTCAGTTCCCACTGAGTGCCTTCAGTTGCCGCTTTGCCATTTGCTAGGTTACGAGCCAATTCAAATGTTGCTTTTGCTTGAGAGTCTGCATCGTTAAGCACAGTACCCGCCATTTCACCAGACTTGATAAGCGCTAGTGCTTCCGCTAGAGCATCAACACCGAACACAGGGATATCAGCACCCGCACCTTTCAGAGCTTCTACTGCGCCCATTGCCATACCGTCGTTGTTAGCAATAACCACTTCAATCTTGTTACCGTTAGGGCCAGACAACCATGCGTCCATCTTATCTTTCGCCATCGCTGTATCCCACATGCCTGTATCCATGTGTAGCTCTTCAGTCTTGATGCCGTTGTCATTGATAGTTTTTACAGAGTACGTAGTACGTGCTTCTGCATCTGGGTGACCTGGTTCGCCTTTAAGAAGAACATAAGATAGAACGCCGTCGCCGTTCTTATCCCAAGATGGATTCGCTTTCCATTGCTGAGCAATTAAGTCACCTTGGATGATGCCTGACTCTTTAGAGTCAGTACCTACATAGTAAGCCTTATCATAGCTTGCTAGTGCTTTAGCACTTGGTTCTTTGTTATAGAAAACAATTGGCACGTCATCCATTTTCGCTTTCTGGATGATGGTTGGTGCCGCTGCAGGGTCAACTAGGTTGATAGCAAGCGCTTGAACGCCACGAGCAAGCATTACATCAACTTGGTCATTTTGCATAGACTGGCTGTTCTGAGAATCGTTCATCAGGATGCGAGTATCGCTGTCTTGGCCTGCTTCTTTCTCGATAGCTTGGCGAACTACAGACATGAAGTTATCGTCGTACTTGTAGATAGTAAAACCTACTGTTGTGCTTGCAACTGCTTGAGTTCCGAAGCCCATACCAGCACATAGCGCAGCTAGAAGAGTTAACTTTTTCATTGAACAAGTCCTATTTGTTAATTTTATAGTGTTTGTGTAGGGGATAAAAACGTTATTGTTTGACTAAATTGCATTCAAAGTGAAAACGTTTAACCCAGAGTATAGTGATAAAATGAACAATTAATGTGAGGAAGTTAAAAAAATTTACAAACGTAACAACATCTGTAACGAGTTGTTTAATTTGTTTGAAATGGTTAACACATCATGTAAAAACAAGCTCTCTGAACGTTTCATAGTGTAACATCGAGATCTTGGTCTCCTTTTTTACCGAATTTTGCTGCTGTAATTCTTACGTATTCTCGATCTTCTATGAGAACGTTTACAATAGTTCGAAATATGTCAAACTATCCCCTACCTTTACTAGTGGTATTGCGTTTACTCTATTTGAGAGTACACTTGCCGCCCCTTTAATCAGCTCCTCTATTTAATTAGGCGTAATCGAATGTCTGAAAATGCTTCAGCGCTCAGCAAACGAATGAATATCGTAGCGTTGACTTGGCCAATCTTTATTGAAGTTTTGCTAAGAACCGCACTTAATACCACGGATGTGTTTATGCTCAGTGGGTACTCCGACTTAGCGGTATCCGCTGTTGGTGTTATTACCCAAATTACTTTCTTCTTGATTGTTGTTTCCATGATGGTAAGCAGTGGTACAGGAATACTTATCGCTCAATACAACGGCGCATCCAAATTCAGCGAGTCTGCACAAACTGGTGTTGCCAGTATCCTGTTAGCGGTAGTGGTCGGTGGCGTTCTCAGTCTGTCACTGTTTTTAGGGGCGGAACATTTTATCGCGCTATTTGGTCTTGAAGATCAAGTAGCAGCCTTTGGTTACGAATACCTGATCATCAGCGGCTCCATGACGTTCAATGTCACCATAGGCATAGTACTGACTACAATATTACGTAGTCATGGTTACTCACGATCCCCTATGGTTATCAACCTCATCGCTGGGGTGATTAATATCGCCGGTAACTATGTAGCGCTGTACCAACCATTTGGGTTGCCAGTCTTTGGCGTTAGTGGCGTTGCGACTGCGACAGTAGTCAGCCAAGTGATCGGTACCTTATTGATGATCTGGGTCGTTCGTAAAAAACGCATTGAGCTGCCATTTAACCAATGGCGCGAGATCCCTAAAGCACTGTACAAAAAGATTATGAAGATCGGTGCCATGAACGCCGGAGAAATTCTCTCTTACAACATGGCGCAAATGACCATCGTATATTTTGTGGTGCAGATGGGAACCTCTTCCCTTGCCGCTTACACTTACGCACAGAACATCACTCGCGTGTCGTTTGCTTTTGCATTAGCTCTTGGGCAAGCCGGACAAATTCAGGCCAGCTACTTTATCGGTAAAGGCTGGATCGATGACATCTTAGGCCGAGTTCAAAAATACTATTTAGTGGGCCTAATCGCATCGACTGGTATTGTTGTACTGCTGTTTCTGTTCCGTTATCCATTGATTGATCTGTTCACACAAGATAGCGAAATTGTTGTTTTGGTGGCACTGCTTATTGGCGGTTCAATATTTGTCGAGTCTGGACGCGTATCCAACTTAATATTCATCGCCGCACTCAAAGGTGCTGGCGATATCAAGTTCCCTGTAAAAATGGGAATCTTGAGCATGTGGGGTATTGCGGTTCTGTTTGCCTATCTGCTTGGCATTCATTGGGGCTATGGCGTAATAGGCGCTTGGATTGCTATTGGTATGGATGAGTGGGTTCGCGGTATCGTAATGATTCGACGCTGGCGCTCTAAAGTATGGACACGCTTCGCCTTGACGTAGCGGATAAAAAGTAGCGGATAGAAAAATGGGCTAGCGATTGCTAGCCCATTTTAGTTAGATGTTCGAAATACAAAGTGAATCTAAGAAGATATGGCAATCTTCTACATTGAAACTCAGATCCAACTCATCACCACGAACAACTTCAAAGTCACCTGAAACGTGCACTCGATAGTTATCAAAGCCCGCTACCATACCAAACAGGTATGTGCTGTTCCCCAAGCGCTCTACTGCTTGTGTTGAGAAATGAAGCTTCTGCTCACCAGAGTTATCCAAAGCAATATGCTCAGGACGCAGACCAAAGCTCACCTTATCGCCTTCTTTTACTTTAGACGTATCCACCTTGACCTTAATAGACTGCTCATCTGGTAATGAAATGGTAATGCTATCATCACCAACACTGGTAACGTGTGCAGGTAGCATGTTCATCTTTGGCGAACCGATAAAACCAGCCACAAACTCGTTAGCTGGACTGTTGTAGAGCTCAAGCGGAGAACCCACTTGCTCTACTTGACCATCACGTAATACGACAATCTTATCAGCTAGGGTCATCGCCTCTACCTGATCGTGGGTAACGTAGATCATCGTGGTATCAAGCTCGCGGTGCAAACTGGCAATTTGCAAGCGCATGTCTACACGCAGTTCGGCATCAAGGTTTGATAGAGGCTCGTCAAACAAGAATACTTTTGGATCACGAACAATCGCACGCCCAATCGCCACACGCTGACGCTGACCACCTGACATATCTTTAGGTTTGCGATCCATAAGATGATCAAGTTGTAGGGCTTTTGCTGCGCGGTCTACTCGCGTTTTGATTTCGTCTTTAGGGAAGCCATTCATCTTCATCCCAAAGCCCATGTTCTCCTCAACCGTTAAATGCGGATATAGCGCGTACGATTGGAATACCATCGCAATTCCACGCTCAGCCGGGTCAACATGGTTCACCACTTTGTTATCAATTTCTAAAACACCATCGGTGATCTCTTCGAGACCAGCAATTAGACGTAGTAGCGTTGATTTACCACAGCCCGATGGACCGACAAAAACAACGAATTCGCCTTTTTTGATATCAAGATCCACACCGTGAATAACGGTTGCATCACCATAGCGCTTCACTACATTGGAAAGTTTAATATCTGCCATGTTCTATCCTTTATTCTTTTTGTTCGCTTGCTAAGCGTCTCCTTAGCAAGCGAAGTTCAATCTCTATGAATGATGAAACGCTATGCGTACGCTGACATACGCAGCGTCAACTGATAGCGATATTGTTCAGCAAGCAACTTGAATTCTTCATGAACGCTTGGTGTCCATGAGTCATCACCGCCCACGCCCATATGGAAGCCATCGACGCGCACAAACAGTTTTCCGCTGTCCACCAATTCATTGGTATGTTTCGCTGCTTTCATCACTTCAGTGCTATAGCGACTGACGGAGAGGTGGTGCTCACCAGTAATCGATAACGCGCCAATTTGGCTCTGTTTAACATCACTGCGTAGGCCACAATCAGTTGGGAATATATAGGGCGTATGCATCTCTTCAATAGACGCTTGATAACGTCCCATATGCGCCGCCAGTTTTCTATCGCTGTAGTTTTCAAAAGGACCACGTCCATACCAGCTAACTGAATCGATTGTGTTAGCAAGTGCTAACTCCATACCGACTCGAGGCAGTGATGGCAGACCTTTAGCCGCGTTGACCGTTACATCTACGTTGACTTCACCATCATTGAAGACTTGATAAGTCCATAGTGTTTCAAACACTAACTGCCCTTCAAACGTATGAGCGTAGCGAGATTCTACTTGGTGGTATTTGCCACGAGCAAAGTGGTCAAAGCCAATACATTCGGCCGTCAACGATGGCAGACCTGCCGCATCCCAACGAGCTAGCCATGTTGTTGGATCCACTCGGTCAGCTTCACTGGTGCCGATGTCATTATCCAATGGCGCACGGTAGAAGTTATCTTTTGGAGCTTGCAGTAACGACTCTTGTCCTGCTACTAACCAAGACGTTAGATACCCTGTTGCGCTATCAAACGTAATAGATTGCTCACCCGCAGTCAGCGTCAAGGTATCACCTTTCACTACTGCATCAGGCAAACCAGAATCGTTACTTAGTTGCGGTGCTAGACCAAACTTCGCAGGCAAGGTAATTTGCTCTGCTGACACGAGATGACCAGCCTCAGACCATGTGGTTGCAGAGGTTTTTACAATCTCAACATTAAGATGGTAATCACTACCTAACTTAGTTTCTGGTAATGCTTCAGCTAACTGAATATCAAGGTGACCTTCTGGAGAGATAATTAACTCCGTAGAGCCTTGGGCTATGGCAAAACCATCTTCTGTAATAGTCCAGTTTAATACCTCATCGCTTGGCGATGTAAATAGGTACTCACTTTGTACTCGAATCACTACAGGCTCAGTAGAGCGAAGGGTGACTTGATGGAATTGTTGCGCCTTTTTCGCTTCAAACAAAGTAGGATGCACGGTGCGGTCAGGGAAAATGAGACCATTGATACAGAACTGTCGGTCATTGATGTCATCACCAAAATCACCGCCATATGCCCAGTACTGAGTGCCATTTTCGTCGGTCTTAGTCAAACCTTGGTCTACCCAGTCCCAAATGAAACCACCTTGTAAGCGTGGGTACTCGCGGAACACATCCCAGTATTTGTCGAAGCTACCTAAACTGTTCCCCATTGCGTGTGCGTATTCGCAAAGGATAAGCGGACGCTCTTCGCCCGGCATTCCAAGCCACTTTTTGATGGCAAGTTTTGGAGTAACCGTTGGGTCGATATGATGACGCTGATCGCTGTCCACACGAGCATACATCGGCACGATAATATCGGTTGCTGCCGTATCGGAACCGCCACCTTCATATTGTACCGGACGTGATGGATCGCGAAGTTTAGTCCATTGGTACATTGCATGATGGTTGTTACCAATACCTGACTCATTGCCTAAAGACCAAATGATAATGGATGGGTGGTTTTTATCGCGCTCAACCAAACGAGTCATTCTACGCATATACGCGTTCATCCATGTGACATCATCTGACAGACGACACATTGGGAACTGACCGTGCGTTTCGATGTTGGCCTCATCAACTAGATATAAGCCGTATTCGTCACATAACTCATACCAAAGTGGATCATTCGGATAGTGTGCAGTGCGCACTGCATTGAAGTTGTATTGTTTAAGCAGTTTGATGTCTTCAATCATGCCTTCACGAGTCATAGTGTGACCCATTTCTGGATGATGTTCGTGACGGTTAACCCCGCGTACCAACAGTGCCTTACCGTTCACCTTCAATTGACCGTCAGTGATCTCAACGCTGCGGAAGCCAACGTTGTATGCTTCACAATCCACCAACTGACCATCTTCGTCATTAAGAGAAACCACTAGACGGTAAAGATTCGGCTCTTCAGCACTCCATTTTTTCGGGTTTTCAATAGCAACCTGATGCTCAGCGACTTCTTGCCACGGACCTTTCTCATCGATGATGCGCTGACCACATAGTGCAGACTTGCGCCCAAAGATGCTATTGCCCAATTCATCAAACAGCTCAATATTGACGCTAAATGGTGAGGCCTTCTCAGTAAGCTTAGTGGTGACTTTTAGCACTGCATCGCGGTAGCACGCATCAAGCTCAGTGTTAACCTGTACATCAGCAATGGCTGTTTTTGGCTTAGTGCGCAGAGTAACGTTACGGAAAATTCCACTCAGCCACCACATATCTTGATCTTCGAGATACGAACCGTCAGACCAACGAAGAACCATCACTGATAATTGGTTTTCACCTTCAACGACAAAGTCAGTCAGGTCGAACTCAGCCGCTAGACGACTGTCTTGAGAATAACCAACCCATACTCCATTACACCAGATATGAAATGCCGAGTTCACACCATCGAAAGTCACGGTTTGGCGCTCATCAGCTTTGACGCTGTCGAGTGTGAATGACACACGATACAACCCTGTTGGGTTATCCTGCGGCACGATTGGTGGGGTATCAGCAAACGGATACTTAACATTGGTATAGATAGGTTTATCAAAACCCTGCAGTTGCCAGTTACTTGGCACTTGAATCGCGTCCCATTGACTGTCGTCAAACGCAGTTTCAACACACGATGCTTCAACCTGCTCCGGTTGAGAGAACAACTTAAATTTCCATTCACCGTTTAGCGAGCGCATATTCTCAGACGGTCGGTTCTCTTTTGCAGCAACTTCACTGTGAAACGCATTAAGCGGCGCATGTGCGTCCAGAACGTTATGATGCGTTACATGCTGGTTTTCCCACTCTCTAGCGGAAATTACTTGATCGAAAGTTCTCATTCTAAACATCTCACTATTTCACAGAGCCAGTCATACCGGCCACAAATTGCTTCTGCATCAAAAAGAATACGGCTAGGGTTGGAATGGTTGCCACCACAGTCCCCACCATAATGATGCCAAAATCAGGGAAGTAGGCTGACGACAAAGAGGACAGCACTAAGTTAATTGTTTTTAGTTCGGCAGATTGCAATACAATCAACGGCCATAAAAAGGCATTCCACGACGTCATAAAGACGATAATAAAGGCAGCCGCGTACGTGGTTTTCATCACGGGCATATAAACAAACAGGTAGATTTTCCAATCTTTCACACCATCAACTCGCGCCGCATCAATAAGTTCTGATGGGAACGCTTTAGTACATTGGCGGAAATAAAACACAATGAATACTGAAGCAATGGTCGGTAGCATCACTGCAAGGTGAGTATCCAACAGACCTGCCTTCGCCATTAGTGTGAACAGTGGAATCATCAGCGCGGCAAATGGAATCATCATTGTCAGCAGCATGGCACTGTAAACACGGTCACGAACCTTGCTCTTATACACTTCAAAACCATAACCAGCCATGGATGAGATTAGCAGCGTAAACAGCGTACTAATAATGGCAATCTTCGAGGTATTGTAGAAAATTAGCCAAAGGTCAATTTGCTCATTCAATTTAGCTAAGTTAATCAGTAATTGGTCACCAAAAGTGAATTTACCCGTATTAACCTGAGTCGTTGTGTTAGTACTGGACACAATCATCCAATAAAACGGAAATAATGAGACTAACGAGAATATTGATAGAAATGCGTACATTAAACCACGCATCGCTTTGTTTTTATTGTTCATTATTTATCCCTCGCAATTCTAAATTGAAGCATTGCTAGAATAGCGGCAAAGAATACGATGACGTACGATACCGTTGCTGCATAACCGAAGTTTGGAACAAACTTAAATGACAGGTCATAGATATACATAGATAACGTTAGAGTTTCATTCGCAGGACCACCAGCGGTAATATTCACCACCTCATCAAATAACTGCAATGTACCAATGGTCGACATAACCGTAGTAAATAGGATTACTGGCTTAAGCAAGGGAACCGTAATAAAGAAGAACTGTTTAATAGGACTCACACCTTCAATACGCGCAGCTTCATAAATTGACTTATCTATGTTCTGCATTGCAGACAAGAAGAAGATCATGTTATAGCCAGTCCAGCGCCACGTAATCGCAATAATAATGGTTACTTTGGCCCAAAATGGGTCAGCCATCCATGGAATTGGGTCGCTTACAATGCCTGTCCACATAAGGAATGAGTTCACAATACCTTCATACGCAAACATACTCTTAAATAGAATCGAGTAAGCTACCAAGGAAGTAACACATGGTAGGAAAATCGCTAAGCGGAATAAGCTTCTGAATTTAAGATTTGGTGAGTTTAAACAAGACGATAATGCTAACGAAAGCAAGATCATAATAGGCACTTGAATAATCAAGAAAATAAACGTATTCGAGAGTGCTTTTAAAAATACAGGATCGTTAAATAAACGAGTTACGTTGCCAAAACCAACGAACTCCATAATAACACCACGTCCAGAGTGCATGGCCATCCAAAGTGAATTCACTATTGGGTAGATCATAAATAAGGACACTAATATGACGGCAGGTAAAACGAAACCCCAGCCATTAATATCATAAAAACGCTGAAAGCTATTTTTATTGTTTTTGGAGTTAGACTTAATCGTCTTGACTAATTCACTCATAATGACACCAACAAAGAGAAGAAAAGGCCCCCACCCTGACTCGCAGCAGAGATGGGGGCAAAGGAAAAACGATTATTGAATTTGATATTTCAGTTGTTGCTCAACACTTTCTAAGACTTTGTCGATTGGTGCACCTTGCATGATTGAAGGCATCTGCGCTGCAATCGCAGCATCGACTTCATAGGTGTACATACCATAGTTAACCGCTGGAATTTCAGCAGCCCACTTGTTGAAGTCTGCGTAAATCTTTTGGTTATTGAAGTAGCTATCTTCATATTGGTAGGCTTGTGTGTTACCAGCTGGTAAGTAAGAACCTACTGCACCTTGCTTCTTAAGAATTTCGTTGTAGAACTCTTTGTCTGAGCCAAAAGTTTGATTTAAGAAGTCGATGGCTGTATCTGCTTCTTTCGATGCACTCAATACATACCAGCTTGAACCACCAAGGTTAGAGCTGTTCACTGCTCCTTCTACATTCAAGCGTGGTGTTGGTGCGACCGCCCATTTACCTTCTTGACCTTCACCAGCTTTCACTGATGCTGTAATCCAAACACCAGTCGTAATAGAAGCAACAGCGCCGCTATTTACCGAACCAACCCACTCAGACCAGCCAATGGTAGGACGCGCGATTTCTGTCGTATGAAGATCACGGAAAATCTTAATGCCTTCTTCAAGCGCTTTGTTGTTTGCAATGTTTAAGCTACCATCTTGGTTGAAGTACCAACTGCCTGCACCTTGAATCATGACGCGCAGCAAACCAAGGTCAGATGGATTATTACCTAGCATGGAAACGCCAGTTTTCTCTTTCACTTGTTTGCCAATTTCAATGAAACGGTCCCAAGTAATATTTTCCATGTCCTTAGCGCTGAAGCCTGCTTTTTCAAGAATATCAGTACGGTAGTAAAGGCCTGATACCCCAGTATCAAATGGTAGGCCATATACTTCGTCGCCGACGGTCATTACATTCACTTTGTACGGAGCAAACTTAGTGTAATCAACGACATTTGTCATAGGAGCAAATGAGCCAGGATATGACTGTAAGTATTTCTGAGCATTGTAATCTTCAATCAATACCACATCAGGCAATGCCGACGTGATTCCAGACGCTAGCATAGTATGCAGCTTCTGTTCGATATCCGCTTTCGCAAA
Organism: Vibrio mediterranei; assembly: GCF_013364395.1. Lineage (NCBI taxonomy): Bacteria > Pseudomonadati > Pseudomonadota > Gammaproteobacteria > Vibrionales > Vibrionaceae > Vibrio > Vibrio mediterranei. The sequence continues at coordinate 560,275 of NZ_JABXGK010000001.1, read as the reverse complement.
ATCAACGACTTTAATGTTTACATCTTCATGCTTCGCTTCGTATTTCTCGGCAGCTTCTTGCATGATGGCCACATTAAAGTTTGGATCCCATGCCCACACCGTGATGTCTTTCGCGAATGCTGTTTGACTGAAACAAGCTAAACCTACTGCAGAGGCCACTAATCCTTTAACCATTTGCTTCTTCATAACTGTTATTCTCATTTTTTGTAGGGGTTTTTGCTTCCATTTGGAAACGTTTACACAGAGAAATTAGCATTTATTTTTTAGAATTAAAGGGGGAGAGATGGGATTTTTGATCTATTGTCGCTAGAAATTGCTTAGGTTGTGGGTCTGATCACTTTCTTAACAGAATTGTTAGCAGTTAGCCTCCATATGCAACTAACTGCTAATTTGGATACGTTAACAATTGTTACAGCGCAAACTTGTGTAATCCTTACCACTAAAGTGTGGTTTCATGCAGCGACGATAAAATGGCTTCATATATGGTGTCTTTTAGCCAATGAATTTTATCGCTCATGTGCGACTGCTTCTTCCAAATCATAGAGATATCAAAATCAGCCACGGGCACTGGTGGTGGAGCGGATGTAAGGTTAGTTTGAATCAGGTTAATCTTGGCCATTTTTTCGGGCACTATCGCAAACATCTCACGACCAGTAACTAAACGCCCTATCGTCAGAAAGTTTCGCGAGACGGCAGTGACTTCACGGGATAATCCAATTGACTCTAGCTGCTTATCGACGTTACTCGTGAAGTTACCCTCCGGACTGACTAAGCAATGCGGCAGAGAGGCGAAGGTCTCGATATCCAATTCGCCAACCTTCACCAAACTACTGTCATAGATACAGACGTGTTTTTCAGTGTAGAGCTTTTGCGCACTAAACTGCTGCTCTAAATCGGGAATACTACCGATGATGATGTCTAAGTTTTCCTGCTCACTGACTGAACGGTAATTGTGTCGATTAACATTGATGAAACTGACTTTTGCGCCAGGGGCTTGTGACACTATGGCGTCATAAATAGTTGGAGCAAAGATAAACTCCGCGTAATCAGTTAATCCTATTTTGCAGATTCCGCGATAATTCTTTGCCAAGAATTGTTCTGTGGGTAACACGTTAAATTGCACCAGATTTAATATCTGTTCTACCGTTGGATACAGCTCTGTAGCTCGCTCTGTCGGTACCATTTGATGACCTTTGCGTTCAAAAAGTCGGTCCCCACACAAAGTTCGTAACTTAGATAAACTGTGACTCATTGCTGACTGACTGACAAAGCTCTTCTCAGCCGCTACAGACACACTGCGTGTTTGGTAAAGGTGAAAGAATACGATCAACAAATTTAAATCAATGCGTTTCCAATCAATCTTCTCTCGTCCAGTTTCACTCATAGTATCTATCAAATCTATTAATTTGAATCATTATAGATGAGTCAGTAGCATCGGCGCTAATCGAAATTGTTATTTTCATAAGATAGGTGCGCAGGTGTCTACGTTAAGCAAAGAAACCACAAACAACCACTCAAACAGCAATGAGTCATTGTTTGCTATATTTAAGATCTTTTTCGCTCTAGGATGGGTCAGCTTTGGTGGTCCCGCAGCTCATATAGGTTATTTCCGCAATACCTTTGTTGAGAAACTCAATTGGCTAAGCGATGAAGAGTACGCTCAAATTGTTGCTTTAAGCCAATTTCTACCGGGCCCAGGTTCAAGCCAAGTCGGTTTTGCTGTCGGTTATCAACGCGCAGGCATTGGCGGTGGTATCATGGCATTTCTTGGCTTCACACTGCCATCAGTAATCCTCATGCTTGCCCTTGCAGTCTTGAGCAGTCAGCTCACTGAATCCAGTTACTTTCAGAATGTGGTGCACGGTCTGAAACTTCTCGCCGTGTTAGTAGTCGCTGACGCCACTTGGGGTATGTATAAGAATTTCTGCAAATCTAAACTCACTGTTTCTATTTGTATCGCTACTGCCATTACACTGCTTTTGTTCCAAAGTATTGTAGCGCAAATTCTGGTTTTAGTTGTAGCTGCTCTTCTAGGCGTCCGATATCTCGCAAATACAGAAATCGTAAATACCTCCAGTAAACTGTCTTTCTCTGTATTGCCATTAGTCAGCTTCGTCGTACTTCTTATCGCCCTACCATTTATAGGTCAATGGTCGTCATCGATAGCACTTTTCTCCGATTTCTACCAAGCAGGCAGTTTGGTATTTGGTGGCGGTCACGTAGTTCTTCCTCTGTTACAAAATATTGTGGGCGATCAATTAACGCAAGACGCTTTCTTGACGGGTTATGCCGCAGCGCAGGCAGTGCCAGGGCCAATGTTCACTTTTGCTACTTACATCGGTTATGAGCTAATGCCCTCGGCACCAATAAGGGGAGCGATTGTTGCAACACTTGGTGTATTTGTTCCTGGCTTTTTGCTCCTTATCGGCGTGTTAAAAAACTGGCAGCAGCTCGCTAAAATACCGGCGATTTCTGGTGCATTGGTGGGCGTAAACGCCGCCGTAGTTGGTTTGTTATTGTCTGCCCTCTACCAGCCTGTCTTTGTTAGCGCTGTTTTTGGTGCAATGGATCTTGCTTGGGTGCTTTTAGGTGCACTCCTTATGAAGCAGTTTAAACTGCCTATCGTTTGGATGGTGGTGTTCTTTGCTTTTGCAGGGTTACTATCACCAGCCGTGGTAAGTTTAATCTAAATCAATTATCACTCTGATTTTAGGTAATATTTCTCGTCAGATTTTCAGCTTAGTCATACACTAATTAATGAGGGGATTTCCCCTCATTGCTGTTTCAATTCAATAAAAGGGTTTTATATCGACAAGCAGTGATTAGGTGCTAAAACACCTACACAAACAGGGGGTGAGTTATGAGAAAGGACTGCTCTATTGGGAGCCATCATCGGAGTTCGAGCCGAGGCTCTATTAATGATGAATTAAAACGTGCCCATCATGCTATTAGCCTTCATGCTCCCGAAATCGTTAGAATCTCTGTCGCGCTCTTCGATGCCCAGCATGCTAGGTTGAGTACATTTGCACATAGTACATTACAAGGAGAGCCCCTGCTTCGATACAGTGCTCCTATTAGCGCTAACTCCGCGCTTGGGCAACTGGCCTGCAAGCATAAACATCGCGTCATTAATGACCTTTCATCAACCATTACCAACTCATCGCAACACTCGCGTTGGTTGTTACAACAGCCTTATGCGGCCTCATTAACCTTACCCGTCCTCAACGATGGTCACTTTACTGGGTTACTATTTTTAGATGCAAACCAACCTCAGTTTTTCGACAATACTACGGTTGAACAATTAACCTCTTGTACCAATGAGCTCGCTAAAGCGGTCAACGAACAGCGCAGCTACGTCAATGCTATGGCTGATATGGGCTATACCGTTCGTAGTACCAATTTCGAACATCTAGATGAGAGCCTCGATCATGCTTACCGAGTCGGTCAGTACGCAAGGCTCATTGCGCTGCAAGTGGCTGAACTGTATCAACTCGATGATGAAACCATCGACTATATCGTGCACTTTGCAGAGTTACACGACATAGGTAAGTACTCTTCATTGAGTTCGAAGCAGAGCTCTCCGTGGCAAGAAATGTGGCATAGCAATGTCGCAATGCAAGGACAAATTCAACAAGGGCTGAACTTAGTCAACCAGCTCGCAAAACAGATCCACGATCGGCAGCCAACCAGCATGACACTGTTAACAGATATCATCCAATATCATCATGAATATTTAGATGGTTCAGGTGCCCCAAACGGACTAAGTCATGCCGAAATTCCTATTGCTGCTCGTATTGTTACCGTTGCTAACATTTTTGATGCCCTAACCAGTCACCGTCATTACAGTGAATCTTGGTCCTTGATCCATGCATTATTGGAACTAGAAAAGATGGTCGCACTCGGCAAGATTGATAGCAATTGTGTGCACGCATTGCGCTGCCAGCAAGACGCAATCAAGCTTGTTATGTATTCCACACATATTCCTTGGCATTAAAATCTTATTGGACAATCTAAATCCTTATATTCCACTTAACTCACATTATTGGAGCTTTTGCTCCAATAATGTGCTTGAGCCCACAATAATCCGTCATTAGCATCTTGCGGTACTTACCCATTGTGACTAGTATTGTAATGTTAACAACACATTAACATTACAATAACTATAAATTATCGTTCTACACGAAAACGGAGTTCAGGAATGATACTGCCTAATGAAAGCACTCTCTCAAGTTGTACCCTACCGCCGCCCAACGAGATGATCCTAAAGTGGGCGCAAGAAAGACCGAATGAAGTTTACTTAAAACAAATTATCAATCGTGAGTTCGTCGAATTCACTTATGCTGACGTAGCAGATAAAGCATTACGTCTTGTTTCTGCTCTTCGTGGTCTTGGCATACAGCCAGGCGAAAAGGTCGCGCTCATTTCCAAAAACTGCGCAGAGTGGTTTATTTGCGACTTAGCGATGATGCTTGGCGACTACATCAGTGTACCAATTTTCCCAACCGCTGGTGCCGATACCATTGAATACTGTCTAACACACAGTGAAAGTAAGGTGTTGATTGCAGGTAAACTTGATGATGCTAAAGCCACCACCTCTGTCATTGAGTCTCTTGGTGATCTAATCACGATTTCCCTGCCTTACGATACCGCGCCAGATTGCCAGCACACATTTAATCAATTGATCGCTGATAGCAAGCCAAGTGAAGAGCGCCCTGTTCACTATGACGACAAGCTAATGTCATTGGTTTATACCTCAGGTACCTCGGGGCTACCAAAGGGTGCCATGTTGACCTATGGCGCATTTAGCTGGTCGGTACAAAGACTTATCGACCATATTGGCATTGAACCCAACGATCGTCTGTTCTCTTATTTACCGCTAGCTCATATTACTGAGCGAGTGTACATCTTTGGTTCATCAGTAGTAGGAGGCGTGCAGACTGCATTCCCAGAGTCACTAGACACCTTTATCGAAGATGTGAAGATGCAGCGTCCAACACTGTTTATTTCAGTGCCGCGACTATGGACTCTGTTCCAGCAGCGTATTCAAGATAAGCTGCCACAGAAGAAACTCAACATTCTACTTAAGATACCGTTTGTCAATTCATTGATTAAGAAGAAGTTGGCAGACGGCTTAGGACTTGACCAAGCACGAGTACTTGGTTGTGGTTCCGCTCCAGTGCCTCCAGCTCTATTAGATTGGTATCACAGCGTCGGGCTGAATATTACTGAAGCCTGGGGCATGACCGAATCTTTCGCTTACAGTACCATTAACTACCCATTTAGGGCCGACAAAATAGGTACTGTTGGTAACGCAGGCCCAGGTATTGAGCTTAAGATTGCTGAGGATGATGAAATCATGGTTCGAGGACAAGGTCTCTTCTCGGGCTACTACAAAAATGACATTGCGACTCAAGAAGCATTTGATAGCGAAGGATGGTTACATACTGGCGATATCGGCGCTATTGATGACGAAGGTTATCTAAACATTCAGGGTCGTAAGAAAGACACCTTCAAAACGGCTAAAGGTAAGTTTGTCGCACCTGTACCTATTGAGAAAAAGCTGGCGGAATACAGTCGTGTCGAAATGATGTGTTTAATCGGTTTAGGCTTACCAGCTCCAATCTTACTCGTTGTGCCTCACGACTTCCCTAACTTTGACAAAGCACGCTACGCACGTACCGCTGAGCGTGTCGTTAAGCGCATGAATCAAGAACTTGAGTCTCATGAGCAAATCAAAGGTGTATTAATGGTTAAGGAACCATGGAGTATTGAGAACGGGTTACTGACACCAACACTGAAAATCAAACGCCATTTGCTTGAACAGAAGTATCATGAAGTCGGCCATAGCTGGCCTAAAGATAAGCTGGTCGTTTGGGAAGAGTAACACCCATGCATACTAGATAAAGGCGACGTTAGTCGCCTTTTTTATTTGTATTGCCAAAATGGTCTTCGACTTTCTCGATTGGCCTGTTCTCTAGTCACTCCAATGTCTTCTAACAAATGAGCTGGCATTTCCGACAACACTTTTCTAGTACGTTGATTCTGACGCCATTGCCTGACGTAAGTTAAGATTAACTTAGTCAACAAACCTTTCACCGCTCTATCTTGTACATATTGATCGGAGTTGATTGTTTTATCCATTGCCTATCCTCCTCTGTTTTGTATAATTTTTATGCAAAACATCAATATGTGACAAACGATCTATTTTGACTTTGAGTTAAGGAAAACTTAAGTGAAAGAAAAGCTGCCTCCCCTTCAAGGACTTTACTATTTCTATAAAGCGGCTGAACTAGGCAGCTTTAAAGTGGCCGCCAATCGTCTGTTTGTTTCAGCGGCTGCGGTAAGTCAACAAATTCGACAGTTGGAAGAGAGCCTAGGTTGTCATTTGTTTTATCGGCAGCACAGGAAAGTGTTATTAACGCCAGAGGGCCAACAACTATATAGAGAACTTGCTAAGGGCTTTGAACATATATTCACCGGAGTTCAGAGTGTCAACCAAGATCCTAACCCCAATCGTTTGTCCATCTCGACATTGCCATCATTTGCTCAGCACTGGTTGGTGCCGAGAATACAAAGCTTTCGTCAGCAAAACCCTGATATTGCGCTTTTGATCGAGCCTAATAACCAATTGGTCTCTTTTCAGGATCAATCCGTTGATATTTGTCTACGTTATGGTGAAGGTATCTATGAGGGCGTGCAAAGCCACTTACTCATGGAAGATATTATCTACCCTGTGTGCCACCCGCTGTATCAACAGCAACACCAGATTTATGATGTTCAAGATTTGCATCGAGCCGACCTGATTGAAGATACTTGGCCGGATATGGATTGGAACTTGTGGCTACAACATGTCGGTGCGCCTGTAGGCAATCGAACGCTACAATATAACGGCTCGCACTTCGTTGTCGAAGGCGCACTGTCTGTTCAAGGCGTTGGGCTTATCAAACACAGCCTAGCCTATCGCTACATTAAAGAAGGAACCCTAGTGCGAATCGGCAATTACGCACTCAAGCCTAAGTTTGCCTATTACCTATGTGCTCCAGAGCATTACTTCAATCGACCTAAACTCAAAATCTTTATTCAATGGCTACAGCAAGAAGTTGCTGACTTTAAGCAGTGCGATATGTCTCATTTAGATATTATCGACACCGACTATGTACTCAGGCCGTTATAAAGGCAATAAAAAACCCGCCATAAGGCGGGTTTTATCAGTCAAAGGAAAAGACGAATTACTTCTTCTCTTCTTTTGCTTTAGCAATAACTTCTTCAGCAACGTTTGCTGGACAAGCGCTGTAGTGTGAGAACTCCATAGAGAACTGACCACGACCAGAAGTGATTGTACGTAGGTGACCGATGTAGCCGAACATCTCAGATAGAGGAACGTCAGCTTTAATACGAACACCAGTAGCACCAGCTTGTTGGTCTTTGATCATACCACGACGACGGTTAAGGTCACCGATTACATCACCAACGTTGTCTTCTGGAGAGAACACGTCAACGTGCATGATTGGCTCTAGAAGTTGAGCACCAGCTTTTGGCATAGATTGACGGAATGCACCTTTCGCTGCGATTTCGAATGCGATTGCAGACGAGTCAACAGCGTGGAAACCACCGTCGTATAGTTCAACTTCAACGTCTAGCGTTGGGAAGCCAGCTAGAACACCAGTTTCCATCATAGATGCGAAACCTTTCTCAACTGCAGGCCAGAATTCTTTAGGTACGTTACCACCAACAACTGTTGAAGAGAACGTGAAGCCAGAGTTTGGCTCACCTGGTTTGATACGGTAGTCAATCTTACCGAACTGACCAGAACCACCAGACTGTTTCTTGTGCGTGTAGCTATCTTCAACTGCTTGAGTGATAGTTTCACGGTAAGCAACCTGTGGTTGACCTACTTCAAGCTCAACGCCGTAAGTACGCTTCAGGATGTCTACTTTGATGTCTAGGTGAAGTTCACCCATACCTTTCAGGATAGTTTCACCTGAATCTTCGTCAGTCTCAACCTGGAATGATGGATCTTCTGCAACCATCTTACCGATCGCGATACCCATTTTCTCTGTAGAACCTTTGTCCTTAGGAGAAACAGCAATAGAGATTACTGGTTCAGGGAAGATCATTGGCTCAAGAGTACACTCGTGCTTAGGATCACATAGAGTGTGACCAGTTTGAACGTTCTTCATACCAACAACAGCGATGATGTCACCAGCTTGTGCAGTAGTTAGTTCGTTACGCTCATCTGCTTGCATCTCAACCATACGGCCGATACGCTCAGTTTTACCAGTTGCAGAGTTAAGGATTGTGTCACCCTTGTTCATTACACCTGAGTAGATACGGATAAACGTTAGAGCACCGAAACGGTCGTCCATGATCTTAAATGCTAGAGCACGTAGTGGCTCATCAGCAGATACAGTTGCAACTTCGCCAGTTGGTTCACCAGTTTCTGGATCAGTTAGAGGCTGAGGATCTACTTCAGTTGGAGATGGTAGGTAGTCAACAACTGCGTCAAGAACTAGCTGAACACCCTTGTTCTTAAATGCAGAACCACAGAATGTTGGGAAGAATGCTAGGTCACGAGTACCTTTACGGATACAACGCTTGATGTCTTCGATTGAAGGCTCTTCACCTTCCATGTACGCTTCCATTAGGTCATCGTCTTGCTCAACAGCAGTTTCGATAAGCTCTTCACGGTAAGCTTCAACGTCATCAACCATGTCAGCTGGAACGTCTTTAACTTCGTAGTTTTCTGGAAGACCAGAGTCATCCCATACGTATGCTTTACGGCTTAGTAGGTCTACAACACCAACGAAGTCGTCTTCACGACCGATTGGAAGAACCATTACTAGTGGGTTTGCAGCAAGAACGTTCTTAACTTGATCAACTACGTTGAAGAAGTCTGCACCCATACGGTCAAGTTTGTTAACGAAGATGATACGAGATACTTCTGATTCGTTCGCATAGCGCCAGTTAGTTTCTGACTGAGGCTCAACACCACCAGAACCACAGAATACACCGATACCACCATCTAGTACTTTCAGAGAACGATATACTTCAACTGTAAAGTCAACGTGTCCAGGAGTATCGATAACGTTTAGACGGTGATCGTTCCAGAAACAGCTAACTGCCGCTGATTGGATAGTAATACCACGCTCAGCTTCCTGCTCCATGAAGTCAGTAGTTGATTCACCATCATGAACTTCACCAGTCTTATGGATTTGGCCAGTCAGTTTTAGGATACGCTCAGTTGTTGTGGTTTTACCCGCATCAACGTGCGCGAAAATACCAATATTTCTGTATTTTGATAAATCAGTCATCGTTTTACTCTGTTAATAGGATATAAAATGCGCGCAGAGTATATCACAATCTGTCAAGACGGATAGCTTTGCGTGCATTCGTATTAAAAAAAAGTTATGCCTTCGCGGCGTATTAAGGTGCCAAATAGAGCAAAACTGCCTCTAAATGCTTGTTACACCTAGCTTCATCCGTGTTGGCTACTGTTGTTAGTTCGCAGTTAATTTTAGCTGCTCTTCGTGATTTTTCGATGTCATTTCGTAAAATCATACATTTTGTTGGCGACATTCTACCTAATTTTTCACAAAAACCATCATTAAAGTTCATCGAAAGCAGAAATCGCTTCAGATAGCTTCTTAACTCCGTGGATTTGCATACCTTCAATACCGCCTTTTGGCATATTTGCCGCTGGTACAATGGCTTTTTTGAAACCGTGCTTAAACGCTTCCATTAATCGCTCTTGACCACTTGGAACCGGACGAATTTCACCCGCCAGCCCAACTTCACCAAACACGACGACATCTTTAGGTAGTGGACGGTCTCTAAAGCTTGAAAGCAAGGCCATCACCAAGGCAAGGTCAGCACTGGTTTCGGTCACTTTGACACCACCAACCACATTCACAAATACATCTTGATCAGCCATTTGCAGACCGCCATGTTTATGCAAAACAGCAAGCAATAAAGACAAGCGATTTTGCTCTAAGCCAACTGCAACTCGGCGTGGGTTTGCTAGCTGGCTATAATCAACCAGTGCTTGAATCTCAACCAATAGTGGACGCGTACCTTCCCACACCACCATAACCGAGCTGCCTGACGTTTCTTCTTCACCACGAGAGAGGAAAATCGCCGAAGGGTTACTCACTTCCTTCAAACCTTGTCCCGTCATGGCGAATACGCCTAGCTCATTGACCGCACCAAAACGGTTTTTGTGGCTACGTAACGTTCTAAATCGGCTGTCCGTTCCACCGTCGAGCAACACCGAACAGTCAATAATATGTTCAAGAACCTTAGGACCTGCCAACGTTCCATCTTTAGTCACGTGACCAACAATGAAGATAGCAACGTTATTCTGTTTAGCATATCGAGTTAATGCGGTTGCCGACTCTCTTACCTGAGCCACACTGCCTGGCGACGATTGAACATCAGCCACATGCATAACTTGGATGGAGTCAATAACCATCAGCTTCGGTTGTTCCTTCTCTGCCACTTGGCAAATACGATCAACGTTGGTTTCAGACAGCATTTTTAGGTGCTCTTTTGGCAAACCTAAACGAGATGCTCGCATGGCAACCTGCTGCAAGGATTCTTCACCCGTTACGTAAAGGGTTGGCATTTGCGACGATAGCCAGCACATTGCTTGTAAAAGCAGTGTCGATTTACCTGCCCCTGGGTTACCACCAATGAGGATAGCTGCCCCAGGGACCACCCCGCCACCAAGTACACGGTCAAGTTCTTTAAAACCACTGGTAAATCGAGGGACCTCTTGTAAGTCAATCTCAGATAAGGTTTGGACGCTAGATTCCGTGGAACTGCCTGCGTAACCGGTCAAGCGTTCATTACGAGCGACTTGAGGTGATGCCGCTAAACGAACCTCACTGATGGTGTTCCAACTACCACATGCATTACATTGCCCCTGCCAACGAGGGAAGTCAGCCCCACAGTCATTACATACATAAGCTCTTTTCGCTTTTGCCATTTTTAACTCAACCCGTCACGATAATTACTCAAACAAATGCAATCCATTGCACCTTTTATTGAGAAATGTATTAATTTTCGAAAATGTTCGGCGATAAAATTTGTCAAGAATCGACAAGAATCTAAAAATAGATCCGATAATTACCTTATGAATATCTCGTCATCAATAAACAAACATACCAAAATGCATTAATTCAATACTATTCAGATACTTGAGATATCTAGTATAATACAGAATTGTAAAATATCATAATTAGGTATAACCTTTGGTGTATAAATTTTTGTATAAAGACTACCTAGTATGCTCAGTGATTCCACCTTAAAAAAACTCCATCGAAAGCCACAGAGCAAACAGCTCACTCTCACCGACCGAGATGGCTTGTATTGCCGAATATCAAAAACTGGAAGCGTTAGCTTTTTTATGCGCTATCAATTCGACGGTAAAGCAGATGCGGTAACATTAGGTCGCTACCCCAGTATGTCTCTAAAAAACGCAAGGGATAAGAACATCGAGCTTCGTGCTGCATTAGAGCAAGGTATCAACCCTAAGGTAAAAAAGAAGATCGATGTTGAGCAAAACACATACGCATTAACGCTCAATGAATTAGTTGATCTCTGGTACGAAAAAGAAGCAAAAGCCACCTTTAAAGTGCACGAGAATGTTTATGCGCAATTCAAAAACCACCTACTGCCATTACTTGGCAGCATTCCCGCTAAAGATATTACCACGCCAATGTTTTTTGATGCATTCGAATCAATAAGAGACAAATCACCAACCGTCATACTTAGCCTATTACCAAACGCCAGAAATGCTTATGCGTTAGCAGTGCGACGGAGATTACTAGAAAATAACCCACTCGTTGGCATCACCGCGAAGCGTGACTTTCAAGTACGCCCTGGAGAAACAAAGCGCGTGCTTAATGATGAGGAACTGATCTTGCTTCTCACTTACCTTGATCAAACTCAGAAACAACATTACAAGAAAAACACGCTTATTTTCTTAGGTCTGTTTTTTGGCTGTAGAATGAGTGAACTGAGGCTAGCTGAGAAAAAGCACTTCGACTTTTTTAAGATGATCTGGACTGTTCCACCTAAAAACCACAAAACAGGAAAGCAAACAAAATCGCCACTCATGAGACCAATTATTCCAGAGGTGAGAGAAAAAATAGAATTTTTGATGGGCGTGTCTAATAGCAAAAAATATCTAGTAACTAGTCAGCGCGGTGTGGAACCACCAGTACAATCATTCTGGGGAGATTGGCCTGAACAAATTAACAAATGGCTAGTTTTGAATGACTATCCTGAAATTAGTCACTGGTCCATTCATGACTTGCGCCGAACTATGCGCACAAATATATCTAAGTTTACCGATCCGCATATCGGCGAAGTAATGATTGGACACTCTCTAAAGGGTACCTGGCGAATCTATGACAGAGAAAACTATCTAGATGAACAAAAAGACGCCTATGCTAAATGGTTCAAAAAACTCGATAGACTAAAGCGAGGCGAAACCAATGTAACACCACTAAACACTTTTAGCGCAGCTCAAGATTAAGCATTTAAAAATACAAATTTCAATCTGTTGTGCAGAAAAAGCGCCTATGCAGAGTGGGTACCACATAGGCGCAACTATCTATACTCGATACAACGCTACAACGGGCTAACCGGTATGCCCGAAAACACCGCTATCTCTCTCTATAGTTGGGATTTAACGTAACCGCTCCTTTATATAGTGGATCATCGTCTAGCGCATTTGGGGCCATTCTAGCGCCGCGTTTAAGCATAAACTCAAGCCCGCTTAAGCCAGTATTGCCCGCTTTCCCTAAAGCTCTGGCAACAACACCCGGCGAGGCGTTATCACCTAGAATTCTGTTTATTTGTTCCGGGCTTTGTGGCGTAAACAGCTTTTCACCCAATGCGGCCCTAAATTCCGGGCGACTATCTAAACTAAACAGATCCGCCGCTGCGGTGCTAAAGTTTGCCCCTTCCTCTAGGTTTTCTTTTGCTACGGTTCTCTGTGCCGTCTGTGAGCCTTGATAAAGATTCCGCAACGTGCCGGTTAGTTCTTTCTCAATCATTAATTTATCTATGAGATCTTGCGCCTCTGCGGGATCATCAAATAAAAGTGATAAGCGGTTTTGCATTTCTTTGGACCGGGTTAACCTATGGCCCGCGTTTGCATTCTCAACTAGTTTATTAAGCTCTTTTTCTACCGCTTTCACCGCTCCTAGCCTGAATTCGTCGCGCTCCGCTTCTGTTAGATTGCTGAATGTATCGGAAAGTTTATCAATGTCTGTTTTCAAGAATTGTTTACCTTCCTCGCCCGCATCTAGCAAGCCGGTACTTTCCGACCAAATAGATCGCGCCTTTGCGTAAGCTGGATATTGTTGGTCAATCTCTCCAACAATTTGCTTTTTGATGTTGGTCAATTGCCTAACTGAATTATTGCGGCCCTGCCTATGAGCTACGCCGATATCGTCATCTAATGCGCGTTTTACGTAGTCCCAAAAAACAACGGGCTGCGTTGGGCTTTCTAAATCAATATTTATCATATCGTTTTTAGCCATTTTTACCGCTTCGTTGGCTGCATCTTCAAACGCCGGTGTATTCATTGTCGAGGATAGTCCCTCGCTAAGTTGCACCGGTTCATTTTTAACCGCGTCATAATATGGTTTTGCCTGTTCAGAGCGAATCTTGTTAATCGCTTTTACATTGGCATTGTATGCGGCCCCGCTTTTCCCTGTGCTGTCGTGGATTAGTTCACGAATACGATCACCCGCTTGCGCTTGTCTTTGCTCAAATGCTGACGCATACGCGGAATTTTCAGGCATAGCGGCGGCACCTTGCCCGGCACCTCTAAATGTTGGCGTGTCTGCCAGCGTAACATCTGCCCCGGTTCCCCTTAGTGCGGCTAATTCGTCCGCTATTTGATTTGCGTCTGTATCACCGGCAACGCGTCGTAAAGCGTTGTTTGCTGACGATTCAGGGGATCTAAATAGCCTATTGATAACCGGGTTAACCGTATCAGTTATTTTATTGGTTACGGTTGGAAGTACGTTTTCAGCTAGTTTTGTACCGGCGTATTCTCCAACACCGGCTAAAGCCATTCCCAAGCCCGCATTTGTTAGCGTGCTAGCTGTATCGTCTATATTGGTATTTTCCCCGGCACCAATAACGCCCCCCGTTACCACGGCTGCGGGGATACCGTTTATTAGCATCATTGGAAGCGTACCGGCAACATAACCGGCACCACTGGCTATAGGGTTAGCCGTTGATCTCTTTTCTCCCTCTGATTTCTGTATGTTTCGACGCTGCATTATGTTTTGCTTCATTTTGTCGGGCAAAGCAAACGCCGCTAAGTTTTCAACACCGTTAACAACATCCTGCACCGGCTGACGAGCGGAAGCCATAAACGCCCCGGCGCTTGTTTCCTGTCCTGCCTGTGTTGGTGGCGTGTATTCCGGTTGTTGCCCGCCATTTGTTAGATAATTAGTTACCGCGTTAATATCTTCCGTTGATTGAAGTGGATTAAAGGCGCTAGCCACATCAGAAACGTTAGCTAACATACCATTATCCGGTTGCGAGTATTCCGCAAAAACTTGCTCTAATTCTTGCTCTGTAGGTGGATGATCGCCCGTTAGTTCTAGCGTCTTTCCATCTGGACCGGTGATTCTATATTTTGGCATTATTGCACCTCAACAACGCTAAAGCGTCCAATTTTGCGCGGGCTATTACCGCCGCCATTACCGCCGCGTATCTGCTGAACTAAACGATCATTTAACGCTTGATATTCGTCTATTGTTGGCTCTCTTCCCTGTTCGGTATAGAAACGACCAATTTCACCTAGTCGCATAGAGGATAAACGCATTTGATTTAATTGATTTTGTACGAATTCTTTTGAAAGCCCGCTTTTTAAATTCCCTTCGTCGTCAAATAATGCAGAAGAAGCCGCCGAAATCTTCCCGCCCTCCGCGTTACTAAGCGAACCCATACCACGCATTTTTGTAACGTTATCCATGAAAGCGCGTGAACCCAACTGCTTGAATTTCTGCTCTGTATTTGTAGTTGTATTAAAGAAAGTAGGCAAACGACTTTCAAGACCTGTAACCGCGTCTAATTCCTTATCGCTAATAGAATTTATCGCTCTTAATGTATCTGTTGCGTTTTGATACATCGCTGTGCCCTGTGTTTTTAACTTGGTTGCATTCTTGGCGTTTTCCTTCTCGATTTGCAATTGTCCCGGCGGCTTATATCCGGGGATCGCTTGTATTTCCCCGGTTTGTTCATTGTATAGCGTACCCGCCCCGGCATTGTGCCAAGGTGCTGCCGTTTTTGGTTGGTGTGCTGCTGCATACTCTGCCTGAACTGCTTCCGCCTGCGGCCCTGTTAACTCCTGACTATTAACTAATTGACCTTGAGGATCATATTCGTTTTGAAACAATCGCCCGCCGTAATTTTCCGTTTTGAATGTGTTTTGAGGCTTGTTATTCATCTGAGAATAAACGTTATACAAATCAGGGTGATTCATGGCGGCGGCTTGCTGCTCTTGTGGATCAGGGCTAGAAATTCCGGTCATGAATTCATTAATTCTCGCCGCACTTCGATCATGGTCCCGCGCTTGCTGCAAATCATACATAGCATTGTTTTGTTCTTGCGGCGTTAAATAACCGGCCTGTAAATAGTCCGCCGGTCTTTGTCCGTATGCAGTTTGAACCGCTGAACTTATCCCCGCTAACATTTGACCAATTGAGCCTAAACTATTGTAATCCGCCGGGTTAACGGTTGGCCCTTTGCGATTCATACGTAACCCCCTTTCCATAGCATAGAGTTTTGATTTAATGATTTATAAAGATCTTCGGTCCGCTTGCCAGGATTGAATAGGTTAGCCGCTGTGCTAAATTCACCCGGTGAAAGCAAGTTATTATTTAATAACTGATTATTCCCGCTGGTAAATTCCTCTTGCTGAACTGGCGTATATGATGCAATCGAACCATAATCGGCACTCTCTACCGGTGCGAATGTCGACGCGGGGATCTGTTCCGCTATCGGCGATTGTTCGTCAGTACCTTCCAAGAAATTAGCCGCCCCCATTGAGCGCGGTTTTATTAGATTCATTGGCCTAGTTTCGGCAATCTGTGAACCTCGCCCCGTTGGACTGCCGCCAGCAAAAACCGCTCTAGGTGCATACATTTCCCTACCACCTGTTGAATGACGTTGCTCTGCCTCATAGCGATTCCTAGGCGTTTCGTTTGCTGAATGATCATATAACCCTTCCGCTATGCTGGTTCTATATTGCTGATTTGCAAAATTAGCAACAGTATTCGGCACCATACTGTAAAAGGGCGCCGCAGTTTGAACTAGAGGATTGGCAGGTGAAAGCATTGCCCCAACACCTAATACCTGCCCACCCAAAGCATACGTATCATAAGCCGGTGCATTGTGAACGTTTTGATTGTAGTAATCCCTAGCTGCTAGTTCTGCCGGAGTTGGTGGAGAGAAAAAATCATGCAAAGCATCATAAGCAGTTCCTCCTATCGTACCTATACTCCCTAAGAATGAATTCAACATCGACTCTGCATTTTCGGCATTTTCTAATCGTTGAATTTCTGATATAACGTCAGGATTTTGAGTGTGGTACCTATCCAGA
This sequence comes from Vibrio mediterranei, assembly GCF_013364395.1. Lineage (NCBI taxonomy): Bacteria > Pseudomonadati > Pseudomonadota > Gammaproteobacteria > Vibrionales > Vibrionaceae > Vibrio > Vibrio mediterranei. The sequence goes on along the minus strand of NZ_JABXGK010000001.1, from coordinate 543,645 downwards.
CCAGCGGTGTCCCGAAACAAATTATCGTTAAATGGTATTTCTGGATTTTCCACATCAAGGTGACCAAAAGCATTACCATTTAAGCCGCTAGCAAAAGGATCCGTTAAATCCGTTGTTTCTGCCAAGTTATTAAATAAACTGTCCCCAGAATTGCTGGAATGTCCACCATTAAAGCGCGGATCACTTCCCCAATTCCCGCCGCCGTGGTTCTGGCTACTCTGTGTTTCACCACGCCCCGGCGTGCTGGTTCCGTCTAGGTTATCAGTGCCCCCAAAACCAGTAGGTAGGCCGCTATTGCTGTGATCATCATCATGGCTGTTGGTATGGTGATTTCTACTACCCGGCCCGCCAGTTTTTGAGCCGCCCCCCGCGCTTGGACTGCTACTGCTATGTGATGAACTATCCGCTCCTGAGCTTTGTGCCCCTGTTCCGTCTCTCATGCCTTCACCTACTGTCTAGCCCATCGATTATTGCCCGGAATATTTCCGCCTTGCGGCACTGCTCTATTAGGATCATAAGAAGGCGCACCCGGTGCCATTGTTCGCATTCCGCTAGCTGTCCACGGCATTACCGCACCTTGGAATGTTTGCGCCGGTGGCGGTGTATCTTTGTTGTATGGCTGATTATTTGATGCTGCATAAGTGCTCTGGAATGTGTTTTGCGTTCTACCGCCGCCCCATTGACGACCACCAACAAGCGCCGCATATTTCCCGGTCATATCCCAAGGACTCATCCAGCGAGCATAATTATTATTAAGTACGTTTTGATCATTTGCTTGTGATGCGCTTCCGATATTGGCTCGACTATTCAAAATATCGCCACGCATAGCAACGCCTTGCCCGTACATGCCAACGCCACGGTTAGCCAAAGACGCAAGGTTATTAGCCGCACTCATGCGGTTATTAACGTTCTGGTTTGCTTGAGTTAACGCGTTGTTGTATGCGTTGGTGTTAATGCTCGTCGTTGCGTCTGCAATGGCATTGTTAGCACCTTCACGAATCAAACCCTGCGCAACTGCCCCACGCGTACCAGATAAACCACCACTCCCCGCTAAATTCTCGCGCGTCATTGCTGTTTGTCGGTCCGCGTTTCTGTTTACCTGGTTAGAAACGGAATTAATTTGATTGTTTATATAGGGCTGCTGGCTTTGCATAATATCGCCAATAACGCCAGAATCAACGCCGCCATTTTGAGCGATACCGTTGTAAACCCCTTCCGCGTTTCCGTAGTTACTGATCATGCCACGCCCGGTATCCGTTAAATAATTTGCCTGTGCCGGTGCCTCATTGCTGTAATAGTTTACTGCTTCTCCAAATGTTTGTTTTTGGTATGGCGTCCACGTTGCAAAGCGATCCCCTGTATAGGGTCCGTTTTGCATGTTGGCGTTTGCCATACTAAATTGATTTCTAAGCGCTAACTCTTGCGGCCCCCAAAGCGTATTTTCATAGCTTTGCTGCCCGCCTCTGGCGTTATATTGCTGACCTGACGCTAATGATAGTTCTCGTTGTTGCTGTAGATTTTGCCCAAATTGGTTTGCGGCCTGTTCTCGATCTCTTTCGTGCTGATTTGCTTGATTAATTGCGTTATATGCGCCCGCGCCAGCATTTACCAACCCGGATACCGCATCACCGTAATTACTTAAAAAATTTTTCGTACTATCCAAAAATCCAGCCATTTCTTGCCCTCGTAAACAAAAAAAGCGCAACAACACAACACATTAAAGAATGATCCTTAAAATGTTGGGTTATTGCGCTTTGCAGTCCCGTAGAGTAAGTATAAGTCGTTAGTGTGGATAGCTCAACGCTATGTCTTGTTCGAACTTATTCATTATGACGGTTGCAAAGCTTCTAATTGCTCTGAACCGCATTTCTTGACCATGAGCTGTAGGGTTAGACATTGATGCACCTAAATAAACAACCTGATCCCCTCCTGAACTTGAAGCCTCTAAAATCACATTCCAGATTAAACGAATATCTCCTAAAAAATTTTGTTTATTCACGTCATTATACGCGATGCGTCGTACGTTAATTTGCGCACCCGGCTCAACAGATAAGATGTTTTCGTATTGTGGCAATCTCCAAGGCGTACTTGTGGGAGTCCATACTAGGTTTGACGGGATAACTTTTAAACTTGTCCAATCTTTTACGCTGTCTACAGTAACGCCGTAAATATCTGACGGTGAATCACACGTAAACCCGCTAATATCAAGAGTAACAACCATTGTTCGCCTGAAGTTCTCATTTGGTACTGTAATTTCTATTAGGCGCTGCCTTTTTGAGCTCGTATCATTTGCAGGGAAAACCCATTCGCTGTAGGGAATGGGCTGAAACTGCTTTGCATTCATACCAACACTACCGATTAACTTCCCTACTTCAACCTCACCATTGAACCTAGCTGAACCGTCATCCTTCATCCATAAAACTGCATTTGTTGGATCGTCATCACCAACAACAAATACATAATCTTTCAGCGCACCAGCTGCGGAAGAATGATCACCATTAATGATTACCGCCCCTGAACCCGAACCCGCTTTAATCGTGGTTTGTGAGGATATGTGACGGCCTAAAATTCCACCATCTACCAACATATCGCCGTCTATGACTTTTTGATATGGCGTCCATGCGCTGTTTAGAACAAAATACGCCTTAACATCGATAGGATCGGTAGTATGGTTGCGTAGATAAATCACGTCTCCGTTCTTTTTTTGACGACCAACCAAACTAGAAAACCACGCGTTTAACTCTGCCGTTGTTGGTGTTCTCGAGTTCCAGTCTTCTTTATAGGCCCATCGGTTTCCGTCGTCTCCGTCGGCACCCACTCCATTTTGACCACTCCACGGGACCGGATTGCTCCATGATGGAATAGGTTGCTGGCTAGACTGTGCCGGACCAGTAACAGCCCACACGCGCTCACTAGCCGTTGCTTCTGGCGGATTCTTTGACCATTCATGCAAGTCTGCATCTGTTGGCGCGTCTGGTTTGGTGGCTGATAGCTTGTATAGAGTAACGTTGATGTCGTTAACTTTCTTGATAATCCCGTTTTTATCGTCGCCTAGTTCTGAACTAATGCCGCCCAATGATAGCGATATTCTCTCTAATGCCTCCTGCAATTGAAAATCGTGATCTTCTGGTTGCTCTATTAATCGCGCTATTGGCTCAAATATATATATTTCTCTTTTGTCCATTAGCGACCACCTTTTAGAATAACGTCAATATCCCATCCAGAAATCCAAAAATAGCCGCTTTGGGGCTGCTCTATTTTTACTGATAAGTATCGCCATGAACCGCGCAAATCGACCTTTTTATCTCGACCGATAACAAAGGTTTGCTGCCTTCCCCACGAAACACCCTCTTGTGTGCTGTTGTGACCACCTACAGTAATGATTAACTCACCAATGCCCTTGATTTGAGGGTACAACGCCTTAATTGATTTTATCGGTTTTGAGCTTTGATAAAGAGACTCTAGATCGATTGCAGACTGAATAATATAAGGGGTTAAATTTGAATCAGAGCGATACGCGCCGCCATAGTTAGCGCGAAAAATGTCACCGGTTGAAGTTAGGAAAACAATGGAGTCCTCCACCGTAGTTCTTGCCAAGTCACTATAAGAACGCGTTTCCTCTTCGTGAGTGGTCCCAATGTTGGCATATGTGACAGCATTGTTTGGCAAAATCTTGATTCTTGCTGCACCTATCACCGTTGCGGCTAGTTCTGCGCCCTGTTTATCCCATTTGGAAGGCAAGCGGCGCTTAGTCCATGCGTTTGCCCTTTGATTGTAAATTAACGCATGTGTGAGCGAGCTAGAACCAACCTCGGCAAAGAGAAACAACACCTCATCGCGTTCGATAATAGTAACTACCTGGACCAATTCAGGATCGCCTACCCTCTCACTAAACCATCGCTGTATTTTGCCATCAGCAATATAAAGCGCCCTTTGTCCGTCATGCGCGTATATCTTGTCAGTGTCTACGCAAAAATGAACATTTTTCATCGACGCCAATGCGTTGCTATTCAAAATTCCTCGATCGTTATCTATAGGCGATATTTTGTAGATTTGCGGAGCGCCCATATACGCCATTTTTGAAAGCCCGTGTGTATGATAAATCAATACAGAGCGACCAATTTGCTTTGCGGTGATCACCTCTCCTAGTTCTGCCGGTGCAATATCTAGCCCGGACGTACTATCCGCCGCGCCGTAATTCCAATCCGTTGCAATGGTGTCTATCGCTAAAGGCGCTGACCACAAAACATTTTGTGATGCTGCGTTCTGCCCTAGCTGCACACGAAAAGCGACTAAATGATTCTGATAGGAAATAATTAACCCTGCTTTCGCATCAATTTTATTACCACCAGCTTGCCCGCTATCGGTGATTGCATCCCATCCCGGCAAAGGCTTTAACTCGCTATCTGTTGGGCCTAGATATAATGGTGCCATACCATCAGCGGAAAAAATGGCAAATTCACCATGTTGGGTTACATGCCAATCTGCTGCTAACACTCCCGCCGCCGGTGTTACTTCGGTGTTTCTGGTTGGGCTTTCATAAACGTAAAATTTATTGTTTACGGCTTCTTTGGTGATAACGATTGTTTTATCGCCGTCACCTAAAGCCCAGTTATGGACGCTTACGGCGTTAGCAATACTAAAATAGTAGCTTTCGCCCTCGATACTGCGGATCGTTCCGTCTTTGACATAGACGTTATCCCCATCTGAGAGAGCGTTGGCGGGTAAGTCAAAGTCCGGTATATCTAGCTGTAATCCATTCTGAGCAATGTCTCTAACTGGTACTAACATGTTCACCCTCGTACATTAAAAACGCTGTAAACGGCGTGTCTGTCGCGTCAATCTTTGGCGTCCCGTGCCTACCGTTGCAAACAAGATAGGTTTTACCGATAGCAAGCGGGTCGCCAGTGTAAGGAAAAACAAAACCTCGCGTTAATTTTGGAAGCGCAAGAAAATCCGCGTGAGTTTTACTAGTGATTAGATTAGCCGCATTGGTTACGCTTGTTATTGCCGCCGCTATCTCTGCGTCTATCGCGTCCAAATCCGTATTTATTGCCGTTATGCCACTCATTAAGCTATTAAGCTGATCGGACGTAATAGAAACCTCACCCTGAACGTTTGGAAAAGCTTGTTTTATAGTGGCCTTTAATTGCCTTAACTGATCATCCAGCCCCGACACTAAATCATTATCGCCGGGATCAATAACTAAGTCTTTTATGCTCATGCTTGCCCCTTAACCATTCCAGCAAATCTCTGTATTTCTGTTGTGGTAGGCGCACCAACCGGCGGATTGATAAAACCTTTACCATTGGCATTTAATAGCCCATAACCCTGCGGAATATTCGCCTCACTTTTCGTAAGCAATACTAAGCCATTTATCAAACTCACTTGAGCGACGGTTTTAGCGTAGGCTTGCGCGCTTTCTTGGCTCGGCGTTGCTTGCTCTAAAGCTTTTAGTTGATTCCTGGTCGCGGCAAGTCTGGTTTCTATCGCCTCCAAACCAGAGACAACCCTGTTTAATTCATCACTGGTTATCGTGGTTGCCTTGTCTATGTTGGGGAACGTGTTTTTTAGTGCGGATTTTATTAATTGAATGTGTCTAAACGCATCGCCTATTTTATCGCTTGGTGATGGATTCGCAGAGTTTAAACCGTGTATATACGTTGTTGCTTCGATTGCCATTTTTTACCCCACATATTTCACTACGAATAAGCCGGCAAAGTAGTTGATTGGCATTGAGTCTACAGCTTGAGAACCGCCGATTAATTCGATTGCTTTACTAGTAAGATCTTCTGTTCCATTGGTACCGTCACACTTCACCCATTCAGAAGGAAGAGTAAAGGCGCCTCCCGCCTCATAAAAAAGCGCGTAATACCCCCCGGATGCTAGATTTTTCTCAAGGCTCAAATCATCCCAAACATACGCTAACACCTGATCTTTTTTTTCGTTAGCGCCTTGAATACCTTCGTTCTTCTCATCTGAAACGTTACCTTTTTCAGAAGTAAGATCGGATAGCTTTGTCGGTAGTTTGTTAATGTTTTTTTCTGTTAGCGTCACCGGTGTGTCAAATTCAGGAAATGACGACTTAAGAACGGTTTTTACTAACCGTAAATGATCATCATCTTCACCCACATCCGCCTTTGACGTTGGTAGAGATTCATCAAGTTGATTAATATATTGAGCGTTTTCAATGGTCATACAAACTCCCTAGTACCTTGCGTTAGCGACATATCCATCTGTAAACACCCATGTGGTAGTATCAGTGGTATCGCATAACAGGCGCGCGCCATCTTTGTAGACAACATCAGCGGTCACTGTAGTACCGCTCTGCTGTTTGACATTAACGCTTGGAACTTTTCGCATGGTTACAGGGAACTTTAGGTTGCCCCTGCGCGAATTCGAATTAGTAGAAGGCTGTAACAGAAATTCTGACACGTCGTTATCTACGTAAAGCCTCTGACATTTAGCTAAATTAACTTGAGGTAAATCAGGAACAAAATCTGTAGCCTTGTCACCGCGCTCCAATTTTTGTCCACCTATCTGTATTTTTGAATTATCAGGGAAACGAAGGTCTACCCTACAGTAATATTCATCATGAACATTTTTTGTTTGAAGTTCAGGAATGTCAGGTACAACAATCGTACTTGTGTAACGTTTATCTCCTCCAGCCCAATAATCACTATCTAAGTGGTTTAATGTGATCGTGTTAGGCGTTCCTCCCCAAACAATACTTTTATCTGAGATTTTTAGTACATACACTCGAAACTCAACGTCTTTTGGCTGACTATCATCGCTATAATTCCACCCCCAAAATGACAACGTCACCGGACTGTCATTAATCGGTACGCTTTCAATGGTGCGATACAATTCAGTTCCATAAGCGGAACCTGTTGTTCCAATTTGAAAGTCTAGGTATTTAGTTAATGGATTGGGATGGCCAGCACCCTGTGCAAGATGCACCTGAGAGAAGGTGCCGCCATTAACAACCTGACAATCATCGACGACATAGATTTCTCCTGATGTCATGTTTCCGCCAAATCCTGTTTGGGCTACCGTAAAGTCGCCATTGATTAACAGGTTTTCGTTAGGGTGTCGCCCATCATCAACATACTTTTTTGATGCGGAGCTATTATCTGTGGCCGGCGTAGTTGGAACCTCGAATTGTTCCGTAGTGCTACCATTTAAATCAGCTTTTTGACCAGCTGTATTTGCTGCGCTTTCTGCGTATTGATAGGCATCATAAACCGCCTTTGATGTAGCGTATTGCGTTATGCTTTGACTATCTGTATCGCTTGATGCTTGCCAGTTTCTAAGATTGCTAGCAATATCAGCAAGGCCAATCGATACGCTGTTCCCCCTCTTAGAGCCACTAGGAAGTACAATTTCAGAAATTTCTAGGTTTCCGTCACCACCACCCCAAAAACGATCCGTGACTGCGTCGTAATAAAGCCTTGAGCCGTGCTCAACAACATTGTGGTCATCATTTTTCAAATCACCGGTTGTAAATGTGTAAGTTTGGCCTTTTGGTAGTATGATGAACCATATCGTAGAATGCGCTGGGTTTGGTTTGTCTGGGTATTCTTTTTGGGCGTTTGGTGTCCAGACTCCGCCATCTGCAAATGTTGTTGATACTGCATTTAGCACATCTGTTTTGGCAGCAAGAACAATATTTTTATCCGCCAGAACCGTTTGAGCGTCAGCATCTACCGCCTGTTTATCAGTAGCCACTTGACTAGCTAGTGATTGAACTTTAGTTTTATCAGCCTCCACTTCTGTCTTTGCCTGGTCCACTGCTAACTTTGATTGCGCGGCACTTTGAGCGTTAGAGCTAGATTCGACCGACCAATGCAAGGCAGAATAATGACCGGGGGTAACCTCCGTTCCGTGGGGATGTTCGGACCAATCCCTTGCGTTACTGGCATAGGTATTGGCATTAGACTCGTGTGTACCCGCGTTCGTTGCTGATTGTTCAGCCCTTTGCACGTCATTTGCAATTGCAGCTGTCGCCGCTTGGACTCTCAAATTAAATTGTTTTATTTCGGCTCTAGCCTCATCAACACCTTGATATATAAGTCCGATTTTTGCGTAGTATTCTTGATACTCACTAGCGAAAGTCTCATACGCCTTTTGCGCCTGTTCTGCGTAGTTTTTCGCTCTCAATTCAGCATCGAGAACAGTGTCGTTTTGACTACCTTGATATAATGAACCCATTACTGATAAGCCCCTCTTATTTGCAAGGTTCCACCGCTTTGATCATCGTTTCGGGCTAGCGCTTTAATCGCGTCTATTTTTTTTCCGAACTTTCGCTCATAAAACGCGGATCTATCCTCGTCATTGGTCCATAGAAACGCTTCTACCAAACAACCAGATAAATATAAATCTGGGTTACCAACTAAAAGAGGGTTTGAGTCACTATCGCTTTGTTTCTTAACGGACCAATCTATCCAAAATACTACCGTCACTTCATCTGTAGAATTAACATCTAACTCGGGAACAAAAACCAGCGTGCCACCGCTGCGACTATAACCAGTACGCCCCGTTTTTTTGCTCGTTGCCAATGCGTATTCATCTTGAGTTAGCCTGCCAACGGGTAACCCGTTTCTATATACGTCACGAATTTCAAGCAATCCATTGGGTATATTAACTGCAGTGCCGTCATTGGCGGCTACATGCGTTACTCTAACTTCGTTAGCTGGCGTTCTTAGTTCTGTGTAAATCGTACTTTCGGCATCCATGATAAAAACGTCCAACGCCGCCTTAAACTCGTCATCACCACGATCAACGACGGACAAAATTGCTTGCTTTAATGATGCGTAATCAGTGATTTTTGTAGGCATTAATGGAGTCATAGATCACCCGTTTTTTCTAATTAAAAATTGTGGGTATTCACTACGCAAAATTTGCATGAATCTAGCGCGGTTTTCTGTGTCGCCCTTTGGCAAGGTAAGCAAATTAATTCCATGCTTTCGGTTGATTTCATTAACCACAAATTCAGGTATCCGCGCAATGTGTGCGTTGTCTGCAGCAAACTTGCGATCCCCTGCCGCCTCACGCACAAACTCTCTAATCGGGTCGATGCAACGCGTGTCTACGCGGCTATGCTCGATAATCTGATCGCCCTGTTTAATTAATTTTGTTTCCATGCTCTAACCTCGCTCGAGTAAAGTCATTTTTGACTATGTTGGCCACAATTAAAAAAAGGGAGGCATAACGCCGCCCCTTGTTTTTATAACACCGTGAACTGTGCTGTCGATTTCACGCCAGTGGTATGATCTGTCCCAGTAATGGTCACCGTTCCCGATGCTCTACCTTCTACATTTCCATCTTGCATAATTCTGGCCTTACCAGGATCCGACGACGTCCAATCAATCGTGGAAACCTGTGCTCCGGATGGCTGAATATTTCCAACACTAGCTGTCGCCACATCTTGAACGGGGATAGGATTACGACTAAACAAAACACTAAACCCCGTCAAGGTTGGCGCTATGGCTTTTTTCCCACTTTGTAAGTGCCATGAGCTTTTCCGTTGTTAACTTGAAGCGTTAATTCAGTAAGAAGCTGCGCTTTGTCAGAGTCACCGGTTTTAGCTAGTGGTTCAACATTGGTTGCTCGTAACACACGAATTTTCGCCATTTCCGGATCGATCGCGGCAATTTCCTCGACCATTTGGAAACGGTCAATTACTACGTCTAGTTCACCATATGGCGTCACCAATAAATCAATGTAAGTAACTAACGCCGTACCGGTACCGAAGTCACGCTGACGACCTGATGCGGTAGCCATTGCTGCAATTGTTTTTGCGTGCGTGGTGTTAATTAATAATTTATTCGGCTCGCCGCCTGAATCATAGGTTTTTTCTAGCGTACTCATTAGTTCAGCTTCTACAAACGTCCCCGCTGCTGCTGCAGTAACTGTATTGTCAGCATGAACATAATTGAAAAACGAACCCAGCTTGCGAGTTTTGCCGCCTGATGAAGCAGTGCCTGCGCCGGCCACGGGCGCCTGACGACGACCTATCACGGCTTTTTCAATATCGCGTTTAAGCTCTTTGATTTTCTTCTCTGACTGATAAACAAATTCGTCATTACGTCCGTATTCATCAACGGCACGAATAGTACCCGACACTTTCACGGTTTTAGTGAAAATCTGTGTACGGTTGTTTTTCATGTCCGTTGGTGATTCGTCCGCGTCTTTAGCGTCTGCGCCTTCGTCCGCTGCGTTGTCCGCGTCTGCGTCCGCTAGGCTATCCTCTTGCCATTCAACAAGCGTATTATGACAAGAAGTACGCTGTAGCATGGAAAGCATAGGTGTGCGCGTTGGCGCAATGTTATAAACAACATCCTCGATGTCTTCCATATCACCGACGACGTTATAGCTGTCAATTGTTGTTGATGCTGCCATTCCTAATCCTTACGACCGTTGAACCGGTCAAACATTTTATTGCTTAATTTGCTAGCCAATAGAGCGCGGGCCGCTTTCTGGTCACCATTATTCGCCGCTTTAGTTAGACGCGCTTTTTCAGTCTGTTCTCTTGCTTCCTGACTGGCTTTTGCACGTGGTCGCGGCTGTGGTGTAGATTTCGGTTTAGTCGCGTCTTTCGCTTTCTTGCTTGCTGTATTAACGCGGTGTGAATTAACTAGTAATTTCAAGGCGCGAGGATCAGCAAGTAATTGCGGTAATTCGTCGTCACTAAACCCGGTTTCTTTCGCTAGGCTTTCTAAATCTGGTAGCAATGTTTCAATGTCCGGGATACTTCCGCGCACGCTGTCTATTGCTTCCGCTCGTTTCTGATCAATTGCCGCCGAATTTCTAGCTTTAAAGTCGTTCAAAAACTGTTCTTTTGCATTATCAATTTGCGACTGTCTTGCTTGCAATTGTTGATAGTTGCCTAACAATTCTTGATACTGCGCCGGGTTTTGCATTGACAATGCCCGCCAGTCAACACGCTCAAATTCACTTAGCGCGTTTTGGTTTGCATAGTCAAAAAACGTCAAATTATCCGCGTATCCTTGGCGCTCTGTTTCGAGCTCCGTTCTTTCCGCTGCAATAGCTTGCGTTTTCTGCGTGTAGTCCGACTGCCTCATAAGACGGTTTTGCAATTCGGCACCGGTGACGGGTTCATCGTCGCCAATGTCGTATAACGTTTCAGAATCAAACAATAATGCTAACGGGTCATTTTCTACGGGTAGTTTACTGTCGGGATCGTCATCTTCGTGATCGCCGTCCTCGTCGCTATCTAGCTCGTTTTCAATGTTATCCGTGTTATTGTCTAATTCTTCGCCCGTGTCAGAGTCCGTTAGCGGTTGTTCTGAGGAAGGGTTAGATCCATTAGAATCTGTTTCATTTGTTTTTGGCTTTACGCTTGGTTGTTCGAATGCTGTTTTTCCGAATCCTAGCGCCTCACCTAAAACGGATAGTTTTGCGCCCGCTGGTACTGGCTGAGAGTCCGCCGCCGTGTTTTCCGCTGCGCCTTGGTTATTCTCGTTTCCCATTGGTTCTACTCCTAGTATAGTAAATCTTAAACTTATTGATCAACGGCGGTTTTTTGCTGTTGCAGTCCGTTGTAGATGTAACCTAATTTCGCAGCTACGCGCTCAAGCGCTTTTAGCTCGTTTAATAAGTCGTTTTTTCTTCTCCCGTCAGCCCGTAAAATCTGACGGACCAAAGAATCAAAAGTGGTTTTGTAAGCAACATTAAACGAAGGATTCGACAATAAATGCTCGGCATTTTGTTGGAGATCGTTTAATTCGATTTGGTGCATGTCTGCCGCGTCTTTTTGGTGCTCCTGAATCAACGCTAAACTTTGCATCATGTCTTTTAGTTCACTTTCCACTGTCGCCCCCTCCCATAAGATCCGTTAGTGTTGATTTAGAATCCGTCGAATCTTCCGTAACCGGTTCGTTATTCGGCGGTGTACCGTTCGTTTCGTCCTCGACCTGTTCGCCCGACAATTCCTTAAACATTCGCTTTTTTTGCTCAAGTTTGTTTTTGCTTGCATTCTTGATCTGCCTACGTCGCTCTAAAAAATCCATTACAAAGTAACCCCGCGTTTCTGTGATTTTTCTAACTCATACTCACGGCGATCTTGAATTACATCATGAGCGAATTTCGCGTCCTCGCGTTTCTCTTTGTGCGCTTCTATTTGGTGATTAAATTGCTTGTCAGATAACGCTAGCTGTAGATTCTGGTTCTGCATTTCCATTTGGTTAATGTACTGGCCCATTTGCCCGATCTGCTGCTGCATTTGTTGCAATTGCATTTGCATTTGGCTAAATGACTGCATACCTTGATCGCCGCTAGGGTCTTGCATAAACATGTGCGGACTTTCACCCATTGACTTAAACACTTCTGAGTAAATGGCGTAGCGCTTTGCGGTTGGATAAATAAGCCCGGCATCCGGATCGGCTAGCATGGTGTTGTGCATCAACATTAAGCCTTGAGCGCGTTTTACTGCTTCCTCTTCCGTGACGGTCATTTCCGTACTTAGCTCAAAATCGCCTTGCATTTGAGTCGGGGAAATTTCCGTTTTTTCACCGCCAATTTCTAGCAATCTCGGCTTTTCATCCATTTGCGTAGATAGCTTGTAAATGCCGTCAAATAAAGGTTTTAGAATCATTTCCGCTATGTGGCGGGCCATCATCATAATGCGGGCCGTTGATAGGTTGGTTAATCGCTCGATCAGGCTATCGGCGTTCTGATTGCTAACCGCGTCACTGTTCAAACCTTGAGCTAATCGAGAAACACCGCCGCGCTGTTCTTTCTCTTGCTTCAATTCTTCCAACACAATCCCGGTTGCCGGGGATAATTGCGGCTGTGGAATATCCATCATTGCCGGTTTGCCGTCGATAAATTCAACGTCAACAATTCCGCCTATGTGGTTCTCTAGCAGTTGTTTAGGGTTTCTCACTAACTGCATATCCGCCGCCATGCGCCCGGTATTTACGCGGGAAAGGTGATCGATATATTGGCGCATAACCATAGAGCCTGATTTTTGAATGGGCTTGATTACTTCAGCTAGGGCCATGCCGTTTATTTTGTGGGCTTGTGGAAGCAATGAACCGACGATCAGTTGTGGACGGTCAACGGGAACCGGGTCAATTAATAACTGCCCGTTATAGTCACAAATACAGTTGTATAACTGCGCGATACCGTCGCCAATTAAATCAATCTCAATAAACGCGTTGTAAACCTTGTAAATCTTGCCCTCTTGCGTTGGGCTGTCATTCTCAAATACGGTTGTTTCGTCGTTGCGTCGACGCGATTCTGTGGTTGTGTCTGCGTTTGCTCGATAATTATCAATTGATTTTAACGCCTCTTGAGAAACACCCATTTTAACTAGCTCTGAGCCAGTTACGCGCATTTCCTCGGCAATAAACGAGCTCGTTTCCTGATCTTCTGCGCCCGACTCAATCAAGATCCGCTCTGGTGCGATAACTTCTATTTTTACTTTGCCCGCATCCTTAATTACTGCATAGTCAACGGTTACAGTTGAATCCGGGTTTTGTGTAACCCCGATTAATTGCGCATTGCTTTGTGTTAACTGCTGATCAAGGGCGTAAATATATTCATCTGAATGTGGGATCGTTGCCTGTCCCGGCACTTGGATCGGGTTTTTCTCCCAATACCATTTGAGGCCAAACCAACGATTTAACAAACCATCGTGAAAGGCATCGTGTAGAATCTTGTATCCCTTGTTATCGTTCCAAAAAATATCTTTGACCAAAGCATTACGCAATGCGGCGTTTTCAACGTCCTGCGTTGTCTGTGGCTTGTAATGAATGATGTTTCTTGCGCCGGTAAAGGTAGACAACAAACGCGCCTTTGCGCTCTCTACAGCGTCGAATACGTCCATTGTGATATGGTCGCTTTGCCCGTCCTGTTCATTCCCAAATTTTTCACCGTAGTAATACGCGTAGTTATCGCCCTTTTTTGTCCCTAATACGTGGTTTAAATCGGTGGCGTTCCCAATGTACTCACCTAATGCGCCCTCTAATTTATGCGTTACTTTCTCGTCAGTCTGAGGATCGTCGCTATCATGATCGTTAATGTTGCCGTCTAGCATATCCATTTTAAAAAATCCCCTTAATTCCCGGAGCTGCCACGGTTGCAACGTCGTCGCCTGTTTTCGTGTGCTCTTTGTTTGGCAAGTGTTCACTTATGTGTTTGTGCGCTTTCTCTGGCGGTATCTGCGCCAATAAAATCACATTCCAAAAATTATCCCCGCCTTGAAACGGTTGATATTGAACCTCTAGTCCATCAAGGTTTTTTAGGATTTCGTATAGGTCCGGCCCTTCCATTGTTTTAGGGAGTTCAACGACTGCATACAAACCACGCCCTGAGCCGTTATTTTTGCGCTGTCGCTCTCTCATTCTCTCCATGTTTCCGCGTGGCTGGTGCGCAATGCGACAACCTACGGCGGAGTAATGGATCTCAATTAAACTTTGTGGTTTGTGCTGTGTTGGCGCGGTCCCGTTGATCAAGGACATTTCATACTCTGAATATTCGCGCCCTGTTGGATGTTTCATTAAAAATACTCCCTACGCGCTAAGGTAAGTTTCAACGAGTCGCCTTTGTCCGGGGATCGCCCTAACTCTTTGCGTATTTCTTCCTTTGCCTCTAGAACTAATTGCTTTTCCGCGTTCTTACGCCCTCGATACGCGCACAACTCCGCCCTTAGTTCCTCGTCGTTTGGTAAATCAACCGGTAAATCACTATTTAGAATGACGTTTAAGCGCCCGATCATTTCCGCTCTGGCGTTCATATAAAGCGTTTTATCTTCTGCCTCTCCGCCAAAATAGATCGCGTGAATTCGGTTATTGATGCCGTGATATTTTTTGTGCAAGCCTTGAACGACCGTGATCCCCATTGCGCCGCCGTCGATTAGCATTGCTTGAGGGTTCTCACGCTCGAATAAGTCGTAAAGGTAATCAATTAGGTCTGCAGAATTGCCTTTGTATTCTTCCTGATCGAATTTGGTTCCCCAACGGCGAGTAATAATAATTCTGTCTTTTCCATCTCCGGCGGAAACGTCAACGCCAATTACCGGCGCGTCATCATTTGCAGCTAGCTGTGTATGTTGAGCACGAATAACAAGCTCTGATTTAATGATCCCGTCTAACATCGTTGAGGTAAACGCTACCTCCGGGCAATGCGGGTATTCTTGATCGAAAACTCTTTCCGGGTTTCTTTCGCCGTCGGTAAATTCAGCGATTTTTAAACGTCTCCAATATAGCGAGGCATCGTCTAAACCCTGATCGCCATACATATCAACTAACGCTTGCTCTGTTTGCGTTCGTTTGAATCCTTTGGGTGGTTTTACTTTGTATTCTTTAACCCAAAAATAAGGAATAAAAACGGGCGTGAATGGGGAAATGATTGGGTTTCCTTCGTCGTCCAATTCTCCGCGCTGCGCTTTCTCTGCTAACTGCCATGCAGAATAAAACCATCCACTCATGCCATTAGCAGTAGACTCGACAATAATATCTGCAACACTGGCGACGGATTGCAGCAAACCGGCTAACATTTCTGACGCATTGTCGTAAAACGCCGCCTCTGATAGATGCAACATTCCGTTTATTGTGTCGCCTCGTCCGATCTCGTCGCCGCTGGCGGTGTAAACGCGTATTCCGCTGTCAATGATGTCAAAAGCCAGTTCATAGGCGTTAGAGCGCTTTGTAGGGATTCTGATTTGATCGGGTAAATTATCATGGAAGCGGCGCGTCATATTAAAAAGAGTGGATGAACTTTTAGAGGTGTGCGCGATTACTGCTGACTGGATACCGGCGGCTAGTTGCGTTTTATGAACGCTCATACCTTCCGCTAAAGTTGAGATACCACTTTGACGACCTTTCAACACAAGGATACGAGCCGCGCCTAACTGTTCGCGCAACTCTTTGATTTTTTCTAATACAAAACGCTGTGATTCGTTGAGAACAAAAGGAATTAACCCGCCGTCTTTAGGGCGGATTTTTAAAAAGTCCTCCGAAAATGCCTCATAATCATCATCATAGATTTCTAAGATTTCTTCGAAATCCCAACTTTCGGCGGCGCTCATTTTTTGCGCCTTTTGATTATGTCTGCAAACTGTTCCGCCGGGCTAATCTCGATACGGTTAGCAAAGGCACCAACGGCAACGTGTTTACCTATCAATTCTAGATTTTTAACTTTGTCGGGCCATTTGATTTTTTTTAGTAACCCTAGTTGTTCTTTGTCGTCGCCGCGTCCCTCCCAAAGTTCCGCGATTTCGAAACCACCGATAAATTGTCGCCATGTTTTGGGCCATTCACTAATGGGCTTTAATCCGCCATCGTCGCTTAGAATATCAAGGACGTCCATTTCGTCAATTTCAACTAAGCGCTTTAAAACGTAGTCGGAATCAATTTCCGTCCGTTCTACTCTGTTTTGTTTTGCTTGCTGTACTTTGTGCCAGATATGAATGTGTTTTTCTGCACAATTGTCAAAGTCCCCTACCCATGTAGAGCAAACGCGGCGCGCATAGCTAGCGGAATAACCCGCTCTAACACCAGCAGCACTGGCATTTAAGTCAATGAGGTATTCAGCAACAAACGCCTGTTGTTTTGGATTGAGTTTCTTTGCATCACCATCCATAACCAAATCTTCACCCTATACCATCTCTGTATAAATTCTATCTCTCCCCAATCATAGTTGCAATTATTGCAACACAACATGCTAAACATTTCACTTTGTGCAACAATAATATGAATCATAACTGTTAGGTGGATTTATGGATTTAGTAAGTCAAAAGTCATTTCATGCTTGGATTCTTTCGACTATTGCTATGTGGAATGCTAGCGGGGTTTTTCAGGCTATATCGACACTAGTTAGCGCAATATCGGCAGCGGTGATCATTTGGTACTACATAGGAAAAATCAAAGAAACCAATGAAAGAAGAAAATTAAGGAGGGAGCGTTTTGAGCGCAGGAAATATTAAAAAAACGCTTTGTGCCATGGCTGTCATTGTGGGAATAGTTGTCGGCACTCATACAGAGTTGCGCACCTCAAAGCAGGGCTTAGAGCATATATTTGACGTTGAGGGTTGTAGATCAAAAGCATACCAATGCAGCGCCAATAAATGGACTATTGGCGTGGGTCATGCGTCGAACGTTAGCCAGGAACAGACCGTCACTAATCAGGAAATTGCGGATTACTATGCGATGGATATCAAGACTGCAGAATCAACCGTTGATAAATTAGTAAAGGTCCCCGTGGCTCAGTACCAGTATGACATGTTTGTGAGTTTCGTTTTTAACCTTGGAAGTGGTAATTTTTCACGCTCAACGATGCTAAAGCGAATTAATGAAAATAACATCGTCGCGGCATGCAATGAGTTTCCTAAATGGGTTTACGTAAATAGAAAAAATTGCAATGATAAGGAAAGCAATTGCTACGGCATAGTACATCGCCGTGAGATAGAAAAAAACATCTGTTTGAATGGGTACTAATATGTTTGGCCATGTAAAATTTGCACTCATTATTGCTAGTCTATCCGTTATGTCTGGAAGTCTAATTAGCAATTACTTTCTCTTTAGAAACTGGCAAAACGAAAAGACACAAAATACGGTCATGTCTAACCAACTCAAAAACATGACCAGTATAAACAACTCACTCAATATCGTTGTTGAGCAATTAAAACAACGCCGACTTTTAGATCAAAAAGTCCTAGACGAAAAAAACACCATAACGCAAAGGCTAGATGGAGTAGAAACCAATGTGCTTTCCAAACTACAAAATCTTCTCGAAAATGAAAAATGCGCTAATACTACTATTCCTTACTCTGATAGCTGGCTGTACCACAGTGCCCCCAAAAATAGTCAAAGAAGTAAAGCTGATTGATAATAAACCACCAGCGGCACTACTTTCTGAACCGATACGGCCCTTCAATACTCCACCCAAAACATACAGTGAAGCTGTCGAACGCGATCAAATATGGCTTTGTCAGTGGGAAAAATTAGCATGGCAGATTAGCGAGATTCGAGCTTATTACAAACTCAATACAAAACACGATTGGTTATGCATAAAGTACATGGATGAAACTGAATCTGACGGGGAAAACTAAGCCCACGCGGTTGGGGTTGCGTGGGCTTAGTATGCAGAATATATGGGAAATTCTACGAGGTCATTGTAAGCATGATGCATTATCACGTTCAAGCGATGGAGTTAATCATTTAAAATCGCTATTATGCGGGGCTGCGGACAAAGGTAAGGTGTATTGATTCGTCCAGAACTTTGCGCACCTTTCCTTTTGTCCCACTCCAAATGTCATTCCTAGCGCTATGCGCCAATCAATTGCTAATTCACTCGGAGCCTTACAGGGTTTAACGATCTCCCCGCGTTTTTCTTTGGCCTTTGAATCATACTGTTTTTGTTTGTGGTTCAAATCAATGTCAATCAAACGGAATTCATATCGGTGTTTAGGGTTACGCTCAAACTTAAAGCCATAGCGATATAGTTTGTGTTTGTTCCCGGTTACGTCAGCATCAACGAGACGCTCCATAAACTTGATAGAGTGGTAATCATCGCAATTGTCTAAGTAAAGCTTTGCAACTGCGTATAGGTCCGTAGCTTTGCGGCCTTTCTTGTTGGCCCATATATCAAATTTTTCTCTTAGCGTTTTCATTGCTTCATTCGCTCCGTGTAAATATCCTTTGCCTTGTCCATTCCGCTAGCTGTTAGCTCCACGCCCAAACTGAGATCTTTAAACCTACAGACACGTAATAAATTCTGTTTGCCTAGCGTATGGATCCCCTTTCTGTAGTTAGCCGGGTCAATAACTCCCGCTCGTATGTTCTGAACCATCCCTAGCACTTTGGAAACCTTAAACGGCGGTTTGTGGCCCCTCTGCATGAGTAGCAGCAAAATAAATAAGGTTTCCGACTGTGCGCGAGATATGCGGTTTACCGTCATTCCTTAATCACCTCCCGAGTGATTAGAAGTAATCACCCTCAACATCTATTTCTATATGCTGCCAGCTTTCAGATTTGTAAGCGCTCTTGATCTCTTTCTCGTAATTGAACAACGGCGAGGTTTGAGCGCTGTTTCTACTAACGGCAATCCATCGTTTTTTTGTTACTGGTTTGATGCGAAATCCATATTCATCTTTCATAAATCCACAGTGGGTATGCCATTTTGGATCTCGTTCGAATTTCTCAAGCGTCAACCACTCCCGTCCGGGTCTTCGCATTTGAACTTCGCCGCCGTTTAGCCAGTGTAAGCACTCTTTTTTGTACTGCCCCAAACACAGGTAATATTGATAATCAGCATAAAATGAGACTCCTTTGCTATCCCCATCCTTTTCAATCCATTCACCATCGATATTGCGGAATTGAACTAATTCCATATTTGCGGCCTTGGCTACAATCATTTCGTAATGTTTGTGTTTCATTAGCTTTCACCTCGCACCTTGAGTGTGATATACGACGCCGCTGCAATAATTTCATCCCAATCGTCGAAAAACTGCCAATTAGGATGAGTCGGATCAAAATCAACTCGGTTTATCGAATCCCAAATTTCAGAAGCTAACTTATTTATGTAGTCAGAACTGTTATCAATGATTTCTTGCTCTCTTAAAGTCGGTTTTGATAATTTCATTTAAATTCGTCCTCTTGATAAATCGATACGCGGGGCCGATTCCCTTTGCACCTGTTTAACGTGTTCAATTTTTTCGCTTAACGCATTCTTGCGTAGTAGATCTTCGTTGACGTTCTCGATCTCTTTCTGCGTAACAGTTTCCTCAACTAGCATTTGTAAAAAAACATTGGCATAGAAGCGGGCGAGTCTTGGCTTTGCCCGATTAAAGTAATAAAGGTAAATATTTTGATATTGCTCGGATGCAAACTCCCTTAGGTCCTGGGGAAGAAAATTTAGTCTTATGTAAATCCAATCCCTATCCGATTTGATGCCGTATTTTTTATGTCCTCCAAAGTAAACGTGTGGATAATTCATTATTAAATCCCCCAACAAATGAATAAAAAAAACTATGATCGTGTCTACGTTCCACCCATTACCCAACATCTTGTAACGCTGCGTATTGCTAACGTGGTTTGTGTAGTTATCTGGCACACCCTGTAAGCGCTCGTACTCGATACAAGTCAGCTTTCGATAATACATACCGTCAACTAATTTAAAGTTCTGGTGCCAACCGTTTGCGGTTAATGATGGGGATTTTCCATCGAGGTCGCGTAACCCTGCCGGGTTATTTCCTCGACCGCTAAAAAACAACGCGATAACGTTATCTTTCTGAACTGTCGTTAAACAGTTGGTTTCCTCATCCTTCCTTAGTTCAATTCGTTGCTCTGTTTTCCCTTGCATAGAATTAACTTTGTGATCTGCTCGTTTTCCGTCGACTATGTACCGACCACGAATCGAACCGCAAACTACAGCCGTTTGGGTTTGGTTTCTGTTTAACCCGCGCCAATCACTGGCGTTTAACGCAAATGCTTTATCTAGTGGTTTTCCAACTCCATCCTTACGGCTATAGCTAGCAGCGAATAAGACCGCATCACCATCTTTTTTAATGTCCGTTTGCAAAATATCCTTTAGATAAATATTGCGATCTTCCGGTAATTCAAACCCCCAATTGTGCCAATAAAAACGCTGCCTGTTTTGTGCGCAAACTATTGCGGAGTTCATAAAGTTAGGGACTGTGTTTAATGCTTCGGTAATCATTTCTAAAAACGGTTTTTTCATTTTTACGTTTTCAAGGAAATATTTAACGTCCGGGTTCTTGCGTCTTGCAAAATCCAGCAAAAGAACAAATTCCCAAAATAGGTATGATTGACTTAAAAACTCTGCCCCCATATGTTTCATTAGTAGGTATGTTTTTCTATCTGTAACTAAAACCTCTTTTCCGTTCAAAATTGCCTTTGTTCCGGCTTGCCCTCCTGCCATGCTGAATCCCTGACAAGGCGATCCGGCTACGATCACGTCAACCTTTGACCAATCAATATCCCAATAGTACCAATCGCAAACGCTACCCATATGTATGTTGTTCGGGTTGTTTGCCTGGTCCACTTTGTTTGCATGTGGGTCGACTTCCGATACATAAACGCGGTCAAACTTTAGGCCTATTGCGTCAATGGCAATATTGAAGCTACCTAGTCCGTGAAATAGGCTAATGGCCGTTCTTAACTTGATCATAATTCTCAACACACCATTAAGGGCTAATTAACGCCCATTTGCGTTTATAAGTAACGTTCAATTCTGTGGTTAACGAGGAAGCCAAGAGAATGCACCGTTTGTTTAAATAGATGGTCTTTGCATCGTTGTTCACTTGGCAATTCTTCGTATTCGACAAGGCAAGGATGCGTTTTTTCTTCCTCGTTTTTTTCTTCCCCATATTTCCAACCATCTGCAATCTTTTCTTCCATCCAATTTTTGTGACTATCTGCGGGATCCGCGTCCGGGTTTTCTAGATGGAAGTTAACGCCATTGATAGCGCTCATTTTTTGCCAATCTGGGGCTTTGTCCCATTCTGGCTGCGAGTCGTCACCGATTGACGCACAAAAGGCGCGGTTTATTTCGTGACATACCTGAGCAATTTTTATAACTGATTTCATTTTTCTGTTTCCTTGTGTTGTTAAAACGAATCTGGTTTTGCTACTGACCGAACCGCTGACATAACGCCCTGTTGCAGATGGGTTTCAGCAATTGATACCCAACGCTGATCAACTGTTTCGTTTTCTCGTAGCATTCCAATTAAACCTTTGAGTTTTTCACCCATTTCTTTACAGGTATTCATTAGGTGGATTTCTTGAGCGTCTAACTCGCGATAGCCTTTGATTTTTCTATGTTGGTTTTCCATTCTTTCCTCATTTCAGATAATTAAATTCGTTTTCTAGTGCTATCTGATCTTTCAAGTTTTCGATTTTTTTACGAGCCTCGAACTGTCGAATTCTTTCAGCGTCCGGTTTTTCTCTGATTGCATCAGGTTTGCGCTTTGAGACTGTAAAATCCTTCCAATCTTCTTTCATGGCTAGACCTCAACAAAATAAACGCTTCTTCCATCCTCACGGCATACGTTGTCGCACTGCACTTGAAGACAATCAAAGTGACCAAACTCAAACGCACATTTCCTGCAGTCTGCTAAGTCATCACCTGAACCATTCATGACTCTGTAATTACGTCCTGCAATGGTCTGGATTTCGGTTACTGGTATCTCTGTACTGGTTGGCATATGCAATCACCTCGCTAATTACTTAGTCTTCTCAGGTTCTCGTTACTGGCCGTTTCAGCCACATTGCAGACAAATGCACTAAATGAACTGAATGCATTCTCGTTTGTGCAGTCCGTGTAGTCGCTATAGGTGTCACCCATCGATGCGCAACCTGATAATGCAACTGAGATTAAAAAACAGGCTAATATTTTCAATGTTGTCTATCCAATTGAATCTTTAGTCTTTCAGCAGAGTCAAATACCCTTGCTGAATCGGTTTAGCTTTCTTTGTAAGGCCTTAAACTAAATTATTAGAGCCTTTGCTAATGTTTTGAGTTCTAGGCCACTTAAAAGCTCATAGGCTTCATTGCGTAGGAGTAAGCAATCATTTTTTTCAGTGAGTGCTCAAAACTTCACTTCCCTACCTTGCTCTCTAAGTTCCTCCCTAAACTCTTCCGAAGGGCTAATTTCGTTATTTCGCCGATTTCTTTTTTGTTTATTTTTTTCTTTAGGATCATTGTTAGGATCTCTTTTAGGATCGTAGGCAGATTTCGCACCCCTAGACCTGCGGATTTCGCACCCCCCACCTGCGGATTTCGCACCCCTAGACCTGCGGATTTCGCACCCCAAACTTAACTGGTAAAGTGATGACCGATTTTGACGACGAGTTACCGTTACGAGCCCTTTTTCCTCCAGTATTTTTAAGTTATCTCGAAATGTCCTAACGCCAATTTTGCAACGTGATGCCATTTTTTCGATTGAATACCAGCTCAAACCATCATCATTAGAATTATCCGCAAGCTGGAGGAGAACGAGCACTTGCGCCCCTTTTATCCCCTCTTGCTCCCAAGCCCAAAATGTACATTTAGCGCTCACGTTTTTGCGGACCTAATTACGGCTGCTGGAGCCATTCGCTGAGATGCCTTCAACCTTCAACGCGCCCTCGGTAATTTTTTCAATCTGGTAAGCACGTAGTTCTGGAATGTTATCTTTCCATTTATGGACAGCTACTTGTGAAATGCCCAATGCATTCGCTACCGCCTGCTGCGAACCGAAATGATCTATCACTAACTTTTTATTCATTGAAATTACTCCTCAAGTACAAATCCGATAACCAATATAACTCTGGTTAATTCACAGTTCAATAACTTTGGTTTATTTTATTTCTCTAACCTAAGTTATAAAATGAGGTAATGAATATGCTATCAACAAACATTAGAGCCAGACTAAGGGCTCTTGGAATGACTCAGAAAGTGCTAGCCGAAAAGGCTGGCATATCCCAAGTCATGGTTCATAAACTTTTGTCTGGGAAAACGAAGAGCACCGCAAAGATAATCGAATTGGCAAAAGCGCTTGAATGCGATCCAGGGTGGCTCCAAACTGGAATTACTGATGCCAACCCAAAGCCACATATGACACCAGGTTTTAGTTCACGGAATGAATCTGGCTCTAAAAATAATGACGAGATATCCATACCGTTCGTGTCTCGATTGACATTGACTACAGGAGGTACTGTCCTTTCAAGTCAGCAAAAATATGAGGCAGAAAAACTATTACACTTTCAAAAGAGTGCATTAGTTAATGCTGGCGTTGATTGGAACAATGCAATCTGTGTAAATATGACGGGGAACTCTATGGTTCCAGTGTTATTAAATGGCTCAACAGTTGGTATTAACTGCTCAGATACAGACCTTATTAGTGGTAAGATTTACGCCATAAACCATGCAGGTGAGCTTTTCATCAAGCGACTTTATAGCCTGCCCAATGGTGGGCTTAGGGTATATAGTTTTAACGAAATAGAGTATCCCCCTAGAGAATACTCGAAAGAACAAATTGCTGAAGAGAGTATTGTGATATTAGGTAAAATATTCTGGTATTCGGTCTTCTTTTAACAACACTCCGTTCCCTCGATCCGCACATCCCGCACTAGCGGGATTTTTTACGCCTACGAAATAAAATTTAACTAAAGTTATTGACGTTATGTACTAACCATAGTTATATTTATAACCATTGTATGGTTTGGGCTAGGAAACTAGCCTTGTTAAAGATTGGGGATTCTTATTATGCCAGTAGCTAAACACACTCTCACCAAACTACAGTCCGCTATTTATTTTGAATTATTGGAACATGGCCAGCTAACTGGCTATGACATTAGCAAGATTATTGACGGTAAAGATTTGTATTGGAGTCATCAGCAGGTTTACAGAGAGCTGCCAAAAATGGCACTAAAAATGGTCTACGTTCCTCAAGAAGGAAAGCCCGATAAAAAAGTGTACTCACTACCTAACGAAACCTTTTATAGCCACAAAATTAAAGATATAGACCTTTTATTCCTGTCCGCATATCCAGACCAAAATCTCATCGATATGAGAATGTCTTATATCGATGACCAGCTACAAGCACTATCAAGCGTCCCATTATCAATCATTAACTGCTTTCGTATCGAGATCACCAACCTCGAGCGCGAGTATTTACTCAGCCTTAAAACTCACTAATTGGAGATAACATTATGAAAAACCAAGCAATCGAAATTGGCGCACCTACATGCCACTTAGAGCAGGGAGCGGCACATTACCCGCAGTTCGAACAAGTTAGAGATAAGTTGACGTCTCTCGCAGCTCGCATTGAAAGCACCGACAGTCAGTTAATGCAAACCAACTTTCAATTATTTGGCTGCACCAATGAGCCCGAAGAAGAATCATCCAGTAACTTAAATGTAAAGGCTAAGGAGCCAGAAGGCAGAATTAATACTCTCCTTCATATTCTTAACGGGTGTCATAGACATCTAGACCACATCGAAGAAGAGCTTGTTCGACTTTCTAGAGAATTATAGCCATGGCAACAGGTCAACATATCGAATTCGTGCGACGCAATGTCGCACTAAAAATGGAGCTCAAGGGCTATAACAAAAAACAAATTAACATTGGCTGCGATGCGGCTATCAAGGCATATCAAAATGGCGCTGCGCATTCAAACGGCAAGTTATTTGATAGTTGTTTAAATATCGCTTTTGCTGCGGTCGGAAAGCCAAAAAAATAAGGACAATTTAAGATGAGTAAGTTTTTTAAAGCTGAATTAAGAAGCCAAAAAACACAACATCCCGAAGGTGCTAAAACCGTCGTTGTGTGGGTAACTGACAAGCTTAAAAAAGGCGCGGAAGTTAAGGCCGTGGAAGAATTGAAACAAATCGATCCTGAAAATTGGGAGTTGTACAAAAAGCCGCTATTGGTTGCCGACACGGAAGAGAACTACACGGCGTTTATTGAATCAAAAGCCGCGTTTATTGATACAGCTAGCGAAACCAACGAGGAAGCGCGCCCGTCACTAGCTACCATTTCCGAATATGTATTACCGACGCCGTGGGTTGTTCGTATTGGCCTTGTTCAAGCTGACGGGTTAAACATGGCATCATATGCAATCATAAACCGCTCTAAAGGCACAGAGGGCGAAAGCGTTGCCGCTGGCAACATTGAAACATTTTGGGAACCGAAGGGCACAAAAGAAAACGCGATCATTGGCGGCTTATCAAAAGCAGCAAACGCAATAATCACCTATATGTCGGAAGTATGGGAAGAAAAAACCGTTAATAGCGCTCTGCAAATGATTAGCCAGTATTCGAAGGAAAACCCTGCGGGAACCGTAGAACAGCAATTTGACGAACATAACGTTACAACTATAGCTACAAATGACTGTGCTCGAGCGGTTAAAGAGAAAAACCAAACCACGCACCCGGACGTATTAAAAAACGACCTACTAGAAGCGATTAAGGCACACCCGGACTACAAAAATTTTACTCCCGCATTCGCACCAACTGCGTTTATTGATTCAGTTGATAAGGTAATAACAGAGTTAGAGGAAACTCATGGTGCATTACCGTACAGCCAAGTAATTGAGCACGTAAACTCTATGACCTCCCTAGCCGATCTTGCTGACGCTGGCCGTATTGAGGAAATCGTAGGTTCATATTTCCCTAACGATACCGAAAGCTTAGTTAAGTGCGACCTTGGCGACATTTGGCAGGTATTTGCTGACGACCTACTACGCGAATCTCAAGAAATGGAACAAGCCCCGGCGGATCAGTACCCGGTTTACGCTGCTCGTTTAAAAGGCATTTTTGACGAGCGCGGGCAACCTCTGTTTGACGCTGACAAGGATTGCGAAGATTACGACGTTTTAGCGACGGCTATGTTTGGCTACGTCGATAAAGAGAAAGCAATTCTAGAAACATTAAGCAACACCAATGCTTTACGCGCTCTATGCGACAAATTATTACTAGATTTATTTCCAGTTGAAACCGCATTCAAAAAGGTAGAAAAGCCTGAAACGGCGACAACTAGCGCAATGAATCGCCTATCTGAGAAATTCGCGGATAAATCCGCGCCAGAACCACAAAACGAATACGAAAAAACCGTATTGTCTTGTTTGGCCTCTGTGGATTCCGAGTCCGATTACAGCGCAGAACAATTAGAAGAGGCGGGAGATAAGTTAAGAACCGTCTTTTCTGAAAGCGCCATTTCACCGCATTCTGACACTATAAAATTCAACCACGAAGAAACAACAAAAAACATATTGAATGTCGATTTTGACGATGGTAACGCCGTAATGAAAACGTTCCTAAACCTTCGTTCATTGCGTGCTTTTATGCGAGAGAACGTAGTTTTTGATTCAACTTCAAAGACGGAAGAAACCAACAAACAAGCAGATCAAGATTGGGAGAAATATGACGAGCAACAAACACCAGAACCCCAAGATACCGCGAAAACTATCAAAGCAGAAAATCAAAGCGTTTCTGGAGTCGTGGACCTATCAAACGATCTTGCTAATAGCTCTAGTGTTATCGGCGGTAGCGACGGGCTCATTAATTACTCACATGATAGTTCTAGTGACGAAATAAAAGATACATTTAATATCGAACTAGAATCATTGAACGCTGAGATTGCCGCGTTACAAGTTGGCGAGGTACTAATAAAAGAACACCTTTCAAACAAGCTCTATCATAGCTGTATCGGCTACAGTTCAAGCGAAATCAAAGATGAATTAATTTCTAGCCAATATCGTCACGCAAAAGAAACGGGCGAGATCCCACGCGTTGAAAAGGATTACTTTAATTTTGGTAATTACGTACATGCGTTAATTCTTGAACCGGAAACCATTGAAACTGAATTCGTAATTGAGCCTGAGTTACCAAAGGGTGCGCTAATCAAAACAGAAGATTATAAAGCGGCTATTCGTTCGCATAACGAATCTACGGGTGAGAAAGTTAAGCTAACCGGAACGAAACCAGAGTTAGCATCCAGAATCAAAGAATTCAACCCTGATGTCATTTTTGCAGACGAAATAAGCGCAGAATTTATACGCCAGCAAAAAGCCGGAAAAATTGGAGTTAACCGCAGCCAATACCGACACGCTAACAAGTTGGTAAAACGTGCCAAAGAAGATCCGACGCTTAAAAATTGGATTACTGCGGAAGGTTCAAACGTCCATTGTGAGCGCTCGTATTTCTGGCGTGACGAGGAAACCAAACTATTAGTAAAAGCGCGCCCGGACAAAGAGATCGGCAATATCTTATTAGATGTTAAAACAATCTCCATCCCGACCAATATCAAAAAACGTGAGTTGGAAAGCTATCTAATCCGTGAAATTGAAAAGCGCGGCTACCACCTAAGTGCACACCATTACATGCAAGGCACAAAGGCGCAAACGTTCGTTTGGTTGTTCCTCAATACCTTTGAGGGTTATGAATGGGGCGCAATCGTTCAAGCAACTGGGGATATGTTAGAGCTAGGTTTTTATGACTGCCGCGAGGGTATAAATAGCATTGCCGAATCCGTCGATACTGGCGACTTTAACGGCCCTGTCAGCTATCCACACGGAAGCAACGGCGCACCGTTACCGATTCAAGCGGAGCCTAGCGGCTTTGCAATGAAACGCCTAGAAAACTACCGCAACGGAATGGAACAATAATTATGAATCAACTAACTGTATCAAGTATCAACAACGACCTAATGCCAGCGATTGTCAACGAGGGAATAGAAGCTATTCTTCCTTCACATATAAAAGTTGAAACGTTCGTTAAATCTGCGGCTATAGCGATATTTAATAATTCATCGTTAATTAAAGCAGATCGAAACTCGGTTATTAGCTCGTTGATCCTAGCGGCTAAAGATGGTCTGGTTTGCGATGGTAGAGAAGCGGCATTAGTACCATATAGCACAAAAACAAATGGAGGTTTCATCCAGAAAGCGCAATACATGCCAATGGTGGACGGAGTATTAAAACGCGCTCGTCAATCGGGACAAATTAAAATGATCATGGCTAAGCCTATTTTTGAAAGCGATCATTTTGATTATTACGCAGACGAAAACGGCGAACATTTCAAGTATGTTCCTGCAATGACACAACGCGGAAATTTACAACGCGTATTTGCTGCAGCAATGATGACTAATGGTGAACTACAGATAGAGGTGCTCACCCTCGAAGATATCGAACGATCCAGAGCCCATAGCAAAACAGGCAATAATGAAAATGGTGCATGGAAAAATTTCTATGATCGAATGGCAGTTAAAACTGCACTGCACCGTTTAGCTCGTCGTCTTCCCAATTCTTCCGAATTAATAGAAATGCTTGAACGAGGCGATCCTAAATTATGGGATAACACGGAGGATAGGAAGGTAATGCGTCCTGAAAATATTAAAAAAGAAACCGCCGCGCAAGTCGATTCATTAATGGGCGAGTCTGCTAGTAAATCAGAAGTTATTGAAGAGGCAGAAGTAACCTCTGAGACGACATCGAGCACAGCAGATATGAGCTCACTTATGGGAGGGGGAGCAGTTGAGGCCCAAAGCAAGTACCAACAATGGCACGATCTTGTTTTATCCAGCACCACAACCAACGAAGTAAGTGAGTACATGGGTCAAGCTCGTGAAGATGCGAATAACGGACTACTTTCGCACCAAGAATGGGAAAAGCTATATGCAGCAGCTAGTGGAAAGCACAGAAGCATTGTTAACAGTACGAGAGGTCAGTGATGGA
The DNA here is from genome assembly GCF_013364395.1 of Vibrio mediterranei. Classification (NCBI taxonomy): domain Bacteria; kingdom Pseudomonadati; phylum Pseudomonadota; class Gammaproteobacteria; order Vibrionales; family Vibrionaceae; genus Vibrio; species Vibrio mediterranei. Next base: position 514,443 of record NZ_JABXGK010000001.1, on the reverse strand, counting down.
AAGGTACATCATTGCAGGGCAAATATCTGAAAATCTCGGTATCACCCTAGATGGATTAAACAAAATGATCGCAAGGGGAGATTTTCCTAAAGCAGACATAGGCAATGGTAGGGGTTCAGTTCGTCGCTGGAAGGAGTCTACTATTAAAAAATGGGAGGATAGCCTAGGGAGTGAAGAAGATGATTCCTAAACCATTGAAAGGTTACAGCAAAGGACAGCGCGCACTCGCTGAGACTATCCGGTTTAACGTACTTCGCAATAGTCAGTTTGGTTACGACGAATCTCAAGCAGAAAGATTGCGCCAAAGAATTTGTGAGATCACTAGTCCGATGTTTTTTATTCGGTATAGAGATCGCTTGATAAAGGGTGATGTTGCCAACTGCCTGTCAGAATATTCTGACGCAAACTACAAACGCAAAGCTAAGTTCATTCAAGATAGCTAAGACAATACTTTAGTCTGCTTGGATTGCAGTCTCTACAACAGTAACAGACTGTAATTTAAGCAGAAGTCCATGATTTAAAACTGGCAATTTGCGCCAAATCAGTTAATCACAATCCTATCATTTAGTCACCAAAGGACATGTGCTAAGTTGAGAAAGTAGAGTAAATACTCGAATCAACCAAGAGAGCTCTGCAAACGTCAGTTTTTCCACATGCTATAAAGAAGGTAAAAATAATGGCAGATAATGAAAACAACGCGGGACAAAAAAAAGCTGTATTTGAAACTATTTCAAATAAGATGGTTAAGGAATATTTCAGTTCAAACGGAAAAGTGGACGTGTTTGGGTGTGTCTCTGTCGCACAATCACTATTGAGTTTAACAATGCAAGCCACTGACGAATCTGGAAAGTTAGCTGATGGAAGCGAAGATGCATTATGGCTGGCATCGGGGCTATTGAAATCGGCTTATAATGACGCCATGAACAGGCAGTAAAGTATGGGCCGCGTTTGCGGCCTTTGCTTATCGATGGTAGTCGCTCGTAACTATATTGAACTCTACATCAAATAACTGTCAGTTGTGAACCATGAGTAACGGAAGTCATAGATCCAATAATCCGTTCCTTCAAAAACTTTAGTGTCAATTAAATCCACACTAGTCAAACCGATCCCTTGATGAAGACCCAATCTAAGAACCGGAAAATCCATAACACTACCAGGACCACGAACGCGGGTATTAAGTTGATATAGCTTCTCTTGGTATACCTTTCCGTCGTCAGTGTATGAGTTGGCAAAGCCTATAGCAGTTAGTGAAACAGTTTCTCTAACGCCGTTACTTTCATTGCTGCAAACCATAGAGGGGCTATTAGGCATAGCGTTATTAGTCTTTGAATCTAGGCAAACTATAGCGTCTATCAATTCCGCTTTTACCGTAGCTTTGAATAAATCCGCCATGGTAAATAAATCAGTGCCGTACGTTTTCCAGCGGGTAGCAAGGTTATTTATTTGGTCTAGATTTGGCTTGATCTCGTTGGTTATCCAAATATTTTCATTGGCAATCGGTTTTTTTGAACCTTCCTTAACTTCAAACCCAATCTGATAACTGATCTTTGATTCGGTTACATCCGGGAAAAGCGTCGCCCCATAATCTAGAGGGTAGTCAATATTTGCACTTTTTGGCGCAGGATCGCCACCACCTCCACCACACCCAGCCAACACTAAGGCCAATCCCAAAATAACCACCGTTTTACTATTCATTTTGATTTCCCTTTTTCATTATCAGGCTGATTTACTGCCAGCTTGTCTGACCACTGTATGCGCAAATATTACCATATGCGCAAATCGCATAAATTAAAGCTAAGTTTGCACTTTACCTCACTATCTACTAGTTTCTGTTACTCTATATACGTTAACGCTTGTATAAGTAATTGTATAAAATATAGAAATTGCAAAGCACAAAAACATACCAACACATTGTATTTATTAATAAAAGTATTTAATGACATTTATTTACCTTATATTTATCAGTAGATAACATTAAGGTTTTCGGCATGGTAGCCGATATAATAGCTTCACGCTGTGCTATTTCTTGATGACACTCATCATCTCAAAGGGACACTTTAACAAAACTCATGCAGCAACCTGAAATACTTTCCATCGCAGAACGCTTGATTTCGGCGTATCACGCTGATGACTTTGATTATGTACTTAGTCAAGTGACCGAGGGTGAATCTCCCTCGACAAAACTCCTGGTAAAAATGGAACTCAATCGCCTTATGGCCCCTTGCCATAAGCGTATTGACCTTCGTGGTCGAGTCACCAGCAATTGCCACGAGTATCAACTTAATGGGCTCGCTCACTGGCTTGATGACCGTGCATTTGATAGTTACCACAAACTGACCAAGAAATTTGGCGGCTACACCGAAGGCGTATGGGAATCGTTAGTTAATAAGAAAACCTTGAGCAATCTTGGTGATGAGCAACGCGCCGCGCATGAGGGCGAGTTGACCGATCCACAAAGTCCTTATCTGGCGGACGCCATTAACTTAGGTTACGACCTGAAGCGTAAAGAGAATCGCCTTAAACTCGAATCTCAAGTATCTATTCAATTGGAAAATGGAGACGTAGTCACTGGGCTTAGTGTCGATCTCTCCAGTTCAGGTGCCAAATTCAAAGTGCCAGGTACCTTTGATTACGACTTAGGCCAAGTGATTAGTGTTAGCTTTGACGAACTCGCCCAAACCAGTCAAGTTAAGGAAATCACCAAACCGATCGAATACCGTGTACTCGGTGTCGATGGTCTACACGGTGTATCCCCGGTTAAGTATCTAAGAACACTAAGATTGTCGCGCACTAATGCGGTCGAAATGGTGGTTGAAAAGCTACTGAATACTGAATCAAAAAAAATCCGCCACGATAACCAAGATAGGATTACCCGAGCTCGTACTCGAGGTTTCGAACACAGTTATCTTAAACACGCCTGTAACCTACCGCTGTTTTTTAGCGGTAATGAACTGAAGGTGGCACTGCTAACAGAAAATAACCAAGACATTTGGCACTACTGGCATGATGAGCGTAATCAACAATCGCTGGGGGCTTTGTTTTCTCGAGAGAGAATGGATTTACTGGTCAAAGCAGGCATCAAAGGCTGTAGCAACGTACTTTATACCTTTACCCACGAACATCAGGGGATGAAACTGTTTTATTCCATGATGATGCCAGAGGCAGATCGTCAAGAACGTCAATTGTTCTGGCATATTGGCGGACGTCGAGATAGTTGGAAAGCGTTTCGTCTCTCCGTATTCGAGCTGTCCGAAGAAGACGTCACCACGATTTCGCACAACTACAGCGATCTCGTGAATGGTAATGAAAAATTGACTCACTTCGGTATTCTGCAGGAGATCAGTGATGCTAATTCAGCCGCTGACTACCTATTTACAGAAAAACCTCGTCTTCCGGCTAACAGTCTAAATCGCTTTAGACACCCAAGAAAAGTAGAAAGCCAGCCAAGAGGGTTGTATTTCGATGCGCAATCCAGACGAAAAGAACCGCGATATCAATTCAGCACGCCGCTGTTTGTTCAATGTGATGAAAACACTGTTATTCGTGGAAAAACGCTCGACTTGTCTAAACGTGGTGCAAGCATAGAGCTATTGGAACCGTTGCCTGTCAAAACAGGGGCATTAATCTCGATAGATTACTTGGAGCTGAAACGCTATAACGACAGATTGCCATTGAACCGAGTCCCCTATGAGGTGGTTCGGTTATCCCAGGATCGCAAAACCGTACATTTATCGATTGTCGAATCCGGCAAAACCATCAAGACCATCGCCTTTTTCAATGGCATGATTGATAACAACCAAGATAAGCTGATCGCTAAACAAGAGCTGCTTCCAAGTCCCGCTTTACTAGAATCATTGCATAACGTCTTATTGGCTAAAATGGTCTCAACACCTATCTATATCGATAAACGAGGGACCTCAATAAAGAGTCGCACTGTTGGCGTCAATTTCCCTCTGCCAGGCTATATGCAGTTCTTGGAACGAATTGGCCACAATCAAAAATTTGCCTTAGAACCTATTTTTAAAGGACGCAGCAATACGTTAATTGCAGAACCGATGAAGAAGAAGCCCGGAGCAAAGCCGGTCTATCACGAACTGTATATTGGAGTATTAAAACTAGGGCAACGTATTCAGTCGATTCATACCAAATTACGCGAAGACTTTGAGTCCACCCAGAGCCGGATTAAGTTCATTAAAGATGCGCTAAGTATGGGCGAACTCTACGTGTTAAGGATTTCCTCTGGTCCGGTGTATGATGCTTTGACAACCTTGATGAAGAAAGACATCAATGAACTGCTCTCGTTGAGTTTGAGCCACGCTCGCAACTTAGAAAATGAGATGACATCAATTTGCGGCTATTGCGAGCTTATCGACATTACAGAAGAAGTATTGATTCGCCTAGAGCTGAATCATTAAGTTTCCCCCCATAAAACAAGGGCGCTCAATGCGCCCTTTGTTATCTTTCACTTACCAGTTGATTCGTTTTTGTCTTGCGAGCAACCCTGACAGCACACACACAACCCCACCTAAACCTGCATGGTTAATGGCTACCTGTGCCTGAGCTTCAACTTTAGGTTTTGCGTGATACGCAATACCTAAGCCGGCCGCCGCCATCATCACCAAATCATTAGCGCCATCGCCAACGGCAATGGTGTTATGCGGCTCAACATCATACTCTTCCGCTAACTCTAGCAAGATGTCTGCTTTAGTTTGTGCTGAGACGACATCCCCAAGCACTTCGCCAGTCAGTTTGCCATTTTCAATCGCCAACATATTTGATTGAGCAAAATCCAAATTCAATTTCTGCTTTAAGAAATCAGAAAAATAGGTAAATCCACCAGACGCAATCGCCGTTTTCCAGCCATAAGACTGAAGAGTTTTTAGCATTTCTTCTAACTCTGGCATCAACGGCAACTGTGAACGAACTCTCTCAAGAATCGCTTCATCTGCATCTTTTAATGCTGCAACACGTTGGCGCAAACTCGCCTCAAAATCCAACTCTCCTTGCATCGCTCGCTCTGTTACTTCTGCAACCTGCTCGCCTACTCCAGCAAGTTTGGCGATCTCGTCAATACACTCAATCTGAATGGCGGTCGAGTCCATATCCAAGACAATCACACCAGGCTTGTTGAGGTCGGGAACATCATACAGTGCTGCGCAATCCACTTTGAGCTCATTCAGAATCACTTTATGGTCGGCGGTTAACTGGCCATCCATCAGTGCCACTTCATATTGCCCGACCTGCCAAATGTCGAGAATTCGGCTAGTTTCACCGATGTAGAAATCCATATCATTGAAAATATCAGGAGACAAATAATGAGAATACATAATCCAACTGGCTTTATTTTTCTCCAGTTGATGAGACATGAGTGTCTCAGGGAAACGTTCCTTCAATGGAATACGTTTGGTAATCACTAACGGCTTTACAGCGTCCATGGCTAATCCTTCCTTTAAAAAGCTCCTAAAACGTTAACCTATTGCAATTTGGTTGTGCAAGCATCAATATGAACCAATCAGTAATTTCATAGTACTTTTAAACTTATATGGACGGTTCGCTGTTTTCGTTTCGCAACTTTTTGAGGTTAGTAGCGCTTTGCTTAATCGCTGCTATGGTGTTCTTCATCACAACAAATAGCTTTGTTATCAGTAAAGGTAACGAGCGCATTCAAGCGAATCAGTTAGAAGTGCTTTCTAAAGTTCTGATTTCTCAGGCCTCACTCTCTGCTAGACAGATGCTGATTGATCAAGACCAAGAGCGTTTAGGCGCTCTGACCAACCAGTTAGCACAAGAACGTCTGGTGTTAGATGCAACCGTTTATGATTCTGAAGGGGTCAAAATTGCCGCCAGTACAGACGCCAAAACGGCGCGCGAAGTCCTAGGGCTCGATACTCCACTCTCAACTGCCAGCATTGGCCGCCAACAGCTAGTCGAGCCGATCATCAACGATCATACCATCATAGGTTTTGTTCGAATCACCTTTGAAACTGGTAAGGTAACCGCAATTTCCGATCATCACTACCGCAAGAGTGATCGCTTTATGTATATGATGATCTTGATGAGTTTTATCTCTGGTGTGTTACTGATGGTCATCCTTAGAAAACAACCAAAAACCAAAGGCGAGAATTTACTGCTCAAGCAATAGAATGCTCGTGTACCTTTTGAAAACATAAGCCATTCCCAGATACAAAAAAGCCTCGCACAAGCGAGGCTTTTTTACATACTTTATTAAGCGTCTTGCTTATTCTGCGTCACCTAGCAAAACAGAATCTAGAGCAATCTCCATCATTTCATTAAATGTGGTTGCACGCTCATCAGAGGTCGTTTGCTCACCAGTCTTGATATGGTCAGATACGGTACAGATAGCCAGTGCTTTTGCACCGTATTCTGCTGCAACACCGTAGATGCCTGCCGCTTCCATCTCAACACCAACAATGCCATATTTGTCCATTACATCGAACATTTCAGGATCAGGAGTGTAGAACAGCTCAGCAGAGAATAGGTTACCCACCTTTACGTTGATACCGCGAGCTTTTGCCGCTTCTTCAGCGTTCTTCACCATGTTGTAGTCAGCAATCGCCGCAAAGTCATGGTTCTTAAAGCGAATACGGTTCACTTTAGAATCAGTACATGCGCCCATACCAATAACAACGTCGCGCACTTTGATGTCTTCATTAACCGCACCGCAACTACCTACACGGATAATCTTCTTAACACCAAAATCTTTGATCAGTTCAGTAACGTAAATAGAGCATGATGGAATACCCATACCGTGACCCATTACAGAGATACGACGACCTTTGTAAGTGCCTGTGTAGCCATACATATTACGTACATCACACACTTGTACCGCATCATCCAAAAACGTATCAGCAATGTATTTTGCGCGAAGTGGATCGCCCGGCATCAATACTACGTCTGCAAAATCACCCATTTCCGCATTAATGTGAGGAGTAGCCATGACTGTTTCCCTTTATTCTCAGTGCTTGTTCCTAGGACTTAGTGCCTAGAGATATGTTAAATGTACAACGCTCAAGTGAGACTTGAGCGTTGTTCGTTAATGATTATAAGAAGTTCTTTCCGTAATCCATTGAGGATGTACCAAAGTAGCTTGCAAGGCTTTGACCAATATCAGCAAAGCTATCACGAAGGCCTAAAGAACCTGCTGGAACCTTGTGACCATAAACGATAACAGGAATGTGTTCACGTGTATGGTCAGTACCTGGCCAAGTTGGGTCACAACCATGGTCAGCCGTCAGAATAAGAACATCGTCTTCTTCCATCAGTTCAATTACTTCGTGAATACGAGAATCGAAGTACTCAAGCGCAGCTGCATAACCCGCCACATCACGACGGTGACCATACGCTGAATCAAAATCAACAAAGTTAGTGAAAACGATCGTGTTGTCGCCCGCTTCTTTGATTTGTTCTTTGGTTGCTTCAAATAGCGCTGGAATGCCTGTGGCTTTCACTTTCTTAGTGATACCGCAGTTCGCGTAAATATCAGCAATCTTACCGATAGATACCACTTGTCCCTGCTTCTCTTCAACAAGCTTCGACAACACGGTTGGCGCTGGCGGTTCAACAGAAAGGTCACGACGGTTACCCGTGCGCTCAAATTGCCCTTTACCTGGACCAATAAATGGACGCGCGATAACACGACCAATATTGTAATCCTCAAGCTCTTCACGAGCGATTTGGCAAAGCTCAAGCAGACGATCTAAACCATAAGTTTCTTCATGACATGCAATCTGGAAAACTGAATCCGCTGACGTATAGAAGATAGGTTTGCCCGTCTTCATATGCTCTTCGCCCAGGTCATCAAGTACTTGAGTCCCTGATGCGTGACAGTTACCTAAAAAGCCATCTAAACCTGCACGTTCTAGAATGCGGTCGGTCAGCTCTTTCGGGAAACTATTTTGCTTATCCGTGAAGTAGCCCCAATCAAACAAAACAGGAACACCAGCAATTTCCCAGTGACCAGACGGAGTATCTTTACCTGACGATAACTCTGCTGCGTGACCATAAGCACCGACAATTTCGACGTCATCACGAAGGCCCTGTGCCAAAGCACCTGTAGACTCTTTATGCGCCATGGCTAGGCCGAGCTTGCTCAAATTCGGTAGCTTTAGCTCACCGCTGCGCTGATCGTTATCAGCCAAACCTTTTGCACACTGCTCTGCAATATGACCCAGTGTATCTGAGCCTACATCACCAAATTGCTCAGCATCGGCTGCTGCGCCAATACCAAATGAATCTAATACTAAAATAAATGCGCGTTTCATAATTTCTCCTCACGCTTATGCGAGATCTTCCGCTCGAATTTGGCGGTACACACAAGGCGTTTCTACGTAAGCTTGCTCACCGATTGTCATTGCGGCTTTCAATGCATTTGCTGCTTCTTGCCATTGCGCTTCATTACGCGCATGGATAACAGCTAGTGGCTTGTCTGCACTTGCCGTCTCGCCTAATCGAATAAATTGATCAAAGCCTACCGCGTAGTCGATGGTATCTGTTGCCACGCGGCGACCACCGCCCATGCCAACTACAGCCATACCAATCGCTCGAGTATCCATCGCTGAAACAATACCTTCATTGTCAGCGTATACTGGCTTGATAATTTCTGCTTTCTCTAAATAATTATCGTAGTTTTCAACGAAGTCTGCAGGGCCGCCTAAACCTTTGACCATTTTACCAAAGCACTCAGCAGCCTTACCGTTATCAAGTACTTCATTCAGCTTAGCTTCTGCTTGCTCAGTGTCTTCAGCTAACTTCGCTAACACCAACATTTCGCTACAAAGTGCCATCGTCACTTCATACAAACGTGGATTGCGGTATTCACCCGTCAAGAATTGTACAGCCTCACGAACCTCAACTGCATTACCTGCAGAAGAAGCAAGCACTTGATTCATATCGGTAAGGATAGCCGTAGTCTTAGTGCCAGCACCGTTAGCTACGGCAACGATAGAGTTGGCTAACTCTTCTGATGCTTCATAAGTTGGCATGAAAGCACCAGAGCCGACTTTTACATCCATCACTAGTGATTCAAGACCTGCCGCCAGTTTCTTCGATAAGATAGACGCAGTAATCAGAGAGATATTGTCAACCGTTGCAGTGATATCACGAGTCGCATAAACACGCTTATCAGCCGGCGCAAGATCGCCAGTTTGACCGATAATCGCTACACCAGCGTCTTTAGTCACTTCACCAAACACGTCATTGGTTGGCGTAATGTCATAGCCAGGAATAGATTCTAGTTTGTCCAGCGTGCCACCTGTATGACCCAGACCGCGGCCAGAAATCATCGGTACAAAGCCACCACATGCAGCAATCATAGGACCAAGCATCAGTGATGTTACATCACCAACACCACCTGTTGAGTGTTTATCAACAATCGGGCCACCAAAGTTCATGTGGCCCCAATCGATAACCATGCCAGAATCACGCATTGCGCACGTGAGAGCAATACGCTCTGGCATAGTCATTTCATTAAAAAAGATGGTCATTGCAAAGGCAGCAATCTGGCCTTCAGATACGGTGTCCTTGGCAACACCTTGGATAAAGAAGTTAATTTCTTCAGCAGTTAGCTCTTGGCCATCACGTTTTTTACGAATAATTTCTTGTGGTAAATACATTAGTACCTCCCCAGTCTAAGCTTGGGTTGTAGGGATAGAGGGAATAGTGGTGGCTGGAAATCAGCCACCAACAAAAAGATTCAGATTAATATGCAGATGGATCTGCAGTTTCGTCTGTTACTTCTAATGTATTCAGGAGATTAGTTAGAAGGCTAGAGGCACCAAAGCGGTAGTGCATGTTGTCTGCCCAATCTGCACCTAGAATGTCATCAGCCATTGCTAGATAAGCAGCAGCATCTTCCGCTGTACGAACGCCACCTGCTGGCTTGAAGCCAACTTTCTCAGCAACGCCCATATCGCGAATCACTTCTAACATCATGCGCGCGTACTCAGGAGTAGCGTTAACTGGCACTTTACCTGTCGATGTTTTGATAAAGTCCGCGCCTGCTTTGATACAGATTTCTGAAGCTTTCTTGATAAGCGCTTCTTCTTTAAGCTCACCAGTTTCGATGATCACTTTTAGAAGGATATCACCACACGCTTCTTTACATTGCTTAACAAGTTCGAAGCCTACTTCTTCGTTGCCTGCCATCAGTGCGCGGTATGGGAATACAACGTCCACTTCGTCTGCACCGTATGCAACAGCTGCTTTAGTCTCAGCTACCGCAATTTCAATGTCATCGTTACCGTGAGGGAAGTTAGTCACAGTTGCGATACGTACTTCTGGTGTACCTTGTTCGCGTAGCGTTTTCTTTGCAATAGGAATAAAGCGAGGATAAATACAGATCGCCGCCGTGTTACCCACTGGCGATTTTGCGTCATGACATAGTGCGATCACTTTTTCATTAGTGTCGTCATCATTTAGCGTGGTTAGATCCATAAGTTTTAGTGCACGTAGAGCTGCTGCTTTTAAATCGCTCATTTCTATCTCCGGTCAATATATTCAATTAATTACCTGACAAACTCGTCAGCAATAAATGAACGGACTTGGTTCCTTGAAGACTCGGTTCAGCTATTAGGTTAAAGCTGAATACCAATTGCTATCCTTGTCACCGCACAGTACCTGCTCGTTAAAATCACCTGATTCCTATCTTGGTGAGAACTGGCTCTGGCTACATAAAGCTTCGCGAAAACACGAAAGAATTACTTAGTAGCCTATACAGTATAGGACTCTCGTTCAAAACGGTAGAGCTGATTAAAACGCAAACGGTTTGCTTCTCAAAAAACTTCCATTCAGTCGTTGAATCGCTTATCCAGTAACGATTCATTAGGAATTATCTGGCTCCTAAAACCAAAAAAGCCCCGCAGCAATTTCTTGCTACGGGGCGATTTAATACGGCGTCTATATACTAATAACCTTTACGCGAGCAATTACATGCCAGCTAGGCTTAGACAGAAACCAGCAATCGTTGCTGCCATCAAGTTAGATAGCGTACCTGCGATTACTGCTTTCACACCCATGCGTGCGATATCACCACGACGCTTAGGCGCAAGGCTACCCAGACCACCTAGAAGGATTGCGATAGAAGAAAGGTTCGCAAAACCACATAGAGCGAATGAGATGATTGCCTTAGTTTTCTCAGAAAGAACAACTGGTGCTGCGTCACCTAGGTATGGTGCGAAGTTCGCGTATGCTACGAATTCGTTCGCAACAGTCTTCATACCGATGAACTCACCAGCGATTGTCGCTTCAGACCATGGCACACCTAGTAGGAACGCTAGTGGTGAGAAGATCCAACCTAGAATCATTTCTAGACGTAGTTCTGGCATACCGATCCAGCCACCGATGCCGCCAAGCATACCGTTAACTAGGGCGATAAGGCCGATGAATGCGATTAGCATTGCACCTACGTTAAGAGCTAGTTGAAGACCTGCTGATGCACCGCCCGCTGCTGCGTCGATAACGTTAGCTGGCTTGTCTTCACCTTCAGCTTGCATGCTGTGAAGCTGCTCAACAGGCTCATCAGTTTCAGGCTTGATGATCTTAGCGAATAGAAGACCACCTGGAGCTGCCATGAATGATGCCGCTACTAGGTATTCAATTGGCACGCCCATTGATGCGTAGCCCGCTAGTACACCACCAGCGATAGAAGCTAGACCACCACACATTACGGCGAATAGCTCAGATTGAGTCATCTTAGGCACGAAAGGACGTACAACAAGTGGAGCCTCAGTTTGACCTACGAAGATGTTTGCCGCAGCAGACATAGATTCCGCACGAGATGTACCTAGTGCTTTTTGCAGGCCGCCACCAAGAATCTTGATAACCCACTGCATTACACCTAGGTAGTAAAGTACCGAGATAAGCGCAGAGAAGAAGATCAGTGTCGGTAGTACACGGAATGCGAAGATGAAACCGCCGCCGCCGAATACTTCGAACATCTTGTCAGAAACAAGACCACCGAATAGGAATGACGTACCATCGTTACCGTAGTTAATCACGCTAGATACAGCGTCAGAGAAGCTACGTAGGATCTCTTGACCCCAAGGTACATAAAGAACAAACGCACCAAGTGCAAATTGGATAGCAAAAGCGCCAGCCACAGTTCTGATATTAATAGCTTTGCGGTTATCCGATAGAAGTACTGCGATAAGAATCAGTACAACCATACCAACCAGGCTCATAAACAGGCTCATAGTTTATGACTTCCTTATATTTAATAATTTGGCGTGTAACAAAATTTGAAGCTCAAAAGCGGGGGCGATTATACAAACCCACAGAAAAGAAAGTAGTACCCCCCTCACACTTTCGTCTTGAACACATAAAAGATACACGTCATTTTGCGATCGTGATCACAATTCATCTCTGCAAACGTTTTCGAATTCACAATTAACAGCACATTTAGTCACAAAAATTAAACGTCAATTTGCTATTTTTTAGTAGCTGTGACGTAACCGTTTGCTCATTTTCACTTCTCAGCATGTTTAACGATGATAGAACCATGTTTACCATTTTGGGCTGATTAGGCTGACCTTGATATCCATAAAGAGGCATATCAGGCGCATCCGTCTCCAGTAACAAACTTTCTAGTGGAAGATTAATGATAGTTGAGCGTGTTTTTTGCGCTCTTTCGTAGGTAATGACACCACCGACACCTATTTTTAAACCGAGATTGACGTAATCCATCGCTTGTTGGGAGCTGCCACTGAATCCATGAATAACGCCACTATATAGAGGAGGGTTCTGTTTCAATAAGGCAATAAGATCTTGGTGTGCTTTCCTGCAATGAAGAATAATGGGTAGTTGGTACTGGTTGGCAATACGAATTTGCTCACTAAGAAGTGATTTTTGTAGAAGCTCGTTTTCTCTACCTTGATAGAAGTCGAGACCACACTCTCCTAATGCGACAAACTTTTGGTTGTTTTTCAACTCAGCAACACGTTGCTCCAGGCGAGCAATAGAGCCATCATCCACTTCCTCAAGAAACAAAGGATGAAACCCTAAAGCGAAATACACCATTGCATGCTCACTGGCTAACTTATTTATGGCCAGCCAATTTTGCTCATTAATACCAGGTACAACGATAGCGGCAACTTGAGCCTTTGCTGCCTCTAATAGTACTTGGTTTATGTCTTTTTTCTTTGCCAATAGATCGAGGTGGCAATGGCTATCAATCACCATCTTTTGACTCTTTTCGGTAAGGCACGCAACTACGTTTATTCTCTGGTGTGAGTCCTAATGAGGCACACCAATCATCGTATTTTTTAAGCCACTTTTTGAGCAATTCAACCATGGTAAATTTACCTAAATAAATGTAATCGATTGCAATCGATATTATCTCAAATCCTTATGTTACAAAGGATAGCGCAATAGTTAGAGTTTTATCACTAAGTTGTGACTTACCCCTCAATGCTGTGATAGAAGCGGTTTTTTTTCATATACGCAAACGATAAAATGTTGCCTATTGTTTGTAAACCACACAAATTGTCTCTATCGTCATTTCTGTGTCGTTTACATACGACCATTTTCTAGGCACCTAAAACTGGAATGAGCCTAGCCTATCGAATCGTCAATGATGCTCTATCATTCGACACTACAAGGGAATTGATCGTGAAAAAAACTATTCTAAAAATGTCTGCGCTCGCAGTAGCAGTAGCTTCATTTGGTGCATTCGCAGCGAAACCAGCAGTGGTATACGATACAGCCGGTAAATTTGACAAATCATTCAACGAAGCTGTTTTCCAGAACGGTGTAAAAGTATTTAATGCGGACAAAGGCATTAAAGTTCGTGAATTTGAACCTCAAAACGAAGCGCAACGTGAGCAAGGCCTTCGTCGCCTGGCAAGCCGTGGCTTCACTCCAATTGTTGCTGTTGGCTTCAACATGGCATCAGCTGTAGAAAAAGTTGCCACTGAATTCCCTGATATTCAATTTACCATCATCGATATGGTCGTTGATAAGCCAAACGTTCAATCTATCGTCTTTAAAGAACACGAAGGTTCTTTCCTTGTAGGTGCGTTGGCAGCAAAAGCTTCTAAAACTGGCAAAGTAGGCTTTGTTGGTGGCATGGATATCCCATTGATTCGTAAGTTCGAATGTGGCTACCGTCAAGGTGCACAATACGCGAACCCAGAAATCGAAACATTCCAAAACATGACAGGTTCTACTCCTGCAGCCTTCGCTGACCCTGCGAAAGGTTCAGAGCTTGCTAAATCTCAATTCTCTAAAGGCGTTGACGTTATCTACGCAGCAGCTGGCGGTACTGGCATGGGTGTATACCAAGCAGCTAAAGATGCTGGTAAGTACGCAATCGGTGTTGACTCAAACCAAAACCACCTTCAACCAGGCACTATGCTGACGTCTATGGTTAAGAAAGTCGGTGTTGCTGCATACAACACTTGGGACGACGCTGAAAACGGTACTTGGGAAGCTGGCATCAAAGTACTTGGCCTAAAAGAAGGCGCTGTTGAGTGGGCTTACGACGAGTACAACAAAGACCTAATCACACCTGAAATGAAATCATACCTAGATACGCTTCAAGCGGACATCATCGCTGGCAAGATCGAAGTTCACGACTACATGTCTGACAACACGTGTAACTTCTAAGCGTTCTAGCTCAGAATGAAAGACTCAGCTTATTTGTTAATATCAATAAGCTAGGTAAACATAACAACGCCGCTGCCTAAAAACAGCGGCGTATAATTATAAGGCAGTATCTAGTGACAAACGGACAATCTATTGCCATTGAACTTAAGCAGATAGATAAACGCTTTGGAGCCGTTCACGCTAACCGAGCTATCGATCTTAGAGTTCCTCAGGGCACGATTCACGGCATCATTGGTGAAAATGGTGCTGGCAAGTCCACTCTTATGAGTATTATTTACGGATTTTATCATGCTGATGCTGGTGAAATGACAGTGAACGGCGCTCCTTACAAGCCCGCTAACTCTCAGGAAGCAATCAAAGCAGGAATTGGCATGGTCCACCAACACTTTATGTTAGTGGAAACATTTACCGTATTAGAGAACATTGTTCTCGGTGCCGAAGATGGATGGCAGCTAAATGAAAGTTTAGGTAAAGCGCGCAAAAAGCTGAAAGCGCTAGCACAGGATTACGGGCTCGAAGTTCCCCTTGATGCCGTTGTAGGCGAGCTACCTGTTGGTCTTCAGCAACGTGTCGAAATCTTAAAAGCGCTGTATCGTGGCGCAAAAATCTTGATTCTTGATGAGCCAACAGGTGTACTCACTCCACAAGAAGCCGATCACCTTTTCCGCATCTTAGATAAACTTCGCGCTCAAGGTACTACTATCATGATCATCACGCATAAGCTGCGTGAAGTCCTAGCGATTACCGACAATATTTCGGTAATGCGCCAAGGCACAATGGTCGAGCACGTGGTGACGGCGAAAACGAACAAAGAGCAACTGGCAGAACTGATGGTGGGACGCAAGGTTCGCCTAAAAGTGGATAAATCTGAAGCTAACCCGAAGAAAGAGCTTATCAAAGTTGATAAGTTACAGTTTTTTGATGACGCCGGTGTTGAGCGTGTCAAAAGTATCAGCTTTGGTGTCAGACAGGGTGAAGTCGTTGGTATTGCTGGTGTTTCTGGTAATGGTCAATCAGAAATACTTGGTCTGCTATCTGGGATTATTAAGCCTTATTCCGGCAGCATTGACATTAACGGTAGCCATATCGACAAACATCACCCTCTCGATCCTCAACAGGTACGTGCTATTGGTGTAGGTCATATTCCTGAAGACCGTCATAAGCAGGGTCTTATCAACAAATTTGAAGCTCAAGAAGCATATATCCTGGGCTACCACCACTTACCACAATACAACAAAGGCTTACTGCAAGATAAGCAAGCCATTAAAGAATGTTGTCAGAAGAGCATGGATAAGTGGGATGTTCGTCCTAACGACACCACATTAAAAACCGCAAACTTTTCCGGTGGTAACCAACAGAAGTTGGTCATCGCGCGCGAAATGGAACAGAACCCAGATGTGCTTTTGGTCGGCCAACCAACTCGTGGGGTAGATATCGGTGCTATCGAATACATCCACCAGCAAATCATTGCTGCACGTGATGAAGACAAAGCTGTCTTGCTGGTCTCGGTTGAGCTAGATGAAATCCTAAGCCTATCTGATCGCATTTTAGTGGTCTTTGATGGCTCTATCGTGGGTGAAGTATCCATTGAAGATGCCGATGAGAAAACGCTGGGATTAATGATGGCCAATATCATGCCTGAGCATCTTAAAGCATCCAAGGAACACGCAGAGCCACAAGGAGAAAGCGCATGAGCCAAGCAAAAGTACCCGCTTGGGTAACCGTGGCACTGCTGCCAGCCATCAACGTATTAGTTGCGTTTTTGGTGTCGGCTCTGCTGTTTATTTATATCGATATTAACCCAATTGACGCGGCAAAAGTCATGTGGACAGGAGCCTTTGGCTACGCAGAAGGCTTTGGGTACACCATGTACTACGCGACAGGCTTTATCTTTACCGGTCTTGCTGTGGCCGTCGCCTTCCATGCTGGCTTATTCAATATCGGGGGTGAAGGGCAAGCGTATATCGGTGGCTTAGGCGTTGGCTTGGTCTGTTTGACTCTAGGTGAATACGCACCTTGGTATATTGTCTTCCCAGTTGCCATCATTGCTGGCGGTTTATTTGGTGCTGCGTGGGCGTTCATTCCCGCTTACCTTCAAGCAAAACGCGGTTCCCATATCGTAATCACGACCATCATGTTCAACTTCATCGCCTCTTCGTTAATGGCATATCTACTGGTTGATATCTTGAAGCCTGAAAACACGATGGCAACAGAAAGCCGTGTGTTCGCAGTCTCAAGCTGGTTACCAAAGATGCATGAAATGCTCGCTGTTGTCGGTATTGAAATGGCACCAAGCCCAATGAACTTGAGTTTCATTTTTGCGCTCTTGTGTTGTGTGTTTGTCTGGCTATTTATGTGGCACTCACGTTGGGGTTACGAAATCCGCTCTGTCGGCTCAAATCCATCAGCTGCAAGCTATGCAGGTATTAAATATGTAAAAATCATTGTCCTTACCATGCTTATCTCAGGCATGTTAGCGGGCTTCTTTGGTTTGAATGTATTACAAGGCGAACTGCATCAAATCAAACTCAACTTCGTTGAAGGTTTTGGCTTTACTGGTATTGCGGTTGCTTTAATGGGGCGTAACCACCCTATCGGTGTTCTATTAGCAAGTTTGTTGTTCGGCTTCCTGTATCAAGGTGGTGCTGAGCTAAGTTTTGAGTACGGCGTTGACCGAAATATCGTTGTGGTATTGCAAGGTCTGGTGATTCTATTCTCAGGAGCACTAGAGCACATGTTCCGTCCTTCACTAGAACGTACTTACCTCAAACTTTTTGGCAGCAAAAACAATGAGCAACAAGCAGAGAAAGGAGTCGCTTGATTATGTTTGAAACGATTATTCTCATGCTTGATGCCACCTTACGTGTGGCAACCCCACTGATTCTTGCCTCTTTAGCCGGTATGTTCTGTGAACGTTCAGGGATAGTAAACATTGCACTAGAAGGTAAACTATTAGCCGCTGCATTTGCCGGTGCTGCTACAGCCCATGTCACCGGTTCAGCGTGGCTAGGTTTGTTTGCTGGTATAGGTATCTCGGTGCTTCTCGCCTTGCTTCACGGCTTCGCTTGTATCACCCACAGAGGTGACCAAGTCGTCAGTGGTATGGCAATCAATATTCTTGCCGCAGGCTTAACCATTACGTTAGGTCGCCACTGGTTCCAACAAGGTGGTCAAACTCCAGCCCTATCTGGTGATGCTCGTTTCGCACCAATTACCTTCCCTGGTGCTGATGCCGTTGCGGACGTACCTATTTTGGGCGATATCTACTCAGAGCTGATTAGTGGACACTCCATTTTGGTATACCTTGTGGTGTTTATCGTTCCTGCTTGTTGGTACCTACTGTTCCGAACTCGTTTCGGCTTGCGCTTACGTGCTGTAGGTGAGTCACCATCAGCAGTGGATACTGCAGGTATCTCTGTAGTGCGTATGCGTTACGCTGCCGTTGCAATCTGTGGGGTATTAGTGGGTATTGGCGGCGTCTACTTGTCGGTAGCGCAAACGGCTCAGTTCATTCCAAACATGAGTGCAGGTAAAGGTTATATGGCATTGGCTGCGCTTATTTTTGGTAAGTGGCGTCCGTTTACCGCAATGGGTGCATGTTTGCTCTTTGGTTTCTTGGATGCACTAGCTATTCGTATGCAAGGCGTGACCATTGGTGACTTCCCTATTCCGGTACAAGCGATTGAAGCGGTACCTTACGTGTTAACCGTATTCCTACTCGCGGGCTTTATTGGTAAGGCGGTAGCACCAAAAGCTATCGGCGTGCCTTACACTAAAGAACGCGAATAACCGGATGCGATATGCAGACCGAAAAAAAACCGCTCAAACGAGCGGTTTTTTATTATCTAGTATTAGCAACTATAGATTAGTGCTCACGTGTTGCGCGGAATTTAATATCCGGGAAACGCTCTTGCGCTAGGTTCAAGTTAACCATAGTTGGTGCTACGTAGCTCAAGTTGTCACCACCATCAAGCGCAAGGTTTTGCTGGTTCTTACGTTTGAAGTCTTCAAGCTTCTTGTCATCATCACACTCAACCCAACGAGCTGTTGCAACGTTAACACTTTCATAAATCGCTTCAACGTTGTACTCAGATTTTAGACGAGCAACAACCACGTCAAACTGAAGCACACCAACCGCACCAACAATAAGGTCGTTGTTTTGTAGCGGACGGAATACCTGAACAGCACCCTCTTCAGAAAGCTGAACCAAACCTTTTAGTAGCTGCTTCTGCTTCAATGGATCTTTTAGACGAATGCGACGGAATAGCTCCGGTGCAAAGTTTGGAATGCCAGAGAACTTGAGCGCTTCACCTTGAGTAAAGGTGTCACCAATTTGAATGGTACCGTGGTTATGAAGACCAATGATATCACCAGCATACGCTTTTTCGGCGCGAGAACGGTCACCCGCCATAAACGTAACCGCATCAGAAATGCTGACTGTTTTGCCGGTGCGAACGTGGTTCATCTTCATACCTTGAGAATAGGTACCAGATACAATACGCATAAAGGCGATACGGTCGCGGTGCTTTGGATCCATGTTTGCCTGAATCTTAAAGACAAAGCCAGAAAACTTCTCTTCCGTTGCTTCAACATCACGCTCATTCGCTTGACGCGTTTGCGGTGCTGGTGCCCACTTAGTTAGGCCGTCTAGCATATGGTCAACACCAAAGTTACCAAGTGCAGTACCAAAGTATACTGGAGTTAGCTCACCTTTAAGGAAAGAATCAAGATCAAACTCAGGACATGCGCCCATTACTAGCTCTAACTCTTCACGAACGCTTTCTGCTAGATCAGCACCTACCGCGTCATCAAGGTCTGGGTTATCTAACCCTTTGATGATACGAACTTCTTGGATTTCATGACCATGGCCAGATTCGTACAGAATCGTTTCGTCACGGTGAATGTGATAAACACCCTTAAACTCTTTACCACAACCAATTGGCCAAGAGATAGGGGCACACATCATACCCAGTTCACTTTCTACTTCGTCTAGCACTTCCATTGGGTCGCGTACATCACGGTCCAATTTGTTCATGAAGGTCACGATAGGCGTGTCACGAAGACGAGTTACTTCCATCAATTTACGGGTACGGTCTTCGACACCTTTTGCCGCATCAATCACCATCAAACATGAGTCAACAGCGGTAAGCGTACGATAAGTATCTTCCGAGAAGTCTTCGTGTCCAGGAGTATCAAGTAGGTTAACCAAACAGTCGTTATAAGGAAACTGCATCACGGACGTTGTTACCGAGATACCACGCTCTTTTTCCATTTCCATCCAGTCTGACTTGGCGTGCTGCGCACTGCCACGGCCTTTTACTGTGCCTGCTTTCTGAATCGCGTTTCCGAATAACAGTACTTTTTCAGTAATGGTGGTTTTACCCGCATCCGGGTGAGAGATGATCGCAAAAGTTCTGCGCTTAGAAACTTGTTGCTGAAATTGAGGATTTGACATGAATCTCGATCTTCTTGGTTTGTAGAATAGCGTTTGAGAGTATTGGCTCAACTACTACTCGAAGGCGTCGAAAAAATAATGGGCGCTATTTTCACCGATCTGGCTTCGATTCTCAATCACTAGTTTCTTCAAGCTACTGACTAACCACTCAGTGACTCAGTAACTTACTTGCTCCCCTTAAGTAACAACGGGTTACACACTGCTCATCGTAAATCGCCTCCCATATACTTTTTACCTTAAACAGAGTTTCGATAAATAAGAGCATTTTCCTGTGGTTTTACCTATCGCAATTTCATTTCTTTTGACCTTAAGGTCTTTAATTTGGGGAACACTCCATGAAAACTCTTAAACCTTGGTACATCGCACAGATGTCAAACGGCGTGGTTCAGTGGGCGGGCATTGCCCTGATGCTGACACCGCTTATTATCGAACGCACAGGCAGCGGCTCTCTTATGGGCAGCGTAATGTCTCTGATTGGCCTATTTGGCATCAGCGCACCGCTCATTGGTTGGCTTGCAGATAAATATGGTATCCACCGTCAAATGCAAAAAGTGGCGTTGTTCTCTCACTTACTTTCGCTGGTGCTACTCTATTTTGCGCAAACTGAAACATACACCTACTTGTTAGTCGGACTTACCATCGGTATTGGTACTGTCTCTCAATTGGTACTGAACCCAACATTTGTCCTAAATTCTCTACCAGAAAATGAGCAAGCGCGTGGACTAAGTCGTCTATTTCAGTTCCAGTTTTTGGGTGTGGTGATTGCGGGCTCGCTCCTCGGAGTGGTAAGTCTATTGGGTTGGACAAGTGAACAAAAGCTACTGATGCTTATGACTCTGGTCTGCGTTTCTATTGTTACTGTATTTATTGCACCGCCACCGAAAGTCAAAGTGCCTGAGGTTGAACAGCAAAGCGACGATGAATCACTAACTAAGAAGAGCAACAAACGCACCTCCATTGCATTCGTGATGTTCTTGGCAACCGTGTTCATTTCCATGTTTACCGCCAGTAACTTGATGGAAACTGGACCAATCATCATCAAAGAGGTGTTTAACGTCGACCTTGGACATTCTGCGTTTGGTCTCGCAGGCTCCGCGGTATTAACCATGATACTCCTTGAGCCAGCTGGTCGCCTCGCAGAAAAAAGCAGCCCTTATCTCATCTGGATGGCGTCACTGGCTTGCTATGCAGTAACCTCAATTGGTCTATGGCTGGCGATAGGAACGAACATTCCAAGCCTTGTCCCTATTCTATTGATAGTACTACTGATGCAAGCAATATCTTGGTTCGATATGGTAATACCAGCGATTGCAGAAGAGCTCAGCCCAAGCACACCTGCACTCACACAAGGCATTCTGATGTTTGCAATGGCAATAGGGTTTGGAGTGGGTACTTACATTGCAGGTCAGCTCATCGACGTTGAAGGTTTTGTGTCAGTTGTGGATTATTGCGCGGCAAGTATCGTTGTGACCTTAGTGCTAGCATTCGCTACTTTGTTGTTTAAACGTAAGTAAATATCCACATTAATGAAGAAAGGCTGGATGAATCCAGCCTTTCTCTTGTTCATTACAACTGCCAAGCATGACCAACGGTAATATAATACGCCCACTCTTCAGGACCTTTTGCAACATCGACACCAGCTCGCATATTTAACTGTCTCGCCACCAAATAGCGAAAACCTCCGCCGACAACATTTTGATATTTGGCATCTGAAAAACTATCACCTTCATCAAACGCTTTGCCAGTGCCAGTAAAACCAATTAGTGACCAACGAGGGGTAAGATCATAGCGAGCCTCCACTTCAACCAAAGCCATATCATCACCTTGATAGCGCATTGCTGGAATACCACGCATGCTGATAAATGGACGAGCATAGTATGGTGCATCATTGGAAACGGTTTGATAATCGCCACGTAGCCCCAAGACAAAATCATTGGTTAACGGTGCAAAATAGTTGGTTTGAAAGCGTCCTTTTTGGTAGTCCACATCGCCACCAAAAGCCGAATTATGAAAATCGACGCTCAACTTAGCTTTCAGGCCGTCATTCGGTGTAAAAATAGTATCTCTGCTGTCATAAGTGACTTTCAATTCAACCCCCGCATCGTTCATGTCGTAATCGATAGGCGGTATACCTGGAATAATATTGCCAATATCAAAAGTACTTTGAGAAGAGAGGATGGAATATTTGGCACCGACAAACCAATCGCTACCAGCAATGCGATAATCAATATCCTGCATGAAGTACAAGCCATCGATATTGAAATCGAAAGGAATATCACCTTCGTAATATTTTAGGTTGAATGAGCCGTAGAACAAACCACCTTGATAACGCCACGTATCTTCCTGCCATGAGCCGAAGTGAAACGCCCCAGTTAACCACGAGCCATTTTCTGTCGCAGCAGCGGCAACCGCCGTCACACTCGGCGGCAATCCCACGACTTCATCGGGATTTTCCTCACGCAGTTGCTTACGTTTTTCTGATTCGTGGAAAAACAGCAACGCTGCACCACCACCTGCCCCAACAGCGGGATCGGTGATAATTATGGGTACAGGCATAAAGCCAACCGCATTATCAAGTACCCATTGACTGGCATCGAACATGCCATCTTTAGGATCGAGGAACTGTTCCATCGCAGAGACAGAAGACGCCGCTGCCATACCACCTAACAACCATACTGGTAGCTTCTTCATACTTCTTCCTTGAACGCTATGTAAACCGATCCATCAAAACAATGAAAGGCTCACTAGTTATATGTTTTAACAATTATCCAACTAAATATACATCATTTCAAAAACTTGCTACTACACAAAGGCAATTTGACAAGATCTATCAACAAACCTCGGACTTACCCTACACTTCAACGCTTTCTAGCTAAGGTCTCAGTCATTTGATGCTAACCTTAAATAACACAGGTGAGCAGTCGCAAATAGTGAACTCATTACTATTTTTAGCTGTCTTAAAATGGCAAAATACCCAGATCCTACGATAAGAGAGTTAACTACGGTGTCAGAACAAGCTCCATTAGATATTCGAATAGAAGAGAACCAAACCCGAGTCAAAGATCAGCTTAACCGCATTCTTTCGAGTAAAGCATTTGATCAAAGCCCGAAGATGAAAGAGTTACTGTCTTTTGTTGTCGAGCAGACTCTCGTTGGTAACGGTGATCGTCTAAAACAGTTTACGATCGCAACTGAAGTGTTTGATCGTGATGCCGATTTTGACCACCAAGCTGATCCTATCGTTCGAATTCAAGCAGGGCGAGTTCGCCGAACTCTAGAAACCTACTACCTTACCGAAGGCGTCAATGACCCCATTGTTCTGTCAATTCCAAAAGGGCGTTATAGTCCATTGTTTACGCCGCAAGCACCTCAAGCTGCAAGACAAACAGCATCCTTGGCTCAGTTTGCACGTGAAACTCAGAAATCCTTAAGCCCTACTTTGACGGTATTACCGTTTCTTTCACTGTCAGATGATCCTGAGAAACGCTTTTTTGCTGAAGGTTTCGGCGAAGAATTAGCCACTGAGCTTGCGCGCTTTGATATGCTCAAAGTCGTCTCAATGCATGCTCTCGGTGAAACGAGCATTGATCCTCGTACCTCCGCCGATGTCAAAGGTTTAGGTGAAAAGCTAGGTGTATCGTTTATTACCTCTGGCACCATGCAGGCACTAGGTAATAAGGTGAGAATCTATGCCAAGCTGTATCGCACTGACTCCGGTGAGCAAGTTTGGGCTGAGAAGTACACCTGTGATTTAGCAACCGACGATCTATTTTCTGTTCAAGATGACATCATTGCGGAAGTCGTCGCTGAGCTGGCTTCCAGCTTTGGCATTATTCACAGAGAAATCTATCAAAGCTGTAACCAGAAAAAGATTGAGCATCTCTCTACCTATGAAGCGACACTGCGTTATCGTCACTACTTAATGACGCTCTCGGAAGATACCCACCAGCAGGCCACTCAAGCCTTGTTGAGCGCTGTACAAAATGAACCTGATGTTGCGTTGCTGCATGCTATGTTAGCTGTGCTTTACTTTGATGCTGACATGTTAGGAATGAATAAGGTCGACAGTGCTGTCGAAACAGCTCTTAACTATGCCAAACGAGCGGTTGAGCTAGAGCCGACTAACCAAGAATCTCAAATAGCGATGTTAATGGCGCACCAAGTTGCTGGAGACGTCAATAGCGTCATCGAGACTGTCGACAAAGTGATTGCGATTAACCCCAATGCCGCCTATCAGATTGGCTTATCCGGTTGGGCATTATGCATGGCAGGGGAATTTGACCGAGGATTGCAACTTATCCAAGACTCAAAAGCTCTGAACCCATTTAGACCGCCATGGTTCTCTGTGGCCTCTATTATTCACAAGATCATGCTTGATGATTTTGAGGGTGCCGATAAAGCCATTAGCAAGCTGTCTTTACGCCGTGTATTTTGGATTCCGATGCTAAAAGCGATCATTCAAGTATACAAAGGTGAGTTCAAACAGGCTCAAGCCAGCTATAAAGAAATGCTGCAAATGCAGCCAGATTTTGAGAATAATGAAGAGCACTATCTCAGCGCTTATATTGCGAGTCCAGAGATAAAATCAAAGCTGCTCGACGCTTTAGGCAGGCTTTAACCTCATTGATACTAATAAAAAAGAGAGCAGTTTGCTCTCTTTTTTATTTAGATTCTAATCGTAATAATCATCATACATTTCCTCTTCGATAATCTCTTCTTCCACGATTTCTTCGGCAATGTATTCTTCTTCGATATATTCCTCAGCAATATACTCTTCAGCGATGATCTCATCTTCAACAATAGCGTCAGTTGCCATCTCACAAGCGCCCTCATAATAAGCGCCATCGATAGCCCCACCGACTGCACCAGCGCCACCACCAATAACTGCACCAGTTTTCGCGCCTTCGCCACCATCAACAATACCACCAACGATGGCACCGGTTATTGCCCCATCCACGGCACCTACTATGGTACCTTCCGCGGTTTGGTCACAGTAGTAAGCGTAGCTGTTAAAGCTGGCTGATAATAGTAATGCTAAAGTGATTTGAATGTGTTTTTTCATTATTTGCTCTCAATTACTGCGCAAGTTGGTTGTAGGCTTCAATACTCATACCTGCGCTAAAGCCACCGTCCACCCCGATAGATTGACCATTAACAAAGCTGCTGTCTTCAGAGGCCAAGAAGTGGACAACGGCCGCCACTTCTTCAGGCTGAGCAATTCTTCCCATCGGGATCGAACGTCTCTCCATTCTCAGTTGAGGTTCGCCTCCTTTGGCATAAGCACGAGGGGTATCGACAGAGGTGGGACAAACGGCATTGACACGAATCTGTTTACTGCCAAGCTCCAAAGCTGCCGTTTGAGTAATGCCAAGCACTGCCCACTTTGAACTAGCTAACGCGCCAAGATAAGGCACACCCTGAGTTCCTGACACCGAAGCAATATTGATGATACTGCTGCCTTTGGGCATATAGGGCACCGCATGCTTCATCGACAATGCTGTCCCTAGTGCGTTGACGGAAAAATTGGCTTCATACTCATCTTTTTTCGATTCCACTATGGTGCTGTAACCATTAGTCGAACCCGCGCAATTCACTAACACGTCGATTTTGCCAAACTTCTCGAAGGTAATAGCCATCAGTTCACTCAGTGACAGCTCATCCGTCACGTCCGCATGAATATAAAGGGCTTCTAGTGACTGCAATTCTTTGTCTGATGCATTAACTCCAGCGATGACCAGCTTTGCACCCGCAGAGCTAAAACGATGAGCAATCGCCTCTCCGATACCAGAGGTGCCGCCAATAATGACAACAACTCTATCTGTTAGCTGAAATGGCACTTTCATTATTAGCCTCTCTTCTATTTTTCACACTGAGATTAAACGAGCTGAGTAACGTGGGTATAAAGTCAAAATGCACTCTATCTCGACCGATAACAGCTGTTGAGTTATTAACTGGAATCGATCCAGTAACACGGAGAAAAAAGTAAGAAACAATTAGAGAGGATGAATAAAGGCTTCCGTGCCTTAAACTGAGTAAAGCGATGAGATTAGAAGAACCAAGTCGCACCAATGCGAACTTCTCGGTTACCGTCTAAGTGTTTCATGCGCGATTCACCTGCCGCTTTAAAGAAGTGTTCAGAATAGGTCACGTTACCCCAGATGCTGCCGTCATTGGTAAGTGGAATACCACCTTCAAAGTTCAATTCAAGAGATTGTTCGTTCTTACCGATAGCATTGTTATAGTTAGCGTACTGTGGGTTTACTGTGATGTAAGACCCTTTTTCAGTTAGATAGAAAGAGTTAAACCAATTCGCTTGCCAGCCATTTTCTGAGCGACCATTGTCGTACTCATTCTTCATTACAGCCAAATTTGGATAAGAGACCCAATTTTCAAATGGCGTAATCACTTTAGCCACGGCACCAATAGCAGCAGTTTGCTCTGTGCCTGAGTTCTTAGCTACCCAGTTAGAGCCATAGCTGATGTAGTCCAATGAGAAACCTATTTCTGGGAGTACCTCTAAGCCCGTTGCGTGCACTTGAAAATAACGAGCTCGAATACGCGACAAACCAAAGTCTTTAGATTTGCCTGGCTGCGCATCCAGATTAGTTTGAAAGTCTGTTTCGAACTGACCTAAATAGCCAATATCTTCGCTGTATGAGCCCGCCATGTTTAACTGTAGGCGAGTCATACCATCTTTACCTTTGGCGCCAGAATCAACTTTAAGATAAGTTTGGGGACGGGTTACATCGGCAGGATCATTCACTTGTGCCTCATCTGCCATTACTTGAGCGCTAGTAACACTCAATAAGGCAGCAGAAAGTACAGAGAAGTGTTTCATATTCTATTCCTATTGTTATCAATAACTAATAGGAATTATGAGGAAATCGATTTTTTATCGAAGTAACTACGGGTAATGTAACCTATTTACAGAACGACTAGATTACCTTGCTTTATAGAGGTCCATGCGGATAGGTCACTACCCTCGTGATTTAGAAATAGACAGCAGAATTAACTTGAGAATAAAAAATAATAACTCATGATAACGGCGTCTTCTCGACCTTGGTCTGATGGGTAATAATCACGACGTCTGTCAACTTCATTAAACCCTTCATCAAGATACAAAGAAACTGCGGCTTGGTTACTTTCTCGAACCTCTAGCCAAGCACTTTCTGCTTCACGAGATTCACACTGTTCTAAAAAGTGATTCAGCAATGCCCTACCGTAGCCTTTGCCTTGCTCGCTCGGTGAGACCGCAATATTAAGCAACGAAACTTCACCTACAATGTTCTGTGCATAAAAGTAGCCAACAACGCGTTCGTCGGCCAATAGCACATAATTGAAAGCTCCGCGCCCATTCAATTCGGTAATCATGGAGGCTTTCCAAGGATGGGAGTGTGCCATATTTTCTATGGATAAGATGGCATCTAAGTGCTCAGTATC
Source organism: Vibrio mediterranei (assembly GCF_013364395.1). NCBI lineage: Bacteria > Pseudomonadati > Pseudomonadota > Gammaproteobacteria > Vibrionales > Vibrionaceae > Vibrio > Vibrio mediterranei. The sequence goes on along the minus strand of NZ_JABXGK010000001.1, from coordinate 486,929 downwards.
CATGATTGCAAAGGTAAGATTAGCCATAGCTGCGGATTTGATTCCAAAGTGCACGTCTTTCCATATCATTACCATCAATGTTAGACAGTTGCGGAGAAACGAGTTTTTTCGGGGACGAGGTGAATTGATACTGTTGCGTTAATTGAGCAAAGCGCTCATTTGCCTGTTCTTCTCCAGCAAACCATATCCATTCTGGTATATGTTGACCATCAAGACTAAGTAATTGTTCTGGAACAATATGTAGCGTCTCACTAAGATCCAACTTCATCGCTTTAAGGATCTTCTGATAGAACAGCACATTATCGCCTTGCGGCTTTACTGATGACACAAACAAGAGTCGACAGTCAGGCCGAAGTGACAACGAAGGGCTACTACGCACAGGAATACGCTCAGGGTGAGTTAGTTCCCATGTTTGAACGCCCATTAACTGTAGTTTTATGCTGTCTTGCATGATTGATTTGCGCCAAGTAATTCGCCGTCATAATGACGCGCAGTTTAGCAGAGCTCTATTTGATTACCAAGATATCAACGTGCGGATAAAGCAAAGTGCGGATAAAGCAAAGCCTAGCGGTGATGACACAGCGCTAGGCTTGATATTTCACTTTGAACGCTATTACAGACCGTTAAACTCAGGGCAGTAATCCACCAACCCTTTACGGCCCGCAAGCTGTTCGGCCACCGAATCTTCCGTCAATGAACGAACTTGGAATGCACCTTCTGGTACTTCCCACTGACAATGAAGATCATAGTCAGCTGCAGCGGAAAACTGGAATCGTCCGTAATAGCTTGGGTCTCCAAGCACTACACAAGCGGGATAACCGAACTCAGGTAGAGTGGTGAATGCCTCTTCAACGAGTGCAGATGCCACTCCTTGCCCCTGATGCTCCTTGGCAACCGCTAGCGGTGCTAAACCTTGCCATGACAAGTCGTCGCCATCGATAGTGACAGGTGTAAACAACAGATGCCCAATGACTTCACCTTCATCAGAGCACGCCACCAAAGATAACGTTAGACGACCATTTTCTCTCAGTGCCATCACTAAATTGGCTTCTGCATCCGTATCAAATACCGATTTGAGTAATCGGTCAATGGCAAGTATATCGGCCGGCGCTTCAGTTCGAATAAGCATTCGCTACCTCGTTAGGATTTGTTGCAGGCTGCATGCCTTTCTGAACAAAATCCGCTAAATGAGTCAATGCTGAAAGCATTGGTTTCGGTAATGCGTCAAGATCAACGCTATCCATCAAGTTCTTCACTTCTAGGCCTAACTCGGTATCACCTTCAATACTCAAGCGGCGTTGGAAGAATAAAGTATCTGGGTCTTCTTTACGACCCGCAATCAACACTAAGTCATTTAAATTACCGCTAAAACTGACATCTTCCTGCTCGACAGTTTCAGAAACCACCAGCTGTTCATCGCTGTAAGAAATATACCAACTGAGGTTTAGATCACGAATATGAACTTTTAACCATTTTTCTTCGAGAAATTCAAAGTCACCGTCCTCAAGTGCTTCTTTAAAAACGGTTTTTAGTCCTTCAAGCAAAGCTCTATTCTGGATTTTAGTTGGCAGAAAGTGGACTGGAGATCGCAAAATTTGTGCTGCGTTTTTAACTAGTTGACTTCGAATCTTGTCTAACACGCGGTTTTTCCGTTAATTTGTAGTTCAGAAGGCTAATAATACGGCATTAGTACAAAAAAAATCCTGTTGTGCATCAAAAATTTTTTGCTTTCGCCTTTGCCCTTTTCTAACTGATAAATCACAGTTATAGTGTTGGGGTTACTGATATATAAGCTCTCCGGAGAACTGGTAGTACATTGATGTCATCCAAAATGTTAAAGGAATACTTTGCTAAGTTAACATCCAATAGCCCCTTCTTTTTTGCTATTTTGGATGACGAACATCATTACTGTATGGTCAACGACCGTTATTGTGATGTGGCAGGGTTAACACACAGCGACTTAGTTGGCATGAATGACTTGCAAATACTAGGTGAGCGTTTTTATAACCAGTTAAAACCCTATTACGATCGAGCGCTACAAGGCGAGTCGATTGAGGCGGAAGTGACACTCGATGAGTCAGATGTCGAATCCAGCCTGCATTTCAGTGTGTCGCCAATTCTCAATGACGGCGTCATCGAATACATCGTATTCCATGCCATAGACACATCCGAAAAACAGATCCTAACCCGCTCTCTCGAAGAATCAGAAAGCAAATTCCTCAAACTTTCTCAGCTTATCCCAGATGGATTAATTCTGGTTGAAGACGATTGTATTTTATCGGCCAACCCTGCGTCTGCACGTCTATTTGGTTACGCAAAAAGTACCGATTTACTAGGTGAGTCGTTAAATCGCTTACTAAGTAACGAGAAAAATAACAATCGTGTGCAACTCGATTTAGCCAATATCGTTAACGGCACACCACTGCACTTTTTGACCAGTGAGTACTGCGGAACGCAGCGCCGACTGTCACTGCATGTCGATGACGCTAATCTGTTTGGCAATAGCGCTCACTTAGTCCTAATTCAAGATATGGACGAAAAGCCAAACCCAGTGGCTCAAAACAGCAATGAAGACGTCAACATTGATACTCTGACGAAGCTGTACAACCGACTAGGTTTCACCCGTTGCTTGGATCATTTTATTCAAGATAAAACTCCGCTCGTCATGCTGTACCTCGACATTGATAACTTTAAGAACATCAATGACTCTTTAGGGCATCACATTGGCGACCGAGTGATTCAGGAGGTATCTTCTAGACTGAAGCGTCATCTTCCTCAACAATCGGTCCTGGCCCATTTAGGCGGTGATGAGTTTGGGATTATTCTCCCAGAGCCGGAAAGCAACAGCACGGTAGAAATGTTGGCTGAGAAAATCATTGGTCTCATCAACCAACCTTTCGATTTACACCACTTCAGCAAACGCCTTGCTTGCTCCATTGGCAGTGTTCATTACCCAAACGATGGAAATGATGCGCGTATCCTGCTGCAAAATGCCGATACGGCCATGTATGAAGCCAAAGCCAGAGGTAGGAACCGTCTCGTTAAGTTCAATGACCAAATGAACAAAGAAGCGCGGATGCGCCTTTGGTTGGAAATAGAACTGCAAAAAGCGCTACAGCAAAATGGCTTGGAAGTATGGTATCAACCCAAGGTCAATGCCCGTGACTTTAGTATCAACGGTGCAGAAGCGCTAGTTCGATGGAAGCACCCCGTCGAAGGGTATATAAGCCCGGCTTCGTTCATCCCAGTGGCAGAACAAGCAGGACTGATCGAAAGCCTTGGCCGCGTGGTCATGCGTGATGTGTTCAATACCGTCAAACGCTGGAAACTACAAGGTATCTTACCAGGTCGCGTGGCGATCAACTTGTCTCCAGAACAATTTGGCAACCCTAAGCTTATCGATTATATGGAGCGCTTATTACGCAGCACAGGACTGGATCCGAGCTGTATCACGTTCGAGCTCACTGAAAGTGCGGTAATGAGCAACAGTGAACACACATTGCAAATGCTCGATGCCATTAAGAAACTCGGCTTTGCGTTGTCTATTGACGACTTCGGTACAGGATACTCTTCGCTATCCTACTTAGCGCACTTTCCAATAGATGAACTAAAAATCGACCGTGCCTTTATCATGGATATCGATACACTACCAAAACAGCTCACCGTTATCGAAAACATCATCAACCTCGGTAAATCACTCAATCTCTCTGTGGTCGCCGAAGGTGTGGAGACACGCCACCAAGCAACACTACTCTCCAATCTTAACTGTAACTCCATTCAAGGCTTCCACTTCCACCGACCACAGCCTAAGCACGAAGTCGAAGCACTATTTGCGCAAAACCGTCGTCATCGAAATTGACCATATTAACGTTACCTCTTTGGTGTTAATTACGTGTTTATTAAGGTAAACCTGCCTTACATCAAATTCGCTGTTCATAATTGTTCATAAAATGCGGGCTACTGTCAGAAATATGGTAATGAGCATATGGAACTCTTATGCCCAGCAGGGAATTTACCTGCTCTTAAAACTGCAATTGATTGCGGTGCAGATGCGGTTTACATCGGTTTCAAAGATGATACCAACGCGCGTCATTTCGCTGGTCTGAACTTTACGGGAAAGAAACTGGAGCGTGCGGCTCAATATGTTCACGATCGCAATAAAAAGCTACATATCGCGTTGAATACCTTCGCACACCCTAATGGCTTTGAGCGCTGGACTAATGCAGTCGACCAAGCTGCCGATCTTGGTGTCGATGCATTGATTGTCGCCGATATTGCTGTATTGGATTACGCTGCCAATAAGTATCCAGAGCTAGAGTTACACCTCTCAGTACAAGCCTCAGCAACCAATGTGGCTGCTGTAGACTTCTACCATAAAAACTTTAATGTAAAGCGCGTTGTATTACCTCGAGTGCTGTCTATTCATCAGGTAAAACAACTGTCTAGAAACATTACCTCTGATGTCGAGCTTGAAGTATTCGCGTTCGGCAGTCTTTGTATTATGTCTGAAGGGCGCTGCTATTTGTCGTCCTACTTGACCGGTGAATCACCTAATACGGTTGGTGCGTGTTCTCCAGCGAAATACGTGCGTTGGCAAGAAACAGAGCAAGGGTTAGAGTCTCGTCTAAATGACATTCTTATTGACCGTTACGCTCAGGGCGAAAATGCAGGCTATCCGACACTCTGCAAAGGCCGCTTTGAAGCCGAAATAGAAGGAGAGCGTAAGCGCTACCATGCACTTGAAGAGCCAACCAGTTTGAACACTTTGTCTATGCTTCCTGAACTGTTCGCCGCTAATGTCGCGTCAGTGAAAATTGAAGGACGTCAGCGCAGTCCAGCTTACGTTGAACAAGTCACTCGAACTTGGCGTGAAGCCATCGATGCGTATCAACGTAACCCTGAGAACTATCAAGTGAAACCAACCTGGGATCAAGCCTTGGCAAATGTCTCTGAAGGAACCCAAACCACATTGGGTGCATACCATAGAAAATGGCAGTAAGGAGCAACTTATGAAATACGCATTAGGCCCATTACTGTACTTTTGGCCAAAACAAGACGTTGAAAGTTTCTATGAGCAAGCTAAATCGAGCTCCGCAGATATCGTGTATCTTGGAGAAACAGTGTGCTCAAAACGCAGAGAGATGAAACCAGCACACTGGTTAGATATCGCTAAGGAGCTAAATCTAGCAGGCAAGCAGGTAGTTCTGTCAACAATGGCACTGCTAGAAGCACCAAGCGAAGTTAACATCATGAAAAAGTACATCGATAATGGTGACTTTGCGATCGAAGCCAATGATGTCTCAGCGATTCAACTAGCAAGTGAACACAAAGTTCCATTTGTTGTTGGTCCTGCCGTTAATACCTACAATGCCCACACACTGAAGCTATTTGCCAAACAAGGCATGATTCGCTGGTGTATGCCTGTTGAGTTATCGCGTGAGTGGTTAAGCAACGCTCTAGAGCAAGCCGACAAAATTGGTATCCGCGATCAATTTGAGGTAGAAGTCTTTAGTCACGGTTATCTACCGCTAGCTTACTCCGCACGCTGCTTTACTGCTCGTGCAGAGAACCGAGCAAAAGACGATTGCGAAACTTGCTGTATTAAGTATCCAACGGGTCTTCAAGTGGAGAGCCAAGAAGGTCAGTCAGTCTTTAACCTCAATGGTATTCAGACTCAATCTGGTTACCAATACAACCTGATCAATGACCTGAAATCTATGCAAGGTTTGGTAGATGTGGTTAGGCTTAGCCCGCTAGGGTTGGACACCTTCGCTGAAGTTGATCGCTTTAAAGCGAACGAAGATGGCACACAACCGGCCAAAATATTGGATAGACAATGTAACGGCTACTGGCATCAAATCGCTGGGCTCGATATCAAGCAGATTTAGTCCCGACTTTAAATGAAAAGACCTCGCTGATACGCGAGGTCTTTTTTTATGCCGTGATCGGCTTTAAAGCCGTTCTATCAAGCTTACTAATGTCACGCCATATCATCACACCGACTACCAAGCTGATCGCGATGTTGGAAAGTGGGTATGCTACCCAAATACCATCCACTCCCCATAGCTTGGGCATAATGTACAAGAATGGCAACTGAACCAACATATTACCCAGCGTCACGAACAACGCTTTGCGACTATGACTGATCGCTTGATAGTACGCAGCAGCCACCACGATAAAGCCATCTAAGAACATTGAGAATAAGTGGAGACGAATCCCGTTTACGGTGTGCTCAATCAGCAATGGCTCACTCGAGTTAAAGATTGATACTGTTTGATATGGGAACAGGTTTAGCACAGTGACAAAAATGGCACCACCTAGTACCGCACTCAAAGTCGCAATGTTAAATAGCTTGCGCATATTATCTTGTCTTCTCGCACCATAGTTATAGCTCAGTAATGGCTGCATAGCATTCGCCAGTCCCTCAGCCACAAGATAGTAAAACGCGACGATATAACCCAATATTGCATAGGCTCCCACTAAGGTTACCGAACCATAATCAGCAAACAATCCATTGTGTAGCGCGACCATAAACGAGCCATAGGCATACATAAAGAAACTCGCCAAACCAATAGATATGATTGATGGCAGCATACTAAATTGGAACTTAAGATCGGCTAACGATAAGCGCATCTTAGCTCGACCTGAGAAGAAGTAGGCAAAACCTAGCAGTGTCACTACCGCTTGAGCAATCGCTGTCGCTAACGCGGCACCACGCAACTCCCAATCAAGAACCGCGATAAACCAATAGTCCAAGGCAATATTAATAATGGCCCCCAGTACCATCAACATAGTAGCGGTGTTAGGACTATCATCATTACGTAGCAAAAATGGCACTGCTATCGAGCCCAGAGTAAACACACCACCAATAATCAAGATGTCCAAGTACTGCATAGCCAAGTCATGTACTCGCCCTTTAGCACCTTGAATGCTTAGAAATACATCTGAGTATTGCCATAAAATCACAGCGATAACAGGACTTAAGGCCACAAGCGCAATTAATCCAGTAGCCAGAGCATTCTTAGCATCTGTAAGCTTACCTTCGCCTTGTTTAATCGAGGCCAGCGCACCAGTGCCCACGCCGACCATCATACCTAGACCAAGAATCGTACCGATAATTGGCCACGCGAGGTTAATGCCGGCTAGGCCATCCCCTCCCATATATTGTCCAATAAAGATGCCATCGACCACTTGGTAAAGACCATTAACCAACATAGCCGCAACGGTCGGAATGGCATAGCGCCAGAATTGTTTATAGATTGATTTCTCAGTCATATCATCCAAATAGTTAGTTATCTTAGCTAACTAAATCCTTAAATTTTTATCTCAGTGCTTTGGTCAATAACGTGTCAAGCAAGGCGAACTCCTGCTCGTCTAAATGTGCCCGCAGTTTTTCCGCTACCACACTGTATATCTCAGCTTCCGACATTAGCGGTAATCGTGATTTCTCCGTCAAGGTCACTCGCTTTGAACGCGCGTCTTCGGTACACGATAATCGCTTCACCAAACCTTTACGCTCAAGCCTTTTAACCATATTGGTTGCTGAGGGTTTGGACACCTCTAGATCTTTTGCCAGATCGGTTAATCGAATCGGCTCTGCTGAAGATTGTATTGCTTTTAAATAATCGTATTCATTGAAGCTTAGGTGCCCTAGTGGGTCTTCTTTGCTGTAGCTACGCCATACTTTCGACGTCAGCCGCTCCATCTTCTCTAAATTAGTTTCTATAGTCATTCATATTAACTATTAATTAGCATAGCTAACTAGTTTAGCTAAATTAGAACTAGAGTCAACGGATAAAAAAACACCAGCGCTAGGCTGGTGTTTTTTTAGCGATGATTGTGAAAAGTTCACATTACTGTGAGTCGGTGGTGCTCTCTGCTGCTTGCTTAGCTTCTTGCTTAGCCTGCTCTGCTTGTTGTGCTCTCACAATTTCAAAGATTTTAGTTAACTCAAGAAATGCGTACTTATGCTCGGCATAATCGTAGACATTCTGGGCGATGGCCAGTTTATATAGAGAGACAGCTGCTGGATAATTGCCATCGATTTGATGACGTTTTGCCAAGTAGAAGTAGACTTCAGTGAGTCTTTCCGCTAACACGTTATTGTCTCGGCTGCTAGCAAGAATCGCTTTAAATGCTTGTTCTTCAGAGACTTTATCTAACATCAACGCAACCAGGATCCAGCCCCAATCATTATTACGCGCTTGGTAGCGCTTCTCTAGTGCAATAGCGGCATCCAGTGGACCAGCCTCACGAGAAATGATGTAGAGCCAAAGGGCACGATACGGATCGGCAGGGTTCTCTTGGTAATAACGCGTCATGCCCTCAATCGCTAATGGGATACGATCACCATAGTAAAGCGCAATAGAACGGTTTCTTAATGCATAAGAGTTTGAAGGATCAAGCTCTAAACTCGAATCGAAGGCTTCATACGCAGAGTCAAAATCGCCAATTTGGGTGAAGTACTGTCCCACTTGGTTAAAAACGACAGGTTGCGCAGGGTTAAGTTGTAATGACTGATTAAAGTCTAACTGAGCCAAGTCACGTAATCCGAGGCTGTTGTAATAAGAGCCTCGCTCGAAGTGCATTTTTGCTCTGACGTCATTCTCAAGGTCACTGCGCTGCAGAAGCTGTGTCAATCGGGCGACTTGAACTTCGTATTGAACATTTGCCTGTAATGGCACAGCCATTGGTGGGTTCAACCATTGTTCATCTTGTGTTGACGAGTTGGTAGCACAACCAGTCACTGCCACCACTAAGCTTAATCCTAAGATTCGAAACAACTTCACTATATCATTCTCCTTGTACCCACTATGGCGTCGCTATTATTGGCAACATTTAAAGTATCGTTATAGTTGCACAGCGTAATGCGTAGTAGCGGGAATTATCCTTCGCGCATTAAAAAAGGGGGCTATTGCCCCCTCTTTATAGCACGCTTTTTAACGTAATGGTCTAGAAAAGCGAATTATTCTGCGTCAGACGCTGAATTTTCATCCGCTGCTGGAGCTTTCGCTTCAGGCTTTTCCATTGCTTCTTTCATGCTTAGGCGTACACGACCTTGGCGGTCAATTTCAAGTACTTTAACTTGAACTTCTTGACCTTCTTTTAGGTAGTCAGTCACTTTCTCAACACGCTCATGAGCGATTTGAGAGATGTGTACTAGACCATCTTTGCCAGGAAGAACCGTTACGAATGCACCGAAGTCTGCTAGACGAGCAACTTTACCCGTGTAGATCTTACCCACTTCAACTTCTGCAGTGATAGCTTCGATACGAGCGATCGCATCTTTCGCTTGGTCACCGTCAGTTGCAGCGATCTTGATAGTACCATCATCTTCGATCTCGATAGTCGTACCAGTTTCTTCAGTTAGCTGACGGATAACCGCGCCACCTTTACCGATAACGTCTTTGATCTTGTCTGCGCTGATCTTCATTGTGTGGATACGTGGAGCGAACTCAGAGATCTCTTCACGAGCACCAGAGATAGCTTCATCCATTACAGAAAGGATGTGCTTACGTGCACCTTGCGCTTGGTTAAGAGCAATTTGCATGATCTCTTTAGTGATACCTTCGATCTTGATGTCCATCTGAAGTGCAGTGATACCAGTGTTAGTACCTGCTACTTTAAAGTCCATGTCACCTAGGTGGTCTTCGTCACCAAGGATGTCAGAAAGAACAACGAAATCGTCGCCTTCTTTAACAAGACCCATTGCGATACCCGCAACAGAAGACTTAATTGGAACACCAGCATCCATAAGCGCTAGAGACGTACCACATACAGAAGCCATTGAAGATGAACCGTTAGATTCAGTGATTTCCGATACAACACGTACTGTGTATGGGAATTCTTCAACAGAAGGCATTACTGCTGCGATACCGCGCTTAGCCAATTTACCGTGACCGATTTCACGACGCTTTGGAGAACCTACAAAACCAGTTTCGCCAACACAGTATGGAGGGAAGTTGTAGTGTAGTAGGAAGTGATCTTTACGCTCACCTGTTAGCTCATCGATGATTTGAGCATCACGCTGCGTACCAAGAGTCGCAGTTACGATTGCCTGAGTTTCACCACGAGTAAACAGTGAAGAACCGTGAGTACGTGGAAGAACGCCTGTGCGTACATCTAGTGCACGAACCATGTCTTTTTCACGGCCATCAATACGTGGGTTACCCGCGATGATGCTGCGACGTACCACTGTCTTCTCTAGATCGTGGAAGATAGTGTGGATTTCTTTAGTGTTCGCTTCTGGATCTTCAGCAAGAAGAACCTCGTTAACTTCTGCTGCAATCGCGTGAATGCGATCGTAACGAGCCATCTTCTCAGTGATTTGGTACGCTTCAACAAGCTTAGCTTCTGCTAGCTCAGCGATGCGGTTGTTAAGAGCCGTGTTCTCTTCTGGAGCAACCCAATCCCAAGCTGGAGTAGCAACTTCAGCTGCAAATTCGTTGATTGCTTTGATAACAACTTGCTGTTGGTCGTGGCCGTAAACCACTGCTGATAGCATCTCTTCTTCTGTTAGGTTGTCAGCTTCAGACTCAACCATAAGAACAGCGCCTTCAGTACCAGCAACTACTAGGTCTAGTTTAGAGTTTTCTAGCTCAGTGTTGCTTGGGTTCAGTACAAGTTGACCGTCAATATGACCAACACGTGCTGCACCGATAGGACCGTTGAACGGAATACCAGAGATAGCAAGAGCAGCTGAAGTACCGATCATTGTTACCATGTCTGGTTGAACGTTCGGGTTTACAGACATTACTGTCGCGATAACCTGAACTTCGTTTTTGAATGCGTCTGGGAATAGTGGACGAATTGGACGGTCGATTAGACGTGCAGTCAGTGTTTCGCCTTCAGAAGGACGACCTTCACGCTTGAAGAAACCACCAGGGATTTTACCTGCAGCGTAAGTACGCTCTTGGTAGTTTACTGTTAGTGGGAAGAAGTCTTGACCTTCTACTGCTTCTTTCTTACCAACAACAGAAACGAATACTGACGTATCGTCCATTGTTACCATTACAGCTGCAGTAGCTTGACGTGCAATAACGCCAGTTTCTAGCGTCACAGTGTGGTTGCCGTATTGGAACGACTTAACAACTGGTTTTTCGAACATTGTATTTCCTTTTTTCTGGAATCATTCCAGATAATTGATTGTGCGCTCAATGCATTACAAATCGCGACTAGTTCAAACAAACTTCACTTGAAAAAAGTAAGTGTGCTTGGAATAGTCGCGACCCTGCGGTCGACTAAATGGACTGTAATGTACTGAACAGATTGTGACTAAACGAATGCACTTTAGACAACTCTGTTTAGACGGGACGTAGTATAAACTACTTAGTGGAAGTTTTGCCATTAACTAAAGAATTTAGCTAACAAAAAAGGGGCATATAGCCCCTTTTAACAAACTTTCTATGCAGACGCTGATTAGCGACGTAGGCCTAGACGTTTGATTAGGTCTTGGTAGCGAGCTAGGTTTTTACCTTTTAGGTAATCTAGAAGCTTACGACGACGAGAAACCATACGTAGAAGACCACGACGGCTGTGGTGATCGCCTTTGTGTGCTTTGAAGTGACCTTGTAGGTGGTTGATAGAAGCTGTAAGTAGAGCTACTTGAACTTCTGGTGAACCAGTGTCGCCTTCGCCTTGTGCGTATTCTGCAACGATTGCTGCTTTAGTTTCTGCATTCAGAGACATAATTCTCTCCTAATAAGAGTAAGTTTAAAAGTTGTAGCAGCCAATCTCTGATTCAGCCGCTACGCGAAGCGCGAATTATAGGGAATAATTCTAGCTAGAGCAAGGAGTATTCGTGGCTCTATTGAGCACTTTCTTCCTCACGGAAAACAACGAGTCGCTTAGGTGCTAGTTTGCCATCATCATTCATGGCACCAACGCCAATAAACAAGCGATCTTCACCCATGGTCATGCGTACTGGTGCATCGACTGGTAAGCCTGAAACCTGTACTGGCTGACCATGCTGAAGCAAGTCACCAAGCTCAGGTGATACATTCACTTCTTGAAGATCTTGTACTGCGCTGTCCATTGGCATTAGCAGTGGATCAAGCAACTCGCGCGGCTGACGCTCTTCACGCTTTGCCTGCTCAAATAACTCGTTAAGCTGCTCTAGGGTCACCATGTTCTCATAAGGATACTTAGCAACAGCAGTACGACGTAGCATAGTTACGTGCGCACCACAGCCTAACATTTCACCGAGGTCATCGACGATAGTGCGGATGTAAGTGCCTTTCGAGCAATGTACTTCCATCTCTACTTCATCACCTTCAAAGCGATGTAGGACAATTTCATACACGGTAATTTTGCGCGCTTCACGAGGAACTTCGATACCTTGACGAGCGTACTCATATAGTGGCTTACCTTGGTATTTCAGTGCAGAGAACATTGACGGCACTTGATCAGATTCACCACGGAACTTGTCTATGCACTCATCAAGAAGCTCAGGTGTTACATTGATATCGCGAGTTTCTACCACTTCACCATCAGAGTCAGAGGTATTGGTACGCTCACCAAGTTTAGCGATAACACGGTAGCGCTTGTCTGAATCTAACAAGAATTGAGAAAACTTAGTTGCTTCGCCCAAGCAAATTGGCAACATGCCAGTTGCTAATGGGTCAAGTGCACCAGTGTGCCCTGCTTTCTCAGCGAAGTAGATGCGCTTTACTTTTTGTAGAGCATCATTCGATGAGATTCCGGTAGGTTTATCTAGAAGGATAACGCCGTTGACTGGACGTCCCTTGCGACGTCTAGCCATTACTGCTCTTCTCCCTCTGCACCGTTTTCTTCGCTGCGACCTGCTTCGTCTTGCTTACGCTTATCTTCGTTAACCACTTCACTCACTAGGTTAGACATACGCATACCTTCGACAAGCGTGTTGTCATAGTGGAAGCGTACTTCCGGTGTTAGGCGTAGGCGAATGCGCTTACCTAGCATCATGCGAATGTGAGCTTCGTGTTCACGAAGGGCTGCTAGGCTCGATTCTGGAGTCTGTTCACCAACACATAGGAAAGTAACGAATACTTTCGCGTATGCGAGGTCACGAGAGACTTCTACGTCTGAAATCGTCACCATACCTAGGCGAGAGTCACGAACTTCGCGTTGAAGAATAAGAGCAAGCTCTTTTTGTAGTTGCTGCGCAACACGTTGTGTGCGGCTAAATTCTTTTGACATTTCTTTTCTCACTATAGAAAGAATGGGGGGATGGTATTAACCAGCCCCCCATGGCGTATTCAACAACCATCAATACTCAAGTTAAAAACTGAGTAACGATTTTGTCAATTAGTCTAGAGTACGTTTGATTTCAACGATTTCGAATACTTCGATTTGGTCGCCAACGCGAACATCGTTGTAGTTCTTAACGCCGATACCACATTCGTAACCGTTCTTAACTTCTTGAACGTCATCTTTGAAGCGGCGTAGAGATTCTAGCTCACCTTCGTAGATTACAACGTTATCACGCAGTACGCGGATTGGGTTGTTACGTTTGATAGTACCTTCTGTCACCATACAACCAGCGATTGCGCCAAGTTTTGGAGACTTAAATACGTCACGTACTTCTGCAAGGCCGATGATTTCTTGCTTGAACTCAGGAGCAAGCATACCGCCCATTGCTTGTTTCACTTCATCAATCAATTGGTAAATGATTGAGTAGTAACGAAGGTCTAGGTTTTCTGTTTCAACGGCACGACGAGCAGATGCGTCAGCACGTACGTTGAAACCTAGGATGATAGCGTTAGATGCTGCTGCAAGTACTGCATCAGTTTCTGTAATACCACCAACACCAGAACCTACGATGTTTACTTTAACTTCATCAGTAGACAGTTTCAGTAGCGAGTCTGCAATTGCTTCTACAGAACCTTGTACGTCTGCTTTCAGTACTACGTTAAGCTCAGCAACATCACCAGCTGTCATGTTAGAGAACATGTTTTCTAGTTTCGCTTTTTGCTGACGCGCAAGTTTCACGTCACGGAATTTACCTTGACGGTAGTTTGCTACTTCACGAGCTTTACGCTCATCACGTACTACAGTTGCTTCATCACCTGAAGATGGCACACCAGACAGACCTAGGATTTCTACAGGAATAGAAGGACCAGCTTCTGCTACCTCTTTACCTAGTTCATCACGCATTGCACGCACACGGCCGTATTCTTGACCACATAGTACGATGTCGCCTTTACGTAGCGTACCAGATTGAACTAGGACTGTAGCAACTGGACCACGGCCTTTATCTAGGAATGATTCTACAACCACACCAGATGCCATGCCGTCAGCAACCGCTGTTAGCTCAAGTACTTCTGATTGAAGTAGGATAGCTTCTAGAAGACCGTCAATGTTAGTACCTTGTTTCGCAGAGATGTGAACGAACATGTTCTCACCGCCCCACTCTTCAGGAATAACATCGTACTGTGCCAGCTCGTTCTTAACGTTATCTGGGTTCGCGTCTTCTTTATCGATCTTGTTTACAGCAACGATTAGAGGTACGCCTGCTGCTTTCGCGTGCTGGATAGCTTCAACCGTTTGTGGCATTACGCCATCGTCCGCAGCAACTACAAGAACAACGATATCTGTCGCTTGAGCACCACGAGCACGCATAGCAGTAAACGCCGCGTGTCCTGGAGTATCAAGGAAGGTGATCATACCGTTTTCAGTTTCAACGTGGTATGCACCGATGTGCTGTGTAATACCACCCGCTTCGCCAGAAGCAACGTGTGTACGACGAATGTAGTCAAGTGTTGAAGTCTTACCGTGGTCAACGTGACCCATGATAGTAACAACTGGCGCACGAGATACGGCTTCAGACGTTGCGTCACGATCAGACAGTACTGCTTCTTCCAGTTCGTTCTCTTTACGAAGAACAACTTTGTGACCCATTTCTTCAGCAACAAGTTGAGCTGTCTCTTGGTCAATCACTTGGTTGATTGTCGCCATTGCACCCATCTTCATCATCACTTTGATGACTTCAGTGCCTTTAACTGACATCTTCTGAGCTAGCTCAGAAACCACGATTGTCTCACCAATTACAACGTCTTGCTTAGCAACGGTTGCTGTCTTATCGAAGCCGTGCTGCATAGAAGTTGGTTTAGCCAACTTACCTTTCTTGCCACGTTGGTTACGACCACCGCGACCACCACGTGAATCATCACGCTCTTGTGCAGATTTCTTCTTACGACGACGAGGTGCTTTCTCTTCGCTGCGGTCTTGAGCGTCTTCCGCTTCACGAGCGTAAGTTGAAGTCGTTGTGTGATAGTCAGCTTTTTCGCTGTCTTTTGACTTCTTCTCTTCCTCAGACCAACGAGCTGCATTTTCTTCAGCTAGTTTACGAGCTTCTTCTGCTAGACGAGCCGCTTCAGCTTCTGCCTTGCGTTGCGCCTCTTCTTCTTGACGGCGCTTCAGCTCGTCCGCTTCTTTCTTCGCTTCAGCATTCTTTGCGTTCATTTGTTTCTTAGCCTTTTCCGCTTCGTCGCGCTTTTCTGCTGTTGATTCTGCATTGCGTTTCTCATCCGCTTCACGTTTTGCTTTTTCCTCAGCTAAACGTTTTTCTTCGGCTTCTCGCTTCGCTTTCTCTTCAGCTTCGCGCTGTGCTTTTTCTGCAGCTTCACGTTTGGCTAGCTCTTCGGCTTCACGTTGTGCACGCTCTTCCGCCTCACGATTTGCTGCTTCCTCAGCTTCACGTTTTGCTTGCTCGTCGATCGCACTGCGTTTTACATAAGTGCGCTTCTTACGCACTTCTACCTGTACATCTTTGCTTTTACCGCCACCTGCAGAAACAGATAACGTGCTACGAGTCTTACGTTGTAGTGTAAGACGTGTAGGCTCAGCATCGCCCGATGTATCACCATGTTCTTTTTTCAGGTGAGTAAGAAGCGTTTGCTTCTCCTCATCATTCACCTGATCGCTCTCTGATTTGTTAAGACCAGCATCAGCAAGTTGTTCAATTAGGCGATCCACTGGCGTACCAATTTCTTCGCTAAGTGCTTTAACCGTAAGTTTTGTCATGCAACTACCTCCTTGCTGATTATTATTCTTCGTCGCCGAACCAACAGATGTTACGTGCAGCCATGATTAGCTCGCCTGCGCGCTCTTCTGTTAGCCCTTCAATACCCTCTAACTCGTCTACACCTTGGTCTGCAAGATCTTCAAGCGTAGCTACACCTTTGGCAGCTAGTTTAAATGCCATTTCACGCTCAAGACCTTCTAGTGCTAGTAGGTCTTCTGCTGGTTCAACACCTTCAAATGACTCTTCTTGAGCAAGCGCAAGTGTAGTTAGGGCATCTTTTGCACGGCTACGAAGTTCTTCTACAAGCTCTTCGTTTAAGCCGTCGATTTCTAGAAGCTCATTCACTGGCACATATGCCACTTCTTCTAGTGTTGAGAAGCCTTCTTCAACCAGCATTTCTGCAAAGTCTTGCTCGATGTCGAGGTGCTTCATAAAGTTTTCGATAGAAGCGATAGCTTCTTCTTGGTGTTTCTTCTGTAGGTCTGCAACCGTCATTACGTTCAGTTCCCAACCCGTTAGTTGAGACGCTAGACGTACGTTTTGACCGCTACGACCGATAGCTTGTGCTAGGTTGTCTGCTTCAACAGCGATATCCATAGAGTGCGCGTCTTCATCAACGATGATAGAAGCAACATCCGCTGGAGCCATTGCATTAATAACAAACTGTGCTGGGTTATCGTCCCAAAGCACGATATCGATACGCTCACCGCCAAGTTCACCAGAAACAGCTTGAACACGCGCGCCACGCATACCAACACACGCACCCACAGGGTCAATACGACGGTCGTTAGTTTTCACGGCGATCTTAGCGCGAGAACCAGGATCGCGAGCTGCGCCCTTAAGTTCAATTAGCTCTTCTGCAATTTCCGGCACTTCAACACGGAATAGCTCTGCAAGCATTTCAGGCTTAGAACGAGTAATGAATAGTTGGAAACCGCGAGCTTCTGGTGCAACTTTGTATAGAAGACCACGTACACGGTCGCCCGGACGGAAGTTTTCACGAGGTAATTGATCATCACGCAAAATAACCGCTTCAGCGTTGTTACCAAGGTCTAGGATAATAGTGTCACGGTTAACTTTCTTAACCACACCAGTCACTAGATCGCCTTCGTTATCAATGAACTGCTCAACGATTTGTGCACGCTCAGCTTCACGTACTTTTTGCACGATAACTTGTTTAGCAGTTTGAGTCGTAATACGGTCAAACGTTACAGAATCGATTTCTTCTTCTACAAAGTCACCAACCTGAATAGATTCATCATCGAATTGAGCTGCTTCAATTGAGATTTCTTTTGTTGGGAACTCAACTTCTTCTACTGCCATCCAACGGCGGAATGTTTCGAATTCGCCCGTTTTACGATCGATAGCTACGCGTACATCAATTTCGATTTCGTGTTTCTTTTTCGTTGATGTTGCTAGCGCAATTTCTAGCGCTTCAAAAATACGCTCACGAGGAACAGCTTTCTCGTTAGAAACTGCTTCTACTACCGCTAAAATTTCTTTACTCATTTATCTAGCCTCTAAGCTTTTATTATTAGGGACCTAAAATTTAGGGATCAGGTTAGCTTTAGAAATGTTACTCAGTGCCATTTCTTCTTCGTTGCCGTCAACAATGATTGTGACAGTCTCGCCTTCAATAGATTGGATTGTACCTTTCCATTTACGACGGTTACCCACAGCCATTTTCAGAACGATGCTGACCTCGTGACCAATAAATTGTTCGTAGTGTGCTGCTTTGAAAAGTGGTCTTTCTAAGCCTGGTGAAGACACCTCTAGGTTATAAGCCACCGTAATTGGGTCTTCAACATCCATTACTGCACTTACTTGATGACTTACTTCTGCGCAAGCATCAACAGTAATACCATCTTCATGGTCGATATAGATACGAAGGGTAGAATGCTCACCAGCACGGATGAACTCTAAACCAACAAGCTCGTAGCCAAGTGCCTCAACAGGCGCTTCGAGCAATTCTGTAAGTTGTCTTTCTAAACCAGTCATTTAACCACTCCAGAAACAAAAAAAGGGCATATAGCCCAATTTAAATTCCAAGCATTTATTCGAGCGTTTCAAAAAGCTCAAATAACAAAAAACCCCGAAAGTCGGGGTTGTTTGTTGCTGGACCCTGATCACTAAGAAAAATTAACACTCTACACATAGTAGTCAGTGTTTTCTTAGTGTGCAGTGATTTTTTCACACTGCTAAACTTGCAATCCATCAACACTTAGAAAGTATTGGTTGCGGGGGCCGGATTTGAACCGACGACCTTCGGGTTATGAGCCCGACGAGCTACCAAGCTGCTCCACCCCGCGTCCGACTTGCTGAGCATTATACGCTCACCAAACTGTATTACAAGTTTATAAATAATGGTGCCGAGAGAGGGACTCGAACCCTCACACCAAAGGCACTAGCACCTCATGCTAGCGTGTCTACCAATTTCACCATCTCGGCATTTAAGTTAATCGTCTAATAAATAGCAATTAACTTATTGAGGGATTTCATCACTACTTTTAGCAGGAACATCACTCGCTGCATCAACTTGCTGTTCAACAACTTGACCTTGAGAAGGGTCAACCCATTGAGACTCACCTTTGTGAGTGTACATGTTGCCAAGTACTAAGCTGATAACAAAAAATACGATTGCAAAAATTGCAGTCATTCGGGTTAGGAAATTCCCTGAGCCACTAGCACCAAACACAGTGTTTGACGCGCCAGCACCGAATGAGGCTCCCATATCTGCGCCTTTACCTTGTTGAATTAACACTAGGCCAATAACACCAAGCGCAGCCAACAGGTAAATCACAAGTAGAACTTGAATCATTTGTCCACCTATGTTCCAAATTGTTGAGCCAGCGCCGCTTTCATTGCTACATGCATTGAAAACCTGGCTATGACCTCCTAAGAGAAGGCGGTGGCAATACTAGCGAATGCCGCACTGACTGACAAGAGAAAAATGACAAAAATCTTTCGCCGAGCCGTTAACCGCTCAAAAAAAAGGCGAAAGCTCAATTATCGTAAAGAAGAAGCGGTTAATCATATAGAAAACAAACAAGAACCAAAAGCAATTTTTGGTTCTTGTTAAATACAATAGCCTGCGAAGGTTAGCAGTTTTCTTTTACAATATCGGCAATGTACTGAGCTGAATCGTTAACCAAAGTTTCGTCCTCACCTTCAACCATAACTCGCAGCAGAGGTTCAGTACCTGATTTACGCAGAAGTACTCGACCTTTATCACCTAGATCTGCTTCTGCTTTCTTCACCGCAGCAATAACAGCATCCGCTTCCAATGGATTTGCATCACCGCTAAAACGAACATTAATCAGTACTTGCGGATAAAGCGTCATGCCACTTGCTAGTTCATTGAGTGACATTTTCGCACCAACGATAGAAGCCAGTACTTGCAGTGCCGCAACAATCGCATCACCAGTGGTGACTTTATCAAGTAGAATAACGTGCCCAGAGTTTTCAGCACCAATACGCCAACCTTTCTCTAACAGTTGCTCCATTACGTAACGGTCACCAACTGCTGCGCGAACAAAAGGAATTCCTAACTGCTTAAGACCGTTTTCCATCCCTAAGTTGGTCATCAATGTACCAACAACACCGCCTTTAAGTTCACCGCGGCGCAGTGCATCGCGAGCAACAATATAAGCGATTTGGTCACCATCGACTTTATTGCCTTGGTCGTCAACCATAATAATGCGGTCACCATCACCATCAAACGCTAAACCAATATCTGCTTTTTCAGCTACCACTCGAGCTTGTAAGGCACGCACATCCGTTGCGCCAACTTCATGGTTGATGTTCGTTCCATCTGGTTCAACACCCATTGTGATGATATCAGCACCTAATTCGGCAAACACAGACGGTGCAATTTTGTACGTCGCACCATGAGCACAATCTAGAACGATTTTTAATCCCGCTAGGCTCAGATCATGTGGGAAAGTACTTTTACAAAACTCAATATAACGACCAGCGGCATCATTTAGACGGCTTGCTTTACCCAACTCAGCAGATTCAACACATTCAATATCCTTGTCGAGCTCTTCTTCAATAGCCAGTTCAATCGCGTCCGGCAATTTCGTGCCTTCCGAAGAGAAGAACTTAATACCGTTGTCGTAATATGGGTTGTGTGACGCTGAAATCACGATACCAGCTTCGGCACGAAACGTCTGAGTAAGGTATGCAACGGCTGGCGTTGGCAATGGGCCTGTGAAAATAGCTTTTAGACCCGCCGCAGAAAGACCTGCTTCCAAGGCAGACTCCAACATGTAACCAGAGATACGAGTATCTTTACCGATGATAACCTTTTTAGTGCCTTGTTTCGCAAGTACTCGGCCGGCAGCCCAACCGAGTTTTAGTACAAAGTCTGGAGTGATCGGAAATTGACCGACCTTTCCACGAATACCATCAGTACCAAAATAACGTCGTTGTGACATAGTATTTCCCTAATTTTATTCTTATATATTTGATTGCATCATCTGGACGATTTTCATCGCTTCGATGGTTTCTTCTGCATCGTGCACACGAATAATTTGCGCACCTTTAGCTGCGGCAAGCGTCGCGCAAGCTAAGCTCCCTGCAAGACAGTCTGCTGGTGCTTTATCAAGTAATTTAAAGATCATCGACTTTCTCGACATGCCCGCCAGTATTGGCAGACCAAACTGGTGAAATTTCTCCAGGTGAGCCAGAAGGTGATAATTATGCTCTAGCGTTTTACCAAAACCAAATCCAGGGTCAAGAATCAATTGATCTTTTTTGATTCCCACTTCCTCACAAGCCTTGATGCGCTGTTCTAGAAACTCAGCGACGTCTCCAAGTAAATCGTTATAAGTTGGATTCGTTTGCATAGTCCTAGGCTGACCTTGCATATGCATTAAGCAAATAGGAACGCATGCATCAGCTGCAACTTGAAGCGCTCCAGGCTCTTGCAGTGCTCGAACGTCATTGATGATATCCGCACCCGCTTCAATTGCCTTTTGCATCACTTCAGCTTTACTGGTATCGATTGAGATCCAGACATCGTAACGTTCACGAATCGCTTGGATAATCGGAATTACGCGTGATAATTCTTCCTCAAGTGTCACATCTGGCGCACCAGGACGTGTTGACTCGCCACCGATATCGATGATCGATACACCGGCTTGAATCATAGATTCAACCTGAGTCAAAGCTGCATCGATAGAATTGAATTTACCACCATCAGAAAACGAATCAGGGGTAACATTGACGATACCCATGACATGTGGGCGATCCAAAGGGAGGGATTTATTGTTTGCTTTTAAAATCATAGTTGCCATAAACAAGAAAAGCCCCGAGCAAAACTCGGGGCTTATTTATTACTGCTTATTCTGAATCTTTCTTCGTAGTTTCAGAATCTACTTTTTCAGCCTTAGCATCGGAGTCAACCGCTGGTGCAGACTCTTCTACTTTAGGCTCAGCTTGTTGCGGTTTCGCTTCCGCTTTTGGCTCTGGAGCACTTTCCTGCTGAGATTTAGCTTGGTCACCCCAACCCGCTGGCTCACGAATGTCATCTTTACGTTCCATTAGGTCATCGATTTGACCCGCGTCGATGGTTTCGTACTTAACAAGCGCATCTTTCATCGAGTGCATGATGTCCATGTTCTCTTCAAGAATTCTCTTCGCACGGTCATAGTTGCGGTCGATGATCAAACGAACTTCTTCATCAATCAGTTTCGCTGTTTCACCAGATATATGTTTAGTCTGAGTTACACTGCGACCCAAGAATACTTCGCCTTCATCTTCTGCATACAGAAGAGGCCCAAGTTTCTCAGAGAAACCCCATTGAGTAACCATTTTACGAGCGATATCAGTTGCGCGTTCAATATCGTTTGATGCACCTGTAGATACCTTGTCTTTACCGTAAATAAGCTCTTCAGCAAGACGACCGCCGTATAGGCTTGAGATCATAGACTCTAGGTGTTGGCGAGACATACTCACACGATCTTGCTCTGGCAGATACATAGTCACACCCAGTGCTCGACCACGTGGAATGATGGAAACCTTATACACTGGATCGTGTTCAGGAACCAAACGACCAACGATCGCGTGACCCGCTTCGTGGTATGCCGTCGACTCTTTGGTTTCTTCCGACAGCACCATAGAGCGGCGCTCTGCACCCATCATGATCTTATCTTTCGCTAATTCGAACTCGACCATAGATACATTGCGCTTGTTACCGCGCGCCGCAAATAGTGCCGCTTCGTTAACTAGGTTTGCAAGGTCTGCACCAGAGAAGCCCGGAGTACCACGTGCAATCAAAGATGGCTCTACGTCTGACGCTAGAGGTACTTTGCGCATATGAACTTTAAGAATCTGCTCACGACCACGTACATCTGGTAGACCAACCACAACTTGACGGTCAAAACGACCAGGGCGAAGTAGTGCTGGGTCAAGTACGTCAGGACGGTTAGTTGCTGCGATAACGATGATACCTTCGTTACCTTCAAAGCCATCCATTTCCACTAGCATTTGGTTCAATGTTTGTTCACGTTCATCGTGACCACCACCAACACCAGCGCCACGCTGACGACCTACCGCATCGATCTCATCGATGAAGATAATACAAGGTGCAGCTTTCTTCGCTTGCTCGAACATGTCACGTACACGAGATGCACCCACACCAACGAACATTTCAACGAAATCTGAACCAGAGATAGTGAAGAACGGTACTTTTGCTTCACCAGCAATAGCTTTAGCAAGCAACGTTTTACCAGTACCTGGAGGACCAACCATTAGAACACCAGTTGGGATCTTACCGCCCAATTTCTGGAATCGGCTTGGATCACGTAGGTAATCTACCAGCTCTTTTACGTCTTCTTTTGCTTCATCACAACCCGCAACATCAGCAAACGTGGTTTTGATCTGCTCTTCACTCATCATACGAGCTTTGCTCTTACCAAACGACATGGCACCTTTACCACCGCCGCCTTGCATTTGACGCATGAAGAAAATCCAAACACCAATAAGAAGAATCATTGGGAACCATGAGATAAAGATAGTGCCCAACAGGCTTTGTTCTTCTGGTGGTGTCCCTGAAACTTTTACGTTTTGGTTAATTAGGTCATCAAGTAGCTTTTGATCATAAACTGGCATGTAAGTCACAAAGCGACTGCCACCGCCACGGCGAGTAAAGGTTATCTCGCTGTCTTTAAATTGAGCTTCTTGAATCTGGCCATTGCCAACTTCCTGTACGAACGTGGTGTAATCTACCGCTCGACCGTTGCTTTCGCCTGGTCCAAAGCTTTGGAATACCGACATCAACACAACGGCGATGACTAACCACAAAATTAAATTCTTTGCCATGTCACTCAAGGTGTCAGCCTCTCGATAACTAATTGTAATTAAAGGTAGGGTACTACAGTTTTTCGGCTGTAGCTACATTGTTAATTTTGTCTTTGTAAACTAATGTTCAGCCTTTGAAACCATTAGCTACAATAAACACCTCACGAGAGCGAGCTCTAGATGAGTCTGGTTTGCGAATCTTCACTACTTTGAAGGCATCGCGCACCTGTTTGACGTACTCATCAAATCCTTCACCTTGGAACACTTTCACTACGAAACTGCCGCCTGGTGCCAAAGTTTGATGACACATATCTAATGCTAGTTCAACAAGATACATTGCTCTAGGCTGATCGACAGATAAGTTTCCTGCCATGTTAGGAGCCATATCAGACATTACTACGTCGACCATATCCGGTTGGATTCTTTCGAGTAGTGCATTTAGAACCGCTTCTTCTCGAAAGTCCCCTTGGAGAAAGCTTACACCTGATATTGGATCCATCGGCAATAAATCACAAGCAATTACCTGCCCTTCATCACCTAAAACCTTTGCGGCGTATTGAGACCAGCCACCGGGAGCAGCGCCTAAGTCAACCACTGTCATCCCAGGTTTCAGTAGCTTATCTTTATTTTGAATCTCTTCAATCTTAAAGATAGCACGAGAGCGGTAACCTTTTCTTCTGGCTTCATTCGCATATTTATCATCAAAATGCTCTTTCAACCAACGACCAGAACTGGCCGAATGTTTTTGCTTACTCATTCAAATTCCAACTCAATAAGGGCACGCCCTCAGAATAAAGTATAGTCTTCGTCATTAGATGGCGTTAAAATACGACTTTTCAACCCTAATAGTAAATAAATTTGGCCGCGTTATGAACCTAAGCACCAAACAAAAGCAGCACCTAAAAGGCCTAGCACACGCACTTAAACCTGTCGTGCTTCTAGGCGCAAATGGACTAACAGAGGCTGTTCTAGCGGAAATAGAAATCGCTCTTGACCACCACGAACTGATTAAAGTGAAAGTGGCATCAGAAGACCGTGAAACTAAGCTACTGATTATCGACGCTATTGTGCGCGAAACTAAAGCTGAAAAAGTTCAGGTTATCGGTAAGACGCTTGTTCTTTACCGTCAGTCAGAGCAAAAGAAAATCGAACTGCCACGCAAATAATTTGCTCACCGTTTGATTTGATTGAAACATTTTGTTTCAAAGTGGAAAAGGTCGCAACAGCGGCCTTTTCATTTTTCTTACATCCTTAACTCGTATCTCATCTACAAAAAAAGCCGCCCTTGGCGACTTTTTCTCTGCGAAATCAGCTTAAATATAAGCAACTTTATCGATTTCAAAATCTTTTTGACCGCCTGGAGTCACGATAGTCACCTCATCGCCTTCCATTTTGCCAATCAGTCCACGTGCAATTGGGGAACTCACTGAAATACGGCCCGACTTAATATCAGCCTCGTCATCACCAACAATTTGGTAAGTCTGTTCAGCATCAGTATCGATATCAATCAAAGTCACTGTAGAGCCGAAGATGATCTTGCCAGAGTTATCTAGCTTCGTCACATCAATAACTTGAGCTACAGAGAGTTTATATTCAATATCACGAATTTGAGCTTCACAAATGCCTTGCTCTTCACGCGCAGCATGGTACTCAGCATTTTCTTTTAGGTCACCTAGCTCACGAGCTTCAGCGATAGCTTCAGAAATTTGTGGGCGAAGCTTAAGTAGACGATCTAAATCTTCACGTAGCTTTTGTTCGCCACGTACAGTCATTGGAACCTTTTCCATTTTAACAACCTCTTTTCCAAAGCAGACTTTGGACAATAAAACCCTACTCAGGCTCGCCTGAGTACAATTTAAAAAATAACTGGATTAAGCCTAGTGTAATCAAAGTGCGTATACAAATCACTGAAATTCACACATTCGTTCATTGATGCTAGAAACAATCAGTCATCTTAAAATTCACAATTGCGACGACTATCTGTGTGTTTCGAAGTGAACACTGGCTCTATTCTGCCTTAAGTTCGAAAGCTTACTGGTCAGCAAGACAATATAGCTTAGGTCTCTTAGCATACGCAAGGTCAACTCAACTAAGTTGAGACTTATATTGTCAACAAATGCATATCGTATTTCACTGTCTATCTTGAGATAAAAACTTCATAGATTTCTTTGATAATTTATCACTTTATCTCGACTTAATAGGTTGTTAGCCTACATTAAAAATAAGCCCAACTTAACGAACCGACTTATGAAATCCAAATGCTTGCTCACTGCATTAATGATGCTACCTTTTTCCTCTTTCGCTACTGGTGTCGACGCGACTCAGTACTTACCAGATGGTAGCCGCAACGCATTACTTTTGGCGCCATTACATTCACCAACAGAAACGCTCATCTCACTAGATGCCGACCAGTTTTTTCCTCCCGCTAGCACGCTTAAAGTGGTCACTGCGCTCGCAGCAAAGCTGGCGCTACCCAATAATTTTCGTTTTGAAACAGTGTTATCACACTCTAAAAACACTTTAATTATTCGCTATACAGGCGATCCAACTTTTAGTCGCGAAGCACTAAGAACGATGCTAAAAGAAGCTAAATCAAGTGTCGGCAAGAACATCGATACGATATGGCTTGATGATACAGTGTTCAGTGGATACGAAAGAGCTGTAGGGTGGCCATGGGATATTCTTGGTGTCTGTTATAGTGCCCCATCTTCAGCGATCACCTTAGATGGCAACTGTGTCCAAGGTGCACTTTATACCAATAAAGATGGCACTACGCGGGTAAATGTTCCTGCTCATCAGCCTATTACTGTCTCTACTTCTGCCGTTAGTCTTTCTAAACAAGATCAAGAACAAGCTCACTGCGACCTCGAACTTCAATTTGATGGACAAAATCATTACTCAATTGATGGCTGTGTGGTCAATAGGAGCTCGCCCTTACCACTTAAATTTGCTGTCGCCTCACCCAATTTATTTACCTCAGAAGTCATCAAAACAGAGCTCAAGCGTTTAGGAATGAATCTTAAAGGTGAAATAAAGATGGGTAATCCTGAGATAGCGAATGAGCAGCCACTATTTATCCAACGCTCAAAACCTCTTCCTGAGTTATTGGCCGTGATGCTTCAGGACTCCAACAACCTCTATGCCGACAATATCACCAAAACACTCGGCGCTCGCTATTATGGGCAAGCGGGCTCATTTAATAACGGAACAGCGGCAATTAAAGAGATTTTGAAGACTAAAGCAGGTATCGACATTCAATCTGCCGTGCTTGAAGATGGCTCTGGGCTTTCACGCAATAATCGCCTTACAGCCAACCAGATGCAGCAAGTATTGCGCTACATCTATGATAATGACAGCACGTTAAAACTCATCAAGCTTATGCCCGTTTCCGGTAACAATGGCACATTGAAATATCGCTCTAGTATGAGAAAGGCTCCTATCAAAGGCGCGCTTATCGCCAAAAGTGGGTCGCTATTCGGAACTTACAATATGATGGGATATGGCCTTGATGATAAGGGGAAACCAGAGAGTCTATTTGTGCAGTTTGTCACCGACTATCACCCTCAAAAACCAAAAACTAAAACTCCCACTATTTCACCGTTAACGCAGTTTGAGCAGAGCTACTATCGTCAAGTAGTAGACTATAGCTACTCTTTGGGACGTTCAAAAAACAAAGCGCAGCCTTAGCTGCGCTTTACTTAAGTGACTCTTTAGGCAGATTTAAGATAAACCTAAGAAGTGATTCACAACAGTGAAGTAAATCCACATCCCTGAAATATCAACAATCGAAGCCAGTACTGGGCTCACCAGTACTGCTGGGTCTAGTTTAAAGACTCGAGCAATAATAGGCAGCACACCACCTAGGGTCGTTGATACCGTTACCTGAATAAACAACGCTACTGCAATGGCCATGGCAATTAAATGAATGTCAAAGCCACCGGCTGAGTTCACATCACCGAAGACGAGAATTCGGCCAACCATAACTAAAGCAACCGCCGCAGCAAGACAGACTGCAACTCGGCTTTCTTTCCAAAGTACCTCTAGCCACTGACGCTTTCTTAGCTCTCCTGTTGCTAGAGCGCGGATCACCAATGTCGCCGCTTGAGTACCGGTGTTACCACCAGCTGCGGCTATTACAGGCATATAGACCGCTAGCAGTACTAGCTGGCTAAGCGTATCTTCGTACTGAGCTATAATAAGACCCGAGACAATCCCTAACAGTGCCAACGTAATGATCCAACCAATGCGTTGCTTTACGTGTTCCATAACACCTGTTGTCAGATAACCACCAGTGGTCTCTGCTTCAGAGTGAATCAGTCCCAATTGGTGAGCAAAATGCCTGGCTCGTCTATCATGACCTTGTAAGTCGAGTTGTTCGATTAAATATTGCACCTGCCCTAAAGCACAGTGTTGCAACACGCCAACGGCTTCGTCTATTGGCATCACGGTCAATAGGTTCAATTGCTGTGGTGTGTCGTATTTCAAAAATGCTTGGGTTGCTGCACTGATTTCTTCTTCTGAAAACAGTGGTGCATTCTCAATATAAGTATTGTTCATTACCGTCATGGCGAATCTCCCGATTAGCGTTGGTAACGACCATCAAACGTCAAAATAATAGCCTTACACGCGAATGTGCAGACGTCTTAACGAAATAGCAGAAAGGAGAAAAAGAACGATAAGTTATTAAAAGGAAAGGAGCCCTACCTCGAAGGTAGGTACGAAGATCGCAATTACCGACGAGTTGTTACTTTTCTCCCTTGATACTAGGAGGATGGTCGGTATTGTTCATAGTTATCTCCGAAAAAACTATCGATTCGATAGCGGCGCTAGGATACCAAAATTCGTCAATGAGTAAAGGTGATTATCGTAGTTGAAACGATTTTTTACCTTTCGTAATCTTTACGCAATGCTTTATAAAGCCGCCATGGTAATGTCAATAATTAATAAAAAAAAGCCGCATTATGATGCGGCGTTTTCATATTAATCAACCTGCTTGATTTGCAGCTCTCTAGGGACTTCAAAGAACATGTTTTCTTCTCTGCCTAACACTTCTTCAACATCTTCAGCACCCAAGTCTTTAATTTTATCAATGATCTGATTCACGAGCTCTTCAGGAGCTGAAGCGCCCGCCGTTACGCCTACTAACCCCTTACTTTCAAACCAAGACGCCTCAATCAAGTCTGGAGTATCAGTGAGATAAGCCGGTGTCCCTAGTTTTTCCGCAAGTTCTTTAAGACGAGTGGAGTTCGATGAGTTTGTTGAACCAACAACAACCATCACATCCACGGCTTGTGCTAGCTCTCGGACTGCATCTTGACGGTTTTGTGTCGCGTAGCAAATATCATCTTTGCGAGGCCCTTGAATCTCAGGGAACACTTCACGCAACTTTTCAATCACATCGGCCGTTTCATCCACAGATAAGGTCGTTTGGCTTACATAATGAAGGTTGGTTGGATCGTTTACCTTAAGTGTAAGAACATCTTCTGGTCGCTCAACAAGGTACATGCCACCTGTCTCACTAGAGTATTGACCCATTGTGCCTTCCACTTCTGGATGACCAGCATGACCAATAAGAACAACTTCCATACTTTTACGACTGGCGCGTGCTACTTCCATATGAACTTTCGTTACCAGAGGACACGTCGCATCAAACACAGTGAGAGCACGTTGCTTAGCTTCTTTACGAACCGCTTGGGAGACGCCATGAGCAGAAAATATAACAATGTTATCGTCTGGCACTTCGCTGAGCTCTTCCACGAAAATCGCACCACGTTGTTTTAGACCTTCTACCACAAATCGGTTATGAACCACTTCATGACGAACATAAATTGGCGGCTGATACATTTCTAAAGCACGCTCCACAATACTGATTGCTCTGTCTACGCCGGCGCAAAAGCCTCGTGGGTTAGCTAATTTAATTTTCATTTCATTACTCATTGATCAACCGCTTCTACTTACTCTGCTTGCTATTCTACTTCGAGAATTTCCACTTCAAATGTCACGTCTTGTCCGGCCAACGGGTGATTAAAATCAACCGTTACAGAATCACCTGCAATATCGGTAATAATACCTGGAATTTCCATACCATCAGGACCAGAGAAGGCCATTATTGTACCGACTTCCACCTCAGAGTCACCCACAAACTTCGCTCTGTCCATATGATGAATATTGTCTGGATTCGGCATACCAAAAGCGTCTTCTGCTTTCAACTCGATAGCTTTGTTCTCGTTTACTGATAAACCGATCAGGCAACTTTCAAAGTTCTCACTTAAGCTTCCATCACCAATAATAAATTTAGCGGGCTTGCCCATATTATGGGTGCTATCTGCGACTGAGCCATCCTTCAATTTAATGGTAAAATGTAGAGTGACCGCACTATCTTGGGAAATTTTACTCACGTTACTGCTTCCTTTGCTCTCAAAGAGTCTTAGTATTGCTCTTTGTTATTTGTCGTTTCGTTATCGCTATTGTTATATAAAAAAGCGCCGTGCATATCAACGCACAGCGCTTAAGGTTATTGGCAATTATTACTTAGCCTCTTTGTTGCGAAAGCTATCGATGATAATCATACCGGCACCGATACAGATAGCCATATCAGCTAAATTGAAAGCTGGCCAATGGTATGTTCCCCAGTAAAAGTCTAGGTAATCAACAACAAAACCATGTACAACACGGTCAAAAACATTACCAACCGCCCCGCCAATGATCATGGCATACGCAATATTGTTCCACTTTTCTTTCGCTGGGAGCTTGCTCATCCAATAGGTTAATAGCCCCGTAACAATAAACGCAATACCAGTGAACAGCCAACGTTGCCATCCCGCTTGTTCGCTTAGAAAGCTAAACGCAGCGCCATAGTTGTGAACGTACAGTAAATTGAAAAATGGCAGGATTTCAATGCGATTTGCCCAGCCATATCCCATGTTGTCCATAACAACCAGCTTGATGCTAATGTCGGCAATAAAAATGACAATGGCTAACCAAAGCCAGCGCACACCCGATTGCTTAAAGGTAATTGTTGTTTCGCTCATTCCAATCCTTAAATTGTCATGCTTAAACAAGCATAAGAAAAGTACTAGCTAAAAATAGCCCCAGTAAAAACTGGGGCTGTCATATTAGTTAAAAGTTCCGTTGACTTACTGTCAATTAAGCAAACTTACGAACTTCACCTTCACCTGCGATGTTCGAAACACAGCGACCACAAATCTTCTCGTGACCTTCGATCGTGCCTACATCTGGAGTGTGGTGCCAACAACGGTCACATTTCTCGTTTTCCGTTGCCTTAACTTCAACAAACAGACCTTCAACTTCCGTCTCTTTCGCAGCGTCAGTTTTCTCTGATAGCGGCTTAACTGTTGCTGCTGAAGTAAGAAGCACAAAACGAAGCTCATCTTCAAGCTTGTTGATGGTTGCCGTCAGCGTATCGTCTGCATATAGAGTGACTTCTGCTTGCAGTGCACCACCGATGATCTTTTCTGCACGTGCAGATTCAAGTTGCTTGTTCACCGCGTTACGAACTGACTGGATTTCAGTCCAGAATTCGTTGCTTAGCTCTTCGCCTTCAGCAAGGCCAAATAGGCCATCGAACCACTCACCTGCAAACACAAACTTGTCACGTTGACCCGGCATTTCATTCCAGATTTCGTCTGCTGTGAACGACATGATTGGCGCCATCCAACGAACCAGTGCTTCTACGATGTAGTAAAGAGCAGTTTGACAGCTACGCTGTGCGTGACCACCAAGTTTCGCTGTATATTGACGGTCTTTGATCACGTCAAGATAGAAAGAGCCCATCTCGATAGAGCAGAACTGCATTAAACGCTGTGTTACGGCGTGCGTGTTGTACTCACCGTAAGCTTTCACAATCTCTTCTTGTGCAGCTAGCGCACGACCAACCGCCCAACGGTCAAGTGCTACCATTTCATCAGCAGGAACAAGATCCGTTTCTGGGTTGAAGCCATTTAGGTTCGCTAGGAAGAAACGGGCTGTGTTACGAATACGACGATAAGCATCAGCAGAACGCTTAAGGATTTCATCAGAAACCGCCACTTCACCAGTGTAGTCTGTTGAAGCTACCCACAGACGAAGGATATCCGCACCCAGTTTGTTGGTAACATCTTTTGGAGCTACAACGTTGCCGATAGATTTCGACATCTTACGGCCGTGACCATCAACCACAAAGCCATGAGTCAGCACTTGCTTGTATGGTGCTTCGTCTTTCATCGCAATAGACGTAATTAGCGACGATTGGAACCAACCACGGTGTTGGTCAGAACCTTCTAGATATAGGTCAGCACTATTGCCGTTATATTCTTCACGTGCATCCACAACAGAGTAGTGTGTCACACCTGAGTCGAACCATACGTCTAGTGTATCAAGCACTTTCTCGTAGTTGTCGGCTTCATCACCTAATAGTTCAGCAGGCTCAACATCCCACCAAGCTTGAATGCCTTTTTGTTCAACAAGCTGAGCTACTTTTTCGATAAGCTCTAGCGAATTCGGATGAAGCTCAGCAGTTTCTTTGTGAACAAACAAAGCAATTGGCACACCCCATGTACGCTGACGAGAGATACACCACTCAGGGCGACCTTCAATCATACCTTCGATACGGCTTTGGCCCCACTCAGGCATCCACTCAACACCTTTAATTGACTCTAGTGCTTTAGCACGAAGGCCAGCTTGGTCCATTGATACGAACCATTGTGGTGTTGCTCGGAAGATGATTGGCGTTTTATGACGCCAGCAGTGTGGGTAGCTGTGCTCGTAAGCATGATGATGCAGTAGCGCACCTTTTTCTTTAAGTACTTCTACCACAGCGTCGTTAGCTTTAAATACATGCTGACCAGCAAATAGCTCAGTGTCAGGTAGATAAACACCGTTAGAACCTACAGGGTTCGCAACTTCTAGACCATACTTTTGGCCTACTGCAAAGTCTTCTTGGCCGTGGCCAGGTGCTGTATGCACCACACCAGTACCAGAATCGGTAGTTACGTGATCACCAAGAATAGCTGGTACTGTAAAGTCATAGAATGGGTGGTTGAACTGAGATAACTCAAGATCTGCACCTTTCGCAAAACCTAGATTATGGAAGTGCTCGATACCAGCACGATCCATCACATCTTTTGCTAACTCAGACGCAACGATAATACGTTCTGGGTTGTCGCCTTCTGTTTGAATCAATACGTACTCTAAATCATCACGTAGACAGACTGCTCGGTTTGCTGGCAGAGTCCAAGGTGTTGTTGTCCAGATGATGATTGAAATATCACCTTGACCTTCATGACCTTCATTCAATGAGAATTTAGAGATAAGCGCGCTTTCATCAGCCGCTTTAAAACGTACATCAATAGAAGGAGAAACTTTATCTTTATATTCTACTTCTGCTTCTGCTAGTGCGCTGCCACAATCTGTACACCAGTGAACAGGCTTGAAGCCTTTCAATAGGTGACCTTTATCAGCAATTTTGCCAAGCGCACGAATAATGTTCGCTTCAGTATCAAAGTCCATTGTGCGATAAGGCTTATCCCACTCACCAAGAATACCTAGACGTTTGAAGCTCTCTTTTTGACCTTCAACTTGGCCTTCCGCATAAGTGCGACATTTTTCGCGGAATTCAGCAGCCGTTACCTTCTGACCTGGTTTGCCTACTTTCTTTTCTACCATTAATTCAATTGGTAGACCGTGGCAATCCCAACCAGGAATATAAGGGGCGTCAAAACCTGAAAGTGTTTTGGATTTAATAATAATGTCTTTAAGAATCTTATTTAGTGCGTGACCAATGTGAATGTCACCGTTCGCGTATGGAGGTCCATCGTGCAGCACGAAGGATTTTTTGCCTTTCTTAGCTTTACGGATCTCACCGTAAAGATCTTCTTTATACCAACGCTTAAGCATTTCTGGCTCACGATTTGCCAGATTGCCGCGCATAGGAAACCCTGTTTCAGGTAGGTTCAGGGTATCTTTATACTCACTCATCGATTCTTAATTCCGTTGTATTGGGCGAAAGTTAGACATTATGTTAGCGGTGGAATCTTCCGCTAACCCTTAAACTGACGTAGCCACACCCTTGCTACATCAGCATCCAATTCTATTTGCTGCTTAAGCAGCTCAAGTGACTCGAACTTTTTCTCATCACGAATTTTATGCAATAAAGCGACTTCAATTTGCTTGCCATAAAGGTTGCCTTCAAAGTCGAAAATATGCACTTCTAAATCTGGGGTAGTCCCTGCTACGGTTGGCTTTTTACCAACATTAGCAATGCCAGGTAACGGTTGACTATCAACCCCATACACCTGCACAGCGTATACACCACGAACAGGTGACACATAGCGTTTCAAAGAAATGTTAGCAGTTGGAAAACCAAAATCACGCGCCAATTTTTGACCGTGAGCCACTCTCCCAGACAGCGTATAATGACGCCCTAACATTTCTGCACTCTCATCAAGATGATCACTAGCTAGTGCTTGGCGAATCGCCGTACTGCTCACACGTGTGTCTTCTACACAGAAACTAGCGGTATTCACCACCTCAAAGCCGAACTCTTCACCGGCTTTTTTGAGCATATCGAAGTTGCCTTCTCGCCCTTTGCCAAAGCGAAAATCATCGCCGATAACAAGGAACTTAACACCCAATTTATTCACCAACAAGTCTTTGATAAAAGACTCCGGTGACATGCTGGCAAAGCGGCGGTTAAAGTTAACGCACAACAAACGATCCAAGTGCATTGCTTCAAGCAATTCAAACTTATCACGAAGACGAGTCAGTCTAGCCGGCGCTTTATCCTTAGCAAACAATTCCATCGGTTGCGGTTCAAAAGTCATTACTACAGCAGGCAAACCCAAAAGCAATGCTTTCTTCTTCACCTGTTCGAGTACACGTTGGTGCCCCAAATGCACACCATCGAAGTTTCCGATGGTTAACACACAGCCATGGTGCTGATTTTTTAGGTTATGTATGCCTCGAATGAGTTCCATGAAACGACTAAACCACCTGCTTAATGAAATAATACTAGTGTGAAACCGACGGATTATAACCAATCATTGTTAATCTGTCGCTGCTTTTAGATCTCGAGCACGAACACCAAGAACAAATAGGCTAACTAGATAACTCACAGCACCGATCAAAATCAATCCGATCAAGGTATACACACGCTCTGTTAAGCCCCAAGTCAACCATTGCTGCATATCTTGTAGCTGCCAACGAAGCACTAGCACCATAACAACGGCTGCCATCACTAAACGTGCCACAAAACCGATAGTCTGGCGACTAATCTGGTAAACACATTGTAGGTGTAGCCCTCGGTATAACAACGCCATATTGATAAATGCCGACAACGCGGTTGCCATCGCCAGTCCAACATAACCATAGAAGTAAGCAAAAATAGCATTGAAGACCATATTAGACACCATGGCTACAATGCCATACTTCACTGGTGTTTTGGTATCCTGACGCGAGTAGTAACCCGGAGCCAGCACCTTAATCAACATAAAGTTAAGCAGGCCAGATGCGTAAGCTAACAATGACAATGAGGCTTGATGAACGTCGTGAGGAGTAAACTCACCACGCATAAACAGGACCATCAACATCGGCTTGGCTAACACCATCAGTCCTAACATGGCTGGAAGACCTAACAGGATAACCATTCGAACTCCCCAATCCATCGTGCTAGCGAATCCTTCACTATGCGCATCTACATGTTTGCGTGACAGCGCAGGAAGAATAACCGTCGCGATAGCGATTCCAAACAAGCCCAAAGGGAACTCAAGTAGTCTATCGGAATAGTAAAGCCAACTGATCGACCCCGTGGCAAGAAAACTAGCAATAAAGGTGTCAAAAAGCAGGTTAATCTGGCTAACCGACACACCAAATAATGCTGGAATCATCAAAGTTCTGATTTTCACTACGCCAGGATCGCGCCAGCCCCACTTAGGTTTTACCAATACGCCCTCTTTTATTAAGAAAGGCAATTGAAAGGCAAACTGGACAAAACCACCTAAAAATACGCCAATGGCTAAGCCAATTTCCGGCTGGGCAAGGTTTGGAGAAATAAACCACGCACAGAGGATAATCATGACGTTTAGAAAAACAGGGGTAAAAGAAGAAACAGCAAACTTACCTAAGGTATTGAGAATAGCCCCAGATAACGCCACAAAGGTGATGAACCATAAGTAAGGAAAGGTAATCTTAAGCATCAAACTGGCAAGCTCAAACTTAGGCGCAGCAGGCCCATCATTCAGCCAATCTAAGAACCAACCAAAACCAAATAGTGCCGTGACAACACTTGACCCTATAACACCTAATAACGTCACTATTGTCACAATGACGCCTAAGGTACCTGACGCTTTCGCTATTAAATCACGAGTTTTATCTTTATCTCCTGATGCGTGATACTCCGTTAACACCGGAACAAATGCTTGGGAAAAAGCCCCCTCAGCAAACAGACGACGTAGAAAATTAGGAATCTTATTAGCAAAGAAGAAAACATCTGCGCTTGCACCTGCCCCCATAAGGTTGGCAACTACAACGTCTCGAACGAGTCCCAATACACGAGACACCAGCGTCATGGCACTAACAATCATGCCTGACTTAAGAAGGCGTTTACTCACAATAACCTCTGAATTACCTAGCCAATGCCTGCTATTTATCGGATTCAATAGCGTTTGTTATTGAAGAGAGGATTAGTATTAGCATTGGTCGAAAAATACTGTTAGAATCCCCGCCATCTTAACCGCGATAGCCCACAGATATCAAAAGTTGTTTTGTATCGTCGGGTTTTTGCACAAATCATTTGACAATTAAGCGCAAATGAGGGATATTCCTCGCCCTTAAATTGTCACCGAACTAAGTTTTTGGGAGTTAGACCCTTGGCAAACAGTAAATCTGCTAAGAAGCGCGCTATCCAAGCTGAGAAACGTCGTCAGCACAACGCTAGCCGTCGCTCTATGATGCGCACTTACATGAAGAAAACAATCGCAGCTATCGCAGCTGGCGATAAAGAAGCAGCAACTTCAGCATTTGCAGAAGTTACTCCAATCCTTGACCGCATGGCGACTAAAGGCCTTATTCATAAGAATAAAGCAGCTCGTCACAAGGCACGCTTCTCTGCTGCAATCAAAGCTCTATAATTTAGACTTTGTATTGTGTTAAAAAAACCGGCTAATGCCGGTTTTTTTGTATCTGTAAATCACACTATTCTGAGCTGCAATAAAGGCCGTGTAATAGTTCAATCAACTGACGAACTTCTTTACTACTTAATGTGTAGTAGACCGTTTGCGCTTCTTTTCTCGTCGACACTAAGCCATCTCGACGCAGCCAGGCCAAATGCTGTGACAATGCTGACTGACTGAGTTCTAATCGAGTACACAATTCCCCTACTGATAACTCTGTATTGTGGAGCATGCACAGAATTTGCAGGCGTCTCTCATTAGCCATCGCCTTAAGGAGAACTACCGCTTGTGATGCGTTTTTTTCCATCTCCTGCAAGTTCATACTTTACCTCTATATTTTATCCGTCTTTATTTACTTCTTTATCACTTAGACACTAACCATCTTTCTCGTAATAAATCCATAAATCTCATCACATTTTACATGGATAAAAATGTTGTTAGTAGCGCTTTGTTTAAAATAGTGTATTTCTCTTTACCAATTTGTTACCTAACACGAATCTTAGAACGCTAACAAATCGGTGAAATCTGCCTCACAAACACTCTTTACCGCCGGATGTTGAATCATTCGCTCAGCAAAAATAACGTAATATTCTTCTTTCAGATCTTCAATATCGCCGATCAGTTGAAGGTGGCGTTTGTCTCTCATCTCTGACATGTAAATACTTGGAGCAAGAAAAATGACATCCTCTTTATACATTGAGAAGGCTTTCATCAATGCGACATCATCAAATTCACCAAGAATATTCGGTTGAATACCCTGTTGATCAAACCACTGCAGTACTTTACGTCCCATCGAGGTACGACTACCGGGTATCAGCAAACGTCTTTGTTCAAGAATCTCAGGGAAACTCACATTATCGATATAGCCCGACGTAAAGAAACTCATGCGGCTTTCACCTAACTTCTTACTAAACAAACCAGGACTTTGACTTGAATCCACAGGACAGTCCGATAGGATCATATCCAATTTATGCTGAGCCAATTGTTCCAGCAACATTTCGTGAGTGGATTCAAAACAGCGTAGATGAATACTGTTGTCTGGCGGGATAGTGGTCATCAATATTTTACTGACCAGACGTTTAGAAAGAGCATCGGCCACACCAACATCGAACAGTACATTCGAACGCTGGCTATAGTTTACGATATCCAACATTTCATAGCTTAAACCAAACATGCGGTCAGCATACTTATATACCAACTGCCCTAACTCAGTTGGCTCAACGCTACGTCCATTTCGCTTAGTGAGCTTACCGTCCATTCTCTCTTCTAATGCTTTAATCTGCCCTGTTACTGTTTGAGGCGTTAAAAATAACGCATCGGCAGCTTTCGTAACTGAACCCTGTTTGCAGACCATCCAGAAATAATAGAGGTGATTATAGTTAAGGTGTGACATGCGATATCGCCTAAAATGAGTGTGTTTCATTTATAGCAAAATCTGCCTCAAGCGACAATATTCGATAAAACTTACGTTACAATTAAAATGCGATGATTTTTCCGAAAATTAAATTGTCACATTAGCCACCTAACTGTCATATAAGCATCATAACACTCGCTCTAAATCGAATTTATTCATTGATGACGGCAAATTAATCTCTTTTTCTCCCAAAGAAAACAGTTTTTAAAAATCAATAAGTTACACAAACAAAAAATACCAACAAATACAAAAACCAAGCAAACATCGCAGTTAATTAACACAGAAATAGAAACGTCATATTTCTGTAATATTTGAGATCTAATATCGCCTCAGATTCAACAACAGGCCAACTTACGAATTACACGGCCAAATGGAGAAAACTATGATGAACCAAGCAACAACAGCTGCGACTCCAATGTCGAATACGACGCGTTGGTTACGCTGGGCTAACTTGGCGTTCATGCTTTATTTATTGCTACTTGCTGTTTCAATGGTGGGTAGTGGCTTTAAAATGGCAACAGGTGAACATGCAAAAGTACTATTTGAATTTGCCTCACACCCTGTAGCTGGGTTAATGATTGGTCTAGTTGCTACTGCACTAATTCAGTCTTCTAGTACCGTCACTTCGATTATTGTTGGTTTGGTTGCTGGTGGTTTACCTGTAACGACAGCCATCCCTATGATCATGGGTGCAAACATTGGTACTACGGTTACCAATACACTAGTAAGTTTGGGTCACGTTCGTTGTAACACTGAGTTTAAACGTGCCTTTGCAAGTGCAACGATCCATGACTTCTTTAACCTGCTAGCCGTTGCTATCTTCCTTCCATTGGAGATGATGTTTGGCATTCTAGACAAAATCTCTAGCTGGCTTGTATCACCAATGCTAGCAACAGGTGACATGAGCATGAAAGGCCTGAACTTCATCAAGCCAATCACCAAGCCTGTAGTAAGTGCGATTCAGGAGCCATTAAGCTCATTTGGCAGCGTAACAGGTGGCGTACTACTGATTGTTCTTGGTATTGCAACTATCTTCGTGGCGATTACTGTTATGGGTAAGCTAATGAAGAGCTTGATGGTTGGCCGTGCACGTGAAATTTTGAAAAACGCTATTGGTCGTGGTCCGCTACATGGTATCGCATCAGGCTCTATCGTTACGATTCTTGTGCAATCTTCATCAACAACGACCAGCTTAATGGTGCCTCTCGTTGGCTCAGGTGCGCTGAAAGTTCGTGATGTTTACCCATTTACACTAGGTGCTAATATCGGTACGTGTATCACTGGCTTATTAGCAGCGACAGCAGTTTCTGGAGAATACGCAGTATTCGCATTGCAAATCGCGCTGGTGCACCTGGTATTTAATATCATGGCAACCGTCTTTATCTTCGGTATTCCATTCTTGAGAGAACTGCCAGTGAAAGGTGCAGACTATATCTCGGACATGGCTATCAAGAACAAAGCCGTCGTCGCTGGTTACCTCGCTTCTATCTTTGTTGTTATTCCAGGCACTATTCTAGCGCTAACAGCATAGACAGACGCTAAGCTCTACTAAAAAAAAGGCCCAGCTACATTTAGCTGGGCCTTTTACTATCTAGAAATCACCGTAGTCATAATCAAAGTCATCATAGTGCTCGATCAAATCGGCGTCATCGATATCATCCCAGTAATAATAGCTGTCGTAATAGTAGTTATAATATGGGTCACCAACATAATAAGTTTTAATGCGTTTATCTTCAGTCCAAAGATAGTAGTTTGAAGCTTTTAATACCGGAACCTTAAGCTCCTGTTGCCCAACCGTAATTGAAGTCATGCCTTCTATAACACCAACAAATGTCATTGATTTACCTTGAGTAAACACCTCAGGGTCTAAGAACCTATCGACATTGACGACAAATCGTTGACTGCCCTGTTGAGTATCATCAGGACGACCTTTTGAGTCCAATGCAAATTGACTAATTTGTAGCTCACTGGTGTTAGGGGTTAAATTGGTCAAATTTGCAATCACTCCACCCCATCTAGCTGGCTGGCCGACATACGGTGTCGCCTCTTTTACCGCTTGATTAAACTCAATCAATAACTTCTCATCAGCAACTTTGATTTCGTTGGGCGCACCGCTGCATCCTATTAATATAAGACTCAACGCCATCCCTAGTAATCGCATGTTCCGTCTCCACAGGTTCTTTTAGCTCAAGTATGAGTGACTTATTTACTATCTCGCAAGTACCTTATAACTCCTTCTCTGGATTTATTAACGATACTATCAGTGAGAAAAATCCGTTCCCTTCTGTTAATTACTCTCAACAATAAACACACTCTAAACTAACCAAGGTTTGACGAGATGTTACTTATAATAACTAATTCAATCACTTAGGCTAATAGGCAAACTCATCAATCGAGAAATAAACCATGAAACTCAAGTTCTTTGCCCTAGCTCTAATATTATCTTCACCGAGTTATGCCTATTACTGTGACCAAACCGCTGAAGGCGCTATTGATGGTGCAGTCGACGGGGCGATTACTGGCGCAGTCGTTGGCGGTATTGTAGATGGTGGTTCCGGCGCTGCTGCTGGAGCAGCTATTGGTGGCGGTGCTGGCGCAGTGGCGGGAACCATCGACGGTGCATACGATGAAGGAGCCTGTGAAGTGGCGACGGATGTCGTTGTAGAAGAAGAGATTATTGAAGAAGAAATCGTTGAAGAAGAAATTATCGAGGATGCCTATTACGACTAAGCATTACCATTGACAGCATAACGTATGGGACAGAGTAACATTCCCCTTGTTACTCCCCTTTTGATAGTCCCATCGATAGACTGGCCTAAATGTAGTCAACAAAAATGGTCAGTCATGCAGAAAATTGCCTTAGTCACCGGTGCTTATCAGGGTATCGGCTTAGCCACCTCTGAGTTATTAATGGAACAAGGCTTTCATGTCATCATGGCCGACATTCAATCCTGCTCAGCATTAGTTAATGATTTTCGCCAGAAAGGCTATACCGCCTCCCATCTTAAATTGGACCTTGCCATGTCATCGGTCTTTCCTGCGGTTGCTAATAAGATAGAAGAGCAGTTTGGTCGTCTTGATGTACTCGTTAATAATGCAGCTATCTTAGTCGATCTTGGTAGACATCCTTCTCTTATAGATGAGGATACCTACCGCCGAGTGATTGAGGTCAACCAGATTGGCCCTTTCTTACTGACTCGTGCTCTAACACCACTCCTCAAAAAGTCTCCTCAAGCCAGAATAGTCAATGTCTCCAGTCAAGCAGGTCAACTTGCTCAACTTTCTGACATGGCCTCGCCGATTAAAGACGATGTATGCGCGGCCTATCAATCCTCGAAGATTGGCGTAAATGCCAACACAGTATTGTTTGCAAAAGAGCTAGAGCCATTTGGAATTAAAGTAAATTCTTACTGTCCTGGATGGGTTGATTCAGGAATGAATTTGGATGAGCTGCCTGATTATGGTGAACATATTCGATTAAAGTCCCCTAAAGAAGGTGCAGATACAGCCATTTGGTTAGCAACGCTCGATGCCGATGGACCAACAGCGGGATTCTTTAGTGAAAGAGAGAAAATTAACTGGTAGCTCTCGTTAAAAATAAGGCCGAGCAATGCTCGGCCTTATTTTCAGACAGAAAATGGATAGCGAATAGGCTCGTGGCACTCGTAACCTTCTACTTCAAAGTCATCAAGCGTCACCCAGGTTTCTAAATCTTCAAGCGTCTTAATCTTTGGGTTGATACGGAACGTCGGAGCAGCCAGTGGTTCACGTTTTAGCTGAACATCTCGCATCAACTCCAGTTGATCTTCATAAATATGCGCATTTACGATTTTATGAAATGCTTGTCCCGGTTTTTTACCGGTAATCTGAGCCATAATCGCTAAGAACACATAGACTTGAACCATATTGAAGTTTAAACCAAGGGGTACGTCACACGAACGTTGCGTACTGTTCAAATACAGCGTATCACCTAATAGCGAAAAGTGATGACTGTACATGCATGGGCGCAAACACCCCATATGAAACTCGCCTGGGTTGTAGAAGTTTAAGATCTCACCACGATCATCGATCCCTTTGCTTAAGTCATCCACAATCTTACGAAGTTGATCTATATGCCCACCATCTGGCTTAGCCCATGCACGGCCCTGCACACCATAGACACGGCCCATATCATCTTCACCTTTACGGTAAGGATTGTTCAGCCACGCTTCATTTAAGTTCGCGTTAGCATCCCATGTTTTGGTTCCTAACTTGCGAAAGTCTTCCGCGTTATCGTAGCCACGAATATATCCCAATAGCTCAGCTACGGCTGCTTTCCAGAAGCTCTTTCTTGTAGTAACTAGAGGAAATGCGTTGTTGGCGACATCATAGGTCAGATCTGCGTTGATTACGGTTAAACAACGTTTACCCGTACGCTCATTTTCAATCCAAACGCCTTCGTCAACGATTCGCTGACATAAGTCTAAATACTGCTTCACGACAATTCCTATTACTTTGATACTTTTTGTAGTTTCGGTCCGTTGACTTTGTATGCCCATGCAATCATTAGTGCACCAAGGATAATCATTGGTGAAGACAAGATTTGGCCCATAGAAATAAAGCCACCAAACAGTCCTAATTGTGCATCCGGTTCACGTACGAACTCGACCAAGAATCTAAATGTACCATAACCCAGAAGGAATAAACCTGATACAGCCCCTTCTGGGCGAGGTTTCTTGATAAACCAATTCAAAATTAAGAACAGTACAACACCCTCTAAGGCAAATTCGTACAGTTGAGACGGGTGACGTGGAAAAGGCCCACCATTAGGGAAGATGATCGCCCATGGCACATCAGTCACTCGTCCCCAAAGCTCACTGTTCATAAAGTTACCTAGACGCCCCATACCTAGACCAAAAGGAACAAGAGGCGCAATGAAGTCTGCGACATTAAAAAACGTGCGTCCGTTCTTTCTGCCATACCAGAACATAGCGGTAATAACGCCTAACAAGCCAC
Source organism: Vibrio mediterranei (assembly GCF_013364395.1). Classification (NCBI taxonomy): domain Bacteria; kingdom Pseudomonadati; phylum Pseudomonadota; class Gammaproteobacteria; order Vibrionales; family Vibrionaceae; genus Vibrio; species Vibrio mediterranei. The sequence continues at coordinate 444,049 of NZ_JABXGK010000001.1, read as the reverse complement.
CATGGAACGACATACCACCGGTCCATACTTTGAACAAGTAGAGCGGGTCACGTAGCAGTTCATCAAAACCATAAAATAGGACGTATCCTATGCGGCCACCTAGCACCACCCCTAAGAAACCTGCAAACAGCAGATCTGATACTTGCTCGCGCGTCCATCCTGAGTTTGGCTTGTCGGCTCTACGATTAGCTAACCACATTGCGAATGCAAAGCCGACAAGATACATCAAGCCGTACCAACGAATAGAAATGGGACCTAATTCAACAAGAACTGGGTCGATATTAGGAAACTGGATATATCCCTGAGACATAAAACGCTCACTTATCAGGTTTGAGTATTGAGATTAAAACATCATTGAAAATGCAACGAATAATAAGAAGACTGCAAAAATCTTCTTTAGTTTCGGTGTTGGCATAGTTGTCGCCAATTTTGCACCAAATTTCGTTGTTAACATTGAGGTAGCAGCAATGGACAGTAAAGCCGGCAAGTAGACATAGCCGATACTGTATTCCGGTAGCCCTTGTACTTTAGCGCCATGCATAATAAAGCCAATCATACCTGCGATCGCGATCACGCAACCACATACTGACGAAGAGCCTACCGCTTTTCTCATCTCAACGCCATGTTTACTAAGAAAAGGAACCGACATTGATCCCCCACCAATCCCCGCTAAGCTCGATACCATACCGATCCCCGCGCCACAACATGTTGTGATAAAAGGACTAGGGAGATTACGCGTCACTTGCGATTTGATAGACAAAAACATCTGAATTGCTAGAAGCAGTACAATGACAGCAAACACCTTCGGTAGATAGTGAGAAGGAATCCACTCTGCGACATTGGAGCCCGCAAATCCGCCAATCACCACGCCGGGCATAAGCCATTTAATAACAAACAAATCAACGTTACCCAGTTTAAGATGGTTAACTGCCGAAGAGCCTGATGTAATAATGATAGAGGCTAAGGAAGTCGCCAGTGCAATATGCATAACCATATCACTCGCGATGCCAAATTTAGGTAGGATGAAAGCCAGCGCTGGGACAACAATAAGTCCCCCACCAATGCCGAGCAACCCGGACATAGTACCGACTACTGCGCCAAGACACAGTAGTAATAAGATCAGTTCGTAGTTCACATGTATTCCAAAAGGGTTGGTTTAAGACTTACCGGCACGGATGAAGCCAGCTAGTCCTTTATCCTCAAAGTAATCACGCATTTGATTATAAATGGTTTCACCATACGGTTGCATCAATGCTTTGTCAGCAAGTAATTTAAGCTCCTGCTGTGAGGTTTGTCTGAGTAAGTACTTCACTTTCGCGACGTTCGACGTGTTCATACTTAAAGTATCGTAACCAAGCCCCACCAGCAGCAATGCACCAATAGGGTCACCCGCCAGCTCACCACAAATACAAACAGGAAGATGATACGACTGACAAGTTTCAAAAATATGTTTCATTGCCGCCAATACGGAAGGATGCAGGGTTTCGTAAATATCGGCCACCTGAGCGTTGTTGCGGTCAACAGCCAATAAATATTGCGTTAAGTCGTTCGTTCCAACCGATACAAAATCCACCTTCTGTGCCATAAATGGTAAGAGATACAGCATAGAAGGTACTTCGATCATAACGCCAATTTCCGGGCGTTTTACCTTCGGATGTTCTGCGGATACTTCTTGATAAGCTTGCTCAATAAGCGCCGTCGCTCCGTCAAGTTCTTGTACCGACGACACCATAGGCAAAAGAATGCTTAAGTTATCTAATCCCTCGCTCGCACGAAGCATAGCGCGCAACTGAATCAAGAAAATATCAGGATGATCGAGAGTAAAGCGGATACCGCGCCAACCTAAGAAAGGATTGTCTTCATCAATAGGCAGATAAGGCAAAGGCTTGTCGCCTCCGATATCAAGCGTACGCATCACAACACGCTTCGTCGGATAAGCACCGAGCACCGAACGATACTGATGCACCTGTTCTTCTTCCGAAGGGAACTGCTGCTGAAGCAAGAAGGAAATTTCGGTTCGATATAACCCCACACCATCGACATTCTTATTCAAAGAAATACTAGTATCAGCGCTAAGTCCAGCATTCAGCATAATTTGGATGCGTTTACCATCATTTGTACTTGCTTCAAGATCAACGGTTTGTTCAACCATTCGAGACAACTCAGTCTCTTCTGTCACTAACTCTTGGTATTCAAGTAGTAATTCATTGCTAGGATCAGGGAAAATCTCACCGCTATACCCATCAACAATACCAACCTTGCCACTTAGGAGCTCAGGGTTAGTGTTCACTCCCATAACGGCAGGAATTCCCATCGCCCGGGATAAGATAGCCGCATGAGAGTTCGCCGCCCCCTCAAGAGACACCACAGCTAGTAGCTGTTCCTTGGGTACTGAAGCGAGAATGGACGCAGTAAGTTCACGCACAACAAGAATAACAGGCTCGTTGAATTCATGAATAGGCTGCTCAGTATTGTGCAAGAAAAACAGCAAACGTTGGCCAAGTTCTTTGACATCTTGAGCACGCTCGCGCATGTATACATCAGACATCTTGGCAAAACGGTTCGCATAACTTTCTACTACTTGGCGCAAAGCCCAGTCTGCTCGATCGCCTTTTTGTATCTGCGCTTTTAAATCATTGCGCAGCATAGGATCATTTAGTAAGTGAGTGAACAGATCAAATATTGCTAGTGCATCTTTATTTAATTCAAGATCCAACTTCTTACGCATGCGCTTAAAGTCAGCCAATGCATTTTCGATGGCGACTGATAACGTTTCGTGTTCACGCGCAATATCCAACGCGGAAGCTGGAAATACATTGCTTAAGTCAGGTTGAGTGTTGTCCCACCAGATTGGGCCAATAGCTACTCCCGATGATGCCCCAATCCCTTTAATCACCGCCGTTTTATTATCGTCAAAGAAGCCATGCCCTTGTGCAGTTGCATGTGCTATCAAAACCGCTATCTGAGCTGCGAGTGTGACTAAGAAAGACTCTTCCATCTCGCTAAACTGACGCGACGTTTTTTGCTGGATAACCAAAACGCCAAGGACCTGTTTACGATGAATAATCGGTGTACCGAGGAAAGAATGGTAGATATCTTCACCAAGTTCTGGGAAGAATTTAAATGCGGGATGTTTGGCAGCTTCTGCCAAGTTAATCGGTTCGGCAGTTCGTTTTACGAGGCCGACTAGACCTTCGTTAAAATCGATATGGATAGTGTCGCCCTTGAAGGTCAGGCCCTGTGTAGCCATTAACTCCAAACGCTGTTTATCGTTATTTGCCAAATAAATTGTGCAGCATTCAGTATGCATAGCTGCACAAGTTTGTTGAACAAGAATTTCGAGGGCGGCGTGCACATCTTCAACCTTTGAAACGTGCTCAACTATATCCCTTAGTTGCGATAGCATACTTACCCTCTTCGATGCTTTCTCTTGCCTTTAAATTTACGTTCCTTAAACGGCATTGCCAATGATGCAAACTCTTTCATCGCACGTCGATACACATCCCGTTTAAAAGAAACCACTTGCCTGACTGGATACCAATAACTTACCCAGCGCCAACCATCAAATTCAGGGGTATTACCACGCTGCATGTTGATCTTAGATTCATCACAATCTAAACGCAGTAAAAACCATTTCTGTTTTTGCCCAATACAGACTGGCTTCGAATCCCAGCGTACTAATCGCTTGGGTAACTTATATCTCAGCCAATGGCGACTAACTGCAACGATTTTGACGTCGTTCTTGGTTAATCCCACCTCTTCATAAAGTTCTCGATACATGGCTTGCTCAGGGGATTCACCATCGTCAATGCCGCCCTGAGGAAACTGCCATGAATGTTGTCCGTATCGCTTAGCCCAGAAGACCTGACCATGGTTGTTACAAATCACAATACCAACATTAAGTCGGTAACCATCGCCATCTATCACTGGCCAACCTCAATTAAATTTTCATTACCCTGATTTTTCCACATATCCCCAAGTTGAGCAAACTTAGTCGCCCGTAAATTTGAACAATTACCATTAAATACTGCCATACTGGATAAGTTTCGCGCAAAGCCTTAGTTATCAACACAACAATGAGACCCAGCCCACATTTATTCACCTTTTCTGTGAATAACCATGTGAAGAATCTATGATCTTTACGACTTTTTGGTTCTTTTTCTACCAAGCTGAATTTTTCCAAGATCGAAGTGGAAATATTAAACTTATAATTTTCATAAACTTAAAATCAAATCAATCAAGTAAAAGTCTCTAGTTTACTACAAATAAATACACACACTCAGATCGGTCAAAGATCAACCTATGGCTATTTTATCCACACTGAAACTGTCGGGTTTCAAACAAACCTCGATTTATCAAGTGTTAATCCGCGTTAAAACACTGATTATTCATACAGCACATGGCAAATTCAACTTAGAGAATAAATTTTCTGTGGATAAGTCATGAATAGATCAAATCTCAAACAGACTGATCTTTTTTTATACCGATAAATTCTTCATCGCCATGATAGAATAGTTAGCTCCCTATTGGGCCTAAATTAATCTGCAACGTATTTATGAAACCAACTCCAACCTCCGAAACAGAACTATTACAACGCGCTCGTGATATCGCAGGATTAACATTTGGCGAACTCGCTGCACAGGCAGGCATGTGTGTACCAGATAATCTTAAGCGCGATAAAGGTTGGGTAGGACAACTACTTGAGTGGCACTTAGGTGCAAAGGCCGGTAGTAAGCCAGTTCAAGACTTTCCCGACATTGGTATTGAGCTCAAGAGCCTCCCTATTAGCCATACTGGCAAGCCCTTAGAATCAACTTTCGTTTGTGTTGCACCGCTTACCGGCATTCATGGAGTAACGTGGGAAACTAGCCATATACGCAATAAGCTGTCTCGTGTCCTTTGGCTACCGGTTGAGGGTGAACGAGAGATCCCCGTTGCAGAGCGACATGTTGGCTCTCCATTAATCTGGAGCCCATCTCCAGAGGAAGAAACCATGTTGAAAAATGATTGGGAAGAATTGATGGAGCTTATTTCATTAGGTCAAATCAATCAGATCACGGCCCATACCGGCGAGGTGTTACAAATTCGCCCTAAAGCAGCCAATAGCCGCGTGAAAACAGAAGCTTACGGTACGTCAGGACAAAAAATACGTACCCTGCCCCGAGGTTTCTACCTCAGAGCACGCTTTACTGCTCATATACTTGAACAGTACTTTGTCTAAACAGAAGATTTTCGAACCAGTTAATGAAGTTTTAGTTCGATATCACAATAACGATTCATTTCTGCACTGCCACATTCATCGTAAGCGTTATGCAACCTAAGGTACGCTTTTTCGATACCTAGTCGATGCAACTCCTCTTTCACCGAGTCCAACGACTCAAAATGAATTGGCTCATCATCTTGTTTAATTGGTTCTAATTTATGTTTGTATTCCACTGCTAACAGATAGTGTGAAATATCAGCACAACCAATCACAAAAACTTTGGGTTGTTTATAAGTGTCTTTGTGATACCCATGTAGCCAACGATCGAGCTGATGTTTTTGCATATTCCACCCCCTTACTATTTTTGTGGATAATGCGTTACTGATAAAAGTCAGTTTAGTAAAAATAATCGCATTAGGTACTAAACAAGCAGATCTTTTACCAAAACGAGGTATAGTGGATAAAAACAACAACAAACAAGGAAGGCTCAATGAAATATCATAACCTCCCGCACTCTTCGCTAGAAATCAGCAAGATAGCTTTAGGGACAATGACGTTTGGTGAGCAAAACACCAAGCAGGAAGCATTCAGTCAGCTCGATTTTGCTCTAGAACACGGTGTTAATTTTATTGATACTGCAGAGATGTATCCCGTTCCTCCAAGTGCTAAGACTCAAGGAAAAACTGAACAATATATTGGCGATTGGCTTTCGCATTCAGATAAAAGACAAAAAGTAGTGTTAGCGACTAAAGTCGCTGGACCGCGAAATATTCCTTATATCCGCGACAATATGAGTCTAGATAGACGCAATATACATTTAGCAGTAGACGATAGTTTAAGCCGTTTAAAAACCGATTATATCGATTTATACCAATTGCACTGGCCACAAAGAAAAACCAATTGTTTTGGACAACTAAACTACCCTTACCCTGAAGGAAATGAAGAAGTTACACTAATCGAAACATTAGAGGCACTAAACGAACTCATCAAAGCTGGAAAAATACGCTATATCGGAGTCTCTAATGAAACGCCTTGGGGAGTTATGACGCTACTTAAACTGGCCGAAAAACATGATTTGCCAAGAATAGTCTCGATTCAAAACCCTTACAACCTACTCAACCGTAGCTTTGAAGTCGGACTTTCTGAAATTAGCCACCACGAAGGTGTGGAATTACTCGCTTACTCACCGCTCGCTTTCGGCTGTTTGAGCGGAAAATATCTCAATGGGCAACGTCCAGAGGGAGCGCGTTGCAGTCTATTTGAGCGATTTGTCCGTTACTTTACTCCACAAGGCATTGAAGCAACACAAGCATATGTGGACCTAGCTCGCGAGCATAACCTAGACCCCGCTCAGATGGCATTGGCATTTGTTAATCAACGTCCATTTGTCGCTTCTAATATTATTGGTGCAACCAATCTTAAGCAACTAGAAAGCAACATAAACAGCATCGATGTAGAACTCTCTGATGAACTCTTGAATGGACTTCAAGAAATAGGGGCTAAATATTCTAACCCATGCCCCTAAATAGGTTTTTCACACAGTATGGGCAGGTCGCGATAAGCGACCTGCCCTTTTTTTACGTAGCGATTCTAGAGTGTAATTCTCGACGAAGGTGACGAGTTTTACGTTTCGCTACAATGTGAGGTGGAGCAACTTGACCAAGTGGACGGCCATGTCTATCCAAACCAATGTCCTTTAACAAGTGCTCATTGTGAAGTGGCAAGTGGTGTGCATTGCGACGGTAACGTCGTCTCCACTCACGCTCTTCTTTTTGGATGTCTGCTTTAATAAGCCAAGTTGCAACAGTTAAGTAAATTGAAGTACGCATAGTTTTCTCCTAGAAAATAATTTGAGGAGAGAAATAGCGGTCAGGATATAAGGAGAAATATTGTGATTCCTCAGTTGACTGCTATTTCCGCAGCCTCTTGAGGTTACGGACTAATTAAGCGTGTGCTGTATCGATTGACGGTTTATCCGCTGCCATTGCAGTAGATAGATCAGTCGCGATTCGATCCGCATGAGTAAAACGGCCAGCACAAATATTGATAAAAGAAATACGATTCATCATTTTCTGTGCCTCCATACTCACTTAATAATCCGAAATAAATTTGAAAGGTTGAGCGTAGTGCTCAGGGGTAATTCTTATGCAAATTGATGATAATTTCAACAGACATGTAACAAGAAATGTAAAAACAAAGGAATATTTCAATATATTCCGTTGTAATAACTTATACCCAATGCATTGAACTGTAGAAATAGCTTATGTTAGTGATTCGTTTTATTTCCAAATAAAACAACTAGATATTGTATGACTCTGTAATCTTTCGATTCACATCACTTAATTAACAGTAATACCAAATATCCCGACAGAAACTAAAAAAGGCGCGACCGCGCCTTTTTTAATCATGAACAACGACTACACCGTCTCTTCAGTAATCAAATTATGCTTATTGAGCAAACGATACATCGTCGCCCTAGAAATGCCCAACTCTTTGGCAGCTAGTGTAACTTGTCCATTATGGCTATCTAGCACTAAGATCAACGCATCACGCTCAGAACGTTCTCGAATACTCTTCAAGCTGCGCTTGCCAGAGAAAGTACCGGGCAGCTCAAAATGCTTTTTAGTCAGCACTTCTTCTTCCGTCATCAGCACCGCACGTTTCACCTGATTCATCAGCTCTTTCACATTTCCAGGCCAATGGTAATACGTCAGCGTTTTCAGAGCATCATCATCGATAGATTTGACTGGAGAATTAAACTCTTTAGCAAACTGACCGATATGGTGACTGACCAGCAAACCAATGTCCGTCGCACGCTCTTTAAGGCTTGGTACATTGATACGAAGAACATTTATGCAATGGAATAGCTCTTCGTTGAACATGCCATCGCCTAGTGCTTTTTCAATATCAGATGTATCCGCTGCTAAAATACGCACATCAAATTCTTTGATGCCCTTAGCCGTCTCTATTTGACCATCTTGATAGAACTTAAGCAGGTTAAGTTGCTGTTTGGGAGGTAAGGTAAAAATGTCATTCAGAACAATGGTTCCGCCCGAGGCTTGATCTAAAAGCGATGCTCGGTCGGCATCATGCATGCCAAAGAATTCATTTTCAAAACGCGCGTCGGAAAATGCTCGACAGTTGACGGCGATGAAGGGTTTTTGAGAACGCGCAGAACAGCGATGAATGGCTTTAGCTACTGACTCCTTGCCTGATCCAACTTCGCCATGAATCATTATACTGACATCGGTGGGGCCGATACGTCTAATTTGATCACGCAACCGTCTCACTGGTAATGACTGACCAACCAAACCAAGGTCATTGTCATTTCCATTATGAGGCCACACTTTTTGTTCCAGTTTTAGCATTCCTAACTGGTGACCTATTGTGCTCATTAAACGCGAATCTGGAATAGGCGTAGTGAAAAAATCAATACAGAAGTTAACTATAAATTGGCAAATAGTATCCGAACTCAGCTGCGATTCACGGATAAACGCAATCCAACGAACTTGCTTGTGTGTACTTACAAGTTTCGCAATGCCATTAAGGCTAAAATCATCCCTCGTTAAGTCTACAATCCCAATACAAGGGCCTATTTCTGAAAACAAGGCATCGGCTTTTCGCAAGTCGGAACATTGCGTGCATCGCCATCCAGCCTGCTCCAATACAGATAGCCATGGCTCATAGGTTCCACCCACTACGACTAAAGAGCCGGGGATAGAATCCATCCGAAACTCGGTTCCCATTACATCATTCCTTATTATTGCTTTTAGATTCAACTTGTTAATTCTATTGAATTCGTCATAGCTATCAAATAGAACTATCGCAATTAACACAATCGCTACTGTCTCATAATTAAGACTAGTGCACGATTTATGACTTTTCTATAAACATTTTTAGAAATATGGCATGAAAAAAGCCTCTCAATGAGAGGCTTTGTAAGAATGAGTCACCGTTTCAGCTTATTGCTGTGGACGCATTGCTGGGAACAGAATCACGTCACGAATCGTGTGAGTGTTAGTAAACAGCATTGCCAGACGGTCAATACCAATACCTTGGCCTGCTGTTGGCGGTAGACCGTGCTCTAGAGCTGTGATGTAGTCTGCATCGTAATACATAGCTTCATCATCACCTGCGTCTTTTGCGTCAACTTGTGCTTTAAAGCGAGCGTCTTGGTCTTCTGCATCGTTAAGCTCAGAGAAACCGTTAGCTACTTCACGGCCACCGATAAAGAACTCGAAACGGTCCGTGAAGAATGGATTATCATCGCTACGACGAGCCAATGGAGAAATATCCGCTGGGTAACCCGTGATGAAGGTTGGCTGAATCAGTTTTGGTTCTGCCGTTTCACCAAAGATTTCCTCTAGAAGCTGACCACATGTCCAGAACGTTTCCACTTCAACGTGTACTGATTTCGCAATAGAAACCATAAGCTCACGATTAATTAGGTCTTCTTCTGTTAGCGCTTGAATTTGCTCATGCTCAGGGTTGTAGTGTTTGATCGCATCAAACATGCTCATACGAGCATATTTACCACCAAATTCTACCGTCTCATCACCGTAAGGCATTGAAGTAGAACCTAGAACATCCATCGCAACTGTGCTTAGCATTTCTTCAGTAAGATCCATCAAATCTTTGTAGTCTGCGTAAGCTTGGTAGAATTCCATCATTGTGAATTCTGGGTTGTGACGAGGAGAAAGACCTTCGTTACGGAAGTTACGGTTGATCTCGAATACGCGATCAAAACCGCCAACCACTAGACGCTTAAGGTATAGCTCAGGCGCAACACGTAGGTACATGTCGATATCCAGTGCATTATGGTGCGTGATGAATGGGCGAGCCGTCGCACCGCCTGGGATCACGTGCATCATTGGCGTTTCAACTTCTAGGTAACCTTTCGAGCTCATGAAGTTACGAATCGATGACACAAGCTTAGAACGTACAATAAACGCTTGGCGAGAATCTTCGTTTACGATCAGGTCAACATAACGCTGACGGTAGCGCATCTCTTGGTCAGTCAGACCGTGGAACTTCTCAGGAAGTGGACGAAGTGCTTTAGTTAGCAACTCATACTCTTCCATGTTTACGTAAAGATCGCCTTTACCTGATTTGTGAAGCGCGCCTTTCACACCGATGATGTCACCGATATCTAGACCTTGGTATTTTTCTTTAAGTTCTTTCTGAACGTCTTTTGCAGCATACGCTTGAATACGACCAGAAGTTTCTTGAATCACAAGGAATGGACCACGTTTCGCCATGATACGGCCAGCAATTGACACTACATGGTTTAGTGCTTCCAGCTCTTCCTTGCTCTTTTCACCAAATTCTTTTTGCAGATCACCAGCAAGCGCATCACGACGGAAATCGTTGGGATGTCCGTTCGCCTTGCAGCTCTTTCGGATTTGTTCCAATTTAGCGCGGCGCTCAGCAATCAGCTTGTTTTCTTCTTGTAGGTTTTCATTTTGAACATCATCAGTCATTTTCGATGTATCCCGTTTTAAATTGGTGAAAAGCTTAAAGGCCTGATTTAAGGCTAGCTTCGATAAACTTGTCTAGATCGCCATCAAGTACTGCTTGAGTGTTACGATTTTCGACACCTGTACGTAAGTCTTTGATGCGCGAGTCATCTAAAACGTACGAACGAATTTGGCTACCCCAGCCGATGTCAGATTTCGCATCTTCGTTCGCTTGCTTCTCAGCATTTTGCTTTTGAAGTTCAAATTCGAACAGTTTTGCGCGAAGCTGTTTCATCGCCTGGTCTTTGTTCTTGTGCTGAGAACGGTCATTCTGACACTGCACTACGATATTGGTTGGAACGTGAGTAATACGTACCGCAGATTCTGTCGTGTTGACGTGCTGACCACCTGCGCCCGAAGCGCGGTATACGTCAATACGAAGATCAGAAGGGTTAATATCGATTTGAATGTTGTCATCAATCTCAGGATAAACAAATGCAGAGGCAAATGAAGTATGACGACGACCACTAGAATCAAAAGGTGATTTACGAACTAAACGGTGTACACCCGTTTCAGTACGAAGCCAGCCATAAGCGTACTCACCAGAGATCTTTACTGTTGCGCCTTTTAGACCTGCGACTTCACCTTCAGATACTTCAATCACTTCGGTCTTGAAGCCTTTCGCTTCAGCCCAACGCAAGTACATGCGTAGCATCATGTTGGTCCAGTCTTGTGCTTCCGTACCACCAGAACCAGATTGCAAGTCGATATAGCAATCTGATGCGTCATGGTCACCCGAGAACATACGACGGAACTCTAGCTTAGCTAACTTGGCTTCCAGTTCAGCAAGTTCAGGTTCAATTTCGTCGAAGGTTTCTTGGTCTTCTTCTTCAACCGCAAGCTCTAGAAGGCCATCAACATCCTCAACACCTTGGTCAAGTTGGTCGATAGTCTCTACGACAGCTTCAAGTGATGCACGCTCTTTACCTAGCGCTTGAGCACGCTCAGGTTCATTCCATACATCCGGTTGCTCTAGTTCTGCATTAACTTCTTCTAGACGCTCTTTCTTGGCGTCATAGTCAAAGATACCCCCTCAGGATATTAGTGCGCTCGGTCACATCCTGTAGGCGGTTTTTAATTGGATTGATTTCAAACATATTTGCTCAGCATTTATGAGTAGAATTTAACCGAAGAATTCTACTCAAAAATGTGACGAAGATACAGAAAAATATCGAACTTCCTTGACCTAAAATATCCAGCTCTAGCGAGGTTCTATATGGTCTACCATCAACTGTAACGATTGGTTTCCGCGAAACTCGTTAATGTCCAATTTATATGCCAACGTAACCGTTTTCACTGAAGCATCTGGCCAGCGGCGTAAATCTACGTTGAAGGCTATTGCATCCAACATAATATTAGTGCCAAACCCTTTGTGCATTGGCTCAACCATCAGTTTTAGGTGTTTTTCGCCCACCAGCTTTTGATGGAGCACTTTAAATTCACCATCAAACAACGGATCGGGGAACGCTTGACCCCAAGGTCCACCGGCACGAAGCTGCTCCGCCGTGTGCATAGAAAACTCTTCAGGTGTTAACTCACCATCAGACAAAATAATGCCTTTTAGTGCGGTATCCCCTAACTCAGCACGAACCACTTCATCGAACAACTTACTGAAACGTTCGTAGTCTTTCTCCATGATAGTCAGACCGGCCGCCATCGCGTGCCCACCAAACTTCAAGATAAGTCCCGGATTTTGCGTATCGATTCGATCCAAAGCGTCTCGCATATGTAATCCTTGGATGGAACGGCAAGAGCCTTTGATGGTTCCTTCTCCGCCATCAGCAAACGCAATAACAGGTCGATGAAATTTATCTTTAATTCGAGATGCTAGAATTCCAATAACGCCTTGGTGCCAATCCCGCTGAAACAGGGCTAAGCCGTAAGGAAGCTCGGATTTATCACTGATTTGCAAACGCTCACAAAACGCCAGCGCCTCTTGCTTCATGCCTTCTTCAATGTCTTTACGAGTTTGGTTCAAACCATCAAGTTCACTCGCCATACGTCGTGCCGCATGAATGTTATCGGACATCAGCAATTCAACGCCAAACGACATATCATCAAGTCGTCCTGCGGCATTAATTCTTGGCCCTAACGCAAAACCAAAGTCTGATGCCACCAATTTACGCGCATCGCGTTTGGCGATTTCAATTAACGCTTGTATACCGGGACGAGCCTTACCAGCACGAATACGCTGCAAACCTTGATGCACCAAAATTCGGTTATTTTCATCCAATGGCACTACGTCTGCGACTGTACCAAGCGCAACTAAATCAATGAGCTCCATGAGCTTAGGTTCCGCCATACCTTGCTTGGCAAACCAACCTTGTTTACGCATGAACACGCAAAGCGCCATCATGAGGTAAAATGCAACGCCAACACCAGCTAATGCCTTAGAAGGGAAGCCGCATTCATTAAGGTTTGGGTTCACCATGGCATCCACATTGGGAAGTTCTGCCCCTGGTAAATGGTGGTCGGTGACCAACACTTGTAAGCCATTGTCTTTAGCGTATTGCACGCCAGAAATCGAAGACACACCATTATCAACGGTCATGATCACTTCGGCGCCAATTTCGATTGCTTGGTCCACTACTTCAGGGCTCAAACCGTAGCCATCTTCAAAGCGGTTTGGTACCAAATAATCGACATTTCGACTGCCTAGCATTCGCAGAGCTAGAACTGATAACGCGGAGCTCGTTGCGCCATCGGCATCAAAATCACCCACAACGATGATGCGTTTTTGTTGCTTAATCGCCTCAAACAGTAAAGCAACAGCCGCATCGATACCAGCCAATTGTTGGTATGAAATAAGGCCGCGTGCTGTTTTTTCTAGCTGAGCAACATCGGTAACACCTCGCGATAAATACAGGCGTCTTAGCAGCGAAGGAATAGAATCAGGTAAAGCGGAAATATCGACTTCAGGACGACGTTGAATTTCTATCATAAACAAAAATGGGCTCGTATTATCGAGCCCTTATCCTAATAGTTATTTGATTTGCTCTAGGCGCTTAAGAAGGTCAGCTGGTGGTAAGTAACCACCAACCATTTCACCGTTTGGTAGGAAAATAGCAGGTGTACCGCTAATGCCTAGCTCACGCCCTAAGTTGTAATGTTTAGCTATTGTTTCTTTGCACTGTTTTAGGTCGCCATCAAACTGAGGCTCTTGACGGTTGACTTTAGCATCATGCATTGCCGCTGCAGGGTCTTCTGAACACCAGATTTTCGCCATTTGCTCTGCTACTGGACCTGTTGCGCCTTGGCGTGGATAAGCAAGATAACGTACTGTGATACCTAGATCGTTATAACCCTGCATTTGACTGTGGAGACGAACGCAGTAGCCGCAAGTAATATCAGTAAAGATGGTCACAACGTATTTTTCGTCTTTGGCTTTGTACTCAATCATGCTATCGCTAAACTGCGCGATTTTTTCTGCATTGATTGGAGCCTGACGCTCAGCAATGACGTCTTTGTAGTTACCGTTTTCATCCAAAGAGTACAGTGTCCCAGCAATAAAGTGCTCACCGTTTGGCGAAGCAAACAGAACACCTCCAGCAGTGCGTATTTCAACCAAACCATTAATGTCTGAAGCAACAATCTCATCAACTTCAATACCGATCTTGGCAAATCGAGCCTTAATAGCAGCCTCATCAGCCTGCACGGCAGCAACCGCCATCGTTTCCGCTTTCTGAGGAGTCGCTTGTGTTTCTTCCGCACCGCAAGCAGTTACAAAAAGTGGAAGAGTAAGTAGAGTCAAACGGCGCATTACGCTCATTAAAATCACCTTTGTATAAAAACGTTAAGTTAAGCCCTTGGATGATGCTGGCTATGAATATTTTTCAATCGTTCTGTTGCTACGTGAGTATAAATTTGTGTGGTCGATAAGTCACTATGCCCTAACAACATCTGTACGACACGAAGATCAGCGCCATAGTTCAATAAGTGCGTCGCGAAAGCGTGGCGAAGAACATGCGGTGAAAGCAATTCGGTATCAATATCCGCCAATACGGCGTAAAACTTAATACGGTGCCAGAAGGTTTGTCGGGTCATTTGCCTTGCACGTTTACTTGGGAATACAACGTCAGAGGTTTTATCTCCGAGTAATGCCGGACGCCCTTTTTCAATAAACTCGCTAATCCAATCAATCGCATTTTCACCCATTGGCACCAAGCGCTCTTTATTGCCCTTACCAATCACTCGCACCACGCCTTGACGCAAACTGATGTTTTCCATAGTTAGACTAACCAGTTCAGTCACACGTAGCCCCGTAGCATACAACAGCTCCAGCATCGCCTTATCACGAAGTTCAATGGGGTCATTAGGATCTGGCGCTTCCAATAAAGCTGTCACCTGATCTTCCGTCAAATCTTTCGGTAATCGTTTGGGTAACTTAGGGCTCACCAATAGTGCCGTTGGGTCGTCGGAGCGCACCTTTTCACGATGAAGGTATTGAAACAAACGACGAATAGCAGAGAGCATTCTTGCCCGTGAGCTCTGCTGATAATTCTGATCCATTAACCACGTTTGATACTCCTGCAATCCCGACAGGCTAATAAAGTCTAGTCGGTAATTGTGCTCATTCATCCATTTCAATAGCTTAAAGAGATCATTGCGATACGAAGAAAGGGTATTCTCAGACAACCCTCGCTCCATCCACATGGAGTCTAAAAATTGCTCCACTAAGCCTTGATCTTGGGTATTTACGTCGCTCACAACCGCCTCTTGGATGTTTATACAGTACTTTCAACAGAGTATGCGAGAAGAAACGATAATGCCATAAAAAACCTATAGAAGATGAATAAGCGCTGCAAAGATGGTCAGATTAAGGGTAGAATCTCGAATCATATAGAACGACAGCAAGAAAGAATGATGAAAATAGGTTTGTTTTACGGTTCGTCAACCTGCTATACCGAAATGGCGTCGGAGAAAATTCGCGAGATTATAGGTCCAGACATCGTCGACATTTTCAACGTAAAAGATACGCCTATTTCTAATATGAGCGACTATGACCTGTTAATTCTTGGTATTTCGACTTGGGACTTTGGTGAAATTCAAGAAGACTGGGGCGCGATTTGGGATCAAGTTTCTGGCGTATCACTGCAAGGAAAAGTGGTTGCCCTATTCGGTCTTGGCGATCAAGAAGGCTATGGCGAATGGTACCTTGATGCAATGGGCATGCTTCACGATGAACTAAAGGTCACTGGAGCAAAATTCGTTGGCTACTGGCCTAATGTTGGGTACGAATTTGATGCGTCAAAAGCCTTAACGGAAGATGGCAGCCAGTTTGTTGGTTTAGCATTAGATGAAGACTCTCAATACGAGCTCAGTGACGAACGCATTGCAACTTGGTGTGAACAGATCTTAGTGGAATACCAAGCGCTGCTGTAAGTCCTACCTTGTACATTCTCACGCATAAAAAAATGGCGCTTCATAAGAAGCGCCATTTTTGTAATCAATCAGTAAACTACGCTGTTTCTTGCGTGAATTCTTGATCATTTCGACCAATAAAACACATACAGATAATAGCTGCAAATGTTGGCATTACCCAACCCATACCAACACTAAACAGTGGTAGCACGTTGAAGAACGATACATCGATACCCGATACTTTTGCAGCATCAATCAGTGCGAAGGTCAGTGCAACAAGTACCACCACACGATACGCCAGTTTAGGGTTTGCTAGTTTCTTGCGTGCAAACGTCAAGGCAACCAATGCAATAGCTACTGGGTAAAGTGCAAACAGAACCGGTACAGACAGCGAAATAAGCTGAGCTAGGCCGATGTTCGCCACGGTTGCACAAGCAACGCCGATAATGATGACCCACTTGTGATAGCTGATAGACGTGAGTGAGCTGAAGTAATCAGAACACGCAGAGATCAGGCCAATTGCTGTTGTTAAACAAGCCAGTAATACAATTACTGATAACACGATTTGACCGTATGGACCAAATAGCGCTTGAACATATTGACTTAGAATCGCACCGCCGTTGTCAGCTCCTGCTGCCACTGTCGCACTGGTCGCGCCTAAGTAGAATAGAGAGATATAAACAAACGCCAGACCAGCCGCAGCAATAAGCGCTGAGCTGATTAAATACTTAGTCGTTGCCGCTTGTTCCGTAATGCCTTTCTTGCGAAGCGCATCGACGATCAACATACCGAACATCAGTGAACCAAACGTATCCATGGTGTTATAACCTTCTAGGAAACCTTTAGTCAGAGGTTGAGTTAGATAATCGCCTACCGGTGCAATCATTTCACCTTGAGGATCAATGAATACCGCGCCAGCCAACACAATCAAACCAACAAACAGCACAGGCGTTAGCACTTTACCAATCACATCAATCAACTTGCCTTGAGACCAAGCAAATGCCATGGCGATAGCAAAGAACAGGATTGAGAACACTGTCAGGTGCATTTGAGCAGCGTCAGCAAAGAATGGACGAACGGCCATTTCATAAGCCACTAAGCCAGTACGTGGCGCTGCAAATGCAGGTCCAATAATGATAAAGATGAGTACAGCAATCAATGTTGCCGCTCGTTTAGGAAGATCCTTAGTCAAGTGCTCCCATGAGCCCCCAGCCACTGCAACGGCAATAATGGTAATAAGAGGAAGACCTACAGCAGTGAGAAGGAAGCCAGTCATTGCTGGTAATAAATGATCACCCGCTAATTGACCTGCCAATGGAGGGAAGATGATGTTTCCCGCGCCAAGGAAAAATGCAAACAGCATAAAGCCGACTGCTATAATATCTGTTGTTTTCAACGTCTGTTTCACAGATATGCCCTTACTTGTTATGTTGTGTGTTAGCCGGAAGAGTCTTTGCTCTACCGTAAAAATAAGGCGGGCATGATGACGAATCACTAGTCAATAAGCAATAGATATAGAAATAAACACTACATTAATTTGCTTTGACCTTTAAAAAGCAGTTAGATTCTCTAGATTAAAACAAATAAGCAATTATTTATACTAACCAAAAATTAAAACAAGTCGATCACAGACAGAACATATCACTACTCAATTATTTAACAATAGTGATATTTACTCAAAAGCAAACGATTAACAAAATAAACCATGACTTCTAGCACAACAAAAACCAAAGGCTTTCAGTTCAAACAGTTCTCCATCTTCGATGGTCATTCCGGTATGCCCGTGAGCACCGACGGAGTGTTATTAGGAGCGTGGGCACAATACCGCGATTCAACACATATTTTGGATATTGGAACGGGAACAGGTTTACTGTCCTTAATGATTGCTCAGCGATATAGCAACGCTCAAATCACCTCTATCGATATCGATGCAGTGGCGATTCAAGATGCGGAAATCAATATCAATCGCTCACCTTGGCATTCACGAGTCTCTCTTCTTCATAGTGATGTGTTAACTACACCATTTTCTGAGTCATTTAGTGGCATTATCTGCAACCCACCTTATTTTAATAGTGGTGAGCAATCTAAGAACCAGCACCGAGCAACAGCCCGCCACACTGATACACTCTCTCACGATCAATTACTCGACGCCTGTTTTAATCTGTTATCGGATGAGGGCGAAGCCAGTTTTGTTCTGCCTAAAGTAGAGGGCGAACAGTTTATTGATATCGCACAACAAAAAGGCTGGTATTTAAACCGAATTTGCCAAATCCAATCGACAACAAAAAAATCGTGTCATCGGCTGCTATTTACCCTTTGTAAACAGGCAATCTCATTAAATACAGAGCATTTGATCATTCATTCCGAGACTGGGGGCTATTCCAAAGACTTTATTGCCCTAACCAAAGACTTTTACCTTAAAATGTAAGTGCGCTCTGGCTCTGTTTGAGTATAATAGCCGCCCTACTTTTCCCCTGATTGCTGTTTTTTTGCTCAGGGCTAACTTACGTCTTGTGGAGACACCATAGTGATCAGAACCTTCGCTGAATTAGATTTAGATCCTGTCCTTTTAGAAGCGATAGAGGAAATGGGCTATAGCCGCCCTACAGAGATCCAAGCACAGGCTATCCCACAAGCACTTGATGCCAAAGACATCTTAGCCTCAGCGCCAACAGGGACTGGTAAAACGGCTTCCTTTGCTATTCCAGCGATTCAATATCTGCTGGATTTTCCACGCAAAAAAGCTGGCCCTGCACGTATTCTAGTTTTAACGCCAACGCGTGAACTAGCGATGCAAGTGGCTGAGCACACCAAAGCTCTGGCAAAACACACTCGTCTAAAGGTTGCGACCATTACTGGTGGCGTGACTTACGACACTCATGCTGACACGCTCGCTCAAACCCAAGATATCGTGGTAGCGACACCAGGACGTCTGATGGAATACATCGAATCAGAGCGTTTTGATTGCCGCGCGATTGAGTGGTTGGTATTGGACGAAGCAGACCGCATGCTCGACCTTGGTTTTGGGCCAACCGTAGACCGCTTGTCTGCAGAATGCCGATGGCGCAAGCAAACGTTACTGTTCTCTGCCACATTGGAAGGTCGTGGTGTAGAAGGCTTCACTGCCGATCTACTGAAAGCTCCTGCTGAGATTTCTGCAGAGCCATCAACGCGTGAACGTAAAAAAATCACTCAGTGGTATCACCGTGCCGACAATGCTGAGCACAAACTGGCATTGCTCAAGCATATACTCACTGAACAAGCTCAGCGCACTATCGTATTTTTAAAGACCCGTGAACGCTTAGGTGAACTTCGTCAGCAACTAGACAGTGCACAAATCCCATGCTCATGGATTCAAGGTGAAATGCCTCAAGATCGCCGTAACAATGCGATCAGCCGTTTCCGTGACGGTAGCGTGAATATCCTACTGGCAACTGATGTTGCTGCTCGTGGTATTGACCTTCCCGACGTTTCACACGTGATCAACTACGACCTACCACGCAGTGCTGATGTTTATCTGCACCGTATTGGCCGTACTGCACGTGCTGGTAAAAAAGGTACAGCAATCTCTATTGTGGAAGCTCACGACCAGCCAATGATGGATCGTGTAGGTCGTTACACTAAAGAGCTGATAAAAGAGCGCTTTATTGATGGCTTACGTCCTACACACAAAAAGCCTGTGTTTAAGAAAAAGAAGAAGAAAGAAGACAAGAAAAAAGCCGTGAAAAAGAAAAATGGCAAGAAGAAGTAAGTTAACTTTCTCTCAATAATCTAAAAGGCTCTAATGATGAAACATTAGAGCCTTTTTTCATTGTTGTAACCTGTAATCACGCGAAGCAGGAAAAGAAACTTACTGCTCTTCTCGCTTGAAAACTAGCTCTGTTGCCGTCGACTCTTCTTCAACAAAGTAGTAACCCGCCACATCAAATGCGGTGAGTTTTTCAATAGAGTCAATGCGGTTGTCAATGATATAACGAGCCATCATGCCTCGCGCCTTTTTAGCGTAGAAACTGATCACTTTATATTGACCGTTCTTACAGTCTTTAAAGACCGGAGTAATAACTTTGCCGTCTAACTGCTTAGGCTTTACCGCTTTAAAGTATTCGTTCGAGGCAAGATTGATCAACACATTATCACCTTGAGCATTCAAAGCTTCATTCAGCTTATCTGTAATAATATTGCCCCAGAACTGATAAAGGTTGGTCCCACGTGCGTTAGCGAGCTTGGTTCCCATCTCTAGACGATATGGCTGCATTAAGTCTAATGGCTTTAAAAGACCGTAAAGACCAGACAACATACGCAGGTGCTGCTGTGCGTAGTCAAAATCATCTTCAGATAACGTCTCTGCGGCTAAGCCCGTGTACACATCGCCTTTGAAAGCCAGAATGGCTGGACGAGCATTGTCGGTAGTGAATGTCGGAGACCATTGTTCAAATCGAGCCACATTCAGCCCTGCGATCTTATCGCTGACTTTCATCAATGCTGATACATCAGCAGGCGTTAGCTTGCGGCACACTTCGATAAGCTCCGCAGACTGCTCGACAAGTTCTGGTTGAGTGAATCGCTCAGTTGCGAGTGGTGACTCGTAATCTAAGGTCTTTGCTGGTGAAACAACGATAAGCATGACTGTACTCTTTTTAATAATGGTTTTACCCAGTATAAAAAAAGCCATGCACTTTCTTCAATCAAATAGTGCATGGCTTAATCTATTTTTGAGATAGGTAAAAGTGATTACTTGTTATCTGTCTCTTTGCTATACCAAATACCTTCCTCAAGTTGAGACTTAAGTTCAGGGTAGTCGTTAGCATCAAATGTAGGCACTTTGCCCGCTTTTAGCTGTCTGTTGTAATCTTTAGCAAGCTTAATCACGATGCCCGATAGTAAGATAATCGCAATCAAGTTAACGATAGCCATCAAGCCCATCGAAACATCGGCCAAAGCCCAAACCATTGGCAGCGTCGCCACTGAGCCAAACATTACCATACCTAATACGATAATACGGAACAGGCCAAGACCCGCTTTGTGGTTGTGCTCTAGGAAGATAAGGTTGGTTTCTGCATAAGAGTAGTTAGCAATGATTGATGTGAATGCGAAGAAGAAAATCGCCACAGCAACAAAAATGCCACCCCACTCACCCACTTGTGAACTCAAGGCACGTTGGGTCAGTTCAATACCTGTCACTTCACCGTGAGGCACGTACTCTCCTGACATCAGGATAATCGCTACTGTTGCACTACAAATTACGATGGTATCGGTAAACACACCAAGCATTTGCACATAACCTTGTGACGCAGGGTGTGGCGGATAAGGCGTAGCAGACGCTGCAGCATTAGGCGCAGAACCCATACCAGCTTCGTTTGAGAACAGACCTCGCTTGATACCTTGAATCATCGCTTGTGCAATAGCGTAGCCTAGACCACCAGCAGCGGCTTCTTGTAGACCGAAGGCACTCTTGAAGATATACGCAATAACTTCTGGCACTTTCTCAAGGTTCATTACCATTACAACAATCGCAAGCGCAAGATAAGCCAGCGCCATAATTGGAACGATAAGTTCAGCAGTACGAGCAATCTTGCGAACACCACCGAAAATAACGAACGCAGAGATAAGTACAATGGCAACGCCGACAATCATAGGGTCGAAGCCAAATGCCGTGTTCATTGCGTTTGCAATAGCATTCGCTTGTACGGCATTAAATACCAAACCAAAAGCAATAATCAGGAAGATTGAGAACAACACGCCCATCCAGCGCATGCCTAAACCTTTTTCCATGTAGTAAGCAGGACCACCACGGTAGTTGCCGTCGTCATCTTTGGTTTTGTATAACTGTGCAAGCGTACTTTCAGCAAATGATGTCGCCATACCTAGCATGGCAATGAGCCACATCCAGAAGATTGCACCTGGGCCACCTGCGGTTAGCGCAACGGCAACCCCTGCCATATTACCGGTGCCAACACGTGCTGCAAGACTGGTACAAAGAGCTTGGAAAGAAGAGATACCAGCGCTGTCTGCTTTGCGGCTGTTCTTTAGCACACTGAACATGTGACCAAAATGGCGGAACTGAATAAACCCTAGGCGTACTGTAAAGTAAATCCCCACACCTACGAGTAAGTAAACCAGAATCGATCCCCAAAGAAGATCATTCATTAGATTAATAACGTCTGTCACTTTAAACCTCACTTAAAGTTAGAGTACCGAGCTGCACATCCAAGTGCGTCCTAAATTGCGTGGTTATCCCATCCATGTGGTTTTGTTAATTTCACTGTTTTTCACTGCAACTTAGCTTGTATTTCTTACCCATTGGGAACGACACACAAGTCGGCTTATTTTTTGACGGGCGGATTTTGCAGTCATGGCGCGCAAAAATCAATACGCAACAAGTAGTATATTATTGTTATTTTTCACCATAAAATCACGAAAAGTTAACACTTTACAAAGCAACTTGGTCACTTACCGTTATCAAATTCGACTTGTTTTATTAACAATAGATAAGCATAGCAAGTAATCATCTTTGCATTCGCTTGTTTGCGGGCAAGCCTAGACATAGCAACGGATGAACGTTGTTTTACCAAATGGAATACTTTTTAGACATTATCACGCAATGAGAACCTTTCTCGTAGCACACGATTCGCTACCTACTCCCTTCTCAGCACACGGTATTAACAATCTCACTGAACAATTTCTTTTTCATAATGTGATTCAATCGGTTGTTTTTTAGACAAATGAGTTACTAAAAAGTGTGAGGTTGCATTCAAAATGGCATAAAAACTTCATACTTGCGAAACAAATGAGAAACAAATCAAAGTTAGTCTGCCTTGGAATGTGGTACTAAAAGGTCTCCGTGAGGAGAATAACAATAGTAGAGGTAGCTTATGGAAGGCTTTGAACTGGATGACATTGCGGAACTAGGTGCTCCACGTGCTCGCGCAGGACGCTCTAAACCGGTAAAAAGGAAATGGCGAGAAATTGAAGCCATTAAAGACAGGCAGCGCTTACAAAAAGAACTGAACGATATGGATATCGGACTCGACTTCTCACTTGATGACGTTGATCTCTAAACCACCACTGATTCAATCTCAATAAGAATTTTCGCTTATGAAGAGCCTGAAACTTCATGAGTGATAACATACAAAACCCTCTTTATAGAGGGTTTTGTTTTTTCTCGAACAGTACGTTGTATTCGACCTCCGGTGACAAAAGTGTCAAGATAGTGCGATGTTTAACCACATTGACTTCGGTTATGGTCTCAAAGCGAAAACCTATTCATCTAAATCGCGTCGAAAAGATCGTTGATTATATTCATCAGAATTTAGATAAACCGCTTACGGTCACTGAACTTGCCGATATAAGCTGCTGGTCTCGCTGGCAGTTACAACGTGTGTTTCAAGAGCAAACCAATCACAACCTTGCCCAGTACGTGCGAGAACAAAAGCTCAGCCGCGCAGCAGAGCAACTTTTAAAGAGTGACCAAAAGGTCACCGACATTGCGCTCGATTTTGGTTTTAATTCTGAAGTGAGCTTTAGCCGTGCCTTCAAGCAGCTTTTTGCCATCTCTCCAAGACAATATCGCCTAGTAGGCAAACTTAATGGTATCAGGCTACCTCTAGTCATGAGTCCAGAATTGCCTCTTGATCAAGCCGCAACGCAAGTCGTTCGAATAGAAAGCAAACCAGAAACTCAGTTTTGGGGAGTATATGGACCCATCGACTCCATCTATGCAGCGAACCCACAATTTAGTCAGCAAGTTCACGATATTTGGGGCACCTTTACTCAAATCGCGCTGCAACATTCGATAGCCCCAAATCACTTCTATTACGGAATTGTCGATACAGTGCGAGTATTGCCCAACTCACAGCTAGTGTATTGGGCGGCCAGTGATAACCCAGCATTTTCTCAAATTTCACAACTTGAACACATTACCATTCCTGCACAGATGTATGCCGTCATTACCCACGTAGGGCCTGCTGCTACGTTTCCAAAAACACTCGAGTGGGTACTACAAAGTTGGCTCCCAAGCTCAGGTTACATGGGTCTGGAGGGGTTTGAACTCGAGTGCTATCCAAGAGATTATCAACTGGAAAGCCAAGACGCTAAAATGGAGTTTTGGTTACCTATTCAATCGTTATAGCAGTACTTTCGACAAATCGTTTCCAAGAAAAAACTTGCACCAAATTGTTAAGTATCACAGAATCAAAATCCTTAGAATTGTAAATGAAAGTAATTATCAATAACATTTACATACTCTTTAAGAATCTTTTTCTATGATGTTAAAAACAAAACTTAGCCCAATAGCAGTGGCCGTAAGCATGCTAATCGCCGTGCCTACACTTTCAGTTGCAGAAGATAACCAGACAAGTCAAACACCTCAAACTGACGAGCAAATGACAGTACTGGGTAAGACTTATCGTAATACTGCCACTAAAACTTCATTGACGCCGGAAGAGACACCGCAAAGTATCTCGGTTATTGATCGAGAAACACTTGATCTGCGCGGCGTTAACTCCGTTGCTGAGGCTCTACGCTATACGCCAGGGGTACATACTCAGCTGCGTGGCGGCGCAGTAGGTCGTCTGGACCTATTTAACATACGCGGTTTTACCAACTACCAGAATTATTACGACGGTCTCCAACTCCAATACAATGCATGGAACCTTCAACCTCAAGTGGACGCGTTCGCTGTTGAGCAAATAGAAGTATTTAAAGGTCCAACATCCGTGCTCTATGGAGCGATGCCTCCTGGTGGTATGGTCAACTTAGTGGCCAAGAGACCAACACAAGAGCGCGCTACAGACATTAGCGTAGCGGGTGGTTCTCACGCTCACAAAGAGTTCACTATCGATTCTCGCGGCCAGATTGGTGATAGCAACTTTAATTACCGTTTCTTAGGAAAAGCTCTAAAAAGAGACGGTATGGCAGATACTTCCGAAGAAGAGCGTTACTTAATCGCACCCTCTGTCGATTGGAACGTCAGCGACAAAACACTGATTAACTTTAATGCCTACTATCAAAATGACCCTAAAGCGGGCATTTATACTTCTATGCCAGGCTACGGCACGGTGCTGCCTAATCCAAACGGTGATCTCAGCAAAAACCTCTTCACCGGCGATCAAAACTGGAACAAGTTTGAAAAAGAAGTCGGCCTCTACGGGGTTAAACTGAATCATGAATTCAGTAATGACTGGACCTTATTAGTAAATACTCGCTACATGGATGGCTCGGCTCTACAGCACAATACCTACGGTACTGGCTTAGCTGCCGACGGTCGAACCTTGAGTCGTAACGCCTATCTAACCGATGAAAAGTCCAAAGGTTGGGTGTCTGATGCACAGGTAAACGGTAATTTTAATACTGGCAACTTGATGCACAACTTGCTTATTGGTTTGGATTATCAGCAGCTAGATTCAAAAGTGGACTACTTTGACGTTGCCACATCAACCATTGATATCTATAACCCTGACAACAACCAACTAAGTGAAGAAGAGATCAAAAAGCAGATGGCCAGTGCAACGAATTACGGCAACCAAGTCGATTCGAAACAGCTGGGACTGTACTTACAAGATCAGATGCGTCTTAACCGCCTTGTTATGATCGCTGGTGTTCGATTTGACAATTACAAGAGCGATACAACAGCTAACTCAACAGGCGCGACAACTACCCTAGACCAAAATAACACCTCATATCGTGTTGGTGCTTTGTATGAGTTCGACAACGGTATATCGCCATACATCAACTACGCAGATAGCTTTGAACCTGTTGCTGGAACGGATAAAGACGGTAATGCCTTCAAACCATCCACAGGCCATCAATGGGAAACGGGTGTGAAGTACAACTCTGCCGACATGACCAAGATGCTAAATATTGCTGCGTTCCATATCACTAAGAAAGGTGCACTAGTCAAAGATCCAAATGGCTCGTTACCGCAGCATCAAATACAGGTCGGTGAAAGCGTTTCTAAAGGGGTTGAAGTTGAAAGTAAATGGTACGCGACGGATCGTTTAGATCTCGCGGCTAACTATACCTACCAAAATGTGGAAATTACGGAAGATACCGATCCGACTCAAATTGGTAAAAAACCGGTGTGGGTACCAGATCAAATGGCCAACTTATGGGCTAACTATAACTTCTACGGAACTGCGCTAGACGGTGCCATTCTTGGTGGTGGCGTGCGCTACATCGGTGAAACTCAGCTCGACGCGGCTAACTCTGGAACTATTCCGGGATACACTGTTGTCGACTTATCTTTAGGTTATGACCTAGGCACACTAGGAAGCAGTATGAAAGGGTCATCTGCATCCGTTGCGGTTACCAACTTGTTCAATAACGAAACATACACATGCTATGACTCATTAAACTGTTGGGCAAATGACGAACGTCGCATCGTTGCTAGGTTGAAATTTGGTTTTTAATGGTTAATGCAAACCTCACTCGCTAATCAACATGCGTCACGCCTTGAGGCGTTGACGCATGTCTCACAACAAGTCTCCCCTCTGTTAGTTGAACTGACAGAGGGAGCACACGTTATTGAACCCAATTCAACATCACGCCAAGAAGTACAGTCGCTTTATCAATACTGGAAGCAACACTATCCCGAAGCTGGTGCGGTCTACTGGCAAACACGTACTTGGACCATGTTAGTTTGGCAGCCAATTACCATCGCTTTAGTCACTACTTATTATGTCGAACACGTACCGCCAATCAGCACAATGAAACAAGCGGTAAATCTTGATAACGGTGTTGTTGGGCAGTTTGATTTTGCTGAACACAATTGGCAACTTGGCGACCAACATCAGCGCTTAGCCATTGCCGCCAAAGAGCTAAAATTACTTATTGCCGATCTAGCGCGACAACTCAGTGACGTATGCAGAATGAGCCCAGCCACTCAAGAGAAGCTGCTTGCTGACACTGTGATGGAAATGTTGCTTCGCGGACTCAATCATATGGTTAGCGTAAGTCTACTAACCAAAGAACAACTGCACCCTACCTTTGCTCATGAACTTCAGCATTGGCAACAGGCTCTGGAATTACCGCTTACTCGCTTTGGACGGCTAGATGTCTCCATCGACGGGGAATATTTCGTCCAACGACGCGCCTGCTGCATGCATTACCGACGTGCAGACGGTGATTATTGCCAAGGGTGTCCTCAAAACAAATAACATAACATTATTAAAGATATTGATTTATATGAGTTATTTATCCTTAACCAAAAACTGATGATATTTCGTTACAAGATATTGATTAAGAGATAACAAATGATAACTCATATCAATATCATTTAGACTGTATTTCTCCACGCAGTTGCAATACAATAACCGCGCTTCCAATGCAGACATGAAAACGGTAACACGACTCGTTTAATGCCATTCTTTCTGACTCGATTCACTGCGTTAACTCCGCAAATCAGTAGCAGACATTTGGAACCCGAATTCAACTAAATAACTGGTACTTTCTACTAGAAAGCAGAAGGCTCTTGAAATGAACAAAACGGCTCTTCGCCTGACCTTGTGTTCGCTCCCACTGCTGTCCGTAAGCAGCTTCGCGACCGCCAACGATCTTAATAGTGCTCGAAATGTCGAGGCGCAAACCATCACGCAAAGTGCACAAAGCCAAACTCGCATCAACAAAAGTAGCGATAAAGCATTTGAACTGAAGTCTGATATCGCGATGCTTGAGCAAGAAGTGGCGAACTTAGAAGTATACGAAAAGCACTTGCAAGCCGTTGTTGCTAATCAAGAAGAAGAGATGGCTAGTATTGATACTCAGTTAGAGCAAATCAGTGCAACTCGCCAAGGTGTTGTGCCATTGATGTATCAAATGCTTGCAGGGCTTGAAGCACATATTAAGCAGGACAAACCAATTCGAATTGATACACGTCTAGCGAGACTTGATGAGTTGAAGGCTTTGATGCCTCAAGCTGATGTCAGTGATGCTGAAAAGTACCGTCGTATTTTAGAAGCGTATCAGATTGAAATGGACTACGGCATTAAGCTAGGTAGTTACCGAGGCCTTATCCATGTTGGCAACGACATTGAAGCTGAGCAGCTTTATTTAGGCCGCCTTTCTCTGGTCGCTCGCAGTCTAGACAGAAACCAATATTGGTCATGGGATATCAACCAAAACCGCTGGGTTGCCGTTGATAGTGCGTTAGCCCCACAGATTGACAAAGCCTTTGCTATTGCTCACAAGCAAGCGTCTCCATCGCTTGTTGAACTTCCAGTATCATTGACCCCAGCGACTCAAACACAGGATCCTAGCTAATGCGTACGTTATCATTGCATAAATTTCCGCTTATGGTTGCGCTGCTAAGCCTTGGATTAGCACAACCTTCTTTAGCCGCAGAGAGTCTAACTTCAAAAGCCAAAACTGCTCAGCAACAAGAGAGTCAGCACAATGCAAACCGTGAAGCTGGGTTTAAGAAGCAAGAGCAGCAACTAGCGGCCCGTAAAGCTAAACTCGAGAAACGTAAAGCTCAACTGGACGCAAGCATTGAATCGCTCAGCACTGCATTTTCTGATAATGAACGCACCTTAGCAGAGCAACAAAAGAAGCTGCATTTAGAAACAGGCAGCTTAGGTGAACTGTTTGGCGTAGTCAGACAATCAGCCAAAGAGCTTCAAGTGGAACTCGATCATTCTGTCGCCAATACTGAGCAAGCTAAGCAAATCGCTGACATCAATGGTATCGTCGCAGCGAAAACATTGCCATCCATTCAGGAGCTGACGGGACTGTGGCGTGCTTATCAAGCCCAAATAGCCACCAGCGCGACCTACGTCAACGTCCAAGTTCCCTTTGTTGCGGGTAACGGTGAAATCACCCAACTCGATGCGGTTCGTTTAGGCAACTTTGCTTTACTGTCGGACCATGGTCCTATTGATTGGGATGGCAAGTTGGCCAGTGATTTCCCTCGCCTTCCTAAAAACGTTCCC
Source organism: Vibrio mediterranei (assembly GCF_013364395.1). Lineage (NCBI taxonomy): Bacteria > Pseudomonadati > Pseudomonadota > Gammaproteobacteria > Vibrionales > Vibrionaceae > Vibrio > Vibrio mediterranei. Next base: position 415,046 of record NZ_JABXGK010000001.1, on the reverse strand, counting down.
ACCTCAGCAGATGCTGCTGGTATTGTGACAGGCCAAACAGCCGCCCTTATCGACCCAAGCCGTGGTGATATCTACAAGCAGCTGGCGGATAACCCGACCTTAGCCGAGCGATTCGAACACGGTGGTATTGTCGGTAAGATCATTGCAGGGCTCTTTGCTCTAGGCATGATCATCGCTCTATATCGAGCAGCTGTTCTGATTACCACTGAGCAAAAGATCAACAAACAACTAAAATCACCGAGCACCCCTACTGATAACCCACTAGGTCGTGTTCTTAGCGTCTACAACAGCGAGAAACAGCTTCATGTTGAAGCACTTGAGCTACGACTGCTTGAGTCCATCATGGATGAGCAGCAGCACCTTGAACGTGGTCTGAGCATGCTTAAGCTATTGGCTGCTCTGGCACCAATGCTAGGTCTGTTAGGTACAGTTACCGGTATGATCGAAACCTTCCAAGTGATTACCCAGTTTGGTAATGCCGAGCCTCGTGTCATGGCGGGTGGTATCTCTATGGCATTGGTCACAACCGTACTCGGTCTGATTACTGCGATGCCACTACTTCTTGCTCACAACTTACTGAGTTCTAAGGCCGAAACGATTCGCAATATCCTAGAACGTCAGAGTGTTGGTCTTGTTGCAGAGCAAGCCGAAGTTCAAACCGTTGAGCATAAGGAAGCGTATGCCGCATAACCTATTCAGTTGGCTACCCGGTAGCGAGCATCTGAACCAGTTTATGACGCAAGGTGGGCCAGTATTATGGTGGCTCGCCGCGGTGGTGTTTATTTTTTGGTTAGTGGCCTTTGAGCGAGTGATCTATTTCGCCAAGGTCTTTCCTACCGAGAAAAAAAGCTGGGTTGAGAAATGGGTAGCACGCCAAGATCATTACTCTTGGTACGCTCAGTCACAGCGCAATGCCATGCTAAGTGAAGCAGAGAATAAGCTTAAGCAAAACTTAAACTTGCTGAAGTGCCTACTTAGCTTGTGTCCCATGCTAGGACTACTTGGAACTGTCACCGGTATGATCACAGTATTTGATACCCTGGCCGCTCAAGGTAGCGCGCAGCCTCGCTTAATGGCAGCTGGTATTTCAATGGCGACGATTCCGACTATGGCAGGCATGGTCGCCGCACTCTCAGGCATGCTCGCCTATTCACGTATTCAAAAATGGAGTAGCAAAAGCCTACTTCAACTTGAACAGTTACTTAGAAGTGAACGTCACTTGTCTTCCAATGCGGCTCACTCAGGAGACTCTCAATGAGATTAGGTCATCGTAGAAAACAGACCGAAGAAGCCAATATCGATATGACGTCAATGCTCGATATTGTATTTATCATGTTGATCTTCTTTATTGTCACCAGTTCATTCGTCCGTGAGTCTGGTGTTGATGTTAATCGACCACAAGCAAGCCACGCCGTTAGCCAGAAAGATGCAGGGATCTTTGTGGCCATTACTTCCGCTAACGATATCTACATTGATAAACGTCGCGTGGACGTGGAACGTGTGCAAGCAACAATTGAGAAACTGTTGTTAGAACAACCTAATGCTTCGATGGTAATTCAGGCTGACAAGCACGCTTTCAATGGCACTGTGGTAGAGGTGATGGACAGCGCTAAAGGAGCAGGTGTCACGAAAATTGCGTTGGCGACGGAGAGCCCATAATGGTTCGACTACTGGCTAGTGTCCCACTTGCAGCTGCGTTAGCTTTTGCCCTGTTCTTTTTTATGAGTTGGATGATCGATATTGGGCCTAAAGCTAAGCCTGATGATAAGCCAAGGCTGAGTTATGATTTAGTTATGGTGGAACCAGATAGTGAAACAGCAAGGCGCCAACGTGTGCTCCCTGAGCCACCCAAAATGCCTTCAACGCCTCCTTCGGCAGCGGTGGTAGAACAAAGCTCACAAGTATCAAGTGTACAAACACCAAGTACACCTCAACTACCTAACATCGCCATTTCAACTCAAGTGGCAGGCGTGGCGCTCAATGCTCCAACCGTTCCAGATATAGGTCAAAACCAGCAAGTCATGCCATTACACCGTAAGGAGCCTCGCTATCCGCGTCGTGCATTACAGCGTAATATCGAAGGTTATGTGGTGATGTCTTTTACTATCGATGAAAGTGGTCGCCCGACGGATGTTCAAGTGGTAGAAGCCAAACCAAGACGAATGTTTGAACGTGAGGCAATGGTGGCACTTAAACAATGGAAATATCAACCGATGATTGTGAATGGCAAAGCGACTCCGCGCATCGGCCAAACCGTCAAATTAGAGTTTAAGTTGAATCAATGATAAAGCGTCTATTTGTTATCTCCGCCCTAGCTCTGAGCAGCCTCTTAGTGACCACTAGCGTAGCTGCTGCCCCGCAACTTGGTATGCGAACAGCAACACAAGTTTCCAAGGCCTATGAGCTGGAGCAAGAGGATAAACTGAGCGAAGCCATTAATCTTTTAGAAGGACTAAAGCCGAGTGCCAATTACGACAAAGCGTATGTGGCACGCATGCTAGGCATCTATTATTGGCAAGCTGAACAAGCTGACAAAGCCGTCAAACAGCTACAAATAGCCGTGAATACGGGGGCATTCGAAGATGAACAAGGTTGGCAAACGGAACGTATGCTGGCAGAACTTTTACTCTCTGAAGATAAACCTGAACAGGCGTTAGTGCACTTCAATCAGCTGACCAAAACCGCTGAAGCAAACAACATCAGCAAAGACCAAATCACCGGAGTATGGCTCAATAAAGCGCGAACTCATTACTTATTGCAGCAATGGAAACCTTTATTGGCGGCAATTAATGAATATCACAGGCGTGACAATACCCCTAAATTACAGCCATTAAGTTTGCAATTAACGGGTGAGATGCAATTAAAACGCTTGAAGAATGCGATTTTAACGACACAAAAGTTATTGGCGTTACAGCCGGATAACCTAATGTGGTGGCAGCAGTTGAGCTCACTCTATATGCAAACTAGGCAGTACAAATTGGCACTGGCAACCTTAGTATCCGCCGAACGCGCTGGTATCGAGCTACCAGAGAATCTTCAGGTCAGTAAAGCTCAGCTTTATTCTCAGCAAGGTATTCCCGAGAAGGCTGCTGAGTCCTATGCCAATTTACAAGTTAAAGAGAGCGATATTGACACCATTATCAAGCAGGCAAGGCATTGGCAAATGGCTCGTGAGTGGTCCAACGCTCAAACGGCTTGGCTAGCTGCAGCAAGGCTTAATGGTAAGTACTATGAAGAGGTGGCAAGGTTGGAGCTTCAGCAAGGCGCATTCAATCAGGCGCTAAGTTCGCTCAATAAAGTCACTGGCATTAATCAACAAGAGAAACTGTTACTGCAAGTGAGAGCCTATGTGGGCCTGAAAGATTACGCCAAGGCGACCAAGGTAGCTCAAGCAGCGCATAGAGAAAAGCCAACCACACAAACCGCAGACTGGTTGCAGTATTTAGAACAAATGAGTCAACCTCGCTAACAATAAAAAACCCAAGCTCAGCTTGGGTTTTTTATTGTTCTTTCATTTCCAAATGTCAAAACTAAACACTTTCGACATCATTTTGCCTGACGCGAGCAGCTAGCTGTTTGTAACGGTCAGCTATCGTATCACCAAAGACCGGGTCGTCTTCAGTCACCGTCCATTGGCTTTCCACTACTTGCCAATCTTGGGTAGTAAACCGTTTTTCTATCAAAGGCAGCACAGATTGTTCTTCCAAATCAAGGTGGCGTTTTTGGTCTTGAATGAACTCCGATAAACGCCCCATGAATACTTCTTGAGGCACCACTGAGTCTTGGAGAATCATCTCGACAACATCTAGAAAAGCATGCGTCTTCTCTGATAGATCTAGATGGTCTGTCTCAAGGTTCTCTACTTGTTCTTGAGCACCGTATTTTTCGATAAAGTAGTGATAGAGAATGTCTTCTTTGGGGTGATGTATTTTTTCAGAATGATTGGCTAAGTAATCGACAATCTCTTTGACGATACTGTAGTTAATTGGCTGCTCTTTTTCTAGTAAGTGCAATTTTCGATTTAAAATCGCGAGCAATCGCACCATATAACCATGCTCCCGTCTAATCCTTTCGATCATCATGATCCTTCTCCCTAATTTTCCATACTCTTTGTAAGTGTATAAGAGAAAGTAGGATCATGTTTTGAGGATGCTCGAAAAACCACCAATTGACTAAGATTGCTTAATCTAGTCGTGGTTGCCAATCAACAGGTCGTTTGCCCATACTTTGAAGTATTTGATTTGTTTTAGAAAAGTGGCCGCTACCGAAGAAGCCTCTGTGTGCAGACAATGGGGAAGGATGAGGCGCAGTCAATACGTGATGTTTACTACGGTCTATCATCTTACCTTTCTTTTGAGCATGCGAACCCCATAGCAGGAAGACAATGCCTTCACCGTTCTGATTCAAAGCTTCTATAACTCGGTCAGTAAATGTCTCCCAACCTAATTTAGCATGAGAATGTGCCTGCCCTTGCTCCACAGTCAACACCGTGTTTAACATCAACACACCTTGCTCTGCCCAGCTCTTCAGATAACCATGCGCAGGTATCTCAAACCCCTCAATATCTTGAGCGAGCTCTTTATACATATTGACCAAAGAAGGTGGTGTCTTTACGCCTGGTAAGACGGAAAAACAAAGTCCGTGAGCCTGATTAGGTCCGTGATAGGGATCTTGCCCCAACATCACCACATTCACATCCGAGAACTCAGTAAATCGAAATGCATTAAATACATCTTGAGCAGGAGGGAAAATCGCCTTCCCTTGAGTACGCTGTGCTTCAACATACGCCATGGTTTGTTGAAAGTACTCTTGTTGCTTTTCATTACCGATTACGTCGTGCCATGTGAGTGTTGTCATTGTGGGTCCCTGAAGATGAATACTTCAGGTAGTCTATCACTCAACGAAGGGTCACCACTACTGTCAATTTGGCGTGTCGCCATGCACTTTTCCTCGCCAGAGGCAGTGCTTATTATATTATTTATCGCTCAATGATTAGGATGCTTTATTTGCGGTGTTCGGTAATGACCTTGACCATGAATATGTCGGTTTGGGGTCGGAAAGCGAGTAGAACGCGTAGCATTTGGTCTAGGAGTTACTGGACGAGTCATAATGGCACCTATCTTATCGAATCACACATTTATGCAACATGCATGTAACATAGTATGAAAGAAAGATGCCAAAATGCCATGTAGCACACGAAAAAATCAGCAATTTATTGAAAAATGTCTCAATTGTTGGATCTCATCAGGCCAAATAGTGGGCTCTATTGTTTCTAAAATCAGTGGGATAGAATCAAATCGTTGATCTTGCATGATGTACTCAAAGCACGCCCATCCAATCTCTCCTTTACCAAGCGAGTGATGCCTATCGACCTTACCTCCCAATGGGATCTTTGAATCATTAAGGTGCATGGCTCGCAAATAGTGCATGCCAACAATTCGGTCAAACTCTGCAAATGTGTGCTCGCATGCCTCTTTAGTTCGTAAGTCGTAGCCAGCTGTAAAGGTATGACAGGTATCAAGACATACGCCGACCCTCGATTTATCTTCTACCTTATCAATGATGTGAGCTAAGTGTTCGAAGCGCCAGCCAAGGTTAGTGCCCTGACCTGCGGTGTTTTCAATGACCGCGATGACATCCGGTACTTCTTGATGCGCTAAGTTAATGGACTCGGCAATACGGTCTAAACAATCACTCTCAGACAACTTTTTTAAATGACTGCCCGGATGAAAGTTAAGTAGTGTAAGCCCCAATTGTTGGCACCGCTCCATCTCATCGATAAAAGCAGCTCGAGACTTTTCAAGTTTATCCAACTCCGGCGCACCTAAGTTAATGAGATAAGAGTCATGTGGAAGAATTTGTTCCGCACGGAAGCCGTACTTTTGGCATTCCAATTTAAACCGTTGGATAACCTCTTCGGTCAACGGTTTTGCCACCCACTGTCGCTGATTCTTAGTAAAAAGAGCAAATGCGTTCGCACCGATTTCATTTGCCCTTTGTGGCACATTATCAACCCCACCAGCGGCGGAGACATGTGCACCAATAAATTTTTTCATATGATTGACTACCTGATCGAGTTCACAGTTTTTGAACTGTTATTTAGCGATCTTATACTTTCAGTTTTGGTTATGGAAGCCATTGATTTTACCTAGATAGCTAGCTTCTTACGGTGTTTTTGTTGTTTTATTACTACAAAATGGAAATTCAAATAATTTTTAATTATTAAAATATCATTTTAAAGCACCATTTTTAAAGGTTTGATTGACCTCAATCAAAAAATTAACCACAACTTCATTAATGTTTTTTGTTGTATTTTGATCCAAATCAATACTAGAATACCCATAACGGGTTATATATAAGCCAGCTCGACAAGAATTGAAAATTAACACCACAAAAATGCCACTCTGAAAGTGGATTAGGAGATAGTGATGATTCAAGGTATCCAAATTACTAAAGCAGCAAATGACGATCTACTAAACTCAATCTGGTTGATCGACGGTGACAAAAACGAAGCACGTTGCGTTGCAGCAAATGCTGGTTTTGAAGCTGACCAAGTTATCTCTGTTAGCGACTTAGGCGAATACGAAAGCCGCGAAGTAGCAATCGAAGCTGCACCTCGCATTGAAGGTGGCCAACACCTAAACGTAAACGTTCTTAAGCGTGAAACTCTAGAAGACGCTGTTGCTAACCCAGAGAACTACCCACAGCTAACTATCCGTGTTTCTGGTTACGCAGTACGTTTTAACTCGCTAACTCCAGAACAACAACGTGACGTTATCGCTCGTACATTTACTGAGTCTCTATAATTAGAGACGTGATGTAAGCAAATACAGAAAAACAGACGCGCAAGCGTCTGTTTTTTTATGTATGTAAAATGGTGTCCGACACATACAAAAAAACCTCCCGAAGGAGGTTTTCAAAGCACATCAAGCACACACTAATATTTCAATCATGCCATCCACCTTAGGCATGTCATCTATATTAGACATCTCCTCTATCTTAGAGATGTCATCCCTGCGCAGGCAGGGAGCTAACTAATGCGCTTACAATATCACCGATTATTTCAGTGTCACTCGAGCAAACTTACGTTTACCGACTTGGTAAACCGCTTGGCCCGCAGCTGGTACTAGCTTAGTATCTTCCACTTTCTCGCCATCGATCTTCACTGCGCCTTGACGAATCATGCGCATTGCATCCGATGTTGAGTTAACCAGTGCTGCTTCTTTTAAAAGGTTACCAATTGGAAGGCCTGCTTCGAATTCGAATTCTGGCATTTCATCCGGCATCGCACCTTTTTGGAAACGATTGATGAACTCTTGCTCAGCCGCATCGGCATCCGCTTCAGTATGGAAGCGTGCGATGATTTCCTTCGCAAGTAGAATCTTAATATCTCGAGGGTTTGCGCCACCCTCAACATCGGCTTTGAACTGTTCAATCTCGCCTAGAGGACGGAATGACAGCAGCTCATAGTAGCTCCACATTAGCTCATCAGAGATAGACATGATCTTACCAAACATCTCTGACGGCGCTTCGCTGACACCAATGTAGTTGTGTGCAGACTTGGACATCTTCTTCTCGCCGTCCAAACCTACTAGAAGCGGCATAGTCAGCACAACCTGTGGTTTCTGACCATGTGATTTTTGAAGCTCACGGCCCATTAATAGGTTGAACTTCTGGTCTGTACCACCAAGCTCTACATCCGTTTTCATCGCTACTGAATCGTAACCTTGTAGCAGTGGATACATAAACTCATGAATTGCGATTGGCTGGTTGTTGCCATAGCGCTTTTTAAAGTCATCACGCTCTAGCATACGAGCTACAGTTTGGTTAGCTGCAAGGCGAATCATGCCCTCAGCACCCAATTCTGATAGCCACTCAGAGTTAAATGCGATCGTCGTTTTCGCTGGATCTAGGATCTTAAACACTTGCTCTTTGTACGTTTCAGCGTTACGCAAAACGTCTTCACGAGTTAGCGGTGGACGCGTCGTGTTTTTGCCTGTTGGGTCACCAACCATACCAGTGAAGTCACCGATTAAGAAAGTCACATCATGACCTAGGTCTTGGAATGCACGTAACTTATTCAAAATTACTGTGTGGCCTAGGTGAATATCTGGTGCTGTAGGATCGGCACCCAGTTTGATGCGTAGAGGACGGTCCTCTTTTAACTTAGCAATCAGTTCTTCTTCTGGAATTAGCTCGTCAACACCACGTTTGATCTCAGCCAACGCTGCTTCAAGGTTCGCCATTCTTGTTCACTCCCACAGATTTGGCAAAAATATAATAGTTGGACATCTTACTTGAATAGCGATGTTTTTTGAAACCAGTTAGACTAATTGGTTTAGGAAATTTCAAAAATAATGTTGAATTGAACTCTCATGGTATCTGTTTTTAAGCGCCTGCCTTGGCTTCACCGTGCGCTCATCGCCTTTTTTACGGCACTAATCGTTATTGCCTTGTTCCTGCCAGACGTAACTGAGCTCGATGATGGGAATGACCGACTTGAAGTCGGCAAGCATTACGCCCTAACGATTGACAATAGCGCCTTTCCTATTGGTGATGCCATTCCACCAACCGTTGTACTCAATTGGGAAGAGCATACTGTTCGCTCTGGAGAAAGCGCTGCCATTCTCTTTCAACGTTTAGGACTGTCACCACGCTTGCTGCATGAGTTAATTTATACCAATAACGATATTAAACACCAGCTCTCGAAATTGAGACCGGGAGATAAGCTAACATTCGGATTCGACAAGAATAGCGACTTTATCCAGCTAAAACGTAGGATTAACGACTATGAAACGTTCAAGATCACTCGTACTGATGTCGGATTTACCTCGACTTGGGATAAAAAAGAGGTCGACTATCAATACAATTACGCACAAGCACAAATTTCATCTAACTTTTGGAACGCTGGGATTTCAGCTGGATTAACTGCTAATCAAATTATGGAGTTGGCCGGTATTTTTGGTTGGGATATCGACTTCGCGTTAGATATTCGCTCCGGTGACAGTTTTCAATTGCTATACCAAGAAAAAGTCGTGGAAGGAGAAGTGATCGGCCGTGGCAAAATTATCGCTGCGATTTTTAAAAACCAAGGCGATACCTTCAAGGCGATATTAGACGATAAGACGGGTAACTATTACGACGAAAATGGTCGCGCAATGAAGAAAGCGTTCTTGCGTTCCCCGCTCGATTTTCGCCGTGTAACATCAAACTTTAACCCAACTCGTCGCCACCCAGTGACCGGAAAAGTTCGCGCCCACCGAGGCACCGATTATGCCGCGCCAGTCGGTACACCAATTTGGGCTGCTGGTGACGGTATTGTCCAGAAATCCAGTTATAACCAGTTCAATGGTAATTATGTATTCATCAAACACAGCAATACGTATATCACCAAGTACTTGCACTTGACGAAGCGAACCGTAAAAACCGGACAACGAGTAAAACAAGGTCAAACTATTGGTACACTTGGCGGGACAGGTCGTGTAACCGGACCTCATCTTCACTATGAATTCTTAGTAAATGGCGTCCATAAGAACCCGAGAACGGTAAAACTGCCGCAATCTAAATCGTTAACAGGTAAAGCTAAGCAGACCTTCCTAGCCAATGCTGAGAACCGACTCAACACCTTAGATAGATACAGTGAATTGTTATACGCCAACAACTAAGTTCAAGAGCCGGAACACCAAAATAGAAAAACCCTAGCTATTCGCTAGGGTTTTTCTTTAACTACTGCAGCTTAATCGCTAGAGCTTAGTGTGGCTTATTTGGTGTATCGCGATACATCTCTTCAATTTCATCTTGGTAGCGATCGTTGATCACTTTACGGCGAAGCTTTTGCGTTGGCGTCAGCTCACCTTTATCCATAGAGAAACCCGTCGGCAGCAACTTGAACTTTTTCACCTGCTCAAACTTTGCCAGCTCTTTTTGCAGTTCAGTTATACGCTTCTCAAACATCTCAACCACTTCATTGTGCTTAATCAGCTCAAGACGATCATGATATTTAATATTAAGCTCTTTAGCGTACTCTTCTAACGTATCAAAACATGGCACGATCAGCGCCGACACGAATTTACGGGTATCGGCAATAACAGCAATTTGCTCGATGTAATGGTCTTTACCAATCGCACCTTCAATCGCTTGTGGGGCAATATACTTACCATTTGAGGTTTTCATTAGCTCTTTAATACGGTCAGTGATAAACAGATTACCTCGCTCATCAAATTGACCCGCATCACCAGTTTTTAGGAAACCATCGGCATCAAACGTCTGCGCTGTTTCTTCCGGCAATTTATAGTAGCCACGCATAACCATTGGTCCGCGAACTAATATTTCATTGTTCTCGCCAATTTTCACTTCCGCACCAGGCATCGGCATACCGATAGAGTCTGGGTTATAACAAGTATCGTCCCAGCACGAGACGGTTGCCGTTGTTTCGGTCATACCGTAGCCAAGCTTGACATTGATACCAATGGCTTGAAAAAAGCGACCAATGGTTTCATCAAGTTTAGCGCCGCCACAAGGCATAAAGTTAATACGTCCACCTAGTAGCTCACGTAACTTACTCAACACCAACTTGTCTGCCAATGCATGACTCTTCTTAAGAATCAATGAAGGCTCAACGTTGTCCTGACGGCATTGTGCCATTTTCGCCCCCATGTTGACCGCCCAGGTAAACATAATCTTGCGATGAACGGGCGCTTTAGAAACACGTTCATGAATAGCTGAGAAGATTTTTTCGTAGAAACGAGGCACCGCACTCATTACTGTAGGACGAATCTCACTCAATGCATCACGAACCTGCATTGTATCTTGTAGATAGCAGTTGGTGCCGCCTTGATACAATACATAGAACGTCCAAGCACGCTCGAACACGTGTGATAGCGGTAAGAAGCACAATGATACGTCTCGATCAGTAAGACTTAACCTTGCATCATGACCTTTCAACTGTGCTGCGATGTTAGCGTAATCTAGCATTACACCTTTAGGTTGACCTGTGGTACCAGACGTATAAATCAGCGTTAGCAGATCATCGTAATTGGCCTGTTCTAGTCGCTCTGATAGCGTGGACTGTTGTTCAATGCTGGCATCAGACATAAAGCTTTGCCAGCTCACACTGAAATCATTTTCAGCCAGAGCGATGTCATCACTCATCGCAACGATAAGCTCTAACTGACTGCACTCTTCATAAATAGATAAAGCCGCATCATACTGCGCTTGCTCTCCAACGAATAAGATACGAACGTCAGCGTTCTGAACGATATAGCTGGTTTGAGCTGGGGTATTTGTAGGGTATAGCGGTACGGTTACCGCGCGAATTTGCAATGCTGCTAAGTCAGCAATTGTCCACTTCGGCATGTTATTGGAAATGATACCGATTTTGTCTTGAGGTTGGATTCCTTTTCCAAGTAGAGCCAGAGATAACGCATCAACGTTTACCCCAAACTCCTTCCAGCTAATCCCTTGCCACACATTGTTGATTTTATGTCGTAAGGCGATCTTGTCGCCACCTTGTGCGATTCGGTCACGAATCTTCTTTACAATATGGAAATCTAAATTAGCCATGTTCTATCTTTACCTTTTAGCTTACACATGTAAGCTTTTTGAGCGCACAAGTGTACCTATGCTCGTAAAAAAGGCAACCGACCTATATCAAAGTTATCAATAATAGTTATCGGTTTAATCATTCAATGATAATAACTTTCTGTAAAAACTAAAAAAGCCCTGTACAGATACTGTTCAGGGCTTGCTCTAGAAAGTTGTAATAGACTATGACAACGCGACAACTTCGCCGCAGATAACCATCAACTGATCACGCAACCAGATGTGACCTTTATCTTTCTCACTCGACTCGTGCCAACTCAAGTAGCCGCTGATTTTGGTGTTTTCTAATGGCAGTGAAAGTACTTGTAGCTGCTCTTTATTAACCGCATTTTCTACCAACCAACGTGGTGCAATAGTCACAAGCTCAGATTGACCAACCACATAAAGCACGTTGCTTAGACTGGTTCCTTCATAAGATGCTTGGCACTCCAGTTCACGATATGCTTGCTCAGAGAAGCTGCGAACACCGTGTACTTTAGATAACTTAGCGTGCTTTTCATGTGCTAACTGAGCAGTGCTCACTACACCATGAATTCGTGGGTGATTCTTGGCAGCAACTACAACCAGTTCATCTTGGAAGATCTCTGTGCTTGAGAAGCCTTGCGCATCATAACGAGCGTAATCAATGACAAAATCAATTTCTTGATAACGCATGCGATCTGCCAGTTGACGGTCAGCTTCAGCGTCCAAGTGCAATTGAACGTGAGGCGCTTGCTCGGAAATAGTGTGCATGATTTTTGGAGCAAAACGCATATCACATGGAGAACAAATTGCCATTTTGAACAGGCGAGTTGATGTTTCTGGTGTAAAAATAGAACTCGGTAGTTCATTGCGAATCAACTGCAATGCTTGGCGCACAGGACCAAACAGCTGACGAGCACGTTGTGTTGGTTGAATACCACGGCCCTGACGCATAAATAGCTCATCGTTGAACATCACTTTAAGGCGCGCAACGGCATTACTAACTGCTGGTTGCGACATACCCAAATTGTGTGCCGCGCGAGTGATATTCTGCTCTTGCATCACTGCGTCGAAAACAGTCAATAGGTTTAGATCTACGCCGCGTAATGTGCTTTCCATGCGGTAGCTAGCGATAGCGCTCATAGCATCTTTTTTGTCTAACATTTAGTAAACCTCGTGTAATTTCAATCTCGAATATGTGAGTAAGGATTAATGATTAGCAACAGGAGTTATTTACTCGCTATCACTACGTACCTTACAACGTTCTATTAATCCTCTGCATAGTTCGAGGACAAAACAAACTATCTACTAATAACAAACCCAACACCAACAAGTTTGACAAAGAATCACCAAATTTTATCGATATAAATACATTATCCATTAACAACAATAAGTTACATTATATATAAAAAAGATAAATTACATTTTTAATAACTTTTGTCCGTTACAAATTCTAAAACCATAACTAGTAAGTATATCTTTCGAAATTTCCAACGCATTAGCTATATCTAACTACCATATAGAACCACTTTCAAAGTATTCGCATAATAGATACATCACATCTATCATTAAAAATGAATTGATACTTATGGCAAATACAACAACGACGTATTACAGGGCTTTAATCGCAAAAAAGCCGCTCAATGCGGCTTTTCGTTAAAGTGATAAAGGTGGCTAAACGATCGTTAAATGGAAGCGTAGCTCGGAAAATCAACTTTCTCCCATAAACGATGACGTAGTTGCTGGCTACAATCCCAGTTTCCAGCTATTAGCCACTCCGCAATCTCGTTAGCAACATCTGGATAGGTTACTCGTTCAGCTTGCTTTTCATCTAACCAAGCACGAATGACTGATGCATCAAGGAAGTCCATGGACTGAGCAAGCCCTAAGCTCTCTAGCGTTGCGGCATTACTTTGTTGTTCAAACTGACCATCAAGTGGTTTTACCAATAGCTTCTTACCTAAGCTCAGTGCTTCAGACGGCAACTCAAACCCACCATTGGCGATTACCCCTTGGCAACGGTGCAGATCGCGCTGAAACTGCTCATGACTCAGCGGCTTCATCAGAATGTTTTCGACTTGTTGCTGCTCAATAATCTCAGGGTGATAACAGATAAAGCGTTGATTTACGAAGCGCAATAGCACATCGATAATAGTTTGTGTGTTTTCAAAAGGCAGGTAAATTAATACGAAGTCTTCCGAGGTCACATCATGTCCGTTGGTATGAACAATAGGCGGTAAGATAGGTTGGCCAAAATGATACCAATGCAGACCTAGTTGATACTGAGAAGGTGCAAAATGTTGGATAACTGAGTCATCAATCCAGTTCGCCCCCTTTTGTGGTACATCAAATAGAAACGCATTTTGATGGCTGATGCTGACGGTTGGTACGTTTTGAGAGCGCGCTGCCCAAGCCGTGATTGGCTCAAAGTCGTTGATGACTAAGTCATAGTCCGAGACATCCATTTGTCTCACTTCACTAAAAAAGCTGGTTAAACTATTTTCCATTACTGTTTTCAAGTAATTAACCTTGCCATCCTCGGTCACAAAACTAAATCCCCGTCGGGTTTGGTAATCACCAAATTGCTCCATGGAAAAATACTTGTCTTTGTCGCGTCCGGAAAATAGGAAATCTACCTCAACATCATGAGACTTCAGTGCCTGAGACATCGCTCTCGCTCTGGCAATATGTCCATTTCCAGTCCCCTGAACACCGTAAAGAATCTTCATCAATATCACCTTTTAAACTAACTCAAGCACGTAACTGATCGATACATGTGCAGCGGATACACCTAAGACAGCACCAATAACCACATCAGTAAGAAAGTGAACCCCGAGCAGAATTCGTGACGCACCAATCAGCAACGCCCATATCAAAGCAGCGTCATACCAAGCTGGATAGAAGTGCCCGATTATTGTTGCCATTAGAAATGCCGCTGCGGTATGCCCTGAAGGCAGACTGTAACGATCAGAAGGTGTAATGAAGGCCTGAAGAAGATGAGAGAACTCTTCAGGACGGCGGCGTTTAAAACTGTTCTTCGTTAACCAATAAATAGGTAGCTCAATGGCGAAAGCCAGCAACGCAGCAGCAAAGAACAAACGCCCTGCCACATCGTCCATAAACCAAATCATCAATCCTAATATTAGGTAAAGATGACCATCTCCAGTTCTGGACACCCAACGGCTGATCTTAGCGACCGGAGCATTAAAGCGATGCTGCAAGCAAAACAATGAAAAGGCTAAATCCATTCGCGCAATTGGCTCAATGGTTCTCATAACTCACTCCTTGTGATAACGAGTAACTCATGATCAAAAAGTAGTCAGCAACAATGACAATTAGGTGACGATTTATTGGAGAAATGATGAAAGTTAGTGGCTGAGGAACTCAGCTCACTAACTTGTAGAATGGAAGTAAGGAATATTATGTTTACGCGAATTAGATTTCTTCGTGTTTGTGGACCAATCCCCAGTCAGCCAATATGGCGTACGCCGATGGAATCATAAATAACACCAAGGCTGTCGAAGCAAAAATACCAAACACAATCGAAATAACGAGCGGCTGAATAACCTGAGCTTGCAAGCTGGTCTCGGTAAGTAGAGGCAATAAACCTGCCGCCGTAGTCATTGAGGTTAAGAACACCGCACGAAAACGTTCACGGCTCGCTTTAACCACAGAGTCATGCACTGAATCGCCTTCATCCACATGGTGACGTATGTACTGCACCAAGAGAATCGAGTCATTCACTACAATACCGGCTAGCGACACAAATCCCATAATACTTGGCATACTCATTGAGTGTCCTAACAACAAGTGTCCCCATACCACACCAATAAAGGCTAAAGGAATCGCCAACATAACTACAAAAGGTTCAAGGTAACTTCTGAACTGATAACTCAGAATGGTGAATACGCCAAACAATCCTAATAGGAACCCCTTGGCCATTGACGCCCCAGTTTCTGCACTGTCTTTGGTTTCCCCTTCGAAGTCGAATCTCAATCCTGGGTATTCCTGCTGTAGTTTGCTGACTTCTTCAGCGCGGAACTGGCTGATAATATCGGTCGAGCTAGCTTTAGATGCGTCAACGTCACCAAATACGCTCACGGTTCTCAAACCATCAACGCGTTGGATACGCACATAGTTACGCTGAAAGTCTAACGTCGCGACAGAAGCCAGAGGAACTTGTGAACCGTCCGCCAGGAAAATCGGGAAATTAGCCAGCTGCTGGATATCCCCAATATCTTGCTTGTTGAGTTTCACCTCAATTTTAATGTTCTCCACCCCTACCTGAATTTCATCGGCAGTTTGACCAAAAAACGCGGCTCGAAGCTGGCTAGCAATCAGCTGACCATTAACACCAAAGCTCTCGGCACCTGGGCGTAATTTGACCAGAATTTCTTCTTTACCTAAACGCATATCGTCCAAGACACCACTGACACCATCAAACTCATTCAAGTATTGCTGTATCTCAACGGACGCCGCTTTTAGCATGTCTAGGTCATCATGCTTAATGCGAATTTCCAATGCACGGCCACCCGGCCCCATTGTCGGTTGCTTGAAAACTAATGAGATCGGATCAGCAAGCTCTCCCACATCTTCTCTCCAAGCCGCAATAAAATCATCGATCAAGGTATTTCGCTGCTCAGCACTGAGCAAATCCAGTCTCACAGTAGCAATATGTGGCCCTGATTCGTTAGCATCACGGTTGGTATTGAACTGACTAGTAATTTGTTTTACCAGTGGTTCGCCACCTTCCATTTCGTCGCTCCACTGCTTATTGAGTTTTTCAGCCGACGCTACAATTTTATCAACAACACGCTCTGTTTGAGACAAGGAAGCTCCTGGTGGCAGGATGATCCTCGCTTCAGCAATATCGCCATCTAATGAAGGGAATGGGTGGAACTTCACTACTCCACCAGCGATTAAGCTCACCGAGATAAGTAACATCGCAAAGACACTGCCCATAAAGGCATAGCGGTAGGAAACAACTTTGTCGACCGCATTCACTAATGTTGTATTGCGAAAATGCTCAAAGCGCTCGAGTAATACGCGTTTGAACTTTACGGGAGGCTTATCTTTATTATGTTTATGCAACGAGTGAGACAAGTGATTCGGCAAAATCAAAAATGCTTCAACCAGACTAAGCGACAACACCAAAATCAACACTTGTGGCACAGCACGCAGCACCGCCCCCATTTCTCCTTGCAGGAAGAGCAAGCTGCCGAAAATACACACGGTAGTCAAAAACGAGGAGATAACACCGGGTAGGACTTTCTTCACTCCATTGATGACCGCATCATCGATACTCTGTCCTCGATCAAGGTGAGATTGAATCGACTCTGCGATAACGATAGCATCATCCATCATGATACCGATGGCCATTAATAGCCCAACTAGCGACATGATATTGATCGACAGCCCGAGGTTAGCCATCAAGAAAAGACCACCAAGAAATGCCACCGGTAAGCCAGCGGCAACCCAAAACGAATAACGGAAACTAAAGAATAACCACATCGTCGCAAAGACTAATAAGATCCCCTGCCAGCCATTTTTGACCATCATGGTCAGACGATCCCAAAGTACCGATGACATATCGTTGGTCATTTCTAACGTCACGCCTTCTGGTGCGATAAGTCGCTGTGCATCCACAAATTTGGTGACCTGCTCTTTTACACGCAGTGCATCATCTTCTTTGTTTTTACTGATCTTCAGCACTGCAGAAGGCTTACCGTTGAACAGTACCTTTTGCTCATCAAGCTCAAAGCGGTCGGTAATGGTCGCTACATCTTTCAGGCGAATAAGTGCACCGCTGGGACTTGAACCGACAACAATAGACTCCAACTCTTGCGGGGTTACTCGTCGTTCATCAAAACGAATTAAGAAATTTTTGTCTTCAGTTTCAACATTACCACTCGGTAACTTGATGTTCTGATTACCAATTTGTACCGCGATATCACTGATACTGAGCCCCATTTGGCGCATGATTTGAGTGTTCAACTCCACACGATATTGGTGATCCGAGAAACCGCTCACATCAACAAGTGACACACCATAATCCAGCTTTAGAGTGCGCTTAAGCTGCTCGGCGTATGCCTTTAACTCTGGCCAACTGGTGTCCGCTGTAATAGCAACGTCTACCACAGGCTCATTCCAATCCAGCTCTTGAACTACTGGAGATTCAATCTCGTCAGGAAAATCGTTGATAGCATTAATTTGAGTTTGCACATCCACCAGCATACGGCCGATGTCTGCTCGCTCATTGAGTTTAAGCGTTAAACGCGCAGAACCTTCAATCGCTTCACATTTGGTTTCTTCAATATTTGATAGGCCATCGACGGCATCTTCCATTCGTACGCAGAGACTCTCTTCCACTTCCTGTGGCGATGCCCCCGGATAAGTGATAGCTGCCATAATATAAGGCGGATCAAACTCCGGGAAGGTTTCACGTTTTATGGTCGACAACGACGAGATACCCAATATCAACAATGCTAACATCAGCAAATTGGCAGCAGTTGGGTGCTTAGAGAAAAATCGAATCATTGGCTTGCCTCGTCGATGCTCTCTCTGACTAACATTCCTTCAATAGCGGGCAAAATATCGTTCAGAATCACTTTTTCACCTTGCTGTAGGTCACCAGTGATGATCACTTGATTATCCCTACGGTAAGAGACTTGTACCGAACGCATTTCAAGGCGATTTTCATCGTTCATCAAATAGATTTTATCGCCGTGCAAAGCGCGTTCAGGCACGAGCCAAGATGGCTGTTTCTGTCCTTCAATGGTTGCTTTTACAAACATCCCATTGACCAGCACTGGCGTACCCGCAAGGCCGTTGTTGCTTGGTAATTGAGAAACTTCCAGAATCACACCTGCTGTCGCTTGGTTGGCATCAACGGTTTCGCTGACACGTGCCACTTTAGCTGGCCACGTTGCCGTAAGGTTTCCGCTACTCAATTCCACAGTGGCTTGCAGCTTATCTAATTCAACATTACCACTTTGGCTCTCATCCCAATTCAGGGTATTCGACAACAGCTGCAAATCGTGAATCGACAACTGCGCTTCTACTTCCATCACATCGTTTAGGTGTGCTGTAACCATGGTTTGCTGCAAGTTCACTACTTGGTTTAACTCAGCATCCACTTCAGAAACACGCATCGTAACGGGCAAAACAATACGAGTCTTTTCCAATGAGCGCTTCGCTTCATCTACTTTCGCTTGGTTCACTTTCACCAAAGCTTGGGAGACACCTCTTTCATCCGGCATCAACGCCAATTGGTTTTCAATATCTTGAACCAACTTTTTCTGCGACAGCATATTTTGTTTTTGAGTATCGACATCAGACTGAGACGTTAAGCCACGCTTATTGAGGTCCACACGACGCTGGTATTCGTTTTCCGCGAGTTGTAAGCGGTTTATCTCAATAGATAGCGTTTGTTTCAGGTTCGCCTCTTCTTGGTCTAAACGAGCCAATTGAGTTTCGCTTGATTTAAGGTCGGCAATCGCCTGTGATAATTTGAGTTCGTAATCTAAAGGGTCAATACGAAGAATTTCCGTTCCCGCCGCTACCACGGTGCCTTTTTCTAAATTTGGATGCTTGTAAACAACCGCTCCTGTCACCTCAGCGATGGCCTTCCACTCAACTTTCGGTTCAGCTCGACCAAAGCCAATTGCGATAGGCGCTGACATCTGCGGTGCTAGAGTCATGGTATCCACGACTCTTGAACGATCTCCAGCGGGTTTCGTTGGCACATCGGGTCTCAGGTTTATTGCTGCAATGAGCGCAATTACACCAACTGCAAAGGCAGGAAAAAACAACAGCTTTTTATTTTTAGACGTCATAAGGTCACATTCTGATTAGTCGTTAGTAGGGTCGCGTAACAGCGCACGTGATAGCAATGAGATGTTGTGTTCGAGCAACTCATCTAGAAAGACTTCATTCAGTTCGATTCCGTGTAGTTGCAACATGGCAGGTGGCGCGACAAACGGAAACACCATGAGTGATATGAACGATACTTTACAAAGCTTCGGATCAATATCATCACGTAAATATCCTGCCTGTTGCAGTCGACCAAACATCAGGTCATGGTCTGGGCGAGCAAGATCAACAAACACTTTTTCAAACAGTCGTCTCTGTGTCGCCGAGGGAGGCATATGCATGATTTGAGCGACTAAACGCGGGAACTGTGGAACTTTGTTCATTTCGTGATAATAAATACGCATAAAATCAAACAAGTTACGATGATCGCCTTTCATAAAAACTTCATCCATTTTGTTTTTCATCGGGGCGATGGTCTCACGAACCATGGTTTCGAAGAGCCCCTCTTTGTTGCCAAAGTAGTAACGAATCATCGCAATATTGACGCCCGCTCGTTGCGCAATCAGGCGAGTCGATACCTTATCGTATGGCATGACAACAAACAGTTCACGAGCATGCTCTAGCAGCTTTTGTCGCGCGTCAGTTTGCTTTCTAGGGCGGCCTACCTTTCTCTTCTCTTGTTCCACAGGCTGCATAATTTAACCTTAATTATTAATCACAAGATTAATTATAGGACTGATACCTTTGCTTTATGCAGAACAATAATTCATCACAATTTAATCATTTGATTAATTTACTATTGAAAACGCTGAGACTGCAGTGCTCACTGATCCGATATCCAAGAAAAATCAGATTAACCCTTGACGCATGAGCTTGAGTGCGGTACTAATCTTGTAACTTAATTTTGTGGAATGCATAACAGTGTCATTACGTTTTTCTCTACTCCTGAACCTCCTCCTTATCGTGAAAACATCGCGCGGGTAGGTTGTGGACGAAAAACACCACTAAGAATTCTAAAAAAACCCGCTTAGACAAGCGGGTTTTTTTATATCGATTGAACTGGACGTAAACGATTAACCTGTACAAAGAGGAAGCAACTATGAAAGATCAGGTGATAATATTCGACACCACATTGCGTGACGGCGAGCAAGCACTTTCAGCAAGTCTGACAGTTAAAGAGAAACTGCAAATTGCTTATGCGCTCGAGCGTCTAGGTGTTGATGTTATTGAAGCTGGCTTCCCTATCTCCTCTCCAGGTGACTTTGAGTCAGTACAAACCATCGCTAAACACATCAAAAACAGTCGAGTTTGTGCATTGTCGCGCGCAGTGGCTAAAGATATTGATGCCGCCGCTGAAGCGTTAAAAGTCGCAGAAGCATTCCGTATTCACACGTTCATCTCTACCTCAACGGTTCACGTTCAAGATAAATTGCGTCGTAGTTATGACGATGTAGTCGAGATGGGCGTAAAAGCGGTGAAACATGCACGTAACTATACCGACGACGTTGAGTTCTCTTGTGAAGATGCAGGACGCACACCAATCGACAATCTTTGCCGTATGGTCGAAGCCGCTATTGACGCTGGCGCAAGTACTATCAATATTCCAGACACGGTAGGCTACACGGTTCCAAACGAATTCGGTGGTATCATCCAAACCCTTTTCAATCGCGTTCCTAACATCGACAAAGCGATTATTTCGGTGCACTGCCATGATGACTTAGGCATGTCTGTGGCGAACTCTATCGCAGCAGTCCAAGCAGGTGCTCGCCAAATTGAAGGCACCATCAATGGTATCGGTGAGCGCGCAGGTAACTGCTCTCTAGAAGAAATTGCGATGATTATTAAAACGCGCCAAGAGCTTCTAGGTGTTCATACTGGCCTGCAACATCAAGAAATCCATCGCACCAGTAAACTGGTTTCCCAGCTATGCAACATGCCAATTCAAGACAACAAAGCCATTGTTGGTGCGAATGCATTTAGCCACTCTTCAGGCATTCACCAAGACGGTATGTTGAAGAACAAAAATACCTACGAGATCATGACACCGGAATCCATTGGCCTAAAAGACAAAGCATTGAACCTAACGAGTCGTTCTGGTCGAGCTGCTGTTAAGAGTCATATGGATGCGATGGGTTACAACGAGAATGAATACAATCTAGACACGCTATATGAGGATTTCTTGAAGCTAGCGGATCGTAAAGGTCAGGTCTTTGATTACGATTTAGAAGCATTAATGCACTTTGCGAACTTGCGTGCCGAAGACGACTTCTTTAAGTTGAACTATCTAAGCGTTCAATCTGGTAGCATCATGGCAACGACAAGCATCAAGATTCAATGTGGTGATGAAGAGAAATGCGAGGCGGCCGTCGGTAACGGCCCAGTTGATGCGCTTTATCAATGTATCTATCGCGTGACGGGTTACGACATTGTTCTAGATAAGTTTGATTTGACTGCAAAAGGTGAAGGCGAAGATGGTTTGGGCCAAGCCGATATTATTGCTAACTACAAGGGTCGCAAATATCACGGGACTGGTGTCTCAACGGATATCGTTGAAGCTTCTGGTCAAGCCCTACTTCATGTTATCAATAGTATTCATCGCGCTGATCAGATTGAAGAGATGAAGCAGAAAAAAGTAGAGGCGGTCTAAGGTAAGCGTTCATTCCCAAGACCACAGGAAAATTTAGCCCCTTGCTGTTGTTGTCCAGACAATAGTTTTCAAGGGGCTTAAGAAATATAAGCAAATACAACATTTAAGGAAATTAGCCCCATGGCAGGTACTTACAAGATTGCAGTTCTACCAGGTGATGGTATTGGCCCAGAAGTTATGGCTCAAGCACATAAAGTGTTGGATGCGATTTCAGAGAAGCACAGCATTACACTAGAACGTGAAGAATACGATGTAGGTGGTATCGCCATCGATAATCACGGTTGCCCTCTTCCAGAGAGCACAGTGAAAGGCTGTGAAGAATCAAACGCAATCCTATTCGGTTCAGTTGGAGGTCCCAAGTGGGAGCACCTTCCACCCAATGACCAGCCAGAACGTGGCGCCCTTCTACCACTTCGCAAACACTTCCAACTATTCTGTAATTTACGTCCAGCGCAAATTCACGCTGGTCTAGAAGACTTTTCACCTCTTCGTGCTGATATTTCAGCAAAAGGCTTCGATATTGTAGTGGTTCGTGAGTTAACAGGTGGCATCTACTTTGGTCAGCCAAAAGGTCGTGAAGGTGAAGGCCCGACAGAAAAAGCGTTTGATACTGAGGTCTACCACCGTTTTGAAATTGAACGCATTGCCAAGATTGCCTTTGAGTCCGCACGTCTTCGCAACAAAAACGTTTACTCCATCGATAAAGCGAATGTTTTACAAAGCTCTATCCTATGGCGTGAAGTCGTTGAAGAAGTAGCAAAAGAGTACCCAGATGTCACTCTAAACCACATGTACATCGATAACGCAACCATGCAATTAATCAAAGATCCGGCTCAGTTTGACATCATGCTTTGCTCTAACATCTTTGGTGACATCATTTCTGATGAGTGTGCGATGATCACAGGTTCTATGGGCATGTTGCCATCAGCAAGTCTTAATGAAAGTCAATTCGGTCTCTACGAGCCAGCTGGCGGCAGTGCACCAGACATCGCTGGTAAAAACATTGCTAACCCAGTAGCACAAATTCTTTCTGCTGCGCTAATGCTTCGTTACAGCTTAGGTGAAGAGGCCGCAGCGCAAGACATCGAAGCCGCAGTTAGTAAGGCACTATCTGCAGGCGAGTTAACGGCGGATCTAGCAGGCGATAAGCCAGCACTTAGCACCTCTGAGATGGGTGACAAGATCGCAAGTTACGTATTGAACTCATAATTACAACATCGCCTTCGCTGCGCCTATAGGGGCGTGGCGGAAGAAGCAAGGAATTTAGCAATGTCAAAAACACTATACGAAAAAGTCTACGATGCACACGTCGCCGTAGAAGCGGAGGGTGAAAACCCAATCCTATATATCGATCGTCACTTGGTTCATGAAGTAACATCTCCTCAAGCATTTGATGGTCTGCGCGAAAAAGGTCGCCAAGTGCGCCAAGTAGGTAAGACTTTCGCGACGATGGACCACAACGTTTCGACAACGACCAAAGACATCAACGCCTCTGGTGAAATGGCACGTATCCAGATGGAAACGCTATCCAAGAACTGCGAAGAATTCGGGGTGACACTTTACGATATCAATCATAAATACCAAGGTATTGTTCATGTTATGGGCCCAGAGCTTGGTATTACGCTACCAGCGATGACCATTGTTTGTGGTGATTCGCATACGGCTACTCACGGTGCATTTGGTTCATTGGCATTTGGCATTGGTACCTCAGAAGTAGAACACGTCCTAGCGACTCAGACACTAAAACAATCTCGCGCTAAAGCGATGAAGATTGAAGTCAAAGGTAAAGTGGCTCCCGGTGTAACGGCAAAAGATATCGTCCTAGCCATTATCGGTGAAACTACAGCAGCAGGTGGTACGGGTTACGTCGTTGAGTTCTGTGGTGAAGCGATTACTGACCTTTCTATGGAAGGTCGTATGACGGTATGTAACATGGCTATCGAACTCGGTGCGAAAGCAGGTCTTATCGCTCCTGATGAGACGACGTTTGAGTATCTAAAAGGCCGTAAGTTCGCTCCTCAAGGCGCTGACTGGGATGCTGCCGTTGAATACTGGAAAACCTTTAAAACCGATGACGATGCTAAGTTTGACGCTGTCGTTACACTAAACGGTGCCGATATTAAACCTCAGGTTACTTGGGGCACCAACCCTGGCCAAGTTATTGCCGTTGACCAACCTATTCCATCACCGGAAAGCTTTGCTGATCCAGTAGAAAAAGCATCTGCAGAAAAAGCGCTGGCTTATATGGGTCTAGAAGCGGGTAAATCACTTAAAGACTACCCAGTAGACAAAGTATTTGTAGGTTCTTGTACTAACTCTCGTATCGAAGATATGCGTGCTGCAGCCGCTGTTGCTAAAGGTCGTAAAGTCGCAGATCATGTGCAAGCTTTGATTGTCCCTGGCTCAGAGCAGGTAAAAGCTCAGGCTGAAGCGGAAGGCTTAGACTCTATCTTTAAAGAAGCGGGCTTTGAATGGCGCTTGCCAGGCTGCTCAATGTGTCTGGCGATGAACAATGACCGCCTAGGCCCACAGGAGCGCTGTGCCTCTACCAGTAACCGTAACTTTGAAGGTCGTCAAGGCCGTGACGGTCGCACACACCTAGTGAGTCCTGCAATGGCAGCCGCAGCGGCTATCGCAGGTCATTTTGTTGATATCAGAGAGCTAGACTAAGAAGGAAACCCACATGTCAGGATTTAAACAACACACCGGCTTAGTCGTGCCTTTAGATGCAGCGAATGTCGATACCGACGCCATCATCCCTAAGCAGTTTTTACAGAAAGTAACTCGCACTGGTTTTGGTAAACACCTATTCCACGACTGGCGCTTCTTGGACGACGCAGGCGAGCAAGACAATCCAGAGTTTGTTATGAATGCTCCTCGCTATCAAGGCGCTAGCATCTTACTTGCTCGTGAAAACTTTGGCTGTGGCTCTTCGCGTGAACACGCTCCCTGGGCACTGGCTGATTACGGCATCCAAGTTATGATCGCTCCAAGCTTTGCTGATATCTTCTATGGCAACTCTATCAACAACCAAATGGTACCAGTTCGGTTAACGGAGCAAGAGGTGGATGAACTGTTCCAATACGTCGAAGCAAACGAAGGTGCCGAGATAACTGTCGACCTAGAAGCAATGAGAGTAACTGCTAACGGTAAGTCTTACAGCTTTGAGATTGACGAATTCCGTCGCCACTGCCTATTAAACGGTCTAGACAACATTGGTCTAACGTTGCAGCACGAAGACAAAATTGCAGCGTATGAAGCCAACATTCCTAGCTTCCTAAAATAAGAGTCAAAACGAATTGATAAATCCCAGCCAAGTGCTGGGATTTTTTTCACTCAATTGAAATAACTTGGCATCTTTACAGGTCTGATGGATTAGCCTTACATAAAATGGATCGTTGCTATGGTCAAAACACTGCTTAAAGCACTCACGGCTTCTCTCTTATTGTTTAGTTTTACTGCGTTTTCCGCGCCGAAATCTGAGCTTTGGACTTACTGGAATTCAAGTAATGAAGCAAACCTTCAAAACGTGTCACACCAAAGTTGGCAAGCCTTTCTTGATAAGTATTTGGTAGTAGAAGGTGATAACACCTTGGTACGTTACGTTCGAGTTTCTCCAAACGATAAGCAGCAATTAAAAAGTTATTTGTCGGAACTCGCAGCCATCGACCCAAGAACACTGAATAAAGCGGAGCAATACGCTTACTGGGTGAACCTCTACAATGCGATTACCGTTGACCTAATTTTGGATAATTACCCAGTAAAATCGATTACAAAGCTGGGTGGTTTATTTAGCTTTGGACCTTGGGGAGATGATGTCATTACAATTACAGGTCAGACACTGACGCTTAATGATATTGAGCATAGAATCCTTCGTCCTATTTGGAATGACCCAAGAACCCATTACGCCGTTAACTGCGCCAGTTTAGGGTGTCCAAACCTGCAACCTCAAGCATTCACATCAAGCAATACAGAAGCGTTACTGGAACAGGCGGCAAGCACTTTTATCAACTCAAATAAAGGCGTAAACATCAAAGGTGACAAGGCAACACTTTCGTCGATTTACGACTGGTTTGCTGAGGACTTCAAAGCTCAAGGTGGCGTCATTGCTCATATGGCAAAATACAGCCCTAAGCTAACAGGGTTTGCGGGTAAAATTGACTACGATTACGATTGGGCTTTAAACAAAAAATAGTATTAGGGTCCAGGCTTGCTTGCCTAGACCTTACTACACTTCAAAAACTAGAGCCGGGCTGGGTAAGAAATTCCAGCTCTTCCTCACTAGATTGTCGCCCTAAAATCTTATTCCGATGTGGGTAGCGGCCAAATCGCTCGATAATCACTTTGTGGCGATATTCAAAATCCAGGTTATTTTCAAGACCGCTTTGTTTAAACAAGCGCACAGCCTCTTCATGAACAACCAAAGATTCGCTATGCATATAAGGCATGTATAAGAAGCTACGTTGCTCTTCACTTAGCTTCATATCTTCGCCTAATGCTACCGCTTCTTGGGCGAGTACCAACGCCATTGGGTCGGACAAAAATGACTGAGGCTTACCACGATATAAATTCCGAGAAAACTGGTCTAATACTATGATTTCAGCTAGGCGTCCTTGTGGGCTTTGACGCCACGTATACAGTTCACCGAGCGCGGCTTTATTATGCAGCGCCAAAAAGCGCTGCTCTATAAGGCTATCTAGTGCCTCATCGCCTGAGAACCAATCTGCAGGCGTTAATTCACCAAACCAAAAGTCCAGTACATCCTTGTCTGTCTGCATTATTTAAATCCCTTCACCTTCTTAATTAAATCATAGGCATTTTGAATCTCTTGAGATTTTTCTTTTGCCATATTCATCATTTCAGGTGGCAAACCTTTAGCCATCAGTTTATCTGGATGATGCTCATTCATCAGTTTACGATAAGCTCGTTTGAGTGTTTTCGCATCGGCATCTTCAGACACACCAAGCACATCATACGCATCAGAAAGCTGCGACGCACTGCTCGCTTGCTGCCAACTTCCTGATTGTTGACCACCTTGATAGTGACCACCACCGAAATTACCACCTTGTTGGAATCGGAACGCCGCTTCTTGCATTCGTAATCGCTGCTCTAACTGCTGAGCTGAAAAGCCAAGTCCTTGTGCAATCCGGTGCAACACTTCTCGTTCAGCAGGGTGAACACTTCCGTCAGCAAAGGCTGCTGAAATTTGCAATTCCAAAAAGAACTGAAGCAGATCATGACGACCGCCCGACGAAATACGGACCTTATCAAGAATACGTTCTAACGGAAAATCCGCCGACTTCCCTTCGCGGAACGCTTCTTGAGCTGCTCTTTTTTGCTCACTATTAAGGTTCATACGATCCATCATAATGGTCGCTAGTTGAATCTCTTCTTTAGTGACTTGTCCTTTCGCTTTGGCAACATGCCCCATCACAGCATAGGCAGAGGTGAGAAATTCTTCTTGTCGTTTAGCTTGATCTGCACCGCCAAATCCACCTCGTGCAAAACCACCTTGATTTAATCGTCTCGCTTTATCGAACTGGTGCCCAATGAATAAACCGAACAGCGCACCTAACGGTCCGCCAAATAACATGCCGAAAAATACGCCTAAAATTTTACCTATCATGTGATTTATGTGCTCTTTATTTATGAATTTTTGCGCTGATTCGCAGTCTACTAGTGTCGTTAAGGTCAATTTCCTTTATGATAGAGACCGTCTTATAAACGATTCAATATCAATCGAATTCAACTGAATGAATCAAGTTAAACAGGATAGTACAACTCGATGTCACGTTTTTCCCGCACATATCTAGCGGCCTCAATAGGTGCTGCGCTGCTAGCGTCTTACGCACATGCCGAAGAAACATCGAAAAATAGTGGGCAAACTATGCCACCAGCAGAGCAGTGCTCTGTTGATACTGCACAAAGTTCCGATTCCAATCAAGAGCCAATCAATATAGAAGCGGACTCTTTGGAAGCGATCAGTGGACAACGCGCGACATATAAAGGCGATGTAGTGGTAGTTCAAGGCAATAAAACCATCACCGCAGATAATGTCACACTTCATCAAAAAGAAAATATCGTTGTCGCTGAAGGTAACGTGGTAATGAATGATGGTGAGATCCGAGCAGTCTCTGACAAAGCCACAAACAACCTCAATAAAGATGAAATTACTCTTGAGAACACGCAATATCAATTTTTGTGTACCCCAGGCCGTGGCGATGCAGTATTTGTTTCCAAGACTGGTAAAAAGCTATATGAGATTGAAGATGGCTCGATTACTTCATGCCCAGAAGGAGACAACTCATGGCGTTTCTTAGCTTCTGGTATTGATATTGATCCAGACGAGGAAGTCGCAACACTTTATAATTCAAGAGTTGAAGTTCAGAACGTCCCTATCTTTTATTTGCCATATATGCAGATGCCTATTGGTGACAGACGCAAAACCGGCGTGTTACGACCATCTGCATCACTTGGTTCTAAGAATGGTTTTGAGTTTGCACTACCTGTTTACTGGAACCTAGCTGAAAACTACGATTTGCTTACTACTTTCAATTATATGCAAAACCGTGGGTTACAACTTAAAGGTGATTTTAGATACTTAACTTCAAATAGTACTGGTCGACTGCAAGCTGAAGTTTTAGGTAAAGATAAGAAGTTCGAGGATAAGGGCGCTCGCTGGGCGAGTCAATTCACGAACAATACTACATTCAACTCCAATTGGGGGCTGAAGGTCGATTACTCTCAAGTCAGTGACATCGATTATTTTACAGACATGGACTCGAGTCTAGGTAATCGCTCAGATGGTCAACTATTACAAGAAGGTGACGTTACCTATCGAAATGCCAATTGGGATACTGCTCTTAGAGTTCGAGATTTCCAAATTTTGGTTGAAAATAGCCAACCTTACCAACTAGCGCCTCAATTTGAAGCTAACTATTACCTACCTAATTTCTATAAGGGATTAGACTTTGACGTGGTTAGTCATATTTCACATTTCACAATAAATGATGAAAACAAGCCGGAAGCCACCCGTGTTCATATTGAGCCTGGACTAACTCTGCCTCTCGCCACGACGTGGGGGACATGGACAACAGAAGCTCGCTATTTATCTACCTATTACGATCAAGACATACGTAAACCGGTTCTTGATAATAATGGCAACGTCAGGCCTTTAGAAGAAACGGTTTTTCGTAATATTCCACAATTTAGAACACATGCAGGCTTGGTTTTAGAGCGAGATACATCCTTCATTAGTGGTTACACTCAAACCTTGGAGCCTCAAGCTCAGTACCTCTATGTACCACAAGTCGATCAAAGTGGCATTTACGAATATGACACGACACTATTGCAAACTGACTACTATGGTCTGTTCCGTTCGAGAAAATACAGTGGTGTGGATAAAATAGCCGCCGCTAATCAAGTAAGTTATGGCGCAACTAGCCGCTTTTTTGATTCGGGAAATAGAGAGCGACTGGCAGTATCGTTTGGTCAAATTTACTATTTAGACTCTGAAACAAAACAATCAAATTCACCATCTGATGATACCTCATCAAACTACTCCGCTTGGGCTATCGAAACGGATTTCAACTACAATGATCGTGTGTTCTATCGTGGCGGTATTCAATACGACATTGATAGTTCTCAAGTTTCATTGGGCAATAGTGCAATTGAATATCGTGTCGGTGGAGACTTTATTCAAGCCAACTATCGATATGTGACCAAAGAGTACATAGAGAATACGGTTAGTCTGAATGATATTGACTCAATAACTAAAAAAGGCATCTCTCAGATTGGCTTATTAGGCGGCTATCGTGTAAACCAGAATTGGGTACTCCAAGGACAGTATTTTTACGATACGACCGAAAATACCTCAATGGAATGGCTGGCTCAAATTCAATATGAGTCTGATTGTTGGTATCTCGGATTTGATCTAAGTAAACAACTTAGATCGTGGGAAAATGGTATAGGTAATGATCCCGTATTTGAGCAAAATATACGAGTCAACTTTGGGATCACAGGCTTAGGCGGAAGCACTGCGCCACCACCATCACCTACAGGAAACGCGCTAGGATACAGCCGACCATTTACCCTGAATAACTGATCGTTAGACTGAAATTAGGAACTTTATCAACTTCACAGACTCTTAGTCTGTGAAGTTTTCACTAGGAATATCGATGAAATTTATAAGCAAACTCCTTTCAACATGTCTTTTGTCGGTTATGGCTTTACATGCCATTGCCGAGCCCGTTGAGCTTGATCGCGTTCGTGTTATCGTCAACGATGGCGTTATCCTACAAAGTGATATTGATTCTGCCACTAAGACTCTTACTGCCAACGCTCGTAAGAATGACCAAGAGCTACCTTCTGCAGATATTATCCAAGAGCAAATCCTCGATAAACTGATCTTAGAAAAGCTGCAATTACAAGAAGCTGATCGCATTGGTGTTCGTATCGATGATAACCGACTAGAAAGCACGCTTAACGATATTGCTAAAAACAACAATCAAACCATCGAGCAACTTCGCCAAACCGTACGTGAAGAAGGACTAACGTGGGAAGCATTTCGTGAACAAATTCGTGATGAAATCGCCGCCAGTGAAGCTCGTAACGCTATGGTAAGACAACGAATCAACATTCTACCAGCTGAAGTCGATAACCTCGCAGAGCTGCTTGCTAAAGAAAGCGACGCCACTGTGACCTATAAGATTCGTCACATTCAATTGCGCTTTAATGATGGCGAAGATAAAAGCGTTCAAGAGCAGCAAGCGAAGGATCTAGTTGCACGCCTAAAATCGGGTGAAGATTTTGCCACTATGGCATATACCTACTCAAAAGGTCCGAAAGCGCTAGAAGGCGGTGATTGGGGCTGGATGCGTAAAGAAGAGATGCCAACCATCTTTGCTGACCAAATTAAGATGCAAACTAAAGGCACTATTATTGGTCCATTCCGCAGCGGTGTTGGTTTTCACATCTTAAAAATTGAAGACGTTAAAGGCTTAGAGACGGTGTCTGTTACTGAAGTAAACGCACGACACATTCTTATCAAACCTACGGTTATTTTAAGTGATGAAGGGGTTCAAAGAGAGCTCAACAATATCATCGCTAAAGTTCAATCTGGTGAATCTACCTTTGCTGAAATGGCCGAGCAATATAGCCAAGACCCTGGCTCAGCCGTCCAAGGCGGCGAACTGGGTTACCAAACACCAGAACTATACGTTCCGGAGTTCAAGCATCAGGTTGAAACCTTACCTATTGGCCAAATCAGTAAACCATTTAAAACCGTACACGGTTGGCACATCGTCGAAGTTCTAGATCGTAGAGATGTCGACAAGACAGGCTCAGCCATGCAGAACCGCGCATACCGCATCTTGTTCAATCGTAAGTTCAATGAAGAAGCTTCGGCCTGGATTCAAGAACTTCGCGCCAGTGCATTCGTAGAAATGGTGAACGATGATGAGGAAGATAACAATGCCAACTAAGCGTATTGTTGTTACCGCCGGAGAGCCTGCAGGTATAGGCCCCGATCTCGCGGTTGCTCTCTCACAGCGAGACTGGCCACATCAAGTTGTTGTCTGTGCTGATAAGACCTTAATTGCCGAGCGTGCACAGCAGCTTGGCATTGAGATCGACCTACTCGATTATGATCCGACGGTTTATGATTCACATTGCAAAGGCCGCTTGGTTATTTTACATGAGCCGTTGCAAGTCCCTGCCAAAGCAGGAAAGTTAGACGAAGCGAATGGACAATACGTGTTAAATACCCTGGAAAAAGCAGCAAAAGGCTGTATGAAAGGTGAATTTGATGCTATTGTCACCGGCCCTGTGCATAAAGGGGTGATCAATCGAGCAGGAGTCAGCTTTAGTGGCCATACTGAGTTCTTTGCAGAAGTATCAAATACACCACTTGTGGTCATGATGCTGGCAACGGAAGGATTAAGAACCGCACTTGTCACGACTCACCTTCCATTATCGGAAGTACCTGCAGCCATCACCGAAGATCGTGTTACACGCATTGTTGATATATTGCATCACGACTTGGTCACCAAGTTTGGTATTACCAAACCCAATATCTATGTCTGTGGCCTCAACCCTCACGCAGGTGAAGATGGCTGCTTAGGTATGGAAGAGATAGAAACTATCACTCCTACCCTAGAGAAACTTCGCACAGAAAAAGATTATCAACTTATCGGCCCATTACCCGCCGATACGATATTTAATGACAAATATTTACGCGATGCGGATGCTGTCTTAGGCATGTATCACGATCAAGTTCTCCCTGTACTTAAATACAAGGGCTTCGGTCGTTCAGTAAACATCACTCTTGGTCTACCCTTTATAAGGACATCGGTCGATCATGGCACTGCATTGGATCTTGCTGGCACTGGTCAAGCAGATTTTGGCAGCTTTGAGACAGCACTGGCGTACGCAATAGATTTAGTAGAGAGCAGACAATGAGAAATGATGTCCACCTAGGGCACAAAGCAAGAAAGCGTTTTGGTCAAAACTTCCTAAATGATCCTTACGTTATCGACGGGATTGTATCAGCAATTAATCCGCGTCCAGGTCAAAACTTAGTTGAGATTGGCCCAGGTCTTGGTGCGATTACTGAACCAGTAGGCAAAGAAGTCGACAAGTTTACAGTTATTGAATTAGACCGAGATCTTGCGGAGCGTCTACGCAATCACCCAGATTTGGGAGATAAGCTCACCATTCACGAAGGTGACGCTATGCGTTTTGACTTTACTCAACTTGTTAATCCAAATAACAAGCTGCGTATCTTCGGTAACCTGCCGTACAACATCTCTACACCTTTGATGTTCCACTTATTTGAGTTCCATAAAGACATCCAAGATATGCACTTTATGCTACAAAAAGAAGTGGTGAATCGCCTTGCCGCCGGTCCAGGCACAAAAGCTTACGGCCGTCTGACTGTCATGGCTCAGTATTACTGCAAAGTGGTTCCAGTACTTGAAGTACCACCAACAGCATTTGTTCCACCACCGAAAGTAGATTCAGCGGTAGTAAGATTGGTTCCTTATGAAGAACTACCTTATCCTGCGACTAGTTTGAAATGGCTAGATAGAGTCTGTCGTGATGGCTTTAACCAGCGTCGTAAAACCGTTCGTAATTGCTACAAGTCTCTTATGTCGGCAGAAACGCTGGAAGAACTGGGCGTAAACCCTTCTATGCGACCAGAGAATCTAACATTACAACAGTTCGTAGCCATGGCTAACTGGTTAGATGAAAATCATAACTAATTCATTAAAAAACGCTCACTAGCTTGCTAATGGGCGTTTTTTTTTGTCATAGTGAATAGGTAGCCCTTTCAACAGCATAGGAGAGTCATATGGATACAACTTCGCCATGCGTGAAATGCCAAGTACATACCAAATACGTTGAAGAGCAATCTGACCCAGACAATAAGCGCTTTGTCTTTGCTTACGTCATCACGATAAAAAACCTAAGTCAGCAAACTGTGCAATTAATGAGTCGACGTTGGCTGATTACTGATGCTAACGGAAAACAGATCAGTGTCGAGGGTGAAGGTGTGATCGGCCAACAACCAATAATCGAAAAAAGTGATGAGTACACGTATACCAGTGGCACGGCTATTGAGACACCTGTTGGCGTGATGCAAGGTCATTACATAATGATCGATGCCAACGGCAAAGAATTCATTACCGAAATAGAGCCATTCCGCTTAGCTATTCCCAATATTCTAAATTAAGGTTTTTTGTGGCAAATTACATTGTTGGTGACATTCAAGGTTGCTTGGATGAATTGGAACTACTGTTGTCGAAAAGTCATTTCGACAAACAAAAAGATACCCTTTGGATTGCCGGAGATCTCGTCGCTAGAGGCCCTAAATCACTGGAAACACTCCGCTTCGTCAAAGCCATGGGAGAGGCTGCAAAAGCCTGTCTGGGCAATCATGATCTTCACTTATTAGCCGTATCGCTTGGCGTACACAAAGCGAAACCCAAAGACAAAACACTTCCGATTTTAGAAGCTCTAGACAAGACAGATTTATTAGACTGGCTCAGACACCAGCCTTTGCTCTTAGAACATGATGAATTTGTCGTTTGTCATGCAGGTATTTCTCCTCAGTGGACTTTAGAACAGGCGAGAGTCAATGCTCGAGAAGTTGAGCAACAACTACAAAGTGATGATTGGCAAGCACTCATCCATAATATGTACAGCAATGACCCCGACTTCTGGCAATCAGGACTCACCGGTTTCGAACGTTGGCGTTACATCATTAATGCCTACACCCGAATGCGCTTTTGTTATCCAGATGGGCGCTTAGATATGGCCTGTAAGCTACCTCCTAGCGACGTAAATCCTCTAGAATATGTTCCGTGGTTCCAATTAAAAAATCGAGTCCCGCTTAATAAAACCGTAATTTTTGGGCATTGGGCAGCACTAGGAGGCTACATCAGTGAACAGGTTATAGGATTGGATACCGGGTGTGTTTGGGGAGGTAGCCTTACTATGATTCGTTGGGATGATAAGGCCGTTTTTGAACAACCAGCCTTAGGTTAAATATTCAATAAAAGACGCCTAAGAAACCTCTCTTAGGCGGCGAATATTAGCGCTCAAGAATGACGAACTGCATGTCGTACGCGTTTTTCTCATCCGCTTGATATTGCTCACTATGCACTTGTTTCCAGCCTTCTCCCCAATCAGGAAATTGAGTATCGCCATCAACATTTGCATCGATATAGGTTAGATAAAGCTTGTTTGCCATCGGCATACAGTGCTCGTAAAAGCTACCACCACCAATGATCATCGCTTCTTCCACATCATTCACTAAGCTCAAAGCTTGTTCCAATGAAGTTACCGTCTCCACTCCATCTATGCGAAGCTCAGAATTTCGACTAACGACAATGTTTTGACGACCAGGTAACGGGCGCCCTATAGATTCATAGGTTTTTCTACCCATAATAACGGGTTTTCCCATGGTGCACTTTTTGAACCAGATAAAGTCGGCAGGTAAGTGCCAAGGCATTTGGTTATCTTTGCCTATGACTCGATTGTCTGCCATAGCGGCAATCATGCTAATAATCATTGAGGTACTGTATTCCTAATTAAACGACGGGTCGGCTGCGATAGAATAACAGCCCGGGCATGGCTAGACCAATAGCCAAACCAGCAATTATGAACATCGCCTTTAGGAAGTTCTCCATTAGAGTCGCCAGAAGCTCAGGGGTATAACCAAGATGATTGATTTCCACCATCGCAATCATAGCTTTATAGGCAAACACCCCTGGAACCATCGGTATTAGCGCGGCCACCGTAAACACTTTAGGATGAGCTAGAAACTTATGCGACCAATGAACGCCAATCATACCGACAATCGTTGCGGCAAAAAAGTAGCCCATTCAATCGGAACACCATAATTCATCATCAAAAAGCGAGAGCCATGGCCAACTGCCCCACCAATCGCGCAATAAGCTAACGCATTTTGAGGAACATTAAATACCAACGCAAACCCTACTGCTGGAATAGCGGCAAAGAACATGTCGTTAAGCAGAGCAAATAATAATTCCACTATTGTCATTACTGAGCCCACCCTAGAACATCCGTCAGACTCATGGCACCAATTATCCCCAAGCAGGTTGCTAGGGTTAATAAACTGGCAAACACAAAACGAGCGATCCCCATGTTGACATAACCTTTGACCATATCAGCAACAGAGTTAATTAGTGGAAAGCCGGGGACTAACATGAGCACTGATGACGCCATCACTAGCTGAGGCTGCGCTCCGATGCTATAGATAACTGCTTGGGCAGAAATAAGTGTGGTAACAAACGCCGTGACGGAGAAGTTTAAGAGTGGGTTAAAATGGCGATGGCCGATTTCTTGACGTACCGTCATACCAACGGCTGAAGCTAGAAAAGTCATTGCAAACACTGACCAGTCACCGCCAGCGAGACGACTAAAAGCAGCGCATGATAGCCCTATCATCACCACGACTAGCCAACGATTATAGCGTTCAGGACTGATCTTATTCAGTTTTTTCTGAGCTAGTTGATAGTCAAGAATGCCTTTCTCCATCATGATACAGATACGTTGAACCTGAGTCACAACACGCATATTAAGCCCACGATCTGGGCTTCGTCTTGCCGTCGTAACACAATGTTCTTTGTAAACCGTGGTAATCACTAATGAACTTGCTGACAGTGATACTTCTACTTCGTCCATAGAAGCAGCAATACCCATTCTTCGAGTAATATCGCCAACTAACGTACTTTCTGCGCCATGAGCAAGTAACATTTGCCCTGCTTGCGCAATCAGCCGAGAGACGGCTCGTTGCTTAGAATCCATTCCAGTTTTTTCGTGGTCATTCAGTATTGAATCCATTTTAGGGGCATTTTCATTGTTGATGAACTAAAAACTGGGGCACGATTGACAGAAAACAACAAATTTGTGAAAACTACTCTTGAGACAGATTCAGCGAATAAACTAACAGTCGTTTTAGGCTTACAAGGTCTTCCATTAGCTTCAAATTAAGCCATAAGTAGCCATTGATGCTCGTCTCCTCACCATCAATCTTTGGCAAACTGTTTTTTAAGGTCTCTCTTGCTGTCGCAATTTCTTTACCTGAAAGCTCGGTCTCTAATTTCCCGGTCATTATTAATGTTGCAAGTGCTTCGAACTCTTTCTCAATGATTTTCTGGCAATCATTAAGGGGTTTGGACCAAAGCATATTCAAATGACTGTGCCTGTCGCTCCAATAAGAGGTGTTCAAAAGTTCAATGGAGTAAAGCATGTTGCGAAGCTGTACTTGGATCGCTTCTAATAATTGTGCACTTAGCTTTGACTCTTTAACTGAAGGAGAAATGAGACTTCTCAAGGTTACCATCTCCTTCATTAGCGTTTGCTGGTAGCGCTCAAGGTTCGGCTGTTCAAGCATGTTCAATGATGTGGATATTTGATAGACCTTAGCAAACCGGTCCAGCGTGGCGCCTAGACGCATGCGCCAATGAATAAACGCTCTTTGCGGATAAATAATGCAAAACAACACCGCTAATACACAGCCAATCGTTACATCAAGACCACGCCACAACGCAACTTCAATATCGTGATTACCTGCTCCAATAGTGACCGCTAGGGTAATACCAATCAGCAAACCCACATAAGGGCGTTTACCTAGCGCAAAATAGGCACTACAAAACATCACAGCGCCGCACCAAGCATACATAGCCAACATTGACCATTGTCCAAGTAAAATGGCGGTAATCCCTGACAATGCTCCAATAATCGTTCCCATAGTGCGATGCCAAGCTCGTGGTAAAACATTACCTAAATACGAGATAGGGCCAATCACTACTACTAACGTAATGAGTATCCAGGTGCTTTCGGGAATCTGAAAATAACTGGTTAAAGCTAGAGTTAAAACGAATGCCACGGAAATCCGAATGCCATGTACAACACGGTAGTGTTTAAATATCAGAGCATCCACATCCGAAATTCGCCGATTTAAATCCATTTAAAAGGCTTCCTTTAGCATAAAGGGGGAGAAAAGAGAGTTTGTATCAGTTTGCCTTAGTACAAGCCACACTGAAATAATTTGAGTACAAAAAAGCTGCAAAGTAACTTTGCAGCTTTTTAAATCATTGAGGTAACAATCAGTCACGGACGTAGACAACGTGGCCGTCATCTTCTTCGTCGTCCCAATCATCCCAATCGTCTTCAGTAATCACGTCTTTACCAGACATTGCATCTTTGTGGTAATCGTCCCACATAAAGTCGACTTTCTCTTCCTCAGAAATCTCTTCTTCAGCGCGTGGCAGTGTTTCCATAAAGTCAGCAAGCTTATAGCAAAGCTCTTTAGTTCCTTGCTTATTCACTGCAGATATCTTGAAGTACTCATCTTCCCAACCAAGTGCGTCGAGGATCTCTTGGATCACTTCATTCGCTTCTTCTTCTGGCATAAGATCGACTTTATTGAATACTAGCCAGCGCGGTTTATCCGCTAGCTTTTCGCTGTACTGCTCTAGCTCATCGATAATCGTCAGTGCGTTCTCGATAGGGTTACTTTGATCGATAGGCATAATATCGATCATGTGCAGCAATACTCGACAGCGCTCTAAGTGTTTAAGGAAACGAATACCTAAGCCAGCACCGTCTGCGGCACCTTCAATCAGACCAGGGATATCCGCCACAACAAAGCTTTTCTCAGGAACAACGCTAACCA
Organism: Vibrio mediterranei; assembly: GCF_013364395.1. Taxonomy (NCBI): domain Bacteria; kingdom Pseudomonadati; phylum Pseudomonadota; class Gammaproteobacteria; order Vibrionales; family Vibrionaceae; genus Vibrio; species Vibrio mediterranei. The sequence continues at coordinate 376,821 of NZ_JABXGK010000001.1, read as the reverse complement.
CACCTAAACTAGGGATCAGTGTAGTAAATGGATAGTCGGCTACTTTTGGCTTAGCCGCCGAAACTGCACGGATAAATGTTGATTTACCCGCATTTGGCAAACCAAGCATACCCACGTCAGCAAGTAGCAACAGCTCTAAACGCAATTCACGAATTTCGCCTTTAGTACCCAGTGTTTTCTGGCGAGGAGCTCGGTTAACCGATGACTTAAATCGAGTATTACCTAGACCGTGCCAACCCCCCTTTGCAACCATCACTTTTTTGCCATGTTCAGCAACTTCAGCAACGATTTCATTAGTGTGAATATCTACAGCTCGAGTACCGACAGGCACTTTAAGTACCTTATCTTTACCACGCTTACCAGTACAGTTACCACCGCGACCATTTTCGCCACGCTCAGCTTCGTAAAAGCGTTGGAAGCGATAGTCAATGAGCGTATTTAGGTTCTCATCTGCTTCGATATAGATGTCGCCACCGTCGCCGCCATCGCCACCGTCAGGACCACCTTTCGCTACGAATTTTTCACGCCAAAAACTAACGACACCGCTACCGCCATCGCCCGCTTGGACTTTTACTACCGCTTCATCAACGAACTTCATCTCTTACTCCGACTACTTCTTCGCTACCCACCACCAAAGCCATCCTGCCGAAAAGACATAAGATCACTTTGTGGGCTCAATCAATTATCACTACATTTTAGCAGATGACAGAGACGATTCCCCATGGTACAGAGCTTGTTGTTTCAACATAGCTATGCCTAGAGACTCGTCTCTATCGACTGCCCATATAAATAAAAAACCCCGCCGACTCGGCAGGGCTTTTGAATTCAGCTAGAAAGCTTATTCGTAATTTAGCTTAGCGCTAAAATCACTCAGCTTCGATGCTAACGAATTTACGGTTCTTAGGACCTTTAACTTCGAATTTCACTTTACCTTCAGTAAGAGCGAAAAGAGTATGGTCTTTACCGATACCAACGTTAGTACCAGCGTGGAACTTAGTACCACGTTGACGTACGATGATGTTACCTGCAAGAACAGACTCACCACCGAAACGCTTAACACCTAGACGTTTGCTTTCTGAATCGCGGCCGTTACGAGTAGAACCACCAGCTTTTTTGTGTGCCATTGTTAAACTCTCCTAATCGAATTAAGCGTTGATGCCAGTGATTTTCACTTCCGTGAACCACTGACGGTGACCTTGTTGCTTACGAGAGTGCTTACGACGACGGAACTTAACGATTTTTACTTTATCGCCACGACCGTGTTGTACCACTTCAGCAACTACCTTGCCGCCCTCAACAAGAGGAGCGCCAACTTGAATGTCTTCACCGTTAGCAACAAGAAGAACTTTATCAAATTCAACAGTTGCACCAGTTTCAACGTCTAATTTCTCTAAACGAAGAGTTTGACCTTCGCTTACACGGTGTTGTTTACCACCAGATTGGAAAACAGCGTACATATTTTACTCCGCTTTTTCCGCACAGCCTTTTGATTGTTATTTCAACAAATAGGGTGTGCGCTAAACTAATCATCAATAGGGCGCAGATTCTACGCGAATGATTACCCTATGACAAGCCATATTTTGAAAAAATTGGCGAAACACTAATCGCCAATGAAAAGTGCGGCAATAATGCCCTTTCACCATGTATTAATCAACGTTTTTTAGTGTATTATTCACAGATTATAACCAACGACTAAGCCTTATTGGCTCTAAGCTCAACCGGGTACGTAATGGATTTTAAAGCTATCCAAGCACTGACTGCCGATGATATGGCAAAAGTGAATGAAACAATACAAGCACAATTAAACTCAGAAGTTAGTCTAATCAATCAACTTGGTTTCTATATTGTAAGTAGTGGCGGCAAGCGCTTAAGACCGCTACTCGCGTTGCTTTCAGCGAAAGCTTTAGGATATCAAGGTAACGCACATACAACGGCTGCTGCGTTTATTGAGTTCATCCATACTGCGACGTTATTGCACGACGACGTAGTAGATGAGTCTGATATGCGACGAGGTAAAGCAACAGCAAACGCTGCTTTTGGTAACGCTGCGAGTGTTCTAGTAGGTGACTACATCTATACTCGTTCTTTCCAAATGATGACGGGTCTTGGCTCATTGCGCATTTTAGAGCTTATGAGTGATGCCGTGAATGTCATCGCAGAAGGTGAAGTTCAGCAACTAATGAACTGCAATGACCCTAATACTTCTGAAGAAAGCTACATGCAAGTCATCTACTCGAAGACGGCACGTTTGTTTGAAGCCGCGACTCAAGTTGGAGCTATCCTCAACGATGCCTCTCCAGAAGTCGAACTTGCACTACAGAATTACGGTAAGTACCTTGGAACCGCGTTCCAGCTTATTGATGACGTCATGGATTACACCTCTACGGGTGAAGACATGGGTAAAAATGTCGGTGACGACCTAGCTGAAGGTAAACCAACATTACCGCTTATCCACGCCATGCAGCACGGTGAAGAACACGAAAGTGCGATGATTCGCGAAGCAATTGAAAAAGGTAATGGGATTGATAAGCTCGATACCATTATGGCAACAATGAATCGTGTGGGCTCATTAAAGTACACTGAAGACATGGCTTTTAAAGAAGCTGATAAGGCCATTGAAGCACTTTCTATCGTGCCTGACAGTGAATATAAAGAAGCCTTAATCGCGCTTGCCTACATGGCAGTGAAAAGAACGGCATAAGGTCAAGGGGCAGTGATTGTGCATCACTGCCCTTTTCCGTTTCTGAGACCAAGCTTTAGTAGTATTTATCACAACCGTTATGAAGCTGCAGCTCTTCTTCGACTTCGTCAACAGATAGTGCCCATTGCTCCTCGCTTCCTATTGGTTCGACCAAAACGGACTGTGACTGCTCGTCGACAACAAGCACTCTGCCAGCGCCATGTTGTGAATCCACCCACATACCTTTTACTACATCTTTCATTTCCATGACCCTTCCTCCCCGCTCCGATTTATTACGGAGTCTTATAGGGTATAGATCAAAAAAGCCGATCTTAAAAAGACCGGCTTTTGCTATTTAAATTAATGTAGGAGTTTACTTAGCGAACTCTACACCAATTTCAATATCTTTATTAAGCGTCTCTAGCATGCCATCTAGTGCTGCTTTCTCGTAATCACTGAGTTCACCGTAGCTAAGGATAGCTTCTGCGCCGTCTTTACCTAGCTTAACTGGTTGTGCGAAGAATGGAGCGTGCTCACCATCACCTTCCACATAAGCACACTCAATAACGTTCTCTTCGCCTTGAAGGCCTTTAACAAGAGCTAAACCAAAGCGACATGCTGCCTGACCCATAGACAAGGTCGCAGAGCCGCCACCCGCCTTCGCTTCAACCACTTCAGTACCAGCGTTTTGAATACGCTTAGTTAACGCTTCTACTTCTTCCGCAGTAAACTCAACACCTTCAACTTGAGAAAGTAGCGGTAAAATAGTCACACCAGAGTGACCACCAATAACTGGTACGCGAATATCACCTGGATCTTTCGCTTTCAGATCAGCTACAAATGTTTCAGAGCGAATAACGTCAAGCGTCGTCACACCGAACAGTCTACGCTTGTCATACACACCTGCTTTCTTAAGGACTTCAGCTGCGATAGGCACTGTGGTGTTAACAGGGTTAGTGATGATACCAACACAAGCAGTAGGACACACGACCGCGATTTTCTCGGCCAATGACTTAACGATACCTGCATTGACATTGAATAGGTCTGAGCGATCCATACCTGGCTTACGCGCAACACCCGCAGAAATTAGAACCACATCAGCACCTTCAAGTGCTGGTGTAGGATCTTCACCCGCATAGCCTTTAATAGAAACAGGCGTTGGGATGTGGCTTAGATCAGCTGCAACACCTGGAGTGACGGGAGCAATATCATACAGGGCTAGATCAGAACCAGCAGGAAGACGGTTTTTTAGCAATAGGGCTAGGGCTTGGCCGATGCCACCTGCGGCACCAATAACAGCTACTTTCATGGGAGTTCTCCTTGAGATTTATATCTCTTATTAATAGTCTTGTAGGGTAATTTTTCGTCGATTAGCTAAAAAGTTATAGTAATCACTAATCGATTACAATCAATTAACCTCAGCTTTGCGAGCTCGCGCAACTCACTGATTACGTGCTACTACGCTATCATGACAAGAGGGTGATGAGAACCCATTTTTCCCCTTGCTAATTATAAGGTTATCATCGCTAACTTCAGCATTGATAATAGTGATACCGTTGGCATAAACCATGGATTATTTGGTCAAGATCGAGGTTCTGTGCCACAATAGCCGGATCACTGCTAGTTGAACAAAAATAAGAGGCGTTTATGCGCAATAATGACAAACAAGACAACCTGGTTCGCGCGTTTAAAGCGTTACTAAAAGAAGAGCGTTTTGGTTCTCAGGGCGAGATTGTCGACGCATTAAAACTTGAAGGGTTTGAGAACATCAACCAATCAAAAGTGTCACGCATGTTGACTAAGTTTGGCGCAGTGAGGACCCGCAACGCAAAAATGGAAATGGTGTACTGCCTACCAGCAGAGCTTGGCGTTCCAACTGTCTCTAGCTCTCTACGTGAATTGGTTCTTGATATAGATTACAACAACGCTATCGTCGTTATTCACACTGGCCCAGGTGCTGCACAATTGATTGCTCGATTGCTCGATTCTCTGGGTAAAGCAGAAGGGATTCTAGGGGTCGTTGCAGGCGACGATACCATCTTCATCACACCAACCTTGAGTGTGTCTACCCAGCAATTGTTTGAATCGGTATGCGATCTTTTTGATTACGCTGGCTAAGTTTTAAACATTAACATTTAGAATAAAGTATCACGGAACATGATTGTTCCGTGATTTATATCACATCTTGATAAATCGAAAAATAAGCCACAAAAAACGCCTAATTACCTGTTTTTATTGAACTACACCTTAGTAACCCCTATCCTTCCAAATCCTCTAGCACAGACAATTCCCCTATATTCATTAACAATTCAGTAATTTTCTGCCAATTTTTTTGGTATGATTGCGCCACTTTTTCAACATATGGATTGAAAAAGATGCCGTTTCCACATAGGAAACCTCTGAAGACATCTATAGTTATTCAGGGCTAATAATGAATAAGGAAGGGAAATTCATGGCATTTAAGAAACTTGTTAAAATTGGTGCTATTGCCGCTGCCGTTATGGGCACTGGCGCTGTTAACGCTCAAGAGTTCATCACAATTGGTACAGGTTCGGTAACAGGTGTTTATTACCCAACTGGTGGTGCAATCTGTAAGCTTGTGAATAAAGGCCGTAAGGAACACAATATTCGTTGTTCAGTAGAGTCCACTGGTGGTTCTATCTACAATGTCAACACAATGCGTGCTGGTGAGTTAGATTTCGGTATCGTTCAATCTGACTGGCAATATCACGGCTACAACGGCACAAGCAAATTTGAAGAGCAAGGCCCTTACAAAAAGCTTCGTGCAATGTTCTCTCTGCACACAGAACCATTCAACATTATCGCTCGCACTGATGCTGGTATCGAAAACGTAACTGACCTTAAAGGTAAGCGCGTGAACATCGGTAACCCAGGCTCAGGTGACCGTGCGACAATGGGCGTTGTTATGGATGCAATGGGTTGGACCAACGCAGACTTTAAACTTGCATCAGAGCTTAAAGGTTCAGAGCGTTCTCAAGCACTTTGTGACAATAAAATCGACGCATTCGTTTATGTGGTTGGTCATCCAAACGGATCAATCAAAGAAGCAACAACATCTTGTGATGCTAAGCTAGTTCCAGCAACAGGCGCACAAATCGATGAGATCGTAGCGGCAAACCCATACTACGCGTACAGCAATGTACCAGCAGGTATGTACCGTGGCACGGATCAAGATGTGAAGAGCTTTGGTGTAGCAGCAACAATGGTAACCACATCAGATGTTTCTGATGAAGTGGCTTACAACGTTGCAAAAGCAGTGTTTGAAAACTTTGACACGTTCAAACGTCTGCACCCTGCATTTGCTAACCTGAAGAAGGAAGACATGGTACAAGCAGGCCTATCTATTCCTCTTCACCCAGGTGCAGAGAAGTACTACAAAGAAGTTGGTCTTCTTAAGTAAGACGACTCCGTAGGGGAAGGCTCCCTTCCCCTATCACTTTTCTAATATGAGTATCACTCAAAACAATCAACACCAATTAACCCAATTGGTGTGGCTATTTGGGCTCTCTTTCCAAGCCCGTCATTTTTAGAGCCTTAAGAAACACAACTAAAACCACACGTTTGCATCCATTGACTACAATGTTAAATGCGAAATATGGTTCGTTCATTTTGTTTGAAAAACACTGGACCATAAAATAATAAAGGAAAAAGTACATGACGCAGACAACACAACCGTCGCAAGATGTGCAAGAAATGGTCGCACAAGCTGACACTGGAGCAAGAAGCCCGAAAGGGATTCCCGCAAAAATACTTTGGTTTGTTCCACTATGTTGGTCGCTATTTCAACTTTGGTACGCATCCCCACTGCCGTTCATTTTTAACTTTGGCGTACTAAACGACACAGAAGCACGTTCAATTCACTTAACGTTTGCTATTTTTCTAGCGTTTACCGCTTATCCTGCAATGAAGGGGTCACCGCGCGATCGAATCCCTGCCATCGACTGGATTTTAGCACTGGCAGGTAGTTTATCTGCTGCCTACATTTACCTCTTTTACACTCAATTAGCAGGCCGCTCGGGCGCACCAACGACAATGGACATTGTCGTTGCCTGTACAGGTATGGTTCTACTACTTGAAGCAACACGTCGTGCTTTAGGTCCGCCGCTAATGGTCGTCGCTGCAGTATTCTTGTTGTATACCTTTGGCGGTCCATACATGCCGGATGTTATCGCTCACAAAGGCGCAAGCTTAAACAAAGCGATGTCACACCTGTGGCTAACGACAGAAGGTGTATTTGGTGTTGCTCTTGGTGTTTCAACGTCATTTGTATTCTTATTCGTTTTGTTCGGAGCCATGTTGGAGCGAGCTGGAGCAGGTGCTTACTTTATTAAAGTCGCATTTTCTCTATTAGGTCACATGCGTGGTGGTCCCGCAAAAGCGGCCGTTGTGGCATCAGGTCTGTCAGGCTTGGTTTCTGGTTCTTCCATCGCCAACGTAGTAACTACAGGTACCTTTACCATACCTCTAATGAAGCGCGTTGGCTTTCCGGGGACGAAAGCGGGGGCTGTGGAAGTTGCTGCATCAACCAACGGTCAGCTAACGCCACCGATCATGGGCGCTGCGGCATTCCTGATGGTTGAGTATGTGGGGATTTCATACGTTGAAGTAATCAAAGCGGCGCTACTACCTGCGCTGATTTCTTATATCGCTTTGATTTACATTGTTCACCTTGAAGCTTGCAAAGCGGGTATGACTGGCCTACCGCGCCGCCATAACCCGACGCTTGTTCAAAGTCTCTTATCATTTACCGGCACCATTCTTGGTCTTTGTGTCATTAGTGCTGTGGTGTACTACGGCATTGGCTGGACCAAAGACGTGTTTGGTGACGCTGCGACCCCAATCGTAGGTGTTGCTCTCTTGATATCTTATATCGCGTTACTGCGTGTCTCAGCTAAGTACGCGAAAGAAGGTGGTATTGAAATTGATGCAGAACTTACTGAAGTGCCAGATCCAGGTCCAACCATCAAGTCTGGTTTACATTTCCTACTGCCAATCGTGGTTTTAGTGTGGTGTTTGACTGTTGAGCGCTTTTCTCCGGGTCTCTCAGCATTCTGGGCAACGGTCTTTATGATCTTCATTCTGATTACCCAGCGTCCACTGATCGCAATCATGTCGAAAACCAGTGATGTCAATGCAGAGATCAAAGCTGGTTTTGTCGATTTGGCAGAAAGCCTAGTGTCTGGTGCACGCAACATGATTGGTATCGGTGTGGCGACGGCTGCTGCGGGTACCGTAGTGGGTGTGGTTACACTAACGGGTATTGGCCTTGTAATGACCGACTTCGTTGAGTTTATCTCAGGTGGTAGCATTATCTTGATGCTGCTATTTACCGCCGTCATCTCTCTCATCCTCGGGATGGGTCTACCAACAACAGCAAACTACATTGTTGTTTCAACTCTCATGGCGCCTGTTATCGTCACATTGGGTGCAGCACACGGTTTGATCATCCCACTGATTGCCGTTCACCTATTTGTGTTCTACTTCGGCATCTTAGCCGATGACACACCACCAGTTGGTCTTGCTGCTTTTGCCGCAGCTGCAATTGCTAAGTCCGATCCAATTCGCACCGGTATTCAAGGCTTCACCTACGATATTCGAACTGCAATTTTGCCTTTCATGTTCATCTTTAACACTCAATTATTGATGATGGGAATTGACTCGTGGTGGCACCTTGCTCTGACGGTTATCTCTGCGGTTATTGCGATGCTTATTTTCTCAGCGGCCACTCAAGGTTGGTGGTTTACTAAGAACAAGTGGTGGGAGACTGTATTGCTACTTGTATTAACGTTTACCTTCTTCAGACCAGGTTTTTGGTGGGATATGGCTTTCCCTGCGAAAGTTCTTTCGCCAGGTGTTGAGATAGCTCAAGTTGTTGAGAAGCTAAATGTTGGACAATCCATCGAGTTACGTGTTGCAGGTGAAACCCTCGAAGGTAAGTACGTTGAAAAAACCGTTCGACTACCTTTTGATGATAGCGCTGTCACCGCAGAAGAGCGTATCGCTTCGATGGGACTAATGCTCGACAAAGATGCTGATAAAATGATCATCGATATGGTTGAGTTTGGAAGCCCAGCAGAAGCATCCGGTCTAGACTTTGACTGGGAAATTAAATCTATTGTGCAGGATGCCGATAGACCAATGAAAGAGTGGGTATTTGTACCTGCGTTGCTCTTGCTTCTCGCGATGGCGATGAACCAAAAGCGTCGTGCTCGTCGTGAAAACTTGAGCGCATAAAGGTATCAGGCTCTGGACTCGCTTTTGAACCCAGAGCCTAAAAACCTTAATACGGAACGGATAAAACTAGCCAAGCGTATGCTTTACCCTATGCTAGTAGGGTACAAACCAAAAAGAGAAAACACATGTACAAGCAAATCCTTGTTCCTGTCGATTTAAACGATAAAGGCTTTTCAGACAAAGCTGTAGAAATCGCGGTCTGGCATGCTAAGCACTCTAATGCCGAAGTGCATTTATTAAATGTTCTGCCGGGTATCCATATGTCTATGGTGGCTACGTATTTCCCTAAAGATGCCGCCTCGCAAATGAAAAATGATGTCAAAGCGCAACTTAAATCATTTGCTGATCAGCACATCCCTGATGAAGTCGTCTATAAAGTTCATGTTGCTGAGGGTAAACCTTATGCAACTATACTTGATTATGCGGAGCGCTTAGGCGCAGACTTAATTGTTATGCCAAGTCACAAACGCTCTAAGATCGACAAGGTAGTTCTTGGCTCTGTTGCAAGTAAAGTGGTTCAGAACTCACCCATCAATGTACTGGTCGTTAAACCACAAGCAGATTAATTTCCTCGCCCCACTTTACGTGGGGCGAGTTATTTCTAGACCACTCTATTTTGCGTTTTGCCTTGTTCTACCGCTTCAATATTACTCACTAATATTTCACAAAGCTTCTCTATGGAAGAGCGGCTTCCCCATGCGACATGCGGCGTTAAAATGAGATTGGGCAAATCCATATTCTCGACTAGAGGATTGGTTTGAGGCGCTGGCTCTTCTGTAAAAACATCCACTCCTGCTCCAGCAATGTGATTCTCCTTTAAAGCACAAACCAAAGCCGCTTCGTTAACCAAGCCACCGCGTCCAGTATTAATCAATACTGCCGTAGACTTCATATTCGACAACGCTTCACTATCGATAAGATTGGTCGTTTCCTCGGTCAAAGGACACAAAAGGGCAATGGCATCGCTCGTTTTCAAAAATCGTTCAAAAGGCACATAGCCCTCGCGGCATTGTGTTACACCTTTGCGTTCGGAGAACTGCACATTCATACCAATTGCTCTAGCAAGCGCCGCTGTCGCCTGCCCTAGGGCTCCGCTACCAATAATACCTAAGGTAGAGTGAGCAATATCTTGAATAGGATGAGTGAAGAAACAAAACTTATTCTGACGTTGCCACTCACCATTGCGGATATCGTTGTGGTAAGCAGGAATATTTCGCATCAAAGTAAATAGCAATGCAATCACATGTTCAGGCACCGATTGAGTCGCATAACCTTGGACATTGGTAACGGTAATACCGCGTTGCGCGCAGTAATCGAGCTCAACGTTATTAACCCCAGTGGCAGCCACCGCAATATGTTTTACTTGCTTGGCCTGTTCAAGAATGTCTGAACCTAAATAGACTTTATTGCTAATGACGACATCTGCATCATAAATGCGTTCTAACACTTGTTCAGGCGAGGTTGACTGATATTCGACCCATTGATGTACGAAATTTGGAGTGGGAATCGCGATGGATGCTGGAATGGTATCACGATCTAAAAAGACAATTTTCTTGGTGGCCATGACTTCTCCTTGATGTCGTACGGCCACACACTTTATGACCGAGGCAAGGTCTTATAATCCGGTAAATCTGTCGCGGGGTCAAAGTGTTGCACCACTAATGGCTCAGACACTTGATGAAAATCGCATGGAACGAAAATGGATTGTAGCTTTTCAGTTTCAGGATGGTAGAAACACAGCTCTGCCGCATGCAGCTCTAATCTATCTGAGAAACTCATCGCTTCTTCATGGGCGTAGAATTCATCACCAACGATAGGATGCCCCAGTTCCAATAAATGCACTCTTAGTTGATGTGAACGTCCGGTAATGGGGAATAAGCGCACAATACTTGTCTGTTGCTCCTGCTTTACCACCTGATAGTATGTTTGCGACGGCTTGCCATGTTCGTAGCACACTTTTTGCCTTGGACGGTTCGGCCAATCACAAATAAGCGGTAAATCGATTAACCCTTCCGATTCATCAGGTGTTCCCCAAACTCGCGCATAGTAGACTTTATGAGTAAGCCGATACTGAAACTGTTTCTTTAAAGAACGTTCTGCTTCTTTGTTTTTCGCTAGTAACATCAGCCCAGAGGTCGACATGTCTAAACGATGCACTACTTGAATCTCGGGATACACCTCAACAAGACGGCTCCACATACTGTCATAATGCTCGGGCGCTTTCCCTGGTACAGATAACAAGCCTGAAGGTTTGTTTACCGCGAGAATATGTTCATCTTCAAATACAGTATCTATCCAAGGATCTGTAGGAGGTGTGTAGCTAAGCATGGCCATAATAATTTACCGCATCACAATGAAATAGGACGCAGATATCTGCGCCCTATTTTGTGTTATTAGTTGTGGCTGACAACGATCAGACGTAGTGAATCCAGTTGGACTTGAGCTTTCGCAATATAACCATCAAGCTCTTTGATTTGAGCTTCAATCGCTTCGATTTCCTCGTCACGAATATTTGGGTTTACCGCTTTTAGCGCCTGTAAGCGTTCTAGTTCACCATTCAAGCTCGCATACATCGCTTTATGCGCTTGCTCGCGAACCGCCACGACTTTCTCTTCTACCGCCTCATTACCCGATTCAATCAATCGATGAACATCGGCTTGAACAGACGTCACCAACTTACTGCCCAAATGGCGATTCACAGGGCTGAGCTGACGATTGAAGCCTTCAAACTCTACTTGTGAAGAGAGATCATTACCGCGAGCATCCATCATCAAGCGAATCGGTGTTGGTGGTAAGAAGCGGCTAATACCACTCTGTTTTGGTGCTTGCGCATCCACAACATACACCAACTCCAATAAGATAGTACCGACTGGCAGTGCTTTGTTTTTCAGAAGCGAAACGGCGCACGTCCCTACGCCTTCACTCATCACGAGATCGATACCGCCCTGAATCATTGGATGTTCCCAACTAATAAAGTTCATATCTTCACGAGAAAGCGCCGTATCACGGTCAAACGTAATGGTTGCTCCTTCATACGGTAGGCCTGGATAGCTCGGTACCATCATATGCTCAGAAGGCGTCACCACCAGAGCGTTTTCACCTTTGTCATCTTGGTTTAAACCAATGGTGTCAAACAAACTCAGTGCGAATGTGACTAAGTTAGTATCGCCATCGGTCGCTGCAATCTTTTCGACAATCTCTTGCGCTGCTTCACCACCATTAGAATGCATCTCAAGTAAACGGTCACGGCCTTGCTCAAGTTCATGCTTAAGCTCTTGGTTGTAATGTCTTGAGCCTTCAATCACCTCATCCAGCTCGGTCGTATCGCCACTGGCAAGCATGTTGATAATGCTCTCTTCATAGCGGTCATACACCATACGTCCCGTTGGACACGTCTCAGCAAATGCATTGAGTCCTTCATCGAACCAACGTGCTAGTATCGCTTGAGAGGTGTTCTCTAAATAGGGAACGTGCACGTCAATATCACGCTTCTGACCAATACGGTCCAAACGGCCAATACGCTGTTCTAGCAAGTCTGGGTTGAATGGTAAATCAAACATCACCAGTTGGTTCGCAAACTGGAAGTTACGACCTTCAGAACCAATTTCACTACAGATCAAGACCTGAGCACCACCTTCTTCTTGAGCGAAGTAGGCTGCTGCTTTATCACGTTCAAGAATCGACATACCTTCATGGAACACAGTTGCACGGATACCTTCACGTTCACGCAACGCTTGCTCAAGCTGAAGAGCGGTACTTGCACGTGATGCAATCACCAACACTTTCTCGCTGCGCTTTGCTGTGATCTTTTCAATCAGCCAGTTAACACGAGAATCGAACTGCCACCAGCTAGAGTCTTCGCCTTCAAACTCTTGGAAAATCTCTTCAGGGTAAAGCATTTTCATCGCGCGTGCTTCTGGTGCCATCTTGCCACCAATCATGCCTGATACGCGCATAGAGGTGGTGTATTGCTGTGGAATCGGCATCGGCACAAGGTTTACGTTACGCTTTGGAAAGCCTTTAATCGCGGCACGCGTATTTCGGAACAGCACTCGTCCAGTACCGTGGCGATCCATTAGGTTGTCGATAAGCTCTTGACGTGCCGTGGCTTTTTCTTCATCACTGGCATTGCTATCTAGAACGTTGAACAATGGCTCAACGTCTTGCTCAGACAATAGCTCAGTAATTTGGTTTTTCGCCTCATTGCTCAGCGCTTCCCCTGAGAACAGAGCTGTTACTGCATCGGCAACTGGCGCATATTGCTCTTCTTCTTTAACGAAAGATTCATAATCAAAGAAACGGTCTGAATCGAGAAGGCGCAATCGTGCAAAGTGGCTTTCGCGTCCCAACTGCTCTGGTGTTGCTGTTAGCAAAAGGACACCCGGTGTCTTTTCGGCCAACGCTTCAATGACTTGGTACTGACGACTTGGATTGTCTTGACTCCACTCAAGGTGGTGCGCTTCATCCACGACCAGCAGATCCCATTCGCCTTCCAATGCTTGTTCAAAACGTTTACGACTCTTACGTAAAAAGTCCAAAGAGCATAGGACAAACTGTTGAGTATCAAACGGGTTATCCGCCTCTGCGCATGCCTCAATGCAGCGTTCTTCATCAAAAATAGAGAAATGCAGATTGAAACGACGCATCATTTCTACCAACCATTGATGCTGTAGTGTCTCTGGTACCACAATCAAAACACGTTGAGCACGGCCAGACAGCACTTGCTGGTGAATGATCATACCTGCTTCAATGGTTTTTCCGAGACCAACTTCATCAGCCAGTAATACACGTGGCGCATAACGACGCCCCACTTCATGAGCAATAAAGAGCTGATGAGGAATCAAGCCTGCACGCATGCCACAAAGACCGCGCATTGGACTTTTGTGTTGTTCGTATTGATTGCTTAGTGCACGATAGCGCAGTACAAAGTTATCCATTCGGTCGATTTGACCTGCAAACAATTTGTCTTGCGGCTTGTTAAAACGAATTTGGTGGCTCAAGAAGATCTCGCGTAATGCAACGCCCTGCTCTTCTGTATCTTGACGTATACCGACATACGTTAATACGCCTTGGTCTTCGAGCACTTCTTCAACTAGAAGCGTCCAACCTTCTTGGCTATCTATGACATCGCCAACATTAAAGATAACTCTGGTGACTGGCGCATCACTGCGTGCGTACACACGGTTTTCTTCTGATGCAGCAAACATAAGAGACACTGTTCTCGCATCCAATGCGACGACCGTACCTAAACCTAAATCACTTTCCGTATCGCTAATCCAGCGCTGCCCTAAAGCAAATGTCATAGAGAGACTACCTCAACTCGTATCGATATCTTTTGGTCATTCAAACGGTAACTCAGTCGAAAACTAAGCTCAAAACCCCGCCCAAATAATAGTAGGTGATAGAGCAAATATTGCTCATTTTCACCCTAGGGTGAAAGGTCGCTAATCTTACTTGAAGGCGTGATGCAGGTCACGCCAATTACAAGGAAATCCTAAGTTTTTTTTGTATTGTCGTGGCTGACATCAAACTGCAAAAAAATAGTGGCAAATGTAAAGACCAAAGTGAGTTTTTTCACTTATACTCAAATTGTAAACGTTAATAACATGTTACCAAAGAACCATGTTTTAATTGGATACAAGGGTATCAGGTTCAATCAGACTAACCATCGATTGAACATAGCAAGGTTGACTCACTAAGATAGGAAATCCGAGCCAGCATTGATCCCAGTCTGACTCGTTCCCAATCCGAGTTAACCGCAAAGGACAAGCGCCAGTTGCGGCAAGGAGACTCTATGGGCGATACCGACCGTAAATTTTTCGTTCTCGACACCAACATCCTTCTCCACGAACCCCACGCCATTTTTTCGTTCAAAGAACACGACGTCGTCATACCCATGACCGTACTTGAAGAACTCGATCGCATTAAGGACAGCAAACGCGATGTTGCTCGTGATGCACGCGTCGCAATTAGAGCTCTTGAAGATATCTTTAAAGAAGCGACGCCTGATGAAATTTCTGAAGGGATTCCCTTCTCTCACCAAATGGAAGCAACAGGAACCATTTCAATATTAGCAGACTATGTGCTGCAAGAAACAGTCAAAGCCTTCGCCGACAAGGAAGGCGACAACCGGATTCTCAATGCGGTGCTCTACTTGCAAAATAAACGCTCTCCTCGAGAAGTCGTTTTAGTCACTAAAGACATCAACATGCGCTTAAGAGCTAAAGGAGCTGGTGTTCGCTTTGTTGAAGACTACCGTACTGATCAACTAATCGATGATGTTCAGTACCTCACAAAAGGTTTTCAAAAATCTGCAGGGGCGTTTTGGGAACATATTGACGAGGTGGAAACCAAAACCCTCGCCAACAAGACATATCACACTTTCGACAGAGCCGCGATTGACCCAACGTTTATCAATCAATACTTGATCGATGACAGTAGTGATTTTGCTGGACGAGTAGCCGACATTGATAGTGATAAAGTGACAATTCGAGATCTGAGCCAAGAACGCCTATTGTGTCGACAAGCATGGGACATTCGCCCTAAGAATATCTACCAAGGCATGGCCATGGATGCTTTACTCGACCCTGATATCGATTTAGTGATTCTCACAGGTGCCGCTGGTAGTGGTAAGACGCTACTCGCTATGGCTGCAGCGCTAGAGATGACGATAGAGAGAGGTATGTTCGATAAGATCATCGTCACCCGAAATACACCAGATATTGGCGAGTCCATCGGTTTTCTTCCGGGTACTGAGGAAGAAAAAATGATGCCTTGGTTGGCTGCCATTACCGATACACTCGAAGCGTTACACAAGAACGATCACTGCACTGAGGGCTCACTGAAATACATCTGTGATAAAGCCAACATTCAGTTCAAATCTATTAACTTCATGCGCGGACGTTCAATCCAAAATGCGTTTGTTTTACTCGACGAGTGCCAGAACTTAACAGCCTCTCAGATTAAAACCATCATTACTCGCTGCGGTGAGGGGACTAAGATTGTCTGCTCGGGTAACTTAGCACAAATTGATTCCCCGTACTTAACGCCAGTAACATCAGGGTTAACGTATATGGTTGAGCGATTTAAGAACTTCGGAGGCAGTGCCAACATTCACTTAAATGGTGTGGTAAGAAGTAGATTGGCCGAATTTGCAGAGGAAAATTTGTAAGTGGCTGAGACGTCATCCCCTTGAAAAAGGGGATGACGGTAGTTTTTGCTTTATACTTGTGAACTTAGTCAGTACCGCCTACAGTTAGTGCATCTAACTTCAAGCTTGGCTGACCAACACCAACTGGCACACTTTGCCCAGCCTTACCACAGACGCCAACACCGCGGTCGATACTCAGGTCATTACCCACCATAGAGACTTGCTGCATCGCTTCGATACCAGAGCCAATTAGCGTCGCACCTTTCACTGGCGCAGTAATCTTACCGTCTTCGATGAGATACGCTTCTGATGCTGAGAACACAAACTTGCCAGAGGTAATATCAACCTGACCACCACCAAAGTTTGGTGCATAAAGACCTTTCTTCACGGTAGAGATAATTTCTTCTGGAGAATGCTCACCCGGCAACATATAAGTGTTGGTCATACGAGGCATAGGTAAGTGGGCATAGGATTCACGACGGGCGTTACCTGTAGGGTTTACTCCCATTAGACGTGCATTAAGCTTGTCTTGCATGTAACCTTTCAGAGTGCCATTTTCAATCAACGTATTGTACTGTCCATGAACACCCTCATCGTCCACGTTAAGCGAACCACGAAGGTCTTGCAATGTTCCATCATCAACAATCGTACACAGGTTTGATGTGACTTGCTGACCTACCTTGCCAGAGAATACTGATGACTCTTTACGGTTAAAATCACCCTCTAGGCCATGACCTACGGCTTCGTGTAACAGTACTCCCGGCCAACCAGAACCTAGTACAACTGGCATAGTACCAGCAGGTGCGTCAATCGCTTCCAGATTGACTAGCGCTTGGCGAATGGCTTCATCGGCATAGTTGTAAGCGACTTGTTGACCTTCTTCTGTTGAGAGGAAGAAATCGTAACCATAGCGGCCACCACCACCGGCACTACCACGCTCACGACGGTCGCCTTTCTGTGCTAATACACTGATAGATAAGCGCACCAATGGGCGCACATCTCCAGCAAAGGTTCCATCGGTTGCCGCCACTAGCATTTGCTCATAGACGCCACTTAAGCTGACAGAGACTTCTTTAACTAAAGGCTCTTTAGTACGAATGTAGGCATCAAGCTGCTTTAGCAGTTCAGTTTTTTGTTGTTTTTCCCAACTTTCTAATGGGTTAACCGCTGCATAGTAAGCTTGATTATCGCGACGAGTAAGCGCGTTAACTTGCGCGCTTTGACCTTGCTGTGCAATGCCTCTTGCCGCTACTGCACTTTGCTTCAGACCATCCAGTGTGATTTGGTCTGAGTATGCAAAACCCGTTTTTTCGCCAGCAACCGCTCTAACACCAACACCGCGGTCGATATTAAATGAACCGTCCTTGATGATGCTGTCTTCGAGCACTAGAGATTCGTGCCAGCTGGATTGAAAATAGATATCCGCATAGTCAATCTGGCGAGTTGCAATGCTCGCAAGCGTAGCTTCAATATCTTGCTCAGACAGACCTGTAGGCCCTAATAGCGCGTCTTCTATGCGTTCCATATGATTACTCTTTATAGTAAATATAATTAGTGTAAGTGCTGTTCAAATCGAATGTGTTTAGCGACAGGCATACTCTGTCTCACTTCTTCAACAACATCAAAATTCAGTTCGGCGGTTATTGTACCTGTCTGCTGCTCAAGCTGTCCTTGAACCTCTCCCCAAGGCGATATCACCATAGAGTGTCCCCAGGTTTCTCTTCCACACGGGTGGGTGCCACATTGATTAGCTGCGACTATCCAACATTGGTTTTCAATCGCCCTAGCACGCAACAGGACTTCCCAATGTGCCTTTCCAGTCACCGCAGTAAATGCCGCAGGCACAACAATTACGCTCGCCCCTTGAGCCCTCAACGCACTGAATAGATGTGGGAAACGCAGGTCATAGCAGATGGTTAAGCCCACCGCACCAAAATCAGTCGGCACCATCGCAATGCTTGTACCCGCTTTAAACGTTTCTGATTCACGGTAATTTTTGTGACCATCATTGACGTCTACATCAAACATATGCAGCTTATCATAATGATTCATACGCTGCCCATTTACGTCAAAGACCAGCGTTGTTGTAGTCACTTCCGTTTCAGAAACCCGAATAGGAAAGCTGCCAATAATAAGGTGAATCTGATGGCGTCTTGCTAAGTCAGATAACTTGTCTTGATACTTGCCTTTTCCTAAAAATTCCGCGTGACGGTGATAATCGTCACGGGAACCAAAAACCAGCGAGTTCTCTGGGGTAAGAATCCACTTCATCCCCTTAGCAGAAAGAAACTCAACCTTATGTTCAATGAACTTGAAGTTCTCTTCTGGTTCAGGTCCTGATGTCATTTGTATGATGCCAAAGCGTTCCTTGCTCATGGTGTTACTTAATCTCCTTCTTGAGGTTTTCAGGTAACTTATACTCTCCCTGACTCCTCGAAATCTCACTTACCGTTGGTGAGTCCAGTGGACCTTTAACTGAGTAGTTAACTTGTGTCACGACCTCAACCACTGGTGATATCACTGTCGTCACGGCAAGCACAACCAATGCTGTCTGAGGCGTCACCGCAAAAGCCGTAATGATAGGGATCCCTGAAGTCATGTCAGGCGTAAAGTTTACTTCAGCGTCGACGGTTTGAGTCGAGAGGTCAGCCAATCCTTTAATCGTCATTTCACCAGCGACCGCATCCATCTTAATGTCATTGGTCACAAACACGCCATCTCTGATTTTGCCGCTACCTGTAATTGAGTTAAACGCCATCCCTTTATCAAATACATCGGTAAAATCGAGCTGCATCTTACGAATAATGGAATCCAAGCTAAACAAACCAAGCAAGCGTGCGGCACCGCTCACATCAGAGATAATACCTTTACCTAGCTTAGTACTGATTTCACCACTGACGGTATTTACTCGCATCGACCATGGTGCGCCATCCCACGTTAACTTTGAGTCGAGATCAAATGGTGCACGTTGGATACCAGAGGTAATACCAAATCGTTCCATAAGATCACTGTTGTTCTCACCACTGACTGCTAGGTTGACCTGTGTTTTATTTTGCTGACCAGCGACCATCCAGTTGCCGTCAATATGTACTTTGTTTGTCCCACTCGATAAGTCCAGTTTTTTCCAAACGAGCTTATTACCTTGTCGTTCAACATCCATATCCACTTTGCCGACTTTGTAACCTTGGAACCAGAAGTTATCAATCGTCAGTTGAGTATCCGGCATGATATCAAAGAAGGTTTTATCAAACTCAGTCACTAATGGTGCTTCAAGGTTTTCCTGAGTGATCAGCGACTCATCATCCTGTGCCTTCTTATCAAATTCTGGCACGTAGATATGCAGACGCTTCAACGCAACATACAACTCGTTGTTGTCGCTGTAACTCGCCTGCCCTTTTGCCTCTTGGCTATCAAGATCGAACTGCCAGCCACCTTTTTTGTATCTGGCATTGAAGTTCACATCGTGCCACTCAATACCACCTAACATCAGTTCTTTCGCTTCCACGTTTACCCGTTTAGGTAATGGAAGCTCCGGTTTATTCAGCTCATCTAGTAATGCTTTCTTTTCACTCGGCGGCTCTTTAAACAACTCGCTCCACTGGTCGACATTGAACTTATCGGACCGTACTTGGAAGTGATGGCCAACTATAGGGCTGATTTTGAACCCACCTTTCCCCAACACTAAGTTAGTCGCCTTAAGAACCGGAACCTCTCCTGTGATATCAATCTCGGTTTGGTATTTAACGGAGGGTAACTGCAATCTAGCGGTTATAGCTTGTTGGTTTCCGGAAGCTTGAAGCCTTGCTTTACCTGATTCACCAAACGCTTTTTTGAGTGGATAAGGATAGTCACTCGCAATGGTTGCAAGGTTAGCATTCAGGTCAAGCTGGTAAGTAAAGCCGACATCGTTAAGCTGAATATCCACGTCTAGGTTCCAAGGCGAATGCCCTGCCAGTCGACTGACCACCTTATCACCAACATAAGGCTCTAGAGGTGCGGTTTTCCAATCTCCAACCGCATCAATTCCAACCGAATAACCTTTGCCAGCATTCTGCCCTTGAAAATCAAGGAAAATCGGCTGGTTCAGCAAGTTTGCAGACAGCCCTGTCGCTTTCACCACATCATTGTCAAACTCAACTCTACCGGACACTTTTTCCAGCGTCATTGGGGGAGCATCAATTTCGACATGATTGTCTTTTAGCTCCGCATACCCCCAAGCTCTGGACGGAGTATCGTCGCCAGAAAACGGAATATACAACTGGAAGTCGGCATTCACATCGCCACTAACTTGAACCGCGGTTAACGCGGCACCAACCGAGTCCACCAGCGGCGAAGCGGTCATATAATCCCTGACGGCACTGCCTTGACCTGTTGCCTTCGCTTCTATTTCAAGGTGCCCATCACCACTGAGTACTGGAATTCGCCCCGTGATTCGCTGGCCTTTAACATTCATCAGTGTTGCAGAACGAGAGTCCAAATACATGGTCTCATTCTGGAACAACAAATCGAGTTGTAAGTCAGTCAGTGGTGGCCAATTGGTATCAAAACTAAATTTAGCATCGCGAAGTCCCACCCAAGCTTGGAACATGCCGTTGTGTTCTCGATATGGGAAGTCTGACAGTTTGCCATACCACAACAGCTTAGATGTATTGACTCGACCCGCTTGGATCGCTGCCGATAAGTAGTCCGTAAGACTTTGCCCCATAGCTAAAGTTGGCAGATAACGCCAAACCTCACCTGCGTTGTAAAGATCCGCTTCGGCATAGAATGACAAGAATGGGCTGTCATTCTTAGGGAAATCAAGTCTAAAAGCACCAAGCACTTGCAAGTCTGGCGTCGCAGCCGTCACTTTATCAGACCATAACGACCAACCTTGCTCGCCGTTATTTTGCCAATGAATATCAACCAAACCTTGCTTAATATTTAGTGGAGCTTGAAACACATCACCATAAGGGAAACGATCATCAATAACGTTAACGCGGGCATGAGCTTGCTTCATATTACCGCGCACCGATCCTGAGACATGAGAGAAGCCCGGCAAAAGTTCCCATTGCGACATCGACATATTCTCAAGGTGTGCCGAATATTTCAGGGAGTCAGTACCATTAGTTTGGGACAGTCGAATATCTTCAATCAGCCCACCCGGGTTGAGTTTAGTTAACCACTCTTCCACACTCGAGTCAGGACTTAGTGATGCCAATGGCTTTAACGCATTCACATCGAGCTGAGAAATATTCACTTGCCATTGCTGTTGGCGATTCCATTCTGCTGCAATATCCAGTTCAGGCCACGGAACATCATTAGTTCTGGCTTGAACTTCATGAACATTCAGCTGCCAACCAGCATCTGATGGCAATAAATGCATAACCGCAGACTCGACGAATAGATCGTGGTCTTTGCCATCTTTAGACCAACTAAGCTCAGATGGTAACACTTCAAGATAAGCTTCTTTTGCAGTGCTGTTATCCAATGTAATCCAGCTGCGTAAGCTTACTTCACCATCTTTAATACCAGTTTGCTGCTTTTGAGTTTCAGACAGCCACGGGGACAGTGACATTTGGTCCACGGCCACGTAAAAGTCGCCAGAGACATTCGACAGCGAACCTTTATCAATAAAGTCCGCTCTAACTTCTAGCGAGTTTAAGTTTGCATCGGCAATGGAGATGGTGCCCTGTGCTAAATGGCGTGCCTTTTGATTCCGCCATTGCAGATTCTCTATATCTAACTGACGTTCTTCACCAGATATAGATTGATACAACACAGTTGAATTAGCGACAGCAAAGCGATCTAACTGCCTTAATAACAAGTTATCTAGGCGGTTGACCAACTGCTCGCCACTCGCTGCGGGTTGCTTGGGCTGTTGAACCGTTTTTGGCTCGGTCGCTTTTAGTAAATCGACCGAACGAATGTCCAGCATCATGTCATTAATGACCATATCCGCTAAGACAGGCTGTCTTTGAATAATGGTTTGAATCAAGTCAAATTCGAGCTCTAAGTTCCCGACTTCGAATTTGGTTTCAGGACTTTCAGGAAGACCTACAACAACACCTTGAAGAGAAATAGAAGGGTGAGTGTTACGCCAAAAACCGCGCACATCTTTCAAAGAAATATTGAGACCTGTTCCTTGGTTTACCCAAGTCACAATTTCTGGTTGAATTTTGTTTAGCTGTGGCAAACCCACACGCAACACTGTGACCGCAGAGGCAAGTAATACCAATACGGTCAGTAGTAACCAGAGAAAAAAACGGACAATCCGATTAACGCGAGAACTCACAAATTACTCATTACATCATAACAACATCAAATTGTTCTTGAATATATAAAGGCTCAGCTTGAATTCGAACCTGTTTACCTATAAAGACTTCCAGTTCAGCCAATGCATGAGATTCATCGCCTTCAAGTGCTTCAGCAACAGCAGGAGACGCATAAGCCACGAATTTGTCGGCATCGTAAGCTCGATTAACACGCGTAATCTCGCGTAAAATCTCATAGCAAACTGTTTCGACAGTTTTAACCGAACCTCGGCCTTCACAAGTTGGACAACCACTACAAAGAACATGTTCAATACTTTCTCTAGTTCTTTTTCGTGTCATCTCAACCAACCCTAACTGGGTGAATCCATTGATATTCGTCTTCACTCGATCTTTAGAAAGTGCTCCTTCTAGAGAGTTCAACACACGTTGACGATGCTCTTCAAGACCCATATCGATAAAGTCGATGATGATGATACCGCCTAAGTTACGCAGTCTAAGCTGTCGAGCAATAGCTTGCGTTGCTTCGACATTGGTGTTGAAGATAGTCTCTTCTAAGTTGCGACGACCTACGAATGCACCGGTGTTAATATCAACTGTTGTCATCGCTTCAGTTTGATCAATAATCAAGTAACCGCCAGACTTTAAGTCGACTTTACGTTCAAGTGAACGTTGTATCTCATTCTCGGTATCGTACATATCGAAAATGGGCTTATCGCCTTCATAAAGTTCAAGCAAACTCTCCAGTTCAGGTACAAACTCGCTAGTAAACTCTTTTAAGCTCTCAAAAATCAGTCTTGAATCCACTTGAACACGAGTAATTTCCGTCCCAACGAAATCACGAAGAATACGATGCGCTAGACCCAGTTCACCATATAACGTTGAACGCGTTTTATATTTAGTACGACGTTCATTGATTTTGGTCCACAAACGCTTAAGGAATGCAGCATCTTGAGCCAGTTCTTTTTCATTCGCACCTTCTGCTGCAGTTCGAATAATAAAGCCACCGTTTTCATCGCAGTAGTCAGCAACCACATTCTTTAAACGGTTACGCTCTTCTTCGCTCTCGATACGTTGAGAAACACCGACATGGCTCGCGCCAGGCATAAAGACGAGGTAACGGGATGGGAGGGTGATATCCGTGGTTAAACGAGCACCTTTAGTTCCAAGCGGGTCTTTGACCACTTGCACTATGATGTCTTGACCTTGACGAACTAACTCAGAAATATCACGGACTTGAAACTGCTTCTTTTCATTTTCAGCCACACACTCAGTGTGCGGTACGATGTCGGAAGCATGCAGAAACGCCGCTTTTTCGAGGCCGATATCCACGAAAGCAGCCTGCATTCCAGGCAAGACTCGGCTCACTTTACCTTTATAGATGTTGCCAACAATTCCACGCTTTGCTTCGCGCTCAATGTGGACTTCTTGGAGAACCCCACCTTCAATCATGGCAACCCTTGTTTCACTAGGGGTTACGTTTATTAACAGCTCTGCACTCATGAGCGCACCTCAATATTTTTAATTATTTATAAATTCTTGCAAGAGCTGGTCAGTTTCATACAGTGGCAGTCCAACTACAGCGTAATAGCTGCCCTCGATTCGAGTGACGAAGCGTCCCCCTAATCCTTGGATTCCATAACTGCCAGCTTTATCTTGAGGTTCTCCACTTAACCAGTATTGTTCGATTTCTTTTTCGCTAAGTGTTTTGAACCATACATCCGTCGTTACCACGACCGATGACTGCTTATTCTTAGATACAACACTGACAGCAGTGAGCACCTGATGTTTTTCTCCCGACATCCCTTGAAGCATAGCTTTGGCATGTTCGAAATCATTGGGTTTTTCTAGTACATGTTCGTTTAAAACGACGACCGTATCAGAACCGACAACTACAGATCTGGAGTCGCTCAGCTCAAGCCCAGCCATCGCTTTCTCTAACGACAAGCGCTCAACGTACTGTTGAGCACTTTCTTGGGCTTGTTTCACTTCTTCAATATCAGGGCTCACCACTGAGAATTGGTATCCGAGCTGGCTTAACAGCTCTCTGCGTCTTGGTGAAGTTGACGCCAATACTATCTTTGTAGTCATTGATTTACCTGACATGCCAATGCCGTCTTACACGACGCAACAGTAAAAACATCCATGGCCAAAGTATACAGTTAATCAGACCACTCCACAGCGACATCGGATTAAAAGTGACGTCTTGGATCAAATACTCACCAAAAAAGATAAACACTTCTAGCAGCATAGATATCAAGGCCATGATCGTGGCTTGCTGCCAAAGTGCCATGTTTCTAAGTACCAAGAAATTAAGAGCCACGATATAGATGACAATCGACATCATCATCCCGCGAATACCCAAGGTAGATCCGACCAGTAGATCCCAAGTCAGACCAACAATCAATGCGGTACCCACATTTACTCGGTGCGGAAGTGCTAATACCCAGTACCCTAGAACCAAGAACAACCATGACGGTCTTACGAAGTCTAGCACGCCTGGCCAAGGTATGGTTTGCAATACAAGCGCCACTATCAGTGACACACTGATCACTAAGTGACTGCGAAATGAACTATTAGCCATAATAGTATGAGAATCCTTTATTGCGCGTTCAGCGTATCTTCAACCGCTTGTTGCTGTCTATCATTACTCGGCCAAATCAACAGTAAGTATCGCAGTCGATCAAAGTCGACCACGGGCTCCGCAATAATGCTGGCAAACTCTCGTCGATTGTCTCGTTGTACAGATTTAACATGAGCAACTGGATAGCCTTCGGGATAGATTCCACCCAGACCAGAGGTCACCAACAGGTCATCTTTCTGAATGTCAGTACTTGTTGGAATGTGCTCTAGTTGAATCTCATCGATAGACCCATTGCCTGATGCAATAACTCGAATATCGTTACGAATGACTTGCACTGGTATTGCGCTGTTAGAGTCCGTCAGCAGCATAATACGGCTGTTGTGAGCGCCAACGAAGGTCACTTGACCAACGATACCGTTTTCATTTATAACCGGCTGACCTTCATAAACACCGTCGATACGACCTTTATCAATCACCACTTGGTGACGATATGGTGACGTGTCCACAGCCATCACCTCTGTCACCATCTTCTTTTCATCTCGGACGAAAGATGAGCCTAAAAGCTCACGAAAACGCTGGTTCTCTTCACGGTATTGATCAAGCAAAATTAAGTCACTTTTAAGGCGCAACACTTCGCGCTTTAAGTTTACGTTTTGCTCGGCTAGACCTTGTCGAGTATTTAGCCTTTCATAGACGCCATCAAACATGGTACGAGGAAGGTTCGCGGCATACTGAATCGGTGCGACTGCACTGTTTAATAAGTAACGGAAATTTGAGAATGTATCTAAACGACTATCAGCCAGCATTAAGCCGGCTGATAAAGTAACAGCAAGAAATAACCGAAGTTGTAAAGAAGGACCTCGACCAAATATTGGTTTCATGTACTCATAATCCTGATGTGGACTCTAGTTTCAGTGCCACACCAAAACTAGAGTGAAACCATTATTCTTCTGTAAATAGATCGCCACCATGCATGTCGATCATTTCTAGAGCTTTACCACCACCACGAGCCACACATGTTAGTGGGTCTTCAGCGATAACAACAGGGATACCGGTTTCTTCAGTGAGTAATCGGTCTAGATCGCGTAGCAGTGCACCGCCACCTGTTAGTACCATACCGTTTTCAGAAATATCAGAAGCAAGTTCTGGCGGACATTGCTCAAGCGCAACCATCACTGCCGATACAATACCAGTTAATGGCTCTTGCAACGCTTCTAGAATTTCATTTGAGTTTAGGCTAAAGCTACGAGGCACACCTTCTGCAAGGTTACGACCACGTACTTCAATCTCTTCAACCGTATCACCTGGATACGCAGAACCGATTTCGTGCTTGATCTTCTCAGCAGTCGCTTCACCAATCAAGCTGCCGTAGTTTCGGCGCACATAATTGATAACCGCTTCGTCAAATCGGTCACCGCCGATACGTACTGAAGAAGAGTAAACCACACCGTTAAGTGAGATAACCGCAACTTCTGTTGTACCACCACCGATATCAACAACCATAGAACCTGTTGGCTCAGAGACGCGTAGACCTGCACCAATAGCAGCAGCCATAGGTTCATCGATCAAATACACTTCACGAGCACCTGCACCCAGTGCAGACTCACGGATAGCACGACGCTCTACTTGTGTTGAACCGCAAGGGACACAAACTAGAACACGTGGGCTTGGTTTAAGAACGCTGTTGTCGTGCACTTGTTTGATAAAGTGCTGAAGCATTTTTTCGGTCACATAGAAGTCAGCAATAACGCCATCTTTCATTGGACGAATCGCAGAAATATTACCAGGCGTTCGACCTAGCATCTGCTTCGCTGCATGGCCTACCGCCGCAACGCTTTTGGCTGAACCCGCACGATCTTGGCGGATTGCTACTACAGAAGGCTCGTCAAGGACGATACCCTGTCCTTTTACATAAATCAGTGTGTTGGCAGTACCTAGATCTATCGATAGGTCGTTAGAAAACATGCCACGCAGTTTTTTAAACATATTCTTCGCTCGTCCTGCAAGAATGAGAAGACAAAAATTGCACTAAATGTACCAATGCCTTGCCATCACAGCAAGGCATTGAAGCAGAAACATGGGGTGAAACCCGCATTTTCTTACAGTTTCCTTACTTAACGCAAAAAATTCACAGGATTTATTGTCCGATAAGGCGTGGCTCACCTCGATAAATGACTCTATCATTTCCTCTATGTGATCCGAAGGTCACTACGGCATGTGGATCTTCATCACCCACACCGCGCCAGTTATATCTCAACCAAGAACGACCCGCATTACTGTCAAAACACTTAACAGGACTATCATTTTGGTTCAGTTTAATTGGGGCACTTTGATCAAGCCTTAACCACAAATTAACTTGTTCGCGAATCCTATTGTTGCTTGCAAAGAGTTGGCTGCTGCTACCTTGGCTGATGGCAGCATCTTCTGTGGTTATAGTATTGCCATCTTTATTAAACAGCTTTGCATCTGTCTCTAACTGACCTGACCACAAGATCTGCCGGCAGTAGTGCTTACCATTGAATGCGGAACCACTGTCCTCTTTATTGAGCACAAACCCAGTCTCAGTCCAATATTCCGTTCTCAAAGGGATATTGATGTCCGTTGTCAAATCGCCACCAACGTTATCTATCACCATACGGCCATAACGAAACTCGGGTTGTATTGGGAACGCTTTCGCGTTGGTACCACTTACGGTTAAAGAAGGGCTTTCAAAATCTACACCGTCAACTAAATTAGACTGTACCCCAAAGTGCCCTTTAACAGGCAGTTCTTTTATCGAGGTAACACCATCCAGTTGATAACGTTTAGAGAAAACATAATCACCAAAGCTAGCCTCAAGTCGAGCTCGTGAAGTGCTGCATGACAAGTCAGTAGAATCGCACTTCCAAGCTTCACTATCCCAACTCGTTGCCGTCGCACTTATTCTCGGTAAGTAACTATCACCACTTTCATTGGCAGCAACATGATTTAAGGTCACCATCAAATTGGAGGCAAAATAACCATAGTTAGGGGTAGGTGATTTTTCTAGATTACGCGCCTCCACAACAAAGCTTGGTTTTATTGGTTGGCCCATATATGCAAACCCTGAATGCCCTGACTCATAGCCCCATTGATTGGAGACCATAGCAAGATGATGAGGATAGAAGCGGCCGATACTACGGCTACTTGGATTGATTACCATCCCCAAATAGTTCGATTGACTTTGAGTCTGTACTAGAAGACTTCCGACATCTTCCCAATAGAGAGCGTAAAATGGCAACACACCATTACTACCTCGATTACTACGAACAAATGTTGACCCGTCCTCACCATCCATTTTAATAGGGAATCTTTCGTCGACAGGTCTAACTGCAGGCGTGTTCTCAGTGGCAGTGAGTAAAACACTGGAGACAGGCGCATCATTATCGAAGTAATTTTTGGTGATAAATTGCGACTGGCAAAATGATGGCAATATCGGAATTTGACCTTGAGTCGCGCCATTTTTCTGCCATCGAATTGGAACGGCATCTAGGTTAAAGCGTTCCCCTGCTGCTTTATAGCCACTGCCTTGAGATGAAGTACCATCTAATGCTAATTGGTAGTTTGATGCATCACAGATCGCGAACGTCCACGGTCTTACTTTTAGCTCGTGAACTCCTTTATATGTGACGCATTGCTTCGCGGCGTCCGCACCTTGTTGGTCTAAAGGGTTATGCTCACTCTCATTGACACAACGCGTCTGAGATAACTCAAAAGAAACTCGCCCAGCTTCATCGTACTGAATATCCATCAAAGCACTGCGACCAGCATCAGGGGTGCTGCTGCCATGAGAAAAATCTAGTGCGAGATCCGTCACTGGAATTGGCACAAAATCATTACTCTGTGCAGCTTTGACTTTAACTGATGCCTGTACTGTTGGAGATTTGGGTTCTAGATAACGTGTCGCTGCAATATTAACGTTTTGCACTCCAGAATAGTTTTTTGCCGCTACAACTTGGGACAGACCTGAACGCGTTACATTACAGGTCACAGGGCGTACTTCGAGCGTTGCCGATTTTCCAGCAATCAAACTAGACGCTTGCGGCGTAAATTCAAACTTGTTTGCCGTAAACTCGTAGTTACCTGTCACAAGCGTATTGTTCGCACTCTCCACCAATTCACCGGACACGCTGAGCTGTTCGATATGTTGGCTACTCACATCAAATATAACCCGGCCATTAGTACTTGGGTTGTATAGCCCCTCGCTAATACGAATCCCTTCTATCAATTGCATTGTGGCAGAGGCAGGCGCTGTAATTCTGACGCCTTTGGTGTAGTCTTCAATAGGCTTACCGTACTTATCTACCACATTAAACGTGACTCGTTGGGTTTCACAACTCAATGCGATGCCTTTTAATGGCTCTAATTCCAAATAGTAGTCTTGACTTGGTGGTGGCGCTTTACATTGCGCAGGAATACGCGCAAACAACACATTACCTTCACCTTCAATATCATTATCATCTCTGTCTTTATGTCGTTTCCGATCATCATAGTCACGCTCACCAAGCGTCACATTTGGGGCAGCAACCCCACCAAAGATGTAGTTGTCTTCACCATTGACTAAGAAACCTCGCGTTCCGACAGTAGCAGCTGCAGGAGGGACATAAAAATAGGCTTTGATAACAGAGTCTTCACTCTCTATTTCAATGTCACTGCCCGCGCCATGCCCGACAAAAAGTAAATCTTCACTGTTTCCTAATGTATTGATTTTTAGCTCATCTTTGAAGTGAGGCGGATACAGCTCTCCGTTTGCTTTTATTCCTCGATAATTGATCTTAACTGGCCCATTGATCAGTTGTATCTCCGCATCTTCCAGATGTATATGCTCATTAACCCAATACTCGCCAGAGTCAATAATAAGCTTACTGTCATCTTTAACCTCTAACTTCTTGATCTTATTATTAGTCCATTTCAAATGACATACTTTGCCGTCTTTACACTTAAAATCGCTCGAATAGTCACCACTCGGAAAATCATCCAATTGCGGTGGATAGTTTTCAAAGCTCTTCGTGGGCTCCACTTGACAGTTTTGCCAACCAAAGCCACGTAAGCCAATGGATGAAGACGTATAAAAGCAGCCGCCATAAGTGCTGTTATTAGTAAAGCGAGAAAACGCGAGGCCAGTGTTATTGCGCGGTAAAACGATAGCGTTGACATCAAAATCATCAAACCATTCGTCTCTATCATTGTCATATTCACTATTCACATTCAGAAGCCCTTGTGGCGATCCAGATGTGTCATAAAGGGTAGTCTGCACTTCTTCTTTGAAATAAGGGCAAAGATCAAGCTTAAACTCAGGTGGGGGTGGTGTGTCATCGCACAACTTAGGTAAATTAAAGCTATTCTTCTTACCTGTGACCGACATGTGGTTGACCGTAATATTCATATTAAGATCGTTGTGCTCACCGCTTACCCTAAACCCCTTTTGAAAACTAGATGGATCTACGTATAGGGCAGCAGAGATCTTATTGTGATTCGTCAGATTGATAGCTGCGTTAGAGCCGTGTCCAATTAAAATAAGATCAGTTATTGCGCCATCTTTATTGATATGTGAATGACCACTTATGTAGAACTGGCGGTAGTGCAGGATTGTTGGCGCACTCACTTTGATTTTTGCTGCATGCTCCAAGGTCAACGAGCCAATCCAAATCTCCCCTCCTTCTAACGTAAGAGTCTTACCTTGCCTCATCGTTATAGATTGCACTTTACTACCACTTGGCAATGAGCAGTGCTTATCACTACAACTTGAGGGTTCAAGGTTCGTAGGAAAGACAGGTAAATCAACTGGTAAAGTGGGCGCATGACTAGTTGGGTTCACTGCACAACTATCAGTTGGAGCATTTGGATAGTAACAGTGGGCCGCTGTACCGCTATGAGCTGGACTGTTCGCTAGATAATTGAATGGCATTTTAAAACCATCCACATCAAAAATAAGCGTCTGGTCATGCCCCGAAAAGTCCACTTGAGAGACGTAAGGGTAACCATCTTGGCGATAGTTAGTTTGAACTGATTCTGGAAAGTAGTCGCAATATTCTATTGCATAACTATTTGCTACGACGAACAAGCTAATAAATAGAGCGATCAATTGCTTCATTCAGAGAATCCTTTTACCCAAGCTTCTTGCTGACGCTGAATATCAAACCCTTGTCCATCTCCGCATATTGCCGTGCTGGTAATTTTAAAATAGCTGAGCTGTTTTGGAATCAGTTCTAGGTCGCCACCATTAACCGTTTCACACTGAACTGAAAGGCTACGGCAGTTAATACCCACTTGAGAAATTAAATAAGACATTGCTACAGATGACGATGGTTGAAGCTGGTTACATCTGATTTCTAGATCTTCTGTTAGACTCGATTCATTTAATGGATAGAGCTGCGTCAACGCCCACTCAACACCAGAGTTCGCCAAAAACCAAGCTTTGGTACCAATCAACTCACGTGATAGCGTCTCGTTACTTGACCATTGAATTCTATTGAGATTCATTGCCAACATACCCATTACCACCACAACAAAAATGGCAACGATGTAGGCACTCCCTTGCTGTGAACGTTTTCTAGGGGACATTGAGCACCTGTACATCATGTTGGAAGTTAGACGCTTCTCCCGCTTGATTAAATACTAGATTTAGACGAACTAAAGCTGAGCGAAGTAGTGACGCTTCCAGGTGAGTAAAACTGCTTTTTACTGGTTCGATATTGGTGGCAACACGAATACCGTTTCGCTCTATCTGACCAGACGTGGTAATGCAATAATCGACCTTGTTTGCTGAATTGTAGATATACAAACGCTGCCCAACCGAGTTCTGTTCTGGTAGTTGATTTAACGTAAAATATTGTGCTTCGACCACAGAGCTGACCCCTGCCAAACTTATCGCTCGACGACCTTCAAGATCTTGCTGTCGACTTGGATTAATGATCAACCTTTCGGTATTGGCAAATTTATGGGGATATTGGTTAATGTTACCCACCACAAACTCAGTTTTTCCTAACTTCTCATCCAAATGATAAAAGCCGGAAAAGGTTATTGGATAAAATGAGACACATTGACCGTTCAAAGAGGTTTGAATGCTGTTGGGGACGGCGTGCCTAAGCTCACGGGACATTTTCTCAATAACAAGCTGTGCTTGGTTCTGGATTTTAGTGCGCGCTACTGAATCCACATAACCACGGGCACCAAACTCGACAAAACCAGCAATTCCTAAAAACAGAATTCCAACCACCACCATGGTGATGATCATTTCTAGTAAGGTAAAACCGCCTGATTGCTTAACGGAGAATGACATTAGTAATTCCCCTTATACGCAACAAACTCATATTCGGTGAAATTACTCGCTGACACACGGACAATGATCTTTTTGAACGAGCTTGTTTGATGCGGAGTTACTTGACCACCGAGTGCGTTATCGTAGTCGTAGCTAACCAGAATATTAACGACAAAATTGCGGTAGTCGTCTTGCTCATCACCACCGAGAAGTCTTGTAATAGATAAGCCTTGCTGGCACTGCTGCTGGGCGTTGGCACCGTACCAGCAGCCTATATAGTCATCGACATCATTATAGAAGGCAGGCTGCTCGTTCTTGTCCGGACCTAATGAAGCGGGTGATGTGCATTGCTTATCAAGTTCATCGCAACGCCATAGGCTACCGTTACGATCGCTCTGCTCATCAAAACTCACAGCTAATATCTGGTTCAACACCGCTTGTCCTAATGAAGCTGCTCGTACTTGGTAGTGCGGTAAAGCGCTTTTCTGCACACTAGGGAATAAGAAGCTCGTCAATGTAATCAAAGCGATAGCCAAGATCACTATGGCAAGTACGCTTTCGATCAGCGTCATCCCTTGACTCATTTTTCTAGCACGCATCGACAAAACCTTCTGAATTAATACAAATGGATGCCGATTCACTAAATTGAGTGAATTGAATCGTAATGGGGTAAGTACAAGATTCACATACTGGACGACCAAGTAAGTCAAAATTCAACAAGCTAGTGGGAGCAGAGACCTGAATGTTATCCAACGCTAAATAGTCCGATTGCTCTTCAGGGTTCGCAAGAGTGCAACTGTACCGAGAGCCAAAACAGCCATCTTTAATCGCCAGTTGGTAGCGGCTATTGAGCTCACCGATATCGCTGATATTGGATTGCATTCGCCCAAGCTGTATTTGCTGAGTAATCGCAATAGCTTGTTCTTGTGCTGCAATGAAAGAAAAGCCCGAACGGTTTAAAAATCGACTCGCAGCCACTACCGACACAATCGAAACTAAAACGATCACCACGATCAGTTCGATTAGCGTAAACCCTGATAACTTACGTTGTGGGATTAACATAGTAGTACCTGCGAAAATGATTGATAAATAGTATACAAAAGGACAGTACTAACTCACCTATCTATCATTAGAAATCGTTAAAAATCAGAATACCTATCACAACACAAAAAAGGCCAGCCGGAGCTGACCTTTTTGCGTCTTGGCTAATTAACAACCTGACGCTTCAACGGTTACTCTAGGTGCTGTACCCGCTTGAGTTGATTCGTCGTATCTTACAAAACAGTTAGATTGACGAATCGTACGGAAGTTAGCATTTGAACCATCATCAAAGGTAGCAATTAGCGCGTCACGACGAGTCGCAAACATCCAATCTTGTTGCAAGCCATCTACTGCACTTACAAGGCCAGCAGCATCAGCAGTTGGGTAACCAAATGCAACCGTTACTGCTTCATTAGTACCTGCATTAATGGTAGCCGTTGCTTGCTGTTCAACACCTTCTACTGCAGCTTTGCCGTAAACAATGCCATTTGCACCTGAAATCGCACCTTTTAAACCATTGAGAGATGATTCACGAGCATCACCTTGTAGATTTAAAAAACGAGGTGCTGCTGTTACTGCAAGAATACCCAAAATAACGATCACCACGACCATTTCAATTAGCGTGAAACCACTTTGTCTTTTCATTTTTATATTCCTACAACTTATTTAAGTTCAACAGTAACTTTACCGGTACGAATATCGTACTCGAAGTAATGACGGTTACTTTCGTTTTGTGTATAGCGACATTTAGTGCTGCTCACTGCCTGCGCTAAGTACTTAGTGCCTTTTGAAGGACTGTTTGTATACAGCTCAACCGCTGGAGAGTTTTGCAGTAAGTTCTCCATAAGGAATACGCACGCTTCGACATTTACGTTGTTGCTATTGTTAGCGTTAGTATTACTAGGGTAACCATCACGGAAGCCCGTTGTGCCATCTTCCGAGCGAGTCAACCAGAAACGAGTGCCATCGTAATCAACGTAGTTATTTACACCTGACTTAGTTCGGCCATTAGCTTCCCATTGCGCGCGAGCTGATAACACACCAGTTGCAAAACCACCAGCAACCGCTTCAACGCTAGATTCTTTTGCACTTTCTGTTACATCAACAAATCGTGGTAGAGCCGCTACTGCAAGTAGGCCTAATACCACAATAACCACGACTAACTCGACTAGTGTAAAACCTTGAGCTTTTTTCATTATTTGATCCATTCATATCAAAAGTGTGATTTTCTGCCCAAATTATAACTAGTTGAATAATGATTACAAAGCATTAACGTCAATTTTTTTACTTAAGTCAAAAAAATGACTTCCATATGCAAGCTATTAATTTTAATTGCTTTAATTTCAATATCAGTATTTATACCGTATACACAACTATAGTTTTTTTTATCAATTCGCTCTGATTTTATAAATAGATTGTGTTTTATAGAATCCGCGTCGTTGTAAAGTATTGATAACAAGTATTTACAGTTTCTATTTTCATTATTTGATAGGGTAATCCAACCGGTTTGATCAAATTTTACGACGGTATTATCAACTTGTAGATAATTTGGTTGTTTCTCTATTAACCAAGCTTGATGCAATTCATTAATGCGCTGTTGCATAACTTTGCCGATCACTACCGCTTGAGTACGGGTGATTTTTTCTTGATTACGATTCACCGTAGATAAGAAAAACCCTACAAGCGCTAGAATCACACAACTCCAAATTAGCCAGCGCAGCGCATCTCTTTGGAAAAAGACACTCTTGATAGCCATCGCTCGTTACATTCCTTTCATGGCATCGAGCATGCCCCACATAGGCAGGAAAATGCCAAGAGCCAGTATTAATACCATTCCAGCAACCACAGTGAGCAAAATCGGCTCAATTCTGGCGGTTAGGGTCTTCAGATCATAATCAACTTCTCGATCGTAAAAATCCGAAACTTCTAACAGAAGCTCATCAATACGACCCGTTTCCTCTCCGACAGAGATCATCTGAATAACAAGCGGCGTGAAAATATTGGCATTAATAGCAGTTGAAGACACCGTGCTTCCGGCCTCAATAGCCGCCTTCATTTCCATAATGCGGTTTTCCAAGTACTTGTTGTCTATTGCTTCAGCCGATAACGCCAATGACTGATTCAAAGGCACGCCAGCACGAAGCATAAGAGCAAATGTTCTTGAGAAACGTGAAAGTTGAGCACGATTTACAATGCCGCCGACAATAGGCAGCCTCAACTTAATATGATCCCACTTTTCCCTACCCGCGGCCGTAGCAAGCCAAGCACGAAACGCAAACAAACTGCCAGCCATCGCACCCAATAACAGCGGCCAATAACCGACGAAGAAGTTCGAGGTAGTAATCAGAATACGAGTGGGAAGAGGAAGATCGACGCCAAACCTGGCAAACATATCAGCAAACTGAGGGATAACTTTGATATTCAGTACAAACAACGCGGCAACGATAAAGGTCAACACGAACGTTGGGTAGCGCATTGCCGCCTTAATACGCTTACGAGTTTCGACTTCTTGCTCATAATAGGCAGCCAATTGCTCTAATGCTTGGTCTAAACGTCCCGTATTTTCACCCACAGCAATCATGGAAACAAAAAGTGGACTAAACACGCGAGGATGAAGCTGCATACAACTCGATAAGTTACGCCCATTAGTTAGTTCATTAACGACTTCTTCCAATGCGTATTTCAGCTGCTTGTTGGTGCAGTTTTGCGTCAGGCCCTTCATGGAGCGTAACAATGGCACACCAGCTTTCGTTAAACTGAACAACTGACGACAGAAAATAACCAGCACTTCTAAAGGTACCGCCGGCGCTATCAATGCACTTAGGCTGTCGCTAAATGACGTTGACTTACCACCTTGTGAGATCGACGTTGGAATCACCCCACGAGAGATCAAAATCTCCGCCGCTGTTTCTTCACTGGCAGACTCTAGATGACCAGAAATCTCTGAACCATCAAGATTGCGCCCTTTATAACGATAGGTTGGCATTGTCTTATCTCTAGCTATAAACCATTAAACTAAATGTAAATAGGTTCGATGCTACCGGAAGCATCCCCTTCACCCAGTGCCATCACTTCATCTAAGCTGACGGTTCCTTGAATTGCGAGTTCCATTGCGGACGCGAGCAAGGGTTTATATTCTTTCGAGGCTCTAGCTCGCTGTGAGAACAGTACAGCATCATTCGCCCGTAAAGCGTCCATCATTCCTTGGTCGAGTTCCAGCATTTCGAATACGCCTATCCGTCCTCGATAGCCGGTTAGATTACAGTTTTGACACCCCTGCCCTTTATGGAAGGTCATCTCTGTTTGATTAGGGAAGCGAGTCATCAGCCATTGCTTTACATGCTCATCCGCTGGATGCTCACGTTTGCAATCGGGGCAAATTCTTCTCACCAAACGTTGGGCAATGACCGCTCTTACGGCACTAGCAACTAAGTACCCAGGAGCCCCCATATCCATCATTCGTAACGCACTGTCGACAGAATCATTGGTATGCAAAGTTGTAAGAACCAAGTGCCCGGTTAATGCCGCACGCAAACCAATTTCCACGGTTTCTTGGTCACGCATTTCGCCGACGAGAATAATATCTGGATCTTGCCGTAGGAAAGTTCTCAGGATCGATGAAAAGTCTAAATTAATTTTTGGGTTTACTTGAACCTGATTGACTCGAGGCAAACGATATTCAACCGGATCTTCTGCAGTAATGATCTTTTTTCCAGGACTATTTAACTCAGTCAGCGCACCATATAAAGTCGTGGTTTTGCCGGACCCCGTTGGTCCAGTGACCAAGATCATTCCGTGAGGGCGACGCAACTGCTTTCGCAATTTAATCAGCAGATCATTTGGAATCCCCGACTCTTCAAGCCTTCTAACACCTGTTGATTGGTTGAGCAGACGCATGACCACAGATTCGCCATGTTCAACAGGCATAGTCGACATACGAATATCAACCGATTGTCCTTTGGCTCTAATATTAAATCGGCCATCTTGAGGTAGACGCTTTTCCGAAATGTCCAAATTTGCCATAAGCTTCAGTCGCAGTACCATTGCTGGCGCAACATTCACTTCATTTAATAACGTCTCATGTAACACGCCATCAATACGCTGTCTAAGACGCAACACGTCGGCATCTGGTTCAATATGAATATCAGAAGCACCTACTTGAATGGCGTCTTCAAACAAAGAGTTAATCAGCTTAACCACCGTCACCTCTTCGCTTTCATCTTCTTCAATATTGAAGTCAAAAACATCCGTCGACTGATGCTCAGCATGAAGCTGCTCGGCAAATGAAGCGATTTCTTTGGTACGGCGATAGTAGCGGTCAAAACCGTCAAGCAATTGCTTTTCGGGGGCAATAACAAACTCGATAGCGTATTGACCAAGTTGGTTTAACAACGATTCCTGAACAAAAAGATCCGCAGGATCGCTCATCGCGACTCGCAATGTATCGTCTCGACGACCAATCACAAGTGCTCGCAAGCGTCTTGCATGAACTTCAGGAAGAAGCTGAACCGCATCCACATCGACTTGTGCCCGACTTAAATCGATCAATGGTAAAGCTAATTGCTGCGACAAAAACGTTAGCATCTGCTGTTCAGACAGGGCAGCCAGCTCTATTAGTGTTGCACCAAGCTTTCGGCCTGTATTACGCTGAATCGACAAAGCCTGCTGTAGCTGCTGTTCATTGATAATGCCTTCTTCAACCAGTAGATCACCGAGACGTTTACGAAGTTTAATTTGCATCATTACTTCCTTCGAGGTTTTCTATGACCTTAAGTCTGTCGCGAATAAATGCTTTCGATTGGCTTGAAACACCTATCTTTTCGAGCGCGTTTTCATAAGAGTTTTTAGCCAGTGAAAACTCCATTTTACGCTCCTGCTGAATAGCCAGCCCCATCCACCAACGAGCATTTTCACCGTCTTGTTGGGTAAGCAACTCATAGCTTTGATAGGCCAAATCGGCTTGTTTATTCCGCTGCGCGAGACCGGCTCTTAGTGATAAGTATTCAATCGATGGATACTCGGGCAGATAAACCAATGGCGTGAGGGCTGCCTCCTGTTGATTCTCTTTGATAAGTAATTTCGTTAACGCCAAACGCAACCTTTCACCAGACGGGTTACGATTAATCCCTTCTTGCAAAAGTTCATACGATTTTCGGGTCTGACCTTTACCGTAGTAGAGCGCCGACAATCGTTGTCTCACTTGCTCGTTTTCCGGTGCGTATCTAAGTGCAGCGGTATAATTCTCAAGTGCACCATTAATATCATTGGCATCAATCGATTTCTTGGCACGTTGAATGGCCTTTTCCGCTAACTGTTCCGAGCTGAGTTCTACTTGCTCAACCACCATCTCTCCACCGTTGGCTTGAGGCTCAACTTTATTTGGAGATAGTTGGGCTAACAAAATAGGTTCAGCAGAGGACGGCAATACGTGCATATCTGCCATCGTAGTGACGGCTTTTGACTGGTCTTTGACTAACGATACACGTTGAACATCAGTCAGCTTTGCCTTTGATAAGTCAAACACATTAGAAGAAGCGGAGCCTAAATTCGCTGTCGGTGAATTTAATTGGGTACGAGGCGGCGCTAAAGAGCGTGAACCTTCTTGAGGCACACTCATAGAAGGTGGCATATTTGCTGTAGAAAACGCCCAGCTTCCCATCGCTAAACTGACTAAGATTCCAACCCCAATCCACACAATGGGAGAGGTATTTCTCACTTTGGGTATTACAGCTTGCTCAATATTCACATGAGAATTATTGGGTTTACTAGTCAGATTTGATAAGGCTTTATTAATCGCACTCATAGTTATTTCCATCCCCAGAGTACTGGGTATTTGAATATCGGCTTGGTGGCATCAAAAGTATCTTTTATCGCCAGATACAAGTGGCGGTTTAATACCTGCTGGCTGTTGTCACCAAACGCTAACAACAGTGTTTTATGGCAAATTTGGTGCACTAATCTTGGAACGCCTTTACTTGCTCGCCATATGGCAGCTAGTTGATGATGACTGAACAGATGTTCTTCACGTCCAGCGCTCATCGTTCTCTGCTGGACATAAGCAAAACACTCAGCTTTTGCCATAGTACGCAATGTGGCACTGAAGGTGATTCGCTGTCTAAATTGCCTTAGGTGATGCTGTTCAAGTCGCGTATCCAATTCAGGCTGCCCAAACAGCACTAAGTGCATCAATTTGCTGTCTTCGGTTTCTAGATTTCCTAATAAACGAAGCGTTTCTAGTGCTTCATCAGATAAGGCCTGAGCTTCATCAATCAAAGCTACTACTGGTCGCTTGGACTGTTTGGCTTCGATAAGTTTTTTCTGAATATCTTCGAGCAACGTATGTTGCTGGCATTGCTCTATGCCAAGTTCTTTAGCAATAGCAATTCTTAACTCAGCACCGGACAACACCGGATTGGGCAGATAAACTAAGCTGTAATCAGCCTCGAGCTGTTTGATTAACATTCGGCAGACTAAGGTTTTTCCAGTACCTACTTCGCCCGTGACTTTGAGGACTCCTTCACCAAGTGCCACGCCCGCCGTCACAGTCTGTATCGCCTCATAATGCGGCGACAGACCAAAAAACAGCGCAGTATTGGGCGTCAGTGCAAATGGGTATTGCTCAAATCCGAAATAGTCTAAGTACACCGTTTATCGTTCCAATCGCTTCAACTCAAACGTCAAGCCCTAAGCCTTTTAATCTTCAGGGAACCACTCGTTAAGTAAGTCACGAGAACGCTCAACTTCTTTCTGCCATGTATTCACGCCAACAACAGTCGGACGTAGCAAGATGACCAACTCCGTCTTCTCTGTCACGTTTTGCGTATTTCTAAACAAGTGCCCCAGTGCAGGGATATCCCCAAGATATGGCACTTTAGAGACCATTTCAGTTGTTGCTGATTTCATCAGGCCACCAATCACCACAACGTCGCCGTCAGCTGCACGGATAACAGAATCTGATTCACGAATAGAGCTTTTCGCTAGCGGCACAATGATAGAATCCCCTAACACTTCTATCTCTTTTTTCTCTTCTTGAACTTCAATAACCGCAGGATGAACATGCAGCAGAACATTACCTTTTTCATCAATTTGCGGCGTCACGTCCAAAGAAATACC
This sequence comes from Vibrio mediterranei, assembly GCF_013364395.1. Lineage (NCBI taxonomy): Bacteria > Pseudomonadati > Pseudomonadota > Gammaproteobacteria > Vibrionales > Vibrionaceae > Vibrio > Vibrio mediterranei. The sequence goes on along the minus strand of NZ_JABXGK010000001.1, from coordinate 336,468 downwards.
CGAGAAGAAGGGCGTTAATTCAACTTGAGGCGCTACGTTGGCATTTTCACCAGAACCAATTACCGTTGAGATATCAGTAACGAAGTACTCATCGGTACCCACTTTGATAACCGATTTTTGGTTGTTGGCAGCGGTGATTCGAGGGCTAGAAAGGACATTGAGATCGCCTTGCGTCGCCATAAAGCTCAATACGGCTTCAAAGTGTCCGTCCGTAATGGTCACGTTGGTTTGCCCACCTAACAGGGTGCCAATCTGATTTAAAGGTGGTACTGGGTTTTGTGCTGGTCGGGAGATAGACACACCACCACTACCAATTGCCGCACCAATATTGCTCCAGCTAATGCCTTGTTGATAACCGTCGCTCAGCGTTACTTCTAGAATCTTTGCTTCCAGAATCACTTGACGATGAAGTCGCTGCTGCGACATATCTAAAAATTCTCTAACCTGACGAATTTCATCGGGATAAGCGCGTAACGTAAGTAAACTGGCTTGAGGGGTAACCACTACACTGCGGCCGTCACCAGTACCTATCAACTTACTCACTGCTTGCTCAAGCGCAGGCCAGAAATCACTTTCACTGGTGGTTTCAATGCGAGTACCACCTTGCTCATTATTGTTGCTATTGCCACCATTAACATTATTTGAGTTCGATGAACTGGACGAGCTCGAACTTGAGCTGTTCGAGTTCGAGTTATTGTTTGAATTACTGCTATTGTTGTTATTGCTCGAATCTCTGCTGGAGATGGTTCCAGTCGTGATCGAGGTTAATGAGCGACCTGAACGTTTGAACTGCAAGTAATCCACTGGAATAGAAACTGTGCGTAAGCCCGCTGGATACACTTGGATGATTCGACCTTTTTTCTCAATGTCATAACCATACATATCACTAACGTTATCCAGCACTTCATCTAACGTCACATCACTCAAATTAGCAGTAATTTTACCCGATACACTCGGGTGAATAGACACGCTGTACTCAGTTCCTTTTACCAAACTGGTGAAAAATGCTTTGGCTTCAACACCATTGGCTTGTACTCGGAAACGCTTCAGCGTTCGGCTTGAATGTGAGCCTGCCTGAGTGTCTAGCTCAGGCATTAGGTCGGCTTCCACCGTTGGGGGCAACTCATCTAGGCTCTTGTTATTTGCATTGTTCACCGATTCATTGAGACTTTGCTTTATTTCAACCGGATCTCGATGTCCCATTGAACATCCCACCAATGCTGCGATACATATACCGACTACTACCTTACGCATCATATTCTTATAGCCTTAGTTTTTTACGTCCATCGCAAATAAGCCAAGTTTCCACTGCTTGCCTGCGCGCTGAAGGAGGAGATTTTCACTGTTGATATTGACGACTTTGTAACCGTTAATGACATCACCTTTTTCAACCACTTTGTCATTCATCACGGCTGAACACGGCATTGCCTGTTCGCAAACAATGCTTTGCAATTTCGGCAATCGGTACACCACTTTTTTCTTCGGTTTCGTTTGTACTTGTGTTGGCTGCGCCCACCCTAAAGGTGCAGTGGGATCTTGGGTCGCCCACGAAGACATGGAAACACTCAATAAGGCGATAAATATTGCTCTAACCACCGATAAACTCCTTGCGAGTGCCCAGTGTGTACACTTCTAAAATCAAGCGAGCTTTGGGATGTTTTTCCACATCATATTTAAAGCTACGCCAATAATATTTAACCGGCATTTGCTCCAACTCAGACAGATATTTGGCGATAGCAAAATAGTTACCCGTCAATTCAATCTTAACCGGATGAACGAAGTAACCGGAGTACTCACTTGCTCCATCAATGCCAGTAATAGGCTCTGGTGGTAGCGACTCAAGAGCGACAAGTTTCAAGCCTTGGCTCTTGCTTAACACCAATTCAAGCAGGTTAGTCATTTGGACCGGTGAGATAAGATTATCCACCAATCCAGAGAGCTGTTCTGATAACGCTTGGCTCTCATCAATTAACTGATTGAACTCAAGATTAATGTCTTTGTCTGGATCTTGTTTAAGCTGGCTGCTCAATACTGAAAGCTGCCCCTCTAATTCCATGTTTTCACTGGAAACTTGTTGAAGTTGTCGTTCCAAACGGCTCTTTTGCAATAAACTAGGCTCTAGCAACAGCAGATAAAGCATCATAGCCACAATGACGCAAGCACAGATTGAGAGTAACGATTTTTCTCTTGTACTTAAGGCGAGGAACTTCTGATCTAACTTCAGCCAATAGTCCTTCACTGCTGAGCCTCCAATACTTGTGTCGCATCCACTTTTTCACCCGCATTTACCACAGTATCTAGAGATCGATTTTCTGGACTGGTACGCAATTCAAATGTCACGACATCATTAGTATTACGACCAATTTTCAAGGTCTTAAAGGTTCTTCCAACCAGACTTTGCTCTTGCTTGAATTGCCCAACCCAGTTTGGAATCACACTGGCGTTTCGTGCTAATCCAGAAATATCAATATTGCTTTTATCAAGGTAAATATGTTGAATTGAAATGTCGTTTCTTCCCAACGTCGCAAGCGAGTTCATCACGCTTGAATAGCCAACTTGCTGCTCTTTGTCATAGTCATCTACCGCATCCAACGCGTCTTTTTTCGCGGCGATCTCCTGCTTTAAGCGCTCTACGGCGGCAACTTTAACCGGAGAAGGTCGATGTGACTCCAACGCCGCTTTTTGCTGGCTTAATTCATCGTGTAATGAGTCTGCGCGAGACTCCGATTGTGCAAGCTCGCTTTCTAATTGAGCTGTTGAAACTGAAATATACCCATACACCGCAACAGCAGCTATTGCTGTCAGAGCCATTACAGACGCAACTCTAGTTAAGGTGAAATGTTCTTGTTTAGGCTTTAAATACGATGGATACAGGTTAACTGCTGGCCCTTCCAACTGCTCACTAGCAATTTGAGCTAATAACGCTCCAGACCACCCCGTACGCTCGGAAACGAGCGGCTTCACTTTGACATTCAATCGTGCAGTGAGTGCTTCAGCCAGTTGGTTTTCCGATTCTTCATCACAGCAAACTTGCAACGCATGTACGCCACCTGTTTTTAATTGTGATGACAGATAATCAAGAGACCTTTGCAACTCAAGCGCTAAGCTGTCGACATCAAGTCCAATGGTTTCACCTTGAATAACAGGGCCAGAAACACTACGAATGGTTCGATGGAAAATCGGCAATTGTTCAACAAAAGCACTCACTCGATAATGATGAAAACGACTTCTTTGCAGTAAAACAGCGCTGTGACTCTCTTTTTGAGCTCTTGCCCAAAATAGCTCTTCTGGAATAACTTGAGACAGTTCCAATCCTAAGTTTTCTAATACACCACGAAGCTGTAACAGCCAGGATTTCTGAATCACATAGGCAGTTGTTTTATTCAAGCTTGGCAGCTCTAGACCATCGGCAACAATCTCAGTCACTCGCTCACTGATAACATCCTTTAATAAAAAAGGCAGAGCTTGAGGCCATTCAGATTTTGGTATTCTTGGCGTGTCTATTTGATAGGTATGATAAAGGTCGCTACCAATGACAACATTGACGCCTTGGCCCTTGGTTGCTTTGGGCTGCAGCAGTTGCTCAAGCGCCTTTTGCCAATTGTTGGCAGTAATATCACAGTTACTAACCTTAAGCTGTCCTTTCTCTGACAAAAAGACGCCGTCCGACTGCATAATAACTACCATTGGGGAAGTATTCGCTTGTTTCGACCTAAATCGAGCAACGATGTTTTTAAACGTCATAACATTTCCGCGTTAGGTTCTTTTCCAACGATTTCTTCGTCCAGGCTTTATCATTGCCGCTTTTGGCTTAGGATCTGGCATGAGTTGTGTTTCAGCTGCAAAATAACGTCCTTGACCACCGCTAACACCAAGATCAAGCAGCGTATGCCACTCTTTTTTATTTTCCACGCCTACGGCAATAACTTGTGTTTTGGAGTCCCCACAAGCACCAACCATGCTGCGAACAAACAATTGGTTTTCATCCCGTTGATCAATTTTCTTAATTAAGCTGCGATGCAACTTAAGATAATCTACTTTCAGATCTTTGATGTAATGAGTACTCACAATCGAACGACCAGCCTGACCTACGATTACTGTGCACCCTAAACCGGACAGCATTCTAACAACTGGGCGAATATAGTCCAGATGTTGAACTAGTCTTGCTTCGGAAAATTCAAAGCTCAGTTGTGAGCGTACCGCGATAGGTAACTGCAACAACTCATCACGAAACCACTTAAAATAACCTTTGTTGGCAAATGGCACGACATAAAGATTGATAGAAATCGGTAGAATAGCCGGACTTTCCTTAATGTTTCGTAACACTTTATTGAGCACAGCACGATCAAAATTGGACTCGTAACCTACTTGAAGTAAAGCGGAATGGAATCGTGACGCTTTAACAATACCTCGTTCCGGATCTTCAATTCGTGCAAACAATTCTTTGTGAAGTACGTCGAGCTCCTTCCCTTTTTCGTACAAATAACAGGGCTGCGAAAAAATAAGTAGATTCTCAGGCAGAAGCGCTTTATCAAACAATGTACGCCAACGCACACTGCCACGCTCATCGAATTTTTGGACTTGCTTGCTAAATCGGCTCCAGTTATTCACCTTTTGCAGTTGAGCACTTTTCAGCGCCGTTTCTGCTTCTTCCATGATGCGCCCTTGGCGCTCACCTTCGGAATACATACTGACGCCAATGTGACACCAGTTCTCTTCATCAAGAGGCGTTGGCGGCGTGATCTTTTCAAGCTGACGAATACATTGGTTTGCTAGGTTAGCAACATCTTTGCTGCTTTGATGCGGAATAAATACGGCAAAATCGGCGTCATAGTAACGGGAGAAAATCACATCAGGATATTTCTGAACCGCGTTGGAAATCACTTCACCAACTTCCACGAGGAAGTCATCTGACGTTGATTTACCTTGAACCTCCTGTACTTGATCCCAGTCTTCGATTCGAAATAGCATAACACCGCCCTGAGCGCCGCTTTCATGTATCGCAGATTCTAGTTTGCTATCAAATAGCATTCGATTTGCACTGCCGGTCAATGGATCAAGGAAGGTTTGCGTGCGAATAAAGGTGTCGAATCGACTGCGCTCTTGGCGAGCATCTTGCAATTCTTCGATTAGAATGTCTAAAGCCTCACTAGCGGTATAAGGCCATTCTCTTTCATCTCCTTTAGCAAACTGCTCTACGCGACCACCTAAGATCATCCGGCCTCGTTCTTCCAATAACTCAGAGCCAACTAGCTGTTTACGAAGCCACTTCACCCCTTGCATTAGGCAAAAGACAATCAACCCAAAAGCTAAGGTGACCGACCACATGGCTTCAATGGAATAACGAACATCCAAATAAGGGGGCAGCGCGGTAAATTCGACGCGATAGCCATCATTACGCTCTAAATCAAAACCTTCTCGATACACAATGGTGCGATCTATAGTTGGAGAGGTGTTTTTGTATCGGTATACCACACCAGCTGAAGAGGTCAGCTGCATCTCAATGATATTACTGGCTTGCAGCATCTTAGGCATCCAACGCTGCATCATATAGGCTGCATCGGGGTCTTCTAATTCTTTATCGATAACTCGAACAATGCCAGCCAAGTGGTGATTGAGGTACTCTTGGCCCATCCTTTTAATGGATAGTGTTCCGCCAACAAACAGAATAAATACGGCACTCATGACAATTACTGTCACAAAAGCCACTAAGCGAGTGCTCAGTTTGAGGGTGGGAGTTTGCCTCATAGGTACTAAAGTCCTTTTTGAACCGATGATGTCATTAACGTTTATCGTCCGAACTCAACTCGTTGATGCAACAAGAGAGATTCATGCGTACATTATATAAAATAAGCTATCGCGTTAACTGTTTGTTATATCAAATTTACTATAACCCGTTAAGCAACAAGCAATGCGTTGTCTCTAAGAAACAAAAAAAACCGCGAATTCATCGCGGCTTTTCTATGCAATAATCAAATAGAACTTAATTTGACTTGATATTCAGCACTGATTAAAACGGGATATCGTCATCGAAGTCCATTGGTGGCTCATTGTACTGCGGCTGCTGTTGAGCAGGTTTTTGCTGAGCTGGTTGTTGTACAGGTTGTTGAGGCTGTCCCCAACCCTGTTGTTGAGGAGCTTGCTGCTGCATGCCACCACCTTGGTTCATGCCGCCTTGCATACCACCCTGCATAGGAGCACCACCACCTTGGCGGCCACCTAGCATTTGCATCACGCCGTTGAAGCCTTGAACAACAACTTCCGTTGTGTAGCGGTCTTGACCACTTTGATCTTGCCACTTACGAGTTTGCAGTTGACCTTCAATATAAACTTGAGAGCCCTTACGCAGATATTCACCAGCAACTTCCGCTAGCTTGCCAAACAGAGCAACGCGGTGCCACTCAGTTTTTTCACGCTGCTCGCCTGTCGCTTTATCACGCCAAGATTCAGAGGTTGCGATTGTAATATTCGCCACGGCACCGCCGTTTGGCATGTAACGAATTTCTGGGTCGTTACCTAAGTTACCCACTAGAATGACTTTGTTTACTCCACGGCTTGCCATGTTTTGCTCCGTAACCACAGTGTGTTTCAAATTAGCCCAGTAGGATAACACGAACCACTGGTACCGCAACAGCGCTTATCCTGAGGATACCAAAATAACCCCTTTCCCCTCGTTATTACGAGCGAAGCAAACAATGATAAACTTTATATTTATATCAATTACTTAGATAGTTTTAAGTCACTCTCAAACTACTTTTTTATCACTAGAACATAAACTACATACTCGTCAACATGCATAAAAACCACCAGTAAAAGTGTGCTATGAGAAGAAATAATTACCAACGCGTCATTCAACATGTCACTCTTAATCAAGAGGACTCAGTTACCAAAAGGGTAAAGCGCTTATCCCATCTAAGTATTAATGCTATTGAAGCCATCACTCCTCAGGATCTACTTTCAACCACCTCCGGTTCTCGTAATCGTATTTTGCTCTTTGATTACGAAGAATCCTTAGATCTTTTCCAACAAGTGTTAAACCTGCCTTTAGCAAGCAAAAATTTTGAGACCGTACTGATCAATGTTCCGCATCGGCTAACGACCGAGGAGATCCTTAGATATGGTCATATCAAAGGGCTCTTTTACAGCCACGAAGACGCTAAGAAAATCGTGATTGGTTTAGGAGAAATCATTAACGGCAAAAACTGGCTACCTCGAGAGGTAACCAGCCAACTGTTACATCACTATCGCCATGTGGTCTCAGCAAACACCTCTCCCACTGTGGTGGATTTGACAGCCAGAGAAATCGAGATTCTGCGGTGTCTGCAATCGGGAGCCAGCAACTTACAAATATCTGAAGACCTATTTATTACTGAATCCACAGTAAAATCCCATCTTTATCAGGTATTTAGAAAACTTTCGGTAAAAAACCGCCTACAAGCGATAGCTTGGGCTAATCAAAACCTTCTCTCCTAACAATATAAACAATACACGTTCTTCTAAGTAGAGAGTTCGCTATGAGTTTTCACCGCAAAACAGAGCGAACTCTGACACATTTCTACTGTCATAAACTAACGATACTATGTAGACTTAGGTCCAATCGCCCGTCAGTGGCAACAAATTAAAACGAATAAAGATAAAGGGTTTTATCATGATCAAGAAGTGCCTATTCCCGGCAGCTGGTTACGGAACTCGCTTCCTACCCGCCACAAAATCTATGCCTAAAGAAATGATGCCAGTGGTTAACAAACCACTGATTGAATACGGTGTGGAAGAAGCCATTCAAGCGGGAATGGACGGAATGTGTATTGTTACAGGTCGTGGTAAACACTCCATCATGGATCACTTCGATAAAAACTACGAGCTTGAACACCAAATTAGTGGCACTAATAAAGAAGAGCTTCTTGTTGATATTCGCGACATCATTGATTCAGCACAATTCACCTACATTCGCCAACGTGAAATGAAGGGCCTCGGCCATGCAATTTTGACTGGTCGTGAGCTTGTAGGTGACGAACCATTTGCCGTCGTTCTAGCGGACGACCTTTGTGTTAACGAAGATCAAGGTGTACTGGCTCAAATGGTCGCGCTCTACAAGCAGTTCCGCTGCTCAATCGTTGCGGTTCAAGAAGTTCCTGAAGATGAAACGCACAAATACGGTGTTATCTCTGGCGAAATGATTAAAGACGATCTTTTCCGTGTAGATGATATGGTTGAAAAGCCGGAGCAAGGCACAGCGCCTAGCAACCTAGCGATCATTGGTCGTTATATTCTGACTCCAGATATTTTCGAGCTAATTGAACAGACAGAACCTGGCAAAGGCGGTGAAATCCAAATCACTGACGCCTTGCTTAAACAAGCAAAAGCTGGCTGCGTTTTGGCCTACAAATTTAAAGGTCAACGTTTTGACTGCGGCAGCGTAGAAGGCTATATCGAAGCAACGAACTACTGCTTTGAGAATCTTTACCTAAAAGATGAGAAAACTGCAGAGCTTGGCAAACACGCTACGAAGAAAGCGTAAGCCTTGAGCTCAAAGAATAAACGGTAAGCCGTAGCGCCACTTTCATCGAGAAGTGGCGCTTTTTACGTTTATGGACCTGTTTTTTTATCCAGTATTTCTTTGCACAAACTTCACACTATGTAATACTTGTCACACTAAGTATTACATGAGTGGCAACAATGGATAAGATCGAAGTTAGGGGTGCTCGAACCCATAACCTAAAAAACGTCAATCTGACAATTCCTCGCGACAAACTGACCGTTATCACTGGCCTTTCGGGCTCAGGTAAGTCTTCACTTGCCTTTGATACTCTGTACGCAGAGGGGCAACGTCGTTATGTGGAATCCTTATCCGCTTATGCAAGACAGTTTTTATCCTTGATGGAGAAGCCTGATGTTGACCACATCGAAGGCTTGTCTCCAGCCATATCTATTGAGCAAAAGTCCACCTCGCATAACCCTCGCTCAACTGTAGGTACCATCACAGAAGTCTATGACTACTTGCGCTTGCTGTATGCTCGAGTGGGCGAGCCACGCTGCCCAGAACACAAAACACCATTAGCCGCACAAACCGTTAGCCAAATGGTTGATAAAGTTCTAGAGCTACCGGAAGGCTCTAAAATGATGTTACTAGCTCCAATTGTTAAGGAGCGTAAAGGTGAGCATGTTAAAACTCTAGAAAACCTCTCAGCTCAAGGTTTTATTCGCGCCCGTATTGACGGAGAAACCTGCGATCTTTCAGATCCACCGACACTTGAGTTGCATAAAAAGCACACCATTGAGGTGGTTGTCGACCGCTTTAAAGTTCGAGATAACTTACAGCAGCGTCTTGCCGAATCTTTTGAAACCGCGCTTGAACTCTCAGGTGGCATCGTCGGTGTTGCTTGGATGGATGAACCAGAAAAAGAGGACATCATCTTTTCTGCCAATTTTGCTTGCCCTTACTGTGGTTATAGCTTGCAAGAGCTTGAGCCTCGCCTGTTTTCGTTTAACAATCCTGCAGGTGCCTGCCACACGTGTGATGGTTTAGGAGTCCAGCAATACTTCGATCCAGCACGAGTCGTGATGGATGAAGATCTGAGCATTGCTGAAGGTGCGATTCGCGGTTGGGATCAGAAGAACTATTACTACTTCCAAATGCTGACCTCACTGGCCAAGCACTACGACTTTGACTTATACGCGCCCTTTAAATATCTGCCCAAAAAGATCAAAGATGTGGTACTTACAGGCTCAGGTCGCACAGAGGTGGAATTTAACTACGTTAACGATCGCGGTGATATCCGCGTGAAACGCCATCCATTTGAAGGGATCCTAAATACCCTTGAGCGTCGTTATCGTGATACTGAATCTAACTCAGTGCGTGAAGACCTCGCGAAGTATATCTCGACAAAATCCTGTGGCTCTTGTGGCGGTACTCGTCTGCGTGAAGAAGCTCGTAATGTCTTTATTGCTGATACCACATTGCCAGAAATTGTCGAAATGAGCATTAGTGGTGCCATGGACTTTTTCCGATCATTAGAGCTTGAGGGACAACGTGCCCAAATAGCAGAGAAGGTCATGAAAGAGATCAATGATCGTCTGCACTTCCTCGTTAATGTCGGCCTTAACTACCTAAACCTGTCACGCAGTGCCGAAACGCTTTCAGGCGGGGAAGCGCAGCGTATCCGCTTGGCAAGTCAAATTGGAGCGGGTCTAGTCGGGGTAATGTACGTTCTCGATGAGCCTTCTATTGGTCTCCACCAGCGCGATAATGAACGTCTTCTCAATACGCTAACGCACTTAAGAGACCTAGGTAACACCGTATTGGTTGTTGAACACGACGAAGACGCTATCCGAACGGCAGACCATGTCATTGATATTGGCCCTGGTGCAGGCGTACATGGTGGTTCTGTAGTAGCTGAAGGTACTATTGAGGACATTATCCAATCAGAAGAATCACTAACCGGTCAGTACCTAAGCGGGAAACGAGAAATCGCGATTCCTCAACAGCGTACACCAATGGATGCTAAGAAGGTGGTGAAGCTGCAAGGTGCAACAGGCAATAACCTTAAGAATGTCGATTTAACTATTCCAGTTGGTCTATTTAGCTGTATTACTGGTGTTTCCGGTTCAGGTAAATCCACCCTGATTAATGATACCTTCTTTAAGATAGCGCACACTCAGCTCAATGGAGCGACAACTGCCGAACCATCCCCTTATAAGAAGATTGAAGGTTTAGAGCATTTCGATAAAGTGATCGATATTGACCAAAGTCCAATAGGTCGTACACCCCGCTCTAACCCTGCTACTTATACTGGTATCTTCACCCCCATTCGCGAACTGTTTGCAGGCACTCAAGAGTCACGCTCTCGTGGCTACAAACCTGGTCGCTTTAGCTTCAATGTTCGCGGCGGCCGCTGTGAAGCATGTCAAGGTGACGGCGTTATCAAAGTAGAGATGCACTTTTTACCTGATGTATACGTGCCTTGTGACGTATGTAAAGGGAAGCGTTATAACCGTGAAACGTTAGAAGTTCGCTACAAAGGCAAGACCATTGATGAAGTGCTACAAATGACTGTAGAAGATGCTCGTGAGTTCTTCGATCCGGTTCCTGTAATTGCTAGAAAACTACAAACCTTAATGGACGTAGGTCTTTCGTACATTCGTCTCGGTCAAGCTGCGACGACACTTTCAGGTGGTGAAGCTCAGCGGGTTAAACTGGCTAGAGAACTCTCTAAACGTGATACGGGTAAAACACTCTATATTTTAGATGAGCCAACAACCGGTCTGCACTTCCACGATATAGAGCTACTCTTGTCCGTTCTTCATCGTCTGCGTGACCATGGCAATACCGTCGTGGTTATCGAGCACAACCTTGATGTCATTAAAACTTCTGACTGGATCATCGATTTAGGGCCAGAAGGTGGACAAGGAGGAGGAGAAATTATCGCTCAAGGCACCCCAGAAAATGTGTCTCAAGTCGAAGGTTCTCACACAGCACGCTTCCTAAAACCTATGCTAAAAGGTTAAATTAGGGCATCTTAGAAGAGTGACGTATGGTTACGTCACTCTCTTTCTTGTTCATTAACTAGTAGCAAGCATGGCAATTATTCATACCAACGGTACAGAACTGGCTGAAAACCGAGTTCGTCCCCCGCTCAATCGAAAATTCATGGCCGCTATGGCGATGCTTTATCTCATCGCGACACATGTTTTCTGGCCAAATCCAGGCGGCTTAGGGCTTGCACTTACCTTCAATAACACAGCATGGATTGCATTTAGCGTCGCTTTAGCTATTGGGCTTTATCAACTCGGTAGCAACCAATTATTGCGTTACAGCAAACTTACTATTGGTTTGTTGCTATCTTGTATTCTGTTAAGTACTCCACTGTTCTACAGCAAGCCCGACATAATTTCCGTCGCTCCTCGCTTTATTGCTCTGTGGAGTGGCATGTTGTTGTTCATTGTTTTGCAGCAGTTTCAGTTCACCAATAAGCAGAAACAACGGTTTCTGTGGTTAGTTGTCCTAGCGGCTCTGATTGAGTCTGCGATTGGCTATGGCCAGTATTTCTTGCTGTCCGATGATAATTTCATGGGATATGACGTAGTCATTAACCGGCCCTACGGCATCTTCCAACAGCCTAATGTGATGGCGAGCTTTCTCGCTACCGCTCTGGTTCTATCTGGTTATCTGCTCGCACGTCAACGACATAAATATAATTGGCACATCAGCGATGTCTCCATCTTATATTTAACACCCGTAATTACCTTACCTCTAATTGTCGTTTTAGGCTCAAGAACCGGCTGGCTAGGTGCACTAATCGGAACATTGCTGCTTATCCCTTATCTGTACCGACACTCGACTAGGAAGCGCTTTCGAGGCTGGACTTTTGCTAGTTTAGCTGGCGTAGCATTAGGACTTTTTCTTGGGTTTGGGAACACCAGTAGCCAAAATCTTATCGAACAAAAAGCCAGCTTTACCGACATTCGTGCAACGATTTACAGCCAGTCCATAGATATGCTGATCGAGAAGCCATTTACTGGCTATGGATTAGGAAAATTTGAACCTGAGTACATGGTGTATACGGCTCGACAGCACCAGCTCAACAACCATTTTTCTGCTGGGGTACCTGCTCTAGATCACCCACAGAACGAATTGTTGTTTTGGGGAATTGAGGGGGGATTGCTGCCGATTCTAGGCATTTTGCTCGCGGCTCTTTTCGTCCTAAGCCGAATTTACACCGCTAAACCTGGGACACGCTTGGCTATATTCGCTCTATTCCTACCCATTGTTCTGCACAGTCAATTGGAGTATCCGTTTTATCATTCATTGATACACTGGATTACCTTTATCATCCTGATTTATTGGGTAGATCAACGTACGCCTCGATTAAAACAAGCTTCTTTATCCGGTGTAACTAAGACACTGACACGAGTGATGTCTCTTTTGATACCAATTTTGGTTACCACCTATATGGTTGCGTCTTTGCATACCAATTATGTATTAAACAGGTTTGAAAAATCTGACCCAGTCGACGCCACCATCTTAGAGAAAGTCAGTAACCCCATGGCATGGCAAGATCGTTATGACTGGGATGTCTATAGCACTTATCTAAAGCTCGGGTTACGCACTGGCGATAAAACGCTTATTCAACCCTATATTGACTGGTCTGTGGATATTATCCGTCACAAGCCACGTCCTGCCTTTTATCGTAATCTCATATTGGCTTACCAAGGAATAGGAGATACGAGTAAAGCTCAGCAAGTAAAAACCGAAGCGGAGTATCTGTTCCCTTATCAGCAGTTTGAGCTAGTTGCTACCGAACCAGTACAGGCGAAGTCTCAGCTATAAACTAGATACGCTCAATGACTAAGAAAACGGGATGCTACTTTAGCGTCCCGTTTTTTATCCACCCCATTCATATAGAGCAGGAATATCAATGATATCGTTATCAAAGCGAATCGTAATAAACTGAGGTTCTATAGCGAGTAGTTGGATGTTATTCAGCCTATCCCCCTCTTTTAACTCCTGACCGTTGATTTTGACCCAACGTCGCTGAGCGTCAGACGAATACATATGAGTTTGTAAGTTCAAGGCAGGCAGACGTCCACGATAACGAGCTTGATTATCTTCTAGAGCAATATGATCTGAATTACTTGGTATTAAAGAAGGTTCTGTCTTATTGATGGCAGATGCAACCTTGCGAGCAATCTCAGGGTCTAAACCACTCAGATCTAAGTTCTCTAAATCAAAAGGCTGTTCTGAAACTGTGTTGGTATCTGGCACAACGTCAATAGGTGAACTGGCACTCGTTGTGTTTGCGACTTGAGTGACCTGAGTCGTAGTAACGGGCACGCTTACTTGCGGCAACGGTTTAAGCTCCGAAAAATCAGGGTATGCCAAAATAGAATATGGTTTGCTTAGTTGTTGTGAGTCCTCAGGTGCATTCTGAGAGGCCATTGCACCGATAGATACGAGGACCAAACTACTCCAGATTAGAGACTTCATAGTGACCCCTCTTGGTTCTGTTTAGCTTCGATAGAAGGAGGGTTATTCTGGGTTAACAGCTCCAATTTACGTAACGTATTACGCCCAGCTATGCCATCAACATCAATATTCTGCCAACGCTGAAAGATTTCCACTTTGCGCTTTAGTGCTTCATCGAAAATATCGCTACCAGAAGGTGTACCTCCAAGCACTTTTGACAGTTTTTCATCCAATAACCGAACTTGCGCTCCCTGTTGATTTAATCGGAGCGTCGTTTGCAGTTCACGTTGCCAGATAGAGTAGTATTCACCAGTCCATAACTGCTCAAGCCATGACTTCGGCAAAGAGATACGTTGCTGACCATTCAGTACTTGCACTTGGTCGTCTGAAACTTGATACAGCACCACATAGCTTTGTTGTCCATCCAAATACAGAGACATCACAACGGGCAGGTTCTGTTGTTCTATCTGAGACAAGGTACCTAAATACTTTTGGCACTCAAAACTACTGCTCGGTGACTCTTCGCACATGCCATCAAGTACGCCTGCTTTATAGCCCCAAACCGCGTAAAGCTCTTGAATCGCCGATATTTTATCTTTTCGTTTAAACAAATCTTGCAGTAGCTCTTTAGGATAAGGTTCTGCAACATTGTTAACAGGTAATATCACTTCTTGGGAGGGAGTGTTTGAGGTACTGACTGGCTCAGCAACAAGCTGTTGGTTTGATAATGATGACAACCACGCTAATCCTTCGGCGCCTTTCCAGTACAGCCCCCCTGCAATCGCAATACCTAGTAGCGCAGGCATTGCATACGTCGACAATAACTCTGACAAACCACCACTTGTATTTTGCACCGAATGTCCTACACCAGGAGCTTGGAACGAAAGAATGTCCTCACAAGCGCTTTGTGCCAAGGACTTAGATACTTGTTTCTCGCCTGAGTGATAAGCATACTGCAACGCTTTATCACCGATGAGGTTAATCAAACGCGGAATACCCTGACTGGCTTTATTCATCACAGCGATAGCCCCCTTCGAAAACAGCGAAGTGTCACCGCCAGCCGTCGACAAACGAAACTCTATATATTGGCGAGTCTCCCCTTCCGTAAGCGGCAATAAGTGATAACGTCCGGTGATTCGTTGGGCCAATTGACGTAATTGGGTTGTACGCAGTTTGTCTTGCAACTCAGGTTGACCAATCAACAACACTTTCAGTAACTTATGATCATCCGTTTCAAGATTAGTCAACAGTCGCAACTGCTCAAGAACTTCCGCAGAGAGATGCTGCGCTTCATCGATTACAAGCAGCGTATTAATACCTTGTTGGTCATTATCGATAAGATACTGGTATATGGCTTGACTGAGCTGTTTTAAGGAGGCCTTTTCAGGGTAACTAAGAGAAAACTCATCGCAAATAGCTTCAAGCAGATCTTGACTCGAAAAGGTTGGATTTAGGATCAATCCAGATGCTGTTTTATCATCCAGTGACGCTAACATAGCTTTGGCTACAGTGGTTTTTCCCGTCCCAACTTCCCCCGTTAACATGGCAAATCCACCACCTTGTCCGAGACCGGTTTGAAGATGCTGCATTGCTTCTCGATGTCGCTGACTCAAGAATAAATAACGAGAGCTTGGTACTATTGAAAAAGGCACCTCGTAAAAGCCAAAATAATCCTTATACATCCATTCAACCTTACAATATCAGTCAAAGCAAAGTACCATTGAGCTAGATGAATGCCAACGGCTAAGTACGAAAAAGGGGAGCCAATTTGCAAGTCTATCTTGTTGGGGGCGCAGTGCGCGACCAATTACTAAAACTTGAGGTCTACGATAAAGATTGGGTCGTGGTTGGTGCAACTCCTGAGCAAATGTTGGCTGACGGCTTTCAAGCTGTAGGCAAAGAGTTTCCCGTCTTCTTACATCCTAAATCGAAACAGGAGCATGCACTCGCTCGCACTGAGCGCAAAGCTGGTAAAGGCTACACTGGTTTCGAATGCTTTTCATCGCCCGATGTCACTCTAGAGCAGGACTTAATGCG
Source organism: Vibrio mediterranei (assembly GCF_013364395.1). Taxonomy (NCBI): domain Bacteria; kingdom Pseudomonadati; phylum Pseudomonadota; class Gammaproteobacteria; order Vibrionales; family Vibrionaceae; genus Vibrio; species Vibrio mediterranei. The sequence continues at coordinate 320,468 of NZ_JABXGK010000001.1, read as the reverse complement.
CCGTGACCTTACCATCAACGCCATGGCACAAGATGATTCAGGGCGTATTATTGACCCCTACAACGGACAACAAGACTTAAAAGATAAAGTACTACGTCATGTATCACCGGCATTCGTTGAAGATCCGCTTAGAGTATTACGTGTCGCTCGTTTCGCCGCCAAGCTTAGCCATCTAGGGTTTACGGTCGCTCCAGAAACCATGGATTTAATGAAATCAATCGTTAACGATGGAGAATTGCAACACTTAACCGCCGAGCGGGTGTGGCAAGAGTGGCACAAATCACTGACCACTCGTCATCCAGAGGTGTTTTTAGATGTACTTCGCTCCTGCGATGCTCTTGCGGTTGTTTTGCCTGAATTAGACGCGTTGTTTGGTGTTCCGCAACCTGAAAAGTGGCATCCCGAGATAGACACAGGCATACATACTCTGATGGTTGCGCAGCAAGCCGCCTTACTCAGCACATCGCCAATCGTCCGTTTTGCCGCTCAAGTCCACGACCTCGGAAAAGCGCTAACGCCAACAGAAGAGTGGCCAAGCCATAAGCTTCATACACACACTGGGCAAAAAGCTATAAAGTCTCTTTGTAGTCGTATACGTGTACCGAATGAGTATCGTGATTTGGCGGTTGCGGTTTGTGCTCAGCACTCCAACGTTCATCGCGCGGCCGAGCTAAGGCCTGCAACCTTCATTAAGATTTTTGGTCAACTCGATGTGTGGCGTAAACCCGAGAAATTACAGCAAGTCTTGGTGTGTTGTGAAGCTGACCATAAAGGACGAAAAGGACTGGAGAGTACCCCGTATCCACAAGCTGAACGTTTCATGCAAGCTTACCAAGCAGCAATCAGCGTGGAAGTACAAAACATCATAGCAGATGGTTTTAAAGGACAAGCGATTAAAGAAGAACTGGATAAGCGTCGTGTTAAAGCCGTAGAACAAAGCCTAAGCTCTAAGGCTTAGGCTTTATCGTCTTAGCTCATCAGTAGAAACGCAAATAAGCCCACACCTAAAATCAATCGATAGATCACAAATGGTGTCATACCCATTCTTGAGATCAGTTTTAGGAAAAAGTGAATACAAATGTATGCGCTAATAAAAGACACAATGATGCCAGTTAGCAGGAAACCAACATGAATGGGCTCAGAGCCTGTCACCAGTTTTAGACCAAGGTAAGCACCAGCTAAAGTGATGATTGGAATAGACATCAGAAACGAGAAACGCGCTGCCGCTTCGCGAGTAAATCCGAGATACAGCGCCGCGGTGATGGTTGCACCAGAGCGAGAAGTACCAGGTATGATCGCCAAAGCTTGTGCTAAGCCAATAAATAACGCTTTCTTCCAACCCGCTTGGTATTCATCGTCTGCTAACTTGGAGTTTTTATCCACCCACCAAAGCAGCAAGCCGAACACAATTGTCGTTGTCGCAATCACATAAGCACTGCGCAAATACAACTCCACAATGTCCTTCATCAACAAACCAAAGATACACGCTGGAATCGTTGCTAGGACAATCATCCAAGCCAGCTTAGCCTCTTTGCTGCGCTCCCCTTTGAAAATAGAGCCAAATAGCGCGCCAAACAAGGTAACTACTTCCTTACGAAAATAGATAACCACCGCAGCTAACGTACCTACGTGTACCGCCACATCAAAGGCTAAGCCTTGATCTTCCCATCCTAAAACCGCTGAAGGTAAAATCAGGTGAGCCGAACTTGAGATAGGCAAAAACTCAGTAAGCCCCTGAATTAGCGCCAATATAAAGGCTTCAAAGTAACTCATTATTAACTACCAACTAAAATTGAAAATCGATTCTTCTTAAAGCCACAGGAGCTGGAATCGCCGCTAAGATCTGACAGAGTGAGCGCTCATCATTTGGAATGACCAAATCTGGAGCAAGATCATACAGAGGTTGTGTTACAAATGAATATTTAAAAATGTCTTCACGTGGAACAAGCGGTTTTTTTTGTGAGATTTCATTTCCAAACAACAGGATATCGAGATCTATGGTGCGATTTTGAAACTTAGCCGCGTCAATATCTCGCCCCCACTTTACTTCGATCTCTTTCAGAGCTGCACTAAACTCAACCAAGTTCAGCGATGTATCTAAACGAACCACCATGTTGTAGAAATCATTACCAGAGAAACCAAAAGATTCACAAGCATACACCGGTGACATCTTTAAGTTACTAGCGATGAGCGATAGCTCTTGGCACGCAGCGCGAATGTGTTTTTCACGATCCACATTAGAGCCCACACCAATAAAGGCAGTAATCATGCCTCGCCTCTTTCGATGACAACACCAACACTTTTGGCCTGTGGTACTGCACCCGGTTTCGCTAAACGAATTTTCACCCAAGGCACTGAAAATTGAGTTTGAATTAACTCAGCAATTTCTTCAGCAACTCTTTCTACCAGCAGAAAACGACCATTTTCAATATGGTTGAGTACGGCTTCGCTCACCTTTGAGTAATCTAATGCATCAATGACATCGTCGCTTTTTCCAGCTGGAGCATTGTCGTGAGCCATCTCAATATCTAATATAAGCTTTTGTTTTATTTTTTGTTCCCAGTCATAAACACCAATAGTAGTAATGACTTCAAGCTGTTCTATAAATACTTTATCCAATGCCATGATTTGTCCTTTATTAGAGGTCGGATACCCATTTGTCGGGAAAAAACGTACTATTTTCGATATGATATCAGTCCCCTTAGATAATTTCTTGCGAAAAGGTGCCTAATGACCCCGTTAGCGTTTGCTATGATCATCGCAGCTTACTTACTTGGTTCAGTCTCAAGTGCAGTGCTGATCTGTCGTTTGCTGCGATTACCTGATCCAAGAACAGTAGGCTCAAATAACCCAGGCGCTACCAATGTACTTCGTATTGGAGGCAAAGGGGCTGCGGTGGGCGTGCTATTGTGCGATATGCTCAAAGGTACGATTCCGGTTTGGAGTGGCTACTATCTGGGGATAGACCCTGTCATTCTTGGTGTCATTGCGATTGCTGCGTGTCTTGGGCACATGTACCCTATTTTCTTTCACTTTAAAGGCGGAAAAGGAGTCGCGACCGCACTTGGCGCGATTGCACCTATCGGCTGGGATCTCACCGGACTTATCACTGGCACTTGGCTACTGGTTGCTGTGATCTTTCGTTATTCGTCCTTAGCGGCCATAGTCACTGTTTTGCTTGCACCAGTTTACACTTGGATGGCAAGACCACTCTTTACGCTTCCTGTTGCTATGTTGAGCTGTCTTATTTTACTAAGGCATCACCAGAACATTCGCCGACTGTTTGATGGAAGTGAACCCAAGCTTGGTAAGAAAAAAATCACTTAGTTTTCAGTAACTAAAAATCAAAAAGTGGCGCCAACTGGCACCACTAAATACTATTCGAGCATGGATAGCTATTACTGCTAGCTATGCTGAGCTAAGAACTCTGTCAGCATGGCAGTCACGTATTCTGGCTGCTCTAAATTACTGATATGACCGGCTTCTGGGATCACGTTGATCGCACTGCCAGAAATCAGATCATTCATCAAATACGATTCAAGTACCGGACGTGGCTTATCTTCTGCTCCGACTGCGACTAGAGCAGGTAGCGCGAATTTCTCAATTTCATCGCACAAATCACGTCGACCGAAGACCATACGACCAATCCGTGCAACTTCAACCGCTCTGTCACCGCTTAATGCAGACAACTTAGTTTCAAAACCATCTACAAGCTCAGCATTAACCTGTTTGGCATTATTGGCAAAGAACAGTGGCACCACTGCTTCAACAATTGGTGCTGGTACGGCTTTAAGCTCGGTGATCGTTGCTAGCATGGCGAAATATTTAGCATGAGCAACTTCAGGCTCTAGACCTACAAACGTGTCCATAAGGACTAAGCTCTTGACTCTCGCTGGTGCTAATGCGGTTAGCTCTGCGCCCCACATCCCGCCAACGGACAAACCAACGATAGAAAACTCCTCAATTTCAAGCTCATCCATTAACGCCAAGAGATGTTGCGCGTAATCTTTAAGATTCGACATCGAAGTTGGCGCTGCCTCGGACTCGCCATGTGCCCAAAGGTCTGGAACAATGCAGCGATAGTGTTGGCTTAGCGCTTCTACTTGAGGTTGCCACATCGCACTGTCCCACAAATAGCTGTGACCAAAAAGAACTACTGGTCCTTGACCCACATCTTGATATGCCATGGTTTGGCCATCAACCTTGAATTGTTTCATATTCGTTCATTCCCTATGTTTTTTAACAGGTTAACACAGATAGTAAGTCACAGACTTTCGCTGTTTTGTTAAAATATGTCGTTAAAAAAGGCCACCTAAGTGACCTTTTCTTTATGCTTTAATCGGCTTTAGTTGGTCAATTGGCCAACGTGGCGTAGCCTCTACTGACAGCTCAGCGGCTTCACCATTTTTCAGTCGCTGCATACCAGCATAAGCTATCATGGCACCATTATCGGTACAAAATTCAGTACGAGGATAATAGACTTCGCCTCCAATTTTGTTCGCGAGAGTTTCAAGCTCTTGACGCAAGAATTTGTTAGCACTCACACCACCAGCAATAACAATGCGCTTCATGCCAGTTTGTTTTAGAGCACGCTTACATTTAATGGCCAATGTATCGCACACCGCTTCTTGGAATGCATAAGCGATATCTGCACGGGTTTGTTCACTATCATCATTGGCCGCGATTGTATTCGCAGCAAAAGTCTTCAAACCAGAGAAACTCATATCCAAACCTGGGCGATCCGTCATTGGACGCGGGAACTTAAATCGGCCCGGTGTGCCTTTGTCAGCTAATTTAGACAACAAAGGTCCGCCTGGATAATCCAACCCCATCAATTTAGCGGTTTTATCAAAGGCTTCACCCGCAGCATCGTCAATAGACTCACCAAGGATCTGATATTCACCAATGCCTTTTACTTCAACGATCATACTGTGGCCACCAGAGACCAAAAGCGCAATAAATGGAAATGGCGGTGGGTTGTCCTCTAACATTGGGGCAAGCAGATGACCTTCCATATGATGTACAGGAATAGCCGGAACTCCCCACGCGTACGCCATGCTTCGACCAATCGTAGTACCCACTAACAGTGCACCAACCAGACCCGGACCGGCGGTATACGCGACACCATCAATATCTTTTGGCGTTAAATTCGCTTCCGCTAATGCAGTTTTGATCAACGGGATCGTTTTTTTAACATGATCACGAGACGCCAGTTCAGGAACCACACCACCATAATCGGCGTGCAGTTTCACTTGGCTATATAGTTGATGCGAAAGCAATCCTTTCTCATCGTCATAGATTGCGATGCCAGTTTCATCACAAGAGGTTTCAATACCTAAAATGCGCATATTGTTCTCGACATATTTCGAAATTGGCGCAATATTACCTCGTCATTGGCTCTCAAACAAATTTTGTACAAGAGATAGACGACAAAGTACTTTACAAAGCCCATCTGATCGGATTAAAATTCCGCACCATTTTTGATCTAGCTGGTTTATCGCTTAGAACTAAGAACTTCGATAGGAACGTCTTAGACCTAACAAACAAGCGCCAGCATTAATGAATAGTTAACCCCTGAGGTGAAAGGCATATGCCAGTAGTTAAAGTACGTGAAAACGAACCGTTCGACGTTGCACTACGTCGTTTCAAGCGCTCTTGCGAAAAAGCAGGTATCCTTTCTGAAGTGCGTCGTCGTGAGCACTATGAAAAACCAACTACAGTTCGCAAACGCGCTAAAGCAGCAGCTCAAAAGCGTCACGCTAAGAAGCTAGCTCGCGAAAACGCTCGTCGCGTTCGCCTGTACTAATAACTAGGTCCAATAGGATTTAAGTTATGGCTCTGATTGATAAACTCAAAGACGAGCAAAAACTAGCGATGAAAGCCAAGGACAAACCGCGCCTTGGCACTATTCGTTTAGCTTTAGCCGCCATTAAGCAACGTGAAGTTGACGAACAGATTACTCTGGGCGAAGACGACATTCTTGCTGTGCTGACTAAAATGGTTAAACAACGTCGCGACTCTGTTACGCAATTTGAAGCAGCTGGTCGTCAAGACCTTGCTGAAGCTGAGCAAGCTGAAATTGCCGTACTTGAGGACTTTATGCCTCAACCGCTGACTGACGAGGAAGTATCTGCACTGATTGAAAGTGCGATTACCGAATCTGGTGCTGCGGGCATGCAAGACATGGGTAAGGTAATGGGTGTGCTTAAGCCACAAATTCAAGGCCGTGCAGATATGGGTAAAGTAAGTGGTCTAGTTCGCGCTAAACTCGCTTAATCTCCCAATCAAATTGCAGCAAGCCGTGCTATCCTTTGGAACGCACGGCTTGTTTGTATCTCACTCTCGTAAAAAGGTTTTATGGCAGGAATTATCCCTCGTAGCTTTATTGATGATCTGTTGGCTCGTCTCGATATAGTCGACATCATTGATGCGCGCGTAAAACTGAAAAAACAAGGTAAGAACTACGGTGCTTGCTGCCCTTTCCATAACGAGAAAACACCGTCATTTAGTGTTAGCCAAGAGAAACAGTTCTATCATTGTTTTGGCTGTGGTGTACACGGTAATGCGATTGACTTTCTTATGGAATATGAACGCCTTGAGTTCGTTGAGGCGATCGAAGAGCTGGCCGCTTCACTTGGGTTAGATGTCCCTCGTGAACAACGTAATGGCAGCTCAGGCAATTTTTCCAAAGGGCCTACAGCCAATAGTGAGCAGAAACGATCTTTGTACGATCTCATGGGCACGATCGGACAGTACTACCGAGATCAGCTTAAAGTTTCATCAAATAAAGCCGCTATAGAGTACTTAAAGGCTCGTGGACTCTCTGGAGAAATTGTCCAAAAGTTTGGCATTGGTTATGTGCCTGACGAGTGGGACAGTGTTCGAAAGAACTTCGGTCAACAGAAAGCTACCCAAGACATGTTGGTGTCCGGCGGTATGCTAATTGAGAACGACAAAGGTAACCGATACGACCGATTTAGAGGACGTATCATGTTCCCAATCCGCGATAGGCGCGGAAGAGTAATTGGGTTTGGCGGACGCGTTCTTGGTAACGACACGCCTAAGTATCTCAACTCACCCGAAACACCGATTTTCCATAAAGGTAAAGAGCTGTACGGCCTTTATGAAGTGTTGCAGGCGTATAGAGAGCCGCCACAAGTCTTGGTTGTTGAAGGCTATATGGACGTTGTTGCCTTAGCTCAATACGGTGTTGATTACTCCGTCGCCTCACTTGGCACATCGACCACAGGCGATCACCTTCAGGTCTTGTTTCGTCAAACAAGCACCGTGGTGTGCTGTTACGACGGTGACCGAGCGGGACGAGATGCAGCATGGCGCGCCATGGAAAATGCTTTGCCGTATCTAAACGATGGCCGACAACTAAAATTTATGTTTTTGCCGGATGGCGAGGATCCCGATTCCTTCATTCGTCAAAACGGTAAAGAGGCATTTGAAACTGAAGTACAAAATGCAATGCCTCTCTCTGACTTTATGTTCTCCTCGCTAATGCAGCAGGTAGATAGTCGAACAAAAGAAGGAATGGCGAAGCTTAGTACGCTAGCCGTTCCACTCATCGATAAAGTGCCAGGTGGAACCCTGCGTCTATACTTGAGAGAACTTCTCGGACGCAAACTTGGGCTTGTTGATGAAAGGCAGCTTCAGCAACTAATTGACCGACAAGGCCAACAAGAAACGCGAGCTCAGCCTCATAAAGAGATTAAACGCACACCAATGCGTGAAGTGATAGCTCTCCTTTTGCAAAATCCGAGCTATGCTGAAATGGTACCTGACCTCTCAACGGTAAGAGATTTATCATTACCGGGGTTGAATTTATTCGTGGAAGTGGTTGATAAATGTCAAGCGCATCCCCATATGACTACAGGCCAGTTATTAGAACAATGGCGTGGTAGCAACAATGAGGCACTTCTGTCTCGTCTCGCAAGTTGGGTTATTCCACTTGACGACGACAATCAAGAAGACGTATTTATCGATTCATTGGACAAGATATTGTCTCAGTGCATCGAAAAACAAATTGAAAACCTGCAGGCCAAAGAAAGAAGTGTCGGCTTATCAGTCGAAGAAAAACGGGAGCTGCTAGCCTTGATGCTAGACTTAAAAGCGTAACCCAATTCAGTTAGTCAGCAATGAATAAATTTGTTAATATTAGTGGTTTGCATTTCGCATACTAAAATTCCTTCACCAGATCTTAAGTTGGATATCGTCTATGGACCAAAATCCGCAGTCACAGCTAAAATTACTTGTCATTAAGGGCAAGGAACAAGGCTATCTGACCTACGCAGAAGTAAATGACCACCTACCTGAAGAAATCGTCGATTCTGAACAGGTAGAAGATATTATTCAGATGATTAATGACATGGGTATTAAGGTAGTAGAAACTGCTCCTGATGCTGATGACCTTGCTCTGAATGATGACAACAACATCACTGATGAAGATGCTGCCGAAGCTGCTGCAGCGGCACTTTCAAGTGTAGAAAGTGAAATCGGCCGTACAACTGACCCAGTGCGCATGTACATGCGTGAAATGGGTACCGTTGAGCTATTGACTCGCGAAGGCGAGATCGACATTGCGAAACGTATTGAAGACGGTATCAACCAAGTTCAAAGCTCTGTAGCTGAATACCCAGGCACTATCCCTTATATTCTTGAACAGTTTGACAAGGTTCAAGCTGAAGAGCTTCGCCTTACCGACGTAATCACAGGCTTCGTCGATCCAAACGAAGAAGAAACGACAGCGCCAACGGCGACTCACATCGGTTCTGAGCTTTCTGAAGCAGATCTGGAAGATGAAGACGACGAAGACGTTGATGAAGATGACGATAGTGAGGAAGAGGAAGAAGATACAGGTATCGACCCTGAACTTGCTCTAGAGAAGTTCACTGCGCTTCGTAATAGCTATCAAGACCTTCAACTGGTTATCAACGAATATGGTTACGACAGCCCACAGGTGGCTAAGTCACATGAGTTGGTCCAAGAAGTCTTTAAAGAATTCCGTCTGACACCAAAACAATTTGATCACCTAGTGAACGAATTGCGCACTTCTATGGATCGTGTACGTACTCAAGAGCGTCTGATCATGCGTCAAGCTGTTGAATACGGCAAGATGCCTAAGAAGTCTTTCATTGCCGTCTTTACTGGTAATGAGTCAAGTGAAGCTTGGCTAGATGAAGTACTTGCCTCTGACAAGCCTTACGCAGAGAAAATCAAACGTTACGAAGATGACATTCGTCGTTCGATTCAAAAACTAGACATCATTGAAGAAGAAACATCGCTTTCTGTTCAAAACATCAAAGACATCAGCCGTCGTATGTCTATCGGTGAAGCGAAAGCTCGTCGTGCGAAGAAAGAGATGGTTGAAGCGAACTTACGTCTCGTAATTTCGATTGCTAAAAAGTACACCAACCGCGGTCTACAGTTCTTGGATCTGATCCAAGAAGGTAACATCGGTCTAATGAAGGCAGTAGATAAGTTTGAATATCGCCGTGGTTATAAGTTCTCAACTTATGCGACATGGTGGATCCGTCAGGCAATCACTCGCTCTATCGCAGACCAAGCGCGTACAATCCGTATTCCAGTGCATATGATCGAAACGATCAACAAGCTGAACCGTATTTCTCGCCAAATGCTTCAAGAGATGGGCCGTGAGCCTCTTCCAGAAGAATTGGCAGAACGTATGCAAATGCCGGAAGATAAGATTCGTAAAGTACTAAAAATCGCTAAAGAGCCTATCTCTATGGAGACACCAATTGGTGACGACGAAGATTCGCATCTAGGTGATTTCATTGAGGATACTACTCTAGAGCTGCCTGTTGATTCAGCAACAATGACTAGCCTACGAGTGGCGACTAAAGACGTGCTAGCAGGTCTTACTCCTCGTGAAGCAAAAGTATTACGCATGCGTTTCGGTATCGATATGAACACTGACCACACTCTAGAAGAAGTGGGTAAACAGTTCGACGTAACGCGTGAGCGTATCCGTCAGATCGAAGCGAAAGCTCTACGTAAACTGCGTCACCCAAGCCGCTCAGAGACCCTGCGCAGCTTCCTTGACGAGTAATTCGTAAGCAATTTAGCAAAAAGGTGAGCACTAGCTCACCTTTTTTGTTTTATGCGGTTTAAGTGATTAAAAAGCAAGCGCAATTACCCCTTATTGTGTCTAGACACCCAGCGTCCCTTCCCCTATAATCATCCACCTATCGGCCCCTTAGCTCAGTGGTTAGAGCAGTCGACTCATAATCGATTGGTCCGCAGTTCAAGTCTGCGAGGGGCCACCAAATTTAGAGAAGGCGCATGGAGAAATCCATGCGCCTTTTTCGTTTTTCAGTCGTACTAAACAATTACTACTAGCACTCAATACGCTAAGCGAGTAACGTTATCAAATGAGCATCGAAACCCTGCTAGTTAATATATCGTTACATAACTTCACCAGTTAACGCTTTACACTTGCTTCTTGGCGTTGAACACTGCCTTGCAACGTGTAGTTAGCAGTCAATAAAGTAGAGTCTGAAAGATATTATGAATAACGCGACGGCTAAAAAGTCGAATCCCCTATTTGAAATCCTATTTAACGTTTTCATCCCGTCCTTCATTTTGATGAAATTTAGCGGTGATGAACACCTAGGGACGACCATGGCGTTGGTTGTCGCTTTACTCTTCCCTGTCGTGTACGGTGGCATGGACCTAATCCGCAACAATAAGTTTAACTTTATCGCTGCGCTAGGCTTCGTGAGCGTCCTATTGACCGGTGGTATAGGCCTATTAGAACTAGACACGCGCTGGTTGGCCTTTAAAGAAGCCCTGATTCCTGGCCTAATCGGTTTAGCGGTACTAGGCTCAACATTTACTCGTTACCCATTCATGCAAAAGATGATTTTGAATGACAGCGTGTTTAATCTGTCATTAATCAAACAGCGCTTGAATGAGAATGGTAATACCGAAGGCTTCGAACGTTGCTTAGTCTCCTCAAACTACTTATTTGCGAGTACTTTTGCTTTTTCCTCAGCGATGAACTATTTCTTAGCAACATGGATTGTTACCAGCCCAGCAGGAACACCAGCGTTTAACGAGGAGCTTGGTAAGCTCACACTATATAGCTACCCTATCATCGCAATTCCAAGTATGTTGATGATGGTTGGCATCTTCTACTACCTGTGGCGCCAAATCAGACAAATGACGTCATTAGAAACCGAGCAGATCTTCCATAGCGAATAATTCTCCAACGCCTGAGAGCAGTTTTTCTCTCAGGCACATCCACACAAACTTTCCCTCACATACAGAAGCTGTCCTCTGCTGTTCGAAAATTCTCTCTGTTAGTGTTACTTAAGTCTTCAGTGCTCACTTCAATCTAAAGCATCTTTTGACGCAAAACACTTAATTTTCTCGCCGTTAATTAAGTATTAAAAAACACATTAATCAAATCTAATTGAGTGTATTCGTCGCGATAATGGAGGCCAAAAGAACGGATTATTCATCAATTTGCGATAGTAATCACAACAAATAGCTCACTCAATTTTCCATTAAAAATTAACGTTTAAATTCACCTAGTGATCATAGTCACAGCAAATCTAAAACTGAATTCAAGGCTTTATAAATAAAGATACACCTGGTTTGTAATCACTAACAAACTCTGTTTTTACCACTTAAAAATGTGATGTTTACCCACCACCAAATTTGTTCAAAAAACACTCATTGCCATCGATTTTTGACGTTTTTGACGTGTCAAAATACTATTTTGACGTTTTTAACGGGAACAGTAATTGATAAATTATCTTTTAAGGTGTTTTCTTAATAACGCCTAAGGCCTACAGGCCACTCTTTAGGACACATGTTAAGAGGTAGGCTTTAGCACAATGTGAGGAAGGTAGGCTTACCTTCCAGTGAAACAAAAGCAAATAGTAAGGAATAGCTATGCTTGCGCATATTAAAAAAACAGCACTAGCGACAGCAATTATCGCAACCTCAGTAACAGGCTTTAGCTCTGTTACCGTCGCAGCGGAACGCAGCGAACTGACCATCCACCCGAAAGAGTTCAACACTTTTGTACGCAACTTTAACCCTTATCTGGGTGCGACCAACCTGCATACTACGACAGATTTCCTATTCGAACCTTTAGTTGTTTTCAACGAAATGCATGGCAACAAACCAGTATTCCGTTTGGCTGAAGGCTTCAAAATGTCTGATGACCTAAAAACAGTGACCTTTGATATCCGTAAAGGTGTGAAATGGTCTGACGGCGAAACATTCGACGCCGATGATGTTCTATTCTCATTCAATCTAGTGCAGCAAAATCCAGCACTAGACCAAAGCGGCATCAACTCTTGGGTAGAGAAAGTTGAAAAGCTGAATGATTACCAAGTGAAGTTCTATCTAACAGAAGCAAACTCTAACGTCCCATACGAGATTGTTAAAGTGCCAGTGGTTCCTGAGCACGTGTGGAAAGACGTTAAAGATCCAACGACCTTCACTAACGAAAATCCTGTAGGTTCTGGTCCATTTACTGAGATCGATACATTCACTCCACAGCTATACGTTCAATGTCGTAATCCTAACTACTGGGACAACGACAACCTAGAGGTTGATTGTCTGCGTGTTCCACAAATTGCTAACAACGACCAGTTCCTAGGCAAAGTTGTTAACTCAGAAATGGATTGGACATCATCGTTCATTCCTGACATCGACCGCACTTATGCTGCCGCTTCTCCAAACCATCAATACTGGTATCCACCAGCGGGTACACAAGCATTTGTTGTTAACTTCAAAAACCATGATGCTGCGAAAAAAGAAGCCCTTACTAACGTCGACTTCCGTCGTGCATTCTCAATGGCTCTTGACCGTCAAACTATCATCGACATCGCCTTCTATGGCGGCGGTACTGTGAATGACTTCGCTTCTGGCCTTGGCTACGCATTCGCCACTTGGTCTGACGAAGCGATTCACAATAAATACAAAGGCTACAACAGCTACGATGTTGACGGTGCAAAAGCATTGCTAGAAAAAGCAGGCTTTAAAGATGTGAATGGCGATGGCTTTGTAGACACTCCATCAGGTAAATCATTTGAGCTCTTTATCCAATCACCTAACGGCTGGACAGACTTTAACAACACGGTTCAACTTGCTGTAGAGCAACTAGCTGAAGCGGGCATCAAAGCCAAAGCTCGTACGCCTGATTTCTCTGTTTATAATCAAGCAATGTTAGAAGGTAACTACGACGTCGCTTATACCAACTACTTCCACGGTGCAGATCCATACACGTATTGGAACTCTGGTTATAACTCAACGCTTCAAGCTGGTGACGGTATGCCTCGCTTTGCAATGCACTTCTATAAGAATGCTGAGCTAGATAACTTGCTAAATAGCTTCTACAAGACGGCAGATAAAGATGAGCAGCTAGAAATTGCTCATGGCATCCAAAAGATCATTGCTCAAGACCAAGTCACTATTCCAGTGATGTCAGGTGCTTACATGTACCAATACAACACCACTCGTTTTGCGGGTTGGTGGAACGAGCAAAATCCTAAAGGTCGTCCAAATATCTGGGCAGGTATTCCAGAGCGTCTATTACACGTACTGGACCTAAAACCAGTTAAGTAAACACAAACTAAAAGCGGTACATCCGTACCGCTTTCTTCCCCTCTCTATGTCTATTTGATGTTTGGCGCTCGTCGTCAGGGGATTGCTCGTCTCTAATTTGGAGGCGGCGTAGCCAGCCAAGGAAAAGCTGGGTAATTAAGGTGTGAGTTATGGGTTATTTTTTAAGACGTTTGTCATTATATGCAGTAGCACTATTAGTTGCGGCTACTATCAACTTTATTATTCCAAGGGCGATGCCGGGCGATCCGGTCACTATGATGTTTGCCCATACAACGGTGCAAATTACACCGGAGCGTATTGCAGCAATGAGAGAGCTGCTGGGCTTTGTTGACGGTAATTTATTCGTTCAATATCTAACGTACATGAAGAACATTTTAAGTTGGGAGCTTGGTGTTTCGGTTCAGTTCTTCCCATTAACAGTTAGTGAGCTGTTAGGCGGCGCATTCGGTTGGTCACTGTTTCTGGCGGGCACCGCTGTCGTGATGTCTTTCTCTATCGGCTCGGTTCTTGGCATTTTCGCAGCTTGGAAGCGCGGTTCTCGTTTCGACACATTCGTTACCCCTGGAATGCTCATTATTCAGGCGATTCCACCTGTGGTTATTGCCATGTTAGCTATGTTCATCTTTGCGATAGGCCTGAAATGGTTTCCTACGGGCTATGCGTATACCCCAGGCACCATTCCTGAATGGACAAGCTGGGCATTTATCAAAGATATGCTTTATCACGCAGCGCTTCCCCTATTCTGCGCCACAATCATTCAAATCGGCGGCTTTCTAGTGAACATGCGTAACAACATGATCAACTTGTTGGGAGAAGACTACATCACCATGGCTCGCGGTAAGGGCTTAAGTGAAAACCGCGTGGTATTCAACTACGCAGCGCGTAACGCGCTCCTACCAAGTGTCACCGCGCTTTCCATGGCGTTAGGTATGGCGATTGGTGGTCAGTTAATTGTCGAAATCATCTTCAACTATCCAGGGCTTGGCAGTGTCATGCTAAATGCGATTCATGCTCGTGACTACCAAGTACTGCAAGGACAACTTCTTATTATGACGCTCTTTATGCTGTTCTTTAACTTGGCTGCTGACATGTTGTATGTCGTGCTAGACCCACGTCTACGCAAGGGAGGTAAATAGTCATGAAAGGTTTTCTCTCTTTAGTTTGGCGTAATACCACGGCGCGCATTGGACTTATTATCATTGGCTTATTTATGTTTGTGGCCATTGCCGCACCTCTAGTCACCAAACATGCTCCAGACAAGCGAACGGGTAACCCTCACGAATACCCATCAGCGGTGGTTAAGTTAGCACAAGCTAACCCAGACGGCTGGGTAGCGCAAAATCTAGCGGATGATCGTAGAACGTTACTCATGTCGAAAAAGGCAGATCATGTATTGGGAACCACGCGTATGGGGCGTGATGTATGGTCTCAAGTAGCTTACGGCGCTCGCGTATCGCTGATGGTGGGTTTTAGTGCTGGCCTAATCGTATGCGTGTTAGCCACGGTAATCGGAATTTCCGCGGGTTACTTTGGCGGCCGTGTTGATAGTGTACTGACCTCGGCAATGAACATCATGCTGGTGATTCCGCCCTGGCCTCTTCTCTTTGTTGTTGCCGCTTTCGTTGGTGAGGCGGGGCCAATGACTATCGCGGTCGTTATTGCCTCCATCTCTTGGGCATGGGGAGCAAGGGTTATTCGTGCACAAACCTTATCACTTCGAGAAAAAGAGTTCGTAAAAGCGGCTGAAGTACTTGGTGAATCACGACTACGCATCATTTTTGTTGAGCTGCTACCAAACCTAATCTCAATTGTTGGTGCAAGTTTCATCGGCTCAGTGTCTTACGCCATCTTGATGGAGGCCATTATCTCTTTCTTGGGTATGGGTGATCCAAACACCATCAGCTGGGGCATCATGCTTTATAACGTACAAACTTCCTCAGCCATGCTGATTGGCGCATGGTGGGAAATTCTAGCTCCATGTATCGCGTTGACTCTTCTTGTTACCGGCTTAGCACTGCTTAACTTTGCCGTCGATGAAATTGCCAACCCACAACTTCGTTCTCACAAAGGCCTTAAACGCTGGAAGAAAATCGCAGAACAAGACAAACAGGAACGCGAAGTACAAGTCGCGCCACAAAATGCACTTTGGAGCGGAGATCGTTAATCATGTCAGAACCACTAATTTCAGTTCGCAATTTGTGCGTAGATTACATCACTGAGGCAGGCGATGTTCGAGCGTGCAACAATGTTAGTTTCGATATCGGTAAAGGCGAAGTGTTTGGTCTTGCAGGGGAGTCTGGTTGTGGCAAATCAACCGTTGCCTTCTCACTAATGCGCTTGCACAAGCCACCCGCGTTTATTTCAGGTGGAGAAGTGATCTTCAATGGCGAAGATATCCTTCAATACAGTGATGATCGTATGCAAACCTTCCGCTGGAGCCAAATGTCTATGGTGTTCCAAAGCGCCATGAATGCTTTGAACCCTGTACTTACCATGGAAGAGCAGTTCTGTGACGTTATTATGCGCCATACCAATATGACTCGTGAACAGGCCGTAAGACGTGCTCAAGGCTTATTGGAGATTGTTGATATTCATCCGAGCCGTCTAAACGACTACCCGCACCAGTTTTCTGGTGGTATGCGTCAGCGCTTGGTGATTGCGATTGCACTCGCCCTCAACCCGAAAATGATCATCATGGATGAGCCAACCACTGCGCTTGATGTGGTTGTACAGCGTGAGATTCTGCAAAAGATCTATGCCCTCAAAGAGGAGTTTGGATTTTCGATCTTGTTCATCACCCACGACATTTCACTTATGGTGGAGTTCTCAGATCGCATTGGGATCATGTATTCCGGTGAGCTTATTGAAGTTGCCCCTTCACAACAGATTTTAGATTCACCTTACCACCCGTACACAAAAGGACTGGGAAGTTCATTCCCTCCTTTAACAGGTCCTAAAACCAAGTTAACGGGCATTCCAGGTAATCCACTAAACCTATTGGAGATTCCACAAGGCTGCCGCTTCCAAGCACGGTGCGATCGTGTCCATGAAACGTGTACCCGCGTACCAACGAAGTTACGCCAAATTGAACCGAACCGTTTTTCTAACTGCCACTTATATGGCGACACCATCGCTGTATCGCAAGAGTTGTCATAAGCAATCAGCAACGAACTGAGCAAGTTATACAAGGAATTTCTGGAGAAACATTATGAGCAACTATGGTGAACTGCTGATTGAAGGCAAAAATGTTGTCAAAGATTTCGCAATAAACAGTAATACGCTAAAACAACCAATGATGCGTGCTATCAATGACGTCTCATTCAAAATGTACAAAAGTCGCGGCCTTGCGGTGGTTGGTGAGTCAGGCTCTGGCAAATCAACAACGGCAAAAATGATCGCCAAAATGTATGCCCCAAGTGGTGGTGAAATTAAATATCGCGGCCGTGATATTCAAGAGATCAAAGCGCGCAGTGAGTTGATGAAATACCGCGAAGGCGTGCAGATGGTATGGCAAGATCCGTTTGGTTCATTAAACCCAACACACACGATCTTTCATCATATTGCACGTCCATTGCTGATCCATAACAAGGTGTCGAAAAGCAACAAAAAAGAGCTAGAAGAGCGAGTATACGATCTGCTCGATCAAGTGGGTTTAATTCCACCTAAAGAAACCGCAGCCAAATACCCTCACCAGCTTTCAGGTGGTCAAAGGCAGCGTGTTAACTTAGCGAGGAATATTGCGGTTGGAGCAGAAGTTGTCCTGGCTGATGAGCCAACTTCTATGCTCGATGTCTCGATTCGCGCTGGCGTTCTCAACCTGATGGAAGAGATGAAGTTTGAGAAACAAATGTCATTGCTTTACATCACTCACGATATCGCAACCGCTCGCTATATCGCAGAAGATATCTCGGTGATGTACGTCGGCCATATGGTGGAATGGGGCGATACCGATGAGGTCATAGCCAACCCTCAACATCCCTACACCCAACTTCTTGTTTCTGCGGTACCGGATCCGAAGAAATCTATTCATGAGAAGTTGGAAGGTAATAAAGGCGAGATTCCACTCTGGACACCAGCCTCCGTTGGTTGCCCATTTGCGGGTCGATGCAAACACGCAACCAGTAAATGTACGGAAGCCTTACCGCCAGTGACCAAACTCGCCGATAACCATTTTGTACGTTGTTATCTCTACGAAAACTAATTAAACGCTCCTGTAATGGGAGCGCTTCTTCTCGACAGGTGAATGAAAAAACGATGCAATTGCTCACTAATCATATTGGCTATCAGGTAAACAATGCGAAACGCGCAGTGTTGATGTGTACTGATCCACATCATCCAGTGACGACTGCATATTTAGTTGATGCGTATTCTGAAAACACCGTTCTAGAGCTCACACTCGAAGGCGGACAATCTGTCGACAACTGGCATTGTGGGGTGTTTTTTACTATCGACTTCAGTCAGTATCAGCAGGCGGGACGTTACTACCTTCGCTACCAGTCCGTTCGCTCTCATGATTTTGTTATTGAAGAACATAATCTATTAACGCGCAGTTTTTCTGATGTCATTCATTATTTCAAATCTCAACGCTGCGGTGGACAATTCGATGAACACGATAGGCAAGCGCGTATTATCGGCAGCGATGAAACCGCCGATGTGCACGGTGGTTGGTATGATGCTTCTGGAGATGTCAGTAAATATCTAAGCCACCTTTCCTACGCCAATTACCTCAATCCACAGCAAACTCCAATGGTGGTTTGGAATATGCTGAAAGCGGACGATATCCTGTTCGCACAACAAGACGCTCCAAACTTTGTGCGTGCACGTTTACAAGAGGAAGCGCTTTACGGCGCCGAGTTTATTGCTCGCATGCAACATAGCGACGGTTACTTTTACATGACCGTATTTGACAAGTGGAGCAAAGATGTCGAACAGCGCGATATCTGTGCCTACGAGACTCAATTAGGTCACAAGAAACAAGACTATCAAGCGGGTTTTCGACAAGGTGCTGGCATCGCTATTGCCGCTCTTGCCAAAGCGAGCCAATCTGAGTCGGCCACCTCTTCCCAAGCAGCGAATTTTATTGAGATAGCCCGAAAAGGCTATTGGCACTTACAAGAGCATAATACGCAATACCTCAACGACGGCATTACTAATATCATTGATGAGTACTGTGCACTGCTGGCAACGGTCGAGCTTTATAAAGCGAGTGGTGAAGACCTTTATTTAGATCAAGCGAGAATCTGGGCGGACTCATTAGCATTGCGAGCCAAAGCCGACGACAACTACGATTTTTTCTGGTCTAGTGATTGTGACGGTTCTCGCCCATTTTACCACGCTGCTGAAGCTGGATTACCTGTCATTGCATTAGCAGAATATCTCGCTATTGAAACTAACCTTGAACGTCAACAACGTTTCGCGCAATTAGTCACACAAGCCTGTCAATTTGAACTAACAGTAACCGCTGAACTATTTAACCCCTTTAGCTACCCAAGACAGTATGTAAAAGGTGTTGATGAGCCGAAACGCTCTGCCTTTTTCATTCCACATAACAACGAATCTGGATATTGGTGGCAAGGTGAAAATGCCCGTATTGCTTCTCTCGCATCCATGGCTTTGATTGCCAAGGACGTAGCCTCGGACAGTTCATTAAAGCAACAGCTAGAGAGCTATGCTACTCACTGCCTCGACTGGATATTAGGGTTGAACCCCTATGACATGTGTATGTTAGACGGTTACGGTTTTAATAACCCCGATTATCTACCGCAGCTAGGATTTTTCAATGCCCATGGCGGTATCTGTAACGGCATTACTGGCGGCTTTGACGATGAACGAGATATTGCATTTAACCCCAGAAATCAAAAAGACGACATGCTGCAAAACTGGCGTTGGGGTGAGCAGTGGATTCCTCATGCTGCATGGTATCTGTTGGCCGTGGCACTAAAGCATAGCGATAGCAAAGGTGAGCATCATGGCTAGATTCATCGCGGGGATCGACGGGGGCGGCACCTCGTGTCGCGCCAGAGTTCTAGATAAAGATGGCACGATTATCGGTGAAGGCAAAAGTGGTAGCGCCAATATCATGTTGGGGGCTGAGGTTGCTTTAACCTCAATCATCGAAGCGATCTCCATTGCGCTGACACAAGGTGGTTTGGATAACTCCTACTTTAACCAAGTCGACGTGGGTCTAGCACTAGCAGGCGCAGAGCATAAAGCCAGTTACCTCGCTTTACTATCAGCCCCGCATCCATTTGCCAGTATCACTCTAAATACCGACGGCTACGGTGCATGTTTGGGCGCTCATGAAGGCAAAGATGGCGCCATCATGATAGCGGGCACAGGCTCTGTTGGTCTGTTTATTTCAGGTACAACGCAGCACGTCGTTGGTGGGCGTGAGTTTCCGATTTCTGACCAAGGAGGCGGCGCTATCATGGGGCTAAGGTTGATTCAAGATGTGTTGCTTATTCAAGACGGTATTTTGGATTCCTCTCCTTTGGCCGACATCGTAATGACGCATTTTAACAATGACATTGACAATATTGTTGAATGGTCAAAGACCGCCTTGCCTAGAGATTACGGTCAGTTTTCACCACAGATTTTTGAGTATGCCTATCTCAATGATCCTCTTGCAAAAAAATTACTGATGCAAACCGCCAGTGATATTGAGATGTTTCTTACCGCCTTGCATCAACGTGGGGCAGAAAACATCTGTTTAATGGGCAGTATTGCCGAACGTATTTTTGATTGGTTATCGCCAGCAGCGCAACGTTGGATAGTGTCTCCAAAAGGAGATGCAATGGACGGTGCGTTGATGATGGCAGGACAGCCAAGTCACAATCTTTACGATTGAGGTATATCTATGGACTTTCGTATCGAATTAGCAGTGATTGAAATCTTACCCAAAGGCAGCCGTTTTGGGCTTACACTGCACAATCTCTCTGAAAAAAGCGTGGCTAATTGGCAACTCAATTTTGCTTTCGACAGGCATATTGAGAAAACCAGTTTATCTCATGGAACGCTGAAGCAAGTAGGCAGCCTATGCTCTTTATCGATAAACAACACACCACTTTATGCCAACAACCACTGCTACGTAGAGTTTGCTATTTCTACATCACCATTCAAATTGCTCTCTGATGGTATAAAAGAAGCGTACCTAACCACAGATTCCGGTACGCAGTGCACGGTATCTGTGTCACCTATTGTGTTGAAAGAAGCGATCGACCAACCAACTGAAGTACCTAGCGTCAAAGCAGCAAGACATAAGCTTATTCCAGAGCCGATGTCAGCTAACTTTAATAGTGGTGTCTATGAGCTAACTCGTTATAGTCAGATAACCGTCGACAATGGTGAGTTTCAATCTGCTGCCAATTGGTTAGCCGAAGAAGTAACTCGCTTGTTCAGTATCGAATCCAAGTCTATTGGTCAGCAAGATATTCATTTTAGGCATTCACCAGTACTGGATCCTGAAGAATATAAGCTGATCGTAAATGATAACGGTGTGGTCATTGAATCAACCAGTCAGTCTGGCTTTATTTATGGTGCAGCGACCTTAATTCAATTGATGGATTTTGATGTGGCGCGCCATACTCTCTACATTCCTTTCTGCCAAATACATGATAAACCTCGTTTTGCTTATCGTGGAATGATGATAGACAGTGCGCGTAGCTTCCAACCGGTTGAAGAGATCAAACGCCTTATCAACCTGTTTGCTCATTATAAATTGAATACCTTCCATTGGCATTTAACGGATGATGAAGGGTGGCGTGTTGAAATAAAAGCGCTACCTGAGCTTACTGAGATTGGCGCTTGGCGAGGCCCAAATGAAACCCTTGATGCTCAGTTCCATCATATCAATCAGCGTTATGGCGGATTTTATAGCCAAGAAGAGATTAAGGACGTCGTCGCATTTGCAGCACAACGCGGCATCCAAGTGATTCCCGAAATCGATATTCCAGGTCACTGCCGTGCCGCCATCAAGTCATTGCCAAATATGCTGGTTGATCCTGATGACCGTTCTGTCTACCGCAGTGTCCAACATTACAACGACAATACGTTGTCGCCAGGTATCGATGGCACATATCGCTTCCTTGATATCGTCTTGGAAGAGATTAGCGAGCTGTTCCCTGCTCCTTACGTTCATATTGGTGCAGATGAAGTACCTGTGGGTGTTTGGGAGAAAAGCCCAAGTTGCCAAGCTTTAATGGAGACTCACGGCTACAGTAGCTCTAAAGAGCTGCAGGGTCATTTACTTCGTTACGCTGAAGACAAACTGAAGTCTCTGGGTAAACGCATGCTGGGCTGGGAAGAAGCACACTTTGGACACAAAGTTAGCAAAGACACAGTCATATACTCGTGGCTAAGCGAAGAAGCTGCTATTAACTGCGCCAAACTCGGCTATGACGTCGTACTGCAGCCGGGTCAAACCACCTATCTGGATATGGCACAAGATCACTGCCCAACAGAGCCTGGTGTTGATTGGGCAAACGTCATCACACTGGAACAAGCTTACCTATATGAACCTCTCTCTGAGCTGAGCTCCGATGACCCAATCAAAAAACGGATACTAGGCATGCAAGCTGCGCTGTGGACTGAAATAGTCAGCCACCAGCAACGCCTAGATTACATGATATTCCCCCGACTACTCGCTCTAGCAGAGACCGCTTGGTGTCCAGAGAATCGAAAAAACTACAGCGCATTTTTAGCAAGACTGAAAGCCCACCTTAGCTTGTTGCAACGCCAAGGTGTTCAATATCGCGATCCTTGGACTCAGATCGAGGAAACTGAAAACGCGTATCTCCAGACGAACAACAATAACAACGATAAAATTTAATTTCCCCATAAGGATATAGACATGCAATACGGCTATTTTGACAACGAGAATCGTGAATACGTCATCACTCGTCCCGATGCTCCTGCGCCATGGACCAATTACCTTGGTACTGAAAAATTCTGTACTGTGATTTCTCATAATGCCGGTGGCTACTCGTTCTACAACTCACCGGAATACAATCGAGTCACCAAATTCAGACCCAATGCCAGCTTTGACCGCCCAGGGCACTATGTGTACCTACGCGATGATGAAACCGGAGACTACTGGTCTATCTCTTGGCAGCCTGTAGCAAAGAGTCTCGACGAGGCTCAATATGAGGTTCGTCACGGTCTTTCTTACTCGAAATTTAAATGTGACTATGCGGGAATAGAGGCAACCAAAACCTTGTTTGTTCCTAAGGGTGAAGATGCTGAGATTTGGGATGTTGTCATTCGTAATACCAGTAATAAGCCTCGCACTATCAGTGCCTTTTCTTTTGTTGAGTTCTCATTCAGTCATATCGCCTCTGATAACCAAAACCACCAGATGTCACTTTACTCAGCAGGCACCGATTATAACGATGGTGTGATTGAGTATGACTTGTTCTACAACACCAACGATTTTGAAGGCTTCTACTATCTAGCATCAACCTTTGAACCCGATAGCTACGATGGTCAAAGAGATAATTTCCTTGGTGCTTACCGAGATGAATCGAACCCTATTGCCGTTGAACAGGGACGTTGTTCGAATCAAACGCAAACCTGTTATAACCATTGCGGTTCCCTGCATAAACAATTCACTATTCAGCCAGGAGAAGAGGTTCGTTTCGCTTACATTCTAGGTATTGGCAAGGGCAACGGGGCCAGACTTCGCGATAAATATCAAAACCTATCTGAAGTGGATAGTGCCTTTGAGGCCATCAAGGCTCACTGGGAGACACGCTGCGCGAAATTCCAAGTCAGCTCTCCGAATGAAGGCTTAGATACCATGTTGAATACTTGGACTCTGTACCAAGCTGAAACCTGTGTGGTTTGGTCTCGCTTTGCTTCATTTATCGAGGTGGGAGGTCGCACTGGCTTGGGGTACCGAGATACAGCCCAAGACGCTATGGCCGTCCCTCACTCTGCTCCTGAAATGACTAAAAAACGCATTGTCGATCTGCTTCGTGGCCAAGTTAAGGCTGGCTATGGCTTGCACCTGTTCGATCCTGATTGGTTCGATCCAGAAAAAGCGGACGTTAAACCTTCTAAATCACCGACGGTAGTACCAACACCTAGTGATGAAGATAAGATCCACGGTATCGCAGATACCTGTTCTGATGACCACCTATGGTTAGTGCCAACTATCTGCCGCTATGTGATGGAAACTGGTGAAATGGACTTCTTCAATGACGTCATACCTTACGCAGATGGTGGTGATGCCACTGTGTATAAGCATATGAAGGCAGCGCTTGATTTCACAGACAAACATGTTGGTGCTACTGGTATTGCAAAAGGTCTGCGTGCCGATTGGAACGACTGCCTCAACTTAGGCGGAGGAGAATCCTCCATGGTGGCATTCCTTCACTACTGGGCGCTGCAAGAGTTTGTCGACTTAGCTCGTAAATTGGGGCAACTTGACGATGTGGCGCACTATGGGCAGATGGCGAAAAAAGTTCAAGATGCCTGCGAGACTCACCTTTGGGATGAGGATGGTGGTTGGTACATCCGTGGTATTACCAAAAATGGCGATAAAGTCGGAACCAACGAACAGACCGAAGGCAAGGTTCATTTAGAATCAAACACTTGGGCGGTAGTTTCGGGTGCTGTCTCCGAAGAACGTGGTAAGAAAGCCATGGACGCGGTCGATGAATATCTCTACTCCGATTATGGCTTACATCTCAACGCACCATCTTTCGCCACTCCGAACGACGATATTGGCTTCGTTACTCGGGTTTACCAAGGAGTAAAAGAGAACGGGGCAATATTCTCTCACCCTAATCCATGGGCTTGGGTCGCCGAAGCTAAGTTAGGACGCGGTGATCAAGCGATGAAGTTCTATGACGCTCTAAATCCGTATAACCAGAATGACATGATTGAAACTCGAGTTACCGAACCGTACTCCTATGTGCAGTTTATTATGGGACGTGACCATCAGGATCATGGCCGCGCCAATCATCCATGGTTAACCGGTACCTCAGGATGGGCTTACTTTGCCGCGACTAATTACATCCTTGGGGTTCGCTTAAGCTTTGACGGCCTTATCGTTGACCCATGCATTCCAACAAGCTGGCCTGAGTTTGATGTCACTCGAGAATGGCAAGGCGCAACTTACCATATCAAAGTTACCAACCCCAACCATGTCAGCAAAGGCGTCACAAGTATCACCTTAAACGGTGGCGATATTGAAGGTGCTATTCCTGCACAACCTGCGGGTAGCGTTAACCAAGTCAACGTTGTTCTCGGCTAATCAAAAGCCTGAGTTGACCATAATAATGAGCCCTGCGGGGCTCTTCTCAAGGAGCAATGTATGATCAAATTTGGAACAGGCGGGTGGCGCGCTTTTATTGGTGAAGAGTTCACTCGTGATAACGTCAAACTGGTAGCGCAAGCGCTGGCTAACATCATCAATGATGAAAACGTCGCAGAACGAGGATTTATCATCGGCTATGACCGACGTTTTTTATCGGACAAAGCGGGCCGCTGGTTTGCCGAAGTGCTAGCCGCGAACCAAATCCCAGTGCACTTTATCAATAAGTTTGTGCCAACGCCTATCGTTATGTTTAAAGCCAAGAGCATGAACTGCGCTTACTCGGCTTGCATCACCGCATCTCACAACCCTGCTGATTACAACGGCATTAAAGTATTTATTGAAGGTGGTCGCGATGCCGATGAAGTGATTACTGAAAAGATAGAGTCTCAAATCGCGACCTTAACTACTACGGAGGTCAAATCTATCGACTTCGAGCACGCCGTGGACAAACAACAGATCATCGAAATAAACCCAATGAACGAGTTTGTCGATTCAATCATTGAGCTTATTGATATTGAATCCATTAAAAAAGCTAATCTACGCGTGTTGATCGACCCTATGTTTGGCGTAGCCAAAAATGCACTACAAACTGTACTGATTAACGGTCGCTGTGATGTCGATGTGATTAACGATGGGAAGAACCCTGATTTCGGTGGGCTTATGCCATCCCCTAGTGCTGCAACCCTATATCGCCTGAAACACTTGGTGGCAGCAGAAGGGTACGATATTGGTATTGGTACTGATGGCGACGCTGATCGCTTAGGGATTATTGATGAAGAAGGTAATTTTATTCACCCTAATGAAGTCTTAATGCTGCTTTATTACTACCTTCTTGAATACAAAGGTTGGAAAGGCTCAGTAGTGCGTAACATCGCCACAACCCACTTACTCGATAAAATCGCACAGAGTTATGGTGAAAAGAGCTTTGAGGTTCCCGTAGGCTTTAAGCACATCAGTGCCCAAATGGAGGCAGACGACTCATTAATCGGCGGTGAAAGCTCCGGCGGTTTAACCATTCGTGGCCATATCAAAGGTAAGGATGGCGTGTTTGCTTCTAGCTTATTGGTGGAGATGCTTAGTGTCACCAACAAAAAGCTCTCTGAACTACTTTATGAGATCTATAGCAAATACGGTTATGCCTACACGGCAGAAGGTGATTGCACCTTCAAGCCGGCTCAAAAGGACAGCCTTTACCATAAGATTTATGTCGAAAAGTCTCTGCCTGAGTTCGATTATGAGGTAGAGAAAGTCAGCTACTCCGATGGAGCAAAAGTTTACTTCAAAAACGGTGGTTGGGTCATTGCTCGCTTTTCTGGTACCGAGCCACTATTGCGTATTTTTTGTGAGATGGAAGATAAATCGCAAGCAGAATATGTTCTTCAGCAGATGAAAGACTTCTTGTCTTTATAGTCTCTGCGTCCGCGTCTTCTTACCGTATATTGGGTTGAGTCACCTTTCAATCCAAGTAAATAGTGAGAAGCTCCCTATAGGTGAAGAACATTTTGCCCGGTGACTGTCGCCGGGCTTTTTTGTACCTAGTCATTGGGGATGCCACTTTATTGCAAGAGAGTGACCTTTCGTGCGTATTTGAGCAGAGCAAATGAACTACACTTGAGTAATTAGGCGAAAGCCACAATACCTTGTGACTCTACGCTCACAGCCACGTTCTGGCCGACATCCAAGGCTTCCATCGAAGTACCCAATACCTTAGTACCCTCAATTTCTACCACATAGCGACAATGATCACCCATGAAGTGCTGCTCAAGAATAGCGATCGAGCTGCTATCTGAGGCCCTTAACTGAACGTGCTGCGGTCGAACAAGCAACTGGCATTTTGCTCCCTGATCAATCAAGGTGCATGACGATGCTTCTATCTGACCAATGGCCGTATTAAATGTAGAGCCTGACAAGTACGTTGCGGCTAGATAGCTTCCGCCACCTAAAAAGTCAGCAACGAACTTGCTCGATGGACAGAAATACAGCTCTGATGCTGTACCGTACTGCTCAATCACACCTTGGTTCATCACCGCCATTTTATCGGCAAACGCAAACGCTTCTTCTCGACTGTGAGTCACAAAGATGGCTGTTACACCCTGCTTTTTGA
This sequence comes from Vibrio mediterranei, assembly GCF_013364395.1. Lineage (NCBI taxonomy): Bacteria > Pseudomonadati > Pseudomonadota > Gammaproteobacteria > Vibrionales > Vibrionaceae > Vibrio > Vibrio mediterranei. The sequence goes on along the minus strand of NZ_JABXGK010000001.1, from coordinate 293,439 downwards.
AAATCTTGCGGATCTCTCGAATCAGCTCATGTCGTACTTGTGTATCGATATTAGAAAATGGTTCATCAAGCAGAAGTAGATCGGGTTTATAAGCTAAACTACGAGCAATGGCGACACGCTGCTGTTGTCCGCCCGATAGCTGATGAGGATAACGATCGCTAAACTGATCCAAATGGACCAAACTCAGCATCTCCTCGACAATCGCGTCTTGTTCTTGCTTAGCCATTCCCTTTAGACCAAACGCTACATTTTGAGCTACGGTTAAGTGAGGAAATAGCGCATAATCTTGAAAGATCATACCGATATTACGCTGCTCTGGCGCTAGCCATGTCTCACCATTGTCGATCATGCGCTCACCAAGCGTCATCACACCTTGAGAAAGAGGCAATAAGCCTGCCACCGCTTTGAGTAGCGTGGTCTTTCCGCAACCACTCGCGCCCAACAAGCAAACAATTTCACCTTGTTCAACCTGAAGCGATAAGGACTCTAAAATCGTCTGACCATCATATTGGCAAGATAGGTTTTTGATAGACAAAGCCGTAGTCATTAGTGGTTTTGCTCCAGTGAACGGTTAACAATAATAAGAGGTAGTAGGCCGACCAACACTAACAATACCGCTGGCATCGCGGCAAGTTCTAAGTGCTCGTCAGAAGCAAAGTTGTACACGTAAGTAGCCAGAGTCTCGAAATTGAAAGGACGCAATAACAGGGCTGCATTAAGTTCTTTCATGGATTCGATAAACACCAATAAACCAGCGATCAACACGCCCCGTTTAATAAGCGGTAAATGCACTCGAAGCAGCATTTGGTTCTTCTTACATCCCATAGTGCGTGAAGCCATATCAAGAGACGGCGATACCTTACTTAAACTGGTTTCAATACTACCGATAGCAACGGCAGAAAAGCGCACCACCATTGCAAAAACAAGTGCAAACATGGAACCAGAGAAAATCAATCCAGGGCGTTGCCAATCCATCCATTTAGCAAAATCGTTGACGCTGTGATCCATAAATAACACGGTGACCATAACCCCAATTGCCAAGACGGTTCCCGGTACGGCATAGCCAAGCGAAGAAGCGCGCATAAAGACCACACTTTTTCTATTTGGTGCAAGCCTACGATAGAAGTTCACGACGATAGCAACAAAGACACCAATAATCGCTGCCATCAATGACACTTTGAGGCTATTCATAGCATAGGTCTGAAATTCTTCGGTCCAGCTTTGTGCAAAATACTTGTAGGCGTAAATCATCAACTGACCAAGCGGCAAGATAAATGCAATCGACACTAGGCCCCAACACCAGAACAGCGCTAACCATTTTTTCCAGCCCGATAGCTCATAGCGAAAGTCTTCGTGACTGTTGTATTGGCTTTGAAATAGCTTTTGCTTACGTCGACTATAGCGCTCGGCGCCGAGTAACAACACGATCACCACCATCATCATGGCCGAGATCTTCGCAGCAGCACTTAAATTAGAATACCCCAACCAAGTGTCGTAGACCGCCGTGGTTAAAGTACTCACGGCAAAATAGCTCACGGTACCAAAATCGCCTATGGTCTCCATCGCCACCAATGACAAACCAACGGCGATAGATGGTCTAGCGAGTGGTAATGAAATGCGCCAAAAGCTTGCCAACGGAGAACACTTTAACAAACGTGCCGATTGCAACAGTGAGACGTTCTGCTCCATAAATGCCGCACGGCACAGCAGATAGACATAAGGGTACAGCACTAGCGACAAGACAACTGTAGCACCTCCAACGGTGCGAATATCAGGAAACCAGTAGTCCCCTGCTTGCCAGCTAAATACATCTCGTAACCAAATTTGGATGGGACCAGCAAAGTCAAACCAGTCGGTAAAAATATAGCCAATGATATACCCTGGCATGGCTAGTGGTAGCACCAAGGCCCACTGCAACACTTTTTCACTTGGCAGTTTGCACATAGCCATCAACCATGCACTAGGAACCCCCAGAAACAAAGAGAGAACCAAGACACCAGTGACCAATTTGACCGTATTTAAGATGTAGGTGGGCATCACCGTCGCAAGAAGGTGCGAGAAGAGATCACTTGATTCACCAAGTGCAGTATAGAAGATCGCTAAAATAGGCAAAACCAGTAGCAGAGTAAGTACTCCACTACTGGTTTTCCAAACATCATTTTTTTCTTTCATTGCCTAAACATACAGCAGGCGACACGAAGTCGGAAGTTCTTAACCAGAATAACAAAGGGGGTATTATACCCCCTTTCTATCGATTATAGGTCGAACTTAACTTCGTCTAACAATTTGATTGCAGCACTGTGATATTCAGCAATCTCATCAAGCGAGATTTTATCGGCTTTGAAATCACCCCATGATGCCACAAGCTCAGAGCGCTTAACGCCTTCTTTTACCGGGTACTCATAGTTAACTTCTGCATACATTTGCTGAGCTTTGTCGCCTGTTAAGAACTCCATTAGCTTCAATGCGTTGTCTTTGTTTGGCGAGTATTTCGCCATCGCCATACCACTGATATTTACGTGAGTACCCGTTGTGTTTTGGTTCGGGAAGTTAATGTATACCGCATCAGCCCAAGCTTTTTGCTCTTTGTCATTAACCATCTTACCTAGGTAGTAGCTGTTACCTAGAGATACGTCACACAGGCCTTCGCTGATCGCTTTCACTTGAGCGCGGTCATTGCCTTGTGGTTTGCGGGCTAGGTTAGCTTTTACGCCTTCTAGCCACTCTTTTGTCTCCGCTTCACCGTGGTGAGCAATCATAGAAGACACAAGAGATACGTTGTAAGGGTGCTTACCGCTACGAGTACAGATTTTGCCTTTGTACTCAGCGTTTGCTAGGTCGATATAATCAAAATCATTACCTAGTTTGCCTACGCGGTCACGAGAAGAGTATACGTTACGAGTACGCAGTGTTAATGCAAACCACTCATTCTCTTTATCGCGATATTGAGCAGGAACGTTAGCGTTGATTACGTCACTATCTACCGCTTGAACTACATCCTTGTCAGTCAATTCCGCTAGACGGCTAATATCTGTTGTTAACACTACGTCAGCCGGGCTGTATTCGCCCTCTTGCTGAAGTTTTTCTGCCAGACCTTTCTTAGCAAACTTTACGTTTACTTTAATGCCCGTTTCTTTAGTGAACTCGTTAAACATAGGCTCAACAAGGAAAGGTTGGCGGTAAGAGTAAACGTTGACTTCTTCAGCGGCCATCGCTGGTGCTGCAAAGCTAGCTGCAATTGCTGAAAGAGTTAGCAGTTTTTTCATCGTTTTAGTTCCTTTAATTCATAATGAGAACGTTTATCAGTTGCGTTATTATATTCATATTAATTCTGAAAACAATGATCTGATATAAAAAAACCTGCCATAAAAGGCAGGTTTTGATTAAACTTGTAACAAGATATTACTTAACACTTACGAATTCCGGATAAGCACCCACACCACAATCGTGCATGTCCATACCCTCTAATTCTTCTTCTTCTGTTACACGAATACCGATTGTCGCTTTCAGCACTGCCCAGACTGCAAGACTTGCCGCGAATACCCAACCGAAGATAACTGCTGCACCTAAAAGCTGAGCACCAAACGTTGCATCGCCGTTACTTAGTGGCACTACCATTAGGCCGAAGAAACCACACACACCGTGAACAGAGATAGCACCAACCGGATCATCAATCTTAAGCTTGTCTAGGCCAATGATGCTGAATACGACTAGCGCACCGCCTACTGCACCAATAGCTACTGAGTACACAGGTGAAGGAGATAGAGGATCAGCAGTGATAGCAACAAGACCCGCTAACGCACCATTGAGAATCATAGTTAAGTCAGCTTTACCCCACGTTGTTTTACACACTAGCATTGCTGCAATAGCACCCGCTGCTGCTGCTGCGTTAGTGTTAAGGAAGATTTGACCTACCGCTGTCGCGTTCTCAAAATCTGAAACCATTAATTGAGAGCCGCCGTTAAAACCGAACCAGCCTAACCATAGGATAAACGTACCTAGAGTCGCTAAAGGCATGTTTGAACCTGGAATTGGGTAGATTTCACCATTCTTGCCGTACTTGCCTTTACGAGCACCTAGCAACAGAACACCAGCTAATGCAGCCGCTGCACCCGCCATATGAACGATACCTGAGCCAGCAAAGTCACTAAAGCCTGCTTCTGATAGGAAACCACCACCCCAAGTCCAATAACCTTCCATAGGATAAATAAATGCCGTTAGTACGACAGAGAAGATAAGGAAAGACCAAAGCTTCATACGCTCAGCAACCGCACCGGATACCACTGACATTGCTGTTGCTACGAAAACAACTTGGAAGAAGAAGTCCGACTCTAGAGAGTGGTCTGCACCTTCACCTTGAGTGCCGATTAGCGCACCAAACGATGGTAGCCAGCCGCCTTCGCCATTATCCACATACATAATGTTGTAACCCACAATGAGATAACAAGTACATGCGATAGCGTACAAACAAAAGTTTTTGGTTAAAATTTCAGTGGTGTTTTTTGAGCGAACTAGGCCAGCCTCTAACATGGCAAAGCCTGCCGCCATCCACATTACGAGCGCGCCTGAAATAAGAAAGTAAAAAGTGTCTAGCGCATAACGCAGTTCGCTGACTGTTGTTGCTAATTCCATAATATGTTCTCCAATCCCTTAAAGTGCTTCAGCATCCATTTCGCCCGTACGAATACGTACTGCTTGGGCCAGGTCGTACACAAATATTTTTCCGTCGCCAATCTTGCCGGTTTGAGCCGCATTAGTGATAGCTTCTATAACTCGGTCTACGTTGTCTGCGTGCGTTGCAATTTCCAGCTTCACTTTCGGTAGAAAATCCACTTGATACTCTGCACCGCGATATAATTCTGTGTGACCTTTCTGACGACCAAATCCTTTGACCTCAGAAACTGTCATCCCTTCAATGCCTACATCTGCAAGTGCTTCTCTTACATCATCCAGCTTGAATGGTTTAATGATTGCGTTAATAAGTTTCATGGCATCCCCTTCGCCTTTTTATCCCTGTTGCTTAGAACAGCAATCAAGGTGCGTGCCAACTTTTTAACCCATTGAAATATAAGGATTCGAGTTTTATATGTTATAAAAATGAAAATACCTTGCACTTTATTGGTGCAAGGTATTCACAAAAATAATGCGTTAAATGTTATTAGCACTAAGAATGTGCAAAATAACCGTATTATCCACTTAGCGATTATGTATAAAGCGCTCCCACTGCTCGATAACAGACAAGAAATCCTCCAAACCGCACTCACTGTAGCTTTCACTTTCATACAGTGAAAACTCTTCTTCGGACTCTGTTAACGTCTCAAAAGCTAACGTATTTTCATACACATGGACTTCAGACTCGAGAATACTCAAAGAAATCTCTTTGCCCTGCCACTTGTGTTCATTACCAGAAAATTGTGACGCTTTCGATAGCAGTGCTTTTATTTCCATGATGGTGCGGTCGTCGGTACTAACTTCTTCTTGAAGTAATCTAGCGATCACTTCTTGACCCATTTCGCACTTCACCAGATATTCACCAGTGAAACTGTTTTTAATAAACTCGAATTCCATCACTTTTTCTCTCTGTAAACTCGCGCCGATTATACCTCAGAATCACTAGCAATCAGGTATACTCAACAACAATTCCTTAGAAGAGCCAATACAATGCAACTTAACTCTCTCATTGCTAAGCAAATTGTTGATCGTGCAAAAAAGATCATTGCCTACTCCATTAACGTTATGGATGAAAATGGCGTGATCATTGGCTCAAGCGATCCTAGTCGACTGCATCAAACACACGAAGGTGCACTGTTGGCCATTCGTGATAACCGCACGATTGAGATCAATGACTCTGTTGCCTCCACTCTTTCTGGCGTAAAAACTGGTATTAACCTCCCTATTATTTACAGCGAACATGTTATTGGCGTAGTGGGTATTTCTGGGACACCGGAAGAGGTAAGAAGCTACGGTGAACTGGTTAAAATGACGGCTGAGCTGATCGTCGAACAAGCGGCATTAATGTCTCAGGTCCAATGGAATAAACGTCATAGGGAAGAGCTGCTGCTACAACTTATCGAAGGCTCGAGCTTGAATGATGGCCAGTTGCTCTCCATTGCTCAAAGGCTGGACCTCGATCTTTCCCAGCCAAGAGTCGCCACTGTTATTAAAGTAATTCCACGCGCAGGCGAACCAGTCACACTAGAACACTTACAAAAACTGGTTCATCTATTGGAACACCCGGAGCGCGACAATATAGTCGGTATTGCTTCAGTTTCTATGAATGAGATCGTGGTTCTTAAGCCCGTGACTATTGTTAATCACACTTGGAATCGTAAAGAAGAGCAGAAGCGAGTCGCTAAACTGGTAAAACGCATCGACAATGAGTGTGACTTTTCGATTCAAATGGCGATTGGTGATTATTTTTCGGGGCTAATCGGCCTTGCGCGCTCATATGAAACGGCCAAAGCAACGATAGAAAGTAGTACCAGTAATGATGATGCTGTCATGTTCTATCAAGATCGCAAACTTTCGGTACTGGTCAGCAGTATCAAACAAGACCCATGGCGAGCTACTCAGCTTAAAGCGCCCATCGAGAAATTAATGGCAGCCGACAGCAAACAGGTCCTATTGAAAACCCTGAGCACCTTTTTTGCTCAAAATTGCGATCTGGCTCAAACTTGTGAATCCCTCCATATTCATCGTAACACTTTGCGATACCGCCTAGACAAAATACAACAAGAAACAAATTTAGATATCAATAAGTTAGATGACAAAATCCAGCTCTATCTTGCGTTAAAATGTTTGTAAATATTACGTTAATTTGTGCATTTGCACAAATTAACTATTAACCACAATGATAAATTCGTCAGTTCGCATAAAGAAAATCCTCTCCTGAATAGCTAATCTTCCGCTCATAAAGGGTGCAAACACCCAATAAAAAAATTATTAAATTAGCGGAAAACTAAACCATGATTGAAGTCTCTACCTTAGGCGCACTCGCAGCTCTTGTTGTTGCCATTGCCCTTATTCTCAAAAAAGTTCCACCAGCTTATGGCATGATCATCGGTGCCCTGATCGGCGGTGTTGTAGGTGGCGTGTCATTAACCGATACGGTTGCTCTAATGATTGGCGGTGCACAAGGCATTGTTACTGCTGTATTGCGTATTCTTGCTGCTGGTGTTCTTGCTGGCGTTCTAATTGAATCAGGGGCGGCAACCTCTATCGCAGAGACCATCGTTAAGAAAGTCGGTGAGACTCGCGCCCTTCTTGCTCTGGCTATCGCCACCATGATTCTGACTGCCGTTGGCGTATTCGTCGATGTTGCAGTTATTACCGTTTCTCCAATTGCTCTTGCCATTGCTCGCCGCGCGGACATCTCTAAAACAGCAATTTTGCTTGCTATGGTTGGCGGCGGTAAAGCCGGTAACGTCATGTCACCTAACCCAAACTCAATTGCAGCAGCTGACGCTTTCAACGTTCCACTAACTTCGGTGATGGCTGCAGGTGTGATTCCAGGACTTTGCGGCATGATCTTCGCTTACTTCCTCGCGAAAAAGCTCGTCAACAAAGGCTCTAAAGTAGCAGAAAGCGAAGTGGTTGCTGTTGATCACTCTAGACTACCGTCATTTGGCGCATCGATTGTTGCTCCACTTGTAGCGATCGCTCTACTTTCTCTTCGCCCAATTGCTGGTATTAACGTAGACCCACTTATCGCGCTTCCATTAGGTGGTTTACTTGGTGCCGTCGTCATGGGTCGTTTTGCTGACACTAACCACTTTGCCGTTTCCGGTCTATCACGTATGGCACCTGTCGCAGTTATGTTATTAGGTACCGGTACCTTAGCTGGCATTATTGCTAACTCTGGTCTGAAAGATGTGCTTATCGATTCCCTAACTGCATCAGGCCTTCCTTCTTATCTATTGGCACCAATTTCAGGTGCAATGATGGCGCTTGCTACCGCTTCTACTACAGCCGGTACCGCCGTTGCGTCTAGTGTGTTTAGTTCCACAATTCTTGAGCTTGGCGTTCCAGCATTAGCCGGTGCAGCCATGATTCACTCAGGTGCTACCGTATTGGATCACATGCCACACGGTAGTTTCTTCCACGCCACTGGTGGCGCTGTGCATATGGATATTCGCGAGCGTCTCAAACTCATTCCTTACGAGTCTGCGGTTGGTCTAGTGATCGCCTTTGTCTCTGTAATGATCTTTGGTGTGTTCGGTCTATTTGTATAAGGTCCTATTATGAAAATTATTATTGCTCCAGATTCATACAAAGAAAGCTTAACGGCCATGGAAGTTGCCGAAGCGATCGAAACCGGTTTTAAGAAAATCTTTGCCGATGCTGAATACGTCAAACTTCCAATGGCGGATGGTGGTGAAGGTACGGTTCAATCATTGGTTGATGCTACTGAAGGCTCGATTGTTACTTGCCAAATTACTGGCCCCTTAGGTCAGCAAGTTGAAGGCTTCTACGGCCTTATGGGGGACGGTTCAACAGCTATTATTGAAATGGCTGCGGCGTCAGGCCTACATCTGGTTGAACCTGAACTACGCAACCCGCTTGTTACCACAACTTATGGAACTGGCGAATTAATCAAAGCGGCGCTAGAGCGCGGTGTGAAGCACATTATTGTTGGTATTGGCGGCAGCGCTACCAATGACGGTGGTATAGGTATGGCGCAGGCTCTTGGTGCTAAATTGCTGGACCAACAAGGTAATGAACTTGGCTTTGGTGGTGGAGAACTCGATAAGCTAGCCAGCATTGACCTATCAGGCCTTGATGCTCGCCTGAAAGACATCCACTTGGAAGTCGCGTGCGACGTTGATAATCCTCTGTGTGGTCCTAAAGGCGCCTCGCACGTGTTTGGCCCACAAAAAGGCGCAACACCAGAGATCGTGGCAACTCTCGATAGCAACCTTGCGCATTATGCCAATGTCATCAAAGCTACTAACGGTCGTGATGTCATTGATACCGCAGGCGCCGGTGCTGCTGGTGGCCTCGGAGCAGCGCTACTTGGTTTGTTTGATGCATCACTACGTCCAGGTATCCAAATTGTGATGGATGCGGTGAACCTAAGCGAAGTGGTAAAAGATGCAGACCTTGTGATTACCGGTGAAGGCCGAATTGACAGCCAAACCATTCATGGTAAGACGCCTATCGGTGTGGCACGTACTGCGAAGCAATACGACATTCCTGTGATAGCCATTGCAGGTAGCACAGCAAAAGACTGCGCAGTGGTTCACGAACACGGTATTGATGCAGCGTACAGCGTAGTACTAGGTGCGACTGACCTGCCAACCGCCTTGAAAGAAGCGGCATTCAACGTTGAAATGACCTCTCGTAATATTGCAGCGGCAATGGCGATGAACTTCAGCAAATAATCCGCTTTAGAAACACAAAATGCCCACTCAATTGAGTGGGCATTTTTTATTATCATTCCTACCGTCGCGTTAAGCGCAAGAAATGCTATTAGAACTCGATGTTACGACCGAAGCTCATTGGCCATTCTGTTGGGTTTTTCTTACCTTCGCGGATGTGGCGACATTCAGCTAGCCATACTAGAAGCTCCCAACCAAATGCAGCAGTAAGCAGCGCATCTTTCTCGTCAGAGTTTTTCTGAGGCGCAAACTCGGCAATATCAGCACCCACTAAATTAATACGCTTAGTCGCGCGAAGTTTACGGAAGATGTCGTAATACATGCGAGCAGAAACACCAAATGGATCTGGGCTTGAGTTTGCACTGTGATCAAGAAGATCTAGGCCATCTAAGTCAAAGGTTAGGTACACCGGACGACCGTCACCTTGTTTCTCAAGGATCTGTTCTACGATGTAATCCACGCCTAAATCGTAAATTTCATCAGCCAAGTAGAAGTTACCGCCAATCGCCTTCGCTTTGCCTTGTTGAGATGCACACCAGCGACCGCGCATACCCATGCTGACACTGGTCGTTGGGTCGATAGCACCTTCTGATGCTAGGCGGCAATACCAGTTACCTGAATATGACTCGTAATCAAAGTCAGCACGTGTGAGTAGGTCAAAGTGACCATCAATATGAATAAGTGAAACCGGACCGTGCACTTTCGCCAGTGCCGCAGGCCCCGGGTAAGCAACAGTATGGTCGCCACCAAAGAAGAATGGAGTACAGCCGTGGTTGATCACCATGTCATCAACCACTTTCTGCGCATTGCGCATTTCTTCATCTAAGTTGAACTGACCAAGGCCATCCCAGTTTCCGTAATCGATGATGTTACATAGTTCAAATGGCATCGTGCCATCTTGGTGAATAAGGCCCATACCAGTTTTAGAGGCATCACGAATCGCACCAGGACCAAATTTATGACCACCAGCATTTGGTGAACACTTATCCATGGTCAAGCCATACATAACAATGTCCGCGTTTTCAAAGCTGTTCACATAAGGTGCGCCAAATGCACCAACATGCTCTTTACCCAGTAAACTGAATGCTTCTACACCTTGTTCCGCCATACGCTGCTGCATTGGAGCGATGTCTTCATTGATATAAAAGTCTGCATCCGACTTATTCCAATAAATATCTTGGTAAAGTTCGAGTTTCTCTTTTGAAATTTCTACACGTTTTGGCTTGAACATATTGTTGTCCTCATTGTTTTTTCTGCTTTTCAGCGATGTCTATATTGTATCCACTCACCTCGCTTACTATAATTACATTTCCGGCCAATGAGATTACATTTCAGGACAACAACATGAGCTCACTACATCAGCAGCAGTTTTTGCAAGCCATTGTTGGCCACTGGGAATCATTACTCAGAGATTTGGCGAAACAGCCACTGGCTATCGATCCGTTTCTTCGCCGCGCTAAAATCAGACGTATTAGCTATGGTCATTATGAATTGATGACGACTCAACAAGTGCTGACGTTAATGAAATTGTCCATGGAACAGTTGAACATCGATGGTATCGGATTACGCATCGCAAGTAGGCTTACCATTGAAGACACCGGAGCTTTGGGCTTTGCCATGCTAGGCTGTAAGACACTTAAGCAGCTATTAGAAACGATCATTCATATACCCTGGATGACCAGTGACTACGTGGATATTCGTATTGCCTACGACCGAGAATATGCCTATATCACTGCCGAAGATCGTTCCGCATTTTGGACGCCGCAGCCCTACACTATCGAAGACAGTATTGGTCATTACTACCTTGGAATAAAAAAGCTCTTGGGAGAGCAATTTGATAAAGATAAAGTCTCAATTTCCCTTAGTTATGCCGCGCCAAGTTATAAACACCTCTATCACCAGTATTTAGGTATCATGCCGACCTTCAACGCAGCGAGTAATCAAATTAGGCTCCCCATTGAGTGGATCGATATGCCCATCTCTGCGAATGAATCCTTAGTCGCCAATATCGCAGCGAAGCACAGTGCGGAGATGAACCAGCAATCACGAGCCAGCACCAGTTGCGATCAGATAAGAATGCGCCTGTACGCTCTTCTCTCTTCCGGAGTACCCACCATGGAACAAATGGCTGAAGATTTAGGCTTCACCGCAAGAACCTTACGACGACGACTTCATGATGAAGGTAAAACTTACAAACAACTCGTGCTCGACGTTCGAATGCAAATGGCCAATGAGTATTTACTGAAGACTTCATTATCGTTATCCGATATTGCCAACCTCCTCGACTATCACTCGGCACCACCGTTTATTCGCGCGTTCAAAGCTTATCATCAGGTTTCGCCTTCACAATTCAAGCTAGAAACGAAAAAAGCCCAGTCCGAGGGAGACTGGGCATAAAATCAAGTGCGTCTGATTTTAAAATTATTTGCGGATAGTCTCAGCTGCACGTTCAGCGCCAACTTTCGCTTCCCATTTCGCGTTCAACTCTTCGATAGAAGTGCCAGAGCGTTTTAGGAAGTCTTTGAAACCAACCCAGTGAGCGTCCATAACTTGGTGCTCATCGGTTGCCGTAGAGAGTGCTTTTAAGCCCCATTCATCTGGAATGTAAACTTCGTTGAAGCCGGCACGAGGACGGTTTTCTTTAATCGCTTTCACGAACATGTCGCTCTTACGTTTCACTTCTTCGATTGGGCCAAAGTGGCTTGGGTCGATGACTAGAATGTAAGAACCGCCTACTGGACATGGCGCATCTTCCATCGTAAAGAAGTCACTTGGCACTGCTGGAAGCTCAGGAGCAATCTTACCTTTCGGGTTGATGATTGCCGTCATTACTTCATTCCAGATGTTTAGAGAGTAAAGGCGTGGTGTTAGGAATGTCCATGGTGCTTTACAGTCAGCTACACGGCCGTAACCTTCGATTAGTGAGCCCCACTTACGAGCGTCAGCTGTTAGCTCACCAGTGTCTTGGTCAACAAGCGCTGCAACGTGTAGGTCGCGGTCGTTTACGATAGCGTCACAGATGTGAGAGTCGTAGCCTTCACCGATCATGATAGATGTGACTAGAGGTAGTTCTTCACCACCAACTAGAGCTGCATCGAACGGAGGGCAAGACATTGCTGGATCCATACCACCGAATGGTGCATTAAGAGGTACAGAGTTGTTTGAAGACATCGCAAACATGCCTTCTTTCATTGCCATCTGTGTGTAGTTAGAGAAGTTACCGCCGTCACAGTGGTCGTAACCAAATACGATTGAGATACCGTGTTTGCGTGCTTTCTCGATAGCCGTTTGAGCCATTAGCGTACAAACGTAGTGACCAGAAGATTTCTTACCGTTGTATACTGCCCAAGTATCACCTTCAGACTCTAGCTCTGGCGTCGATGTAGGATCTAGGATGCCTGCTTCGTATGGAATCGTTACTGCTTCGATAACGCCAAGACCTTGGTGAAGTTTACCTTGTAGGCCACCAACCAATAGGTTGTGAGCAAGGATATCAGCGTGAGTTTGGTCAGCACCGATGTGTTTCCATGACTCAGAAACAATGAATGAAAAATACTCGTTATTAAACGTAGTAGTAGGGCTGGTCACTTTAGCCATGATCTTTTCCTCTAGTAAGTAGGGATACGTTTTATTGAACTGTAATCACTTTAGCGCATCTGAGTTATTTCATAAGTAACATACTGGATACTGTTACTCCTTCGTTACCCCGTTGGATGTCCTATTCAATAATATTCAGGCATAAAAAAAGCCGCTCTATAAAGAGCGGCTTTACAAAAGCTATTTAAAAATCAGCGATTAAGCTTGACCTTTAACTTCTTTAAGACCGTTGTAAGGTGCTTTTTCACCTAGAGCTTCTTCGATACGAATTAGCTGGTTGTACTTAGCAACACGGTCAGAACGGCTCATAGAACCAGTTTTGATTTGACCTGCAGCAGTACCTACCGCTAGATCAGCGATAGTTGCATCTTCAGTTTCGCCAGAACGGTGAGAGATTACAGCTGTGTAACCTGCGTCTTTAGCCATCTTGATAGCAGCTAGAGTCTCAGTTAGAGAACCAATTTGGTTGAACTTGATAAGGATAGAGTTAGCTACGCCTTTCTCGATACCTTCAGCAAGGATCTTAGTGTTAGTAACGAATAGATCGTCACCTACTAGTTGAAGCTTGTCACCTAGTAGTTCAGTTTGGTGCTTGAAGCCATCCCAGTCAGACTCGTCTAGACCGTCTTCGATAGAAACGATTGGGAATTGGTTAGCTAGCTCAGCTAGGTAGTGGTTGAACTCTTCAGAAGAGAAAGTCTTACCTTCGCCTTTCATGTTGTAGATGCCAGCTTCTTTGTCGAAGAACTCAGATGCTGCACAGTCCATAGCTAGAGTAACGTCTTTGCCTAGTTCGTAACCAGCAGCTGCAACAGCTTCTGCGATAACTTCTAGAGCTTCAGCGTTAGACTTAAGGTTAGGAGCGAAACCACCTTCGTCACCAACTGCAGTGCTGTAGCCTTTAGACTTAAGAACTTTAGCTAGGTTGTGGAATACTTCCGCACCGATACGTAGACCTTCTTTAAGAGTCTTAGCACCAACTGGTTGGATCATGAACTCTTGGATGTCAACGTTGTTGTCTGCGTGCTCACCACCGTTGATGATGTTCATCATTGGAAGAGGCATAGAGAATACGCCAGCAGTGCCGTTAAGCTCAGCGATGTGCTCAAATAGAGGCATGCCTTTAGCAGCAGCTGCTGCTTTAGCGTTTGCTAGAGAAACTGCTAGGATAGCGTTCGCGCCGAACTTAGACTTGTTTTCAGTACCGTCAAGGTCGATCATCACTTGGTCGATCTCAGCTTGAGCTTTAGCGTCTTTACCAACTAGAGCTTCAGCGATTGCACCGTTAACAGCTTCAACAGCTTTAAGAACACCTTTACCTAGGAAACGTGCTTTGTCACCGTCACGTAGCTCAAGAGCTTCACGAGAACCAGTAGATGCGCCAGATGGAGCTGCCGCCATACCTACGAAACCGCCTTCTAGGTGTACTTCAGCTTCTACAGTTGGGTTACCACGTGAGTCGATGATTTCACGACCTAGAACTTTAACGATCTTAGACATTAATGTTTCCTCTCATTGAATATAAATGTCAAAATTAAGGGCAGCCGCACAACCTTCGCAACCGCCCGTATCCTTTTACTTTTCTTCAGTACCGCGCTGGAATTCGCCCGCCGCTTTCACAAAGCCTGTAAATAACGGGTGACCATCGCGAGGCGTTGAAGTGAACTCTGGGTGGAACTGCGCAGCTACAAACCATGGGTGAGCTGGGTTCTCAATCACTTCAACCAGTTTCTTGTCTGCTGACAGACCAGAAACTTTAAGACCTGCTTTTTCAATTTGTGGACGAAGTACGTTGTTCACTTCGTAACGGTGACGGTGACGCTCATGGATCTTCGCGTTGCCATATAGTTCGTACGCTTTTGTCCCTTTTTCTAGGTGACATAGCTGAGAACCAAGGCGCATTGTACCGCCAAGATCAGACGTTTCAGTACGTTCTTCAACTTTACCTTCACCATCTACCCACTCGGTGATCAAGCCTACCACAGGGTATTTAGTCTCTTTGTTAAATTCTGTTGAATGTGCACCTTCCATACCCGCAACGTTACGTGCGTATTCGATAAGTGCCACTTGCATACCTAGGCAGATACCTAGATAAGGTACTTTGTTTTCACGAGCGTATTTTGCAGCAAGGATCTTACCTTCAACACCACGGTCACCAAAGCCACCAGGTACAAGGATTGCGTCTAGACCAGCTAGAGCTTCTTCGCCTTTTGTTTCCACGTCTTGTGAATCAACGTACTTAATCTTCACACTCAGGCGGTTTTTAAGGCCTGCATGTTTTAGCGCTTCGTTTACAGACTTATAAGCATCTGGTAGTTCGATGTATTTACCTACCATACCGATAACTACTTCAGCCGTTGGGTTAGCTTCTTCGTAAATTACCTGTTCCCACTCAGAAAGATCAGCTTCTGGAGCAGAGATACCAAAGCGTGAACATACTAGGTCGTCTAGACCTTGCGCTTTAATTAGTTGAGGGATCTTGTAGATAGAATCTACGTCCTTCATTGAGATTACCGCTTTTTCTTGAACGTTACAGAAAAGCGCAATCTTCTTACGCTCGTTTGCAGGGATCATACGATCACTACGGCAAACAAGAATGTCTGGTTGGATACCGATAGACAGTAGCTCTTTTACAGAGTGCTGAGTCGGCTTGGTTTTCACTTCACCAGCTGCTGCTAGGTAAGGAACCAAAGTTAGGTGCATAAACATTGCACGCTCACGACCAAGCTCAACGGCTAGCTGACGAATGGCTTCCATAAACGGTAGTGATTCGATATCACCTACTGTACCACCAACTTCAACGATAGCGACATCGTGGCCTTCAGAGCCAGCGATCACGCGATCTTTAATAGCATTAGTAATGTGAGGGATTACCTGAATAGTTGCACCTAGGTAGTCACCACGACGCTCTTTGCGAAGAACATCAGCGTAAACACGACCAGCAGTGAAGTTGTTGCGTTTTGTCATCTTGGTACGGATGAAACGCTCGTAGTGACCAAGGTCAAGGTCAGTTTCAGCGCCATCTTCCGTGACGAACACTTCACCGTGCTGAGTTGGGCTCATTGTGCCCGGGTCAACGTTGATGTAAGGGTCAAGCTTCATCATGGTCACTTTAAGACCACGTGCTTCTAAAATTGCTGCAAGAGATGCTGCTGCAATACCTTTACCTAGAGAGGATACTACCCCGCCAGTAACAAAAATATAATTTGTCGTCATGTTTAACCTGAAGTTGGTTGAATGAGGGAAAATGGATTTCTTCTGGACGGGATGCAAATATACCAGAAGCCCTTTACCGCCACAACGTGAAACTTATCACATTCAAAATTTTTATTTTTTGCTTCAAATCAATTGTAGAAACTTACACCAATGAGAAGCGGTTCACAAATCCGAGGACTTTTCTTGTTTTTTTACGTCATTCCAAAACTGGTCAAGCTCTTGAAGGCTAAAGTCTGTAAGGGATTTACCATCTTCGCCAGCCCTTGCCTCAACACCTTTAAAGCGACGAGAAAATTTATTGTTCGCTTTTCTCAGCGCAACCTCAGGATCTTTTTTCAAATGTCGAGAAAGATTCACTACGGCAAACAATAGATCTCCGACCTCTTCTTCTAGCTTCTCTTCATCAACATCAACCTGAATCGCTTCCTGAACCACCTCTTCAACTTCTTCCTGAACCTTGTCAACGACAGGTCCTAACGCATCCCAATCAAAGCCATATTTAGCGCAACGTTTCTGGATTTTATTGGCCTTTGAAAGTGCAGGTAACGATTGTGGTATTGAGTCTAGAATACTTTCTTCGTTTTTGCCTACCTCAGCCTTTTCCTTCTTTTTCTCAGCTTCCCAATTGGCATTGATAGCGGCTTCATCTGCAAATTCCACATCAGAAAAAACGTGCGGATGACGTCTAGTGAGCTTGTCATTCAATCCCTCAACAACCTCGTTGAAGTCAAATAACCCTTGCTCTTTTGCCATCTGGCTATAGAAAATCACTTGAAACAACAGATCGCCCAGCTCTTCTTTTAGATTTTGCCAGTCTTGGTTATGAATAGCGTCGACCACTTCAAACGTTTCTTCGATGGTGTGCGGTACGATGGTTTCGAAGGTCTGTTTGCGATCCCATGGACAGCCATGCTGCTCATCTCGAAGCTGAGCCATAATAGTGAGAAGTTGTTCAATGGGTTGAGACATAGTTAGATTCCTAAACAAAAAGGTTGGAAAACCAACCTTTTATTATTGTTCAACATGATGTGATTACGTCAGTATAACGCTCACTTGAGTCTTGCTTAACCCAAGCGCTTCACACTCATGACGTCTTTAATTTGTTCAATACGCTTAGTCACGCGTGACAGCACTTCGATATTCGTCAGCTCTAGGTCAAAATCCATAATCGATAACTGACGCTTGTAATCACTGCGACTCTTCATAGTGGTCACTTTGATCTTTTCGTTAGTAAGCAGTGTGGTGATGTCTTTTAGTAATCCGCCACGTTCCATAGCTTCAACGCGAATAGTCAAAATATAAGAGCCAACAAAGCCACTGCCCCAAACGGTATCAATAATACGCTCTGGTGCGTGATGGCTGAGTTCTTCTAACTGCTCACAATCAGCTCGGTGAACCGAAATACCGCGACCTTGAGTAATATAACCTTTGATTTGATCGCCCGGAATTGGCTGACAGCAGCGTGCCAAATGCGTCATCAAGTTATCGACACCTTCCACGACAACTGCGTCTTTATGCGGTCGGCTTTGAGCTGGTGCTTTGCCTTCTGACTCTTGAAGTTTCTCAAGTGCTTGTTGATCTTCTTCTTCGGCCGTAGGCTTATTCACCAATGCGTTGATGTGATTAATGATTTGGTTTATTCGTAAATCACCACTACCAATACCAACATACAGCTCATCTGGAGTGTTAACGTTAAAACGCTTCAAGGCATATTGTTCAGCGTCTTTGATCGTTGCACCGATTTTGGCTAATTCATCTTCAAGAATTTCACGGCCAGCTTCTAAGTTCTTCTCACGACTTTGCTTTCTAAACCAAGCGTTAATTTTGGCGCGCGCACGACCAGAGTGAACAAAGCCAAGCGATGGGTTTAACCAGTCACGAGACGGGTTTGGCTCTTTGGCTGTAATGATCTCAACCTGATCACCCATAGATAGCTTATGAGTAAATGGAACAATGCGACCTGCCACTTTGGCACCGATACAGCGGTGTCCCACTTCGGAGTGAATGTGGTAAGCAAAGTCCAATGGCGTTGCTCCCATTGGCAAATCGACTACATCGCCACGCGGCGTAAAGGCATAGACGCGGTCATCAAATACTTGACTGCGCAGCTCATCCAGCATTTCGCCAGAATCTGACATCTCTTCTTGCCAATCAAGTAGCTTACGCAACCAGGTAATTTTCTCGTCGTAGCCACTGCGGCCGCCACTCGCACCCTCTTTGTATTTCCAGTGTGCTGCGACGCCTAATTCAGAATCCTCATGCATTTGCTTAGTTCGGATTTGAATTTCAATGGTTTTCCCTTCAGGGCCAAGGATAACTGTGTGAATCGATTGATAACCATTTGGCTTCGGGTTAGCCACATAGTCATCGAATTCGCTAGGAAGGTGTTTATATTTGGTATGAACAACACCAAGAGCTGCATAGCAATCTTGCAGTCGCTCAGCAATGATACGTACAGCGCGCACGTCAAAAAGCTCATCAAAATCGAGGCTTTTCTTCTGCATTTTTCGCCAAATGCTGTAGATATGCTTAGGGCGACCACTGACTTCAGCAAGGATGTTCGACACCTTCATTTCAGCCGTCAAATCATCCACAAAGTCTTTGATATATTGCTCACGAACAATGCGGCGCTCAGACAATTGTTTAGCAATCTGTTTATAAGTTTCGGGTTGCTGATAACGGAAAGCGTAATCTTCGATCTCCCATTTTAGCTGACCAATCCCTAAACGGTTGGCAAGAGGAGCATATATGTTGGCGCATTCTTTAGCGGCGGCTCGGCGAACTTCGTCAGACTCATCTTTGACTTCACGAAGGTTACAAATACGCTCAGCCAGCTTGATCACCACACAACGGAAATCATCCACCATCGCCAGCAACATTCTGCGGACATTATCGACTTGACCGGACGCCTCTGAGCCTTCTAGCGTCACGTTAAGTTGACCAATAGCCGCCATCTCTTCGACGCCATCAATCAGCTTAATGGTTTCTTTGCCATAGTTTTCTTCTAGCTGCTCTCTATCGTAGATGCCACTAGAAACAACAGGGTACAACTGAGCAGCCACCAGCGTGGCTTTATCCATCGAAAGGGTAATGAGGATCTCAATCATCTCTCTGCCGCGCCACAACAACAAGGACCCCTGTTCACTGCCAGCGACAATATCTTCGCACTGACGGTAAACTTCTTTAAGCCTTTTCGAGGTGTTCTTGTCTTGCTTTAGAGAAGCAATCCATTTGTCTAGCTCGAACTGTTCGTTAGGGTTCAAATGCGCGCTTCTTACCGCAACCATTTCTTTTTTCTTCCTAGTTTTATTGGTTAACTAACCTATCCCAGTTAGCTTGTTCTCATTTTAATTCAGCTACTTCTCAAACAGCGCCATGGATTCTAGATGACTGGTGTGAGGGAACATATCCATCATACCCAATCGAACCAACTTATAGCCCTGCTCAATCAAGCTTTGAGTATCTCTGGCAAGGGTAGCAGGATTGCAAGAAACATAAAGCACTCGCGTTGCTCCTAGCGCAGAAACTTGATCTATCACGCCGCTTGCGCCTGCTCTGGCAGGGTCAAGCAGGATTTTATCAAACTGTT
Source organism: Vibrio mediterranei (assembly GCF_013364395.1). NCBI lineage: Bacteria > Pseudomonadati > Pseudomonadota > Gammaproteobacteria > Vibrionales > Vibrionaceae > Vibrio > Vibrio mediterranei. The sequence goes on along the minus strand of NZ_JABXGK010000001.1, from coordinate 273,660 downwards.
GTTTTGCCCATGACATCTCAGAGAGATCTTGCTCGAGATTTGCTTGATAAAATTCAACATTCGTTAGGTGATTAAGCGCGGCATTTTGCTGCGCCCAATCCACCATATCTTGAATACCTTCAACACCTACGACACGTTGACATAGTTTCGCCAAAGGTAAAGTGAAGTTACCCAAGCCGCAAAAAAGATCGAGTACATTGTCACTGGATTTAGGCGCTAGCCACTCCAGTGCTTGAGCGACCATTTTGCTATTTATCTCGCGGTTCACTTGAATAAAGTGTGTCGGCAGGAAGGGTAATTCAACCCCTACTTCCGAATAATAAGGCTGTTCACCCGTTATTAGTTGTAACTGCCCTGACTCTGGCATCAGGTAAAGCGTGAGTGCCTGACTGTTAGCAAAATCGACCAAGCGTTTTTGATCGTGATTAGTCAAAGGTTTGATGTGCCTAACAACAACCACAGGTCCATTATCACCCATGACCAATTCAAGGTGGCCAAGTGACTGTTGCTGTTTAAAGCCTGCGAATATGTCTCGTAATGGCGGTATCAATGCGTTTAATTGCGCATTCAATACCGGACAGTGGTCAATCTCTACAATGTGATTGCTCTGCTTACGGCGGAACCCCATGACTAAGTTGCGCTGCTTATCGAGGTGAATACTTAAGCGAGCACGACGGCGATAACCAAGACCTTCTCCAGTGATAGAGGGAGCTAACGGCACAGATTGGCCTGCTAACTTATTCATCAATTGTGATAAAGCTACTTGTTTGTTTTCAAGCTGCTGCTGACGTTCTACATGCTGCTGATTGCAGCCGCCACACTCATGGTAATGAGGACAAAATGGCTTCACGCGTTGCTCAGAAGCTTCTAGCACTTTGATCAAGGTAGCCTTAGCAAACTTTGCTTTGCTTTCCGTTAACTGCACCAACACCTTCTCATCTGTGAGCGCGCCTTCAACAAATACCGGTTTGTTATTTAAGTAACCAATACCTGCACCATGATGGTCCATGCGTTCAATGTTCACCTCTTGGTGCTTTTTTGAGAATGAAGTTTTCTTTGTTGGTTTAAAAAAACGTGCCATTACTGTACCCAGTGAGCAGAGCGTAACGCGCTGCTTCGATAAAAATTTGTTAGAGTTTCACTATTCTTTATTTGAATGATTGTCGAACAGCGCTGCTTTGATTAAGCTTACGTCATCTTGAGGATGCAATACTGGCTATTGTCCCATATCCACCCAGCAGATGTAACTCTGTTGGCAAATAATGACTTCGAATTAAAATGACAAGATACGGCCTGCGCGCTCGCGTAATCACATTGACTTTGGCACCGACCTTAATTATCGGTCTCCTTTTGAGTGCCTTCTTCTCTTACAATCGCTACCACGACCTAGAATCACAAGTACTTAACGCCGGCTCCAGCATTATTGAACCGCTGGCGATTGCCAGTGAACAAGGTCTTATCAACCAAAGTCGTGAATCGGTTAGACGCCTGATTAGTTACGCCCACCGTAAGAATTCTAAATTCGTTCGCAGTATTGCGGTATTCGATGCTTCTCATGAGCTGTTTGTAACCTCAAACTTTCATCCCAACTTTGATACGTTAACCTACCCGAAAGATCAGCCGATTCCTTTTTTAAGCTCCTACGAAATTCACGACAATACGTTAATTTTGAGAGCCCCTATTCTAGCTGAAAGTCAGCTGGTATCAGATACGCGAGAATTGACCTCAACCAATAAGACGCTCGGTTATATCGCTGTAGAGCTCGACCTTTCTTCACTGCGTTTACAACAATATCAGGAAGTCTTCTCTGCGATTCTAGTCCTTGTTCTTGGTCTTATCCTATCGGGAATCTTTGCCTACCGTTTGATGTACGATGTGACGCGTCCAATTTCTCACATGAAAAATATGGTAGACCGTATTCGTCGTGGTCACTTGGATGTTCGTATCGAAGGCAAAATGCACGGCGAGCTGGACTCGTTGAAAAATGGTATCAATGCCATGGCAGTCTCGCTGTCCGAATATCATGTAGAAATGCAGCACAGTATCGACCAAGCAACGTCCGATCTACGTGAGACATTAGAACAGCTTGAAATTCAAAACGTTGAATTGGATATCGCCAAAAAGCGTGCGCAAGAAGCGGCACGAGTGAAGTCAGAGTTCCTTGCTAACATGTCTCATGAGCTAAGAACCCCACTTAATGGTGTAATTGGTTTTACTCGTCAGATGCTGAAAACTCAGCTGACCAACAGTCAAACAGACTATCTACAGACCATTGAGAAATCGGCAAATAACCTGCTTAACATCATCAATGACATTTTAGACTTCTCCAAACTCGAAGCCGGTAAACTGGCACTTGAGAATATTCCATTTGAGTTCCAAGACAGTCTTGAGGAAGTTGTCGCCCTTCAAGCAACCAGTGCCCATGAAAAAGGCTTGGAACTAACCTTAAAAGTTGACTCGAAAATTCCAAGCGGCCTTGTTGGTGACCCACTTCGTATTCAACAGATTTTGACCAACCTTGTGGGTAACTCCATCAAGTTTACTGAGCGTGGCAACATTGATATCAGCGTTGAACTCAAATCTCAGAAAGAAGACCGTGTTGAACTGCAGTTTATGGTTCGCGATACAGGTATTGGTATCTCAGAGCGACAACAAGCGCAGTTATTCCAAGCCTTCAGTCAAGCGGACGCCAGTATCTCTCGACGTTATGGCGGTACTGGACTTGGTTTGGTTATTACCCAAAAGCTAGTTGGACAAATGGGCGGTGAAATTAGCTTAACCAGTCGCCTGCACCAAGGTTCAACATTCTGGTTTACGGTTAAACTGAACTCTACAGATATTCCAATGATCGACCTTATCGATCCTGCGGTCATCCATAACAAGCGACTACTACTGATTGAACCAAATATGCAAGCGGCATCGGTATTACAACAGACCCTTACTAATGAAGGGGTAATGGTGACCTATCGCTCAACGTTGCCAGATAAAGTGGAAGCGTTCGACTACATCATTTTGTGTTTGCCTACCAATGAAGAAGTGCCATTGACGGTGATTGAAAGTTGGATCACCCGTTGTCAGGAAGCTACATCAAACATCATCATCGGTACTGCCAGCACCCAGCTCGCCCTATCTGACTACTTGATGCAAACCCATCAAGTACAGTGCTTAACCAAACCATTATCACGTAAGAAGTTGCTGCAATCGTTAGTGGAAAAACAGCCAGCAATACTCGCACCTGTTATGGAAGTTGAGTCTACCGAGAAGCGCGCACTCACCGTAATGGCAGTGGATGATAACCCTGCCAACCTCAAGCTCATTACAGCATTATTGTCGGAGCGTGTTGAGAGCGTGGTCTCTTGCACCAACGGCCAAGTATCGGTTGAGAAAGCCCAAGAGCAGCACTTTGATATGGTATTTATGGACATTCAAATGCCTCATATGGATGGGGTTACTGCCTGCAAATTAATTAAAGAGACCCAGCAGAACAGCCAGACGCCTGTCGTCGCCGTCACTGCCCACGCAATGACGGGTGAACGAGACCGACTTTTATCCGAAGGAATGGACGATTACCTCACCAAACCTATCGATGAAAAAATGTTGTTGCAAGTACTCAACAAATGGGTACCAGTTCGCAATCATGACACTGATGCCAGCTTAGATTTCGTTGCTCCAAATGAAGTGGACATAACATCTGATGAGCCAAGCATTCAGCCTAAAGCGGAAACGGAAACTAATTTGGTGATCGATTGGGGAGCGGCACTCAAACAAGCCGCTAACAAAGAAGACTTAGCCGTCGATATGCTGCAAATGTTAGTCGACTTTATCCCTGAAGTGTATGCACTTTCAGAGCAAGTGTTGGACACCGATTTCGATGATAAGGAACAGGTTATCCACCTAATCCACAAATTGCATGGCAGTTGCTCTTATTGCGGCGTGCCGAGACTTAAGTCTATCTGCGCGACCATAGAGAAAGCCTTGCGCGCTGGCGACAGCTTAGAAGATATCGAGCCAGAGCTCTTTGAACTGCAAGATGAAATGGAAAAAGTGCTAAAAACGTCTGAGCTTTACTTGAAAGGAAATAGAGAACCTAACGACTAGGTTAGGTTCTATCGTTTAGCTTTCGAAGATGACGGTAGCGACAGCGTAGTGACGCTCGTCAGAGATAGACAAATGATTGGACGTCACACCCATTGAAGCCGCAATTTCTGCGGCTTTTTTTGTCAGGGTGAGTATTGGCTTGCCGTTTTCGTCATTAGAGACTTCAAAATCTTGGAAAGTCACACCATGAGCAATCCCGGTCCCCAATGCCTTTGATGCCGCCTCTTTTACAGCAAAGCGCTTAGCAAGAAAGCGACCTTGCTGTTTCAATTGCTGAAACTGAACCAACTCATTATCGGTCAAAATACGCTGCGCAAACGCCTCGCCTGAACGCGCTAAGGCTTTCTCAACACGTTCTATTTCTGCGATATCGGTACCTAGACCTTGAATTGCCACGATTCATTAACCTCGACGAGCCGATTCCATGACCGCTTTCATATCTGCAACGGCTTTATGTAGGCCATCGAATACCGCGCGGCCAATGATAGAGTGACCAATGTTTAATTCATAAATCTCAGGTAATGCCGCAATAGGTGCGACGTTGTGGTAAGTCAAACCATGACCAGCATTTACTGTGATGCCGATATCTGCAGCGTAGCTTGCGCCTGCCGCGATTTTTTTCAGCTCGTCTTGCTGATCTTCTTCAGTTTCTGCATCCGCATAATGACCAGTATGCAGCTCAATGAATGGTGCACCAGCTGCTTTAGCGGCATCAATCTGCTCACGATCGGCATCAATAAATAGCGACACTTTAATGCCTGCTGCAGACAACTTCTCCGTTGCCGCTTTGATTTTTTCAAGCTGACCTTTTACATCTAATCCACCCTCGGTCGTCAGCTCTTCACGTTTTTCAGGTACTAAGCAAACAAACTCAGGTTGAGTTTTTAGGGCAATATCGATCATCTCATCGGTGACCGCCATCTCTAGGTTCATACGAGTCTGTAGTGTTTCGCGCAAAATGCGTACATCACGATCTAAGATGTGGCGACGGTCTTCACGAAGGTGAATAGTAATACCGTCAGCGCCAGCACGCTCGGCAATCTCTGCAGCATGAACTGGATCTGGATACTTAGTACCGCGCGCATTACGTAGCGTAGCGATATGGTCAATATTGATACCTAAAAGGATAGAACTCATCGATGTTTACTCCATGGTCAGAGCTGTTTCAGTCTCGGAAGAAACAACTCCCTGCTTTTTAATGGTTTCCCGCCAAGATACGGCTTTAATGCTATGCGTGTAAAGCGTTTTGCCGCTTGTAACTGTGTTTTACTGTTAAAACGACGCTCACTGATGGCAATCAATTCCTCACCGAGAAAGGTGAGATTGTCTTTACGCACACTAGCAATGAACCCCTTTTGCTCTCGATAACGATAAGTCATCGTTGGCTCAATAGGTTCACCTGTTCCGGCACAGTGAAGGAAGTCTACACCGTATCCCATTGCAGAAAGGAGAGCGAGTTCAAATCGCCGTAAAGCGGGCTCAGGATTGGTATTGTGAGCCAGTTCTGTTAAAGCTTGAAGATAGTCATGAAATAAAGCGGGAAACGGGATTTCACTGGCGAGAACACGGGCAATGAGTTCGTTCACATACATAGCTGAGTAAAGGTTGATACCAGATAAAGGTAACCCAAGGCTGATGGCTTCAGCTTGACGAAGGGTCTTCATGGAACCGCCGCCGGACCATTTTAACAGGAGAGGGGTAAAAGGTTGCAGCGCCCCTTTAAGGTTGGAGCGCTTACTTCTAGCACCTTTAGACAAAAGCGTAACTCGACCATACTCTTCACTGAATACGTCAAGAATAAGACTCGACTCACTGTAGGGTCTTCGATGCAAAACAAAACAGCGTTGTAATCCATCCATAACTTTATCTTGTCTAAGGTCTCGGAGCAGGACGCTCAGCGTCCTCGCTACCTAATAGTATTATTTGTTTTCGATATCGTCGATATAGCCCAATGAACGCAGAGCACGCTCATCATCAGCCCAGCCCGATTTCACTTTTACCCAAGTCTCAAGGTAAACCTTACGATCGAACAGCTCTTCCATATCTAGACGAGCCTCACGACCAATCGTCTTGATCTTTTCGCCGCCTTTACCAATAACCATTTTCTTCTGGCCGTTACGCTCAACAAGAATCAAAGCATTGATATGGAAGCCATCAGTGTCTGGGTTGTAATCAAAACGCTCAATCTCAACCGTCACTGAATAAGGCAGTTCATCACCCGTAAAACGCATGAGTTTCTCACGCAGGATTTCTGACGCCATGAAACGCTGAGAACGGTCCGTGACATACTCTTCAGGGAAATGATGTACCGCTTCAGGTAGATGTTCGCGTACATGCTTACGAAGCACATCTGTGTTCTTACCATGTTTGGCAGAAATAGGCACTACATCCACGAAGTCCATCTTCTTCGACAGCTCATGCATATGCAGCATTACGTCGTTACGATCTTTCACGTTATCAACTTTGTTCATACATAGGATGACTGGGAAGTCTGACTTACGCAGCTTATTAAGCACCATTTCGTCATCGTCAGTCCAGTGAGTGCCATCAACTAGGAATAACACTAGGTTCACATCACTCAATGAGCTATTAGCTGCACGATTCATCAAACGGTTAATCGCTCGCTTCTCTTCAATATGTAGCCCTGGCGTATCCACATAAATCGCTTGGTAATCCCCATCGGTATCGACACCCATAATACGGTGACGAGTAGTTTGCGGTTTACGCGATGTGATGGAAATCTTTTGCCCTAAAATATGATTTAGCAGCGTTGATTTACCTACATTTGGACGACCAACAATCGCAACAAAACCACAGTGTTGGTTTTCTGCGCTGGTTGTCGCTTCGCCAGATGATGCAAAGTATGCATCAATATCGAATTCTTGTTCAGACTCAGGTTTATCAGACATTGGTCACTTTCTCTAAAGCCAGTTCCGCAGCCGCTTGCTCTGCCTTGCGGCGACTGGTGCCTCGACCGATAACAGGTTCATCCACACCTGCCACTTCACAGGAAACGGTAAACTCTTGGTTATGCGCTTCCCCTTTAATATTAGTCACTGTATAGACTGGTAGTGGTTTTCTTCGACCTTGTAAGAACTCTTGCAAGCGAGTTTTTGGATCTTTTTGGGAAACACCTGGCTTAATTGCTTCTAAGCGAGTCATATACCAGCTCAATACAATTTTACGAACCATCTCTACATCGCTGTCGAGATAAATCGCGCCAATGATCGCTTCAACGGCATCCGCTAAAATTGAGTCACGACGGAAACCACCGCTCTTCAATTCGCCTGGACCTAATTTTAAGTAATCTCCCAAGACAAACTCGCGCCCTAGCTCAGCCAGAGTATTCCCTCTCACTAAGGTGGCACGCATTCGACTCATATCCCCTTCATTCACTTTAGGAAAGCGGTGATAAAGATCGTCAGCGATGACAAAACTTAAAATTGAATCGCCCAGAAATTCTAGTCGTTCATTATGGTTACCATTGGCGCTGCGGTGAGTCAGCGCCAACATGAGCAGCTCGCTATCATTGAAATGATAGCCGAGCTTTTTTTCTAATCGTTCAATAGAAGAATTCATGCTCTCTCGTTCAGTCTATTCCACCGATGCGATTAAATCTTACACCGGTTGGGATCCATGTAGGCAGAATGCTATCTGCGCCACGTTCAAATTCAAAACTAATCCAGATACCAACAGCTTTGCCCACTAAATTACCTTCTGGCACAAATCCCCAGTAGCGGCTGTCAGCACTGTTATCGCGGTTGTCACCCATTACAAAGTAATGACCTTCTGGAACCACCCATTCATTCACACCGTTACGTGGTTGATACTGGTCAACACGGTCACGACGCAAAGGGTTAACTAAGATTTGGTGTTCCACTTTACCCAGCTTTTCATCCATCTGAATCAGAGGGATACCATTTTGTACAAATGGGCTATCTTCCACATTGGATAGCTTCACAGGTTTACACGTCGATGTACCTTTGGTTTGGATGCAAATATCCTTACGCGCGCTATATCGAACAGTATCACCTGGTAAGCCAACAACACGCTTGATGTAGTCGATGCTTGGCTGAGGTGGGTATTTAAATACCACAATATCGCCACGCTCTGGTTTACCGGTTTCAACTAGCTGAGTACGCCATACTGGATCTTTTAGACCATAAGCATATTTCTCAACCAAGATGAAGTCGCCAACCAAAAGCGTCGGCATCATCGAACCAGATGGAATTTGGAATGGTTCATAAATGAATGAACGCAATACCAAAACAAAGGCGATAACAGGGAAAATAGAAACACTGTTCTCAACAAACCATGATGGGGCAACAGCTTTGTTTGCGGTTGCTTCATCGATTTGGGTAGCTTGAGCTTGGATATCCGCGAGCTTTTGCTCACGTTTTTTTCTCAATACGAGCTTATCCAGCACCCAAACGACACCTGTCACTAACGTCACGATGACGAGGATCAATGAGAAGGTATTTGCCATTTCATTCCCTTAATTTTCGTATCTATAAAAATAACGAAAGTGAAAGCACCACAACGGCACTTTCACTTCAAACTTAAATTATGTCGTCGTAAAACAAAGAATTAGTCTTTGCCAACGTGCAGAATTGCAAGGAACGCTTCTTGTGGCAGTTCGACGTTACCGATCTGCTTCATGCGTTTCTTACCTTCTTTCTGTTTCTTCAACAGCTTCTTCTTACGACTCACGTCACCACCGTAACACTTTGCAATTACGTTTTTACGTAGCTGCTTAACGGTAGAGCGCGCGATGATGTGGTTACCAATTGCCGCTTGAATCGCAATATCAAACATCTGGCGAGGGATAAACTCTTTCATCTTCTCAACAAGCTGACGACCACGACTTTGTGATTGGTCTTTGTGAGTGATGATCGCCAATGCATCAACTGTGTCACCGTTCAGCAACACATCAACACGAACCATGTTTGACGCTTCAAAACGTTGGAAGTTGTAGTCCAGTGATGCATAACCACGAGACGTTGATTTTAGACGGTCAAAGAAGTCCAATACCACTTCTGCCATCGGAATATCGTAAGTCACCGCAACTTGGTTTCCGTGATAAACCATATCAACCTGAGTACCACGTTTCTCAACGCATAATGTAATCACGTTACCTAGGTAGTCAGACGGCACTAAGATATTACAGCGTGCGATTGGCTCACGAATCTCTTCAATATCATTGGTAGCAGGTAGCTTAGCTGGGCTATCCACGTAGTGAAGTGAACCGTCGGTTTTCTCTACTTCGTAGACTACGGTTGGAGCTGTTGTAATCAGATCCAGATCGTATTCACGCTCTAGACGTTCTTGGATGATTTCCATGTGAAGCATACCCAAGAAGCCACAACGGAAACCAAAACCAAGTGCTGCAGAGCTCTCTGGCTCGTAGAATAGAGATGCGTCGTTTAGACTTAGCTTACCAAGTGCATCACGGAAGTTCTCATAATCGTCAGAGGAGACTGGGAACAGACCTGCATAAACCTGTGGTTTCACTTTTTGGAAACCAGGCAACGCTTGTTCACAACCGTTTTTCGCGGTAGTCAGCGTATCACCAACTGGCGCACCTAAGATGTCTTTAATACCACAAACAACCCAGCCTACTTCACCGGTGTTGAGCTCTGTCGTATCAATCTGTTTTGGTGTGAAGATACCTAAACGGTCTACACCCCAAACTTGACCAGTACTCATCACTTTGATCTTGTCGTTTTTCTTCAGTTTACCGTTTTTAATACGAACCAAAGAAACTACGCCAAGGTAGTTATCGAACCAAGAGTCAATAATCAGTGCTTGAAGTGGCGCTTCTGGATCGCCTTCTGGCGCAGGAATCGCTTTGACGATTTCTTCTAGAACATCGTCAACACCAAGGCCTGTTTTTGCTGAACAACGCACTGCTTCCATTGCGTCGATACCAACAATTTCTTCGATCTCTTCAGCGACACGCTCTGGTTCCGCAGCTGGTAAGTCGATTTTGTTCAATACTGGAACAACTTCCAGCTCCATTTCAATGGCTGTGTAGCAGTTCGCCAGTGTTTGTGCTTCCACACCCTGGCCCGCATCAACAACAAGAAGCGCGCCTTCACAAGCCGCTAGAGAACGAGATACTTCATACGAGAAGTCTACGTGCCCTGGAGTATCGATAAAGTTTAGCTGATAGGTTTCCCCATCTTTCGCTGTGTAATCCAGAGTAACACTCTGAGCTTTGATGGTAATACCGCGCTCACGCTCTAGGTCCATAGAATCAAGAACCTGGGCCGCCATTTCACGGTCGCTTAAGCCGCCGCAAACCTGGATCAAACGGTCCGACAAGGTTGATTTACCATGGTCGATGTGGGCGATAATCGAAAAGTTACGAATGTGCTTCATAGATTTGATGTAGCTAAACTCTTAAACAAAAAGGAATAGAAAATGCGGAAAAACGCGCATTTCAATTAAGTTGGCAGATTCTACCCAATTTCGATGCGGTTCGCACCTTATTTAGACAATGGGCTAGAGAATCGACTCACCAAGCACTCTGACCAACTTCACTTGCTGGAAAGAAGCTCGCTCCATTGGGGTAACCCACTTTTTGGCTAACCTAAAGCCAATAAAAGCAAAACACGCTGAAGTCAGTATGACCACCAGCTCGCCAGCACCTAATAATGGCGCTAACCACAATTGACCCACAATAGCTCCAATGAACAAAAACAGTAGCGGTAGTAGGTAAATCAACGCTGCGGATTGAAGTAAGCTCTTTTCCGGAAACGCAATTTCAACCACATCGCCTGCCTTTACAGGTTTAGACGTAGCAAGCTGCCAATGAAGTTGCTTCTTACCCACTGCTTTACTAATAATACCAGTTCCACAACTACTCTTTGACTGGCAGGAGCTACAACTGGTTTGCTGATCACAGCTTAGTTCAACGTGGAGCTGGTGACCCTGGGGTTCAACCGAGGTCACCGTCGCGAGTGCGGTCATCATGGGGTAATGCCTTCATCTGCCTTATTTACTTTGTTAAGTGTAACAGATTGTGCAATACGCTGCGCTGTGGCAGGAGGGATATCACCAACGACTGAAATTTGTTTGTCATTAAGAACAATGCTATGAACCGTACGTCGGCCTTGACGGATCAACTGACCTTTTAGAGAATTACTATCACGATCAGAGATATAGACCGAAAAGCTGAACAAACCATCAGTGAACATTTGGCTCTCAACCACATCTTCAGTTGCTAGCATACGGTAGCGATTAAGATCTTTAGGTTGAAAACCATTGGGAACCCAACCCACATGCCAAAATGTTTGCTCAATATTACCTTTCGGTAGTGATAGAACCGCCGGAAGCTGCACGTCATCAAGCGAGCTCAACATTGTGGCAATATGATCATTCACCGCATATGAGATCACACGATACTGCTCTAAAATTTCACCGTCACGATCCAATAGATCAGCACGTAACGGAAGCTTGCTCTTTTCATCCACCCACAATACATAAGAGTAACGCAGTCCATCTTTTGGAACGACTCTAAATACTTGTGTCGGCGCTCCCGCTTCACGCGCACGGCCTACTCGAACGTAATCATAGTATTCACTCAGCTGCTTTACATCGCTGTTGAGTAAAGGCATCAACGGAGCCACCATCTTGCCAGATTCAATCGTGAACGGATCGACACCCGGTTCGATGTAACTGACTTCATTACCACGTCGAATCACTTCTCTTACTGGACCACTTAGATAAACAAGATGGGCTAATTGTTGAGTATCGCTTTTCGCGTGTCGGTAAAGTAACGGCTCTATGCTGTTCTTTTTGATAAGGATGTAGGACAGTTCATAATTCAATTGCTGGCTGGCATCGTTCATTTGATGCAACAAAGCCTCCGCAGAAGACTCTTCTTCTGCAAAGGCTTGGGTACCAAATAAACTGAACAGCAATAATGAACTGGTCAGAAATTTTTTCATTCAATTACCGATTCTGTATCAGCAGAGTGCGAAGCATTATCTTCGCTGTTTAGTCTTAGCTGTAACTCGTAATCTTGCAGTAATGCGTTGATACGACGACGCTGTTCTTGCACGTTGACACTTTCATTCGAGCTTTTTGCAACCGAATCACGTGTCAAGCTGACTGGCTCAGCACTGCCCGCAAACGGAATAGTCTGCAAAACAGGTAATTGCTCAGCTTCAGGCTGTGCTGGATCTTGGCCAGAGTACTGCTGTACTCCTAAAATAACTGCCAAAGACACACACGCCGCTACCGCTACTTGACCAAACTGTGTTATCCAAGCTGGTAATAAGCGCTTCGCTTGTGAAGGCGTAGGTTGTGACTCGATAGGCATTACGATATCACTCGTATGCGCTGGCTCATTTTCGAGCGCAGACGCCACACTTTCAGCAATATTCCAATCTAAACTTTGTGGCTCATCACCACGCATGACATCACCAATAAGATGATAATTATGCCAAGTTTCTTTGCTCTCCTGATCTTTTTCCAACGCTTCAATAAGCGCGTCATCGATCAGGTCTCCATCCATGAATGCTGAAAGCTTCTGTTTGTCAGCCATTATATTCACCATAGTTGTAACTAGTTTTAGCGTTGAAGAAGAGGCTTAATCTTCTTCTCTACCGCTTCACGAGCACGGAAGATACGCGAACGTACCGTTCCTACTGGGCAATCCATTACTTCTGCAATTTCTTCGTAGCTCAAACCATCAAGCTCTCGAAGCGTCATTGCAGTCTTCAAATCTTCAGGTAACGCTTCAATTGCAGCGAAAACAGTTCGCTTCAATTCATTCGACAACGTTAAGTTCTCTGGGTTCGAAATTTCTTTCAAAGCGTTACCGGCTTCAAAAAATTCGGCATCTTCTGCATCAACATCGCTGGCTGGCGGCCTACGGCTCTGAGCCACAATGTGATTCTTTGCGGTGTTCACTGCTATGCGATACAACCAAGTATAGAAGGCACTCTCACCTCTAAACGTCGGGATCGCACGATACGCCTTTATAAACGCTTCTTGGGCGATATCCGCTACATCACCCGAATTGCTCACGTATCTTGATATGAGATTGCAAACCTTGTTTTGATAGCGCAAAACCAATAGGTTAAATGCTTGTTTATCTCCACTTTGAACGCGCTCAATCAACACCTGATCGGTCGGCTGCTCGTTCATGCGAGCGTTCACTCCTATTCGTTATTACCCTTACCTTCACAGATATGAGTATTAATTATGCATATTGTAGTCTTGACACCACCGCTAACATGAGCACTATTGTGACTCTAGGCAGATAGGAAAGTTCAAAACTTTCTCAGTTTTTTTGTCATTAATCATTCACAATGTGATTTGGCGTCAACTACAATGTTGTCAATTTACAAGAATGGATTACTTAGCTCCTTAACACAATCGATTTTTCAACGTGTTATCTCAGGTAGGTAATCCTTGATGCAAGTGCCCTTCGCCAGCTGTCTATGCAGCTTCCTATCGCGCACTTTTATCTAGGTAGAGTGATTTTACTCTACGATAGGTCAGGATTTTAAAGTAATTATGAACACAAACCGAGAGCATCTTTGTGATGTTTTAGTCATAGGAAGTGGCGCCGCAGGTTTATCGTTGGCTTTACGAGTCGCCGAACGCGCTAAAGTTATCGTATTAAGTAAAGGCCCAAGAAGTGAAGGGGCGACCTACTACGCCCAGGGTGGCATTGCTGCGGTATTCGATGAGACAGACAGCATCGAGTCTCACGTTAACGATACCAATATCGCTGGAGCCGGGCTTTGTGAACAAGACACCGTTCAGTTTATCGCAGAAAATGCGAAAGAGTGCGTGCAATGGTTAATCGATGGTGGTGTTCCTTTTGACCAAGTAGAAACCGCCAAAGACGAAGAACCTCGTTATCACCTGACTCGTGAAGGTGGTCATAGCCATCGTAGGATTCTGCATGCCGCCGATGCCACAGGCATGGCGATGCAAACCACTCTGCAAGATAACGTTAATAGCCATCCTAATATCGAAATCTTCGAACGCTACAACGCACTAGACCTTATTACTGAAGACAAGGTTGGCGGTGATAAAAACAAAGTGGTTGGCGCCTATATTTGGAACCGCAATAAAGAGCACGTTGAAACGGTACGCGCTAAGTTTGTTGTCTTAGCCACAGGTGGTGCATCAAAAGTGTATCAGTACACATCTAACCCTGATGTCTCTTCTGGTGACGGTATCGCTATGGCTTGGCGCTCAGGCTGTCGTGTTGCTAACTTAGAATTCAACCAATTCCACCCAACTTGTCTATTCCACCCTGACGCGCGAAACTTCCTGTTGACGGAAGCTTTACGTGGCGAAGGCGCTTACTTAAAACGCCCTGATGGAACGCGTTTTATGCCCGATTTCGATGAGCGTGAAGAACTTGCTCCTCGTGATGTTGTGGCTCGCGCTATCGACTTCGAGATGAAGCGTCTCGGTGCAGATTGCATGTATTTGGATATCAGCCATAAGCCTGAAGAGTTTATTATTAAACACTTCCCAACCATCCATATGCGCCTTCAAGACCTTGGCATCGATATGACGAAGGAGCCAATTCCAATCGTTCCGGCCGCTCACTATACCTGCGGCGGTGTCATGGTGGATAAGTCTGGTAAAACAGACCTTGAACAGTTGTACGCCATCGGTGAAGTAAGTTATACCGGACTTCACGGTGCGAACCGTATGGCATCAAACTCTCTACTTGAATGTGTGGTCTATGCTTGGGCTGCAGCCAATGACATTCTAGAGAAATTCGACGATGCAGCTCTGGTTGATGGTCTTCCAGCTTGGGATGAAAGCCAAGTTAGCTGTTCTGATGAAGAAGTCATTATTCAACATAATTGGCACGAGTTACGCCTATTTATGTGGGATTACATGGGTATCGTACGCACAGACAAGCGACTAGAGCGAGCACTTCGTCGTATTCAAATGTTGCAACAAGAAACACATGAGTACTACAGCAATTTCAAAGTGTCGAATAACTTACTTGAACTGCGTAACTTACTGCAAGTTGCCGAATTGATGGTGAGATGCGCAATGCAGCGTAAAGAAAGTCGCGGACTGCACTATACTCTCGACTACCCTGATATGTTAGAAAATAGCGGACCAACGATACTATCGCCTCAAGACCAAGCTCCAACGGTCTGATCTGGGGACCTATTTCGTCACCATGATATCGAAGCAGTCACTGATGTGACTGCTTTTTTATTACCAAAATCAAACGACGATACGCCGACTCATCACAACTATCCCGCCAGATTAAGCGCCAGCCATTGTCTTGATCATAAATTCCTATAAGCCAGTAGCGAAAAGCAAGAAAGTAACGGGGGGAGTTAAGCTCGATATTATTTAATGTGACCAAAGATGACTTCAAAATTAATTGGCCATTTAAGGCAGGATGCAACCAATAAGTCCGACCGAATATAGCGATGACGTAAAGTGTGAGTAAAAGCGGGGCGGACGACGCGATGCAAGTTGCCAATACTAGAATAGTAAGTGAACTATTAATAATCGCAGCGAGACATGAGGGATGAATCTGCAGGTAGGCATTATCGAGCGCAGCCTTACCTGCATGACTTGAAAAGAGCTTAGCGGACCTTGCTGAGGTTATGAGCAACGATTTTATCAACCATAGAGGCGTGTCCTAAGTTTTCACTACGACCATGGCCCATTACCCAAGTAAATAAATCTGGATCGTCACACTCTAACAGAGAGACAAAGTCTTTCTGTTCTTGATCGTTGAGAGTGTCAAAGCATTCCTCAAAGAACGGCATAATCACTACGTCCAGTTCTAACATACCCCGACGACATGCCCACTTAATTCGAGCTTTTTCTTCACTAGAGTACATTCCATTCTCCATCTACAACTAATATCGGCCGAGTGTAACAAGCAAGTTTATCGCTCACCACTGTCTGCATCACACAAACTCTACTTTCATCACAAGATTTCGTGCAACAACATTCAGCTGACAAAATCCATCCTGAAGATTAACATGGGTGATATGTTTACCAACGAGACCAAGAACTATGGATTGGCAACCAAACACACAGGCAATTGAAATAACACCTACCACAGAACTACCCGATTTGTTGTTTACCAAACTGAATCGTTGGGGTGCTCTCGAAATGACCGGCGACGATCGTAAGTCTTACCTTCAAGGTCAGGTTACCTGTGATGTGGTTTCGCTGGAGCAGAATCAATCCACCTTTGGAGCGCATTGTGACGCTAAAGGTAAAGTGTGGAGTGCTTTTAGACTGTGTCACATTGAGAACGGATACGCCATGATTCAACCTCAATCGGCACTAGAGAAAGAACTGACGGAGCTCAAGAAATATGCCGTTTTTTCTAAGGTAGAACTCATTATTAGCACCAAACCACTTATCGGTGTGATGGGAACAAGCGCTCAGCAATGGATTGATCAACAATTCCCAACCTCTGGTGCTGTGCGCCAAAACAAAGGCAGCACCGCTATTCAAATTAATGATGAGCGTTGGATGCTGTTAGTTGATGGTGACCTGCAATCATTACTTTCTTCTGATTCTGAGTTACTTTGGGTCGCGGAATCACTATGGACCAAGTTCGATATTGAGCAAGGGCTACCTATCTTAGAAACAGAGCAGCAAAATCAACACATACCTCAAGCCTTGAATTTACAAGCACTAGATGGCATTAGCTTCAATAAAGGCTGCTACACAGGTCAAGAGACCGTCGCAAGAGCGAAATATCGTGGCATCAACAAACGCATGCTGGCAAATGTGAGAGGTCTACTCGATTCTCCACTTAGCGATGACGACATTATTGACATCGAGCGTTCAGTGGGAGAGAACTGGCGTAAGGCCGGAGAGGTACTGGCACATTACCAGTACAGCAATGGCGAATTCGTTGCCGCTATGGTTATTGCCAACAATCTCGATGAAGATTCTCAGTTCCGTTTAGCTTCTCAACCAAACAGTCGTTTGAGCCTAGAATTGCCACCTTACCCACTCGACCAAGAGTAAGGGATGATTGATACACGCATAACTGCCTATCTGGATGAACGTGATATTTCCTATAGAGTCTTGATGCAATCCCGTGAGGCAGTGTCCATTGAGGATGCTGCCAAATTACGTGGTATCGAAACTCACAAAATGGTCAAAACCTTGTTACTGCGAGATATGGATAACCAACTTGTCCTTGCCTGCTGTCAGGGCAACAAACAAGTGGATCCGAAAAAAGTACGCGCTTTATTGAATACTCGTCGAATGACCTGTGTTTCCAGTGAACAAGTTGAAGCTCTTACAGGTTTTGCTATTGGCACAGTCACTCCCTTGCTGTTAAAAAACCCCATGCCTATCATTTTTGATAATGAATTAAAGCAAAATACCTTAGTCACCATCAGCAGTGGGCAACGCATTGCGGGTCTTGAGATCGCGCTCAGTGATCTCGTTGCTCACTGTTCTCCTCAATGGTCGGATATCACTCGGTAGCGGTTTCCGTAACCAATCGATGCAAATTAATGTCGTCTTAGATCATAGAAGCGTGAAATGGATCTAATTTAACACTTAGACACAATGAGATTTTATACATTTTTTAAGCATAAATAGTCATTGGTGTTTTTTTGGGGTATTGTACACATTGTCACCAGTTAGCACTTCAAGGCTACTGGTGGCAACACTAGAGTGAATCTCTGCTCAGGCAGTAACTCCACTTTTGTGTAATGCATCTGTGACATTTGGCCCGCTATGCGGGCTTTTTTTTCGAGTTCCCTTGCTACCTTCCACACTATCTCTCCCCTTTATGTCTAGGTTTTGTAAAAGAGTGTGTCCTCGTGACAACTTTTTCTGATTTGGTCGGTCTACATATACGTACCTATTAATAATAGCCAATGGAACAAACAGGTTGATGATTGCAGGGCGACTAAAAAGCTCGATTCATACCAGTGTCATACTAAGCTATTCAAATAGAGCAAAAATTGAGAATGGAAGACCCCAATCGAGGCTTTTGTGCTAAATATCACGGAGATATCGTGACATCGCAATGGAATTGCAAAACGCTCCACAAAACGCTCACTTGGTTGTATCAGCACGCTCGTAAAGCCCGTGCTATCACACATTTAGATTAGGGTTTTAACTATAATTCGTTCGCTAGGTAACATTATAAGGAAGGCTAAATGAGACTGTTTAAGCGCTATACACCAGGTATGATTGCTAAACATGTGAGTCGACTATTCAGAGGCAGAATCTATATTTATGGTTTAGGCGGATTTGAGTTTGACAATGGTAAATTGATCATTCCTGAACGCGCCGAAAAGCGTCATTTCCAAGCGGTAAAAGAGATAAACCAAGAGGTTATGAAACTTCGCTGCGCATACGCTTAAAGAACATTACAATCGAATAACGATAACAACCCTACGCTAAACTTAAGCCCACCAAGATGGGCAACAACTACAACCATCCAAAAGGGGCAGCCACGCTGCCCCTTTTTAGTTTTTAAATTTAACTCAGTGGTTAACTCTGACTGACTTCTGTCTTTGCTAGTTCTGGTAGGTGCCCCCTCATTCCCAAAGCACGGCTCATAATTTCTTGCTTCGCACCAGGCAACTGTCCTACCAAGCTCATACCGATACCGCGAATAAGTTTCTTCGCAGGGTTATCTCCTTCAAACAGGTCTTTAAAGCCTTGCATAGCAGCGATCATTTTAGCCGCCTCCGCTTTGCGCCAACGTTCATATTCACGCAGGTTACGCTTGCGACCAATATCTTTTCCTGCGCGCCATAACTTAAATATTTCTTGTGACAGACTGGCAGCATCAAGCAATCCTAGGTTAACACCTTGCCCTGCGAGTGGATGGATGGTGTGTGCAGCATCACCAACAAGTGCAACTCGCTCGGTAACAAAGTCACGCGCATAACGCATCTTCAAAGGGAAAACTCGTCGTTCAGACTTCACATGGCAGAGACCTAAGCGGCTATCAAATTCAGCTGTCAGCGCTTTGTTGAACTCCGCTTCCGACATTTTGGCAAGTTTTTCTGCTCGTTGTGGTTCGGTTGACCAAACGATAGAACATAGACTGCGGTCATCTAATGGTAGAAATGCAAGTGGCCCTTGCGGTGTAAACACTTGTCTCGCAACACAATCATGAAAGTCATCAACCGAGATATTCGCAACTAGGGCACTGTGTCCATAATCCCAATGAGTAAGTGGGATATCTTGCTGCTTTCTCACCCATGAGTTGGCACCGTCTGCACCCACTACCAATTTGCTAGTAAATGACTGCCCATTATCTAACGTCATCCACACTTCACTTTCGCCTACGGCCATTGACTGGCAACGATGCGGCATAAAGAGCGTCACGTTATTTTGTCCTTCAACTTGCTCTAACAAGACCAACTGAATGACACGATTTTCAACGATATGGCCAAGGTCTGGTTGAGACATCTGACTAGCAGAGAACTCAATACGAGCAAAGCTGTCCTGCTCCCAAACTTCCATAGCGTAATAAGGAGCACAGCGATGTTTCTGAATTGCATCCCATGCCCCGAGGTTTTTCAATATGGTCTCACTGGCACGGCTTAAAGCTGATACACGAATATCAGGGTCTCCTGAAATATCTTTGTCTGGAGTATTCCCTTCTACGACTGCGATTCGCAGATCGGTGTCTTTCAGTGCGCGGGCGAGAGCAAGGCCCACCATTCCGCCACCTATGATGGCTAAGTCAAAACTTTGCATATCTCTGTACTACCTATTCACAACCCCAAGTGCTCGATTAAAAATCGGCGACTTGAGCCGTGGAAAATTATCCATTAGCCCTAAACCTACATTTCGGCCTAATCGAAGGGCAAAAAAGTCATTTGAAAATATGTGTACTAACCCAGACGTCATGGTGATCGTCAGCTCTCGATCTTGCTGGCGATTGCTTTGGAATCTATTTAGATTAGCGTATTCACCTACATCTTGAAGGCTTTCAAGCAACGAATCGACCAAAGTCGCAATATCGCGAATCCCAAGGTTAAAGCCTTGCCCTGCAATAGGGTGTAGCGTCTGAGCTGCATTACCGACAGCAGCGACTCGATGTTTAACAATTTGTGGTCGATGACGTAGCAAAAGTGGGTAACTGGCAACCGCCCCTACCTTAGTAAAACGACCTAAACGCCAGCCGAATTCTTGTTGAAGAAGGGACAAGAAGTCAGTGTCAGGAAGGTTCACGACTTGCTGTGCACGCTCCGGAGTCATACACCATACTAAAGAACTTCGCTCATCAGACATAGGCAACAAGGCTAACGGACCATGTTCAGTGAAACGCTCGAAGGCGCGACCATTAGGATCTTCACTGGTTTTGACGTTAGCGATGATCGCAACTTGTCCGAAATCATGACTCAGCTGCTCTAAACCTACAGCTTGACAACTCTTTGAGTCTGCTCCATCAGCAGCCACAAGAAGTTTTGCTTCAAGTAGGCTGACGCTGCCAGACTCATCTTTGACTGAGACGGCAACATGATGCTGGTGTTGAGCCACATCCTCTACCGAGCAAGGGCAAAGGAAATCAATGTTAGAGCTACTGGTGAGTCTTTGATTAAATCGGCGCCCTAGCTCCGCAAGTTCGACCACATACCCCATTGCCTTTAACCCTTCTTTCGCCGCGTAGAAGTCAGTCATGGCGGCGTGACCGCGATCTGAGACATGAATATGAGTAATAGGTGTGGCATGGTCTTGAATCAACGACCACAACTTATACTGCTTGAGAATCTCTACGGTCCCATGGGAAAGAGCGATCGAGCGAGCGTCAAAGCCAGGGTGCGACTGACTGTCCGAAAGAAATGGTTCGATAACAGCAATCTTCAATGCATGATTACTGCAGTAGTCGAGAGCCATAGCTAGAGTCGCCCCTGCCATTGCTCCTCCTGCAATTACAACATCATACTTATTTGACACTGCCTTTCTCCTTGATAAGACGGACGAACTAATTAGTGAATGGTCGGTGTTTCTGACGGTTTACTTGGTTTTACGCCAAACTCAGCATGAATGGTCAATGCACACGCTTTTACGTGCTCGATAACCTGCTCTAAAAGCTGAGCTTGTTCTTCTAGATCATCATCTTCATCGATGCCCAGTCTTGCGATTTCTTCCAAATCAGCAAGCGCTTCTTTGGCATCAGCAGATGCCTTTTTTAGAGGCGCATTAATTAAGCCCAGTCCGGAAATAAAGTGGTTTACCCATTCACTCAAACCATCGGCAATTTCAAAGACACTTGCTTCAACCTCTTCTCCAGGGATAAGCAATGAAAGCTCAAAACCCTGTTCTGCCGTTAGTTCTTTGATTGAAAAAGCGAGTAGAGATTTCGCCGTAGCCAAATTGGATTGCGGCCAACCCATACCATCATTGGTGTAATCGAAAATAAGTGGCTGCCAGCTGTCATCGCTCAGCCCTAATCCACCACTTACCATACCCACAAGCAAGCCATGAAGTTCCGCTGGCGATACCGCCAACCCCGCCTGTTGCAGCTCAGTAGCAATCGTAATGTAATTAGGTAGTGTTGTTTCACTCATAGCAATACTCGTTTCAATGAATTAGCACCATGTTTATGAATAAGCTCGCTATTCATAACATAGATTTTTGAATCTGACCTGCAATGCTATCACTTCCCACCTCTGGCGAAAACGCCATCCCACACGTTTCTGAGTAGCTTTTGTGCGAATTGTCGATTTCGTGTGTTGTTAGCCACGCAATTGGCACCGACACTACAGAAAAGCTTGAATCTTAATGCTCGTTTACCTATAGTTTCTTCCTCAACATTACCTAATGTGGTGATACTTAAAAGAGTTCTTGTCATTATGGAAAATCAAGCTGTCGAAGTCGAAATCTTGGGAAAACTGACACGGGTGAATTGCCCCCCAGATCAGAGAGAAACCCTGATTAAAGCAGCCCAAGACCTAGATAATCGATTGCAAGAAATGTCCCAAAGGACTAAAGTAACCAACGAGCTTAAACTGCTTACCATTGCTGCATTGAACATGTCGTATGAACTCAATAATCGTAGCGATGAGTCACAACAAGAAGTGGCACAAATGAACGAGCGTATGGAACAGCTCGCCGCATCTCTAGAAGATGCAATTAGTAAAGTAAAGCAAGGACAGCAAACCTAATTTTACCCTGGGGTGTACGTCAGTGGATTTAAGTCCCTGAGCCGATAAGCAATACCAAAGGGTTAGTATTTGATAACTATTGAGCAAGCTCGGCTCGTACCGAGAAGCCTACGGTTAACATTGCTGATCCGCCTTGAACCAGCTGGTTCAAGGGCCACAATCCTCAACGGCACTCTGGGGTATTCCTAATGTCTCTTTCTACAAGACAACAAATACGTACTCTCGTACGCTCTCGTCGCCAATCGATAAACCAAGACCAACAATCCATTCACGCCAATAACTTAATGACAAGAGTTGGCGAATTGAGCATCCTTAGTACTGCCAGAAAAGTCGCTTTGTACCTAGCCACAGATGGTGAACTGGATACGTTACCGACCATTCAATCGTTTTGGCAACAGGGTATCGAAACCTATTTGCCAGTAATTCACCCCTTCTCAAAAGGTCAGTTACTTTTCCTTCGCTACGCTCAAGATACGCCTTTAGTCCTCAATCAATATAAGATTTTAGAGCCCAAGCTTGATCAGCGAGCTATTTGTCCAGTGTCCGAGTTGGATATTATCTTTACCCCTTTGGTCGCCTTTGATGATTCAGGTCAACGCTTAGGCATGGGAGGTGGATACTATGATCGAACGTTAGCTCCTTGGGAAAACACTGATTTAGGGCCGACTGCTATTGGCCTTGCGCATGATTGCCAACGAGTAGACACACTGCCTAGCAAGTCATGGGACATTCCACTAGCCACCATAGTCACACCAAGTAAGATCTGGCACTGGAACAAATAACTTCCTACTTCACCTCCAAAGAGAAACAGAGCAATCGATTGCTGTTTTTCGCAGTTTTTTGTCATATCGCTATTTTTTCAGCGCATTTGTCGTCGAAATTGATATATAATTCGCCCGCATTTTCACCTTAAATCAAAACTGGGATTCAACCATGACTCAAGACGAGATGAAGAAAGCTGCTGGTTGGGCGGCACTAAAGTATGTCGAAAAAGATAGCATTGTTGGTGTTGGTACAGGCTCAACTGTAAACCACTTCATTGATGCACTAGGCACAATCAAAGAAGATATCAAAGGTGCAGTATCCAGTTCGATTGCTTCAACAGAGAAGCTAGAAGCGCTGGGTATTGAAGTCTTCGACTGCAACGATGTGGCTTATCTTGATGTTTACGTTGATGGCGCAGATGAAATCAACCCAACTCGCGACATGATCAAGGGCGGTGGTGCAGCACTAACACGTGAGAAGATCGTAGCCGCTATCTCAGACAAGTTTGTATGTATCGTTGATGGTACTAAGGCCGTTGATGTTCTTGGCCAGTTCCCACTACCTGTAGAAGTTATTCCAATGGCACGTTCTTACGTGGCTCGCGAACTAGTGAAACTTGGTGGTGACCCGGTTTACCGTGAAGGCGTGATTACAGACAACGGTAACGTCATTTTAGACGTACACGGTATGCAAATCACTGATGCTAAAGATATGGAAGACAAAATCAACGCTCTAGCAGGCGTGGTAACGGTAGGTTTATTTGCACACCGTGGCGCTGATGTGATCATTACTGGCACTCCAGAAGGTGCAAAAATCGAAGAATAAAGACTAAACGGGTTCTAATAGCACCTAGCAAAGCTGGTCAATATATTAAACGCGATTACGTCGTTAGACTACAAACGGCACCTTAGGTGCCGTTTTTTCGTTTTTCTATAAGAAAATTATGCCTTATTCCGTAATTTTCTTACCCAACGTACAACTTTTTTGTTACTTTATTGGTCACAAGACGCACAAGGAAAACGTTTGCCTCAAGCAGTTGGAAGCTCCCTCCTCGATATTCTCACTGTCAAATGTGCGCTAATTAAGCCCGAATTTCCCATGTTAAGGATGAGTTAAATGGCCAAAGTTTCTCTGGAAAAAGATAAGATAAAGATTCTGCTACTTGAAGGTTTACATCCATCTTCAGTAGAAGTTTTGCAAGCGGCTGGATACACCAATATCACCTATCATAAAGGCTCCTTACCAGAAGAAGAGCTGATTGAAGCCGTTAAAGACGTTCACTTTATCGGGATTCGTTCACGAACTAACCTGACTGAAGAAGTGATTAATGCCGCAGACAAATTAGTCGCAATCGGCTGTTTCTGTATTGGTACCAACCAGGTTAACCTTGATGCTGCTGCGAAACGTGGCGTCCCTGTTTTCAACGCACCATTTTCTAACACGCGAAGTGTTGCAGAATTGGTTCTTGGTCAAATCCTGTTACTACTGCGCGGTATCCCTGAGAAAAATGCCCTTGCCCATCGTGGAATCTGGAAGAAGAGTGCCGATAACTCATACGAAGCGCGTGGTAAGCGACTCGGTATCATTGGCTACGGTCACATCGGTACCCAGCTTGGCATTATTGCTGAAAACTTAGGTATGCGTGTGTACTTCTACGATATTGAGAACAAACTATCACTTGGTAATGCAACTCAGGTTCATACCATGACTGAGCTACTAAATAAGTGTGATGTTATCTCTCTGCATGTACCAGAGACCCCAGGAACCAAGAATATGATGGGAGCCGCTGAGTTTGAAAGAATGAAGCCGGGTGCCATCTTCATTAACGCTGCTCGTGGCACAGTAGTGGATATCCCTGCTCTTTGCGATTCCCTCGAAGCAGGTCACCTTGCAGGGGCTGCAATTGATGTATTCCCTGAAGAACCAAAGACCAATGCAGACCCATTTGAGTCTCCATTGATGAGATTCGACAATGTGATCCTAACGCCGCACGTCGGTGGTTCTACGCAAGAAGCTCAAGAGAACATCGGTATAGAAGTGGCTGGAAAACTGGCGAAATATTCTGATAACGGCTCAACGCTTTCAAGTGTGAACTTCCCAGAAGTATCACTGCCAGAGCACACCGAGTGTTCACGACTATTGCACATTCACAAAAACCGCCCTGGTATTCTAACTCAGATAAACACCATCTTTGCGGATGAAGGTATCAACATCGCAGGTCAATATTTGCAGACAGCTTCAGATATCGGTTATGTGGTTATTGATGTCGAAACAGCACGCTCTGAAGAAGCGCTGGCTAAGCTAAAGTTGATTGAAGGCACACTACGAGCTCGTATTCTGCACTAAGCGAACAACAGCTAAAAAAAACGCCCTGACTAGTCAGGGCGTTTTTTTATTTTCCAATTTGATAGGTAACATCCACTCGGTCACGAATAGTAATTACCGAGTCTTGATAGCTATTAGACTCCATTTTACTATCCATCGCCATACTGCGCATCACTACGGGTTGGTTCATCGGCTGACGATATTCAATACGCCATACTTTGCCAAGATTTTGATCAAATCCTTTCGCTAGCGAAGCAGCTTTGCTTTGTGCATCTTTAATGGCCGCCATGCGTGCCGCTTCTTGGTACTGACCTTGGTCTTTCACTTTAAGTTGAATGTTGTCAACTTGGTTAATCCCTGACTCAAGCGCAAGATCGAGATAGTTATTAAGATTCTCTAAGTCCATCACCTGAACAGTCACTGTACGCGATGCACGATAGCCAACCAACTCAGGTTTACCTTTTTCTGGATAATGGTACTGAGGCGATAAGTACAGGTTTGAGCTCTGAATATCTTTCTTTTCGATGCCTTCAGACATCAAGCCAGAAAGAAACTTGTCTACCACAGAGTCAACACCTTGTTTCGCTTGGTCAGCATTCATTTGAGACTGTACAACTCGCACCGAAAACTCAGCCATAT
The DNA here is from genome assembly GCF_013364395.1 of Vibrio mediterranei. Classification (NCBI taxonomy): domain Bacteria; kingdom Pseudomonadati; phylum Pseudomonadota; class Gammaproteobacteria; order Vibrionales; family Vibrionaceae; genus Vibrio; species Vibrio mediterranei. The sequence continues at coordinate 247,708 of NZ_JABXGK010000001.1, read as the reverse complement.
CTGGTGTTGCCTCTATCTCACCATAACCCGTGGTTGAGATATGGGGGAAATCTGGTTGGCTTGCAAAAACTGGCGTAGCAAACAGGGCAACGACTAATGTACCTAGTGCAAATGAGCGTTTCATTGAAGAATCCTCGTTCTGTTTTTAACCTTTATACTCAAGATTAGGCATAAGTTGAGAATATAGGTTCCCTAAAAAGTAAACACTGACACAAACATGACGTTCCACTACTGAGGCAAATACTGTCTCGCGTGACTAATAATGGCGTCTGAAACCTCACCAAGCACCCCACTTTCAAGTTGCCAGTGGTGCCAATAAATTTGATGAGACAGCAAAATATTAGGCGTAAGCTCAATTAACGCCCCCGATGCCAGTTCATCTTGAATTTGTAACTTGGGGATAAGACAGTAAGCCACACCCGCGACCGCAAGCTTCACAAAGGCTTCTGAGCTGCGCACCGTATGTTTGAGTATGCTGCCCGGAATAATATTAAAGTGTTGATTAACAAATCGCTGATGCATCTTATCATGTTGGTCAAAAGCCACTGCTGGCGCTTTAATTAAACTTTCTCGGTTCACTCCTTGGCTGAAGTAGCGTTTAATAAAGCTTGGGCTTGCCACACAAAGATAATCGACTCGCCCTAAATAGTCAGCCACACACCCAGGGATAGATTGCGACTCTAAACTTATTGCGCCGACTACTTCACCGTTTTTGAGCTTTTCGATGGTGCGACCTTCATCATCAACAATGAGATTGAGTTCAACTCGTTTCGCTTCCAAAAGCGGAAACAAACTCGGAAGCAGCCACGTCGCTAAGCTATCAGCGTTGGTTGCTAATGACACTGAAAGCGGTTTATCCCCCAAGTCAGCCGCGAGTTCTGGCACCAGTTCTTGCTCAAGTAGCCGCACTCGACGATATAAACCTAAGAGCTTTTTCCCTACAGCGGTCGGTCTTGGTGGTTGCTCTCGAACAAGGACAGGCTGAGCCAGCCATTTTTCTAATTGCTTAACTCGTTGAGACACGGCAGACTGAGAAATATACAGGTGCTCTGCCGCCTTATCGAAGCTTCGTTGCTCAACAATTGCGTCCAACGCTTCGATCCATTTGTAATCTAATCCGCGCATAAATCGCCCTCTTTTTCATCGCTTTGATTACAAATCACACATCATAAGTATGACTTATTTCTCATTAATATTATTAACTATCCTAATCATAAACGAATCGCTATTCTCACGCTCTCTTTTATGCTGCGGTGAGGAAATTAAAGTGAATTTTTGGGTGCTTCTTCAAGGTTTCGGATTGGGCGCGACAATGATTATCCCAATTGGCGCTCAGAACGCTTACGTTTTAAATCAAGGAATTAAGCGTAATCATCATCTTACGACGGCAACGGTTTGTAGCCTGCTAGATATGACGTTTATCTCTTTGGGGATCTTCGGTGGCGGTGCGATATTATCGCAAAATGAACTGTTGCTTACTGGGGTAACGTTAGGCGGCATTGCATTTTTAACTGGCTATGGTCTGCTCTCTCTAAAGAGCGCTTTTAAAAAGCCATCGGCTCAAGAGTCTTCAGGTGAAGTCTTAGCTCGCGGTCGCCGCACTGTCGTTCTAGGAGCATTAGCGGTTACGGTATTAAATCCTCACCTGTATCTGGATACCGTGGTCATTCTCGGCTCCATTGGTGGTCAGTTTGAAGGAAACGATCGTATCGCTTTTGCGATTGGCACAGTACTCGCATCGTTTGTTTGGTTTTATTCCTTATCGCTTGGAGCCGCAAAACTAGGACCAACCTTGTCTAAACCAAAGGTGAAGAAAGGTATCGACTTGGCAGTGGCCGCTATGATGTTTACTATCGCCTTGCTACTGACTAAAGGACTGATGGCCTAACGATGGATAATACCCAGCAGATATATTTGACCAATGTTGCCCTACTCAAAGAGCATGCTATTTCATTTAACCAGTGGCAACACGAGCCTATTCTTGACTTTGCCACTGATGAACGAATTGCCAAAGAGTTAGGATGGACAGGCACTCATAGTAAGAGTTTATTTTTGAAGAAGAAAGGAGGCGGGTTTGCACTCTTCCTCACCGATAAAGATACCCGACTCGACAAAGCTCTATTGAAGCAAGCGGTTGGAAAGCGCACTTCAATTTGCAGCAACGAAGATATGACTGAACAAATAGGTTGTGTACCAGGAGCGGTTTGTCCTATTGGGTTACCAGAAGAGATAATGATTGTCGTCGATAAGGCTATGTTTTCAGCTCAGGAAGTCTTATACACACCAGGTTTACCTGAATGGACTTTCGGTTTGTCAGGAGCAGATTTAAAACGAGTACTGTTTCTGCTGCCAAATGACATCATTGAACTAGACATGAAAAAAGGTGAAGCATAATGCTTCACCTTTTGCTTTATTGACAGTAAAACGCGGATTAGCTTTCAACTTTGTTCAAATGAACATCCATTTGAGGGAATGGAATTTCGATGCCTTCTGCGTCTAATGCTTCTTTGATCGCTTGGAGCGAGTCAAAATATACATCCCAGTACTGCTCGGTACGAACCCAAGGACGCACAACAAAGTTCACTGAAGAATCTGCAAGGGCGACGACACCAATTGTAGTGCCTGGCTCTTTTAGAATGCGCTCATCCGCTTCAAGGGTTTTGCGAATCACTTCTTGAGTCTTCTTCAGATCTGCACCGTAAGAGACACCGATAACATGGTCGATACGACGCGTGGCATGGCGAGAGTAGTTCGTGATCGGTGAGCCAATAACCGAGGCATTAGGCACAACAACCATCTTATTGTCTGGAGTAGTTAGAATCGTTTGGAATATTTGAATAGAGTCCACTGAACCAGCCACTCCACCGATCTCAACATAGTCACCTGATTTGAAAGGACGGAAACCCACAATCAAGACACCTGCTGCAAAGTTTGATAGTGAACCTTGCAGTGCTAGACCGATGGCTAAACCAGCGGCACCAATTACCGCTACCACTGACGCAGTTTGAACACCAATTCGGCTTAATGCGGCAATTAAAACAATAACGAATAATGTGTAGCGAACAATACCGTGGATAAACTCAACAACGGCCTTATCCATTTTCTTCTTATGCAGCAATTTAGAAACGCTATTAGCCACCGCTTTTACAACGATATTACCAATAAACAGAATCAGAATAGCTGAAATGATATTCACGCCATATTGAACAAGTAAATCGGAGTTGTTGGTTAACCACTGCTCCGCTTTCGACAATCCATCCACAATAGGTGCTTGGATATCAACTGACTCATTGGCCATATTGTTTACCTCTTGAAAATATAAATAGTGCGTAGCGAACCTTAGCTAATACCACTGTACTATTAGCAAAGGTGCACTTGGTGAGATGTATTGAGAGTATGAATACCAATACACATTACTTAACAAAAGGTTACGCAAACATATACGTTTATGCCAGTTTTTTTAAGCACAATCACATAATTTTCATCAGACACAAAAAAAGCCGCTCTAAAGAGCGACTTTTTTAATCTGACTATCAGTTAAATCTTATACGATTTAATCTTATAGTACGTCGATAGCGTTTAGGTCAGCGAATGCTTTCTCTAGACGAGCAACCATTGAAGATTGACCAGCACGTAGCCATACGCGTGGGTCGTAGTACTTCTTGTTTGGCGCGTCTTCACCAGTTGGGTTACCGATTTGACCTTGTAGGTAATCATGGTTCTCAGCTTCGTAAGAACGGACACCATCCCAAGTTGCCCACTGTGTATCAGTATCGATGTTCATTTTGATAACACCGTAGCCGATAGACTCTTGGATTTCTGCTTCAGTAGAACCAGAACCACCGTGGAATACGAAGTTTAGAGCGTTAGGTGCAATACCGAACTTCTCTGCACAGTATGCTTGAGAGTCACGTAGGATAGTTGGAGTTAGAACAACGTTACCTGGCTTGTATACACCGTGTACGTTACCGAAAGAAGCAGCGATAGTGAAACGTGGGCTAACAGCGTGTAGTTTCTCGTATGCGTATGCTACGTCTTCTGGAGAAGTGTAAAGCTCAGATGCGTCCATGTGAGAATTATCAACGCCATCTTCTTCACCACCAGTACAACCTAGTTCGATCTCAAGAGTCATACCCATTTTCGCCATGCGAGCTAGGTACTTAGCAGAGATTTCGATGTTCTCTTCTAGAGACTCTTCAGAAAGGTCGATCATGTGAGAAGAGAATAGTGGCTTACCAGTTTGAGCGAAGAACTCTTCACCCGCATCTAGAAGACCGTCGATCCAAGGTAGAAGTTTCTTAGCAGCGTGGTCAGTGTGAAGGATTACTGGGATACCGTAAGATTCAGCAACTGCGTGAACGTATTTTGCACCAGCAACTGCACCTAGGATTTGCGCGCCTTGACCTTCAAGCTTAACGCCTTTACCAGCGAAGAAGCCAGCACCGCCGTTAGAGAACTGAACAACAACTGGAGCTTTAACTTTAGCTGCTGCTTCAAGAACACCGTTGATAGAGTCAGTGTTAACTACGTTTACTGCAGGAAGAGCGAAGTTGTTCTCTTTAGCAACTTCAAATACTTTTTGAACGTCATCGCCAGAGATAACACCTGGTTTTACGAAGTCGAAGATCTTAGACATGGAATAAGTCCTATTTTCTGTCGTTTTAAATAAAAATTGGCAATCGTTTGCTCACAATGGGCGGCATTGTATCAAAGTTAATCACCCATTGCAGCATAGATAAAAGCGGACCAATAAGCCCGCTCTATAAAGATGATTATGCTTTAGCACGCTCTTCAAGCATTGCTACTGCTGGTAGTACTTTACCTTCAACGAACTCAAGGAATGCACCGCCACCTGTAGAGATGTAAGAAACGTCAGCTTTGATACCGAACTTGTCGATAGCCGCTAGCGTGTCACCACCACCTGCTACAGAGAAACCGTCTGATTCAGCGATCGCTTTAGAAATGCCTTCAGTACCTGCTTCGAAGTTCTTAAACTCGAATACACCTACAGGGCCGTTCCATAGGATAGTTTTAGCATCTTTTAGGATTTTCGCTAGTTCAGCAGTTGAGTCCGGACCTAGGTCGAAAATCATATCGTCGTCTTGAACTTCAGAAACGTGTTTGATTTCTGCTTCAGCGTTCTCGTCGAATGCTTTTGCACATGCAACGTCAGTTGCCACTGGAATTGCACACTCATCCATTAGCTTCTTAGCTGTGTCTACTAGGTCTGCTTCGTAAAGAGACTTACCTACGTTGTGACCCGCAGCTGCGATGAACGTGTTCGCAATACCACCACCAACAACAAGTTGGTCAGCGATTTTAGATAGAGATTCAAGAACTGTTAGCTTAGTAGAAACTTTAGAACCACCTACGATAGCAACCATTGGACGAGCTGGCTTATCCATTGCTTTACCTAACGCTTCTAGTTCGTTAGCTAGTAGAGGACCTGCACATGCAACTGGTGCGTTCATACCAACGCCATGAGTAGATGCTTGTGCACGGTGAGCTGTACCGAATGCATCCATAACGAAGATGTCACATAGTGCTGCGTATTTCTTAGATAGCTCTTCTTCGTTCTTCTTCTCGCCTTTGTTGAAGCGAACGTTTTCAAGAACAACAAGTTCACCTGTGTTTAGCTCAAGGCCTTCTAGGTAGTCTTTTGCTAGCTTAACTTCGCAATCAAGAGCGTCGTTTAGGTAGTTTACAACTGGTTGTAGAGAGAACTCTTCTGCGTACTCGCCTTCAGTAGGACGACCTAGGTGAGACGTAACCATTACTTTAGCGCCAGCTTCTAGGCAGTGCTTGATGGTTGGTAGAGACGCTAGGATACGCGCGTCAGAAGTTACTTTACCGTCTTTCACAGGTACGTTCAGATCCGCACGGATAAATACGCGTTTACCTGCTAGTTCCAGGTCAGTCATCTTGATTACAGACATGTTTAGTCCTCTCAACTAAAAAATAAATAAAGTTTTTGAAAACCCGGCTTCTTGCCAAGTTTTGGAATTCATCAACTGCTTACTTATATTGGGCTTATGAATATTAATTTCAAGCATCAAAATTAATATTTTCCCAAATTGCGCCCTTGATACTACTTGGACGCCTGCATCGCTAAAGCAGTGTCTAACATACGATTAGCAAAGCCCCACTCGTTGTCACACCAAACCAACATCTTGACCAAGCGACCATCGCTTACTCGGGTCTGTGTCCCATCGACAATGGCACTGTGTGGGTCATGGTTAAAGTCTATCGAAACCAGCGGTGCTTCAGTATAGTCAACAATGCCGTCTAATGTACACCGAGATGCGTTAATAATGACTTGATTTACGTCATTAACTTTCACATTCGTATTTATAGTTACACTTAAATCCATAGCGGTGACATTAATTGTTGGCACTCTGACAGAAATTGCTTCAAATTTGTTAGAAAATTTCGGAAAAATGCGTTCAATACCTTTATGCAACTTAGTATCAACTGGAATGATAGAATGGCTTGCTGAACGCGTTCTTCGTAAGTCACTGTGATAGGCATCAATAACTTGTTGGTCATTCATCGCCGAGTGAATAGTGGTAATGGTACCGGAATCGATGCCAAAGGCTTCATCTAACGCTTGAATGACAGGAACAATACAGTTAGTGGTACAAGAGCCGTTAGAAACAATAACCTGCTCTTGTGTCAAGGAGTCATGATTCACACCATAAATAATAGTGTTATCAAGATCGTGTGAACCAGGGTGAGAAAATAGCACTTTTTTAGCACCCGCAGCGATATGTTCCAGGCCATCGGCACGACAACCAAATACCCCGGTGCAATCCAAGACGATATCAACGTCCAAATTACGCCAAGGCAGCAAATTTATCTCAGCAGAGTGTAAAATTCGAATCGTATCGAACTTGCCATCGCAGTGATTAACATACAGGTGCTCTTGATCGTGAGAGATCTTCTTGGCAAATCGACCATGACTAGTATCGTATTGAAGCAAATGTGCCATTGCTTCAGGTTGAGCAAGCTCGTTGACCGCGACGACTTGTATTTTATCGTTTTTGCCGCTTTCATAGATTGCTCGAAGTACATTTCGTCCAATGCGACCAAAGCCATTAATAGCCACTTTTAACATCGCACTACATCCTTAGTTCACGTTATGAAGGTGTGCATAGTAACCGATCAACTGTCATTTCGCATTAACAGTTGCGAGGCAAGTCTCCAAAACACGCCATCCGCTAAAAATTCACTCTGCTACCATGGTTAAAGGTTTCATCTCTCGTGCCATTTAACGACCTCGTTTTCACTGCACAGGAGGTGTCCCATGTTTACTGGTCAGCATTACTGCCAATCATGTAATAAAGAAACTGTTCATAACGAAGTCTTGATACGTAAACCAAGTCGCTATGACAAAGACCCAAAGATCCTTGGTCGAATTAAGTTATTGCTGCACGCGTTTATCAATGGCGGGCACTACTATGATATGGACCGCTATGTCACTTGCCAAACCTGTGGCAGACGCGAGTTGGATAACAAAGGTAGTGAATTTGAATAGTCATAAAAAAGCCGAGCTCTAGGGCTCGGCTTTTCATGTACTAACGATGCTTATTGAGTCTTCTAAATTAAGCAAGTAGCTCTTTTGCTGTGTTTACAACGTTTTCAGTTGTGAAGCCAAACATCTTAAACAGCTCACCCGCTGGCGCAGATTCACCGAATGTTGTCATGCCGATAATCTTGCCACCGAAGCCAACATACTTGTACCAGTAATCCGCAATACCTGCTTCAACAGCAATACGCTTAGTCACTGCCGCAGGAAGAACCGCTTCACGGTATGCTTCATCTTGCGCATCAAATACGTCAGTAGAAGGAAGAGACACTACACGTACCTTTTTACCTTCAGCTGTTAGTTCAGCGTAAGCGTTTGTTGCTAGCTCAACTTCAGAGCCCGTAGCGATAAGGATCAGCTCAGGTGTACCTTCACAGTCTTTCAGGATGTAACCACCCTTAGCAACATTGGCTAGCTGCTCTGCGTCACGATCTTGTTGTGCAAGATTTTGACGAGAGAAGATTAGCGATGTTGGACCGTCTTTACGCTCAATCGCGTATTTCCAAGCAACCGCAGACTCTACTTGGTCACATGGGCGCCATGTGCTCATGTTCGGCGTTACGCGTAGTGATGCGATTTGCTCAACCGGTTGGTGTGTCGGGCCATCTTCACCCAGACCGATAGAGTCGTGAGTGTAAACTTGGATGTTTTGGACTTTCATCAGTGCAGCCATGCGCATTGCGTTACGAGCGTATTCCATGAACATTAGGAATGTTGCACCGTAAGGGACGAAACCACCATGCAGAGCGATACCATTGATGATCGCGGTCATACCGAATTCACGTACACCGTAGTGGATGTAGTTACCAGACGCATCGTCAGCCGTTAGCGACTGAGAGCCAGACCACATGGTGAGGTTTGATGGTGCTAGGTCAGCAGAGCCGCCCATGAATTCTGGAAGCATCTTACCGAACGCTTCTAGAGCATTTTGAGACGCTTTACGAGATGCAATGTTTGCTGGGTTAGCTTGAAGATCAGCAATGATCTTGCTTGCTTCTTGTTCCCACTGAGCTGGAAGCTCACCGTTCACACGACGCTTAAACTCAGCTGCTAGTTCTGGGTAAGCCGCTTCATAAGCCGCTAGCTTCTCGTTCCAAGCTGCTTCTTTTGCGCTACCCGCTTCGTTTGCATCCCACTCTGCTTTGATGTCAGCAGGGATTTCGAATGGACCGTGTTCCCAACCCAGGAATTCACGTGCTGCTGCAATTTCGTCGTGACCTAGTGGTGCACCGTGACAGTCGTGAGAGCCCGCTTTGTTTGGTGAACCAAAACCGATGATGGTTTTAGTACAGATAAGTGTTGGACGTGGATCCGCTTTTGCCGCTTCAATCGCTGCATTGATCGCGTCAGCATCGTGACCGTCTACTGCAGGAATTACGTGCCAGCCGTATGCTTCGAAGCGCTTAGGTGTATCGTCAGAGAACCAACCTTCGACTTCACCATCGATAGAAATACCGTTGTCATCCCAGAAAGCAATCAGCTTACCTAGACCTAGCGTACCTGCTAGAGAACATGCTTCGTGAGAGATACCTTCCATCAGACAGCCGTCACCCATGAAGACATAAGTGAAGTGGTCAACGATGTCGTGGCCTTCTTTGTTGAATTGTGCTGCAAGAGATTTCTCAGCAATCGCCATACCAACCGCGTTGGTAATGCCTTGACCTAGAGGACCAGTCGTCGTCTCGATACCTGGTGCATAGCCGTACTCTGGGTGACCTGGTGTTTTTGAGTGCAGTTGACGGAAGTTTTTCAAATCGTCAATTGATAGCTCGTAGCCGCTTAGGTGAAGCAGAGAGTAAATCAGCATTGAGCCGTGGCCGTTTGATAGTACGAAACGGTCGCGGTCAGCCCACTCTGGGTTTGACGGGTTGTGATTTAGGTGAGAACGCCAAAGAACTTCAGCGATATCAGCCATACCCATTGGCGCGCCTGGGTGACCTGAGTTAGCTTGTTGAACACCATCCATGCTTAGCGCGCGGATTGCATTAGCGAGTTGTTTACGAGAAGACATGTAGGCTCCTGAGTGCATTAAGCGAATTCCAAGTTTTTCATAAGCTGAACGAATAATCAGCGGCGCTATTGTCGCAAAGCCCCATACTCTCTGCAAACGTTTTACCGTCATTTTTTGGCTTTTTGCCGCGATAATGTCGTACTAAAGCGCGTTTCTTTGACAAAAATGGGCAAACGATTGGCTATAACTTAAAAGCAAAAATCGCTTGCTAATCGCACATTGATGAATAGAATAGACGTCTAGATGTAGATACACCTACAATATATCATTGAATTTTCTATAAGTGAGTACGATATGCTCGCTTTAAAATGTAATTGGAGCTCTCATGGCTAAGCACCTATTTACTTCTGAATCTGTATCAGAAGGCCATCCAGATAAAATCGCTGACCAAATTTCTGATGCGGTACTTGATGCAATCCTAGAACAAGACCCAAAAGCACGTGTTGCTTGTGAAACGTACGTTAAGACTGGCATGGTGATGGTAGGTGGTGAGATCACTACTTCAGCATGGGTTGATATCGAAGAATTGACTCGTGAAACTGTTCGTGAGATCGGTTACGTTCATTCAGATATGGGCTTTGACGCTGATTCTTGTGCGGTACTAAACACTATCGGTAAACAGTCTCCAGACATCAACCAAGGCGTTGATAAAGCAGATCCTAAAGAGCAAGGCGCTGGTGACCAAGGCATCATGTTCGGTTATGCAACTAACGAAACTGACATCCTAATGCCAGCTCCTATTACTTACTCTCACCGTCTTGTTCAAAAACAAGCGGAAGTGCGTAAGAACGGTACTCTACCTTGGTTGCGCCCAGACGCTAAATCTCAGGTAACGTTCCAGTACGATCAAGGTAAGATCGTTGGTATCGATGCCGTTGTTCTTTCAACTCAGCACTGTGATTCAATTTCTACACCAGACCTACGCGAAGCAGTGATGGAAGAGATCATCAAACCAGTACTACCATCAGAGTGGATCAACAAAGAAACTAACTTCTTCATCAACCCAACCGGTCGTTTCGTAATCGGTGGTCCAATGGGTGACTGTGGTCTAACAGGTCGTAAGATCATCGTTGATACATACGGCGGCGCTGCTCGTCACGGTGGTGGTGCATTCTCTGGTAAAGATCCATCAAAAGTAGACCGTTCTGCAGCATATGCAGCACGTTATGTAGCGAAAAACATTGTTGCTGCTGGCATGGCAGATCGCTGTGAAATCCAACTTTCTTACGCTATCGGTGTTGCTGATCCAACCTCTATCATGGTGGAAACATTCGGTACTGAAAAAGTATCTCACGACATCATCGTCGAAGCAGTACGTCAAAACTTCGACCTGCGTCCATATGGTCTGCAAGAGATGCTAAACCTTCTTCAGCCAATCTATAAGAAGACAGCAGCATACGGTCACTTCGGTCGTGAAGAGTTCCCATGGGAAGCGACAGACAAAGCAGCAATCCTACGCGACTTTGCTGGTTTATAATCTGCCAACTCTGAACTAATACTCTAAAAAGCCTTCAAAATATTTTTTGAAGGCTTTTTTGTATTTATTGCTAACCATTTCAAATACTTTGTTGCAATATTGTTAAAAGTTGATATTGCAGCACGTGATTTATACCCTTCTAAAAATTGTGTTTTCTCACAACTCGGTTAATAGTTAATCAAAAGTGCCCTTGCAAACAGACCTTTTCAGGTCTGAGGTTCGTACTGTAAATAGAGCACTTATGAGGGGAAGACGCTAAACAACGACATTTTGCTAGATCTGTTCGTGCTGAATAACCAGCATCGTTAGCGCCATGCCCTGAGAAACGTAGGCCAGTTTGTCAAATCAGGGAGGACATATGCCTCGAACTGTAAATACCGACGACTTCCACAAGAAACACGAAGTCAGGGATCAAGATTACGCTAAAACTATTCCTTGCAATCAACTGAGTGTGTCAGCACCATTTCACTGGTTAGCACTTGGTTTGCATGACCTTATTCGGATGCCAATTATCAGCGCATTTTATGGCTTATGCTTTACTGCTGCCGCTGTCGCGATTGTGCTATTAGTACAATGGCAAGGAACTCATCTAGTCATCATGCCGAGTTTGGTGGTTTATATGCTCATCGGGCCATTTTTGGCACTTGGGTTGTATGACGCAGCATGGGAAAGAGAAAAAGGACACAAACCCAGTCTGTTCCACTCCATGAAAGCCATCGGTAGAAATTCCACCTCACAGTGGGCATTTGCTGTTTTACTCGCTGTAGCGATGATTTTCTGGATGAGAATCGCAGCCTTGTTGCACGCTCTCTACCCTTCTGTGCAAGGCGCACCCTTGACTGATTTTGCACCATTTTTGATTACGGGTAGTGTTATTGGAGCTGTGATTGCTTCGATTATCTTCAGCATTTCAGCGTTCTCGATTCCACTCATGATGGAGAGACGCGTCGATGTGATGACCGCCGTGTTTACTAGCTTCAATGCGGTCAAATCGAATATACCAGCCATGATTGTTTGGGCTTTGGTAATCTGTGGCGGTATCTTGATTGGCTTCGCTACCTATGGCATTGGGATGATCATTACTATGCCAATCCTAGGCTATGGTACATGGCACGCTTATCACGAGACCATTAAGAAAAAACATCATCCTTAAGCCATCGAGCAATATATTGCAAACATAACCAATGTCTCTAGAATAACGCCCTCATTTGGGCGTTATTTTTTGATTGAGTTAAATGAAATCATCTCCATCCGAAGAGCTGCACTACCTCGCAGTAAAAAAACTAGCACAATGTATCGAAAAGGCTCGTCACTACTTTGAGCGAGACTTTCGCATGCCCGCGCTCAACTACCAACTTCGTGGCAAAGCGGCGGGAAAAGCCTACTTGCAAGCGTGGGAGATACGTTTAAATCCTGTCTTGTTTGCCGAGAACCAACAAGCTTTTATCAACGAAGTGATTCCACATGAAGTCGCTCACCTCATTACGTTTGCTTGCTTTGGTCGAGTGCGCCCACATGGAATGGAGTGGCAAATGGTTATGAACCAAGTCTTTTCGTTAACACCCAAGACCACACATTCTATGAATGTTCAATCCGTTCAAGGTCGTACCTTCGAATACCGCTGTCAGTGCGACACTTTCCCCGTCTCCATAAGAAGACACAACAAAGTGATGCGTCAGCAGGCCAGTTATCGTTGCCGAAAATGTGGCAGCCAAATTGAATTCACGGGCAAACAACTCAGTTAAATTGAGGGTCTTTGCCGAGTAATCTACATATCTATCGGTAGATTAGGCACTTTTTGCGAGTTAAACTAGGTTATCTCAACCTTTTTAAAGACTTGCAATGAATCGTTATTTATCTTTTGTCTTGGCGCTATTCATCGGTTTAACCTCATTCTCAGCGCTTAGTGCTCCACCTAGTAGCTTTAGCAAAGCGAAGAAAGAAGCCGTCAAAATCTATGCGGATCACCCTATCAGTTTTTACTGTGGGTGTGATATTCAATGGCAAGGCAAAAAAGGCGTTCCAGACCTGTCATCTTGTGGTTATCAAGTCCGCAAACAGCAGAAACGTGCGAGTCGTATTGAATGGGAACATGTCGTACCCGCATGGCAATTTGGCCACCAGCGCCAATGCTGGCAAGAAGGTGGCCGGAAGAACTGCACTCGAAACGATAAAGCTTTCAAATTAATGGAGGCAGATTTACACAATCTCACACCGGCTATCGGTGAAGTCAATGGCGACCGCTCCAATTACAACTTCTCTCAGTGGAATGGTATTGATGGCGTCAGTTATGGCCGTTGCGAGATGCAAGTTAACTTCAAACAACGCAAAGTCATGCCACCAGACCGAGCTAAAGGTTCCATCGCCCGCACCTACTTATATATGAGTAAAGAGTACGGGTTTAAGCTATCCAAACAACAAACACAGTTAATGCAAGCCTGGAATAAAACTTACCCTGTCGACACTTGGGAGTGCACTCGCAATGAACGCATCAAGCGTATTCAAGGCAACGATAACCCATTTGTGGCAGAAGCCTGTAAAAATCCTAGCTAAATCGAGACGCCAGCCCTTGTAATTTTATGGGCGGGCATCCATCTTATACCTCTATACAGTTTTGTTCTTTGGAAGTTTTTATGCGTATACCTCGTATCTATCACCCTGAACCAATCCACGCTTTAGGGACTCTTGCACTAAGTGAAGATGCCGCTGGCCATGTGGGCCGCGTATTGCGCATGAAAGAAGGTCAAGAAGTGTTGTTATTTGATGGCTCGGGCCATGAATTTCCAGCCACTATTACTCAGATTGGTAAAAAGAATGTGGACGTCGACATACAAGAAAAAGTGTCGGCCAGCATAGAATCACCTTTGGATCTGCATTTAGGTCAGGTCATTTCTCGTGGTGACAAAATGGAGTTCACTATTCAAAAGTCGGTTGAGTTAGGCGTCAATACCATCACCCCGCTTATCTCAGAGCGCTGCGGCGTTAAGCTCGATGCTAAACGCTTTGAAAAGAAACTGCAGCAATGGCAGAAAATTGCTATCAGTGCTTGTGAACAATGCGGGCGTAACACCATTCCTGAAATTCGACCGATTATGTCGTTAGAGCAATGGTGTGCAGAGCCATCGGAAGCCCTTAAGCTCAACCTACATCCAAGAGCGAAATATTCAATTAATACCTTGCCAGAACCTGTAACTAAGGTTCGCTTGCTTATAGGCCCTGAAGGAGGTCTATCGGCGCAAGAAATTGAAATGACAGAACAATATCAATTCGAAGAAACCCTGCTTGGTCCTCGTGTTTTGCGAACAGAAACGGCGGCATTAACGGCCATCACTGCACTGCAAGTACGCTTTGGCGATTTAGGTTAACGGGAGAAAAATAATGCTCAAACTCGGTATCGTGATGGATCCAATTTCATCCATCAACATTAAAAAAGATTCTAGTTTCGCAATGATGTTGGAAGCCCAACGTCGTGGTTATGAAATCCATTATATGGAAATGAACGATCTGCATTTAGATCAAGGCACAGCTGTTGCCGATACCAAGATTGTCACGCTGAAAGAAGACCCAACTGGTTGGTATGAATTCACTTCTGAGCAAACTATTGAGCTGTCAGAGCTTGATGCCGTATTGATGCGCAAGGATCCACCATTTGATACTGAATACATTTACGCGACATACATCCTCGAGCGCGCAGAGGAGAAAGGCACATTAATCGTTAACAAGCCACAAAGTCTGCGTGACTGCAACGAAAAGCTGTTCACAGCTTGGTTCCCAGAGCTCACTCCAACGACAATTGTGACCCGCAAAGCGGATAAGATTAAGCAGTTCCGTGACCAGCATGGTGACGTTATTCTTAAGCCACTAGATGGTATGGGCGGTGCCTCCATTTTCCGCGTTAAGCAAGATGACCCTAACGTGTCCGTTATTATTGAAACGTTGACTAATCACGGTCAAAATTACGCAATGGCACAGACTTTTGTTCCTGACATCAGCAATGGTGACAAGCGCATCCTCGTCGTTGACGGAGAGCCTATGCCATATTGCTTAGCTCGTATTCCAGCGAAAGGTGAAACACGTGGTAACCTGGCTGCAGGTGGCCGTGGTGAAGCTCGTCCCTTAAGTGAGACAGATAAGCAAATAGCCGAAGCCGTTGCTCCAACTTTAAAAGAGAAAGGCCTAATATTTGTAGGTCTGGATGTGATTGGCGACAAACTAACTGAAATCAATGTCACCAGCCCAACTTGCATTCGTGAGATTGAGGCCGCCTTTGACATCTCTATTACTGGCAAGCTGATGGATGCCATCGAGCGCCGTTTAGGGAAGTAACCGTGGGAGAGGCCATGATGAACCTAGCCAACCATTTTCTTGTTGCTATGCCAGGGATGCAAGACCCCTACTTTCAGCGCAGTGTCATTTATGTGTGTGAACATAATGAAGAAGGCGCAATGGGGATTATGATCAATACCCCTATTGATGTCACCGTTGCCAACATGCTCAAGCAAGTGCAGGTCGAGTTACCCATTGCCTCTCAAACCACTCACAGCAAGAGCCTCGATGAGCCGGTGCTAAATGGAGGCCCAGTGTCTGAAGATCGAGGTTTTATCCTCCATAAACCCAAAGATAAATATCAATCAAGCATACAGATCACGGACAAGGTTTCTGTCACGACCTCAAAAGATATTCTGGCGGTACTCGGTACTGATGCTCAGCCTGATAACTATCTGGTGGCTCTCGGCTACTCTGGATGGAGTGCCGGCCAACTTGAATCTGAGTTGGCTGAAAACTCTTGGTTAACCATTGAAGCTGATCCTAGCATCATTTTTGATACTCCAGTCGAAGAAAGATGGAGTACCGCCGTTGCTATGCTTGGCATTGATATTGCCCAGTTATCCACGCAAGTCGGGCATGCCTAACCTCCCGAATCGTTTACTGTACGACGTAAGAGACAAAACACTATGACATCCAGAACCATTATCGCCTTCGATTATGGAACCAAGAGTATTGGTAGCGCCATTGGTCAAGAAGTCACTGGCACCGCAAGTCCACTGAAAGCCTTCAAAGCCAAAGACGGCATTCCAAACTGGGATGATATTGAGGCTATGCTCAAAGAGTGGCAACCAGATCTGATCGTTGTTGGATTACCGACGGATCTGCATGGCAAAGCACTAGAGGAAATTACCGCACGAGCGAAAAAGTTTGCTAATCGAGTTCATGGCCGATTTGGGCTTCAAGTAGAGTTGCACGATGAGCGTCTATCCACCGCGGAAGCGCGAGCAGAATTATTTGAGATGGGCGGTTATAAAGCTCTATCGAAGGGCAATGTTGACTGTCAGTCAGCGGTAGTGATTTTAGAAAGCTGGTTTGAAGCGCAATGGGCTTAAGTTCAGTAACAAAAAAGGATGACCAATGAGTCATCCTTTTTAATCGATTATGTCTACTCAACCTACTAAGGTCATTAATTAAACACGTAATTAATCGACTTTCAATTCTTGAAGCATTGACTCTGGCAGAGCCAGTTCGTCGTTTTTGTTTACTTGAATACCCGCAGCAATAATCGCTTCCGCAATCGCTTTTGCCTCTTCTAAAGAGTGCATAGCCGCCGTACCACACTGATACTCATTTAGCTCAGGAATCTTGTTCTGGCTTTCTACTTTCAGAACGTCTTGCATCGCGCTTAACCAAGCGTCAGCTACTTGTTGCTCTGAAGGTGTACCAATTAAGCTCATGTAGAAACCTGTACGGCAGCCCATTGGAGAAATATCGATGATTTCAACAGCATCACCATTTAGGTGTGCACGCATAAAGCCAGCGTATAGGTGCTCAAGCGTGTGGATGCCTTTCTCAGAAAGGATATCTTTGTTTGGCGCCGTGAAACGTAAGTCAAACACCGTGATGGTGTCGCCTTTTGGGGTTTGCATTGTTTTCGCTACACGTACGGCTGGCGCGTGCATCTTTGTGTGGTCTACCGTGAAGCTATCCAGTAGTGGCATGATTGATTCTCCTTAGCGTTATTCACCGCAAAAGCCGTGAGTAAGTGATTAGTGGCTCGATTGTAAGGGGCTACACCTAGAGGTGCAACCACGCTTACTTGTTAATCGCCTGCATACGTTCTGGGGTGAGATACGCAAAATAGTTCGTTAAGAAATCATCGAAACTTTCTTTGTCTGAAGCTTCAATCACTTTCTGAACTTCAACCGAACGAATCACTTCCGTTTCCATAAGATCAGACGAATAAGCATGATATTGATGATCTAAGTTCTTCTGGCGGTATTCTTTACCAAGCTCGCAACCCACTTTACCTAGACCACCTAATGCCTTTGTTTTCTCAAGTAAACGGCCAGAAATGGACAGTTCAGGGTCGTCGTTCCAAGCTTCCAGTGTGTCACACACTTTTTGATATTCGTTGCCACCGTGAGCAGCATCCATATGTTTAGCGATTTCTCGAAGGTCCACAAACACACGTTTTACCCATGATTGGCTATCAAGCACTTCACCGTCACAACCGATTTTCAGTTCAAGACCAACTTGTCGGCCTTCAACAATCACTTTGTTCCAGTTTTCACGCCAGCATTCAAGTTCACAATTGTCCATAGGCTCAGAGTCTTTCAAAACGCACCAGGTTAAGAAGAGATCTAAGAAACGAATCTGATCCGCAGTAATTCCAATTGGACTAAATGGATTCACATCTAAAGAGCGAACTTCAATGTACTCAACACCTGCACGTGATAGCGCTTCTGATGGTTTTTCACCGCTTTGAGCCACACGCTTAGGACGAATCGGAGCATACAGCTCATTCTCAATCTGCAACACATAGTCGTTAAGCTGGCGATACTCACCATCCACTTTTACGCCAATCTTGGCGAAATCTTCAGAAGGAGTGTGGATCGCTTGGTTTAGCCCTTCAAGGTACTGGTCAAGGCTGTTAAAACCAATCTTAAGTGCACTCTGAGCGCTATTGGTATAACCCAAATCACTCAGTCTCAGCGACGTTGCTTTTGGCAAATAGAGCGTGCCGCCCACTTTTTCAAATGGCAGTTTAGTCTCCTTTCCTTGCAGGAAAGACGCGCAAATGGCCGGTGACGCACCAAAGAAATAAGGAATTAACCAGCCAAAACGGTAATAGTTTCGGATAAGACCAAAGTAGGCTTCCGATTTCGCATCTTGGCGTGCTTTTTCGTCTTGCTCACCAAATAGCGCATCCCAGAATGACTCAGGAAATGAGAAGTTAAAATGCACGCCGGAAATGATCTGCATTAAGCTACCGTAGCGATGCTTTAGTCCTTGACGATAAAGTGTCTTCATACGTCCAGAGTTCGAGCTGCCATATTGAGCTAAGGCGATATCATCTTCACTGCCCACATAGCAAGGCATAGACAGTGGCCACAATTTCTCGTTGCCTAATTTCGTCTGAGTAAAATGATGGATATCAGATAACTGATTGATCAGCGTATCAACATCACGAGAAACTGGTGTAATAAACTCCAGTAGTGACTCGGAGAAATCCGTCGTAATGTATTCGTTCGTTAGGGCTGAGCCTAGCGCCTCTGGATGCGGCGTTGTCGCTAAGTGGCCATCGTCGGTATAACGCAACGATTCCCTTTCCACACCTCGTCCAAACTGTTTAAAAATGGTTTGGTCTTTAGCAACTTGATCCAGTCGCGCAGCAAATTTAGTCACAATGCGATTCGCTTATAGTTCGTTATTCCAATTGAAGACTGGGGACACCATACACGCTATCTTATTGAATAAACAAGAGCCGATGCCACCCATCCCTTCTATATGGTCACTCTATTGTGTGATTTCAAGTTCTTCAATTGGAATATTCAGTTTCTCAAGTTGCGGTTTTAGACTCTTCGCGTCTCCCACAACTATGATTTGGTATTGGTTTGGATCGAACCACTTCGCAGCCAGCTCATTAAGCACCGATTTGTCGACCGATTCTACAATGTCATTGCGCTGCTGGAGGTAATCCTTATCCAAACTATAGGTTAAAATTGACGACAACAAACTGGCTTTTTGACTTGGTGTTTCGTAAGTCAATGCATCTTGTTGTCCCACAGCAAGGCGCATAAACTCTAGTTCTTCATCGGTCATACCATTTTGGCTGTAGTCTTTTAACTCTTTAATGAGCTCTTCAATTGAAGGAATCGTCGCGTTAGCTCTCACTTGAGCACTAAAGACAATCGCTCCAATTTCACGATTACTCGCGAAATAACCACTCGCACCATAGGTGTAACCTTTGTCCTCTCGCAAATTCTGATTGATCCTGCTATTGAAGTTACCCGCCAAATTAAAGTTAGCCAGTCGACTCAAATACAGCTCGCCCGTTGCGTCAAACGGCAACCCTCGGCGCACCAAACGTACAATACTTTGTGGTGCAGTTGGCTTATCTACCAAGAAGATATGTTGACCAGTTAAAGGCGCTACTGCTTCCGGACGAATCAATGGCGCCGCTTCTCCACTCCAAGACTGCCAAAATGCCAATTGCTTCTTGATCTGTTTCTGGGAAATATCGCCAACCACCACTATTTGAGCCCCTTGTGGTGTGTAGTGCTTGCGATAGAAGCGCTTCACGTCATCAAGCGTAATTGAAGCAATCGACGTTTCAGTACCATCAGATGAGCGGCCAAATACAGAGTCTCCAAACAACACCTCTCTTGTCGCTTGTGATGCCATCCAGCTTGGTTTCTGATGTTGGTAAACCAAGCCTTCTAGCGTTTGTGCTTTCCAGCGGTCAAAGTCTTCCTGTTTCATGGCAGGGTGGAATAGTGCATCCTCGAGCAGCGCTAAGGTCTCTGGCAAGTTCTTCGCTAGAGCCGAGACCGACACGCGTGTGGTGTAAGCTCCTGCGCTAAACCCAATTCGGCTACCTAATCGATCGAGCTCTGCTTGCAGTTCTTCCACGCTGCGTGTTGTGGTTCCTTCCTCCATCATGGAAGCTGTTAGCCCCGCTAAGCCCTCTTTTCCTTTCGCAACATAGCGATCGCCTGCAGGCAATTGGAAGTGAATCTCCACCGTTGGTGTTTCTCGTGTTTCTGTACCTAGTAGCTCACTGCCATTATCAAACTGCAAGCTGTAAAGTGCTGGCATCTTAGCTTTAACCCCTTCCGCTACTTTAGGCATAACGCTGCGATCAAAGGTGTCAACAGGTCGTCGGAATACCAATTGCTCTTCCGTCACTTTGCTATATTTCGGTAATGTTCTAGGCGGAGTCACGAAGTTAGCAGGCTCTACCGCCATATCTTTACGGCCTTTAGGCACCACACTCAAGGTTACTTTATGCTTATCGTTGATGAAGGTGTCGTAAGCATTAGCCACATCCTGAGGAGTAACCGCACGTATCTGCTTTAATTGCTGTTCTAAGCGATCTGGTTGCCCAAAGAAGGTTTCATTAGAGGCTAACTGAGAGACCTTACCTTTGACACTTTGCAGTGCGAAAACAGCACCTGATTCAGAAAGGCCAGTGATCTGTTTCAGCCTCTCTTCACTGATGCCTTGTTTTTCAAACTCATTTAACGTCGCTAACAACTCGTTGTATAGCGCTTTTAGACCATCTTTATCTGTTGAAGCGCCCATAGCGTACACGTAGAAGTTACAAGCTAGCTCATTACAATCGTTGAATGCCCCAGCATCGAGCGCCTTTTGCGTCTTGATTAGTTTTTGATACAACAAGCTATTGGTGCCACCACCGATGGCGTCAGCCATTGCCTCGAGCACGGCTTGATCTTTTGCGCCTCGATAGCTCGTCGTAGGCCAACCAATCACTACCATCGGCTGACGAATACGATCTTCTAACGTCACGTAACGATCGTTTGGCAACACTGCTGGCTGTTTTGGAGCTTTGTCGACTTCAGGTCCTCTAGGAATAGAACCGAAGTATTTTTCTACCCATGCCAATGTTTGTGCTTTATCGATGTCACCACCAATGGTGAGCACGGCATTGTTTGGTCCATACCAACGTAGGAAAAATGCTTTAAGATCATTCACGTCAACACGATCAAGATCTTCAACATACCCAATTGGCTGCCAAGAATAGGGGTGCCCTTCAGGGAACATGGCTTCACCCATTTTCTCCCATATCAGGCCATAAGGACGGTTATCGTAGTTTTGAGCACGTTCGTTTTTTACCGTATCACGCTGAATTTCAAACTTTTTCTGAGAAACTGCTCCAAGCAAAAAGCCCATACGATCCGCTTCAAGCCACAACATTTTCTCTAATTGGTTAGATGGAACAGTTTCAAAATAATTAGTGCGATCGCGCGTGGTCGTACCGTTTAAAGTGCCACCCGCTTCGGTAATGATCTTAAAATGTTGCTGATCACCGACGTGTTCTGAACCCTGGAACATCATATGTTCAAAGAAGTGTGCAAAACCGGACTTTCCGACCTCTTCACGAGCCGATCCCACATGATAGGTGACATCCACATGTACTAAAGGATCCGAGTCATCGGGCGCTAAGATAACAGTGAGGCCATTTTCCAAACGGTATTTAGAATAAGGAATCATGACCTTGTCTGGGTCAGCTTTGGCCTCTTCAATTAGAGTGACACCTTTAGGTAAAGCACTACTGGCTTGATTTGACGGTTCGTTACTACTGCAACCGTATAGAAAGACCAGCGATAGAACGCCGAGCCAGATCTTTTTCATAAATGCTCCTTAGAAAAGACCGTAGAAGATAGCGGTCAGCGCGATATAACGTAGCGCTTTACCAATCGCAATAAGCACAACACATGGCAGAAACTTCATCCGCAGCCAACCTGCTGCTAAACACAAAGGGTCGCCAATGACGGGTAACCAACTCAACAATAACGTCCAGTAACCATATTTCTGTATCCATGCCATGGCTTTATGACCATGTTTCTCTTCCTGAGTTCGATTTGGCAACCAAATACCAATCCAGTAGTTGGTTAACCCTCCAAGAGTATTCCCTATGGTAGCAACCAAAATCACCATGGCCGGAGTGTATTGTTGCAAACTTAAGGTTGCCACTAGCCCGGCTTCTGAGCCACCTGGAAGTAAGGTCGCACTTAAAAACCCAGAAATAAAAAGAACCGCGAGTGCGGAGTCGGCAAACCATGACTCCGCTAGGTATTGAGAAAATGTTTCTAGCATTGCATATCAAGTAAGACTTTGCCGCGAGTGCGGCTGGTTTCGACTTGTTGGTGAGCCTCAACCACTTGTGAATAAGGGAAAACGTGCTGAATTTCGGTTTTTAACAGTCCAACACCTACCATATACAGTAAGGTTTCCATTTGTTTGGTATCGGGAGACACTAGCATTCCACTCGCTTCAAAACCAAGAAGTTTGGCTTTTTCGCATACTAGCTCTGCTGTAATCGTCGGAATGGTGATAACTCTAGCATTATCTTTAAGACACTTAAGTGCATCTAACGCGACATCACCACCGACTAGGTCAATCAGTACATCGACATCGCTTAGTCGCTCTGAAGCTGGCGCGAATTCATAATTGATAGCATGAGCGCCTAATGTAGCCAAATAATCGAGATTGCGCTCACTGCAAGTGGTGTACACCTCTGCTTTAGTCGCCACTGCTAGTTGAACCGCGATGTGACCAACGCCACCTGCACCCGCTAGGATTAACACTCGCTCGCCCTCTTGCACCTGAGCTTTATTAATTGCTTGTGCTGCTGTTTGCCCAGCCAATGGCAACGCTGCTGCTGCCTCTAAGGCAACCGTGTCAGGCAACGCAGTAAGCTCTGTTTCGGGTACACACACATATTGACTATAACCACCCGCACGAAGAGGAAACCCAATAAATCCCACGACCTCTTGGCCTACTTCAAACGCCTGTGCGCCTTTACCTAAACCAGCAATTGAGCCCGAGATATCATAACCCGGTACCCAAGGTAAGTTATCTTTGTTTTCAGCTGCCGCCCACCCCAATCCAGCACGCGTCTTCACATCAATAGGATTAATGCCAGCATAGGCGACTTTTACCAGCACCTCACCGGCTTTTGGTTGAGGAATATCGACCTCCTGAAATGCCAATACTTCTGCTGAACCAAATTCTGGGATGACTATTTGTTTACACTTCATCGCGGCTTCCTCTTCCAATTTGAGATTCCATAGTAACGAAATACCTGTTTGAGTCTAGATTATCTTTTCATCAACCCACATCCAGTATGTAACAAATTCAATCACTTTTGTGACTCATTATCTTGGCCTGATAACCAAAGATAAAAAAGGGGGAGCCTAAGCTCCCCCGATTAATACAATATGGATTCGCATTTAGCCTACCAGAGCTAACAAGATACCTGCAGCTACTGCCGAGCCTAATACGCCAGCTACGTTAGGACCCATTGCATGCATCAAAAGGAAGTTTTGTGGGTTAGCTTGTAAGCCCACCTTATTTACGACACGCGCAGCCATAGGTACCGCAGAAACACCAGCTGCACCAATCAACGGGTTAATATCTTCTTTAGAGTATTTGTTAAGCAGCTTCGCCATTAACACCCCAGCCCCAGTACCGATACTAAAGGCAACAGCGCCGAGAGCGAGAATACCCAAGGTCTCAAAATTTAGGAACTCTTCTGCTTGAAGCTTCGAGCCCACACCAAGACCTAAGAAGATCGTCACAATATTGATGAGCTCATTTTGTGCCGTTTTCGATAATCGATCGACAACGCCCGCCTCTCGCATCAAGTTACCCAGACAGAACATACCCACTAAAGGTGTTGCTGAAGGGAGGAACAAGATAGTCATCAATAACACGGCCAATGGAAATAAGATCTTCTCACCTTTACTAACATGGCGAAGTTGCGCCATCTTAATAGTACGCTCTTCTGGCGTGGTCAGTGCTTTCATAATCGGTGGCTGAATAATAGGAACCAATGCCATGTAGCTATATGCTGCGACAGCAATTGCACCGAGAAGATCCGGCGAAAGTCGGCTTGCTAAGAAGATAGCAGTTGGGCCATCCGCACCACCGATGATGGCAATGGAAGCAGCATCTTGCATCGAGAACTCCATACCCGGTACATAGTTCAGCAAAATTGCACCAAACAAGGTGGCGAAGATACCAAACTGAGCCGCAGCCCCTAACCATAAGGTTTTCGGATTAGCGATTAATGCTCCAAAGTCAGTCATTGCTCCGACACCCATAAAGATGAGTAATGGGAAGACGCCAGACTCAATACCGATATAATAGACGTAGTACAGCAAACCACCCGGCTCGGTAAAACCAGCATTTGGAATGTTCGCTAAAATAGCGCCAAAGCCAATAGGTAAAAGTAGTAGTGGTTCAAAGCCCTTACGAATCGCTAAGAACAGCAAGGTGCATCCGACCAAGATCATGCAGATTTGGCCGAATTCAAAGTTAGCGATCCCTGTTTCTGACCATAAGGTCATCAATCCTTCCATGGTGCTCCCTTACGCTAAGCTAACAAGAGGTGCGCCTACAACAACAGCATCACCTTCTTTCACGTGTACATCTTGAACCACGCCGCTTTGCGCAGCACGCACTTCTGTTTCCATCTTCATCGCTTCTAAGATAAGTAGCACATCACCTTCTTGAACTTGAGCACCAGATGCAACATTAACTTTAAAGATATTCCCCGCTAACGGAGCAGAAACCGCTTCAACATTCGTTGCAGCAGCAGGTGCTGGAGTGGTGGCAGGTGCTACGGACGCAGGTGTCACTGAAGTAAGCTCACCTTTTGGACCCACTTCAACATCATAAACCTGACCATCGACTTTCACGCTATAAGACTCAATTCCCGCGGCACTTGCTGTTGGAGCTGCAACAGGGGCAGCAGGTTTTGCTTCTTCTTTACCAGGAGCAGGCTCAAACGCATCAGGGTTATGGCGATTTTTCAAGAACTTAAGCCCTACTTGAGGGAAGAGCGCATAAGTAAGAACATCATCCACTGTATCTTCGGCAAGGGAAATACCATCGGATTTTGCTTTTTGCAGTAGATCTTCCGTCAATGTGTCGAGTTCCGCTTCCAATAAATCAGCTGGACGACAGGTAATCGCTTGGGCACCATCGAGCACTTTTGCTTGAAGTTCAGCGTTAACTTCTGCTGGCGCCTTACCGTATTCCCCTTTAAGCACACCAGCTGTCTCTTTAGTAATACTCTTATAGCGCTCACCCGTTAATACGTTGATCACCGCTTGAGTACCAACGATCTGTGATGTTGGCGTCACCAAAGGAATAAAGCCAAGATCTTCACGAACTCTTGGGATTTCTTCGAGAACTTCATCAATACGATCCGCTGCACCTTGTTCTTTTAGCTGCCCTTCCATATTGGTCAGCATGCCACCTGGAACTTGCGCAATAAGGATACGTGAATCAACACCTTTCAGTTGACCCTCCCATTTCGCATACTTCTTACGAACTTCACGGAAATACGCTGCGATAGGTTCAATCTGCTCGAGCTTAAGATTAGTATCACGTTCAGTGCCTTGCAGCATTGCCACAACGGTCTCTGTAGG
Source organism: Vibrio mediterranei (assembly GCF_013364395.1). Taxonomy (NCBI): domain Bacteria; kingdom Pseudomonadati; phylum Pseudomonadota; class Gammaproteobacteria; order Vibrionales; family Vibrionaceae; genus Vibrio; species Vibrio mediterranei. The sequence goes on along the minus strand of NZ_JABXGK010000001.1, from coordinate 222,182 downwards.
CGTGTGGCCATAAGTCTGACTCATTGAAGAGATAGCCGTATCTAGAATATCTATCCCAGCTTCGACTGCTTTAACCGCCGTTGCCGTTGATAGCCCGGTTGTTGCATGACAGTGCAGCGCAAGTGGCACTTCACATGATGATTTTATGCGTGAGATAAGTTCTTCGGCTTCATAAGGTTTAAGTAAGCCAGACATGTCTTTAATACATAAAGAATGGCAACCTAAGTCTTCTAAGCGCTTGGCTAAATCAACCCATGTATCCGTATTATGTACAGGGCTTGTTGTATAAGACAGTGTACCTTGCGCGTGAGCACCAACATCAACAGCAGCTTTTACTGCTTTTTCAAAGTTGCGTACATCATTCATCGCGTCAAAAATACGAAACACGTCCATACCATTGGCATGGGCACGTTCAACAAATTTTTCCACCACATCATCAGCATAGTGGCGGTAACCCAATAGGTTTTGTCCACGCAATAGCATCTGCATTGGTGTGTTTGGCATGGCTTTTTTAAGTTCGCGTAAGCGTTCCCAAGGATCTTCCCCTAAGAAACGAATACACGCATCAAAGGTTGCGCCCCCCCAAGTTTCTAAAGACCAATACCCCACTTTATCGAGCTCAGCTGCGATAGGTAACATATCTTCAATACGCATCCGCGTTGCGAACAGAGACTGGTGGGCGTCACGAAGTACCACGTCCGTGATAGCTAGTGGTTTAGACATGCTCATTAACTCCTTTTAAGCTTTAACTCAATCTATTTAGCGGCCGAAGTGCGGTATTGATGAACAGCGGCAGAAATCGCTGCAACAACACTTGGGCTAACACCATTTGAGGGGGATTGTTGTGTTTTAATTTTTGTAGGAACTGCGATCGGTTCGGGCACTTCTTCTGGTACCAATTTCGACATTAACCGAACGAGATAAACGAGGATTGTTAGGAATACAAATACAACAGCCATACCCGTGAACATTAGGGCGGCTGCGTCTCCTAGCAGGCTTCCAATATTAGTCATGTTGCGTCCTTTCTTTGTCATCCTGACAAGTTACTCAATCATAAAACGTGGCGTCACTGCACACAGATTGACAAGCAATGGTTCTTGCATTGATCCATTGCAAGAGGTCTAGGATTATCTCGATTGGTGAAAGTTTGTCAATTTTGTTTAATCTACAGTCGTCATTAAAACGTCATTCAAATGAAAAACTATGATGAGCACGACAATTTATGGTGTATTTGTACTTACACAGAACTTCATACTATGACTCAACCATAGATTTCAACATAAACAAACTGGGGTTGGAAAACTGAGACAGGCTTAAAATTACCGCGATTTATCCTTAAAAAACATCACGTTGTAATCATAAGGTTATTGATATGATAAATTTTTGTTAATAAAAAACCCCGCCTAAGCGAGGTTTCTAAATAATGGCGCGCTCGGAAGGATTCGAACCTTCGACCGCCTGGTTCGTAGCCAGGTACTCTATCCAGCTGAGCTACGAGCGCGCAACAGGTCTTTGTACAGCTTATGCTATAACAGGCGTTGAATTAAGTTCTCACTTAAGTCTTTTACCTAAATAAATGGCGCGCTCGGAAGGATTCGAACCTTCGACCGCCTGGTTCGTAGCCAGGTACTCTATCCAGCTGAGCTACGAGCGCGCAACAAGTCTTTGTACAGCTTATGCTATAACAGGTGTTGAATTAAGTTTTCACTTAAATCTTTTACCTAAATAAATGGCGCGCTCGGAAGGATTCGAACCTTCGACCGCCTGGTTCGTAGCCAGGTACTCTATCCAGCTGAGCTACGAGCGCGCAACAAGTCTTTGTACAGCTTATGCTGTAACAGGTGTTGAATTAAGTCTCACTTAAATCTTTTACCTAACCTATCATTCGAAAAGAATGGCGCGCTCGGAAGGATTCGAACCTTCGACCGCCTGGTTCGTAGCCAGGTACTCTATCCAGCTGAGCTACGAGCGCGCAAGGTTGTGAAGCATATCACATTTAATTTCTTTTTGAACAAAAAAATTGACTGAAACAGTCAATAAATGGCGGTGAGGGAGGGATTCGAACCCTCGATACGGCTACAAACCGTATACTCCCTTAGCAGGGGAGCGCCTTCAGCCTCTCGGCCACCTCACCGCAGTATTTCTTTCCTAAGAGAGAAATGGCGCGCTCGGAAGGATTCGAACCTTCGACCGCCTGGTTCGTAGCCAGGTACTCTATCCAGCTGAGCTACGAGCGCGCAATATGTTCAATAAGAACAGCGTTATACAACACTTCGCAAGAATGGCGGTGAGGGAGGGATTCGAACCCTCGATACGGCTACAAACCGTATACTCCCTTAGCAGGGGAGCGCCTTCAGCCTCTCGGCCACCTCACCGTCTTGCGGAGGCACATATTACGATTTACCAAAAATAAGTCAAACATTTTCTTGGCAAAATTAGGAAAAAACAGACTAAGCGTTGGCAAATTAACCAAACCACCATTTAATCGTAGCTTTCCTACACAAAATCCGACTTAGTGCCTCTATTAAGCGACGAATTTTGCGCAACAAAAAGGCCGGCATAACGCCAGCCCTCTCAGTTTGGATTAGTAGTTGCCTGAAGCAACGTTACCATTTCCTTTTTCCGCCTGAATGCGCATGTAAATTTCTTCACGATGCACTGAAACTTCTTTGGGAGCGTTAACACCAATGCGAACTTGGTTACCTTTAACACCTAGTACAGTAACAGTGACTTCATCACCAATCATCAACGTTTCGCCAACACGGCGAGTCAGAATCAGCATTCTTTGCTCCTTGAGTATTCTCTAATTATCTTGCTACGAAACTTATTATCCAACAAAAGTTATATTTTCGTAAACTATCTTATGAAAAGTATTTACCCCAAATGTACCTGTTTTTCTTCTCTCATAACGGATTCACTGGTGATAATGTAGTTATCATGCAGTACGTTAGCCGCTTTGTCGATAGCTCCCGGTTCCATTACTAACGTAATTGAGTGCTTATCCTCACAAAAGTGTAGAACAGATATGTCTGATAAGTTGAGAAGTTGTTGATATTGTGATGCTTGCGCCTTTGCATCGGCGCCAACAAGCGTCAATAACGCAACCTCTTTAGTCGCTACCACTTTCTCATCAATAACCAGTCGAAGCTTATCGCAACACTCTTGCCCCACTAACAATTGCTTGTAGGTGGAATCTGTCACCCAATGGCAATCATCAACCCCTAGCATTTGGCGCTGTTTATCAACGATATCAGCGTGCTCTGCCATCATACATAGAGCCATTATTTGTTTTCGTATTGCTAAGCCACTAATTCCAGGCCTTGATTCCATGCCCGCGACTAAGGTCCCTTCGCCCGGTTCGAAACTCGACAACACACGAAGCGGCACTTGATGTTTCCATGCATAAGCAACACAAGGTAAATGTAAGACTTTCGCCCCTTTGTGTGCCATTTCATGCATGGTAGGAAAATCAATGGTATCAAGCCTTTCTGCTTTGCTGACAATTCTTGGGTCGCAACTGTAAACGCCATCAACGTCTGTGAATATCTGACACTCTTGAGCTTCAAGCGCTCCGGCTAACGCGACCGCCGTCGTATCAGAGCCACCCCGACCTAAAGTCGTAATGTCACCAATTTCATTCACACCTTGAAAGCCCGCCACAATGACAATTTTGTCCTGAGCCAAATAGTCATCAATCACACTGGTATCAATACTACTAATCGTTGCGTTGTTGTGGTTGTTGTTAGTGGTAATTCTTGCCTGTCCGCCAGTAAGAGAAACCGCTGCGTGTCCAAGTTTACTTAACGTCATGGATAGTAATGCCATAGAAATTTGCTCACCAGCAGATAACAAGACATCCAGTTCACGAACATTGGGTACTTTGTCGATCTGTTTAGCCAGTTCAACCAATCGATTGGTTTCTCCTGACATCGCAGATACGACAACAACAACTTGTTTGCCCGACGCTTTAGCTCGGATTACGTGCTCTGCAACATTATGAATGCGTTCTACAGAGCCAACAGAAGTTCCACCGAACTTTTGCACGATTAGTGGTCTTTTCACCAGTCTTCACCTTCCCAAGACAACTTTACGTTGTCGATTTTTGAAATTACGGCCAATTTAGCCGCTCCCTTATATTAAGCGACGTCCACACGCACACTTATTAAATCAGCTCTTCAGCAGGTATTATGCAATTGGTACTTTAAATGCACCGAGACCAAAAGCAACAATGCCCAATCAACGTACATTGATTGGGCATTTTATGATGTCGATTAAAGAGTTATAGACGCTCTTCTAACCAGCTACGAATCGATTTTAACGCTTCAGGTAGCGCTTCAACATCGGAGCCCCCTGCTTGCGCCATATCAGGACGACCACCGCCCTTACCGCCAACTTGCTCGGCAACCATCTTAACAAGGTCGCCTGCTTTTACTTTGCCCGTAAGGTCTTTCGTCACACCTGCAATCAAACCAATTTTGCCATCTGCTACGTTCGCAATAAACGCAATACCGCTGCCCATTTGGTTTTTCGCATTGTCCATCATAGTACGAAGGTTCTTGCTATCTGCACCTTCTAGAGCTGCAACAAGAACTTGCGTACCCGCAATCTCTTCTACTTTGCCCATAATGTTGGCACTTTCAACCGCTGCAAGTTTATCTTTCAGTTGCTGAATCTCTTTTTCTAATGACTTAGCTTTACTTGCCGCATCAGTTAGTTTCTCTTCATATTGAGAAGCTTGAGCTTCGATAGCGTCTAGTGCCGCTTCACCAGTGACGGCTTCGATACGACGAATACCAGCAGCAATACCACCTTCCGATGTAATCTTGAACAGACCAATATCACCCGTATTGCTTGCGTGAATACCACCACAAAGCTCAGTTGAGAAGTCGCCCATAGATAGTACACGAACTTCATCATCGTACTTCTCACCAAACAGAGCCATCGCTCCCTTGGCTTTCGCTGATTCAATATCCATCACGTTAGTTTCAATAATGTGGTTAGTGCGAATCTGCGCGTTAACCAGACGTTCAACTTCTTTGATCTCTGCTTTCGTCATCGCTTCTAAGTGAGAGAAGTCGAAACGTAAGTTATCAGGCTTCACCAAAGAACCTTTCTGTGTAACGTGCTCACCAAGTACTTGGCGCAGTGCAGCGTGCAACAAGTGAGTTGCAGAGTGATTCAATGAAATAGCAGCACGACGCTGTGCATCAACAATCGCATCGACTTCATCACCTTTTGCTAGAACACCTTCGACAAGCTCACCATGGTGTGCAATCGCGTTGCCCAGTTTTTGGGTATCTTCTACTTTGAATAGACCAGCCGCTGTTTTCAGTACACCTGCATCACCACACTGACCACCTGACTCTGCATAGAACGGCGTTTGTTCTAGCACCACAATTGCTTTGTCGCCCGCTGATAGCGCATCAACTTCTGCGCCTTCAACAAACATAGCAGCAACAGAACTTGAACCTTCTGTGCCTGTGTAACCGCAGAATTCAGTGTCAGTATCGACTTTAATCGCAGCATTGTAGTCCGTGCCAAACTGACCGGCTTCACGAGCACGCTGACGCTGTGCTTCCATCGCTTTCTCAAAGCCTTCTTCATCGATAGTAAACTCACGTTCACGAGCCACATCGTTAGTTAGATCTGCTGGGAAGCCGTAAGTGTCATAGAGCTTGAATACTGTCTCGCCATCAAGAACCTTTTCATCACCAAGGTTATCAAGAGCTTCTGTCAGGATTGTCATACCACGTTCAAGAGTACGCCCGAAGTTCTCTTCCTCGATGCGAAGTACTTTTTCAACAACGGCTTGTTGCTTCTTAAGTTCTTCGCCCGCACTCCCCATAACAGAGGAAAGAGTACCAACAAGCTTGTGGAAGAATGCACCTTGCGCACCGAGCTTGTTACCGTGACGAACTGCACGGCGAATGATACGACGTAGTACGTAACCACGACCTTCGTTAGATGGCATCACACCGTCAACGATTAGGAATGAACATGAACGGATATGATCTGCAATTACGCGTAGAGATTGGTTTGATAAATCTTGGTAACCAATAACTTCAGCTGCAGCTTTGATCAATGTTTGGAACACATCGATTTCGTAGTTTGAGTGAACGCCTTGCATGATGGCAGAAATACGCTCAATACCCATACCAGTATCAACCGATGGTTTAGGTAGCGGTTCCATAGTACCGTCTGCATGACGGTTGAACTGCATAAATACGTTGTTCCAGATCTCGATGAAGCGGTCACCATCTTCTTCAGGAGTACCAGGACGACCGCCCCAGATGTGCTCACCGTGATCATAGAAAATTTCTGTACATGGACCACAAGGACCAGTATCACCCATTTGCCAGAAGTTGTCTGACTCGTATGGCTTGCCGCCTTTCTTGTCGCCAATGCGAACAATGCGATCCGCTGGCACGCCAATTTGCTTGTTCCAGATTTCAAACGCTTCATCGTCGGTTTCATAAACCGTTACAAGTAGGCGATCTTTTGGTAGTTTCAACGTTTCTGTTAAGAACTCCCAAGCAAAGCTGATAGCATCTTCTTTGAAGTAGTCACCAAAGCTGAAGTTACCCAGCATCTCAAAGAAAGTATGGTGACGAGCGGTGAAGCCAACGTTCTCAAGGTCGTTGTGCTTACCACCAGCGCGAACACAACGCTGGGCCGTAGTGGCACGAGTGTAGTTACGCTTTTCTAAGCCAAGGAAACAGTCTTTAAACTGGTTCATACCGGCGTTGGTGAAAAGCAGAGTTGGGTCATCGTGTGGAACCAACGATGAACTGTCTACGATTTGGTGCCCTTTGCTCTCAAAGAACTTAAGGAACGCGTTGCGAACCTCATCTGTGCTCATGTACATGCAGCTCTTCCTGAAATAATTCGAGTTAGATTTTGGGGACGTATTGTAACCCCATGAGTAAGGATTCGCCTAGTATTCTGGTAAAAAAGGCAGGAAACTGGAAGAAATTAGAGATTAATCGCGTTAGGACAAGTGGTTGCAGGTGAACTAAAGATTCTCAAGGGCATTTAGTGCATAGTTAATCTGTTCAAATGTGTAACCTCGATACTGCAAAAAACGCACTTGTTTGGCGTATTCTTTCGGATCTTTTGATTTTCCGAGTCGAAACTTTTTCTCCGCCGTTGTTTTAGCCAACTCGAACCAGTCCACTTGCTCCTCTAACATCGCTTCATCAACGACAGAACCTGAGACGCGCTTTTGGTTTAATTCTTGGCGAATTCTACGCTCACCATGACCTTTGTATACATGCTGACGAATTTGGCTCTTGGCAAAACGCAAGTCATCCAAATAGCGACAATCACGACAAAAATCTAACGCCGCTTCTACTTCAGATTCTTCGTAGCCTTTAAAAGCAAGTTTTTGATAAAGCTCATACTCACCATGGTCTCGACGACTCAACAATTGAATCGCGGCTTCTTTCGCTGACAATGATGGTGGTTTTCGTTGAAACATAGTCACTCGACGAACAAAGTACAGATACAACAAAGCCCTGCTCTGCAGGGCTTATCTCAATGAGGTTGTTAACGCTTACAACTCTTCAGCTGGCGCCTCACCTTGCTCTGGAGCTTCTTCCAGTGCTGGTGTTAGTAGCATTTCACGAAGCTTCGCATCAATCGTTTGTGCCGCTTCTGGGTTTTCGCGAAGGAATTTACATGCGTTCGCTTTACCTTGACCAATCTTATCGCCGTTGTAGCTGTACCATGCACCCGCTTTTTCAACAAGCTTGTGCTTAACGCCTAGGTCAATAAGCTCGCCATAACGGTTGAAACCTTGGCCGTATAGAATTTGAGTCTCAGCTTGTTTAAATGGTGCTGCAATCTTGTTCTTAACAACTTTGATGCGAGTTTCGTTACCAACAACCTCGTCACCTTCTTTGATAGAACCAGTACGACGAATATCAAGACGAACAGACGCGTAGAACTTAAGTGCGTTACCACCTGTTGTCGTTTCTGGGTTACCAAACATCACACCAATCTTCATACGGATTTGGTTGATGAAGATACACATACAGTTAGACTGCTTAAGGTTACCAGTTAGCTTACGCATCGCTTGAGAAAGCATACGCGCTTGAAGACCCATGTGGCTATCGCCCATTTCACCTTCAATCTCTGCTTTTGGCGTTAGAGCCGCAACAGAGTCGACTACCATCACGTCAATAGCACCAGAGCGTGCTAGTGCATCACAGATTTCTAGAGCTTGCTCACCTGTATCTGGTTGAGAGACAAGTAACGAATCAATATCAACACCAAGCTTCTTCGCGTAGATTGGGTCTAGGGCATGTTCTGCATCGATAAACGCACATGTTTTACCTTGCTTCTGTGCCGCGGCAATACACTCTAGCGTTAACGTTGTTTTACCTGATGATTCAGGACCGTAGATTTCTACGATACGACCCATCGGAAGACCACCAGCACCTAGAGCGATATCTAGAGAAAGTGAACCTGTTGAAATGGTTTCAACGTCCATGGTGCGGTTATCACCAAGGCGCATAATCGAGCCTTTACCAAATTGCTTTTCAATCTGACCTAATGCAGCGGCTAACGCCTTTTGTTTATTCTCGTCCATTACTTTCTCCACAACTATCCTTTACGGATATAGGCTCTACGCAAGTTACTTGCTTTGGCAGTTTTCTAATTAGTGAGCGATGCATAAAAGCATCGCGATATGGTTTTATTATACTGTTGATTCATACAGTGTCTATACCTGTATGAAAATTTTTCCGACACAAACAGCAAATCGTTGATGCCGCGAGTGTTATTTTGTTAACAGTAAGGCTCGTCTTCCAATACGTGACGATACAATATCAATAGCGCATGCATTACAGCTTGCTGACGTACTGCGGCTCGGTCACCTTCAAACAAACAGGTTTCGACCTTGAGCCAACCTTGTTGTGAAGCCCACGCAAAGCAAACGGTTCCTACCGGTTTGTCTTCACTCCCCCCTCCAGGACCAGCAATTCCACTAATGGCAACGCTAAGCGTCCCTTTAGAATGTTGCAGCGCACCCTGTGCCATTTCAACAACAACGGCTTCACTCACCGCTCCATTCTGTCCAAGGGTTTCAGTTGCGACGCCAAGCATATCGATTTTTGCGTCGTTGCTGTAAGTAACAAATGCTCGATCAAACCACGCAGAGCTACCAGCAATATCAGTGATTGCCGTCGCCACACCGCCACCAGTACAAGACTCCGCGGTCACAAGGATATGATCTTTCTGTTCGAGTAACGCGCCTAGGTTGAAACTTAACTCTTCAATAGTGTTCATCTAGCAAACTCCTAAACAACTCAATGTTTGACAACGACCCCAAGCCATAGAGCCACTTTTTTATATTCTCTTTTCGCTCACGTCGGTTTCACGTATCCTAAGCAGCAATTGAAACAAGCAGCTAAAGATGTGACAGTGAAAGCGGAACAAAAACATACGCCAATGATGCAGCAATATCTGAAACTCAAAGCCGAGAATCCAGATATCCTGCTTTTCTACCGAATGGGTGATTTTTACGAGCTCTTTTATGACGACGCGAAACGTGCGTCTCAACTGCTCGATATTTCTCTAACCAAACGGGGCGCATCCGCGGGCGAGCCTATTCCAATGGCCGGTGTCCCTTTCCATGCCGTGGAAGGCTACTTAGCAAAACTGGTTCAACTGGGCGAATCTGTCGCTATCTGCGAGCAAGTTGGCGACCCTGCTACCAGTAAAGGTCCAGTAGAGCGTCGCGTGGTTCGAATTGTCACGCCAGGAACCGTTTCAGATGAAGCCTTACTATCGGAACGATTGGATAACCTAATTGCCGCAATCTACCACCAAAACGGTAAATTTGGCTATGCCACGCTAGATATTACCTCAGGTCGCTTTCAACTTTGTGAACCTAGTACCGAAGAAGCGATGTTGGCAGAACTGCAACGCACGGCACCTAAAGAGTTGTTATTCCCTGAGGATTTTGAACCCGTTGAACTGATGGCTAACCGCAATGGTAATCGCCGTCGTCCAATTTGGGAGTTTGAGATTGATACGGCAAGGCAGCAACTGAATCAGCAGTTTGGTACCAAAGATCTTATTGGGTTTGGGGTCGAGAAATGCCAACTTGGACTCTGCGCTGCAGGTTGTTTAATTCAGTATGTTAAAGATACTCAGCGCACGGCTCTACCACACATCCGTTCATTGACGCTAGTGAGCCAAGACCAATCTGTAGTACTTGATGCAGCCACGCGTCGCAACCTTGAGCTAACTCAGAATTTGTCGGGCGGACAAGACAACACGTTAGCCGAAGTCTTGGATCACACCGCAACAGCAATGGGTAGCCGAATGCTGAAGCGCTGGATCCATCAACCGATGCGCTGTATTAAGACTTTGAACTATCGCCTTGATGCTATCTCAGAACTCAAACAAGATGCGTTGTATACCGAGCTTTCGCCTACGTTGAAACAAATTGGTGATATCGAGCGTATCTTGGCACGTTTGGCACTTCGCTCTGCAAGGCCACGAGATATGGCTCGATTACGCAGTGCTCTGAACCTCTTGCCCGAGCTGGCACTAAGTCTTGAAACCGTTGCTCACCCATACTTGCTGCAACTGGCTCAATACTCCGCACCTATGGACAGCATGGCAGAACTGCTTGAGCGCGCTATCAAAGAAAACCCACCCGTAGTAATTCGCGATGGTGGCGTCATTGCTGATGGCTACAATGCCGAATTGGACGAGTGGCGTGATTTAGCTAACGGTGCGACGGCTTACCTTGAGAAACTGGAGCATGATGAACGAGATCGCCACGGTATCGACACACTGAAGGTTGGTTACAACAATGTACACGGCTTCTACATTCAAGTCAGTCGCGGTCAAAGTCACCTAGTACCACCGCACTATGTGCGCCGCCAAACCTTGAAGAATGCCGAACGCTATATTATTCCAGAGTTAAAAGAGCATGAAGATAAAGTGCTTAACTCTAAGTCTAAAGCGTTGGCAATTGAGAAGAAGCTATGGGAAGAGCTGTTTGATTTGTTGCTGCCACAGTTGGAACAACTGCAAAATCTAGCTTCAGCGCTATCGCAATTAGACGTTTTGCAAAACCTAGCTGAGCGTGCTGAAAGTCTCGATTATTGTCGCCCAGCCCTCAGTGAAAATGCCGGTATTCTGATTCAAGGTGGCCGCCACCCTGTCGTTGAACAGGTGATGGATGAGCCATTCATTGCCAACCCTATCTCGCTCAACCCAGAGCGAAAAATGTTAATCATTACCGGTCCGAATATGGGTGGTAAGTCGACCTATATGCGCCAAACGGCACTGATTGCACTGATGGCTCACATTGGCTCTTATGTCCCTGCAGAGTCCGCTGAAATCGGTTCACTGGATCGCATCTTTACGCGTATTGGGGCATCCGATGATCTTGCCTCTGGTCGTTCTACGTTCATGGTCGAGATGACCGAAACGGCGAACATCTTACACAATGCGACAGAAAACAGCTTGGTGTTAATGGATGAAATCGGCCGTGGTACCAGCACCTATGACGGTCTATCGCTAGCGTGGGCAAGTGCTGAATGGCTAGCGACCAAAGTTGGCGCTATGACCTTGTTTGCGACCCACTATTTTGAACTGACAGAAATGCCAAACCAGCTACCACATCTCGCTAACGTTCACCTTGATGCGGTAGAGCATGGTGACTCCATCGCCTTTATGCACGCGGTTCAAGAGGGAGCGGCGAGTAAATCCTACGGCCTTGCTGTCGCCGGATTGGCTGGTGTACCAAAAGCGGTAATAAAGAATGCGAGACAAAAACTCACTCAGTTGGAACAATTAGGTCAAAAACCAACGACCAACGATTCTCCACAAGTAGACATTGCCAATCAGTTGAGTTTGATTCCAGAGCCAAGCGAAGTGGAAGAAGCTCTGGCACAAATCGACCCTGACGATCTAACACCGAGACAGGCATTGGAAGAGCTATATCGTCTGAAACGTTTGTTATAGAAGTAACGACTTGCTCTCTTGTTGAGATTTTTAGCAAGAGAGCAAACTTGATTATGCACTCATGATTGTTATAACTAGCAATGTTGAATGCCAGATAACAAATAAGACTATATCGCTACATAACTTCATAGCTACATAACTTCATAGCTACATAGCTACATAGCTACATGAGTCACGCAAAGTGATTGACTTAACGCCACATCAAATTCCTGCACTTGCCCATCTAAATTTACTATCAGACTGTACAAGTCATCTGGATTAGGCTGCGCCGGATCAGCATATTTAGGTGCTTCAACCTGAAACAGAGCCGATGCTTGATGTGCTCGAACATCAATAGGCAAATGTAATGTCATACAGTTAAATCTGACTGACGCTGATACTAAACCTGCACGGTAGGTACGATAATGAAGGTCGACTTTAAACTCACAGCCACCACCATGGTGCCAGATCTGTTCCATTGCTACATGCTCTAACCTAACATGTGGAATAAATTGCAAATAAGGCATTTGCCATACACCGATACGTGTCTCGGTTGCAGGTTTGGTAACAGATAAAGAACACTGCGGCGCTTCATCAAGATCAATCAACAAGTCTTCTTCATCATACTCTAAGAACAAGATTTCAATGCGATTGGGTCCCTGTTGTAAATGGGCTCTTACTTCGCGACGATACGTCGCTTCACTGCCATCACAATCCAACACTGCACGACCATTAATACGAATTTCTGCATAATGCTCAACACCACCGATCACCAAATCGACCGCCGGATTCTGCAATTCTTCTTCCGTTAACTCAAAGTCATGCATGAGGTGCCATTCTTGGTTGGCAATCATTTCTTCGGTAAGCTCTGAAGGTAAGACCTGACTTAAAGCGCCTGGGAAAGAGAGATCATCTTGAGGTATAGAGAGATCAGTAAGTGGGGACAGCTGCCATAGGCCAGCCAAATTCTTTTTCATGGTGTGAATTGACCTAGATCATATTTAGCGCAGTATAATCAAATCCGTTATCGAAAGATAGTTGAACCCACCAGATAGCAAAAAGGCCAGCTAAGCTGGCCTTTCAACAACAATTAAGGCTTACTCTTCGTCGCCTTCATCTTCATCGGTATAAAGAGCATCTTCGCCCTCGTAGTATGTACCCCAACCGTCATAGATGATGTCGTACTTCTCAGCTAAGTGCACTAGCTTTTCAACTTGTGCGTCAATCTGCTCTGCATTCAGAGTCGATTCCATTGTCGCGTCGCAGCACAACAGTTTGTTACCGTCTTCGTCTTCGGTCTCTTCCGCTTCTAGCACTTCGAAGCCCATTTTGAACGCTTCAACAACCGCCTTCTCCAGACGATCGAAATCTTCAGCAAACAGGTGGTGTTCGATCTCATACAATGCCTCTGGATCACTTCCATCTTCAATTAAGGCCTGAATGATATCGCGAGTTTCTTCCTTTTGAATTTCGATCAAATCTTCAACGGACATATACTCATCTTGTTGAGACATAAAGTGCTCCAGCTATAAATAGGTTATCGGCATGAATGATACGAGAAGTCAGCTGAAATCGAAAGATCAAACCGAGATCTTTCCTGACTATTTTTCAGTTATCGAACTCAAACCGAGCAAGATCGAGATCACAGAAACATAATTTTAACATTTCATTGCTTACCTCTGATTTCAGCATAAACTTAGACAAAAGCCATAGCTAATCAACAACAATCGCCCAGAAAGTTTATGAGGCAATTTTGCATATCAAACACTCTATTCTTAAGTTTAACCTGGTTTTGCTTTAGTCACTATGCCCAGTATTTTCTGCAAATTTGCGTTTTTTTATGCACATATCACTCATGAATATTGTATTAAAACTGCTCAAGAGGCCTGCATACTCAAGCAAGAATTCACAGAAACTAGCACAACTCTCTCATAAAAACTTTATCTGCATTTCTCTACTTAAATCCACAATATCACTGCAATTTTAAGCTTTCGCAGTAACAAACACTGACATTTTGACTTGCATCTTGATAACAAGCTTGTCATAAATAGCGCAATCAAAACTGAAAGGAATCACAATGAGTAAGTTGTACGTTGGGTCGGAAGTAGGCCAATTACGCCGTGTATTGTTAAACCGTCCAGAACGCGCCCTAACCCACCTCACGCCATCAAACTGCCATGAACTACTGTTTGATGATGTACTGGCTGTAGAAGCCGCTGGTGAAGAGCATGACGCTTTTGCCAATACATTACGCAGCCAAGATGTGGAAGTACTGCTGCTTCACGATTTATTAGTAGAGACTCTTGCCGTCCCTGAAGCGAAGGAATGGCTTCTCGAAACGCAGATTTCTGATTTCCGTTATGGTCCTATCTTCGCTAACGAACTTCGTAACTATCTGACAGAAATGGACGACGAGCACTTAGCAACTATTTTGTTGGGCGGCCTCGCATACTCTGAGCTACCAATAAAAACCCCTTCTATATTACAAAAGATGAGTAAGCCGCTTGATTTTGTCATTGAGCCACTGCCAAACCACCTTTTCACCCGTGATACCTCTTGCTGGGTCTATGGTGGCGTATCGTTGAACCCAATGATGAAGCCCGCTCGTCAACGCGAGACAAATCATCTAAGAGCTATTTATCGCTGGCATCCAACCTTCGCAGGTCAAGACTTCATTAAATATTTCGGCGATGAAGATCTTCATTATGATAACGCCAACATCGAGGGCGGTGACGTTCTTGTTATTGGTAAAGGTGCTGTATTAATTGGTATCTCTGAGCGCACCACCCCACAGGGCGTGGAAAACTTGGCGGCGAATCTATTTAAATCCGGACAAGCGTCTCAGGTCATTGCCATTGACCTTCCGAAACATCGCTCTTGCATGCATCTTGATACCGTTATGACTCATATGGACGTGGATACCTTCTCAGTTTACCCAGAGATCATCAACGACAAACTGGATACTTGGCGTCTAACCGCCGACAGCAAAGGCCAAATGCAAGTTGAAAAATTACCTAACTATCTTAAAGCCCTAGAAAGTGCGCTTAACGTTGATCAATTGAAGATCATCACAACGGGTGGTGATAACTACGAAGCAGAGCGTGAGCAATGGAACGATGCTAACAATGTGCTCACCGTCAAACCCGGTGTCGTTATCGGCTACGAGAGAAATGTGTATACTAATGAAAAGTATGACAAAGCGGGCATTCAGGTCCTAACCATCCCAGGTAATGAGCTAGGACGTGGTAGGGGCGGAGCCCGTTGTATGAGCTGTCCAATCGAACGAGATGGCATTTAAACATAATTATTTATCAAAAGCCCCTATTAGGGGCTTTTTTTGCATTAAATTAAAATACTTATTCACAATAAAAGAATTTTTATGTATAAATAAACCAAGAAACTAAATAAAAGGGTACGAATCATGGCTTACAACTTACGAAATAGGAATTTTCTCAAGCTTCTCGACTATTCACCAAAAGAGATTCAGTTTCTTCTCGACCTGTCTAAAGATCTTAAAGCCGCTAAATATGCCGGCACAGAGCAAAAAAAACTGGTAGGGAAAAACATCGCACTGATCTTCGAAAAAGCCTCGACTCGTACCCGATGTGCTTTTGAAGTTGCCGCTTTTGATCAAGGTGCTCAAGTCTCTTACATCGGCCCTTCCGGATCCCAAATAGGCCATAAGGAATCGATGAAAGACACGGCTCGTGTACTAGGTCGTATGTACGATGGCATTGAGTATCGTGGTTTTGGACAAGATATCGTTGAAGAGCTAGGTACTCACGCTGGCGTACCTGTTTGGAACGGTTTAACCAATGAATTCCACCCAACGCAAATTCTCGCTGACTTTTTAACCATGCTAGAGCACGGCAAAGGCAAGTTATTACACCAAATTAAATTTGCCTACTTAGGGGATGCTCGCAACAACATGGGGAACTCTCTAATGGTCGGTGCCGCAAAAATGGGAATGGATATTCGTTTGGTTGCGCCAAAAGCTTTTTGGCCAGAGCAAAGCCTCGTTGATGAATGTCAAACTATCGCACTATCAACAGGTGCTTCGATTACTCTCACCGAGGACGTACAACAAGGTGTAGCCGATTGTGACTTCTTGTATACGGACGTTTGGGTCTCTATGGGCGAGTCAGCCTCGGCGTGGGAAGAGCGTATTGCCTTAATGAAACCGTATCAGGTAAACATGGATACGATTAAAGCTACCAATAACAAAGATGTGAAATTTATGCACTGCTTACCTGCATTTCATGATGACCAAACCTCAATAGGTAAAGAAATCGCCGAAAAATATGGCTTGAATGGTCTCGAAGTCACAAATGATGTATTCGAATCGGATTACTCCATCGTATTCGATGAAGCCGAAAACCGAATGCACACCATCAAAGCCGTCATGGTCGCCACATTAGGCAGCTAGTCAAATTCACTTGCAGTTTAACGATAAACCTTTGATGTAATCGCTTGCGCTCACGATTTTTAGGCGTATAATTCTCCGCAATTTGTCTGGGGAACAATCAATGGCGCAAGCGAGTTTTACAACACATCACGCTCTCGATAAGCTTTTTGCTTATCACGCACCGTTATTATTTCCTGTTGATTACTAAACCTCCCATTATGGGGGGTTTTTTTATGCCTGCATTCCTAGCTGTGATTGAGCACGCTCCTTTCGCACTTGGAATATCCATCTGGTCTGGTTTTAACTATAGGGAAGATAAACATGGCGAATACGCTCTTTCAAAAGCACATTATCTCAATTCCAGAGTTGTCACGTGACGAGCTAGAACTCATTGTACAGACAGCCGGTCAACTAAAATCAAACCCTCAACCTGAACTCATCAAAAACAAGGTTGTTGCTAGCTGTTTCTTTGAACCTTCAACACGTACGCGTCTGTCATTTGAAACCGCCATTCAACGTATCGGCGGAGACGTGATTGGTTTCGATAGCGGTGGTAATACCTCGCTTGCTAAAAAAGGTGAAACACTGGCAGATTCAGTTCAGGTTATTTCGTCTTATGTTGATGCGTTTGTCATGCGTCACCCACAAGAAGGTGCGGCACGTCTGGCTTCTGAATTCTCAAACGGTGTACCAGTTATCAACGCAGGTGATGGTGCCAACCAACATCCAACACAAACACTGCTAGACCTATACAGCATCTACGAAACCCAGGGTCGTTTAGATGATATTAACGTTGCCTTTGTTGGTGATTTGAAATACGGCCGCACGGTACACTCGTTAACGCAAGCCCTAGCGAAATTCAATAACGTTCGCTTTTTCTTTATCGCTCCCGATGCACTTGCGATGCCTGACTATATCTGTGAAGAGCTTGAAGAAGCTGGCATCCAATTTAGCCTGCATACCGACATGGAAAGTGTAGTATCTGAACTGGATGTTCTATATATGACGCGAGTACAGAAAGAGCGTTTTGATGAGTCTGAGTACGCACACATTAAATCGGCTTATATTCTCTCTGCTGATACATTGAAAGGCGCACGCGATAACCTAAAAGTGCTTCATCCATTGCCACGAGTTGACGAGATTACTGTCGACGTAGATAAAACGCCTTATGCGTATTATTTCCAACAAGCTGAAAACGGTGTGTACGCCCGTGAAGCTCTACTCGCTCTAGTTCTAAACGAAACGCTTTAAGGAGGATTGATCATGTCTAAAGAAACCCAGTTGCAAGTAGAAGCAATTAAAAACGGCACGGTTATCGACCATATCCCAGCAAACATTGGCATCAAAGTTCTCAAACTGTTCGCTATGGATCAATCCAAACAGCGTGTCACGATTGGTCTAAACCTTCCTTCTTCAGCATTAGGTTGTAAGGATCTATTAAAGATAGAGAACGTGTTTATCACTGAAGAACAAGCGAACAAGCTGGCACTCTATGCACCACATGCTACCGTCAACCAAATTGAAAACTATGAAGTGTGTAAAAAGCTGGCGTTAAAACTGCCAGAAACAATCACGGGAGTATTCGAGTGCCCTAATAGCAACTGCATTACTCACAATGAACCCGTAGACAGTAGCTTCAAGGTGTTCGAGAAACATCAAGACATTCGTCTCAAATGCAAATACTGCGAAAAAGTCTATTCGCGTGAGATCGTTACTGAAAGCTAAGAATGACACGATTATTAAACAAGCCTACACATTGTAGGCTTGATTTTTATTGAGCCTAGAGGCAGTCTAGACTCTCTTTGAATTCACAGAACAATGGATAAAACGATGACAAAAGTACTTCATACAGAATCTGCACCAGCAGCAATCGGTCCTTACGTACAAGGTGTCGACCTTGGTAACATGGTACTGACTTCAGGTCAGATCCCAGTAAATCCGCAAACGGGTGAAGTGTCAGAAGATATCGCTGAGCAAGCACGTCAGTCTCTAGACAACGTAAAAGCGGTTGTTGAAGCATCTGGCCTAACGGTTTCAGACATCGTAAAAATGACGGTTTTCGTTAAAGATCTCAACGACTTTGGTACAGTAAACGAAGTGTATGGTAAGTTCTTTGACGAGCACCAAGTGGCTAACTACCCTGCGCGTTCTTGTGTTGAAGTTGCTCGTCTTCCTAAAGATGTGAAGATTGAAATCGAAGCTATCGCAGTACGTAAGTAAGTTCTGCTATGTATTAAAAAAGGGTTGTCATTGACAACCCTTTTTAGTGTTATTTTTTGCTGTTTAACTCAGCCACTTCAGCATCAAGCTGCTCTAGCTTCTCTGCCATCTGCTCTCGGCATACATTCGCCAGTTTTCTCACATCTTCTTTGCCGTAGCCTTCGATCGAGATAGGTGGCAGCATCTCAACGATGATATGACCATTATCCCACTTATTAAGCTTTAGATGGCTCGTACTGCTACACACAATAGGAATGATTGGTGTCTTTGCCCCAATCGCTGCATGAAAAGCACCCGTTTTAAATGGCAATAAGCCGCGTCCGCGAGAGCGTGTACCTTCCGGAAACATCCAAACTGAAAGGTTACTTTTCTTCATGCTATCAACAACTTGGTCAATCGTACCTTTCGCTTTACTACGGTTAGCACGATCAATCAGAATATTACCTGTTAAATAATAAAGCTGACCAAAGAATGGCATCCATAGCAGGCTCTTTTTACCAACAGTTACCACATTAGGTGTAACGGCAGAAGATACCGTAAACAAATCCCAGTTGTTCTGGTGATTAGCGATATAGATGTGTTGACCGCGTTTGTAGGCATCTTCAGGTAAACGAAGATCGAGTTTAATACCAAAGATCTTCGACATAGCGCCAAAATAACGCCCAAACGTAAACACGTGTTTAGGATTTCTCGGACTAAGTAAACAGTAACCACATCCAAATACGAACATAATTACCGCAAATATCGCCACTGCAATGCAGCGTAGGAAAGCAACCATTTTGGTCTCCGCTAATGGCTTCAAAAAAAAGCCGAAACCTTAAGATTTCGGCTATTTATAATCTATCGTTATTATTCAGCAGAACCCGCGATACGTGTGATGTTAGCACCTAGTGCAGACAGCTTATCTTCAATACGCTCATAACCACGATCGATATGATAAATACGGTCTACAATTGTCTCACCATGCGCAATACAACCAGCGATAACCAAGCTTGCCGAAGCTCGCAGGTCAGTCGCCATCACTTGTGCACCACTCAATGATTCAACATCACCACAAATCACAGTGTTGCCTTCAATTTCTGCTTTTGCGCCCATACGCATTAGCTCAGGAACGTGCATAAAACGATTTTCAAAAATCGTTTCGGTAATCACACCGCCACCTTTTGCCATCATATTAAGCAAAGTAAACTGAGCTTGCATATCTGTAGGGAAGCCAGGGTGTGGAGCAGTACGAATTGAAACCGCTTTAAGCTCTCTATCGGTCATATCCAATGAGATCCAGTCATCGCCAGTCTCGATCTTAGCCCCAGCTTCTTCTAACTTAGCTAATGCCGCTTCTAATAGATGAGCATGCGTATTGCGACAAACAATCTTACCGCCTGATACCGCTGCCGCTACTAGGAAAGTGCCTGTTTCAATGCGATCTGGAACAACAGAGTGCTTGCCACCACCAAGACGTTCTACACCTTCGATAGTGATAGTATCGGTACCTGCTCCAGTGATTTTTGCGCCTAGCTTGTTCAAGAAATCAGCGGTATCGACGATTTCAGGTTCACGAGCCGCATTATCAAGTACAGTAGTACCTTCAGCCAATGTTGCAGCACACATTATCGTGATAGTCGCACCAACGCTCACTTTGTCCATCACAATGTGAGCACCCTTCAATCGACCTTCCACTTCCGCTTTCACATAACCATCTTCTAATGTGATGGTGGCACCGAGCTGCTCAAGACCATGAATATGTAAATCTACCGGACGCGCACCAATGGCACAGCCACCAGGAAGTGAAACTTGTCCTTTGCCAAAACGAGCAACCAGTGGACCTAATGCCCAAATCGATGCACGCATGGTTTTCACCAAGTCATAAGGTGCACACAACTCGTTAATCTGGCTACCATCAACATGAACAGAACCGTTGCGATGCACTTTGGCACCTAAACGGCTAAGTAGTTTCATAGTCGTATCAATGTCACGAAGATGTGGTACGTTGGCCACTTCTACAGGCTCCTCAGCCAGAATAGAAGCGAATAAAATAGGCAGTGCTGCATTTTTAGCACCTGAGATCGACACTTCGCCAGATAACGGCTGATCCGATCCAATAACTCGAAACTTATCCATTAATAAACCTTACAAAGACATCAGCTTTTTATCACGAGCCCACTCTTCTGGAGTATAGGCTTTAATTGAAACTGCGTGGATGTCATTACGCTGAATATAATCCATCAGAGGACCATAGATCATCTGCTGCTTTTTAACTCGGCTCATGCCTTCAAATTGAGCATCTACCGCAATCACTTCGTAGTGGCTACCTTCACCTTTTACGTGTAGCTCTTCTAGGTTCAATGCGTTTTGTAATAGTTCCTGTACTTTTGTGCTATCCACAAGATACTCCTAAATGTGTTTCTCAATAACTGATTCAACGTTATACAGCTGAAACAGTATTTTCAGCTCATCGGGCACGAAGCTGAGCATTATATGACACTTTCGATTTTTTGCATGCTCTAATAAGTGAATTAGCATCACCAATCCCGCAGAATCGAACCGTTTTACTTTATCTAACGCCAATTCCATCTCAGGCTCATCAAAATTAACGCTTTGAATAGTATTCCAAAGCTCTGGTACAGTATCACGATCAACGTTACCAATTAGCTCTAATACACCTTCGTTACGAACCACTAATTTAGTGTCCATTATTTTTTGCTGCCTTCAAAACGAATCGGCGCCTGTGCCAACTGCTCAAGTTCTTCTGCTACCGCTAATATGCCATCTTGACGAATTTTGCTGTTCCATTCAGATTGCTTGCTAGAGAGCAAACTAATGCCTTCTGCAATCATATCAAAGGCCTTCCATTCGCCTGTTTTCTTATCCTTTCTGAGTTTAAACTCGAGATTAATATTAGGTCTCGGTGAGTCCATAATTGTCACACGAACACCGATAATGGTCGTCTTATCATCAATTTTTGGTTCTGGACCAAATTGAACATCCTGTCCAGTATATTGGGTTAAAACTTGCGCATAAGAAGTAATCAAGTACTCTCGAAATGCTCTGGCAAACTCTAACACATCTTCTCGTTTAGCACCTTTTAAGTTAGGACCCAGTAGCTTCAACGCCGCATAGCGATCGTTCACGTAAGGCATTAGTTCCTCTTCGACTACCACCTTAAGATAGTCAGGATTTTTCTGAATTTGCTCTTGCTCATTCGCTAAACGAGTAAACGCTTTATCGGCGACTTTCTGCATCATGTCATAGGGCTTGGTGGCATCAATCTCATTAGCATGTAGACCAAATGAGAGCATCAAGGCACTAAATATCAGTAAACATTTGTTGAACATCACTTTACTCCTTTTTCTCATCGGAACCGCCAATGCTATAGAGCACTTGACCTATCATATCTTCGAGCACCAACGCTGATTTGGTGTCTTCAATTCTGTCACCATCGGCTAGATAACCTTCATCATCAAAGATAAACCCAGGCACTAGACCTATATATTGCTCACCAATCAACCCTGATGTTAGCACTTGTGCACTCGAGGTATCTGGGAAACGGTAGTCCGAGCTAATAGATAAGGTTACCACCGGTAAATAGCTCTCCTTATCAAGACTAATATCACTGACTCGGCCAATAACGACGCCACCAACTTTCACAGGAGAACGAACTTTTAGGCTACCGATATTATCGAACCTTGCTTCCAGCTTATAAGTATCCCCTGAGCCCAACCCTTTCACGTCAGCAACCTGAAAAATCATAAACAAGATTGCGCAAAGTCCGATGATGACAAAACTGCCTACCCACAATTCTAACTTTCTGGTTTGTTGCATTGAATTGTCCTTTACTCTTAATTGCCAAACATCAGTGCTGTAAGCACAAAATCTAAACCTAATACCGCCAAAGATGAGTGCACGACGGTTCTCGTTGTCGCCTGACTAATACCTTCCGAAGTCGGTATGGCATCATACCCATTAAATAGCGCAATCCACGTCACCGTAATCGCAAACACCAAACACTTAATGACGCTATTACCAATGTCTCGACCCAGCTCTACGGACGATTGCATCGCTGACCAAAAACTGCCGTGATCGATACCTTTCCAGTCCACACCAACCAGTTGGCCCCCCCAAATACCTATCGCCATAAAGATCATAGCCAATAGCGGCATGGAAATAACCCCGGCCCAAAAACGAGGCGAGATCACTCGTTTAAGAGGATCAACGGCCATCATTTCCATGCTCGATAACTGTTCAGTGGCTTTCATTAAGCCAATTTCAGCGGTTAGTGCCGAGCCTGCACGCCCAGCAAATAATAGTGCAGTAACAACTGGACCCAACTCTCTTAATAGCGATAACGCCACCATCTGTCCTAAACTGCCTTCCGCCCCATAATCGACGAGAACTACATACCCTTGCAGGCTGAGGACCATTCCAATAAACAGCCCTGATACCATAATAATGGCCAATGATTGCACACCAACGTTATGTAGCTGTTTTATTAATAGTGGAAAGTGCTTTTTGGGCTGTGGTTTGGAAAACAGGACACCAAATAGCATAAAGGTTGCCCTACCCCATGATTGGCAAAGAGATAAGGTTCGCTGACCGACTTTTTGAATCCATACTGAAGGAAACGACATATTAGAACAGCTCCTCAGTTAATGCTTTTGCTGGATAACGGAATGGAACGGGTCCATCGGCTTCGCCGAGCAAGAACTGTTGGACTCGAGTATCAGGGTTACTTCTCAATTCATCAGGAGTACCACAAGCAACAACTTTTCCATCAGCGAGCAAGTAAACCCAATCTGCGATGGACATAACTTCAGGAACATCATGAGAAACAACAATAGAGGTAAGGTCTAGTGCCTTGTTCAACTTGCCAATAAGCTCCACCAGCACTCCCATCGTTATAGGGTCCTGACCAACAAAGGGCTCATCGTACATGATTAATTCAGGATCAAGCGCAATAGCTCTTGCGAGCGCCGCACGTCTTGCCATGCCTCCAGAAAGTTCACTTGGCATAAGTTGAGATGCTCCACGTAATCCGACAGCCTCTAACTTTAGCAGCACTAAAGTACGAATCATCGACTCACTCAGTTCTGTATGCTCACGCAAAGGAAACGCGACATTGTCAAAGACGTTAAGGTCGGTAAATAGTGCACCCGATTGGAATAGCATGCTCATTTTCTTGCGAACATGGTAAAGACGTTTTCTAGAAAGCGTAGGAATATTGTCGCCTTCGAACCAAATCTCCCCATGGTCAGGCGAGATTTGTCCACCGATCAGACGAAGTAATGTTGTTTTACCAATTCCCGATGGTCCCATGATGGCTGTTATCTTACCTTTTGGTACATGCAACTCGACGTCATCAAAAATGACGTGTGAGCCACGCGCAAAAGTCAGTCCCTTAACGGAAACCAAGTCATTGTTTGACATACATTTCCTTATCATCCTAACAGTAGTCCTATGCTAAACAATAATAATGATACAAGCGGACAATTAAAACCCTTATATCCAAATGGTTGGATAATTACAGAGTCAAACCCCATTACAACAAACTTGCGTCATTACGCGCATTTATGACTTCGATCCTAACCTTAGTCTATCTATTAGCGTATTAGCTTCGGCGCACTATTGTTATTTTATTTGTTGATTAGCTTCCATTTTGGCCGACAAACCGTCAAAATTAGCCGCCAAATGTCTCAGAAAAATAGAAGTGGATAAAAACATGCTTGAAGCCGTAGTGTTTCTGATAATTGGACTGGTTTTTCTCGTTTGGAGTGCTGATAAATTAGTATTCGGCGCCGCGGCACTGGCACGCAATGTGGGTATTTCGCCACTAGTTATCGGTATGACTATTCTTGCTATGGGGTCATCAGCGCCAGAAATGATGGTTTCGGCCACCGCCGCCCTAGAAGGGAAAACGGATACTGCGGTTGGTAACGTACTAGGCTCCAACATCGCCAATATTGCGCTTATTCTTGGTATTACGGCCATGATTAAGCCTCTTTCTATTTCATCTGCGGTTCTGAGACGCGAGCTACCTTTAATGATCGCGGTAACGCTTATCGCGGGTCTTATTCTTTGGGATAGCCACCTTGGTTTCTATGAAGGTATTATTCTGTTTGCCTTATTTGGCGCATTTATCCTTGCCATGCTTCGTATCAGCAAAGCAGAAAAAGAGAGTGGTAACAATGACGCCATGCTAGAGGACCAAGAGTCCGAAATTCCAGAAGGTGTGAGTAACGCTAAAGCAGCCATGTGGGTGGTGATTGGCCTAATCATCCTTCCTATCGCAGCAGATAGACTGGTAGATAGCGCCGTAACGATCGCCCAGTATTTTGGTATGAGCGACCTTGTTATTGGTCTAACGATTATCGCGATTGGTACCAGCCTACCAGAACTGGCCGCTTCTCTTGCTGGTGTACTAAAAGGCGAAGATGATATGGCGGTAGGTAACATCATAGGTTCAAACGTCTTCAACATCCTCGCCGTTATGGGTATTCCAGGTATCATTAACCCTTCTATACTCAGTGAACATGCTATGGGCCGTGATTTCTGGGTTATGCTGGCCGTTTCGCTATTACTGGTTGTAATGGCACTGGGCAAATCTAAGAGCATTAATCGAATCGAAGGCTTTGTTTTGTTCGTGCTATTCCTTGGTTATCAGGTTTATCTATTCGCTAATATGGCAGCTTAGGAGCGGTTATCATGTCTGGTTTTGATTATGTTAGCGCGGCAAAGCGTGTTTTAGATACCGAAGTACAAGCACTTCAACACCTTGAGCGCTACTTTGACGAGCAATTTGAATCGGTATGTGATGCGATTCTCAACCACCAAGGCAAGGTTATTGTCATGGGGATGGGTAAATCAGGACACATTGGTAAGAAAATTGCGGCTACGCTTGCTAGCACTGGCACATCAGCGTTTTTTGTCCACCCAGGAGAAGCTGCTCACGGCGATTTGGGTATGATTGAAGCTCGCGATCTCGTTATCGCCATCTCTAACTCTGGTGAGTCACACGAAATCATTAGTTTGTTCCCTGTCTTTAAGCGCCTTGGTATTACTACCGTAAGTATGACTGGAAAACCTGAATCTAACATGGCAAAGCTCTCTGATTTTCATTTGCAAATCACTGTTCCTAAAGAAGCGTGCCCACTTGGCCTAGCACCTACTTCTAGCTCGACGGCAACTCTGGTTATGGGAGATGCATTAGCCATCGCCTTATTAGAAGCTCGTGGCTTCGGTGAAGAAGACTTTGCCCTGTCTCATCCGGGCGGCGCATTGGGTCGTAAGTTACTACTTAAACTGAGTGATATCATGCATTCAGGTAAAGCGCTGCCTGTCGTCGGTCCGCAGACCTTGGTACGCGACGCACTACTAGAAATTTCCGATAAAGGACTTGGCATGACAACTATCGTGGACAACGATATGAACTTGCTAGGTATCTTTACCGATGGAGACTTGCGACGTATTCTTGATAAACGAGTCGATATTCATGACACCACCATTGGTGAGGTCATGACCGTTAACCCAACCACTGCTGCGCCTAATATGCTAGCGGCTGAAGGGTTAAACTTAATGCAATCGAAGAATATTAACGGTCTTGTACTACTCGATGATAACAAAGTCGTGGGTGCACTCAATATGCATGACTTATTAAAAGCAGGAGTAATGTAGTGTCTAAACAAGTTGAAACGCTCTATGGTTTGGTGGCTTCATCCACTTACGATAAAGCAGCAGACATCAAACTCCTGATTTGCGACGTGGATGGCGTCTTCTCCGATGGCTTGATTTATATGGGCAACCAAGGTGAAGAGCTAAAAACCTTTCATACTCGTGACGGTTACGGTATTAAAGCTTTAATGAGTGCGGGTGTAGAAGTAGCCATCATTACAGGCCGTCGCTCACAGATCGTTGAAAATCGTATGACTGCACTGGGTATTTCTTTGATTTACCAAGGGCAAGATGACAAAGTCACCGCATACCAAGATATTTGTCAAAAGCTTGCTATCCCAGCATCGAAAACGGCTTACATCGGTGATGATCTTATTGATTGGCCTGTCATGGCGCAGGTCGGCTTAAGCATCTGCGTGGCGGATGGACATCCACTGCTAGCCAGAAAAGCGGATCACGTCACTACGATTCCGGGTGGACGCGGTGCAGTTAGGGAAGTTTGTGATCTGATCCTAGAATCAAAGGGCGAACTAGAGCTTCACAAAGGTCTTAGTATATGAGTTTGTCTCGTATTCTTTATAGTCTACTTGCCATTATTTCTATTGGGTGTGCGGTTTATTTGTACACCAAGGATGAATCGAGCACGATTCAGATTGTCCCTGATATTGAACTGCCAGCTTTCAGTGGAATAAATGTCCATAACATTTCTTACTCTGATACCGGCATTCGAAGCTATACGATCAACTCCGTACATCTGGAACATTTCGCTCAAAAAGGGAATACTATTTTTGAAAGTCCTGTATTGTCTATTTACGCGAATGGTACAACAAAAGAGTGGGAAATTTCCGCAGATAAAGCCATTTTAGACAAGGATGAAGTACTCACTTTATACGACAATGTTCTAGCTCAAAATCTATTACCAGAGTCAGGATTTGATACACTATCAACACAGAAGATGAGCATTAAACTAACCAACAGAGACTTTTGGTCCGATACCAAAGTCATTATGCTCGGCCCTCAATTTGAAACACGCGGCGAAGCGATGAAAGGAAATTTCGCAGACAATATCGCCGAGGTTTATAACAAAGTGAACAGTAGATATGAAACTCTCACACCTTAGTTTAGGTATTTGCTTACTTTTACCTATATCAGCAATGGCATTATCAACAGACTCAGAGCAACCGGTGTATATTGACTCTGACTCTCAGCAGCTTGATATGAAAAGCAACCAAGTAACCTTCGAAGGCGATGTAAAGCTTAAACAAGGTAGTATTAACATCAATGCCGATAAAGTGATTGTTACACGTGAAGCAGAAACGGGCACAATTCAGGTTATCGAAGGTTTTGGCGATCTAGCGACATTTTCGCAACTTACTGACGACGGCAAAACCTTATATGGTGAAGCAAAACAGTTACATTACTCACTGAAAAACGATCAATTGACCATGACAAATAAAGCGATGCTATCTCAAGACGACAGTATCATTCGTGGCAGTGTCATTAAGTACAGAATCTCATCACAAAAACTCATCGCTGATGGCGACTCGAAAGGAAGAGTATCTACTGTGCTTCAACCACAACAGATTCAAGAGAAGTAATTGTATTTATGGCGTTATTGAAAGCGACACATTTAGCAAAAAGCTATAAAAACCGTAAAGTGGTCTCAGACGTTAGTCTTTCGGTTGAGTCTGGTCAGATAGTGGGATTGCTGGGCCCTAACGGCGCAGGTAAAACTACGTCGTTTTATATGATTGTTGGTCTGGTTGCCCGTGATGAAGGCACCATCACTATTGACGGAGAAGATATTAGTATTCTCCCAATGCATAGCCGCGCCAAAATGGGCATTGGCTACCTGCCACAAGAAGCCTCCATTTTCAGAAAGCTCAGTGTTGAAAACAACATTATGGCAGTGCTTGAGACTCGTAATGAGATCACTCAAGAAGAGCGACAAGATAAGCTAGAGGACCTGCTGGATGAGTTCAATATTCAGCACATTCGAAAAAGTGCTGGGATGGCGTTGTCTGGCGGCGAACGTCGACGTGTCGAAATTGCTAGGGCTCTAGCCGCTAACCCACAATTCATCTTACTGGATGAGCCGTTTGCGGGTGTCGACCCAATTTCAGTGATTGATATTAAGAAGATCATCGAGCACTTACGCGATAGAGGCTTAGGAGTTCTTATCACCGACCATAACGTTCGTGAAACCTTAGATGTGTGTGAAAAAGCATACATTGTGAGCCAAGGTCATCTAATTGCTGAAGGAAGTCCTGAAGATGTTCTCAATAATGAACACGTAAAACAGGTTTATCTCGGTGAACAATTCAGACTATGATTTAATAGGCTTGGATAAAATTTTAATAATAGGCTAGCAATACTGCATGAAACCCTCATTACAACTCAAGCTAGGTCAACAGTTAGCAATGACGCCCCAGTTGCAACAAGCAATTCGCTTGCTGCAATTGTCGACGCTCGATCTGCAACAAGAGATTCAAGAGGCCCTAGACTCAAACCCATTACTTGACGTGGAAGAAACCGTGGAAGAAGCACCGCCTTCTAATGAGGAAAAGTCGAGCCCTGAAAGTAAAGAAGAAGTATCTGCAGAGCCAGTTAGCGAACCAGAACCGAAAGATAGCTCTGAGCAAATTGAAAGTTCTGAAATATCGACAGAACTTGAAATGGATACCACTTGGGATGATGTCTATAGTGCCAATACCGGTAACACGGGTATTGCCGCTGATGATGACATGCCAATATATCAAGGTGAAACCACACAGTCTCTTCAAGACTACTTAGTTTGGCAATTAGACCTCACGCCATTTACTGAAACAGATCGTGCCATCGCCTTAGCCATCATTGATGCTGTCGATGATTACGGCTATCTGACCCTGTCCTGTGAAGAGATTCTCGATAGTGTCGATATTGAGGATGTTGAGCTTGATGAAATTGAAGCGGTAAGAAAACGCGTTCAGCAATTCGATCCACTAGGCGTTGCATCTCTTAATCTGCAAGATTGCCTATTACTGCAACTCGCGACTTTCCCTGAAGACACTCCATGGCTCGCTGAAGCTAAGTTGGTCTTGTCTGATCATATCGATCAACTGGGTAACCGTGATTACAAACTCGTGATTAAAGAGACGAAGCTTAAGGAAGCGGATCTTCGAGAAGTTTTGAAGCTAATCCAACAGCTTGACCCTAGACCAGGCAGTAAGATAACACCTGATGAAACTGAGTACGTAGTGCCTGATGTCTCCGTATTTAAAGACCGCGGAAAATGGATAGTTCAGATTAACCCGGACAGTGTTCCAAGACTGAAAGTGAATCAACAATACGCGAAGCTCGGTACAGGCAACAGTGCTGACAGCCAATATATTCGCTCTAATTTGCAGGAAGCGAAATGGTTGATTAAGAGCCTTGAAAGTCGCAATGAAACTTTACTCAAAGTCGCTAAATGCATTGTCGAACATCAGCATGACTTTTTTGAATACGGTGAAGAGGCAATGAAACCTATGGTTCTCAACGATGTTGCCCTTGCTGTAGACATGCATGAATCGACGATTTCTCGAGTGACCACTCAGAAATATATGCATACCCCACGCGGCATTTTTGAGCTGAAGTATTTCTTCTCAAGCCACGTATCGACTGACAATGGCGGCGAGTGTTCCTCGACAGCCATTCGAGCACTAATCAAGAAGCTTGTCGCTGCTGAAAATCCAGCCAAGCCATTGAGCGATAGTAAAATCGCAGCGCAACTAGCTGACCAAGGAATTCAGGTTGCTAGACGAACAATAGCGAAATACCGTGAGTCGTTGGGCATCGCCCCTTCCAGTCAGCGTAAACGCCTACTTTAAGGCCAATAACTAAGAAGGAAAGTCTATGCAAATTCAAATTGAAGGCCACCACGTCGATGTCACTGAGTCAATGCAGGACTACGTTCAGAGTAAATTCCAAAAACTGGAACGTTTTTTCGATCATATAAATAGCATTAACGTCATATTAAAAGTTGAAAAATTAAACCAGATCGCAGAAGCTACGCTCCACGTTAATCAAGCTGAAATTCATGCGGCGGCAAATGATGAAAGTATGTATGCTGCCATTGACGCGCTAGTCGATAAGCTCGTCAGACAATTGAACAAGCATAAAGAAAAATTAAGTAATCACTAAAATGCAAATAAGTGAAGTATTAACTCTGGACTGCACCAAAAGTGCAGTCCCTTGTACGAGTAAAAAACGCGCCTTAGAAATTATTAGCGAAATCGCTGCAGAGCATACTGGTCAAAACTCTACCGAACTGTTCGAATGCATGTTGAGCCGTGAAAAAGTGGGTAGCACTGGTATTGGCAATGGTATTGCTATTCCTCATGCTAGAATGCATGACAGCGATAAAGCGGTTGCGGTGTTACTTCAGTGCCAAGCGCCCGTTGACTTCGACTCTATTGATAACCGCCCAGTTGACCTTATGTTCGCACTGCTAGTTCCAGATGCGCAGTGTAAAGAACATTTAAAGACTTTGTCATGTATGGCAGAGCGATTAAATGATAAAACTGTCCTAAAGCAACTTCGTAATGCTCAATCCGATCAAGAGCTTTACGATATTATTGTTAGCCATTAGAACAAGCTGAGAAAAAATGCGATTAGTCGTTGTAAGTGGACATTCAGGCGCAGGTAAAAGTGTGGCGTTGCGAGTGCTAGAAGATTCTGGTTACTACTGCGTTGATAACCTACCAATCGATTTACTAGAAGCCTTTGTGGATTCATCGAAAGATTCCCAACAAAGTGTTGCCGTCAGTATTGATATTCGTAACCTGCCTGACAACCTGAATAACTTAACCTCTAAGTTGAAACAATTGTCTAAACAACATGACGTCAAAGTGCTTTTCCTTGATGCGTCAAAGCCAGTGTTGTTAAAACGCTACAGTGAAACTCGTCGTATCCACCCTCTTTCTCAGCGTAAAGATAAACTGTCACTTGAACAGGCTATTGATGTAGAGCACACACTTCTCAAACCCATCAAAGAGCATGCTGACTACATCATTGATTCGAGTGAACAATCCATACACGACTTAAGCGAAGCTATTCGTTTTGAATTAGAAGGCCAAGAGAAGAAAGATCTTGTCATGGTTTTCCAATCGTTTGGGTTTAAATACGGTATGCCAAGTGATGCAGATTACGTATTTGATGTTCGTTTTCTCCCCAATCCACATTGGCAGCCAGAATTAAGACCTATGACTGGGTTAGATGCACCGATTAAGTCTTTCCTAGAAGCTTATCCTGACGTCATCGAGTTGAAACAACAAATTCAAGGCTTTGTTGAACGTTGGCTACCTCAACTGGAAAAGAACAATCGCAGCTATCTAACAGTCGCAATTGGTTGTACCGGCGGTAAACACCGCTCTGTTTATATCACTCAGCAGATTGGTGAATATTTTGCTCAGCTCGGCCATCAAGTAAAAATTCGTCACGCATCGCTAGAGAAAAACAACTAACAGGAATCCAAATGTCACTATCTCGCACTGTTCTCATTCAAAATCGTCTTGGTTTGCATGCTCGTGCTGCGGTCAAGTTAGTAGAATTAGCACAGAGCTTCGAGGCAACCGTGACGATTTGTAATCATGAACAGAAAGAAGCGACAGCAGATAGCGTGATGGGTCTTCTTATGCTCGAGTCTGCTCAAGGTGAGAACATCACCATTAAAGCGTCAGGAAACCAGGCTGAGGATGCTCTGCAAGCGGTATGCGAGTTGGTTGAACACCGTTTTGACGAAGACGAATAGATTCCGCACACTTTTCTGTTTTATTTCCACTCTCCGATAACTTCTTCGCGCCCTGTAGGTTACTTGAACCCAAAATTAAGCTACTATTCAATACATTAAAAAGCAGTTGAGTGTAGGGGGCATCCATGGCGGAGCAAATAGAATTCGATCAAGCTCACCAAACCCTCCAAGAAGTTAGTGAAGCGCTAGAAAATGGCCGCTTCGTTTACGTAAGAAGACAACTTCAGGACATGGAGCCTGAAGATATTGCCCATCTTCTAGAAGCCTCTCCACGTAAAAGTCGTGAAGTCCTGTGGCAACTCACCGACCCTGAAGACTATGGTGAAATCCTTGATGAACTCAATGAGGACGTCAAAGATAGTCTAGTCTCCAAAATGGCGCCAGAAAAACTGGCTGAAGCAACGGAAGGCATGGACACCGATGACGTAGCTTATGTCCTACGTAGTCTGCCTGATACCGTATCGCGCGAAGTCCTGTCACAAATGGACACCGCAGACCGTTTGCGTGTCGAGACTGCCCTTTCTTACCCAGAAGATACCGCCGGCGGTATCATGAATACCGATGTAATCACTATTCGTGGCGATGTCGATGTCGATGTGGTTCTGCGTTACCTGCGCATGAAAGGTGAGCTACCGGAAGCGACAGACGCACTGTATGTGATAGACGAAGAAGATATGCTGATTGGTCACCTTTCTTTGACCACACTTTTAACCACTCAGCCCGATGTCAAAGTCGTCGATGTCATGGACGATGCCGATGAGGCAATCCATGTTGAAACTAGCGATTCGGACGTTGCCTCGTTATTTGAACGACGCGACTGGGTCTCTGCCCCTGTTGTCGATAGCGAACACCACCTAGTCGGTCGTATCACCATCGATGACGTGGTCGATATTATCCGAGAAGACGCCGAACACTCAATGATGAGTATGGCGGGCATGGATGACGATGAAGATACCTTTGCGCCGGTTGTGAAATCTGCTCGTCGACGCAGTGTTTGGCTAGGCGCCAACGTACTTGCCGCTTTAGCAGCAGCATCTGTCTCCAATATGTTTGAGGCCACATTAGAGCAGATGGCAGCGATAGCAGTCTTGATGACTATTGTACCTTCCATGGGAGGGGTTGCAGGTAACCAAACCGTTGCCCTCGTAATCCGAGGCTTAGCTTTGGGTCATATCGGTGACAGTAACCGTCGAGAACTGCTACTCAAAGAAGCCGCCATCGGCTTTCTCAATGGTGTCCTCTGGGCTCTAATTATCGGTGGTATCGTAGTAGCTTGGAAAGGTGATTGGATGTTAGGCGGGATTATCTCTGCCGCCATGATGACCAATTTACTGGTTGCTGGCATTGCTGGCGTTACCATCCCTATTCTGCTCAAAAAAATGAATATCGACCCTGCCTTAGCGGGCGGAATGGCTCTTACGACCATTACCGATGTTGTTGGTCTTTCGGTCTTCTTAGGCTTAGCTACCATAATGATCAGCTAATGCTAGATACAAAAAGGGCGTAACCAGCAGGTTACGCCCTTTTTCTCTATTTGAGATTTACTCACCAGCGACTTTCATTGATTCCAACAGGATAGAGCCCGTTTGAATTTGTGAGCGCGTTTCAACATCACTACCAACTGCTACAATTTGCTTGAACATTTGCGCCAGATTACCAGCAACGGTAATTTCCGAGACTGGGTATTGGATTTCTCCATTTTCGACCCAGAATCCTGCTGCACCGCGAGAGTAATCACCAGTCACGATATTTACCCCTTGCCCCATCACTTCGGTTACCAGCAGGCCAGTGCCAAGCGTTTTCAACATGGCATCAAAATCTTGCCCTGTCGACTTAACAAACCAGTTATGAATACCTCCAGCATGCCCTGTTGGCGTCATATTCAGTTTGCGCGCAGCGTAACTGGTCAGTAAGTAGGTCGCCAACTTACCGTCAGTGATAATATCTAAATCTTGAGTTGCCACACCTTCGTTATCAAACGGACTAGATGCTAAGCCTTTAAGTAGGTGAGGTTTTTCTTCAATAGCAAACCAATCTGGCAGAATCTGTTCACCCAGTTTATCTAGCAAGAATGACGACTTACGGTATAAATTACCGCCGCTAATCCCCATTACTAAGTGTCCCATGAGGCCAGTCGCAACATCGTTGGCAAAAAGCACTGGGTATTGACCCGTTTTAACTTTTCTAGGGTCTAGACGCTCAACTGTTTTGATAGCAGCCTTTTCTCCGACCGATTCTGGTGTCCACAAATCATCACGGTGACGAGCAAGGGTATAACTGTAATCACGCTCCATATCGCCATTTTGGCCTTGGCCAATGACGCTACAGCTAATGCTATGACGGCTAGACGCATAACCGGCCAACAGACCATGAGAGTTACCATAGACCTTAACGCCATAGTGGCTGTCGTAACTAGCACCATCACTCTGCTTTATTTTGTCACTGTAAGCTAATGCTGCTTTCTCAGCAGCAATCGCTTTTTGCGCAGCTACATCGGGATTTGGCTCATCTGGATGGAAGAGATCAAGGTCTGGGATATTCGTTACCAACAACTCTTTTGGAGCTGGCCCTGCAAATGGGTCTTCGGAGGTGTACTGGGCAATATCCAGTGCAGCAGCTACCGTTTGTGCAATGGCTTTTTCACTCAAATCAGAGGTTGAAGCACTGCCCTTACGCTGTCCACGGTATACCGTGATACCCAGCGCACCGTCACTATTAAACTCTACGTTTTCCACTTCACACATGCGCGTGGAGACGCTTAAGCCAGTGCTTTTAGTAATAGCGACCTCAGCGGCATCTGAATTTACTGAAGCCATATCCAGCGCTTTAGCAACAGCGGCTTCTAGCTCAGCTTGCTGCTGAGCAACTTGCTCTCTTACATCCATAATTCATCTAACTTTTATCGTTTAATTGAGACTAGAATAACAAGGTTTTCGCATTCTCCCCAGATTTCTTGCTAAAATAGCCAATATTCGTAATGAGATAGTGATATAGGCAGTAAACATGGCCCGCAAAAATCAGAAAGCGCCTTGGGAAGAGGAAGAAGAAATCATTTGGGTGAGCAGAACCGAAATGAAAAACGACATGGAAGAGTTGCAAAAACTCGGTGAAGAGTTAGTTGGACTAAAGCCTGCTGTGTTGGATAAGTTTCCTCTTAGTGAAGATCTGAGAGAAGCGGTCGCCGATGCCCAGCGCTTCAAGAACGAAGCTCGACGTCGCCAACTGCAATACATTGGTAAGCTGATGCGTACCGAAGACCCAGAGCCAATTCAAGCGGCTCTCGACCGTGTACGTAACAAGCACTCACAGTCTACTGCGGCACTTCACAAACTTGAGCAACTGCGTGATCGTATTGTAGAACAAGGTGATGAGGCCATCGCGGATGCACTTGAGTTGTACCCAAACCTCGACCGTCAGCGTCTACGCCAACTTGCTCGTCAAGCCAACAAAGAAAAGAAAGCTGGAAAGCCTGCGAAAGCATTCCGTGAAATTTTCCAAGCACTTAAGCACGAAGAAGAACAAGAATTCTAACTTCAACGCTCAATTTAAGACCGTAAGGGCAGCGTAAGCTGCCTTTTTTATATCCGCAAAACGCTAATGCGCCGCTTTTACAAACCGCGCGAGCTCTTGATTGTCATGCTGCGCCGTCAACGCCGAGATGTCTCCTTCAACAGTGATGATGCCATGACTAAGGTAGGCAAACCGGTTGGCAATGGCTTTGGCATCACTAAGGTGATGCGTCACCATAATAACTGTCGCTTGTTTTTCTTGAGCTAGAGAGTGAACAACCGACAGCATTTCTTTACGAAGTACCGGGTCTAACGCCGAAAACGGCTCGTCAAGTAGCCAAATCGGGTGAGGCTGAACAAAGCAACGAGCTAAAGCCACTCGCTGCCTCTGCCCACCGGAAAGCTCAGACGGTAACCGTTGAATCTTATCAATAAGACCCACCTTGTCTGCCGCATCTCGCACTCGCTGTTGATCTTCTGCAGTTAGTTTTAGGGCTGGATTGAGTCCTAGAGCAATATTATCGAACACTGAAAGGTGCTCGAATAAGTTGTGCTCTTGAAACAACATTGATAAAGGCCGCTGATGCGGCTGCTTAGATTGAATCTCTTCATCATCGACAGATATCATTCCCGATTCAGGCTGACAAAAACCCGCTATAAGCGCCAACAGTGTCGATTTACCTGCACCACTGGGGCCAATCAACGCCAACACATCACCTTTTTCTACTGAGATAGAAAACCGAAACCAATCACTGTGGTAGCGATAATCGACATGATCCATTGTTAACATTATGATTTCTCTCGCTCGTTCGCTACAGGCCCTAACAACGACTCCGTTAAGGTAAATACACCAATACTCAAAATAAACAGCACTAGGGATACTACAGCCGCTGCTTGCAGTTGATAGCTGCCCATCAGCTGATAGAGGTAAAGCGGTAAGGTATTAAAGTTCTGACTTCCAAATAGCGCGATAACGGTAAGATCGCCCATGGAAAGGACAAAGCTAATCGAGAAAGCATGCAATATCGGTGCGCGGATTGCTCTCCATTCCATTAACCAAAATCGTCGAATGCCATGCAGTCCTAAACTTTGCCAAAGCAGGTGATATTGCTTGGCTAACCTCAACATTGGCTGATTAAGTGTTTTGATAACATACGGCAGCGCCATCAAAGCATTCACAACGACAACGATCCCAAACGCAAGACTAAACACATTGGTCATTCCGCGAAGCATTAGAAAAGTCGCTGTACTCAATACCAACGCGGGTGTCACCAAAATAACCGTACCAACAAACTCCACGCCATCCGCACGGCCATAGTGAGACTTTATTCGTAACATTCGTGAACTACTCAATAGCACAATGCCAACCACTAACGCGATACTAGCAGCCATGATTGCCACTTGTAACGAGGTCATAACTGCCGACCAGAACTTGCTATCAGCAAGCACTGACCACAATTTCTCATTCAGTCCACTTGCAACAATGGCAATAAGTGGCGGAATGACCAGCATTAGGGTTGCCATGATCCAAAAGCTATCCCAGCACTTTTTCAACCATGAGTCTTGAGGTTGAATGGTTGGCATGTCGCTATAATTGGTTTTACCCTCCAAGTCTCGACTGAATTTGCCAATAAACAGCACCAGTAATGCGCAAATTAACATTTGCCATAATGCCAGAACCGCTCCGGTTTGTAGGTCAAAATCAAACTTGATCGCTTGATAAATCGCTAGTTCAATCGTAGTGGCTTTCGGACCGCCACCTAACGCCATGACGGTTGCAAAACTGGTAAAACACAACATGAAGACTAAGCCAATAACATGAGGTAAATGTGCTTTTAGTCGTGGCCACTCCACTAATCTAAAACACTGCCAGCTGTTCATTCCCAAGTGCAGTGCTAACTTGCGCTGCTCTAGTGGAACACTTTCTATCGTCACTAAAAGCAAACGGGTTGAAAAAGGTAAATTAAAGAATACGTGTGCGAGCAAAATACCGTTTAAACCATAGAGGGGAAACGGCATAGAATCGTTCGAAGTGAGCCACCATTGAGCAATAACGCCTTGATTGCCATAAATGGCGACAATGCCAAACACACCGACCAGTACTGGCATCACCAAGGTGGTCGCAAACAATTTGAGCAACCATGATCTTCCCCAAAAATGGCGACGAGAAAACGCATGTGCCACTGGGATAGCAAGCCCTACACTTAGCAACGTTGATAGACTTGCTTGCCAAAAGCTAAATTTGGCTACGTGCTGGTAGTATGGGTCAGTAAACAGCAGAGCAATATCAGTCATTGACGAGTAGGAAAGCAGTGTCCACAACGAAGCCAGCACATATATGGCAATGAGCAAAGCAATCACTAAACCTGATTTTGGTATTTGGGTCACAATAACCTCAATGGAGAAGTAGACACGAGAACGATTCGTCACACCGGTGAAGCTCTGGTACAGTATTGGCTTGCCCCTGCTTGTACAGGGGCGATAATCTGTAGATTTTCTTAGATGCCAATACTACTTAATCAGCGCAGACTGCCACTCGCGAATCCAAGCCTTACGCTTATTCGCCACTTCATCAGGACTAAATGTTAGCGCTTCACTTGGAATGGTTAAGCTATCAAAACCTTCAGGCAGCTTGCTCTCAACAACAGGATACATCCAGTTGCCTGTAGGGATTTTTGATTGAAAGTCTTCTGAAACGATAAATTGCATAAATTCATCAGCTAACTTTTGCTTGTCACTGCTGGCCACTTTAGCCGCCACTTCCACCTGAGTGTAATGGCCTTCCGAAAAGTCTGCGGCAGCAAATCGCTTATCTTGCTCGGCAATAATATGGTAAGCCGGAGAGGTCGTGTAAGAGAGAACCAAGTCA
This sequence comes from Vibrio mediterranei, assembly GCF_013364395.1. Lineage (NCBI taxonomy): Bacteria > Pseudomonadati > Pseudomonadota > Gammaproteobacteria > Vibrionales > Vibrionaceae > Vibrio > Vibrio mediterranei. Next base: position 183,783 of record NZ_JABXGK010000001.1, on the reverse strand, counting down.
GACTCTCCCTCAAGGAACATAGAGTACGCTTCCGACCAACCTTTGGTCACAGTTACGGTCTTTTTCGCTAGCTTTTGCCATGCCTCACTGGAGTCATCACCATAAACAGACTTCATCCAAAGTAAGAGTCCTTGACCCGGAGTTGAAGTGCGCGGATCTTGATAAATCACCTTAAGGTCATCACGTTGCTCAACCAACTCTTTCAGGCTTTTCGGTGGATTCTTTACCTTTTCTTTGTTGTAAACAAACGCAAAGTAACCGTAATCGAAAGGAACAAAAACATCGTCACTCCAGCCGTTTGGTAACTCAAGCGCAGAAAGATCAGCATTGTGTTTAGCCAACAAGCCAGAGGCTTTCGCTTCACTCATTAAGTTATTATCGAGGCCAAGTACGACATCGGCTTGGGAGCTGGAGCCTTCTAGACGCAGGCGGTTTAGAATCGAGACACCATCATCTAGTGCAACAAAGTTGAGATCGCATCCACATTTAGCTTCAAATGCTTTTTCAATCGCTGGACCAGGGCCCCAATCTGAAGCAAACGAATCATAGGTATAAACGGTAAGTGTATTCGCCGCAGCGAGTTGAGAGGCACTTAGAAGTGTCGTTGCCAAAGCAAGTTTAGCGAGTTGATGTACTTTCACTGGTTCTATCCTTAGATATATATTTTTATATTATATGATCCAGAAAAAGCCTCCATAGAACGGAGTTCTCATCCCTACGCCAGCATTATCTGGATCAGGTATACGGGTGTCAGGTATTACCTTCTCTCAGCACCACTGCTAGTGCACCCCGTGAGTCACAACCTTTAGAAAGCGAATTGTAACCTTTTCGTCACAGATTCGCCAAATCTATCCCTAAACTCATTTGATTGATGTGGATTTATCGCTGATCGTAGCCCCAGCGAGGCACGAGAGTTTGGTCGATACCCATATGGTCAAGCACACGAGCCACAATAAAGTCGACTAAATCCTCAATAGATTCTGGCTGATGATAAAAGCCAGGCGCAGCTGGCATGATGGTCACGCCCATTTGCGAAAGTTTGTGCATGTTTTCTAGGTGTATGGTTGAAAATGGCGTCTCGCGTACCACTAGGAGAAGTTGACCACGCTCTTTCATTACCACGTCAGCAGCACGCTCAATTAAGTTATCAGACATCCCATGAGCAATCGCAGCCACACTGCCAGCCGAGCATGGGCAGACGATCATCTGTTTAGGCGCTGCTGACCCGGAAGCCACTGGTGAAAACCAATCTTCTTTACCACACACCACCAGCTTATCTGGCGAGCAATTCAGTTTTTGTACTAGTGCTTTGTGCGCGGCATCCGGACCGCTCGGCAGTTTAATATTATGTTCAGTCGCCAACACCACTCTCGCAGCGGAAGAGATCAATAAGTACACGGTATAATCTTGAGCTAACAAACACTCAAGGAGGCGCATCCCATAAGGAGCGCCAGATGCACCAGTAAATGCCAGCGTGATCGCTTTCTCTACGGGTTTCATTACGCTAATGCCTCTAATAATTTTTGATGAATACCACCAAAGCCACCATTGCTCATCACCAGAATTTGATCGCCTGGTTGAGCCTGTTCAACAATGGCCTGCACCAGCTCATCAATAGAGTCACTGACTGTGGCTGGTTGCGAGCATGAGTGCGCAATCTCTTCTACTGACCAATCAATATTGTCGGGTTGGAATAAGAACACCGCATCGGCTTGAGTGAGCGATTGCGCTAATGTCTCTTTGTGCACGCCGCGTTTCATGGTGGCACTGCGTGGCTCTAAAACAGCTAGGATTCGCTGCTTGCCGACCTTGTTACGTAAACCGCCTAAAGTCAGTTCAATTGCCGTTGGATGATGGGCAAAATCATCGTATACCGTGACTTGATTCACTTCGCCCTTCAGCTCCAAGCGTCGCTTGGTATTGATAAACTTGCCTAATGCTTCGCACCCAAGATCCGGAGTCACGCCAACATGCCTTGCTCCAGCAATAGCCATCAGGGCGTTATCGACATTATGGTCCCCCACTAGCTCCCACTTAACTTCCCCGACTTTGCTGCCATGTAGGTACACTTCAAAATGCGAACCATCACTCTTTAACTTGTTAGCATGCCAATCCGCATTCTCTCCCGTGTGTTCCACTTCACTCCAACACCCTCTTCCTAGTACGTCACCCAACGCCTTATCTTTACGTGGAGCAAGGATGCGGCCGTTTCCAGGAACAGTGCGAACTAAATGATGGAATTGTCGTTTGATGGCTTCAAGATCGTCAAAAATATCCGCATGATCGAACTCAAGATTGTTCATAATGAGAGTGCGTGGATGGTAGTGAACGAACTTAGAACGTTTGTCAAAAAAAGCACTGTCATACTCATCCGCTTCCACCACGAAAAACATAGATTCACCCAAACGAGCTGACTGACCGAAGTTGCCTAATACCCCACCAACTAAGAATCCCGGTTGATAACCACAATCTTCAAGAATCCAACTTAACATGCTGGATGTGGTAGTTTTTCCATGAGTCCCTGAAACAGCCAGCACCCAACGATCATGCAAAAGAAACTCTTGTAACCATTGTGGGCCAGAAGTGTATTTCAGATTATGGTTAAGCACGTACTCAACGCAAGGGTTGCCACGACTCATCGCATTCCCAATGACGACAAGGTCTGGAGCAGGATCGAGCTGAGCTGGGTCAAACCCTTCGATAATCTCTATGCCTTCCGACTCCAATAATGTGCTCATTGGTGGATAAACGTTAGCATCACTGCCTGTAACTCGGTGTCCCAACTGCTGGGCCAATACCGCAGCGCCTCCCATGAAGGTACCGCAAATACCCAGAATATGAATGTGCATAGTTCGCTCTCTTAACTCTTTGCGTCTAATTTTACGCTATTGTCGCTATATATACCCAAAGCGTGCGTCAAAAGCGAGAAAGTTAGCGGTTAGGGAAATAAATGTGACATTCATCATACAAAACGGAGCGTGTCAGGGTTACTTCATTACCATTAAAAAGTTCTGCCACCTACAATACACATGTGTGTTGATGAATACCCCCAATAAACGCAATCGTTTGGTTGCCACATTTCTCTCACACACTACCCCCAAGAAAATAAGCAGAAAAGTTAAGGATATAACATGTCTGAAATGCGCACCCTTGGCGAATTCATTGTTGAGAAACAAACTGATTTCCCCCACGCTAGCGGTGATTTATCTTCCCTTTTGTCTTCGATTCGACTCGCTGCCAAAATCGTAAACCGAGAAATTAACAAGGCAGGCCTTGCTGATATTACTGGTTCTGTAGGCTCTGAAAACGTTCAAGGTGAAGCTCAACAAAAACTCGATGTCTATGCTAACGACAAATTTAAAGCCGCTTTAGAAGCGCGTGACCAAGTTTGTGGTGTTGCCAGTGAAGAGGAAGATGAGGCAGTAGCCTTTAACAAAGAGCTCAACAAAAATGCCAAATACGTCGTACTAATGGACCCACTTGATGGTTCATCGAACATTGATGTCAATGTATCAGTAGGTACCATCTTCTCTATCTATCGTCGCGTTTCACCGGTTGGTACTCCTCCGACTCAAGAAGACTTCCTACAACCGGGCAACAAGCAAGTTGCAGCGGGCTATGTAGTGTACGGCTCGTCGACTATGTTGGTTTATACCACGGGTAAAGGCGTAAACGGATTTACTTACGACCCATCGATCGGTACCTTCTGCCTATCTCATGAAAATATGATGATCCCTAAAGATGGCACCATCTACTCCATTAACGAGGGCAACTATATTCGCTTCCCTATGGGCGTGAAAAAGTACATCAAATACTGCCAAGAGAATGTGCCAGAAGAGAAGCGTCCGTATACCTCTCGCTACATTGGCTCCTTGGTATCTGACTTCCACCGCAACCTGCTTAAGGGCGGCATCTACTTGTACCCAAGCACGCAAAGTCACCCAAGTGGTAAACTGCGCCTACTGTATGAGTGCAACCCAATGGCTTTCATCATGGAGCAAGCAGGCGGCTTAGCATCGGATGGTACTCAGCGTATCATGGACATCAAACCTACCGAACTACACCAGCGAGTCCCATTCTTTGTTGGCTCAAGCCGAATGGTTGAAAAGGTCGAATCTTTCCTAGAAGAATATAAAGACCAATAACTTCGAAGTGCCTCTCAATAGAGGCACTTTTTGTTTTAAAACTAACCAAGTATACTCTTTGTAAACGATTCGTGTTTCAGCCCTCTATTCCCTCCTCAAAGGAATAATGAATAAAGAAAAGGAAAGTCAAAATGAGCTTGAACAATGTCCCTGCAGGTAAATCATTGCCTGATGATATCTATGTAGTGATTGAAATCCCTGCTAACGCCGATCCAATTAAGTACGAAGTCGACAAAGACTCTGGTGCTGTTTTCGTTGACCGCTTTATGTCAGCACCTATGTTCTACCCATGTAACTATGGTTACGTAAACGAAACGCTTTCTCTTGATGGTGATCCTGTTGACGTGTTGGTACCGACACCTTATCCGTTGATGCCTGGTTCAGTAATTCGGTGCCGTCCAGTAGGCGTACTTAAGATGACCGACGAATCTGGTGAAGATGCAAAAGTCTTTGCCGTTCCTCATAGCAAGCTTTCTAAAGAGTACGACCACATTCAAGATGTAGGTGATATCCCTGAGCTGCTCAAAGCCCAGATCACGCAGTTCTTTGAGCGCTATAAAGAACTCGAAGCGGGTAAGTGGGTCAAAGTCGATGGCTGGGCCGATGTTCAAGCGGCAAGAGAAGAGATTGAAACTTCCTTTGAGCGCGCTAAGTCAAAATAGCGCTCGCTGAATACATGAAAAAGCTCTCTAAATTAGAGAGCTTTTTACTTTGGCTTAGAGTAAAGGAGCTAATAGCCGTAGCGGCCACGAGAAGCTTTGCCATTGTTATACCAGGTTCGAAAAGTTGGTTTGATGTCATCACAAATGCCACGATACATTTCCCCTCGCTTTCCCAGAATGCTTGGGTCTTGTTGACAGTATGCGATACGACCTTCCTCATAGCCGTTAGAATAGGCCTGGTATAAATCTTCCGTGAAATCTATGGTAGTCGAAGATTGTAACTGTTGAACTGACAGTTTCTCATACCCTATAAGAGCTTGCTCCTGACCGTACTGCTGCCAGTCTTGAGGCATAACAGAAGTAAGAGAAATTTGTTGAGCACAACCCGACATGATTAGTAAGCCAATGATGAATAACAGCCTCATACGATCCCCCCAGCACTAATTGCTAGCGCTTAGCGCGAGCATTTTTACCACGCCAATACTCATCGAGATACATTCGGTCTACATCGTTACAAATACCGTAATAGATTTTTCCATTTCTTCCTAAGACAAACGGATCTTGTTTACAGTATTCACTCTTACCTTCTTGATATCCTTTGAGATACGCTTTGTATTGACTAGCTGTGACGTCAGGCACTTTAGAGCGTAGCTTCGTTTCTGGTTCAACAATATAGCCCTTCAACGCCCATTGCTCGCCAAACTGTTGCCAGCTCATATCACTCTTGTCAGTGGGAGGCTGTAGTTGGACACAACCCGCTAACAGCCCTCCAATTATTAACAACAACCAAGGCCTCATATTACCCTCTCTATTCCGCTTGTTACTTCATAAGTATACGAGAAAAAGCGCGAATCGATTACGTTGTGCGGCGGCGCAGCAACGGCTCGTGTTAATCCACTTCAAACTGATACAGGAAGGTTACAGAGCTATAAAGCCCAGACACCGCTTCAACGTAAAAGTCTTCAATGATTCGATAGCGTATGGTGAATTCACCGAGGGAGTTAAAAATACCTACCCCATATTTCACTTGTAGCCCTGGCAGAACATACCCACTCACGGTTACTTGAGAGTCATTACCACTACCTGCAGTATCAAGCTGTAAGTCTTGTACACCAAAAGCTTGGCCAATATCGCCGACCACTTTACCACTGCGAGCTAAACTCAAACCAATCAAGGTCGTGGTTAGTGCATTACCACCTGTTTCGCCATCAATATCTTGGCCACGTAACAAGTAAGAAAGGGCATTTGCTTGTGGCATAGTTGGATCAGAGAAAATCTCGATTTTAGGCTCTGATGCCAAACCGGTTACTTTTACCCCAGCTTTAACATCATCAGCTGTGGTCTCTGGGTTTCGTATCGCGGTAATATTGACGTAAGGCTGATCAACAGGCCCAGTCATTAGGATTTTACCTTCTTCAATCAACAAGTCTTGACCAAATGAAGTATACGAACCGTTGATGATATTGACTTCACCTTGAACAAATGGCCCTTTATCTTTTTGGGAAACTTGTAATCGCCCTCTTAGGTCACCCTTTAAGCCAAATGCAGATACACGAAAATCATTACCGATGTTAATCACAACATCACTTTCGATATTGAAAGGAACCACTGCTTCTTTGTCGATAGGCGTCATATCAGGGTTGAGTAGTACTTGGTCACTGGATACCGACACTGCACTCTGGGGCAGTTCCTCAACCAAAATTCGTCCCCAGGGCAAGCCGATCGTACCCGTTACTTTCGCCAGCTGTGGGTTGGCCTCGATGGTCATATCCGGGACAACCTTAACTTTCACCATCGGTGGCACTTCGACATTCAACTCATCGGCAAACACTCTCAATTTGGTGCGCCATGCATTGAGATCCTGCCAATTACCCTCACCGGATAATTGCAGTTCGCCATCATCAGTCTGAATTTTCGCATCTAAGTTGGCGTCATAACCATTGAAAGCAATGTTCACACCACCCGACTTCACTTGAATTGGCGAAATGTCACCTTGAAGGGAAAGATCCGAAATGGAAAAGTCACCAAACAACTGCGGATGTAGAGCATCCCCTTTAATTTTGATGTTTGAATCAAGGTTCGCTTTGAGCTTATTGAACTCACCAATAACAGGCTGCAGGAAGTCCAAGTTAAACGTAGAAAGGTTGATCTCACCCTCTATCTTTTTATTGTCTGCGAGCACATCAGGTAAGGTCACTTGACCAGAAAGATCGCCGTTATCTGTTACGTCTACTAACCAACTAGCTTCGAGCTTATCATCCGCTAAATTCGCCGATACATTCACCTTATCCCAGCCTATGACAAGAGGCGCTTCTAGTGTTTGCGTGACCTTGCCCTTCGGCAGGCTAACATCCAGCTTAACTTGCGGAGCTGCCTCTGGTGCCCATTTGGCCCACACCGTCACATTGGCGGTCCCTTCCACATTGGTATTTTTAGGAATGTAAGCATCAAGCTGTTTAAAGTTGAAATTCTTCACGGTGACTAAAGCTTCACCTGACGTCCCAGCTTGGATGTCTTTTTCCAAACACACTTTCGAGTCAGCTTGCGCCCAACAGTGCGCCGAGACATCTGCCACTTGTTTATCGATATCCACTTTGATATCGATAGGATCCACTAAATCAAGCGGCCCTTGTTCTGACTCTAAATGAACATCAGCAAGCCTCCCAGTCCAAACAAGACTTGGCTTATCCTGAAGAGAACCGTCTAAGTCAATCTTTGCAGACAGGAGGTTGGAAACAAGATCCAATGACAGTGTATGGCTTGCTTGAGTGCCACTTAAGGCGAGATCCACACTCTCGACAACCTGTTCTTGATAAGTAATCCCAGAAGCCTTTAAAGAGAGTTTCGCCTGAGCTTGCTCAAGAGGTAAGGGTTTCGCAGTACCGGACAAAGATAGGCTATCGATACTGGCTTCTTGCTTCCATTTTACTTTTTCTACTTTTAGGTCGGTGGCGATATCAGGTTCTAGCATCGCCCCTTTAATGCCCACAGTCCCCTTCAGAAGACCAGTGAGATCTGGAACCGATTTCGCTAAGTCAGGAAAATCGATCCGAACATCCATATTCCAGTCCTTATCAAGCGTTCCTTTTGCACTTAGTTGGTTTGGGCCATGAGCGACTGACAGCCCTTCAGTTCTAACTTTATACTTACCCTTGCCCGAAGTATCTGCAGCTTCTAGCTGCCCTTTAACATTTAGAGGGTAATTACGAAGTACACCAACAATGTCGAGGGTAGGAACCGATACATCCCAGCCACCAGCTTCTGTAAGTTGGCCGCTGGTGACAATATGGCCACTAATGTCACCTTCTGCCTCCGGCCATTGAAGACCTGGTTGAATGTGCGTAAGGTTAATATCCCCTTTCCAGTTTATCGGCGACTCCCAGTTCGCCATAACCTGACCAGTAATGTTGCCACCTAAGCTATCAATAGAGAGCTCACTTAGGTCAATTTGCTTCAAGTCACCCTTACCAATCAACTGGACTGCCACATCTGGAATGTCCTTACCTGATGCTTGAGCGTTTAGAGCAACGTCATACCCTTCCAATGAGCCTTTCGCTTTCAAGCTTTCAATAGCAACTTGATAATCACTTTTACCGGTTAATGGCCACGTCGCTTTTGCATCACTGATCGTGGCATCAAACGGAAGTGTTGGTTCCAGTGGCTGCAACTCTCCATTTAAAGCACCAGTGATTAGCCCGGAAAACTGACTATCTAGAGATAGCTTTTCAACGCTTCCTTTAGCCTCTAGTCGTAACCTCTGACCCGCCAAATCTGTTTGTTTGAGATGAGCCGTAAGGAACAGGTCTAATGGGTAGTCCTGATTTAAGGTGATATCTCCATTAAGAAGGGCATCCACTTGCGGCATGTCTAACTGCAGTTTATCTACATGAACATCGTGTTCACCTGCTCGGCCCACCAACTGCAAATTATTGACAATGACAGGTTCATCTTGCTCAAGTTTAAAGTCTTGAATTTCGATTCCCGCAATATTAACGAAGAGCGGAATTAACACTTCTGGCAGCTCAATGGCCTGAGGCTTGTTCTCCTGTTGAGGCTCTTGTGGTTCTGCACTGGTCTCATCCGACGGCGCTAACGCTACTCTCGGTGATTTTAGCAAGGTATCACCGACCGTGAGTTTAGAACCGGTCATTGCAAGAGACGTAGAAAAGACATCCCAATTCACTTTAGTGCCTAAGATATCCAAATTGATATCACTAAAATTCACCTTACCGATCGCAATTGGAATGGGTGTTAAGATTGACGTTAGCGGCTCACTTGGCTCGGTAGAAGGCTCACTTGGTGCAACTTCAGGCATCGAAAAGTTCAAACCTGTTATCGCCAGTTCATTAATACATACCCTAGGATCACTCAAGCAGTTGAGATCAACGGCCAACGTCAATGACTGAGCGTTAAGATCAATATGGAGACTCTCGTCAACAAAACTGACTTGGTTAAGGGTAAACCTGGGGAATAGTGAGCCCTTGGCTTCCGACACCTGTAACTGAGGCAGCGCTTTGTTTACTCCCCAAAGAATGCTGTTCAACCCAGCATTAGTGAACATAGCGAAGGCCAGCGTTGCCACGATAAGTAGTATCAACGTCGCAAAGCCGATAGAGATCCACTTGGTCAATCGCCAAACTTTTAACATCATAATTCTGGCCCTAAACTAAAGTGAATACGCCATTCTGCTTGCGGTTTCTGATCTAACCCCTTCGCATAATCAAATTTCACTGGACCAACAGGCGACACCCAGCGAATACCGAAACCGGCACCACGTTTCCACTCTGGACTATCATTAAATGCATCACCAACATCGAAAAACGTCGCTGCCCACCAATTTCCAGTAATACGATATTGATACTCTAGTGTACTGGTCGCCAAGTATTGGCCACCGGTTTTATTACCGACATCATCCTCGGGAGAAATACTCTCATAGTCGTAACCTCGGATACTGTTATCACCACCCGCATAGAATCGTAGTGACGGTGATAATTTAGAAGGGTCGCTAGCAATATTGGCACCAACATCCACTTTAAAAATACCACGATGATTTTCACCAATACTGGAAATCCATGTGGACGTTCCACGCATGCGGAACACGGACGTTTCTGAGAGGGCACGCTCGTCGCCGACTTCAAACATGATGGTCTGTTTGTTACCACTCATCGGCAGTACACCACCTCGAGATACCACTCGTGAATACGATAGACCAGGTAAGACGAACTGACCTAATTCGCCTTGCGTATTGAACTCGTAGTTCTCCACCAAATAACGCAAGTAAGCTGTGCGATGCCAACCGCTATCGAGCACCCAATGACGCTCGAAGGCCAAGTTAGATTCCAAAGTCTTTTTATCACTTCGGTTTACGTTTTTTAGACCATATTGAATGAGATAATAATCTTTCAGCACATCATCCAAAGGGATCTTGTAGCTCGCTGTCACCTGTTGTTCAGGAATAGAGAGATCAAGACTAGTATTAAAGCTGTGGCCATGTTCGTTCAACCATGGTTTTTTCCACTTGAACTTAACTTTTGCCCCCACGTCAGTGGAGTAACCAAGACCCGTTTCAAATTGGTTTCTTACTTGCGGGGCCAGTGACACCTTCATAGGTAACTCTCGCCCTTTACCTACTTGCGATAAGTCAGGCTCAACAAATACCGATGAAAACCATTCGGTATTAGATAAGTTCTGGTTATGGATACCGACTTTAGAGGCAAGATAATCATCACCCGTTTTATATGGTTGTAATGATTCTACTTTTTGAATATCGATCTGACTGCCGGTGATAGTGGTTTTGCCGAATTGATAGCGGATACCACTATCGTAATGCAATCGAATAAAAGCTTGGTTAAGTTCAGGGACCACTTCGAGTCGGCTCAGCACATATCCGCCATCGAAGTAACCTTTTTGCAAAGCAAGATTACGAATGCTTGATTTCATCGCATCGTATTGGCTGTGGTTTAAAATGACACCTTCTTTAAGTGGTGTCAGTCGGATAAGACGCAGAAAATCTTCATCGCTCTTCGCTTCACCAGAGATATCAATATCAACCAATTTGATTCTCGTCGGCTCACCTGCATTGACGTTAACAATCAATTCAGAGTCCTTATCGTCCACAGAGAACTCAATGCGGGCATTGTAATAACCTACAGCATTCAGGGCTGTATTGATTTCTTTAGTAAGGCGAGATTGAAATCGAAGTGACGTTGAGTATTCACTGGGCTCAATAGCGGATATGTAGGCGTCAACATTATCCTTCAATGCGCCACTTAAACCATTAATATCCAATGACACACCATCTTTTGCCATCGCTAAACTCGACGACAGCAACAGAATTAGCGGTGGTAATACTCTCTTTATCATGCTTTATTGTTGAGACTGTGATTCGTTGTTTTTGTATTGAACTGGAATGATAACCCCGATCAATTTAGAAGTCTGTAGTCACCACCCACATGATGGCAGATTAGCGTTATTTTATTGATGGTTTTCAGAAACTTCGTACACCCAATAATAGTCTAAAAAGGAGCCTATGATGCGTAAAACGGAAATGATATCAGCAGACCAAGCTCTACCGGGGCGTGACCATGCTATCGCAAAAATGGAGCCTCACTTCATCAATCAATCTGACCTCAATGCATCACTTCAAGAGCATCAACAGTCTGTCGTTATCGGCCTTGGTTGCTTTTGGGGAGCTGAGCGTGTGTTTTGGCAGCTGGACGGTGTTATCTCGACTTCCGTCGGCTATGCAGGTGGCTACACGCCAAATCCGACCTATGAAGAGGTCTGTTCTGGAAATACAGGGCATACTGAAGTGGTGCGTGTTGTGTTCGACAGTCGGATAACCTCTTTGACTGACATACTCAAAGTCTTTTGGGAGAAACACGACCCAACGCAAGGGATGCGTCAAGGAAACGATATTGGTACTCAGTACCGCTCTGCTATTTATGTTGATGATGAGCAACAGCTTTTGACGGCGCAACAGACTCAGCAACAATACCAACAAGCACTTGGTGATACTTCCATCACAACGGAAATTGCCTTACTCAATCACTACTACCTTGCTGAGGTATACCACCAGCAATATCTCGCTAAGAACCCCAATGGGTATTGTGGAATTGGTGGTACAGGCGTCTGTTTTCCTCCTCAATAACCAGACGGCGCACAACAAAAAACGCTCTTGGTTTCACACCAAGAGCGTTTCTAAAAAATTCTATTGATATATCTGTTCTACATCGCGAGCGCAGCAATCTCGATGTTAATCTCTTTAAATGCATCGAGTTTTTGTTTGTCACCGACTTCTGGTAGTAACACTTTGCCGTTATCGAACCGAAACACCCCGATACCCGCAATGAAAAACTGTCCCTTAAAAAGCGTTTTAACAAATTTAGCAATTTGTCTCGGACGATAAACCGTAAACTTTCGCAGCATAACCTAACCTCAATATCCGTTTGAGTACAACCATCATGTTCTCGCTTTATGCGAGTGTTGTCGCAATATTTTTTGCGCTCGTGACAAGTATACAGCATATTTATTCGTTCACAAAAGATAAATTAACATCTTTGCAACAAGCTATAAATTACTGTTATGCTTGGTATGATTTTATCAAGTAAAGGACATCTCTTGGTCAAATCGCACCAATAACATTGTGGTAATTCCTAGGTTAACCTATGGTATGCCGCTCAACACAAAGTAATGGAAACAATTACAATGAAACTAAAGCCTCTCCTAACAATAGCAATGCTGTGTTTACCCACTCTTGCTATGGCCACGAATTTACAAGTTGGTGGTAACGCACGCTCAATATCTGTGAAGGATCATGGTGAGCTTATTCTCAACAATGACGCAATTACTTACCAAGCGTGGAGCAGTAACGATATGCTTGGCAAAGTACGAGTTATTCAAGCCATCGCTGGCCGTAGTAGCTCAAAAGAGATGAACGCCCCACTAATGAAAGCCATTACGGATGCGAAATTTCCAGAAGACAGCTACCAAACCACGACGATCATCAACCAAGATGATGCAATGTGGGGCACAGGCTCCTTTGTCAAATCTTCAGCTGAAGACAGCAAGCAAGAATTCCCATGGTCATCCATGGTGCTCGATAAACACGGCCTAGTTGCCAACGCGTGGCAACTCAAAGAAGATAATTCAGCAATTATCGTTCAAGATAAGCAAGGCAAGATTCTGTATGTTAAAGAAGGCGCTTTAACAGATAGTGAGGTTCAAGAAGTGCTGACAATGATCAGCGATAACCTATAACCTCTCGCTATGTTGAAATCATAATGGGAGCAAAGTCGCTCCCATTGTTTTTTTCCTGTTAGAAACCCAAAGCGGACCATTGTTTACGTTGGTAAATATTTTGATTTGTTATAACATAACAAATCAAAATTAAACGAGAACAAGTCGCATGTCGCTGATTCAACTGATGAAAACAGGTTCTAAGCTAAGAGCTGCATTGTGCTTAAGCTTGCTGCTGTTTGCTCTCAATGCCCTATCCATCGAGCACAGCTACGATTCTCACATCGACCACCAGGAACATCATTGCCCTTTATTTACCAAAGGCACCCATTCACTTCCCGTCAGTCTTTTCCATGCAGCGTCAGTAGTTGTTTCTCATTCCAGATTGATCAATATAGATAATAGTGTCTGCCATTCAAAGCCGGAGTGCATCAGTGCACGCTCACCGCCTTTGCTTACCTAGATTCACTAAAATCATCTATTGTTATCACAGACTAAAATTTAAGGAATCCCAATGAAACTCAAGATGACTCTATTAGCTGGACTCGTAGTCTCCCAATTTGCAGTGGCAGAAGAAAACTTCCGACAACACGATGCCCATGTTCACGGCCATGTCGAGTTCAATATTGCTCAAGATGGAAAAGACCTTTTGGTGGAGATTACGGCTCCTGGCGCGGATGTAGTCGGCTTCGAGCATGCCCCAAAAACTGACGCAGAAAAAGCGGCGCTTACCAAAGCCAAGGCGACACTTAACGACGTGAATAACCTACTGATCCTACCAAAGGCTGCTGGATGCCAACTCGTGGATGCGGATATTGATAATACGTTAGAGTCTCATCAAGGCCATGATGACCACGATGACCATCACAACCATAAAGATCATGATGATCACAAAGGTCACGACGACCACCACGATCATGACCATGACCATGACGGACACGATGATCATAAGGGCCATGACGACCATCATGACCATAAAGAACACGATGATCACAAAGGTCATGACGACCACGACCACGACCACGACCACGACCACGACCACGACCACGACCACGACCACGACCATCATGATGGACATGGCGAGTTCAACGTGCAATACCAATTTACCTGTAGTGATTTCAGTGAGTTAAACCAAATTGACACAAAATGGTTTAGCTACTTCCCTGCAACTGAAAAAGTCTCTGTTAACCTGTTAACGGACACAGCACAATCTGCAACTGAACTAACCTCTGGCAACACTGTCATTAAACTGTAAGCATCTCGCCCTAAGAAGTAGCTTTGCTCTCTTAGGGCATCTTCTTGGATAAGAGGACATTATGGCTAGAGTAATCGAACTCACCGATCTCACTTTCAAATGGCACCCAGAACAAGCCCCCACACTCGATATTCCTTCACTCACTATAGAACAGGGTGAACATCTATTCTTAAAAGGACCAAGTGGCTGCGGGAAATCGACCTTATTGGGGCTACTCACTGGTATCAATACAGCAACCTCAGGCAATGTTGTCGCTCTGGGACAGTCACTACAATCCTTATCTGCCAGTGCTAGAGATAAATTTAGGGCGGATCATATAGGCTATATATTCCAACAGTTTAACCTGCTGCCGTATCTCTCTGTCATTGATAACGTCACTTTACCTTGCCGGTTTTCTCAAGTCAGAAAAAACAAGGTAGCGGGCCCTTTAGAGCAAGAAGCCAAGCGGCTGCTCGAACACTTAAGGCTGCCTTCACACCTTCTCAACAAACCGGTGATTGAGCTCAGTATTGGTCAACAACAACGTGTGGCCGCCGCACGTGCCTTAATTGGTCAGCCTGAATTTCTTATTGCCGATGAGCCAACTTCGGCTTTGGATCACGATAACCGAGAAGCTTTTATCGAATTACTTATGGAACAAGCCAACCAAGCTCATTCCACGCTGATCTTTGTCAGCCACGACCCGACGCTCGAATCCCTATTTACGCGAAGCGAAAATTTACTGGATATCAACCAAGCGAGAGCATTATGAGTATTACATTGAAACTAGCTTGGAAAAGTCTTCTCAACCGAAAAACCACCGCATTGTTAACCGTTATGACAGTGGCGATTTCGGTTATTCTTCTCATGGGTGTTGAACGTATTCGAACTCAAGCAAAAAGCAGCTTTGCCAACACGATTTCAGGCACAGACCTCATCGTCGGTGGTCGTTCTGGCCAAGTGAACCTGCTGCTCTACTCTGTCTTTCGTATTGGTAATGCCACCAATAATATCGATTGGAAAAGCTATGAAGAGTTTAGCCAACATCGCGCTGTTGACTGGGCAATTCCCATTTCTCTTGGAGACTCACACAAAGGTTTTCGAGTCATGGGAACTAATCACAGCTATTTCGAGCACTACCAATATGGACAGAAGCAACATTTAAGCTTCTCTTCAGGCCATGAATTTAATGGGCTATTTGAAACCGTGCTGGGCTCCGATGTTGCCAAATCCCTAGGCTATGATATTGGCAGTGAAATCATTATTGCGCACGGCATCAGCGATGTCGGCTTTAGCCGTCATGAAAACCTCCCTTTCAAAGTGGTCGGCATACTCGCCCCTACAGGGACACCAGTCGATAAAACCGTTCATGTTTCTCTTGAAGCAATTGAAGCGATACATGTTGGTTGGGAATCTGGTGCAAATCTGGGTAACACACCAAGCAAAGAACAGCTGGAACAGATTGACTTCCAACCTAAGCAAATCACGGCCATGTTGATAGGTCTTAAGAGCAAGATTCAGACCTTCGCTCTACAAAGACAGATTAATACCTATAAGCAAGAGCCACTAAGCGCCATTCTTCCAGGTGTCGCCTTGCATGAATTATGGGGCATGATGAGCGTGGCTGAACAAGCGTTGCTTATCGTCTCTATTTTTGTTGTCGTCGCAGGTTTGATGGGAATGCTCTCGAGCTTACTGACTAGTTTACAAGAGAGACGAAGAGAGATGGCGATACTACGTGCCATGGGAGCTAGACCACGACACGTGTTCACCTTGTTGGTCAGTGAGGCCACCGTTCTAACTTCTGTCGGTATCATTTGCGGTATTGGTGGCATGTATGCCATGCTAGCGGTCGCTG
Organism: Vibrio mediterranei; assembly: GCF_013364395.1. NCBI lineage: Bacteria > Pseudomonadati > Pseudomonadota > Gammaproteobacteria > Vibrionales > Vibrionaceae > Vibrio > Vibrio mediterranei. The sequence continues at coordinate 167,646 of NZ_JABXGK010000001.1, read as the reverse complement.
CGCCAATCATCACTGCAAACTACGGTATCAATATTGCGCTAACCGCAATTACTGCTCATGAGTGGATGTTGCTAGGGTTTGTTCAAATCGCAGGAATGATCATTGGATTCTTCCCTGCACTGCGCGCGTACCGACAATCATTAAGCGATGGCATGACCATCCGAATTTAGCGAGATTGACATGAAAATACTGCCTAAACTCGTTGGCATTCTATTATTAACGATAAGCATGCTAATGCCACATATGGCGTTAGCACAGGATGAATCTGATCTATTAAAACTCGATTGGATCGATTTGATCCCCGAGAAAGAACGCAACCAGTTTGATGCGATGGGCATGCCTGCCATTGATCACTCTGGCGGTGTAATGGAGCAATCAAAATTGGGCTCTGTCCGACAAGAGCTTAATGGCAGTATGGTCAAGATCCCTGGCTTTGTTATTCCACTTGAAGGCGATGAAGACATGGTGACTGAATTTCTATTGGTTCCTTACTTTGGCGCCTGTATTCACGTACCACCACCGCCACCAAACCAAATCATTTATGTAAAGTTTAAAGAAGGTGCACCTGTACATCGTTTGTGGGATGTTATTTACGTGGTAGGAACATTGAAGACGGAAACCATCAATTCTGAGCTCGCTGAAACTGCCTATCTGATTGATGGAATCCGTATTGAAGATTATGACGATGGTTAGAATGCACGCTGAATAGCGTAGAGGCGTTAAAAGTAAACATTTCGTTAACAGTGCTAGCTTGTCATATTGCCAATCAATCTTCTACTTAGCTGATGAAAGTAGATAGATAAGCTAGCACTCCGAGATAAACACATAGCAATAATGCTACCGAAACGTGTTTTTTAACTCTATTCTCTCCTGAGTGACTCATAAAGCCCTCCTTAGTTACACCTCAAATTTAACAAAAATTTATCATTTATCCCAGCATTTTTTACAATATGATGGCCGTTATTGTTAATTCGGAAAATAGCTCACATAAATAGAACTAGTCAGCACCATAAAATATCGCTAAATTGATGATCAATCGTACAATTTTACTGCCTATCTTGAATTCGTTTTTATGAGCAAATTACCTGTCGATCAGCAATCACAAACTACCGAGCCAAACACGCAGAACGAACAGGCTCACAAAAAAAGCCACCATATGAAGGACAGTGGCAGCAGAATACGTGCTATTGCTCAAGCACATAGTTTGGACGCATTGATTGCAGAGGAAACCCCAAGTAAAAGCCTATTTGAACGCGCCATGTTGCGCGAAAAGCAGAGTAAAGAGCAGCGACAAAAGAACTTAGAACAAATTGTGAAAGCCGCGCTGACATCGTGCAAGAATGAAGTGGCAGGAGAGCCAGACTTTGACTGGCTGGTGCGTTATTTCGACATGGCTAAGGAAATTCACAACAGCTCAATGCAAAAGCTATGGGCACAGGTGCTAAAACGGGAGGTGACCAATCCTGGTTCAACTTCAATGAAAGCTCTAAAAACCCTTAGAGACATGACGCCAAAAGAAGCACAAACTCTACAACGCGCAGCTTCTTTGGCTTGCAGTTTTGGTACCGATACTAGCCGAAAACTACTACTTGGTATTCGCCATCAGGCAGGGTTATTTAGCTTTTCTAAACGCGAAAGCCTTGATGAACTAAGCCTAGGTGAATTTCAATTTCCCTATTCCAGCCTGTTATTACTTGTTGAGCTAGGCATCCTGCTCGCCACCGAATTAGAGTCCGGTGAAATCACCAAAGAGCCCGCACTTAAGCTCAGTTATCAAGGTAAAGAAATGACGTTGCAGCCAAAGCATAAAGGCATCACGTTAACCTACTACCGATTTACCCCAACAGGTAACGAGTTGTGCCAATTGCTTGGAAACCGTAGCAATAACCAGTACCGCGATAAACTGCTAGAGTTACTGAATAGAAAGTTCATTGTGAAGGGTGACACGGCCAACTCGTTTCATCATACGGTTTAGCGAATGATACTTCGCTCAGTCAGTGCCTGAATACACTGTTCAACCAGTTCCTCAACTTTATATGCGTCGGCATTTAAATGAATTTCGGGTTCGATGGGTTGTTCATATTCAGAATCTATCCCGGTGAAATTCTTGATTTCTCCCGCTCGTGCTTTCTTGTATAACCCTTTAGGATCCCGCGCTTCACAAACCGCCAAGCTCGCATCAACAAAGACTTCCAAGAATTCACCTTGAGGTAATAGCTCACGCACTAAAGCTCGCTCTTCTCGGTGAGGAGAGATAAAGGCTGAGAGAACGATAAGACCCGCGTCCGCCATCAATTTTGTTAGCTCACCAACTCTTCGAATGTTCTCTCGTCTATCTTGCTGAGAAAAGCCTAGGTCTCGACAGAGCCCGTGTCGCACATTATCGCCATCTAGCAAATAGGTGTGATAACCGCGTTGCGTAAGTTCAGTTTCCAGAGCGCCTGCCACCGTTGATTTTCCAGCACCGGAAAGCCCCGTAAACCACAACACTACTGGCTGCTGATTTTTTAAGGTTGCACGCTCTGACTTGGTTACCTGGTGCTGATGCCAAATAACGTTTTCATCTTTGTTTATTTCGGCGCTTGCCAGTGCACTATTTGACATAGTAAGTCCTTGTAAAAATACTTAAAACGGGAAGAAATAGGGAATAAGTGCCAATACCAAAACGGAATAGACAATAGAGATAGGTATCCCAATTCTCATGTAATCTTTCAGTTGGTAATTACCAACGCTATAAACCAGTAGATTAGTCTGATAACCATAAGGGGAGATAAAACTCGCGCTCGCACCAAACAGCACAGCCATTATGAAGGGCATGGGATCAACGCCGTAGCCGACTGCCATACTGTAGCCAATGGGAAACGCCAATGCGGCGGCAGCATTGTTGGTCACCAATTCGGTTAGGATAAGTGTCACCAAGTAAGTGGCCACTAACGCTCCAAATACGCCCCAACCATTGAATAGCTCGATAAACATCGCCCCCATGCGCTCAGAGAGGCCAGTAGATATCATCAACTGCGCGATAGACAACGCCGAACCAACAATCACCACAATGTCGACCGGAAAGCGACGCCTTAGCTCGCCGATATTAACGATGCCAAAGGCCAGAACCGCAATTAGATACAGTGCTAGCCCCTTAATTATGGGGAGAATGTGAGTGAGTGCTAACGCAATCACAGCAACAAAACCAAGCAGCACGTAACTCGATTTAGCAAAATCAAGTTTGGCACTGGAATCTAAGTCATTGACCAGCACAAACTCTTTTCGATGTTGGCGACGAGCCTGTTCGAACCCTTTACCAGGCGCCAACACCAATGTATCTCCGGCCTGTAAGATAATATTGCCGAGACCACCTTCCAGTCGTTCATGACCACGCCGAATCGCCACCACAACCGCATCAAAACGGTCACGAAAATGGCTCGATTTAAGCGTGTTATTACAGAAGGTCGCCGATGAGCTGACCACCACTTCCAATAGGTTCTGTCCGTTGAGATGGTGCTGTCCGAAAAACGTCAAACCCTGAATTTCTTGAAGAGTAGCAACACTTTCCACATCACCACAAAACAGCAGACGATCCTTAGCTTGAAGGACAAAGTTAGGGTCCACTGAAGCCAGAGTTTCACCATCTCGTACCACTTCAGCCAAAAACAACTTTCGTAACGCCCTGAGATTGTTCTCTGCAATGCTTCGTCCCACTAGTGGTGAGCCAGGCTCCACTCGAGCTTCCAAAAAGTAGGGCAAATCATCTTGATTCGCATCATCATAATTAGGCAGAAGATAACTCAATGGAATCAGTACCAGTACTCCACCGACTAAGACACTAAGTCCTATCCAAGTGGGTGCGAAAAAGTCCAAACTTGGTAAGCCCACATCTTCAACGAAGCTATTGATTATAAGGTTGGTAGAAGTACCAATTAGCGTCAGTGTGCCTCCAAGGATAGCCGTATAAGATAAAGGAATAAGCAGCTTTGAAGGGGCATGACGCTGGTTGCGCTTAATAGCGCCAATTAATGACACAACAACAGCGGTATTGTTGGTAAAAGAAGAGAGCAAAGCAGTAGAAACCCCAAGCTTTGCCACTACAGAGCCTAAACGGCCTGTCGCAATGGAACGACTAACCCAACTGATCAATCGAGTTTTTTCTAACGCCGCAGACGAGAGAATCAGTAGCACCAAAGTTAATAGCGACGAATTAGTAAAATTGGTCGCTATCGCATTAAGCTCTAACATACCGGAAATAAACGCGATAAACGCAGCACCAGCAAAGATAAGGCTCGGTTTTATCTGGGTCGCGATCAAGCAAGCAATGATAGACATCAACAGTGCTAGCACTACTCCTTGTTCCCACATATCCTTCTCCCTACTGCTTAATGCTACGTTACATTGATTTCACGTCACAATGGTTCCAACTAACTAAGATGTTAGATATTGGCATCCCACTCAGGGAAGTGCTTCATAATGAGTGCTTTCAGTTCTTTCTCAAATGCCCCCATGCGCTCTTGAGGTGAACGTTGTTCTTCAGCTAATGCCTCACGAACCAAGCCTGCACCTACTGTGACATTAGTGAGTCGATCGATAACAATAAAACCACCCGTATCTTGCACCGCATCATAACTATCTACCGCAACCGACTCTGTAAGTGACCACTCACATAAACCAATACCGTTGAGAGGCAAAGCGTCAGTATCAAAAGACTTAAGTGTATTAATGTCATATTGATGACGAACACCTTCTAGCTGGCCCTGAGTTTTCTTACCTGCAATCTTGATGTCATAGCTTTTACCTGCAGCCAAAGGCTCATCAGTCATCCAAACCACATCAGCAAGCAGACGATTTGACGACACCACTTTCGCGTCTTGTTTCACAATCAAGTCACCGCGACTAATATCGATCTCATCACTTAAAGTCAGCGTTACTGCTTGACCAGCAAATGCGCGAGGCAAATCACCATCGAACGTCACAATACGTTCTACACGTGATGTTTTCCCAGAAGGTAGTGCTTTGATTTCATCGCCAACCTGTATTTCGCCTGAACCAATGGTGCCAGCAAAACCGCGAAAATCGAGGTTAGGTCTATTCACATATTGCACTGGGAATCGGAAATCTCCATTCTGCTTCTCTTGGTCGATATCGACTTTTTCTAGCAGATCAAGCAGTGGCTCTCCTTGATACCAATCCATGTTGTTGCTCAAGTCGACCACGTTATCGCCTTCTAGAGCAGAGATAGGAATCATCTGGATATTGATGTCTTTGCCTAAGTTTTCCGAAAACGTTAGGTATTCATCACGAATTGCTTCGTAACGCTGTTGAGAGAAGTCCACTAGGTCCATTTTATTCACCGCGACGATAAAGTGCTTAAGACCCAACAAGCTCGAAATAAACGAATGACGACGCGTCTGATCCAATACTCCTTTTCGAGCATCGATCAAGATAACCGCAAGATCACAGGTCGACGCACCGGTCGCCATGTTACGAGTGTATTGTTCGTGCCCTGGCGTATCGGCAATAATGAATTTTCGTTTCTGGGTTGAGAAATAACGGTAAGCCACATCGATGGTAATACCTTGTTCGCGCTCTGCTTGCAGACCATCAACCAATAAGGCTAAATCAGGCTTCTCACCCGTTGTTCCCACTCGTTGACTATCAGAGTGAACGGCCGCCAATTGATCTTCATAGATTTGCTTAGAGTCGTGGAGTAAACGGCCAATTAAGGTACTCTTGCCATCATCAACCGAACCGCATGTCAGGAATCGGAGTAAAGATTTGTGTTGATGCTGATTCAGGTAGCCTTCAATACCTAGTTCAGCAAGTTGTGCTTCTACTGCGCTATTCATAATCTGTTCCTTCGATCCTTAAAAGTAGCCTTGACGTTTCTTAAGCTCCATCGATCCTGACTGATCGTGGTCGATCGCTCGTCCTTGTCGCTCACTGGATGTAGCCACTAACATTTCTTCTATGATGCCTGTCAGTGTGTTCGCTTCCGATTCAACGGCACCCGTTAATGGATAGCAACCTAATGTTCTAAAGCGTACGCTCTTATGTTCCACAGTCTCATCAGAACCAATCTCCATGCGATCATCATCAACCATGATCAGCATGCCATCACGCTCGACAACGGGACGTGGGGCTGCAAGATAAAGTGGAACGATTTCGATATTCTCTAAGTAGATGTATTGCCAAATATCAAGCTCAGTCCAGTTAGACAATGGGAATACACGAATGCTTTCCCCTTTATTGATTTGACCGTTGTAGGTTTTCCACAGCTCTGGACGTTGGTTTTTTGGGTCCCAAGTATGGTTCTTATCACGGAAAGAGTAGACTCGCTCCTTAGCTCTCGACTTCTCCTCATCACGTCTTGCACCACCAAACGCTGCATCAAAACCATATTTATTTAACGCTTGCTTAAGTCCCTGCGTTTTCATGATATCGGTGTGCTTTGAAGATCCGTGTACAAATGGACTACACCCCATCGCAAGCCCTTCTGGATTCTTGTGAACCAAAAGCTCAAATCCATATTTCTCTGCAGTGCGATCGCGAAATTCGATCATTTCTTTGAATTTCCAATCGGTATCAACATGCAGCAAGGGAAATGGGATTTTTCCGGGATAAAACGCTTTGCGCGCTAAGTGCAACATGACAGAGGAATCTTTACCGATGGAGTACATCATCACCGGGTTATCAAATTCGGCCGCCACTTCTCGGATGATATGGATGCTTTCGGCTTCCAATTGTTTTAGGTGTGTGAGTCTTTCTTGGTCCATGTATTGTGCTTCCTTTTTCTATGTCAGCCACCCAGTGACTAACACAAGACTGATTCAGTAATAGCTATAATTAGGCACGCTGCCTTTCGACCCGCTGTTGTGGCTTCATCTCATCATGGTCTTGGCCAAACCACGAAAGTTCATCAGCAAGAGATACGACTTCTCCCACAACAATAAGTGCCGGAGATTCAGCGTGTTGTGCTAATTCCGGTAAATTCGATAAGGTGCCACGTAATACTCTCTGTGAACGCTGAGTCCCACGTTCGATAATCGCTACTGGAACAGTTTTACTACGACCGTGCGCCAGTAGTTGTTGCTGTATGTAGTCGGACTTCATTAACCCCATATAGATGACAAGTGTTTGATTACCTCTAGAGAGCGTTGACCAATCCATATCATCAGCGTCAGGCTTTAAATGTCCTGTGACGAACAGTGCAGATTGTGCGTAATCACGATGAGTAAGTGGGATGCCTGCGTAAGCTGTTGCGCCAGCGGCTGCGGTAATACCAGGAATGACTTGGAATTGAATACCTGCTGCTGCAAGCACTTGAAGCTCTTCACCGCCACGGCCAAATACAAAGGGATCGCCACCTTTAATACGTGCGACTTTATGCCCACTTTGTGCAAACTCTACCAATAATTGATTGGTCTTCTCTTGCGGAACACTGTGGTGACCAGCACGCTTGCCTACACAAACCAAAATGGTACTTTCCGGCACCAACTCCATGATGTCATCAGAAACCAGGTAGTCGTAAAGCACCACATCCGCTTGTTGAAGTAGATTAAGAGCCTTCAGGGTGAGTAACTCAGGATCGCCGGGACCTGCACCAATTAGCGCAACTTCACCCGCCCGTAATACTGAACTTGGCAACTTGGGCTTATGATAACTGCTCACCAAAGTTGGTGTGGCTACCTTGCCCTTTGGTAGTGGTTGAGACGAATCCATAATAACAATCCTTCGCTAGTCGAATGATGGCATTATGACCACTCCTCTATATTACCTGAAATTCTAAAATTTCATTTTTTATTCCAAAAGTCACTAAGAAGATTTTATTAGCGCAGAACAATGTGAATTTTTGATCCATCTTCCGCCCGATTTTGACGAATGGAACTAGGCTTGAAACAAAAGTTGCGAGATGTGTATCAGATTGCACTTGAGTGTGCATTTAAGATCACACTTTTTATGTATACGTAAACTTTCTTACACAACAAATTGCTACACTTAGCAAGTTTAAAATCAATTACCCCTACAAAGGATATGAAGATGAAAGTGGCAGTGAAACCTATTTCAATTGCAGTTCTTGGTGGCATGCTAGCGATGGCGGGCCCAGCAATGGCAGATGAAATTAAGCTCCGAATTATCGAAACAACTGACATTCACACCAATGTCATGGACTATGACTATTACAAAGATAAGCCAACTCAGAAGATTGGTTTAGCTCGAGCTGCCACACTAGTAAAAGAAGCGCGTAATGAAGTAACGAACAGTGTTCTCGTTGATAACGGTGACCTTATTCAAGGTAGTCCGATGGGCGATTATATGGCGTCTAAGGGCATCAAGCCTGGTGAAACACATCCAGTCTATAAAGCGATGAATCAATTGGACTACGATGTGGGTAACATCGGTAACCACGAGTTTAACTACGGTCTAGAGTTTTTAGCGACAACATTGGAAGGTGCTAACTTCCCGTACGTCAGCGCTAACGTATTTGATAAGAAAACGGGCGAACACTACTTCAAGCCTTATTTAATCAAAACACACACCTTCAAAGACACTGATGGCAATGCTCACGAAGTTAAAGTTGGTTATATCGGCTTTGTTCCACCACAAATCATGGTATGGGATAAGAAGAACTTAGAAGGTAAAGTTTTCGCCAAAGACATTAAAGAAACCGCTGAAAAGCTCGTCCCTCAAATGAAAAAGGAAGGCGCAGACATTATTGTTGCGATTCCTCACTCTGGCGTATCAAGTGACCCTTACAAAGCTGGCGCAGAAAACTCGACCTATTACTTATCTGAAGTAGACGGTATTGATGCCATTGCATTTGGTCACTCTCATGCCGTATTCCCTGGTAAAGGTTTTGACAATATTCAAGGCGTTGATAACCAAAAAGGTACAATTAACGGTGTTGCAGCGGTTATGCCTGGCCGTTGGGGTAGCCACGTCGGTGTGATGGATCTTGTGTTAGAACAAGACGGCGATAGCTGGAAAGTCGCGGAAGCGCAAACAGAAGCACGCCCTATTTTCGACGCTACCAATAAGAAACCACTTGTTGACGCTGATAAAGGCATCGTCAGCGCAGTCAAAGAAGATCACAATGCAACACGCGACTTCGTTAATCAACCTATTGGTAAAGCGAATGACGTGATGTACAGCTTCCTTGCTCTAGTTCAGGATGATCCTACGGTTCAAATCGTCAACTTAGCGCAAAAAGACTATGTAGAAACCATGATTCAAGGTGATCCGGACCTAGATGGTTTACCGGTACTTTCTGCTGCAGCTCCATTTAAAGCCGGTGGTCGTAAAAATGACCCAGCAAACTTCACTGAAGTAGAGTCAGGTCAGCTTACATTCCGTAACGCAGCCGACCTTTATCTCTATCCAAATACACTAGTTGCTCTGAAAGTAACCGGTAAAGAAGTCAAAGAGTGGCTTGAGTGCTCTGCTGGCCAATTCAAGCAAATTGATGTGACATCAAGCCAACCTCAATCGCTTATCGATTGGGATGGTTTCCGCACTTATAACTTTGATGTTATGGACGGGGTAAACTACCAGATCGATGTCAGTAAGCCTGCTCGTTATGATGGTAACTGCAAACTACTTGATGGTAACAGTGAGCGAATCGTAGATCTTACCTACAAAGGTAAACCAATCGACATGAAACAAACCTTTATCATTGCGACTAATAACTACCGTGCATACAGCAACAAGTTCCCAGGTACAGGCAGTGACTTTATTGCGTTTGATTCACCGGATGAAAACCGTACTATCGTGGCCAACTACATCTCTAAAGTTAGCCAAGAAAAAGGTGAAGTCACACCAAGCGCAGATAACAACTGGCGTTTTGCTCCTATCAAAGCGGATGTTGCATTAGATGTTCGTTTTGAAACATCACCATCGAATAAAGCGGCACAGTTCATCAAGGACAAAGGTCAATATCCAATGAAGAAAGTCGCTACCGATGATGTCGGTTTCGCGGTTTACCAAATCGATCTACAAAAATAATTAAGTTAATCGATAATAAGCCACGCATAATGCGTGGCTTTTTTTTTGCTGTCCGTTTAGTCTAAGAAAAAACAGTGACAAGTGAGAACTATGATTAATTGGAACACTAAAACCTTTACCCAGCTAACCACACTTGAGTTGTATGAACTGTTGAAGCTTCGAGTCGACGTGTTTGTCGTAGAGCAAACCTGCCCTTACCCTGAGTTGGATAATCATGACCAAGTTAACGGAGTTCATCATTTAATGGGCTATGATGGCGACACTCTTGTCGCATGTGCAAGACTATTACCCAAAGGCACTACTTACGACTATGTGAGTATCGGTAGAGTCGCAACTAAAGCATCACATAGAGGTGGCGGACTTGGTCATGATCTCATTGTTCAAGCTAAACTGGAGTGCCAGCGCCTTTGGCCTAATGAAACCATAAAGATTGGCGCACAATCTCATCTACAAAAATATTATTCGCGACACGGTTTTGAAGCTTGCTCTGAAGAGTATATGGAAGACGATATCCCCCATATAGATATGAAACTTCTAAAATAAACAAAGGGGCCAATATAGGCCCCTTTGTTTATTGAATTGCTCTTAATTACTTCGTTGTCACTTACTACGACCGAAGCCTCCATCTGATAGTCTAAAGAACATGATGGACTGATCGCCACGTTCAATTTGTAGAATATCTAGATTACCTTCTGGGCTGAATTTGAACCGAATCAACTGACCTTGCTTAATACGACTTAACGGTTTGTCGCTTCCTTCTATTCTTGCTAACGAATTCAGGTCGGCCATAGATAACTGGTTTTTACGAAACACCTGCGCCAGTGTGTCACCTTTTTTGACGGTATACTCACGCCAATTGGTTTCTACTAACTGCTCAGACTGTACGCTGGAGGGTTGTTCGCTAAGAGACTCGGTATTAACACTTACAGCGATTCGCTGATTGGCCTGAGTCGCTTGAGCGGGTTCGTTCTTTTTGGTTGGGATGAGTAGTAATACCACCAATAGAGGAATTAGAACGCTTAATAGACGTCGATGAAGACGTGGAAGTCTCATCCAGAACGCCTTAATTTTTGACGTCCATTGTGAAACATCAGGCTTATTTATTTTCTTTAAGCTCGAAAAGTCGAGAGCCTGCCATTTGTCCTTTAGCACTTGAACGTGGTCAACTTTTTGCTTCTTTCTTTGACGACGATTCATTACATTCCGTCTCCTAATAAACAACCGCTTCAGTTTAAAAAAACCTGCGTTTAGAGTATAGGAAAATCGCAGGAATTACCTTTTATAGCAGTCAAATGTCACAACTTTAACAACGAAAACGAATTAATTAGTAAAAGTTGGTTAGAGCGTTTCGGTTTCACACTAGAACTGGTATCCTTTCACCTTCATTCGAATAGCAAGAGAGACCGTCATGTCTGACGTGAAATTAGAAACTGTAGAACAGAAAGCAAGCTATGGTATTGGTCTACAAATGGGCCAACAACTTGCAGGTAGCGGCCTTGAAGGCCTAAACGTAGACGCAATCGCTAAAGGCATTGCAACTGCGCTAACTGGTGACATGCCAGAAATCGAAATCGACGCAATCAATGCAGCTCTTCAAGAGCTTCACACTCGTGCAGAATCAGCTCGTCAAGAAGCGGCGAAAGCAGCGGCAGCAGACGGCGAAGCTTTCCTAAAAGACAACGCTCTACGTTCAGAAGTAACTGTTCTTGAGTCTGGTCTTCAATACGAAGTAATTACTGAAGGTACTGGCGCAGTACCAACCGCAGAAAACACAGTACGTGTTCACTATCACGGTGAACTAACAGACGGTACTGTCTTCGACAGCTCAGTATCTCGCGGTCAGCCTGCAGAGTTCCCTGTGACTGGCGTAATCAAAGGTTGGGTTGAAGCACTTCAACTAATGCCTGTAGGTTCTAAGTGGAAACTATACATTCCTCAAGACCTAGCATACGGTGAGCGTGGCGCTGGTGCTGCTATCCCTCCATTTGCTGCTCTTGTATTTGAAGTAGAGCTTCTAGACATCCTAGCGTAATGTCACATTTAAATTGAATCTAAAAGCAGCGCTATTAAGCGCTGCTTTTTTTTACGCTATGCTTTAACTATCAATAATTAATAGGACAAAGCATGACTAAAAGTGTGATTTTAACCTTAGCGATAACTACCACCTTCTCATTTAATAGCTACGCCGAATTCGATATATCTGGCGTTAGTTCTGACTCTGCAAATAGTCTATTAAGTAGCGCCTCTCAATTGGCTCAAACCAACTCACCAGTTGTCGACAACTTAGTTAAAGAACTGTCGATTTCCCCACAACAGGCAGCAACAGGCGCCGGTGCACTGCTTTCTCTAGCTAAAAATCAGTTAGGCTCAGGACAAGGGAGTGAATTGAATTCACTAATTCCAGGGCTAAGTTCACTCACAAATAGTGGTTTACTCAGTTCAGTAGAGAACATGGAAAGTGTTAAAAATGCCTTTGCATCAGTTGGATTGGACCCTGCTTTGATCTCCCAATTCACGCCAGTGATATTGGATTATCTGGGCACACAAGGCGCGAGCAGTGGCTTAATGAACTCGTTGAGTGGCTTATGGCAGGAATAGGCAACATTGCTACGCGATGTTCTATCGATAGCAAATTCTATAGATACAAAAAAGCCGAGCATAAATGCTCGGCTTTTCAGTTCTTACGAACCTACTGATTACTCAGCAGCAGCTTCTTCAGATGCTTCTGGGCGATCTACAAGCTCAATGTAAGCCATTGGAGCTTTATCACCAGCACGGAAGCCAGCTTTTAGGATACGAGTGTAACCGCCCTGACGAGCAGCAAAACGTGGACCTAGTTCGTTGAATAGTTTCGCAACTACTTCGTTATCACGAGTACGTGCAAATGCTAGACGACGGTTAGCAACACTGTCAGTCTTAGCTAGTGTAATCAAAGGCTCAACTACGCGACGTAGCTCTTTTGCTTTAGGCAATGTAGTCTTGATTACTTCATGACGTACAAGAGAGCTAGCCATATTGCTGAACATCGCTTTGCGATGGCTGCTGTTGCGGTTGAGTTGACGACCACTCTTACGATGGCGCATGACCTAATCCTTCTAACTAGTATCGATTAATCTTCAGCGATAGACGCTGGTGGCCAATTTTCTAGGCGCATGCCTAGAGAAAGACCACGTGATGCAAGTACGTCTTTAATCTCAGTAAGAGATTTTTTACCAAGGTTTGGCGTTTTAAGTAGCTCAACCTCAGTACGCTGTACAAGATCACCGATGTAGTGAATCGCTTCTGCTTTTAGACAGTTAGCAGAGCGAACTGTTAGTTCAAGATCGTCTACAGGACGCAGTAGAATAGGATCGAACTCCGGCTTCTCTTCCTTCTCCTCAGGAACACGTACATCACGAAGATCTACGAATGCATCCAATTGCTCAGCTAGGATAGTAGCTGCGCGACGGATAGCTTCCTCAGGTTCTAGAGTACCGTTCGTTTCCATATCGATAACAAGCTTGTCTAAGTCAGTACGCTGCTCAACACGTGCCGCTTCTACAGCGTAGGCAATTTTGTCTACTGGGCTGTAAGTTGCGTCAACAAGCAAACGACCGATTGGACGCTCATCTTCTTCAGTATGGATACGAGCTGAAGCTGGAACGTAACCACGACCACGTTCAACTTTGATTCGCATAGAAATCTCAGCGTTGTCATCCGTTAGGTGACAAATAACGTGTTCTGGGTTAGCGATCTCTACATCACCATCATGGGTGATGTCACCTGCAACAACAGGGCCTGAGCCTGATTTGTTCAGTGTAATAAACACTTCATCTTTGCCTTCCGCGACGCGAACAGCTAGGCCTTTCAAGTTTAGAAGTATCTCAAGGATATCCTCTTGAACGCCTTCTTTAGTGCTGTACTCGTGCAGAACGCCTTCGATTTCAACTTCTGTCACTGCACAACCTGGCATAGACGAAAGTAAAATACGGCGAAGTGCATTACCTAGAGTGTGACCAAAGCCACGCTCTAATGGCTCAAGAGTTACTTTTGCGTGTGTCGTGCTGATCTGTTCGATGTCAACAAGACGTGGCTTAAGAAATTCTGTTACAGAACCCTGCATTGTGTCCTCTCTTTAGTTTAAACCTTACTTAGAGTAAAGCTCGACGATCAAGTGTTCGTTAATGTCAGCAGATAGATCTGAACGCTCAGGCATACGCTTGAATGTACCTTCCATCTTGCCAGCATCTACTTCAATCCAAGTTGGTTTTTCACGTTGTTCAGCAACTTCTAGAGCCGCTTTAATACGAGCTTGCTGTTTAGCTTTCTCGCGGATAGAAACAACGTCGTTAGCCGCAACTTTGAAAGAAGGAACGTTTACAACTTTACCGTTAACTAGGATAGCTTTGTGGCTAACTAGCTGACGTGCTTCTGCGCGAGTTGCGCCAAAGCCCATGCGGTAAACTACGTTATCTAGACGACCTTCAAGAAGCTGAAGTAGGTTTTCACCAGTGTTGCCTTTAAGGCGAGCTGCTTCTTTGTAGTAGTTACGGAATTGTTTTTCTAGAACGCCGTAGATACGACGAACTTTTTGCTTCTCACGAAGCTGAACGCCATACTCAGATAGACGACCGCGACGAGCGCCGTGTACACCTGGTGCGTTATCAATTTTACACTTGGTATCGATCGCGCGTACACCAGACTTAAGGAATAAGTCAGTACCTTCGCGACGGCTAAGCTTCAGCTTAGGACCCAAATATCTTGCCATGATTCTTCTCCAATTATCCTAGAAACGTTATACGCGACGTTTCTTAGGTGGACGACAACCGTTATGAGGGATTGGTGTCGCGTCAACGATGTTCGTGATGCGGAAACCAGCAGCGTTCAGTGCGCGAACAGTAGATTCACGACCTGGACCTGGACCCTTAACCATAACTTCCAAGTTCTTAAGACCGTATTCTTTAGCCATTTCAGCACAACGCTCAGCAGCAACCTGTGCAGCGAACGGAGTAGACTTACGAGAACCGCGGAAACCTGAACCACCTGCAGTAGCCCATGCTAGAGCATTACCTTGACGGTCAGTAATAGTTACGATTGTGTTATTGAAAGAAGCATGGATGTGCGCAACGCCATCTGCAACTTGCTTGCGTACGCGCTTACGAGCGCGAGTTGGTTGTTTAGCCATTGTACTCTACCTTCCCGATTATTTCTTGATCGGCTTACGCGGACCCTTACGGGTGCGAGCGTTGGTTTTAGTACGCTGTCCACGTAGTGGTAGACTGCGACGATGACGAAGACCACGGTAACAGCCAAGGTCCATAAGACGCTTGATGTTCATTGATACTTCACGACGTAGATCACCTTCTACAGTGTACTTAGCTACACCATCACGCAGTTGATCGATCTGCTCTTCAGTTAGTTCACTGATCTTAACATCTTCAGCAATACCCACTTCAGCTAGGATAGCTTGAGAGCGAGTTTTACCGATGCCGTAGATCGCAGTTAGTGCGATTACAGCGTGTTTTTGATCAGGAATGTTAATGCCTGCTATACGGGCCATTATTCACTCCTAGTGTTTCTTAAAAAGAATAGCCGCAGCAAAGCCCGTTATGGATACGCTGCGGAGTGCTACTTCTTTTGCACGCAAAAGGTAGGCCGAGGAATATACTCGACCATACCTTTAATTTCAAGTAAAAATTTCTGCTTAATTAGCCTTGGCGCTGTTTGTGCTTTGGCTCACTGCAGATAACACGCACAACACCGTTGCGCTTGATAACTTTGCAGTTACGGCAGATTTTTTTAACGGAAGCACGAACTTTCATTGCTAAACTCCGTAAATGAAATCTGAGACTACCGCCGGATTAACGGCCGTAACCTTTCAGATTTGCTTTTTTCAACACAGAATCATACTGTTGTGACATCAGATGAGTCTGTACCTGTGCCATAAAGTCCATAATTACTACCACTACGATTAGTAGTGAAGTACCGCCGAAGTAGAAACGAACGTTCCACGCGACCATCATGAACTCGGGAATCAGACAGATAAAGGTAATATATAGAGCACCTGCAAGGGTAAGTCTAGTCATTACTTTATCAATATACTTAGCTGTCTGCTCACCTGGGCGGATGCCGGGTACGAACGCACCAGACTTCTTCAAGTTATCTGCTGTTTCACGCGGGTTGAATACCAACGCCGTGTAGAAGAAACAGAAGAATATAATCGCTGCAGCATAAAGCATTACATACAACGGTTGACCTGGGCTAAGAGCCAATGACACGTCAGTTAACCAACCGAACGCGCTGCTCTCACCATTTTGGCCAAACCACTGAGCCAATGTTCCTGGGAACAGGATAATACTTGATGCAAAGATTGCTGGAATAACACCTGCCATATTGATTTTCAACGGTAGGTGCGTGCTTTGTGCAGCAAACACTTTACGGCCTTGTTGGCGTTTTGCATAGTTAACGACGATACGACGTTGACCACGCTCCATAAAGACCACAAAGTAAATAACTGCGAAAGCAAGTACAGCAATCAACAGCAGAAGAAGTACGTGCAGTTCACCTTGACGCGCTTGCTCGATTGTTTGACCGATTGCCGAAGGCAATCCAGCAACAATACCTGCAAAGATCAGAATGGAAATACCATTACCGATTCCACGCTCTGTAATTTGTTCACCTAACCACATTAAGAACATGGTACCAGTTACTAAACTTACGGTAGCAATTAGCGTAAACATGGTTTGGTTGATAACAACCAGATTATTGACCATGTTTGGAAGGCCAGTTGCGATACCTATTGCCTGGAATGTTGCAAGTACAAGCGTACCATAACGCGTATATTGGCTAATCTTACGACGCCCTGCCTCACCCTCTTTCTTGAGTTCGGCTAACGCTGGATGAACTACAGTTAGCAACTGGACAACAATCGAAGCCGAAATATACGGCATGATGCCCAGTGCTAAAATAGATGCACGCTCTAATGCACCACCGGAGAACATGTTAAACATTTCTACGATGGTACCTTTTTGCTGTTCGAACAAATCGGCAAGTACAGCCGCGTCAATACCAGGAATCGGCACAAAAGAGCCAGCGCGGAACACTAAAAGTGCACCAATTACAAATAAAAGGCGCGACTTGAGTTCGTTTAAGCCGCTCTTAGCACTACTAAAATCTTGTCCTGGTTTCTTAGCCATCTGTACCTCGTCCCTCGAGATTAATCCTCGATTTTACCGCCTGCAGCTTCGATTGCAGCTTTAGCGCCTTTAGTCACGCGTAGACCTTTAACAGTCACAGCTTTGTTGATTTCACCTGAAAGAACAACTTTTACAAATTCGATGTTCTTAGTGATAACGTTAGCTGCTTTAAGGCTGTTTAGGTCAACAACATCACCAGTTACTTTCGCTAGCTCAGCTAGACGAACTTCAGCAGACACTAGGCTCTTACGAGAAGTGAAACCGAACTTAGGTAGACGCTGTTTCAAAGGCATTTGACCGCCTTCGAAGCCTGGACGAACACTGCCGCCAGAGCGTGATTTTTGGCCTTTGTGACCACGGCCACCAGTTTTACCTAGGCCAGAACCGATACCACGACCTACGCGCTTCTTAGAAGGCTTAGAACCCGCAGCCGGTGATAGAGTATTCAAACGCATTCTGATTACTCCTCAACTTTAACCATGTAGTAAACCTTGTTGATCATACCGCGTACGCACGGAGTATCTTCAAGTTCTACTGTGTGGTTGATTTTACGAAGGCCAAGACCCTTTAGACACGCTTTGTGCTTAGGTAGGCGACCAATTGAGCTCTTAGTTTGAGTTACTTTGATAGTTGCCATGGTGTTCTTACTCCGAAATAGCTTCAACAGTTAGACCACGTTTAGCAGCAACCATTTCTGGTGACTTCATGCTGTCTAGAGCGTCGATCGTTGCACGAACGATGTTGATAGGGTTCGTAGAACCGTATGCTTTAGATAGTACGTTGTGTACACCTGCAACTTCTAGTACTGCACGCATCGCACCACCTGCGATAACACCCGTACCTTCTGCTGCTGGCTGCATGTAAACTTTAGAGCCAGAGTGGCGACCTTTCACCGGGTGGTGAAGAGTGCCTTCGTTAAGCGCTACAGTAACCATGTTACGACGCGCTTTTTCCATTGCTTTTTGAATCGCAGCAGGTACTTCACGGGCTTTACCGTAACCGAAACCTACACGACCGTTACCGTCACCAACTACTGTTAGTGCAGTGAAGCTCATGATTCGACCACCTTTAACCGTCTTAGAAACACGGTTAACTGCGATTAGCTTTTCTTGCAAATCACTAGCTTGTTGTTGTTCTTTAGCCATCTTCCAACCCTACCTTAGAATTTCAGACCAGCTTCGCGAGCAGATTCTGCTAGCGCCGCTACTCGACCGTGGTATTGGAAACCAGAACGATCGAATGCAACAGCAGATACGCCTTTCTCAAGCGCGCGCTCAGCAACAGCTTTACCTACTGCTTTAGCTGCATCGATGTTACCAGTACTCTTAACTTCTTCACGAATTGCTTTTTCTACCGTAGAAGCGGCTGCGATTACTTCAGAGCCGTTCGCTGCGATTACTTGAGCGTAAACGTGACGAGGAGTACGGTGTACTACTAGGCGAGTTGCACCCAGTTCTGCAATCTTACGACGTGCACGTGTAGCACGACGGATGCGAGATGCTTTCTTATCCATAGTGTTACCTTACTTCTTCTTAGCTTCTTTAGTACGCACATTTTCATCTGCGTAACGAACACCTTTACCTTTATAAGGCTCAGGCTCACGGTAAGAACGAATGTCAGCCGCTACTTGACCAACAAGTTGCTTGTCACAACCAGTGATCACGATTTCAGTTTGGCTTGGACATTCAGCTTTAATACCCGCTGGCAACTCGTGCTCAACTGGGTGAGAGAAGCCTAGTGTTAGACCTACAGCGTTGCCTTTGATAGCAGCACGGTAACCTACACCTTTAAGAGTTAGCTTCTTAGTAAAGCCTTCAGTAACACCAACAACCATGTTGTTTACTAGTGCACGAGCAGTACCTGCTTGTGCCCATGCGTTAGCAACACCGTCGCGTGGACCGAAAGTAAGGTTGTTCTCTTCTTGCGCAATAACTACAGCGTTGTTTAGAACGCGAGTTAGTTCGCCTTTAGCGCCTTTAACGGTAATTTCTTGACCGTCAAGTTTCACCTCTACGCCAGCTGGAATAGCGACAGGTGCCTTAGCAACACGAGACATAATCTACTCCTATTAAGCTACGTAACAGATGATTTCACCGCCAAGACCTGCTTTACGCGCAGCGCGGTCTGACATCAGACCCTTGGAAGTAGAAACAACAGCAATACCCAAACCGCCCATCACAGTTGGTAGCGAGTCTTTGTTTTTATAGACACGCAGACCAGGACGTGAAACACGTTTGATTTGCTCAATTACAGGTTTTGCTTGGAAGTACTTAAGTGTAACTTCTAGCTCTGGTTTTGCTTCGCCTTCAACAGCGAAGTCAACGATGTAGCCTTCAGCTTTCAGTAGTGCAGCAATTGCAACTTTAAGCTTTGAAGAAGGCATTTTTACAGCAACTTTGTTTGCTGCCTGACCGTTACGAACGCGGGTCAGCATATCCGAAATCGGATCTTGCATGCTCATAAGATTTACTCCAAATGATTAAGTGGCAATTACCAGCTAGCCTTACGAAGTCCAGGAATCTCGCCTTTCATGCAAGCTTCGCGAACTTTGATACGGCTTAGACCGAACTTACGTAGGTAACCGTGTGGACGACCAGTTTGGTTGCAACGGTTGCGCTGACGTGAAGCACTTGAATCACGTGGAAGAGACTGCAGTTTAAGAACCGCATTCCAACGATCTTCTTCAGATGCGTTTACATCGCTAATGATAGCTTTAAGAGCTGAACGCTTTTCAGCAAATTTAGCTACTAGCTTCGCGCGTTTTACTTCGCGCGCTTTCATTGATTGTTTAGCCATAACAGTAACCCTTCACCTTACTTACGGAATGGGAAGTTAAAGGCAGCCAGCAGAGCTCGGCCTTCCTCATCGTTTGCAGCAGACGTCGTAATAGTGATGTCTAGGCCGCGAACACGGTCTACTTTATCGTAGTCGATTTCCGGGAAGATGATTTGCTCGCGAACGCCCATGCTGTAGTTACCGCGTCCGTCAAAAGACTTAGCGCTAACGCCACGGAAGTCACGTACACGTGGAAGTGCGATAGAGATTAAACGCTCTAAAAATTCCCACATACGTTCGCCACGCAAGGTTACTTTACAACCAATTGGGTAGCCTTCACGAATTTTGAAACCTGCAACAGATTTACGCGCTTTAGTGATAAGTGGCTTTTGACCAGAGATCGTTGCCATATCAGATGCTGCGTTTTCTAGCAGTTTCTTATCGTTGATTGCTTCACCAACGCCCATGTTTAGGGTGATTTTCTCAATCCTAGGGACTTGCATGACGCTTGAGTAGTTGAATTGTTTGGTCAATTCAGCAACTACAGACGACTTGTAGTAATCATGCAGTTTCGCCATAGTAGAACTCCAAATTACTTTCTAATTAGTTAGAAACAGTTTCGCCGTTAGACTTGAAGAAACGAACTTTCTTGCCATCTTCGATACGGAAACCGATGCGGTCAGCTTTACCAGTAGCCGCGTTAAAGACTGCAACGTTAGAAGCATCAATAGCTGCTTCTTGTTCAACGATGCCACCTTGTTGACCAAGAGCCGGTACAGGCTTCTGGTGCTTCTTAACAAGGTTGATACCTTCAACGATAACTTTACCGGTTGCTAGAACCTTAGTTACTTTACCTTTCTTGCCTTTATCTTTACCAGCAAGAACGATTACTTCGTCATTACGACGGATTTTAGCTGCCATGTTGACGCTCCTTACAGAACTTCAGGTGCTAGTGACACAATTTTCATGAATTTCGCGTTACGAAGTTCACGAGTCACAGGACCAAAGATACGTGTGCCGACTGGTTGCTCAGTAGTGTCGTTTAACAATACACAAGCATTACGGTCGAAGCGAATGACAGAACCGTCTGGACGACGAACGCCTTTACGGGTGCGAACAACTACCGCCTTCAGAACATCACCTTTTTTAACTTTACCGCGAGGAATTGCTTCTTTCACAGTAACTTTGATGATGTCGCCGATGTGTGCATAACGACGGTGTGAGCCACCCAGAACCTTAATACACATTACCTTGCGCGCGCCAGAGTTATCTGCAGCGTCAAGTGTACTTTGCATTTGGATCATTGTTAGTGCTCCGCTAAATATTAAAAACTAGACCCTCTCGGGTCGGGCTGCCTCTTTAAAGGGACGCGAATTGTACCACCCTTTTTTGTGATTGGGTAGACAAAAAATAAGCGGCCCCAAAAAAAATTTGGAGCCGCTTGATTTTCATAAAAAAAACGATTAAATCTTCGCTTTTTCTACAATGCTAACCAAAGTCCAAGACTTCATCTTAGACAGTGGACGGCACTCACGAACTTCAACTGTGTCGCCAATGCCACACTCGTTGTTTTCGTCATGTGCGTGTAGTTTAGTCGTACGCTTTACGAATTTACCGTAAATTGGGTGTTTAACCATGCGTTCGATTGCAACAACAATAGACTTGTCGCCTTTGTTGCTAATTACACGACCTTGTTGAGTACGGATTTGTTCGCTCATTATGCGCCTGCCTTCTCAGTCAAAACAGTTTTCACACGTGCGATATCACGGCGTACAGCTTTCAGAGTATGAGTTTGCTGTAGCTGACCAGTTGCAGCTTGCATGCGCAAGTTGAACTGTTCGCGTAGCAAATTCAAAAGCTCAGCGTTAAGCTCTTCAACGTTTTTTTCGCGTAGATCTTGTGCTTTCATCACATCACCTGCTTAGTTACAAATGTAGTTTTGAACGGCAGTTTGCGAGCCGCTAGGCGGAACGCTTCACGTGCCAACTCTTCAGGTACACCGTCCATTTCGTACATAACCTTACCAGGTTGGATTTGGGCTACCCAGTACTCAACGTTACCTTTACCCTTACCTTGACGAACTTCTAGTGGTTTTTCTGTGATAGGCTTGTCTGGGAATACACGAATCCAGATTTTACCTTGACGCTTAACGTGACGCGTCATTGCACGACGAGCCGCTTCGATCTGACGAGCAGTAAGACGACCACGACCAACAGCCTTAAGACCGAATGTGCCGAAGCTTACGTCTGTACCTTTAGCTAGACCACGGTTGCGACCAGTCTGAACCTTACGGAACTTAGTACGTTTAGGTTGTAGCATCTGTCGACTCCTTACTTACGGCCTTTGCGCTGCTTCTTAGGCTTATCGCCTTTTGGCTCTACAGCGTTAGCTGCTGGCATACCGCCTAGAATCTCACCTTTGAAGATCCAAACTTTAATGCCGATCACACCGTATTGAGTGTGAGCCGAAGAAGTTGCGTAATCAATGTCAGCACGTAGAGTGTGTAGAGGCACACGGCCTTCACGGTACCACTCAGAACGTGCGATTTCAGCGCCGCCTAGACGACCGCTTACTTCCACTTTGATACCTTTAGCGCCAAGACGCATAGCATTTTGTACCGCACGCTTCATAGCACGACGGAACATAACACGACGCTCAAGTTGAGACGCGATGCTATCAGCCACAAGTTGGCCGTCTAGCTCAGGCTTACGTACTTCAGCGATGTTAATTTGCGCTGGTACACCTGCGATTTTAGCTACAGCTGTGCGTAGCTTCTCAACGTCTTCGCCTTTCTTACCGATAACAACGCCAGGACGAGCAGTGTGAATAGTCACACGGATGCTCTTAGCTGGACGCTCGATAACGATGCGTGAAAGAGACGCTTTTGCTAGTTCCTTAGTAAGGAACTGACGTACCTTGAAGTCGCCGTCTAGGTTGTCAGCGAATTCTTTGGTGTTAGCAAACCATGTAGCATTCCAAGGCTTAACGATGCCAAGACGAATACCATTAGGATGTACTTTCTGACCCATTGCTTATCTCCTAGTCTTAAGCGTCTGCAACAACAACAGTGATGTGGCAAGAACGCTTCAAGATACGGTCCGCACGGCCTTTTGCACGAGGCATAATACGCTTCATGATTGGGCCTTCATCTACGAAGATTTTAGCGACTGATAGATCGTCGATATCTGCACCTTCGTTGTGTTCCGCATTCGCGATTGCTGATTCAAGAACTTTCTTAACTAGTACAGCAGCTTTTTTGTTGCTGAAAGTTAGTAGTTCAAGAGCTTGATCCACGTTTTTACCGCGGATTTGGTCTGCAACTAAGCGAGCTTTCTGTGGAGAAATACGAGCAAAGTTATGTTTAGCGATAGCTTCCATCATCTACTCCTTATTTCTTCTTAGCTTTCTTATCAGCAGCGTGGCCGCGATAAGTGCGAGTTGGTGCAAATTCGCCCAGCTTGTGACCGATCATTTCTTCGGTTACGAATACTGGTACGTGCTGACGACCATTATGGACAGCGATGGTCAAACCAATCATTGATGGAATGATCATTGAACGACGGGACCAAGTCTTAACAGGCTTTTTGTCTCCGCTTTCCACCGCTTTCTCTACCTTCTTCAGCAAGTGTAGGTCAATAAATGGACCTTTCTTGAGAGAACGTGGCATGGCGATTCCTCTTTATAGATTACTTGTTACGACGACGTACGATGTACTTGTCAGTGCGCTTGTTCTTACGAGTCTTAAAGCCTTTAGTTGGCTGACCCCAAGGAGATACTGGGTGACGGCCACCAGAAGTACGACCTTCACCACCACCGTGTGGGTGGTCTACCGGGTTCATTACCACACCGCGAACGGTTGGACGAACACCGCGCCAGCGGCTAGCACCAGCTTTACCTAGTTCGCGTAGCATGTGCTCAGCATTACCTACTTCACCGATTGTTGCACGGCCTTCAGATAGTACTTTGCGCATTTCGCCAGAACGTAGGCGTAGAGTTACATATGCACCATCGCGAGCGATGATTTGTGCGTATGCACCTGCAGAACGAGCAATTTGTGCACCTTTACCAGGTTTCAGTTCAACACAGTGTACTGTAGAACCTACTGGGATGTTGCGCATCGGCAGAGTGTTACCTGCTTTGATAGGCGCATCAACACCAGACTGGATAGAGTCACCCGCTTGGATGCCTTTTGGTGCAATGATGTAGCGACGCTCACCGTCTGCGTACAGAACTAGAGCGATGTTTGCGCTACGGTTTGGATCGTATTCTAGGCGCTCAACTTTCGCTGGGATGCCATCTTTAGTACGTTTGAAATCAATCAAACGATAGTGATGCTTGTGACCACCACCGATGTGACGTACTGTGATACGACCGTTGTTGTTACGACCACCGTTCTTAGAGTTTTTCTCTAGAAGTGGAGCGTAAGGCTTACCTTTGTGTAGGTCAGCGTTAACAACTTTAACTACGTGACGACGACCAGGGGAAGTCGGCTTACATTTAACAATAGCCATTGTTTAACTACTCCTGTTATTCCGCACCGCCAACGAAGTCAAGATCTTGACCTTCCGCCAGAGTCACATACGCCTTCTTAACGTCGCTGCGGCGACCTTGACGTAGACCTTGACGTTTAGTCTTACCCTTAAGAATAAGAGTATTTACAGACTTAACTTCAACTTCAAATAGCTTTTCTACAGCTGCTTTGATCTCTTTCTTAGTTGCATCTTTAGCTACTTTGAAAACGATAGTGTTCGCTTTCTCTGCTGCCATAGTTGCTTTCTCAGAGATATGAGGAGCACGTAGAACTTTTAGGATACGCTCTTCAGTGATCATGCTAGCATCTCCTCAACTTGCTTAACTGCTTCTGCAGTAATTACAACTTTGTCGAACGCGATTAGTGAAACTGGGTCGATACCAGCAACGTCACGTGCGTCAACTTTGTATAGGTTACGAGCAGCTAGGAATAGATTCTCATCTACTTCGCTAGTCACGATAAGCGCATCTGTTAGCTCAAGCTCTTTTAGCTTAGCTACAAGCTCTTTGGTTTTTGGAGCTTCTACAGAGAAGTTATCAACAACGATTAAACGCTCTTGACGAACTAGCTCAGAAAGAATGCTCTTCATAGCACCGCGGTACATTTTTTTGTTTACTTTTTGGCTGTGATCTTGTGGTTTCGCAGCAAAAGTAACACCACCTGTACGCCAGATAGGGCTACGAATTGTACCAGCACGAGCACGGCCAGTACCTTTTTGACGCCATGGCTTAGCGCCACCGCCAGATACTTCAGAACGAGTCTTTTGAGCACGAGTACCTTGACGAGCACCTGCTGCAAAAGCAACAACTACTTGGTGTACAAGAGCTTCGTTGAAGTCACGTCCGAAAGTAGTCTCGGAAACAGTTAGTGCATCAGCACCTTTAACCATCAATTCCATTACTTACTCCTAGACGTTAAGCTTTAATAGCTGGTTTTACGATCACGTTGCCGCCAGTTGCGCCTGGGACTGCACCTTTAATAAGAAGCAGATTGCGCTCAGCGTCAACACGTACGATCTCTAGGTTTTGAGTCGTTACACGCTCAGCACCCATGTGACCTGCCATTTTCTTGCCTTTAAATACGCGACCTGGAGTTTGGCATTGACCAATTGAACCCGGAGCACGGTGAGACAATGAGTTACCGTGTGTCATATCTTGAGTAGCGAAGTTCCAACGCTTAACAGCGCCTTGGAAACCTTTACCCTTAGATGTGCCAGTAACGTCTACTTTTTTTACGTCGTTGAAAAGTTCTACGTTTAGCTCAGCGCCAACTTCAAACTCTTCACCGTTTTCCAAACGGAATTCCCAAAGACCGCGACCTGCTTCAACACCTGCTTTCGCAAAGTGGCCAGCTTCTGGCTTAGAAACACGGCTAGCTTTCTTTTCGCCTGCAGTTACCTGGATTGCTGCATAACCGTCAGTATCAAGTGTACGTACTTGAGTTACACGGTTCGCTTCAACCTCAACAACTGTTACAGGGATAGAAACGCCTTCTTCGGTAAAAATGCGGGTCATACCCACTTTACGTCCGACTAGACCAATCATTCTTCTAATCTCCCTTAACCTAGGCTGATTTGAACATCAACGCCAGCAGCAAGATCAAGACGCATTAGAGCGTCAACAGTTTTGTCTGTTGGCTCAACGATGTCGATCAAACGCTTGTGAGTACGGATTTCGTACTGGTCACGTGCATCTTTGTTGACGTGTGGAGAGATAAGAACAGTGAAACGCTCTTTACGAGTAGGTAGTGGAATTGGACCACGAACCTGTGCGCCGGTACGCTTAGCTGTTTCAACGATTTCCGCAGTAGACTGATCGATTAGTTTATAATCGAAAGCCTTTAGGCGGATACGAATACGTTGGTTCTGCATGAGACAGAGCTCCAATAATTAATTATTACACAAACAATATCGCCACTCATACTCGCGAAGGCGAGAGAATGCCGATTGATTTATGTGAAACCGTAGCACTCTAATTGAGCGCATTGTCAGCTAATTTTCGATTAGCCTACTATCAATGATAGCGGGTTAATTGTATTAACTGCGAACATAAGCTGAGTCTACGTTACTAAGTGATTTACCGAGGTAATCCACTTACTCCTCTTTGCTCATTGGTTCACAACTGGCTTAACCAGTGCGACGCATTATACAGATCACAAAAAGGTATGCAAGGGGTGAGGGAAAATTAATCAGAAATGTCATTTAAAAAGGGCTCAAGCTGGTTGCTTAAGCCCTTGGAAACCATTTGCGTCATTATTCTTCGTCGACGAACTGCGCTTGTAAGTAGTTTTCTATACCGACTTTTTCAATTAGTCCCAATTGAGTCTCTAGCCAATCGACATGCTCCTCCTCATCTTCGAGAATATCTTGGAACAGATCTCTTGAGACAAAATCGCGCGTATCTTCTGCATAAGCAATAGCATCTTTTAAGTCTGGTATCGCATCCATCTCAAGTTTAAGGTCGCACTCGAGCATCTCTTTGGTGTCTTCTCCGATCATGAGCTTCCCCAAGTCCTGGAGGTTGGGTAGACCTTCCAAAAATAATATACGTTCAATAAGATGATCTGCGTGTTTCATCTCATCGATAGATTCATGGTATTCCTTATCGGCTAGATGCTTTAGCCCCCAGTCTTTGTACATTCTTGCGTGAAGGAAGTATTGATTGATAGCAACGAGTTCATTGCCCAGTATTTTATTGAGATGTTGAATTATGATTGGATCGCCTTTCATGACAAAACCCTCCTCTTTGGCTCATTAATAACTGTAGAACCTATTGGAGAGGTGTCAAAGTGACCAGACGAAGGTCTTGAGGTTAGCTTACTTTTGCAAGCTGAAGCGTCTGTGTTTCGCTCAAGATTTCTTTAGCTTGTTTGACACACTTACCACATTGAGAGCCAAGAGAAGTGCATTTTCTGATGGTGCGCATATCGCTGATACCCTCTTCGATAGCAAGCTTACGCAGTTTTTTATCAGAGATGCCGTGGCAAAGACAAACAAACATAATACAACCTTAAACAATTCACGGATATAAATATAAACGAGAATTGTTAGCATTACTAGTGCTATTTTTGGTTGAACTGGCAGCAATCAGCTAACCCACTGAACAAGAAATACATTTAGTCGCACAAAAAAAGAGGAGCCTAAGCTCCTCTTTTTATGTTTATTGCGATTATCAACTAAATATTAGTCGAAGATCTTAGCAACAACACCAGCACCTACTGTACGGCCACCTTCACGGATAGCGAAACGTAGACCTTCGTCCATTGCGATTGGAGCGATTAGCTCAACTTGCATTTGGATGTTGTCACCTGGCATTACCATTTCTACGCCTTCTGGTAGAGAGATGTCACCAGTTACGTCAGTTGTACGGAAGTAGAACTGTGGACGGTAGCCTTTGAAGAACGGAGTATGACGGCCGCCTTCGTCTTTAGAAAGTACGTATACTTCTGACTCGAAYTTAGTGTGTGGGTTGATTGAGCCAGGAGCTGCAAGAACTTGACCACGCTCAACTTCGTCACGCTTAGTACCACGTAGAAGTGCACCAACGTTCTCACCAGCACGACCTTCGTCAAGAAGCTTACGGAACATCTCAACACCAGTACAAGTAGTAGTTGTAGTYTCTTTGATACCTACGATTTCTACTTCGTCACCTACGCGTAGGATACCGCGCTCGATACGACCAGTTACAACTGTACCACGACCTTGGATCGAGAATACGTCTTCGATTGGTAGTAGGAACGGTTGGTCTACTGCACGCTCTGGCTCTGGGATGTAAGAGTCTAGTGCTTCTGCAAGCTCAACGATTTTCGCTTCCCACTGCTCTTCGCCGTTTAGTGCGCCTAGTGCAGAACCTTGGATAACTGGTAGGTCATCACCTGGGAAATCATACTCAGATAGAAGTTCACGAACTTCCATTTCAACTAGCTCTAGAAGCTCTTCATCATCAACCATGTCACACTTGTTCATGAATACGATGATGTAAGGGATACCAACCTGACGGCCTAGTAGGATGTGCTCACGAGTCTGAGGCATTGGGCCGTCAGTTGCAGCAACAACTAGGATACCACCGTCCATTTGCGCAGCACCAGTGATCATGTTTTTAACATAATCCGCGTGTCCTGGGCAGTCTACGTGTGCGTAGTGACGAGTTGGAGTGTCGTACTCAACGTGAGAAGTTGCGATTGTGATACCGCGCTCACGCTCTTCTGGAGCGTTATCGATAGATGCGAAGTCTTTCGCTTCACCGCCGTACACTTTAGCTAGAGTAGTACAGATTGCAGCAGTTAGAGTTGTTTTACCGTGGTCAACGTGGCCGATAGTACCAACGTTAACGTGCGGTTTAGTACGTTCAAATTTTTCTTTAGACACGATCGTGTTCCTTCCTAGTTATGATTCGCCCCGAGAACGAATTTTGTCGGGGCGCGCCAGAATTTGCTATTTTATGCGTCAATTTTACTCAACGCAACAGATTCATTACTAAACAATAGCTGATTAGCTGCGCTGTGCAATAATCGCATCCGCCACATTCTTCGGAGTCTCAGCGTATTCGCTAAATTCCATCGAATATGACGCACGACCTTGGGTCGCACTACGCAAGTCAGTTGCGTAACCAAACATCTCAGAGAGCGGTACTTGTGCACGGATGATCTTAAGGCCAGCGTGGCCGTCATCCATACCTTCGATCATGCCGCGGCGACGGTTAAGGTCACCAACAACATCACCCATCCAATCTTCTGGAGTCGTTACTTCAACCTTCATCATTGGCTCAAGCAGAACAGGTTGTGCTTCAAGCGCACCTTTTCTGAAGGCCATCGAGCCGGCGATCTTAAACGCCATCTCGCTAGAGTCGACATCATGGTAAGAGCCATCATACAGTGTTGCTTTGACATCCAGTACAGGATAGCCAGCAAGAACACCGTTGTTCATCTGCTCTTCGATACCTTTCGATACCGAGCTGATGTATTCCTTAGGAACCACACCACCCACGATCTCGTCAACGAACACAAACCCTTCACCCGCTTCAGATGGCTCAAGCTTAAGCCATACGTGACCATATTGACCACGACCACCTGATTGGCGAACAAATTTGCCTTCAACTTCTGTGCTGCCGCGAATTGTTTCGCGGTACGCAACTTGAGGTTTACCCACGTTGCAATCAACACTGAATTCGCGCTTCATACGGTCAACGATGATGTCTAGGTGAAGCTCACCCATACCTGAAATTAGCGTTTGGCCAGTTTCGTCATCGGTTTCCACACGGAACGACGGGTCTTCTGCTGCCAGTTTACCTAGCGCAATACCCATTTTCTCTTGGTCAGCTTGAGAGCGAGGCTCTACCGCGATCTGAATAACTGGCTCAGGGAATTCCATGCGCTCAAGAATCACTTTGTGGTTCTGGTCACACAGGGTATCACCTGTTGTTACGTCCTTCAGACCAATCGCTGCTGCAATGTCACCCGCACGAACTTCTTTTACTTCTTCGCGCTTATTTGAGTGCATTTGAACGATACGGCCAAAGCGTTCACGCTTTTGCTTCACTGAGTTGTAAACAGCATCACCCGAGTTTACGACACCTGAGTAAACGCGCATAAACGCTAGAGTGCCTACAAACGGGTCGGTTGCAATCTTAAATGCAAGTGCAGCGAATGGTTCGTTGTCGTCCGCGTGACGCTCTACTTCGTTCTCATCATCGTCGATACCTTTAATCGCAGGTACGTCTACTGGAGAAGGAAGATATTCGATAACCGCGTCTAGTACCGCTTGCACACCTTTGTTCTTAAATGCACTACCACATGTTGCGAGTACAATTTCGTTATTTAGTGTACGAGTACGCAGACCCGCCTTGATTTCAGCTTCCGTTAGTTCGCCTTCTTCAAGGTATTTATCCATCAACTCTTCGCTTGCTTCTGCAGCGGCTTCAACCATGTTGTTGCGCCACTCTTCAGCTTCATCTTGCAGTTCTGCTGGAATCTCTTCGTAAGTGAAGGTCATGCCTTGATCGGCATCGTTCCAGTTGATTGCTTTCATCTTGATAAGGTCGATGACACCTTTGAACTCATCTTCTGCACCAATGTTTAATTGGATTGGAACTGGGTTCGCACCAAGACGATTTTTAATTTGGTCCACAACGCGTAGGAAGTCTGCGCCTGCACGGTCCATCTTGTTCACAAATACCATACGTGGAACGTGATATTTATCAGCTTGACGCCATACAGTTTCAGACTGAGGTTCAACACCTGATGAGCCACAGAATACAACCACTGCACCATCAAGCACACGCAAAGAACGCTCTACTTCGATAGTAAAGTCAACGTGTCCAGGGGTATCAATGATGTTTACGCGATGATCTTGGAATTGTGCTTCCATACCACGCCAGAAGGTAGTAGTAGCAGCAGATGTGATAGTGATACCACGCTCTTGCTCCTGCTCCATCCAGTCCATGGTTGCAGCACCATCGTGAACTTCGCCGATTTTGTGAGAAAGGCCAGTGTAGAACAGAATACGCTCACTTGTGGTTGTTTTACCTGCATCTACGTGAGCAACGATACCGATATTACGATAGCGCTCAATAGGAGTTTTACGAGCCACGATTGTATCCTCTTACTAAGGTTAACCTTAGAGTATAGAAAAGTGCTGCGAGAGAACCTCGCAGCACTGAAAAGGTATTACCAGCGGTAATGAGCAAACGCTTTGTTAGCGTCAGCCATGCGGTGAACGTCTTCACGTTTCTTAACCGCAGTACCTTTGTTCTCAGACGCGTCTAGCATTTCAGCAGCTAGGCGTTGAGCCATAGATTTTTCACCACGCTTACGCGCAGCTTCAACCAACCAACGCATAGCAAGTGCGTTACGGCGAACCGGACGAACTTCTACAGGTACTTGGTAAGTTGAACCACCTACACGGCGAGATTTAACTTCTACCGCTGGGCGAACATTTTCAAGAGCTTCTTCAAATACAGCTAAGTGGTCTTTACCAGACTTCTCAGCCATAGCTTCTAGTGCAGTGTAAACAATTTTCTCTGCAGTAGATTTCTTTCCGTCAACCATAAGGATGTTAACGAACTTTGCCAGCAATTCAGATTTGAACTTAGGATCTGGAAGGATCTTACGCTGACCAATTACGCGACGACGTGGCATGGATATTCTCCGTTGTCTTCTTCAGGTTATCCAAAACTTTACAGTTTCTTCAAAAATTAAAAATAATTTAGTGTTTGGCCTTACTTAACGGAATCCATTAAGACTTAGGACGCTTCACACCGTACTTAGAACGACCTTGTTTACGGTCATTTACGCCAGCACAGTCTAGTGCGCCGCGAACAGTGTGGTAACGTACACCCGGAAGGTCTTTAACACGACCACCACGGATTAGAACAACACTGTGCTCTTGAAGGTTGTGACCTTCACCGCCGATGTACGAAGTCACTTCGAAGCCGTTCGTTAGACGAACACGACATACTTTACGAAGTGCTGAGTTAGGTTTTTTAGGTGTAGTAGTGTAAACACGAGTACATACACCACGTTTTTGTGGGCACGCTTCTAGTGCAGGCACGTTGCTTTTAACAACTTGCTTTGCACGAGGCTTACGTACCAACTGGTTAATAGTTGCCATTAACTAGCTCCTGATTTACTTGAAAGTAAGCTTTGTGAAAAATCTAGCCCTAACCGCCAATGGCAATTAGGGACGCAAAATTCTATGCAGCAGTGGGAGGTGTGTCAAGAAATATACAGATCTTTTTTAGATTAACTGCCGGGTTTTCATGTTTACAGCAAGCGATATGAAACGACTACTCCCAAGTAGTACTATTAACATGTCGTTCGGTGAGTTCAACAAACCCATTAAAATCCACAACTTGAGTTGATTCTGATACTAGAGACATCAACCCTCTGGCACTAAGATCCGGTTGCAACACGAAACATGCCGAAGGTAACGTTAAGTTTTTGTCAGTGATTAAATAACACGCATTTTCGACCAAAATTACTTGGTCATCTTGCGATAAATAGCAAAGTGCTTGTTGGTAGCCAATTTCGGTTTTGATGATATGAAGCATAAAGGGAGACCTAGAACGTTAATACTTTATGACAAAGACTCAACTGTTTGGCAATTTCACCCGTTTCAACTACTTGTGCACCAATAACCAGTTGCTCGGAGTCTAGCTGATATTGCAGCATACTCTGCTCGCAGACAAAGACGTCTTCAATGTCATACAACTCCATCAGCTTAAATGCGCTGATGTAGTCACGTGATAACACGTCGGCACTGTGTTGGTTTTGTCTGAGCTGATTAACACCTGCGCCAACAAAGAATACTTTGATGTCTTCAGTAAACGCTGATGTCGCCAACAGTGCATCTAGTCCTTCACGCCCTTTTGCTGTTGAATGTGGTAATGAGTTAAATACAAACGCTAGTGTTGTCAAAACTGCACCACCCTGTCTTGCGTTAACATAGCGCTGGCGAGGCTACCCAACCCCGCGAGTTCAAAGCCTTGAGCTAAGTTATCGACATCGCGCGTATGTTGTGAGGCTTCGTCAACACCCAAGACACCACGTCGCAAAGAGGCGGCAACGCACGTTTCTAAGCGTACACCATAATCTTGTGCCAAACTCTGCCACTCAGCTGTCAAATCTAGCTCATCATTCGCAGGTACCACAAGGCGCGACGCATTGTGAATCCCATCCTGATAAAAGAACACACTCACTAGCTTATGTCCTCTAGCAATAAGAGCCTTAGCAAAGAGCAACGCGTTACGTGCAGACTGAGTCCCATAAACCGATCCATTGATAACTAATGTATAGGTTAACGCAGACACGTTATTCGTCCTCAGTCTTACGCTGACGGATATAGAGATAAACGGTGTGTTTTGAGATATTGAGACGATCTGCGACACGATTTATCGCATCTTTAATATCAAAAATACCTTTGTCGTAGAGCTCCATAACAATCTGGCGGTTCTTAGTATTGTTCGATACCGATTTATCCGCATTGATGTCTTCGATAGTGCGTTCTACGGTTTGGTCTACTAGCTCTTCTACATCACTGGCAAAGTTCACTGAAGATGCGGCATCTTTTGCATCTTGTGTAGGCATAAAAGATTGAAGGATTTGCGAGAATGGCGCATCTAAGTTCACGTTAATACACAGCAAACCAATGACACGATTATCACCATTGCGAATCGCAATAGTAATCGACTTCATCAGCACGCCACCTTTAGCGCGAGTGAAGTATGAGCGAGAGAAGTTACGCTCAGAGCCTTCGATATCTTTGAGCATCTTAAGAGCTAGGTCGGTTATTGGTGAGCCAACTTGACGCCCTGTATTTTCACCGTTGGCAATTTTCACCGCGGAAGTATTTAACGACTCCAGTGAGTGCAGAACGATTTCACAAAATGGACCAATTAAACTCGCTAATCCATCGACCACGGCCTCATAGGACTTAAGGATGATTTTGTCATGCTCGCTAAATGGCGCCACATCGACTGACTCCATTTCAAGCAGCTCATCGGGATTGGTAATTTCAGTCACTGTACTTTGACCCTAGAGATAACTTAAAAAAATTACCGTAAGTTTATCAGAAAATTTGAAGCTGACCTCTAAGTATGTCTCTAACAAGTGATTTAGGGCAAAAAAAGTGCAGTTTTTTATCTACCGTGGCTTTCATCAAACTAAAAAAAGACCCACCGTAGTGAGTCTTTATCGTTCATTGCATTAATTATTGAGTTGCTTGAGCGTCATCGCCATCGATTTTTAGCAGCTCTACTTCAAATACCAATGTAGAGTTCGCAGGAATCGTTGGTGTGTCTTGCTCGCCATAAGCTAACTCTGGTGGGATAACGAACTTGTATTTAGAACCCACTTTCATTAGCTGAACACCTTCAGTCCAACCTGGAATAACACGGTTAAGCGGGAATGTCGCTGGTTGACCACGATCGTATGAGCTATCAAATTGAGTGCCGTCAATCAAAGTACCTTTGTAGTGTACTTCTACTGTGTCAGTCTCTTTTGGTTGCGCACCAGTACCTTCTGTTTCTACTTGGTACAGTAAGCCAGAGTCTGTTTTAGTCACACCATCTTGTTTCTCGAATTCAGCACGGAAATCGTCACCAGCTTTCTTAGCTGCAGCCGCTTTTTCTTCTGATTGCTTCTGCATAGTTTCAGCAACACGCTTGTCTAAACCTTCCAGTGCAGCACGAATTTCATCTTCTGTCAGTTCAGCTTTACCCGCAAACGCTTGTTCTATACCTTTAAGAACCAGTTCTTTCTTCAGCTCGATGCCAAACTCAGCCGGTTTTTCAATGCTCGTGCTTAGGTAGTTAGCGAAAGAAACGCCGATTGCGTAAGCTGCTTTATCATCTTCTGTCTTAAAGTGAACCGCTTTGCCTGTCTCCGCTTGAACTTGCTCTTGCGCCGCTGGCTCTGCTTTTGGTTCTTCTTTTTGACAACCGACTGCCAACATTACTGTCGCAGCAAGTAGCGACACTTTAAATAGTGATTTCATTTAATTCTCCGATTATGGAATTCAACGCCTACTCATACTTATTAAACTTGTCTTTCAGCGCAGCATGCGTAACTATCTCAATCTAGTAACTATTTCTACATAGCTCAAGCTTTAAATATACTAGCTTAAACTCAAGACTCAACGTGGAATAACGCTAATGATGCGAATAATATCTCATTCTGTGCTGTGGTTAATTGTCATCAGCCTGTTAAATGGCTGCTTTTTCTCCAGTGATTCAGAGAGACAATGGGACCTAGCGCTAGAGGGAACCAGTGCCATTGCGTTAAGCCGCGATGCCAGATTCGCCTTGCTTTACTCCAAGCAGCAGCACCTTCAGCTATGGGACCTCAACCAAAACAAACTGTTAGCTCGCTTGGGCATTCAAGATCCTGAGCAGAATATTATTTCCCTCATTCGTTTTAGCGATAATGGCCGCTTTGCTGTCACTGCCACACAAACCAACTTCGCCGTCTGGGATTTAGCCTGGTCTCAATCTACCGGACTTTGGTCTATCTCTGACGGACTCATACAAGACATCGCTTTGGGCGATAATGGCGATGAAGTGCTTATTGGTCTCAGTAATGGTAAAGCCATATTCATCGATTTAGTCACTGGAAGACGCCTAGAGTTCCTCGCTCACGTAGAAAAAGTGAATTCTGTTTCACTATCGCCTAATGGAAAATACGCACTATCAGGAGGCAACGACCATAATGCTTACTTCTGGAGCACCGAATCTGGTCAAATATTACAGCAATTTGAACATGAGCAACGGGTCGGCACAGTGGAACTACAACGCGATGGTTTATACGCCCTCACTTCAGGTAGTGGAAATAATGCCATTATTTGGGATCTGAAAACTGGCAAAGAGGTCAGTCAGCTAAGCAGCTGGACTCGACAGCTTATCTTCTCCTCTGCGCGCTTTTCCGATGACGGCACTCGTTTAGTCACCGGCTCTCCCTCTTCTAGAATGGTCATCTGGGACACGCAATCTGGTAAACGGATAGAAGGCTTCGAAGTTGAGATGTTAAAAGATGTTCGTCCGCCTCGAGGAGTAGTGTATGATGCCGCTTTTGAGAGCAACCAACGCGTCCTCTCAGCCTCTTCTGCCGGTGTTGTGCAGGCTTGGAATTTGAGTGAGTAGAGATTATGAGTAATAAAGAAGTTCAGGCTCTCGAAGAGAGAATTAACGATATGGAATGCAAAATGGCATTCCAAGAGCAGACCATCGAAGAGCTCAATGACGCCTTAACTCAACAACAGCTACTGATCAGTAAAATGCAAGATCAAATGAAGTATGTTGTTGGTAAAGTGAAAAATATGGATACGTCCAACCTTGCCGATCCTTCAGAAGAAACGCCCCCTCCTCATTACTGATTGTCCAGATATAAGAAAGCCCCTGCGTAATGCTGGGGCTTTTGGATTATCTATAAGTCCTGCTAAATCACTAAAGCGCGCGTTGGCGTACCGCTTCAAATAAACAAATCCCCGATGCTACCGAAACGTTCAAACTTGATACCGAGCCCGCCATTGGAATTTTAATCAGATCGTCACACGTCTCACGAGTTAAACGGCGCATACCGTCACCTTCCGCACCCATAACAATCGCTAAAGGTCCATCAAGTTTCGCTTGGTAGATATCGTGAGTAGCTTCCCCAGCAGTCCCTGCAATCCAGATTCCTTGCTCTTGCAATGATCGCATTGTACGAGCGAGGTTAGTTACGCGAACCAAAGGAACGGTCTCGGCGGCACCACAGGCCACTTTACTGACAGTGGCCGTTAATGGCGCAGAGCGATCTTTCGGCACAATAACAGCAGCAACACCTGCCGCATCGGCATTACGTAAACAAGCACCCAAATTATGAGGGTCAGTCACACCATCAAGAATTAGCAATAGTGGCTGAGCATGCTGGCTTAGAATACTGTCTAGATCATTCTCATTGAGCTGCTTAGCTGGTTTTACTTTCGCAATGATTCCCTGATGATTGGCACCACGTGCTTTGTCATCAAGCGTCTTACGGTTCATTTGCTGAATCGACACACCAATTTGAGTCAATTCATTCAGCACTGGCATCAAGCGCTCATCTTGACGCCCCTTTAATACGTACGCTTCTATAAAACGTACTGGATCTCTTTCCAATACAGCTTTCACAGCATGTATGCCGTAGATAAATTCGTTACTCATGGTTTAACCTTGAATTCTATTTTTTCTTCGCTCGACCCGCTTTACTGCGCGCTTTGTTCTTGCGAGCTTTTTCGGCTTTGGACTTTTTGCGCTTATGCGGCAATACGTCTTCTTGTCCGTCAGGCCTTTTCGTTGCTTCGACAAGAGGCTTAGCTTTTGCGCCTCGCTTACCTCTTACTTCTGCGACACGTTGTTTTGCCTTCGCTTTTTTCTTCTCAGCTTCAGCAACACGTTTTTTAGCCGTTTTTCCTTTGCCGCGTAGCTTACGACTTGTTTCCTCTAATTCAAAGTCTATTTTCTTCTCATCAAGGTTAACCGCCAGCACTTTTACTTTTACCGCATCACCTAATCGATAAATCGCACCAAAGCTTTCACCGATAAGTCTTTGACCTATTGGATCAAACTGATAGTAGTCATTAGCAAGTGAGGAAATATGTACCAAACCATCAATGTGCAATTCCGTTAAACGTACAAAGAACCCAAAACCGGTGACATTCGCAATAACACCATCAAGAACTTCGCCAACATGGTCTTGCATGTACTCACACTTGAGCCAATCTGCCACATCACGTGTCGCATCATCCGCTCGGCGCTCTGTCATCGAACATTGCTCACCATAGAAGTCCATATCATCGAAGGAATAATGGTAGCCACCGGTTGGTGTCCATCGATCGGTGTTGCGACCTTCTTGCTTAGCAATTAGATACTTAATCGCTCGATGCAGCAACAAGTCAGGATAACGACGGATTGGAGAAGTAAAGTGCGCATAGCGTTTGAGCGCTAACCCAAAGTGACCTGCATTATCTGCGTTATACACCGCTTGCTTCATTGAGCGTAATAGCATGGTCTGGATCAACTCTTTGTCTTGGCGCTGCTGGATTTTTCGAATCAGCTCAGCGTAATCCGTTGGTGACGGGTCTAAACCACCAGATAAATCTAAGCCAAGCTCCCCCAAGAAATCTCTAAAGCCTTGCAGTCTTTCCTCTCCCGGAGTCTCGTGAATGCGATACAGGGCCGGCTCTTTGGCTTTCTCAACCAGAGAAGCGGAAGCAATGTTTGCCAATATCATACATTCTTCGATGATCTTATGGGCATCATTGCGAATCACAGGTTCGATGCGGTCAATTTTACGCTCTGCATTGAAGATAAATTTGGTTTCTACTGTTTCGAACTCAATTGCACCACGATAGTCACGTGCCTCTTTCAGCACTTGATACATATTGTGGAGCTCATGCAAGTGTGACACTAACGCACTATAGCGTTCACGTAACTCTTCGTTACCCTCTAAAATATCACTCACTTTGTTATAGGTCAGGCGAGCATGAGAGTTCATCACAGCTTCGTAATGCTTATAACCTGAAAGTTTGCCCGTTTCCGAAATGGTCATTTCGCACACCATACATAAACGGTCTACTTGAGGGTTAAGCGAACACAATCCGTTCGACAATACCTCAGGTAACATAGGAACCACCTGAGATGGGAAATAAACAGAGTTACCACGTATGATGGATTCTTTATCTAGAGGGGAATCCGGACGAACATAATAGCTGACATCCGCGATCGCAACCCATAAGCGCCAACCACCACTTTTTTTACGTTCACAGTAGACGGCATCATCAAAGTCACGAGCATCTTCACCATCAATCGTGACAAGAGGCAACTCGCGTAGATCGACGCGGCCCTTTTTAGCCTCTTCAGGTACAAATTCGCCAAATTGCTGAACTTGCTTTTCAACTTCAGCTGGCCACTCATGAGGAATTTGATGAGTGCGAATTGCTATTTGGGTTTCCATGCCAGGCGCCATGTTCTCGCCGAGCACTTCAACTACTTGCCCCATCATTCCACGAGATCGGCTGCCGCGGTCAGTCACTTCAACCACAACAACATTGCCCATTCGGGCACCGCCTCGGTGTTCGTTCGGGATTAGGATATCTTGGCTAATACGAGAATCATCAGCAACGACATAGGCGTAACCGTATTCTAGGAAAAATCGGCCTACGACTTGCGTCTTGCGCTCTTCCAACACACGTACGAGTCGCCCTTCCTTTCGACCACGTTTATCGGTGCCAGATGGCTGTACTAATACAAAATCGCCATGCAATAGTGTACGCATTTGGTGATGAGGAAGCAGAACATCATTGTCCTTATTCATGCTTCCTTCAGGTCTCACCCAGCCATGTCCATCTTTATGACCTATGACATAGCCTTTAATCATTTCTAATTTATCTGGTAAGGCATAACACTGGCGTCGAGTAAAGACCAACTGGCCATCACGCTCCATAGCACGTAAACGACGACGCAGCCCTTCATAATGCTCTTCGCCTTCAAGCCCTAATGCTTCAAACAGATCATTTCTGTTCATTGGTACATTAACGCTTTCTAAGAAATCGGTGATGAATTCTCGGCTTGGAATTGGGTTGTCGTAGTTTTGGGACTCTCTTTCTGCAAAAGGGTCGTCTACTTTGATATCGCTAGGCTTGTTCGACATAGTCTGACCTATATTTTAGGAGGGATACGTCGATTATAACTGACAGAGCAGATAAGCTACAGAAATGCTTTGAATTTCTCGTATTGCTGAAAGATTACCAGAACGTCGTTCGACGCTTTGCCCTTGCGATAATGTTTTCAGGCATACGTTGCTCTAAGCCACGTCTTAACATAGAGATACGTTTATGCTTACGACTATCGGGAGTCACCGAGTTGTAGAGCCAACGATATGCATCTTCGTAGTCCAGAGGGCTACCAAAATCTCGAAGCAACAATTCTGCAAGTTGAATCCTCGCATCAATATTGCCCATTGACGCCGCTTCTCTAAAATAGGGAATGGCTCGCTCTTTATCTTGCTGCACAAAAGTACCACGAGAGTAATAGCGGCCTAGCTGTTCAAGCGCTACCGGTAATCCTTGATGGGCTGCATTTTCCATGTAGTACAGACCCAACTCAACATCTTGAGGCACACAAACACCCCAAGCAAGCATATCGCCATAAAGAAATTCATAGGAAGGTAAGTTGATGCGGGTCGCGCGCGCCATAATATCTTCAACCAGCTGACAGTTATCTGCTTTGACTCGAGCTAGATGTCGATTTTCTTCAATTAAACCAATCAGTTCATCTTCAGAATAGATAGGGATCGGAGCCCCCACTTCTTT
The DNA here is from genome assembly GCF_013364395.1 of Vibrio mediterranei. Lineage (NCBI taxonomy): Bacteria > Pseudomonadati > Pseudomonadota > Gammaproteobacteria > Vibrionales > Vibrionaceae > Vibrio > Vibrio mediterranei. Next base: position 127,358 of record NZ_JABXGK010000001.1, on the reverse strand, counting down.
GGCGTGAAGTGTTTTTACAGAGCCAAGTAGCGCCATGCAAACAAGTGCTGCTAGTTTGTGTCGCTTAATCACTGTGTAACTACTCCTCATACGCAAGTACCAAAGCCAACCAACGCTTATGGATGGTTTAACTTTTATCGGCAGTTACTCGCCTCGCTTTAGAGAAAAAATGGGAAAAGTGGCAATATATTGCCACTTTTGAATAGCTGAAGTTCAAAGACGTCAAAACCTTGGCACAAGATCACATTTGCTCAATGTTCATCACCAATAAAAAAAGCCAGCGTAAATGCTGGCTTTTTAGAACTTTCAATCGATTAAGCCTCGAATGGCTGAACCTTAATGATCGTTTCGTTACGATCTGGACCTGTAGAGATAATATCTACTGGTACGCCTGTCAGTTCTTCAATACGCTTGATGTAGTCTAGAGCGGCTTGAGGAAGTTGCTCGATAGACGTTGCACCAAATGTTGTTTCAGACCAACCAGGCATAGTTTCGTAAATTGGTGTTGCTTCTTCAAAAGCTTCAGCAGCCATTGGAGAAACTTCCAAGATAGAGCCATCTTTCATCTTGTAACCAGTACAGATTTTCAGCTCTTCTAGACCGTCAAGCACGTCTAGTTTAGTTAGACAGAAACCTGAGATAGAGTTGATTTGTACTGCACGACGCATTGCTACGGCATCAAACCAACCAGTACGACGTAGACGACCTGTTGTAGCACCGAACTCGTGACCAACATCACCAAGGTGCTTACCTACTGGGTCTTGCTTATCTAGGCCATCGTAAAGCTCTGTCGGGAATGGACCTGAACCAACACGAGTACAGTAAGCTTTAGTAATACCTAGAATGTAACCGATATGACGAGGACCAAAACCTGAACCTGCCGCAACACCGCCAGCGGTAGTGTTTGAAGACGTTACATAAGGGTATGTACCGTGGTCGATATCTAGAAGCGTACCTTGAGCACCTTCGAACATGATCTTGTCACCACGTTTACGCGCTGCATCAAGTTCATCAGTTACATCAATAACCATTGAAGTTAGAAGGTCTGCATAACCCATGCATTGTTCTAGAACTTCGTCATAGCTTACTGTGTCTGCTTTGTAGAAGTGCTCTAGTTGGAAGTTATGGAACTCCATGACTTCTTTTAGCTTCTCAGCGAAGACTTCTTTATCGAAAAGATCACCAACGCGTAGACCGCGACGTGCAACTTTGTCTTCGTATGCTGGACCGATACCACGACCAGTTGTACCAATTGCTTTATTACCACGAGCGATTTCACGCGCTTGGTCAATAGCAATGTGGTAAGGAAGAATTAGAGGACAAGCTTCAGAAACGAAAAGACGCTCGCGAACCGGAATACCACGTTCTTCTAGAGGCTTCATTTCTTTAAGAAGTGCTTCTGGTGAAAGAACAACACCATTACCAATAACACACTTAATGTTATCGCGAAGAATGCCTGATGGAATCAAATGAAGAACGGTTTTTTCACCGTTAATGACTAGAGTGTGACCTGCATTGTGACCGCCTTGGTAGCGAACCACGTACTTTGCATCTTCAGTTAAAAGGTCTACGATTTTACCTTTACCTTCGTCACCCCATTGGGTGCCCAGAACGACTACGTTATTACCCATCTTTCCAAATCTGATTGCTAGTTAAAAAAGGATTCTAGCATCGAAATCACAAATTTGCAGTCATTTTTTAAGCATTGGAATCCCGCTTTGTGGTAAGTGACTGATGCTGGCTAATAAAAAAACGATATTGTGGCTAGTTTAGCATCATGAAGGTAATTACAGCACCTGCCACAACAAGACAGCCGCCGATTCTTCTTAAATTCTCATCAGGCTGCTGAGCTAATTGGGAAACCATGTTTCGCCAACCTCGCGGGGCAAGTAGGGGTCCTAGTCCTTCGACAACTAACACTAAACCCAAGGCAATCCATAACGACTGTGACATTGTTTTTCTCCCAAAAAATAGGGCTCCCTTGAGGAGCCCTATTACGGTATAGCGTAAGATTATTTAACTGGAGCGCCGTTCATATCGTTCATGTAACGGAAGAACTCACTCTTAGGATCAAGAACTAAGATATCGCTCTTGTCAGAGAATGACGTCTTATACGCCGATAGTGAACGTAGGAAGCTAAAGAACTCTGGGTCTTTGTTATACGCCGAAGAGTAGATAGCTGCTGCTTTTGCGTCTGCACCACCTCGAGTTACACGAGCTGTTTTGTCTGCTTCAGCCAATAGTGTTGCCACTTCTAGCTCAGCTTGAGCACGAATAACTTCTGCTTTCTCACGACCTTGAGAACGGTGCTTACGAGCTACTGACTCACGCTCAGCACGCATACGACGATAAATCGATTCACTGATTTCATCAGGAAGGTTGATTTTCTTCATACGGAAGTCAACAACACGAACACCTAAATCTTTCATCGCGCTTTCACGGGTATCGCGAAGCACGTTGCTCATGATCTTATCGCGTTCGCCATCAATCTCTAGAGCTTGCTTAGCCGCTTCAGTGGTGACTTCTTCACTGTCTGCACTTTCAGGAAGTACATCGTTGTTACGAGGACCAGAAACAATCTGCTTGATCTCACGAGCACCGATTTCAGAACGTAGCACATCGGTAACCTTACGTTCTAAAAGCGCTTGCGCAGTAAGAGCATTACCGCCACCCGTTGCCAGATAGTATTGACGGAAATCTTCAATCTTCCACTTAACATAAGTGTTGATAATGACGTCTTTTTTCTCTGACGTTACGAAACGGTCACCGCGGCCATCCATTGTCTGGATACGTGCGTCCAATGTTTTCACTCGATCGAACAGTGGCATCTTGAAATGCAAACCAGGTTCGTAGATGCGAGATACTTGGTTGTCATCGGTAAGAACACGACCAAATCGAATTACGATGCCACGCTCACCTTCAGGGATGACGAACAAAGACATCAGCATCAATGCTAAGGCAACGACTAATACTGGTATCATCAATTTACGCATTATTAGTATCTCCCTTGACGCGTCGAGTTATTGCGAGACGTATTGTTGCTTGAAGAAGTATCGCTGGCCGACGGATCTAATTGAATCTGTTCATAAGCCGATGTTTCCTTTGGCTTACGTGACTTAGATGTACCTTCTTGACCTGCTAGCTTATCGATAGGCAAGTACAACAGGTTACCACTTGATTCAGAGTCAATAAGAACCTTAGATGTATTTGAGTACACTTCTTCCATCGTATCTAGGTACAGACGGTTACGAGTAACCTCAGGCGCCGCTTGATATTCTGGGAGTAGTTTTTCAAACTGAGCAACTTGACCTAGCGCTTCGTTGGTTATTCTCTCGGAATAACCTTGAGCTTCTTTCTTCAAACGCTCAGAACGACCTGTCGCTTTAGGAATAATCTCGTTTTTGTACGCTTCTGCTTCTCGAATGAAACGCTCTTCATCCTCTCGAGCAGCGATCGCATCATCAAATGCATCTTTAACTTGCTCTGGTGGACGAGCTGACTGGAAGTTGACGTCAACGATGGACAGACCCATATCGTAGTTATCAATGATCTCATTCAGCGTTTCTTGAGTGCTTTGACGAATCTGTTGACGACCACTGGTCAGGATACTATCCATCAGTGAATCACCGATTACTGCACGTAGAGCCGAGTCAGTTGCTTGGCTTAAGCTGTCATCAGCGTTAGTGACAACAAACAGATACTTGTATGGATCAGAGACGCGGTACTGTACGTCCATTGAAACTGAAACTACGTTTTCGTCTTTTGTCAGCATGGTACCTGATGCACGTAGCGAGCGAATTGCTTGCACGTTAACAGGTTGGTATTCGTCGATAAAGCGAGGACGCCAGTTCAGACCTGGGTCGACGATTCGATCGAATTTACCGAGACGGAGAACGACACCTCGCTCACCTTCACTAATGGTATAGAAGCCAGAAAAGAACCAAATAGCGACTGCGATTAATGCAATGACACCAAAGCCTATTGCACTACCACCACCGCCAATTGATGGGCCACCATTACCACCACGTTTACCAAACTTACCACCGATTTTCTGACTCAGCTTATTAAAGACTTCATCTAAATCAGGCGGTCCTTGATCACGACCACCGGAGTTCCGGTCACCACGATTGTTATTACCCCATGGGTCTTTATCGCGGCCGTTGTTTCCATTGTTATTACCAGGCTCATTCCACGCCATTAGGAAGCTCCATCATTTAGTATGACGTTATACTGTAGCAGTCCTTTAAGTAACTATAAAGTCACTCAAAACTGCCCCTTCTCTTTTTTCAAGTCTAGACCAATCTACTTGTTGCATCCGAATATCAATCAACAAGTTACCTTCTTCGTCGTATTCTTCACGTTGAATACAATTCATCTGGAAAAATGTACTACGAAATCGCCCTTGAAACTGCGGCGGAATTCGCAATTGATATTGAACCATTTGGCTCGCTAAGCGCTCTGTTAGCGCTTCGAACAACAGTTCGATTCCTTGCCCTTCCATGGCAGAAACCCAAACGGCTCTCGGAATTCCTTCGCCATTACGTTCTATACGTGGACGTTGGCCATCTAGATTATCTATTTTATTCATCACAACGAGAGAAGGCACTTCATGTGCATCTATCTCTTCTAGCACGTCATGAACAGCTTGAATATTCTCACGAAATCGGTCATCACTGGCATCGACAACATGTAACAAAATGTCAGCTTCCTGCGTTTCTTGCAGTGTTGCCTTAAATGCCGCGACTAAATCATGCGGTAGATGACGGATAAATCCTACCGTATCCGCAAGGATAGCCGGACCGACGTCCGCTAGTTGTATTTTTCTTAAAGTGGGGTCGAGTGTTGCGAATAACTGGTCAGCAGCATACACCCCTGCTTCAGTAATACGGTTAAACAGTGTTGATTTGCCCGCGTTGGTATAACCTACTAGGGAAATCGTTGGGATTTCAGCTCTGTTTCGGGCTCGTCTGCCTTGTTCACGCTGTTTTGCGACTTTTTCTAGACGACGCAAAATCGCTTTAATTCGATCACGCAGAAGTCGACGGTCGGTCTCTAACTGAGTTTCGCCGGGACCACGTAAACCAATACCACCTTTTTGCCTTTCAAGGTGCGTCCAACCTCGAATCAATCGAGTCGATATGTGACGCAACTGTGCTAGCTCTACTTGCAACTTACCTTCGTGGGTACGTGCTCGCTGAGCAAAAATGTCGAGGATCAGACCAGTGCGATCCAAGACTCGACATTTACACAGACTTTCTAAATTACGCTCTTGGGCAGGAGAAAGGGCGTGATTAAAAATCACAATGTCAGCACCAGTTAACTGCACTGTCTGCGCAATCTCCTGAGCTTTACCTTCTCCAACATAGTATTTCGGGTGAGGGGACTGCCGGCTTCCGGTTACTACCTGTAACGCATTAACGCCTGCAGAAGATACGAGCATCTCAAATTCGCTAAGATCTTCCCACTCACCTTCTTGCGTGAAGTTGATATGAACAAGTACAGCTTGCTCCCCCGATTCATAACGGTCAAACAAGCTACCAACTCCTATTTAATTGTCTTGTTTTATTAAATTCGGTATTAATCGTCAGATTTCTCTTGTTGACGATCACCAGCTGGACGCTCACCACTATGATGGCTAACCGCACGAGCTGGAACAACCGTAGAAATCGCATGCTTATAAACCATTTGATTTACGGTGTTTTTCAAAAGGATCACAAACTGATCGAAAGACTCAATTTGACCTTGTAGCTTGATCCCGTTTACAAGGTAGATTGATACTGGAATACGCTCGCGACGTAGTGCATTTAGGAATGGGTCTTGAAGAGATTGCCCCTTAGCCATTTTTATTTTCCTTATATTAATATTGTAGTTTTAATTATTTAGCTATTGGTGCACTGCAATGTTAGGTGCTGCCTTTGCATCTGAGCTAAACCAATGAAATACCCCTTAGTTTTATAATCATAGAACAACTATTGCCTTTGAAAACAAAACTCAGTTCCTTTTTGGGTACAAATACGCAAAAGCGACCACATTATACACAGTTAATGCCATCAGATGCTATGGCATCTGTGAGAGTTTTCATTGAATCCTCAACATGTTCGCTGTCTAACCAAACCAAATCATCCCAACTCCTTAACCAGGTGATTTGACGCTTGGCCAATTGGCGAGTCGCACAGATCCCGCGAAAGATCGCGTCATCTAAAGTGCTCTCTCCGTCCAAATATTCCCACATCTGACGATATCCGACACAACGAATAGACGGCAGATCTGGGTGAAGATCTTCACGAGCATATAACGCTTTGACTTCATCTTCAAAGCCTGCTTGTATCATTTTCTCAAAGCGCAATTCAATTCGTTTATGTAACAAAGCACGATCTTTGGGCGCTACCGCAAATTGTTTAACACGAAATGGTAAAGGCTCGCCTTTGGTTTCAGTCAATTCTGTCAATGACTTACCAGAGATACGATACACTTCAAGCGCACGTGATAGTCGCTGAGGATCATTTGGATGTATCCTCTCTGCTGAGACAGGATCTATCGCTCGAAGTTCATTATGAAGTGCTTGCCACCCTTTTTCTGTGGCTTCTTGCTCGATCTGTTTGCGGATTTCCGGGTTCGCTGCAGGTAACGGCGATAGGCCTTGTAATAGTGCTTTAAAGTACAGCATTGTGCCACCAACCAGCAGCGGGATCTTACCTTCAGCGTGAATTTTGGCAATTTCGTTCAAAGCATCGCGTCTAAAATCCGCCGCAGAATACGCCTCTGCTGGATCCAAAATATCGATTAAGCGATGTGGCGCTAGTGCAAGCTCATCGGCATCTGGCTTTGCGGTACCAATATCCATGCCCTTGTATATTAAGGCTGAATCAACACTGATGATCTCCACAGGGTATTGCTGACGAAGACGAATGGCTAAGTCGGTCTTACCGGATGCGGTTGGACCCATTAAAAACAAAACGAGTGGTAATTTTTGATTCATGATGAAAATGCTGCAATTGTGGCCGTAAAATCGACAGGTCGAACAAATTTAGGGTCGCTTAACGGTAGCTGACCTTCGTAGAGCTGTTCAAGGTTGCCAAGCAACTGAACGGATTCAGATAAAGTGTAGCTACTTTTCACTTGCAGCACTTTTTTCGCTAACCAAAGGCTTAACTGACTGGTGGTTTGATCATGCTGCTCAAGGGTTGCCAAGTATGACAGCATTTCATCAATTAACAATTGCAAATTTTGCTGCCTTAATGGTGAAGGCACCCCCATCACCATTGCAGTTTGTTTATTGCGTACCTTAATATCGATTCCAAAGTTCAACATAAGCTGCTCATGAGTCTCAACCGCTTTTAATTGCCCTTCATTGACTTTCAATGAGAGTGGCACCAACAGTGGCTGCATGGTCAACGCACTTGTTTTTGGGCTCAATTGAGCGAACAGTTTGTAAAAGTCAGCCCGGCGCAAAGACACCACCGCGCAAATGGGCTCCGCCTTCACTAGCACATAACATTGTTCGACAATGGCAATGGCCTTACCAATTCGCTCAATATTCACGTCTATCTGGTTTGGCTTTTGCATTTCAGGTTCAGGCAACTGATGGACGTTAGTTTCAATATCGGGCGTTTGCATCAACTCCTGATAGACTCGAACTTCGTCGGCCGTTGGCGCTTTTTCTATGACACGAGCCGAACTCTTATTGCTAGAAGTCTTCGCACCACGCTCAGATACCCAGTCGCTACGAGGAGAATGCTCTGCAATTTCATGACCTACCGAAGTACTTTGCACAGCATACTCTGATTGACTATCACGTCTTTGATAATCCGCTCTACCAGGATAGGCAGGTATGCTTTCCACAGCACTAAGCGTAGCATCGTCGACATCAATTCTCGATGTTTGCTCCGGCTCTCGGTGTGCGGTGACTTTTGCTTCATTTTGACTGTTAGCCGATGTGCTAAAAGCTGCTGGAGAAACTGGCTGAGCGTCAATAGACTTAGCCTGAACCAAAGCATCACTCAGAGCTTGGTATATAAAGTCGTGAACCAGACGAGCTTGATGAAAGCGAACTTCATGTTTTGCAGGATGCACATTCACGTCCACTTGATGAGGGTCGATATCAATAAACAAGATATAAGCAGCAAACTGCTCTGGGGCTAGACTGTTTTCGTAGCTTTGACGAATCGCATGATTGATGAGTTTGTCTTTCATCATACGACCATTCACATAGCAATATTGCAGATCACTTTGAGCTCTGGCACCTTCCGGGGTGGTAATCCAGCCATGTAATTTCAAATCATTATGCTGCAACTCAATCTTAAGCATATTGCGCACAAATGGTGCTCCACACACGGCTGCTATTCGCTTCTCTGTTTGCGCATCGGTCTTTGCAGCACGGTACTGCCTTACTAACTTACCGTTGTGCTTCAGGTTGATCGAGACGTCAAAACGGCTCAAGGCGATCCGTTTTAATAGCTCATCAATATGAGTGAATTCCGTTTTCTCAGTACGTAAAAACTTGCGTCTTGCTGGTGTGTTGAAAAACAGGTCAAGGACTTCAAGTGTAGTACCAATGGGATGTGCAGCAGGTTTAAGCTTCACTGCCATGTCACGCCCTTCGGCATATGCACTCCAAGCTTGTTCTTGCGTGGCTGGACGAGAAGTCAGTGTCAATCGAGCCACAGAGCTTATACTTGCTAATGCTTCACCGCGAAAGCCTAGGCTCATAATGGCTTCAAGATCATCCAAGGTATGAATCTTCGACGTCGCGTGACGACTAAGTGCCAGTTGCAACTCATCTTTAGCAATCCCTTTGCCGTTATCACGAACGCGGATAAGTTTGGCACCACCTTTTTCGATATCAATATCGATACGAGTCGCACCAGAATCAAGACTATTTTCGACTAACTCCTTTACTACCGAAGCTGGTCGTTCCACCACTTCACCCGCGGCAATTTGGTTAGCCAGTCGAGCGGGGAGTATCTTAATCGTCACTTATCTTCTCCAAAATGAGCTACATCATTCTTGTTTACTTATTAGGTATCAACAAGACTTGGCCTACAGCCAATGAGTCTGAACGTAGCTTGTTCGCATCTCGTATACTTTGAACGGTCACACCATACTTAGATGCAATCTTGCCTAAGAACTCCCCTCGCTGCACTTTGTGCTTACGAAGAGGTAGGTCTTTTAAACTGACTGTGATTTTGAGTTTCTGCCCCAGTTTCAATACATCAGATTTGAGGTTGTTCTCACGTTTAATATCCGCAACGGAGACTTTGTATTTGTTGGCAATCTTACCCAAGTAGTCACCTTTGGCCACAGTATGGGTTACCGTTTTAGTTTCAACCGTATTTACCTTGCTGCTGACCTTCACTGGTGCGCTGCTCCCAGGAATCACCAACGTTTGTCCTACCGCCAGCGAAGTACTCTTCAAGTTATTGGCACTCTTAATAGCCGAGACCGACGTCCCATAATTTTGAGCAATCACAGATAAGGATTCACCACGCTTCACGGTATGTTTTTTCTGCTGGCCGCGATTGGCAAACAAAGTCCCTTCCGGCGGATTCGCTTCAAAATACTGGACGATCGCTTTGGCTAAGGCACGCGCCAATTTATCTTGGTGACTACGAGTCGTCAGCAAGCGCTCTTCTGTTGGGTTGGAAATAAAGCCAGTTTCAACCAGAACCGAAGGAATATCCGGTGATTTCAACACCGCTAGGCTCGCATTAACAGGCTCTTTCTTATGAAGATGCGCAACTTTACCCATCTCTTTTAAAATCTTAGTTGCGACTTTGTAGCCCTCTTTTTGAGAGTGACTAAATTGCAAATCTAAGAGTGTTTGACTGACATTTCTATCGTTGGTGTTCTTCGATAACACCTCACCAGCACCGCCCAATAATTCAGATTGCTGCTCGTGATTCTCTACCCAGCGCGCAATCTCGGTGTTCGCTCGTCTAGTATTCAGGACAAACACTGACGCACCACGAGGTTGTGGCGTTCTAAACGCATCGGCGTGAATTGAAACCAATAAGTGTGCTTTATTCTTACGTGCAATCTCAGAACGTTTATTAAGATTGACAAAATAGTCACCACGGCGAGTCAATACTGCCTTCATGCCCGGAATAGCATCGATCTGTGCAGCCAGTTTTTTCGACACGCTCAAGGTCACGTGTTTTTCGTATTTCTTAGTTGGTCCAATCGAACCCGGATCTTCACCGCCATGGCCAGCATCAATTGCAACGATAATATCTGCTGTGCCTCTCAACTGAGAAGCATCACGACTTACTGCCGTTTTACTGCTTGGTACCGTTGCTTTAGGTTGGTTACTCGCTTTACCGTGAGGCAAGTCGATAACCAGACGATGTCCGTACTGCCCCCCCGGTGTGGGATTCAGTTTAAATATTTGCGGCGTTGAAGACTTCTTTAACTCGAACACCAAACGATAGGTCCCTTTGCTAGGGGGTGAGCTTTTACGAATTTTGCTCAGCACCGGGCTATCGGTTACGTTCATTGGTAACTTGGTGTTTAAGGTTGTGTTTTTAAGATCCACTACAATTCGGCTTGGGCCCGATAGTGAGAAATAACTGTAGTCCGCTTCAGACTTAAGGTCGATAACAACACGCGTTTCGTCCGGTGACGGCCAAACGCGGAGACCCTCTAACGCATTGGCTAAAGTAACGGTAGGAAACATCAACAAGATTGGCAGCATGACTTTAACCATGCTGCTAAGAAAACGACTGATCAATTTAACTCCAACTGACTTATTAATTCTCTTCCATAATCGCTATTTGCGGTGAAGGCAATCTCTCTTGCCTCGCCAACATACTTAATCTCGATATCAATATCGGCATCAGGTAAGACGCCAATTCCTTTTTCAGGCCACTCCACTAAACAGATGGCATCATCCGAGAAGTAATCACGAATACCCATGAACTCAAGTTCTTCAGGATCCGCTAAGCGATATAGGTCGAAGTGATATACGTTCCAACCATCAAGCTGATAGGGCTCTACCAAGGTATAAGTCGGGCTTTTTACATTACCCCTATGTCCGAGACTCTGAATAAAGCCACGACTGAATGTGGTCTTCCCAGCGCCAAGATCACCATGCAAATAAATCGTTGTCTGTTTTGAACAGAGATTGGCCAGTTTAGTTCCAATTAAAATCGTTGCGGATTCATCTGCTAAGGTAAATTTTTTAGTGCTCATCACATTTTTCTCTGAGTGGTGCCTTTGAGAGTCGAAATAGTAAACTGTGTCGCTTTTCGTAGACAAGTGATCTTATGTAAGTAATCAGAAAATTTACCATTATTTTATCGTTATCCCTACTGTGCATACACAAAATAGTCGATGAAAGTTTGTTCTAAAGTAGATTAAGGACTTTTTGGTGCTCATACTTGGGTTAGTATTGGTTTTGAGTATAGAATACGCGTCCTTTTCTATTTGAGTAATCATGATGGACTTAAACAAGCTTGCCAGTGACATCAAACAATGGGGACAAGAGCTCGGTTTTCAAAAGGTCGGTATTAGTGATATCGATTTGCAAGACCAAGAAACTGTTCTCAAAAACTGGTTGGCCGCTGGATATCATGGTGATATGGCTTGGATGGAAACACACCAAGATTTAAGAATTCACCCAGATAAGCTACATCCAAATACCTGTCGAATTATCAGTGTCAGAATGGATTACCTTCCGGAAGACGCGAATTTTGCATCCAATTTAGAAGATAAGCACTCGGGTTATATCAGTCGGTATGCTCTTGGACGTGATTACCACAAACTGATTCGTAATCTACTCAAAAAACTAGGTCAAAAAATAGAACAAGAAGTCTCAGAGCTTGGTTATCGTCCATTTGTCGATTCAGCCCCCGTTTTAGAACGCCCTCTAGCAGAAAAAGCCGGATTAGGGTGGATAGGAAAACACTCATTATTACTGGATAAAGAAGCTGGCTCTTGGTTCTTTTTAGGTGAACTATTTATCGACTTGCCTCTTCCTACGGATAACCCGGTAAATAACGAGTGTGGAAAGTGTCGAGCGTGCGTAACATCCTGCCCTACTGGTGCGATTTTGGAAAACGGCGTTATTGATGCTCGCCGCTGTATTTCCTACCTCACCATCGAATACAAAGGGGTCATTCCACTAGAATTTCGCGAAGCGATGGGAAACCGAATCTATGGGTGCGATGACTGCCAACTGGTTTGTCCTTGGAATCGTTATGCAGAGCTCAGCCAACGACAAGACTTTCAAAGACGCAATAGTTTTGCCGATACCAATCTCGACATTTTGCTTTCCTGGGATGAAGCCACTTTCCTTAAAAATATGGAAGGCTCAGCCATTCGAAGAATCGGTCACGAGCAATGGCAACGAAATATCATCATCGCGATGGGGAATGCGCCTTTCTCTCAAACTTATATCGAGCAGCTAGAACAGATAGAGGGACAATCCGACCTTCTAGATCCACACATCGAATGGGCCTTGCAGAAACAGCTCGGGCAGCTACCTGTGAATCTAGATACCAGCCTTCATACTAAAAACCAACGTCTCATCCGTATCGTAAAAAAAGGGTTACCCCGAGACGCATAGCCATCAATGGTTGTAGAAAAATCAAATTAATTTTCTTGACTAATATCTCAAATCTACATTTGTGGAAAAACTACATTTTCATTAGCGGTTAGTCGTTGAGAAATCAGGTTAAACACAGTTTCAATATATGACTAGGATCAAAAAAACGTCACTTGCTGATCATTTTGCTGTCAAGAAAAAAACAACAGAACGCCACTTATTTTATTTAATTTCAATCACTTAGTAACAAATATCAATCTTTAGCATTACCAATATCGGTGTAAAGATCTTTCAAGCCCCCTACCTTAAGGACCTTCAAATACAATTTATCAACCAAGTTATCCACAAAATAAAAATGTGGATAAGTCTGTTAATTTAACTGTGACAGAATCGCAACAAAGGCAGACGCCTAGTGCTGTTCAGGTGTGTAGAAATTAGATACACAGTTCAGTGCATTGCGTTACTTATGAGTAATGCAATAACTGAATGACTTAATTTTTGGGAGTGATGCTTCTCAGCATTAGGAAAGAGCATGCGGTGAAGGGACGAAGTTTCTCAACTTTGCTATCTCTTAATGAGATGACCGCTTTTGGTGTCCATTATGAGGAAGAAATTGGAGCGACACACGAGGTTCGAACTCGTGACCTCAACCTTGGCAAGGTTGCGCTCTACCAACTGAGCTAGTGTCGCATTATTATCGCTAATTAAATAACGATTATTTCTTTCACTTTAGGAAAATGGAGCGACACACGAGGTTCGAACTCGTGACCTCAACCTTGGCAAGGTTGCGCTCTACCAACTGAGCTAGTGTCGCATATCAACAGCAAGCGCTATTGATTAAATTTGGTTGCGGGGGCCGGATTTGAACCGACGACCTTCGGGTTATGAGCCCGACGAGCTACCAAGCTGCTCCACCCCGCGTCCGTATTGTGTCACCGTTAAGTACCGTGAGAACTTTCAAACTGGAGCGACACACGAGGTTCGAACTCGTGACCTCAACCTTGGCAAGGTTGCGCTCTACCAACTGAGCTAGTGTCGCATATCAACAGCAAACGCTATTGATTAAATTTGGTTGCGGGGGCCGGATTTGAACCGACGACCTTCGGGTTATGAGCCCGACGAGCTACCAACCTGCTCCACCCCGCGTCCGTATTGTGTCACCGTTAAGTACCGTGAGAACTTTCAAACTGGAGCGACACACGAGGTTCGAACTCGTGACCTCAACCTTGGCAAGGTTGCGCTCTACCAACTGAGCTAGTGTCGCATTGAACGTCTTTCGTCGTTCAGGGCTGCGAATTATAAGAGCATTTTTTTGTGATGCAAGTCCTTATCAGCAAAAAAACCAACTTTTTTTTCGTTTGATGAAAAAGCACACAAAAATACGTTATTTTCCCGCCAGCTACAGCCCTAAACTTATCTTTTTAACAAATATTCGAAGATCAGATAGTAAAAATAGTCTCACGATAATATTTGAGTTCAGCAATAGACTCACGAATGTCATCCAACGCTAGATGGGTTCCTTGTTTAGAAAAACCATCAAGGACTTCCGGTTTCCAACGACGAGTCAATTCTTTTAACGTACTGACATCCACGTATCGGTAATGGAAATACTCTTCAAGTTCCGGCATATGTTTGTAGAGAAAACGTCGGTCTTGACCAATACTATTGCCACAAATCGGTGATTTTCCTTTTGGTACCCATTGCTCTAAAAACGTGATGGTTTGTTTAATGGCTTCCGCTTCATCATACTCACTGTCTTTAACGCGAGCCACCAGCCCACTTGCAGTATGGGTATTAGTGCACCAATCATCCATTTTGGCCAACTCTTCATCCGATTGGTGAATGGCGATTACTGGGCCTTCAGCAAGAATGTTTAACTCGCTGTCCGTCACTATACTGGCGATTTCGATAATTTTGTGTTGCTCAGGATCCAGTCCTGTCATCTCCAAATCGACCCAGATCAAGTTGTCATCACTGAAAGACATAATGCCCTCGTCTATTTGTTTTCTGCTAAAAGAGGTACTATACCGAAATTAAATTCAGTAACCCAAATGGTTTGATGCAAATTGCATCATTGAAATATCGTGGCGAAAAAGAAAAAACTAACCAAAGGTCAGGTGCGTCGTGTACGCAGCAACCAAAAGAAAAAACTGGCAAAGGAAGAAACGGTCCAGTGGGATGAAACCATGCTTGGTGCAGTCAAGCAGGGGCTTGTTATCACGCGTTTTGGGCAACATGCCGACATTGAAGATCTCGAAACTAAAGAAATTCACCGCTGTAACTTAAGGCGCGGCATTGAATCTTTGGTGTCTGGCGATCGCGTTAAATGGCGAGTTGGCCTTGAATCTATGCATGGTATTTCTGGCGTTGTAGAAGCTGTAGAGCCACGAACCTCAATGCTAACTAGACCTGACTACTACGACGGTCTCAAACCCGTAGCAGCAAACGTTGACCAAATGGTGATCGTCTCTGCTGTAGTGCCAGAGTTGTCTTTAAACATCATTGATCGCTATTTGATTGCCTCTGAAACATTAGAAATCGCGCCACTTGTGGTTCTAAATAAAATAGACCTACTTCCAGAGCAAGATCGCGAGACGTTTTACCAACTTTTAGATGTCTACAAGAACATCGGTTACAAAGTACTGTTGGTCAGTAAGGAGAGTGGCGAAGGCATCGAAGAGCTCGAGGCCCACCTAAAAGACAAGATCAATATTTTTGTTGGTCAATCTGGTGTCGGCAAATCAAGCTTGGTTAACGCCCTGATGCCAGAGCTCGATGTAGAGGAAGGTGAAGTTTCCACTAACTCTGGTTTAGGCCAACACACCACGACAGCAGCAAGATTGTATCATTTCCCATCAGGCGGCGATCTTATCGACTCTCCAGGGGTACGTGAGTTTGGCTTGTGGCACTTGGAACCAAATGAAGTCACCGAAGCATTTGTTGAGTTCAAGCCCTATCTAGGTGGTTGTAAGTTTAGGGACTGTAAACACCTCGATGATCCTGGTTGCATTCTTCGTGAAGCGGTAGAAGAAGGTAAAATCGACCAAGTACGCTTTGATAACTACCATCGAATTATCGATAGCATGAGCGAAGGCAAAGCGAACCGACAATATTCAAGAAACAAAAAAGCCGATTTGTGATAACCCTAGAACATGGGCGAGATTAACACTCTGACCGTGTATCATTCACAAATTGCTGACATTTAGGGCGAATTACATTAGTATCTCGCGCCCTGAATTAATAACACTCAATTAATGTTGGAATAGTAAACAATGGATAAGATTAAAGTTGGACTGCAATACTGGATACCTCAGCACGGCTTGACCCGTTTGGTAGGTAAACTGGCATCAGCAAAAGCAGGCGGTCTAACAACAGCGATCATTCGTTGGTTTATCAAGCAATATAACGTCAATATGGACGAAGCTTTGCACGCAGATCCGGCTCACTTTAAAACCTTCAATGAGTTTTTTGTGCGTGAGCTGAAACCAGGAATGCGTCCAATTGCTGAAGGTGAAACGGTGATTTCCCATCCTGCAGACGCATGCGTGAGCCAATTTGGGCCAATCACAGATGGTAAGCTCATCCAAGCGAAGAACCACGACTATACCGCGCAGGAGCTACTTGGTGGCAATGCTGATTTAGCGGCTGAATTTGCTGAAGGCGAATTTGCGACTCTCTATCTATCGCCTAGAGACTACCATCGAGTGCACATGCCATGCGATGGCACCTTGCGTCAGATGATTTATGTTCCAGGCGATCTGTTCTCTGTAAACCCATTGACAGCCGAAAATGTACCAAACCTATTCGCCCGAAATGAGCGCGTTGTGTGTATTTTCGATACTGAGTTTGGGCCAATGGCTCAAGTACTGGTTGGGGCAACAATCGTGGGCAGTATTGAGCTTATCTGGGCTGGCACAGTAACACCACCTCGCGGTAATACTGTTTACACCTGGGACTACCCTGCAGAAGGTGATAAGTCAGTCGTACTGAAGAAAGGCGAAGAAATGGGTCGCTTCAAACTGGGCTCAACGGTCATCAACTTATTTGCTAAAGACAGCATTCGCTTTGATGACAGCATGCAGAATAACGCGCCAACGGTTATGGGCACCCCATACGCTCATCAGCAAAACCAAACGGAAAGTGTGTTACAAGACGACGAATAACAAACTTAAACGGTGCCTAGGCACCGTTTTTTGTTTAGATGATATAACGATACTTCACTTTAAAATCCCGTGATAAATAGCCATTCAGATTTTGACGCAAAGCAAAACACCTTACGAATCTTCCCTCGACTTTTCAAAACTTTAATACCAGTCTAAGACCCCAAGTAGAATATCTTTTAACCTAGGTGCAGTTTAAATATCCACCATGGTGACCGCCCCTATGCCGAAGATACATACTGGGACACTCATTAAGCTATTCATCTGCTTTTTAGTGCCGTTAGGCGTCCTGATGATGCCTATTGATTGGATTCCGATTGATGACCTCACGCTGATTCAGCACCGATTATTAGCCATCTTTTTACTTGCCGCTTTGCTATGGGTACTCGAGCCAGTACCAGTCTTTGCCACCTCAATTTTGATCATTGCGCTTGAGTTGATCATGATCTCTGACAAAGGACTTCACTTATTCCGCACGCCACCAGCAGGTCATGAACTTGGTGAACTGATGGCTTACACCGATATTTTCAGTGCCTTCTCATCACCTATTATTATTCTGTTTATGGGCGGCTTCGCGCTTGCGATCGCCGCTTCAAAATACGAACTTGATAACAACCTAGCTCGCGTACTACTTGAACCTTTTGGACAGCAGCCTAAGTTCATTATGCTGGGGTTAATGTTGATTACGGCGGTGTTCTCAATGTTCATGTCTAATACCGCAACAACAGTCATGATGTTAGCCCTTCTCGGTCCTATCGTTGCCTCAGCACCCAAAGGTGACTTGGGTATCAAAGCTTTAGTGCTTTGTATTCCGATAGCCGCCAACACCGGGGGCATTGCCACTCCGATCGGAACACCACCAAACGCTATCGCGCTGCAATATCTTACTGGTGAAAACACGATTGATTTCTTGCAATGGATGATGATGGGACTACCGTTTGTCATCGTTCAGCTCACATTAGCTTGGTTCCTACTGCAGAAACTGTTTCCATCTTCTGAAGACAAAATGGTGCTCAAACTGGAAGGCGCTTTCCAGAGAAACTGGCGGGCTATGGTTGTCTATGTCACCTTTGCCACAACGATACTACTATGGATGACCACCAAGCTTCATGGCATGAATACCTATGTAGTTTCTATCATTCCACTTGCTGTATTTACGCTAACAGGCATCATGGGTAAAGATGAACTGAAGCTCATTAACTGGGACGTACTTTGGTTAGTCGCGGGTGGTATCGCCATTGGGATTGGTTTGGATAAAACCGGATTGGCCGCAGCATTAGCGCATGCCATTGATTACGAGTCCCTCTCTCCATTTGCTGTCGTGATTACGCTGTCGATTGTGTGTTGGTTAATGGCTAACTTTATGTCCAATACCGCAACCGCAAACCTGTTAATGCCTATCGCGGCGGCAATCGGTGCATCAATGGAAAGCTTAGCCAGCATTGGCGGTTTACAAGGGTTGCTCGTGGTGGTCGCATTCTCAGCATCCCTCGGTATGATTTTGCCAGTGTCCACACCACCAAACTCCTTGGCGTACTCAACCGGGCTTATAGAAAGTAAAGACATGGCAAAAACCGGTCTTATCATTGGTGTAATCGGCCTGCTCATAGTCTATGCAGCAACGCTCATCCTCACCTGATCATAGGTGAATGAAATCCTCTTGCTTACAAGTAAGAGGATTTCATTGCAGTTTTCACCGTGCCATAGTAAAACCTAATGAATTAACAGGGATAATACACGTTAGGGATAACAATGGGATTTGAATGGCTGGCGTTGATCGCCGCTTTTTTATGGGCGGTATCTAGCATTATTTCCGTCACCCCGGCCAAGCATCTAGGATCCTTTTCCTATAGTCGCTGGCGCATGGGTTGTACCGCAATCATACTCTCCACGATGGCTGCCATTACTGGTGGCTGGTCAAGCGTAGAAGCCAGTCACATTACACCGATGATGCTCTCTGGGCTTATTGGTATCTTTATAGGCGATACCGCCCTGTTCGCCTGCCTAAACCGTATGGGACCGAGACAAGCAGGGCTACTATTTTCCTGCCACGCCGTGTTCTCGGCGGTATTAGGTTACTTCTTATTTGCAGAAACCATGACATCGTTAGAGTTGGTCGGCTCCGCTTTAGTTTTCTCCGGGGTTGCTACGGCTATTTTCTTTGGGCGACGTGGGAAGAGTAACCATAAAGCCAGCGAACTCGAAACCATCAAAGGTAATGTGTGGTTTGGTGTAGGACTTGGTATCACCGCAGCCTTGTGTCAGGCTCTTGGTGGAATTATTGCCAAGCCCGTGATGCAAACTTCAGTGGACCCTGTCGCTGCCTCTGCCATACGTATGATCACCGCTTTTATTGCCCATAGCTTGTTTCTATTTACCGGGGCTCGACACGCTAAGAGCATTAACCCTATTACTTGGTCGATATTTGGTATTACGGCACTTAACGGTTTCTTAGCGATGGCGGTAGGCATGACGCTGATTCTGTTTGCATTGCAAACCGGAAATGTGGGGATGGTCGCTTTGCTTTCTTCGACCACGCCGATTATGGTGCTGCCACTACTTTGGTTGTACACCAAGCAGCGCCCCAATAAATATGCTTGGTTAGGTGCCCTATTAGCTGTCGCGGGCACCAGCATATTGGTCAGTTAAGCGCGCGGGAACGGAAACGCAACCACTTCATCAATATGTTTTGCACCAAGTGCTAACATAATGAGGCGGTCAATACCTAAAGCAACGCCAGCACATGCAGGAATGCCTGACTTTAGTGCATCTATTAAATGGTAATCAATTGGCTGCTGAGGAAGTCCCATTTGCTGACGCTTACGATTATCCTCTTCAAAGCGAGCTAATTGTTCGTTTGGGTTGTCTAGCTCATGAAAACCATTCGCTAGCTCTATGCCCTTAAAATAGACTTCAAATCTATCCGCAACACGCTCATCGTTTGGATTGACCTTAGCCAGAGCAGCTTGTGAGGCAGGAAAGTCATACACGAACGCAGGAACGTCTTGGCCAATCTTGGTTTCGACTCCCATGCTAAAAAGCAATTGCAATAGCGTATCTCGATCTTGTTCTTTATCCGCAATATCACTTAGCCCTAAGCTTCCAGCCGCCGTTCGGAGTTCTGGCATATTCGCTACTAGCGGACACACTCCTAAGTGGGTCATAAACGCCTGTTGATATGTCATTCGCTCAGCGCCATCACACGCCAACACCATCCTTAACAGTTCATCCATTTCATCCATTAACTGGTGGTGGTCAAAGCCTTCGCGATACCACTCAAGCATGGTGAACTCAGGGTTGTGGTAGCGACCGCTTTCTTCATTGCGGAATGCTTTATTGATTTGATAAATAGAGCCACTGCCCGCCGCCAACAAACGCTTCATATGAAACTCAGGACTAGTCATAAAATACAGCTTACGACCATCCGCATAACCCGGCCCAACAAACTCCGTTTGGAACGTATGTAAATGGATATCTGTCACGGTCGCATGACTCATAGCAGGCGTATCCACTTCCATTACATTCCTTGATAGGAAAAAGTCTCGTATTGAATGGATTATTTGCGCTCTTTTTTTCAGCAAAGCCACAGATGCTGTGGGCTGCCACTCATTGCAAATCATAATTAAACTCATTAGCTCTGTTTATTGATAATTATACGATTGTGGAGATTTCTACTCAATAACGCGTGATTTTAATCACACATCATATAAATACTATGCTTCTCTTTGCATTTCCGGAGCAAAAACCTAACTCAATCAATTTTTTTGCCATACAGCTTATCTAATATAAAACCTTACTCTATAAAAGCTTACTTAAGCATTTAATTATAACTCGCGAGCTAACTCGCTCTCACACACTGGAGGATAACTGTGAAAACAATTACCACAGATATCGCAGTCATCGGCGCAGGCGGCGCCGGTCTTCGTACTGCCATTGCAGCAGCAGAAGCAAACCCAGAAATGGAAGTTGCTCTGATTTCTAAAGTCTACCCAATGCGTTCACATACTGTGGCCGCGGAAGGTGGTTCTGCAGCTGTAATCAAGGATGAAGATAGCCTAGATAACCACTTCAACGATACTGTTGGTGGTGGTGACTGGCTTTGTGAACAGGATGTTGTCGAATATTTCGTAGAAAATGCCACACGTGAAATGATCCAAATGGAACAATGGGGTTGCCCATGGAGCCGTAAGGAAAATGGCGAAGTTAACGTTCGTCGTTTCGGTGGTATGAAGGTTGAACGTACATGGTTTGCCGCTGATAAAACCGGCTTCCATATGCTACACACTCTGTTCCAGACTTCGATGAAGTATGAGCAAATCAAACGATTTGACGAATACTTTGTGGTTGACCTACTTGTCGTTGAAGGCGAGGTTCAAGGTCTGATTGCTATTCATATGTCTGAAGGTGAACTGGTTACCATTAAAGCCAAGTCTGTTGTGCTTGCAACAGGTGGCGCTGGCCGCGTTTATCACTGTAATACCAATGGCGGTATCGTAACAGGTGACGGCATGGCGATGGCCTATCGTCATGGTGTACCACTACGTGACATGGAGTTTGTTCAATATCACCCAACCGGTCTTCCTGGTACAGGTATCCTGATGACAGAGGGCTGTCGTGGTGAAGGTGGTATCATCGTTAACAAGAATGGTTACCGCTACCTACAAGATTACGGCATGGGTCCTGAGACGCCAGTTGGCCAGCCGAAGAACAAATATATGGAACTGGGTCCTCGTGACAAAGTTTCACAAGCATTCTGGCACGAACAGCAAAAAGGCAACACGATCAAGCATCCACTTGGTGATGTTGTGCATCTCGATCTTCGCCACCTTGGTGAAGAGTATCTACAGGAGCGTCTACCGTTTATCTGTGAGCTTGCAAAAGCTTATGTGAACGTTGACCCAGCGAAAGAGCCAATTCCAATCCGTCCTACCGTTCACTACACCATGGGTGGCATTGAAACCAATGGTCAATGTGAAACACGTATTCAAGGCCTATTTGCTGTGGGCGAATGTGCTTCTGTTGGTCTGCACGGTGCTAACCGCCTAGGCTCTAACTCTCTAGCTGAATTCGTGGTATTTGGCCGTGTTGCAGGTGAACAAGCTGTAGAGCGTGCCAAAGCGTTTAAAGGCTGGGATGACGCTGCTATCGCACAACAAGTTGAAGCTGTTGAAGCTCGTATTGCTGCACTAATGAACCAAGAAGGCGATGAAAACTGGGCTGAAATCCGTACTGAAATGGGTCACACCATGGAAGCGGGTTGCGGTATTTACCGTCAAGAAGATCTAATGCAAGCCACGCTTGATAAGATTGCTGAGCTCAAACAGCGTTATAAGAAAATCAGCATCAAAGACAAAGGTAAGGTGTTCAACACTGACCTTCTTTACGCCATTGAAGTGGGTTATGGCCTTGAAGTTGCAGAAGCTATGGTTCACTCCGCTATCCTGCGTAAAGAGTCACGTGGCGCACACCAACGTTTAGATGATGGTTGTACTGAGCGTGATGATGTGAACTTCCTTAAGCACTCTCTGGCGTTCTTCCAAGAGGATAACGCGCCAAGCATCGATTACAGCGATGTGAAGATCACTAAGTCTCAACCTAAAGCGCGCTTATACGGTGAAGCAGCAGAAAAAGCTGCCGCGGCAGAAGCGAAAGCATCTCAAGATAACAGTGCGGAGGAGCAAGCATAATGTCAGCTAATCGTATTCAGAAAGTTGAGATCCTGCGTTATGACCCAGAAAAGGACTCAGAACCTTACTTCCAAACCTTTGAAGTTCCGTTTGATGAGACCATGTCTGTACTTGATGCGATTGGTTACATCAAAGATCACCTAGATAAAGATCTGTCTTACCGCTGGTCTTGCCGTATGGCGATTTGTGGTTCGTGCGGCATCATGGTGAACGGAGTGCCTAAGTTAGCTTGTAAAAGCTTCCTTCGTGACCATCAAAATGGCCTGAAGATTGAGCCTTTGGCTAACTTCCCTATCGAGAAAGACCTGATTGTCGATATGACGCCGTTCATCGAGCGCCTTGAAGCTATCAAGCCATACATCATCGGTAATGATCGCAAACCAGAAGATGGCACCAACATCCAAACACCTGAGCAAATGGCGAAGTACAAGCAGTTTGCTGGCTGCATTAACTGCGGCCTCTGCTACGCGGCCTGCCCTCAGTTTGGTCTAAACCCAGAGTTCATCGGTCCAGCAGCACTGACACTTGCTCATCGCTATAACCTTGACAGCCGTGACAATGGTGCCGCAGAGCGTATGAAGATGATCAACGGCGAAAACGGTGCTTGGGGCTGTACGTTTGTGGGCTACTGCTCTGAAGTCTGTCCGAAGAACGTTGACCCAGCAGCAGCGGTTAACCAAGGTAAAGTGGAGTCTTCTAAAGACTTCGTCATTGCAATGCTAAAACCACAGGAGGCGTAGAATGAGTAACAGAAAACCTTATGTTCGTGAAATCAAACGCACGTGGTGGAAAAACCATCCATTCTATCGCTTCTATATGTTGCGTGAAGCGACGGTACTGCCTCTTATTCTATTCACTATCTTCCTGACTTTTGGTTTGGGTGCATTAGTGAAAGGCCCTGAGGCTTGGCAAGGTTGGCTGGAGTTTATGGCAAACCCTATCGTCATCGCGATTAACATCGTGGCACTCGCAGGCAGTCTATTCCATGCTCAAACTTTCTTTAGCATGATGCCGCAAGTTATGCCGATCAAGCTGAAAGGCAAACTGGTCGAAAAGAAAACCATCGTTCTTACTCAGTGGGCAGCGGTAGCCGCTATCTCACTAGTCGTTCTCATCATTGTATAAGGAGTGAATCGTGATTAATCAAAACCCAAAACGCTCTGACGAACCAGTATGGTGGGGACTATTTGGTGCAGGTGGTACTTGGTTTGCCATGATTACACCAGTAACGGTACTTGTGCTTGGTATTCTAGTGCCAATGGGCATTATTAGCCCAGAAGCGATGAGTTATGAACGTGTCGCAGATTTTGCTACAAGCATCATTGGTGCCCTATTCATCATAGCCACATTAGCGCTTCCAATGTGGCATGCGATGCACCGCCTGCATCACGGTATGCACGATCTGAAAATCCACGCGGGCGTAGCAGGTAAAATCGCTTGCTACTTCTTTGCAGGCTTAATCAGCGCACTGTCTGTTATCTTCATCTTTATGATCTAAGCAACAGACACAAACCTCAAAGGCAGCGATATCGCTGCCTTTTTTATTGCCAGTTTTTTGTGACTCAGCATTTAAGAAGACAAATGCTTACACGCAGAACCCAACTCTCTCTATACAATCCGCGCCGCTTGATAATAAAAAAGAGATGTAACAATGAAGAAGTCTATTTGCGCACTGCTTATTTCTAGTGCACTTTTTGGGTGTGGTTCTACCGTTAATATGACCACATCAGATGCCGTGGCAGCTCAACCAAAACTGATGCTTAAAACGGATGGTACATTTTGGGGCTTTGGTCCTGAGGGCAGTTTTGATCTTGCCGGATTGTATCAAGGAAAATACTCGCGCAGTGCTTCCACTAGCTCTTGGTTCAATACCATTAATACCAAAGAAGGAGAGATGGTTGCAGAGGTAACCCGCAAGGACAACGGTAAAACTTGGACGCTCGTTTGTAGTGGTGGCGGTACTAGTGTGGATCTTGGCAGCTTCTCGTTCGGTGGTAACGGTCCCTATGTTTGTGAGATCAGCGAAAATGGTAAGTCGGTTGGTGAGTATCAAATGGCCAGAAAGTCGGAAACTATTAGTTTGTCGACAGCTAAAAAAGAAACTGGCTTCATTCGCTTAGACAGTACCCATTTTAACGCGGAATCCATCCACGATGGTGAAGGCTTAATGATGAGTGTCGATAATCCACTTGGTTATAGTTTTAGCCGTGGTAGCGTCGAGGTCGCCGCAGCACAAATCAACGGTGCGATTACCTTACAAACCTTAGCCAATCTGCCTCAAGCAGAAATGGACACCTTAGCGCTTGGCACCGTAGCCAGTGCTTTAAGCTGGCGACCACAAGAGTAATACCTCTTCCATTAAAAAAGGTCGCCTAAGCGACCTTTTCTTCATACAGCAAAGAGTAAGCTTACTTAACGCGGCCTACGTACTCACCTGTACGAGTATCAACTTTAATCACTTCACCGATTTGGATGAATAGCGGTACACGTACAACAGCACCTGTTGTTAGTGTGGCTGGTTTACCACCAGTACCCTGCGTATCACCTTTTAGACCTGGATCGGTTTCAGTTACTTCTAACTCAACAAAGTTAGGCGGAGTCACGGTAATTGGGTTACCATTCCAAAGAGTAATCATACAAGTGTTGTTTTCTACCAACCATTTCGCGTTATCGCCAACAGCTTTAACTTCCGCAGCGATTTGTTCGAATGTTTCGCTGTTCATAAAGTGGTAGAATTCACCATCTGTGTATAGGTAATCTAGATCGATGTCCATCACGTCAGCAACTTCAACAGTTTCGCCAGACTTGAAGGTTTTCTCTAGAACTTTACCAGACAGTAGCTTACGAATTTTTACGCGGTTGAATGCCTGACCTTTACCTGGCTTCACGTATTCGTTTTCTAGAATTACGCAAGGCTCGTTATCCAGCATTAATTTAAGGCCGCCTTTAAATTCATTCGTGCTAACAGTAGCCATTGTATCCTCTTAGTGTTCTTCGAGTTAAAATTTAATGTCGCCTATCATAACCCGAAATCTTGTTTCTGTTGAGCAAAACTGGCTCAAACAGCTATCGAATGCGATCTCAGACCCTTATGAACTGCTTAAGCAGCTAGAAATTGATGCGACTCCGTGGGAAAACGGCTTAACCGCTCGACGTCTTTTCCCGATGCGTGTTCCACAAAGCTTTGTCGATCGTATGGAAAAAGGCAACCCGTACGACCCTCTATTAAGGCAAGTTTTACCATTAAGCCAAGAGTTTGAAGTCCACAACGGTTACTCTGAAGATCCTTTAGAAGAGCAAGATGCAGCGGTGCCCGGTCTACTACACAAGTACCACAATCGCGCACTACTAATTGTCAAAGGTGGCTGTGCTGTGAATTGTCGCTACTGCTTCCGTCGTCATTTCCCCTACGAAGATAACAAAGGCGGTAAAGCTAACTGGCAAGTCGCACTCGACTATATTGCGGCTCATCCAGAGATCGACGAGATCATTTTGTCTGGCGGCGATCCACTGATGGCCAAAGATTCTGAGTTAGCATGGCTTGTTCAAAAAGCAGAATCTATTCATCATTTAAAAACACTTCGCATTCACTCCAGATTACCTGTGGTGATCCCAAAGCGCATTACAGAAGAGTTGTGTCAGCTTCTTAAACAGACTCGACTGAATACCATTTTGGTAACGCATATCAACCACGCTAATGAAGTGAATTCTGAATTCTCTGCGTCAATGGCACGTATTAAAGACACGGGCACAACATTGTTGAATCAAGGAGTACTGCTAAAAGGTGTCAATGATTCTGTTGATGCTCAGTTTGAGCTCAGTCATGCGCTGTTTTCTGTGGGCATATTGCCTTATTACCTTCACGTGTTGGATAAGGTTCAAGGCGCGGCACACTTCTTTATTAGCGATGACGACGCCAAAGCCATCATTCAGGGGCTGATCAAACGAGTGTCTGGGTATTTAGTCCCTAAACTGACGCGAGAAGAAGGCGGTAGAGCCAGCAAGACACCACTGGATTTACATCTTGAGTAACCTTTTTCGTCTCGACAAAATATTTTTGTTCGATCAGACGGTCTAATAGTCAGATACTGCGCTTTTTAGGAGGCAATGTGGAACTGACACAGTTATTCAATGCACAACTGCTCGACTTAGGGCCTTTTTCATGGCCTGCACTTGGGGCTTGTATGCTCAATGGTGCCTTAGTAGGCCTTGAGCGCCAAACACGCGGAAAACCTGTTGGTATTCGTACCGCGATTCTAATTGTGTCGGGGACGTACTTGTTTATGTCCATGGCCGTATCCCTTTCTCCGAACACGCTTGATCAAGCACGAGTATTAGGGCAAATAATTACTGGCGTTGGCTTTTTAGGTGCGGGGGTGATGATGACTCAAGACGGGAAAATTCATGGCGTAACCTCAGCGGCCGTTATCTGGGTTTTGGCAGGGTTAGGAATGATGATTGGACTCGGTCATCATAAAGAATCGATCATTTTAACCGTTTTGGCATTAACGGTCCTATTGGGCGTAGATAAGATTGAAAGCAGCTTTAAAAGCTTACGTCGCGGCGTTCATCAAACCATGCAAAATCGCAATCGAATGAGAAAATAAAAAAGCCCTGATTAATCAGGGCTTTTTTGACGAATCAATTCAAATTACTTCGCGAAGTTGATGATTGGGAAGCACTTGAAGAAACCGTTATCTGCACAGTTGATCAGACCAATCTGAACACCGTCGATCGTGTTGGTTTTGTTGAAGAAACCAAACTGGAAGTTAGACTTGTTTGAGAAGCTAGCAAGACCGATATCAGCCATTGTATAGCCTTCAGAGTAGTTCACTGCACTCCAGTTCAGACCTTTCACATCGTTAGTTACGTTAACGGCACCAAGGTTAACACCCGTTGTTGAACCAGTATTCCAGTTGAAGATACCTAGAGAAGCACCTTTCATCTCTTGAGTTACTTTAGACGCACCAAAGAATAGACCGAAGTTCACACCTGTTGTACGTTGAGTTTCAGACATACCTAGTACAGAGAAGTCGACACCTTTTACTTCATTCACTTGACCATGAAGTACTGCTAAACGAACACCACCAACTGCATTTGCATCTGGTGCGTTAAAGCCGTTTAGTGATGAGAACATAACTGGCGTGCTGTCTGCTAACGCCATTGGTGAAGCTACCGCTGCTGCCACTGCTAGGGCTGAAATGACTTTTTTCATTATATTGTCTCCACTGACATTTTCTTGTTGTCGAATAATAAGTTTAGACGATGCTAAAAAGGACAACCATACGATTTGTCAGTGAAATGTCATATTCAGCAACATTCTCACAAATTACTTGGTTATTATTGAACCAGATACAAAAAAAGCCGAAGGTTTCCCTTCGGCTTGTCAGAACATTCTGATGCGAATTACATCATGCCAGGCATGCCACCCATACCGCCCATATCAGGCATTGCTGGAGCATCTTTCTGAGGAATATCTGTTACCATTGCTTCCGTTGTGATCATTAGACCCGCAACAGATGCAGCAAACTGAAGTGCAGAACGCGTTACTTTTGTTGGGTCTAGAATACCCATCTCTAGCATATCGCCGTACTCACCCGTTGCCGCATTGTAACCGTAGCTACCTTCACCCGCTTTCACGTTGTTCGCTACTACAGACTCTTCGTCACCTGCGTTTGCAGTGATTTGACGAATTGGTGCTTCCATTGCGCGAAGTGCAACGCGGATACCCACTGTTTGCTCTTCGTTGTCACCTTCAAGACCAGCAACTTTAGATGCCGCACGGATAAGTGCAACACCACCACCAGCCACTACGCCTTCTTCAACAGCAGCACGAGTAGCGTGAAGTGCGTCTTCTACTCGGTCTTTCTTCTCTTTCATTTCAACTTCAGTTGCAGCACCAACTTTGATAACAGCGACACCACCAGCAAGTTTAGCGACACGCTCTTGAAGTTTCTCTTTATCGTAGTCAGACGTTGCTTCTTCGATTTGTTGACGAATTTGTGCAACACGACCTTGAATCATCGCTTCTTCACCCGCGCCATCGATGATGGTTGAGTTTTCTTTAGTGATGGTTACACGCTTAGCTTGACCTAGATCTTCTAGCGTCACTTTCTCAAGGTCTAGACCGATTTCTTCAGAAATTACTGTACCGCCAGTTAGGATAGCGATGTCTTGAAGCATAGACTTACGACGGTCACCGAAACCAGGTGCTTTAACCGCCGCTACTTTTACGATACCGCGCATGTTGTTCACAACAAGTGTTGCTAGCGCTTCGCCTTCTACGTCTTCTGCAATGATAAGCAGCGGACGAGATGCTTTAGCTACTGCTTCAAGAGTTGGTAGAAGTTCACGGATGTTTGACACTTTCTTATCGATAAGAAGAATGAACGGGCTCTCTAGATCAACGCTACCAGCTTCTTGGTTGTTGATGAAATAAGGAGATAGGTAACCACGATCGAACTGCATACCTTCTACTACGTCTAGCTCATCTTGTAGAGCCTGACCTTCTTCAACAGTAATAACGCCATCACGACCTACTTTTTCCATTGCTTCAGCAATGATGTTACCAACCGTAGAGTCAGAGTTTGCAGAGATAGTACCAACCTGAGCAATCGCTTTGGTGTCTTTACACTCAACAGACAGAGCTTTTAGCTCTTCAACTGCAGCTGCGACAGCTTTATCGATACCGCGCTTAAGGTCCATTGGGTTCATGCCAGCAGCAACCGCTTTCAGGCCTTCAGAAATGATAGATTGAGCCAGTACAGTAGCAGTTGTTGTACCGTCACCTGCAGCATCGTTAGCTTGAGAAGCAACTTCTTTCACCATTTGTGCGCCCATGTTCTGGAACTTGTCTTCCAGTTCAATTTCACGCGCAACAGATACACCATCTTTAGTGATGGTTGGTGCACCAAAAGATTTGTCTAGAACTACGTTACGACCTTTAGGGCCTAGCGTAACTTTTACTGCGTCAGCTAGAACGTTTACACCTTCTAGCATTTTGATTCGTGCGTCGTTGCCAAACTTAACGTCTTTAGCAGCCATTGTTATTTCCTTATCTAAATTCAGTGGATAGCTTGTTTAGAGTAAAAAATTACTCAACGTCTACTTAATTATTCAACGATAGCCATGATGTCATTTTCAGACATGATCAGAACTTCTTTACCGTCGATCTTTTCTGTTTTCGTGCCGTAGCCTTCAGCAAAGATAACCGTATCACCTACTTTCACGTCCAATGGCTGTACTGTACCGTTTTCTAGGATGCGGCCTTTGCCCACAGCCAAAACAGTACCACGTGTCGATTTTTCTGCAGCAGAACCAGTTAGAACGATGCCGCCAGCAGATTTAGATTCAACTTCTTGGCGCTCAACGATAACTCGGTCGTGTAGAGGACGGATATTCATCGGTCGATTCTCCTGATTATTTTCCATTTAGCTTATTAGATAGCCTTCAAGGCCTTGTGTTGAATATGTTGGGGGCGTTTTCTACGATCCCAAGGGCAGCATGCCAAAAAATTGTGACAAAAATAACGAAAATGAGCTTTGGCTAGTGAATGACCTCCCTTACCAAACCCATTCTCGCACCAACTCATCAATTGCTGTATTCTAAGCGCCTGTTTCATCAGCACTGAATGCCATGCAAGATAAACACGGCCTACTTTCCGCTCCCATCTCTACTGTCCTTAGAAACATGACTGTTCCTATGGTATTTGGCATGGTTGCGATCTTGGCATTTAACCTCGTTGATACCTTCTTTATATCGCTGCTTGGCACACAAGCACTGGCCGCCATCAGCTTTACTTTTCCGGTTACATTTGGGGTCAATTGCATCACTATGGGTATTGGTATGGGACTCTCTACCAATATTGGGCGATTACTGGGACAAGGAAATACTCAAAACGCGGCTCGTTTTGCCACTCACGGATTACTGCTCGCGGTGGTACTCGTGACCATTGCTTCAGCATTCGGGCTGCTGACCATAGAACCACTATTCAAACTACTTGGTGCTAGCGATGACATCATTCCATTAATCAGCGAGTACATGGTGATCTGGTATTTAACGGTACCATTGCTGGTTATTCCGATGGCGGGAAACAGTGCGATTCGAGCTACTGGTGATACCAAAACCCCCGCAAAAATCATGATGCTGTCCGGTTTCATTAATGGCGTGCTCGACCCTCTGTTGATCTTTGGTATAGGCCCTTTCCCAGAGTTGGGCATTCAAGGTGCTGCCATTGCTAGCGGCATTGCTTGGTTTGGCGCCCTGTTTGGCTCGCTGTTTGTACTCATCAAACGCGAAAAGTTATTGGGTAAGCTCAAACCTACGGAAATTTGGCAAGATTGGATCGCTATATTACGCATTGGAACACCATCAGGACTATCAACGGCCATGTCTCCGATCTCAGGTGCAATTTTAATGAAGATGCTGTCTTCTCATGGCACCGCTGCGGTCGCCGCTTATGGAGCTGCACAGCGTGTTGAGTCGATTCTAATTTTGGTTTTAATCTCGCTAAGCTCTGCACTAACGCCATTTATGTCACAGAACTTTGGCGCCAAACAGCCTGATCGAAGTTTTGCCGGCTTATTTTTGAGTATGCGGTTTTCGATCGTATTCCAGCTGTTTATCTTCGCAATGATGGTACCACTCAGCATTCCAATTTCTGCGCTGTTTTCCCAAGAACAAGCCGTAAGAGATATTCTTTGGCATTACTTACTCGTAGTACCATTCAGCTATGGATTCCAAGGGATCATCATGATGCTGGGTAGTGGTATGAATGCGTTACACGAACCAAACAAAGCCTTTATGTGGAGTGCGATGAGACTGTTTGTCTTCACCTTGCCAGCCGCGGCCCTAGGTAGCCATTATTATGATGTCGAAGGCATGTTTATTGGCGTTGCAGTCGGTAATGTTCTAGGCGGAATATTGGCGTATCTTTATGCGCTTGGTGTGAGAAAAAAACATCTGTACCAAGCCAGTTAAAAATAAAGCCAAGGCTGATACCTTGGCTCTACGTTTTTGATTCATTTCTCAGGCTTGTTTAAATACCATCACCGCCCATAAAGGTTTGTGACTTACCGTTAAATTGCTGATCCATATCTAGTGATGGTTTATCGGTTTTCGGTTTACCGACAATCTTTGCAGGAACACCAGCAGCAGTAGTATGCGGAGGTACTGGCTGAAGTACCACAGAGCAAGAACCAATTTTGGCTCCCTTACCGACTTCAATATTACCTAGAATCTTCGCCCCAGCGCCAATCATAACGCCTTCACGGATCTTAGGATGTCGATCACCACACTCTTTACCAGTACCGCCTAGTGTGACGTTCTGCAAGATGGAAACATCATTTTCAACGACAGCGGTCTCACCAATAACAATGCCGGTGGCGTGGTCAAGCATGATGCCTTTACCAATGCGAGCCGCAGGGTGGATGTCTACCTGACACGCAACGGATATTTGGTTTTGTAAATAGGTCGCAAGAGCCATACGCCCTTGATTCCATAGCCAATTGGCAACACGATAGCCTTGTAGTGCATGGTAGCCTTTCAGATAAAGTAGCGGCATTGAGTACATGGCAACCGCAGGATCTCGGTTCACTGTCGCACAAATGTCACAAGCAGCTGCATCAGTAATTGATGGATCAGCATTAAACGCTTGCTCAACCACTTCACGTACTGCCATTGCTGGCATTGACGCGGTCTTCAGCTTATTGGCTAAAATGTAGCTTAATGCTGCACCAAAGCTTTCGTGGTTGATTATGGTGGCATGATAGAAACTCGCAAGCATCGGCTCTTGCTCTGCTTGCTCGCGCGCTTCTCTTACAATGCACTCCCAGACATTCTTCTTTTCACAGTGTTTCATTTCTTGTCCTACGACTGGTACTCAATCACCAACAGAGCGTTATTGTTGCTCCGCTTTTTTATCCCTAGCAAGCAAATCTTGCGCTGCAAGTCTTGCGTCTTTACCTTGATACAGTACTTGATAGATTTGGTCAACAATTGGCATTTCCACACCCATGCGCTGAGATAACAACCATACCTCTTTAGTATTGCGGTAGCCTTCAACAACCTGACCGATCTCTGTCTGAGCCGTATCCACATCTTTACCCTGACCAAGTGCCAAACCAAAACGGCGGTTACGAGACTGGTTATCAGTACACGTCAGGACTAGATCACCAAGACCTGCCATACCCATAAAGGTATCCGGCTTAGCACCCAAGGCAGCACCTAGACGTGTCATTTCAGCTAGACCTCGGGTAATCAGCGCGGTACGTGCGTTTGCACCAAAACCGATGCCGTCCGACATACCTGCACCAATCGCAATCACGTTTTTCACCGCACCGCCCAATTGCATGCCAGTAAAGTCATCGTTGGCATAAACACGGAAGGTTTTACTACAGTGGATTTTTTCTTGAAGATCAGCTACAAACTCAGCATTTGGAGAGGCCACGGCAATCGCAGTTGGAAGTCCCGCCGCCAACTCTTTGGCAAAAGTAGGTCCAGAAAGCACTGCCAACGGATAGTCATCACCAATAATGTCATGAGCAACATCCTTCAACAATCGACCCGTTTCAGGCTCTAGACCCTTGGTTGCCCAGCAGATGCGGCTGTCTTGACGAAGATGAGGCTTGATACTGTTAAGCACAATACCAAATACATGGCTCGGTACCACAACCAAAAGATCGCGACTGGCTTGAACGGCTTTGTTCAAGTCAGACTCGACAATCAACGTTTCTGGAAATTCAATCCCAGGCAAGAACTCATGATTGGCTCTGTCTGCTTCAAGCTTCACCATGTGTTCAGGCTCGTGTCCCCAAATCACCACGTTTGCTCCGTTACGAGCAAGAGAGATCGCCAATGAGGTTCCATAAGAACCGGCACCGATAACGGTCATTGCGATTTCTTTTCCATATGCGTTATTCATAACACCACCAAATTTTCGTTATGGCTCAATGTAGTTAGTCTACTCCGTACGGAGCAAATAAAAAATGCACATCGCGATGCGCTGTGCATTTTTATTAGCTAAGTCTATTCACTTCGCTTACTCGTGCAGAAAATATGTTCTGCGAAAAAGGCTTAAGCTTCTGCTTGGCCTTCTTGTTGAGCTTGCTGTTGTAAGTAGTTCATGAACAGAGCGTCAAAGTTAACTGGCGCTAGGTTCAGTTGAGGGAACGTACCTTTCATCGTTAGGCTAGAAATAGTTTCACGAGCATATGGGAATAGGATGTTCGGGCAGAACGCGCCTAAGCAATGTGCAAGTTGACCTGCTTCCATCTGCTCAGCAGTGAAAATACCGCCTTGTTGAACTTCACATAGGAATGCTGTGTCTTCTGCGTTTTTCACAGTCACAGTTAGGCGAAGAACAACTTCATAGATGCCTTGGCCTAGTTCACGGCTTTGAGTGTCAAGATCTAGCTTAACATCTGGGTTCCAATCTTTCTGGAACATATCTGGCGAGTTTGGCGCTTCAAAAGATACGTCTTTTAGAAAGATGCGTTGGATTGCGAAGTTTTGTTGTGCTTCTTGTGGAGCTGCTTCAGCCATGATGTTTTTCCTTAAATACGTCTAAAATTGTCAAAAACGTTTATGAGTTGTCTTGCAGACTATCCGAGCCAATCTTCTATGACTAGGCGAGCCGTTAATTCCGTGGCACTTATCACATCCCTTAGTCATAACTGCCGCGAAATTACTCAAAATTCTCGATTACTTTTTGCCTTTGATCAGTGGCAGGTTCGCTTCGCTCCATGCCGTCAGACCATTTTTCAGCAAGTAAACTTTCTCAAACCCTGCTTTAGCTAGCAGATTCGCGCTCTCTTGCGCTGTTTGACCAGTCTTACATACAACAATGATTGGGTCTGATTTATGGTTTTCAAGGCTTGGGATTGAACCTGACTTAATATCAGATGGCAGCACATTTACCGAGTCAGTAATATGGCCACGCTTGAAGTCGTCTTTTGAACGAATATCAACCACTAAACCATTCTCACGGTTCATCATATGAGTCACTTGCGCAGCCGATACTTCTTTATATGCAGCATTTGCTGATTTGAAGATGTTGGCAATCAGAGCGACGAATAGTGCAACCCACACTAGTGCCATGATCATGTTTTGTTGAAAAAATTCTAAATACTCTTGCATAGCTTGCGCTCTTAATAGTTGAACATTAAATCAGTCGAGGAGTATAGCGGCTTAGTCGTGCTCTGGCGAGAGGGGAAAATGTTTCGAACAAAGAATTGAGATCCCTCTCCTCAACCCAGGCGACATTACTATTGCAGAGATAGAGAAAACCAATTAGCCAAACCTGCTAGTAAAGGCGTATTAATAGAAACAAAGGCGAGGAATCATCCAAAAATAGCGTCTATGATTACCTCACGCGGAAAACTATTAGTGGTTTCAACTGTCCAAAACTGAAAACAAGTAACGGCAATCACAAACATTATTTGATCTGCCACTACAGTTTTGGTTAAAAAGTGTAGTAAAATTACGCTAATTTGTTTTCTGTAAAGTTACTATCGATTTGACGAGGTTATAACTATGTCAGCTAAGAAGCCAATGGCTCTAGTGATTCTTGACGGTTGGGGTTACCGTGAAGACAACGCAAGCAACGCAATCAACAACGCAAAAACTCCAGTTATGGACGGCTTGTGGGCAAACAATCCACGTACACTAATTTCGGCTTCTGGCATGGACGTAGGTCTACCGGATGGTCAAATGGGTAACTCAGAAGTGGGTCACACCAATATTGGTGCTGGTCGCGTGGTATACCAAGACCTTACTCGCATCACAAAATCTATTACTGACGGTGAATTCGGTCAAAACGAAATCCTTGTTGCGGCAATGGATAAAGCTATCGCAGCAGGTAAAGCGGTTCACCTAATGGGTCTTATGTCTCCAGGTGGCGTTCACTCTCACGAAGATCACATCTACGCTGCAGTGAAAATGGCAGCAGAGCGTGGCGCAGAGAAAATCTACCTACACTGCTTCCTAGACGGTCGTGACACACCACCACGTAGCGCGGAAGGTTCACTGCAACGTTTTGACGCTCTATTTGCAGAGCTAGGCAAAGGCCGTGTAGCGTCTCTTGTTGGTCGTTACTATGCAATGGATCGTGATAACAACTGGGATCGCGTAGAAAAAGCGTACGACCTACTGACTCAAGCAGAAGGTGCCTTCACATTTGATTCTGCAGTTGCAGGTCTAGAAGCGGCTTACTCTCGTGATGAAAACGATGAATTCGTTGCACCAACAGAAATTCGTGCAGAAGGCCAAGAGTCAGCTGCTATCGTTGATGGCGATGCCGTTATCTTCATGAACTACCGTGCTGACCGTGCTCGTGAAATTACTCGTGCATTCGTACCTGCATTTGATGGTTTCGAGCGTAAAGTCTTCCCAGCGGTTGACTTCGTTATGCTGACTCAATACGCAGCTGATATCCCACTTGCGTGTGCATTCCCACCAGCCTCTCTTGAAAACACTTACGGTGAGTGGCTATCTAAAGCAGGCAAGACTCAGCTACGTATTTCTGAGACAGAAAAGTACGCACACGTCACTTTCTTCTTCAACGGTGGTGTTGAAACTGAATTTAACGGTGAAGAGCGTCAACTTGTTGCTTCTCCAAAAGTAGCTACATACGACCTACAACCAGAAATGAGCTCTGAAGAGCTGACTGAAAAAATGGTTGCGGCTATCAAGTCAGGTAAATACGACACTATTATCTGTAACTATCCAAACGCAGATATGGTTGGCCATACAGGCGTATACGAAGCCGCTGAGCAAGCGATTGAAGCTCTAGACGCAAGTGTAGGTAAAGTGGTTGAAGCGATTAAAGAAGTTGGCGGTCAAATGCTAATCACTGCTGACCACGGTAACGCTGAAATGATGGTGGACCCTGAGACAGGTGGTACTCACACTGCTCACACTAACCTACCAGTACCGCTGATCTACGTTGGTGATAAAGCGGTTGAGTTCAAAGAAGGTGGTAAGCTGTCTGATCTAGCTCCAACTATGCTTTCTATGACTGGCATGGAAATTCCAGCAGAAATGTCTGGCGACGTACTGGTTAAGTAATCAGCTTCGCAAAGTAATGACATAAGCTTGATAAAACGCCGGTGCATACGCATCGGCGTTTTTGTATGCTTGCACCTCTGGCCCTAAGTGTGGATATAATGGTGGTTGCGCATCTGGGCACGAACAGACTTGGTCGGTATTTTTAACGGAAGTAGAATGAAACCCAATAATAAAACGCCTTTCATCCCCTCTATATCGGCATGGATTCTTAGCATCGGGCTTGTTACGTACCCGACTCTCACTTTAGCCAATCAAAATGAACTGACTGGCGTAAAGAGCGAAATTACACGCCAACAGAAAGAACTGTCTGCGCAGCAAAAAGAGCTCGATAAATTACAAAAGTCTTTGCGTCAACAAGAAGTCGGCATTTCTAACATTGAGAAAGAGATAAAATCGACCACCGCTCAACTTGCTCAAGCTAATCGCAACCTCGATAGTTTTCATCAACAAGTCGAAGAGCTCACCGAGCAGAAAAAACAACAGCAAAAGATCCTCGCCGAGTTGGTGCAAACCTATTACGTGACCAAGCAGAACAACTCAGCCTCGAGTGTGTTTAGTACTAATCCAGATGAAGACCGTATTAGCCAGTACTACCAATATCTTGCCAAAGCACGTGCTGAGACTTTGGAGAAATTAGCACAAACTGAACTGGAGCTGGCAGAAAGTGAACGTGCCCTTGAGCTTGAACGTAATCAAATTGCACAATTACTCGAGCAACAAAAAGACAAGCGAAACTCTCTTGCGAAAAACCAAGCCAGTCGCAAAAGTACGGTATCTAAAATCAGAAAGAGCATCTCAAGCGATAAGACCTACCTAGCTGAACTGCAGCGTAATGAAACACGCTTGAAGGCGGAAATTGCTAAAGCCGCTAAGCGCAATCAAGTACCTATGGATGGTCTGGCTCGACAGAAAGGTAAGCTGCCTTGGCCGGTGAAAGGGAAAGTTCTACATAGCTTTGGGACCAAGCAAACTGGACAAGTGAACTGGAAAGGCATGGTTATTCAAGCTAATTACGGAGAATCTATAAAGTCTGTGTATTCTGGTACTGTCGTCTTCGCCGACTACCTACGCGGCTATGGACTGGTAGTACTATTGGACCATGGTAAAGGTGACATGACGCTTTATGGTTATAACCAGACATTGCTGAAAAAAGAAGGGGATAAAGTCTCCGCAGGAGAGACCATCGCACTTGCTGGTGACACGGGCGGTCAATCAAGCTCATCGCTGTATTTCGAAATCCGCCGCAACAGTAAAGTACAAAACCCAAAAAGCTGGCTAAAACGATAACGTAAAGCCAAGTGTGGGTACTTAGCGATAACACTCTTGAGCGACTTGAATCAGTCGCTCTACCTCATGCTCTGGCAACTCATTGATGCCCCCTGCCGCCTCTCGCCCACCACCTGTGGCGAACTGACTACAAATCTCAGCAGCGCCTTGCTTATTGTTCAGCGGAGCCCTAACTGAAACGGTATAACTAGCGCTTTTGCTCGAGCCGCTTCTCGGCACTAACGAAATATGAGCTTGGTCAGGCGCTTCATTCGCCAAGCGATTTATCCAAGTCCCCGACATTCTCCTCGCCGCTGGCGTTGCTGGCAGCTTTACCACTTTCAAGATGTCCGACTCAAAGACAGTTTCCGTTCCCTCTAACGCTATTTCATCACTCTCAAACGCCGATTTAAGAGTGTAATACGGAGAAGAGGCGTCTTTCTGGCAATCAAACGGGTCAGGGTACGCCAATAACGCCTGATAAAGGATGACTGGGTCAAAATGCAGATCAGCTAAGCTCTCTCCATAACCGTTGTAATTCACCAAGGTTCCTAATTGCTTGAGAAAGTGTCGTTGCTCGTGCGTGAGTTTAAGCTCATTCGCTAAATGCTCAGCACTACTCAACATATTATCTCCATAGGCCGCAGCAATCGCCCAAGTTCGATACTGACCTTGTAATAGCTTATCTACAATCAGTGCGGTGCACGTATTGGCATCAAGGTCGATATGTGCATCCAAAATGTCGCTGTGGGGAATAGTTGATGCTTTGTGGTGATCGATATAAGTAATAGGCACATTATGATCCAAAAGCTCATCTAAGGCGTTTTGGTTTTTATCCATGGAGATGTCGAGCACTGTAACAGAGCCTGCTTCTGCGACGGGGACTCGTTGTAACAGCGCAATATCACGCTTAATCCCTGAGATCAGCTGTGTTTCTTTCGGCTGAGCTAATCGCAATTGCAGCAATGACAAAATACCATCGGCATCACCATTGAATACATCATAGTGTGCTTTTGCTTTCATTTCGTTATCAGCCATCCCGTCGTCACTCTCCAATTAATCTGGTGTCTAAAACAACAAACCCTACTAAGATAGCAGGGTTTGTAACAAGATGAATTGGCTATATATCATGCCGTTAGAGCGAGCGACTGTCTGTCGACCCCATCATTTTCACACCATCTTCTAGTAGAGACAGCTGTTCACGACCTTTTGCCGTTGATAGTGGCTTCACGACATTAATCATGTGTAACATACCCTGCTGAATTACCTCTTCAGTAATTTGAGTCTTCGGTGACATCGCCGATTGGTAGCTCAACCAACCAACCGCCATCATATGCAGAGTGGTCACCAATGACTTAAGTTCTTTCTCGTTAATCGTCAATAAATCGAGTTCAACAAAGGCTCTTAGGATATTAACTAAGTTACCCTGCAATCGCTCCTGAACCTCAATATACTCTTCGTGCAGCTTAGGATCACGTTGCAGAATCTCTGGCAGGTTGGCGTAGAAGAAACGATATTTCCACATTAGATTAAAGATAGAATCAAGATAGTGCTTGAGGAGCGCCAAACTTTCTTGCTGACCTTGGATAGGAGTAAAACGTTCAATGAGCTCTTGCGAATATAGCGCAAAGATCTCTCTCACTATCTCTTGTTTATTGCGAAAGTGGTAATAGAGGTTACCTGGGCTAATCTCGATATGAGCAGCAATATGGTTGGTCGTCACGTTGCGCTCGCCATCTAAATTAAATAAGTCGAGGGCGGCATACACTATTTTGTCACGTGTTTTCATTCTAACTTTTCCTTTCCCTAGTTGGGGTTAGTATACGTGCTCAAGTTGTGTACGAAAAGTCATGAGACGGTGAGTCGCACTGGTTAGACCAAATGATATAAAAAAAGCACTCAAATGAGTGCTTTCGAATACGTTTGACGAATGAATTACTCTACTTCGTCCATTTTACCAAGCAGGTTACGAATACGCTCTTGCCATTGGCCGTGCTCACGTTGCATTTGCTCAGTCTTTTGAACCAATTCTTCACGGCTATTACGTAGCTCTTCCGCTTGATTTGCTAGTTGCACTTTTTCTTCTTTCAGTTCTTCAACTTCCATTTGAAGAAGCGCGATTGTGTCAACTGCAGTTTGAATTTTTGCTTCTAGTTGTTCCAGTACTTCAAAAGACATCTCGGCCTACCCTTAATTTAATTCTGTGACATGAAAAGACTTCATACTCTATATTGTCCCATTCTACTCAGCATAGAGAAGATAGACACGCCCTATATTGCAGATTTTTCACCATTCGGTCAAAAAAGCATCGCAAAATGACATAAGCTTTACCTAAAACTTGTCAAACCTTCCCTGTTATCACTTTACTCTGACCTTTCTCCCTGCACTTTCTCAATGAGTAATCATAACTTAGCGACAAGATAGCGACCAAAACCACAAAAAAGCAAACGTTTCCTTTTGGATATGCTAGAATTCGCGCCATAAATCCTTTTGTCATTTTTCATTTAATTGGAGTCAGTATGAAGCGCGATTTAGCAATGGCTTTTTCACGAGTTACCGAAGGTGCCGCCCTAGCAGGTTATAAATGGCTTGGACGTGGCGACAAGAATGCTGCGGATGGTGCCGCAGTAGAAGTCATGCGCAGCCTACTGAACAAAACCGATATCGAAGGTGAAATCGTTATTGGTGAAGGTGAGATTGATGATGCACCTATGCTGTATATCGGTGAGCAAGTTGGTATTGGTGGTGACGCTGTTGATATCGCGGTTGACCCTATTGAAGGTACTCGCATGACAGCAATGGGCCAGTCGAATGCACTTGCTGTTCTAGCCGCTGGTGAAAAAGGCAGCTTCTTGAAAGCACCTGATATGTACATGGAAAAGTTGGTAGTAGGCCCGGGCGCTAAAGGGGTTATCGACCTAGAAAAACCACTTTCTGAAAACTTAACCAACATTGCAGCGGCCTTAGGCAAATCTCTTGATACGCTTGTGGTTACGACACTGGCAAAGCCACGTCATGATGACGTTATCGCTGAAATGCAAGCCATGGGCGTACGTGTTTTTGCTGTGCCAGATGGTGATGTAGCCGCGTCTATTCTGACTTGTATGCCGGATAGTGAAGTAGATGTTATGTATTGCATTGGTGGCGCACCAGAAGGCGTAGTGTCTGCCGCTGTTATTCGTGCTCTAGATGGTGACATGCATGGTCGCTTACTTCCACGTCATGAAGTGAAAGGCGATAACGAAGAAAATCGTAAAGCGGGTGAACTTGAACTTGAGCGCTGCGCACAAATGGGTGTCAAAGCCAACATTGTGCTTCGCATGGAAGACATGGCACGTAGTGACAATGTGGTGTTCTCGGCAACAGGCATTACTAAAGGTGACCTGCTTGAAGGCATCACACGTCAGGGCAATATCGCGACCAGTGAAACACTGCTTATTCGTGGCCGCTGCCGTACTATTCGCCGTATTAAATCAACGCACTATTTAGAGCGTAAAGACCCAGAGATTCGCGATATCATCTTATAATCGCCATTATTGAGATAAAGCGCTGGCTGTAGCCAGCGTTTTTTTCATCTATTATGAAGATAGTAAATAATTTGCTTTATTAACCTTATTCGCCATAATACCCCAACTATCGTTATCCATAGGCTGATTTAAGAGAAACGGACGCACTAATGAAAGCCACTGACCAAATTATTGACATCATAAAACGAGAAGGCGCAGTCACCGCTAAACAGATTGCTTCACGTTTAAACATCACCACGATGGGCGCTAGGCAACATTTGCAGGGCCTAGAAGAGGAAGGATTTCTACGTTTTGAAGATGTTAAAGTTAAAGTAGGTCGACCGAATCGACATTGGTCACTCACTGCCAAAGGGCATGCCCAGTTTTCCGATCGCCACAGTGATTTAACGGTTCAGTTTATTGATGCAATTGAACAAGTGTTTGGTACTGAAGGACTCAATAAAGTATCCAAAGAGCGCGAAACAAACACCCTCGCGACTTATCGTCCTCATTTTGACAGCCTTCCCGACCTACAAAGTAAAGTAGAGAAACTCACTGAACTGCGCGATAAGGATGGGTACATGGCTGAATTTCAACAGGTTGAAGATGGTTTTGTCTTAATTGAAAATCACTGCCCAATCTGTAAAGCCGCACAACGCTGTGAAACTCTGTGTCAGTCTGAGCTGAATGTCTTTCAAGCCCTCGTTGGTAACGATATTTCGGTTCAACGAGACGAACATATTGTTCAAGGTGCTCGTCGCTGCGTATATATCTTTAGCAACAGAAGCTAACTTCAATAAACAGCTCATAGCAACGCTGCTGGCTCGTCTCACTCCTGAGACTATTTACAGTTTTATTTTGTCTTTTCTCA
Organism: Vibrio mediterranei; assembly: GCF_013364395.1. Lineage (NCBI taxonomy): Bacteria > Pseudomonadati > Pseudomonadota > Gammaproteobacteria > Vibrionales > Vibrionaceae > Vibrio > Vibrio mediterranei. Next base: position 85,263 of record NZ_JABXGK010000001.1, on the reverse strand, counting down.
TTAACTCCTACGCTGATTATATGCATGGAGATTCTTTTGGTGAGGAACGTACATGGTAACGCCTATTACTCTACCGTCATTCGATGAACTAGCCGCAATGGCCAAGGACAACCCCGAGAAGTTGAGTCGACTGCGTCACGACTTGTCCCAGCAGTTTATCGCTACCTGTTCTGATGAGATGCAGCCTCGACTGCACGCTCAACAATCTCACATTGAACGGGTTTTACAGCGCGCCAAAAACCCCATTCACGCCAATGTGTTATTACGTCAAGAATTGCATCGTCAAATCGTTAAATTCTCGCAAGCCTTAAATGGAGAAGCGTCAGAGAGCAACAAAAGCGCCGATATTTTGCCTTTCTCTAAACCTGAAGAATGGCGCTAAACCAACAAAAAAGGGAAGCCATGCTTCCCTTTTTGATTGTTCGTCAATTTTATTGAGGCTCACGTCCATACTGGTTTTCGCCTTCTGTGCCTTTCATAAAGCCACATTCAACTAATATCCACAAACCACAAGCCAGCGCAGCAAAGGAGATAACACTTTGTACCATGGACGGCTGAGCTGCGGTTGCTGGATCCAATGTCGGCAGGCTCATTCGACCAAAGACCAATGGGATATTCAACAATAGCCACCAACTCGATTTATTACGATCATGCCAACGCTTTGCCGTAATCGCCAAATCTGGAATCAAGATAATGAGCAAGAAGATTGGCAACAAAATATGTACCAATGCAGGGAAGAGCACGTTCATACCTTGAGCAAAAATCATAATGGCAAGGTAATAACAGACATTCCACATCCAGAATGTTTTGCGTCCCACACGACCTTGAAACGAAAACAGTAACGATTTAAACGACATCACATAATCTCTTTTAATTGGTAATTTTTTGAAAACAGCTTTTATCCATATCACGAACATTGACCGTCAAGCTCTTGATATGTCCCGCCTGCTCTCGAAGTACTTCCATTAACTTTCTCGAAAGCTCTCTTTTCTGTTCCTCAGTGCGACCTGACAAAAGTTCAAAGCTAATATGAACAAAATCTTCACTGTCTCCATACTCACCAATCAACCAATTGTGGCTACGTAAAGAGCGTGATTTCACAGAATCTTTCTCGAATAATCCACAGTTTAGCGTGACTCTGTGTAAGTCTTCCAGCAACCCCTGAACATTCAGTCTTTCGTCCGCTGTATTTGAGTACTCTAGTACAAGGTTTGGCATGGTACATCCCTATTTTTAACCATCAAGCGACAAGGTATAACAAGCTATAAGGAAAATTCCGAGAAGTATTCTATTATTCTGTTTACTGGATCACTGAGGTGAGCTTCTGGGCTTGTTTACTAGGATAAAACGTCAAAGCGATAAAGAAATGACCCCAATCATGATCTACATGAATTAATCTGTTATATTCTTTCGTAATCACGTTTATTTTTTACATTCGTTTTTTACAAACACTGATTTTGGAGAAAATCTCATGCGTCAACCTGTAGTTATGGGTAACTGGAAACTCAACGGCAGCAAAGCAATGGTAACTGAGCTGCTAACTGGCCTAAACGCTGAACTTGAAGGCGTAACTGGTGTAGACGTGGCGGTAGCTCCACCTGCACTATACATCGACCTAGCAGAGCGCGTAATCGCTGAAGGCGGCAACAAGATCATTCTTGGTGCACAAAACACAGACCTAAACAACAGCGGTGCATTCACTGGCGACATGTCTCCAGAAATGCTTAAAGACTTTGGTGCTTCTCACATCATCATTGGTCACTCAGAGCGTCGTGAATACCACAACGAATCTGACGAGTTCATCGCTAAGAAATTTGCTTTCCTAAAAGAAAATGGCCTGAAGCCAGTTTTCTGTATCGGTGAATCTGAAGCTCAAAACGAAGCGGGCGAAACTGAAGCAGTTTGTGCACGTCAAATCAACGCAGTAATCGACGCATACGGTGTTGAAGCGCTAAACGACGCTATCATCGCATACGAGCCAATCTGGGCTATCGGTACTGGTAAAGCAGCAACAGCTGAAGATGCGCAACGCATCCACGCTTCTATCCGCGCTCTAATCGCAGAAAAAGACGCTGCAGTTGCTGAGCAAGTAATCATTCAATACGGTGGTTCTGTTAAGCCAGAGAACGCTGAAGCATACTTCTCACAACCAGACATCGACGGTGCTCTAGTTGGTGGTGCATCTCTAGATGCTAAGAGCTTCGCAGCAATCGCTAAAGCAGCGGCAGCAGCAAAAGCTAAGTAATCGCTTATCGCATTACTGAAAAACAGGCTCATTCGAGCCTGTTTTTTTATGCCTTCATTTTATTGAGGCAAATAAAAACCGCGACTTAAGCCGCGGTTTTTATCTTTAGAATCGCTGTCAGTTAGAACAACTCTTCTGCAACCTTGAATAGGTCATCGCGAACTGGACGCTTCATGTTCTCGATCGCATCAATGATGTCATGGTGTACCAATTGCTCTTTCTGGATACCCACACAACGACCACCATGACCTTCCATTAGAAGGTGTACTGCATAGTTACCCATGCGAGACGCTAGTACGCGGTCAAACGCAGTTGGACGACCACCACGTTGGATGTGACCTAGAACCGTTGCACGAGTTTCACGACCAGTTGCAGTCTCAATTTCTTTAGCCAGCTCGTTAGCATCCATCATAAGCTCAGTCAACGCGATAATAGCGTGCTTCTTACCTTTCGCAATACCGTCTTGGATATTGTTGATAAGCTGATCTTTGTTCAAGCCAGTTTCTGGTGTGATGATGTACTCACAACCACCAGCAATCGCAGACATAAGCGTTAAGTCACCGCAATGGCGACCCATGATTTCAACGATTGAGATGCGTTGGTGAGATGAAGACGTATCACGTAGACGGTCAATCGCATCAATAACAGTGTTAAGCGCAGTCAGATAACCAATGGTGTAGTCAGTACCTGCGATATCGTTATCGATAGTGCCTGGTAGACCAATACATGGGTAACCCATTTCAGTCAGCTTCTTCGCACCCATGTACGAACCGTCACCACCGATAACTACTAGAGCATCGATACCGTGTTTCTTAAGGTTTTCAATCGCTTTTTCGCGGACTTCCACTTCTTTAAACTCTGGGAAGCGTGCAGAACCTAAGAAAGTGCCACCACGGTTAATAACGTCAGAAACGCTTGAACGATCCAGCTTTTGGATGCGGTCTTCGTACAGACCTAGGTAACCGTCGTATACGCCGTATACTTCTAAATCCGCTGACAAAGCCGTACGAACTACGCCACGTACCGCAGCATTCATACCTGGTGCATCACCACCACTTGTCAAAACACCGATTTTCTTAATCATGCTCACCCTCGATTTGGCAATCTAATTTCAATTTTGAGTGCACCGCCTGGTAGCGATACACGGAATTTGTTGTTATTGCTACGATTTTTCGATGTGTTCCCCAAAACATCACCGACGTAACTTTATTACTTATGTAAGAGTATTACAGTTTATAAGAACTATTGTGTTGATTCACATCAGAATCGCACTTTTTTATCATGAGCCTTGATAATAGACAATCGATTTTGAAGTTGCCATTCTCAATGCTTTCACAGTCACTTTTGTTTACGTATTGGTTACCAGCCCTGCTCTTTTTGCTGTTTTTCTTCCGACAGTACAACAGAGTATGGATCTTGATGGATAATGACATCCGCTTCAGGAAACTCCAGCATTAATCGCTCTTCTGCACAATCGGCAATTTTATGAGCATCAATCAGGCGCAAGTTATCATCTAACTCTAAATGCAGTTGAATAAAACGCACTGGTCCAGACATTCGTGTTCGTAGTTGGTGGACGCCGATGACACCTTCAACCTCGTTACACACTTCTCGAATTCTGACGAGTTCCTCTTCGGGAAGCTGCCTATCAAGCAATGACTGTATTGCTTCATAAGCCATCTTAACGGCGCTTACCAGTATGAAGATACCAATGCCGATGGCAAATACTGAGTCTGCTTGACCTATGCCATACCAACTCAAGGCGAGCGCGATCATAATAGCGGCGTTCATATACAAGTCAGTTTGATAGTGTAACGAGTCCGCCGCTATCGCCTGACTGCCTGTTTCGCGCACCACGTATTTCTGAAATGCAACTAGACCAGAGGTGACCACTAGCGCAAAAAAGCTGACATAGATGCCAAGCTCAGGCGAATTCAATTCATGAGGTCTAAAGAATCGTTCAACACCGTTTAAGATAAGAAAGCAAGCGGAGCCAGAAATGAACATAGCTTGTGCTAGAGCAGCTAACGACTCCGCCTTACCATGCCCAAAAGTATGTTCTTTGTCAGCAGGTTGCAGTGAGTAACGCACCACCAGCAAGTTAACCACTGATGCTGCAATATCTAGCAGTGAGTCGATCACTGACGCTAGCAGACTAACAGAACCTGTTATCCACCATGTAACCACTTTGGTAATAAGAAGGATAGTCGCGATCGTGGTAGCAGCCCATGCTGCGGTAGTCACCAACTTAGCGTAGTTGCCCTTTGTCATGCTTGCACTCGTTCCCTGTCTTGTTGCTAACGCGGTATAAGTATACTGATAAATGATGACAAAAATAGAAAAAGCGTGCTGGATGTCACACCAAATGGTGACAAATATTCGGACAAGGCTCTGAAGACAGAATTCTTTAGTGCATCGTATAAACAAAAGCCCCTCTGACTAGGAAGCTCAGAGGGGCTATATATTATCGAGCCAAGATTTCGTTATAATTACTGAGCAGCACGCTTCTCCGCACGAGACTCCATTTTAGAGAAACACTTTTCCATTCGCTCTTGCTGAAGCTCTTTGAACTTCACTTTTTGCTCTGGCGTTAGAATATTAAGCATTTCATGTTGCTTCTCAAGCATTTGAACACGACGCTCTGTTTGTTGCTGTACCATTTCTGAAGCCAGAGCGTTCGCTGCATCCGCATCAAAGTTGTCAGCAAGTACTAGATCTTGCATCTTTTGTTGGCGAGCTTGCATTTCTGCTTTCTTAGCAGCAAAGTCACCCGAGAATTTCGCTTTCATGGCTTCTTTGTTTGCCTGACGAAGTTCTTTCATTTGCTCTTTCTGAGCATCCGTCAAGTCAAGTTCACGGAACATACGCTTACCATCGAAGCCACCGCACATCCCTTCGCCGCCTTTACCATGATGACCACCTTTGCCACCACCGTATGCCAATGCGCTTGCTGAACCTAATGCTAGTGGAAGAACCGTTGCAGCGATAACCAGTTTTTTTGAAAATTTCATAATCTTTACCCTTATGTGATTCATACCATGGCTGCCTCTGCAGCGCTTGAGTATAGAATAGGGTCTGGTGAGTAAAGTAACGTACAGTGAGCGTAAAGAATCGTAAAGATCGCTTTTTCTGATATTTAACGCTTTATTATTACAAGGCACAGGACAAGATAGAGGTAGTTTATGGCACACATACTTATCATTGATGACGATACCGAGCTAACCAGCTTACTTAAAGACATCTTGAGCTTTGAAGGATTTGAGATCTCTGAGGCTAATGACGGAATCGCCGGATTAGAAGCAATGCATCAGGATATCGATCTGGTATTGATGGATGTCATGATGCCACGGCTCAATGGTATGGATACCCTAAAGAAACTACGCGAAAAGTGGGAAACCCCTGTTTTGATGCTGACGGCTAAAGGTGAGGAAATAGATCGTGTTATCGGTCTAGAGCTTGGCGCCGATGACTACTTACCGAAACCGTTTAGTGATCGAGAACTGCTCGCTCGCATTAAAGCGATTCTTCGCCGCACTCAATCTAAGCCAGAATCAGCCACTGCTGATTGCCTTTCGTTCGACGACATTCAAGTTTTCCCAGGCAAACAAGAAGCTCACTGCCAAGGGCAGTTACTGGACTTAACTACTACAGAGTTTGCACTGTTACACTATTTCGTACAAAAACCAGGGGAGACCTTAACCAAAGAGTCTCTCAGTCTTGATGTGCTAGGGAAAAGGTTGTCTGCTTTCGATCGCGCCGTCGATATGCATGTCTCGAATTTACGTAAAAAACTCCCAGAAAAAGCCGATGGCAAACCACGTATCAAGACACTACGTGGACGCGGATATTTGTTGGTTAAGGAGTAATGATGAAACTGCCCAAGATAACCAGCCTTTATGGCCGTATCTTTGCCATATTCTGGTTTACCATGTTGTTGGTCCTCATTGCGGTACTTGCTTTGCCGCACCTTGATCCGCGCGTCACTAAAGAGATCTCCGGAGAGCCACTACAACAGTTATTGTCCTTAAGAGATAAAGTAGAGAAACGTTTTGAAGGACAAACCAACCTTGGGCGCATTATCTATCAGCTTGATAAACCTGAACCTAAACATATGGGTAACCGTAAGCCACGTAGCCCAAGTATGTTTATCGTCGATCAAGAAGGTAATATTCTCAGTACGCAAAAACACCCAGATTTTAAGACCAAAATCCTCAAGAATTTTATCACCTCTGTCGACTCATTCGATACACCGATGCAGAAATTGTATGGCCGCTACATGCTCGCAGGTCCCGTTCCAATTAAGTTAGCCAACCAAGATTTTTATCTTTATATAGGCTTACGTTGGACTGAGCCGCCACCGTTCTTACTGCGAATGTTTGATAAGCCATTCCAACTGCTATTTGCCGTGATGGCGGTCAGTACCCCACTACTCTTGTGGCTCGCATGGGCACTAAGCCAACCCGCAAGAAGATTGGAGCGTGCAGCGAAGCGAGTGGCAAACGGTGAGTTCAAACAGGATCCTGAGTTGGAAAAAGGCACATCCGAGTTCAAGCAAGCAGGCAGCAGCTTTAACCAAATGGTAATGGCCGTAAATCAAATGATCTCTGGACAGCAGCGTTTATTGTCCGATATTTCTCATGAACTACGCTCGCCACTCACTCGCTTGAGAATGGCAACGGCACTCGCAACTCGTAAGCAAGGTGAAAGCCAAGAACTGTTGCGTATTGATACTGAAGCACAACGGTTAGAACAGATGATTGGCGAGCTTTTAGAGCTGTCACGCATGAACACTGACAGCCATGTAACACGCGAATCACAACCAGCTAGCAGCTTATGGGAAGAGATCTTCAGCGATGCGGAGTTTGAAGCAGAGCAAGTAGGCAAGACCTTACGCTTTACCACTATCCCAGACGTCACAGTCACTGGTAACCCAAAACTGCTCATGAGTGCTATTGAGAACATCGTAAGAAATGCCATTCGCTACGGCACAACCACTATTGATATTACCCTGTCTACTCATAAAGAGACATTGCTGATTACTGTGGAGGATGACGGTCCAGGCGTACCAGATGACGAGCTACAAGATATTTTCCGTCCTTTCTACCGCGTATCAACAGCTCGCGATAGAGATTCCGGAGGCACGGGTTTGGGACTTGCTATAACACAGAGCGCAATCTTGCAGCATAGTGGTCAGATAACAGCATCGCGAAGCCATTTAGGAGGTTTAAAGATGCATGTTGAGCTCCCGCTATAAAGTCGGCACGAAACTGACATTGTATTTATACTCAAATAGGCGCGGTATGTGGTAGCCTCGACGTCTTGCTCAAACACAGAATAAAGAGAACTCAGCCGATGAAAATCTTCAGCAACTTTGAAAGTGGCAATATCCAAGTCGTCAAAGCCGATGACAAAGATGATATCCAAGTTAAAATCGTCAACGACAATCAGTCAGAATTTTATCAGTGGTTTCACTTTCGCTTGGAGTCAACACCTGAGCTAGCACACACTATTAAGATCATAGACTTAGCTAATTCAGCCTATCCAGAGGGCTGGAAGGGATACGATATTGTCGCGTCCTACGATCGTGAGGAGTGGTTCCGTATTCCTTGTGACTTTGACGGTGACACCTTGAGCTGTAGCTTCCTTCCAGAGAGAAGCTCAATGTACTTCGCTTACTTTGCTCCCTACAGCTACGATCGTCATCTCGACTTATTGCACATGGCTCAAAACGAGCACCACTGCACCCTTGAAACTCTAGGCCATACTCTTGATGGTAACGATATGTCGTTGCTAACGTTTGGTGAGCCAGAAGAAGGTAAGAAGAACATTTGGATCATTGCACGCCAGCATCCAGGTGAGTCTATGGCGGAATGGTTTATTGAAGGCCTAATTCAGCGTCTTGTTGATGACAGCGACACCGCCGCTCAAGCCTTACTTGAGCAAGCCGTTGTGTATGTGGTACCAAATATGAACCCTGATGGCAGCATTCGCGGCCACCTTAGAACCAATGCAGTGGGCGTGAACCTTAACCGTGAATGGCAAACGCCTTCTATGGAACAGAGCCCTGAAGTCTATCTAGTACGTGAACGTATGCGGCAAACCGGTGTGGATATGTTCCTTGATATTCACGGTGACGAAGCAATTCCATACAACTTTGCTGCTGGCTCTGAAGGGATCCCATCTTATGATGAGCGCTTAGCATCACTGGAATCAGCGTTCAAACAGGCACTACTGACTATCACACCTGAGTTCCAAGACGACTACGGCTATGATAAGGATGAACCGGGTAAGGCTAACCTAACGGTTGGCTCTAATTGGGTTGCAGAGCAATTTAAGTGCTTGTCTTACACCATTGAAATGCCATTTAAGGATAACAACAACTATCCAGATCCTTTCTACGGTTGGTCACCAGAACGAAGTATTATGTTTGGTCGTGATATGTTGGCAGCGACATTAGCGGTCACTGATAAGCTGTAATCTGGGAACGAACATCGTTTTTTTGTTCTCTCGTCATTACCTATTTACATATGCATGTGCAAGCAGGAATTTTCTTAAGGTCGAGTGATCGCTTTAGGTAGATCCCTGCCTGCGCAGGGATGACGCGATTATCAAGGTGACGTTATGCTTCGGGATGACGTCATTATTGTAATTAGTCGCCTCACGTTCTCATCACTTCGGGTATACTCATCTCATTATTTTATTTGAGTCGACACCCTATATGTTTGATATTGCCCTTTACGAGCCTGAAATTGCTCCAAACACCGGAAATATTATCCGACTTTGTGCCAACTGTGGCGCGAACCTACACCTAATCGAGCCGCTTGGTTTTGATTTAGAAGAGAAGAAAGTGCGTCGCGCCGGTCTCGACTATCATGATCTAGCTCGCGTCAAACGTCATAAAGACTACGCCGCCTTTATCGCTTACCTTGAAGAGAACAATCCGAACTACCGCTTGTTTGCTTGCACCACAAAAACCACCGGCCATCACACGGATGCGAAGTACCAGCAAGGTGATGTATTGCTATTTGGACCAGAGACTCGCGGCCTGCCCGCAGAAGTGATTGAAAGTCTACCAATGGAGCAACGCATTCGCATTCCGATGATGCCAGATGCGCGCAGTTTAAACCTATCCAATGCGGTGGCTATTATTGCCTATGAAGCGTGGCGACAGTTTGGTTTTGAAGGGGCGGTTTAAGCCCTTTTTAGCGAGAGCGTTAACCGAGCCTGAAATTCAGGCAATAAAAAACCCAGCACTAGGCTGGGTTTTCAATACATAACAAGAAGAAACCTATCAATTACTTGATTTTAGCTTCTTTGTACATAACGTGTTGGCGAACAACTGGATCAAACTTTTTGATCTCAAATTTGCCTGGCATGTTACGCTTGTTCTTGTCAGTTGTGTAGAAGTGACCAGTACCAGCAGATGATACTAGACGAATTTTCTCACGAATGCCTTTAGCCATTGCTTAATTCCTCTTATACGTTCTCGCCACGAGCACGGATATCAACAAGAACAGCATCGATGCCTTTCTTATCAATAATACGCATACCCTTAGCGGTCAGACGTAGTTTAACAAAGCGTTTTTCGCTTTCTACCCAGAAACGATGAGTTTGTAGGTTCGGCAGAAAACGACGCTTGGTAGCATTTCGTGCGTGTGAACGGTTGTTACCCGTTACAGGACGCTTACCAGTTACTTGGCATACTCGGGACATGAATGTCTTCTCCAAATCGTTTCAGCTCGATATCAACCTTGGTGGCCGAACCTCAATTATAAGAGGCCATAACCATTATGGAGTACCCATACAAGGCTATCAAAGGTCGCGCATTATACTAACTTGACATGCATTGCTCAAGACCCGAACAGATCCTTTTTTAAGGATTTGCTGATCTTTTTCACTTTGAGCTGATGTTGGTTGATAATTTAGTGCGCGAATCATAGCAGAAAATCACCAAAACAAAAGCTCTGTATCACAGTTATTACAATAAAATGTACTTTCTTCTATTTAGGCCGCTAAATCCAGCCTCTTTCTGCAAAAGAGACGACTTCCCCATCTCCAACAACGAAATGGTCCAAAACTCGAATATCGACTAAACCGAGTGCATCAGATAACCGTCTAGTGATACGCCTATCGGCTTGGCTGGGCTCTGCCACTCCCGAAGGATGATTATGAGCAAGGATTAAAGCCGCCGCATTATGATGCAGAGCGCGCTTTACCACTTCCCTAGGATAAACAGACGCAGCATCTATCGTACCTTCAAACATTATTTCATCGGCAATGACACGATTCTGGTTGTCTAAGAACAGAACATAGAAAGCTTCTCTATGCCTATCTCGCAGCACACTCATTAAATAGTGTTTAGTCTGCTCTGGACTATTTAAGCTATCTCCTCGCTGAATGGTCTCACATAAATAGCGCTGGCTCATTTCCAACACAGCTTGCAACTGAACGTATTTTGCCAGCCCCAACCCCTTACGCTGACAAAATGCCTCCTGACTAGCAGTAAACAGAGCTCTTAAGGAACCGAAATCTGACAACAAAGCATCTGCCAGTTGCACTACATTCATGCCTTTTGTTCCGGTACGCAGAAAAATGGCAAGCAGCTCAGCATCACTCAGAGCATGACTGCCTCTATTTAGCAGCTTCTCTCGAGGTAATGATTCACTAGGGAGATGTTTTAGAACCATGATGGATAGTTAAAGTAGGACTTCGGTCTCTGCTTTATTACTTAATTAGCAATAAATAGACAGGAAGCAACAAGTAAGCTGCGAATGAATACTCGTTAGTATGTAACTGCGAGGTTTATCAAACAGCAGTTTTGCAGGTAAGCCCCTTGAAAGTGGCGGGACATCAACGCATTTGGTATCTTAGCCGCAGAAAAATTTAAGGAGCTGGTTATGCAAACATTAGCTGGAAAGAAAATACTATTGGGCATTAGCGGTGGTATCGCAGCCTACAAATGTGCAGAGCTAACGCGTCGACTCATCGAGCGCGGCGCAGAAGTGCAAGTCGTCATGACGAAAGCGGCCAAAGAGTTCATTACCCCTCTCACCATGCAAGCCGTCTCCGGCAGACCAGTCTCCGATAGTTTACTCGACCCTGCTGCCGAAGCTTCCATGGGTCATATTGAATTAGCTAAGTGGGCTGACCTTGTTCTTCTAGCTCCAGCGACTGCCGACCTTATTGCTAGAATATCAGCGGGCATGGGGAATGACTTACTGTCGACGCTGGTTCTGGCTACCGACGCTCCTGTTGCCGTATCACCGGCAATGAATCAACAAATGTACCTTAACGTAGCGACCCAAGAAAACATCGCCACACTCGCGCGTCGAGAAATGATGATCTGGGGACCCGCCGCTGGTGAACAAGCCTGTGGTGACGTTGGTCCAGGACGCATGCTTGAGCCAATGCAATTGGTCGAGAAATGTGAGCAGTTCTTTGGTCCTAAGCCATTGTCGGGCAAGTCGGTTGTGATCACCGCAGGCCCAACTCGTGAGGCTATCGATCCTGTCCGTTATATTTCTAACCACAGCTCTGGAAAAATGGGCTTCGCTTTGGCTCAAGCAGCACAGCAGCTCGGAGCTGAGGTTACGCTGATTTCAGGTCCAGTTTCTCTCCAAACGCCAAATGGAGTAAAACGCATTAACGTTGTCAGTGCCGAAGAGATGCATCAAGCGGCTATGGCCAATGCCACTCATCACGATATTTTCATTGGCTGCGCCGCTGTAGCCGACTATCGCCCTGTCGATATTGCCGCTCAAAAAATCAAGAAAACTGCAGATAACGATGATATGCATATCACTATGGTGAAGAATCCTGACATCATTGCCTCAGTGGCTTCGTTATCAGCATCACGTCCTTTTACTGTAGGTTTTGCCGCTGAGACACAAGATGTCGAGGCATACGCCTTAGATAAGCTACAACGTAAGAATCTGGATATGATTTGTGCAAATGATGTATCTATCGCTGGTCAAGGCTTTAACAGTGACTCAAATGCGATTACCGTATATTGGCAAGGCGGTAGCAAGTCATTAGGCAGCGCAATGAAAACTGAGTTAAGTCACGCCATTTTGGAAGCTATCTCAGAGCAGCTAGCATAAATCTAATGAGACAAGGTGGCACAGGCTGTTTGTGTTACTCATAGGCAAACTGCTTATCACAGAGTGCCTTTCCATTAATGTACTCTCCAAAACAGAGATTGTTACACAGTTCAACCATTTACCACGTTGAACTGTGTAGTTATAAGCCGCTTAGGTACACTAACAGATCTACTTATGGGCGATATCGTGCTGAAATTGGCATGCAGTAATCAAAAGGAAAAGGATTTATGTCCGCTACGAAAAAGTCGAATAGAAAAGAGGAAATCCTTCAAGCACTCGCTCAAATGCTTGAGTCTAATGAAGGAACATCTCGCATCACCACCGCAAAGCTTGCCAAGCAAGTTGGGGTGTCTGAAGCAGCCCTCTATCGTCATTTTCCCAGCAAAGCCCGTATGTTCGAAGGGCTTATCGAGTTTATTGAAGAATCTTTAATGTCTCGAATTAACCGCATTCTCGATGAAGAAAAAGACACTCTGACACGTATTCGTCTGGTGCTTCAATTGATTCTCGTTTTCTCCGAGCGCAACCCAGGATTAAGTCGCATTCTTTCTGGTCATGCTCTAATGTTTGAGAATGAACGATTACGCGACCGAATTAATCAGCTTTATGAAAGAATTGAGACATCTTTACGTCAAATCCTTCGTGAGCGCAAAATTCGCGAAGGTAAAAGCTTCCCCGTTGATGATAAAATCCTAGCAGCACAACTGCTTGGTCAAGTTGAAGGTAGCTTAAACCGCTTTGTTCGCTCTGACTTTAAATACACGCCAACGTCCACGTTTGATGAATACTGGGCGTTACTCAAACTACAATTGCAGTAAACCGAATGAAAACAGATAAAAAGCCAGACTTTACCTTGTCGTTACTTCATCCTAAATATTGGGGAGTATGGTTCGGGTTTGGTCTACTGGCGCTGATTGTAAATTTGCTTCCTTATTCACTCCTCTTCAAGTTAGGCCGAGGTTTGGGCAAATTTGGGATGCGCTATGGCAAGAAAAGAGCGAAAGTCGCTCGGCGAAACCTTGAGCTCGCTTTTCCTGAGATGAATGAGCAAGAGCTTGATCGTTTTGTTGAAGAGAACTTTAAAAACTCCGGTATGGCTCTGATTGAAACAGGAATTACTTGGTTTTGGCCAACATGGCGCTTCAAGCGTATTTTGGTTGCAAAAGATATCAGTGCGCTTGAAAAGCATGAAGCTGAAGGTAAAGGTGTACTGCTGTGTTGTGTACATGCGTTAAATCTCGAAATTACCGCTCGAGCTTTCGCAGTATTAGGGCTTCCTGGTTACGGAGCTTATCGTCCTCACAGTAACCCTGCGTATGAGTTCATTCAATACCGTGGAAGAACACGTAATGGTAATAAACTGATCTATCGAACTGACCTAAAATCGATGATCCGCGTTATGCGTCAAGGCCATCGTTTGTTCTATTTACCTGATCAGGATTATGGTCACAATAAGTCAGTGTTTGTTCCACTATTTGCGGTCAAAGACGCCTGCACAACAACAGGAACCAGTATTCTAGCTTACACCAGTAAGTGTGCCATTGTTCCTGGGTCAGGGTTTAGAACTAGTGAAGGCAAATATGAAATCATCGCGGCTGAATCCATAGAAGGCGACTACCCTAAGAAAGATGAGACTGCCGCAGCCGCTTACATGAATAAGTATGTTGAGCAAATTATCCTACGTGCGCCAGAGCAATGGTTATGGATGCACAAACGGTTCAAATCGCTGCCAGATAAAACTCTTACAGACTCAAGGTATCAATAAGCTCAAAGGTAATGAATGAGTAATCAACAACACGTAGATAAGAACCTCTACAATCCTACATTCCAATGGGCATTCTTACACCCAAAACACTGGGGAACTTGGCTCGGTATTCTCTTTGCTGTTTTGCTGGCTTTTGTACCCGCTAAACCACGCGATAAATTTGCCCGCTACATCTCTGGTATTATCGTTGGCAAAAATGGTCGTGTAGTCAGGCGTACTCGCCTCAATCTACAAAAGTGTTTTCCAGAAAAGTCCGAGCAAGAGATCCAGCATATTGTCGAAGAGACGTTTGCTAAAGCAGGTCAATACTTGTTGGGGTATTCAGAGTTTTTGATTCGCTCAACTAAACACAACCAGCAGCGCGGCGTTATGATCGGTGAAGAAAATCTGATGCCTTTATTAGATGCTGGTGAGAATGTGATTATCTTAGCACCACACGCATGGGCTGTTGATTACCCGGCGGTGATGCTCGCTGCGCAAGGTTACAAAGTCGCAACGATCATGAAGCCACAAAACAACCCTATTGGTGACTGGCTGATGCATGTTCAGCGTATGCAATATGGTGGTCGTATATTTGCTCGTAGTGCTGGAGTGAAACCATTCGTGCGCTCTATTAAAGATGGGTATATCGGATATTGGCTGCCTGATGAGGATCATGGTCCACAAAACTCAGTATTTGTGCCTTTCTTTGCCACTGAAAAAGCCACATTAAAGGGCTTTGGCAAAATGTCTCGATTATCGCGAGCGAAAGTAGTACCCGTCCTGCCTGCCTATAACGACAAAACCAGCAAATACGAAGTGCATATTCTGCCTGCTATCGACAACTTCCCTACGGGTGATGAGGAGCAAGATGCACGGGCGATGAATAAAGCGATTGAAGATTTGCTACGAGATAAACCTGAGCAGTATATGTGGAACCTATACCTTCTCGAAACCCAACGTGACGGTATTCGTATCTACGACAATATCTAGTCGCCAAACATCAATCAAAAACAAAAGCGCTTGCCTCGGCAAGCGCTTTTGTTTGAATACAAGACACAATATTACTGCTGACAATGGGAACAAAAAAAGGTGTTTCTCTGCCCGATTTTCATTTGTTCTATTGGTTCTCCGCACTGATGGCAAGGTTCGTTAGCTCGTCCATAGACTTGCAACTCTTGAGCGAAGTACCCTGGCTTACCATCCGATTGAGAAAAATCTTTTAACGTCGTACCACCTTGAGTGATCGCTTGTGCTAAAACACGCTTTATTTCTGAAACGAGTAACTGCCACTGAGTCAAAGTCACTTTATAAGCGGGTGTTGTTGGGTGTATTCCAGCGCTAAACAAGGACTCACAAGCGTAGATATTGCCTACCCCCACAACATTGGCGTTGTTCATAATGAAGGTTTTTACCGCCACACGTTTGTTTCTTGCTTTCTCCAACATCCAATCGGCACAAAACTCTTCCGTCAATGGCTCAGGACCACAGTTCGCTAGGAGTTCATGAGATTCTCCAGGCGCACACCAAAGCCAAGCCCCAAAGCGACGTGGATCGTTGTAACGCATCACTTTACCGTTACTCAAAACCAAATCAACATGATCGTGTTTCTCCGCTTCAGGTGGGTTCTCAAGAACACGTAAACTTCCCGACATACCAAGGTGAACAATTGCTGTTCCTTTGTCAGTATCTATCAGCAAATATTTAGCTCTACGACGAATCGACGTGATCGCTTGCCCATGTAACTGATGAATTTCCTGTGGGATCAACCAGCGCAATTGTCTTTGGCGTACCACAATTTCTTTAATGGTCTCATCCAATAAGTGTGGACTGATCCCAAGACGAGACACTTCTACTTCAGGTAACTCTGGCATAAGAGCCCTTTATTGATTGGATTCGGTAGGTATTAGACTACTGGCTTCAAAGCTGACTGCAACCCAATTTTCATCGTAGGTATTCAGCAGCCAGAATTTTTCAAGCTGATAGGCCGTTATACGTTGAGGCTCTTCTTTCTCTTGATACCACACCTCGACCGTCATTGGGCTTTCCAATACAGGTTTTAGTTTGGCGTAGGTCTTCTCATCCACAGGAGTCCCCTGAATGGCTCGCCAACGCTGAATGACACTAGCTGCGTCTGACGTCCATTTTTCAGGAATAGCATGCCAAGTCTCGTCATCAAGATAAAACTGTATGCCTGCGTAGTTAATTTCAATTGGACTGGCATTTGGATCCAGCACCAACCCAGTTAAAACCTGAGGCTCGACATCTTGTTCAATAAGATACTGCTTAATGAGATTTGGCGCCGCCATCAACAACATAAACGCCGAGATGGCGATAATTAATATGTTGTTCCAACGACGCTTGGTGAGCTTGAAACGTTTGAATATCACGTTAGTTTAACTTATTACGATCATCGTCATCCTTACGCTCGTATTCACCTTCAAAAGTATTGCCATCTTGGTGCTTGTCGAAAGGATTTTGTTGGAAAGGATCATGACCTTGGAAGCCGCCTTGGTGAAACCCTCCGTTAGACATGGTTTTCACTACCATTTTACTCATCAAATATTTCGCTATCGCCGCACGCGGTGCCGGTAATAGGACTAACATGCCAAGGGCATCCGTCATAAAGCCAGGGGTAAGCAATAGGACACCCGATACCGCTAGCATGACACCTTCAACAATTTGTTGTGCAGGCATTTCACCTTGCTGAAGTCGCGTTTGCACCGACATTAGCGTTTGCAAACCTTGGCTTCTTACTAAAGACGCACCCACAAAAGCCGTTAGTAAAACTAACCCGATTGTTGGCCACAATCCTAGGAAACCACCGACTTGAATAAACAACCCAATTTCGATAATTGGTACAAAAATAAACAGTAATAATAATATCGGAAACACAACGTCCTCCTTGGTTTGATGTCAGTTTACGCTGACCTAGAACCAAACCACAAATAAAATGCTCAGTTTCACCTGCCTAAAGCACAGATTTAGTTTTACAAAGTATAAATTTGAACAATAAATTCATGAATTTTTTTGATGGTTATCGCATCTCCGACTCGTTACGCAACGTTGTGCAAACTTTCGGTGAAAAAGGTGATCTGGATACTATTTTTATGTGCTACTTTGAGTAATATGTACCCCATAAGTCAGGACGTAATAACTAGCCAATTATTCTGGCGAATGGATTCTTAAAACAGATTTGGCAAATATACTGTAATCAACGCAGAACAATAATCTAAGGATCCAAAATATGGCTACAACCACACACGCTAATCCTGTAGCAACTCAAGCCACTCGTATTGAAGAAGATCTATTAGGCCAACGTCATGTCCCGGCGGATGCTTATTATGGCATTCACACGCTGCGCGCTATCGAAAACTTTAATATCTCCAACGTTACCATTTCTGATGTACCCGACTTTGTTCGCGGTATGGTAATGACCAAGAAAGCAGCCGCATTAGCCAACAGAGAACTAGGCGTTATTCCAAAAGACATCGCGCAATTCATCATTCAAGCATGTGATGTTATTTTGGAAACTGGCAAGTGCATGGACCAATTCCCATCTGACGTGTTCCAAGGCGGCGCAGGCACTTCTGTCAACATGAACACCAACGAAGTCATTGCTAACGTTGCGCTAGAGCTGATGGGTAAAGAAAAGGGTCAATATGAGTTCATCAACCCTAATGACCATGTAAATAAGAGCCAGTCTACCAACTGTGCGTACCCAACAGGGTTCCGCATCGCGGTTTACAACAGTGTTCGTAAACTCATTGATGCTATCGAGTATCTAAAAGGTTCATTTGAAGACAAGAGCCAAGAGTTCTCTACGATTCTAAAAATGGGCCGTACCCAGCTACAAGATGCCGTTCCTATGACTGTGGGCCAAGAATTCCATGCTTGGGCTGTCACTTTGAACGAAGAAATTCGTAACCTAGACTACACCTCTAAGTTACTGCTTGAAGTAAACCTAGGCGCAACAGCCATCGGTACAGGCCTAAACGCTGCAGAAGGTTATCAAGAGTTAGCCGTTAAACACCTAACTGAAGTCACAGGACTAGAATGTGTTCCAGCTGAAGATTTGATTGAAGCAACGTCAGACTGTGGCGCTTACGTAATGACACACGGCGCTCTAAAACGCTTGGCCGTTAAGCTATCTAAGATCTGTAATGATCTTCGTTTGTTGTCTTCAGGCCCACGTACAGGCTTGAACGAGCTGAACCTACCTGAGCTTCAAGCTGGTTCATCCATTATGCCAGCTAAAGTAAACCCTGTAGTGCCTGAGGTGGTTAACCAAGTGTGCTTCAAAGTACTTGGTAATGACAACACTATCTCATTTGCAGCAGAGGGTGGACAGCTTCAGCTTAACGTGATGGAGCCAGTCATTGCACAAAGCATGTTTGAGTCTCTCGATATTCTGAAGAATGCCTGCATTAACCTTCGTGATAAATGTGTAGATGGCATCACCGTTAATAAAGAAATCTGTGAGGGCTATGTCTTTAACTCTATTGGTATTGTGACTTACCTAAACCCTTATATTGGTCACCACGAAGGCGACATTGTGGGTAAGATTTGTGCTGAAACTGGTAAGAGTGTTCGTGAAGTAGTGCTTGAGAGAGGGTTACTTTCAGAAGAAGAGCTCGATGACATCTTCTCAGTAGACAATCTGATGAAACCTCAGTATAAAGCGAAACGCTACGAGTAATACTGCAGTTGAGGCTCTCCTTTTGGGGAGCCTTTTTAGTTGTTACTTTGCCAAATTAAAGACTTTATAAAATTCAAATAACACGACATAAACAAATATCTTCCGTCATTTACACAAATGACCCAAAGATATAATGCGAGGAATTGCTATGGTTGCTATAGAACTGGCCGTCGTACTGCTATTTATCTATTTAGGTGCACGTATAGGCGGTATTGGAATTGGTTTAGCGGGTGGTGCGGGTGTTATTGCCCTATCTTTAGTCTTAGGCGTACCGACAAGCCAAGCTTACATCCCGGTGGATGTTATTCTAATTATCATGTCGGTCATTACTGCGATTGCCGCAATGCAAGTTGCTGGTGGCATGGACTGGTTAGTACAAGTTGCTGAAGATTTTCTTCGCAAACATCCAGAAAGGATTACCTTTTACGCTCCAATTGTAACTTTCTTGATGACACTCATGGCTGGTACAGGTCATACCGCGTTCTCTACACTACCTGTAATTGCCGAAGTGGCAAAAGGTCAGGGCGTTCGTCCATCTCGCCCACTTTCAATCGCCGTTGTCGCTTCCCAAATCGCAATTACAGCGTCTCCAATCTCAGCCGCAGTTGTCGCTTTTGCAGCTATGCTAGCGCCAATGGGCGTTGATTACTTAACACTTCTTGCGGTTTGTATCCCAACCACCTTTATCGCTTGTATGGTCGGTGCGTTTGTTGCCAACTTTATGGGTAGCGAGCTTAAAGATGATCCGGTTTATCAAGAGCGCTTGGCTCAAGGTCTTATCAAACTAAACACTGCTCAAAAACGTGAGATCCTACCGACAGCGAAGAAAGCAACCTACATCTTCCTAGGTGCGATTGCCTTCGTTGTTTGTTACGCAGCGGCTATCTCTGGCTCTATTGGTTTGATTGAAGACCCTGCACTTGGACGTAACGAAGCAATTATGACGGTGATGTTAGCAGCGGCAGCCATCATCACGCTAACCACTAAGATCGATGCGTCTAAAATTCCTTCAGCAGCCACCTTCCGCTCGGGCATGACAGCATGTGTGTGCGTACTAGGTGTTGCATGGTTAGGCTCAACATTCGTTAACGCACACGTAGACGGCATCAAAGAGTTTGCAGGCGCGCTACTTGCTGACTACCCATGGATGCTAGCCCTAGTACTGTTCTTTGCTTCTATGCTGCTTTATTCTCAAGGCGCAACGACAGTTGCACTTATGCCAGCAGCATTGGCGATTGGAGTTGCTCCTCTCACAGCTGTTGCCTCATTTGCAGCGGTTAGTGCACTATTCGTTCTTCCAACGTACCCAACCTTATTGGCGGCGGTAGAAATGGATGACACAGGTTCAACGAGAATCGGTAATCTAGTCTTTAACCACCCATTCTTCATTCCTGGTGTTGCAACTATCGCAACAGCAGTCGCACTAGGCTTTGCCTTTGGCGGCATTTTGATTGGCTAACCTTAGGCTATTCTAAAAAATGAGAGCTGCGTTGATACGCGGCTCTTTTTTTGTCTGAGTTGAAACAAAACAGCCTATCTTCCTGTCCTAAGTTAATATAATCTCAACTTATTCACGATCGCGTTTACTTGGCTTGTATGTACCGAATATTGTCTCCGTTCATCTTACTTTTCGCTATTGCCTTCTCTACCCCGAGCTGGGCGCTATTTGGCAACTCCAATAATGCACCAGCTTTCGCTCCAAATACCGCCAATACTTTTGTCCCTGTTGATGAAGCTTTCCCTATGAACTTCTACCAACAAGGTAATAAAGTGTTCATCGATTGGCAGGTCAAAGAGGACTATTACCTCTATCAAGAGCGCATTGCAATCAGTGGTGAAAATGTCGCTATTGGCAGCATCAAAATGGAAGACGGAACACCGTATAAAGATGAATTTTTTGGTGACGTCAATATCTACACAGAACCCCTTTTTGTCGAAGTACCATTGAGTCAATATCAGACTGGAGCCAAGCTCATTGTGCAGTACCAAGGCTGTGCAAAAGCAGGCTTCTGTTATCCACCAGAAACACGTGTCATAGACATCAGTCCATTCGACTTTGACAGTGCAACTCCTCTCGATAACGCGAATGTCGTTAAAACAACAGCTGCGGATACTGCTAACGCCACACCCTCGAAAACTCGAGATAGTGAACTGACTGATAAACTGGCTCAAAACTGGTGGACACCTGCATTATTTTTACTATTAGGCATAGGGCTCGCATTCACGCCTTGTGTGCTACCTATGTACCCTATCCTAACCAGCATTGTATTGGGCGGTGGTAAACGCAGCCATAAACAAGCACTGGTATTATCCCTCGTATATGTACAAGGTATGGCGTTAACTTACACACTACTGGGACTAGTCGTCGCCTCTGCTGGTATGCAGTTTCAAGCCGCGATGCAGCATCCGTATGTGTTGATCGGCCTCAGTACTTTGTTTGTCGCGCTATCATTATCTATGTTTGGTTTGTATACCCTACAGCTCCCAAGCGGACTGCAAACTTGGCTCAATAATCTCAGCAATAAACAGCAAGGTGGCAACTTATTTGGTGTTTTCGCCATGGGAGCTATCTCAGGTTTAGTCTGTTCTCCTTGTACTACAGCTCCGTTATCAGGAGCGTTGTTGTATGTAGCACAAAGTGGAGATTTACTGACTGGCGGTATCGCGCTTTATGCTCTTGCCCTAGGTATGGGTATCCCTCTTATGGCTGCCGCGGTATTTGGAAATAAACTGCTGCCTAAAGCGGGTAATTGGATGGAACGAGTTAAAATACTGTTTGGTTTTGTCTTACTCGCAGCGCCAATCTTTCTACTTGAAAGACTACTGCCTGAGTTTTGGAGTACCGTGCTTTGGTCAGTACTGGGCATCTCTGCCTTTGGTTGGCTTTATCATCAGAAAAACGCACTGCCCTTCGGCGGTTGGAAACAAAGCTGTGTTGGGATACTGGCCATCCTAGGTTTATTTGCTTCAGCACAACCTTTGCTGAGCCATTGGTTTGGCTCCACCAGCAATAATGTAAGCAGCGAAGTCACAGTCAGTTTTATTCAGATTAGTAATGTGCAAGAGCTCAATGCGGAACTCGCCAAAGCAAAACAAGCCGGAAAACCCGTTATGCTGGACTTCTATGCCGACTGGTGTGTGGCGTGTAAAGAGTTCGAGAAGTACACCTTCCATGATGCCTCGGTTGAGCCCGTGTTGTCTCAGTTTGTGTTACTTCAAGCCGACGTCACTAAAAACCAACCTCAAGATATTGAGTTGCTTAAACAGATGGATGTGCTTGGGCTCCCTACGATTGAATTTTGGGATGCAAAAGGCAATGCGGTGTCCAGCGCTCGTCTTACAGGCTTTGTTCCTGCTGAGGACTTTTTGCAACATCTTCGTAAAAACCAGCTGATTGATACTTTTAGCCCATGATAGACAATAAAAATTCGATTCTCATCAGAGTTTTGCATTGATTCATTTGTTCAAAGAGCCGTCTGAATTAATAATATAAATTAACACTTTCGTAAAAAGTTGAGATGTTATGGAACCCAGCTACACCATTATTATCGCTGATGATCACCCACTCTTTAGGAATGCACTTTTCCAATCAGTGCACATGGCGATAAGTGGTGCCAATCTACTAGAAGCTGATTCCTTGGATTCGCTACTTGGATTGCTTGCCAAGAATGATGAACCAGATTTGATCTTGCTTGATCTTAAAATGCCAGGAGCCAATGGCATGTCCGGACTGATTCACCTACGAGCTGACTATCCGGATATTCCGGTCGTCGTTATCTCTGCTAGTGAAGAGCCCAGTATCGTGTCTCAAGCTAAAACGCATGGCGCTTTTGGTTTTATTCCTAAATCCAGTGACATGCGTGAACTGATTAATGCTTTGAATCAGGTGTTGAACGGAGAACCTTATTTCCCTGCTGAGCTTTTGATTGATAGTGCTGAGAACAACGACCTTGCGGAAAAGCTGGCAACACTTACTCCACAACAATACAAAGTATTAGGCATGTTGTCTGATGGTTTACTGAACAAGCAAATTGCTTATGATTTGAATGTCTCTGAAGCTACAATCAAAGCACATATGACGGCGATATTTAGAAAACTTGGTGTAAAGAATCGTACTCAAGCGGTGATTCTATTGCAGCAAATGGAATCCGACAGCTAGCTCTTTCCGCTCCTCAACTCGCTTCACTACTCCCTTTAGAGCTAGTTGCTATGCGCTCTGAAGGGGGGGCATGCAGTATTTGCAATAAATTCCTACCCCATTCAACTACTTTTATTTCCAATCTTATCGATAAACGTTAGACCTTTGGCTAATTTAACATCAAATTAACATCACACTTTTCATACCGAAATTCAGCAACGCTTTGTTTTGTATATGCTTAATCATTTTCTTCTGTCGACTAAAGTTGCACTGAGTTATCGCCTTTAGCCTGCTACCTTATAAAACGTAACAATACGTTAACACCACACAAAAGGAGAAGGCCATGGCGTTCGAATCATCAGAACAAGCTCAAGCCTATTGGAAGGAAAATCTAGGAATCATGGGATCCCTATTAGCCGTTTGGTTCATCGTATCTTACGGCGCAGGAATCCTATTTGTTGACGCACTTAACGCTATTCAGTTTGGCGGATTTAAACTGGGCTTCTGGTTTGCACAACAAGGTTCAATCTACACCTTTGTTGCACTGATTTTTGTTTATGTCGCTCGCATGAACGCTCTCGACAAGAAATATAACGTACAGGAAGACTAAGAGGCACACTAATGGATATTCAAACTTGGACGTTTATTCTTGTTGGTATTACCTTCGCGCTCTATATCGGTATCGCGATTTGGGCACGCGCAGGTTCAACAAGTGAATTTTATGTCGCTGGCGGTGGTGTTCACCCTGTAGCGAACGGTATGGCTACGGCAGCTGACTGGATGTCGGCAGCATCATTTATCTCAATGGCAGGTATTATCTCATTCATCGGTTACGATGGTGCGGTGTATCTAATGGGTTGGACAGGTGGTTATGTTCTACTTGCTCTATGTCTAGCACCATACCTACGTAAGTTCGGCAAATTTACCGTGCCTGACTTTATCGGTGATCGTTACTACTCTAAAACGGCACGTATGGTAGCAGTATTCTGCGCAATTTTCGTTTCTTTCACTTACGTGGCTGGACAGATGCGTGGCGTTGGTGTTGTATTCTCTCGATTCCTAGAGGTAGATATTAACCTTGGTATCGTTATCGGTATGGCGATCGTCTTCTTCTACGCGGTAATGGGTGGGATGAAAGGCATCACGTATACTCAGGTGGCGCAATACTGTGTGTTAATCTTTGCATTCTTAGTACCAGCCGTGTTTACTTCACTCATGATGACAGGCTCAGTCTTCCCACAAGTGGGCTTTGGCTCAACTATCTCGGGCTCTGAAACCTACTTACTTGATAAACTTGATGGCTTGACTCAAGAGCTTGGCTTTACCGCCTATACTGATGGCTCGAAGAGTATGGTCGACGTCTTCTTTATCTGTGCAGCTCTAATGGTCGGTACTGCGGGTCTACCTCACGTTATTATTCGCTTTTTCACAGTACCTCGCGTAAAAGATGCACGTATCTCAGCAGGTTGGGCACTTGTCTTTATCTCGCTACTTTATACCACTGCGCCTGCAGTAGCAGCCTTCGCTCGCGTTAACATGATTGACACGATCAACGGTCCAGACATGAAAGGTGTCGCAGCAGCTGAAGCACCAAGCTGGTACAAAAACTGGGAAAGCACTGGTCTAGTAGGTTGGGAAGATAAGAACGGTGACGGCAGAATGTTCTACTCAGGCGACGAACGCAATGAGATGAAGATTAACCGTGACATCATCGTATTAGCTTCTCCAGAGCTTGCTCAATTACCAAACTGGGTAGTGGCATTGCTGGCTGCTGGTGGTCTTGCCGCCGCACTTTCTACCGCAGCAGGTCTACTGCTTGTTATCTCAACGGCCGTCTCGCACGACTTGCTCAAGAAAGGGTTTAAGCCCGACATGACCGATAAGCAAGAATTGATGTATGCCCGGATAGGCGCCGCACTCGCAGTAATAGGTGCAGGTTACCTAGGTATCAACCCACCAGGGTTCGTAGCTCAGGTAGTAGCATTCGCCTTCGGCTTAGCAGCGGCTTCCTTCTTCCCTGCGATTATCCTAGGTATCTTCTATAAGAAGATGAATAAAGAAGGTGCGATCGCAGGTATGCTTTCAGGTATCTTGTTCACTGCGGCTTACATCATCTACTTCAAGTTTGTAAACCCAGCAGCAAATACACCTGATAACTGGTTATTCGGAATCAGCCCAGAAGGTATCGGTACTCTAGGTATGTGTTTGAACTTCACGGTTTCTATCATCGTTAACAAGTTCACCGCTGAAGTGCCAAAAGAAGTACAAGATATGGTTGAGTCAATCCGCTATCCGAAAGGTGCGGGCGCAGCACACGACCACTAATATAGCGCTACAACGCTAAAACTAAAAAGCCACCGCAATTGCGGTGGCTTTCTTTTTTAACGCCGAACTTATGAGCGCTCTTTATAAGAGTAATCGACATCGATCACCGCACGATACATGACGTTGCCGCTATTCTCAGCAAACTCCTCGACAGTAACTTGAGCATCTTGGACCTCAATAGAATTACGCAGAAGGTCATTTTCGTTGACACGAAGCTTATACACTAAATCGGTAGAAGGGGTAGATTTCAAATCGTTTACCATTTTGAAGCCAGCTTCATACGCTTGCTCTTTAGTGTTAAAACCTTCTGTACGGAAATCGGCATCACCTACCAAGCTTGTAGTAGTTGCCATAGCGGCAGTAGACATAACTAATGATGCTGTAATAAATGCTAGTTTTTTCATGATTTCACCTCATTGTTTCCTTTTGGGGATATCCCCTCACCGTACATACAAATATGTTGGTGTTAAGCCAAGTACTTCAACGGACTCCAACTTACTTACGGTGCATACTTACTAAAAGTTAAGCAACCCAACAGTAGTGACAATACAACGTAAAATGATGTGTATTATCATTAGCAAAATAGTTTGCTGCTATTTCTACGGTCAGATAACCAATTCAGATTAACGCATCTCGATATATAAAGACCGTCGTGATATTAACTATCTTTCGCGTCATATTGATAATTTACGTCAACAATAGCACGGTATTTAATAACACCTTGTTTTTCCGCAAATTCCTGAACCACAATTTCTGTGTCATTTAGTTCAATACTATTAAATCCCGTATCATGGCCATTGAGTTTTAACTCGTGAGCAAGTTCGCCATGTGGCATTGCTTTTAGGTCTTTAACTAGGTCGTACCCAGCTTCATAAGCTTGTTGCTTCGAGTCGAAAGCTGATGTTCTAATTTCCGTATTGCCTAAGTCGCTTCCTGCGAACACACTTCCAGAAACTAAAACTAATGATGTGATGGTTAGTAGTTTTTTCATGTATTCACCTTTTTATTGTTGGCTGACTCTCTGTGAGTGGTGTCTAGATTACCGAGTCATTTGTAAAGAGTCTGTCAACGAAGGTAAAGACAACAACATATTTAGTAAAGACATAGAAAAAGAGAAAACATAACCATAACAATTACATTTTCTCTGACATTTTATTGACTTAATATAGCCCTCAACTTTAATGGTTTGACAGGTTTAGCAATAAACTTGAATCCATTCGACTTAATGCCTTCAAGCATTGAGTCTGTTCTATCGGCACTAATAATAACGCCATTAAATGAATCACCGATACGTAACCTAAACTGTTGAAGCACTTCCAGCCCAGTACGTCCATTGTCTAACCGGTAATCCGATAGAATGACATCAGGCTCCCACCCCTCTTCTAAGTGCTTAAGACTAGCAACCAGATCCAATGCGGTACGAACATCACAACCCCACCGAGCTAGTAAGGTTTGCATCCCGACTAAAATGTCGGGTTCGTTATCCACGCATAGCACTTTGAGATGACTTAGCCCCGCATCTGGCGCCAATTTGGCTTTGTCGGCAGCAGGAGCCACTTCAGTCGCCACATCCAGAGTTATCGAGAAGACGCTTCCTCTATCCGGCCACGAGCGCATCGATATCTGGTGATTAAGCACTCTTGCAATACCACGTGATATCGCAAGCCCTAACCCAAGGCCTTGATCCGCGCGTGCTTGATCTACCCGAGTAAACTCATTAAAAATCTCTTTTTGCTTGTCTTCAGGAATACCAATGCCATCATCCCAGACATCAATTCTTACTCGCCCGTTAACTCTTCTTGCACCTAACAGCACCTTACCTTCTGGGTTATAACGAAACGCATTAGTGAGGAAGTTCTGTAACACGCGGCGCAGCAATTTTGGATCAGACTTTACGATGAGCGAGGAAGAGACGACCGAGAAATCGATCTGTTGACCAATAGAGATAGCACTAAATTCCGCTTTCAGGTTGTTAAAGACTTCCGACAGTTGAAACCCGCGCACGTTAGTCTGCAACTTCCCAGATTCAAGGCGTGAAATATCCAGCAAATCGCCAATCAACTCCTCTGCGGCTCCCAATGCACTCTCGATATGAGAAGAGAGTTGGCGTGTTTCATCATCCTTGCTTGCCTCCGATAAAGAAGAGGCAAATAAACGAGCTGCATTTAGCGGCTGCATTAAGTCATGGCTCACCGCAGCTAGAAAACGCATTTTTGATTGCGATTCTGATTCCGACTTTTTGGTGGCAAACACCAATCGTTTGTTGAGCTGTTCGAGCTCTTGCGTTCGTTCAATCACCCGCTCTTCAAGCCGTTCATTCGCATCACGTAGGGCACTTTCCGCTTCTCTAAATACCGTAATGTCGGTAAAGCTCATAACAAAGCCGCCGCCGGGCATAGGGTTACCTTGAACTTCGATCACGCTACCATCGGGGCGCACTCGAGACGACGTATGAGGAGAGCCTTGCTCTAGATAATGGATGCGTTTGCGAACATGCTCATTAGGATCACCTGGCCCACATAAGCCTTGTTGTGCATTGTGACGAATGACATCAGCAATGGGTCTGCCAACTTGGATTAAACCAGCAGGAAAGCTGAATAGCTCGAGGTATCGACGATTCCACGCTACCAACCTAAGCTGTTTGTCTACTACTGCTATGCCTTGTCCAATATGTTCAATTGCCCCTTGCAACAAGCCGCGACTAAAGTGATAAAGCTCCGACGCTTCATCAACAATGGTCGCCACTTCCTCAAGCTGCATATTTCGTCCCTGCAAGGCCGACGTTAGCACCAGTTTGGCCGATGACGCGCCAAACACCCCGGCTAAAACACGTTCTGTATGACGAATTAGCTCTGCAGAAGCTTGCTGATTGGGTAAAGGCTGCTTTTCCTGCTGCTTCCAGAACTGTCGAAATGCACTTCTGACTCTTGTTCTGCCAACAAACCGAGAAGCGAGCATCTCCAGTTCAGCCACTGTGACTCGGCTTTGGTATAAGCTGAGATTCTCACTTTCAGGAAGAGGCGTACCAACAAACGAAGCCGATTGCAGTCTTTCTGTTAGGCTTGAACGAGTGGCCAGTGAAATTACTACAAAGCAAATGGCATTCAACACGACGCTAATTAGCATGCCCCAGTCAGAGCTTTCAATATGTAGAGATGAGAGAATGTCAGGCGGCGTAATCACTCGTAAAAGTAGGTTATTGGTCGCATCGCCAGCTAAAAGCCCAGTTTCACTCATCAGGGTGATCAGCCAAATTGCGAATCCAACAAACAGTCCGACATACACCCCTTTTCGATTACCGAGACGCCAATACATCCCCCCTATCAAAGCAGGTGCAAACTGGGTAATAGCCGAAAATGACAAAAAACCAATCGCCGATAGCGAATGTATTGTGTCCAGCGCCTGATAAAACGCCCAAGCGCCAAACAACAGCAAGCAAATGAGTGCTCTACGAATAATAAGCAGCAGACCGGATAAATGACGGTGTGAGCGGTGCGCCAGTTTAATTCGGCGCAGTAACAATGGCATCACCAGATCATTCGACACCATAATCGCCAATGCAATGGTAGACACAATCACCATACCACTGGCGGCTGATGTGCCTCCTAAAAATGCCAATAAGGCGATATTGTTCGCCTCTGCAAACTTAGGAATACTGATGACAAAGGTATCTGGAGATGTTCCCATCAATAAGCCTTGTCCTACCCAAGCAATTGGTAACACAAATATCCCCATCAGGACCAAATACGCGGGGAACAACCACCTTGCAGTATGTAAATCTTGGGCGCGCTCATTCTCCACTACAATCGTGTGGAACTGACGCGGCAGACACACGATCGCCATCATGGTCAGGCCGGTATGAATTAGCAAGGTAGGAATATTAGGGGATTGATAGGTATTCGATGCCAGTTCACCAAGATGGATATCTGGGCGTTGCCATGCCAAGTAAAGAATGAAAAAGCCAACAACGAGGAATGCTACCAATTTGATAATTGATTCAAAAGCAACAGCCATCATCATGCCGCGATGGTGCTCGGTATTATCGATATGGCGAGTGCCGAACAGCATGGTGAAAATTGCTAGCGCACCAACAACAAACCACGAAATATGATTATCTTGATATCCCAGTTCATCCGCTAGATTCGGTGCGACGACATCCAATCCCATCGTAATACCGCGAAGCTGTAATGCTATGTAAGGCAAGATGCCGGCTACCGCAATCAGCGTCACCACTACCGCTAAGCCTTGAGACTTGCCATATCGTGCGGCAATAAAATCCGCGATTGAAGTAATGTGTTCGCGCTTTGCTATCAAAATAAGGCGAGCAATAACACGCCAGCCTAATGTGAAGACGATAATGGGGGCGATATAAATGGGTAGAAATGCCCAAGGATTGGAGCTGGCTTGACCAACGGTTCCGTAAAAGGTCCACGAAGTACAATACACAGCAATAGATAGGCTGTACACCCAAGGTCGCCAGTTAGACAACCATTTCTTTTGTCTGTCTCCATACCACGCAATAAGAAACAAAATCCCCAAATACGCCAGTGAAACGGGGACGACTACCCATCCTTGCATGTTGTGATATCCCTTTAAATTCCTTAACTATTATTTAAAGGGCTATCACTAATTTTCACAAATGTTCAGCCTCAATTCTGTGGCTCAGGCTGAGAATTTTCGTTGATATCTCGCACACCTTTGTTTTTCGGCTCAACTTTAATAAACAGTGCGAAGAAGCCCATCGCCGCCATCCCCCAGAAAACGTTGGCTCCCCACAATTCGTAGCCCCAGCCACTGACGGCCATCATCAACGCAATAAATGCACCTAATGGGATGGCGTTATACAGGGCCTGCAATGCCACCATCTTGTTAGCATCAGACTTTTGGATATATTGAATGGCAGCAATATGAGCGATTGCGAACGTCACACCATGCAGTAACTGGATAACGACAAGTGCCCCAACGGCGGTCGTTGAAGCCGTCAAACCCCAACGAACCATGACACCCACAGAAGAAATAACAAACAGAGTGCGTAGCGACCATCCTGCAAACCATTTCTTACTGAAAGCGAACAATAGCACTTCCGATACCACACCTAGGCTCCACAAATAGCCGATTAGGCTTTCTGGGTGCCCTGCTTCCTTCCAATAAATAGAGCTAAAGCTGTAATAAGCCGCATGGCTTCCCTGAATAAGCGCAATAAGCACCAAAAAGCGTATCACCGACCAATCTTTTAACAGTAATGTCAGCTTTGGCCTAACCGCATCATCTTCATGTTGAGAAACTGGCATAGTCGCTGGACTACGCATCACCAACAGCATCGAGAACACGAAACCCGCAATCGCGGTGTAAACAATCATATTCGCGCCAAACTGTGAGGCTAAATAACCCACCACAGAAGAACCCGCTATAAAGGCAATAGAGCCCCAAAGTCGGGTACGGCCATAATCCAACATACTGCGGTTCGCATAGTGGTTAGCCATCGCATCGGATAAAGGCACAACCGGGCCAAAGCTGAGGTTAAACAGAACTGTGACCAAGGCTAGCATCATAAAACTTGGGCCTGCTGCTAGGTGAGCAGCGACAAAAATGGTGCACGCTAACGTTGCCCAGCGTAGTGCTGGTAACAGACTTTCTGCTTTGTGAATTCGTGGGGTAATCAATAGGTTTGCAACGCAGCGAGTCGCAAAGCCTAATCCCATCAACATACCGACATCTGCTGCAGATACCCCTTGATCTTCAAACCATAACGCCCAAAAAGGCAGATAAACACCGTAGGCAAAAAAGAAACCAAATAAATATTGGGATACCCAAGCGAATGGGGATGGACTCAACATAGCAGCAACCTAAAACAACGACAGGAAAGAGAGCAAAGAGACGCTCTGAATAAGATCGCGCCCATTATGCAATGCGAAACGTTTGCAAAAAAGGGAATTGTTTATAGAAATGAATTTCCCCATATCAAAATGCCTTAAATATTACGTGGCCAACATTCGACTAAAGTCGTCTGGAGCTTGTCGTTAATTTTGCCAGACTATCAGCATAGCCACGGTTACGGAGCTCGTTTTTATGCCTGATAAATTCAATATGTCGTCACCTCCTTTCGACAGACTCACCGAACAGCAACAAAATCAGCTAAGAACAGCCTTAGATGTCGCGTACTTTCGAGATAAGGACGTCATGCTGCGTGCCGGGTCACCCAGCGACAGTTTACATATTATTATTAAAGGCTCTGTCGAAGAGCGCGATGAACACAACCAAGAAGTATTTGCCCACTATACCTATGATGATCTCTTCGACGTCCGTGCATTACTGGGCGATAGCGTGAAACACAATTATGTCGCTTTAGAGGACACCTTAGTTTACTTGTTACCTAAAGAGGTATTCTTATCTCTTTATCATAGTAACGGGCAGTTTGCGGCCTACTTTGATACCAGTTTGGCTACCCGTCAGCAGTTGATAGAAGAAGCACAGAAGCAACAAAACCTTGCTGAGTTCATATTGACCAAAGTCGACGAAGACATCTACCACCCTCCTTTAATTCTAGGGCCAGACTTAACCATTACTGACGTTACTAAGCAGCTGCTCAATCATGGTGTCGACGCCGCATTAATTGAACTGAATCTGGATACTGACACGCAGCAGCGCCACCCTAATACCCTGCCTTACGGCATAGTCACTCGCACCAATATGCTCCATGCCGTCGTGCTAGAAAACCTACCTAATACCACTCCAATCAGTGAGATTGCTACTTTTCCAGTCCACCAAGTCGACAAAGAAGAGTTCCTTTTCAATGCCATGGTGACTATGACTCGACAACGGGTAAAGCGACTAATGGTATGCGAAGGGAAGAAAGCGGTGGGCATGCTCGATATGACTCAAATCCTCAGTGCTTTCTCTACACACTCGCATGTGCTGTCACTCAGTATCGCCAGAGCCAACAATGTTGATGAGTTGGCGTTAGCATCTAATCGACAGCAGCAACTGGTAGATAGTCTCGTGACTAACGGAATCCGAACTCGATTTATGATGGAACTGGTTTCTGCTATCAACGAGCAAATCATTGAGCGCGCGTTTGAGCTTATTCTGCCACCTGCGATGCACGGTCACTGCTGTCTTATCGTCATGGGCTCAGAAGGTCGTGGAGAACAGATTCTAAAAACTGACCAAGATAACGCGCTTATCTTAGAAGATGGTATTGATTGGCCTAATAAAGACAGCGCGCTCAAGGAGTTAAACCATACACTAGCCAGGCTAGGTTACCCACTTTGCCCTGGCAATGTGATGGTCAGCAATGCTCATTGGGTCAACACCACCAGCGAATGGAAACAGCGCATAGAACAACTCGTGAGTAGCGCTAGCAGTGAAAGTGTCATGGAAATCGCGATTCTGGCCGACGCCAGAGCTGTCGCAGGAAACGCTGAATTGTTAACACCAGTTAAGCAACACTTGCAACAACAGATGGAAGGTCAAGAAGCAATCCTTACCGAATTCACTCGCCCAGCCCTCAACTTTGCAGTGCCTCTGACTCTGTTTGGTAATGTTAAATCATCAAAACAAGGTGTGGATCTTAAACAAGGCGGTATCTTCCCAATAGTTCATGGGGTGCGCGCCATCAGTCTTGAGTATGGTATCAACGAAACCAACACCTTTGATCGCATCGAACAACTGGTCAGTAAGCGAGTATTGGAAACCTCCACCGCAGAAAACTTGGCCGAAGCGCTCAAGCATTTCTTTAAACTCAGACTGCAGCAGCAGTTGTCTCATCACGATATTAGCAATGCCATTCAACTTAATGATTTAGAGAGACCAGAGCGAGACTTACTACGACATGGGTTCCATGTCGTGAAAAAATTTAAACAGTGGCTGGGGTATCACTACCAAATACGTCACTAATTTCAGCGGAGCAAGGCAGTACCATGAATATTATCTCAAGAGTTTATTGGCGCTATCATTTGCGGCACTCGCCACATCGGCACTTGTTTGCTCGCCCCAAACACAATGAGTATGTGTCCTTGGATTGTGAGACGACAAGCTTAGACCCAAGTGTGGCAGAGATTGTCACCATCGCCGCAACTAAAATTATTGATAACCGGATAATCACTAGTGACCCATTTGAAGTGCGTTTATCTGCACCCAAATCTCTAGGAGAAGACTCGGTGAAGATTCACCATATTACTCACGATGAGCTCAAACACGGCATTAGCGAAAAACAAGCGATGTCAGCACTGCTGAACTTTATTGGTAATCGACCTTTGGTAGGCTATCACATCCGTTATGATAAGAAGATTCTTGATCGCGCAGCTAAAAAACACCTAGGGTTCCCCCTACCCAATGAGCTCATTGAAGTTAGTCAGATCTACAATGACAAACTACTCAAGCTGCTTCCCAATGGTTACTTCGATCTAAGTTTGGAGGCAATCTGTCGACATTTGCAGATTCCTAATTATCACAAACATGATGCATTGGAAGACGCTAAAGCCGCCGCCATGGTCTATCTCAAGCTGACTCGAGGCTCACTTCCACCCTTTCGCCCACAGAGCTAATTATGCTAATCGGTCAGAATGCGACTTAGCTCTCATTAACACAGGATTGTAAGTCATTAATTTTGTTTGTCTTTCCTATACTAAGCCTAAAGTCTAATTGCTGAATACCGCAATCTAGCCGAGAGTTAATACACGATCTAGTTCAGCCCTAGTCAAAAAAGCTCAATTCACAAGGAGAGAAGCAATGAGTGAAGTTCATGTTTATCCGGTAAAAGAAAATATTAAAACAAGCACTCACGCGGATGACGACACTTACCTATCCATGTACCAACAATCCGTCAGCGATCCTGAAGCCTTCTGGGGTGAGCATGGAAAAATCGTTGATTGGATTAAGCCATTTACCAAAGTAAAGCAAACCTCATTCGACACTGGACACGTTGATATTCGTTGGTTTGAAGATGGCACCCTGAACGTATCTGCCAACTGTATCGATCGTCACTTAGCGGATAAAGGTGATGAGGTTGCCATTATTTGGGAAGGCGACAACCCAGAAGATGACAAGACTCTAACTTTCAACGAGCTTCATAAAGAAGTGTGTAAGTTCTCTAATGCATTAAAAGCTCAAGGAGTTCACAAAGGCGATGTCGTCTGCCTCTATATGCCAATGGTGCCAGAAGCCGCCATCGCTATGTTAGCTTGTACTCGTATTGGTGCAGTTCATACGGTGGTATTCGGTGGTTTCTCGCCTGAAGCACTCTCTGGACGCATTATCGACTCCGATGCCAAGGTCGTTATTACGGCAGACGAAGGAGTACGTGGTGGACGTGCAGTTCCACTTAAGAAAAATGTCGATGAAGCACTGACCAATCCAGATGTAAAAACCATTAGCAAAGTGATGGTGCTAAAACGCACCGGAGGCGATGTCGAATGGCACGAGCACCGCGACGTTTGGTGGCATGAAGCGACAGCACAAGCTTCTGACGTTTGTCCTCCAGAAGAGATGAAAGCGGAAGATCCGCTGTTTATTCTGTACACCTCTGGCTCTACTGGTAAGCCAAAAGGTGTACTTCATACTACTGGTGGTTATCTCGTGTACGCCACCATGACCTTTAAATACGTTTTCGATTATCAACCAGGTGAAACCTTCTGGTGTACCGCTGATGTAGGTTGGATCACTGGCCATACTTATTTGGTTTATGGACCACTGGCAAACGGGGCTAAAACGATTCTATTCGAAGGTGTCCCAAACTATCCTGACACAAGTCGTATGAGCGAAGTGGTTGATAAGCATCAGGTTAATATTCTTTATACCGCCCCAACAGCAATCCGCGCATTAATGGCTAAAGGAGATGAAGCTGTCAAAGGCACGACTCGCGATAGTCTGCGCATCATGGGCTCGGTTGGTGAACCTATCAACCCAGAAGCTTGGGAATGGTATTACAAGACCATCGGCAATGAGAAATCACCAATCGTCGACACATGGTGGCAGACTGAGACGGGTGGCATTCTTATTACCCCATTGCCAGGAGCAACTGAACTGAAACCTGGCTCGGCAACACGTCCATTCTTTGGTGTTCAACCTGCTCTGGTAGACAACATGGGCAATGTTATTGACGGTGCTACCGAAGGTAACCTTGTCATTCTAGATTCATGGCCAGGTCAGATGCGCACGGTTTATGGTGACCATGACCGCTTTGAGCAAACTTACTTCTCTACATTTAAAGGCATGTACTTTACTGGTGATGGTGCTCGTCGCGACGAAGATGGCTATTACTGGATTACTGGTCGTGTTGATGATGTGCTGAACGTCTCAGGCCACCGTATGGGAACCGCCGAAATTGAATCCGCCTTGGTTGCCTTCGATAAAATTGCTGAAGCGGCCATTGTTGGTATCCCACACGATATTAAAGGTCAGGCAATTTACGCTTATATCACTCTTAATGACGGTGAATTCCCATCGGCAGAGCTGCATAAAGAAGTGAAAGATTGGGTGAGAAAAGAGATTGGCCCAATCGCTACACCAGATGTACTTCATTGGACTGACTCGTTACCTAAGACTCGTTCAGGTAAAATCATGCGCCGTATCCTACGCAAAATTGCGACTGGTGATACTAGCAACCTTGGTGATACCTCGACCTTGGCAGATCCAAGCGTCGTAGATAAGCTGATTGCAGAAAAAGCCGAACTTGCTTAACTTATTTGACACTTAATCAACAAACCGCCCGCTTTTCGGGCGGTTTTTTTGTATCAGGATTTATCAAGGTGACGTCAAAATGTGCTCTGTGTTGCAATTTTTCTGACAGACAAGAGGTGATTAGACCAGTAAATTGCTGCTAAATGCTGTGAATTAGCTATAATCTTGGTCAATTTTTAAAAATATGATGGTTATGAGCTTTTCATACCCTCATTTTTTTATGTAGACTTGAAATAATCACGTTTATTTCACGTTAACCGAAGATGGCGACATTATGGCAGCAAAGTCACGAATTCTAGTTTTAAATGGACCAAATCTTAACCTCTTAGGTCTAAGAGAACCTGGTCATTATGGAAATGAAACACTAGCGCAAATCGTTGATAACTTAACTGATCAAGCATCACTTGCGGATATTGAATTGTCCCATCTCCAGTCAAATCGTGAATATGAACTGATTGAAGCCATCCATGCTGCGCATGGTAATACTGATTTTATCATTATTAACCCTGCTGCTTTTACGCACACGAGTGTTGCACTACGTGATGCATTACTGGGTGTTTCAATCCCATTTATTGAAGTGCACTTATCTAACGTTCATGCCCGAGAAACATTCCGTCATCATTCTTATTTGTCTGATGTTGCCCAAGGTGTTATCTGCGGATTGGGTTCGCAAGGCTATGAATTTGCGCTTTCAGCTGCCATTAAAGCCCTGAAAGCAAAATAACCAAATACTCTACGGCTCAATATTTGAGGTCGTCTTACTCACAAGATAAAGAGAAAGAAACATGGATATTCGTAAAATTAAAAAGCTAATTGAACTTGTAGAAGAATCTGGCATTGCAGAGCTAGAAATTTCTGAAGGTGAAGAATCGGTACGTATCAGCCGTAACAGTCCGGTCAGTGCAGCACCAGCACCAGTTCAATACGCAGCAGCACCTGCTCCAGCGGCAGCACCGGCACCTGCAGCAGCTCCTGCGGCGGCAGCGCCAGCAGCATCAGCAGACGAGCCAGCAGCTCCTGCGGGTCACCAAGTTCTTTCTCCAATGGTTGGTACGTTCTACAGCGCTCCAAGTCCAGATGCGAAACCATTTGTAAAAGTAGGCCAACAAGTTAACGCTGGCGATACTCTATGTATCGTTGAAGCGATGAAAATGATGAACCAAATCGAAGCAGACAAGTCTGGTGTGATTGCAGCCATCCTTGTTGAAGATGGCCAACCTGTTGAGTTCGATCAAGCTCTAGTAATTATCGAATAATAGAGAGCGCTCATTATGTTAGATAAATTAGTAATCGCGAACCGTGGTGAAATTGCACTACGTATTCTGCGAGCATGTAAAGAGCTAGGTATCAAAACAGTTGCTGTTCACTCAACGGCTGACCGCGATCTTAAGCACGTGCTACTAGCAGACGAAACCATTTGTATTGGTCCTGCACGCGGCATCGATAGCTACCTAAATATCCCACGCATCATTAGTGCCGCGGAAGTGACTGGTGCCGTTGCTATCCACCCGGGTTATGGTTTCCTATCTGAAAATGCTGACTTTGCTGAACAAGTAGAGCGTAGTGGTTTCATTTTTGTTGGTCCGAAAGCAGAAACGATTCGCCTGATGGGTGACAAAGTTTCGGCAATCAACTCGATGAAGAAGGCGGGTGTTCCTTGCGTGCCTGGTTCTGATGGTCCTTTAGACGACGACGAAACAAAGAACAAAGCGCACGCTAAGCGCATTGGCTACCCAGTCATCATCAAAGCCTCTGGTGGCGGCGGTGGTCGTGGTATGCGTGTTGTTCGTAGCGAAGGTGAGCTTATTGAAGCTATCGCTATGACACGTGCAGAAGCAAAAGCCGCTTTCAACAATGATATGGTTTACATGGAGAAATTCCTAGAAAATCCACGTCACGTTGAAGTTCAAGTGATTGCTGATGGCCAAGGTGGCGCAATTCACCTAGGTGAGCGCGACTGTTCTATGCAGCGTCGTCACCAAAAAGTAGTGGAAGAAGCTCCAGCTCCAGGCATTACAGAAGAAATGCGTAAGTACATCGGTGAGCGTTGTACTCGTGCATGTATTGAAATTGGTTACCGCGGTGCAGGTACGTTCGAATTCCTATACGAAAACGGTGAGTTCTACTTCATCGAAATGAACACTCGTATTCAGGTAGAGCACCCAGTAACAGAGATGGTAACAGGCGTAGACCTAATCAAAGAACAACTTCGTGTTGCTGCAGGTCAGCCACTGTCTTTCACTCAAGATGACATCAAACTTCGTGGCCACGCTATCGAGTGCCGTATCAATGCGGAAGATCCTGAGCGTTTCTTACCATGTCCAGGTACTATCACGCGTTTCCACGCGCCAGGTGGTATGGGTGTACGTTGGGAATCTCATATCTACACTGGCTACACTGTGCCTCCTCACTACGACTCAATGATCGGTAAGCTAATCACTTTTGGTGAGAACCGCGATGTTGCCATTGCTCGTATGAAGAACGCACTGGGTGAGATGATTGTGGAAGGTATTAAAACTAATATCACACTTCAAGAATCGATTATGAATGATGAGAACTTCCAACACGGTGGTGCCAACATTCATTACCTAGAGAAAAAGCTTGGCATGAGCTAAGCCCTTTCTAAAAATACTAAAAACCCACTACGGTGGGTTTTTTTATGCTCACTTAACGCGAATCTGCTACACTCTGCGCAAAATTCGTCAAGCAAGGACCCAACTCATGCCTTGGATTCAAATCAAACTAAATGCAACCAACGAAAACGCTGAACAAATCGGCGATATGTTGATGGAAGAAACTGGCGCTCTATCCGTCACCTTCCTAGATGCACATGATACCCCTGTTTTTGAGCCATTACCTGGCGAAACTCGTCTGTGGGGCGATACTGACATCGTGGCCCTGTACGATGCAGAAGCAGACACCAAGCTTATTTTGACCCAAATCACTGCGTCAAACATGCTCGCTGAGGGCTTTGCTCATAAAGTTGAACAGCTCGAAGACAAAGATTGGGAGCGCGAGTGGATGGAAAACTTCCACCCAATGAAGTTTGGCGAACGCTTGTGGATTTGCCCAAGCTGGCGCGATGTTCCAGAGCCAGATGCCGTAAATGTGATGCTAGACCCTGGTTTGGCTTTTGGCACAGGCACGCACCCTACTACAGCTCTGTGTCTTGAGTGGCTTGAATCTTTAGACCTTGCTGGTAAAACCGTTATCGACTTTGGTTGTGGCTCTGGGATCCTAGCAATCGCCGCGATCAAGCTTGGTGCAGCAAAAGTAATCGGGATCGACATCGATCCTCAAGCTCTAACCGCATCGAAAGATAACGCTGAGCGCAATGGCGTTGCTGACCAATTGGAGCTATTCCTACCACAAAACCAACCGGAAGGCTTAATTGCCGATGTGGTCGTTGCCAATATTCTTGCGGGTCCTCTTCGTGACCTATCTGGCATCATTAAAGGCTTAGTGAAAGAAGGTGGCCAACTTGCCATGTCTGGCGTGTTAGACACCCAAGCAGAAGATGTTGCGAACTATTACCGTGATGAGATGACTATCGACCCAATCGTTGAGCTCAATGAATGGTGCCGAATCTCGGGTAAAAAGTAACCATTATTATTTACAAAGCAGTGCGTTAGCTTGCTAACGCACTGCTTTTTTTTGTTGATACAGAATAGTTTTACCACTAAACGCCTGAAAATCAGGCAATTTGCAGAAACAAATTGTAAATGCTCAAATATTAGTCTTTTCACGCACCGAAAAAATGCGTAAAATGCGCGCCCTTGCTTGTGTAAACCTGTGGCAATGTTTTGAGAATCGGACAATACCAA
The DNA here is from genome assembly GCF_013364395.1 of Vibrio mediterranei. NCBI lineage: Bacteria > Pseudomonadati > Pseudomonadota > Gammaproteobacteria > Vibrionales > Vibrionaceae > Vibrio > Vibrio mediterranei. The sequence goes on along the minus strand of NZ_JABXGK010000001.1, from coordinate 45,508 downwards.
CTTAAGAACAATCTGATTGTGGCGCCTATGGCGGGTGTTACGGATAGACCGTTTCGAGAGTTGTGCCTTCGTTACGGTGCGGGAATGGCGGTCAGTGAAATGATGTCATCCAACCCGAAACTGTGGAAAACAGCTAAGTCACAGCAACGCATGGTGCACGAGGGTGAATCTGGTATTCGCTCGGTGCAAATAGCAGGTGCCGATCCCAAGCTTATGGCTGAGGCGGCACAATTCAGTGTTGAGAACGGTGCGCAAATCATCGACATCAACATGGGTTGCCCTGCTAAAAAAGTGAATAAAAAGCTCGCGGGCTCAGCTCTGCTTAAGTACCCAGACATTATCGAAGATATTCTGCGTACTGTGGTTGATGCCGTAGATGTCCCTGTGACATTGAAAACCCGTACGGGCTGGGATACAGACAATAAGAACTGTGTCCAAATTGCAAAACTAGCCGAAGACTGCGGCATACAAGCACTCGCCCTCCACGGTCGAACTAGAACTTGTATGTACAAAGGCGAGGCAGAATACGACAGCATCAAAGCGGTTAAAAACGCTATCTCTATACCGGTTATTGCTAACGGTGATATCGATAGCCCAGAGAAAGCGAAATTCGTACTGGATTATACCGGTGCAGACGCTTTGATGATTGGACGTCCGGCCCAAGGACGGCCATGGATTTTTGAGGAAATCCAACACTATTTGGAAAACGGTACACTGATGCCAGAGCGTCCCACCGAGGACGTACAAGGCATTTTGCTAGGTCATGTTCAGGCACTTCATCAGTTTTATGGTGAATATTTAGGTCCACGCATCGCTCGTAAGCATGTTGGCTGGTATTTAAAAGAGCATGAACAAGCCAGTGAGTTCCGCCGTGCCTTCAACGCGATTGAAGCGGCTAATGAGCAGCTAAACGCATTGCAAGGCTATTTTGAAAACGTTGCATCATAATTACGAGAAGAGCTAAACCGATTATGTTCGAACAAAATTTGACTTCAGAACCATTGACAGTTACTACAGTAACATCTCAAGACCAGATCACACAGAAGCCTCTACGCGACTCTGTAAAAGCGTCTCTAAAGAACTACCTTGCTCAATTAAATGGTCAAGACGTCACTGAATTGTATGAACTAGTTCTAGCGGAAGTAGAACAGCCGCTACTAGACACCATCATGCAGTACACTCGCGGTAACCAAACTCGCGCAGCAACTATGATGGGTATCAACCGCGGTACTCTTCGTAAGAAACTTAAGAAATACGGCATGAACTAATCCATTGTGATTGTTTTTGTGAAAAAGCCAGAGCCTAGCTCTGGCTTTTTTATTGTCTGTAGATCACAACTCTGCTGTTATCAGCCATATTGCATTCGATAAAACGGAACTTGGGTCAAATCTTAGACCATTAGGGAATAGCCGGATGTTTCACCATCACGTATCGTAGAACACACAATAACCACAAAACCTTGTCAGACTGGCCACACAATAACAAACAATGAAAGTCAGCATGCCAACTGCCCTGTTGGTAATGTGTTCACCTATAAGAAAAAGGAGTTCTTAGGATGAATGCCTCATTTTTGCGCCGTAGCTCTATTCAAACTCGTCTCTATCTACTGATAGCGATTGTCTCCATCACGCTGATGGTCCCGCTCGTTCTCGCACTAGTTGATTATCAACAATCCCTGATAGCGGCAAAGAAAACTAAAACTCGCCACTTAGTTGAGAGTGCCTACTCGCTTGTCGACCATTACCACCAGCAACAATTGTCCGGTCAGTTGAGTCAACAGCAGGCTCAAGCAGCGGCCGCTGAAGCGATTCAGAGCCTTCGTTATGAAGGGAACGATTATTTTTGGATTAACGATCTTACCCCCACCATGGTCATGCACCCTATCAAGCCCCAACTAAACGGGCAAAACCTTAGTCAAATTGCCGACCCTAGTGGCAAAAAACTGTTTGTTGAGATGGTGCAAGTTGCAAAACAACAACAAGCGGGCTTTGTACCTTATCTCTGGCCTAAACCTGGTTTAGAAACACCCGTAGAAAAAGTCTCTTATATCAAAGCCTTTAAGCCTTGGGGATGGATTATCGGCACTGGTGTCTATGTCGATGATGTTCAAGCGCAAGTCTGGCAAGCCATACAGAAAGTCTTAATAACCGTCGTGATCGCGTTGGCCTTTATGTTGGCATGTGCCACCCTCATCAGCCGCAGTATTGCGAAACCTTGCCGCGAAACATTAGAGGCACTGACAGAGATAGCCAGCGGTGACGGCGATCTATCGAAGAAGCTACCAGAGCAAGGCAATGATGAATTGAGCCATATTGCCGCTGCATTTAACCGCTTCACACATAAGTTGGAACACATCATTCGCGATATTAAGCCGGTAACCGACAACATCACCCAAGCTGCTATTTCCCTTAACGCTGTAGCACAAAACGGGGCTAGTCAATCACAGCAGCAACAACAAGCTGTAGATACCGTAGCGTCCGCTATGAACGAGTTGCATGCCAGTAACCAAGAAGTGGCCAACTCTGCTCAGCATGCCGCTCATGCTGCCACTTTAGCCAGTGAACAAGGACAGCAAGGTAGTGAAGTGATAGAACTTGCCGCGTCATACATGCAGTCCCTTTCAGAGCGTCTTACAGAAACGGATAACAACATCAAGCTACTGGCGAGTGACACCCAACAGGTAGGGGCTGTCTTAGAGGTGATTCGTGGCGTGGCTGAACAAACCAATTTGCTCGCGCTCAATGCTGCTATCGAAGCAGCTCGTGCGGGAGAGCAGGGTCGAGGCTTTGCGGTGGTTGCAGATGAAGTTCGCACATTGGCCACTCGCACTCAAAGCAGCACGGACGAAATCGAACTGATTATTCAGAAGTTGCAAAATCAAGCGGCGCAAGTAAGTCAATCGATGACCCAAACTCAGCAACAGTCACAACAAACATTAGAACAAGCGAGCAACGCCAAGCTCGCGCTGCAAGAGATTGACACCCAAGTGAACGCTATCGTTGCGCTGAATCAGCAAATCGCTGAAGCCAGTTCACAGCAAACCTTGGCGACTGACGAAATTAGCCAGAACTTAACACAAATTGCTGATCACGGTAATCAGTCAGCTCTAGAAGCTCAAAAACTGGCTCAAGCCAGTGAGCGGTTAATGGAAAACGGCCATCAACTCAGTTCTGGTATAAGCACCTTTAAAGTCTCTTAGCCTTAAGTACTAAGAATAAAAAAGGCGAACAGTCACGCTGTTCGCCTTTGATATTAAGTGGTCGTCAATCGGGGTAGCGGCCACTCTCTAGGATGAGTGCATCAAGATGGAGCATGCAAAACGACATCAGACGCCCTAATCAATCTATTTATTGGTCTTTCAATACTTTAACGGTATAGCAGCCATCTTTCTGACGATAAACACCGTGAATATCAGTCTCAAAGCCTGGGTAATGCGCGCCGATTTCACACAGCATTTCCAAGAAATCCAACACAGGACGTGAACTATCAGTCACCATTTCACCCGGTAACACAAGTGGCACACCTGGAGGATAAGGTAAGATCATATTAGCACTGACACGACCCACCATCTCTTTTAAGTTAATCTCCTCAATTTGACCACGTAGCTCTTGTTGCCAAGCCGCATGTGGTGTGACTTTCATTTCAGGCAGAACATCGAATGCTTTGTACATCAATTCTGGTAATTGGTATTTCATTGTTAGCTCATGAATACCCTGAGCCACCTCTTGAATGCGTTTACCTTCATAGAAGTGGGGGTCTTCTTGGTATAGTGACGGCAACATAGTACGTACGGTTAGGTTAAGGTCGAAACCACGTTTAAACTCGGTTAAACCGCGCAGCAGTTGCATTGCTTTAGATTTATCGATACCAATGGAGAACAAGAACAACAAATTGTATGGGCCTGTTTTCTCCACCACGATACCGCGTTCGTCAAGGTATTTAGCAACTAGGGAAGCCGGAATACCGGTTGATTCCATCTCACCAGACTTACTCATACCCGGAGTCAATAGCGTGATTTTGATTGGGTCTAAGTACATGTGGTCATCGTCTAGATCTTTAAATCCATGCCATGTCTCTTTAGGATCCAATTTCCAGCATTCTGTTGTGTCGATGTTGTCAGGCTGCCATACATCGAAGAACCAGCCTTCACTTTCACCTCTAAGGCGTTTGATCTCTTTACGGAAACGAATCGCTCGGTCGATAGAGTCTTGCATCAACTTACGCCCAGTATTACCACGCATCATTGCCGCTGCCGTTTCTGTTGATGCCACAATACCGTATTGTGGTGAGGTTGAGGTGTGCATCATAAATGCCTCATTGAAAGAAGCTTTATCAAACTCACCTTTAATGTGAATCATGGAAGCTTGAGAGAAGGCTGCCAACAATTTGTGAGTCGATTGTGTCTCATAGAACACTTTACCCGGCATTGCTTCACCGCTCATGCCACACTTGCCATTATAAATAGCGTTGAAATTAGTGTAAGGCACCCAAGCACTGTCAAAATGAATGTGCTTACAATCCAAAGACTCTTTGATGAACTGGGTATTGTAAAGTAGACCATCATACGTTGAGTTAGTGACTACCGCATAGGTCGGTGCGCTAGCCCCTTCAGTATTTGCTACTTTGTTAGCAATAACCTCACGGCTAAACTCGCGTTGTGGAATCCCCCCAAGAATACCGTAAGCATTGCGAGTTGGACGGAAGTAAATCGGTGTCACGTCGCTCATCATCATTAAATGAGTTAGTGACTTATGACAGTTACGATCCACAAGCACAGTACTGCCCGCTGGCGCTGAGTACATACCAACGATTTTGTTCGATGTCGATGTACCGTTAGTCACAATATAAGAACTATCCGCGTTAAATGTTCTCGCGATATACTCTTCCGCTTCTTTGTGCGGACCAGAATGATCAAGTAACGATCCTAGTTCAGGCATAGAGATTGAGACATCGGCCTTGAAGGTGTTTGGTCCATAGAAGTCGTAGAAAATACTTCCCGCAGGGCTTTTTTGGAATGCCGTGCCTCCCATATGTCCTGGAGTACAGAAAGTGTATTTTCCTTCTTCGACATATTTAAATAACGCTTTAGTGAATGGCGGCATGATAGCGTTTTTATACGCTTCCGTTGCTTGGTTCACTTTGATGACAATATCGTCCGCCATACCTAAAGCGTACTCAAAGAAACTGACATTTAAACGCAGATCCGTCAGTGAAATATCCAATGTAGATTGGTCATTAGCAAATGCATGTACTGGCAGCTTCTCATTTACTGCGCTGATGCGCTCACAAAGATTGAGCGAGTATTTATCCCAGTCAAACAGCACACCACAGACGCGGGGATTCATTTCAATCAGTTTAATTAGGTCTTTGTCGTCAACTGGGTAAACTACGTCATAACCTGCTTTTTCTAGCGCAGCGTGCAGTTGACGAACCGGCTCTTCTTTGAAGAACACACCCATGTGATTAAGGATTGCGAAAATATTCATTTGGACATCTCCAAGGCGAATGAGGGCGCTCCCTGCCAAAGACAGTGAGTAAATAGAGCGCCTAGGAATAAATGGGCTGGTGCACTTCGCACCAGCGAAGAATTAGTGACTCGCTTGCTGCGAAGACAGTTCGTTAGGGTGTTGCTCCATGTACTGAGCTAAGCCCGCTTTTTTGCTGTAGAACATCAAGATGATGAGTGACATGATGAAGGTGGCTGTTAATGTTGTTCCTTCTGCTCCTGCTAATGCCACCATGCAGAACAAGCATGCGATACCAGAGAAGAACATCACGAAACCATTACGAGTCGTCATACCTTCAAAACGAATCAAGTTAATGCTGGAGTAGAAGTAAGGCAGCATAGTGAGCAATACAGCATCAGTCGTCAGTTGATTAAACAAGTCTGCTGCGTGAGCAGTTTTTGAACTGAACACCATTAATACACACATTAATGCTGTCATTTTGATGGAAGCGAGAATGAGACCTTTTCTAGGAACACCATTTTTATCGACTTCACCATAAATTTTCGGGAAGTTACCATCATTGGCCGCCCGTTTACCGGCTTCACCCACCAACATCATCCAAGAACCCAAAGAGGTAAAACAGGCCAGTGCAGTGAAAGCGGCAACGAAAGGCGCAGTCCAGTGACCAAAGATCTCTGTGGTAGCTAGTGCAAACGGTGCACCAGATGCAGCCACTTCAGAAGCAGGGAACATACCGCTGATCATTTGAGTCGACACAATGTAAATCACACCAGCAATAGCGGTCCCTAACATGGTTGCTAGTGGAACAGTACGTTTTGGGTTATCCACCATACCGGAGGACACCGCTGCTGATTCAACACCAACAAAAGACCATAGACAAATCAATACCGCCGCGATAACAGCGTGACTATCACTGCCTGCAGAGACATTCCAGTTTTGGCTGTACAACGCAGGTTCAAAGTGCGTCCAACCGAATAACGCGGTACCGAGCACAGGGATGAGGATAAGCACAAGCCCTAATGTACATAAGCGGCTAACCCAACTACCACCAAGCAAGTTCACCATAGTAAATACCCAGACCGAGGCAATCGTCGCGATGCCGGCGGGAATTGGGTTGTTTAAGACTGGGAAAAAGACCGAAAGATAAGAAACACCTGTAATTGCAATCGCTAAATTACCGATCCAGTTTGCGTGGTAATAGAGCACACCGGTTTGGAAGCCAAATACAGGAGAAATTTCACCGGCATACGCGATAGGCCCCCCCTCTTGAGGGTTCTTCGTTGCCAAACGTGCAAACACAAATGCAAGGCTCAACGCGCCAACAATACATATCACCCAGCTATAAAGTGAAATGGAACCCACAGCCGCCAGGCTCGATGGTAACAACGCGATACCACTGCCCATCATGTTACCCGCCACAACACCAGTACAGGCAATGAGGCCAATTTTCTTTGTATTCGATGACATAACATCTCCAAATTAGTTCTACTTGAACGTCATGCGTTCAAACTGAAGCCGATTCGAGATGTCACCGTAAGAAGGTTGAGCAACACCTCGTGAATTTTCGAGATGCAGGTTACGCCCAATTTCAAGCAAAGAAATCAATCTGAAGTTATCAATAAAACCATTAGCTAGAAACGTTCAAACTTGATATAAACCTTATTAAAAATAAAATTAAACCTTTAAAAAACAATGAGATAATCAATATAAACTACCAAGCTAAACCATTCTAAAAATATCAAGGTGAGCCTTTATCACCAAAAACGTACTTTCCTGATATCAAGCCAGCCCTATGCCAGATACAAAAACGCCCTCCAATAAGGAGGGCGAGTATTTGAGTATGGGTGCGCTACTGATTCTCTACGCGCTCAACAAGGATTAGATAAGTCGGACAACAGAAGGATGAACTGCACGATACATGGCGTGGTCAATCTGTTTTAGATTGCTATAAAAAATCAGATTTTCGCACAACAAGTAGGTTTCTACGGACGTATCAATATAGAAGGCTTCACTGTAGGCCTCACTTGCACTATCCACATCCCCTGATAACTCAGCGTGCTTACCTTTAATGATATAAGCCAACACAGAATCACGAAGTTGAAGCGCTTGGTTCAGGTAGGCGGCGGCCTGCTCTTGGTCTCCCACCATGGTTTCATGTAAAGACAGTGCCTCGTAGATACGCGGTTGTATCGGTCCATTCGATGTCGCAAGGTATTGTTTTAGCGCACCACTGAGTTTGCCTAACTTCTCTTGGGTTAAAGGGCTGCTCTCGTCTAAAGCACTTCTAACATAATAGGCGGCCAGCAATTCAGACTGTACATAGGCGTTATCCGGCTCTTGCTCTACCACCTTTTCCAACAAATCAATGCCATATTGGAACTGCCTAACATCAGACATATTCAAATAATGGTTAGCACGAATAAACAACCCTAGTGCTTCAGGGTCACTAGGTACTCCAGCCATCATGGTCACCGCACGTTGCTCAGCATTCGCTACATTAAGCACTCGCATCAAATCTAAGGAGCTTTGTTTGAGTACAGATTTCAAATGCTTGTCGGCTAAGGCATATTGACGGCTAAACAACACTTTTTCGGAGGAGTTATCTCGATATTCCAATTCAAGAAAGTCGCGGCCATCGTCTTCATCCACTCTTACCAGTACAGTTTTACCGGGGACAATTCCCGTTTTGAATGCCGTTTTATGCAGCATCACCCGATAGCCACTGACTTGAGTAATATCCGACATCAACTTTTGAGCAAAACCATCCGCCAGTTCATAACTGCGCCCCAAGCTGCGGATACCATCTTGAAACTCAAACTCGATAAGATGCGTATCGATAACCTGAGTTATGCTCACTTCCGACTGCTGGTAGGTAAAAATGCCAATCGCGGCCACCAAAATACCAATCCAAATTGCGTTGATAACCCCTAAACGCCATGGACTTAACAGGCGTTTGGGCTTTTTACTTCGCGTTGCCTTCTGCTTCTGGTACAGAGCTCGAGTCAATGGCGCAGCCGGAAAAGCGATCGCTTCCTGAGTATCGGTGTCACTCTCCGCAACTATTGGATCGGATTTAGAGTGTAACGTTAACGTCTCCGAACTTGCAGGGGCAATAGAAGAAGATCGATATTGAAGAAATTGCTCTGGCGTCATTGGTGTGACGGCAGCCACTAGTTTGTAGCCACGTTTGGGCACCGTTCCGACATAATGCAGATTCTCTTCACGACCATCTCGGAGGATTTTTCGCAGTTCAAACACAGACTGAGTCACAACCTGATCAGTGACAATGGCGCCGTCCCAAACGTAACGAATTAGTTCATCGCGACAGTAGACTTGGCCAGAGTGTTCGGCTAAGAAATGTAATAGATTGATTAAGCGTGGTTCAACAGAGACTTCCCTATCTTGTCGATACAGCTTATTTTCATCAACACTGAGAACCCAGTCGTTGATTTGAAAATAGACCTCTACCATATTAATTTTCGTCTCTCACATACACGTCCCCGCACTTTATAGCCCCACGCTACCAGCGGATGACGGTGGAAAGGCGCGATTATAGAGGTCTTGAGAGTTTTCACCTATACAATGCCGATGATCAAAGGTGCAAACTAAGGTTGGTAGCCTCGCGGATAGCTATGAGGTGTGGTTATTCCAACGCCGCTAATATAGAGCAATGACTGGCATCATGACCATGCCCACAACACGCGTCATTGATTTTTTTCAACGCGGTCCGAATACGTGTTAGCTCCGCTATTTTCTCATCGATGATGCTAAGTTTGGCAGAGGTGATAGCTTTCACCTCTGCACAGCTATGCTCGGTAGCTTCAAGTTTAATGCCTAGCAGTTCTTTGATTTCGTCTAGGCTCAAGCCGAGCTCTTTGGCTTTTAAAATAAAGCTAACCTGCTTTTGGCTCTCTTCATTATAAAGACGATACCCAGATTCACTGCGCCCTGCGGGAGCGATAAGTTGGTTTTTCTCATAAAATCGCAACGTATCCGCTGTGACTTTGCAGCGTTTTGCTAACTCACCTATCTGAAACATAACCGTTTAAATTAACCTCTTTGTTACAAAACTGGCCTATAATCCTTTTTTTTGCACTTTTTTTTGCGATGCCAAACGATTGCGCGAGCTTTTTTGTAATAGATTGGTTAGAATACGCGCCATCGACACAAATGATGCTTTTTTGCTCAAGGATAATTGCCAAAGTATTAGTGACCTGTCCCTATGATGGTGCAAGCCACGCTATTTTGGCAACTATCTTTATGCCGTAGGTATAAACACCTACACACAGCAACGTTAACTCCGTGATTTTGAGGAAGACAGAAGCATGAATAACGCTCGTCCAATTCGCCGCGCTCTTATCAGCGTATCTGACAAAACTGGTATTGTTGAGTTTGCCGAAGCGCTAGCACAACGTGGTGTTGATATCCTATCAACAGGTGGTACAGCTCGCCTACTTGCAGAGAAAGGCATCGCAGTAACTGAAGTATCTGACTACACAGGCTTCCCTGAAATGATGGATGGTCGCGTCAAGACTCTGCACCCTAAAGTTCATGGTGGCGTGCTAGGTCGTCGCGGTCAAGACGACGCTGTTATGGAAACACACGGTATCAACCCTATCGATATGGTTGTCGTTAACCTTTATCCATTCGCAGAGACGGTTGCTAAAGAAGGCTGCACGCTAGAAGACGCCGTTGAGAACATTGATATCGGTGGTCCAACTATGGTTCGCTCTGCTGCGAAAAACCACAAAGATGTGACTATCGTTGTTAACGCCCACGACTACGACCGCGTTATTGCTGAGATGGACGCAAACGAAAAGTCTCTGACTCTAGAGACACGTTTTGACCTAGCTATCGCTGCGTTCGAGCACACAGCTTCTTACGACGGCATGATTGCTAACTACTTCGGTACTATGGTTCCATCTTACGGTGAGAACAAAGAGGGTGATGAAGAGTCTAAATTCCCACGTACGTTCAACCAACAGTTCGTGAAGAAGCAAGACATGCGCTATGGTGAAAACAGCCACCAAGACGCTGCATTCTACGTAGAAGCGAACCCAGAAGAAGCGTCTGTATCTACCGCTCGCCAAATTCAAGGTAAAGCGCTGTCTTACAACAACATCGCTGACACTGACGCGGCGCTTGAGTGTGTGAAAGAGTTTGCAGAACCTGCTTGTGTTATCGTTAAGCATGCCAACCCGTGTGGCGTTGCGCTAGGTAAAGACATCCTTGAAGCGTATGACCGCGCTTACAAAACTGACCCAACGTCAGCGTTTGGCGGCATCATCGCCTTCAACCAAGAGCTAGATGCAGACACAGCGAAAGCCATTGTTGAGCGTCAGTTCGTTGAAGTGATTATCGCACCTTCTGTTTCAGCTGAAGCAGTAGAAGTGGTTGCCGCTAAGAAAAACGTTCGCTTGCTAGAGTGTGGCGAGTGGACAACTAAGACAACTGGTTTTGACGTTAAGCGCGTTAACGGTGGTCTTCTGGTTCAAGACCGTGACCAAGGCATGGTATCACTTGATGACCTTAAAGTAGTTTCTAAGCGTCAGCCGACCGAAGAAGAGCTGAAAGATGCACTATTCTGCTGGAAAGTGGCTAAATACGTGAAATCCAATGCGATCGTTTACTCGAAAGGCGACATGACTATCGGCGTAGGTGCTGGTCAAATGAGCCGCGTGTACTCTGCGAAAATTGCTGGTATTAAAGCTGCTGACGAAGGTCTGCAGGTTGAAGGCTGCGTAATGGCATCTGATGCGTTCTTCCCGTTCCGTGATGGCATTGATGCTGCAGCAGAAGCTGGCATCAAGTGCGTTATCCAACCAGGTGGCTCTATGCGCGATGACGAAGTTATCGCAGCCGCTGATGAGCATGGCATGGCGATGATCTTCACAGGCATGCGCCACTTCCGTCACTAATTACTCGTCGCATTTGGTGCTGTAGCCACATTAGCGCTGCAACACCAACTGCTTAGAGTAATCCAAATTTTGAAAGGATTATTAAATGAACGTTCTAATTATTGGTGCTGGTGGTCGTGAGCACGCTCTGGGTTGGAAAGTGGCTCAGAATCCAAATGTTGAAACTGTTTTCGTAGCACCAGGCAACGCAGGTTCTGCGCTTGAGCCTAAGCTAGAGAACGTTGCGATTGATGTTGAAGACATTCAAGGTCTAGTTGCGTTTGCAAAAGATAAAAACATCGAGCTAACGATTGTTGGTCCTGAAGCACCGCTTGTGATTGGTGTTGTTGATGCATTCCAAGAAGCAGGCCTAGCGATCTTTGGTCCTACTCAAGCTGCAGCTCAGCTAGAAGGCTCAAAAGCGTTCACCAAAGACTTTTTAGCTCGTCACGCTATCCCAACTGGCGCTTATGCTAACTTCACGGAAATTGAACCTGCACTGGCTTACGTTCGTGAGCAAGGCGCACCAATCGTTGTTAAGGCTGACGGTCTTGCTGCTGGTAAAGGTGTTATCGTTGCGATGACGCTTGAAGAAGCAGAAGATGCAATCAAAGACATGCTAGCTGGCAACGCATTTGGCGACGCCGGTAGCCGCGTGGTTATTGAAGAGTTCCTAGATGGCGAAGAAGCAAGCTTCATCGTGATGGTTGATGGCGAAAACGTATTGCCAATGGCAACCAGCCAAGACCACAAACGTGTTGGTGATAAGGACACAGGTCCTAACACTGGCGGTATGGGCGCATACTCACCTGCTCCAGTGGTTACTCAAGAAATCCACAACCGCATCATGGAAGAAGTTATCTATCCAACGGTTCGCGGTATGGCGTCAGAAGGAAACCCATACACAGGTTTCCTATACGCGGGTCTAATGATCGACAAAGACGGTACGCCTAAAGTTATCGAATACAACTGTCGTTTCGGCGACCCAGAAACACAACCTATCATGATGCGTATGCAATCAGACATGGTTGAGCTTTGCCAAGCTGCAATCGACAAGAAGCTAGACCAAGTCGAGTCTAAGTGGGATCCACGTGCATCTATCGGTATCGTTCTAGCGGCAGGTGGCTACCCAGCGTCTTACAACAAGGGCGATGTTATCTCTGGTCTACCAACAACAGAAGTGGAAGGCGAGAAAGTATTCCACGCAGGTACAGCAGACAAAGACGGCAATGTTGTGACTAACGGTGGTCGAGTGCTCTGTGCAACTGCACTGGGCAACACTGTATCTGAAGCTCAAGCACGTGCTTATGAGCTAACCAAAAAAATCAGCTGGGACGGCATGTTCCACCGTAACGACATCGGCTATCGTGCCATTGCACGCGAGCAAGGTGAGTAGCTTTCGCTCTATCGAACGGTAGCAAAAAGGCGCTCAATTGAGCGCCTTTTTTTATTCTGTAGTCTAGTCACCTTGTGCTGGTTATTCAGTGGCAAGCACTGGACGTTTAATGCAATCGGTCGAACCATCAGAAAGCATTAGCAATTGTTCTACTTTTGCTCCAGTCAGTCGAGTACTGCCTAAAAACGCGACATAGCTTTCCACTTCCGCCAAACGCTGCACAACAAAATCTGGCAAACTCTGTTCAAACTTAATATTGTTAAATTCAATACCGCTACAGGTTTCCAACGATTTTCCATCCCAATGACCTTGGATAAGCTCTAAACCATCACTATCCTGCTCTTTTACTCTTTCCACAAGTAAGTCAGCTTCACGTTGGTAGTTTTCTAACTGAGCACGTTTAATAGGTAGGACTTTGCCATTTCGACGGTATTGTTGATAAATAGCTTCGCCATCTTTATTGAAGCGCACGTGAATACGGTAATTGACTGAACCTGACTCAAGCTCATTCTGTACCCCTTCTCGCACAAACTCACGCAGTGTGTCACCGCTCCAACGATAATTGGACTTATACCAACCATAGTCATTCATATTGACATAGTCAGCAGCACTGAACGGTTTTGTCAGCCGCTCGGTATACCAATACAAGCTCGTTGCATCCCCTAACGTTTGACCACCTGTGTATTCCGAATACTGATTCAGAGATGGTGACGGAGAAGAAGAGCAACCAGCGAGCGTTGCAACTAATAGTGATACCAACAGAGTTTTCTTCATTGATGTCTATAACCTCAAACAAAAGCAACGTAGGCAAACAACAGCTTCTACTTACTGTAGGACAGCGTGAATGACAAGGCGTTCACTTCAATTCAGAGTATTGGGGAGAGATTGATGGATAAGCGCATTACATCGGCTAACACGTTTATCGATCAACCGCAGGGGAAGGAAAACAGCACCGATGAAAACTCATCGGTGCTGTAGAAATTATTTAACTGCGTCTTTTAGCGCTTTACCAGCTACGAAAGCTGGAACGTTCGCTGCAGCGATTTGGATTTCTTCACCAGTTTTTGGATTACGACCAGTGCGAGCTGCACGGTGGTTTACTTTGAACGTACCAAAACCAATTAGTTGAACTTGGTCACCTTCAGTTAGCGCTTCAGAAACACCTGAAAGCGTCGCTTCAAGCGCTGCTTTAGCTTGTGCTTTAGATAGGTCTGCTTTCTCAGCGATAAAGTCGATTAATTGGGTCTTGTTCATTAGGTTTCCCTTCTTCATGTTATCGAGTTAGAGCCCACTCTAAATCATAAAGCCCCCATCTGGCAAAGGTTTGTAGCCGATCTTTCTCACTTATGACCGAGATTTAACCGTTTTATGAGCAATAACTCACAATTTGTTACGTGAAGATTGAGTTTGAAACCTTGTAATTTATTGCATAAAGTCCCATAAATGCACTGCCGCACAATTAATAAGCCTGATAAATCTATTGCGCGGCTACTGTTTTTTAAGCACTCACCAACAATGCACAGGCTCATTTGCAGCAAAGTTAGGTTGATGTGTGCACATATTAGGAAATGAATGTTTCTTTTAACGGTTTACATAGCGATCGCTATCGGTGTTTCTTTTATCTGTTCTGTGCTTGAAGCGGTGTTACTTAGTATTACACCAAGCTACCTGGCTCAGCTTCGCCAACAAGAACACCCTGCAGCAGAAAAGCTTAGCAAGCTTAAAGCTGAACTCGATCGACCATTGGCTTCTATTTTGACGCTTAACACTATCGCGCACACTATCGGTGCAGCAACGGCAGGTGCACAAGCTGCTAAAGTGTTTGGTAGTCAATGGCTAGGCGTTTTCTCAGCGGTACTGACATTAGGTATTTTAGTGTTGTCAGAGATCGTCCCGAAAACCATTGGTGCAACCTACTGGCGTCAGCTTGCTCCTACCGCAGCCACGATTTTACGTTGGATGGTATGGGCACTAACTCCATTTGTTTGGTTTTCTGAGCAAATCACTAAGCGTCTGGCTCGTGGTCATGAAGCGCCAAAGATGCGTGATGAGCTGTCTGCGATGGCGATGTTGGCAAAAGAAAGTGGTGAGTTTGCTGAGGGTGAATCCAATATTTTGAACAATATTCTTAATATTCAAGATATCCCGGTAACGCAAGTTATGACACCGCGCCCGGTGGTTTTCCGCGTTGCAGCTGAAATGACCATCAATGAATTCTTGGACCAACACAAAGAGACTCCGTTCTCTCGTCCACTGGTCTATAGCCAACAAAAAGACAATATCCTCGGGTTTGTACACCGTCTGGAATTGTTTAAGTTGCAGCAACAAGGCAGTGGGGAAAAGCAGTTAGGCTCTGTAATGCGCCCTATCCACGTGTTGTTTAACACGATTATGTTGCCTAAAGCCTTTGAGCAAATGATGGCTGCACGCCTACAGATTGCAATGATTGTGGATGAATATGGCACCATACAGGGCATCATTACGCTAGAAGATATTTTTGAGCACTTACTAGGCCAAGAGATCGTCGACGAAGCAGACAAAACCACAGACATGCAAGAACTGGCTTACCAGCGTTGGGAACACTGGAAAGAGAAGCACAGTATGATCGATGGTTCTGATGATGAAGAATACGAAGAAGTCGACAACAACTCAGATTCAGAAAAGAAACTCGATGCTGATAACAAAAAAGATGAACAGCAATAATCTCTAGAAAATAAAACGGCAGCGCCTAGGCGCTGCCGTTTTTTATTGGCTCACGTTTGAGTTAGTGACTGCCGATATCATTTCCTAAAAGGAAATTCTCATCACTACTGACCACCACGCCGTACTTAAGGAAATTTTTCCCTAAAATCATACTGTAGTGGAAACGAGAGCGGTCTTGTAGGTTGACTCGAACCGTCTTCTCGACATCGCCAAGTTTCACCCGCATTTCAACCACTGGGCGTACATTGGCTTTTTCACCCGCCTTCGCTTTGATGCGCATTACATCCACCACTTCACGGGTGAATTCTTGTTTCATCCCCATATCATTGGCATAAGTGAAGGTCACCATGTCTTTACCGTCTTTCTTGAACTGTTTAATATCCAATGCATTCATTGAACTAACATCAGCTCCGGTATCAAGTTTCACAGGGAACTTCAAGCCTTCTACCGTTGCATTCTCAATATGACCTGCGGTAAAGATAGGATAGGCGTCCAGCAGATTTTCGCTTCGAGTATTCACCAAGACACCAGCTTTCGTCGCTTTCTTACCTATGATGAAATAAGGCTCTTCACCTTCATCACTATCCAACGCTTCCAAAGCAAATTCAACTGTCACTTCTTTGTCGCCAACAATGAACTCACCGTCGACAACAGGGCGCACCGTATCACCTACTTTGATTTTACGAAGAATGGTCTTGCGGATTTTTTCTTCATTACCTTGGTCGTTAGATAAGTAGTACTCCACTTTGTCACGACCTTTAGCTTCAATCATTTCAAAGCTAGCGACTTTTAATAACGGCGTGCTAACCGCAAAAGAAGGCTCAGCGTTTAACTTGTAGCCATCAAGAATCAGACTTTCCACAGGAGAAACCACCAGCGGTTTATTCTTCATACGAGACTCAAAGCTCTGCTTCTTTTTGTCTAGCTTATCTTTGGCACCCGTATCGACAATAAAGTTCTTACTGAGTGTATCTAGACCCAATCGAAGCTGAGTACTATATTTGGAGCGATCTTTTAAATACACCTGAATCGTCTGCTCAAAGTCTTTACCACCTTTGAAAGGCACAAAAACAACTGGGTATTCATTACCACTGACAGAGAGCATTTTCACCAGTGGATACGTCACACGCTTTTTCGCGTTTTCTTTCCCCGCTAAGTCAAAGCTCACGCTGTTATCTTTTTTATTTATTTCGACATTCTGAGCATTAAGAATGCTGTAGTTATTTTGCAAAGATAGGCTTACATCGACTGGCACACCATCAACTTCACCAGACTCACGACGACCAATAACTTGAGCGTCTTTCTGTTCTTGCAAATAGTCGTAACCAGCCATGACCCAGGCATTGTCAGCTAAGAATGTTTTACCAATTAAGATAGGAGCACTAAAACCACTTCGGTCAGTTAAGTTCACTTCGGTTTCTACTGTTTTACCTGCAATGGTCAGCGGCAGGGTAATCACAGGGCGATAGATAGGTGTCGCACTGGTTCGGCTACGAATCACACTGGTGCGCGTCAAAGGTCGCTCCATAGTGATTTTCTCTCCAGTGTATGGATGACGAAGCGTAAAAGTCACCATACCACCGAAGTTTCGTTCTTCATTATCAAATTCTTCTAGCCACCAGTCACTGGCAGAGCCGCCATACTCATCTACGATGGTCTGCAACAGCTTCTCATCAGTTAACCCTTGGTACTTTGGGTTGTCGCTGGTGACATGGATATCTTCAGCGTGCATCGATGTAGTGTCCGCACCAGTATCAATCTTGCCAACAAAAGGGATACCTTTAAGTGCATCAATATCTTGATAGTACACACTCTCAACGCGACCTAAGACGAGTTTATCTTCGATAGAAAGTACAGGTGCTTGAGTAGTAGAGAGATCTGGTGCAGCCATAGCCCACCCACTGGTCATTGAGGCGAGAATTAACGCCAACTTAGTTGCTGTTCTATTCATTTTAATACATCCATTCATTGACCGACTTTTAATACCCCGTTTGTCTTGAGACAACGGCCACTGTAATTCATTGCCAACTCTCTTTAACTTTACAGAAAATTAACGGAATATCCACGCGATTATCAATAAATTAGCAAATTACTGAATTGTTTCACGGCTAAGTGATAGAGAAAATAACCAAGCAATTGCAAAACTTAGCTCAAGCCCTTATATCCTATAGATATCGAAGAAAGGACCTTCCTTTCCCTAACACACAACAAGAGAATACACGGATGAGCCAAGCTATCTGTCAACTGATTGCTAAAGAGCTGAGCGTCAGCACTAAGCAAGTTGAAGCTGCTGTCACTTTGATTGATGACGGCAACACCGTACCCTTCATTGCACGTTACCGAAAAGAGGTAACAGGCGGGCTTGACGACACCCAATTACGTACTTTGGATTCTCGCCTTAGTTATCTAAGAGAATTGGACGAAAGACGTCAGACAATTCTGAAATCCATTGATGAGCAGGGCAAACTCAGTGACGAATTACGCACTGAAATCGAAAACGCCGATAACAAAACACGTCTTGAAGATCTGTATCTACCATATAAGCCAAAACGTCGCACTAAAGGGCAGATTGCCATTGAAGCAGGACTAGAGCCACTTGCAGATCTGCTTTGGAATCAACCAAATAACACTCCGGAAGACGCTGCCCAACAGTATGTTGATGAGTCAAAAGGTGTCGCAGATAGCAAAGCCGCTCTTGATGGTGCACGCGCTATCATCATGGAACGAATCGCTGAAGATGCCGACCTATTAGAGAAAATTCGTCACTACCTAAACCGCAATGCGGAACTTAGCGCTCGAGTGATCCAAGGCAAGGAACACGAAGGCGAGAAGTTCAAAGACTATTTTGAACACGACGAAGCCATCAGCAAAGTTCCGTCGCACCGTGCACTAGCCATGCTTCGTGGCCGCAATGAAGGCTTCTTGCAATTATCCCTCAACGCCGATCCAGCTAATCAAGAAAACGCACGCGAGTCTCACTGTGAAACCATCATTGCAGAGCATTATGGTGTTCATCTAAGCCAAGCGCCTGCGGATGCTTGGCGCAAACAAGTCATCAGTTGGGCATGGCGCATCAAAGTATCGATGCATATGGAAACCGAACTGATGGGCGCGCTCAAAGAACGCTCGGAAGTCGATGCCATTACCGTGTTCGCTACAAACTTGAAAGACCTTCTGATGGCCGCACCAGCTGGCCCAAGAGCAACATTAGGTCTAGATCCTGGTTTGAGAACAGGCTGTAAAGTGGCTGTCGTCGACACTACAGGTAAAGTGTTAACAACAGAGACGATCTACCCTCACCCCCCGCAAAAGCAATACGATAAGTCAGCACAGGTTATTGAGCACTTAGTGCGTCAATACAATGTCGACCTAATCGCGATTGGTAACGGTACTGCCTCACGCGAGACAGACAGCTTTGCTGCCGATGTGATTAAACGTGGCAATCTTAAAGTTCAGAAAATTATCGTCAGCGAAGCTGGTGCTTCAGTGTACTCAGCCTCGGAACTTGCTGCCAAAGAGTTCCCAAATATGGACGTGTCACTACGTGGTGCCGTCTCTATTGCACGCCGACTGCAAGACCCACTGGCTGAACTGGTGAAAATCGACCCTAAGTCTATTGGTGTTGGTCAATATCAGCACGATGTAAGTCAAACCATGCTAGCTAAACGTCTAGATGCAGTCGTGGAAGATTGCGTAAACGCAGTTGGGGTTGATGTAAATACGGCCTCAGCTGCGCTACTCACTCGAGTAGCAGGACTTTCATCGACACTGGCGCAAAACATTGTCGACTATCGTGATGAAAATGGCCGCTTCGAAGCCCGTACAACCTTGAAGAAAGTCGCCCGTTTAGGTCCTAAAGCTTTTGAACAGTGCGCAGGTTTCCTTCGCATCATGAATGGCAAAAACCCTCTTGATGCCTCTTCGGTTCACCCTGAAGCGTATCCAGTGGTCAAAACAATTGCTGAGAAAACTGGCCGTAAAGTGCAAACGATTATCGGTGATAGCAGCTTTTTGAAGTCTATTAACGCCATTGATTACACCGACGAGACATTTGGTTTACCAACTGTCACCGATATTATCCGCGAATTGGATAAGCCAGGCCGTGACCCTCGACCTGAGTTTAAGACTGCAACCTTTGCTGAAGGGGTCAACAAGATCTCCGACTTAGAACCCGGCATGGTGCTAGAAGGTGTGGTGTCTAACGTCGCTAACTTTGGTGCCTTTGTGGATATTGGTGTACATCAGGATGGATTGGTACATATTTCAGCTCTAACGGATAAGTTTGTCGCCGACCCTCGCGAAGTAGTTAAAGCAGGTGACATCGTTAAAGTTAAGGTAATGGAAGTCGATGCAGCCCGTAAACGCATCGGCCTGTCTATGCGTTTAAACGATGAACCTGGACAAGATAACAGAACTAGCCGCAGCTCATCTCAAAAGCCGAGAGAGCCTCGAGGCGGACAGCGTCAACACAAACCTCGTCAGGAATCCGGTAATAGCGCCATGGGTGGCGCATTCGCAGCGGCGTTTGCCAAGGCGAAAAAGTAGTTTCTATCAATAACAAAAGAGCACCTTAAGGTGCTCTTTTTAATTCACGTTATATCGAACCGTTCAACTAAGTGACCGCAAGAATATCAGAGGGTGTATTAGGCGCTACTGCATGGCCGTAATGATAACGAATCACGGTGCGACGTTTGGCCATCTTCCCTTCGAGTATCGCTGCATCGACTATTTTCTTCGGTAAACGAAAGCGCATAGCATAGCCTTTCCCTTGCGACTGACTATAGGTATTTAGCGACAACAACCGAAACCAATTTTCTACCGGATTATGCGGCTGAGAATCCTCTTCTTCCGTTTCATACTCTGGGTGCTCAGCAGGATCCCAGGCGCTGCGCTTACGGCGTTTTTCATCTTCGTTGATGCGTCGTTCAGCATTGGTTCTCGCCAGTTCCACGGGAGCGATGATCGGCTCTCTCACTTTGTTGTCACGAGCCACTTGCTCTGTCTGCGGATTCACGGACGGTGCAATAACCGGGGCACTTACACTGTTGGGTGACACTATCATGGTCACTCTCCTCTGTAATGAGTGATTACAGCCAATACCTCTACACTTAGCCTTATCTTTAACCGATTGAACTATCGTCAATCATCTCAATACAGTATCGGACAAAATGCATAAAGCTTTACCGATTTTGTGTAAAAATCCTGCAAATATCAGCGAACTAGCGCCTGCACCTTGTCGATAAAACCGCTTTGCTCGGTAATAAACGGAGCATGCGAAGAATCCTTAAATACATGTGATTGATGACCGGATGTGAGCTCATCTAGCTGTTTTGCAACACGCACTGGCACCAAACCATCTAATCGACCATACCAGCGGTGAACTGGCATCGATAGTTCTCCCAACTGTTGACGCAGATCGAGGGAGTCCAACCAATTCAGTCCTAGCATCAACGCTTCTTGAGAAGGCATAGGCCGCGATAACACCGCCTCTTTTAGTTGTTTCACATCTTGACGAGCACTTGGACTGCCCATGGCTTGCAGTGCCATAAATCGTTCAATGGTTAGCTTGAAGTTCTCAGTTAGCTGTTCCGTAAATGCAGCTAGTACATCCTTTTTAATCCCGCGCCACTGTTCACCTTCAGAGAACTTGGGCGAGCTTGCTAATGTCACCAACTGCGAGATTCTTTGCGGATAATAATGAGCTATATGAGTCGCCACTAACCCGCCTAAAGACCAACCCAACCAAATGGCTTGGTCGGGAGCATCCGCCAGTAACAACTCACAAAACTGCTCAAGGGACTGATACTCAACATCATGACTGAAGCCATAACCGGGTAAATCAACGCTATGTACGGTGAAAAACTGAGCCAGTTCGGCACTGCACTTGGACCATACCGCGCCATTCATGCCCCAGCCATGAAGCAAAACGATATCGGGTCCCTGACCTTCAGAATGCCAATGTACTTTTGATGCTGAGCTCACGTTATCTCCTACCGAATTCATACTATGTTGGGGTTGTTTTGCTTCATGCTAAACAGATATTCTCAAACGTCAAATTAGACCAATGAAACTGTCACTTCCAATACCCTCTCTGTGTCATTTATGCGGTTTGCGTATCGACTCAACCATGGAGCACCATTTATGGTGCCCACATTGTCATCGACAAATGGCGTTACACATTAAACGCTGTCATTGCTGCGGTTTACAAATAGAGACACAAGCCGATAAGTGTGGTCAGTGCCTTAAATCACCGCCTCCATGGCACCAAATGTATTGTTTGGGTGACTACCAATACCCACTTTCAACACTCATCCAGCAGATAAAGCGGCAGAAACGCTATTGGCTACTTCCTCCTCTAGCACGAATGCTCAACGGTTTGATTCTTCACCCTGCTCCCATGGTGGTCACCGTACCAATGACATGGCATCAATATCTGTTAAGAGGGTTTAATCTTAGTGAAGTGATCGCTAACGAGATAGCTAAGTCCACGCCTCAAACTCAACTCATGCCTAATGTATTTCTCAAACACGCTCGGGCTCCTATGCAAAAAACCTTGGATAAAACCGCGAGGCTGCGTAATGTTCAACGAGCGTTTTCATTACATCAACGACCAAAAGCAAGTCATGTTGCGATAATTGATGATGTGGTCACAACTGGCGCAACTGTCAGACATTTAAGCGAATTATTGCTTGATGTAGGGGTCGAAAAAATCGATATTTACTGCTTGTGCCGCACGCCAAAATGAGTTGGTAAACCACTGCAACCTCAAGTTGCACACAATACAGACAAATAATTTTGGCATCTACTCACGACAGGAGTAGAATAGTGGTAATAACCTACAACTATACTCAGGTATTCGTCGTGTCAAATCCAATTACTATTACAGAAAGTGCACAAAGCCACTTTGCCAAACTACTGGCTCAACAGCCAGAGGGTACGAACATCCGTGTTTTTGTCGTTAACCCAGGCACTCAAAACGCTGAATGCGGTGTGTCTTATTGCCCACCAGAAGCGATTGAGTCAAACGACACCGAATTTAAATACGAAGCCCTATCTGCTTATGTTGATGAGCTATCTCTACCCTTCCTTGAAGATGCTGAGATCGACTTCGTCACTGACAAAATGGGTTCACAGCTTACGTTAAAAGCTCCAAACGCAAAAATGCGTAAAGTCGCTGATGATGCGCCATTAATGGAACGTGTCGAGTATGCTATCCAAACTCAAGTAAACCCTCAGCTTGCTGGTCACGGTGGCCACGTTAGTCTGATGGAAATTACTGAAGACGGTATTGCCATCGTTCAGTTTGGCGGTGGTTGTAACGGTTGCTCTATGGTTGATGTGACCCTGAAAGAAGGTATTGAGAAACAACTTCTTCAAGAGTTCTCTGGTGAACTTACAGCGGTTAGAGATATGACCGAGCACGATCGTGGCGAGCACTCATACTACTAAGTGACTTTTTCGCCCCACGCGGCCATGAAGTTCGAGCAGAGCGCCAAGGGAAACCTTTGCGCTCTGTTTTTTTATGGTTCTATTTGGCGATGACTCAATTCCTATATATATTAAGCAGTACAATAATTTCTGTTCCGCACGCTCACATCACTAATCTATGTGGAACAACGCTAAGGAGATAAGCCATGCCGTCCAAAAAAGGACCTGAAATCTTAGCCCAAAAGACCGTTGCCGAATCTCGGCTATTTAAGATTGAGGCGTTAGACTTAGCGTTTTCTAATGGCACTAAGCGCACTTATGAGCGAATGAAGCCAAGTGGTCGTAACGCAGTCATGATGGTTCCTATTACAGAGCATGGTGATATTTTATTGGTACGCGAGTACGCGGCTGGTACAGAGCGATACGAGCTGGGCTTTCCTAAAGGACTTATCGACCCTGGCGAGTCACCTGACCAAGCAGCGGTACGAGAGTTGAAAGAAGAAATCGGCTTTGGGGCAAATAAGCTGACTCCGCTTAAAGAAGTGATCTTAGCACCGTCTTATTTTTCAAGTCGCATGACCTTGTTCGTTGCTCAAGATCTGTACCCTGAACAGCTTGAAGGCGATGAACCAGAGCCTTTAGAGATAGTGAAATGGCCACTGGCTCAGGCAGACGAGCTCCTCTCTCATATGGATTTCTCCGAAGCGCGCAGTATTACCGCATTACTGCTGATGTTAAGAATGAAGTCAGAACTAGGACTATAACGTGACGGCACTGAATAAAGATCTCTCCCACCTCATTCCCGACGCCATCAGCATTGCTCGTCTTGCTGGGCAGCTCATATTAGACATCTATGAAAACAAGCAATATGAGGCGTTTACCAAAGAAGATGAGACTCCAGTCACCACCGCCGACCTCGCAGCTCACAAACTGATTGTTGAAAAGCTCAGTCAGTTAACACCAGACATCCCTGTACTGTCTGAAGAAGCAGCAGATATCAGCCTTGAACAACGTTCACAATGGGATACCTACTGGCTTGTTGACCCGCTTGATGGTACTCAAGAGTTCATTGCGCGCAGTGGCGATTTCGCTACGATTATTGCTCTGGTTCGCAATAATAAGCCGATTATGGGAATCGTCTATGCACCAGTGTCAGGCGTGACTTATTATGCCTACGAGAATAAAGGGGCATGGAAAATCCCATCTATGGATGAAAGCTTGAGAATTAACGTCCTCAAACATGATACTCAAGATCAATCCATCGCCATTGCGATTAGTCGTCGCCAAAATATCAACCGTGTCACAGCAAGAATGAGCTCTGCGTGGAACTACGATTTGGTTCCTCTTGGATCTGCGGCACTAAAAGCGTGCCTAGTGGCTGAAGGCGCGGTGGACTGTTACCTGCGCTTAGGCCCAACAGGTGAATGGGACACAGCAGCAACCCAATGCATTGTCGAAGAAGCTGGCGGTGCCATCTTAAGCACCGAGTTAGGTCCGCTGTCCTACAACCAAAGAGAGACATTGGAAAATCCAAACTTCATTGTGATTGGCGATCAATCGCTAGCTTGGGATAAGATTCTCATTCAAGAATAGACACTAAAATAAAACTAAAAAAGGAGGCTAAGCCTCCTTTTTTTAGTTGTTAACTCAACAAACAACTTCGTCCCCAGTTCCTAGAATCTTCCTTGATAATTAAAGGAATAACGACCTTGATTATCAGGGTTACCTAGCCAACTCAACTGCTGACGCATGGTCGCAGGGAAATCACCTTCCGGTTTAAACCACGCGCTGGATTGATATTGTCGGTTCGGCGTCAACTGCCCTGAGAACTCACTAGAGACTTGCTTACTAGATTGACTGCCTTTCGCGGTTAATACACTGTCATTACACGCCAAATCAACAATAGTCGGCCCGAAGCTTAAGCTGCCGACAGGGGTTTCAATATAGCCAGCACTCCATGACAGACTGCCCTCTCCCGTTCCACACCAAGGAGATTGGTATTGCAACGATTTGATCGCCAATTCAAGCTGCCCCCCTGCCGAAACAGGCACGGGCATAGGAGAGTATTGCAGAACGGTATCTGCCGGTATCGAAGCTAACAAGGTCTCCACGTAAGGTCCTGAGAAGCTAATACCGACATTCCCTTTTCCAGAGAGACCAAACGCGCTGCCACGGCCAAACCTCACGGCATATTCTGGGGACAGAGTTAGCAAACTCGACCATGAGAAGGACCAGTTAAGCTCTCCCAGTTGGTAGTTCTGAACTCGTACATTTTGAGCTCGCCCCTGCCAAACCGTCCCTTCTGCGCTATCAATAAATACACCTTGAGGCAACGGTGAGAAGCTCAATGCTACGCTTGCAGGCAAGTGATAGATAGCACTAGCGGTAAATACACTAGTGCAAAGTAACGCGTACTTAATGACTCGTTTCACTTAGCTACCTCTTTTAAATTGCAGACGGTTCACTTCTATCACACCACTCAAATCCGCCTTATCAATATCCATATTTTCCACTGTCACTCCGTGGTTTTCCTGTAAATAGAATAACCAATTTACGAAGAACTCAAATGGGATCGGTTTGATCCAGACTTGCAACTGGTCGTTACGAGGCTGCATTCGAATCAACTCGACATTAAATCGATTTGTCGACGACGTGATAACCTGATTTAAAGGCTGCTTGGAGACAACCACACCGCCTGCACGACGTTTTTCAACGATGGTATCGGCTTGTTCACTTACCCAAGACAACAATTGACGCTCTGATTGAATGCGCATTTGAGCATTCTCAGTTCGCTGAGCAAACGGGGCGAGTATCCCCCAATAGATGATCCCAATAATGGCAACGACAGAACATGCCAAAACCAGTCGCTGTTCCCTTTGACTGATACTAAGCCACCAGCTTTGTGCGCTAAGTAGTAGACCTTTCATGATTAACCCTATTTTGCCTTCAACACAAAGTTACCCATCACCACTTCACCATTACGGTTAAGGGGACCTTGTGACACATCGAACTGCGTTTCCAGTTTTATTCTTGCCGCTTCAAAGCTTTCAAAATCCTTGCTGGTGACACTCATACGAACTTCATTGCGATTGCCATCAAAGGTAAAACTCTCAACTTGCATGCCATTCACTTGACCCACGGTGTCGGGCAATTTCGACAACCATTCCAACACAGACGCACTGGAGATATCGGAGCCACCTAATCGGCCTAGCTCATCTTGCATTTGTCTCTTCAGGTAGCTCACTGTAGGAATGCGTTTCTTATCTGGAAACACGCTTCGAAAAATACGTTCACTTTCCGCTCGGTAAGCTGCTGCTTGAGCTTCATACTGATTAACAAGCGCTACTTGTTCCGCAATCAGAGCAACGATAAGTATTGAGGCCGCGATAGCTACTTTCTTCCAAACTTTCCAATGTTTTAAGAAAGAAGCTTTAGGTTTAAAGTCACCACTGAGTAAACTAAAGCCGCTATCCACCACTCCTTTTGAAAGTAGTGCCATGGCGGGTTCTGCTGGCAAAGTTTGCCATGAAACATGGTCAGAATACGAAGCAACAATCGTAGGTTCTTCTGAATAGCTCTCTACGACTACTACAGCAGACTCTTCTTGATCTTGCTGCTCCCGAGAGGATAAATAATCCGACTTAATAACCGCTTCAAGCCAGTTGTTATCAACCGTCATACCCGACCATTCAGAGGTACGAAACAGCCACTGCTCATCCATTTCAATCGCAGAAACATGTAGTGTCTTGGGCAAAGCTAAAACATCAGGAACGACCTTTTTAACTTCAATACCATGTTGCAAAAACGCCTCAAGCACATCAGATAAATAGCGCTTATCAACCGCACACACTGCCGCTTTGTCAGCGTGTTTATTAAGAATCGTAAAGTGAAGCTGCTCGACATCTTGAGCAATATCATCTTCTACAAGAAATGGCAGCATGGTTTCAAACTGCCTAGCTCCACCTGCAGGGATCTCAACTTGAGCGAAGTGAACATCCTGTGCACATAGCATAAGCATTGTGACACGCTGCTGCGCGTATTCCTTGATCTCTTCGAGCTGCGCTAAACTGTCAAGCACACCACTCGCTATCACTTCTTGCTGATTGGTCGACCAAACCGCCCAATGTACAGGGCTAGTCGGCTGACTATTCAGGCGAACGGTTAAAAACTCGCTCACGAAATCCTCCAAATCGACGGCGCACTACCGTCACATCTTGCCTATCTTGGCTAAAAAATAAGGTTCTTAATCGCAGTCTTGATTCGTCCACAACTACCTGCGCATCTAACTCAAAGTAAACACTGTCCACAGTCAGGAAAGGAGAACCTTGCTGCTTTGTATTGTCATCCACCGCACCCATTTGTGGCTCTGCTAAAAACTGATTCACACCAGACCACCCATCAAAGGGGCGATTTTCAATAAGCTGTTTGGCATTATCCACCGACAAATTCGGTGCAAATAACGCAGCGAGTAGCGGTGCTTGCTCGACCGAGATCGTATTAACATTGAGTTGCCAACTGGATGTCGGTAACGCGCACACTAGTGGAGCAATTTTCAACATAGCCTCACCAGACACCTGATTAATTGCTCTCAGCTCAGAACTGTCGGCGATTAGGCCATTAGCGGCAACGTACGCTGGCGACAAAGACTCGTAGTAACTGTCTCCAACTCCAGACACGGAGCGAACTGTCGTTTCCTTATTGATAAACTCCCAAGTCGAATCAGCAATTTGTTCGGCTTGGTAATTCTCGATTTCACTTTCTTCCAGCAATCGCTGAAAGAAACGCACCAAAAATGGCTTAGTGGCGCTATTGGCATTCGGTGTCACATTCGCCAGAGCATTTACATTGAAGCATGACTGCATATCTCGAATGTAGCCAGTTGCTTGACCGTAATCGAGTGGATAAGTGCGCTCCTCAAGAGCCCAAGGTTGATTCAGATTAATACTGTCTTTGTTATCTTTGTAGCTCTCTTTTATCGCAACGGAGGCCAATGCCTCAACACCAATGGCATACCAATAGGCCTGTTGATAATTAACCTGATTCGATGCTCGAGTGAACTGACTAAACAAGCGCTCAGACATCGTAGCGGCTATTGATACCATGATGGCTAAAAGCAGCAGAATAACAATCAAGGCAACCCCTTTTTGGGAGTTAGGCATCACTCTCTTCACGAGTTGCCTCCTTGGTTATTACCACCTTGATTCCCATTACCATTATTAGGTGCCGATGACGCGTTAATGGTACCTGCAGGAGTCAGGTAAATCCTGGTTATTTCGCCATAATCTTCGAAGGTAAGCTTAATCTCCACAGCTAATGGCAGTGACAAGTCTGCTTGCCACTCTTTAAGCCACGTTTCCCCATTGTAAAAACGCATGTCAAAGTCTTCTACACCGCTAAAGATAGGGAGCACCACAGGAGGCTCGCCCACAGTCGTGTCAGGGTAGCGCCACCATACTCTTTCTAGTTTGCCCTGTTTTAGTCGATAGCCAATTTTCGCTACTTCACCTCGCGGAAATTGATTTTGCGGATTGAGCCACCCTAGACGAGTAAAAAGTAACCCTTTTCCTTCAGACTCCAATAAGTTTTGCTGCCACAAGATCAACCGATTTAACGGCGCCTCTCCCTCGTGTCTAAACTGCCTAAGTGCCATTTGCCTAAAGTCACTATCCAGATAGACAAACCCTCGCTGGATTTCTTGCAAACGAGCACTGCGCTCCTGCGAGAGTTCGTTACTTCGCTGAACTTGGTTAACCACTTGATAAGCAGCAATACTGAGACTTGCGAAGATGGCGATAGCCACTAATACTTCAATCAGTGTAAAGCCTTGAGAACGCTTACCTATCAACGTAGCTCCTCACCGTCACGATGGGACTAGCTTTTTTATCTAGTGCCACACTCACATCAACAGCTTTAAGTAAATTATCAGATGTTTTTACGGGAGTGACGCTCCAAAACCACTCGCGTCCCGCCAATTTCTCGCTCCCTTTTTGGGCTTTAAGCGCAGACGTATCAAGCATAACTTTGGCCATTTGATTATCCACCACCATTGCAGCAAAGGCCTTGTCTTCTAGATAGTTTAAGGTATTGATATGCTGACTCACGGAACGAATGATCGCAATGGCCGCCGTTGCAAAGATAGCAAGGGCAATCAACACCTCAAGTAGGGTCATCCCTTTAGCGTTTGTTTTCATTCCAATCCTTGTCATCCATTAGCTGTAACGAACCATTATCTTGGATTTGTACATACCAAGACTGCGCTTTAAGCGCTCGGTTTACAGGCGCTAAAACAAAGGCTCCTGGCGTAATCTCTCCACTAGAAAGAATAAAAACTTGCGGCGGTTTTTCTGCTTTTTTCTTTTTCTCGACATCAGCAAACATATCTTCATCAAACAAAGTACCAGGTTCAAACAATCGGTCATCATTGCCCCAGACACCATTGCTTAAATCGAGTTTGACAGTCATCTCTGCCGGCAACGTGGTTTCTTCAGGAATCTGATTCAATGACACTCTTTGCCAACCGTCAGCTTGGAGCTCCAGAAACACATACTGCTTTTTATCTTCATCAACTCGTATTCCGAAGTCCTTTCCAGCTAACATGGCCTCTTCATTGAAGAGCTGAAGCCTTTGGAATAAGCGCTGAGCTTGTTGTTTCACTTGTTCGTCTTGCGGCTGAGGTAAGGTCGAAATGACTGCGACGGCACTGATGGATAACAGTACCAATACTAGGAGCACTTCCAGTAAGGTGAAGCCTTGATGATGTTGCCGTATGAGAGAACGCATGACATACCATTGAAAAAGGTAGGGCGAATACTCGCCCTACTGATTACCGATTACTGAAAGTCTTGAATATTCCAGTTGCCAATATCGGCTGCTGCGCCTTCACCACCCTCTTGACCATCAGCACCTAACGTAAAGATGTCGATAGTGCCTTTGTCACCAGGGCTCAAATATTGATAGTCATTGCCCCACGGGTCATTAGGTAAACGACGAATATAACCACCATCACGGTAGTTACGCGGCTCAGGGTTACCCGGCTTAGTCACTAGCGCTTCCAGACCTTGATCCGTTGTTGGATAAACGCTGTTGTCTAACTTGTACATATCAAGCGCATTTTCTAACGCTACAATATCGGTAATGGCTTTTTGTTGATCCGCTTTCTCTTTGTTGCCTAGTAGATTAGGAACAACAAAGCTTGCCAAAATACCTAAGATAACAACAACCACCATTACTTCGAGTAACGTAAAGCCAGCCTGTTTTCTGTTTGTTTTTCTCATTTCTCACTCCAAAGAAAACGCCTCTAGACAGAGGGTTGTGATTTCATTATCTGATTAGATTATCCAGACATTAAATTGTTCATTTCTAAAATTGGCATCAATGTCGCCATTACGATAAATAGTACCAAGCCAGCCATCAGTGCGATTAAAGCGGGAGTAAAAATTCCCAAAGCAATATTTATGGTCGATTCAAAGTTCTGATCTTGGTTATCAGCGGCACGCGTTAACATGCTTTCGAGCTCACCACTTTGCTCACCACTAGCAATCATATGCAGCATCATTGGAGGGAACAGTTTGGTTTGTTCCAGTGCTTTACGAAGACTTGCACCTTCGCGTACATTGTCGGCGGCATTAGAAACTTGCTTCTTAGCAAAATGATTGGTCATCACATCCACTGACACCTTCATGCCTTCAAGAATTGGAATTGCGCTCGAGGTACAGATTGCCAATGTTCGAGCAAAGCGAGAGGTATTAAGACCACGTGCTATTTTGCCAATCAACGGGAGATTAAGCACCTTGGTATCCCAACTCATTCGTATTGCTGGTCTTTTCAATGCAGCTTTGAATAGGTAAAACAACACCAGAAATACTGCGACAACGACAAAGCCCCATTGCTGCACAAAGTCACTGGAAGAAAGCAAGAACTGAGTCGATTTAGGCAACTCTTGTCCCATTTGGACAAACTGACCGACGATTTTGGGTACCACGGCTGCTAGAAGGAACGCCACAATGGCGACGGCAAACACCACCAGCACCACTGGGTAGATCATTGCTTGTTGCAGTTTGGAACGAAGTTTTTGACGGTTCTCTGCGTAATCAGCTAAACGTTCAAGGATAGAGTCTAGATGGCCCGACTTTTCGCCAGCCGCAACCATGGAACGAAATAGCTCATCAAAGATATGCGGATACTCCGCCAAACTGTCTGACAAGGTATAACCTTCGGTAACTTTAGAGCGTATTGCAGCAAGCATACTGCGAATTCGTGGCTTCTCTGATTGCTCTGAAACCGCTTTTAAACACTCTTCTAACGGCATACCCGATTGAACTAGCGTCGATAACTGACGTGTAATAAGCGCTAAATCAGGCGTACTGATACCACGCTTAAAGGCTGGTTTTGACGTTTCACCATTGGCACTTTTGCTCGACTTACCTTTCGCTTCGACAATATCGATAGGAATCATGCCTTGCTCTTTCAGGCGTAAGCGAGCTTGGCGAGCATTATCTCCCTCAACTAACCCTTTTACTTGCTTTCCTTTGGCATTCAGAGCCTTATATTCAAACGCTGCCACTTACGCTTCCTTGGTCACACGCATGACTTCTTCAAGAGAGGTAATTCCATGCTTCACTTTATGGAAACCGTCATCTCGTATACTCGGAGTATGTGAGCGTACTGCTTTTTCAATCGCCTGCTCGCCTGCTTCATCATGAATAAGGGTCTGTACTGTTTCATCAACCATCAAGAGTTCGTGGATACCAGTACGTCCACGATAACCTTTGTGGTTACACTTCTCACAGCCGACAGCTTTATGTAGTACCAGCTCTTCATACTCGGCCAGCCCGAATAACTGCTTAGTAGCGCCATTCGCTGCATAAGGTGCTTTACAGTCATTACATAAGGTACGGACCAAGCGCTGCGCTAGAACGCCGAGTAGAGAAGAGGAAATCAGAAACGGTTCAATGCCCATATCACGCATTCGCGTAATCGCACCAACAGCCGTATTAGTGTGCAGTGTCGACATCACCAAGTGACCAGTTAATGAGGCTTGAACAGCAATTTGGGCCGTTTCAAGATCTCGAATCTCACCCACCATCACCACGTCGGGGTCTTGACGTAGAATGGCACGCAAACCTCGAGCAAAGGTCATGTCTACTTTGGGGTTAACCTGCGTCTGACCGATACCATCAATATCAAATTCAATAGGATCTTCAACGGTCAGTATGTTGCGCTCATTACTGTTGATCTCTTGCAGACCTGCATACAGAGTCGTGGATTTACCAGAACCAGTTGGACCGGTCACCAAAATGATGCCATGTGGCCTCTTAATCAGGTGTCTAAAGTTTTCATGGTTGGCTGCTGTCATACCTAAACTATGCAAATCTAGACGCGTCGCGTTTTTATCTAGTAGACGCATCACCACTCGCTCACCATGTGACGATGGCATCGTAGAGACACGAACGTCTACCGCTCTACCACCAATACGCAATGAAATACGGCCATCTTGGGGAACTCGCTTCTCCGCGATATCCAGCTTAGCCATAACTTTGACACGTGATACCAACAGCGGTGCCAACTTACGACTTGGCGCCAACACATCACGCAGTACCCCATCAATACGAAATCGAATCGACAGCACTTTTTCAAAGGTTTCAATATGAATATCCGAGGCGCCTTCTTTGATGGCCTCGCCAAGCATGGCGTTGATTAGCTTGATTATCGGTGCATCGTCATCCGATTCCAACAAATCTTCATCTTGTGGTAACTCCTCTGCTAAAGAGAAAAAGTCATCACTGTCAGCACCAATATCTTCCATCAACTGACGAGCCTCAGACGAATCACGCTGATAAGCTTGAGTAAGCTTTAAATCAAACTCCTCAGAAGAGAGAGCATGTAAGGAAAAAGGCTGACGAAACACTCGCTTAACTTCTTGCAATGCATTCAACGCCAGCGGCTCTACATAGTAGAGCACGGCGTCTGACTCTAGAGACTCGAACACTACCTTAAAGCGATTAGCAAAGCTAAACGGCAGGCGAGTCACCAAAGGGCGCTGTTGGATAGTGTCCATAATTACTTCGCTTCTACCTGATCAAAGAATGCTTGAATTTCAGATGGGTAGCGCGTGGTATTATTGAACTCAGGTAATACTGGAATGTAGCCGTCATCCATCAGCTTCAAGCCTTTATCCGCCTTGAATAACTGCTCTGCACGAATGTAGTTATATTTACGCTGAGTGATACCATCAGACGTCATGCCATCACGGATAATCGTCGGTTTAATGAAGACCATAAGGTTCTTTTTCTCAACCGTTGTACTGGTGGAAGTGAACAAACGACCCAGATATGGGATATCCCCGAGGAAAGGGACTTTCGACTCACTTTCAGCGGCACGTTCATCAATCAAACCACCCAATACCAGCATCTGACCATCTTGGATCATCACCGAAGTGTTAAGTTGACGCTTCGCAAAACGCACATCTACCGCGCCATTAGCACCAAGAACATTGGAAACTTCTTGCTCAATATTAAGCTGAACCGAGTTACCTTCGTTGATCTGTGGGACGACTTTAAGCTTGATACCTACTTCTTTACGGTCAACCGTTTGGAATGGATTGCTGTTGTTTGAGCCAGCTGTCGAACCGGTCAATACTGGCACTTCTTCACCAACGATAAACGACGCTTCGCCGTTATCCATAACAGTAATGCTAGGAGAAGACAGAATGTTTGAGTTGGAGGTACTGGAAACTGCTGTAATAAGAGCGGTCCAATCACCAAGAGCAATACCTACAGCCGCACCTTGAACACCGCTGAGTGCGCTGGCAAGCTTGGTATAATCACCAGATGTTTTAGTCTCTACGTTGTATGGGTTGCCTTGACTATCATAACGAGTTTCTGTTGTGGTCTTGTCTTTGGCTTCTTCCATACCAACCATAACGTTACCGATAGAAGCCCCCGTATTGGAGAACTGAACCACACTTCCAGACGAAGCATTACCCCATTGCACGCCAAGATTCGCACCATCAACGTCGGCAAGTTCAACAATCAGCGCTTCGATTAAAACCTGCGCACGACGTATGTCTAGCTGCTTAATGATCTCAAGCAGGGCTTTCATAATGTCTGGCGGCGCAGTAATCACAAGCGCGTTGGTATCAGGGTGCGCACTGATCATCACTTCAGAGCGGTTTGCTCCACTGCCTGACGTAGAGCCAGACTGCTTCTCTTTCTGAAGGTTATCTGACACCCCTTTTAGCACATCCACAAGGTCTTCAGCTTTGGCATATTTAAGATACTGAACTCGGTTGTTGCCTTTGGTCGCCATCTCAACATCAAGCTGATTAATCAAACGACGTAGACGCTCACGAACCTTAGGGTCACCAGAAATCAAGATAGAGTTAGTTCGTTCATCCGCCACCAGCTTAGGTTGCAAGAGTGCTGGGGTGTTTTTAGCGTCTGTCGTCTTATTTAAAGCATCAACAATACGAACCATTTCAGCGGCAGAAGCATTCTTTAATTCAACCACTTCAACTTCTTTATCACCCGCTTGGTCTACACGGCGAATAATATCTGCTAGGCGATTAACAACGGCGGCACGGCCGGTAATAAGAATGATGTTCGCAGGGTCATAATGAACCACATTACCTGCACCAGCATTATCATTTAGCTGGCGCAACAAAGGAGAAAGCTCTCTTACCGAAACATTCTTCACCGCGACCACACGTGTCACGACACTGTCTCCTGTGACGTTATCGGAATCACCAACTACGGGAATCGCCGAGGTCTTGGCATCTTTTGCTTTGATAACCTTCAAAATGCCATTGTCCATCTCTACGACAGCGAAACCATAGACTTCTAAGACATTAAGAAAAAAGCTGTAATATTGCTCTTCATTTAGAACATCATAGCTACGCACATCGACTTTACCGCGCACTGACGGGTCAACAATGATGGTCTTATCGAGGTTGCGTCCAACGATATTGATAAACTCATGTAGGTCAGTTCCCTTGAAACTGGCACTGAATTCATTGGCTGATACCGTTGGCGCAGCCATCAGGCTCCCCATCAATAACCAGGTACTTGTTTTAAGCCAACTTTTCACTTGTTGCTCCCTTGTAATGCCTTACGCATAACTAAAACTGAATGAATATGTCATGTTGTTGCCCGTCACGCTCTACCGTTAGATTGAGTTCGGTAAGCTCGGAAATAGACTGATAAATTTTCCCCATAGCAGCAGGATCAGTGAGATCGGCACCATTAAGTGCAACAGCAATATCACCATTTTGAAGTCCTACGGCGTTAAACAGCTCTGGATCTCGTCCAGGACTGACTCGGTAACCTTTTACCTGACCATCTCTTTTCACTTGAGAAAGTCGGACATACTGAAAAATCTGTTGTGGATCTTGAGTAATCGTTCTGCGAATCGCTGTCAGCTTTTCTTCTGAATCAATAGGATTATTTCCCGCAATATTGGAGGCTGCCACTTGTGGCGCCGTCTTCAACTCAAGTTTTTTATATTCCAAGCCTTCTAACATCACCGTCTCATCACGTCCGGAGTTGGAAATAATGATTCGGTCAATCATCACGGCGCTCACCGTCGCTCGCGTGCCTTCAATCTGTTCTCCAATCCCATACGTTCCTTGCTTGCCACGATTGGCAACCACCGCAAGACTCAAGTTAGGATTACTACTTACTACCGAGCCGACTAAAACCACATTCAAACGTGTTTTAGGTGCATCAGTCACCACTGGCGCCTGTACTACTTTTTGCTCGCGATTGTACCGTCCAAAGATATTGGCTTTGTTGATATCGGAAGAGTGTAAATTATTAGATTGAGTTTGCGCTTGGTTATTAACCGCAACGGGCGCAACCCATTGACTAACAGAATGAGTTTGAGGAAACAATTGCCATAGTAAAACGCCAGCAATCCAAGCGGACACCGCTAACATGGTTAGAGTAAGCGTTAGGCTAATTTGAGATTGATACTGCAGACAACGACGAAAAAATGAAGATATAGAAGCGGTGTTGATACTCGCAGCCGATATGGATATTCCTTTCACTCTCCTAACTTCCTGCCCTACTAAACATTTACTGACTGTGTAATTAATTGTTATTGCTAAATTATCAGCAATCGTTTTTTGTATGGTTAATCATCTGACTATAGCATAACTACTATGACTGTAGTGCAATCCGCAGAATGGGGTTGAAATAATTAGATCTAAACTCCATTTAGAGGAATATTAGCATGATAAACCTATCAGCAGCTCTCCTCAATTTGTCAGTAATTACTTAAAACTGTCAGGTTATTGAGCACAAGAGCACTGATATTGAGTTAGATAGCAGGATTCAGTATGAGTTCCGAAGAAAAAGCCGTTCGCCTCGATAAATGGCTGTGGGCCGCCCGCTTTTACAAGACAAGAAGCATCGCTCGCAACATGGTCGATGGTGGCAAAGTCCACTATAATGGACAACGTTCTAAACCAAGTAAAATTGTAGAATTAGGCGCTGTCATCGCCCTCAGACAAGGCAATGAAGAAAAGACAGTGACTATTGAGCGTATTTCAGATCAACGCAGAGGTGCACCGGAAGCCCAAACTCTCTACTCAGAAACATCAGAGAGTATTGCCAAACGAGAAGATAACGCGTTGCGCAGAAAACTAAATGCTCACAACCCAAGCCCTGAGCGTCGACCTGACAAAAAACAGCGTCGCGACATTATTAAGTTTAAACATCAATAAGCTGGAGTTTCCTAAATGGCTAACAACACATTAAATCGCTACCTCTTTGAAGAGCTATCAGTGCGCGGAGAGCTCGTGCAATTGGATAGCGCCTATCAGGAGATACTATCCAGCAAAGAATACACAGCTCCACTGCAAACTCTTCTAGGTGAGTTGCTTGTTGCGACAAGTCTACTAACTGCTACGTTGAAGTTCGAAGGTTCAATTACCATGCAGTTGCAGGGTGATGGCCCAGTTTCCCTAGCGGTAATTAATGGAGACCACAACCAAAAACTACGTGGTGTTGCTCGCTGGGAAGGTGATATTGCTGATGATGCTTCAATCCACGACATGATGGGTAAAGGCTACCTAGTTATCACCATTACTCCAGATCAAGGTGAACGCTATCAAGGCGTTGTCGGATTGGAAGGTGACAATTTGTCAGAGGTGCTAGAGGGCTATTTCGAGCGTTCTGAACAGTTGAAGACTCGTTTATGGATCCGTACTGGTGAAGTTGATGGTCACAAGCATGCGGCAGGTATGCTGCTTCAGGTTATGCCTGATGGTACCGGTTCTCCAGAAGATTTCGAGCATCTAGAGCAGCTCACGAATACTGTAAAAGATGAAGAGTTATTTGGTTTAGAAGCCAATGAATTGCTCTACCGTCTATATAACCAAGATAAAGTACAGCTATTCGAACCAAAAGAAGTGGAATTTTTCTGTGGTTGTTCACGTGAACGTAGCGGCGCAGCTATTGTCACTGTCGCTCAGGAAGAAATTTTTGACATTTTGGCTCAAGATGGCGAAGTTGCCCTGCACTGTGATTACTGCGGTTCAACCTACGCTTTTGACGAGCCAGAAATCAAAGCACTTTACGCAGATGCCCAATCGGATAACAAGACCGTACACTAATTTTTAGAGTGTAAAAATGAATAAAAGCCAGATCAGATGTGATCTGGCTTTTTTTGTTCGTTTTATTTAACAAATACGCAAATTATTAATGCAAATGCACTAACAAAAGACGTAAATCATGTGTTACATTTGATCTAACGCAAAGGTTTGCTTTGGGGAGAATTAGCCTAATTTCAATATGTGACAAAACACTTAAAACCATCAATAACTGATGAATAATTTTTGAACTATATCCCTGTTTTATCGGGTCGCCGTTGCTAGCATGGAGTTCAAAATAAAAAACAAATAATAAATAACGAATTACAAAAAAATTTTAAAATCCCTACAAAAATCCAATAAGGAGCACCTATGACCGTTATGGACATTAATAAGGCTGCACAAATCGATCTTACCAAGTACGGAATCACTGGCGTAACTGACATTGTACGCAACCCAAGCTACGAACAGTTATTTGAAGAGGAAACTCGCGAAGGTCTAGAGGGCTACGAAAAAGGCGTAGTCACTGAACTTGGCGCCGTCGCTGTAGATACGGGTATCTTTACTGGTCGCTCACCAAAAGACAAATTTATCGTTAATGATGACACCACTCGCGACACCATGTGGTGGACATCCGATAAAGTCAAAAATGACAACAAACCTATGTCTAAAGAGGCATGGGATGACCTCAAACTACTCGTTACAGGTCAACTTTCTAACAAACGCCTATTCGTCATTGACGGATATTGCGGTGCGAACCCAGACACTCGACTCTGCATTCGTATTATCACAGAAGTGGCTTGGCAGGCTCACTTCGTTAAAAACATGTTCATCCGTCCAACAGAAGAAGAGCTCGCTACGTTTGAGCCAGACTTCGTTGTCATGAACGGTGCTAAGTGCACTAACCAAAAATGGGAAGAACAAGGACTCAACTCTGAAAACTTCACTGTATTCAACCTAACGGAAAGAATGCAGCTTATCGGCGGTACTTGGTACGGCGGTGAGATGAAGAAAGGTATGTTCGCAATGATGAACTACTTCCTTCCTCTAAAAGATATCGCATCCATGCACTGTTCTGCGAATATGGGCGAAGAAGGTGATGTGGCTGTCTTCTTTGGCCTATCAGGTACAGGTAAAACAACGCTATCAACCGATCCAAAACGTGCATTGATCGGTGACGATGAGCACGGTTGGGATGATGACGGTATATTCAACTACGAAGGTGGTTGTTATGCGAAAACTATCAACCTTTCGAAAGAAGCTGAGCCAGACATCTACAACGCGATTCGTCGAGATGCACTGTTAGAGAATGTTACTGTTCGCAACGATGGTTCTATCGACTTTGATGATGGTTCGAAGACAGAGAACACTCGTGTCTCGTACCCACTTCACCATATCGAAAATATCGTGAAACCAGTATCGAAAGGTGGTCATGCGAACAAAGTCATCTTCTTGTCAGCAGATGCGTTCGGTGTACTTCCACCAGTTTCTAAATTGACACCTGAGCAAACTAAGTACCATTTCCTTTCAGGCTTTACAGCGAAGTTAGCAGGTACTGAGCGTGGTATCACAGAGCCAACACCAACATTCTCAGCATGTTTCGGGGCAGCATTCCTAACGCTACACCCAACTAAGTACGCAGAGGTTCTAGTGAAGCGTATGGAAGCAGCAGGCGCAGAAGCTTACCTTGTGAATACTGGTTGGAATGGCAGTGGTAAACGTATCTCGATTCAAGATACACGCGGTATCATTGATGCGATTCTAGATGGCTCTATTGAACAAGCAGAAACGAAGACTATTCCTGTGTTCAATCTAGAGGTACCGACTTCGCTTCCAGGCGTTGACCCAACTATCTTGGACCCAAGAGACACTTATGTAGATCCACTACAATGGGAGAGCAAAGCCGAAGATCTAGCGAAACGCTTTATCAATAACTTCGACAAGTATACTGATAATGCAGAAGGTAAATCATTGGTAGCCGCTGGCCCTCAATTGGACTAATTGTTAGATAAACGTTCAATTTTTTAACTCTAGCCCCTCTTTTTGAGGGGCTTTTTCGTGTTTTTCACGCTAAATTATTGTTTATGTTGGAAGGTAGGAAAATAAATTCGTGATAAGAAAGATAATTGCGCTTTGGATAGCATTGCTTGCACTTGGCTTACTTTCAGTTTTGATCGTTTTTGGTGTCTTGCATACACAGTATGCCAAACCAATTATCACTTATGCTCTGCAGCAAACATTGAACATAAAAGTGGATAGTGAGGCGATAAGTTATCACTACCCTAATAGAATCGATTTTTCGAATGCCAACTTTTCAAAGGCTGAGCACGATTCCATTAGTGTCAACAAACTATCAGTGTGGTTTTCACTACCAACGTCGACTTCTAAGTGGCTACACATTAACGAGTTGTATGTTAGTGGTGCCAATCTATCAAACCTTACTCTGAGCCTAGATGCATTAGCTGATTACCAGATCAACAACATCGCTCTCGATCATGTGGATTATTCTGGACACAACGTGATCATCAATGATCTGCAGCTCCAACTAAGAAACCTAGAGGTAGGAACATCAATCGAAAGTACTAGAGCAGACTTTCAAGTTCGTGCTTCCCAGCTCTACTATCAAGGTGAAGCTATTAATGAGCTTCTCCTTGATGGTTCTCTTGCTGGCGACAACACGAAAATCTACGGCGCCTCATTCACATGGAAAGAGGCACAAGTTACCACTCAAGCGCAGATTGAGAATGGTCATTGGTCTTTAGTCAACACCACTATCAATAAGCTAAAATTTGATTTGTCAGAACTCAGCCAAGGACCGTTAAGTTCACTCACTTCTGTGATTGGCCATATTAACAGTTTGGATCTTTTAAACTCTGATATTACCTACCAAGGAGCGCATGCAGAAAACGTTAGTGCGTCGTTAGAAAACATCGACCTCACTCGCTCGATATGGACACAAAGTCAAGCGTATCTCTCGCTCGATGCTGACAAGCTTCAATGGCAACAGTTTGATTTCATTGAGCCGACTCTAGAACTCAGCTTTTCACCAGATAAACTCGACATCAAAGATCTCGATACCAACCTTGAACAAGGTCGGATTCAAATAGCAGGTACGTTAACTCCAAATTCAATAGCATTGAACAAAGTCGATTTAGATGGCATCAAGTATTACCAAGAACAACAAAATCACTCTTTAACGGATCTGTTTACTCACTTGCATCTCAGCGATCTTAAACAGCTCTCTATCGACTCGCTGAATATCAACCGTAGTCAATGGATTCAACTTGCTCGAAAGCCTTATTGGCAAGTCACAGGTCTAAACCTACAAGCTGAAGATCTACTTATCAAAAAAGATTATCGTTGGGGCTTTTGGCAGGGAAGCGCTATTGCGTCAGCCAATAGCGCTAGTATCGATAAAACAATCGCCAACCAAGTGGCCGTTGAAACCAAAAGTACTGATGGAAAATGGCAACTCAACCGACTGTTTATCCCTTATGACAGTGGATACATCAGCGCCTCTGCAGAGCTTGACTTTACTGCGCCAAGTCAGCCTTTACGAATTGATGCTGAAGCTTACTCAGCCCCTGTCGAGCTACTCAATTACTTAACTGACAGTAAGCAAATACAAATTTCTGGCTTAGCCGATGTGGCGCTGTCAGTAAATGCTCTTACGGCAGACAAGTTATCGTTACAGCACACTTTATCGGGCTCCCTTGAAGCCAATTTCTACAACACTCAGATGACAACTGAAGAAACAGATACTAATAACGTTTCTCTATCGCCATTTAAGTTAAATGCAGATAGAGGGCAGCTGACCCTTGCAGCATTCGAGGTCTCTAGCCAAGAGTGGAATGGGAAAGCAGAAAGCACTATCGACCTAAGAAAGGATCCACTACGTTCACTTCGATTAACATTGCATTCCGAGTGCCGCTCTCAATATCATGTTGAGTTGTTGACTGGTCACATCGGGCTTGAAGAAGTGGAATGTGCAGATCAAAAAAAGCAGCAGGTTCAACCATAACCTGCTGCGATTAAGATTACTATGTGGAAAGTAGCGTGTCTTTATAGTTTGGTAGCAGCATATAAGTGCCAACAAACTCGACGGCAGGCACATCTCCACTGTAGATCGTAACATTGATGATGATGCGCGCCTTTCTGCCAGTTGCCAATCGGTCTAAGTCGCCACTGATACCATCAAGAGAAGTCACCGATACTGGACTCATTTCTACGGGATGACGATAACGAATGCTACTGTCTGCCAACACGATATCAGCATGTAAACCTCGCTCACGCATCAAGAGCCATGTCATCCCCCATCCTGTTAATGTCGCAAGAGTAAAGGCAGAACCGGCAAACATTGTATTGTGTGGATTGAGGTTAGGATTTAGTTGGGCGCCACATTCAAAGCGGTAACCAGTATATTGGTTAATCTTAATACCCATTTTATCACTGATTGGTATCTGTTGCTCCCAACGCTCTTGCAGCTCAGCACACCATTCAGGTCTTCTTAATACTTTAGCCAAAGGGTCAAGCTGTTTAACCATTTGTAGGTGACGAACAGGACCTTTCTGATCATTAAGTTCACCTTGACTAGTGAATCCATTTTTCTCGTAGAATGAAATTGCATCTTCGCGGGCATTACAAACTAGGCGCTTCACCCCTTCTTGACGTGCAAATGATTCCAATGCTACTAAAACAAGAGAGCCCATCCCTTTATCACGGCGATTGCTTTTTACCGCCATATAACGAATTTGGCCTTCGTTATCAGGCGTAATGTATAAACGTCCGATAGCCATAGGTCTTCCTCGACCATCCACTATCATACGGTGATGACTCATTTCATCGTATTCATCACGTTCAGAACCGACTGGTAGTCGCCACGGCTCTCTTAGCATCTGCCATCTAAATTGGTAGTACTTAGCTAACTGGTTGTCAGTTTTAGGAGTAATAAGCTTAAACATAGATATCCTTTCGCATGCAAACTAATGCTCTACTCGATTATACTTGTAGCCAGAAGGTAACAGGCCCATCATTGACTAATGATACTTTCATATCAGCAGCAAAACGGCCGCGTTCAGTCGGTAAAACTTCAGAACAATGATCTGAAAAGTAATCATACAGACGCTCTGCATCAGTAGGATGAGCCCCTCGCGAAAACCCAGCTCTTGTTCCCTTCTTAGTATCCGCAGGTAAGGTAAACTGCGATACGACTAAAACGCTACCACCGACTTGTTTGACGTTGAGATTCATTTTTCCGTCTTCGTCTTCAAAAACACGGTATGTCGTGACTCGCTCGACCAAACGTTTTGCTTTCGCTTCATCGTCGTCTTTTTCTACACCAAGTAGCACTAATAAACCTTTACCGATCTCTCCGACGACTTCGCCGTCTACTTTTACCGCCGATTCACTCACTCTTTGAATTAGTGCTATCACTTATGGTTTCCTTGTTATCACGCGTTTCAGTCACAGCTTCAGATTGTAACATGCCCGAATCGGGTAGCCAGTGTTCTTTCTCCCCCATCGCAGCCGTGAACTCCGCACCGATAAGTACAATAAACCAACACAAATAGATCCACAGGAATAAGATTGGTATCGCCGCTAAAGCACCATAGATAAGCTGATATGACGGAAACTGCGTGATGTAATAAGCAAACCCCTTTTTGCTTATTTCAAACAATAAGGTAGCGACTATTGAACCCACAACAGCATGACTGAAATGTACTTTTTTGTTTGGAACTAACATGTACAGCCCGATAAACGCAAAGAACGCCATTATTGCTGGTAACCATGCGATAAAGAGACTAAAAGCACCGCTGACCACATTATGTTCTAGAGCTTTCAAAGAGGTCACATAGGAAGTACCAACTATACTTGCGCCTATTAAAATTGGCCCAAGCGTCAATATCATCCAGTACATGGAAAATGAAAAAACCATGCGGCGTTTAACTCTAACACGCCAAATGTAGTTGAGATTCTTATCAATATTAGAAATCAACATGAGAGCTGCGATAAATAAGAAAGCACTACCTATTGCCGTCATTTTACCGGTATTTGATACAAACTCGACTAACGCAGAGTACACAGCATCTCCGGCAGCAGGAACAAAATGCTGAATAATGAAGTCTTGAAGCACTTCTCCCGTATTAGAAAAAACAGGAAATGAGGACAGTACGGAAAGCAGTACCGTCAAAAGAGGGACGATTGATAGCAAAGTGATATAGGCAAGATAACCTGCATTCACATTAATCCTATCGTGAGACATTCTTTGGGCTAAATAACGGGAGAAATTTAAGGTTTCTTGCCCAACAAATAACAGTCTCTTAATAACCACATCTGGGCTTTTGATTGGCATCTAATTAATCCTTGCTATGCTGTCTGGTCCAAATGAGCATAAGACTCGGCCAAAACAAACTCTACTCGTTGCTCTAGTTTTAAAAAAGGCACTGATATACAGCGGTATCCTAGAGACTGGTATTGTTTTATCAATTGTCGATGAATCTCTAATGCTTCTTCAAACGGATAAGGTCGAACGTCATCTTGAGCGTATGTATCAGTATTAGGTTCGCAAGTAAAAACTAGGGCCTGATATCCTACCTTAGCTTGTTCCGTTACTCTTGGCGGAATCGACTCGTTTCCAAAGGTTAAGTAGGCACATATATCCGGAATAGCACGATCCAAAAAGCTCAGTTGTTCGCTTGTCGACGCTACCTGCTTTTGATTCATCATATCCTTAAAGCATAGTTCAGCAAAAGCAGCTAATTGATTCCAAGGAAGTATTCCATTTTCTAGTTTCGACTGTTCTTCAATAAGCTTTCTCGGTACTTCTTCAAACG
This sequence comes from Vibrio mediterranei, assembly GCF_013364395.1. Lineage (NCBI taxonomy): Bacteria > Pseudomonadati > Pseudomonadota > Gammaproteobacteria > Vibrionales > Vibrionaceae > Vibrio > Vibrio mediterranei. The sequence goes on along the minus strand of NZ_JABXGK010000001.1, from coordinate 1,196 downwards.
TCTTACAATCACGAGCGGCTAAAGCATCAAGCAGTGTTGTCTTACCAGACCCTGGGCCGCCTGTAATAATAAAGGGACTATGTCGTTCCATCGTAATCTTGCTAGTAGGTAAAGATAGTAACGAGTCTAACACTGTTTTGATGTGATAAAAGATGGCAGTTTGAAGAAGATGGACGGAATTAAATAATAAATCCAAACATTACTACAACTGTAGCGAAAGGAAATAGGTAATAAAGCACTATAGCAAATGCGGAAACGTGGAATTAAAGCTTGGCAATATCCTACGGTGTGAGGACCTGAAAGCAACACATACGAAAACGCCCCAGCAAATGCTGAGGCGTGGAAATAAAGCTTGGCGATGTCCTACTCTCACATGGGGAAACCCCACACTGCCATCGGCGCTATTGCGTTTCACTTCTGAGTTCGGCATGGAATCAGGTGGGTCCACAATGCTATGGTCGCCAAACAAAATCTTGCTTGGGTTCACCTTGCTCTGCAAGATGACTCTATATACTGGTGCTGATACCCAGACTCGAACTGGGGACCTCATCCTTACCAAGGATGCGCTCTACCACCTGAGCTATATCAGCATAGTGGTTGTCCTTCAGGACTAAAAAAGCCCGTCTTTTCAAACGGGCTCTTTCAAATTTAAAGCCTGGCGATGTCCTACTCTCACATGGGGAAGCCCCACACTACCATCGGCGCTATTGCGTTTCACTTCTGAGTTCGGCATGGGATCAGGTGGGTCCACAACGCTATGGTCGCCAAGCAAATTCTTAATTCGGAAAACTGTTTAAAAGTCTAAATACACATTCAAAGTTCTTGCTTTGAGTCCATCAAAACCCTTTGGGTGTTGTATGGTTAAGCCTCACGGGCAATTAGTACAGGTTAGCTCAACGCCTCACAACGCTTACACACCCTGCCTATCAACGTTCTAGTCTCGAACAACCCTTTAGGACGCTTTAAGCGCCAGGGAAGACTCATCTCAGGGCTCGCTTCCCGCTTAGATGCTTTCAGCGGTTATCGATTCCGAACTTAGCTACCGGGCAATGCGTCTGGCGACACAACCCGAACACCAGAGGTTCGTCCACTCCGGTCCTCTCGTACTAGGAGCAGCCCCCTTCAATCTTCCAACGCCCACGGCAGATAGGGACCGAACTGTCCCACGACCCTCCAAACCCCCCCCCCCCACCCCA